>CAWGKD010000001.1:0-707262 GCA_963823125.1 uncultured Bacteroidota bacterium
TTGAACTAACATCGCCTATTCGGCGCTGAGTTTTAGATTTTGTAAATTGTAGATTTATTTATTTACTTAAAAATTTACAGAATCATGGAAAAAAAAATCATTAAGTCCGCAAGCTGTTGCGGCATTAGAAAAGGCTAATCAGTATTTATCCGTTGGCCATTACAGCCCACTTACTATTCGTAATTACCTGGCAGAACTCCGATTTATTTTTGTGTATTATCCGGACGTGGATCCGGTGGATTTTACCGAGGGGATGATCATTCAGTATTTGCTTTACCTGAGTAAAACACTTGGATGCAGCAGGGTAAAGTGCAAGATGGCAGCGCAGGCTATTGCTTTTTTTATGCGCCATGTGGCCAAACGCCCCTATGTAATCCCTACCGTTATTTATCCCCGGCCTGAAAATAAACTTCCGGAAGTAATGTTGCCCGAAGAGATTATGAAGCTTATTGATGGCGTGCAAAACATTAAGCACCGCACAATTTTAATGTTGTTATACAGTACGGGTATGCGTGTAAGTGAAATAGCCAATTGCAGGATAGCAGATATTGACTCTGCCAACATGCGCATCAAAGTAGTACAGGGTAAAGGAGCCAAAGACCGCTATACAATAATGTCGCAGCAGGTACTCATGGAGCTGCGGGCCTACTATCTTATTTATAAACCCAAAGAGTATCTCTTTAATGGATTCAGGCCAGGTAAAAGGTACAGTGTGCGCACCATACAGCACATCATGCAAAAAGCATTAGTGAAGGTGGGGTTAGAAAGCAAGCATTACACCATTCATACCATACGCCACAGTTTTGCTACGCATTTGCTGGATAACGGGACTGACCTGCATACGATAAAAGAGCTGCTTGGTCACAATAACCTGCAAACCACCATGCGGTACATGCACCTTACCTCAAAACGAACAGAGGGTATCTTTAATCCTTACGATGCCTTATTGCTGGCAAAAGATAACAACATCATTAAAACAAAATTTAAAATGATGCAACATGTTATCTTATACCCGCCGCGGGCAACGGTGCAGCAAGTGTTGCAAAGGCGATGTATGGGGTCCATAAAAATGCGCATGTAGCCAAAGTATTGCAACGAATAAAAACCTGCCGTACAGCAGCGCTCGGCTATCATGTATATCAATGCACAGGAGAAGATTGCGGCCATATAAAATACCAGTATCATAGCTGCAGAGATCGCCATTGTCCTAATTGTGGCGCTATAAAAAAACAGGAATGGATAGAGGCACGGATGCAGGAACTGCTTCCGGTAAAGTATTATCATGTAGTATTTACATTGCCTCATGAGTTGAACAGCATGGTAATGGGACATCGAGCGGTTTTGTATAAACTGCTCTTTGATGCATCAGCGGCAACATTGCTCTACTTTTGCAAAAGATGAAAAATACTTGGAGCAACTCCGGGCATCATCAGCGTACTGCATACCTGGGGACAACAGATGAGCTTTCATCCGCACATCCATTGCATCGTAAGTGGTGGTGGTATTTTGGAGAAAATGGCTGGAAGAATGCCGTAAATAATGAGAGGCGTTTTTTGTTCCCGGTAAAAGCGATGAGCATTGTTTACAGGGGAAAGTTTTTGCAGGCATTGCAGCAAATGATTACCAAAGGAGAAGTAATATTGCCGGTGGATACAGACAGTAAACAATTGTTTAACTGTATTGTATAGCAAAGAATGGGTGGTATATGCCAAGGCTCCCTTTGGAGGCCCGCATGCAGTGATTGAGTACCTGGGAAGATATACGCACAAAGTAGCTATCAGCAATCACCGCATACAAAACATCGATGAACAAACCGGAGCCGTAACTTTCACTTATAAAGACTATGGTGATAATGAGTATGCAAAAACAAATGACACTTACTATCGGATGAATTTATCCGCCGTTTTACCCATCATATATTACCGGAGCGTTTTACCAAAATAAGAACCTATGGTTATCTGAGTAACAGGGGACGTCATGGTCGCATAAAAGCAGTATTACAAAAAATGAAACTGCCTTTGCATAAAGGGCTGGTGAAGGTCCCTATCGAAGTTCGTATGCTGGAGCAATACGGTATTGATATGAAAGAATGCCCTGCCTGCAAGAATAAAACTTTGCAACTGATAAAAATATTTTATCCATGGAAACAGGCCGATGATGGGTAAAATACACCGGGCCATTTTTTTAATTGCATTTAGCAGGCAACGTTAAGTGACGTAACAAACAAGGTATGCTCAGTAATAAAAAAAATCTCCGAAAACTCTTTATCCAAGACTTAAAATCCTAATTTTAAAACATCAAATGGCAACCAGTATAAAGAATAAGAAAAAAAGATGCCGTTTGAAATCAAAAACAACATTTTAAAACAACAACCATATAGAAAAGCAGGCTGATACTTTGTACCCAATAGCGAACTTTACGGCGACATCAGTCAACTCAAAAGTATACCGCAAAGCCCCCGCAAGCTTATATTTATTGCGGGGATTTTTTAGGGGGCTTTTCGGATACTTGTTATGCGTCAGCGGGCAGAACCCTAATCCTACAACGAAATAGAATATACACCATTTTACAAGACATAAATTAACGACATGAAAAAAATAGTGGTTTCTATAATTATTGGTTTTGCATCAGTTACGGCTTTTGCACAAAGCACATCTGAAGCCCCTATTCAAAATATTTCTACGGATAGTTCTGTTGTGTATAGACTCTTTGCTACACGAAATATGTATACATTTATCAAATTGAATACAAGAAATGGACAAATGTGGCAAGTTCAATGGGGTACAGAAAGCAAATATCAATTTGAGAATATATTATCGGACAGTTCTCGAGTAAATAAAGAGAAAGAGAGGAATGGTAGATTCTTTCTCTATCCAACAACCAACATATACAATTTCATTCTGCTCGACCAAATAGACGGGAGAGCGTGGCAAGTTCAATGGTCAACTAAAGTTAATGAAAGAATGGTTGACCGAATATATTAAAAGAATAATGACATGGTATAGAAAGTAAAGACATTGCATCAAAATCGCCGAACGCATAACATTGGGTTTGCTGCTATGCTGGCTGACGAATAAATCCTCATCTTTTTGTTCGCTATCAGCAGCGGATCGGTCAGTCGTAATTCTATTGAGCTTTAGTTCTTAACTTCATCATCGGTAATTTTATTGGGCTTCAGTTCCGGGCTGACAATTATAAAATCCCAGCACAGCAGCAAGCCCTGTACGTTACAAAGAAACAACCAACCCGTTCACTTTCTCTTTTATCAAATCTCTTACTTTTCTAAAATTTTCTTCATTCATTTCTTTGGGATCAGGAATATTCCATTCAACAAATTTTTTTGCCGGCATCCAGGGACAAGCATCGCCGCAATCGCCTTTGGATTTATTCTTCCCGATGGTTTAGATCCGGTGCTGAATGCTGAAATTTTTTTGTTGCCAATCATTTTTACAAACGCCTCAGCCATTTGTGAGCGATTAGCTTTCTCAATTCAGACAAATAAAATTTTTTTCTTTTCCAATATTAAGAGTAATCAGCAACAACCGCTGCCGGGATCACAGCAGGCACGGGAATCTTTTGCCGGCTTTTCAGCATATACGGTAATGCTTTCAATATTTACCAGGCCGCTTTTATATTTAGCTATTTCTTCTTTTGAAAGATATTTTTGTAAAATATCATCAGGAACAATAATCTTTTTTTCTTTTTGCAGCGAGATGTTTACAAACCCGGCTTCTTTAATAATATCCAGATATTCTTTTTTTTGAATAGCGCCGGACACACAACCCGCATATAATTCTGCAACCACCCTCCATTTTTCGGGCAACTCACCCTCCAAAACAATATCAGAAATGGAAAAATGTCCGTTCGGTTTCGATACGCGATAGATCTCGCTAAAGACTTTGTGTTTGTTGGGAACAAGATTCAAAACACAATTGCTCACAATTACATCAGCTTTATTTGATGTGACCGGCATGCTGTCAATATCGCCTTGGCGAAATTCAACATTGTTATAGCCCAGCTTTTCTGCATTGGCTCTTGCCTTACTGATCATGGCTTCTGTAAAATCTATTCCGATTACCTTGCCTTTTTCACCAATAACTCTTCTGGCAATAAATGCATCGTTGCCTGCTCCGCTTCCCAGATCAATAACAATATCTCCTTCTTTTATTTTTGCGAACTCAGTTGGAAGTCCGCAACCCAGACCAAGATCAGCATCGGCAACATAACCTTCAAGGTTGCTGTAATCATCTGACATAATATTGGAAACGCCATTACAACAAGAAGAAGTTGCGCCGCAGCAGGAAGAAGCGTTCACGTCTTTGGATTGTTTGGCAATCTCACTATATTTTTCTTTTACCAGTTCTTTCAATTGGGTTTCGTTGTTCATGATTAAGGATTTATTAGTTTAAAAAATAATTTAGCAGCATTTGGCATTAACCGATTTTAGTCTTTCAAACAAAAAATTAAAATCCGAATTAAATTTTTCAAAAGCCTTCCAGTTGATGCAATAACAACTCCGCGGTCCATCAACTTCGCCATTGATAAGCCCGGCGGTTTTCAGTTCTTTCAAATGCTGGCTTACGGTACTTTGCGCCAGCGGCAATACATCCACGATCTCACCACAGATACATTCATTCTTTTGCGCCAATACTTTTAAAATGGCTATGCGTGCCGGATGACTTACTGCTTTGGCAAAAGCCGCCAGGTCCTGTTCTTTCTGAGTGAACTCTTCTTTTTTATGGAAAGCCATTGTTTAATCTTATATCGCAAATATACGATAATGTGTGTGGCGACAAAATTTTTTGGTAGAAATTTATTTTGTGACAGGAGATCGCCACTTTACAAAGGAGATAATTATTCCTCCGGAAATGATACAGAAAATTCCGGCCCATGACATGAGACTTGGAAAAGCATCGCCCAATGCCATACCAATAAAAACGGAGAAAATAATTGTAGCATAACTTACTGCGGATACAATAGCGACTTTGTCGGCGCCATATGCTTTAGTTACAAAGTATTGTCCAAATAAAGCTGCAAGACCTAAAGAGAGTGTGTAAAACCATTCTATACCCGAGGGCCAGCGCCAATCAATAAAAAAAACGTCATCAACCGGGACCCGAAAAATATTTTTTAACAACATAAAAATTGCGGGAACCAACGCGCCGGTAAGAATAAAAGAAAGGACAATAATTCTTGTGTCATAATATTTATTCAGTCGACCCACTGTTATATAAGAAAAAGCAGAAGCCATGCCCGACAACAAACCCGCCGCATGATAATACCAGGGAAAATGAATTGCGGGTTTATAAATTAAAACCATTCCAGCAAATCCCAACAGCACAGCAAACAAAACAGCCCGACCATGATATTCTCCAAAAAATAAAAAAGAAAACAATGCTATAAACACGGCCGAAGTCAGATTATAAGTCATGGCTGTGCCGAGAGGAATATGAAGAACGCAATACAACAAAGCATATAAAGCGGTTGTTCCCATTAGTCCCCTGAAAATAAGCAGATGAAATTTTTTCCCTTTATTGACAGGAGGACGAAAAGAAAAACTAATGATCAAAATGATTAAACCAATAAAATTCCTGAAAAAAACCAGTTGCCCCGCATTAAAACTTCCTTTCAGCAATTTGGCAAAACCACCCATGCAGGAAAACCCCATTGCTGCCAAGAGCATATAAAAGATTCCTTTATAACGATGGTGAACGGTCATGAAATTTTTGATAATCTTTCAACGGCGGCTTCGAGAGTTTCTTTCTTTTTAGAAAAACAAAAACGCACAACGTTGTTGTCTGTTCCCGATTTATAAAATGCAGAAACGGGAATAGATGCAACGCCATATTCTTTGGTAATGCGGATGGAAAAATCTTTATCACTCTCGTTGCTTATGCGATCATATTTTGCGCAGATAAAATAACTACCGCTGCTTTTCAGCATATCAAACTTCGTGTTCTTCATCAGCTGAATGAAATAATCTCTTTTTTCCTGCATGAAAGCGCCAAGCGATAAATATGAATCTTTGTTTGATAAAAATTTTGATAAACCGACCTGCATCGGAGAATTACAACTGAAGCAGTTGAACTGGTGAACTTTTCTGAATTCTTTCATTAGCTCCGGAGAAGTAACGCAATAACCAAGTTTCCATCCGGTGCAGTGATAAACCTTTCCGAAAGAAAAACAAACAAAACTTCTTTCTAATAAATCGGGATAGCGAAGAATAGAGTGATGGGGAATATTATCAAATATCAGGTGTTCATAAACTTCGTCACTTACAACAAAAAGATCTTTATCATTTACAATTTGGCGAAGCTGTTTTATATCTTCTTCATCAAGCACCGAGCCGGTAGGGTTATGTGGCGAATTCAAAACAATTATTTTTGTTTTATCTGTGATCTTGTTTCTCACCCTGTTCCAATCAATTTTATAATTTGGAAATTTTAAATCAACTAAAACCGGAATTGCACCGTTGATCTCAACATTGGGAATATAACTATCATAAGCCGGCTCAAAAATGACAACCTCGTCGCCTGGCCGTAGTACTGAAGTAATCGCAGTGTAGATTGCATAAGTGCCGCCAGGAGTAATTGTAATTTGTGTATCCGGATGCACGGGTGTTTTATATAAAGAAAAAATTTTTTCAGCCAACCCTTCACAAAGAGGGGGATAACCCCGCATGGGAACATATTGATTGAAACCGCTCTTCATTGCCTGATTTACAAGGGAAATCAACTCATCGTTCATTGGATAATCCGGAAATCCCTGGCCAAGATTAACAGCATTATGTTCAGTGGCAAGAGCACTCATTACGGTAAAAATTGTAGTGCCGACATTTGGAAGCTTGCTTTTAATTTTCAAGAATTTAAATTTTTTTAACTGGAAAAAAGAGCCCAAAAATATTTCTTTTAAAATTAATTGTAATTATCTGGACGAAATGAGAAAAATAATTTAATAATTTTGTCGGTTGAGATAACAATAACACCCAAACCATCAAAATCCAATCCGACAATATGATGCTTGAAGAGGAAATTAAGCAAGAGCGACCTTTTAGAAATGATTATCATAAGGCGTCGGTGAATCTTGTTTTTACGGGTAAATGGATGATTCAATTTCACTCGGAAGTTTTTTCAAAATATAATTTAACCATTCAGCAATACAACATCCTGCGCATTTTAAAAGGAAAACACCCGGAGGCGGCAACGGTAAAGCTTATACGCGATAGAATGCTTGACCGGATGAGTGATGCCTCACGAATTGTAGAGCTTCTTAGAAAAAAAAGACTTGTCGACAGGAATATCTGCAAAGACGACCGACGCAGAATGGACGTAGTTATCACCAACAAAGGAATTAATCTTTTGGCCGCGATTGAAAAAGAAAGCGAATACATGGACAAGCGTCTCTCTGCTCTTGATGAAGGGGAGATTATTTTATTAAACCAGCTTCTGGATAAGATCAGGGGCTAAGGGGGGCATTTTAAAAAACAAAAGTGGTTGTTTGCTGTGATTGAGACACCATCATTGCAATCCCGAAAAATATAATTTTGTAATAGAGCCACCACAATGAAAAAGAAAATTGAATGTAGCGATTGCCAAAACGAAAAATGTTTTGTAAAACAAGGCTGTTTTGGAGAATGGCTTGCCAAAATAAGCAACAACAACAACCAGCTTTGGTATAAAAAGGGAAATTACATCTTTAAAGAAGGTGAGCCCATTTACGGAATTCATTTCATTCAACAGGGCGGTGTAAAAGTGGTAACCACCAACCTGCACGGTAGGGAACAAATTGTTCGTCTTGCAAAAGAGGGACAAATATTGGGACATCGTGGACTCGGGAAAGCATTTTATTATTTTAATTCTGTTGCACTCATGGACTCGTTGATTTGTTTTGTGGAAAACGAATTATTTAATGAAGCCTGTATGAATTGTCCTGGATTTGCACACGACCTAATATATTTTTATGCATCGGAATTAAGAAGAGCCGAGTTGCGTGTGAAGTATCAGGCACAAATGAACACAAGAGAAAAGGTGGCAATGGCATTTGTTTACTGCAACGAAGTTTTTGGAATGAACCAGGATACAAGAACGCTGAACCTTTCTTTAAACAGACAAGATATTGCAGATATTGCCGGCACAACCGCAGAACAAGTCACAAGACAATTAAGCAATTTTGAAAAAGAAAAACTTATCGCCCGCAAAAAAAGAACAATTCGAATTTTAAACATTGATGGAATGGAAGAAATTGTCAGTGAATATAGGGCAGAATAAAAAACGCAGGCCTCAAAAAATTTATTTCCGCAGGACAAAAAAAGAACAAAGCCGCAAACCCCAATCGGTGAGCAAAAATCCTTCCGTAAGCATCAGCTTAAAATTCCCTTTAATATTTTAAAAAACATACCGATATCCGCTAAGGAAATATCTTCAAAGAAAAGCTGCGTTTTCGCAAAAAAATTTCTTCCATAATGCAATATTTTTTTTGACTAAAGTCATAAAGACTTACGTAAGCCCATAACATCTTTATAACATCAATTGTTGCCACATCATTTGTTGTGCGACGGTATTGTTTAATAGGCGTATACAACAAGGAGGAGTGAATATCAAAAGCAAAAAATTATGGATAAAGAAAAAGACAAGTCAGAAAACCACTCAAACCGAAGAAATTTTTTAAAAATAGGACTTATTGCTACTGGTTCTATAGCTGCGGGTTCCCTGATCATATCAAAAATCGTTTCGAAGAGCAATGGAAAAACCGGCAAATCAAAAATGGTTTTTACGCAAGACGGAAAAGTTTTTACCGCCGATGAAACTCATTTACAAGATTACAAATCCCCGCCAGTTTCAAATGAAGAAGCCCGCGTGGGAATTCCCGGAAAAAAATTTGTGATGGTGCTTGACCTCGCGAAATGTGACGGTTGCAAAAAATGTACAGAAGCTTGTCAGTCCATGCACTTTACGGAACCAGATCGCGAATGGATAAAAGTATTTACAATGAAAGATGCCGAGGCCACCGCGCCGTACTTTTTTCCAAAACCCTGCTTTCATTGTGATAACCCCCCCTGCACCAAAGTCTGTCCGGTAAATGCAACTTTTAAAAGACAAGACGGAATCGTGCTCATTGATAATGGACGGTGTATTGGATGCCGCATGTGCATGGCGGCCTGTCCTTATTCTACCCGCTTTTTTAACTGGAGTGCACCCAATGCTGAACAAAAAGCAAAAGTTGGCGATATGGCGTATTCGCCAGAACAAAGTGTGCCACGCCGAATGGGAACTGTAGAGAAATGTGACTTCTGTCCCGATATGATCAGACAGGGAAAAATGCCCGCCTGTGTAAGTGGATGTCCAATGGACGTAATTTATTTTGGTGATCAAAATGAAGATGCAGTTACCAATGCATCTGGTGTGACCGTTAAGTTGAGTGAGCTTCTTGAAAATAATGCAGGATACCGCCATTTAGAAGAATTAGGAACTGAACCTCGTGTTTACTACCTGCCACCCAAAAACAGAAAGTATCCTATACCAGATATGAAATCCAAAGAAAAAGAAAAGAACAATATAGAGATGGATATGAGAGATATGCAGATGTAATCTTTATCAAAACTACTGTTGCTGATAACTATTAATAAGAATAGAATATGGTAAATAATAAACACGATCTGAAACAAGAAATTGAAGATGTAAGAGAGGTTTGTCTTCGCCCAACAAGAAAATGGGGACGTTCTACCAAGATTTGGTTAGGCTTTTTATTGATGGTGATGAGCTGGGGGCTTTATTGTTATATCCACCAACTCCGGCACGGATTGGGAGTTACAGCTATGCGTGATTATGTTTCATGGGGATTGTATATTTCCACCTTTGTTTTCTTTATTGGTCTTAGCCACTCAGGTACACTGGTTTCCGCTATTCTCAGAATATCAAAACAAGAATGGAGAAGACCCATCACACGTTCTGCAGAGTTACTCACGTTTGTTTCTCTTTGTTTCGGTGGTCTCATGCCGATCATTGACTTAGGTCGCCCCGACCGGGTGTTTAACCTTGTTATTTTTGGAAGAATACAATCACCATTGTTATGGGATGTTATTTCTATTTGTACATATTTTGTAGGAAGCTCAGTATTTCTTTATCTGCCAATGATACCCGACATGGCGCTTTGCAGGGATCGGTTGACCAATTGCGATTCCAGATTTAATAAATTCAGAAAATGGCTTTATACTAAAATGTCCTTGGGATGGGAAGGTACAAAATCACAGTGGCATCGTCTGGAAAAATCAATGACTATTATGACGATTGTAATTATCCCTGTTGCGGTATCTGTACACACTGTGGTTAGTTACATCTTTGCCATGACGATGCGCCCAGGATGGAATAGCACCGTATTTGGTCCATACTTTGTTGCCGGTGCTCTTTATTCCGGTTCAGCTGGAGTTATACTTGGGATGGCCGCTTTTCGCAAACTCTATCATCTGGATAAATATATTACCCAACGACATTTTGATTTAATGGGTCGCATTGTACTGGCGCTTACACTTATTTACGCCTACTTTAATCTTAATGAATATTGGATACCCGCCTATAACATGACAACTCACGAGTCTCCTCTCTTGAGGGATTTGTTCTATGGCAGTTATTCAAAAGTATTCTGGACTTTACAATTCGGCACCGTTCTATTACCCATTGCTGTTATGTCATTCCCCAAAGGACGGAAAGTAACTCCGCTTATCATTACTTGTATAATTATAGTGATTGGGGCCTGGATAAAAAGATACCTTATTGTAGTGCCAACACTATTGCATCCTATAATGCCTATTCAGGAAATGCCCGCAGCATGGTCGAGCTATTTTCCAAACTATGTGGAATTTTCTGTTACCGCCGCATGTCTGGCGGGAATATTTCTCATCATCACACTTTTTTCAAAACTCTTTCCCATGATGGCGGTATGGGAAGTAGAGGAAGGAATTAAAATTGAATATGATAAGGAGGAGGCACACGAACTCGGAACAAAAAGAGAAGCAGAAGAAGCAAAAACAACTATTGATCAATCAAGAACTGGAAATAAGCCAATAATTCAACCGGCATAATAAATTAAATGTAGTATGAAGACAAATAGTATAATTAAAAAATCAGCCCTTGCAATTATATTCGCAGGCTTGTTTCATATATTCATTAACGCTCAAAATCAGGCCCAGGGAACAAACAAGAGTCAATCAACTATTGATTTATCCTATTATAAAAAAGCTGACAAGAGTAAAATAGCCGTCGCACTAGTCACCGCTCAGAATAAAGACGGAAAATTCGTTCCGGTGAAAAATGTAAGAGTTAATTTTTATTCCCTTCGCAACAAAGAAGAACAACTTTTAAATAACGCAATTACAAATTCCAAAGGTCAGGCCACTGTCTCAATTCAAAAAGAACTGCCATTAGATGACAGTCTTTATTTCACCATTGAAGCAAAAATTGAAAACGACAGCTTTTATAAAGATGCGCAAGAACAAATGCATTATAAAGATGTTAACCTCACCCTTAACCTTAACCCGAAAGACACAACCAAAACCCTTGTGGCCAAAATAACCGAAATGAGTAGAGACGGAAAAGAAGTTCCGGTGAAAAATGCCGAGGTGAAATTTTATGTACGCAGATTGTTTGGAACAATGCCCGCGGCAGAAGACAACGCCATCACAACAGATGATAATGGCGAGGCCTCATTTGCTTATCCGAAAAGTATTCCCGGTGATACATTGGGTAACATCAGGTTAGTTGCAAAGATGGAGGATAACAAGCAATTTGGAAATGTTGAAAATAATACGCCGGCACCATGGGGAAAAGTTCTTGTGCTGGAAAACAACCCTTTTCCAAGAGCACTCTGGGAACCCTATGCTCCGCTTCCACTTGTCATTACTATTTCAACTTTATTCGGCGGAGTATGGTTCACTTACTTTTTCATTTTTAATCAATTAAGAAGAATAAGAAAAGAAAAATAATTTTAAAAAACAAAAGGGGCAAACACCAATAAATATTAATAACTGCCAAAAAGAAAAAGTTCTTTAAACAAAAAAATTTTTAACTACCATGAAATACATACAAAAAAAGTATGCTGTAATGGCACTATTGATTGCTGTTGTTAGTGGACTGATGTATTGTACAAAACGGGATCAGGTGATCAGCAGCACCAGCTCATCAACCGACAATATTTTATATTCCATGAAAGTTGCCGGCGGACCAACTCTTCAGCCAATCGGCGGAAACACCTGGAACGGAACAGTTGATCCGATGTGGAATAATGCAAAGAAATTAACGGTGCATGCAGTAGTTCCGGATTTGGGAAACGGAACTTTTGCGGGGTATATTGGCAATGCCACCGACGTTACGCTTCGATCCGTTTATGACGCCAACAATATTTATTATCTGGTTGAATGGAATACACCGCAACAAAATGTAAAAAGCGCTCTTTGGTATTTTAATCCTACCATGCATCTTTGGACACAGGAAGTTACTAATTATACAACTTCTGTGGCATCAACAACCAATGGTGCCGGTACTAATTATAATATAAACTCTGATGGAACATTGAGACCAACTGCAGCGCAAGATCAGTTTGTAATGATGTTTAATATTAATAATTCTTGTTTAAGTTTTAATTCCCTATCCTGTTATGCAGCCTGTCATACCGTTTCAAACTTTGGAACCCCCTCAACTACTACCGGCGGTGTAATGTACACTAATGGTCCTTCTGAACGTTTAGACGTTTGGAGAGCCAGGATGCTTCAGGTAGCAAATGCCAATCAGGTAAATGATTGTTTTATCGATGATGGGTCAAGCGTAGGCGCAGGAATGAGCGGAACATTAGATAAGAATGAAGTTCACAATGATTGGCAGGTTAATAATGGTTCCTCATCTTCAGTGCCGGTGGCTCTTCAGTCGGCACAAGCAGCAGATGGGGGCTTTAATAATTCACAAACTTTAAAAATGAATAACGTTGCCAAGACTTCTACTAAAGTGCCTATTTGGGTAATTTCAAGCGGAAGTTATATCAATAGTGCTATCATGTTAAAAGATACACTATCCGGAGGCGCTGCGGTAAAAGTTATTGCAGTTGACTCTATGGGAGTTCTTACTCTTGCAAATTCAACTACTATTGATCCAAACACAGCAGCTTCCGGCACAGCGTATCAACAAGTGGGCGCTGGCGATGGACCCAAGTGCATTCCTGGAAGTATCGTGGGCGCTTATACTGGTAGCCGGGGAGACGTTATAGCAAATGCATATTGCACAGGGACAGGATGGAGGTTGTTGCTGATGCGCTCATTAAAAACTACCGACACGGTAAACGATGTTGATTTTTCTTCTCTAAATGATCAACCATTTGGTGTTGGTGTAATGTTTAACGGAGCCGACAATCAACATGCAATTGCTGCGGGGCTTTTATTGCATTTTCAAAAATGATGTTTTGTATTTCATTATGAAATCAAAAATGAAAAGAACATGAGGGGCAGTATAAAAGCGATAATAATTATTCTTGTATTGATCAACCTGTTTGTTCTGGCCGGATGTTATAAGTCTGCAACTCTATATCCAAGCACAAACACTGTTTTATCCAAACAGGTTAGTTTTTCCAAAGACATTTTACCCATATTGACAAAAAATTGTAGCCTGAGTGGTTGTCATGCTACCGGTGGTCAGACACCTGATTTATCTGCAACGAAAGCGTTCAACTCTTTAGTGAATGGAGGATTTATTGATGTTTCTGATCCGCAAAAGAGTGTTGTTTATATGCGGCTAACCGGAAAGTTAACACCAGCAATGCCATTAAACGGTTCAAGTAATCCATCAAACATTGACGAATTGATTCTTACGTGGATTACAGAAAAGGCACCAAACAATTAATTTAATGAGTATGAAAAAACAAAATAAAAAATTCTTTCCTATTCTCCGGATAACAGTCGTATGCCTTCTTTTAATTTTGTTTAATACTCCCTGCAAATTATTTGCGCAAGATTCATTGGCTACCGAACCGGTGGAAAAACCCCAACCGCGACCCGTAACTATTTTTGACGGTCAGTTTATTGCTGACAACCCAACTGTAGCCATGTCACGCAAAAAAGTTTTAATGCTTACTATTCAGCATAGATTCGGTACTGTAAATAATGGGCGACAGGATTTATATGGCATTTTCGGACCGGCTAACATCAGGCTGGGAATGAATTATACGCCAATAAATAATTTAACTATTGGAGTAGGAGTAACGAAGAATTTTTTCCTTGTTGATTTCAATGCCAAGTATGCTATTGTAAAGCAAATGGATACCGGCGGCTGGCCAGTTAGCATAACTTATTTTGGAAATGTTGTTATTGATAGCCGGCCCAAGCAAGGAAATTTTGTTAATGGCGGAGACAGATTCTCGTATTTCAATCAGATAATGATTGCGAGAAAGGTTACGGAAAAAATTTCTGTTCAGGTATCACCAAGTCTGTCTTATTTCAACAATGTGGCAGCATACGTTGATGAAAATGGAAATATTCAACCCTCTATGAAAAATTATGACTTTGCTATTTCTTTTATGGGAAGATATAAATTAACAGAAAGATTTCATCTGATTGCCAATTATGATCAACCACTTACCCAACACCCAATGAATAATCCACATCCAAATATTTGTTTTGGATTTGAAACGACCACTATCAGTCACGCATTCCAGGTTTTTGTGGGAAACAGTAATAGCATTATACCACAGTATGGAAATTTTTATAATCAAAATGACTATACAAAAGGACAGTTCCTGATTGGATTTAATATTACCAGGAGATGGAATTTTAATTAATAGAAACAGTAAATATTTATTAACGTTAAAATAAAAGGTATGAAAAAAATGAATTTAATGATTTGTGGTTTATTTACCATTTGTATTATCTGCTCTTCTTTTATTACTAATGCCCAGTCATCAACGCCATGGGTGGTTCCAGACAAATATGTAACCATGCCCAACCCCGTTAAATCAGATGCTAAATCTCTTGCCGCGGGGAAAGCCTTGTTTCAGGTGAACTGCGAACCCTGTCATGGTAAAAAAGGACTTGGTAATGGTACGAAAGCCCCCGACTTAAAAACGACTCCGGGAAATTTTACAACTGCAGTATTTCAAGCTCAAACCGACGGAACAATTTTTTACAAAATGACCGAAGGAAGAAAGGAAATGCCAAAATCTAAAAAAGATTTACCGAATGATATTGACAGGTGGAATCTGGTAAATTATCTTAGAACACTTGGTATAGCAAAAAAGTAGGCCGGAAATTTTTCTGAGATAGAAAGTTGTGTAAAAACAAACTGTAATTTTTTTTGGTTAAGCGTTTCAGTAAAACCTATTGAAACCCTTTATTTTTTTCAACTCCTATTCCGATGGAGCCTGAATAACATTTTATGGAATAATAGCAGTGGCTTCTATTTCGATTAAGTAATCAGGACCGATTAATGCACTTACCTGAATCATGCTGGTGCAGGGTCTTATTTCTTTAAAGAATTCACGATGAGCTTTTCCATATTCTTGCCAACGGGAAATATCAGTTACAAACATTCTTGTGCGCACTACATCTTTTAATGAAGCCCCTGTGTTTTGTAAAACTTTTTCTATTTTATGAATGATAAATTTGGTTTGTTTATAGGCGTCGTTGCTGCCAACCAGATTGTTGTTTTCGTCCACCGAAACCGTTCCGGTTATTTCGATGATGTTACCAATTCTCACCGCACGGCTGTAACCAACAATATCTTCCCATTTGGCTCCAGATGAATAATTTGTTCTTTCCATCAAAATTTGATTTCTATGTTTTCTTCTTTAATAATGGCTTCATTATTCATTCTTAAAAAAATCTGTGCAACTGCAACGACATCTTTCTGACAATATGTGACAATACGATTGATATTTTTTTCTTTTTCCAAAGAAGTCTTTGCCGACCAAAAAAGTTCCCACACATTGCTACCGGCAATATCATCTTTTGGTGTGGGAATATCAAGGGTATTGGCAAGAAGGTTTAAAGAAGTATAATTTTTATAGTCGCCAAATTTCCAAAGCTCAAGCGTATCCAGATGATTTACCTCCCATGGTTTTTTGCCGGCAAGTTGCAATACAGAAGGAATTGACATTTGATTCACAATGAAGCGGCGGCAGAGATATGGAAAATCAAACTCTTTTCCGTTATGAGCACAAAGATATTTTGTTCCGTCAATTGTCCACTTGTTTACCATTTCAGCGAATTGATAAAGAATTAATTTTTCATCTTCACCAAAAAAACATTTCAGACTTAATTTTTTTTGTGCGCCGCTTCCGGATAAAATACCGCAGCCAATACAAATAATCTTTCCGAATTCAGCATAAATGCCAGCTCTTGGATAAACCGTTTCTGATGTTTCATCTTCTTTGTTACGAATAATGTAAGCCGCTTTTAAATCCCAGAGATCTTTCCAATGCTGCGGCAATTCAGAATAGGAAGAATATTGCGGAACCGTTTCAATATCCAGGAAAAGTATATTATTTAAAATATTTGATGGCATAAATTTTCATAAAAGTAAAAAACACATCTTGAAATAACGTGGCTGTTTTGTGATAATAAAAACAATTAAAGAAACTTATCGCCTTTGTTTCTTTTTACTTCAGCAACATATTCCTTTATTTCCTGTTCTTTTTCTTTTTTGCAGATTAATAAAACATCTTTAGTGTCCACAACAATGTAATCGTCTAATCCTTGAAGCAAGATTAACTTATTGTCCGGTGCGTGTACCATACATTTGGTGGCATCAATAACTATTACATTCTTTCCGGCCACAGCATTTTCAAGATAATCTTTATCCATATTTTCCCAGGCGCTGTTCCAGGTGCCCACATCGCTCCAACCAAAAGACGCAGGAATTACATATACATTATTTGCTTTTTCCATCACACCAAAATCAATGGAAATACTGATGCATTGTGGATATATTTTTTCGAGTGCCGATACTTCAAGATCAGTGTTGAATTTTTCTTTTTCAGTTGCAAAGACTTCATAGATTTCGGGCAAGTGATTTTCAAAAGCCTTGAGAATATTTTTTACCTGCCACACAAAAATCCCGGCGTTCCATAAAAAATCACCGCTTGCAATAAAAGTTTTTGCAAGCTCACGATTAGGTTTTTCGGTAAAAGTTTTTACTTTATAAACGCCAGGCACTGCTTCAATAGAATCATGTTGTATATAACCATAACCCGTATTGGCATAAGTGGGACGAATACCAAGCGTCACAAAAGCATTCATATGATTGACAAAGGTCAAAGCCTTTTCGCAGACGGATATGAAATTATCTTCATCATGAATTAAATGATCTGCCGGAGCAACGATCAATGATGCATTGGAATCTTTTTGCAAAAGCTTAAAAGAAATGTAAGCCACACAGGGAGCTGTATTTTTTTTTGATGGTTCACCTAAAATATTTTCTTCGGGAATATGTGGCAGTTGTTTTTTTACAATCGGAATATATTCTTTTAATGTAACCACAAAAATATTTTCTGCCGGAACGAACTTTGTAAAACGATCAAATGTTTGTTGAATAAGCGTTTTACCCGTATGAAGAATATCGAGAAACTGTTTGGGATAGTCCATCCGGCTCATTGGCCAAAAGCGACTTCCGATTCCCCCTGCCATGATTGCTACGTAATGATGTTTATTCATGCCTTGTTTCCCGAAAGGGAATTAATTTTTTTGAATATAAAATATGTTTATTTTCTAACATTTTTGAGAGGAGGATTTATATTAAGCCCTCTCTGATTAAATCGTGCAAATGTATAATTCCGGAATATTTTCCATTATCTACAACCACCAATTGAGTGATTTCATTTCGACGCATCATGTCCAGCGCATCAACGGCTAACGCATCAACCGCAATAGATTTTGGATTTGTTGTCATAATGTCTTTGGCTTGTGATTTTTCTATGGCTTCTTTTTTCTCAAGCATTCTTCTTAAATCGCCGTCAGTTATTATTCCAACTAAATTATTTTGTTCGTCAACAACTGCCGTTGCACCCAATCTCTTTTTTGTTATTTCTACAATTACCTCTTTCAAAGATTGTAAAGGAAAAACTTTGGGTTTTTCATTGTAGGCGTAAAGATCAGATACCCGCAAATATAATTTTTTGCCCAACGTTCCACCGGGATGAAATTTGGCGAAATCATCACTGCTGAATCCTTTTAATTCCATCAGCACAACCGCAATTGCATCTCCCATTACCAATTGTGCCGTCGTGCTTGAAGTCGGCGCCAGGTTATTGGGACACGCTTCCTGTTCAACCGTTGTATTCAATACAATATCAGAATGCCTGGCTAAATACGAATCCATAGATCCAACCATTCCGATCAAAGTATTTTGGAAATTTTTTATAAGGGGAACCAAAATTTTTATTTCAGGGCTATTTCCACTTTTGCTGATTATTAAAACAACATCTTCTTGCTGAACCATTCCCAGATCACCGTGAATAGCATCTGCAGCGTGCATAAAAGAAGAAGCTGTACCCGTTGAATTAAGTGTGGCTACTATTTTTTGGGCAATTACAGCACTCTTGCCAATACCGCTTATTATAATTCGGCCTTTACAATTAATAATAACCCTGATGGCTTTTTCAAAGTCGTCATTTATAAATGATGCAAGCCCGGAAATGGATTGTGTTTCCGTTTGTATAGTCCGAAGAGCAATTTGTCTTATAGAAGGCTTCATTTTAAAGCGCCAAAATTATAGGATTTAATATGAAGTATTTCTAATACCAAAAAGGCAACACAAATTTTAACCTTTAGGGGTTTTATTAAGCGGTAATCTTAGCGTAAATTGTAGTCCCAATTGCTTTCCCGTATAAAAAGCATAAAAAACCAGTTTCAGATAACAATATTGGCTAAAAATCCGTATCTTAAATGAATACCATCTTCAAATGAGAGAGGGAAAACAAGAGTAATGGCATCAGCAACGACAAAAAGACCCGATTCTGGAAAAGCTGTGAAAAAAAGATTTGATCTTCATAAGTCTTTACACGAACATTTCGGGTTTGATAAATTCAAAGACACACAAGAGAAGATAATTGAATCTTTACTTTCCGGGCACGACACTTTCGTAATTATGCCAACAGGCGGAGGTAAAAGTTTATGTTACCAGTTGCCGGCTTTAGTTAGCGAAGGTGTTGCTATTATTGTATCTCCACTTATAGCATTGATGAAAAATCAAGTAGACCTCATGCGCAGCTACAGCAGCAAAGATGAAGTAGCTCATTTTCTGAATTCTACTTTAAATAAAAAGGAAATAAAGGAAGTTCACGACGATTTGCTGAACGGAAGGACCAAAATGCTTTATGTAGCACCGGAAACATTAACCAAACAAGAAAATTTAGAGTTTTTCAGCGATCTCAAGATTTCATTTTTTGCGGTTGATGAAGCACACTGTATTTCCGAATGGGGGCACGATTTTCGTCCCGAATATCGTCGCCTGCGGGAAATGATGATACAAATAAATCCGGATCTTCCGGTGATTGCATTGACCGCTACGGCAACTCCTAAAGTCCAAAGCGATATTGTAAAAAATCTAGATCTGCACAATCCGAATATTTTCATTTCATCATTCAATCGCCCTAATCTTTATTATGAAATACTGCCCAAGATAAAGAAATCACAAGCCGATGAAAGTCTTGTTCGCTTTATAAAGGGCATGAAAACCAAGAGCGGCATTATTTATACATTGAATAGAAAAACTACGGAAGATTTGGCAGAAATTTTAATGGCTAATGGAATCAAAGCAGTTGCGTACCATGCAGGCCTCGACAGCAAACTGAGAACAGAACGACAAGATCTTTTTTTGAATGAAGATGTTCAGGTAATTGTTGCCACCATTGCGTTTGGAATGGGCATTGACAAACCGGACATAAGGTTTGTAATTCATTATAACATACCAAAGTCAATTGAAAATTATTACCAGGAAACTGGTCGTGCTGGCCGCGATGGACTGGAAGGAAAATGTCTTTTGTATTATTCTCATAAGGATATTGCCAAGCTGGAACACCTGATGCGTGATAAACCGCTTAGTGAAAGGGAAGTTGGTGCACAACTCATCAACGAAACTGTGGCATTTGCTGAAAGTGGTGTTTGCAGGCGAAAAATATTATTGAGTTATTTCGGCGAAGAATACACAAAAGAAAATTGCGGCAACTGCGATAATTGTAAACATCCCAAAGAAAAGATAGAGGCGAAAGAAAACGTGATCCTTGCTTTAAAAGCCATTAAAGCGCTTGATCAAAGATTTGCCACAGATTACACGGTAAATATTATAACCGGGAAATTGACACCGCAAATCCAAATGTTCCGGCACGAAGGAATACCGGAGTTTGCCAGTGGCAATGATCAATCACAGCATTTTTGGAATTCTCTTATCCGGCAAATGCTATTGGAAGGATTATTGAGAAAAGATATAGAAGAATACGGAGTATTGAAGATTACCAAGAAAGGAGAAGATTATTTTAAGAAGCCAAAACCATTCAAAGTCATTCTTAATAATCTTTATGAAGAGGCAAATGCAGACGATGAAGAAGGTGCGGAGGCTGCATCGGGAGCGGCTTCTGATGAAAAGCTATTTGAAATGCTTAAAGAACTTCGGCAAAGAGAAGCCAAGAAAAAAAACCTTCCGCCATTTGTTATTTTCCTGGAATCATCTATTCAAGATATGGCAACGCTTTATCCCACCACGCTTGAAGAATTGGAGAAATGTCAGGGCGTCAGCAAAGGCAAAGCATTAAAATTTGGTAAACCTTTCGTTGAATTAATTGCCAGGTATGTGGAAGAAAATAATATTGAACGACCCGACGATTTTGTAATGAAAAGCGTGGTAAACAAAAGTGGTAACAAGGTTTTCATTATTCAACAAACTGATAAAAAGATGCCATTGGAAACTATTGCTAAAAACAAAGGCTGGCGGATTGATGAGTTGTTAGAAGAAATGGAAACGATTGCAGCCAGCGGCACCCGACTCAATCTTGATTATGCTATTGATGAAATGCTGGATGAATACGAACAGGAAGAGATCATTGATTATTTTAAAAGCTGCGAAACATCTTCATTGCAGGTTGCGCAAGAAGAACTTGCCGATCAAAATTTCAATTGGGAACAATTAAAGATCATGCGGATAAAGTTTTTGAGTGAATATGGTATGTAAACCCCCGACCCCTAAAGGGAGTATTAAAATTTCAAGCCGTAGATTTTCTATTTCACAGCGATAGCCTTATTTTTGCGACCCATTTCGATGTTCAACATTCGTTGTTCAGCATTCGAAGTTCTTAAAGGTGCGGTAGCTCAGTCGGTAGAGCAAAGGACTGAAAATCCTTGTGTCGGCGGTTCGATCCCGCCCCACACCACTTCGATTCTCAGAAACCCACGCAGGTCGTGGGTTTTTTTAGTTCAATAGATAAACACAGGAGAGAATTACCCGAATTCATGCTACCGTTTGTTGAAATTTTTTAAGAAAAAAATATTGTTAACTACAGGATAAACCAAAATTGAAGTAAATCATACTAGTATTGGTAAAAAAATATTTTACCACACTGATTTTATTTTCCAGAATTTTATGGATTGAAACTTCGTAGTTGCTCCATCGCTGAATAATTCTATTCCATCGTCGGTTTCATCAGGAAAAAGTTGTGCGGTCATTACAGCCAAACCATCGTTTGCATAAATTTCAATAATGCTTTTATCAAAAAAGATATGGAGTTTTATTTTTTGTTGTATTGGTTTTAATGAAGTTTCATACCTGGATAGTGCAGCGAAATTTTTATTAAAAGAATTATTTGCCAGACCGCTCCGGTCAATGAATAACTTTTCGTTTGAAGCGTTATAACCAATCATGAAAGAATTTGATTTTCCAACCGCTAACCTTAGTCCGGCAATGACATTTTGTGAAACGTCAAAACTAATTTCCATCTCGAACTGCTGACCGGAAATATTAAGTTTTTTTCTTCCCGTTACTTCGATATTTTTTAATTCAACAGGATTAGTCCTTAATGTTTTTAATGATGCAACGGGTTGTTCAATCAAACGCCATTCATTATTTATTTTTTTAAGAGTTAAATTTCGGGGCAATGCCATAGCGCTTCTCCAGGGAGAAGTTGGTATATCGTTAGCATATTTCCAGTTATTGGCCCAACCTAATAAAACAGGAAGATGATTAGCCGGTAAATGATTATAGGTTGTTGCAGCGTAATAATCGGGTCCATAATCCGGCCGGAATATTTTATTTGCAGGATTTTCATTTATAAATTTTGTTCCGTCAAAATTGCCCACAAAATATTGCATCGTGGTTTGTTGAGAATTAAAAAGTACCCACTTGAACATTCCCGTTGTTCCGGCAACAGGAACTTGTAACATATCCGGACATTCCCAGATATCATTGATATCTCCTGCATGACCAAAGTCACTAAGATGATTCCAGTTTATTAAATTGAATGAAGAATAAAACTGAACAATATGTTCATGCGGCAATACGACCAGCATAATCCATTTTTTCTGTGGCGCATACCAAAACACTTTTGGATCACGAAAATCTTTTTTATGTAAATCAAGTACGGGATTGCGTTCATATTTTTTCCATGTTATTCCTTTGTCCAGGCTGTAAGCAATATATTGGGACTGCATGTAATTATCCGGCTTTGCTGAATCAGCAATATAATGACCGGTATAAATAGCGACCAATGGAATCTGGCCTGATTTTTTTGCAAAACCGCTTGTATTGTTTTCATCTACAACGGCGCTGCCTGAAAAAATCATGATTTTATTTTCTTCCCTGATTGCTATCGGCAAATGTTTCCAGTGAATAAGATCTTTGCTTACAGCATGTCCCCAACTCATATGTCCCCACCTGTTGCCGTAAGGATTGTATTGATAGAATAAATTGTATTCTCCGTCAGAATAGAGTAACCCATTTGGATCATTAACCCAGTTCTTTGGTGGGGAAAAATGAAATTGCGGACGATATTTTTCTTTGTAAAGATTATTTTGAGCAATCAGTGATGCCGTGAAGAAAAAAGATACAACGAAAACAAGAAATACTTTTTTCATGATTACTTTATTTAGTGATTACTGTTATTTCAGGAAGCAACTAATGCCGCAGCGCCGAAAACGCCGGCGCTATCACCCAAAGATGGTTTTAGTATCGGCACATCAACTCTATTATTAAAGATGAATTGCTTTAAAGACGTTAAGCCGTCAGAATAAATTGTATCAATATTTCCCACACCGCCACCAACTATAATCACATCAGGGTCAAGCATATTAATGACTACAGAAACTGCTTTTCCAAAAAAATAATTCAAACGCTCAATCGTTTGTGTGGCCGCCTTATCACCTTGCTGGTATTTCTGAAAAATTTCTTTCAGTGTTATACTATTGCCAGTGATGCCGGCATAAAATTTTTGTAAGGCAGGTCCCGAAATTATTTTTTCAACACATCCCGTCTTACCACAATAACAAGGGCCACCGGATTCATCCAGGTAATTATGCCCCCACTCACCTGCAATTCCATGATGGCCATTCCATACTTTTCCATTAATAACAATGCCGCCACCTACACCCGAACCCATAATAATTCCAAATACAATTGATGATTGCGGAAATTTTTCTTTCACTATTCCCCAATGTGTTTCAGCAAGAGCAAAACAATTGGCATCGTTGGCCAATTCAACCGGAACGTTTAAAATTTTTTCCAAATCTTTTTTCAATGGCATGCCGTTCAACGCTATGCTATTGCAATTTTTCATGGTTTGTAAAATCGGGTCCAATACGCCCGGAGTTCCAAAACCTATTTTTTGAGGAGTAAGACCAGAGTGCTCCTGCATTCGTGTAATTAATTTTTTTATCTGGCCAAGAATATGTTCATACCCTTTTGATGCTTCTGTATCAATACGGGTTCTGATAACCGGAACAGGATCGTTAAGCGATGGAAGGATGGCTCCTTCAATTTTTGTTCCGCCAAGATCAATACCCCAGAGTTGCTGATTCATGTTTTTTGATTAAAAAGAATTTTTTTATTCGTGAATCAATCTTTTTTCTAATTCTTCAAGTGATACTCCTTTTGTTTCGGGAACTTTAGTTAGCACCCAAATTAATTGCAACACCATCATAAAAGCAAAAAATGCAAAAATAGGCCACGGATTTTTCTTGAATATTCCATAATTCTTATCGAGGAATACCGGCGTTATTAAAGTAATAGTGGCTGCACAAATCCAATGTGTGCTGGCTCCGAAAGATTGACCTAATGCCCTGACTTTATTTGGAAATATTTCAGAAATGAAAACCCAGATCACTGCGCCTTGCCCAATGGCATGCGATGCAATAAATAGTAACAAAAATGTCATCATAAATACAGCACTTGCTTCAGATTTAAAAGCAAATGCAACCATGGATAGGCTGATGATATAGCCAAAAGACCCAATGAGCAAAAGCGTTTTTCTCCCGATCCTGTCGATCAGGTATAAACCGACAAAAGTAAAAATGAGATTGGTGCCTCCAATGGCAATGGCATTAGCGAGAGATTCTTTTGCGCCTAATCCTATTCTGGTAAGAATTTCAGGAGCATAGTATAAAATGAAATTTATGCCAGAAAACTGGTTAAAGAAAGCAACAAAAAATGCCAGCCACAAAACTGTTTTGTATTTGCTGCTGAAAAATTTGTGATGAATTTCTTTGTCTTCGATTGCTTTATTGGCTGCAATAATATTGTTCACCTCCTCTTCAGGATTTTCAGCACCAATTCGGGCAAAAACTTCTTTGGCTTTGACTAAATTTTTTTTTATGGTTACCAGCCAGCGTGGACTTTCCGGAACGCCTATTACCATTATTGAATAAATAATAGAGGGAACAAATAATACTCCCAGCATCCAACGCCAGTCATTGACACCGCCCACTCCCTGTAATAAATAATTCGAAATAAAAGCAATCAATATACCAAACACAATGTTGAATTGATACATAGCTGTTAACTTTCCCCTTGATGCAGGTGTTGATATTTCGGAAATATAAGTTGGAGCTACCACCGAAGAAATACCAATTCCCAATCCACCAACAAAACGAAAGAAAGAAAAAACATAAGGCCCGGGAGCCAGAGCGGTTCCTAAGGCTGAAACCCCAAAGAAAACACCAATCCAAAACAAAGTTTTTTTCCGGCCAAATCTTTCAGCGGGTATTCCACCCGTTAATGCGCCAACAACCGTACCCCACAATGCCATTGACATAATAAATATGCCATGAAACAATGGGGAAGTATGCCAAAGATTTTTTATTGGTTCATTTGCACCAGAGATAACAACAGTATCAAAACCAAAAATAAAACCTGCCAGAGCAGCTACAACAGAATAACGAAACAAATTATTCTTCTTCATAAATAAGCGGGATTTGAATAAGGAAGATAAGAAATACAATTGCAAGTTTAATTATTATAATTTCCCGCAAAACCGGTATGATTTATTTATACTATCGTTTTGGTGATTAGCAAAAACCAATTTTACAGATCACTAATTTTTCAGACCGGAATCACTAATAGTAATGTTTCCTAAAATAAGGAACTAAAAGATCCGGTTCTCTTGCTTTTATTGTAAACGTAAATGCGGTATACTTCCCAACTTAATCCTATTGTGATAAAAAGTTCCGTGATAATAACTGACAATACGGTTCCGGTAGCAGCAAAGAAATGAACCAGAATAATATTTGCAATTATATTCAGTAAGGTTCCGTATGAAAATATTCGCAAATAACTTTTTTTATGGTTGGTGGCCAACAAAATCAAATAAGCCGGAATATTCAGGCAAACAATAACTGTTGCTACGCACATTAACCGTAATAAGAATGAAGGACTTTCTTGTTTATGGCCAATGAAAAAATGCAGTATTTGCGGGGAAAGAATATATACAAATGCTGAGCCTGTAATCACTAACCCCAGAAAAGGAAAGTAGGTTTGTTTAAAAAATAAAATGATTCTGCTGCGTCCGGTTAATACCAATTGGCAAATTTTCGGATAAATGACCTGTGAAAAAATGCTGATCATTATTTTCATAGAGAAATATATTTTTTCGGCAATGCTGTAATATCCAACTACCAGGTCATTCGTAAATAGCCGCAATATAAAAATGCCAATGTATTGACAAGAGGTAATTGAAAGATTTGTAACGGTAACTTGCCAGCCCTCTTTAAATTCATGAATAATATCAGACCATGCGGGTTTTATGAATTTTAATTTGAATATCCGGAAAGCTGAATAAATACCAAAGGCACCGGCAATCACATTCCCGAGACCCATAAAGAAAAGATAAAGTGAAATATCTTCTTTGCTCCGGATAAAACCAAATACAAGACCAACAAATATTAAACGGGCAATTAATGCAATGATGGCGATGTAGTGCATTTTTTCAAATCCCTGGAAGAACCAATTGATAAGGAATGCTTGGCCAACGACAAATGCAAAAGCCATCAGGTATAAAGAAAAGTGTTCATGAAAAACAGGTATTACCGAAATCAAAAGCAGCAACAGGCACAATGCGACAAAGCAGATAAATAGCTTAGAAGCAAGTACTGTAAAAAAAATCTTTGATATTTTTCGAGGATCATTTCTGTAAACCGCAATATCTCTTATTGCTGTTTGGTTAAATCCATAATCAGTAAATACAGATAAAAAATACATGACTACCTGTGCAACGGCAATAATTCCAAAACCTTCAGCTCCAACTTTTCGTATAACATAAGGAATGACCATTAAGGAAAGAATAAAATTACCCATCTGGATTACTCCGAGAGAAGAATAATTGTAAATTATTTTTTTAAGATGGTTTTCTGCCATTATGAAAGCGAAGGTAATAACGACTTAATGGATGAGTTGGTGAATAAAGAATTTACATTTTAAACCGCTAATTGATTTTTTTGAGATGTTTAAGGTTCTTTCTTTTTTACAATCAGATACCAATCATTATCCAAGGGCAAATAACCATAATCATAGCAATAGAAATACATCTTACCGGTCTTGGTGGTATAAGTATGGGTAATATATTTAAAATGGAAACCCAGGCGTTGAAGTTTATCCATATTTGCTTTCGCCGTTTCTTCTCCTTCGGGTAAAATACTTTCCAGAATTTTCCGGTTTTTCAGCAGTGTGTTATTAATGTTGCGAACATAACTGCTGTAACTTCCTTTAGATTTTTGCTGGTTATTATAATTATTGCGGCAATAATCATCGCAAAATTTTTTGTCTATTCTTCCTTTTAGCGGCTTACCGCAGAAGAGGCAGGATTTAGTTTCGGATGCAGGCATGGCAATGGTTTTGGCCAATCAAGATACAAAAATTTATGCGTGTGCAAGCGTTTTTACCCGCTTAGCTTCGGGAGTAAACGGGTAAAAACCGGCTACAACTTTTTTACCAACCCATCTTTGTCCTGTCAATTCAATAGCGCTGTTGAATGACCGAGATAAAAAAATTCTTCATTTAAAAATTTTTCAATTATGTACGCATTAAAAAACAAAGTTCAGTTGATTGGTAACCTGGGCGCAAAACCCGAAGTAAAAAGTACAGAAAATGGCAAGAAGCTGGCGCAATTTAGTGTAGCCACCAGCGAAAGCTACCGCAATGCCAAAGGAGAAAAAGTTACAGAAACTCAGTGGCATCGTGTAGTGGCCTGGGGTAAGCTGGCAGAGATAGCCGAAAAATATCTGGACAAAGGAAAAGAAGTAGCCATTGATGGTAAACTGATCAATCGCAGTTATACTGATAAAGAAGGCAATAAGAAATACATCACCGAAATACAGGTGAATGAATTGTTGATGCTGGGCGCAAAAGCTGCTCAGTAATATTGGCAACACGGAACATTGCAACAGGTATATGCTGTTGTAATGTTCCTTTTTATTTAGCTTAGCCACTGCTCATGCAATATGATCTGAATAATGAAATGTTTCGCTTTGCAACTGAACTGGTAAATCAAAGTTCACGTAATATTTTTCTCACAGGTAAAGCGGGAACAGGCAAAACAACATTTCTGAAATATATAAGAGAGAGCTGCCCCAAGCAAATTGCGGTTGTGGCTCCGACAGGTGTTGCCGCCATAAATGCAGGCGGAGTTACCATTCATTCTTTTTTTCAATTGCCCATATCTCCTTTCATTCCTGAAACAAAGGGATTTACAAATAAAAACAATGATCAAAACAATCCGCATAGTTTATTAAGCCGGCAACGATTAACCAGTGAAAAGAAAAAAGTATTGCAGGAACTTGAATTGCTCATTATTGACGAGATCAGCATGGTTCGGTGCGACACTATGGATGCAATAGATTTAGTATTGCGGCATGTTCGAAACCGGCATCACAAAAGATTTGGCGGTGTTCAGGTATTGTTCATTGGGGATATGTATCAATTGCCACCGGTAATTCCAGAACAGGAATGGTCGGTATTGTCAGAATATTATAACAGTCCTTATTTTTTTGACAGCCATGTAATAAAGGAAGATCAGCCGGTTTGCATCGAGTTTAATAAAATTTACCGGCAAAGTGAAGAAAAATTTATCAATCTTTTAAATCGGGTTCGTAATAATGAATTGGATGCAGAAGGAATGAATTTATTGGAAAGCAGGCATAAGCCATTGTTTCGACGTAACAAACAAGGTGGCTATATCATTCTTACCACACATAATTATAAAGCAGATTCTACCAATGCAAATGAATTGCAGCAACTCAACGGCAAATTATTTTCTTTTCAGGCGGAAATTACCGGAGAGTTTTCAGAAAAAGCGTATCCGGCTGATGAGATGTTACAATTAAAGGAAGGTGCACAGGTAATGTTCATTAAGAATGACAGCGAAAAAAGCAAACGATATTTTAATGGAAAAATTGGCATTGTGACAAAGCTCGGGGAAGAAAAAATATTTGTTCAATGTAAAGATGAGCCTGATGAAATTGAAGTAAAAAAAGAAAAATGGGAAAATATCCGTTATACACTGAATAAAAACACACGTCGTCTCGATGAGGAAATTCTTGGATCTTTTACGCAATACCCTTTGAGGCTGGCCTGGGCAATTACCATTCACAAGAGCCAGGGACTTACGTTTGAAAAAGCCATCATTGATGCCGGTGAAGCATTTGCATCGGGTCAGGTATATGTTGCATTGAGCCGCTGCACAAGTCTTGATGGCCTCGTATTACAAAGCATGATAAAACCAACTAGTCTTCATTCTGACAAACGGATCGTTCTGTTTTCACAAAAAAGCATACAAGCTGATCAATTGCAGCAGGAATTATCCAAATCAAGAAAAGAATGTCAAGAGGCTATTTTATTATCAACATTTGATTTTTCATCCATCATTGCCATGAGTAAAGAAATAATAGAATACCTTATTCAATATAGAACATCATTTAATGCAGAAGCAATAATATGGATAGAGCAACTTTTGGAAGGTATTTTGAGTATTCAGAAAACGGCGGAAAAATTTCAGCAACAATTGCTGAGCTTATTACAAGAACCAACTGCACCGGAAGAAAATGCCACATTGCAGGAAAGAGTAAAGGTGGCCGCAGCATATTTTTCAAAACAACTGGATTTGGTTCTGCAAACCATTCAACGATCTTCTGTGACAACTGATAGCCGGCTTCATGCCAAAGAATACAACGAAAGTCTGAAAGAAATATTTGCACAACTATCATTAAAGAAGCATCTGCTTGATGGTTATGAAGGACGGCTTAATATGGAAGGATATCACCGCCGCAAAAAGAATTTCGCATTGCCTTCATTCCATGTCAATGCTTATGCGGGTGCTGGAAATAATGAAAAAACAAAAACCCAGCATCCCATGCTTTATCAACAATTGAGAAAACTAAGAGACAGCATTTGCGCCAGAAAAGATCTTCCTATTTACTTTGTGGCGGGTTCCAAAACATTAGATGAGTTGACACAGTATCTGCCACAAACAATAGAGGAATTACAAAAGATAAGTGGTTTTGGTAAAGCAAAAACTGAAACATACGGGCAACAGTTTTTAATGATCATTCAGCAGTATTGCCAGGAGCATAACTTATCATCCCGTATATCTGAAAAGAAACCCAAGCGTCAACGCCACTCCGATAATTCTGCTGTTTCTGATACTAAGACAGAAACATTCACGCTTTATAAAGAAGGCAAGACGATACATGAGATAGTATCAATTAGAAATCTTACTACTCAAACGATCGAAGGACATTTGGCCCATTATGTTCAAAAAGGAGAGATTAATATTGAAGAGTTAGTCAATGCGGATAAGATTGATCGTATAGAGCAGGCATTAAAAGATTATAGCGGAGGTTCGGTTACTCCTATAAAAGAAAGACTTGGCAATGAAGTAGGATTTGGTGAAATAAAACTTGTTATTGCCTGGACTTTATTCAAACACAGCATTAACAGACATCAGTAGCTAAGCTTACAAACACAAACTCGTTTGAACCATTCGGATTTATTGTAGTTAAACATTACTTTGTTTGCAGATGGCTTATTAATAGCTATTCACTATTAATTTTAATTATTAACATTTATTCAAAAATGATTTGTTGAATTGAAGATTATATTTATCTTTTCACAACGAATCATTATGATAACACTTACTAACCCCGGTTATCGCTTGATAAGCGATCATACTATAGCCGAAGTGAGGCTTAACCTCATCAACAATCAAAAGACATTATTTGCGCTGCGACCCTTTCGTGCGGGAGAACTTATTGCAGAGTTTTCAGTGAAAGAATTGTTTCGTGAGCCAACCTATCTGACTTTTCAGATAGGTCATGATAAACATATGATGATTGATCCTGAGTTTTTGCAATGCATGAATCACAGTTGTAATCCCAATACATTTTTTGATACGAGTGCTATGAGGTTGATTTCGCTAAAACCTATTAGCAGGGGCGAAGAATTTACTTTCTTTTATCCATCTACCGAATGGGATATGGCTCAACCTTTTCAATGCTTTTGCGGAAGTCCAAATTGTTTAGGTGAAATCAAAGGAGCCGCTTATCTTGCAAAGAATGTTTTGAGTCATTACAGACTAACCCGTTTCATTCAACAGCAACTGCATGATCGTTCAAACGAAGAGAGGGCTTAAGAAGAGACCACGCCGTGCAACTACACCAACAATCCCACAATTAAAAATATGGGTATTGTTCCCTTATTTCGAGACGGAAGACTCCAATCTTAAACATTATTACGACTTCACTCAAAGCTTGGGAGAATTTACCAAAGTCTTTAATGAACTGAATGCTGACTGGATATGGCAGGCGGTAACCATGAAGAATTATAAAGATGTCATTGGCTCAATAAAAAAACAATCTCAGGAGAAAATTCCTTTTGTTTTCAATCTGTGCGATGGTGATGAAATAAACAATACACCAGGAGTTTCAGTAATCAGGGAATTAGAAAAACAAAAATTGATTTATTCTGGTTCCAATGAATACTTCTATGAGGTTACTACCTCAAAGATCCCGATGAAGAAAGCATTTGACAAAGCCGGTGTTTCTACTGCTAAATGGGAAGTAATTGACGGGAGCGAAGAATCTATTTATGGAATATGCGAAAGAATTGGTTCACCTCTCATTATTAAACCTGCTGTTTCTGGAGGCAGCATGGGGGTTTCTATAAAAAATGTTGTTCACACAGACGAAGAGGCTATTCAAAGAATAAGCGAATTGAACCAGGGGTATAGAGGATGGCAATTAACAACAGGAGGACTCTTTGTTGAACAATTTATTACGGGTCCTGAATATACAACGATGATTGTTGGTTCACACAAAAGAGCTGATCAATGTATTGTATATAAACCAGTGGAAAGAATATTTCATGAATCATTATCTGAGAACGAGCGGTTTTTATCTTTTGACCGTCTTTGGGAAATTTATGAAGATGAAACTCCCATGCCTAATGGGGGTAGTTTTTATCATTATTCACCATGCGAGTCACGTTTATCAAGAGCAATATGTAAATTAAGTCTTGATGCATATTGTGCGGTAAAAGGTGAAGGATATACAAGGATTGATATCAGAATGGATGCCTCCACAAAAAAATTATATGTACTTGAAGTAAATGCTCAATGCGGACTTAGCGAAGACGAAGATTATACATCCATTGGCGCCATACTTCGCTTTGCAAGAAAATCGTTTACCCAATTAGTAGAGGAAATTATTAACGATACATTTTCCCGTCATGGTATAACCCGATAATTTTATTGAATGAAGATTTGTGTACTTCTTCCAGACTATTCTACTACAGGGGTGGATTATAAAGAGTATGACCCTGTACGGAATTTATCAGCCTTGATGCCCGAAGCAGAAATGGACCATGTTTTTATCAACAAACTCACTACTTACAAACAATTAAGAAGTCTTAACAAAAAAGGTTATGATGTTTTTGTAAATCTTTGTGAGGGATATCCTGACTGGGAAGTGCCAGGGTATGATATTTATTTTAATGCTGAATTATTAAATCTGCCCATTACTGGCCCCGGTACAAGATTGTTTGATGTTCCAAAAAAGTTAATGAAATATGTGGCATATTCTGAATGCGTCAGGGTTCCGGCTTATGCGTTAATAAATTCTCTGGATGAAATAGAAAAAGAAACTCAGGATTTAAAATATCCTTTGTTTGTAAAGCCAGCTCATGCCGGCGATAGCCGGGGAATAGATGAGCATTCGTTGGTTCATAATAAAAAAGAACTTATCGATAAATGTGCATCTATAATTGAAGAGCATAGCTCGTTACTGGTGGAAGAATATATTTCAGGCAGAGAATTTACAGTACTTGTGGCTGCTAATGCTGATCATCCCAAAGAATGCACAGCATTTAAACCAGTAGAATATGTTTTTCCAAAAGGAATTGAATTCAAAACGTATGCGTTAAAAACATCTGAACTTCATCCAGATTGTAATCATCCGTGCAATGATCCGTTACTTGAGAAAGATCTCAGAGAAGCTGCAAAAAAAATATTTCTTGCTTTTAGTGGTGTTGGTTATGCGAGGATGGATTTTAGGGTGAATTCTAAGAATGAAATTTACTTTCTTGAGTTGAATTTTACTTGTTCAGTATTTTATACAGACGGCTGGGATGGCTCGGCTGATTTCATTTTGAAATTCGATGGAATAGGGCAGGCTGGATTTTTACGACATATCATTAAAGAAGCAATCGCCCGCTTTAAAAGAAAACAAAAGCTATTTGAAATAAAAGGAAATTCAATTTCAGGCTTTGGCATTTACGCGAAACGTAATATTAACAATGGCGAAATAATTTTTTTAGGCGAAGAAAAATCACAACGTATTGTCACAAAACGGTACGTAGATAAGAACTGGAATGAAAAAGAAAAAGAAAATTTCAGGCGGTATGCGTATCCTGTAAGCAAAGAAGTTTTTGTACTATGGGATGAGGATCCATCAGAATGGGCGCCTCAAAATCATAGCTGTGATCCGAATACGGTTTTTGATGGATTAAATATTGTCGCAAACAAAAATATTATTAAAGGGGAAGAACTTACTTTGGATTATGCTCTTTTTCTTGATGAAAATATGGAGCCTTTTGAATGTTCTTGCGGTAGCCCTAACTGTAGAGTGTTAATTAAAGGGATTAAAAATATTTCAGTAACAAAAAAAGAGCAAGCAAAGAAAGTAAAAAAGAGATATTCTTCTACCGCCCCATATATACCATCAATATCTGGACGTCGCTAGGATTAATACCTGATATTCGGCTTGCTTGACCAAGAGTCCTTGGTTTAATTCGGGTGAGTTTTTCTCTTGCTTCATTTCCTAATGAGGAGATTTTTTGGTAGTCAAAAAGTTCTGGAATTTCAAGAGCTTCTAACTGGCTCATTTTTCGGACCAACTCTTTTTCTTTTTCAATATATACTTCATATTTGATTTGGATAGAAGCTTGTTCAATTGCTTCGACAGGAAATTTATTTAATGCATTTTTCAAAACAGGCAGAACAGGTATTAAATAATCAAGTTCTATATCAGGCCGTAATAAAAGCCTTACGACTTTTTGTTTTTCTAATAAAAATGATGAGCCAATTTTTTCGAGGGCAGGATTGATTTCTTCAGGATTAATATATAAATCGTTTAGAATTGATTTTATTTTTTTGATGTTTTCTTTCTTCTCTCGCACTCTTTGCATTCTTTCTTGTGAGGCTAAACCAAGATTATAACTTATTTCTGTTAATCTTAGATCTGCATTATCCTGTCGAAGTAGTGTTCTGAATTCGGCTCTTGAAGTAAACATCCGATATGGTTCATTTGTTCCTTTACTAATTAGGTCGTCAATCAAAACACCAATATAAGCTTCGTTTCTTTTGAGAATTAATGGAGGATGGTTTTTGATTTTTTGATGTGCATTTATGCCCGCAATTATGCCTTGTGCCGCAGCTTCTTCATAACCGGTGGTTCCATTAATTTGGCCTGCGAAAAATAAGTTTTCGATTAATTTGGTTTCTAGTGAATATTTAAGTTGGGTTGGTGGAAAGTAGTCATATTCAATGGCATATCCAGGTCGAAACATCTTAGCATTTTCAAAACCAGATATATTACGAATTGCTTCGTATTGCGAAATTTCTGGCAATGAGGTTGAAAATCCATTTAAATAAACTTCGATTGTGTTCCAACCTTCAGGCTCAACAAAAAGTTGGTGTCTATCTCTTTCAGAAAATCTATTAATTTTATCTTCGATACTAGGACAGTATCTTGGACCAATACCTTCAATTCTTCCAGCAAACATAGGGCTTTTATGAAAAGACATTCTTAGTATATCATGTACCTTTCTATTCGTGTAGGTTATCCAACAGCTTTTTTGATGACTTGGTTTTTTAGTCTCAATAAAAGAAAATCCTGTAATATTGGCGTCTCCTACTTGTTCTACCATTTTTTCATAATTGAGACTTCTGCCGTCGATTCGAGGTGGCGTTCCTGTCTTTAATCTACCACTTTCAAAACCCAACGTGACCAACTGTTCAGTCAGCCCCGTTGCTGATTTTTCGCCAATTCTTCCTCCTGTAAAATTTTTTTCACCTATATGAATTATTCCATTTAAGAATGTACCATTAGTTAGAACTACGGCCTTACTTTTTATTTGAAATCCCAGATTTGTAACCACTCCAATCACTCTGGCATCTTTTACCATAAGTGATTTAACTGTATCTTGGTAGAAATCCAAATTATTTTTTTTATCTAATAACTCTCTCCATTTTGTGGAGAAAAGCATTCTGTCGCTTTGTGCTCTAGGGCTCCACATTGCTGGCCCTTTTGATCGGTTCAACATTCTAAATTGAATCATTGATGCATCAGTAATAGTTCCTGAACCTCCTCCTAATGCATCAATCTCTCTAATAATTTGCCCCTTAGCGATTCCACCCATTGCAGGATTACAACTCATTTGAGCCATAGTCTGCATATTCATGGTGATGAGTAACACTTTTGAACCAAGATTAGCTGCAGCAGCTGCGGCTTCACAGCCGGCATGTCCGGCCCCAACGATTATTATATCATATTCTGAAAACATTAAAATTAAATTGTATACTAAATACATTAATAGAAAAAAACAATAGACAGTATAATTATTTCACGTGAAACACAAATCTCGAAAGAATTATTATTTAAAAAACAGCTCTAAGTATTTATTTTCTTTTTTGAGCATTAAGACTTTCTCTGATTTTTTTTTATCACTATATCCGCATATGTGTAAGGTTCCATGGAAAACAACTCTATGAAGCTCTGATTTAAAAGAAGTTGTATATAATTTCGAATTTTCTTTTATTCTGGGTATACTTATATACACTTCAGCGATAATTTCGTTTTTTGTATCTGATAAATTAAAGGAAATTGTGTCGGTGTAATATGAATTATTCAAATATTTCTTATTTACACTTAATAGAAATTTATCGGAACAAAAAATATAATTAATAAATTTTAGATTCTTTTTCTCAGCCTCAAAAATTGATTCAATGAAGTTAGTTAGCTTAATTTTATTGGGAATTTTTAAGTTAATGCCCTGGTAAAAGAAAAAAACCTTTGATTTTGAATTCATTTATATATAATTAAACAGCAGATGAAAAAATACAATATTAGCTTCGTATAATATAAAAAAATGGATAAAAGACTTTCAGATTTAAAACCGGGGCAGCGTGCAATTATAAAAAAGTTTAGCAGCAATGACATTTTTTTAAAATTAATGGAAATGGGTTGTCTTCCTGGAGAAGAAGTGATCTTTGAACAAGTTGCCCCACTAGGAGATCCAATTTCAATCAGCATTTCTGGTTACATTTTAAGCTTGCGACATAATGAAGCAGAAGAAATAATAGTAGAGTTAATTAATTGATTATTAATAATATGTATGAAAATTGGGCTTTTTTTTGGTTCGTTTAATCCTATTCATATCGGTCATTTGATAATAGCAAATCATATTCTGAACGAAACAGAAATAAAAAAGATTTGGTTTGTTGTTACTCCACAAAATCCTTTTAAAAATGAGTCAAGTTTATTAAGTGAATATAACAGGTTGCAATTAGTTCGACTTGCTACAGAAGATGACAAAAGACTAAGGGCGTCAAATATAGAATTTTATCTTCCCAAACCTTCTTATACTGCAAATACACTTATATACTTAGAAGAAAAATATTCGACTCACGAATTTACGATTATTATGGGCAGCGATAGTTTTCAAAATATTGAGCATTGGAAAAATTTTCAAACAATTATTCAAAACTATTCAATTTACATTTACATAAGGTCAGGGTTTGAAATAGAAAATAAAGGCAATGCAAAAATAAAAGTTATAGAAGCTCCGTTATTACAGATATCTGCTTCACATATACGAGAGTTAGCAAAGAAAAAAAAATCGATACGGTATTTAGTTCCGGATAAAGTTTTAGAAGAAATTCAGAGAGGAAATTATTATCGAAAATAATTTTAAAAAACATATCCCATTAAAAGGCATGCCAATACAATAACAGGAGATGCAATTCTTGTAAATGATAATAACAAAAAAGTTCCTGCTATAACTCCTACATTTAAAAGACTAATTGTTTTTGGTTCGATTATAGAAATATCTTTCATGATATAAAAAGTTGAAGCAACCATAATTCCAACAACTACAGCATTGATTCCTTCTAAAGAACGGTATACGGCAGCATATTTTTTCAAATAATTCCAGATAGGAAAGAAAAACAAAACAAGCAATGCGCTTGGAAGGAAAATTGCAATTGTACCAATTAAACAACCTATAATTTGCATTTTGGTACCCATATCTTTAAGTGCCATTCCACCTGCAAAAGCAGCGATTGAAAATACTGCCCCAGGAACTGCTCTCACCATCCCCATCCCCGTATACATATCCGATTTATCGATCTGGACAACACTTGAATCTTTCTTTTTTATTGCTTGTGGTCTGATACTAAATTGTTCATACATCATTGGCATTAAAACATGCCCTCCTCCAAATACAAGACTGCCCATCCGATAAGTGTTTTCAAAGAGATTGATTGGTTTTCTGTTGGGCCAATTATTTTTTTTTGCTTGCTCACTTATAAAACCGGCCAATAAAAAAATAATGCCGAACAACCAAAAATTCCACCACCTGATTTTTTTGGGTTTTACTTCTACTTGCGGAATACGTTTTAGGCTGAGGTTGGTTGTAAATCCTCCAAGTATAATCAATAATGGAAAAATCCACGGTTGTTTAAATAATAAATAGGTGGCAATTGTACTAATTATCATAATAAACCAGGTAACAGTATTGCGAACAGCAACAGAAAATGCTGTCACTGACGCAAACACTAAAAAACCTGCTGCCATTGGAGCAATAAATTTAAATATGTCTGTATGCAAAGCTTTTTTATCAATAAAATGAAGTAAAAATGAGAGAGCACCCATTAATGTACAAGCTGGAAGTATCCATACTATTAAGGATAAAACGGCAAGAAGAACACCACCTCTTTTATATCCAATTAAAGTAATTGTTTGCGTAGATGAAGCGCCTGGCAATAACTGACAGAAAGCAGTATATTCCATCAATTCTGCTTCAGTTATATATGGTCGCTGACGGACAAAGGTTTTAAGCATCATTGCAATATGTGCCTGCGGACCTCCGAAAGAAGTAATACTGTTAAGAAAAACAGCTCGTAGAAATGGAATATGGCGAAGCAGCATGCTGGATTAAATATAAAAAAATAAAATGAAGTCTAATGATATTTTGCGTTGAAAATAAAATAGACACTTCTCTTAATCTCATATAAAAATAAAAATGAGAAAATTGTTTTTTGCCGCAATATTAATAATTGCTTCTGCAAAGATTCTTGCGCAGAATGATATTTCAAATATAAAAGAAAAAATTTCTATAGCCGGCGGAGCTACAGCAGAAACTATCATTAAAACAAAAGCACTTGTTACTTATAATGACCCGGATCTTGTTAAAAAAATGATTCCATCATTACAATCAGCTGCAGGAGTAGTTAATGTGAAAGAAAGAAATTGGGCGACCGGCGCAGAAGATTTTTCTTATTATGGGACAAAAGCGCCACCACATTATACGGCAAATTTTTATATTGACGAAAGTGGATTTAAAACAGGAATCAAATCTTTTTGCGACCTTGTGATTGATTATATGAATATAAGTAAATAAGAATGTTATTTTAATAATTGATAAACCAGCAAACTGATCAGGTAAGCAAGCCCGGTCATGTATACAAGTTGTATAATTGGCCATTTCCAACTCCGTGTTTCTCTTCGTACTACGGCAAGAGTGCTCATACATTGCATTGCAAAAACATAAAAAATCATCAATGATAGTCCTGAAGCTAAATTAAATACCGGTTTGCCATCCGGACGAACCGCCGCTTTCATTTTTTCTTTTAATAATAAACTGCTTTTATTATCATCTCCTACGCTATATAACGTTGCCATAGTTCCAACAAAAACTTCTCTGGCAGCAAAAGAAGTGATTAATGCAATGCCAATCCTCCAATCATAACCAAGTGGAGAAATGGCAGGCTCAATAGATTTTCCTAAAATACCAGCATAGGAATTTTCCAGTTTAGCGGTATGAAATTCTTTATTTATTTTTTTTTGATCAGCACCAGGTTGCAATCTCATTTGTTCAAATCGTTGTTTTACTGCAATCATTTTTTGTTTTGGGCCAAATGAACTTAAAGCCCAAAGAATTAAACTGATCACCATAATTATTTTACCAGCATCAGTAACAAAAATGCGGGCTTTACTAATCATTGTATGCAAAACATTATTCCACCGTGGAGAACGGTACGTTGGTAATTCAAGAATAAAAAAACTTTTCTCTTTCATTTTAATCAGCCACTTGCCTACATAAGCAACAACAAGAGCCATGAGGAACCCTGATAAATATAATCCCATCATTACTAAACCCTGAAGACTCAGAAATCCAAACAAATACTGGTTAGGAATTACAAGACCGATCAGTATCACATAAACCGGCAATCTTGCCGAACAACTCATCAATGGTGTAATAAGAATGGTAAGTAATCTTTCTTTCTTATTTTCTATACTTCTTGTACTTAAAATGGCAGGTACAGCGCAAGCAAAGCCGCTGATCATTGGCATTACACTTTTTCCATTTAGCCCAACACTGCGCATTATCCTGTCGGTGAGAAAACTAATTCGGGCCATATAACCGGTGTCCTCAAGGAGAGTAATCAAGCCAAATAATATCATGATTTGTGGAACAAAAACCGCAATTCCACTTAATCCGGCAATTACCCCATTAATTAAAAGATCACTCCACCATACAACCGGAAGTGAAGTGCCAAGCGCTTTGCTGAAATGTGCAAATCCGTAATCAATCCAATCCATAGGATATTTTGCTAACCAGAATACACTTTGAAAAAGTAAAAACAAAACCGCCAACAGAATTACATAACCCCATTTTCTGTGCAATAAAACATTGTCAATTTTTTCAGTGAATAATTCTTTTTGTAAAGGATCAGGTTCTGATACGACTTGCCGCAGAATTTGTTTTATCCGGCCATAACGCTGAACGATTTCTTCAGCTTGGGTTTTAGTGGGATTAAAATTATTTTTTCGTTCTATATTCTCAATTGTTACCTGCATTTCATCATTAAGAATAAAAGATTCGTGATTGATGAGATAATGAATCGCGGTATAATCACTTAATTGCGGGAGAACTTTTTTTACATCATCAATAGAAGTTTCGGCCAGCTGCTTATTATTAATGAAATCGTTTGCCGGAGAACGAAATGTTTGTTCTGCCATTTGCACAATGGTTTTTTTTAATTGTGCAACACCTTTATTTTTTCTTGGATTTACGGCAACTACAGGAACTCTTAATTCTTTTTCTAATTCATCAATATTAATCGTTATTCCTTTTTGTTTTGCAAGATCCATCATCGTTAATGCGATTACGACGGGTCTTTTCAGATCAATAATTTGTGTACAGAAAAGAAGATTACGTTTTAAATTACTCGCATCAGCAATAGCGACTATGACATCAGCCCTTATTTCTTTATCCTGGTTCAACAAAACTTTATAGCTTACCCATTCGTCCATTCGCCTTGGATAAAGACTATAACTGCCAGGAAGATCAATTATTTCGGCACTCAAAGATTCGGATAAAGAAACAAAGCCCGTTTTTTTATCAACCGTTACGCCGGGAAAATTACCAACTTTCTGATTCATCCCTGTAAGACAGTTAAAAAGAGAGCTTTTCCCGCTATTTGGGTTGCCTACAATGGCAATATGTAATTTCCTTTTTTCCAAGTTTAACCTTAACCTGCAAATGTAAAATGGCAAAGCCAAATGAGCTTACGAAATACGATTTTAAAAACGAACATTGGTATGACAAAAGTCAAATGAAAAACGAAAAAAATGAATCAAACAAAAATGAAAACCATTAATATCTTTGTTGTATAATCAAATCCAATCTATGATTTCTTTATACAAAAAAAGCCTCTTACTACTGTTTTTTGTTGTTCAATTTGCAGCGGCACAGAAAATCAGAAAGGCAGACAGGCCGATACTTGCTAATCTTCACAACCACATAGAATACCTTGCCAGCGATCAGTTAGAAGGTAGAAGGACCGGGTCCAATGGAGAAAGGCTGGCTATGGAATATATCAGCAATCAGTTTAAGTCTATCGGACTTATTGCAAAAGGAACTGAAGGATTTTACCAAGCCTTTGAAGTAGATGATGGTAAACAGATAAATCCTACTTCTCAATTTGTTATTAATAATGATAAGCTAGAACCAGGAAAAGATTTTTTTCCGTTTCCATTTAGTCCAAATCGTAGCATTGAAGCAATGCCTTCGGTTAGTTTACGGGAAGTGGAGATGCCGTGGTTTGTTGATCTGAAAGATCCTTTAGAAGAGAACATGTCTGCCGGTAAAATAAATCCCCATTTTGATCTGGAAGATTATATAAAGAAAAATACAAAAAAAGCCAAAGAAAGAGGAGCATCGGCTATTATTCTTTATAATACATCTTCCATTGATGATAAACTTTTCTTTGATCCCAAAGACAAATCAGAAAAACTTTCCATTCCGGTTTTATATGTTTCAAAGCAAACCGCACAGAAATATTTCAACGATCCAACTGCTACCTTGAATATAAAATTCAAAATAGATATTGGAGAAAAGAAAAGAACCGGGCATAATGTGATTGGCTATATTGATAATGGTGCAGCTACAACAGTTATTCTTGGCGCACATTTCGATCATTTAGGATATGGCGAAGATGGAAATACAAGATCAATAACCAATGAACATCTTATTTATCATGGTGCAGATGATAATGCAAGCGGAACTGCAGCGTTAATTGAATTAGCGAGAATACTTAAGTCATCAAAAGAAAAAAACAACAACTATCTGGTTATTGCTTTTTCCGGAGAAGAACTTGGCTTATTGGGTTCAAAATATTTTACAGAACATCCAACTATTGATTTGAATAAGGTTGATTATATGATCAACATGGATATGGTTGGTCGGTTGAATGACAGTTCAAAAGTTGTAACCATAGGCGGATATGGAACTTCACCTGAATGGAGTGAGGTTTTTTCTTCGGGCACTAAAAGAAAATCTGAATTAGTTTTTAAATATGACAGCAGCGGAACCGGCCCCAGCGATCAAACTTCGTTTTACAGAAAAAACATTCCGGTACTTTTTTATTTTACCGGCATCCATGCGGATTATCACAAGCCCACAGATGTTGCTGATAAAATTAATTATACAGGAGAACTTCAGATCATTAAACAGATATACGGCATTGTTGAATCGCTAAATGATAAAAGTAAATTGGTTTTTACTAAAACCAGAGAAACACAAACTACAACTTCAGCACGCTTTTCTGTAACATTAGGTATTATGCCTGACTATGCCTATTCCGGCAGCGGCGTCAAAGTTGATGGAATCAGCGATGATAAACCTGCACAGAAAGCAGGGCTCAAAGAAGGCGACGTCATTGTACAATTAGGTGATTATAATGTTTCTTCTCTTGAAAATTATATGCAGGCGTTGAGCAAATTCAAAAAAGGAGATAAACCAAAAGTAAAATTCAAAAGAGGTAATGAAACTTTGGAAGCGGAAGTTGAATTTTAATTTGTAATTTGATTGAAACTTTATTATGACAGAACGAAGTACCAAACTACTTCTTGATAATGAAGACCTGGCAAATGAATTTTTTGAAAATACAAGGTTGCTCGGGATTATGGCACCCGTCAAGGATTACCAGTTTTGCTGGCAACTGAACGGCCAGATGGGAATGGATTTTCGAATCAATAATGATATTGAAATACAACTCACCAAAAAGAAACGCAATTATTATTTTTCAGTATATGAATTTAATGAACTAACCAGTTCTTTTGCACATTATATTTATAACAATCAGTTTGATGGAGAATATTTACTTCCTGAATTCAAACATCTTGATTTTTTATGGCTGATGAAAGGCGATCTTGTAAGTGATGAAATGTTGCAGCAAAGAATAGATGCAGTCAGGACATTAGACTGCGTGCAACTGATAATAGAACTTACCAATGAAAAAATAAAAAACAAAGAACATCTCATATTTTAATTATAATTTATGTGGGAAGAGAAAGACAATAAGCTGTATAAAAAATTTCAGTTTAAAAATTTTAGCGAAGTATTTGCTTTTATGACAAGAGTGGCAATGGAAGCAGAAAAGATGGATCATCACCCTATATGGACAAATGTGTACAATATTGTTGAAATATGGCTTTGCACGCACAGTGCCGGAGATATTGTAACAGAAAAAGATAAAAAACTTGCACAAAAAATAGATTCTTTAATTACTCCCCTTTAGGGGATGGGGGTATGTCCATCGCTTCCACCATACTGATGATCCGGCCTGCCGTTTTTGGATTCAATGAAGAAACGGCAGCGGATAATTTTTTTCAATCCCGATCTACTTTCAATAAAGAAAAGATTCAGCAAAAGGCCCTGCAGGAATTTAATGAAATGATAATGAAATTGAGAGAACAGGGTATTGATGTTCTTGTTATTGACGATACATCTGATCCTATAAAGCCGGATGCAATCTTTCCAAATAACTGGATCGTTACTTTGCCGGAAGGAATCATTTCTGTTTTCCCAATGTTTGCAGCAAATCGTCGCACTGAAAAACGTGACGATATTTTAAAAATGTTGTCTGAAAAATTTATTGTTAAAGATATACAGGATTGGAGTGAATACGAAGCCGAAGAAAAATTTCTGGAAGGAACGGGAAGCATGGTAATGGATCATAAAAATAAAATGATCTATGCAGCTGTGTCAGAAAGAACAAGTCTTTCCGTGCTGGAAAAATTTGCTTCCTCCAATGGATACCAGGCCATTGTTTTTCTTGCTACTGATAAAAACGGTAACCCGGTTTATCATACTAATGTTGTGATGACATTAGGAGAAAATTTTGCTGTGCTTTGTGAAGAAGCCATTGAGGAAGAATGGGAGTTGATAGCCGTGAGACAATTATTGGAATCAACGGGACATACTATTATTCCGATAACGAGAGAACAGATGCATGATTTTGCAGGAAACATGATTCAGATAAAAAACATTAAAGGTGAAAAATTTTTATTGATGAGCCAAACCGCATTCGATTCATTGAATCAAGAACAGATACAAATGCTGGAAGCGTATTCAAAATTATTACCCATCAATATTTTCACCATTGAAGAAGTGGAAGGCGGAAGTGTGAGATGTATGGTGGCAGAGATTTTTTTGGATAAAAGAAATTAGGGTTTAACTGCAACAATTTTCTCATTCTGCATAGTCATTTTTCCAATAGGTCCAATAAATTTTTCAAATCCGGATTTTCTAAACTGTTTTTTTATTTTTTCCATACCTTCTTCCCTCACACTCACAAGCAAACCACCATTTGTTTGCGGGTCAGATAAAAGAGTGATGGCTTCTGTTAGATCTATGTTGTTATTAAATTTCACTTTATCACCATAGCTATTCCAGTTTCTTGTTGTTCCATCTGGAAAAACTTTTTGAGAAATATATTCTTTCACACCTTCGGCAACAGGAATTTTATCATAATATAATTCGGCGCTTAATCCGCTTCCTTCGGCCATTTCAATTAAATGTCCCAGTAAACCAAAGCCGGTTACATCCGTCATGGCAGACACTCCTTTTATTTTTCCCAACTTTTCTCCTATTTTATTTAAAGTTGTCATTTGTATTACCAATGCTGATAAATATTCTTCCTTCAACAATCCTCTTTTTTGTGCCGTGGATAATATGCCAACGCCAAGTGGTTTGGTTAAAAAAATATGATCTCCATTTTGTGCGGAGTTATTTTTTTTCAGATTTTCTTTCGATACAATTCCTGTTACAGCTAATCCAAAAATAGGTTCCGGTGAATCAATGCTATGACCGCCGGCCAAAGGAATTCCTGCTTCTTTGCAAATAGTTCTTCCACCTTCAACGACTTTTTGTGCTAATTCAGCGGAAAGTTTTTTGACAGGCCATCCAAGAATAGCAATGGCCAGCAAAGGCTTTCCTCCCATTGCATAAACATCGCTGATCGAATTAGCCGCGGCAATTCTTCCAAAATCAAAAGCATCATCTACGATTGGCATGAAAAAATCCGTGGTGGAAATTAATGCCATTCCATTCCCAAGATCATAAACTGCGGCATCATCTTTACTATTGTTGCCAACAAGTAATTTGTCGTCGTCGGGCAAAGCAATATTGCTTTTTAAAATTTCATCTAAAACTTTCGGAGCGATTTTGCAACCGCAACCAGCGCCATGTGAATATTGAGTAAGTTTAATGAGATCAGAAGTCATTTACAAAAAATTGATTCTGCAAATTTCGCGGAATTGACCGAAGAAAATTTATAATTATTGACTTCGCTTTCTTTTAAGAATTACTGATGCGTTTGTTTGCAGATCGGCGGTGAAATGAACCTGGTAGCTGTCATCTCCATCATGAATTATCAGCAGGCCTGTGTTCGGTGGATATTTTCCCAGGTTTTCGGCATACAGTGTCAGCACAATTGAATCGCCTGCATTTTCGGGAATATAAATTTTCTTCTTATAAGCAACAGCCAGTAAGCCTTGCTTTGCAATAATAACCCGATTATTTAATAACACGCTAACCGTGTCACCATCAACTTCCCCATTGTCATATAAAACGAGTTCAAGGCTGTCTGATTTAAAATTTACAATTTGAGAAATCTCCGACTTTCTTTCCGTTGCAAATGCAGCTGCGTTGTTTATACCTAAGTCCGCCGGTTTCATTTTATTTTTTACTGTTATTTCTGAAGTATTATCTTTTTTGATTTCTGAAGAATTAATTGAGACTGATGGTTCTTTTTTTCTTGTATCAGTTTTTACAAGCATCGAATCCGTTCCTTTGTTTTCAGAAACCGGGTTAACTTTTTTCGATTCAGATAGACTTGAATTTATTTGTGGTTGCATTTTTGTAGTCGCCGAAATTGAAGACAAGGCAACAGAATCTTTATCAACAAGTAGTGACTTTTTTACTTCGACTTGTTTTTTATTATTTACCGTAACTAGATCATTTGAATTAGCTATTTGTACTGCAGGCCGCTCTTTTTTTGTTTCAAAAACTGGCTGATTTTTTTTCGATTCAGGCAAAGCAGAAATTATTTGCAGTTGTTTTTTTGTTGTCACTGAAATTGAAGACAAGGATGTAGAATCTTTGTCGGCAGTTATTGATATTTTTCCCGTTTCTTGTTTTTTATTATTTGAAATAACTAAATCTTTTGATTGGGAAAATTGCTCTTCAGGAAGCTCTTTTTTTACTGACAAATTTTTTACCAATAATGAATCTGTTTTCTTTTTATCAATAACCGGTTTAATGTTTTTTGATTCAGATAATGATGAAATTATTTCTGATTGTTTTTTGGGGGTTTCGGAAATTGCATTAGTCAAAGTAGACTTTTTATTGTTTGATGAGGATTCTGAGATTTTAGTCTGTTCCGATATTTTTTTATCAGTTGCTGCAATCAAATCTTTGGATTCAGAAGATTGCTCTTTTGAAACGAGTTCATTTTTTTGTTTCTGTTCCTGATAGAACGCAACGTTTTTAGCAAGATTTAATTCTTCAAGATCAGGAAATAGGGCCGATTGGCTAAAATCTTTTTGTTCCTGGAGTTTTATTTTTCCAGTAATAGAATAGAAATGTTTTGTTTTTGTTGTTTTCCAGTTGCCGTCAAGATGCCAGGTGGAATCTTTTTTATTCATGTGGAAAACACTGATCACTTTTACGCCTTTATCAAGTTTGCCACGGAAATTATAGGAAAGAATTTCATCATCTTTTACCTCGCAAGAATCGCCGGTGATTATTCCTTTCACTCTTTTTAAAATATAATATAAAGTGTCATTGATAATAAATTCACTTCGGGAATAGCCATAAACTTTTCCTTTATATTCCGTCAGGGCAATTTCAAAAGATTGATCCTTTCGGATCGTGTCACCATTGTTTTTCAATGTTCCGGTCCACAGGCCGGTAAGCGTCTGCCCGAAAAAAAATAATGGTAAAAACAAAAACGAAACAGAGAGTTTAACGGCTTTCAGTATGGTATTGAGGTTGAGAGACAAGCTTGTTGGTGTTTTCTATAGTTACTGATTCACAATTAATCATCTCTAATAACGAATTTATATTCTTCCGATTGTGCAAAGCCTTTAAATAATGCTTGTCATAATATTTCAAAAGGATACGGAAACTTTCGGGTATATTTCCTTCTTCAAGGAATTGAATGGCATTTTTGGCATTTAATCCGCCCAATCGCTCTCGAATGCGCCCAATAGCGTCAATCATTTTTTGTTTATCAAGGCTGCCATATTCTTGAACAATATGTTTCAGTCTTCCTTCAAAAGGAATATTAAGAAAATAAAGTGGTGACTGTCGCATAGTATTCCACAGATCGTTAGGGAGATTGACCAGTCCTATTCGCTGGCTTTCATCTTCAAGCCAGATTGGTGAATGGTGAATGGTGAATAAGGAATGGGTTTGTTCTGATTTTTTCATTGACCATTGACTATTCACTATTGGCTTGTTGCCCAGCTCCTGTGCTAAAATATTTTCAAACATCTCTTGTCCCGGTTGTTCCGACATGCCAATGTTTCCAAAAGCTGAACCTTTATGATTAGCTATTGCTTCAAGATCAATAATAGTTTCTCCTCTTTTCTGTAATTCTTTCAACACTTCTGTTTTTCCGGAACCTGTGTAGCCACCAAGTAATTTTAAATAAAATGGAAATTTAAAAGTTTCAAGCACATGGTTTCTGAATTTTTTATAACCGCCAATGAGAGTATATACTTTGAAGCCGTACAAATCCAATAACCATGCAACGCCGGCACTTCGCATGCCGCCACGCCAACAATAGAGAAGTAGTATTTTGGAATTATGGATTAAGGAATTGGGATTGCCTGTCATACTAATTCTTAATTCCTTATTCTTAATTTCATGCAAGCATTCCACCTCTTGAATCATTCGATTCATTTTTGGACCAAAAAAATCCAATCCGATTTTTATTGCGGCTTCACGACTTTGTTGTTTGTAAGTTGTCCCGACAATTTTTCTTTCTTCATCGGTAAATAATGGTAAACTGAAAGCGCCGGGAATATGAGCATGTTTATATTCCCCCGGAGATCGAACATCAATCATTAAATTATCTTTCGCTAACTCTAAGAATTTTTCAATATTTATTTTTTCAATAGCCACAAAGAAATTTAAAAGTGGGCAAATTAGTTTATTTGAAAATGACTATGTTCAGTCATAGACAAAATTAAAAAAACAAAAAGCCGTCCGGTAAAAGACAGCTTAATAATAATTTTCAAATTGACATTTTATCCATTCATGCTTGCCAAAAACTCTTCATTGCTTTTTGTTCCTTTCATTCTCTTCAGTAATTCATTCATTGCTTCTTCAGCGTTCATATCGGCAAGAAAGTTGCGGAGCAAATACATGCGGCTTAGCACATCTCTATCCAACAACAGATCGTCGCGACGAGTAGAAGATGCAACGAGATCAATAGCCGGGTAGACTCTTTTATTAGACAGCCTTCTGTCAAGTTGTAGTTCCATATTACCGGTTCCTTTAAATTCTTCAAAAATTACTTCATCCATCTTACTTCCTGTATCAATTAATGCTGTTGCAAGGATTGTCAAGGAACCGCCGTTTTCAATTTTTCTGGCCGCACCAAAAAATTGTTTTGGTTTTTGCATGGCGTTTGCCTCAACACCACCGGACAATACTTTACCGCTTGCCGGAGAAACCGTATTGTGAGCTCTGGCAAGACGCGTAATAGAGTCAAGCAATATCACGACATCATGGCCGCATTCAACCAAACGTTTTGCTTTTTGCAATGCCATAGTTGACACTTTCACATGTTTTTCTGCTGGCTCATCAAATGTAGATGCAATTACTTCTGCTTTTACACTTCTTTCCATATCGGTTACTTCTTCAGGCCTTTCGTCAACCAACACAACCATCAGGTAACATTCCGGATGATTTTCTGCAATAGCATTAGCCACTGATTTCAGCAACATGGTTTTACCTGTCTTTGGTTGAGATACGATCAATCCGCGCTGCCCTTTCCCAATGGGAGTGAACAGATCCATGATGCGGGTGGAATAATCGCTCGGTGTTGTGAAAAGATTTAACTTTTCAAATGGAAATAGTGGAGTTAGATAATCAAAAGGTACACGGTCACGAACTTCTTCCGGACCTTTACCATTGATAGTGTCCACTTTTAACAATGCGAAATATTTTTCACCTTCTTTTGGTGGGCGCACAGCGCCAAAAACGGTATCACCTGTTTTTAAACCAAATAATTTGATTTGTGATGGTGATACATATACATCATCTGGTGATGACAAATAATTATAATCAGAGGAACGAAGAAAACCATAGCCATCCAGCATCATTTCCAATACACCTTCTGACATAATTACACCGTCGAATTCAATATTAAATACCTGGTCGCGTCGTTGTGGATAAACCTTACTTGCTGCAGAAGATGAACTGTTGTCTGTAGTTGCCTCTGCTTCGGAGGCTATTGCGGCAGCTACTTCAGCTTCAGGAGCTGTTTCCATTTCCTGATTCCCATTCTCAATTGAAGTTTCCTCAGGAGTATGATCGGCCACTTCCTTTTCATCAGGCTTTTTGCGGCCTCGTTTCATAGGCGATTTTTCTGCAAGAGATTCTTGATGCACATCTTTTTTTTGCGGCATAATAGGGTTTTTAAAATTTTTTTGATCCTCATCAGATTCTTCAACTACAGCTTCTTCAGTAGAAATACTGGTTGAAGTCTTAATGATACGTTTACGCTTTGGCCTTTCTTCCAGATGACTCTTTTTCTCGCTGGCTATTACAGCCTGGCGGTCAAGTATTTTATAGACCAACTCCTGCTTGTCAAGCTTTTTCGCATTTTGAATTTTGAGTTGCTCTGCTATGTCCAGCAGTTCAGGAACGAGCATTTCGTTCAATTGCAATATATCATACATACAAAAATCTTGAAGTTTAACACCGAGGCATTTTCACCAATCTTAACGTCAGAAAATGGGTTGAATTTATGTGAATGGTATTTATAAAAAACTGGTAAGCCGAGGAAAATAAATGAAACTTATCAGCTGTTTCGAATGCAATGATACGGCGAATTTCGTAAAAATAAAAATTTTTACAAGCGAAGAGTATATTGTTGATCAGGACCCATTTTAACCTTCAATGTTGGTTGGTATATTAACCTGCCGCTAGATTAGGGGGAAGAACAATCCCGACGCATTGATTTCAATAATCCCAGCCACCAGTTTATTCTTATTTTTGCGCCACAAAAAGAGCTAATGTTCAATAAACGAACGAAAATAAAAGATCTGTTGGCGCGGGAACCACAAAACCAGGAAGTGACCGTAATGGGATGGGTTCGAACTTTTCGAAACAATCAATTCATAGCTTTAAATGATGGTTCAACTAACACAAATCTTCAGATTGTTGTAACGCTGGGGCAATATGATGATGAATTTTTAAAACGTATTACTACATCGGCTGCACTTCGGGTAATCGGAACACTGGTTCCTTCAATGGGAAAAGGACAAAAAGTGGAACTGAAGGCCACAGGCATTGAAATACTTGGAGATTCGGATGCAGAAAAATATCCACTTCAGCCCAAAAAACATTCTCTTGAATTTTTAAGAGAAATTGCTCACTTACGATTTCGCACTAATACTTTTGGTTCAGTATTCAGAGTTCGGCACAATTTGGCTTATGCAATTCACAAATTTTTTAATGATAAAGGATTTTTATACCTGCATACACCAATTATCACAGCAAGTGATGCTGAAGGTGCCGGAGAAATGTTTCGGGTAACAACATTGCCATTTGATAAGACGCCAAGAAATGATGATGGCTCTGTTAATTTCAAAGAAGATTTTTTTGGACGTCCTACAAATTTAACTGTGAGTGGACAACTGGAAGGAGAATTAGCCGCCACTGCATTTGGTGATATATACACGTTCGGCCCAACATTTCGGGCTGAAAATTCTAATACAACCAGGCATCTTGCTGAGTTCTGGATGATAGAACCCGAAATGGCATTTTATGATTTGGAAGATAATATGAACCTGGCAGAAGATTTTATAAAATATATCATTCTGTATGCAATGGAAAATAACAGGGAAGATCTTGATTTTCTTGCACAGCGATCAGATGATGAAGAAAAACAGCTACCACAGGATAAGCGCAGCGAAATGAAATTAATCGAAAAACTGAATTTTGTACTTGATAATAAATTTGAGCGTATAACCTATACGGAAGCAATTGAAATTTTAAAAGAAAGTAACTATAATAAGAAAAGGAAATTTAAGTATCCAATTACAGGATGGGGAATGGATCTTCAAAGCGAGCATGAAAGATATTTGGTAGAAAAGCATTTTAAAAAACCGGTGATTCTTTCCAATTATCCGAAAGAAATAAAAGCGTTTTACATGCGGCAAAATGATGATGGCAAAACTGTAGCTGCGATGGATATTCTTGCACCGGGTATTGGAGAAATAGTAGGCGGATCACAAAGAGAAGAAAGACTTGAAAAACTGGAACAACGAATGAAGGAAATGAATGTTCCGATAAATGATTTACAATGGTATCTTGACACAAGAAGATTTGGTACTGTGCCTCATGCTGGATTTGGTCTGGGGTTTGAAAGGATGGTTCAATTTGTTACCGGCATGACAAATATCCGCGATGTAATTGCTTTTCCCCGGACGCCCCAAAATGCGGAATTTTAATTTCTCTTTTATTCATGCACACACATTACCGGCAGGTGTGACTGAAAAACAAGTTGCCGGGTGGAACTTGTTTTGAAAATGCCATCAAGTAATTTATGTTTTTTAGGAATGGCGATGATTATATCAAGATTATTTTTTTCTGCAAATTCATTTATTCCGTCTTCAATATCCTTGTGCTGAATAAAATGATAATCAGGTTTCACATCTTCAAGCATAGTATGTAACAGCAATGATTGTTCAGGTGTTTCGGGTTTGAAATGGCGGTTTTCATAATCTACATTCAACACATGCAACTCTGCGTTGAATTCTTTTACTATATCTGCAATAAAATGTGCCGGAGTAGTTTCAATTACTTTATTAAAATCACAAGCGAAACCAACTTTTTTAATTCCGCTGCCATATTCTTTTCCGGGAGGTACGCAAATTACCGGCCAAGTCAAATGACGAATAGCAGTTAACGTGTTGCTTCCAAACATAATCCTTTCCATTCCTGATGCCCCTTTGGTTCCCATCACTACAGCAAAAGGTTTTATATGGCCGCAAAGATCTTCTAATTCATCCACTACATTTCCAAGACGGGCTTCAGTATATACTTTTATTTTTCCCGATGTGATATGTTCAACATCTGCTTTTACTCTAGCAAGTTTTTCCTCAGCTTCATTTTTCAATTCTTCTATCGGAACCACCACCATTGGAACATCTGTCACGCTAACCGGTATCTGATAAATGTGGAGCAATAATATGTTTGCATTAATAGCTGTCGCCATATCAACGCCATACCTCATAGCGTTGGTGGCAATAGGGGAAAAATCGGTGGGAATAATGATTGTTTTCATCCTAAAAAGTTGTAATCAAAAATAATAAGAACCACGCCTGTTCATTATGATAGTGATCAGGCACAGCAATGATTTTGTTATGGAATTTATTCAAAATTGAGTCTCATTGAAAATCTATTTTATGACGGAATTAAACATAACTGTTATGGAGAATAATCGGGCAGGAGTACAACGCATAAAAAACATAATTTAAAAACCGACATGACGCCAATGGTTGATTTGGGCTTTCTTCTTATAACTTTTTTTGTTTTTACTGCTGAATTAGGCAAACCAAGTGTGATAAATCTTTATATGCCACACGATGGAATACCAACTCCTTCAGCCCAATCACGATCAATCACTATTTTGTCCGCTGGCGATAACAAATTATTTTATTATTATGGAACTGAAGATGAGGTAAAAAAGAATGGTCTTATTTATTCTTCCTCATATGACGAAATAAATGGTATTGGTAAAATCATTCGTAAAAGGGAAAAACAACTTGAACAATCTGGAATTGATAAAAAAGAACTGGTAGTGCTGATAAAGTCCGGATCAAAATCCTCATATAAAAATATAGTGAGTATTCTTGATGAAATGACCATTAATGGAGTTACACGATATGTTATTGTAAAACCGGATTTATTTGAAACGAAATTTCTTTTAGAGAAAAAATAAGTCAATGTTTTAAATACGAAGTAATCCTTTGCTGAATATTTTCCCGGAGATTCATATAAAACAAATTGATATCGGCAATGTGATAGTTTTTCCCCGAGTATAAAAACCACCATGGAAATTTTGGTCTTTTTATCCATAACAACCCGTTATTAATTTGCGCATCTGTTGTGTGTTTATAAATTTTATTGAATTTATACAAAACACTTCCTTCATTCAGACTCCGCGGAGCATATTGTTCATTGGTGGTCCATATAAGCGGATTGGTGATCAATGAATTTTCATTTTCAGTTCTAAGGTAGGAGGGAATATATCCTTTGCGAAAAGTTCTCCAACTGCAAATGCATCCTGTCTGCAGGGAATCGCTACACATTTTTAATGCAGTAAAATATTTTTTTGAAACCACCCAGCCCGGCACATAAGCTGCCACCAATTGATTTTGTAAAGGTTTGTTCTCGAAAAAATCTTTTAATAAACGTTCAGCCATCATGGCGCCCTGGCTATGTCCAGCAATAATGATTGGCCTTCCATTATTCCAGTGCTGAAGATAATACTCAAAGGCAGCTTTTAAATCTTGGTAGGCAATTTCAAAAATAGAATCTGCCTTTTCTTTATCCTTCATAAAAAAAACACTGAGATTAACCTGTCGATACCGGGGCGAAAATACTCTTGCATGTTGGTTAAAAACGCTTGCCTGGTACAAAATTGTAGTGTAATCAGTTTTTGCATTTAAATAGGGATCATCAATGGGAGCATTTAGTTTTTTATTTTTTGATTTTGTTGTATAAGTAGTCGGATGTAAAAAGAACACATCAACCGATGAATCTTTTGATTCGGAACGTAACGGTTTTGGAATACTGTCAGAGGGATTCCATTTCCACGGATGTGCTGCCCAATAATTCAGGTTGCCATAATCGGGTTTTCCATCAATACTATTAAAGGCATAATGACTTTTGTAGATTTCGTATTTATTGGAACAGGAAAATAAAATGGTGGATACTAGTATAATGAGTGTTGTTAATTGTCGCATGAAAGTAAAAGTCGCTAAAAAGCTGAAAACAAATTCCTAATCTTTTGAGCTCAATTTTTAATTCGACCATCAAAATATATTACCGTTTATAAATAAGGCCGATTATTTTTATAAAAAACGTTTTGTTTATAAATACTTAATCAACAGATTGTTATACTCAATAAAAAGGCTAATAGATTATCATACAATAAAAAATAAAGTACTATGTGTAGCACAGTACCAAATATCACCTTATCTTTGGTTCATAATTGTTTAAAATCTGAAATATGAATATTGAAAACACGCAGAGCCAGATGAGAAAGGGTATATTGGAGTTCTGCATTTTATCCATTATCCGCCGCGGAGAAGCTTACCCGAGCGATATAGTTGAAGAAATGCGTGCGGTAAACCTTAGTATTCTTGAAGGAACATTATATCCGCTTCTTACCCGGTTGAAAAATGCAGAAATGCTCACCTATCGTTGGGTCGAAAGTAATTCGGGTCCACCACGCAAATATTTTTTACTCACACAGAAAGGAGAAAATTTTTATAAAGAACTGGAGCAAACCTGGAATGAACTTTCAAATGGTGTAAATGCATTGACCAGTAAAAAACCTGATGAACCACTGAAACAATAAAAAAACTACTTCAACCAAATAAAATTTTCAATAATGAAAAAGATCATCAACATAAACCTGAGCGGCCGGGTGATACCAATTGAAGATTCGGCATACGAAAAACTGCAGGGATATATTGAAAGCCTTCGTCGTCATTTTGCAAATGAAGAAGGCAAAGATGAAATCATCAACGATATAGAAAGTCGTCTTGCGGAACTAATGCATGAAAAAGTTCGCAAAGGCGCTGAGTGCATCACCGATGTTGATATAGATGAGATCGCTGCTTCAATGGGAAGGCCGGAAGATTTTGAAAAAGAAGAAACAACGACAACTTCATCCGGAACACAATCGCAACAGAAAGAGCAAACAACGAATACTGGTTATTCGGGGAGCACAAGACACCGTCGTTTGTACCGCGATACTAACGATAAATTTCTTGGTGGCGTCTGTAGTGGAATTGCCAATTATCTCAATCTTGATCCTACCATTGTTCGCATTTTATTTGCCATCATAACTTTTGGCGGTTTTGGATTTGGTATTTTATTATACATTATTTTATGGATCGTATTGCCTCCAAGATATATTGAAGGTTTTTCGGAGAAGAGATTGTATCGTAATCCTGATGACAGAGTGTTTGGCGGAGTAGCTGGAGGATTAGCTGCGTATTTTAATAAAAGAAGCTCCACGATCAGATTAATATTTGCAGCGCCAATATTATTAAATATCCTGTTTGGCATATTGCACAGAGGATTCTTTATGTTCCATACTGGGTATATTTTTCCAGATATCATCTTTGGTTCTTTTGCCGGTACTTTTATTTTTATTTATGTGGTTCTCTGGATCGTTTTGCCTGAAGCAAGAAGTCAATATGAAAAAATGGAAATGCGTGGAGAAAAAGTGGATGTAAATACTATCCGGCAAAATGTGCAGGAAGGAATGCAACAGACAAAAGATAAAATGAAAAATTGGAGCGATGAAGTAAAAGAGTCAGCACAGAATCTTGGTAAGAAAGCAACAGAATTTGCCAACACGAAAGGAAAAACATTTGTAAAAGAAGCAAGTGAAGCTGCACATAGAACAGGTTCGGGATTGGCACATGCTTTTGGAGTGCTCTTCAAAGTTTTCTTTCTTTTCATTGCCGGTTCCATTGCATTTGGTTTATTCATTGCTTTAATCGCATTGATTTTTGGAGGTGTAGCCTGGTGGCCGATAAATAATTTTTTATGGACAAGCAGCTGGCAACAAGCTTATGCATGGGGCACAGTTATATTTTTTATTGGTGTTCCATTGATCGCACTTTTCACTTGGGTTATCCGTCGCATCATCCGGGTTCGTTCACACAGTAGTTATCTCGGATGGATGTTTGGTGGATTATGGGTTATAGGGTGGATAGCAGTTATAATGTTGGCGGCAAGCATTACTAATGATTTTCGTGAATATGAGCATAGCGATACTACCATAAATATTTCTCAGCCTCCTAAAGGAAAAATGATTGTAACGGTATCAGAACCGGAATTAGAATATACCGGCAACTTTGGCTGGATGAATAATGACTGGAGAGGATGGTATATTTCTGATGACACAATTAAATTATCTGCAGTAAATTTTGTTTATGATAAAAGTGATGATTCATTATATCATGTTGTTGTAAAAAAATACAGTGCCGGGAAAAATAGCCGTGATGCAGCAGAAAGGGCCGAACAGATCCAATATGCAGTTTCATATAAAGACAGTGTTTTAGATCTCGGTAATGGCTTTGCCATTGGTAAAGAAAGTAAATACCGTGGTCAGAATGTGGAAGTGGAGATAAAAATTCCTGTTGGTAAAAAAATAAGGTTTGATGAATCGGTAGAAACAAAACTGAAACCTTTTAACATTCACATATATCATTATCGTGGTTGGAGAAGAAGAGGTGTGAATATTGAATTTAACGACAGGGAATATTTTCCATGGGAGCCAGATATTGATTACATAATGACAAGTGATGGGAAATTAAAAAGCCCGGATGGAGGTTCAGTGGGCAATGATTACAAATATCATGGCACTAATAATGTTGACAGCATTGAAAAATCTATTAAACAAAAAGAAAAAGAAATAAAAGATCTGGAAGATCAAAAAAGAAAGCAGGAAGAAAGAAGCAAACAAAAATCAACCGGGTATTTAAATAATAATATTAATGACAATAAAGAAGATTTTGTTGCTGTAACAAATTCACCGGTTTTTTCACTGGTGAATGTATTTGAATAAACGTGGTTGAAGTGGGATGTTCCTTTTTGCGGAACATTAATAAGGGTCCTGACAACAGGACCCTTTAATTTTGTAATATGAAAGATAATTTTTCCCGGCAGTCGGATTTGTATGCAAAATACCGGCCCACCTATCCGCAGGAATTATATGATTTCATTTTAAGTAAAGTAGAAAATAGAAATGCAGTTTGGGATTGCGGTACCGGCAATGGGCAAACAGCAAGAGAGCTGGCAAAATATTTTGAAAAAATTTTTGCCACTGACATCAGCGAAAAACAAATCCAGAAAGCATATCAGGCTAAAAATATTTTTTATTCTGTTCAATCTGCCGAGCAAACAAATTTTGAAAACAACAGTTTTGATCTTGTCACCGTATCGCAGGCATTGCATTGGTTTAATTTCAATAAATTTTATCCAGAAGTAAAAAGAGTGGTTAAACCGAAAGGCTGGATTGCTGTATGGATGTATTCGCTGGCTTCCATTTCTCCGGAGATAAATTCACTGATCAATGTAAAACACTACAAAGAAACTTTAGGAACATATTGGGATTACGAAAGAAAATTTGTAGACGATAACTATACAACATTACCTTTTCCTTTCATTGAAATTCCATGCCCGGTTTTTAAAATGCAATTTGAGTGGAGGATAAACGAATTAGAAGGATATCTTAATTCATGGTCAGCGTTGCAAAAATTCATTTCTAAAAATCATTTTAATCCTGTTGATGATCTTGTAAAACAGATCAAACCATTCTGGAAAAAGGGAAAAATGAAAATTGTATTTCCAGTTTATATACGAATGGGACAGATTGAAAAATAATTTTAATCTACATTTGCACACACTTTATAAAGGTATCAAATGAAGAATACTCCTTTTACCCAAAAACATATTGCACTCGGAGCAAAGATGGCTGAGTTTGCCGGTTACAATATGCCGATCAGTTATACCGGCATTAATGATGAACATGCCGCTGTTCGAAAGAATGCTGGCATATTTGATGTAAGCCACATGGGTGAATTTATTTTGAAAGGGGAAAATGCTTTAGATCTTATTCAGCGGGTAACAACCAACGATGCATCGAAACTTACTGCTGGCAAAGCACAGTATAGTTGTTTGCCTAATGATAACAGTGGCATTGTGGATGACCTGCTGGTTTATTGCATTGAAGAAAATAAAGTTTATATGCTGGTGGTGAATGCATCCAATATTGAAAAAGACTGGAACTGGATTTCAAAGCACAATACAAAGAATGTGGAGATGCATAACATTTCTGATAAAACTTGTTTGTTGGCAATACAAGGACCAAGTGCAACTAAAATGCTGCAACCACTAACTGATTTAGATATTTTAAATTTAAAATATTACACATTTGCAAAAGGAAAATTTGCAGGAGTAGAAAATGTATTGATAAGTGCGACTGGTTACACCGGCGCAGGAGGAGTAGAAATTTATTTTGAAGATAAAGATGATAATGCTGATAAAATATGGGAGACCATTTTTAAGATCGGTGGACCGCAAGGATTAAAACCTGTTGGACTTGGCGCAAGAGATACATTACGTCTTGAAATGGGATATTGTTTGTATGGAAACGATATTGATGACACCACTTCTCCCCTGGAAGCAGGATTGGGTTGGATCACAAAATTCAATAAAGAATTTACATCAAAAGCATTTATAGAAAGTCAAAAGAATAACGGAGTTCAAAGAAAACTGGTGGGATTTGAAATGCTTGACAAAGGAATTCCACGCCACGGATATGAAATAAAAGATTCTTCAGGAATCACCATTGGCGTTGTTACTTCAGGTACACAAGCACCATCATTGAGCAAGGCAATTGGAATGGGATATGTTAAAACCGATTTTTCTCCAATTGGTTCTGAAGTTTATATTAAGGTCAGGGATAAGCTGCTTAAAGCAAATGTTGTAAAGATTCCTTTTAATTAGGTATGAAAGTTGATACATTAGAGGCAAACTATATATTTTTCAGTTATGCCGATTATTCATCTAACCACATTTATTGCTGCTCCGGTTAACGTAGTTTTTGATCTTAGCCGGAATATTGAATTACATAAAAAATCGATGACGAAATATAAAGAGGAATCTGTGGCGGGCACACGATTTGGATTGATTGAAAAAGATGACACCATTACCTGGAAAGCAAAACATCTTTTTAAGAACAGATTCCTGCGGGTTAAAATAACCAATATGAAAAAACCCTACTCTTTCACTGATGAACAAATGAGCGGTGATTTTAAAATGATGAAACATGAACATCATTTTAAACCCTGTGATAACGGAACCATAATGATAGATATGTTTCAGTATGAAGCGCCATATGGAACTTTTGGGAAGCTATTTGATAAATTATTTCTTTTAAAATACGTGAACCGGTTGTTGCAACAGCGTAATGATACCATCCGGGAATATGCAGAAAGTGAAAAATGGAAACACCTTCTGATAAAATAAATCAGCATTGGCCTTTCATTAAATTTTCTTCCATTACTTTTGTTTTTACAGCAAGCATGAGCAACAAACCCACCTTGCATACATCTCTTTCTCCGGCACTTTTACATCTATATGATGTTAGTGACAGCATTGTAGTAATCATTGATGTATTACGGGCCACTTCTACTATTGCTACAGCATTATACAATGGCGCCCGGTCCGTAATTCCCGTTGACAGTGTAAGCCGCTGTATAGAATTAGGAAAACAAATTGAAGGCATCACTGCCGGCGAAAGAGATGGAAAAATTGCAGAAGGATTGGAACATGGTAATTCCCCTTTTGAATATCCGAGGGAATTTATTGAAGGGAAAACACTGGTGCTGACAACAACCAACGGAACCCGGTTATTGCAAATGGCTCTGGATAAAAACGCTGAAGAAATTATTACCGGATCTTTTTCTAATCTTTCAGCAGTGTGCAATCATTTAGCCTTCATGAAAAAGAATGTTGTTCTGGGATGTGCTGCATGGAAAGGCAAGGTAAATATAGAAGATACTTTATTTGCCGGAGCAGTTATATCCACTGTCCGGAATTATTTTTCTATCAATTGCGATTCGTCACACATGGCTGAGTCAATGTATGCAAAAGCAAAAAAAAATCCGTTTGAATTTATGAAAAAAAGTGATGCTTCACATTATCACCGGCTGATGGGTTTTGGACTTCAAAAAGATATTCAATATTGTCTGACTAATGATCTTGCAAATGTTTTGCCACAATATGAAGATGGAAAGTTAATTGTGAAATAAAAAATCTGTAAAGATACTTTATTTTGATTTTATTTTTTAGAAAAAAATATTTTTAATTTCTTCTTCTTTGCGAGGAAATCCTGCTCACTTCCTTTTATTTTTGCAGATTGCCTTTTCGGGATTTATTATTTGTTGTTGGAAATTTACCTATGGCCTTACCACACCTTATCAAATATGCTTATACCCATGGAACTGACGAAGTAATTCGCAGGGGGAAAAAAATTCATGCTATCGGGTTTGTAGAATTGGTTGAACACGATGAAGTCTTCAGCTCAGCTGTTTTCAGAGTTAAGGATGATACCTATTCTACTTTTTATAAAGTTTATGTTCAAAAATTAAATGATCCCAAATCTCTTTCACTTCGTTGTAGCTGTCCGTATAATTTAGGAGAAATCTGCCGGCATGAAGCTGCCGCATTATTTCAATTGCAGGAAATGATTGACAGGGGAAACCTGCAAACAGGGAATGTGTTCTATGATCAAAAGCATACGGTAGTTAAAATGAAATTTATTGATTTAAAAACGCTTCGGATACTTTGTTCCCCGGAAGCTTTTGCAGAAGCAGAAACATTCTTACGCACTCATAAAGCCAGTATTGAAGTGGCAGCCAATGATACAGTAAAGGCATCGGTGATCATGGAAGGAAAACAGTACAAAGTCATCATCCGCAGAAATGAAGAAAGAAATTTTGATACCAGCTGTGATTATGCAGAAACAGAACATCCACTCTGTTTACCAAAAGTGATCGTATTCCTTCAACTATTGCATTCTTATGGTTCCGGTTATTTCGACAGCATCAGAAATTGGGATAAAGAAAAAAATAAATTATTGGAAGCTTATGGCTATTCATTAAGTGATGATCTTACCGGCAAATTTGAATTCAGTTACAAGGAAGGAAAACCATATTTAAGAGTTCTGGACAGCAGTATAAAAAAAGTAGCATTATCATCAGCTCCTCCGGTCCAATGGGTAGCTGTGCCACAACAAACCACAGAAGAAACCGAGGAAATTCAGGAACTCGTTGTATCCACACAAAGACTTGGAATTGTTTTCAACTTTAATAATAATTCATATCCCTTTTTTAAGATTGATGCAGTGACCGGCGAATTGAATGATAAAGCTGAAGCTTTTACGGACAAGGTTGAAAAACTTGATGTGAACAGGTGGGTGGATGCAAATCATTTAAACGATCAGGATAAACAGTTACTTACTTCTTTACGAAAACTGCAGGAAGGAGAAATTAATAAATATATCAACCGTAACTCGCCGTTTTCAGGGATATGGGAAAATATAATTCACCAGGAAGAAGATGATCTGCCCGATGAAACAAAAGAATTAATGGCAGAATATCTTTTGCCCAAACTAAAAAAATTATTCTCTGAAAATTCAGAAAATCCGTTGATTTTCCTGTTGCCGGATAAAAAGACTTTTAAAACAAATAATCTTCAGCCGTTGCAGCTGATAAAAGAAGAAGCCAAGCCGCATTTTCTGGTTAAAAAAAATTCCCATTATAATATTATATGCCGGGTAAAGTCGGACGGTATGGAATATGACTTGTCGGAAAACGAAAATGAAAGCCCTTTATTTTTTTTATATAACAATCAACTGCATCTATGGAAGAATACTGAAACTATTCAGCTTATTGAAAAATTTCTTCCTTCCGGAAAAATGAATGTATCACAGGACGACTGGAATAAAATATTACACGAGTTCATTGTGCCGCTTGCAAAAGAACAACAAGTGGATTTTGACCGGGCATTGGTGCAGGAAGTAAAGGATGGTGATCCGGAAGTGAAATTATTTTTACTGGAGAAAGGAGATTATCTCGTTTTTCAACCTTCATTTTCTTATAAGGGATACGAAACAAGAACCAGAGAACGTGATGAGATTATAATACCGCATGGCGACAAAGTAATCGTTGTTCATCGAAATCGTTCTGCAGAAAATATATTTGTTGAAAAGCTTAAAAATCTTCATTCCAATTTTGTTTATAATGATGACTCATTGTCACTGGCATTGCGGGGCACGGATGTTTTAAAAAACAATTGGTTTTTTCTTTTTGTAGATGCTATGAAAGAAATGAAAGTGCCGGTCTTTGGTTTTGAAGCGCTGAAAAATTTCCGTTTTAATACTGCTAAACCACAGACAAAAATTTTTATCAGCAGTAATACAGACTGGTTTGATGCAAAAGTGGATATTGTCTTTGGTGAGCAGAAAGTAACAGTTTCCGAAGTAAAAAGAGCGTTGGCTAATAAGCAACAATTTGTTCAGTTGAATGACGGCACACTGGGAATTTTGCCTGAAGAATGGATCAAAAAATACTCATTGCTGTTCCGGATTGGCGAAGGGAAAACGAATACTTTAAAATTGTCACGTTATTATTTAAGTGTAGTAGATGAATTATATGAGAACCGTGATGAAAATGAATTGACCGTTCAATTAGAAGAAAAATACAGCCGTCTTCGTGAATTTAACAGGATTAATGAAATTGAACCGCCGGATGGTTTGAAAATGGTCTTGCGTCCTTACCAGGTGGCGGGCTATCAGTGGTTGAATTATCTGAGTGAAATAAAATGGGGCGGCATACTTGCAGATGACATGGGTTTGGGAAAAACAGTGCAGGCATTATCTTTCCTGGAGCATTATAAAAATGAGAATGGTAAAATAAAATCCATTGTAATTTGTCCAACCACACTTATATACAACTGGGAAAATGAAATAAAAAAATTTACTCCAAAATTATCTTACCGGATTCATCATGGAGGCACAAGAACACGGAACAAAGAAGAACTGGCGGATCATGATATTATAATAACAACATATGGTACATTGCGAAGCGACATTAAGTTAATGATGAGTGTTGAGTTTGATTATGTAATACTGGATGAATCGCAGGCCATTAAAAATCCGGCGAGTAAGGTTACTAAAGCGGCTTGCTTGCTGAATGCAAAACACCGGTTGTGTATGAGTGGAACACCGCTTCAGAATAATACGTTTGACATTTTTGCACAAATGAATTTTCTGAACCCGGGCATGCTGGGCACTATGGAATTTTTCAGGCAGGAATTTTCAATTCCTATAGATAAGTTTGGAGAAGAAGAACGAAAAGATCATTTGAGAAAAATTCTGTACCCTTTTATATTAAGACGAACAAAAGAACAGGTTGCAAAAGATCTTCCTGAAAAATTGGAAATGATTCTTTTTTGTGAAATGGAAGAAAAGCAACGAAATATTTATGACGCATACAGAAATGATTTCAGGGATAAAATTTTAGGAACAATACAGGAACAGGGAATTCAACGGTCTCAGCTTACTATTTTGCAGGGATTGATGAAGCTGCGGCAGATATGTGATTCACCATCTATATTAAATGAACCGGAAAAATTTGAAAATCATTCCATCAAGTTAGAAGAACTGGCCAGGGAGATTACAGAAAATATCAGTAATCATAAAGCGCTGATCTTTTCTCAATTCCTCGGCATGTTAGCACTGATCAAAGAAAAATTGCATCAGTTAGGAGTGAATTATGAATATTTTGATGGCAGCACATCAGCGCCGGACAGGGAAAAAGCCATTCAAAGTTTTCAGACCGACGAAAGCAAAAGAGTTTTTTTGATTTCATTGAAAGCCGGTGGCGTGGGATTGAATTTAACTGCTGCAGATTATGTGTATATTGTTGATCCTTGGTGGAATCCTGCTGTAGAACAACAAGCCATTGACCGCACGCACAGAATTGGGCAAACCAAAAATATTTTTGCATACCGAATGATTTGTAAAGACACGATTGAGGATAAAATTCTTCAACTGCAGGAAAAGAAAAGAATGCTTGCCAAAGAACTTATTGCTGATGATGCCACATTTGTAAAATCTCTCACTAAAGAAGATGTAGAATATTTATTTAGCTAATATGTAAGCGTGATTTATTTTATTTTTACTTCAAAGCCCACCGCAATTTTTTCTTAAGGAATTACGTCCAACTTCGTACACAGTTTAACTCTTATTTAGAAGACATTCTTTTTTTTCTTAATAATATTTTATTAGTTGGCAATGATTAAGCTTCTTTTTATAGGAATACCATTAATGTTTTTTACGCATCTTTCATTTTCTCAAAGCAAAATCAGAGGAACTGTTACCGGAAAGATTGCTGATACGTTAGAGAAACAGGATCTGAGTTATGCTACCGTTTCTGTTACACCTTTGTCTGATACTTCTGCAATTCAGTTTGTAGTTACTAATAAACAAGGAGCTTTCCTGATAAGAAACCTCAACGCGAGTGATTATCGCCTGATTATTACTTTTGAAGGATATCAACCGGTTGTTAAAAAATTCACTATCAATTCGGATAATTTAAAAATTGATTTTGGCACTTTTTATATTCAAAAAGCAGTTGATTTATTACCGGGTGTTGTTATTCAACAACCGCCAATGACTGTAAAGAAAGATACGGTGGAATATAATGCATCCATGTATACCACCAAGCCCAATGCTGTAGTGGAAGATTTATTAAAAAAATTTCCAGGCATCCAGGTTGATGCAAGCGGAAATATTACTGCACAAGGTGAGGCTGTACAAAGAGTTTTAGTAAATGGCAAACGGTTTTTCAATGACGATCCTAAACTGGCAACAAGAAACCTTCCGCCGGATATCGTTGATAAAATACAGGTGTTCGATGATCTGGATGATCAAAGTAAATTTTCGGGATTTGATGATGGAACCCGGATTAAAACTTTAAACATTACAACCAAGAAAGATAAACGAAAAGGTTACTTTGGAAAAACTGTAGCTGGTGCAGGAACTAATGGTGATTATGATGAAAGCGTTAATATGCACAAGTTTGATGGCGACCAGCAGATTTCTGTATTAGGACAAGCCAATGATATCAATAAACAAAATTTTACTATACAGGATATATTAGGTAGTTCCGGTGGCCGCCGTGGCGGTGGCGGACCTGCTGCAGCCACTAATCAAAGCAATCCCGGAATCACTTCTGTTGCGGCCGGAGGTATTAATTATAAAGATTCCTGGAGTCCGAATACGGATATTACCGGAAGTTATTTTTATAATTTTCAACACGTATCGTCTGACGGATCCAGTTTGTCCGTAAGAAATAATTTTTATACGAGTGACAGCGCCAATATCACCAATAGTGATCAATCTGCTATCCAGAGAACCACCAATCAAAGAATTAATTTTAACCTGGAACAAAAATTTGACAGCAATAACTCACTTGTATTTCGTCCCAACCTTACTTTTCAAACTACGCGGCCAAATAGTTCATCTACTTCATCAACAGTAGATCAGAATGGTTCCCCAATTAATAATCTTTATGGCAGTTCATCAAGCGTGAATAACGGTTTTAATATCAATGGTTCTAATCTTACTTTCCGGCATAAATTCAAAAAACAATACCGGACACTTTCTCTTGATCTTAATGGTACAGTGAATGTAAATAACGGTGATGGTTCTTATTATTCCCATAATACTTATTATAAATTATTTTCCGGGCCGGTGGATTCGCTTGAAGTAATCAATCAGCATTATAATGATTCTCTTCATTCTTATAACATCAGCCCTACGATTTCCTATACCGAGCCGGTTGGAAAAAACCAGGTCATTGAATTAAATTATAGTTATGCATTCAGCAAGAACAATACAGTCAATAATACTTATGATTATGTAGATTCATTACACAGCTATCTTTCATTTGATAGTTTATTCAGTAACTCTTATAAATTCACTTCTAATTCAAACCGGTTTACTTTAAATTACCGGATACAAAATCCAAAGTTTAACCTCATGTTAGGTTCAGGAATTCAATTATTGAATTTCAACAGTCACAACACAACGAAAGACATTACTGTAGCACATGATTATGTAAATTTTACTCCTACTGTTATTTTTCAATATTCGTTTTCCCGGACACGACGTCTTCGGTTTTTTTATCAGGGCAGAACAGGAACTCCGTCAGCCTCGCAACTGCAGCCGCTTACAACAACATCTGATAATGTAAATTTTTTGGTGGGCAATCCTGATTTAAAGCCGCAGTTTACCCATAACCTGCGTATGTTGTATGCATCATTTGATCCAAACTCCCAACGAGTAATGTTTGCAACTATTAATGCCAGCACTACTGTGAACGATATACAAAGCGCCACTATTCCCAATCAGAAAGGCGGACAGACAAGCACCTATGTAAATTTGAATGGTACTTATAATTTGTCTGGCTATTTTAATTATGGATTTGCTTTAAAGAAACCCAAATCCAATCTAAATCTTATTTCAAATATTAATTATAGGCAAAGCCAGAACCTGGCTGATACTTCAAGATCAAAAACAAATATTGTCTATCAACACGATTATACAAAGAACACAAGCCTGACAGAAACGATTTCATGGACGACGAATATCAAAAAGAATTTTGACATGAATTTCAGTTCTGCTTCCACTTATAATATTGGAAAGAACTCGCTGAACTCAAATCAAAACCTGGATTATTTTACGCAAAAGTTCAGTGCGGAAATAACAGCTTATACAAATAAAGGATGGTTGATCGCTACCACTTTTGATTATACATATACAAATAATCACACTCCGGGTTATAATGCAAGCATTCCCTTATTAAGTCCAAGTATTGCAAAAACAATTTTCAAGAAAAAGAATGGTGAAATCCGATTAACCACTTTTGATTTGCTGAATTCAAATACTTATGTAAGTAAATCCGTATCAACATCCGGTTACTCGGTTAGCCGCACAAATACACTTTCCCGTTACATGATGCTTACCTTTACCTGGAATCTTAATAAGTTCCCTGGTTCTCAGCAGCAAAGAAGAATGCCGGGCATGTTCAACAATTTTCGTCGTGGCGGAGGTGATGGTGGGGGCCGCTTCCGTGGAGGTAATGATGATTAAAAAAACTTTGCTTCTTCTGTAAAACCTCCAATATCATATAAATTATTATTAAATAAAAAACGCTCCAATTTGTCGGAGCGTTGTAATATTGAAATGGGCGAGTAACTAAGTGCAATTATTTTCTTTTAGAATTATTTTCAGCCACAATCGGTGAGCCGGATAAAAAAACCGACAACACAGATTTCAGCAAACGAAAAATATTCAGGGAAGGTTTGTAATAATGACGGTAAATCTTTGCTGCTTCGTGAGCATGTACAATGTTTTTGTTTTTCATCTACGATCGGTTTGGATTAATGTTAACGTGAAACGGAGGATAAAAGTATATAGTCAATTCTGATTTTAACAGTATTCAAGTCGGCGAATATTTTTTCTGTCTGATATTTTTATAAAATATTCGTAAAAACACATGTTTTAATTACTATTTTGTTCAAGGTTGAATCAATAAACAGAAAGCATAAATGTTAACCTTCATTAACATTAAACCAAACCAAATTAACTGGCTTTGTTTTGAGATCAGAATATTTTCGTGACAGAAAAATATGGAAATGAGAAAATTTTATTCACTGCTGATTTTTTTATTTGCTTTCTGCCTGCATATATTGGCTCAAAAAAATGGCACCGTAAAAGGAATAGCTTTTGATACTTCCGCAAGGCAACCAGTTTCGTCCGCAACAATAACAGTAGAGTTGAAAAAAGATTCTTCGCTGGTCACATTTACAATGACAGACAGCAAAGGATATTTTGAACTGAGAGGAATTGCCAATGGAGAATATCGTTTGTTGATCACTCATATCAGTTATCATAACAGCAATCGGTATTTTACTATTGACAATAACCATAAAAATGTTGATCTCGGAAATATTGTTATGATTGACAAAAATAAAGTGCTGGAAGAAGTGGTGGTAAAGAATGAAGCGCCGCCAGTTACCCTTATTGATGATACCATTCAGTATAATGCCAATTCTTTCAAAACACAACCCAATGCCAATGTAGAACAACTATTGAAAAAAATGCCAGGCATCCAGGTGCAGAAAGATGGAACCATCAAAGCGCAGGGAGAAACGGTGAAGAAGGTTTTGGTCGATGGAAAAGATTTTTTTGGCACCGATCCAAAAATTGCTACAAAAAATTTACCAGCTGATGCTATAGATAAAGTGCAGGTGTACAATAAACAAAGCGACCAGGCAGAACTTACCGGTTTTGAAGACGGTAATTATGAAAAAACAATTAACCTGAAATTAAAAGAGGATAAAAAGAAAGGATTGTTTGGAAAAATAAATGCCGGTGAAGGAACCGATGGCCGTTACGAAGGAAAATTCAATGTAAACTCTTTTAAAGGAGCCAGACAAATGTCGGCGATTGGCATGGGCAATAATGATAATTCTGATGGATTTTCTTTTATGGATATATTGAATTTCACCGGCGCTTTGTCCCAATTGAAAAATAATCTTAATAGTGGTACAGTTAATATAAATATCAGCGATGCCGGAGCCTCTGGCATGGCCGGACAAAATAATAAAAGCGGAATTAATACTACAAAAGCAGGAGGAGTAAATTATAATAATATCATTGGTAAAAAAATTGATCTGCAGAATAATTATTTTTATAACAGTTATAATCCCACTACCGAAAGTCATATTCAACGACAATACTTGCTTCCCGATTCAACGTATTCTTATAATCAGAATTCATTTACTGATAATCTTAATAATGGCCACCGGTTCAATTTGAATGTTCTTTACCAGATAGATTCTTTTAATTCTATTCGTTTTACACCATCGTTCAGTTATCAGCAAACGAGCAATAAATCACAAAGCGATTACCAGACATTTGGTGGCAATGGAGCATTGGCCAATGAAGGATTCAGCAATAATATTTCCAACAGTTCAGGGTATAATTTTCAGAACACTGTTATGTACCGGAGAAAATTTCATCGCAAGGGAAGAACATTTTCTCTTTCAATGCAGACGAGTTTGAACAACAGCACCGGTAACGGAAGCCTTTCGTCCATCACCAATTTTTATAATCCGCTTGGTGCTCCAATTCTTCTGGATACATTGAACCAGCAAAATACCAATGAAAGTAATTTGAAAGGTTATACGGCCAAAGCTGTTTATACAGAACCATTGTTTAAACATTCACTGATGGAATTCAGCATTGGCAGAAGCGAAACCAATAATACTTCGCAAAAGGCGACGATGAATTATAATCAGCTAAGCGGTAAATATGATGTACTGAATCCGCAACTCACCAATGATTTTGCAAACCTGTATGATTATACAACCGGCGGTATTCGCATCCGTACGCAAAGGCGAAAATATAATTATTCATTTGGCGCCACCTGGCAGCAAGCTGATTTGCAGGGAAAAATTATCAGTGGAACGAAAGATTCTGTGATCAGCAAAACGTTTCGCAATATTTTGCCCAATGCAAGATTCCAGTATAATTTTTCAAAATTCAAAACATTTGCCATCAATTATTCTACGTTTACCAATCAACCGTCCATGTCGCAACTGCAACCGGTGCCGGATTTGAGTGATCCGTTGAATATAAAAGTGGGTAACCCTGATCTGAAACAGGAATTCACCAACGCATTGCAAGGAAATCTGAATTTAATTACTCCTTACAAAAATCAAAATCTGTTTCTGTTTTTCAATTTACAGGAAACACAAAACAAGATTGTGAATTATGATTCCGTAAATCAATTTGGAGTGAAGACAACAAAACCGGTAAATGTAAATGGCGCATATAACATGAGTGCGAATATTAACTGGGGAATGCCGGTTCATTTTCTGAAAGGGATGTTCAGCATCGGGAATGATTTCAGTTATAACAAAGGTCGGCAATTCATTAATACAATTGCAAATGATATTAAGACTTTGACATTTGGCCCCAACATCCGGTTGGATATGAATCCGAAGGAAAAACTGAGTATTGCTTTGGTGGCAACACTGAATTATAACAACACAAAATATTCGTTGCAGTCGGCGCTCAACAATAAATATTTTCAGCAGGAATATGAAACAGATGTTGACTGGCAACTACCAAAGAACTTTTTCTTCTCCACAGATTTTACTTACACCATCAACAGCCAGCGTGCCAGCGGCTTTAATACCAATGTGCCTTTGTGGAATGCAAGCATCAGTAAATTAATGTTGCATTACAACCGCGGTGAACTGAAGTTCCGCGTCAGCGATCTGTTGAACCAGAATATCGGTATCAACCGAACCACCAATCAGAATTACATTGAAGATTCAAGAGTAATTACCTTGCGCCGTTTCTTCATGCTGAGCTTTACTTATAGTTTAAGTAAGACAGGATTGAATAATGCAGGTAAAGGTGGATTTATGAGAGTGATTACAAAATGAGAGAATGAATAAAATGGTTCGTGGGATATGAATCAAGGTGGAGGTTGTTTGTCAGTTCAGCCAAAGTCGTTGCCACCCAATAACTGTCCACATACTATCTATTTTTTCCAAATAAAATGCTGTAGCCCCGCCGCAACCTGAACAGTTATTGGTTAATTCAATATATGCCTTCTTTTTGTCAACCGACAAAATGGGAATTGTCAAGTCATAATAGTGTGCAAACCGGGTTGAGTTAATCTTCTGTTGTTGTACATAAGAATTCATGATAGCTAATTTTTCTGTTATTGACTTGTCAATTGTAAATGTATCTACAGAATTATTCTGAAAGAGAAAATAAGATGAGTCTGATCGTTCAAAAAATCTTTTATTATTGACCAAACTATTTAACAAATTAAAAATTGAAACTGTGTTATGGTCAATTGGTGGCGAAACGTCAGTAGTCGTGTCAGGTACAGTAACTCTTAGTTTTCTTAAGTTTACTGATAAAGGGATTAGTTGGGAGTTGTCTGTATTACGAAATAGCAAACTGTCTTGACTAACCACTGCTTCAACAATTTTGTTGACATCTTTTTTGTCGGGTGGCAGATAGGTTTGACTTGAATTATTATCAAGACAACTCATGAGAAAAAATAGAAAAGTCGTTATAAGTAGTTTGGTCATTGTACAATTGCAGGCAACACTTGAATATACGAAGTTTATCACTTTTGTTGCGCCAGGGTCTTCTGAGAGAGACCCCGGCGGGACTTAAGAAACATCCTTATTCAGAGAGGGCTTAGCCGACTTTTTTCTAAAAAATGGCCCTTTTATCAAAAAACGCATGCTTTTTCACAAAAACCATATCCTTTTTTCAAAATCTGGAGTCTTTTTCAAAAAAAGTGACCTGTTTTTCACTAAATGTCAGGTAGCATTTACCCAGTGTCAGGTAACATTTTCCCAATGTCAGGTAACATTTCCCCAATGTCAGGTAGAATTTTCCCAATGTCAGGTAACATTTTCCCAATGTCAGGTAACATTTCCCCAATGTCAGGTAGAATTTTCCCAATGTCAGGTAACATTTCCTAAAAGTCACGCAACATTTTATAAGAAACAATACCCAACGGTCAGAGTTCTGGCAGCAACCAATTATTCCGGTTCCGTCCAGAACCAATATCATCACAGGCAAAACTTTTACTTACAGGATTGGACAGTGGAAAGGAACATATATTCCGGGTGATGCCAATCGGCACCAGCGATATAAGAGAGTACAGGGATGAGATCAGCAGTTTTGTATTATAAGTTTCATTGGATGGTTTAAAGCTGAAGCGAGTTCCGAAAGGGCTCGCTTTTTTTACTTAATTAATATCTCTTCTTATAAACATCCGGTCACCTCCCTGATTATTTTTTTGCATCTCGTCCATCATCTTTTCTCTTTCTTTATTGAATTCATCGGGAGTATAATGTTTCTTACCAAATGGCTCTTTGATACTTGCTACATCCGCTTTTTCAGAAATGCTTAATGCTTTATAAACTTGCCTGCCATCATGAATATCCATTTCAAGAATGAGTCCCGGCAACTGTCCCTGGAATTCTGCTGGCCCTGCTGATACAGGAATGTCCGTGGTAAACCAGGCAATAATATTTGCAGTGTCTTCCACTTCTTTGCGTTCCATTTTTCCATTGTCCATATTCATCGTCATGCGCTTGCTGTATTGAACAGAAGTTGCTTTGCGGCAAAGATGATTCATAATAGTTTTTGTTTCGTCGCTCAGTTTCCATTTCAGTGGGCGAATACTGTCATCAACAATAAATTTTTTATCAAACAGCATTCTCAGCTCTACTTTTTTAGCGTCATCAAAATTGCAATACATCACATCATCTGAACCAGCTACAAACATTCGTATCTGCATGCCATCACCACCGTCAGCGTTAAATCCGTTGTCATTATTATTTTCCTCCTCGGCTTGTCTCCAAAGCGATTGGTTATTGGCAAATGACAATTCAAACTTATCCGTCCTTGATTTCGGGATCATTCGAGCCATATCATCATTCATGGTAGAAAAGCGTATCTGCATCTGTGTGGTGCGTTCATAAATTACCTTACCTTCTTTTTGTTGTGCCAGAACAATGGTTGCTATCATAACGGCACAACCTGCAATCAATATTTTCTTCATGATTTTTTTATTTTAATTCAAAACTAAAAAAGCGAAGATGCAAGATAAGTTAAGCCACCTTGCATTAAGGTTAATAAAGGTTAATTGCTCTGGAAATGCCGGAAACTATGATCTAAATTTGTACCCGGAAAAAAATGAAATGAAAAAACTTCGCTGGCTCGGGATATTAATGATGTTTGCCATTCTCGGTATTACCGGTTTTCAGGCCTGGTGGTTGAAACAAACTTATGAACGTGAAGAAAAAACACTGGAGCTGAAAACGCAAACTGCATTTATTACAACTGTTCATCATTTGCAAGCGGCTAAACTTAAACTGGATAAAATTTTCCCTGATTCACTGGCAAAAGATCAAAGAATAATTATGAGAGATAATGGAGAAGAACCATTTGAGCCTGGCTTATTTCAGAGGGATAATGTTGTTATAACAGTAAATGCATTACAGAATGAGATGAAGGATACAGTGGAAAGATTTGATGCAAGGAGATCAAGACGGGCTTTTCCGGAAAAGAAAATAGACGTGTTTTATAAAGGAGATTCGACGAAAAGATTGCCGGGCTTTGACAATAGAAAAAGACAAAAAGATTTTGTCTATGTTTTTCTTACAAAATTAGATTCATTGCAGGATTCTTTGAAAGTAAATGAAATTTCCGCTGCTTATTCCAAGGCATTAAAAGAGCAAAAAACTGAGGTTCCATTTTCAGTTGTAAAACTTGATAACGTAAAAGCTTTTCCTGTTAAACCAATTCCCAATGAAGTAACGCTTGGATTTAAGCATCCCATCACTTATAAAATGCAATTAGGAAATACTTTTCCATACCTGATGAAACAAATCACTTCGCCAATAATTTTTTCTCTCTTTCTTGTTGGCATCACCATTTTATCTTTCTTATTATTATACAGAAGTCTTTTGCGGCAACGCCGTCTTGCCGTAATGAAAAATGAATTTATAAGCAACATTACCCATGAATTAAAAACGCCGATTGCTACTGTTGGTGTTGCCATTGAAGCCTTAAGAAATTTTGGTGCTTCGCAAAATCCCGAAAAAACAAAAGAGTACCTGGAAATTTCTGCTGCTGAATTACAGCGGCTGGGCTTACTGGTGGATAAAGTGCTCAAGCTATCCATGTTTGAGAATAAAACGGTGGAGTTGAAAAAAGAAATGTTTGATATGCGCCAACTTGTAAATGAGATAATGCAGATTATGAAACTTCAGTTTGAAAAGTGTCAGGCAAAAGTAAATGTAAAAATTGTCGGCGATAATTTTATGATAGAAGCTGACAGGCTTCATATTACCAGCGTATTATACAACCTCCTGGATAATGCCTTAAAATATAGTAATGAAAACCCGGTGATTGAATTGCAACTCTCTTCTTTGCCTGGAAATATTCTTGAAATAAAAGTAAGAGACAATGGCCGGGGTATTGCTAAAGAATACCAGTCACGTGTGTTTGAAAAGTTTTTCCGTGTACCTGATTTTAACAGGCATAACATTAAAGGGTATGGACTTGGTTTGAGTTATGTGAAAGAAATTGTTACAAGTCATATGGGATATATAGTTGTGGAAAGTGAATCGGGCAAAGGAAGTACTTTCACCATCAAACTTCCCATGAAAGAAATGCCGGTAATAGATTTTGGTAATGGGAGAAAAATATTCAAAAAGCTAATCTAAATTGTGACATGAGTAAAACAAAAATATTTTATGTAGAAGATGAATTATTTCTTGGTAAGATCGTTCGGGAAAGCTTGGAGAGTCGTGGCTTTGAAGTAATCATGGAAAGTGATGGAGCCAGAGCAACTGCATTATTCAAAAAATCACAACCGGATATTTGTGTGCTGGATATTATGCTTCCCAATAAAGATGGATTTACCATTGCTGATGAGATCCGTGAATTGAATGAAGATGTTCCGATAATTTTTCTTACCGCTAAAACACAAACTGAAGATGTGGTAAAAGGATTTTCACTTGGTGGTAATGATTATATACGGAAACCATTTAGCATGGAAGAATTAATTGTCCGGATACAAAACTTGCTGCACAATAAAACAGAAAATCCGCAAAAGATCAGCGGCGATTCAGTGAACATTGGTAAATATAAATTCCAGGTAAACCGGCAAGTGCTCAACGATGGAAAAGAAGATCGCAAACTTTCTTATCGTGAAAGTGAATTGCTTAAATTATTATACATCAATCGCGATAAGATCATTGACCGAAAAAATATTCTAAACCTTCTCTGGGGAAATGATTCATTCTTCAATTCAAGAAACCTGGATGTTTATATCACAAAACTTCGCAGTTATATAAAAGACGATCCTGCTTTGGAGATCATCACCATCAAAGGAATTGGTTACAGATTTATTATCAGCTGAAAGGCTTGTTTTTCAATACTTGTTAAACACTTGGTTTGAAAACGGAGGTGTTTCCGGAATTTTTACGTCATTAAAGGGATAATTAACGGCACGGTGGCAATTATTGCATGTGTTGGTCAGTACCGAAAAATCGTTTTTAAAAAGGGAAAGATTTTTTTCTTTTATCGCCGTGTTTACGCTATCCAGTGCTGGTTCGATCATGGAAACATTTTTGGATTCGCTGCGATCTGTATCATATTTTTTAATTCCATCTACGGCTTCCATCATTTCGTGAATTTCAAAATCGGCTAGTTTCCAATTTTGATTTAATCCGGCAAACCATAACTTGGCATGATGTACCTGTATCATTGACATAAATTCACCGAAGCCGGGCTTATAAGTATTGTTCAATTTTTTTTCAAGGATGTCAATACGGGCTTCGAGATTTTTTGTATCACCAGTTCCCTGGTTACAGGAAAAAATCAGCTGAACGAAAAATAACATAAAGAAAATCTTTTTCATAATAAATCATTTATTAAATAAAACATCACTAATGCTTAAAATATTTTAAGAACGATCAATAAATTTTCTAAAAAACCAGATCTTTAAAAGATCGGCAGTAAGTATATACAGCAAAACTATTGCAAACATTGATAAAAGAACTATAGGAGCTAACGGAACTAAGCCAAGATCAGTTCCCACAGGTACATAGGGTAATCCAACAGTTAATATAAGCGCTAAAATACTTAAAAGGAAAAGATATTTACCGGGCAAACTTTTGATAAATGATTTTCTTGTTCGTATGATAAATAAAATGAATAGCTCTGTTAATACCGATTCAATAAACCAACTGGTTTGAAAAGCACTCTCGGAAGCTTTGAGCAAATACAACAAAGTAAGGAATGTGATCAGGTCGAATAAAGAACTGTGAATGCCGAAATAAATCATATAATTCCTGATAAGTTTCATATTCCATTTTCCTGGTCGTTCTAATTGTTCTTCATCTACATTGTCTGAAGCAACGGACAGATAAGGAAAATCAGTAAGGAAATTGGTCAATAGAATTTGCTTTGGTAACATGGGCAGGAAAGGCAACAGTAATGATGCTCCGGCGACACTGAACATATTTCCGAAAGTAGCGCCGGTATTAATAAAAATATATTTCAATGTATTGGCAAATGTTTTTCTTCCTTCCCGTATTCCCTCGGCTAAAACCATCAGATCTTTTTCCATCAAAACAAAATCGGCGGCTTCCCGTGCCACATCTGTAGCATTATCAACCGAGATCCCTACATCGGCAGCATTAATAGCTCCCACATCATTAATTCCATCGCCCATATAAGCCACTGCAAAATTTTTTCTCAATGCCTGAATGATTCTTTCTTTTTGACGTGGCTCCACTTCGGCGAAAATATGAGTTGATAAAACCTTTTGTTGCAATGCTTCTGTACTTAAATTATCTACATCTTCTCCTGCAAGAACATTTGGATTTGAAATACCTATACTTTTTCCGATGCTTGCTGCTACGGTCTTATTATCGCCGGTAATGATTTTTACTCCAACCTGCAATTTTTTCAAAGCGTTTAGTGCATTGATAATCCCCGTTTTTACCGGATCCTGGAGAGTGATAAAACCGGCAAAGACCATTTCATTTTCATCATCTTTAGTTATTGATGTTCCGTTGATTTTTTTATAACAAACGCCAATTGCCCGGAAACCATTTTCTCCGTATTTCAAAAATTGATTTTGTATTTCAAGCAGATGATCAGTAATGGGAACAATGTTGCCTTCATTTAAACGTACCTGAGTACAAATAGTAAAAATATTAGCTGCGGCACCTTTACTGATCAGTAGTTTTTCATCGCCGGTATCAACTCCGATTCCTAACCTTTTGCGAATAAAATCATAAGGAATTTCTCCCAGTTTCTTTGGTGCGGTCTTCAATGTCACATTCAGTTTTTTCAAGGCCTCGTCAATCGGGTTATTATATCCCGATTCCAAATAAGCATTAAGAAACGCCAATTGCTGAACATAATCATTTTTATTACCTGTAGCATCGTAGATTCCGGCAACTTCAATAAGTCCTTCAGTAATTGTTCCCGTCTTATCAGTACATAAAAGATTTACCTCACCAAGATTCTGAATTGAAGATAATTTTTTTACAATCACCTTTTTTTGCAACATTCTTCTGGCTCCCGCTGACATGGCAATAGTGTTAATAGCAGGCAATAATTCAGGTGCCATCCCAACTGCCAAAGCAAGGGCAAACAATAGCGAATCAATCAAAGGGCGATGAAAAAAAAGATTAACAACCAGAATAAATATGGATAGGATCAGGGTTATTTTCATTAAAAAATATCCAAATCGTTTGATTCCTTTTTCAAAACTTGTTTCTGTAGATGTTGAAGCACTTTGCGCAATGTTTCCGAAAATAGTATTTACTCCTGTTTGTATCACTATTGCTTTTCCTGTTCCGCTCACAATACTGGAGCCCTCCCAAAGACAATTGTTGCGTTTTGACAATGGAGCTTTTTCATCTACTATTCCTGTTTGTTTGCTGACAGGAAATGATTCACCTGTCAGACTTGCTTCATTGGCATGTATTTCGTTTGATTCGATTAATAAACAATCGGCAGGAATAATATCACCAGCTTTAAACTGTATTACGTCTCCGGGTACAATTAGATCGGCCGGTAATTCAATAGTTTGTCCGCTCCGCAAAACAGAACTTTTTATTGCAATCATAGATTGCAATTTTTCAACCACCCGACCGGCATTACGTTCCTGGAAAAAGCTCATGATGGTAGTAGAAAGAATAATAAATGAAATGATAAACACGTCAGATGTTTCTCCTAAAAAGCCAGAAAGAATAACAGCTGCGATCAATAGTAACATTAATGGGCTCTTAAATTGACCAAGAAAGAGACTGATGTCTTTTCCAAAGCGACTTATTTTTCTTCGTTGCTGGCCGGTTTGTTTTAAAATAGTATTTGCTGCATCATCCGTCAGGCCATTGGCAGATGAATTCAGTTTTAAATACCAGGAATCAATACTATCTTTCCAAAAAGAATTTTCAACCGGCATAATTATTTTTGCAAATACATTTTATCAATAGGAATTGAAGTTAGCGATTATTGAAAATATCCGTTTATTTTAACCGTGAGATAACAAGCAGTCCGATAAACCATATATTATTTGTTAGTATAAATAGAATGAATAAACCGGAATTATATTTTGCTGATAAAATTTTTAACGGCGACAACTGGTTAAAAGATCATGTAGTTGTTGTACAGAATGGAATTATTCATGATGTTGTTCCGCTACAATCTTTGCCTGATGAAGCAGAAATAGAAAAATTTCACAATTGCATCATTGCTCCGGCGTTTATTGATCTGCAGATTTACGGAGCACTTGGAAAATTATTGGCTGTTTATCCTGAAGCAGATTCTTTGTTTAAGCTAAATGAGTACTGTCGCAATCGGGGCACCGCTTTTTGTTTACCAACTGTTGCTACCAATACAAAAGATGTATTTTTAAAATGCATAGATGCAGTTAAAGATTATTGGAAAAAAGGTGGCGAAGGAATTTTAGGATTGCATATTGAAGGCCCGTGGATCAGCCCGGCAAAAAAAGGAGCACATATTGAAGAATTGATTCACCCTCCGGAAATAAAAGAAGTGGAAGAATTATTGGTTTATGGAAAAGATGTAATTAAGATGATTACCCTGGCGCCAGAAGTTTGCAGCAAAGAAGTAATTGAATTGATTCTTTCTCATGATGTCATTATATCCGCCGGACATAGTAATGCCACTTACAATGAAGCGATGAAAGGATTTGAAAATGGAATTGCTGTGGCCACGCATTTATATAATGCCATGAGCAGCTTACAACACCGGGAGCCCGGTCTTGTTGGCGCTATTATGAATCATTATTCAGTTATGGCGAGCATAATCCCGGATGGACATCATGTTAGTTTTGCAGCTATTCAAATAGCAAAGAAAATTATGGGAGAAAGATTATTTGTAATAACTGATGCGGTAACAGAAACCACCAAAGGTTATTATCATCACCATTTATCTGGTGATAAATATGAATCTGCCGGAATATTAAGCGGTTCTGCTTTGACAATGAATAAAGCAGTGCAGAATTTGGTGAACCTTGCCGGCATTGAATTAGCCGAAGCATTGAGAATGTGCAGTCTTTATCCGGCCCGGCTAATGAAGCTTGACGATAAGCTTGGGAAAATTCAGAAAGGATACCTGCCAAAACTGATTGTAATGAACGAAAACAAAGAAGTAATCAAATTTATTAAATAGAGTAGTTCTGTCTTCTTGTCAAGTTTTTTGTTTTATTAAAAAAATTTCTCATCTTTAGAAGTACATTCTTTTCACCTAACAAAAAAACGAAAACCATTATGAAAAAGCTAATTGCTTCGGCGGCAGTATTTTTATTTATTACTTCCGCTATTTATTTTACAGCCTGTAACAATAACAATTCAGAACAACAGGCCAATGCCAAAGAGGATTCTATAAAAAATGTCATTGCAAGAGGCGAATATCTTGCCAATCACGTAGCTGCCTGTATCCATTGCCACAGCCAGAGAGATTTTAGCAAATTTAGTGGTCCGGTTATTCCCGGAACAGAAGGAGAAGGGGGAGAAAAATTCAGTCATGATATGCTGGATGCAATTCCCGGAACAATATATGCGAGAAATATTACTCCGGATAATGAAACCGGCATAGGAACATGGACTGATGATGAAATTCTAAGAGCCATTACACAGGGTATTAATAAAAATGGTGACACACTGTTTCCGCTAATGCCTTATGCCACTTTCAACAGGATGGCAAAAGAAGATCTCATGAGCATTATTGCTTATATCAGAACATTGAAGCCAATAAAAAACAAAGTACCTGCAAGACAATTGATGATTCCTATAAGTATGGCTTATCCAGGTCCGATGCTACAAAAATCTGTTGATAGTAATATGCGTCCACCGGAAAGTGACCAAGTGAAATATGGAGGATATTTGACAGCGATGGCGGGTTGTTCAGACTGTCATACGCCTTATGTAAAAGGACAACCTGATTTTAGCCATGTTTTTGCAGGAGGCAACGTATTTAACATGGGGAAATATAAAGTTGCTTCAGCAAATCTTACACCTGATTCCACCGGACTTGGTAATTGGACAGAAGAGAGATTTTTGAATAAATTCACGGTTTGCCGTGATGAAAAGGGATATAATTATGATCCCGGAAATGCTAATACTGTTATGCCAATTTCAGCTTTTGCCGGAATGACGGACAATGATTTGAAAGCTATTTATGCTTATTTGCGTACAGTAAAACCAATTAATAACCTAGTTATAAAATATCCGAAGTAAAAAGATTAGTTTAAGTCCTGTTGAAAAGAGTCCTGAAAATAATCGGGACTCTTTTTTATTTAATAGGTTATCATTTGCTCTACAATAGTTTCCGGGACCTCTCTCCATTCATATTGCTGATTTCTGAGTTGGGGTTCAAAACCAGCTTCGCGAATGGCATCCTGAATAGATTTGTAAGTAAAGCGATGGGGTGCACCGGCAGCGCTGACTACATTTTCTTCAAGCATAATGGAACCAAAATCATTGGCGCCTGAATGCAGACAGATTTGTGCAGTTTGTTTACCAACGGTGAGCCATGAAGCCTGAATATTTTTAATATTTGGAAGCATGATTCTGCTTAATGCAATCATACGGATATATTCTTCGGGGGTAGTTAAGTTGTGTACACCTCGTATGTTTGCAAGTAATGTATCTACGTCCTGGAATGTCCATGGAATGAAAGCCAGAAATCCTTTTGCATCTTCTGGCTTTCTGGATTGTACTTCGCGGATTTTTACAAAATGTTCAAATCGTTCTTCAATGGTTTCTACATGACCAAACATCATAGTGGCAGAAGTGGTGATATATAATTTGTGGGCTTCGTGCATGATATCGAGCCATTCCTGTGCGCCACATTTACCATTGGAAACAATCCTTCTTACTCTGTCTATCAGGATTTCTGCACCAGCGCCGGGCAATGAATCCATTCCGGCTTTTATCAATTCTACCAAAACATCGTGGTGGCTCATTTTTTCCAGCTTGCAGATATGTGCTACTTCAGGTGGCCCGAGGGCATGTAATTTTATAGTTGGGAATTCTTCTTTTATCTGCCGAAAAGTTTTAGTGTAAAAATCAAGACCTAATTCTGGATGATGTCCGCCTTGCAGCAATAACTGATCGCCACCATATTTAAAAGTTTCAGTAATTTTTTTTCTGTATGTTGGCATATCAGTTATGTATGCTTCCGGGTGGCCGGGAATGCGGTAGAAATTGCAGAATTTGCAATTGGCAACACATACATTAGTGGTATTCACATTGCGATCAATCTGCCAGGTAACCTTTCCGTGCGGAACCTGCTTTTTCCGTAATTCATCAGCTATAAACATCAGATCAGTTAGCGGTGCATGATGATAAAGAAAAATACCTTCAGCAACCGATAGAAATTTGAATTCTGAAGCCTTTTGGTACAAGTCGTATAGTTCCATAAACCCGTGTCTGAACACAAATTTACAAGTATCCGGATTAAAAAGTGTTGAAAGGCATTGAACAAACCAAGTATTGTTCTAAATTTAGAATAACAACACAAGTTGGCGTTATTTTACCAGTAGAGTTGTTGTTGTAAAAAACGAAAAAATTGTCACCCAGACCAACGACATGAAGAAAAGTTTTCTTACATATATATTAATGCTGCTTACGATTGTAAGCATGAAAATATATGCCCAGGAAGAATTCATAGAATCTCCATCTCGATGTTTGACGCGTATTCCATTTACACAATTGACCGGTGGTATAGTTATAATTCAGGCTCTGTTAGATAATTATCCTGACACACTTAATTTTATTCTTGACTCAGGAAGCAGCGGAATTTCACTTGACTCCACTACCGTTGAGTACCTGAAAATTCACCCGATTCCCAGCAACAGAACTATAAGAGGTATTGCTGGTATTCGCAAGGTGAGTTTTATTTATAATCGGAAACTTCATTTCCCCGGGTTCACAATTGACAGTCTTGATTTTCATGTAAATGATTATGATATTTTGACTGAAGTATATGGTGAACGCATTGATGGTATTATCGGTTATTCTGTTCTGAGCCGCTATATTATTAAGATTGATTATGACAGTCTGAAAATTGATATATGCAGTAAAGGTTCTCTTCGCTATCCTAAAGGAGGATATTTGCTTAAACCAACTATCAGCACTTTGGCAGCTCAAAATGTAAGAGTAAAAGATGCTGTGACCGTTAATTCGAAATTTTTGTATGATATAGGAGCTGGCGCCTGTATGATGCTTTCCAGTGATTTTGTGAATAATAATTCTTTACTTGGCAAAAGAAGAAAACTCTTTCCTAAAGAAGGAGAAGGAATAGGTGGTAAAATTAAAATGTATGCAACTGTAATCAAGGAGGTAAAATTGGGTCCATTTCGATTCAGACAGGTACCTATATATATTTTCGATGACGTGTATAATGTGACTTCTTATCCATATTTGGGTGGCTTATTGGGAAATGACCTGCTTCGTCGGTTTAATACCATTCTCAATTACGATAAAAAGGATATTTACTTAATTCCCAACTCTCATTATTACGAACCGTTTGATTATTCTTATTCAGGTTTGGAATTCGATCTGGTTAATGGTGCTATCATTGTAGGGGATGTAGCAAAAGGTTCTCCCGCAGATAAAGCTGGCGTAAAAGAAAATGATATAGTAGTAGGAGTAAATAGAAATTTCTCGCAAAACCTTAATCAATATAAAATCAGTTTGCAAACAGCTAACCAATGGATTAAACTTATTATCCGCCGGGATGGTCACTTACAGGAAATTTTTTTTAAAATAAAAAGCATTTTATAGGAATATAGAGAACTCTGTCATTTCCCCATCGTCGTAATTTTCAATATTTTTACAAACTTTACAAATTCATAACTGTTGAATAGATATGATTCAATTTGAAAGATTTACATTAATAAATGGGTTACGCGTAATTGTTCACCGGGATACATCAACACCAATGGCCGTAATGGATATTATGTATGATGTAGGCGCAAGAGATGAAAATCCGGATCGCACAGGGTTCGCTCACTTATTTGAACACCTGATGTTTGGCGGCTCTGTCAATATTCCCAATTATGATGAGCCGTTGCAAATGGCAGGTGGAGAAAATAATGCGTACACCACCAACGATCTCACCAATTACTATATCCAGCTTCCGGCAGAAAATTTAGAAACGGCTTTCTGGCTGGAAAGCGATCGCATGTTGTCATTGGCATTTAGCGAGAAAAGTTTTGAAACGCAACGTAAAGTGGTATGTGAAGAATTTAAAGAACATTATCTCACTAAACCCTATGGTGATGTATGGCACAAAATGAGAGAACTCTCATACAAAGTGCATCCGTATCGCTGGATGACAATCGGGAAAGAATTATCTCACATTGAAAATGCAAAACTGGACGAAGTAAAAAAATTTTTCTTTAAACATTACAGGCCTATCAACGCCATTTTGGTAGTAGCCGGAAATGTGACAACAGAAAACGTAAAAAAACTTTCTGAGAAATGGTTTGGTGAAATCCCATCCGGTGAAAAATATGAACGTAATCTGCCACAGGAACCCCTACAAACTGAAGAAAGAAAACTCGAAATAAAAGCTAACGTGCCGCTGGATGCATTATATAAAGCCTGGCATATTTATCCAAGACTGGACAGAAGATATTATGTCGCCGACCTTTTGACGGATATTCTAAGTGGTGGTGGTTCATCCAGACTTTATCAGTCGCTGGTAAAAGAAAAACAATTATTCAGCAATATAGAATGTTATCATTTTGGCAGCACAGACAGCGGATTGCTCGCTATTGAAGGAAAATTAGTGAAAGGCATCAAAATGGAAGTGGCCGAAAATGCAGTCAATGATTTATTGGACCAGATGAAACAGGAAGTTGTAATGGAAATTGAATTGCAAAAAGTAAAGAATAAAACAGAAAGCATGATTGCTTTCGAAGACATGAGTTTAATAAACAGAGCCAACAGCCTGGCATATTATGAATTGCTGGGCGATGCTTCGTGGATGAATTTTGAATTGGAAAAATATGGCTCCGTAACCACTGAAGATATTTTGCAGGAAAGCCGCAATGTTTTTAAGAATGAAAATTGCAGTACTATTTATTATTTATCGGAACATTAATGCAACATAAATGACAGAAGCAGTATTGGAAAGAAAAAAAGCTCCCGCAATTGTTGATGCGGTCAATTTTCATCTTCAGTTAAAACCATGTCAGAGATTTACATTAAAGAATGGAGTGGAAGTGTATGCTATTGACGCCGGTGCCGAGGATGTAATGATGGTGGAATGGATTTTTTTTGCCGGCAATTGGCTGGAAGAAAAAAACCTGATAGCAGCTACCACAAATTTTTTATTGAGAAATGGAACCTCAAATAAAACGGCATTCCAGATCAACGAACATTTTGAATACTTTGGTTCTTATCTCAATCGAAGTTGTTTTAATGAAACAGCATCTGTTAGCCTTCATTGCCTTACCAAACACATCAAAGAACTTTTGCCGGTAGTAAGAGAGTTGTTTACCGATTCTATTATGTCAGAAGAAGAACTGTCCATTTATCAGCAGAATATGAAGCAACGGCTGAAAGTGAATTTGCAGAAAAGTGATTTTGTTGCCGGCCAATTAATCGATTCTTATTTATATGGCAAACAACATCCTTACGGAAAATACACTACTGAAGAAGACTTTGATGCATTGAAAAGGGAATCATTACTGGATTTTTATAAGAAATTTTATCAGCAGGGAAAATTTATTTTATTTGTTGCGGGAAAACTTCCAGCTAATTTGGAGTTGATGTTGAATGAACAGTTCGGAGATCTGGCTAATGGAATAATTTCTTTACCGGAAATTCCTTTACAACCCGCAATAGAAAAAAAAGTTCGTGTTACCAATGATCCCAACGGAGTGCAGGGTTCCATTCGTATTGCAAGACCATTTCCCAATCGCCATCATCCCGATTTTTTGAAAGCACAGGTTTTGAATTGTTTGTTTGGTGGATTTTTTGGATCCAGATTGATGAGCAATATCCGGGAAGATAAAGGATACACGTATGGAATTCATAGTTACCTGCATAACCATATTCATTATTCTGCAATGACAATAACAACTGAAGCCGGCAGAGATGTTTGCGAAGCAACTATTTCAGAAATTTATAAAGAGATGAAGGATTTACGGGAAGAACTGGTGGATGAAGAAGAATTATTGCTTGTCCGCAATTATCTGATCGGCGGTATTCTTGGCGACCTGGATGGCCCTTTTCAGATCATTGCAAGATGGAAAAATATTATACTTAATAATTTAGATGAAAAATATTTTTATGACTCCATCAATACTATAAAAACAGTAACAGCTGAAGAACTTCGTGAATTGGCTTTAAAATATTTTCAGCCTGAACAGTTTTATGAATTGGTAGTAGTATAAAAAAAAATGAAATTATGAAGCTGATCATTCGATTGCTGGTAACTGCAGCCGTTGCATTTATCCTGGCGCAGTTTCTTCCTGGTGTTCACGTTAACAGTTACGAAACAGCAATCTGGTTTGCAATAGCATTAGCTGTATTAAATGTATTTCTAAAACCAATTCTTATCATTTTCACATTACCACTTACTTTATTGACATTTGGATTGTTCCTGTTTGTTATCAATACAATTATCGTATTGGTGGCGAGTAACTGGGTAAAAGGTTTTCAAATTGATAGTTTTGGATGGGGACTTTTATTCAGCTTGTTGCTTACACTGATTACTTCCTTGCTATTCCGGGAAGAAAATCGCCAGAGAAATAATAAACAATAGATATTGCTTCTTCTTTGTTAATTCACCATGAATACAGGAAATTCGCATCATGCAATTTGACCGCAAAGATTTATCCAACGAACAACTCACACATTTTTACCGAAGTCTTTTATGGCCGAGGATGATCGAGGACAAAATGTTGTTATTACTCCGGCAAGGTAAAATTTCGAAATGGTTTAGCGGAATAGGTCAGGAAGCAATAGCAGTTGGCGCAACATTGGCATTGCAACCAGACGAATGGATCATGCCATTACATAGAAATCTTGGTGTATTTACCACACGCAAGATGCCATTAAGTAAATTAATTTTGCAATGGCAAGGTGCACAAGAAGGATATACTAAAGGAAGAGAAAGAAGTTTTCATTTTGGCAGTAAGGAACATTATATCTGTGGAATGATTTCACACCTTGGTCCACAGTTAGCCATTGCTGATGGCGTTGCATTGGCTTACAAACTCAGGAAGGAAAACCTGCCTACCGGACAGGCAGGTAAAGTTTCACTTGCATTTACCGGTGATGGAGGCACGAGTGAAGGAGATTTTCACGAAGCATTAAATGTGGCTGCTGTTTGGGATTTACCTGTCATATTTATTATTGAAAACAATGGTTACGGACTAAGTACGCCGGTGAATGAGCAGTATCGTTGCATCAGTTTGGTTGATAAGGCTAAGGGGTACGGAATGGAAGGAGTCGCTATTGACGGAAATAATATTCTCACTGTTTATGATACCATTAAAGGAGTGAGAGATTTTTGCATAAAAAATAAAAAGCCCTATCTGATTGAATGTTTAACCTTCCGGATGCGTGGACATGAAGAAGCCAGTGGAACAAAATATGTTCCACTGGACTTGTTCAAGTTGTGGGAAATGAAAGACCCGATTAAAAATTTTGAAGAGTATCTATTCGAATCAGGAGTGATGAATGAAACGCAGGCGGCGGAAATAAAAAACGAATTCAAAGAAAAAATTGAAAGTGAACTTGCTATTGGGTTCAATATAAAATCTATTGTAGTTGATACTGAAAATGAATTGGAAGATGTATATGCGCCGTCAATGATCAATAGTGAATTGTCAATAGAAAACCACTCACGATTAACGATTCACGATTCGCCACTCACCACTCAGCACTTGCGATTAATTGATGCCATCAAAGAAGGTCTTCATCAAAGTATGCAGAAACATTCCAATCTTATTTTGATGGGGCAGGATATTGCTGAATATGGCGGCGCTTTTAAAATCACAGAAGGTTTTGTAAATGAATTTGGGAAAGAAAGAGTGAGAAACACACCCCTTTGTGAAAGCGCTATTGTTGGTACTGCATTAGGTTTAAGCTTAGAAGGATTTAAAAGTATGATGGAAATGCAATTTGCCGATTTTGTTTCTGTAGGATTTAATCAGATCGTAAATAATCTTGCCAAAATTCATTATCGCTGGGGACAAAATGCAGATATAGTCATTCGTATGCCGACAGGAGCTGGCGTTGGCGCCGGACCTTTTCATTCTCAAAGCAATGAAGCGTGGTTTACGCATGTACCTGGATTGAAAGTTGTTTATCCTTCCACACCGATGGATGCAAAAGGATTATTGATTGCCGCTATCAACGATCCGAATCCTGTATTATTTTTTGAACACAAAGCTTTGTATCGTTCTGTAAGTGGTCCGGTGCCGGAAGATTATTATGAAATTGAAATCGGAAAAGCAAGACATGTAAGAGAAGGTGATGAAATTTCTATTATCACTTATGGCGCCGGTGTTCATTGGGCCGAAGATTATGCTGCTGAGCACCCGGAGATTTCTATTGATATTTTAGATTTACGAACATTGGCTCCTTTGGATTATTTTGCAATCCGTGAAGCGGTGCAAAGAACCGGAAGAGTATTGATTCTTCATGAAGATACTTTAACAGGCGGCATTGGTGGAGAAATCGTAGCATGGATTGCTGAAAATTGCTTTTCCATTTTGGATGCGCCGGTAATGCGTTGCGCATCTTTAGACACACCTATTCCATTTTCTATTGAACTGGAAAATAATTTTCTAGCCAAAGCAAGATTGGATGAAACAGTGAAAAAGCTCATAAATTACTAAAGAGCTTTTTGTTTTTTCCTGTTCCTTTCCTAACTTGAATATTCTTCCTTACTACTCCATTATTTTTCTTGCAAAAAAATATTTTTTTAAACTCTAAAACCACGATCTATGTACATTGTAAGAGACATTTTTAATTTAAAGTACGGCCACTTTCGCCCCGTAAAACTATTAATGGAAGAAGCCAACAAAATCGGAATGATGCCCGATGCAAAAAACCGGAGAATGTTGAGCGATTTTACAGGTGACGCATATCGCTTCATTATGGAAAACAGTTTTAATTCTTTAGCTGATTTTGAAAATGAGTTCAGCAAGGATATGTCAAAACCTGAATTTCAGGAATGGTATAGAAAATTTACCGAACATATTGTAAGCGGACATCGGGAAATATTGAAAGTAGTTATGTAAAAAATTTATAGACCTGACAAATGTTGGGTCTTTTTATTTCCTATCCTGTTTTATCATGTCACGCTAACTCTAAGTTTTATATTCATATTATGAAACGTATTCTTTTTTTAATTCTTTTTTTTAAAATGACATTGCTATTATGCGCCCAGGAAGTGATCCCATTGTATACGGGAAATATTCCTGATTACAAAACATCGCCGGATGAAGAGAAAGTAGTAATGGGAAGTGATGCCATTCTTAGAATCGAAGCCATTCAAAAACCCACTTTAACAGTCTTTCTTCCTTCAAAAGAAAAAGCTAACGGCACCGCTGTTATTATTTGTCCCGGTGGTGGATATAGTATTCTTGCTTTTAATTGGGAAGGAACAGAAATAGCAAAAAAATTGAACGAATGGGGAATAACTGCTTTTGTTCTGAAATACCGAATCCCCAATGATAAATGGATGATACATAAAGAAATTGGTCCCTTGCAGGATGCTCAAAGAGCTATACAACTGGTTAGAGAAAATGCAGGTCAATGGAATATTGACACTAAACGAATAGGTATCATGGGATTTTCAGCTGGAGGACATCTTGCATCTACTGCCGCCACTCATTTTAATAAAAGTTATATTGATAATTCTGGAAAAATAAATCTTCGGCCTGATTTTCAGGTATTGCTTTATCCGGTCATAAGTTTTGCAGACAGTATTTGTCATATGGGATCAAAAGAAAATCTTATCGGAAAAAAGCCTTCGGATGAAATGATAAAGAATTATTCAAATGAATTACAGGTTAGGCCTGATTCGCCTCCTGCTTTTTTAGCGCTTGCGGCTGATGATGATGTGGTAAATCCGCTCAACAGCATTTATTATTATCAGGCTTTATTGAAAAATAAAGTGCAGGCTGAAATACATATTTATGAAAAGGGAGGACATGGTTTTGGCCTGAACAATCAAACAACGAAAGACCAATGGACAGAGCGATTGTATAATTGGATGCAGGCAAATGGATGGCTAAATAAATAGAAAAATTCTGAGTCTATCTGGAAATATAGAAATCAGTTATCCAATGAGAGAAAGAAAAAGAGTCACAATTATTAATTTTTTTATTCAACTTTTTTCAACTCTCCCTTTTGACCCATATTTAAAAACCATACTTTAATTACTTTGCCGGTATTATCGATTTCAAATTCTATCTGCCTATCGGTACCATCACCATAAAAGAATTTAGTAGCCGATTCGGGTTTCAACTCAATATCCGGTGTGCCATTGCGGTGACGCCATAGTTTGCCATCTTTTTTTATAAACTGAAGGGTAAGACCGGCAGAATATTTTCCAATGTAATTACTCAATATGGTTGTGTCAATATTTACCTCTTTGTGTTCATAAGGCATAATGATTGGCTCATTGCTAAGGATAGATTCCACCGCGGCACGGAAAAAAGGAAGATTGGATTCATTGTTGGAAAGTATAATGATGGTTTCATCAATATCCGGGCAACGTACGATCATAGTTCGGTATCCTGGCCAGCCACCCGTATGTGAAATAATTTTTCCCTTTTCTGATTTTGGTTGCACCATCACACCAAAGCCATAATATGAATTTGAATCAGTTGGAGACCTCCGGACTAAAGGAGAAAGCATTTCATCAAGCAAAGATTTACTTACAAGATTATTTGCATATAATGCCCTGTCCCATTTGAACAAATCGCCTGTAGTAGAATTTACACAACCATCGCCCACTATACCATCGAGATAATAAACCATATCAAACTTTTTCAGGCTATCCGGTAAAATGTATCGCTTCAGACTATCGGAATAAACATAACCCAATGCATAATTGGCAGGAATTTTATAATTACTTCGGCGGGTGTTATAAATAAATGTATGCGTCATTCCCAATGGCTCAAAAATGTTTTTAGTCATGAATTCATTATAACTTATTCCGGAAACTTTTTCAATGACAGAAGCCAACACAGCATAACCCGTATTGCTGTATTTCCATTTGGCGCCGGGCTTGAAAAACAAAGTATCTTTCCTCTGCTTTAGCATTTCAAGTACATCTTTATTGAAGGCGATCTTTTTCCTGTCCCAGTATTTTTCAAATTGATCTTCATAAGAAGGGAGTCCGGAAGTATGTGTAAGCAAATTCCGGATAGTAATATTATCATAAGGAAAATCAGGAAAGAATTTTTTTACATTGTCATCATAACTCAACCGTCTTCTTTCTTTCAGGATTATGATCCCCATCGCCGTAAACTGCTTGGAAACAGAAGCCAGTTCAAAAACAGAACTGTCATTCAACATTCTTTTGGTATTATAATCTGCATACCCCAGGGCCTGTTGGTAGATGATCTTTCCCTGCCTGGCCACCAGCACATTTCCATTGAATGTAAAATAATCATGCTGCCCGGTCATGTATTGTTCCAGCAATTGAGAATAATCTTTTTGTGCCGATACAGCTAATGGAAACAACAGGAGAAAAAATAATTTTTTCATTTTATTTATATTATCAGTAAAGCCCTACTTTTCCTTTTACAGATTCAAATAATTTTTTTGAATCAAAACCCACTCCGTTTTTAAATACGATTTCAGTATTCCGAACATCTTTGATTGCTTTTTCAGGATCGCCATTGATCAACACCATGTCAGCTCTTTTCCCTTCGGTAATTGTTCCGATCTCTTTTTCTCTTCCAAGATATTCAGCAGCATTTAATGAACATATTTTTACTGCCTGAGAAAAAGTAAATCCTGCCTCTACCAATAATTCCAATATATGCCGATCTGCGTAACCCGGTATCGTTCGGCCGGCACCTGTCGGATCTACTCCTGCCATCAACCGGCCACCCATTTCAACAAATTGTTTTTCCCATGCCATTTCTTTTTTGAATAATGCAGCATAAGCTGAATCTTTTCCAACTGCAGCATTAAATCCTTTTTCAACCACATCTCTCACCGGTTGTACGACAGCATCACCGCCTCCACCTGGAAAAGCTTCTCTTCCTGAATATGGTTCAAATACCGGTAAGGTAGAAGTGATCGCTACATTTTTTTCGATCAGGAATTTCATCAGGTCTTTCATAGCAGGGCTATTTACATCCAGCGCCATCAATGAAAGTGTCCCGCCCTGCCTGGCACATTCATTTTCTTTTTTATTCGGTACAAAATCGGTACTGACCATAAAACCATGTTCTAGGTTGTCAATTCCTAATTCAGCGGCTTCACGATAAGTGATGGAACAAAGATGGCCGGTGACTTTTAATCCTTTTTTATGTGCGGCATCAATAGCGGCTTTTGCTTCAGCTTTTGTAAGATCCATATACAATTTAAAAGAAGTGCAACCCATATCTTCCCAATAGTTCACTTCTTTTGTGACCTCTTCAGGATTTTTAATGTGAAGCATTTCAGGAATAGGCAATCCCGATTGTTCAATGTAGGGTCCTGTCACGTCAATATTAGGCCCGATCGCTTTGCCGTCATTGATGTCATTACGAATGTTCAGATCTGTTTGGGGTTCTACACTCCCGGTAGTTCTTATCGTCGTGACACCACCGGCGAGATACAACTTTGGAAAAGAAAAAGGCATTTCTAACCCGAGATAATATGGGGCAACCGGTTCGCCATAAAATAGGTGTTCATGCATCATCACCATGCCGGGAATAATGGTTTTCCCTGAACAATCAATAATTTTTACAGTTGAAGGAACTGAAATACTTTCTGTATTTCCGATTTTATTAATGCGGCCTTTAATGATAAGAATGGTTTGATTTGATTTTGAAGCACCGCCTGTTCCGTCAATAATTTTTACATGAATAAGAGCCAGCGTATCTGAGTTGACACCGATAAATTGTTTCACTACATCGGAAAATTGTTGCGCTTTACTTTGAATAGCAGTAAGCAAAAAGCAATAAATGATTGCTGGAAGCCAACAGTTAATTTTTTTCATACGCCGGGTTTTCGTTTCATGTAAGTTACTGTATTTATCAAACTTGTTTTACACAATGATCTATTTCCATAAAAGTTTAATTTATATTATAAATGCAGCTTTATTCAAGATGAAATTCTTTTTTCAATGAAATAATCAATTCATTCAATTCATCTTTGATCATTGTTTGCAACAACATTATTGAAACGCCATTTGCTATTTTTACGTCATCTATATAATGTTGGAATTCATTTATTGTTTGTTTATCGGCCGGGAGCAGCTGCATTTTTTCTTTTGGAAGTTGAATTGCATTCATAATATCCACCGGAGTAGACCTAAGGGAAGAGAATTCATCCGCTTTAAAAATTTTTGAACGAAGCGAAATTGGAAATTCAATCTTTCTTTCCATTTCTCTTTCCGGATAGAAAGAACAATTTTTATAATACATAGTAATATCATTGTATAGCTGGAGATTATTAAAATATCTCAAGCTTCCTGAACTGCGCAATTGCTGGATAGTGGCATCATTGGGAGTGAACGGAAGATCTATTGTAAAAAAAGCGCTGTAGTAATATATAAGGTCTGCATTTTTTTTGCAGATCGGGTTGTGTCATCAAATAGAAAAGGCTATCTATCTTTTTCCCTCTCCATTCTTTTACAGTTATTATCCGATGGAGCCAGGCAGTATCTTTTTTCAGATCAGCATAGAGCAAGCGTGCAAATTCTTTTTCCCGTAAGTGTTCAGTATACCGCTCTCTCATATTTTCTACAAAAAAACCAAGTGTAATAGCAAGGAACAACATTAAAAATTCAAAGAGATAATGCCTGAAATGTTTTTCTTTTGCGGGTGCATGTGCGTGATGTACTTCCATAAAATATTATTTTATGTGCTAAATATTGAACGATAAATAAAAAACCTACTTAATTCAGAACCTGTCTGCTGTTCTACAGGTTTAAAATTCAACATTTAAAATGACTTTATTCCAGGTGATGTGTTTTTTGAAGATAGTTTATTAAATCAATTGCCGATTGTTTGATCCTTTCCATCATGGGGATCATGCCTCTTCGGCTTCCATTCAGTTGCACCATTCTAAATTCCATTTGTTTCAGCAGTATCCTATCGTAGCTAAGTAGTGGTGGATTGTCCGTACTTCTGTTTACAGTTCCGTCAGGATTTTCCTGCCTGCGAAAAATAGCAGGATCAATTACTTTGGACTCGGCTTCCTTATAAGCATTATTCTCATCATTAAAAATATTTTCTAACATTCGCAATAACGGGAACTGGCTGTAATAGTCCATGATATGGCTGGATGTTTCTGATTTACGAATCAGGCGGAATCCACCAGAGTTAGTCAACTGGTCAAAAGTGCGATTGTTGTTCACCAATGGTGGTCGGCGGTTTCCTATCCGGGCAGCGTAGTAAATTCCGTCGCCATTCTTCCGGGCTATATCCGGCGAATCAAGAAACAGGCAAAGTGAATCGCAGAGGGCTACGCTTGTTTGATCTGCCAGCACTTGCTGATCAATTGTTACAATATCGTCTTTCAGGTCAGCTACTAGCGATATGATGTATTGGCGCTCTCTTTCCTTTTCCACCTGGTGCTCCCTAAAATTTTCTGCAAGAAAACCACAGAACACGGCGAGGAATAACATGAAGAATTCAAACAAATAATGTTTTAATCTTTTTCCTTCTGTAAGTGGATGGTGATGGACTTCCATGATAGTTTTTTTTGAGTTTAGAATTATGAGTTATGAATAGAATTCAGAATTCGATGTTATATTTAATTCATCATTCATAAATCATAATTCATAATTGCTTTCATTCTCCCGGATGATAACTTCTCTCCACATGTTTCAGCACATCTTCTTTGTAAAATAACACATCTTTGAATTGCCCCTTTGTGTACATCAATGCCTGGTCATTAAAATGTTTTGAATTGGGGTCGCCACTTTCTCCTCCTGCCAGTAATGATTTTGCTTTTATCTTTTTACCGAATTCAACAGCGCAAATAAAACTATTACCATTGTCACCATATCTTTTTTTAGTGCCGGGATAAGTGTGACTGGCATAAGAAGGAATCATTCCCCATAACGATGAGGTAAAACCAACCGGAATACTGGGTTTACTATCATCATAGATTTCATCAATCTTGCCGGTCAATCGCTGATACCGGTTAATCTCTCCCCATGGTAACTGCCATTTTCCAAAGCGGGTTTTTAAATTATCAATGGTAATAATCAAGGGCTGAATTAAATCCTGTGCAGAGGCTGTGGCTGCAAACTTTTCTGTTCTTTGCACCTGGTCGGCTCCTACTGTTCTCATAATATGAGGAAATATTCTTTGTCCCCATTCCACTGCAAGCGTTGTGGCAATTGAGTTTTCTGACGTTTGCAGGTCCCAGCTTTTTAATATGGTTATAGGTTCAATTAATTCTGAATAAACTGAATCTGTTTTGGAAATGTTTTTTTCAAAAGCATTTATCAACGCAGGAACTAATTTTTCAAATGCTGCTAAATATGTATTGTATCCTGTTTTAATTACCTTATCTATTGTGTATGCTTTTTCTCTTGGCAATATTCTCACTGCATTGATACCACGGAAATTTTCTCCATCGGGCGTCATATATGCGGGATAATTTTCTTTTTTAGGACTGTTGCTGCCGGCGCAGGTAAATGGAGTTGAATTACAGTTTTGCAACCAGCCATTTGGTGGATTAATGCAATGTACAATTTCGTCCATGCTGTGATAACCTTTCCATTCGGTTGCTGTTATAGTTCCATCAACTGGTTTGCTCCAGTCATATTTTGTATCGCGGATAGGGATGCGATTGCCATGCCAGTAAGCAATATTTCCTTCCGCATCTGCATAGACGGTGTTGTTTGAAATGTTTCCTTTCAGATCAAGCGTTTTTTTGAAGTCGGAAAAACTTTTTGCTTTTGTCCGTTGCCAGCATTGAATCAAACCAGCCATCAATCTGTTATCGGCTCTTAAACTAATCCATTGACCATTTCGTTTCGTCATGATTGGACCATGATGGGTAAAAAAGGCAGTTATAGTTTTTGAAGAGATTGTTGAACCTGATTTATAATGAAGAGTAATTTCTTTTTGCTTTACTTCTTTCCATTGGTTATTGTATTCATAAAAAAATTTATTGCCTCTCTTTTCTACTTTTTCAGCATATAAGTCGGTAGCATCCACGCCACTGCTGGTGTGCATCCATCCGCAATGTTCATTGAAACCCTGGTACACAAAAAACTGTCCCCAGGTCACGGCGCCATACGCATTCAATCCTTCTTCACTGATCATATGTACTTCCGGACGAAAATATAAAGTAACATGCGGATTGATATAAAGAATTGCATTGTGTGATTCAGTTATGGAAGGAGCAAATGCAAATCCATTGGAACCAGTTAACACTTCATCATTTTGATTTTCATTTAGCGATACAGGCTCATTGCTACCAGAGTAAAAATTTTTTACTTCTTTTGGAGAAACGCCGGCTGTATTGATAGCGCCGATACTTCCGTCTGTCCACAATAAAGGATACCAGGGCTGAAAACGATTCAATAAGGCTGGATGAACATCCGGGTGTTTGTATAAATAAAAATTCATACCATCGGCAAACGCATTACAAAGTTTTTTTAACCAGATTGGCGCATTGATATAATCTTTAACCGCATCGGCAGAATCAATGACCAAACGAATCAAGAGGTCATCATACAGAGATGATTCACCTTTTACTTCTGCCATTCTTCCCAGTTTTTCAATATAGTTCATCTCCATTCTTTTGAAATCGTCTTCGCACTGCGCATACATCAAACCAAACACCGCATCGGCATCTGTTTTTCCATATATATGAGGAATACCCCAATTGTCACGGATGATGGTTACATGTTTAGCTTCCTGATGCCATTTGTTGATTTCGGTTTGAGAAAAATTTTGTGCCAGCAGTTGCAATGGTAAAAGGAGCAGAAGAAATATTTTTTTCATAAGAATATTTTTATTTCAGTTTATATTCCTTCTTAATCAGATCAATTAAAATCCCGGCCTTAGCTTCTAATTTAGGAAGATCTGATTTAGTTATAGTAAGTATGTTTCTTTTTGCAAGGTGCACCCTCATTAATAATTCATTTATCAAGTTCGGATCAGCATTGAATAACGCATTGTTTCCGGCAGGAATTGAAATATCTCCGGATTCATCAGAGATCATAGAATTAAAAACATGAATATCGAATACCTGTATCATAACCGCACGATAATCCTGGAGCTGACTTAAATATAAAATGTCCTGGTCCGTTTTGAACTGCTGATACAGGTAATCGTATGACAGGATGCTGTCCACAATATTTTGTTTGCTGATCAACCTGAATCCACCGGCATTTTTAAGTTGCGACAATGTACCATCAGTCATATAAAATATATTATACGTACCAGAGAACATTCTCCCGTAATAATAAATAAGATTCAACTTCTTTTTATAATCAGGGGAACTTAATAGTTGATAAAGTGAATCTGCAATCCCAACTTCTTCCATTTTAGCTGAAGTTGTTATATTGATGTTTGTTAAATCTTTTTGAAGATCTTTAATCATTGAACGCATGAATTGCTTTTCCTTGTCTTTTTCAATTTTATGTTCCAGTTGATATTCTGCTAAAAAACCACTAAACACAGCAAGGAATAACATGATAAATTCCCAGAGATAATGTTTGAACTTTTTTCTTGGCGTGTGGGTGTGGGGATGTACTTCCATACAAATATTTTTACTCAATGTGGTATTCTTTTTTTATCAACTCCATAATATGGATGGCCATTTTACGAAACTGGATGACCCATAAATAATTTGCAAGATTCCTCATATATAACTGCGCCGCCAGGCCCTTCACAAGATTTATTTTATCGGCATCTTTTGTTAGTAAGGGCCTATAAACCGGTTTTATGAAAGAACTACTATCCAGGCGTTGTTTAAAAGCCTTATTCACTAACGAATCTGCAATTGTTTCGACACTAGTTGGGTCCAAAACAGTAGATACTGCTTTATTGAATTCAAGGGTCAGACTCAGTTCATGTTCTTCCCGCAATTTGTGCCTTGTAAGGTTCAGATCATAACCATTGATACTATTCACCACCTTAGAATTCCTGATGAGCCTCATTAATCCGGAACTCTTCAGTTGTTGAATAGTTGAGTTAGAATAATTAAATAGCTGGAGAGTGCCAACATTGCCGGCATTATAATAGATACTGTTTAGTGTTTCTCCGCTGACGGGAACGCTCAGTTCATAAATGAGCGAATCCGCACAAATCTTTCTTCTCTCCCTGGATTTAATATTATCCGCATATGCAACAGTATCCTGCTTTAGATCCTGCAATAAACTTCTTATATACTGTTTTTCCCGTTGATGATCTACTAAATGTTCTCTTTGATTTTCTGCCAGGAACCCACAGAACACAGCTAGGAACAACATCAAAAACTCCCAGAGATAATGCTTGAATTTTTTTCGTTCTGTATGAGTGTGTGCATGTACTTCCATAATAAATTTATTTCAGGTGATATTTGTTCTTGAGATACGTTATCAAACTTTTCGCATTTTTTCTTATGCTGTCCACAATATTTGTGTTTACGGCACCTACCGTAGCATAATAATGAATAGATCCGACCAGGTCATTGATTTGAGCTTTGTCTCTACTGTATAACTGCGGCTTTCCCTCCGGTTCGTTTGTTTTTGTACTTATCATATCCTGCATCTTATGAAAGACAGTGTTATCAAATACCTTTTTTATTGATTCTATCAGAGCTGTTTGCCGGTTTACAAGTATCCCGTTTTGTATCTCCAGATAATTCTTGATACTATAATAGTAAGCGACTTTTTCTGAGGTAAGCTGATCATGAAATAATCGGAGGTTCCCCGAGCTTTTCATTTGCTCATATGTTTGATCATGTAAATAATAGAATTCCATCAACCGGGAAGACATTCTTCCTAGGTAATACATATGCTTTTGCTCCATCGCATTTCTTTGTGGTAAACCCAGTAACCGAATAAGCGTATCTAGTTGTTTCAATGCAAAATGAACCTCATTTATTTGCTGGTTGAAAACTGTTGTGTCATGCTCAAGGTCATTCAACATTGACAATAAATACTGTTTTTCCCGGTGCCTTTCAACAGACTGTTCCCTTATATTCTCTGCCAAAAAACCGCTAAACACAGCCAGGAATAACATTAAAAACTCCCAGAGATAATGTTTGAATTTTTTTCTTTCCGTATGTGTGTGTGCATGTACTTCCATGTTCTTTAATTTAGAACCTACCGGCAGGTTTAGAGTTATTCATTCTTAAATCATAATTAGTTTTCATTCCAGATATTATTTTTCCTGTTGCTATCGGGCAATTTATTTTCCGGGTCAATTACTACTGATCGAACGGATTGGGTGCTTTGCAAATGAATCGTATGCGTATTTCCCTGCAGCCAGGTTTCTACAGGCAATTGCATCTCCATTTTATTTCCATCCTTCAAAATAACCCGAAGTGTTAACGGCAAGGCCATTTTTTGCAAATTAGCGATCGTAATATCTACGCCGTTCTTTGCATCATTATTAGTATAGGATACTGATTGAATGGCAACATCGAACTGCCAGTTATTGCAAAACCATTCTTTCCAAAACCATGAAAGATCTTCTCCGGATTCATTTTCCATGGTTCTGAAAAAATCATCAGGCGCAGGATGTTTATAGGCCCAATGCTCTATATATTTTTTAAATGCATAATCAAAGCGATCCTTTCCTAATATTTCTTCCCTGAGTAAAACCAAACCAAAAGCCGGTTTGAAATAAACAAGCGGATGACGGTATTTTTCTGTAAGCATATCTGCTCTAGCCATCATAGAAGGAGCTGAGGAGTCTTTTAGCAGTGAAATAATTTCATCAGCCGGATTTCCTTTTCCCGGTGCATATTCTCCATCTCGTTTGGGGCCATATTCACCATTGTTAAATGCATCTGCTGCATACACGTCAATAAATGTATTAAATCCCTCATCCATCCATGCATAACGTCTTTCATTGCTTCCAACGATCATGGGAAACCAGTTGTGCCCTATTTCATGTGCAGTAACCCAATACAATTCACCGGTCTTATCTTTCCATCCGTCAAATACAATTCCCGGATATTCCATTCCGCCTGCCATTCCAGCTTCATTTACTGCAACAGGATATGGATATACAAACCATTTTTGCGAGAAATATTCTATAGATTTTTTTAAATATTCTGTTGCTCTTCCCCATGCATTTTTTCCTTCACTTTCCACCGGGTAAACAGACATGGCCAATGCTTTTTTACCTCCCGGTAAATTTACTTTTGCTGCATCCCACATATAAGCTTTGGATGCACCAAATGCCACATCACGGCTATTGTACATTTTAAAATGCCAGCTCGACATTTTATTGCCATTGTTTTTATTTGCTTCATTATTCACTTCTTCTTCCGAACGGATCATGATGGTTGTATCGCTCTTTCTGGCAGCAGCCAATCTTTCCATTTGTTTTGATGTCAGCACTTCCTTTTCATTTTGCAATTCACCGCTGCCTGCCACGATCATTCCTGCAGGAACGGTAACTGTATAATCAAAATCGCCATACTCACAGTAAAATTCACCACTGCCTAAAAAGGGTAAAGCATCCCAGCCATGCAGATCATCATACACACACATGCGTGGATACCATTGAGCTATTTCATATACTTTTCCATTCCTAGTTGAATAAACATCGGTTCTTCCTCCGAATGTTCCCGGTATGGTATAGTGATATTTTATCCGGATATTTATTTTTTCTTTAGATGATAAAGCATGCGGTAAGCGTATCTGCATTCTTGTATCATTAATAATATAATCCGCCTTTATTGTATTGCCTTTGTATGTAATTGTGATGTAGTCAAAGCTGTAACCATCGGAGCTGCCATTTATTGTCCGTTTAGCCCGGCGAAAAAAGGATGAATAAAATTTTGAACGTGCATCTTCGCGGTAAGTATTTTGATCAAGTTCCAGCCAGAGTGATGACAATGAATCGGGACTGTTATTGGAATACTGTATTGTTTCCGATCCGCTGAGTATATTGGAAACAGTGTCTATTGCGGCGTGAAGTAAATAGTCTGCCCTGTTTTGCCAGTACCGGGAGCCGGGTGCACCATTAGCAGAGCGGAATTCATTCCCGTTTTTAGTGTAAAAGTTTTGTGCAAATAATTCATGCGGAGCATAGACAGATTCTGCGGTAGTAGTTTGTGCCAGGGCAGAAAGATATAAGCAGGCGGCAATGATCAATAGTCCGGGATTTTTACAATTCATTTTATACAATTAGAGTGAAGGAAATGAAATAGTGTTACAAAGCAAATGAAATTAATACAGAAATTAGTATTTGCATTTTCTTTTCTATACCCGGTAAATGGGAATGATGATACACTCCCAATATGTTATTACCTTTTAAAATATTGGGCTAAGAAAATACAAAGGAAACCAAAGAACACAGTCAAGCTTTCAGTATGAGTGTGATGATGTACTTCCACGATTATTTATGAATAACTTTAAAAATGGCTTAAAAATTCAATCATTCCTGTTGCTTTTGATTGAAGTAATTCCAAATAATGTATTTGTGAGCGAACACTTTTTTTAAAAGAAATCAACATGTTAAAATAATGGTCTATTGCCTGTTGATCTTTTTGCAATAGTTCGATTCTTACATTATTTGGCCTAAGCCTGCTTAATTTACTAAATGCGCTAAAATTGATCATAGCTTCGGTTGCGTCTACTGCTTTCTGTTGAAAAATTTCCATTGTCTGCTGGTGTATCAATTCCCGGCTTACCCACGTATCATATTCAATAATGCTATCTCTTACAGATTTTTCGCTTATTAGTCTTAACCCTCCTGCATTTTTTAGTTCCTGCAGGGTTTTATCTGTATACACAAAATCGGGAAATCCCTGTAGCCATGGAACGACTTGATTCATGCACGTTGTTGACTGTAAATGATGTGACACGGAATCGTAACAATTAAAAATATTGTCAGTTATCGAATCAATGTTTTTCAACTTTTGAATCAAGTTTGTGAATTGCGCCGTATCCTTTCGCAAATCCTCTCCCCAGGATCTCATATAAATTTTTCCCTGATTATTATCCCTGATATGTTCCCTTAAACCCTCAGCAAAAAATCCCATAGTCACCGCAAGAAATATCATTAAGAATTCCAGAAAGTATTCTTTGAATCCTTTCTTTTCTACATGCGGGTGATGATGTACTTCCATTGTTTATTATTTTGAATTTTAAATGTTGAATGTTAAATGATCTGTTGTGGTTGTTAATTCAAAATTTCTCATTCAACATTCAAAATAATAGTTCATTTCAGATGATATTCTTTTTGTAATGCGTTGATTAATTTATTGGCAATTTTTAATTGTTCTTCATACTCCATTAGAGTACGAGTTCGAAAACTTTTAATCATCGTTACAAGGTTCACGTATTTATCAACCATTGTTTTATCTGAAACTCTTAAATACATTTCGTGTGTAATCGGTTTGTCAAACCGAATATCATTAATCACTTCCAGGTTCATGATGTCGAAATTATAAGGCGCCACTATCCATGTTCCCTTATCCTCCACTTCATCCCGGTATTCAGTTTTCTTTAATTGAACGGCATAGGCATTCATCAGATTAACCAGAGATTGCTTAAAGTATCTTAAAGTGCCAGAAGTTTTCATTTGCGAATATGTTCCGTCAGTTGAAGCGAAAGGATAGGAAATCATTACGGGCGTTATATTCTTATAAAAGCTGGTATCATTCCATTTATCACGTTGTAGGTGAAGCATAGTAATAACGGTATCAAGGGAATTTAGTTTTTTATGACTGAAAGTAATATTTGCATTTAAAGACGAAGTATCTTTTTTAAGGTCTTCTAACATTGACTGAGCAAGAACCTTTGCGCTATTATGCTCAGAAATATGTTCACGAATATTTTCAGCAATAAAACCAAGGGTTACCGCAAGGAATATCATTAAGAATTCCAGAAAGTATTCTTTAAAACTTTTCTTTTCTACGTGTGGATGGTGGTGGACTTCCATAAAATATTATTTCAGTTGATATTCTTTTTTAAGTAATCCAATTAATTCAATGCCATTAAATAATTGTTTATTCAATGAACCAACATATACCTCTGCATTAAGAGTCAAAACACTTGCATCGTTAAATATTTTATTAACTGTTTTTTTATCATAATCGAAAGCCAGTACTCTTCCTTCGGGCACTTTATAAACGCCGTATACTTCAGCATTAAAACTTGCAGAATCAAAGGAATTAACTGTATATGTTACATCTATTAACTTTGACATGCCCTCCCAAACGAGCTTGCTAAAATAATAATGGTCAGCTTCTACGTTGAGATTTAATTTATTGTTATGCTGGTATTGGAATAAACTGTCAAGAATACCCGGCTTGCTTATCAAACGCAAGGCTCCGGAAGTTTGCAGTTGCTGAAATGCGGCATCATTACTTCTGAAGTAAGCATCATTAAAAGAGCCGTTAGCAACATCATCATAAAACGCCCGCTTTATTTGATTGTCAGTTAAATCAGCCCCCTTTAATTTTGTAAACTTATGAAGATACGTCAGTGAGAGTTTGTTAGAAGCTATTATAGTGTTTAGTTGCATGGTGTCGCTTGCAATAGCAGTTATAATAGTTTCAATACTTTGTTTTTCTTTTTTTTTATCTGCGAAATGTTCCCTGATATTCTCTGCAATAAATCCCAGCGTGACCGCCAGAAATATCATTAAAAATTCAAGAAAATATTCTTTGAAATTTTTCTTTTCTACGTTGGGATGGTGGTGGACTTCCATTGTTTTTATTACTGATATGGTGATGTATGATTTGTTGATTTCAGTTTCGGTTTACTTAACAAGTTATTCCTGCGAAACAGTTTCTTTCGTATTTTTTGAATGTTCATTGCTTATTGTTCTTCTTCTTCTTTTATGTTTTTTTATCACCCAGATTATTCAAAATGATATTCTTTTCCTACATATGTTTTTATACCTGTTGCACTCTCTTTCAATCTTTCAATTCTGTTAGCTATTCCTTGAGTCACCCCTTTGATATCATTTATTTCCAGTAAACATGTATTAATGATGTTTGGATCTGTTGAACGAAGATGAAGCGTAGCGGATGGATTAATAACCACATTATTGTTATCAATTACTTTACTAAAATCTGTTGCGTTTAATAAAGGCTTATACGTTTCACGCAGCGATCTTTTGATAGTAAGCGATTCATCGAATAAAAATTTCAGGTGGTCTACTTCTTTATAATAGGCAACCATACTGTCTGAAACATTTTTATTCTTGATCAGTCTCATACCTCCTGCATTCCGAAGCTGTATAATCGTTCTGTCATGCACATTAAAAACTGTGCTCCTTGTTATCAATCGCAAGTATATATAAATAAAATTGGCAGGTTCGGCGGTGTTAATATTGTTCATTAATATCGCCAATGAATCCTCAATGCTTGCCTGTTCGTCGAGATAATTAATAGTCTTTTGCAAATCTTTTTCATCAGCGGTTAAATCCTCATAAAATGATTTCACATATTCATGTTCAGTGTTCATTTCAATGATATGTTCACGGATATTCTCTGCAATAAACCCAAGTGTTACCGCCAGAAATATCATCAGGAATTCCAGAAAATACTCTTTGAATCCTTTCTTCTCTACGTGTGGGTGGTGATGTACTTCCATTATATATTTTTAAAGGTTTATTGACCAAGCTCCGCATCTATCATTTTCAGGAGTGAAACATTTGTGCTGTATATCCGCCTTAAGAGAAAAGGTTCATAATATGCCTGTATGAAATAAATTTTATAGTAGCTGATCAAATACCTGCGTTGTTCCTCTGACAGGCTGAAGGGCCTCATATCCGGCTGATAGTTGGGAACAAAAGATTTGACTTTCTTGGGATTACTAAAATCATGGATGTCCACAATTCGGCCCCACTCTGCTTCGGTGGCATTGGTCTCAGTGGTTACAATCCTGTCATTGTAATTGATCAAACTGTTTAGCTGGTCATTATACTTTGCAATACTATCTTTCAACAATTGATTATGCAGATAACGCATGCTGCCGGAACCTACCATCTGCTGGTATGTTGAAGTGTTTATAGAAACGATCATATTCCTCATTCCATTCATCATTAACCGGCTTATCAAAGGCAATTCTTCATTTTCTTTTTTTTCGTTAATGATGGAAATGATGCTGTCATAAACCAACGCCAGGCCTGTAAAATCATTCTCATAGAATTTCAATCCTTTTTGATTCTCCTGCAGATCATTCCGGTATGAGCTCAGATATTCGTGAGCCGTTTTTGTTTCTGAAATATGTTCTCTGATATTTTCTGCAATAAAACCCATCGTTACTGCAAGGAAAATCATTAAGAATTCCAGAAAATATTCTTTGAAACTTTTCTTTTCTGCATGCGGATGATGATGTACTTCCATTTCAATTTAATATTTAAAAATTTGGATTTAATATTGATGAATTACTCATTTTCTAAATGATATTCTTTTTTGATTAGGTTCATCATATTGATCGCTTTTCTTTGTAACTTAATACATGAACTCAATCTCCATTTAATTCCAAATTGCCAAAATTCAAGTGAGTTATAAAATTCATATACAGTTTCTTTATTCTCCAGGTGAATTTTATACGCCAAAGGATTTGCTGTCAGAAGAGAATCAAGGTATGCTCGTCCGTACTTAAAACCTATATCTATTAGTTCTGCATCAAATAGTTTGTCGTGGAGATTATTAACATTAATAAATAAGTGCTGGCCATGTGTTTCCTGGTCCCGAAGCTGACTTAATATATAAGAGTCATATTCCATCATTGAATCTGCTAATGAAGATTTGGATATAATCCTGAAATTTCCTGAGCTTTTTAATTGTGCAATTGTCCGGTCGTGATAAAGGAAATTTGAATAACTGCGAACATAAATCGACATGATATTGGCTAACTTTTTATCCATGTGATCATCTTTTTTCAATTCCATCCTTAAGGTGTCAATTTTTTTAATCTGGCTTTCCCAAAAAGGGATCTCTCCATTTAAATTAGCGGTATCATCCTTCAGGTCATAGTAAAACGTTTGAATATATTTTTTTTCATGCTCTTTATCGCTAACATGTTCTCTAATATTTTCAGCCATAAATCCGAGAGTTACGGCAAGAAATATCATTAAGAATTCCAAAAAATATTCTTTGAATCCTTTCTTTTCTACTTGTGGATGGTGGTGGACTTCCATAAATAATTATTTCAGATGATATTCTTTTTGTATTTCTTCAATCAACTCGGTGGCCAGCGACAATTGTTTTTTTAAATCCGGCATAAATTGAAAATTTGCTAAATTGAATAAATTGCCGGTTACATTCAGAAATTCGGTTATGTTACCTGGGTTGATGATTGCTTTCATAGGCATATTTTTGACTAGTATACTATCTGCCTCTGTCCATCGGTAATAAAAAAATGTTTTGTACCAGCTAAATGTTTTAAACCCGATCTTATGTTGCTCTTCTCTTGCATTTTCGAACCTGTCATGTACCTGGAAGATTTGAATTTGATTGTTCCAATATTGCAAAATTGAATCTGAAATATTCTTATGCCTGATGAGGCGGATTGACCCCGAGCTTTTTAACTGTGATGACGTTCGGTCATTAAAAACAATATCGACACTGTGCGCTGCATCCAAAGTTATTCCAAGTATTGTATCATCACTTTGTGATAAAAACTCATTTCTTGCGACCATCACTATCAGGCGATGAGCCTCGACGATATCATCCTGCAGACGCCTGATGCTGTAATCAAGAGCGGCAGTATCTTTTTTCAGATCTTCAGCAAGTGACCGCATGTATTGTTTTTCTTTTACATGATCAGAGATTTTTTCCCTGATATTCTCTGCAACAAAACCCATGGTCACAGCCAGAAATATCATTAAGAATTCCAGAAAATATTCTTTAAATCTTTTCTTTTCTACATGCGGGTGATGATGTACTTCCATATTTTTATTTAAAGGTTTGTTCTTCTTATGAATTTATTGGCAATTGGATAATAAACTCGCTTTCTGCAACCCTCCCTTGTCTCCATTCTTATTTCACCTCCATAAGCTTTTACAATATCATAGTTCAGCATCAACCTAAAACCTCTTGCAAGTTTTCAAAACAGAGTTATAGAGAAAGTCATTGACTGCAAGGGTATGCCTTTCTTCCGGCTTCCACTTCTATAAAGTAAAGGTTTCAGAATCGGATCGTTTTTTTCGTTAAAGCAAACTACACTTATTTCTAAATACAGTTTTGTTATTACAAGATAAGTTTTTCCCTCTTTATTCATTTGAAGCTGAGTACCATCTGTGTTTTTCTGTGGAAAAATGCTCTTATCTCCTGAAGCCGGTATTTTTAATACAAATCATTTACAAGTAATATTCTTAGCAAATGCGCAAATCTTAAAAGAGAACGGCTCGCAGCGAAGTAATCTTTTTAACAATCACAATCCCTGTTTAGGAAACTTTACCGGGTGCTGCCCTTACAAAGAACTTCCAGTCTCTATGATAGAATATATGATATTTTCCAGTCCGCCGCTGTTAAATGTGGATTATTATATTGCCATAGAAAATTGCTTTACCTGTTTTGTTTTTTACCCTAAACTGACCAAAGGCTTCTTTGCCCTATACCATCCTCTGGTCTTATTCATATATACTCCTGCTCAAGTGCGTCACAAGTGCGCTAAATAACGCAGTTATGACGTACTTGTAGTATCTCAGGTACGGATAAACTACGCCTTTGCTATACTACAAGGCTAAGAAACCTGTTAACTTGCCTAGTCCTAAAATTGCTATACAGGTTTCAGAATTGGATCGTTTATTTTGTTAAAACAAACTGCATTTTTTGCTAAAGGCAGTTATGTGCTAGAAAGACGATTTTTTTCCCTTTTATTGAGCTTGGTTCAGATAATAGCTGAGAATTTTTGTTTCCATTCTCAAAAGCGATGACCCTGCTGCATTCACTTTCATGGTTCTGATTTAATTTTTTTTATTTCCTGATACAGAATATGTAAAATGCCCTTCTGTATTGGGTTCTAGAGATTCCAGTAACAAAAGCAAACATCAGCAACTAAATGCAAAGACAGAGATTTTGAATAACAAATTAGTATCTACACCCTTATTCCCAGAAATAATGCTTGAATCTTTTTCATTCAGTTTGAGTGTGTGGATGTACTTCCATAAAATTTATTTCAAATGATATTCATTTTTTAATAAAGCGATTAAACGGCTTGCCTGGGCTGAGGCTGACATTGACCTTTCATTCATTAATTTAAGAAATCCATAATAATACTGATAGCGCATCATTACAGCGTTTATTGAAATCGGGTCATGAGACATAAGTTTAGGATTATTCTCAGGCATAACAGGCCCGGAATCATTTTCCATTTCTTTGAGTATAGAAAACAAGACCTTCGAATCAAATACTCTGTCGTTTATTGAAATCACTTCGTTCAGCCTTTGCTTTTGAAAGTCTGACCAGTATTCAAACCGTTGTGTCCACTGGTAATAAGAACCAATACTGTCAGTTGTAGATTGTTTCCCGATAAGCCTCAGCCCTCCGCTGCTTTTCATCTGGTCGAATGTCTTTGGTGTAGTAGAAATAACAAAGGTGCCCATAGTTAACTGTCTTACCAGAAGATAAAGTTGAACATTATTGCTGCTTTTATCATTATTAGATAGTGACTGAATGATGCTGTCAATTATCCGGCATTTCGATAAATTATATTCAACGGCGGAATGATAAAGGGCCGTATCACTTTGCAGATCATTTACCATTGACTCAATATATTCGTGCAGTTGCTTTTTATCTTTTATACTTTCTCTTATATTTTCTGCAAAGAATCCAAGAGTAACCGCAAGAAATATCATTAAGAATTCCAAAAAATATTCTTTGAATCCTTTCTTTTCTACGTGTGGATGATGATGTACTTCCATAGTTTTTTATTTCTGAATGTTGATTTGAGGTTTTCGATTTTTGCTTTTATTCATTCCTTAACTTGAATTCATCCTGAATGTCTTTCATAAAATCAACCGACATTTGATAATCTGTCTTATAAAAATTATTCAGGAATAGTGCATCCATTTTGTAAAGCACCAAATCAACATTGAATTGCACAAGATCTTCCTGCGTAATATTCCTGAGTTTGTCATTGACAGGAATAAAATCGTGAGACTTGAGAGTAGCGGAATCTGCATACTTAAAAATGTTTTCAGGTGTAAAATGTTTCGATATAAATCCTTCTTCAATATATTTTCTTGAATAATCTATTTCCCAATTCTCAATGTATTTAGTTGAGCTTATTAGTGATTCATAACTGTTAATAAGTTTAGGGATTTTTGTAGAGGAGAACAGGCGCAAAATTCCTGTACTTTTCATCTCGTTGATTGTGCCGCCGGATGGCACAAAATTGAAGACAAGAGTTGCTCCAACTACTAATCTTTGTAAATCAAGATAGTTTATTTTGTCTTTCGGTTGTTGTAAAATAGCATGAAGGCTGTCCAGTTTTTTTATTTTAAGGTTGTTGTTTTGCATCATGGAAGATAATTGAGTTGTATCCATTTTCAGGTCATTCATCAGTGAAATAGCAAGCTGGTGTATGTTTCCCTTATCATTAAATTTTTCCCTGATATTCTCTGCAACAAAACCCATGGTCACAGCCAGAAATATCATTAAGAACTCCAGGAAATATTCTTTGAAGCTTTTCTTTTCTGCGTGTGGGTGGTGGTGGACTTCCATATTTTCTCATTAAATCAAGTTATAATAAACTCACAGTTTGTAAAGGTGTCTCAATTCCTCCAGGATTTTTCGGTTTGTTTCTACATATTCCTTTAGCTGGAGTGTCCGGGTTGAGACTTCCATCTGTTTATAAAAGAGGATCATATTTACTGCTTCCTTCCTGTCAAATGATGAAACGTTCAGAATGTTTCCAGGAATCATTTTATTTCCCTGACGATAACGATTAATGATGCCTAATATAAAAGAGTCGGGTACTGAAGCTTCTTTTCGCAATTCGTTAATCCATCCAAAATCAAGATGCTTCAGGATGAAGGGCTTCACTGGATTAGCAAAGTATTGGTATTCCTGGTCATTTCTGAACCGAATGTTGTTAATGTACACATTGATCTCGCCTAATAATTTTTGTAGTTTAATATCTTTAAATAAACGGAGAGTTCCTGTATTCCTGAGTTGACTAAGAATACCATCTTTCGGCTCGAAGGCATAACTATTTATCAGGTATAAAGAAGTTGTAAAGGAAGGATAAAAATTCCTTGGTAAATTTGTTAGCGAACTATCTTTAAAATATTCACTTAGGTAATCCATATCAACTTCTTTTGCCAGACGGAAGCTGATGATATTTGCAACCACTGTTGAGTCATCCTTTAGTTCCGCGTACAGTTCAATTGCCAATTCCTTTTCCTTCTTCGATTCGGCGAGATGTTCCCTGAGATTCTCAGCAAAAAATCCCAACGTAACCGCAAGAAATATCATTAAGAACTCCAGGAAATATTCTTTGAAGCTTTTCTTTTCTGCGTGTGGGTGGTGGTGGACTTCCATTTTAATTTAAATGATATTTGGATTTATAAAAGTGAATAAGATTAATAGCTTTTTTTTGTAAATGACTTATTAATAAATGTTGCCCTTTTATAACTCTTAAATACAATTGAAGTTGATTAAACCACTTATTCAACATTGCCCGGTCATCCGAAAACAATAGTGGGCCGCTTAAAGTACTTGAGCCGGTATCTAACCCTATACCTGGTGAAACCTCATTTAGCAGGCTATATACTCTAAAATCGGCCAATTCATTCATTGTGTTTCGCACATTATCCTGGGCCTCCTGGTACACAGTCGATTGAAAATCGTGGTAATAATTGTACAGTGTTTCATAAGAAAGAATACTATCTGCATCTTCTTTCCGTAGCAGCCTGAATCCTCCTGCATTGGCCAGTTGTATATAAGTACGATCGTTAGGTTGAAATGACCTGTTGACTTTTGAATACTTGATTAATATTCCCATACAAGAAGTGGCTTTTATTTTTTTTGTAACCGTATCGTAGCACGCATACATACTTTTCATTGCATTTATCTTCGCTTCATCAAACAGAATAATATCCTCCAATCTTGCAGTATCGGTTTCCAAATCTTCTACTAAGGATTGAATGTATTGCTCCCTTTTTTCATTATCATTAATATGCTCTCTTAAACTTTCTGCAAAAAACCCCAGCGTTACTGCCATAAATATCATTAAGAACTCCAAAAAGTATTCTTTAAAGCCTTTCTTTTCTACATGCGGGTGATGATGTACTTCCATATTAATTTAATATTTACGATTTATTCATCTTTGAAGTGTAAAAGGATCAGCACTAAAACCAGAAAACTAAGAATTCTTTCAGCAGCAGCCAATCCATTCCATGCCGCACTTTGCCACATAGCAAACCATTCACCACCGATCACTTCAAATCCTACAAACCAGATCATGATTCCGATTATAATTCCGGCAACAGCCCAATTCTTGGATGAATGAAATGAAGCAGCATCTTTTTTTAAATTTTTAAACATCATCCAGCTTCCCTTTAAGCAACAAAAAGCCATAATGGCTTCCATCAGAATAATGAAAATATATCCGGCATGAAAAAGAAATGGACTATTTATACTTCTGTAATGAATATGACTAACGGGAAAAGTAGTGTCCATTTTCATAACATGCTCCACAAAAAAATAATTGCTGTAATAATCAGTCGTGTTGCCAATTACAATTAATAAACCCAGCAAGCCAATGCCGGCAACAGAAATTGTTTTTGCAATGCGAAATAAAAATGAAGTAGAATACATTTTTATAATATTATTTTTTCATTTGATGATATAAGAAGGCACAGAGAAAACCTACGGCGACATAAACAAGAATTCTTATCAGCCAGATTTTCCACGGATATTTGTTTGGATTTGATTGCTGTTCTTCCATATTGTTTTATTTATTATTGGTAATTGAAAGAGATAGTTTGAACAATTGAAACTGGTTCCATGATCGGTTTTTTAGTCGTTTCGATAAAATGAAAGTCAGAACAGGATTATAGAGCAATCCTGAATGTAAGAATAGTTCGTGGTTTTATCAAAGGCAAAGACGGAATAGTGTTTATTCTTCTCTGCTTCCTTTTTCGCCAATAAACCACTGCTCCTTATTTTTAAACAACACATTGAATGTAGTGAGTGAACCATAAATGCGGGTAATGTATTGTTGCAGGTTCACCTTGTCTTCATCACTTAATGTTTTGTGAGCATTAATGTTTTGTTCCAAGACCCGCAACCGGTCACGTAACATCACGATCTTGTGAAAGAAAATATCAATTGGAATTTCTTTTGGCTTTTGTGTTTTGTCTGCCGGTTGTAATAACATCATGCCGCCTTTCCAGCGATCACCGAGAGGAACATGTTCATTTATTCCGCCCCAAAGCCGCAAGATTTTTAATAATGATTTTTCCACTTCACTATGCGTTTCTATTTCTTCAGAAACATTTTCAGGAATAATCTCATCCAGTTGCGGATCGGTCTTATCAATTTCTTTGATGCCCACGTTGAAAAATGAAATGATGTAACTGGCATAGTGGATGCCAACGATAACACCGGGACCATGTTGTGTGTGTTGTAAACGAGTTCCAATGCCGAGGTTTGTTTGTTCCATAACAATTAATTTTTCTTTTCAAATTCATAAGGATTATACTCTACAAAATCTGCCACTTTCACTGTGACTGATTTTACTTTTCCATTCTCTATATGAAAAGGAAATATTGCTTTACCGAATTCAGGATCGGAGAAAGTTACATAAAAGCGATTGCCACTAAGCGATTCCAGCTTTGCATACATATTCGGATGATGAGAAAATTTCATTTTCATTTCTCCGTTTTCTAAAACCACTGACATATTTCCATATACGTCATTAAAATAATTGCCTGTATACGCAGTCAATGGTAAATCGGTTTTTAAATGCATTGCCACAGAATCTTTTAATTTCTGATCTTTTTGTTGTTCCATAGCAAATTGTAATTTATAATAATTGAGATAAAAATTGCTGTAATTGCGGTAAGGCAATCCAAGATAAGCATCCATGATTTCCCATTTCAGCGCTTCATAAAAATCATTCTTATCGGTATTGGTGAACACAATAATGCCAAGCTTCTCCTCTGGAATTAAAGTAACACTGGTAACAAATCCATTGACTCCGCCGGTGTGGGAAACAATTTCCCTTCCGTCATATTCTTCCAAAAACCATCCAAGACCATACAAAGCAAAATGTCCTTTATTAAATACACTTCCTCCATTTCCTATAATAGAAGCAGGTGTTCTTGTTTGCACAATTGCTGATGCAGGAATAATTTGTTGTCCTTTGTATTTCCCATTATCAAGCTGCATCATCACCCAATGGCTCATATCATTTATCGACGAACCAATGCTGCCAGCCGGAGCAAGATTATCAATATAGCAGTATGGAATTTTAACCAGCCTTCCTTCATTCATTGTATATGGAGAACATTTGTTTGGCGCATTGGGAAAATCTTTGCTTAATGCCAAAGTATTTTTCATATCGAGAGGATCAAAGATTTTTGTTTTGATAAAATCTTCCCATTGCATGCCGGTTGCTTTTGGAATAATTTGTCCAGCTGTTAAAAACGCCGCATTCGTATAACCCCATTTGGTTCGGAAGGGATAACTGGCTTTAATGTGGCTCATCTTTTCAATGACTTCGCTTCGGGTTAAATTAGAAGTCCAATATGTAAAATCTCCCTGGAAAGTTCTGAACCCGATACGGTGACAAAGAAGATCAAGTATGATCGCTTGTTCGCCGGCTGCTTTATTATCTAATTTGAATTCAGGAATCCATTTGGTTACTTTATCATACAGTGATAATTTTTTTTCTGCGTCTAATAATGCAAGAGCCGTTGCCGTAAATGCTTTGGTATTGCTGCCGATCATGAATAAAGTATTTTCATCCACTTTTTCTTTTGTGTCATAATCTTTAACGCCATATCCTTTCATTACAACTACTTTTCCGTTTTTTATAACACAGACAGCAACGCCGGGAATTTGCCAGTCTTTTAGCGCCCTGTCTACATATGAATCAAGACTGTCCTTTACAAACGATGGAACAGAATCTGTTTGGCAAAAAGAATTAAATGCAAACAGGAATGCAATCAGTAAAGAGTAAAAATGTTTCATAATAATTAGTTTGACCTGATGGTGGTTTCTGAGTTAATTATGCAAATGAATATTCATGAGCAGAACAAAATAATCAGCAGTAAATTACTTTCTTTTTAATTACCGGGAATAAAATATCACTTAGAATTCTTCTGTTTTCAGATCGGAGACAGGAGGTAGTCCTTTTTTATATCTTTCAAGTGAATCTTTGATGTATTTCTGAAATTCATATTCGGGGCATCGAAGTGCAAATAAATAAGGAGGACGATAAATGATCATAAAATCATCTAACTCTTTGCCCGAAAGTTTAGTCAGTTTTCTTACCAGTGCTTTACTAAACCGGTGATCAACAAATTTATCTCTTTCTTCCTGCAGCAATCTTCGTTGGAAACCCAGCATACTACGGTTTCGTTTAAAACGGAACATATTGATCATTTCATCCAGGTCAAAACCCACACCGGCGCCAATACCTGGTGTAAGTATCGGTCTGATTTTTGCTTTCTGGTAATTGAAAATATTTGCATAATCCTCCCGGTTTTGCAAGGAATCCAATTTATAATTCCGTGACCACACCCGCACTTCTCTCAGCACCGGTATATTTATTTGCAGGGAAATATCAAATTCTAATGGATTAGTAATCTTCAGTACAGAATATTTAATAGTGGCTTTGTTGAGGTATGAAAACCAGATGGAATCTTTTTCTGTAACATCAATTTCATAATGGCCATTAGAATCTGTTACGGATCCTTTTCCGGAAGTTGAAAGTACGCTGACATATTGTATAGGATAAATTCCTAAACTATCATAAGCCGTACCTTTTATTTTATACAATTGAGCAGCGGATGGTTTGGCGACCATCAGAATAAAAAAAAATATTAGTATTGATAGAAATGGCCGCACTTTATTTTAATTACAGGCAAGTAACAAAAGAAAATGCAAAAGGAAGTGTAAAGTGTGCTATTTGTTCAAGATACTATAGGGCCTCAAATCCTATAAATTCCTCCACTTATTAATAACATTTTCAATGACAACCGGATAGTATTCATGTTCTAATTGGTGAACCCTTTGAGCCAGTGAATCAGGCGTATCTGATTTTAAAACCGGACACCTGGCCTGGAAAATGATGCTTCCATGATCATATATTTCATCTATATAATGAATGGTGATTCCACTTTCATTTTCGTTGTTAGCAAGAACTGCTTCATGTACCCGATGTCCATACATTCCTTTACCGCCATATTCAGGCAACAAAGCAGGATGAATATTGATGATTTTTTCCGGAAAAGCTTTGAGGAGAGATAAAGGAAGTTTCCAAAGAAAACCAGCTAATATGATTAAATCAATTTTCTTTTCTTTTAATTCATCGGTATAAGCGTTGCCGCGAAAAAATTTTTCTTTTTCAATGAGAATAGTTGGAATATTTTCTTTTTGGGCAATTTTTAAAACGCCAGCTTCAGGATTGTTGCAAGCAATAATTGCTACTTTAATAGAAGCATGGTTGCGGAAATGATCAATAATTCTTTGTGCGTTTGAACCGGCACCGGAAGCAAAAATTGCAATTTGAATCATAAAGTAGTAAGTCTGCCTGTATGTCAGGCAGGTTGTGAATCTTGATTTTGGAAAAGCAAAAGTCTTAAAAAAACATTCATTTGGATATTTAATATTAAAGATTTCATTACAACGATTATCAGAATAATTGATTTAAATTAAGCGAATCGTTGTTAGTTCAGTTAATGAAAATTCGATAAAACATAAGTTGAAATGATTTAAAAAATTTTTGATTCGGTTGTCTTTTTATTGATTTCATGACTTATTTTTGCCCACAATCACTTAACTTCATCCAAATATATCAGATTAATTGCGGTTATGATTCGATGTAAATCAACGGTTCACAAACAAGCGCTATTTCTTCTGTCTCTCTTTGTTTTTTTCTGTATAAAAGTTTCTGCGCAGGATGGCAAAACTTTGTTTCAGCAAAAGTGCATGGCTTGTCATAACATTTTTAAAGATATGACCGGACCAGCACTTGAGCACCTGGAAGAGAGAGGTCAGTGGAGCGATCATAATAAATTATTGCAGTGGGTGCATAATCCTCCCGCTTTTTATGCAAAGGATCCTTATACGGCAGGGTTGTTTAAAAAGTTTAATGTGCCAATGCAATCTTTTCCCGATTTAACTCTCAAAGATGTTGATGCAATAGTTTCATATATTAATAGTGAAGTAGCTAGTGCTGAGGCTACACCTCAAGGAACAGGTACTTCAACTGCCGAGGCTCCAAAAACTTCAAACAATGCTGTTATTTTCGGTGTTATCTCACTCATTTTAGGAATTATTGCATTAATCCTGATGCAGGTTAACAGCAATTTGAAAAAATTGTCTGATGATGCGGAAGGCATTCACCGGCCGGAGCCGGTTCCTTTTTATAGAAATAAAATTTACATCGCTTTTGTGTCTATTTTACTTTTTATTGTTGCTGGCTATTATGTTACTAAAGGCGCAATTGGACTTGGACGAACAAAGAATTATCAGCCGGTTCAACCAATTTATTATTCGCACAAGGTTCATGCTGGTATTAACCAGATCAATTGTATGTATTGTCATGGAGGAGTGTGGGAAGGAAAACAAGCGACGATACCTTCAGTAAATGTTTGCATGAATTGTCACAAAGCCATTACAGAATACTCATCCAAGAGCCCGAAATTGTATGACGAGAATGGAAATGAAATAAATGCTACTACAGAAATAAATAAGTTATTCCAATATGCAGGATTTGATCCAAATAATCCCAGCAGATGGGATCCTTCCCAGGCGAAACCAATTGAATGGGTCAGGATCCATAATCTTCCAAATCATGTTTTCTTCAGTCATGCACAACATGTAAGAGTTGGCAAAGTGCAGTGTCAAACCTGTCACGGAGAGATAACTGCTATGGATCAGGTAAAACAATTTTCTGAATTAAGTATGAGTTGGTGTATCAATTGTCACCGTCAAACCAAGGTTGATTTTAATTATGACAGTACGAAAGGCAACAAGTTTTACAGTATCTATGAAAAATTCCATAACGATATCAAGTCAGGAAAAATGGATAGTGTAACTGTAAAAGATATTGGTGGTTTAGAATGCCAGAGATGTCATTATTAATATGAAGAGCAAATATATAAGTAGAAAGATTTGAAAATAAGGAAGCCTGTTTTGAATTGCTGCCACATTTTCAAATTGAATAATTTTCTAATTTTCAAATTATGTCCAAATATTGGCAAAGTTTCGGAGAGGTGAATGATCAGGAAAATCATCAAAAGCTGACGCAGAATGAATTTCAGGAAGAGTTGCCTTTTGAGGGATTCGATGGTGAGGGATTACTTGATGCTAAAACTCCAAGAAGAGATTTTTTAAAATATCTCGGTTTCAGTACAGCTGCTGCTGCATTAGCAGCCAGTTGTAAAATCCCGGTTAAGAAAGTAATTCCTTATGCTAACAAGCCTGAGAACATGGTGCCGGGAATGGCAAAATATTATGCTACTACATATGTTCAGGACGGGGATGTAGTACCAGTTGTCGCAAAAGTTCGTGATGGGCGTCCTATTAAAATAGAAGGGAACGAATTATGTTCTTTTACAAAAGGCGGAACATCGGCACGTTCTCAAGCCTCAGTGCTTGATTTGTATGATATGTACCGAAATCGGTTCCCCGTTAGAAAAATTGGGGATAAATTTGAAGAAAGCACATACGATTACATTGACAAAACTATTAGCGATGCTTTGGCCTCGTTAGGCGGCGCACCTGTTGTATTATTAACGAGTACTATTGTTTCGCCATCCACTGATCAAATCATTTCTGATTTTCTTGCAAAGTATTCGGGCAGCAGGCATGTTCAATATGATGCCGTTTCTTACAGCGGAATGCTGGAAGCCAATGAAACAACCTTTGGTAAAAAAGCAATTCCAGCTTATAATTTTGATAATGCCAAAGTAATCGTGAGTCTTGGTGCTGACTTTTTAGCCACTTGGTTGAGTCCAGTTGAATTTGCTCATCAATATGCTAAAAACAGAAAGATTAATGAGAAGAACCCCACACTAAGCAAGCATTATCATTTTGAAAGTTATTTAAGCACAACCGGATCCAGCGCTGATGAACGGTTTACACACCGTCCTTCTGAAACAGGAATCACAGCTCTTGCTTTATATGCTGCATTGGGTGGAAATGTACCAGCTCCTGCACTTACGGACGAAAAATTAAAAAATGCAATTGAAAAAGTTGCTGATGATCTGAAAGCAAATAATGGAGCTGCTTTAGTCGTGTGTGGTAGTAATGATGTAAATGTCCAGCTTGTTGTAAATGCTATAAATAATATTATCGGCGCTTATGGTAAAACTATTGATTGGTCTACACCGCTCAATTATCGCCAGGGCATTGACAAAGAAATGTACAACTTGGTTGATGAAATGAATGCTGGAAAAATTGGTGCTTTATTAATTTATGGAGCCAATCCTGTTTACAATTATTATGATGCTGAAAAATTCAAGTCAGGATTGAGTAAAGTAAAATTATCTGTTTCATTTGGTGAAAAGATGGATGAAACGACTCAGCTTTGCAATTATATAATTCCCAATCATCATTATCTGGAAAGTTGGGGAGATGCTGAATCCAAAACCGGCTACATTAGTTTCATCCAACCCACGATTTATCCTTTATTTAAAACCCGTTTGTTTCAGACCTCTCTACTAAAATGGACCGGTAACGATACTGATTATGAAAATTATTTCAAAGATTACTGGATAAAGAAACTCGGTTCTATTGATGCATTTGACAGAATATTGCAGGATGGTGTTACAGAAGACACTTCTATTGCAGCGAGTGCAGGTTCATTTAATGGAGCTTCTGTTTCAAATGCGGCAACGGCTATTACAGCATCTAAAAAAGGTGGCCAAAATGAATTAGTACTTTATCAAAAAGTATCGATTGGTACCGGGGCACAATCTGGTAATCCATGGTTGCAAGAAATGCCCGATCCTGTTTCCAGAGCGACGTGGGATAATTATGCAATGATCTCTATGGCAAAAGCCAAAGAGCTCGGTATTAAATTAGATGTTGAATACGAATTTCACCCTGAAAAAGCGGTTATCAAAATATCTGCTGGAAAAACAGAAGTTGAATTGCCAGTACTGGTGTTTCCGGGAATGAATTCGGAAACTATTGCTGTGGCTGTTGGTTACGGCAGAACAGATAAATTAGGAAAAGCAGCTGCAGGAGTGGGGCAAAATGTTTTTGCATTCACTTCTTTCAATGGTAATAATATTGAATATTCTGTTGCAGATATTACAATAACCGATCAACATAGAACCGAGAAAATAGCCCGGATGCAGCTTCATAATAGTTATGAAGGACGGAAAGAGGTTGTAAGAGAAACAACTCTGGCAACGTTCAAAAAAAATCCGGAAGCTATTCCTGAATATCGGGAAGAACTGAAAAGGGAATATTATAATAATTCAAACGGAAACTTCAGAGATGCAACTTTATACCCGGAACTTTTACAACCGGGAATTAAATGGGGTATGAGCATAGATATGAACAGTTGCATTGCTTGTGGAGCATGTGTGATATCCTGTCATGCAGAAAATAATGTACCCGTTGTCGGTAAACATGAAGTGATGCGTGCTCATGAAATGCATTGGTTACGGATTGATCGTTATTTTGTTTCTGATCCGGATAATCCGGATGACCTGAAGGCTGTTGTTTTTCAACCTATGCTTTGTCAGCATTGTGATAATGCACCTTGCGAAAACGTTTGCCCCGTGGATGCAACCAATCATAGTAGTGAAGGGCTGAATCAAATGATTTATAATCGTTGTATCGGAACAAGATATTGTGCAAATAACTGCCCATATAAAGTGCGTCGTTTTAATTGGGCTAATTATACTGGTGCCGGCAGTTTCTTGCATAACCAGATATTTAGCGGTGTAGGAAAGCTTGATGATGTAGTGATGCAGATGAACGATTCTTTGACAAGAATGGTATTGAATCCGGATGTGACCGTTCGCGCCAGGGGGGTTATGGAAAAATGTAGCTTCTGTGTACAGAGATTACAAGCTGCAAAATTAGAAGCAAAAAAAGCTGACCGTGTATTATTGGATGGTGAAGCGAAAACAGCCTGCATGACTGCTTGCCCGACAGAAGCTATTGTATTTGGAAATGTTCATGATAAGGAAAGCCAGGTAAGTAAAATGCGGGAAGACAATACGCAAAGAATGTTTTATGTGATTGAGCAAATTCATACATTGCCCAACGTAAACTATCTGGCGAAAGTGAGGAATACAGATGAAATAATAGAAGACAAAAAATAAATTTGATTTATTAAATTGATAGCTCGCAGCTAACAGTTCAAAGTTAAAATCGATATGGCATTACTCAGATACGAATCGCAGGTAAGAGCTCCACTGGTTAGTGATAATAAGAATTATCACCAGGTGACAGAAGATATTTGCCGGCCTGTGGAAGCCCGGCCTACCAAAATGTGGTGGATGGGATTCAGTATTTCGGTTTTGTTTTTATGTTTTGGAATTTTTTCTGTGTACCGTGAAGTAGTGTATGGTGTGGGACAATGGAATCTTAACAGAACCAATGGATGGGGTTGGGATATTACCAATTTTGTATGGTGGATCGGTATTGGTCATGCTGGGACATTGATTTCAGCGATCTTGTTATTATTTCGTCAAGGCTGGAGAACAGGTGTAAACCGGGCTGCAGAAGCCATGACTATTTTTGCTGTTATCTGTGCTGGTCAATTTCCTATCTGGCACATGGGTCGTGTATGGGATGCATTCTTTGTTCTTCCTTATCCTAATACCCGTGGTCCACTCTGGCCAAATTTTAATTCTGCATTATTGTGGGATGTTTTTGCTATCTCAACTTATTTCACTGTATCATTATTATTCTGGTACACTGGTTTGATTCCCGACCTTGCTTCTTTGAGAGACAGGGCAAAAAAGAAATGGCGGAAAATGTTTTATGGCATAGCGGCTGTTGGCTGGACGGGAAGCACTAAACATTGGCAGCGGCATGAAGCATTGGCTTTAGTATTAGCCGGATTAGCTACTCCACTTGTATTGTCTGTGCACACAATAGTATCATTCGACTTTGCCACTTCAGTGGTTCCGGGCTGGCATACTACCATCTTTCCTCCTTACTTTGTTGCCGGAGCTATTTTTTCCGGTTTTGCAATGGTGCAAACGTTATTAGTTGTAACCAGAAAAGTTTTAAAACTTGAAGAATATATTACCATTGAACACATTGATGTAATGAATAAGGTTATTGTGCTGACCGGATCTATTGTGGGCATTGCTTATCTCACGGAACTGTTTGTGGCATGGTATGGGATGAATGGATATGAATGGTTTGCTTTTAAGGAAAATCGATTGAATCTACATGGGCCTTATGGATGGAGTTATTGGATCATGATGGGTTGCAATGTACTTTCTCCTCAGATTTTCTGGATCCGTAAAATGCGAAGAAGTATTATGGTTACGTTTTTTATGTCCATATTAATTAACGTGGGTATGTGGTTTGAGCGTTTTGTGATTATTGTTACTTCGGTTCATAGAGATTATCTGCCATCAGCATGGGGACCTTATTATGCGCCCACCATTTGGGAAGTGGGATTTTTTACGGGAACACTGGGATTTTTTTTCACCTGCTATTTCCTGTTTGTTAAGTTTTTCCCGGTAGTAGCTTTGGCAGAAATCAAACATATATTAAAAAGAAGTGGTGAGAATTATAAACAGGGGATGGATGAATTGCAAAAAGAAGGTGTAGAAGAATTTGCAGAAATTCATGGACATGATCATGGTGCATAACCCCATCCCCTAAAGGGGAGTTCGGAGCAGCTTGTTTTTTGAAACGGCATTAATTAATTAAAAGTCCCTTTAGGGATTTAGGGTATGAGCATAAAAAAATTCATAACGGGTTCATTCGATGATGAAGGGATTTTATTTCCAGCTGTGAAAGAAGTGCGCAAAGCTGGTTATAAGATTCATGATGTGTACACTCCTTTTCCTATTCATGGTTTGGATAAAGCGTTGGGCCTTCGTGAAACCAGCCTTCATACAGCGGGGTTTATTTACGGCATTACCGGAACTGCCACTGCTGTGGGTTTTATTACCTGGGCATTGACATATGATTGGCCTATTGTGTTTGGAGGTAAACCTTTCTTTTCACTACCTGCATGGATTCCTATTACATTTGAACTTACTGTATTGTTTGCTTCTGTGGGGATGGTATTGACTTTTTGTTACCTGTGCCAACTGGCTCCATTTGTAAAAAAAGATCATTTTGATCTTCGTTCGACAGATGACCTTTTTGTCATGGCGCTTGAGTGTACAAACAAAACAAATGAAATAGAAGTAATTGCCTTCCTCCAGCATTTGGGAGCTAAAGATGTAAAAGTTCAACTGAAAGAAACAAGGTGGTGGCTGGGACGCTATGATAAAGAAACAAAAATGTTTGAGCACAAACAGGAAGCAGTTCATTAAATATATTTAAAGACCGATGATGAAGAAAATTTTGATTATATCAGGTTGTATAATATCGGGATTGATTACAGTAAGCTGCAATAGAATAAAACGCACGCCGGGAAGAGTATATATGCCGGACATGTTCTATAGCCCGGCTTATCAAACATATGCTTCGACAAAAGTATTGCAAAATGAAGGCGTTAATTATAATGCAAGACCCGTAGAAGGAACTATTGCCCGTGGTGATCTGATGCCATTTCCGTTTTCACAAGACAAACCTGGTGATACTACAAATTACATTGCATCAAAACAAGTGAAAAATCCACTGAATAAAGATTCCATTGATATGACAGAAGCCGAAAGATTATATTTAGTGAATTGCGGTATTTGTCATGGACAAAAATTAGATGGGAAAGGCCCCTTGTTTACAAGCGGAGTTTACCCGGCTGCCCCAAGAAATTTTATGCAAGACCCGGTTGTAACCAACATGCCTGAAGGGCAAATGTTTTATTCTGTAACTTATGGTAAGAATATGATGGGAAGTTATGCATCGCAACTGAGTTCGAAGCAACGATGGATGGTAATAGCATTCATCAAATCAAAACAAGGAAATGTTGCTACAAGCAGTTCAGCTGCTATAGACAATAAAGCAACGAAAAAATAGTTTGAAAAAATTATAAACGAACACGAATGTCAATAAAGGAACAATTCATAGTGCCGAAACGATACAAAAACATTTCATCGGCATTAATGACAATTGGTGTTTTAGCAATCATCGGTTTATATATAGCACAAGGTTCAAAAAATGATCCTCATGAACAGGCTCGTTTTTGGGGCTCGCTTTTGCTAAACAGTGTTTACTTTTTGTTGGTTGTTAATGCAGCTATGTTTTTTATTTGTGCAACCACATTGGCGTGGGGCAGTTGGCAAATGGCTTTTCGCCGGGTAACCGAAGCCATCTCAGCGTGTGTGCCGGTAATTGGAACTATTTGCGGAGCTATTTTATTAATCATTGCATTCGGTGGCAATCATGAAATTTATCAATGGACTGATTCAAAACTTGTAAACGCCGATAAAATATTACTTGCCAAATCAGGGTTTCTTAATAAAAATTTCTTTGCTTTCTGGACTGTACTTACTATTGTCGCCTGGTCATTGCTGGGGTGGAAAATGAGAAAGCTTTCCCGCAGTCTGGATGAAAAACCTTTGCAAAGTGTTGAGGAAGGGAAGAAATATATCTGGACAAATACTATTTGGGCATCCATATTCATTGTTGTTTTTGCCTTAACCGTTATGTCTTCAATTCCCTGGTTGTGGTTGATGAGTATAGATGCACATTGGTACAGCACTATGTATAGCTGGTATGCTTTTGCCAGTACGTTTGTTGCTGCCATGGCGCTCATCTGTTTATTTTTCGTGTATCTTAAAAATAATGGTTACCTCGAGTATGCCAACCAGGAACACCTTCATGATATTGGTAAATTTATGTTTGCTTTTTCTATTTTCTGGGCATATTTGTGGTATTCGCAATATATGCTGATCTGGTATTCGAATCTTCCTGAGGAAACAACCTATTTTAAACCAAGATCACAGGGAATATACAGCGGTATTTATTGGCTGATGTTCATTATTAATTTTGTGGCTCCGATATTAATATTAATGAGCAGGGGCTCAAAAAGAAATTATACAACGATCACGTTTATGGCTTTGCTGATATTGTTTGGCCATTGGCTTGATTTTTTCCAAATGGTGTTCCCCGGCCCCATGCCGAACCGTGTGCCCATGATGTTATATGATTTTGGTGTTGGGTTGGGCTTTGTAGGATTGATCATGTTTGTAACTGGGAAAGCGTTGAGCAAAGCACCTTTGTTCGCAAAAAATCATCCTTTCATGAAAGAAAGTATTATTCATCATACTTAAAAAATATCTGACCACATTATGCGGTCAGATGTGCAAGAAAGATAACAGATATGCAGACTTTTTTTATTATAGCGATCTTGTTGCTTGGCTTCCTGATTACATTTCAAATTGCCAAGGCCAGTGAATATGTATCAGTATTGCGTGGTGAAGAGAAAGCAAGAAAACAATCCAATCGTGTCAATGCGTTTTTATTGCTGGCTTTCCTGATACTCGGTTTATTCGGAGTATACTATTGCAACGAAAGACTGCATGGAAAAATTCTGGGCCCGTCTGCATCTTACCAGGGTGAACATATAGACCTGTTAATGTGGATCACATTTAGCATTACCGGCTTTGTATTTTTCGTTACACAGATAACTTTATTCTGGTTTGCTTATAAATACCAGGCATCTGATAAAAGGAAAGCTTATTATTTTCCTAAAAGTAATAAACTGGAAGTAATTTGGACCGTAATACCGGCCATAGCATTAACTGTTCTTGTCGGACTTGGGTTGTATTATTGGTTTAAAATTACAGGTCCTGCTCCCAAAAATGCAATGGTAGTTGAAGTAACTGGTAGCCAGTTTCAATGGGAGTTCAGATACCCGGGCAAGGACGGTATTCTGGGAAAAAAATATTATAGAGATATAAGCGTTGCAAATAATAATCCACTTGGACAAGTATGGGACGATCCTGCAAATTATGATGATATTCATACTTCGGGTGAAATGCATGTTGTGGTGAACAGACCTGTGAAACTTATTATTGGCTCCAAAGATGTGATACACGATGTAGGCCTTCCACAATTCAGGATGAAGATGGATGCTGTGCCTGGTACGCCTACCACAATGTGGTTTACGCCAAGGTTTACAACAAAACAAATGAAAGAAAAAACCGGGAACCCGAATTTTGTATATGAAATTTCATGCGACCAGATGTGTGGTAAAGGGCATTACAGTATGAGAGGAACCATCGTCGTTGAAACACAGGAAGAGTTTGACAGTTGGCTGGCTTCGCAAAAACCTCAATATTATATTGCTTTTCCTTATAAGGAACACAATGCACTTCAGGCTGATTCGACAAAGATGGGAAGCAATGCAGGAAATACTTCGTCAACTGATATGGTGAAAACAAAAAATTAGAATTTATAACAACGTTGTTGTTACTAAAATAAAATGATTATGAGCGACGCAATTCATGCACATCCCGAAATGACAACTACACATGATGCTTTTGGGGAGCATCATGCGCATCATCATAAAGAAAGCTTCATTACAAAATATATATTCAGCCAGGATCATAAAACTATCGGTAAACAATTTCTTATCACAGGTATTGTCTGGGCTATTATTGGTGGATTGTTTTCTGTTTTATTCCGTTTACAACTTGGATTTCCTGATCAAAGTTTCCCGATTCTCGAAACAGTGTTTGGCAAATGGGCGGCTGGTGGACAGATAAAGCCTGAATTCTATTATGCGTTAATAACGATGCACGGAACCGTGCTGGTGTTTTTTGTGTTGACTGCTGGACTCAGCGGAACGTTTGCTAATCTTCTTGTTCCATTGCAGGTAGGTGCAAGAGACATGGCATCGCCATTTCTGAATATGTTATCTTATTGGTTCTTTTTTATGGCCAGTATTGTAATGCTCTCTTCATTGTTTATACAGACAGGGCCAGCCGCAGGAGGATGGACAGTATATCCTCCACTCAGCGCTCTCCGGCAAGCTTCACAAGGATCAGGACTCGGAATGGATTTATGGATTGTAAGTATGGCTCTCTTTGTTGTGTCAGCGCTACTCGGAGGTCTTAATTATATTACCACTATTCTGAACATGCGTACAAAAGGAATGAGCATGACAAGAATACCTCTGACTATCTGGGCAATTTTCTTTACATCGATATTGGGAGTATTATCCTTTCCGGTTTTGTTATCGGGTTTGATCCTTTTATTGTTTGACAGAAATCTTGGAACCAGTTTTTACTTAAGCGATATTGTTATAAATGGTCAGATATTACCCAACGAAGGGGGAAGTCCTATTTTATTCCAGCACTTGTTCTGGTTTCTTGGTCATCCTGAAGTTTATATCATCATTTTACCGGCAATGGGAATCGTGTCAGAAGTTATGAGCGTCAATTCGCGCAAACCTATCTTCGGTTATATGGCAATGGTGGGATCACTATTTGCCATTACTGTTCTTGGGTTTTTAGTTTGGGCTCACCACATGTTTGTAACCGGACTAAATCCTTTCCTTGGATCTGTTTTTGTTTTATTGACATTGCTGATTGCGGTGCCTTCGGCAATTAAAGTGTTTAACTGGCTGACTACATTATGGCGGGGAAATATCCGATTTACTCCAGCCATGCTGTTTGCGATCGGATTTGTGAGCTTGTTTATTTCGGGGGGATTAACAGGAATCTTTCTTGGTAATTCAACAATTGATATTCATTTGCATGATACAATGTTTGTGGTAGCTCACTTTCATATTGTGATGGGCGTTTCTGCCTTTTTTGGAATGTTTGCGGGAGTATATCACTGGTTTCCTAAAATGTTTGGCCGATATCTGAATACAACGCTTGGATATATTCATTTCTGGGTTACTATCGTTGGGGCTTATTTAATTTTCTGGCCAATGCATTATGAAGGGTTGGCCGGAATGCCTCGTCGTTACCTGGATAAAAGAGGTTGGTTTTCTTTCAATCAATTTGGTGATCTGGATAAAATGATCACGATTGTTTCCATCATTGTGTTTGCAGTGCAACTTATGTTTGTGTTTAATTTCTTCTATTCAATTTTCAAGGGAAGAAAAGTAACTTCCAAAAATCCATGGGGTGCTAATACATTGGAATGGACAACACCAATTCGCCCGGGTCATGGCAACTGGACCGGAGAAATTCCTGAAGTGCATCGTTGGGCGTATGATTATGGAAAAGATGGAAGAGATTTCATTCCTCAAACCGAACCGATTGGTGCTGATGAAAGTAAAGATCATTGACTATTTATAACAGATTGATGTTTTAAGTTAGTTCTTCAATTTTTTACAAAGCGAGGGCCAGATGAAAAAAGTAAAAGATTATTTTCTATTGATCAAACCTTCGCTGAGTATCATGGTGGTGTTCAGTAGCGTGATTAGTTACCTGCTGGCGCCAAAGGTGGTAGAGTATGACTGGAAAATGATCATATTGCTCTTTGCAGGTGGGTTATTAGTTACTGGCAGTGCCAATGCCATTAACCAGGTAATGGAAAAAAATACGGACGCGTTAATGATGAGAACAAAAAAGCGTCCGGTAGCAGCCGGCAGAATGTCACAACAGGAAGGCTGGGCATTTGCAATCATTGCCGGTGCAATTGGAATATATATTCTTGGAATTTTTTTCAACTGGTTATCGGCAGGATTGGCTTTATTCAGTTTGTTCCTGTATGGATTTATTTATACGCCGCTTAAGAAAATAAATTCTATGGCGGTGTTTGCAGGAGCATTTCCGGGAGCGCTACCCTGCTTAATCGGGTGGGCGGCGGGTGATGATAAATTGTCGGCTGGTGGTTGGGTATTATTTGTGATGCAGTTTCTTTGGCAGTTCCCGCATTTCTGGGCTATTGCATGGATTGCACACAAAGATTACACAGTAGCCGGATTCAAATTGTTACCGTCACAAAGCGGTCCGACAAAATTCACAGCAGCACAAGGTTTAATTTATTCGCTGCTTTTTTTACCGGCTTCGTTGATGCCTTATTTTATGCAAATGTGCCGGTATAATGATGTAAAAGGAATAATTAGTTTGGCAATAATAATACTGGCAAATATTTTTATAATCAGAAGATCAGTGCAGTTGTATCAGAAGATGGATGTGAAATCGGCGAGAAGGGTAATGTTTGGAAGTTATATTTATCTGCCAGTGGTATTGCTGGCTTTGCTGATGAGTAAAGTTCACATTCAGTAGAAAGAATTTTGGAATGGTTAAGCATCTGAATATTTATTTTTTGAAAAATAGTTTGTGTATAAAATAACCGTGACTGATAAAATATTGAAACAATTTCCCGATATTCCTTCGGGGGAAAAAGGAAGGAAAATTCATCCCCGCAAATTTGTGATGTGGGTAGCAATCGGCAGCATGCTGATGTTATTTGCCGGGCTGACCAGCGCTTATATCGTAAAAAGTAACATGGCCAGTTGGGAAGATGTGGTGATGCCGAAAATTTTCTGGTTCTCAACTGCTGTTATGCTGATAAGCAGTTTGATTATGCAGATGGCATTAAGATCTTTTAAACAAAGAGAAATGAGGCAATACCGTTTGTTAATCGGGTTGGCATTTATTCTCGGTGTTTCCTTTTTGCTGCTTCAATGGATAGGGTTCACACAATTGTGGAATCAGCGGGTGACATTCAGTGGGGCCGGTGCAGGACAATTTTTATATGTGATATTTGGTCTACATGGTATGCACGTTTTAGGCGGAGTGATTACCTTGATGGTGATGTTTATACAAACTTTTTTCGGGAAAATTAAATATTACAGTTCAGTACCGGTGGAAATAGCAGCCACATACTGGCATTTCGTAGACGCACTTTGGATTTATCTTTTTATATTTTTTATGTGGATAGGATAATTAAAAAAGAATTGATTACAATATTGACAAGTAAAATATAATAACTGACATGGCTACTACAGCAACATCGCATCAAACTAAATGGTGGAGCGGCGGAAAAAGTCCCTTCAATGTGGAGTATGGCAAAGTGATGATGTGGTATTTTTTAATGAGCGACACTTTTACATTTGGAGCCTTCCTGATTTCTTATGGCACCATCCGGTTCAGTCAAAATTATTGGCCCAGCCCAAGCGTGGTATTCAATGCTTTTCCGGGAATGGGTCATACAAATCTTCCTCTGGCATTTGTAAGTTTAATGACTTTCATTTTAATTATGAGTTCTGTTACGATGGTGCTGGCTGTTCACGAAGGACATCATGGAAACAGAAAAGCTGTGGTAAAATGGCTGACCTGGACAATTGCAGGAGGCCTAGCGTTTTTGTTATGCCAGGCTTGGGAATGGACACATTTGCTTACCGGCGAACATGCAACTTTTGTAAGAGATCATATTGAATTGTGGCCACAGAATGTGCGTCGTAATCCATGGGGACAAATGGTAGAAGGCAGCGCAGTCATTGATGCATTGAAAAATACCTCACCTCATGTATTAGCAAAGTTGGTGTATGAACATAATCACAGCATGACATTAACGCAACTGACAGCGTTGCCCAAAGATCAGTTAGTGGGAATGATAAACATGGCTGAATTGCAGGTGCATGAACCAGGCCCAATTGCATTTGGCGGATTTTTCTTTGGCATTACCGGTTTTCATGGCTTTCACGTTTTTTCGGGTGTGGTGATTAATACGATCATGCTGGCTATGGCCAATAATGGTGTCTTTGACAGAAAGGGTCATTACCTGATGATTGAAAAAGCAGGTTTATACTGGCACTTTGTAGATTTGGTTTGGGTATTTGTATTCCTTTGTTTTTATTTAATCTGATAAAAGTTTTGAAGTTATATGAATATGGAACAGCAAAATGTATCAACAGAAATTACTTTTCAGCACGAGGTGCCCACTGATAATGTAAAACGTATCTGGAAAACGTTTTGGATATTGCTGATCATTACTTCGATTGAGCTGGGACTTGGTCTTACTCTTTATGCTTTGGATATGCCGGATGACCTGCGAAGAATGCTTATTAAAGGAACTATTATTATTCTCTCATTGGCAAAAGCATATTTTATTGTTTCTGTCTTCATGCATTTGGGAGACGAGATCCGCAATTTCATTTTGACCATCGTAATACCACTGATGTTGTTCATCTGGTTCATAACTGCTTTTATTGTTGATGGTAATTCCTATAAACATTTGCGCAATCGATATGATAAGAATTTCAAGGAGAGAACCATGGAGCGGCCACAAAAGAAAGTATAGCATCCGAAGTGAAACTAAATAAATAGGTATAACGAATTATTTAAAAAAATATTTCAACCAAAACTATCGTCCCGGCTTTGCCGGGACGGTAGTTTTTTAAAACGATCAAATAATTGTGAGTACAAAAGCATTATACGCCGTGATGCTGGCATTGCTGCTTCCGCTGGTGAGTTATTTCATTGTAAAGCGATATAGTGATTCTGCTTTGGTAATGCCACCGCATTATTATCCTGATTCTGTAATTAATGTTATCCGGAGCGGAAAAGAATCTACCGATACCATTTGGCATAAGATTCCTGATTTTAATCTGACCAATCAACTGGGACAGAAAGTTTCGCTGAAGGATATCACAAAAATAAATGGCAATGATACGGTTACTAAAATCATGGTGATCGATTTCTTTTTTACCCATTGTCCAACTATTTGCCCGGTGATGACCAGTAATATGAAACGATTGCAGGAATCCATTACTAATTCTCAAACTGTGGGTGATAAGTCTCCGGATTTCATTAAATTTATTTCCTTCAGTATTGATCCTGAACGAGATTCTGTACCGAGATTAAAAGCATGGGCCAACCGCTTCCAAATTAACCCTGATCAGTGGTGGCTGCTTACCGGTGATAAGAAAACCATTTATAATTTATGTATAAATGATATCAAGCTGGGCCTGGTGGATGGCGAAGGCGTGGATACAAGCTTTATACATTCGAACCGATTTGTCCTGATTGATCATAACCGGAATGTGCGGGGCTACTATGATGGTCTTGATACAACGTCACTGGCAAGACTTTCCCGTGATATTATTCTCCTGGATCTTGAAAAAGATCCAAAGGAGAAAAGCTTTTTTGCAGGAAAACTTCAGTTGATTATGGTATCTCTCCTGATTGCAATGGTTGGAGTGGGAATCTTTCTTTATTTGTTCAGAAAAAAATCTAAGTGATGTTGACGGCAGCCTGGAAAAAGAATGATAAAAAAGCAAGGACACTTATCTTTTCTTTTTCCATCATTGTATTTGCAGCGATTGTATTTTTGGGAAAGGCAAACCTGAATATACATGTTGGGTTTAATGCTCACATCTTTGCTACTTTTAATGCCATTATAAATTCAACGGTTTCTGTTCTCTTGCTGGCAGGATTTGCAGCAGTGAAAATGAAAAAATATTTATTGCACAAGCGCATCATGATTACAGCTATCATTCTTTCATCTTTGTTTCTGATCAGTTATATCTGCCATCATTTACTGGCTGGCGAAACAAAATTTGGAGGCAGTGGCTCTATCCGCTATGTTTATTATTTTATTTTAGGAACACATATATTGCTGGCTGCTATTATTCTTCCTCTTATTTTATTTACAGCTTACCGGGCTTTGATTGGAGAATATGGGCGGCACAAAAAAATCGTCCGCATTACCTGGCCCATCTGGTTTTATGTAGCCGTGACGGGAGTAATTGTTTTCTGGATGATCAGTCCGTATTATCAATGAAGCGAATGCTTAATGCGTGGCTACTGTAATCACACCTGTCATGTAAGTATGAATTTTGCAATGATAACTATAGGTTCCTGCCGTATTAAAAGTATAACTAAAGCTGCTCCCCGGATTCAGGTTACCACTATCAAAGGTTCCATTATCCGAAGTTACAGTATGGGTTACGTTATCATTGTTCATCCAGGTTACTGTTGTACCCACAGCCACGGTGAGGGCAGGTTTTGAGAAAGCTAAATTTGCAATAGAAATGCTGTTAGGTGAATTGCCGCCGTTGCCATTATTGCCACTGTTACTACTGTAGGAACTCTTATTGCAGGCAAAAAAGATAACCAGTATCCCGATCATAATCAGGACACAAGAAAGAAAAAATTTATTTTTCATAACTGGCGATTTGATCGTATTAAAAAAAGGATTACTTTTTTACTTAGCAATTTCGGGGCCGGAGCGAAAAACAATTGTCATCGGAATGTTTTAGTAGTTGGATTTCAATAAATGAAAAAGTATTTTTTTAACAGAACAGAATATAAAATGACATTTTGTTTTTCAGGCTGTTGTCAGCTATTTAATCAGAAGCTGAAGCAGGGTCTGAGATCCATACAACCGGGGCACTGTATAAAAAGAGTGTCAACAGCATAAGAGAGTATATGGGTCATACCGGGAGCAGACTGGGGGCTGCCATGCCGATGCTATACCTGAGCAACGAAGAAAGAACGAAGGATGAACGAAGAATTATGAACTTTGCCCGGTATCTTTAAGCCTTAAACTATTACAAAACTATGGCAAGAGCACATTCCAACCTGCTGCTTCATGGCTTGCGTGGACAGATAGGCAAGTCGATTGTGATTAAAAAATACGGGAAGAAAACCGTAGTGACGAAGTACCCGGATATGAGTAAGGTGAAACCGAGCAGGTTGCAGAAAAAACTGCGCAGCCGTTTTGCGGATGCAGTGGCTTATGCACAGGCAATCAATAATGACCCTGTTCAAAAAGCAAAGTATAAGAATAAAACACGAAAGGGCCAATCGGTATATCATTACGCGTTGAAAGAGTTTTTGAAAAAAAACTGAGTTTTTTTGTCCGAGCTGTTTTTTCGATGACATAAAAGATACTGAAAGGACAAAAGCTTGATTCATTTTGGTCTGCTTATTTTAATATCGATATCGGGTATGAGCTAAAGATGCCAGATGGGCCGGAAACCAATTAGTTGTTTATCTGACTAATGGCAAAAATCAGAAAGTATAAAAACTACTCCGGTTATATCACAATAGTTAAAGTCCTTGTTATTTAAAAAGAGTACGGAGCCTGGTGAGGAATCCATTCGATTATCTGCATAGTTCAGCTAACTATTATCACATAGGAGAACAAGGAGTATGTGAAATAATGAGCTATCTTTTTTTAGAAGGTATAAATTTGGCAAAATAATTTTTATCCTTCGCAGTCCCGCTCAACGCAAACTCATCCACAGGGATGGAGTGGAGGCAAAAGAATTGATACAATAATTTTTTTCGCAATCATTTTTTAATAAAAAAAGCAAAGAGCTGATTTTATTTCAGCTCTTTGTATATATAGAACTGTGGCCATTATTAAAAATTTACTTTGACGCCGATAGTTGCATAAAACATTTCTTTTCCTCTCTCAGAAACATTCGGGCGCTTCTGAATTATATGTACAACTGCAAGAGAGAAAAAAGAAGATATATCTATTTTACAAAGACAACGGAAAAGGGATTATCCCGAAATCTTCAGAGCTTTCAACCGGGCTTGGATTAAACAGTTTGAAAAACAGGGCAGAGATGTTAGGAGGGAAAATGATTTATTTGCCGGGGCAAAAACAAGGAACAGAATATTTTTTCGAAATTCCTTTAATAAAAGACAATGAAACGACCTATACGAATAGTGATAGCCGATGATTACTCAATGTTCCGGGAAGGAGTTCACCTGATGCTGGAAAAACAAGATGAACTTATCATTACCGGCGAGGCGGGTGACGGAAGCGAATTGCTGAAAGTGGTTCATGAAACAAAACCAGACTTAGTGATCATTGATATTGAAATGCCAGTTATGAACGGCATTGAAGCGACCCAGGCAATAAAAAAGGAATTCCCTCAAACAGGTGTCATTGCTTTAACGATGTTCAGCGATGACCATCTTATTGCAGATATGGTAGAAGCCGGAGCGAGCGGCTATTTATTAAAAAGCACCACTAAAGAAGAATTGATCGAAGCGGTCAAAGCGGTGCATGAAGGTCATCTTTATTTCTGTAATAAAACATCCCTGCGCTTATCCAAGATGATTGCAAAAAGTAAAACACTGCATACTGCGCCAAAGGCAGAGTTCAATGAAAAAGAAATTCAAATCATTAAATTAATCTGCGAACAATATGCAAGTAAAGAGATCGCTGAAAAGACAAGCCTCACTCACCGAACCGTTGAAAAATACAGGGATCATATCATGGAGAAAACAGGAGCGAGGAATATGGCGGGAATTGTGATCTATGCGATAAGGGAGGGAATTTACAAACCGTGAGGGAGGAAGAAGGAAGTATGAGGTATGAGTTGTGGGTTAAGAGTTGAGAGTTATGAATAGTTAAAAGTTAAAAGTGAATAGTTAATCGTTGTTAGTATTCAGTATTCAGTAGTCAGTATTCGGTAGGCAGGGGTTTAAAGTTTAGAGTTTAGGTGGTGGAAAATATTATCATCATGAAAAGCAATCAGGGGGAAATTGAATTGCTTTGTGATGAGGAAAGAAAAGAACATATTGCTGACGGAACGTAATAAAGAAGCGCTGGAGCACATTAAGAATTTATTACTACAGAACCCGGCGGAAAAATATACCATTGATAAGCTTGCATCAGAAGCAGGACTGAACCGGCATAAACTTACTTACGGATTTAAACAAATGACCGGATACAGCATTCATCAATTTCTCATTAAAACAAGAATGGAAAATGCCATAGAACTTTTAATTAAGGCTGAAAAGCCTATTAAAGAAATTGCAGGATTAAATGGTTATCACAACACACAGAATTTTTTCACTGCATTCAAAAAATATTTTGGTTTAACGCCGGTGAAGTTTCAAAAAGATAAAAAAAGAAATAACGGCGACTGAATTCAAACAATTTACTGCTGATTTTACACCGTTTGAATTTGTTTCATGCATCATGGAAAACGAACTTTATAAAGGAATATTGAACGTTATCCAATCAATGTAAAGTTTCTAAAATAAAAAAGTGAAAAGAGAACTCTATACTGAAATCATCTGCGGATTGCTGATAGCATTATTTGCATATGCGGCTTTCAGCAAAAGTTTTGAGTATAACAAATTCGTAATGACCCTGAAAATTTTACCCCTGATTGATAAAGGAGCAGCTACTGTTGCATGGCTGTTGCTTGCAGCAGAGGTTATTGTTGTGCTGCTCCTTTTAATTTCCAAAACAAGAATGGCCGGTTTATATGGATCGTTGTCATTGTTGTTGCTTTTCACCTTTTATTTAACCTACATGATCCTGTTTGAAAAAAATTTGCCTTGCAGTTGTGGAGGAGTAATCAGTAAGATGAGTTGGCGACAACATATTGTTTTCAATTTATTTTTTATTGCAATCAGTTTTGCAGCCATCATTACTCATAAAAGAATTATGAATCATAAACGCATTACGTAATCAGGCGAAGCCGAAAACCTGTAATCGAGTAGGCAATATTGTTCAACAATTAAATATTTACTATGAAAAAATTACGTTTCTTATCATTTGCAGCATTGTTAATGGCACTTGTATTCAGCGCCTTTACAACGCCTGTCAAGAAAACCAAATCGAGTGATCCATTCTGGTACTATACTTTGTCAACCACCGCTGGTGAAAGTGACAGAACGAACTATGCACCGCTGACTGACCAGGACGGAGCATGCCCGGGGCAAAGCGATGTGTATTGTGTGATTCAGGCTCCTGAATATGGAAGCACCAATACACCCGATCTTACCAACATGGATGGAGTGATTTCAAACAAACCGTAAGAACGGCAATCGAAGACTGGTTATAAAACACCGTCCCGATTTATCGGGACGGTGTTTTTCATTTCCGCATCATCATGGATTTTGCGGAATCCCTGTCATTTGAATAACTAAAAGTGGAATAGGAAATATATAACGCAGGCCACCGGGCTGCAAAGAATATGTTTGGCCATCTTCAATACGTATAAGTGTTTTAGCAAACTGAGGTTCTTTATTCAGGCGCCGCAAATCGGACCAGCGAATGCCACGCATCAATAATTCTTTTCTTCTCTCCAATAAAATTGTATTCAATGCATCTGAAGCGGTAGATGCAGTATATGGAATAAATGTGCCGGCCTTCCATCTTTTAATGAGCAAAGTGTTCAAATCATTCATTGCTGCAGTGACATTGCCTGCCCTTGCGAAACATTCAGCCCGCACCAAATACATTTCATCAGTTGCAAAGCCATTGAATAAACGTACTGAACCGTCGTAGCTTCCTTTGAAAGAATAAGTACCGTCTCCATTGCTTTTAAAAAATACTGTCCGGCGCAAATCATTTGCCGCATACGATAAGAACAAAACGGAATCAACTTTTGACAGTAAGTTCACTGTATTGGTGGTTATAATTATAGAATGAAAGATGCATTCGGTATTGAATAAAGGAACCGGTTTTGTTGAAGCGGCATTCAGCGTATTATAATCAAGCAAAGCATTACTTAACTGCAAAGCGCTGTCAGCATAAATAAATGCATTGCTGTAATCGCTCATAGATAAAAAGGTTCTTGCAAGCAATGCATATGCGGCCTGTTTTGAAGGACGTGTTTTGAACGACTGAGATAAGGGCAACAATGACACTGCCAATTTTGTATCGGATATGACCTGGTCATATGATTGTTTGATTGTAGCTCTTACGGTAGGTTTGTTGAGATCAGGATCAAGTCGCAGTGCGATGCCCCATTGCATATTTGCTGAATCAAGCGAATAAGGTTTTGCAAATACCTGCAATAAACTATAAAAGGCAAACGATCTGAAAAAAAGAGCTTCACCCTGTACATTATTAATGTCCTGTTGTGTGCCTGCCGATGAACCTAACTTATTCAACTGATCTAATACAACATTGCTGTTATAAACAATAATGTATGGCGAAGACCAGGGATTGCTGGGGTTATCATTAAAAATATCTGTTCCCCATACGTAAGCGTTTTTTTCAGAGGTAGAACGGGCCAGCCAGTCGGTAGTGGTTAAATAATAATCATCACTGCCGATTTCCAACGCATAAGGATAATTCGCATTCAGAGTGATTGTGTTGTCAAGGATTGCCTGAAGATCCTTTGTTGTTTTGGGAACCACCAATGATTTATTAGGTTTCTCATCCAAAAATTTTTTACAACTAAAAAGAGAAAGGAATGCAAAAAATAAAAAAGGCAAATATTTTGATTTCATAACTGTCATTTTTGAATTGAATCAAATGCTGGTTTTAAATCCGAAGGAAATTGTGAAAGGTAAAGGATAGCCGCCTGAAAAATAATCGGGATCAAGTCCTGATCTATTCGCCCGCCAGAGGATACCAATATTATTCAAGTAAGTGTAAAGCTGAATATTTTTCAGCGGCCAATTCTTTTTCAGCCTGCTGAGATTATATGCAAGCGATAAATCCTGCAAACGGATATGATCTCCCCTTTCAACGAGCACTTGCGATGAAGTATAAAAATTATCACGATTGATGTTTGCATCAGGATAGATTATGGAAGGAACATTGGTGAATTTTTCATCCCCGGGTTTTTGCCAACGTTTAGCATAATCGGAATTGCCCACCCAAACATTGAAAAGAGCATTGTAATCAATGGAAGTTCGCCGGAAATAATAACCGAGTTTATAAATGATGTTAGCAGATAAAGAAAAATTCTTCCATGTGAACGTATTGAGCAACGAACCGTAAAACACGGGAATTGCCGAGCCGTTGTAAACGAGTTTATCAACGGTAACATTCGTGAGTGAAGTATAATCTTTACTAACAGCACCGTTCAGATATCCCTGTGGATCGCCTGTGGCAGGATCAAGACCGGCCCATGCATAACTGTAGATGCTGTACAATGCTCTACCGGGAACGGGGTTGGGAGACAATCCAAGATTCAAAAAGGCAGTAGCGTTCAAATTTGCCAGTACATACTTAGTGACCTTTGCAGTAGTATAATCAAACAAAAAAGTTGTCGTCCATTTCAGTTTCCCTTTTAAGTTTTCAGTATTCAGAATAAGATCAATACCATTTCCTTTCATAGAGGCAACATTGCCTTTGAATGTAAAAGTGAGTGTACTTGACTGTACACCGGTAGTAGGATCAACTGGTGCGAAGCCGATCAGGTTGTTTCCATTTTTCCGGTAATAGTCAATGCTGCCGGAAATACGATCATTCTTAAATGAAAAGTCGATACCGAAATTCAGCACAGCCATTTTCTCCCATTGCAATTCGGGATTGGGAGGATTCTGTAGTATGGCATATTGCTGCGAAGTAAACAAAGCAGATGAATTGTATCTTAAAGTGGTAAAAGCAGAAAGCGTATTGTCAACATTCCCGTTGTAGCCGTAAGTAATTCTTGCTTTGAGCAAAGGAAGAATATTGCTTTTGTAAAAACGTTCTTTATTCACCTGCCAGCTAACACCGGAAGACCAGAGAGGAACCCATTTCTGATTAGATGATACTCCGAACAAATTAGAAGCGTCTTTTCTTGCACTCAGCGATGCCGTATATTTTTTATTATACGTGTATGCGGCGTTTGCATATAAAGAAACAAAGTGAAGCGTGCCCGAAGAAAAACCTCCCGGATTGGGAACAGGCTGCGAAGGCCCAAGGCCAGCATAGATGGGAAGGTTATCAATAAAATCAACATTAGTATAAGTAAGAACATCATCGCTATAGCCATAAACACGGTAAGCATCGGATTGTGTTTTTGTTTGCCTGATCTCCGCACCGGCAATAGCGACAACATCATGAAGTGAAGACCATGATTGTTTATAGTCCGTTTGAAATCTTCCGCTTTGAGAAAAGACGGATGAATAAGTACGGTCGAGAATAGAGCCCAACGGCACTCCATATTTATTAGTTGCCGGATTGTAAAAACGATTGATGAGATTACGAACCATGTATGTGTTTTGTGAATACAGGTTTTTATTATCGCCGGTTTGTTTTTCAAAGCGATAAAGAAGATCGGCACTGAAATGTTTGTTGTATTTATAAGTAGCGGTAAAATCAAAACGCAGATCCGACTGATTGCTTTTATTATTGGCTTCACTCAACTCCTGCAAGGGACGATATTTCCAATCCAATAATTTTCCTGCACCGACAGTATCAATATATCCGTAGCGATAATCTTTCACAATGGATAAAGGATTTCCATTTATATCAGCAAGCTGGGCATAAGGATATAAAGTTTTACCGCTGCTGCCTCCGACAATGATGCTCTGAGCAGGATTGCCACTCAATGACTGCACGGCAGTATATACCACCGCTGTACTGAATTCTAAAAATTTCAACGGTGCATAAGAGATTCTTGCATTTACCGTGATGCGGTCATTGTAATTACGGAGAAGATTGGGAAGAATTTTGTCGTAACCGGCAGAAAGAAAATAATTGAAATTATCAGAACCGCCGCTGTAGTTCAATGCATATTGCTGAGAAACTGAATTGCGATAAAAATATTTTAGTAAATCGTAACGCACATCAATATTGCGAAGCATATTTATCTGCGTGGTGGAATCAAGTGCAGAAATGAGGCCTGCTTTTCTTTTGACCAGTATCTCCACAACAGGAGAAAGTGGTGGTCTTGTAGTTGTATTAGAAATATCGCCATTATAAAAACCCTGTCCAAACAAAAATGTTTCTACGTCAATAAACTCAGATGATGAGATCGCATGCGCATACAACAAATCCGGTTTTTGACCGATGGTGATATTTGAATTGATCTCAAGTACAGGAGTTTTTTTATACTTTCCTTTTTTGGTGGTGATCACTATAACACCGTTGCCTGCTCTAACACCCCATATAGATGCTGCGGCGGCATCTTTTAAAACAGTGATACTTTCAATGTCGTTGGGATTAATATTATTGATGTCGCCATCATAGGGAAAATTGTCAACTATAATAAGAGGGGATGCGTTGGCGAATATGGTGCTAGGGCCATGAATAATAAGAGCGCCGTTGCCGAGACCTCGCTTATCGAAATAGAGAGATGAAATTCCTTCGAGGCGACTTAATATATCGGTGCTCACTCTCCTGCTCAATAAGATCAGCATCGATCTTTTCAAAGGAACCGGTAGCTCTTTCTTTGGGAATATCCTGGTAACCGGTGCTGACGATTACTTCACTGAGCGATCTGACGGAACGGTTTAAAGTAATAGTGATAAGACCTCTTACATTATTGGGTTCTTCAGTGGTTTGGTAGCCGACGGCGGAAACAATGATGGTGTCGGTCAATAGTGAATTGTGAATAGTGAATTGACCGTTGTCGTCAGTAAGGGTTTTTTTATTTGTGCCTTTAATGATAATGGTGGCACCGGGCACAGCAGCGCCTTCTTCATTGATGACAGTACCTTTTATGGTAATAGTTTGGCAACTGCTGAAAAAATATGACAGCAGTGCAAGTAGTATGAATGCTGGTTTCATAATGCAGTTTATTTACGCACCCCCAGCCCCTCTCAACTTCCCGAAGAGGAGGGTCTAGGAGCATTCGTTAAAGAATTAAGAATTGTCTGAAGTTATATCTGTCAAAAGGGCAAATGGAGTCAGATAAGTCATATGGGCAATGCCAATCGTATTAATGAAAGCCGGGATTGAGTTGATGACCCTGATGCAGATACTGTATTGCTATCAAGAAAATGCTAAACGGGGTTCTTTGGTTTTTTAGCGAAGAGAATTTTTGATGAGATCATGGGAAAGGTTTTAAGTAATAGGTTATAAGTTTTATGTTTGAATTATGAGTTAATAGTTTTGAGTTAAAGTTTTTTAAAGTTTGGTTCGGTAAGGATGAACATATCAAGCTCTCTTTCAACAGGAATCAGTGTAAGTCCGTATGATAAAAGAGATCTTTGCAAAAGTGTAAAGTCATTCAATGCGTCAGAAGGAATTTCCATATCTACTTTCACTGTGATTCCTGTTTCATCAACAATAATTGGTTTGCCGGGTGCAGGAGAGTTGTAAGAATTGAAAGTTGCCACTACCGCCTGCATGGACTGGTTTTGGAAAATGCAGTTGCCGGTTTTTTCATTCACCGTTATATGCGGAGTCAATGACTTTGTACTGATCAAAGTATCAAAAGCGGAATTATTTTTTAATGCAAAGCACTTCACCAATCGTTTTTCCATGCGACCGTTAAGACCGAGGTAGCGATTGAGATCATGAAACATTAAAGAATTCAAAGTGTCTTTTGAAGTATGTGCGGGAGCAGTGAGCTCATAGCAATAAAGATTATTGTCTTTCCATTCTTCGGTTTGTTCAGCGGGCAAAATATATCGGGAAGGATCGGCCACTTGCAGTATGATGCGGTTGGATTCGAAGCCAAGCGCTTTCATGTAAAGAATGAGGATGGTTGCATTGATATAGTACCATCGGGTGGTATTGGTATCAGTAATATGACCACTGCTACCGCCCATGCCTTTTAAGTGATATGTAAGCAAGCTGCGGAATAGCAAAGAAGATTCATCACCGCCATTGCCATTCTGCAACAAGGGTTTTCTAAAATCAAAATCCAGTGCATCCGCTTTAAGTGGCAGATGAAGTTTTTTGCTACTTAGCCATGCATTGATATTATCCGCATTTATATAAATAGGTTCGGTAATCGCATCCACCCTGCCCTGTTCATTGATCCAGACCTCATGAGGAAAGTATTTAAAAGGAAAAAGTTTTTTCAAAATGCTGTCACTGGTGACAACAGGCAATGTGCAATCAGCAAAGAGTTTATTCTTTTTGCGGAAGGCGTTGAGTTTTTCTGTTGATTCATGCGCTACCAATATGATCTGCAGCTGACCAGCAAATTTTTTTTGCAGGCTGTCCAGTTTTGGTAATTCTCTTATACAAGCTGTGCACCAGGTAGCAAAGAAGTCAAGTATAAACAGTTTGCCTTTGAAATCTGAAAGATGTGCAGAGGAAGATTTGTAATTAATGAGATTGGTGAATTGAATAGTGGGAATGGCATCACCGATACTAAGTGATTTTGGTTGGCCAAAAGATGATAATGACCAAAGGGAAAGACAATATGATAATTTTTTTACTAACAAAAGACGTGGGTTGGTCCTTATCGTCTCCGCGGGCTGCAACGCCCATGACTACAAATAAGAACGCCCACGCCTAAACGTGAGCGATTTACCTTATTTCCTGTAGTCAATGAAAAGTTGCAGATTTCGGAGACAGGAACAAAGCAAATACGCTAAAATTATTTTATGTTGGTATTTGCGAAATTATATTCTAAAACTTCTTTCTATAATAATATTTTTTTAATTTCCAATAAGTCAACTATATGGCAATAAAAGTATACTAAATGATCTAAATAATCAAATTATTGATATTTTTCATCATACTACTATAAAAATCAATAAATTATGAAGAGCTAATTTCGTTTTGCATCAATTATATGACGAAAATGAGCAAAACATTAATTAATAGGCTCCGGGTTGTTTTAGCAGAAAAAAATAAAACAAATAAATGGCTCGCTGAAAAATTGGGCGTTAACCCAAGTACTGTTTCTCGCTGGGTAAATAATAAGCAGCAACCAACACTTAACACATTCCGGGATATTGCAAAAGTTTTAAGTGTAGATGTGAAAGAACTGTTTGAGTCAAGTAAATAAATACGGGTTAGGTTAATAAGAGCTATGAGATTAAGGCTTGACTTCTACAAATTAAGATTGGTGTTCTTCGATTTCCTTTTTTATTCGTTTTGCAATTTTTTCGGCATCATTTTCGGAAACTAATTCAACAGTTACATTTTTTCCAGGCTTAACTTTTCCAAGTTTTTTCTTAATAATCCTTGTTAATTCAGGATAGCCCTTAGGTAACTTGGATAAGAGATATACATGAACCGGATCCTTTGAAGTTTGTAAGTCTGCAACCTTACCCCACCATTTGTAGGTCTTTTCCCTGATTGAATCTTCTTTAACAAGGTCAAACGAGACTGTTTCAAAACAGTTCCAAACTCCGTTTTTCCAGGCCTTTTCAAACTCCCAGGAATCCATTTCTGTTTTTAGCGTATGATGGCTGAAGTGTTCTGTAATTTTCAGCTTATCAAAGTGTGATTTATATACATTATTCCAAACTTCTTTATCCGTTACATATTCCCTATCATCTTCATGTATATAATTCAACACAAATTTGTCATATAAATCATCTATTGCTATTTCTACCGATAACTCTAAAAGCTTTTTACTCTCGGTAAAGAACAAAGCACTGTCATCTTTGGGCAACACTTGTTTTGTAATCTCATCAATTGAGTCAAATGCTTCAAACGAGAGCTCGTTATTAAATTTAGAACAGATGATATCAAATTCTTTTTGAAGAAACTTTAAAGTTGAGGCAAGATAGCGGCTATTGATAGTTGGGAAGAATGAGGATACCCTAGTGATCTTCTGGTAAAATTTACCAATAAGTTGTTTTTTCTTTTGGTCATAAACAACTACCCCAAGGTTAACAAATTCCCCACTGACCCTATCAGGCAAAAACCTTAATACCTGGTACTGGTAAGTATTCATGACATTACTTTTTTAAGTTCAAGAATAAAATGTTTTCTATTAACGGAAATACCGGCAAGAATATTTTTGATTGAATTAAACTGGTCGCTGCGCCAATCTTCTGGTATGATTTCGAAAGCTTTTTTCCAAAACTTATTTGTCAAGTTATCAAATTTATCTGAGAACTTTTCAAAATTATAAGTTTCCCCCTTGATGAGGGGTAAAAGGCAGTGTTGCCTAATCCAAAGCTTATGTTCTTCAGCCATTTCCCAGATATTAGCTGTCAGAAAAGAAGCAAAAATAAACCCAAAAGCAATTTCGTGATCTAGGATAATAATATCCTCACCATTAGTTAACAAATTAGGTTTGATGATTGTTCTATCAGAGTTTTGGATAAACATATCAAAAGCAAATGCGTTCTGAGCGTATGGTAATTGGTGATTATTAAGCGGTTTATTCAATATAAGAGTGGAATATTCTTTCAAGTATTTTGAGCCATAATTATACCCTAGACTTTTACTTGCCACAGCCCAGGAATCATTTCCCTTTAATAATTCGACAAAGTTTTCTCCTATTTCAATAATAGCAGGTTCTACTACTGGTATTTCCATCTCCATTGCAATAAAACTTGCAAGAAGTTCTCTCATTGATGCCTCTTCAGACATCCGATCTGCTTTTCTAAATTTAACTACATAGTCACCCTTTTCTCCGGTAGATTTATCAACGCCTGATATTACTATTGGCTTATTGGCACTATTGGGTAGCTCATCATTAAATCTCTGTGCATAAATTTCCGGAAGCCGATAGTCTTTATCAGTAATTTTTTTCATTGCAGTTAGTTACAATAAATATTTTCAAAAGTAATAAATCAAATGGTTTATTAACAGACGACAGCATGAAAGTAGTATTTCACTGTTGTAATTTAAAATTGCTAACTAACCAGAGGAAGAATTGATAGGGGAAAGGATAGAATAATACATTATTCCATTAAAATAATATCTCCGTACTAAATAGCAGTGGAAACACGGTTGACCTGTATTTGGAAAGAACTTATTTTTGGTATGTTTCATAAAACAAGGTTTAATGGTGTTGAAGCCCCTGAGGAGGGCTTCAATTTTTTGAACCCTTAAACAAGCGTTGTATTTTATCCTTCACTTCTACGATGGACCGCTGCATGTATTAATTGAAAATGATAGCCTGCACCTTTAGTCGGAGGGAAGGTTTCATTTTTTACACACGTAACTTCTGTCAATTTAAGGCCTGTACTAGTAAGTTCAGAATAAATACCACTTACAGGAACTTTCTCTCCCGGACGATATTTCATAATTGAATAATGTAAGTTTTAAATATTTAGTATTAAAAAAGTCGAAAACCCTTTATTCTAAAAAATATAAACATACCCTGCCATCCCGCCGCCACCGGTGTCGCCTTTCATTCCGAGGCTGAGAAAATATTTTTCCACTTCGCGACCGATATTTTCAGAATCAGTTTTCCAGTGTTTCCAATGAGTAACATATCTGCCCGCACTGCTGTACTCTGATTGTCTTCTTTCCGGATCATCGGTTATCCCTATTGTCCAGATAGAATAACTCGTGAAATCGACAATATATTTTATCTCAGAAATAATCTGGTTTTTCGTCATACTCAGAATGATCGTTGGTTTTAGAAAATGGTATTCAAATACGGAACTACTTATCAAGTAATCACTAATAAAGTTTCACAGGAAAAGAAGAAATAATTAAATGGCGAACATGAGAAACTTTTTAAAACTCAGCAACAGTACGAATACCTGTTTTTTTCAGGTATTGGCACGGTTGTCAGGTTTAGCAAATCATTATACATTGCCAAAGATTTTTATAGTGAGTAATTGTTAGGGTTACTCAGAGCGGAACTAATCATAACCTTACCATCGGCCCCGTTTTTTGAAACGGGGTTCGTTATTTATTGCAGATAAGAACTAATCAATCACACTTTGTAAATTCCATTTCTGACGGCATAGATAACCAGCCCGGCTATATTTCTGATACCGGTCTTTTCATTGATCTTCTCCCGATGGCCCTCGATAGTGCGTATACTCAGGTTAAGCCGGGCAGCAATTTCTTTGTTAGAGGAGCCTTGACATATCAACTTTATTATTTCAATTTCTTTGGAAGTAAGTTGTGGTTCTTTTTTTCTTGAGTGATTGAATTTACTTGCTGCAATCATAAGAGCAAGTTTGCGGCTGGTATGGTGGAAGTAATAAGGCTCATTACCATACACTGTTTTAATAGCTTCAATGATCTCCGTTTTATGAGCATTTTTTAATAAGTATCCATGAGCACCAGCTTCCAGCATTTCGACGATTAGATCATCGTCGTCGAACATAGTTAATGCAATAACCTGAATTCCCGGAAATTTTTCCGTTAATTCCCTTGTGGCCGATATACCATCCATTACAGGCATTTTAATATCTGTAATAATCACATCGGGATGAAGCGACCCGGCAATTTCCAGCATTTCTTTTCCATTCTCTGCCTGGCCAACCAATACAATTTCTTTCTGCCGTTTCAGCATCGAATGAAACCCTTCCCGGAAAACCTCATGATCATCAGCAATGATGACCCGTATGGAAGTCTGTTCTTTCTTACTCATGATAATGGTATTTCAAAGATAAACCGGGTTCCTTTTCCTTTATGTGATTCTACAAACATTTCTCCGCCCAAGATTTCAGTCCTGCTGAGAAGGCTTCGTAATCCCAGACCGGAGCTTTGCTTAATAATAGAATTATAATCGAACCCGATCCCATCATCTTCACTTAATACAATAAGCGTTTTGTCTTTTTCCATCAACTGAATTTTTAATTTTTTGGCTTTTGCATGCTTGATAGTATTGTGAATAATCTCCTGTAATATCCTGTAAAGGTGAACGGATTTATCTTTGGATAGTTCTGAAATATTTTTTTCAGTGAAATGAATTACCAGCCCCTCCGGTTTAATCATAGTATCAATAGATTCTTTCATAGCCGCTACAAGCCCTTTTCTTTCCAGCTTGCCCGGCATCAGATCATTGGAAATGGAACGCATCTGCAGGATGATATTATCAATACCCTGGTTTACCTTATTCATATCATCAGCATCTTCCGGTGAAGCCACTTCAAGATTATTAATTCTGAGTTTTATGGAAGATAACAGCGGACCCAATTCATCATGAAGATCGTGGGCAATGCGGGTTCTTTCTTTTTCCGTTGCTGTGATCTCTGCCCGGATCTTTGATTTGTATAATTCAATATTTTTCCTGTGCTGCCGGATAATAGTTATTATGAAATAAGTAATAACTATCACCAGGATCGAACAGGTGATCAGGACGGCAATGAAAATCGATGTTTGGCTGGCATCCATAAAACGGCTAATGCAAACACTAAGTTGGTGAAAAGGTTAATATAAATAAGAATGGTAGTTACATTCATTAAAAACTCTTTACTGAAACGCAAACCATATAACCAAAACATCCCTACGATGACAGTTATGGAATAATAAATCAAAAAACCAGGCTTACCAGGAAGATTGAATTTTTCAGGATATTCTTTTTTTCATGCATGAATCTTTCACTCAGTGTAGGAAGGCCCATGAGTACAATTGCGAAAGAATAAAAAATCCGGAAGTAAGTGATCGGTGAATTAATGCCGGATATAAAAAAACTTTCTACAATCCAAAAAAGAACAAATATGGAAACAATGATTACAAATAAAATTTTTGAACGCCCTAATGTGTTCCAATTTTTAAATTGCCAGGTGAGCAGGAGAGATTCGGCTAAAGCATAAATATTGGTGTTAACAGCATTTGAATGTCCATTATGGATGAGTAAGTAACTGATAATTTCATTCAACAAAGCCAGCCAGATAACAAATAAAAAAGGATAATAGGCCGGATTGATTTTTCTAATCCTGATCCCGCCTATGATTGCGGCAATAGCAATGCTAAAACTAAAAAATTCTTCCAGCGTATGATTCATCCGGATAAAATTATTGGAAATGGTCAACTATTCAAAGCGGTTGCGGAGCACACCAAGGCGGGCAGATTTGCCCGAACTCACCAATGGTGGGATCAGCGGATGAAGCAGAGGGAGAAAGAATATCCTGATTCTGCGCATCCACTCCGACGAGAATCGTTTTCACTTTAAAATCAGGATCCATTCCGAAATAAATGCGTATAGCAACACAGTTGGGTTGTGCAAGTATTGCATCGAAAATATCCCGATTAAAAGTTTCGCTGATAGTAAGTATATCCTTTCCCTGGTAAGCAGGATCAAGGATATTTTCTTTTTGTGCCCGGAAAAGAGCTGTCATTGTTTTGGCTTGTTCCAAAGTAATGAAATGATTTACTCCGGGAATGAGAGGTGGTGTGTTTGCAGGCATGGTAGTTTGAATTTGTTTAAAAAATAATAATTCTGAAAGGTTATGAATTAATACTTTCAGAAATCAGGTGTTACTACCTGATAAAAAGCAGGTAGTTACCGCAATGAGAATTATAAGAATAGCTTTGTAGAAAACCATTCTTATGGGAAAAAACGAAAAGCAACTATTAATATTACCCGAGTTTCAGAAATTTATTACCGCATCGATAACCGGACGAAGAGGAACGCTTTTTGTTAAAAAAGTAAGAAGCGGAACCATCAGCCGGTATGAGTGTGTGCACCAACTCCTGGAAGAATTTGAAAAATTAATGGAAAGCCCGTAGCGGATACAATTGCTACAATGATTGAGGCAGAGAAAATATTTTGGAATGCAGTTATTGTATTGTGCTGGCGTGTGTTTTTAATATCGAAGAAAGGAGACCGATTAACCGTCTACAATTTCTATTTATAATGATCAAAAACAGAAAATAAAAGTAAAGTGATTTCTTTTCCCAACTTTTTTTGTGGTACTCAGTGTCTATGAGATTTTTTTCTTTTTACGGGATAAATTTTTTCCAAGCAACTTTCCTCAACAGGGAACTTCGAGTTCAATTAAAGTTATCACAGTACACATTAAACCACCCGCACAAAATAATTTACTTTCGCACAAGAAGTAGATCAATTTATGGATTACCAAACTTTTTGTAATACTTATAAAGATTACCAACAAACTGGTGAATTGTTTGATTCGTTGAGATCAACTGAATATCCGCAACTGGATAAAGCCGGTCATGTATATCTTGATTATACTGGCGGCAATTTATATTCCAGATGGCAGATACAAAGACACACGGCTTTTATGGAGAATGATGTTTTTGGTAATCCTCACTCTACTAATCCAACATCACTTGTAACTACGGCACACGTAGAAGCGACAAGGAAAATGGTGCTGGATCATTTTAATGCTGGTGATGATTATTATTGTGTGTTCACCGCCAATGCCACACAGGCATTGAAGATTGTTGGTGAATCATATCCTTTCGATCACAAAAGTCATTTTCTCTTACTTTTCGATAATCATAATTCGGTAAATGGCATTCGTGAATATGCAAAACGAAAAGCTGCCAGCTTTGAATACTGTCCTGTGTATTTAGAAGACCTGAGAATTGATGAAGAGAAACTGCATCAGAAAATAACATCGGGTAAATACAAACACAATAAACTTTTTGCATACCCGGCGCAATCCAATGTTTCTGGTGTAAAGCACGATCTGAAATGGATTGATATCGCTCATCAGAATGGATGGGACGTTTTGCTGGATGCTGCTGCATTTGTTCCAACAAATGTTTTGGATTTACAAAAAGTGAAACCTGATTATGTATCTGTTTCATTTTATAAAATATTTGGTTATCCTACAGGAATCGGCGCTTTGTTGATTCAAAGGAATGCATTTGAAAAATTGGATAAACCCTGGTTTGCCGGAGGAACAGTCTCTTATGCATCGGTTACTATGCCTGAATTTTTTTTGGTAGATAACCAGGAACGGTTTGAAGAAGGAACAGTGAATTATTTATCAATCCCCGCTGTAAAATTTGGATTTCAATGGCTGAATAAATTGGGAATGCAGAATATTCAGAGCAGGTTGATTTGTTTAACAGATTACCTGATAAAAGAATTGCAACAACTCAAACACAGCAACGGCAAATCGCTGATACACATTTTTGGTCCCAATAATAATGAACGAAGAGGTTCTACACTTATCATGAACTTTTTTGATAAAGATGAAAATAAAATTGAAGTGAATGAAATAGAAGAAAGAGCCTGTAATAAAAAAATTTCTATCCGGATCGGATGTTTCTGCAATCCAGGAATTGATGAAATAACAAATTGCATTACGTCAGAAGAGTTATCCATTTTTTATTCATCAAGAGAAGATGCGCATTATGATAAGATACATTTCCTGGGAAGAATGAGAGGAGCGATCCGGATTTCACTCGGGTTAATGTCCAATTACCAGGATTGTGAAAAGTACCTGGATTTCTGTAAGGAGTTTTTAGGATAATCCCAATCATTTTATCCTAACTGACAGCCAGAAATAATATTCACAAAAAAGATATTCAATTTTCATCTATATTAAAAACTTAATTCAATTTCAAAATCAAAATTACCATCCTGGTAAGCTTTATAGTTGGTATGCCAGTAATTATTGAACACATACAAAAACAAATCTGATGTTTTGTTGTTGACCGTTTTCCAAACTTTCACTCCGTTTATTTTATTCTCGTCAATTATGTCGCCGATTTCCCAGAGACAAATTTCAGGCGCCGATATATTCGCAGTTAATTTTTGAGACTGAATAACAACCTTCTTTTCAACACAGATAAATTCTTTATTTGAACCCGGCAACTGGTCACGATTGAACTGCAGCATATTTTCACCGGAGCCATATTTAATTACCGGTGAAATAAAATTGAAGGGCATGGCTATATGCATGGATTCTTTGTTCTTCTCTATTGATTTGTAAAACGAATAATGACAGGTGAGCCTGCCTTGCTTTTTATACAAAATATAAGTGATGGTTATTCTGTTCATCGAAGGAAGTGAGGCTGTTACCTGAATTTCTTTTTGGGTATCTGAATTTTCAATGGTTGTTACATTCACTTGCTCCGCCTTGTATAAAATTGTTGGATTGACGCCAAGCGCATATACCGGTTCAAAAAAAGTATATCCCGATGACGGTGAAACATTATTTTCATGATTTACTAAAATTGATTTCAAGCCGCCATGAATTGTATCAACAGTAAAATCTTCAATTGGCTTATTAACTTTTGGTAAAATTTTCTCCGGTTGATATTGAAATCCAAGTTTAGAAGAAAGTTGTTGATAGTAGTATTTTGCTGAATCCAAAAATTGTTCTTTAATTCTCCATTGTTCAATTGTGAATGGTGATTCGGGATTTGAAATGCTGCTCCATGCGCCCCAGGTATGTTCATCAAACATGATAATGCTCCTGTGTAAACGATAAAACATTTGTTCAAAGGGCAGGTACTTATTTTTTTGCCGGGCAAATTTTCCGAGCGCAATTGTTTTCAGAGCCAGATCACGGTTATCCATTTCATCAATAGCCGTGGAGTAAGCGCCATCTTCCCAATACGGAGAAATTTCCCCGGTATAAACCGGAATTTCTTTTTTGTATTTTTCTTCAAACTCTTTAAAGAGCGTATTGACGGAAGCAATCTTCAACTGCGGTATTTTATATTGGCGGTTCCAATTTTCTACAAAGGAACAAAGTGTTGTATCTACCGGGCCATTGTCGCTGTTTTTTGTGTAATGCAGCTGCACAATGTCATAAGGATAATTTTTATTTACGAGTTCATTGCAATATTGAGAAATTTTTTGTTCCCAAACCTGCTGCTTCTCACTTTCGGAAATGCCATGAAAAAAAGAATAACCTTTGCCAGCCGTCCATACCAATAGTTTTTCAGCAGAAGCGCTGTCGGGTTTCCAGTAAAACATTTTATCACCTTGTTGTTTTATCACGCCGCCAACGCGATCACCTTTATCAGGTAAATTATCTACATAATTTGGGCCTAAACACAGATAATGGATATGATTTTTTACATAAGAATCTAATGCCGACCATGAAATACCCGGAATATCTGTGATCATCACATTTTGAAAAGTAAATCCAAATTTCTTTTTCAATTGCATAGCATATTCCAATGCCCAGTTTTGTTCCTGTGGCTGGCACAAACCAGTAAGTATATTGGCATAGTTGGCAGACAATACAAGTTGTCCGCTCTTTACTGCATTCACAAACCGGGCTGTCTTTTCTTTGCTGGCATTATTTAAATAATTTTCAACAGCCCACAATGATTCAATATTCCAATAAGGTTTTTCTTTTGCATTTTTATTATTGGCTATCCAGTTAATCGCATCATCAATATTCTTGTTTTGGATTTTTTCTACATCAGTCTGCAAATTGGAATAACCAATATCATTATGTGAATGGTGAATGAGATAAAACGTATAATTCCTGATAGGTTTTAGTTCTACTATAGTGTTGATAGTGTCTTTGGCATTGACAATACATTGAATGCTGTCTGTGCCGGTAATAGTTGTATTGTAAGCGGGAATGTTCAATTTGTTATAACCGGGTTTCAAAATTCTGTTCAGAATATTGTTTCTTATTTTGATACTTACTGTTGTATTATCCGTATAAGGGTTATCAATAAATAAATTAAGTAGCCTTTTATTTTCTTTCCGGGTAACCAGATTAGTGGGCTGTGCAATTATTTTTAATCCTCTCAGATACATAAAAACCATTAACCAGTCCTGGCTGTTTTCATTTTTACCTGTGATTGTAAAATCTGCTTTTGTTTTTACTAAATCAGCAGGAACAGTAATAAACAATTTTCCAAATGCATCATTATTTACGTCATATTCCTGTCGAATAAAATTGTATCCGCTATTATCATCTGTTTTATATTGTAAACTGTAATTGCCCGTTTTCTTCATAGGAGTAGTAATGGTAAAAAGTTTATTGCCGTTGAGAAGTACATCAAATTTTCTGTCGGCGCTGCTGGTTCCGGTAGAATGACCCATTAATAATTCATAGGTTACATTTTGTTTAGTGCCTTTATATACCGGCGCTTCCCAGGTTATGGGCATGGATCCGTTGGCACGGGTAAGTAATGCTATTTGTGCAAATTGATGGAGAGGCGAAAAATAATTAATTTCTTCTCCGCTGATTTTGTGGTCAAAGCCTTGTAAAGTATCTGCCAGACTGGGAAAAAGAATTTGTTGAAATGAAACCCAGGATTAGAAATAAGTATTTCATTTTTTAAATATTTTAAAATCCCAACTCCTTTGCAGGATCCCAGAATAATTTTTCAAAATCAACTACTTTATCATTCTTTACTTTGATGCCTTCTTTTTTTAAAAGTTTTTCCATCAACCCCGGCGGAGAAAAATGATGTTTGCCGGTAAGTAAACCAATGCGGTTGACCACACGATGTGCCGGAACTTTTGGTCTCACTCTCCCGCTGTCATTCATAGCCCATCCAACCATTCTTGCAGAAAGTTTAGTGCCGAGGCATGCAGCAATTGCTCCATAAGAAGTTACTCTTCCTTTCGGAATTTGCCTTGCCACTTCAAATACGAGCTCAAAAAAACTTTCATCTTTCTTGCCTGATGGTTTAACGGATCTTAATTTCTCCGATGATTTTTTCTTCTTCATTGCCATGATATAAATATAGTTTCCTTTTCTGAAGCTATTTAGAAAAAATAATTAAAAACTTTAATTATTTTATTCGGGATTGTATGAGGTTAATGTTGAAGACAAGAAAATTTTCAATTCATCATCCTTTTCTTTTCCGGGCAATTGTTCAGGCAAAGAAAAACTCAGATAATGAATGCGGTTGCTTTGCGCAATGTCAAGCGACTCATAATGAGTTTTTATTTTCAATTCAGACGGAATATTTATTTCATTATAAATATCATCACAATCTTTATGCAAATGGCAACCGTACATTTTAATAACCAGCTTTGTGAAATCATAAAAATCCGGGCTATCTGTTTTTACATGAACGAAACCACCGGGAATAAGAAATTGCTGGTATAATCGTAAAAACTTTGGGTGTGTCAATCTTTTTTTTGCTTTGGATGGCCGCAACTGCGGATCAGGAAAAGTGATCCATATTTCTGACACTTCATTTTTCGAAAAATATTCTGTGACCAGGTCTATTTGTATTCGAAGAAAAGCAACATTGGTAAAATTATTTTGCAACGCTTTCTTTGCTCCCACCCAAATGCGGTTTCCTTTCAGATCAATGCCAATGAAATTTTTTTCCGGAAAAAGCTGACCAAGCCCAACAGCATATTCTCCTTTGCCGCAGGCAAGTTCTAAAACAATTGGGTTTTTATTTTTGAAAAACTTATTCCATTTTCCCTGCATGTTATCAGGAAACTCCAGCACATTGGGAAAAGATTTTAATTCTTCAAACCGGATCAGTTTTTTTTGGCCCATCAGCCGCAAAGCTAATAGAAAATAAAACTGTTAATTAAGTATGTAGTGGAAATTTGATCAATAAGCCAATGCCAATAAGCGATTTTACCTGTAGCGCCGCTGATGTTTTATTCTTTCCAAACAAACGGGCCTGGTCATCATAAATCATGTCCAAACTATAATTTATAGAAAGAAATTTGGCAAGTTTTACAGTAAGTAAGTTGGACATATTAAAATCAATATTCTGAGGATTCTTTTTATAATTTGAAAAAAGGTCAACCCTAGTTCTGAAGGTTACATATTTATTGAAGTTTATAAAATAATTGATGGTAGAAAAAGCTCCTACCTGGCTGATACTTTTTCTGCCACTATCCACACCATAGCTTCCTTTTGCAGAAAGGCTATCATTTTTTACGATTACCCAACGGGAAGTAACCGGGGAAATAAATACAGATAAATTTTTTGCAGGTTTGTAATCGAGACCCAGACTAATCAGAACATAACCCGGGGCCAGGAAACTTGAAGAAAGCAGCTTTACTGTATCAAAATAATTATAACCTCTTAAGAATTGCGAACGGAAATTGAAAAGCGTTGTAAGATTTAATTTGGGATGCAGCTCATATCCGTATTTGGAAAGCAGATCAAAGTGGTCATCACTTTTACGACTGCCAAGACTGGTTGTATTTAAATATCCGAAACCAACATCGAGACTATTATCCCAACTGATGCGGTCTTTGCGGTATAGGCAAACAATATGAAAAAGGGAATTAACCGTCAACGAAAAATCATCACCACCAGCTGCCCAGTTACTCAAACTTCCCTGACTGACGCTGAGACTATAAAGTCCGCCAATCTTCCAGGTTTTTTTGGTAGTATCGACAATATCTGCTTTAACTGTTTTACTGGTTTCAACTTCCAGAACTTTTAAGTCTGTAGGCTGAGCATTCATGAAAAGAGAAAGAAAAATAAAAAAATTTGCAAGCAATAATTTCTTCATAATTGCGGTGCAAGGTAATTAAAAGAACTACTGAAGATTCTTAAAAAACTCATATAATCAGAAAAAGGATCTCGTATTCAAAAAAAAATTAAAATAAAAAAGCCCTCGTTAGAAAACGAAGGCGTTAACAATGAGAAAACTGTATTCGCTGTAGGGGCAGGACTCGAACCTGCACGGAGCAGTTAGCGTAAAAGCAAAGATTTAGTGGTCAACCCTGGTCGGCCTTACCTGAGTAACGTCGGCTCTACTTTCTGTTTATCCTGTTATCTCCACCCCCGAGACAAGAGGGCATGTCTGCCAAAGGTTTCATCACCCCACAGTATTTATATAATCAATTATCAAAGAACCCGCCACTATCTCACCGGCTTTATAAAACAAATTTAAACTCTTTGACCTGTTTGTTCAAAACATATCAACAAATATTTTAAAATTATAGAAATTATCTAAATATTTGTAATTATTTTAAAAAGTATCAAAAAACAGATGTCAATATGCCTGCAAAATTGAATCTTGACAAATTAGATCTTCAGATCATTCAACACCTGATGGATGATGCAGAAATATCTTATGCTGATCTTGGGAAAAAATTATTTGTATCGGGCGGCACGATTCATGTTCGCATAAAAAAATTGCAGGAAGCAGGAATAGTCAAAGGCAGAAAACTTAGTGTTGATCTGAAAAATCTTGGCCACGATGTCATTGCATTTATAGGTATTTATCTTGAAAAAAGCTCAATGTATGATTCGGTAGCCAAAGAGTTGCAAAAAATTTCTGAAATTGTGCGTCTGAATTACACTACCGGTAATTACAGCATGTTTGCCGAAATTGTTTGTAAAGATATTGCGCAGTTGCGCCGTGTTTTGCATGATGATTTGCAAAAAATAAAAGGAATTGAAAGAACGGAAACATTCATATCGCTGGAAGAAAGTTTTAGTCGTAATGTAAAAGTGATCAGTTAATTTTTTAATATAAAACCCTTTTTAATGCCTGATATTTTTTATCTCATTTCCCGATGGTGGAAACAGATGCTGGTTATTATTTTCCTAGCCATGCTGGCAGCAGGAATTGTTGTTTTCTTGCAACCCAGAAAATATCTTTCTGTGGCAACCGCCGTTCCCGGCAGTGTGGTATCTGCAGATAAGTCAAGAATTTTCAGTGAAAATATTCAAGCCCTTTATTCTGATCTTGGTTTACCCGATGACCTGGATGTAATTGTGGGAACCGGTCAGTTGGACACAGTTTACCTGGCTGTTACCGATCAATTCAACTTGTATGATCATTATAAAGTATCAGAACGGGGAAATGATGCAAGAATAAAAGCAGCTTTATTGCTAAAAAAGAATTCAAAAGTAATGAAGAGTGAATACGGTGAATTGAAAGTAAAAGTTTGGGATACCGATAAAGATCTTGCTCCGCAGCTGGCAAATGCGCTCATGGAGAAATTGAAAACTATTCACCAGGATTTGCAAAGTGCAAACAACCACACATCATTGGAAGGATTGAAAATTGCAAGAGGAAAAATAAAATTACAAATGGATACTTTGGAAGCCAAAGCAGGAATGAATGGGAAAAACAATGAAGAATATATTACGAGTCATAAAATTTTATCTGATCGGTTGCAGCAATATGAAAAACTGACCAGTGAATATCAACTGATGCTTGACAGCAAACCGCCAGCATTAGTAGTAGTCGAGAAAGCGAGACCTTCTTTATGGCCTGATAAGCCAAAACGCCTGCAAATTCTGATCATTACATTTTTTCTTAGTTTTCTTTTTGCGTTACTTCTTGCCTTGGCGATGGAAAGGCGAAAAACAGTTACTCCGTGATTGCTTTACTGAATAAAAAAATATTTTTATTAAGTCTCTTCACCGGACTGTTTATTTGTTTTCTTTTATTATCAATCCTGACGGAACAATATTTCTGGATTGGAATTCCTTTTGCAATATTGGTTTTTTATGCAGGCTGGCAACAGATTAATTCACTTTTTCTTTTATTATTGTTTGCATTGCCTTTTTCTTTTGAATATCATTTCAGTTCAGAATTAGGAACTGATATTCCGGATGAATTCTTAATGCTCATGGTAGCAGCTTTGTTTTTTCTTTATTTTTTTTATTTACCCAAAAATTTAAATACGACCATCAGGCGACATCCTTTAATGATTCTGCTTTTTATTTATTTGGGATGGATTTTTCTCACAATTTTTTTTTCTACAGATAAAATTATTTCTTTAAAATTTTTTCTTGCCAAATTATGGTATATCGGTGCATTTGTATTGGCGCCATTAATAGTTTTTCAGCAAAAGGAATCTATAAAATCAGCCGCGAAAATTCTTGGTATTTCTATGTTTGTTGTCGTTATCATTTCATTATTACGCCATGCCGGTTATGGATTTAGTTTTGCAAACATCAATGATTCCCTTTTCCCATTTTTCAGAAACCATGTGAATTATTCGGCCATGCTGGTTTGCATCATTCCATTATTTTTTGCTTTTCATAAACTGGCTGCTTCAGAAAAAATGAAACTGCTGATCAAATCTGCTGTTATTATTTTACTGGTTGCTTTATTTTTTTCTTATTCCAGAGGTGCATGGCTGGCTTTGCTTGTGGGACTTGTTTCCTATTGGCTGATACGAAAAAAGAAATTATTTATTTTTTTTGTATCAGCTGTTGTTATCACGTTGAGTCTTTTATTCTGGATAAAAAGCAATGACCGATATTTAAAATTTGCCAATGATTATAAAACCACCATTTTTCATAAAGATTTCAGGGAACACCTGATTGCTACTTACGAACTGAAAGATGTTTCTACGGCGGAAAGATTTTACCGTTGGATCGCAGGAGTCCGTATGATCAAAGACAATTTATTGCATGGTTATGGACCTAATACTTTTTATTATTATTATAAACCTTATGCAGTACCGGCATTCCGAACCTGGGTGAGCAATAATGAAGATCATTCAACAGTTCATAACTATTTTTTGCTTATTACTGTTGAACAAGGTATTCCGGGATTGATTTTTTTCTTACTGCTGCTTGGATCTATGATCTATTATTCGCAAAAGCTTTTTCATCGTTCTCAGGATATATTTTACAAAACCACTGCCATTACTACCGGAGTCATTCTAATAATGATAACCGTTGTGAATTTTTTGAGTGACCTGATTGAAACAGATAAGATCGGAAGTATTTTCTTTTTGTGCTTTGCTATATTGATTGTAACGGATATCAACTCGCGGAAAGAATCAGATCCTTCCTCTCACATTCAATGCATCTCTTAAGCCATTGCCTAACAGATTAAAGGCAAGTACCAATAACATAATAGCAAAACCCGGCGCTAATGCCAACATTGGATTTTGTGTGATGATGAAATTGTAATTTTCTTTTATCATTAATCCCCAACTCGGTTGCGGCGGTTGTACACCAACACCTAAAAAACTTAATCCGGCTTCAATGACAATCGCTGACGCAAAATTGGATGCTGCAATAACTATTACCGGTCCCATAATATTAGGCCAGATATGACGAACAATAGTTCTGAAATGAGAAAATCCCAACGCTCTTGTTGCTTCTACATATTCTAATTCACGAACGCCCAGGACCTGTCCTCTTACTAATCTTGCCACACTTACCCACATCGTTAAACCAACTGCAATGAATATTTGCCAGAATCCTTTTCCTAATACCAGTGTGATGGCAAATACTAATAACAAAGTAGGAATACTCCAGATTACATTGATGAACCACATAATTATATTATCTGCTTTTCCCCGGAAATATCCAGCCAGCGAGCCGAGTATTAAACCAATACTAAGTGAAATAATGACGGTGATCAATCCTACACTGAGACTTACCCGGGTACCGATAATAAGCCGGCTTAAAATATCACGTCCATATTTATCAGTTCCTAAAAGAAATTTTTCTATTGTAATTGGTTGCGGAGCTAATTGTGATAATGGATAAGTCTGTCGCTCACTAATACCTTCATCAATGAATTTTTGAACAATGATACTATCTGGTTTCTTTTCATAACTGACAACAGGAACAAAGTAATAAACATCTTCTTTGCCATAAATTAATTGTTTAAAGAAAGCCGGGTGCTCAACAGTTTTCTCTTTTCTTACTTTAAGAAAAGTTTGTGTGAAACCAGGTTTTCTTCCGCCAATTTCCAGAATGATACGATTAGCAAAGGGTGATGGATCCGGAGAAATAAAATAAGCAAAGACGGCCACCCAAAAAGCCAGCACAATAATTATTATGCCAAACACAGCGCCTTTGTTTTTTTTTAATCGTCGCCAGGCTGCCTGCTGAAATGATAAATTGTTTTTGCTCATGAAGGGAAGATACTTATTTTACTTTTCTTCCTTTCCATTCATATTTGCCAAATTGGCCAAGAAATCCGGCTACAATTGAATAAAAAATATGAAGAGGTTGGAAGAAGAAAAAATATTTCATCAGCGATTGTTTCTCATAAAAAGATGCGACCGAGCTGACAAATGGAAATTCAATCATTGTTTTTGCAAACCATAAAACAAGTAAATAAATCCAGTAGTGATAATTCCAAAAGCCTTCGATTAATAAAGCAGGAAAAGAAAGATTAAAAAGATAAACCAGTAACAATATCCAAAATATTCTTTTATCATCATATTGTTTTGCCTTACTGGCCCAGCGGATTCGCTGATTAAAAAAATCCTTCCACGTTTTCATTGGCTGTGTGGATACGATTGCCTCTTTTGATTTCAGGTAATGAACCTGCTGCGGATATTTCTTCCATATTTTGTGCATTAACAGCATATCATCGCCGGAAGCAATATGATCTATGTTTTCAAAACCATTTACATCATAAAAACTATTTCGTTCATACGCAAGATTAGCGCCATTGCACATGGATAAAGAATTTTTATATACTGAAGCTCCGGTAATTCCCTGAAGCACTAAAAAATCAAATGCCTGAAAAATTTGTAATAAAGAAAAATTATTTTCAAATACAACCGGTGCGGCAATAAAGACACTTTTATTTTTTTCTTTGAATGCAGCAATCGTTTGCAGCCAGTTTTTTGAGGGCAAACAATCGGCATCAGTTGTAACAATCAATTCATTTTCTGCATGAGCTATTCCGGTTTCAATAGCTTTCTTTTTATAAGAATTAATGTTATCCTTATTTAATTCTATCAGCTTTACATCATCAAATTTTTTAATGATTTCTACAGTTTTATCTTCTGAATGATCGTCAACTACAATTACTTCATATAAATCCTTTGGATAGGTTTGTAATAGTAATGCCCGTAAAAGCAATCCGATATTTGCTTCTTCATTCCGGGCAGGAATAATAACGGATATTTTTATTTGCGGAACACCGTTTGAATTAACGAAGTCAGGTATTGACTTCCAGTTTAGCCAGTAATAAATAATGACAGTGCTATAACCGGCGAATAAGAATATGATAATTATTAAGAGGATCATGCAAAACAAAAACAAATCTAATCATTACCCGGCTCAGAAAGCAAAGCTGTTAAAATTGGTTCAATATGTTTTTCATGTAACACCTGGTGACCCGAATTGATTATTGACAGCGAACAATGTTCTTCAATTCCTTTCCTGAATTTTTTTCCTCTTGTTGGTAAAATGATCCGGTCATGTTTTCCGTAAATAAGTCTTACAGAAGTTTTGTATTGCCGTATCAATGATTTAATGTGTTTTAAATCTGGTTTCAATTTGCGAAAAGACGTCCATCTTTTATAAAGTAATTCCCGGATTTCTTTTTCGCCAATATAATAATTTACAAATTTGAATATGCTTGTGTTGACTAAATCAAACTTATTAAAGATTCTTAGAAACAAGAAAAACCATCGCGGATATTTCATGGTAAGAAAAAATAATTTGTTTCCAATCCATGTTTGAGTGGTGAGCCAATACCAGAAATTTACTTTTAAGCCATCCGGAGCCAGCAGGACAATTTTGTTGATTTGCTCTGGCATTTGCTGGAAGAGACTTAATGCAACTCTGCCGCCAAGGCTGAAACCAATAAGAGTTAATTTTTGCTTTTTTGATTCAATAATTTCTTTAATAATCTGGTGAAGATCTGTAATTGTAAAATTCAAACCTTCATTCCATTGCGTCTTTCCATGAAATGGAAGATCAATAGAATAAAAGCTGTATTCTGTTCCGGCAAATTTTTCCAAAAAATCAAATGAAGCTTTTTCCTCTCCATATCCATGAAAACAAATGGCCAATTTTGGCCCATTTCCAAAAATGCAATAACTGATAACAGAGTTTTTATAACAAAGTTGACGTTGCTCCATTATTAGAATTTTTTTTCTGCAAATAAGTTGCGGGATTCAAAAATAACACTAATTTTGATTAGTTGTATAAACAACTATATGCCAAACAACCAATTTAAAAAAGGAGAACTTTACAGCTTCATCACAGGCAAAGCCTCCACTGCTATCGCCCGGAGATTACAAAAAAAAATTAACCAGGCGAAACTGAATATTACCATTGAGCAGTGGAGTGTGCTATATCATTTATGGAAAAAAGAAGGGCAAAGTCAGCAACAATTGTGCAATGCCACTTTTCGGGATAAGCCAAGTATAACGAGGCTGGTAGATAATCTTGAAAAATTGACCCTGGTAAAAAGAGTTCCTTCTGATAGTGACCGCCGGATTAATTTAATATTTCTCACCAAACAAGGTCAGAAACTGGAAGAAGAAACAATGCGGTTGGCGGATCAAACATTGAACGAAGCATTACGAACTGTGCCTGCAGACCGGATAGATATTTGTAAAGAGGTTTTGCAGATTGTATACGATAATTTAAATAGGAAATAGTGAATAATCAATAGTGAATGGTCAAATGAAAGAGAAGCTTGAGAAAAATTTCATACAACTATTATCAAAATAATAAACCATTAACTTTTAAACAATTTAAATTTTTTATATGAGCGCTACTACGCAAAGCAAAGCAGTTTTAAAAGGGGGCGAATGGCTGGTGAAAGAATCATCACCGGCTGATATTTTTATTCCAGAAGATTTTACCGAAGAACAGCGGATGATCCGTGACATGTGTAACCAGTTTTTGGATATGGAAGTTTATCCAATCCTGGATCGTATAGATAACCAGGAACCCGGGTTAATGAAATCGCTGGTGCGAAAAGCCGGTGAACAAGGTTTATTGGCTACTTCATTTCCCGAAGAATATGGAGGATTAGGAAAAGATTTTGTGACATCAACTATTGTCAACGAATATTTAGGTGCCGGCCATTCTTTTTCGGTTGCCATTGCTGCTCATACTGGTATTGGCACATTGCCGATTTTATATTTCGGTACACCCGAGCAAAAACAAAAATATATTCCCAAGCTTATCAGTGGCGAATGGGCCGGAGCTTATGGTTTAACAGAACCTAACAGTGGTAGTGATGCATTGAGCGCAAAAACAACTGCAAAGCTGAGCAGTGATGGAAAATATTATTTATTAAATGGTCAAAAATGCTGGATTACCAATGGTGGGTTTGCACAGGTATACACTGTATTTGCAAAAGTGGATGGAGATAAATTCACGGCATTTATTATTGAACGAGGAACTGAAGGATTTACGCAAGGACCAGAAGAACACAAAATGGGAATTAAAGGTTCTTCAACGGTGCAGCTATATTTTCAGGATTGCAAAGTACCTGTTGAAAATGTTTTAGGAGAAATTGGGAAAGGGCATAAAATTGCTTTTAATATTCTTAATATTGGCCGTTTGAAATTATGTGCTGCTGCTGTCGGAGCTTCCAGAAGAGCTATTTCCAATTCTGTAGAATATGCCAAGACAAGGGAACAATTCAAACAGCCAATTGCCAATTTCGGAGCCATTAAACATAAACTTGCAGAAATGGCAATAAAAATTTTTGTTGGTGAATCTTCTTTATACCGCACTGCAAAATATATAGATGAAAAAGAACAGGAATTACTGGATGCTGGAAAACCCTTTGGCGAGGCGCTATTGGGAGGAGCAGAAGAGTATGCCATTGAATGCGCTTTATTAAAAGTATTTGGAAGTGAAGCATTGGATTTTGTAGTAGATGAAGGTGTGCAGATTCATGGCGGCAATGGCTTTAGCGCTGAATATAATGCTTCAAGAGCATACCGGGATGCACGGATCAACAGGATTTATGAAGGCACCAATGAAATAAACCGGTTATTATCTTTAGACATGACATTGAAAAGAGCAATGCAGGGAAGACTTAATTTGATGACTGCTGCTATGGCGGTGCAAAAAGAACTTATGAGTATTCCTGATTTTGGAAGCGATGACGATGCTCTTTTTGCAAAAGAAAAAAAACTGGTTATAAATCTAAAGAAAGCCATATTGTTGACCGCCGGTGCCGCAGTGCAAAAACTGATGATGAAAATTGATAGCGAACAAGAAGTATTGATGAATATTTCCGATATGGCTATTGAAACTTTCAATGCGGAAAGTGTTTTGTTACGGGTAATGAAAATGGTGAATCAGCAAGGCGAAGCGGCTTGCCGTAATCATATTGATATTATGCAAACTTATTTATATGATGCTGCAGATAAAGTGAACAAATCCGGAAAAGATGCCATCAATGCCTTTGCTGATGGTGATGAACAACGAATGATATTGATGGGATTAAAACGTTTTACAAAAACAGAACCGTTTAACAGTAAAGAAGCCAGAAGAAGAATTGCAGATAAAATGATTGCAGAAGGAAAATATTGCTTTTAATTCCATTGTTCTTTTTCGATAAGGGATGTTTTTCCCGATCCGGCTGATTTTGTTCCGCTGTCTTTGTATATCATGTTCAGTTCCTTCCGGGCAATTTTTAATTCTTCCAGTTTTCTGATCCACTTGTTTTCTATGATCATACCTACAGAGAGTGTTATGGCGGATAGTGTTCCTGCAATGAAATACATTACAAATACATCAGAAACAGCTTTTGTTTTTACAAGATAATACATAATATAAATTAAGACATAACACCCATAGGCAAAAAGTAAAGAAGAAATCATTAAAACTTTCCCGATAGCTTTTTGATACATGACAGAAATTTTTATCTGTCGCAGAAAGAACCATGCACTGATTCCAAATATTAATGCAAGATCAGGTGCCATAATAATAGTAACTGCGATTTTATTGTAACCGTAAATCAATATAATAATCAGTTCAAAAGCCAGGAAAACAAGAATAGATTGCCTGATACGTTTTGACAGAGAGGATGATGAACTAAAGTAAGCCAGGAAAATAAGCATCAATGGTGCATCCAGTAAATTAATAGTAACGCCAAAATATGTTTTGAAATCAATACTTGCAGGAATATAATTTTCTGTTATCAGATTACTTAAAAACCCAATTATATAATAAAGGCCTAATGCCAGAAAACATTTAAACCGGTGAAGGCGTAAAAAAGCAATTATTAAAATGGGCAGTAAAATTGAGATCGTAGAAATAAGGCCCATCATTTCTTTCCAGTTCATTTTTTATTGGTTTTTCTTTAGGATAAGGAAATTCATTCAATCATTCACGAGACAGGCACAGCTTTTTTATAACGAATTTTATTTTTGCTAAGTGTTTATAAGTAATGCTTTTTATAAAGATTCAGTAAAACCATGATATGTTCAGTAATATTACGGTTTGCTCTTTAAAGTGTTTTTGTGTTAACTTTCCGGAATGATACGCCCGTTTACTATTTTAAGTTTATTTTTCTCTTTACAAATATCTGCTCAACCAATACAACAACATTTTTTAGTTGGAAAAACGACAGGAAGGTTGCCTTTTCTCGAATATGGATTGGGCCAAGATCGTTTAGGCGGAGCCAAGATGGGCTATCTCGATACTTGTGTTGTTATGAAAGTGGTTGACAGTATAAATAACAGATACGAAGTAGAATTATCTAAAAATCATTTTGCTTATTTGCCCAAAGCAAATTTCATAACAGACAGTACTATTAATCTTAAACCATATTATCTGACCAGTAACTGGAAAGTTTATGGAGATGATAAATATGATTATGTAGATGTATCATTGGATGAGGAATTGCCGTATCGAAGTATCCAGGAAATTAATCCCTCCAGGATAGTTATAGATATTTTTGGAGCCACCAGTAATACCAATTGGATTACTCAACTTTCATCTGCCAAAGAAATTAAAAATGCATGGTATGAACAGATTGAGGATGATGTGTTCCGGGTGATCATTGAATTAAAGCATAGCCAGATTTGGGGCTATTCAATTTATTATGATAAAAAGAAATTGGTAATACAGGTAAAGCGACAACCACCTGTCCTGAGTTTAAGCAAAATGAAAGTAGCAGTTGATCCCGGGCATGGTGGTGACAACAGCGGTGCCACCGGTAAAACAAGCAAGGTCATTGAAAAAAATTATACGTTGCTGATTGCAAAAGAACTGGAGAAAGCATTGAAGAAAGAAAAAGCAAAAGTTTTCATGACCAGAGAGAAAGATACTTCGCTGAGCATGATTGAAAGAACTGAAATGCTCCGTCAATGGGATCCAAATTTTCTAATAAGTGTACACCTGAATTCAGCAGGTAATGATACTGTAAGAGGCGTCAGCACATATTATCGTTATATCGGGTTCCGGCCTTTGTCGCAATTTATTCTGAAGCGGATGAAGGAATTGAAATTAAACGAATATGGTAATGTAGGAAATTTTAATTTTTCCCTGAGCGGACCAACAGAATATCCAAATTGTTTGGTTGAGGTAGCTTTTCTCAGCAACAAGAGTGATGAAAAAAGAATTCTCAATCCTAATTTCCGCAAAGCTGTGGCAGTTAAAATTGTAGCCGGCATCAAAGATTGGTTGCGGTCGATGAATAAATAACTATTGTAAACCCGTGGCAGCAGCTTCATCCACCCACCAATATAATTCATTATTATAAGGATGTATTATCTGTGCAGGATAGAGATCGGGATCAAACTTTTCTTTCAATACATGTTGCAATGCAGTTGCTTTGTCACTTCCGCTTATTAAAAAAGTTATGCATGCCGATGCATTGACGACAGGAGCAGTTAATGTGATTCTATTTATATTCTCTTCTTTTAGGTAAAACGATTTTACCCAATTCTTTTTTTCATTTACTATTGGATAACCCGGGAAAAGCGAAAGAGTATGAGCATTGCTTCCCATGCCAAGCAATACCAAATCAAAAGTTTGGTTGCTTTCGGTAAAATATTGATGCAATAATTTTTCATACCCCTGTGCGGAAGATTCCGGATCAATATCCGTTCTCATGATATGTACTTGTTCTTTCAATACCGGTACATGGTTCAACAATGTTTCAAAAGCCATTTTTGCATTATTGCGTTCGTCGGTAAAAGGAACGCAGCGCTCATCCCCCCAAAAAAAATGCAATTTGCTCCATTCGATTTTATTTTTGTATTTATCAGATGCAAGTAACTGATACAATTTTTTTGGAGTATTGCCTCCGGAGAGAACTATAGTAAAACGATTCTTAGTTTTTAATCCCTTTTTAATATAACCAACGATCCAGTCTGCAAACTGTTGACTAAGGTCATCAATGTTCTTTGTAACATTAAGTTGCATTCAAAAATGATTTTCTTATTGTTCTTTATTATTTGCAGGCAAGGTCACCCAATGATGTCCATCCTTTGCAATTAATTCCTCCGAATCTTCGGGTCCCCAGCTATCCGGTGCATAATTGGGAAAATCAACCGGAGGTCGTTTTTGCCAGGTTTCAAGGATAGGCATAATTACTTTCCACGCTGCTTCTACCTGGTCGGCACGCATAAACAAAGTGGGATTACCTGAAAGTACATCTTCAAGCAATGTTTCATAGGCTTCAGGTTCTTTTCCATCATATGCTTCAGCATAACTGAAAACCATATCAACAGGATTCAATATCATTTCCTGACCCGGACGTTTGGCCTGAAAGCGAATACGAATATCCATCTCAGGTTGGATACTTATGGTTAAACGATTAGGCCGCCATGTTTCAGCTGCTTCGGCCGGAAATGAATAACCCGGAGCTTCTTTAAATTCAATAATAATAATTGTTGTTTTTTCGTGAAGCGTTTTCCCCGTACGGATATAAAAAGGCACATTGCGCCATCTCCAGTTATCTACGAAAAATTTTGCAGCAACAAATGTGTCTACCGGCGATTGAGGATTCACATTCTTTTCCTGGCGATAACCTTGCACCCGTTTTCCATTCATCCATCCGGCAGAGTATTGTCCGCGTACTGCATGAGCATGCACTTCTTCAGGTTGAAATTTGCGTATCGCATGAAGCACGTCTACTTTTTTGTTCCTTATTTCATTGGCATCAAAAGATACAGGAGGCTCCATGGCTATCATACATAATAATTGCAGGATATGATTTTGAACCATATCTCTCAAAGCTCCGGCTTGTTCATAATAACCTCCACGGTCGCCAACTCCCGTAGTTTCTGCCGATGTAATCTGTATATGATCAATATAATTATTGTTCCAGATTGGTTCAAATAAAGCATTGGCAAACCGAAATGCCAGGATATTCTGTACTGTTTCTTTTCCGAGATAATGATCAATGCGATATATCTGTTCTTCTTTAAACAAATTGCTGAGGAGCAGGTTTAATTCATGGGCGCTTTGCAAATCGTGTCCAAATGGTTTTTCAAAAACCAATCTTGAGTAATCCGGGTTTTCGCATAATTTATTTTCGCATAATTTTTTTGCGACCAATGGAACAAGCTGAGGCGCAAGCGCCATATAATATACTGTAACAGGAGGAACATTCCAGTCTTTCGTTTTCTCAATGATCCAGTCTTTGATTTTCTGGTAAACGGAACTGTCCAGTAAATCTATTTCATGATAAGAAATCTTTGACGCAAAATTTTTCCATTGTAAATCCAGTTCATTTTTTCTTCTGGAAAATTGTTGCACACCTTCCAGTAATTTGTTAAGGTATTCTTCATGTGACGTAAATGAAGTGCGTCCGCAACCAATGATTATAAATTTTTCCGGCAGGTAATTATCCAGATGTAAATTATATAATGCCGGTATCAGTTTTCGATTTGTAAGATCACCACTGCCTCCAAAAATGATCAATACAGTCGGAAGTGATTTTTTTTGTTCTTCCATGTGAAGCTTTTTATTTTTGTTTATTCAATAATTAATTCCATTCTGTATGAAAAATTCCTTCCTCATCAATTCGTTGATATGTGTGAGATCCAAAATAATCTCTTTGAGCCTGTATCAGATTAGTTGGAAGTTTTTCACTGCAATAAGCATCAAAATAAGACAAGGCACTTGCCAGGCCACCAACCGGAATTCCGGAAGAACTGCTTTGCTGAACTATTTTACGCAGTGACCGATGGTTCTTTTTTACAATTGAAGCAATTTTTTTATTAAGCAAAATATTTGGCAGCGCTGAATTTTTTTTGAAAACCGGAAGAAATATCTCAAGCAATGATGAGCGAATAATGCAACCCCCTCTCCAGATCCGGACGACATTTTTTAAAGGAATTTCCATTTTAAGTTCATCAGAAGCTTTATGCAGCATAGATAAACCCTGGGCATAACATAGAATCGTGGCACAATAGAGACCATCATGTAATTGCTGAATAAATTTTTCCTTATTTGTTTTAACCTGCTTGTATTTTAATTTATATAAAGAAGACGCTTCAGTTCTTTCATTTTTATATACAGAAATATCTCTCATAGCAACGGCCATATCAATAGTGGGAACGGCTACCGGCAGATTCATTGCATCTTGTGAAGTCCATTTGCCAGTGCCTTTAGAACCGGCCTTATCCAATATCATATCCACCAACCGGTTTTTGGTCTTTTCATCTTCTTTTAAAAATATCGCTGCTGTAATTTCAACTAGGAAAGATTGCATTTCATCTTCATTCCATTTCTTAAAAAGTTCATGCAGCTCGTCATTGTTTAATCCAACCATTTTTTTAAGAATATCATATGCTTCGCTGATCAATTGCATGATGGCATATTCAATACCATTATGTACCATTTTAACATAATGGCCTGCTGCGTCTTTGCCCATATAAGCAACACAGGGTTCACCATTTACCTTTGCAGATACAGCTTCAAGAATTGGTTTTAAATATTGCCAGGCTTCTGCATCGCCGCCGGGCATAATGCTGGGCCCGGTTCGGGCACCCTGCTCACCACCGCTTATTCCTATACCTATGAAATGGATTTTTTTATTCTGTAGAAAATTTATTCTTTGTAAAGTATCGGTATAATGAGAATTGCCACCGTCAATTACAATATCTCCTTCTTCAAGTAACGGCAACAGATCATTAATAACGCTATCCACTATGGGACCCGCAGGTACAAGCATCATCAGCTTACGGGGTTTTTTTAATTGCCTGACCATTTCTTCTAAAGTATTCATGCCTTTTACAGTAGTATTGATGGAAGCGGAAGATTCCAATGCGGTCACCTTGCTGATGTCTTTATCAAAACCTGCTACGGTAAAACCGTGATCAGCCATATTTAATAAAAGATTACGACCCATAACACCGAGACCGATCATGCCAAAATCAAACAGAGGATTATCCATTATTAATAAAGATTATACTGTAAGTTATTATAATCTGCGGCAAACCGTATCAGTTTAAACAAATGAATCATTTGAATCAGGTTTTAAAAAATGCAGATTTATAAATTTTACCATTTTGTTTGCAATTGTTGTTTCTTCTTTCCGATGTCAGGGAAATCATAATTAAAACGGAATCGGACTATACTTTCAAATTTTCAATATCAATTTCATTTTGAATTCAAATAAGATAATGCTTGCTGCAAAGCTGATATTCTTTAATTTTGCAGTCAATAATTTTTTATATGCCAGAAACATTAACAGCTCCTTTGACAGCGAAAGATTTTCAAACTGACCAGGAAGTTCGCTGGTGCCCGGGTTGCGGTGACTATTCCATTTTAGCGCAAGTGCAAAAAGTAATGCCAACGATTGGCGTTCCCAGAGAAAATATTGTGATCATTTCCGGTATCGGCTGCAGCAGCCGTTTTCCGTATTACATGAATACATATGGCATGCATTCCATTCACGGAAGAGCAACAGCTATTGCCAGCGGATTAAAAGCATCACGTCCTGAACTGAGTGTATGGATCGTTACCGGTGATGGAGATAGTTTAAGTATCGGTGGAAATCATACCATTCATTTATTGCGAAGAAATTTTAATGTCAATATTCTTTTGTTCAATAACCAGATCTATGGATTAACAAAAGGACAATATTCTCCCACATCAGAAGAAAATAAAGTCACAAAATCATCTCCATACGGGAGTGTTGATCATCCATTCAATCCTTTAGCGTTGGCATTGGGAGCAGATGCAACATTTGTTGCAAGAAGTATGGATCGTGATCCGAAACATTTGCAATCAATGCTGATCAGGACAAATGAACATTATGGAGCTTCATTCCTTGAAATATACCAGAACTGCAACATCTTTAATGATGGCGCTTTTGAAACGTTTACGGAGAAAACAACAAAATTAGATGAAACATTATTCCTGGAGCAAGGCAAGCCGTTGATCTTTGGCGCTAATCATGATAAGGGAATCAAACTCGACGGATTCACTCCGGTGGTTGTTGATTTAAATAATGGATACAGCGCCAATGATCTCTGGATTCATGATGAATATGATATTTATAAAGCACAGATATTGGTCCGCATTTTTGATAGTCCGATTAAGGAAGGTCATCTGCCAAGGCCATTCGGCGTATTTTATCAAAAAGACCGGGATTGTTATGAAGATATAATGGCCAAACAAATTGAAGATGCCAAAGCAAAGAAGGTTGGCAATCTTGACAAACTTTTACGTGGAAATGAAGTGTGGACGATCAATTAAAAAGATAAAGGTTATAATAATTTAAAAGGCATTTCATTTATGAGATGCTTTTTTGTTTATCATATATGTTCTAACTCTCTTTCTGCTGCTTTTTTTATTTTCTCTTGCTTCCAGTTATACCATTTTTGCGGCATAGTCTTTTTCATCATCGTATCAATATTTCTCATGCCCATTAAATTCCAAACGCCTTTTACTTTACCACTGAATGATGATTGAAAAGCCCGCAGACTCATAGCAAAACCACTGTCAAGATATTCCATATGATGCCAGTAACCGGCAGGCATAAACAATGTATCTCCCTGTTCTAAAATAAGATCATATCCATGAGCCAGCTTCAATGCTGGAAATTTTTTAAAATCAGGATTGCCATTGTTTTTATGATAATGTGAAAAGTCAGCCAGGCTCAACACTTCAAAAGGTTTGCGGTAAAGTTTATATTGTTCTTCGTAAGGAAAAAGCAATACTCTTTTTCTTCCCGCAAATTGGGTATGCAGAATATGTGAAAGATCAATATCAAAGTGCATGTGAGTAATGGAACCGGCGCCACCAACAAAAAGCATGGGAAATTTTTTTACAAACCCTTTCATCAAATGTTCGGGCCATGTAAAATCGCTGATCAATTGCGGTGCATGCTGAAAAATGTTAAAAAGAAAAATGCGTAACTCGACCGGCCCTTTTTTTACCATATCAAGATATTCGCCAAACTTCATGTAGCCATCGGCTTTATTGATAGGAGTATAAGCATCGCTTTTTACATTGTTATAAACGCCAACTTCTTTTTCGCCGACAATTTGTTTAAAATAATCCCAGCTCCATTTTTCTCTGGCCAGCCAGTCTCTTGATAAATCTTTAATGACAACAGGAGTGTTTGTCCGGTAAAATTCTTTTTTAAAAATCGCTGGTTCAATTGTCTCAACTATGGTAACAGGTTTTAATTGCATACCACTCAGGTTGGTGAAATAAAGTGGCGAAAAATTACAAATTGTTACGCAAATTTAAAAAGGCTAACAAAAGTTTTGGCAAAAGCAATTATTTTTAAGTCATGTTACTTCATGTTCACCCGGATAATCCACAGCAGCGGCATATAAAAACCATTGTGGAATGCCTGCAACAAGGCGGAGTGATCATTTATCCCACCGATACTATTTACGGATTGGGTTGCGATATTTTTCAATTCAAAGCCGTTGAAAAAATTTGCGGGATTAAAAATGTAGAACCCCCAAAAGCAAAATTTTCTTTTGTTTGTTATGATCTCAGCCACCTGAGCGATTTTACCAAACAAATTTCTACGCCAACATTCAGGCTATTGAAAGAATATTTGCCCGGTCCATATACATTTATATTGCCAGCCTGTAAAATGGTTCCGAAAGTTTTGCAGGGAAGAAAGGATACAATTGGCCTACGCATACCAGATAATTCCATTGCAAGAATGATTGTAAAAGAATTAGGTCATCCCATTTTAAGCACTTCATTGCCGGGAAAAATTGCAGAAGATTATTCTGTGCCCGAGATCATTTATGAAAATTTCAGAAGCGAAGTTGATATTGTAGTTGACGGCGGCGTTGGTGGTACGGTTCCTTCTACAGTTATAGATTACACCGGCGATGAACCTTTAATTATCAGAGAAGGATTGGGCAAATGGGGGGGAAGCATTTATAAAAAAACATTGCTTACATAAAGCAATGTTTTAAAATTTCTTGTCAATAATCCTTTCTAAGTGAAAAAAATTATATTACCCGGCGGCGATTATAATAATTAAAATAAAATTTTTGACGCATTTCATGATGCCTCATTAATGCCAGTCTCATTCTTTCTCTTGGTCCGATACGGCCATCACGAAGTGCCCTGTGCAAAGCCATATTATAACAGATCCGGTCATTGCGCAACTGCATTCTTTGATAAGGAGTAAATTTTCTGTACCCGAATCTTTGCTCCATCCGATACCTGTGTAAAGGCTCACGGGGATTTCTTTGCGCTGTAGCAACAATGGAGAGCAGAATAAAAATCAAGCTGAACGTTAATATTTTTTTCATTTTAAAATCTTTTAGTGGCTTATCAAAATTAATTGTTTTCTGAATAAGACGAAAAGTTTCGTGGAAGGTTTAAGCCACTCATAAATATTTTATAGATCAAAAAGGCTGGCCTGATCTGGCAGCAGTCTGAAACTTTTTCTATGATATTTGCAAAAACCATAATGTTCAATTGCTTTCCGGTGTTCTTCTGTTCCATAACCTTTATTGGTATGCCAGGCATAATGAGGAAACTCGTTATGAAGTTTTAACATGAATTCATCTCTGTAAGTTTTTGCAAGAACACTGGCCGCCGCAATAGAAGCATATTGTTCATCGCCTTTAATGATGCATCGGTGCGGTATTTTTTTGTATTTGATAAAGCGATTACCATCAATAATTAAAAGCTGCGGTTTTTGATTTAACTGGTTTATGGCGAGATGCATGGCTTTAATAGAAGCTTTAAGAATATTGATGTGATCTATTTCATCATTATCAATACTGGCAACAGCATAAGAAAGGGCTTCGGCTTCAATGATTATTCTTAATTCATTTCTTTGTTTTTCAGAAAGCTGTTTGGAATCATTCAATACCGGATGAGAAAATTTTTGAGGTAAAATAACTGCAGCGGCAAACACCGGACCTGCCAGGCAGCCTCGACCAGCTTCATCGCAGCCGGCTTCCATTAATTCTGTTTGGTAAAATGATTTAAGCAAGAAAAGCTTTTCTCAAAAATAAGCCGTTATAATTTTAAAAAAATATTTGTCGACAAATCATATAGGGAATTTTGTAAATTTACTGTTCAATTTTCAAGCGAAAATCAACTTTCATGATTGAATGGCTTAAACATCCCTGGCCGTGGTACGTTGGCGGACCGTTGATAGGACTAATGGTTCCTTTGTTATTATTACTCGGCAATAAATCTTTTGGAATTTCTTCTTCGCTGCGTCATTTATGTGCTGCCTGTTTCCCATCCAACATTTCATTTTTTAAATATGAATGGAAAAAGGAAGCTTGGAATCTTTTTTTTGTAGCAGGAATTATTGCCGGTGCATTTCTTGCTGTTGCTCTTTTATCGGATCATCAACCAATTCAGGTAAGTCCAAAACTGGTGCATGAATTATCCGGTTATGGCGTGACGAATTATAACAGCCTTGCTCCTTCTGAACTTTTTAATTGGGGAAATTTATTAACAATAAAAGGAATTATTTTAATTGTGGCGGGAGGTTTTCTTGTTGGCTTCGGTACAAGATATGCCGGGGGCTGCACTTCGGGTCATTCCATCATGGGACTTTCTAATTTGCAATGGCCATCGCTGGTTGCCACAATTAGTTTTATGGTTGGAGGTTTTATTATGGCAAATCTTATTCTTCCATTTATTTTAAAAATGTAGAATGATAACTGAAACAATAGATACAATACAGTCTGTCATCAAAGAAACCAATACTGATTTTGAAGTAAGATCACTGGACAGTATATGCATTAATGAATCGCAGTTGAAACATCCTTGGTGGCATAGTCTGAAATATGTTGCCGCCGGAATTTTGTTTGGTATCATTCTCGTAAAAACTGAAGTGGTTTCATGGTTCCGAATTCAGGAAATGTTCAGGCTGCAAAGTTTTCATATGTATGGAGTGATTGGCTCAGCAGTTGTTGTAGGAATGATTTCAATTTGGTTTATAAAAAAACTCGGAATCAAAAGTATTTATGGAGAAAAAATTTCTTTACATGCCAAGCCTTTCAGCAAGGGACAAATCATTGGTGGGTTATTATTTGGTTTTGGCTGGGCAATGACCGGTGCTTGCCCGGGTCCGTTGTTCGCATTGATCGGTAGTGGAACGCTGGTGATCATTGTGGCATTATTCAGTGCAGTAGCCGGCACATGGGTATATGGTTTATTGAGAGATAAACTTCCGCATTAAAATAAACATAGTGAAATTTCTGCGGTCATCCTGGTTTCTAAGTTTTCTATGCATCACCATTCTGTTGATGATTATCATTATTTTTTTTACAAAGCCTGCACCAATAGAAAAATCTCTTGCAAATGACGATTCGAAAAAAGATGAATGGCATACTCCAGATATTAATCTTGTTCCCGAAACTCCTGAAGGTGAAATGATCCGTTATGGTCGTGAACTTATCTTGAATACAGCAAAATATTTTGGACCCAAAGGAATCGTGGCTCCGATTACCAATGGGATGAATTGCCAAAACTGCCATTTGGAAGCAGGAACAAGATCATTCGGGAATTCTTTGGTACTTGTTGCATCTACTTATCCAAAATTCAGAGGCAGAAGCGGAAGAATTGAATCCATTGAGTTCAGAATTAACGACTGTATGCAAAGAAGCCTGAACGGAAAAGGCATTGACAGTTTGAGTAAAGAAATGAGTTCTATGATTGCTTATTTTAAATGGCTTGGGAAAGATATAAAACGTGGTGATAAACTAACTGGCTCTGGTATTGTGGAAATTCCTTTTCTTAACAGAGCGGCTGATCCTGAAGAAGGAAAAATAATTTTTGAAAATAAATGTCAACGATGTCATGGCAGTAATGGCAATGGTTTGAAGAATGCCGATTCAATAGGTTATAAGTATCCTCCATTATGGGGAGAAAACAGTTATAATGTCAGCGCCGGCCTTTATCGCATTTCCCGTCTTGCATCTTTTATAAAATACAATATGCCTTTCGATCAGGCACAACAATTACCTCAATTAACTAATGAAGAAGTATGGGATCTTGCTGCTTACATCAGTTCACAACCCAGACCTAAAAAAGAATTTCCGGAGGACTGGCCTGATATTAAAAAGAAACCAATTGATTTTCCTTTTGGGCCTTATACCGATAATTTTTCAGAAAAACAGCACAAGTATGGACCATTTCTTCCGATACAGCAAGTAATAAATAATCAAAAACATGTATTAAAATAAAAAGATGCAAACTTTTTTTCTTTGTTTGCATCTTTAAAAGGGTTGCTTTATTATTTTTTATCCAACAAAGCAATACCTACAACCATGTTCTTGCGCACGCCCAACTGCCCATACACCGGATGGTACAATTTGAATACCGGGTAATAAGCCTGCTTTCCATTCTTTCATTACATCTGCTGCATCCATTTTCATTTGGCCAGCCATAACATTGGAAAAAACCGTCATAGCTGCATTGCAAACACAAAACATAACTCCGCTAGACTGCAATTCATCAATTCCAATTTGTACTTCGCCGATCCCCGGTATTTTATAATCTCCTTTTTCTGGCTTCGAGAAAGGGTTTCGAACAGAAGGAGCCTTTGTTTTTGGATCGTCTACCTTAAATACTTCGCCAAATTTGTATTTTGCCCAGACGCTGTCTTCAAAGGCATAAGGAATGGCTTGATGTCTTAGTATCACAACCACACCGCAATCTTTTTCAGGTGAACCTGTGGCAGCATTGGTCATTAAAAACACACGGGGCCATGCAAACGGAAAAATTTCATGTGGAGCTGTACAATCAAAAACAATCCGGTGTTTCCCTTTTACTTTATTGAACCATGCATCAGGATCATCATCGGTTGTTGGAACAAATTTGTTTTCTGCATGAAGATTTAAAGTTGGAATTGTTGCCAGGCTGACTGCAGCAGCGCCGGTAGCAAGCGAGCCGAGAAAACGACGGCGATCAGTTGTTGATTTTGGATCGTTGGTTGACATAACAAACAGTTTTAGTGAAAAAATTTGATTGAAAGAAAAGATGAAGAAAAGCTACGAAAAATTCAAATTATTGAACTACCTCTTTGCAAGAATTTTTCAATAGCAGCTTATAATATCTTTGCCTGAATGGAATCATCACTTTCTCAACGTTCTACACGACCCGTTGCTGTTTGGTTGTTAGTGGGCGTAGCTATGATTATAATCCAGGTCTTGCTGGGTGGAATTACACGATTAACAGGTTCCGGACTTTCTATTACTCAATGGAAACCAATTATGGGAGCATTGCCTCCGATGAACGATTACGATTGGAATTCTGCATTTGAAAAATATAAACAGATTGCTCAATTCAAATATCTTAACTCACATTTTACACTGCATGATTTTAAATTTATTTTTTTCTGGGAATGGTTTCATAGACTTTGGGCGAGATTAATTGGTGTGGTGTTTTTAATTCCTTTTATTATTTTTTTAATTCAGAGACGATTCAAAAAAGAAATGATTAAGCCTATGATCATTTTGTTTTTGTTGGGAGCATTGCAGGGATTAGTAGGATGGATTATGGTGATGAGTGGATTGGGTGATCCGGAAGCATTATATGTGAGTCATTATAAACTTGCAATTCATTTTATTCTGGCATTGGGATTACTTTGTTATACGTTATGGTTTGCGCTGGATTTATTAATTCCCAAGGAACAATTGATTGTTAACAAGTCATTGAAAAAGTTTTCAGTGTGGATCATTGCGACTCTTGTGCTACAATTAATATATGGAGCATTTATGGCCGGATTGAAAGCTGCTGCTGCTGCTCCTACATGGCCAACAATTAATGGAGCATGGATTCCCGGTAATATACATTTATTCGGTGGTCGTGAATTTTCGAGATTTTCTTTTTTAACCGATCAACCATTGGTTGTACAGTTCATTCATCGCAGCCTGGCGTATCTCCTTGTTATTTTAATTTTTTCATGGTCAATGAAAAGCAGAAAAATCAGAAGTTCGGATTTATTCAATAAAACAAAATGGTTTCCATTATCAATTGTATTGACACAGGTTTTATTGGGAATCTTTACAGTTTTAAATGCGACCAATCAAAATATATTTCTATGGCTGGGGATAGCTCACCAGTTTGTTGCGATGATCTTATTATTGTCAATGATATGGATGATTTATATTTTTCATAACACGAATTATTCCGACATCAGTAAATAGCATTTGAATGGGCGGGTATTTATCAGTAATTTTAAACATAACCAGCACTTGATTCATGAAAACCTGGCTAAAAGGTTTCATTCATTCATTTCCGATTCAACTCCTGTTTCTTCATTTCAGGAAGTATCAGGCATTGCTCATATTCTGGTTTATTTTATTCAGCACTGTAAATGGAAGCTTTATGAATACATTCGGAGCTGATTCACTATTTCTGGCGCCGGAGTATTTGGGTAATGTGAATGCATTCAGCATGGCAATTGTTGGTATTTCAGTAGCTATGTTCTTTATGAGCTGGAATATCACCACCTTCATATTATTCAGCAAGCATTTTCGTTTTTTAGCAGCCACAACAAATCCTTTTCTGAAATATTGTATCAATAATGCTATTATTCCTATTGTGTTTTTATTATTTTATTTTTTCAAGGCGTATCAATTTGATCATCTCAAAGAACTTATTCCTGCTACAGAAATTCTTTTTCTCTTCGGTGGGTTCTTAGCCGGACTTATCTTTATTCTTGCCATTTCTTTTCTTTATTTTTTCCGTGCTGACCGCACTATTCTGCGGCGCATGATGCCAATTATCAATAATCCGAAACAATACATTACTCATTTGCATCCTCTAAAACCGGAGGAAGAATATCATGAAGAAGGTCTTATAAAAACAGAATGGTATTTTGAATCGTTATGGCGTTTGCGCAGAACAAGGGATGTTTCTCATTATACTCCACAGTTTGTAGATTCAATTTTTAAGCGGCACCATTTTGCAGCTATTCTTTCTGTTTTTGCAGCATTTTTTTTCCTGGTGATAAGTGGATTTTTTCTAGAATACCAATTATTTCAATTGCCTGCTGCTGCCAGTGTCACCATTTTCTTTTCTATTTTGATTGGTGTGGCCGGGGCTTTTACTTATTTTTTACAAAGCTGGAGCATTCCTTATCTTCTCGTTCTAGTTATTGCGTTGAATATTTTTTATTCGCTTAACTGGATCGATCCTACAAATAAAGCCTACGGGCTCAATTATACAAATAATGGAGAAAGACCTTCTTATTCCCGGGAGGCATTGCTGGCTCTTTGTAACAAAAAAAATGTGGAAGCCGACCGTAAAAATATGATTCGTATTCTGGATAACTGGAAGAAAAAGCAAAAAGAAGATAAACCACTTCTTATCGTTATTAATACAAGTGGCGGAGGTCACCGCAGCGCTACTTTTACCATGAGCGTACTTCAGCAACTGGATAGTATTACTCACGGAACTATTATGAAAAAAACATTTCTGATCGATGGCGCTTCGGGAGGAATGATTGGCGCTGCTTACTTCAGAGAATTATACCTGCAACAGGAAAGAGGAAAAATTATTCATCTTGAGGATAAAAAATATGTAGATGATATTGCCGGTGATCTTTTAAACCCGATATTTTCTTCGTTGGTAGCCCGGGATATGATTTCTCCGGCACAAAAATTCAAAGTAGGACCATATGAATATGTAAAAGACAGAGGATATGCATTTGAAGAAAAATTGAACGCAGATACCAGAGGTTTATTAGCAAAACATTTGAAAGATTATAAAGCAGATGAAGAAGCTGCAAATATTCCATTGATGCTTTTTAATTCTGTTGTAACACGTGATGGCAGAAAAATGGTCATTAGTACGCAACCTGTGCGGTTCATGATGCAGGGAAGGCAAGACACTTCCAGAATGCCGGAAATGGATCCTGATATTATTGATTTTGGTTCTTTTTTCGCCAAACAGGATCCGGGCAATCTTCGCATATTAACTGCGTTAAGAATGAACGCAACATTTCCAATTATTCTTCCCAATGTATGGTTACCATCGGATCCGGTTGTTGATGTAATGGATGCCGGGCTTCGCGACAATTATGGCCAGGAAACGGCATTACGGTTTCTTGAATCTTTTGATAATTGGATCCAACAAAACACAAGCGGAGTTCTTATGATACAAATCCGTGACCGGCAGGCCGGCGCCTGGGAAGCGCCATATGAATCAGATAACCTATTCGACCACATCACCAAACCCTTTTTGCTACTGCAGCATAACTGGTATAAGATGATGGAATTTTTTCAGAATGATATGCTGAGTTATTTTGCTGAACACAAAGCACACAACATTAATAAAATAATATTTCAATATGCTAACAGCAACGAAGAAAATAAAGCAGAACTGAATTTTCATCTTACGCAGAGAGAGAAAAAAGATATTATGGCTTCCATCAACTTACCCGTTAATCAAAGTAGTTTTCAGAAAGTGCTTTATTACCTGAACCGGAAAGTTGCAGATTCTGTCAAGGCTGAATAAGCCTGAAACATTTATTCTTAACTTTTATTTTTAATTCTTCCGCAGTTTCTACTGGTTCACCATCAATATGCAATGGGGCATTATTTTTATTAATGACAAGAATTTCTTTTGTCTGGAAATAAATTACAGGCAATTTTAAAGAGTTTTCAATTTTTTGCAGACGACCGGCGAGAATTTGTTTTATGAGATTAAAAAGCAATAATGGTTTTGCTGTTTTTTTTACAATAACAACATCAAGAAGACCATCAGATAAAAGGGCTTTAGGTGCAATAGTAAAGTTGTTTCCAAATTGATTGCTGTTAGCTATACTAATGAAAAAAGCTTCTGTAGAAAACTCCCGACCATTGCTATTGACAAGAAATTCATAAGGCTTTGCGGAAAAAAAATTTTTGCTTACAAGAGTTGCATAAGTTTTCAGGCCTCTTTTCTGTTGGTGTGCAAACTCATATGCAACTTTTGCATCAAAGCCAAGTCCAGCCAGCATGCAGGCAAATTGATCATTGATATAAAAACCATCAATTGCAGAAGCGTTACCTTTAAAAACAATATCTAATGCTTTGTCAGCTTGTTTTGGAATTTTTGCAGCGTAAGCTAATCCATTTCCTGAACCACAGGGAATAATACCGAATCTCAAATTTAAATCCAGCAGACCTCCTACTACCCGGCTTACTGTTCCATCGCCACCGGCAATAACTATATCGGTAATTCCTTTTTCATGAATAGTTTTTTGTAAAAAGGAATAGTCTCCACCGGAAACGGAATGTAATATTTTAAAAGGGATTTCCCTTTCTTTTGTTTTTTGTTCAATAAGTTTTTCTAAATCCTTTTTAGTTCTTGTGCCGGCAACGGGATTGATGATATAAAGAATATGACGCTGCATTTATTATGGTAACTCCGATTTCTGCAAATGTACTTTGCTGATTTGATCTGTAATTTTTTATGATGCCTTTCGAAAACATTTTATAATTGTTGTCCTTTTACCCTAAAAGTTTTCAATTCTGTTTTTTCGAATTAAGAATTACCATCTCAGCAATACGCTGGCCCATGTAAATCCGCTTCCGAATGCAGCAAGACAAACCAAATCGCCTTCATTTATTTTTCCTTGCTGCCACGCTTCGCATAATGCAATGGGAATTGATGCTGAAGTAGTGTTACCGTATTTCTCAATGTTGTTATAAACCTGGTCATCCCTTAATTTCAATTTATGCTGCACAAATTGTGAAATACGAAGATTGGCCTGGTGAGGAATCAGAAGTCTGAGATCGGAAGTGTGAAGATTATTTATGTGCAATGCTTCCTGAATTACTTCGGGAAATTTTACTACAGCCGATCTAAATACAGCCGGGCCATCCATGTTTGGAAATAACTGGGCTTTGTCAATCATTGTATGACTCATAAACATTTCACCAAACTCAGCATTATCAAAATCTGCTAACTTTTGATCCGTCCAATGATTGGCATGTGTGCCCGGATTAAACATGGCAAGAATTTCAGCATTGCTTCCATCGCTGTGTAAATGCGTGCTTAATATTCCACGATTTGATTCTTCGGTTGGTTGCAGCACTACAGCGCCGGCACCATCGCCAAAAATTACAGAAACATTCCTTCCTCTTGTACTAAAGTCAAGTCCGAATGAATGTTTCTCACTTCCAATCACCAATATATTTTTATACATACCGGTTTTAATAAACTGATCGCCCACACTCAATGCATATACAAAACCACTGCATTGGTTGCGCACATCCAATGCACCTATTTCTTTCATCTTCATGGCACGCTGCACCAATACGCCACATCCAGGGAAATAATAATCGGGGCAAAGCGTGGCAAATATGATAAAGTCAATATCCTGTGCAGTAAGTCCGGCTCTATCGATAGCAATCTTCGCTGCTTCCACGCCCATTGTAGCTGTAGTTTCTTTAGTGCGATGAGCATAACGTCTTTCTTTAATACCGGTACGTTCCTGAATCCATTCATCAGTAGTGTCCATTAATTTAGTGAGATCTTTGTTGGTGATAATATTTTCCGGGACATACATTCCAATACCGGCAATCCTGGTTCGGGTCATATAGGGCAATTATAAAAGACAAGATAGGAAATGTAGAGGATATGAAAAGACTTATAATTCGGCGATGAGAAATAAGTAAATTTATTTGCTAAAATAAAATTATGAAATGCAATAATATTAACGGATTCAAAATTTTTATTTTCCTGTTGTTTTTCATTTTTGTTGCTGCCAGTGCTGTTCCAGTAAGCAGTGAAAAGCCAAAAGAAAAAATATATTATCCCGGGCCGGCCGATGAATGGCAACGTCGTTCGGCAAAACAGGAAGGAATGGATGATTCTCTGTTACAGCAAGCCGTTGATTATGCAAAAACACAGGAAACAACTAAGATGAAACCGGATTTTTCTACGCAAGAAATAATCTTTGGAAAGTTATTAGGCCCAATTCCTGATAGTCGTGCTGCAACTAATGGAATTATTTTACGACATGGATACATTGTGGCAGAATGGGGCGACACTAAACATGCTGACCCAACATACAGTTGTGCAAAAAGTTTTCTTTCAGTCATTATGGGTATTACGATTGATAAAGGTTTAGTGAAAAGCGAAAATGATCCGGTTACCGAATATGTTCGTGATGGAGGCTATGATTCGGATCACAATAAAAAAATAACCTGGCAATTTCATTTGCAGCAAACCAGCGAATGGCAGGGAGAAATGTGGGGAAAGAAAGATGATTTTATCGGTAAAGAAGAATTTGGAATGGGCGAAAGAAAACCCCGTGAGATAAAAGAACCCGGAACTTATTGGGAATATAACGATGTTCGTATTAACCGTTTTTCATTATCCCTGCTTCGTGTATGGAAGAAATCAATGCCGGAAGTTTTGCGTGATGAAATCATGAATCCAATTAATGCATCTAATGAATGGAGTTATAATCCTTATTTTAATTCTTATGCAGAAATTGATGGAAAAAAGATGCCATCTGTCAGTGGCGGTACACGTTGGGGTGGTGGTTTGTGGATCAGCGCAAGAGACGAAGCAAGGTTTGGTTACCTGATGTTGCGCAATGGAAAATGGAAAACCAAACAAATTGTTTCTGCCAACTGGATAAAAAGATCAACAACTAAAGGAACTGTTGGCCCTGATTATGGTTATCTCTGGTGGTTGAATACAGAAGGAAAAGCGTGGTCTTCGGCACCTAAAACAAGTTTTGCGGCATTAGGCGCCGGCTCTAACACAATCTGGATTGATCCTGAACATGATATTGTGATTGTGTGGCGATGGCATAACAGCAATCCTGATGAACTGATTAAAAGAGTGTTGAAAGCCGTGAAATAAAATTTTACCCAAACCAATTGCCAATTAATTGTGAAGCTATTCCGATTATCAAACCAACATACACTTCTTCTTGTGAATGATCAGAAGCAATAAAACGGGCCGTGCATACAAGACCAGTTATCAATATAGCAACTGAGACATAAACGCCAAAATTTATTTCCTGTGATAGCGCAAGGGTCATCATAAATATTGAAAGTACTCCAACAGAAATAGCATGCATGCTGACTTTTATATAATTATTTGCCAGCAGTCCGCCAATGGAAGCGATAAAAATTGCCAGGGAGAATTGAACAATAGCCCGGGGATATTCAGGTTGTCTGTATAATACATACCAAACCCAGAAATAGTATATCATGCAGATTACATAAGGAATAATCCGGTCTCTTTGTGTCTTTAGATGAATAGAACTGATAAAGCCTAATCCTTTCAATAAAAGTGTTGTCACAAGCGGAAAAAAAGAATACATAACAAGAAACTGAATCATTGTAGTAGTCTTTCTCCATTCAGTAAAACTGGCAAAGAGATAAGGCTGAATGTTGATAAGAAACCATGCTACATATACCGGAATAAACACAGGATGGAAAATATATGAAATGATTTTTGCTGCAATCTTTAATACTTTGGGTTGCTCCGTCATTTCAGGAGAACTTATTTCTTTAAATTCATTCTGATTGTCCACCGCCATTCGAGTGCTCATTTTTAATCTGTTATTTTCTGCAAAGTAAAGGATTATTAAAAAGAGAATTGATTTAGTATATTTACTTAAATCATTTTTTTTCATTTGGAAACCTCTGAAACATACTCACATAATAAGAGAAGATTTTCAAAAAAAATCATCTTTTATTTTTCATTATCTTTTCTTTTTTTAATTCTTTTTCAGGCTTCATCAGCACAGTATAAATATATTCAAAAATACACCGGCTTGGCCGATTCATTGTCTGAAGCGTATGGTATTCCAACTGCGGTGATATTGGGTATTGCCATTGTTGAATCATCATTCGGCACCAGTAGAAATTGCAAATTGCTAAACAATCATTTTGGAATTGTAGGCAGGAATAATCTTTTGCGAAAAAAAGGAATAAAAACCAGATATAAACAATATCCTGATGCAAAAAGTTCTTATATTGATTTTTGCAGATTGATGACCACAAATAGATTTTATCCCAAACTGAAAGGAAATATGGATTACAAACTTTGGATAGAAGCAATCAGCAGAGCAAAATATTCTGAAATTCCGCTGGTTTGGAAACATGGAGTGTTATTTATCATCAAAAAATATAAATTATCCGCTGCCAGTAATTCCAACTGATATGAATGCTAACCGCAAGGTTCTTCTTTTTGTTGCTTATACTACAGGGCTTTACCTGCTGGTTTCTTTTTTTGCAGGCATCTTTCGCTGGAAATCTCACCCGGTACAAAGAATAAATCTTATTTCAGATATAATCAGAAAATATCCGTCAAAGGAATCAGGACAAACCGATTCAATTGATATCCGGGATATTTCATCTGTTAATATAACGAACAGAATTAATAATAACCGAAATACCAATTTCTATCTTTACCGCACGCCGCATCTCATTACAGATTTTAATAGTGATACTAACAAGGCATCTTTAACAGGATTTCTGAAAAAGCTTTATGATCTTAAGAACGGGAAAAAGAAAAAAGTGCGCATTGCCTATTTTGGTGACAGCATGATTGAAGGTGATTTGCTTACTCAAACTTTGAGAAAATTATTACAGCAAATGTTTGGTGGAAGTGGAGTTGGGTTTGTGCCTATCACTTCCCGTGTATCTCAATTCAGAACCACAGTAACGGATAATTATTCTGACGGATGGGAGGATGAAAATTTTAAAACAGATGGAGATAAAAGCCATTTGTTTATATCGGGACATTTGTTCCGAAGCAATGGCGATTGGGTGCAAATGAAAGATCAAACTGTTTCAGATACTTCAGTTCTTATTGAAAAAAATCTGTTTTGCGGTTATTCATCTCAACCGATTATGATGAATGTAAACAATAATCCCTTCGTTGTTCATGCAACAGGTAATTTCAACCGGATTTTGCTGGAGAATAATAAAAACAAATCCATTAAATTATCTGTTTCAGATCAAAGACTTCCACTTTACGGCATTTCATTTGAATCGGGATCCGGCGTTTTTGTTGATAATCTTTCTTTCCGTGGCATTACAGGTATAGAATTAAATAAAATTGATTCTTCATTTTTAGTGTCTATTGCGCAGAATAATCCATACGACCTGATCATTTTCCAATATGGAGTGAATCTTTTATTTCGCCCCTACGATAAAAATTTTTATTGGTATGCCAGAGCTTTGCGACCTGTTATAAGAAAATTTAAAAATTGTTTTCCCCAAAGTGACTTCCTGTTGATCAGTACTGCCGACAGGGCCTTTCGTTATGCTGATGAGTACCAATCAGCCACAGGAATTGATTCATTGATCAAAGTACAGGCGCTGCTGGCTTATGAAACAGGAAGCAGTTTTTATAATTTGTTTGCAACGATGGGAGGAACAAATTCTATTGTGGACTGGACGGCCAGGAAACCTTCTCTCGCCAATAAAGATTATGTACATCCCAATCATCGCGGTGCCGAAATATTAGGGAAATATTTTTTTGAAGCAATTGTGAATGATTATAAAAAATATTTAAGAGAAATAAAAAAATAATGTAAAACAATCAATGTTTGACTTGCAGGCTTTTTTGCACCAGTTTGTTTATGATCCAAAGAATCCACTTTTGTTCAATAATGGCTTCTTTGTGTTTTTCTTTGCAGTATTTATCAGCCTGTATTATTTTCTCCGCAATAATTATGCAGCTCGAAAATATTTATTTTGTTTTTTTTCTCTTTACTTTTTTTATAAAGCCAGTGGTTTTTTTGTAGTATTTGTAATTCTTTCTGCTATTGTTGATTATTTTTTATCCAATGCTATTTTCCGCCAATCTGATATAAGGAAGAAAAAATTTTTGCTGATATGCAGTATTGTTTTTAATCTGGGAGTATTATTTTATTTCAAGTACACCAATTTTTTTGTTGCTACCTGCAATGATCTGTTGAAAACGCATTTCAACCCATTAAATATTTTATTACCGGTCGGTATTTCCTTTTACACTTTTGAGAATCTCAGTTATACCATTGATGTGTACCGGGGGAAATTTATACCGGTCAGAAAATTCACAGACTATCTTTTGTTTCTTTCTTTCTTCCCCAAATTAGTGATGGGTCCTATTGTACGTGCTTCAGATTTTATTCCCCAGATCAATAAACCATACCAGCTTAGTGAGAATGATTTTGCAAAAGGGTTTTACCTGATCTTGTCAGGCATGTTCAAAAAACTTATCATTTCTGATTTTATCACGCAAAATTTTGTGAATTATATTTTCGATGATCCTTCGCGGTATACCGGACTTGAATGTTTGTTCGCTGTGTATGGTTATGCTGTTGTGATATATTGTGATTTCAGCGGTTACAGTGATGTGGCAATTGGTATTGCCAAATGGCTTGGCTTCAGTATCCCTATAAATTTTAAATCCCCTTATCAAAGTAAAAACATTGCAGAGTTTTGGAGGAGATGGCATATTTCACTTTCATCATGGTTGCGTGATTATCTCTATATTCCGCTGGGCGGTAACAGAAAAGGGATGGTACGAACTTATATCAATCTTATGGTGACGATGTTACTTGGCGGATTGTGGCATGGAGCCAGCTGGAATTTTATTGTATGGGGCGGACTGCATGGGTTGGCATTGGCATTTCATAAAATATGGAAACAAAAGACAGAAAAGCTTTTTTTACCCATCGCCAATTCTTCTTTTATAAATTCTCTTTCTGTATTAATTACTTTTCATTTTGTTTGCTTAGGCTGGATATTTTTTAAATCAGCAGATTTTACCATTGCAGGAAATATGATTCACCAGATCACTCATGATTTTGGTTTTTCAGTTTGGAAAGATTTTATTGTACACTACAAGCCTGTTTTAGCATTAATGCTTTTAGCGTATCTTCTTCATTCTATTGCCGATGATTTTGCGGATAAAGTGATTGGGAAGTTCAAAAAAATTTCATTGGCTTATTACATTGGAATATTTTTTCTTTTTGTGTTAGTCTATGGATTTTTCAAATCATCTGAACCGGTGATGCCGATTTATCTGAGATTTTAATGATTACTGATATAGTTATTATATCCTTTTGCAAAAGCATTGAACAAAAGATTTCCCTGGATTTGATATCCTTCAGGTGTAAAATGAACCCTGTCTTTATTCATGAAACCATTTCTTAACCAATTATAAGCAGAGCCGTATCCACTGCTGATACGATAAAGATCCCAGAGAGGAATTTTGTTGTGGTTACAAAAACCTGAGAGTGAAGTGCATACCCGCTTCAGAATGACATTTGGTTTGCGACGTTTATAATATGAGTCAGCAGGAGTAGTAATCAATATAACAGCTTTTGGTGATGCGATCTTTAAATTTTTTAAAAATAAATTTACCTGCTGCTGGAAAGAAATTTCATTGAAATCTGTTTTTTGCGCTTCATTAGTTCCTAAGGAAACAATAAACAGATCTGCATTGAGTGAGGCAAGTTGTTTCCAAAAGAGCGGTGCCTCATTAAAACTTTCATACCTGGCGCCATTGACTCCGATGGTATGATAAAGGATACCCGCATTGGAATTTTCGAGGGACACGCCATAAAAACTTTTTAAATTATCCGAAGGAACAGAAGTTAAAATAAAACCATCCGTGTTATGTTCAAGAAAAATTTCTTTTAAAAAAGATGAATCATTATTTTCATTTCTTATTTGAATGGGTTCATTATTATTTGTTTGCAATATCCAGGAAGATGAGCTATCTAAAAAGAATTTTAAATGATTGAATAGCTGAGGATTATTTTCTTCTTGTTTTATTGAAAGACTAAATGCAGCATCGTTCGCTGCGGACTGAATGCAAAAACCAGAAACGCCAACAGTAATGGGTATTTCCGGATGAGCCAGCCGGTTGAACTGCCAGGAAGTTCCGGAAGAACTTAAAATATCAAATGGTGCATTGGACTGTGCCAACTGATAAGGGAATACAAGTCCTCGTCCGGCATTTCCAAAAAATTTTTGCAAATTGGTTCTTATCAAACCCGTCATGAAGTCTGGTTGAATATGTGAGTCACCAATATGAACAATAGAGATGACCCCTTTTTTCTCTTTTTTTAAATCAAAAAGTTTTTGGAAAACGGAATCAAGGTTCCGGATATTAAGAATATAATCAGATTCTTTATGAATAAAAGAATGATAAAAGTGAGGAAGTTTATAGTCAGCAGGAATTGATTGTGCTGATAAACTAATTGATGAAATGAAAAAAAATACCTGGAATATTTGAAAGATTATTTTTTTCATGGCTTGCTTCAGAGTTCTTTTCTCAGCCTTGCTACCGGGATATTAAGCTGCTCTCTGTATTTAGCCACTGTTCTGCGTGCAATATTATATCCCTTTTCTTGTAACAATTCAGTTAATCGTTCATCGCTTAATGGCTTCTTTTTACTTTCCAATTCGATAAAATCACTCAATATTTTTTTTACTTCTCTGGTTGAAACTTCTTCACCACTGTCAGTGCTTAATGATTCACTGAAGAAAAATTTTAACCGGTAAGTTCCGAATTCTGTTTGAACGAATTTACTGTTTGCCACCCGGCTAACGGTAGAAATATCCAAATTTGTTTTTTCAGCAATGTCTTTAAGGATCATTGGCTTTAATGTCGTTTCATCGCCGGTAATGAAAAACTCTTTTTGGTGTTCCATGATGGCAGTCATTGTGCTCAATAATGTATGTTGCCTTTGTTTGATAGCATCAATGAACCATTTAGCTGCATCAATTTTTTGTTTGATAAAAATTACCGCTTCCTTTTGCCGTTTATCTTTCTTACTACCCCGGTCATATTCTTTCAGCATGTCTCTGTAACCTTCACTGATGCGGAGTTCCGGTGAGTTGCGTGAATTAAGGGTGAGTTCAAGTTTACCGCTATTATTATAAATAAAAAAATCAGGCACTACGTAATTTTCTGCTTTACTCATTTCGCCAACTGTGCCGCCAGGTTTAGGACTCAGGCGGATAATTTGTTGCATCACTTCTTTTAATTGCTCATCTGTCAGATTAAGTCCACGCTGTATTTTTTCATAGTGTTTCTTGGTGAATTCATCAAAATATTTTTTAACAGCGAGAATAGCAGTCTCAACATTGAGCTTCTCATCTTTTTGACGCTGCAATTGTAATAGCAGACACTCCTGAAGATTCCTTGCAGCAACGCCGGCAGGATCAAATTGCTGAATCATTTTTATAATAGCTTGCACTTCTTCTTCTGTTGCTGAAATATTCTGACGAAAAGCCAGATCATCAACAATAGCGGATGTTTCTCTCCGCAGGTATCCGTCTTCATCAATGCTGCCAATGATTTGTTCTGCTATCTTATGTTCTTTTTCTCCTAATTTTAGCAAACTTAATTGTGAAAGCAACAGATCATAAAAACTGGTTTCGGATCTGAATGGTAATTCTCTTTTTTCATCATCTTCAGGATAATTATCATCTTTTAATTTATAGTCCGCAACATCATCATCTCCTTCCTGAACATATTCGCTGACATCAACGTTATCGTATTCTTCTTCACTTCCATCTGATTCTTCAAAATCCTCTTTACCATCTTCGTTAAACTCATCTTTCAGTTCGTCTGCATTTTCATCATGTTTTTCTTCATCCAGTTCCAGTGCAGGGTTTTCTTCTAATTCTTCTTTAATGCGCTCTTCTAGGTTGGCTGTAGGAACCTGTAGCAGTTTCATTAACTGAATCTGTTGAGGTGATAATTTCTGTAAAAGCTTTTGTTGTAAGTTCTGGCTGAGAGCCATTGGTTCATTAAATTTTTTAGCTATACCTGTTAAAAAAACGCGTTCCTCAAAAATAATGCCGTAAATTTAGAGACAAATTAGTTATGGATGCCGCAACGAAGTCTTAAAATAATTGTTGTGTTTTGGATTTTATTTTCAGCAGTTTCTGTAAAAGCACAATTTTCTTTTCAGCAAACCAAAATTTTTAAAAATCCTGTGGAAAGACTTAACCTAAATCAAAAAAATGGTATGTTTAGTTTTGGATTTTGGCCTGAAAAAAAATCAATGGCAGAAAAGCTTAACAAAGTTTATTCAAATTCAGGTGTCGAAAATTTTACTTTGATGAGTAAATCTACGTTTGTTGCTCAATCAGGCTTCTTTTGCCGGCAGGAATATAAATTTGAAAAGCATACAAATATACCTCTCAGATTTCGGTTGGGTTCGTTAGATTATACCAATTACCTAGAGCAAAAACTCAATGCTATAAAACCTTTGCGGTAATATGGTTGTAGGATCAGGCTTTTACAGATTGTTGTTTTAAAACTTTCTTTATCACAGTTACCATTTTCTCCCCCTTTTCTTTTATCAGCTCTTCTGTCCAAATTAAACTGATGGCAGTAGAAACACAACGGCTCATAATAGCATCACTTGGAGCAAATTTTTTATTGACGTGATGTAATACGATTTTTTTATGTTCAGGGCCTAATGCAGATAAAGTCTTTACTTCTTTTAAATGATTCCATTTTCGGATATAATGCCAGTTATTATTGTACCAGAAAAAATTCCCCGGGAGAATGTTCTGTATTTTCATCTCATCCACGACTGATTTTGTTATTTCTTCAGTTGGCAAAAACCAACTCAGGAAAGTGCAACTGTCGCCTGATGGATCCGGTATTTTGCGGAAAGAAATTTCAGGGACCTGCGATAAAATATTTTTTAATTGTTTGTGATTACGTTTTTGTATTTCAATAAAACCTTTCAGCTTTCTGATTTGTGCAAGACCAACAGCCGCATGTAATTCTGAAATACGGTAATTGAATCCAATGAACGGATGTGTTTCTGCACCACGGTCATTTCCTTTGTGATCGTGACCATGATCGGAATAACCATCACATTTTATATAAACATCTTCTTTGTTTGTTATCACAGCTCCACCCTCACCACAGGTCATAATCTTTACAAAATCAAAAGAAAAAGTTCCTGCATCGCCAATGGTCCCTAAAAATTTTCCTTTATACGAAGCGCCAATGCTCTGACATGCATCTTCCAGAAAAATTAAATTATGTTCTTTACAAATTTTCATTAACGCATCCACATCAGCCATACTTCCACACATATGCACTGGCATCACGCATTTTGTTTTTGTTGTAATGGCTTTTTTTACAGCCTCGGGATTTAATGTCAGCGTTTCATCAATATCTACCAAAACCGGAATTGCTCCCATACTCAACACGGCTTCAAAACTGGCAACAAAAGTAAAAGTGGGCATGATGATCTCATCTCCATAACCAATTCCTAATGCGGCCATCGCTGTTGTGAGTGCTGATGTTCCGCTGGAAGTAAGTTGTGCATATTTACTTCCAAATGTTTTGCAGATCTCTTGTTCCAGTTCTTTTGCTTTCCATATCCCATTACGGGGACCATCAAAACCATAACGCATCAAAATTCCATTTTGTAAAACATCATTGAGTTCTTTGCGTTCTTCAGCGCCCCAGAGTTCAAAGCCAGGCATAAATTTAATTTTAGATTTTTGATTGCAGATTTTGAATTTACAAAGGTAGAGAAAATGAATTTTACAGAAATGCTTAAAGACCTTTGTTGTTTAATTGCTTGCCGGTTTTTTTGGCAGCCAATTCATTGGCGGAATCAATGCTGGTTCACGGTAATAATTATTCTGCAAACTGTCATTCCATCCATTTGGATTTTTATTAAATGATTTACTGCTAAAATAAACACTGCCCTGAACGGTTGGATATTTTCTTAATAATTTTATTTGATCAGGCAATTCTTCGGGATTTTTCCATCCTGCTGATGCCCTTGGCCCAACGCGGTAAATACCGTGGCCAATATAAAGATGACGACCATAAGTATGTTTGCTCCACCAATCCAGCATTTTTTCATAAGCAATCTTACTATTGCCAATTTCAAGATATAATTGCGGAGCAACATAATCAATCCATTTTTCTTTTAACCATAATAAAATATTTGCATACAGATCATCATAATTGGTTTGTCCGGATTTGCTATCGCTTCCATCAGGATCTTTGTCTTTGTTGCGCCAGACGCTGAAAGGCGAAACACCGAATTTTACCCAAGGCTTTTCCTGCTTGATGGCAACACTTAACATCTTAATTATTGAATCAACATTACTTCTTCGCCAGTCATCTTTGTTGAGCTTGCTTCCTGATTTTATATAAGACAATGAATCTGGAAATTCTTTTCCGGCAATCCGGTAAGGATAAAAATAATCATCCATATGTATAGCATCCACATCATAACGCCTTACAATATCACGGATGACGCTGACAACAAATTTTTGTGCATCTTTATTTGCAGGATCAAAATATTTTTTATCACCATAAGTCAAAAACCATTCGGGATGAATCCGGGTAATATGTGCCGGCGCAATAGAAGACGAATCAATTTTGAAATCGGCACGATATGGATTGCACCATGCATGAAATTCCAATCCTCGTTTGTGCGATTCATCAATCATGAACTGAAGTGGATCATAGTAAGGAGAAGGTGGTTGACCCTGAACGCCGGTCAGCCATTGACTCCAAGGCTCATATTGTGAAGGATAAAAAGCATCGGCAGATGGACGAACCTGCACAATCACCGCGTTCATTCTATTTTTTTTATGCATATCCAACTGACGGATATATTCAATTTTCTGGCTATCTACATTTACCATGCCTTTGGGTGGCCAGTCAAGATTATCAACTGTTGCAATCCAGACGCCACGGAATTCATATTTTGGCTGAGCAAAGGATAAATTAAAAACCAGAGTTGTAAAATAAATAAGCAGAAACCATGATTTAAAATTTTTTTTCATATTCTTTCGTTCATTTATACAATGACATGAAATTACACTATTGAAAGTTTTTTATGGCATATGCAACGAAATCTTTTTGCCAGCGGTCTGATAACAGGAGTATCCACTATTTCACGAACCCGGAAAATAATCTGTTCGTATATGAAGCTGCTATCTCAATCCGTCAAAAGTTTCTTAGAAGGATTTCTTTCCTTCTACACTTCCATCTTTAAAAAAATAAATCATTGGGAAGATTGATCAGTTTACTTTCTTTAACTCTGCTGCCAGTTTAAAAATGGTAAGGAGATGATGTGCTTCATGCAGCAGAAAAAAATTCAGCCATTGTAAAAGCGTCATTTTTCCATAAGCGGGATGTTCGCCGGTTCTTGTCAATTCTTCCTGCTTGAAAGAAAGAATAACGGCTGCCATATCTTTCCGAGTGCCTAAAAGATCTTTCATCACTTCGTGAGTTGTTTTGCCGCAATAATCATGAAACATCGGATCTGATTCGGCTGTGTATCTGCCAAAACCCGGATTATTTTCCCGGAGAATTTGTTTTACTCTTGCGATAAGTGTGTGCTGATAAGTAGTAAGATGAACAATGTTTTCAAAGATGGACCATTTGCCAACAATTATCTGTCGCCTGATCTGCTCATCAGAAAGGCCATCGATTAACCCGATAAGCGATTTATGCTGGTATTCCAGTCGCGTTGATTCAGATGAGGAAATAAACATAAGATGGTTTTAATGGTTAATTATTATTCCAAACTTTCGTTCCTTCTGAACAATTGGAACAAATATCAATATTTTTTCTTCCTTGCAGAATTTTAGTTCTGAATGCAGTGTATTCACCGTTTTTCCATATTTCTTTAAATGATTTTTTTCTGAGATCACCCAACTGATGTTGTGCATCTTTATCGAAACAACAAGGCGCTACTAAACCATCCCAGGTGATCACGGGATCATGCCAGAGTCGCCAGCAATGATTAGCCAATTTTCCCTTGAACTGATAACCATTTTCTGTTTTACGGTAACGGCTGTATTTATCAAGTGATGGGATCAGATGGTTGGGATCTTTTTCATAATCGTAAATCTGAGCTGTTTTAAACCACACATCATCTACCCCGGTTTCTTTCGCCAGTTTTTTTATATCACTAATCTGATGTTCATTGGGTTTTACAACAAGGAATTGAAAAATGATAAAAGGTGTTTTACTTTTTAATTGATTTTTCCATTTTACAATATTCTTTGTTCCGTCAATAACTTTTTTCAGACTGCCACCCACACGATATTGTTCATATACATCCTGTGTGGTTCCATCAATGGAAATAATTAAACGATCAAGGCCGCTTTCAATCGTTCGTTTTGCATTTTCATCATTCAAATAATGTGCGTTGGTAGAAGTTGCTGTGTAAATTTTTTTCCCCGATGCATATTGAACCATATCAAGAAAATCAGGATTGAGATAAGGTTCGCCCTGGAAATAAAAAATCAGGTATAACAATTCTTTTGATAACTGATCTATGGTTTCTTTGAAAAAATTTGTTTGTAACATGCCGGTCGGGCGGGTAAAAGCCCGCAAACCACTTGGACATTCCGGACAACGAAGATTGCATGAAGTGGTGGGTTCAAAAGAAATAGAAATTGGATAACCCCATTGAATGGGTTTCCTGGTCCATTTACTTAGATAATAGCTGCTCAAAATTTTTGATGCATTCCAAAATCGCCGGAGTGTTAATTTTGAAAACAGGTTTACACTATCGTTCCAGTTAATACGTTGCATCAGGAAGTAAAGGTAAGTTGTATCTTGAAATACATTTTCGATGAATAACGAACCGGTATACCGTATTTTTCCTCTTGGCGATTCTGCCATTACTATTGATTTTGGTAATGTCATTAATGAAAGCGTTAATGAAAAAGTACTTACTTTATTTCATCGGTTACAACAAAATCCTTTACCGGGAATGATTGAAGCAATTCCTGCTTACAGTTCCCTTAGTATTTTTTATAATGTTTATAATTTAAGAGAAAAGATTCCTTCAAACAAAACTGTGTTTGAAGAAATGTGTAAAGAAGTGGAAAAATTCATGCAACAGAATATAGAAATTAATGAAGAGTCAGCAACTATTTTTAGGATCCCGGTTTGTTATGATGAAGAATACGGAACAGATCTGGAATTAATAGCAAGAGAAAAAAATATTAGTAAGGAAGAAATTATCAGGCTGCACTGTGGAAAACTGTATCGTGTTTTTATGCTGGGCTTTTTGCCGGGCTTTCCTTATATGGGCGAAGTAGATGAAAAAATTGATATGTCCAGAAAATTACAACCACAGCCGGTTGCAGCGGGAAGTGTTGCAATTGCAAGCCGTCAAACCGGAATATATTCAATGGCATCACCGGGTGGTTGGCATGTCATTGGACGCACACCATTGAAATTATTTAATTGGGAAAAAGAAAAGCCAACATTATTAACTGCAGGTGATACCGTTGAATTTTATTCCATCAGCAAAGAAGATTTTTTGAAAGTAATATTATGAGTCTAAAAATTATCAAAGCAGGAATATTAGATAGTATTCAGGATACAGGCCGCTATGGTTGGCAGCATCTTGGTATAAATCCATCAGGTGCTATGGATAAATTTTCCGCCAAAGCTGCAAACATTTTAGTTGGAAATAACCCTCATGAAGCTGTAATCGAAATACATTTTCCCGCGTCTATTTTTTTATTTGAAAAGTCTGCAATAATATCCTTTTGTGGCGCAGATTTTCCGGCTAGTGTTAATGGAGAATCTGTTCCCTCATCACATGTTATAATTGTAAATAAAAATTCTGTGCTTCAATTTCAGGAACCGAAACAAGGAGCCAGAATATATATAGCTATAAAAGGCGGATTAGATATTCAGGAATGGTTGGGTAGCCGGAGCACTCATTTGAAAGCAAAAGCAGGGGGATTTAATGGAAGAGGCCTTAAAAAAAATGATCGGATAGATTTCAGAGAAACATACAATTTATCTTCCTGGCTTGGCGAAAAGGAATTTATTATTCTGCCCTGGCAAGCTGATTTGAAATGGAATAGTAAACAGGAAAAAGATATATTAATTCTTGCAGGAAATGAATGGCACCAACTAAGCAAGGAAGCAAAAGAAATTTTTTTGATGACGCCATTTGTAATCACAAACCAGTCTGATCGGATGGGGTACAGATTAAATAATATTCCTTTGTCAACGATTCCTGGAGAAGAAGTGGTTTCTTCGGCTGTGAGATTTGGCACCATTCAGGTGTTGCCTGATGGAAAGCTGATCATTTTAATGTCTGACCATCAAACGACCGGCGGTTATCCAAGGATAGCTCACATTATCTCTGCATATCATTCTACAGCTGCACAATTAAAGCCCGGCGATAATATCTGTTTTCGGTTTACTGATCAGCAAATAGCTGAAAATTTATTGATAAAACAAGAACAATATTTGCGGCAATTACAAGAATCATGTACTTTCCGGTTGAATGATTTTTTTTGATTTTATTAATTACAACCTGCTGTTTTGTAAAACATTTTTACTCAACATTGGTACCAAAAATTTACGCTCTTATTTTTATCTTCAGTTAATTATTTTAACGATAATATAAGTCTAACGGAAAATGTTTTTAAAAGAAAATTAATTCATTCATATTTATCATTTTAATTTTTAAACATATGGAGAATCATAAAGTAAAATCGCTGGAAGAATTGATGAAAAACCGCAAACCTATTGTGAATGTTAACGATGAAGTAGAAAAGGAATTGTCTTCTCTTGACAAGTTTGCCATAACAATTACCAACAAAGTCGGAAGCATGGGATTTTTCTTGATTATTTTTTTCTGGACAGTTTTATGGTTAGGCTGGAATAGTCTGGCTCCCCGTCAACTAACATTTGATCCTTTTCCTGCTTTTGTTTTGTGGTTATTTATTTCAAACATGATACAAATATTTCTGATGCCATTAATAATGGTAGGTCAAAATTTACAATCAGCACATGCCGAAGTGCGGGCACAGTCAGATTTTGATGTGAATACAAAAGCCGAGATAGAAATTGAAACCATCCTGATGCATCTGGAGAATCAAAACAAGCTTATTCTTGAGATATTGAATCGCCTTGAAAAAAATGAAAACGTACCGGTTAACAAATCCGGTATCTGATTTTATAAAAAAGAGTTTCGTTGTTATTTTTACAGCTTATTATATTTGATAAGACCTTTTTCGTTGATAAAAATTAGTTCAACTTTTTAATCTGATACAAAGCTTATGAATTTTACTGTAGATCTTAATTGCGATATGGGAGAGGGAATGGGAAATGATGAAGCTATAATGCCGTTTATCAGTTCATCAAATATCGCTTGCGGTTATCATGCCGGTGATGAAAACACCATGAAACATACGGTTGATCTCTGTATGAAACATAATGTAGGCATTGGTGCGCACCCTTCATTTTTTGACAAAGAAAATTTTGGAAGAACAGATTTTCATCTTCCTCCTTCGGAAACTTATGATATTATTGTCAGGCAAATTCATTTGTTGGATGAAATCACAAAACAAGCTGGAGGAAAATTACACCATATAAAACCGCATGGTGCTTTATATAATATGGCGGCAAGAAGTTCGAAACTGGCTGCCATCATTGCGCTGGCTGTAAAAGATGTCAACGAAAAATTAATCGTTTATGGATTAAGTGGAAGTCATATCATCAGCGAAGCAAAAGCAATTGGTTTAAAAACTGCAAGCGAAGTTTTTGGAGATCGTACTTATCGTGATGATGGCAGTCTCACTCCCCGTTCAAAATATGATGCATTAATTGAAGATGGAAATAAAGTAGTGCAACAAGTTTTGCAGATGATAAAAGAAAAAATGGTTACCTCAGTTGATGGAAAACTAATTCCTGTTATGGCTGAAACGATTTGCGTCCATGGCGATGGTAAATATGCAGCGGAATTCTCCAGGCTCATTCATGATGTATTAATAAAGGGAAAAATAAAAATTAGTCAGGTAAACAAATAAACTCATCGCAAAACAAAAAGCCCAATCATAGGGTACGATTGAGCTTTGTTGTTATCATCCATCCTTGTTACGTGTCCAATCAGTCGTTTAATATTTTTGATCGTTGGAGATACCTCTTATCAGGATGGTAAATGAAAAAACAGGTTCCATTTTTAATTGTATTAATAATCGTTTTGCTTTCGAGTTGCGGCACAGCGGGACAACCAAAACTGCGACCCATAAAATGACTATGCTGCAGGTAGTCATTGTCAATGTAATTAGCGCCATGGATCACAATTTTTCTGGTTGCAGCCCGATCATTAAAGCCAGCTTCAAGTCCTTTCACCTTTAATGATAATCCATGTTCGCCGTAATAAGTATTTTCAGTTACATAAAATCCAAGGCTGCTTTCCATGGATTCAGGCCGATTAGAAAAACGGGTGGCATATTCCAAACCCGAATTACGGCCATGAGCTACATATGTATTGATTAATAACTGGTCATTCTTCAGATTAATAATGTATAATCTTTTATTTCTTGATGGTTGACTAAAGTCGCAAATGGTCAGGTAATCTGCATTATTGATTTTCTTTTTTGTAAGCAAGTACTCGTATCCTTTATAAGCACAATCAAATGCATTTTCAGACAAACCATAATTCAGCAAATGAAGATTATAATATAGAACAGTAAGCTCAGATGATATTGTATTTATATTTATTCCGGGATTGCCTGAAACCAGGTAAGCAAAATGGCTGTTACCAACTTCTGCGGCCGGGACATTGATTCCTGTTTGTAAAAAAGGAACTGCTGCAAAGGAAACAGACAGGCAGGACAGGGATATTGGTTTTAATATCTTCATTAATCAGGTACGGGTTTCGCCGAAGACATTTTAATAAATGATGGGTGCTTTAAACCTTCGGACAAAATAAGAACGACAACAGATGTAAAATTATTATCGGAAAAATAGATTTACAAGTTCCAGAGTGCTGATTTCAAAAGAATTGCGAAAAACTACTCTGCGCATATACCATGTCGCTGGTATTTCTACTAAATATTTATAAGGAACTTTTATTTTCACTACCGGCGGCAACATCTCTTTGACGAGTAATGAATTCACTGGAATAAATTTTTAATAACAAAATGAATATTGCAATGAGTAAAGGGCCAAATATCAAACCGATAAATCCAAACAGATTTAACCCTATTATGACGCCGAAAACAGTCACCAGTGGGTGTACATTGCCAATTTTTTTTTGAAGAGTCAATCGCAATACCTGGTCAACCGGTCCAATAATTCCAAAACCATATATAAGCATGAATATACCTTGCCAGTTTTGACTATTTGCAAAAAATATGATTGCCAAAGAAACATAGGCCATCGCTGCTCCTACTAATGGCAGCATAGAAGTAAGACAGGTTGCTGCAAACCAGAAAAAAGGTTCCTTGACTCCAATGATAAGATACCCAATCAATCCTACAATTCCCTGCGCCAAAGCAATAACCGGAATGCCGATTGCATTAGACATAACCATGCTATTTAATTCTTTTCCTATCCTGTTTACGTTTTCATCTTTCAGCGGAATGTATTCGTATAATGCATTCTCCATTTTACGTCCATTCACCAACATAAAGTAAAGAATGAAATACATAAAAAAAATAGTAGTAAGCGTATTGAATGTAGCATTCAGGATTTTGGGAATACCATCTGCCAAAACTTGTTTGAATTTACTTATATTATCATCACTGACCAATGTTATATGAAAACGTTGTTCAGCGTTGTTAACTACTTTCCTGAATGCATCCACAAATTCAGCTGAATGCTTCACGGCAAAACTGATCTTTGATGAAAGTAAATTCACCAGGAGGCCCACAGGTAACAAGATAACAATGATGCTTGCCAGCATAAGCAAAAGGGCTGTTCCGGCTTTTTTCCACTTCTTTTTTTCCGTGAGATAAAACATCCAGCGGTCCATTACAACATAAAGCGTAATGGCGCCTAACAAAGCGGGAACAAAAGAATACAACTGAAGAAATAATAAAATACCCAGCAATAAAATGATGGCTATAAAAAATAGTTGCCGCATCCGGTTCTGATCAAAGACATTATTGCTCATGATTGTTGCAAATATGGTTAGTTAAAGGTATCATATCTTCACTTTCTTCCATTTCCCTTTTTTGAAAATGATATACCCGATTATTGCAAACGCTATTTCAACGCCAACAAATATTGTTCTATATATTTTACTTTTTGTCGTCGGCGATATTGCAAAATGAACCTTGGATGGGGTAATGGGATGATCTTTCCAAAGAAATTATATTTATCATTCAGTGAAGACAAAAATTGAAAATTTTTTCCCTCCCCTATGCACACACAAAAGTCAGTTTTGAAGCCAAATGAAATTTGCTTTTGAATGCTTTCAAAAATCAATGGAATTATTTGGCTCTGTAATTTTTTATCGTCATAATAATTGATGTTCTTCTTATGTTTAATAAATCCTAAGGGACTTACGGAGCTGATAAAATAATCGTGATAAAACACTTCAGGTCCACCGTATTGGGCAATCATTTGATAAATAAACTCTGCAGATAATTCAGTTTGTTCTTTGAAAGGATGATCAATACTGCAAAATTCTTTTAATTGTTTAGGGGCAGTAAAATTTATGCCAGTTGTTCCTGCCCCAAAACGGCCGGGGTTGATACCAAAGATCAAATGTCTCGAACGATTGTCAGAATAAAATTTTCTTAAAAAGATTTCAATTACTTTCAGAACCTGCTTGTCTTTGTGTGGAAATAAGATTTCAATTCCGTTAGGCAGATCAGCCGGAGGTTGAAGTTTTTTATAAAAAAGAAAAAGTTTGTCAGCAAGAGTTGCAGTCATGTAGTGAAGATATTGGATTTGATCATTGTTTAATGGCCAGGATACTATACATCATCGGTATCTTTCCTTCCATACCTTTTATATACCATTTACCTTTCTCTGATTCAATGGTATTCCTAAAACAGGAATATGGTGAATACATATATTCATTAAAAAATTCTATTTTCAAACCTGCATAGATTAAAGCATTCAGCACTTCGCTGATGCTGTGATTCCAACTGTATTCCTTGCCTTTAATTTTTGCATTTCTGTCTGTATAGGTTCCTTCATTTTCAGTAATGATCACTCCCCGGTTATCATAACAATATTTCACTTGGGTAAATTCATCATCAAACATCCAGACCGCCGGGTGAAATTCAGCTATATAAAAGATTCCTCCGGACTTCAGGTAGTAAGAAATAATTTCTGCCCATTTATCCAGTTCAGGCAGCCAACCAATAACGCCATAAGAAGTGAAAACTATATCAAACTTTTGGTCAAGATGGCTTTTTAAGTCATACACATTGCAGCAAATGAATTTTGCACTTAATCTTGATTCATTATTGAGCTTTTTTGCTTCTTTTATGGCTTCATCAGAAAAGTCAACTCCTGTTACATCCGCTCCTAATCTTGCCCAGCTTAAGCTGTCCAACCCGAAATGACATTGCAAGTGCAACATCTTTTTTCCTTTAACATCACCGACTTCTTTCAATTCTATAGGAGTAAGAGCATTTCCACCGTTTTTAAATCGGGCTACATCATAAAAGGTAGAATCCTTATGAACAAAAGTTCGCTGGTTCCAGAGTTGTTTGTTAGCCTTGAAGTACTGATCCTGATTTATCATCTTACAAAAATAAAAAAGGGAACCGTGAAAGTTCCCTGAAGAAATTATTTCTGTAGAAATTTTATCCTAATGCTACTCTTTTAAATGCGGTTACTTTTATATCACCAGCTTCTTTAAGATAGTCGCCAACTGTTTTAGCTCCATCTTTTACAAATGCCTGTGCCAATAAAGTTTGCTCTTTAAAAAATGAATTCATTTTTCCTTCTGCAATTTTTGACAACATTTCATTTGGCTTACCTGCCATTTTTGGATCCTGCTTCATCAGTTCAATGACTATATCTTTTTCACGGGCAATAACATCAGCCGGTACACTGGCCGCATCAATAGCCACAGGATTTAAAGCTGCAATTTGCATAGCCACATCTTTTCCCGCTTCGGCAGCAACTTTATTTAATCCAACCAATACACCAATGCGATAAGCGCCGTGTATATATGATGCTACATAATCAGCATCCACTCTTTCAAATTTTGTAACACCAATTTTTTCACCAATAGAAGCTAACTTGTCATTAACCAGATCAGAAACTTTAGCTCCATTCACTTTAGCGTTATTCAGATCTTCCAAATTTTTTATATTGTTAGAAATAGCGGCGTCGGCAATACTTTGACCAAACGCAACAAAGTCTGCGTTCTTACTTACAAAGTCTGTTTCGCAACTCACACAAACTACAATTCCTGTTTTATTATCAGCTGTAGTTTTTGCTATCACTACGCCTTCTTTTGCTTCGCGGTCACTGCGTTTTGCAGCAACTTTTTGCCCTTGTTTTCTTAACCAGTCAATGGCTGCTTCAAAGTCACCATTGGTTTCTGTCAATGCCTTACGGCAATCCATCATGCCGGCTCCGGTCATTTGGCGCAGTTTATTAATGTCTTGTGCGCTTATTGTTGTGGTTGACATTTTTATTATAAATATTTTATTTTAAAAATTCAGTTTCATTGATTATTGATAAATGGATATGTAAAACGTGAGATGAAAATAAGATGATGGATTTTGAAAACTGTTTATCAAATCATCAAATTTTATCTCGGTCCCGGACGTCTCTGACCACCACCCGGTGTGCGACGCCTTGGTTGATTGCCACCTCTTACTTTACCTGAACGGGCACCCTCGGCTTCAGCTTCAGCAAGTAGTTTAGCTGCTTTCTTTTCTTTTTCATCATCCGTCATTTCCTCAACTTCTTCATCTTTGGCAGCCTGGCGTTCAGCCAGGCCTTCTGCCACTGCAGCGGCGATATAGTTAGTGATAATAGCTATAGATTTTGTTGCATCATCATTTGCAGGAATAGCGTAATCAACTTTATTTGGATCGCAATTAGTATCTACCACACCAAAAGTTGTTATTCCAAGTCGCCTTGCTTCGGCTAATGCAATATGCTCGTGGCCAATATCCACAATGAACAAAGCAGCTGGCACACGGCCCAGTTGGGAAATACCGCCTAATACTTTTTCCATTTTGTCTTTATCGCGACTTAATGTAAGACGTTCTTTTTTGGTGATGCTGTCAAATGAACCATCGCCCAGCATTTTTTCAATGCTCTGCATTTTCTTAACGCTCTTACGGACTGTATTAAAATTTGTAAGCATTCCACCAAGCCAGCGCTCTGTTACAAAAGGCATATTAACTCTGCGGGCGCATTCATTCACGATTTCCTTTGCCTGTTTTTTAGTCCCAACAAATAAAATTTTCTTTCCGGTACGTGCAATCTGTTTCATTACTGCTGCTGCTTCATTCAGACATTCAGTGGTTTTGTTGAGGTCAATAATGTGAATACCTTTTTTCTCAGCAAAAATATAGGGCAGCATTTTCGGGTTCCATTTTTTGCGCAGGTGACCGAAATGTACACCGGCATCTAAAAGCTGTTGCTGAAGCGAAGTATTTTGTTCCATTTTATCTTATTATAGTGATTTTATAAATTTTATGATCTGTAGACTTTGAGTAAATAACTTATTGCCCAAAATTTATTATCTCTTACTAAACTGATAGCTTCTTCTTGCTTTCTTGTGACCAAATTTTTTACGTTCAACTGATCTGGGATCGCGTTTCAACAACCCTGCTGCTTTGAGTGCAGGACGAAACTCAGGATTAATATCCAGCAGTACACGTGCGATGCCTAGCATTGCAGCTTCGGCCTGTCCTTTTGAACCGCCTCCCGATGCGCTGATCTTTATGTCGAACTTGCCAAAAACATCTACAGTCTTCAATGGACGCTCCACCTGGTTTTGTAAATACACCAGCGGAAAATATTTTTTATAATCTTTATCGTTCACTGTGATTTTACCGTCACCTTTAACGACGAACACTCTTGTCACAGCTTCTTTACGACGACCTACTCCGTTTTTTTGTTTTTCCATGTATAAAAATTTAGAATTTGAGTTCTTTAGGTTGTTGAGCTCCATGAGGATGTTCAGCACCTATATAAACAAAAAGTTTTTTGAACATTTTGCGACCAAGCCGGTTTTTGGGTAACATTCCTTTTACAGCTCTTTCAATTACAGCTTCAGGTCGACGTTTTAATAAACTACCCGCAGTTTCCTGTTTTAACCCTCCGGGGTAACCACTGAATGTATCATACAATTTTTTGTCCAGCTTATTTCCGGTGAAAACAACTTTATCGGCATTGATCACAATAATGTAATCACCGCAGTCAACATGAGGAGTATAGTATGCTTTGTTTTTTCCGCGAAGTATCGCAGCAACTTTAGCACACATACGACCCACGGTTTGATTGGCACCATCCACAACATACCAGTTATGTTGCACGGTAGCCGCATTCGCATGCTTGGTGGTGAAATGTAAATTGCTCATTCTTTTTTAACTTTTAGCTATAAGTTTTGAGTTAATAGTGATTATAAAATTGGATAGTTGAGCCATCCCTCAACATATTCCCTTATTACAACTTGCTACTTTAACAGGCCATAGTTGTTTTTGGGGGTGCGAAGATAGGTCTATATAAGGGTTCATTCCAAAAAAGGAAGAACTTGTTTTTAATCGCACCTTTATAAAATATTGATTTTCAGTAAAAATTTTGCTTATATTTTAAATAGCTTTGAAATTTTCATCGAAAATTCACTGATTCACTCTTATATTTATATTCAGACAAATAAAAAATATGGCAACACACAATCTTGGTCGTTCCACATTTGGCGATCCGAAAAATGCAGGCAATCTGATGGGTATTGATGAAGCTAATGCGCTATTAAATGAATGGGTGCCCAATTCACGACTTCAACTGCATATGAAACAAGTAGCGGCTGTGATGAAAGCATGGGCTATTGAAAAAGAAAATGCCGATGAAAAAACGGCGCTAAAATGGGAACTCGCCGGTTTGCTGCATGATGCAGACTGGGAAAAGTATCCTGACGATCATTGCCGCATTATAATTGAAGAATTGGAAATAAGAAATATTGATCCAGAAGTTATTCAATGCATTGCTTCGCATGGACCAGGATATTTTGGAGTAGAACCAAAAAGCAAAATGGATAAAATGATTTATGCCATAGATGAATTATCCGGGTTTGTTCATGCTTCTTCTCTTATTCGTCCCACCAGATATGAAGGCATGGATGTAAAAAGTGTATTAAAAAAAATCAAAACCCCTTCTTTTGCTGCCCAGGTGAACCGAAATGATATAACTGACGCACTATCAAGAATTGATGTTTCTCTTGAAGAACTAATCCAGTTTATTATAGATCATCAAAAAGGAATTTCGTAGATGTCCTATCGTAAAAAATGTTTGGTTTCCTTTTAAACTACATCCAATAAGCTTCGTCTCATCCTTAACCTTGACGCTTGAATAGTTTTGAAAACCATTCTTTTCACCAAAGCATTTTTTTATGAGAAGACTTTACACCCTTATTACCGGGCTTATTTTTAGCCTGGTTTTTTTACAAGCCAAGGCCCAAAATGACGTAGCTAATTTTACTTTCACAGTTTCAGGAAACACAGTTCATTTTACAAATACCAGCACAACTGCTACTGTTGATACTTCGCTTCGGCGCTGTTACTGGCAATTCGGTGATAGCTCAGTATTGCTGACTTTTTTCAGCAACAATCCTTATCACAGCTATTCGCATCCAGGAACTTTTCAAGCATGTTTAAGGCTTTATACAAGAGCTACAAATGCAGGAGGTACCATTGATTCATTGATTTTAATATCGAGTATTTGCAAAACAATCGTAATAACTTCTCCAGATAGTTGCAGTGCAAGTTTTCAAACATTACTTGTTGGCTCAACAGCACTTGGCAAATATTTTATTGCTCAGCCTTGGGATAATTATAATAAAAAGCCTGTACAGGTTTGCTGGTATTTTGGTGATAACCATGATACCTGTATTCAGTATGCAACAAATTATACTGGCTCTTATGCCACTTATCATGTATATGCACAATCAGGAAAATATAACGCCTGCGTAAGCATTCTATATGATGGAGGATGTCAGTCAAAATATTGTGATACGGTAAATGTTGTAACAATTGTTGATAGCTGTAGCGCTAATTTTGAAACCTTACCATCAACTAATCCAACTTCTCTTGGAAAATATTTTGTTGCACAGCCATGGAATAATCAAAACAAAAAACCAGTACAGGTTTGCTGGAGTTTTGGCGATAATCATGACACCTGTATTCAATACTCGGCAACCTATACAGGTTCTTATGCTACATTTCATTTATATGCTGACACCGGTACTTATAATGTTTGTGTAAAAATTCTTTATGATGGAGGATGTCAATCTTATTATTGTAAACCAGTGCAGGTAAATATTGTTCCGGACAGCTGCTCTGCTAATTTTGAAATCTTATCAACAAATTACACATCGCTTGGAAAATATTTTGTCGCACAACCCTGGAATAACCATAATAAAAAACCAGTTCAGGTGTGCTGGAGTTTTGGCGATAATCGAGACACTTGTATTCAATACGCGACAAATTATACGGGTTCTTATGCAACATATCATTTGTTTATGCAACCAGGAACCTATAATGTTTGTGTAAGCATTGTTTATGATGGAAGCTGTCAATCCAAATATTGTAAATCAATAATCGTTGTTGGTGTTCCTGATAGTTGCAGCGCTAATTTTGAAATTGTACAGTCAACTAATCTGACATCTCTTGGAAAATATTTTGTAGCACAACCATGGAACAGTCATAACAAAAAACCCGTACAGGTATGCTGGAGTTTTGGTGACAATCACGATACCTGTATTCAATATTCAACAAATTATTCAGGTGGTTATGCAGTTTATCATTTATATGCTGATTCCGGAGCCTATAATGTTTGTGTAAAAATTCTTTATGATGGTGGATGTGTAGCATATAAATGTAACTCCATTCATATTGTTCTTCCTCCGGATATATGCCGTGTGCAGGTATTCGAAATTACTTCATCCATTTCCAGTTTGAACCGCGAATTCTATGTAGCACCTTCCTCATCCAACAGCAGAAGAGTAGAAAGAATTTGCTGGAATTTCGGTGATGGTGTTGATACTTGTGTGGTATCTCCAGCCGCAACTATTATTCCTGTTTATTCTATAAGGCATACTTATCCGGGTGCAGGAATTTATCATCTCTGTGCAACAGTACTGTTCTCCGGGGGATGCACTGCTGAAAATTGTATTGAAATAGTTATTCAAAGCGCTACTGATATTTGCGGAGGCTACTTTACAGATTCTTTGACTGGGCCACTTACGTATCAATTCCATGGTCAAAGCATTACCAATCCAAATGATCATGCCGTCAGCTATCAATGGTCTTTTGGAGATGGTAGTTCTGCAAATGGTCAGGATGTTGCCCATACTTTTAGACCTGGAACAAATTTTAATATCTGTTTAATGATCAATACAGCGCAGGGATGTGAAAGCAGGATCTGTAAACGGATTGTAATGCCTGGACCTAATTTACCTACATTACAGTTGTCACCAAATCCTGTTATAAGTAACCTTCATGTTGTGTTCACTTCTAACTATTCCGAAACGGTAAATATCAGGATCATTAATGTCAGTGGTTTGACAGTAAAGACTTACGTAAGAAATGTGACCACAGGGCCAAATGCCTGGGATTTTGATTTATCGGGTTTATTGCCGGGCATTTATAATTTCATTGTTCAATCATCTGATCAGTTAGCCAGTTCGCTGTTTTTAAAACAGTAGCCAAAACTTTTTCATGTGTCAAGGCTAACAAACAAGGCCGTCTCGGGATGAGGCGGCTTTTTAATTTTTAGAAAACATAAAACAAGATTTAATTTTATGCTTTAAGTTTTACTATGTATTCAAAAGACCAAACAAAAAGATTACAGAGAAGCACAGATGAATGGTTAAGCTCCTTAAATGCAGTTAACTTTTCTAAATTTGCTCCGGTTAATATTGAATCGCTAAGAGATGTTCTGCGTTTCCACGAATACAGATATTATATCTTAGATAATCCGCTTATTTCAGATTTTGAATATGATCAGCTTTTTAAAGCGTTGGGAAAAATTGAAAAGGGAAATCCAACATTGATCACTGCAGATTCACCAACACAACGGGTTGCAAAAGGTTTGACAAAAGATTTTCCGCAAGTACAACATCTTGTGCCAATGCTTTCACTCAATAATTCTTATAATGCTGAAGACCTAGTTGATTTTGACCGCAGGGCAAGAGAAATTGTAAATGTGGATGAGATTGAATATTGTGTTGAACCGAAATTTGATGGCGCCAGTATTTCGCTGATATATGAGGATGATTTATTGACTCGTGGCGCTACCCGTGGCGATGGCGTGCGAGGAGATGATATCACAACAAACATCAAACAGATCAGATCTATTCCTCTTTCTGCAAAATTTTCTGAAAAAGGAATTAAACAAATTGAGATTCGTGGTGAAATATTGATCAATAAAAATAATTTCAAGAAATACAATGAACAACTTGCCGAACAAAATTTGCCACCATTGGCAAATCCGCGCAATGCAGCTGCCGGAACTCTCAGGATGAAAGATCCGAAAATAGTTGCTGAAAGAAACCTGGAAGGATTTTTATACCAAATCAGTTTTTATACGCAGACAAATAAAAAACAAAAAGTTCTTAAATATCATTCCAATACAATTTCTCTTTTATGGGAATTGGGATTCAGAAGTCCTGAGAAAGAAAAAAAAGTTTTGAAAGGAATTGATAAAGTAATTGATTACTGCAAAAAATTTGAAACGGGTCGTGATAATCTTCCTTATGAAATTGACGGCATGGTAATTAAAGTGAATGATCTTGACTTGCAGGATCAGTTAGGTATGACTTCGCATCATCCGCGTTGGGCCATTGCATTTAAATTCAAAGCAAGACAAGCAACTTCTCATTTAAAAGCAGTCGAGTTCCAGGTGGGAAGAACAGGGAACATTACTCCCGTTGCTAAAATTGATCCGGTCCCGATCGGAGGCGTTACCGTTACTTCCATTTCTTTGCACAACGAAGATTTTATAACTGAAAAAGATATTCGCATTGGCGATTCTGTTTTGGTGGAAAGAGCCGGCGACGTGATTCCATACATTGTAAAATCATTTCCCGAATTAAGAAAAGGTCATGAGAAAAAAATTCATTTCCCTGAAAAATGTCCTGTCTGCAAAAACCCGATTCACAAAGTAGAAGAAGAAGCTGCGTGGCGATGCACCAATTATAATTGCGAAGCACAGGTAGTTCAGCGTATCATTCATTTTGCCAGCAAAGACGCCATGGAAATTACCGGGTTGGGAGAAGCCATCGTAAATAAATTTCACGAATTAGGCTGGTTAAAAAATATTACCAGCATTTACGAATTACCCTTTAATAAAATTGAACAACTGGAAGGCTTTGGAAAAAAAAGTGTTGAAAATCTGAAAGCCGCTATCGAGAAATCTAAAACACAACCACTATACCGGATTATTTATGGTTTGGGAATCCGGTATGTTGGAGAAGCTACAGCAAAAACTCTTGCACAAGCCATCAATCATTTATTAGACCTGAAAATTTTTTCATTAGAGGATTTGCAAAAACTGGAGGACATTGGCCCAAAAGTAGCCGGCAGTATTTACCAGTTCTTTATCAATAAAGAAAACATTAAGATATTAGAGCAACTGGAAAAATCAGGTCTGCAATTTAAAAATGGAAAAAAGCAATTGGCTTCCGGCGGCAATCTTTCAGGCCTTACTTTTTTATTTACAGGAACATTACCCACACTGAAACGAAGCGATGCGGAAGCAATCGTAGAAGAAAATGGCGGACAAATTCTTGGAGGCGTCAGTGCCAAGCTGAATTATCTGGTTGTTGGTGAAGATGCCGGAAGTAAACTGGAAAAAGCAAAAAAAATTAATACAGTTAGAATAATTTCTGAGGATGAGTTTTTAAAAATGCTTCGCAAAAAATAAATATGCTATTCAAATTTTTAATATGTTTGAAACGGCAAGACTTTTATTTTAGAAAAAATAATTTTTATGTTACAACCTTCAACTTTGAAATTTCTGAAAGGCTTAAAAAAGAATAATAATAAACCATGGTTCGATTCGCATCGCAGCGATTACGAATCAGCCAAAGCTGATTTTGTAAATTTCATTCAGGCGGTTATTGATAAACATGGAAAGAAAGATAAAACAATCGCTTCGCTGAAAGCAAAAGATTCCATTTTCCGGATCAACCGCGATGTTCGTTTCAGCAAAGACAAATCGCCGTATAAAACAAATTTTGGCGCCAGTATTAATCAAGGCGGAAAAAAATCAATGCTGGCTGGTTATTATTTCCATTGCGAGCCCGGTGAAGCATTCGTTGGCGGTGGAATCTGGCAACCCATGCCACCAGAATTAAAAAAAGTTAGACAGGAAGTGGATTATAATTTTGAAGAATTCAAAAAAATCATCGGTTCAAAAAAATTCAAGTCCGTTTATAAAGAATTGTACAAAGGGAACGATGTAAGCCTTGTTCGCTTGCCAAAAGGATATGAAGAAAATAATCCGGCGGCAGAATTTCTGAAACTGAAAAGTTATCTGGCAATGACAACTCTTTCGGAAAAAGACCTTACTTCAAAAGATTTATTGAAGAAAACATTATTGGCTTTTGAAGCTTTACAACCTTTGATAGAATTTTTAAACCGAGGAATAGCAGGTTGATCGTCTTATTTCTTTCTTCTTTTTTTCGAAAGTGATTGTGCAACCAGGTTATAAGAATCATCAATCATTTCTTTCAAAAGTTTTGCTGATAAACTTCCATCTGTAATAACTGTGTTCCAGTGTTTCTTATTCATATGATAGCCGGGAATTATCGCATCATATTGCTCACGCAGTTCAATGGCTTTATCTGGATCACATTTTACATTGAATTGCAACGGGCTATTATCCAAGCTTGCAAGCAGAAATATTTTTCCATTTACTTTAAATACCAAAGTATCATTACCAAATGGAAATTCTTCGGTAACCGAATCTTTAAGCAGACAATAATTTCGTAAGGATTCAATATCCATATAGTGAAAATACAAAATAAAAAAAGTGCAAACTATGTGCCTGCACTTTTAGAACAATATTCTTTTTTTGAATTACAGCAATCCTTTTTCTACAAGATATTCTGCTATCTGCACCGCATTTGTTGCTGCGCCTTTGCGCAGGTTATCGCTAACCACCCACATATTTAATGTTTTTGGTTGAGATTCATCATGGCGCAATCTTCCTACGAAGACTTCGTCTTTTTCATGTGCGTCCAGTGGCATTGGGTATTTCTGATTAACCATATCATCTACGACAATTACTCCCGGCGCTTTGCTAAGAAGATCTTTTACTTCGCTAAGAATAAAATCATTTTCAAATTCTACATTCACGGATTCGCTGTGTCCGCCAATAACGGGAATACGAACAGTGGTTGCCGTTAACCGGATGGAATCATCCCGCATGATTTTTCTTGTTTCATTCACCATTTTCATTTCTTCTTTTGTATAACCGCTTTCTAAAAAAACATCTATCTGCGGAATGGCATTAAGATCGATTGGGTATTTATATGCCATTGGATATTCTGATGAAATACCTTTCACTTCTTTTTCTCTTTCTGCTCTTAACTGTGCCACTGCTTTTGCTCCGGTACCAGTAACGCTTTGATAAGTGCTGACAACAATTCTTTTGATCTTATATTTTTTGTGTAATGGATTTAATGCGACAACCATTTGAATCGTTGAACAATTCGGGTTGGCAATGATCTTATCTTCTTTTGTCAAAACATCTGCATTCAATTCAGGGACCACTAATTTTTTTGTTGGATCCATTCTCCACGCCGATGAATTATCAATCACCGTTATTCCGGCCTCTGCAAATTTTGGTGACCATTCTAATGAAGTGCCACCGCCGGCTGAAAATATTGCCACAGCAGGCTTTGCAGCAATGGCATCAGTCACACTAACCACTTTATATTTCTTTCCTTTAAATTCTACTTCTTTTCCAACTGACTTTGCTGAAGCAACAGGAATTAATTCTGTAACAGGAAAATTTCTTTCAGCCAGAACCTGTAACATTTTTGTGCCAACCAAACCGGTAGCTCCGACGACTGCAACTTTCATTTTGTTTTTCTTTTATGGTTTTAAAATAAACAAGCCTTCCGTTTGGAAGGCTTGCAATCTTTTTATGATAAAACACAAAAACGCTACAAACCTTCCTGTATGGAATGTTTCTTGTTGCGCTTTGTATATTTGGTCATATTCATTCTGAAACGCAAAAATAGGCGGCTGGTCAATGCATACCAAGAAAATACTGATAAATTTTAAAACTCATTTTTTTATTGTTGCCAATTAATTACCTTGGCAATAATGAAAATTCGCAAACTGTTGTTCGTTGTTATTCTTCAGTTGCCGCTTAACCTTATCGCACAAAACAGGTATGATGTGGTGATTGATGAGATCATGGCCGATCCTGCTCCACAAATCGGCTTACCGAATAATGAATGGATTGAATTGAAAAATACTTCAGCTTTCCCAATCAATTTACAAAATTGGCGAATTGGAAATACTGCCAACCAAAGTGGCCCGATACCCAATTTTACTTTACAGCCAGACAGTTTCGTGATTGTTTGTACTGGTAATGCGGTCGCGGCTTTGTCTCCATTCGGTAATACAATTTCCGTTACCAGTTTTCCTTCATTAGGTAACGATGGAGATCAATTATTTTTAAAAGCTTCAAATGGAAAAATCATTCATGCTGTCAGCTATTCTGTTGCATGGTATCAAAACCCCGTAAAAGCAAATGGAGGCTGGACGCTGGAAATGATTGATACAAAAAGTCCCTGTGCCGGAATCAGCAACTGGAAAGCCAGTGTGAATCCTTTGGGTGGAACACCCGGAAAGAAAAATTCTGTTGATGCTATCAACAATGATGAATCAGTACCGCAATTGAAAAAAGCTTTTATAACGGATAGTTCTACTATTGTTTTGGAATTTGATGAACCGCTGGATAGTTTGAGTGGGGCAAACACTGCCAATTATTCAATTGATGGTGGATTAACTTTTGCCAATGCAGTGACCCTTCCGCCACTTTTCAACCAAGTGCAATTGAAAGTAAACAATCCACTTATTGAAAATACTGTTTACAACATTACAGCCAGCAATGTAACGGATTGCAAAAATAATTTAATCGGAAGTGCTAACACGGCAAGAGTTGGATTACCTGCAGATGTATTAGAAAAAGAATTGATCATCAATGAAATTTTATTTAACCCACGTCCCAACGCATTTGATTATGTGGAAATTTATAACCGGAGCAATAAAATTTTTGATGCAGCGAAATTATATATAGCCAATAGGAATAGCAGTGGCACCATCAGTTCCATACAAACATTGAGTGCTTTACCTTATTATATTTTTCCCGGAGATTATATGGTCATTACAGAAGATGCCGATAACCTGGCTTCAAATTATTTGGTAAAAAATCCGGATAATGTTTTAGTTGTTTCTTCGCTTCCTTCTTATCCCGATGATGAAGGTGATATTATAATTTTAAATTTTCAGGGACAAATAACTGATGAAGTAAAATATAAAGATGACTGGCAATTCAAACTCATCGCTAATGCTGAAGGTGTGGCATTAGAAAGAATTGATCCTGATGGCATATCACAGGATGCTGGTAACTGGCATTCAGCAGCATCTTCGGCTGGATATGGAACTCCTACTTATAAAAACTCTCAATACAAACAACTGCAAAACATCAATGCGACTATTGAAGTAACGCCGAAAATTTTCTCACCTGACAATGATGGTCATGATGATATTGCCACCATTCAATACAAAGTAAACGAGCCGGGATATATTGCAAACATTACCATTTTTGATGCTGTAGGACGACCGGTAAGAAGTCTTGTTCAAAATGGAATATTAGGTATTGAAGGCAACTGGAATTGGGATGGACTTAATGATAAAGGATTAAAATTACCGGTTGGCCCTTATATTATCTTCACAGAAATTTTTAATCTACAAGGGAATAAACAACATTTTAAAAATGTAATTGTGTTGGCAAGGAAGTTAAATTAATTTTTATACTAACTCAATATCAAAACTCACCAAATCTTTAAACTGCTGAATTCTTCTTTCAATATCTGTTGCGGTAACTTCTTTTAATCTTGTAGTTCCAAATTTTTCCACACAAAAACTGGCCATAGCCGATCCAACAATAATAGCCCGTTTCATATTGTCAAATGAAAGATCTTTTGTCCGGGCAATATGACCGATAAATCCTCCGGCAAACGTGTCGCCGGCACCAGTGGGATCGAACACATCTTCTAATGGAAGAGCTGGAGCAGAAAAAACATTATCCTCATTAAATAACAATGCGCCATGTTCTCCTTTTTTTATAATAAGATATTTCGGACCCATTTTCATAATTTCCTTCGCAGACTTTACCAATGAAAATTGTCCGCTTAACTGTCTTGCCTCGCTGTCATTTATCAAAAGCACGTCAACCTTTGTCAATACTTTTTCCAGATCATCCATGGCTGTCTCCATCCAGAAATTCATAGTGTCCATTGCAACGAGCCTTGGTCTTTTATCCAATTGCTTTATTACACTTAACTGAATGTTCGGACTTAGATTTCCCAGCATCAGGAATTCACAATCCTGGTAACTATCAGGAACTACAGGTTCAAAATTTGCAAGCACATTCAATTGCGTGTCTAATGTATCTCTTGTATTCATATCGAGGTGATACTTTCCGCTCCAGAAAAAAGAACGTTCATTTTGTTTCACCTGTACTCCTTCCATACTTACTCCGCGTGCTTCCAGCATTTTCATTTCTTCTATGGGAAAATCGCCACCTACAACAGAAATTTGTTTAATAGGGCGTGTAAAATTTGATGCACTCCATGCAATATATGTGGCGGCACCGCCAACAATTTTATTGCTTTTCCCAAACGGAGTTTCAATTGCATCAAAGGCCATGGTACCGATAACAATCAACGACATATTGACTTAAGAATTAAAGATTATCAATAAAAAAATAACACTTCCCTTTAGAGCTCTTTTGAGGCAAACCTACATGAATTATGTGAATGATACTTTGACTTATATAACCAGCATTATATATTTAACCCATTCCTGTTTATCTTTGGGTATGCCAAAAACAGAACGACGCAGAGCCTCCCGCAAAACATTTATTTTGCTAAAAGCAGCGGCCATGTTTAGGGAGAAAGGATTTAATGCTACTTCTATGCGAGACCTCGCAGAAGCAGTAGGAATTGAAGCTGCCAGTCTTTATAATCATATTAAATCAAAGAATGAAATACTTGAAGCAATTTGTTTTGAAGTAGCCAACCGCTTCAATAATAATATGGATTTAATTGAAGCGGGAAATCAACAACCTATTGTCAAAGTGGAAACATTGCTTCGGTTTCATATTCGCCAGATGGTAGAAAGTTATGAAGAAGTATATGTAAGCGACAGAGAATGGAAACATCTTGACGAACCTTATCTGTCTAACTTTCACAACCAGCGACGCACTTACCGCAAACGGTTTGCTTCGATTATTGAAGAGGGTATTTTGAAAAATGAGATCCGGAAAATTGATGTGCCTACTGCAGTCTTAATCATATTACATGCTATCAGCGGCATTGAATCATGGCATCGTTCTAAAATAAAAATGAATGCACAGGAACTGGAAGATAATATGGTAATGATCATGATTGATGGTTTGAGAAAACACGGAGACGAGTAAAATGTCAATTCATTTTCACTTACTTAAAATAAAAGAAGTAAGAAGAGAAACTCCTGAATGTGTTTCTGTATTTTTCGAAATCCCTTCCGAACTCAAAAAATCATTTTCTTTTCAACAAGGACAAAGCCTGACCATCCGGATTTTTTTAAATGGTGAAGAAATTCGCCGCACATATTCTATTAGCAGCAGCCCGTTGGAGAAAGAGTTGCAAATAGCTGTTAAATGGCAGGAAAATGGTTTGTTTTCATCCTTTGCAATAGAAAAATTAAAAGCTGGTGATAAACTGGAAGTAATGGAGCCGGTGGGAAATTTTTATACTGAACTGAATCCTTCCCATAAAAAAAAGTATCTCGCATTTGCTGCCGGCAGTGGTATATCCCCGGTTATTTCAATTATTAAAACAACATTAAGAATTGAACCTTACAGTCATTTTACCCTGGTATATGGTAACCGAACCCGTTCCTCCATCATTTTTTTTGAGGAGCTGGAGGGAATGAAGAATATATTTTTGGAACGATTTAACCTGGTTCATATTCTCAGCCGTGAAAGAACGGAAACTCCTTTAAATTCCGGCAGGATCAGTACAGAAAAGTTGAAAGAATTGGAAAAACTGGTTGATTATTTTTCCATAGATGATTTTTTTATTTGTGGGCCTGAAGAAATGATTTTTTGTGTTAAAGAATTTCTTGAAAAGAAAAAGATTGATTCAAAGAAAATTCACTTTGAATTATTTACTACAGCGGGTCAAAAAAGAAATACAGAAGCCGTCAAAAAACAAGCGGTGATTAAACCCGTAAAAAGTCTAATCACGGTAAAATTAGATGGAAGAACATTTGAAATTTCTTCAGAACTTAATGATTTGACTATTCTTGATGCGGCATTAAAACATGGCGCCGATCTTCCTTATGCTTGTAAAGGAGGTATGTGCTGTACATGTAAAGCCAGATTGCTGGAAGGCGAAGTGGAAATGGATGTTCACTGGGGTCTGGAAGATGAAGAAATAAAAAAAGGATACATTCTTACCTGCCAATCTCATCCTAAAACTGAAAAGGTAGTGGTGGATTTCGATATCAAATAGAATCAGAAATCACAATTCATAGCAGCCATTGGGTTTTGTTAACTTTGTAATTCAAAAAGATTGCTATGCCTGTTCATGATCCGGAGAAAATTTTTCAGGATAAGATTGATAATGAAATCAAAATTGAACCCAAAGACTGGATGCCGGAAGCTTATCGTAAAACGAATATCAGGCAGATCAGTCAACATGCACATAGTGAGATAGTAGGAATGTTGCCCGAAGGAAACTGGATTACAAGAGCGCCAACCTTAAAACGAAAAGCAATTTTACTTGCTAAAGTCCAGGACGAAGCGGGACATGGATTGTATTTGTATTCTGCCTGCGAAACACTGGGAATTACCAGGGAAGAAACGATCAATGATCTTCACAGCGGCAAAGCAAAATATTCTTCCATCTTTAATTATCCAACTCTTACCTGGGCAGATATTGGCGCAATCGGATGGCTGGTTGATGGCGCTGCAATTATCAATCAAGTGATGCTGACACGAACTTCTTATGGTCCATACGCCAGGGCAATGGTAAGAATTTGTAAAGAAGAAAGTTTTCATCAGCGACAGGGTTTTGAAATATTATTGGTTCTTTCGAAAGGAAAAAAAGAACAAAAAGAAATGTGTCAGGATGCAATTAAACGTTGGTGGTGGCCTTCATTGATGATGTTTGGACCAAAAGATTCTGAATCTACTAACAGTGACCAAAGCATGAAATGGAAAATCAAGAGAAAGACTAATGATGAACTTCGCCAGGATTTTGTGGACATGATTGCAGAACAAATCAAAGTACTTGGAATGAAATTGCCTGATCCAAAACTCAAATGGAATGAAAAAACAAAGCATTTTGATTTTGGAGAAATCAACTGGGAAGAATTCTGGAACGTGGTAAAAGGGAATGGGCCATGTAATAAACAAAGATTGGATGCCAGAAAAAAAGCGTGGGAAGAAGGAGAATGGGTGAGAGAAGCTGCGCTGGCTCATGCAGAAAAAAGAAAAATAAAAGTTGCTTAATTATCAGTTTTATGGCTAAATAAAAAATAATTCAAATGAATATTCAAATCAGAAAATTATTGTATGGTGATATTCCCGAAGACAAGGCAGGTGGTGATATTATTTCAAAAGAAACGAAAAACGATTGGCCTCTTTGGGAAATTTTTATCCGCAGCAAACAAGGACTTGATCATAAACATGTAGGCAGTTTACATGCGGCAGATGCACAAATGGCAATTGAAAATGCAAGGGATGTTTATACAAGAAGAATGGAAGGCGTTAGTATTTGGGCTGTAGAATCAAAATATATTCATGCTTCTAATCCCGATGAAGCGGCATCTTTGTATGAACCGGCAAATGATAAAGTATATCGTCATCCAACTTTTTATAATCTTCCTGATGAAGTAAAACATATGTGATAATTAAAAAGTCAAAAAGTAAATTGCCTTTTTTACTCTTAATTTTTGATTTTATGAATTTTTTATTTGATTATACTTTACATCTTGCTGATGATTCGCTAATTCTTGGCCAACGCAACAGCGAGTGGTGTGGCCACGGACCTGTTTTGGAACAAGATATTGCAATCACCAACATTTCACTTGACTTAATAGGACAAGCGAGGAATTTTTATCAATATGCTGCTCAACTTAAAAATGATGGATCCACTGAAGATGATTTTGCCTATTTAAGAGATAGCCGGCAATTTAAAAATTGCCTTTTAGTAGAACAACCAAATGGAGATTGGGCACAAACGATTCTGAGGCAATTTTTATTAAGCACTCATCAATATTTTCTTTATCGGCATTTGCAAATGAGCAAAGATGAACAACTGGCTGCTATTGCTGCCAAATCTTTAAAAGAAGTTACCTATCATTTACGATGGAGTGGCGAATGGGTAATACGTTTAGGTGATGGAACGGAAGAAAGCCATAACAGAATGCTGAAAGCTATAAGTGAATTGTGGATGTATACAGGAGAACTTTTCAAACCTTCGGTTTATGAACAACAAATTGCAAGTGAAGGAAACGGAGTTGATATCACATTGTTGAAACCAAAGTGGGAAGAAAGGATTAAAGAAATTTTTTCAGAAGCTACTCTTCCTTTTCCGGAAAAAATTTTTCAACAAACAGGTGGAAAAGAAGGAATTCATACAGAACATCTTGGATATATTTTAGCAGATCTTCAGTTTTTACAAAGAGCTTATCCCGGTTGTGAATGGTAAACTTCATTTCCACGATAAAATGATTATGAAAAAAAATCATGAACATATTTTTTCAATAGCTTTTTCTGAAGAAGAAAAAAAGATTTGGTCAATATTGGAAGAAGTAACTGATCCTGAAGTGCCGGTTCTGTCAATTCTTGATTTGGGAATTGTGAGGAAAATAAATATAATTCCAAGCATCCCTTTAGGGGATAGAGGGATTGAAATTATTATTACTCCTACATATACTGGTTGTCCGGCTATGGATGTCATCCGGACGAATATAAAAATGGTGCTGCTTTCTAATGGATTTAAAAATGTGAAAATCACACAAGAATTATTTCCTCCATGGACAACGGATTGGATGAGCGATGAAGGAAAAAAGAAATTAAAGGAATATGGTATTGCTCCTCCGAATCCGAAACAACAGGTTTGTAATGAAAAGTTATTTGCAGAAGCAGAAGCAATTCAATGTCCACATTGCGATTCATATCACACTCATCGGATTAGTGAGTTTGGTTCTACTGCCTGCAAAGCGTTATATCAATGTGACGAATGCAAAGAACCATTCGACTATTTTAAATGTCATTAGAAAAATTGCAGATTCTGAATTATAGATTATAGATTTGATAAGAAAATTATTTTCATGCATCCCATTCTTTTCGAAATAAAAGATTCAATTGGTATCATCACGTTTAATCGACCTGACAAACTCAATTCTTTTAATCGTGAAATGGCTTTGCTTATGCAGGATAAACTGGAGGAATGCAAAAACCGGGAAATTCGTTGTGTTTATATTACCGGGTCAGGAAAAAGTTTTTGTGCCGGCCAGGATCTAGCAGAAATAACGGATCCCAATGGTCCCGGGTTTGATGTCGTTTTATCTGAGCATTTTAACCCAATCATAAAAAAAATCTGTCACCTTGAAAAACCTGTCATTGCAGCTGTGAATGGGGTAGCGGCTGGGGCCGGAGCTAATATTGCTTTATGTTGCGATATTGTTATTGCAGCACAATCTGCATCATTTATCCAGGCATTTAGCAAAATTGGTTTGATACCCGATAGTAGCGGTACCTTTTTTTTGCCGCGACTTATTGGATGGCAAAAAGCATCCGCATTGATGATGACTGGTGAAAAAATTTCTGCGATTGAAGCAGAACGAATTGGTATGTTGTACAAAGTTTTTCCAGATGAAATTTTTACGAGTGAATCCATGAAGATTGCAAAAATGCTGGCTCAAATGCCCACAAAAGGATTAGTATATACCAAGAAATTATTAAGTCTCTCAGCTAACAATAAATTGGAAGAACAATTACAGCAAGAAGATATTTATCAGCAAAAAGCAGCGCTGACTAAAGATTGCAAAGAGGGGATTAATGCTTTTCTTGAAAAAAGATTACCCGTTTTTAAAGGGCAATAAAAAATATTTGATACTCAATATCGGTTTGCAATGATGAATGAAAAAAATCAATTAGCTATTTCGGTTGTCAACCATATGATGAAGAATGACTACTTCAGCCAGTGGATGGGAGTGGAAGTAATTGAAGTGAAAGAAGGATACAGTAAAATAAAAATGACTATCCGCAAAGAAATGGTAAACGGATTTGGTACTGTACACGGAGGTTTACCCTTTTCTCTTGCCGACAGCGCCTTTGCATTTGCGTGTAACACCAGAAATAATTTATCGGTTGCGTTGGATGTAACAATAACATTTACAAAAGCTGTGAATGTGGGTGATTTATTAACTGCTGAAGCTAAAGAAGTACATAATGGAAGAAGCACCGGCGTGTACCTGATTACCGTTACCAATCAAAAAAACGAAACAGTTGCTTTATTTAAAGGCACTTGTTTTAGAACCGGCAAAGAATTGATAAGTAAATAAATAACGAAGGTTGTAATAGCCATCATCGGTTTTTGATTCTAAAGCAATATTTTAAATATTGATATAAAACGTTTAAGGCGCAAAGATTGATTTTAACCGTCTTTCAAGGATATATTTTAAAAATATTTTTTATTCAGGTATTGCAAATTTCAAATTGTTGATTTAGCTTTACACTCTCTTCATCCGTTCAATACCCTTCCAAAGACCTCCAAAGATTAATTAGATTTTTTCCAATTTTTCCTCTCAAAACCTCCAATTAATACATCCTTTTGATGACTGAATCCATTTCCTGCGTTAACCAGTTAGTTCTTAACTGAGTATAGATTTTTAATAAAAGATGTTTTTTTGTTTATTAATAATCGATTTTGACCGTATATATTTACAACCCACTTTTCATTCAATAACCTTTTAAAGACCATATATTCCTGCCTTTTAAAACCACTTGATCCAATTATTCTTTTAGGAAAGCTCAAGGTAAGTTCATCCTGTTGATAGCCATTTCCATCCCCTAAGGAAACCATGAAATAAGGATATTTTTTTTATTTATAAATTAAAACCTCGAGCATGAAAACATTTACTTATTTAAGGGTCTTATTCCCTTTAATCACAGCACTAACCTTTACGGTTAATGCTAATTCCCAGGGCAATCCATTTGGTTGCAATGGGCAATTTTACATCAGCAATAGTACTTCGAGTGCATCTAACTCCAACAGTACGCATCTCGATTCTTTGGTTTTTTCAAGCGGTATATTTACTCCGGGACAATTCACCACCGGAACACCGGGCTTTAACGCTATTGGAATAAATCCTATTGATGGATATATCTACGGCGTTATGTACCAGAGTGGCGCGACCAGTTCAAGATCTCACCTGATAAAAATTGGAAAGTCAGGAACGACTGCAGTTGAAACTGATTTGGGTGCAATTCATGTTGGCACTGGCTATATAACAGGCGGAGATGCATTGGCTGGTTGCTTTGATTTTGATGGAACTTTTTATTTCAGTGCCGGCTCTAATCTTTATAAGATACCTAATGCCAAACTCAGTGTAGACTCAGCGACTTTGGTAGGAAGTACAAGTTCTTTTGCAGATATAGCAATCAATCCGGTAACTGGCCAAATGTATGGATCAAGTGGCAATACGCTGTATTCTGTAAATAAAGCCTCAGGAGCTGCTACTTCTATTCATAGTTTTAGCCCAAGCGTAACTCTTATGGCTGGCCTATTTTTTAACTCAGTAGGCTCATTATATGGGTATAGTTCAAATGGAAACTTTTATTTGATTAATTTAACTAATGGAAGTCTTACCAGTGCAGGTTCAGGGCCGAGTTATAGCAATGCAGATGGCGCAAGTTGCAGCTTTGGTCAGGTATTTCACACTATGGCTGCGTCTGGCCATAATCAAGTTTGCCCTACAAGCCAAACGCCAAATCCGACTGATACTCTAACTGTAGCAGTAACTAATCAAACCAGCGTTCAACAAACCGGACTTACTTATACTTTGGAAATGCCAGGTAATAGGTTTTCATTTACTCAGTCAGCATCAACTATAGCTTCAAATTTGTATGCTGCTGGTGTTATTCCTGCTAATAATCCTGCATTAGTTTCAATTTCGTCAACATCTGGAACAAACAATAAATTAGTTGTTACCTCTTTTCAAACAGGTGCAATAAATACAACAGTAACTTTTAAGGTATTAATAAAATTAGTGACTTTGGGGGGCACTTATGCTCCGGTTTCTATGCAATCAACTATTACAGGCCTTCCGGCCTATCTGGGAATTGATTACTCGGATGATCCAAGTACAGTTGCTCCAGATGATCCAACAACTATCGGTTTCTGCGCAGGAATAACTTTACCCGTGAAATTATTAAGCTTCTCTGGTATTTATAAAAACAATGCAACTCAACTAAATTGGGAAGCAGATAACCAGGTAAATTTTTCAGGATATGATTTAGAACGCAGTACTGATGGTGCGAGTTTCAATAGCATTGCTTTTGTGCCAGCCCAATCTTCAGGTTCAGCAACACAGTCATACCAGTACATAGATGATCTTTCATCGTTAAATGATAATGTATTTTATTACCGGTTAAAAATGGTTGATTTGGATGGCAAGTATTCTTACAGCAATATCATTATGGTTCGAAAAGACCAGCAAAATATAAACGGAATTAGTATTGTTCCAAATCCCGTAATCAATGATATGGCTACTGTACGGTTTACAGCAATAACATCAGGAATAGCAGAGATAAGAATTATTGATTTGAATGGACAAGTAATATTGCGCCAACAGAGCAATATTTACGAAGGGACAAACAGTATTTCAGTTAATAACCTAAGCCGCCTGCAACCCGGAATTTATATGATGCAGGTAGCTAATGGAAATAATATAATAAGTAGCAAGTTCTCTGTAGTTAAATAAGGATTAAAGTTAATGCTCAGGGTTTTATACCTTGGCCCCTCTTGCGTAAAAGCGGAGGGGTTTTTTTCTTTTGAATGACTTTTGTAAATTTTTTTTCTGTTGCAGGGAATCTTTGTAACTTAATTTTCATCATAATCCGGATTTTAAATTTTAAGCTATGAGAAAAAATTTACTCCTGATTTCGTTTTTATCAGCCACAGGATTACTTACCAACTTAGTTCAAGGCCAAACTGACCGTTTTGTATATGCTATTACTGATGTTCAAAAAGGTGGCAGCAACTGGAGTTATCTAAGAAAACTGAATCTCCAATCGGGCGAATTCAGCTCAATTTTATTTGATGGCAGTACTGCAAATCAGGTAGCTTTTGATGCCACTACAAATGAACAAATCAAAACTTTTCCAATCGTTGCTGAAAAAGGTTATTCCACTCAACCTGCATTCAATTCAGGAGTAGCTGCTATTGCTTATGACAAAAAAAATAATTTTATTTATTATACTCCAATGTTCATTGATCAGCTTCGTTATATTGATCTGAATTCAATGAATGTCTACTATGTAACTGATCAACCATTTACCTCATTACCTAATAAGTCATCTGATCAAGGAAGTGTCGTAACACGTATGGTCATTGCGGCAGACGGAAATGGCTATGCATTGACTAATGATGCAACCCATCTCGTTCGATTCAAAACAGGAAAAAACTTGGTTATTGAGGATCTTGGAACCTTAGTGGATGCTTCTGGCAATCAATCTGTATCTATTCATAATTCCTGCAGCAGTTTTGGCGGGGACATAATAGCAGATAATACAGGGAATTTATATCTCATTTCTGCAAGCAATCAAATATTCAGAATAAACATTGACACAAAAATTGCTACTCTTATTGGAAAGATTAACGGATTACCTTCTGATTTTACAGTGAATGGAGCAGCTGTAGATGCAAATAATCAGATATTAGTAAGCAGTGCTGTCAACGAAAGTAATTATTACACTATTGATCCGGAAACCTGGACAGCAAAAGCATTTAAATCGGCTAACGGTATTTGGCGAAGCTCTGATCTTGCCAATGGCAATATTTTAAACACTCAGGGAAATTCATCAGGTACAGATGTAAAAATACTGGCCCTCTCTGCTGGAGCAAATTCAAATCTCATTCAGATATATCCCAATCCTGTTACCGATAAGCAGTTTACAATTCAATTTTCAAAAATGGGAGCAGGGAATTATATTTTGCAGGTAACAGATGTGATGGGACAACAGGTATTACAGCAGAAAATGAATATTGTAAGCGGAGAACAAAGCGAGAATATTAATCTCAATCCTCTTTTTGTCAATGGAATTTATTTAATTAAAGTAATTAATCAGGATAACAAGTCAGTATTTTCAGGAAAAATTATTGTTCAATAAATCGATGGTAAATATTCTGTAAGAGATTTAAATGGATACAATGTGATCACAGTATCAAACGATTTTTTGAAGCAAAATATAATTATTGGGTGATTGTTTTGGCGAAGAAAAATTTATTAATCATATTTTCTTCCTTTGCTGAAGAGAAAGTCTCTATAGGAAAGCCCAATTGTCAGTTGAAAATAATTATCGCGGATAAGGTCATTTTGCTTGCTGCCACGACTGCCAATATCAAGAGAAACATTGTATAAAATATTTCTCAGATTTCCGGCAGTTCCTATTGTGGCTCCAAAATCGCTGATTTGTGTATTGCTTACATTGAGATACCCAGAATTAAAATAAGCACCAAACTGAAGAGAACTTTCTGTCCTCATTTTACCAAATTTTTTAATTTCCCTTGAGATATCGTAACCTATAGAAAATCTGTTACTATTTACCAATTGCCACCCATTTCCCAATATATTAAGAGGACTCCAATTTTCAAAAGTATAATCTGCGGCCCAGGTATTTCTTTTATTATGACTCAATGCAATTCCCAGACCAGCTGTTATAGGCAATGCTAAATTATTACTACTTATATATTGGCTATTAACAACGGTAGCTCCGTTTTCCGTTGCCGTCAAAGTCCGGTCAGCTGGCATTGCTGTTTTATTGGAAAATTTTCCTCCAATAGAAAAATCCCACTTTTTATTAAGGGCTGTATTGTATATGGCTCCGTATTCAAACTTAAGATGATAATAATAATCTTGCTGAGTAGTTTGAATAGTAGTTGAAAGCGCAGGGTCCGATATTATTTCTGTTTGATTAATACTGCCTGCAATAAATGATGACTTTACGCCAATCGAGAAATGGTTTCCTACAGAAAAAGCATTGGTCCAATAATAGTCATTTAATCCGCCGTTTCCCTGATATAGAACAAGATATTCGGATGTAGATCCTTCTATCTGTTTGACACCAGCAAAGTCATAGTTTACATTACTGAATTGATTAAAACCAAAACTACTGGCCCAGAATTTATTAACTTTTACAGATAAGGAAATCCCTTTCACCCAGAAATCCTTACTGTTTCCGTTATTTGCAGTAATTGGTGTACCCGTAAATTGATCAAGTTTTCCAGCGCCGGCCATATTAAATATGTAAAAACTTCGTGTCAATCCTGCAATACCTGCCGGATTGTTATTTATCAAATAAGCAGAAGATTGTAGTGCCAGACCTGTGCTTGCCATACCACTTGTTCGGTTATACATTTTATAATCAATGTCACCTAAACCATAAATTGAATAGGGACTATTTGTGTTTTGCGAAAAACATGGAGCATAAAAAAAAGCAGTGAATCCAGAAAAACAGGCGAGAATGTAAAATGCTTTTTTCCCTTTCATTTTATTTATTTATAACAGCCAAAGTTAGAAGTAATTGGGTTTGGTATGCTGTGTTATAAGCATCACCGATAACAGCCCTGTTTATTTGCATCGTCGATTCTTTTTCTAACAGAAAAAATCCGTTGAGCTCTGTTCCACCTGTAGTTAAAAGTTGATTAATATAAGATGTAATATTAAACCTGAAATAAGTATTAAGACCATAAACATTATCTATGATCGGGCTTACATTTAATACACTTGCTCCTGTCGAATCATAAATTTGCGTTCCAATGATATTAGAAGCTCCCGTTTCTGCAAGCTGCAAAGCAGTAGGGAGCTTTAAGAAGTTATCGAAAGTATGTCCTTCGGGTTTTACAATCAGTTCGGCCCTTAAAAGAGTAGTTACGTAATTATTAGGTTGAAGGATTCCTTTTAATGAAGGAAATACTACTTTCAGCAATACACCAGCACCATATTGGGTAAATGCAAGGTTATTTGTATTTGCTGATGGAAATTCCTGGGTACCGGGCACGTTGGAATATAAAAGTGTAGATGATCTGTCTGTAATTATTTGATTAAATGCATAAGTGTTTGACAAAGAAGTGAAGTCAACATACAGGCTTTGAAAAGAAGGAGTGGTAAGATGATAATAGACCCTCATTAAAATTTTACTTGCCGCAGAACTGGCTCCATATACAACAGATGTATCATTATTGCCCACAGAAAAAGAAATACCTCTGAAATAGTTTAGAAAATAATCACTGGTGCTCAATTCGACTGCATATTGCTGCATTTTATTGAATAACTCCAAACCTTTTGTATCATTTAGCCGGATCATTATGGAATCGTCAACAGAAGGTCTGATTTTTAAAGTTTTGCTTCCCAATGGCACAGGCTTAACAGGAATATCGGTGGTATTATAAAGATTAGTGCTATAGGTATATTCAATTGGCATTGCCAGTTCATTTGCTTGGATTGTTAAAGAACGGGTTGTGTCCCCATAATAATAGCCGTTGAGATGTACTATCATCACCAGAGAATCATAGATTGCGTTTAGGGGTATAGAAGGCGCTGGTGATGGAATTGTCATTTGTAAAAAAGGCTTTGCATAAACTGTCCCAAGATATTTATCCTTGTATTTGCCAATTAAAAATGATGAAGGTGAATTAGTTACAAAAGAATCAAGAATAACTGTAGATAAATGAGGTTCAACAGTATCCGTGTAAACTATTCGTGAATAATTATTATTCGGAACGCTGCCAAATTGTATATTGTTACGGTAGCAGGACGAACAAACAACAGTAACAAAAAAGCAGAGGTATATTGCAGTCTTTCTTCCTATCCGTGGCATCTTATTTTTTTAATGGAATACAAAAGGCCGCACAATATATTTTTAACAAACGGTGCAAAAGTGTTATAGTATATAAATTAGCCTATATAATCTGCAAACTCTATTTTTGAACCGATGAATCTGTTTTTGATTTTTATAATAATTTGGACAATTTTTTAAGATTCTGTATAATAGACTTTAAAATGGTTTTAGTCTATGCTAATGTCTATTCTATCTATTTTATGATGTTCTTCTCACTTGTTGACGATACTTTTATAAAAAATCTTTTATGAGAAAAGTGTATGCTTATGTTTTAGGCTCTGTTTTAATTGGACTTTCTGTTTTTCTTTCGCAAAGTTGTACTTCTAAAAGCAGCACAGCTACCTTGATTGGCGACTGGTCTCGCAGCTCTGATTTTGATGGTCTTGCACGTAGTGAAGCTGTGTGTTTTACAATTGGAGACTATGCATACATATGCACAGGAACTACTGATGTACTTAGATTTCAGGATTTATGGGGATATAGTATAGCCCGCCAGTATTGGGCACAATTAGCTGATTTACCCGGAGTAGCCAGAAGCTCGGCTGTTGGCTTTTCTATTGGCGCATTCGGCTATGTGGGAACTGGATATGATGGTACAAATAATCTGACTGATTTCTGGGAATATAATCAGGCTGCAAATACATGGGCTCAAAAAGACAATTTTGCAGGAACCGGTCGCTATGATGCTTCTGGATTTGCTATAAACAATTATGGATATGTTACCTGTGGATTTGATGGTAATTATAAAAAAGATTTATGGCAATTTGATCCTTCAGCAGCACCAGGTTCTCAATGGGTGGAAAAAGCAAGTATTGGTGGATCTAAACGTACGGCCGCTCAAGTATTTGTTCTAAATAATAAAGGGTATATCTGTTCAGGAAATAACAATGGATCTGCGTTGAACGATTTATGGATGTATGACCCAACTGCTGATACATGGACTGAAAAAAGAAATATTACAAATGTAAGTACCGATACTTATGATGATCTTTATACTTCTATTGTTAGGTGGAATGGTGTTGCATTTGTGATGAATAATCTTGCTTATATAACATGTGGCGATTCACCTTCATTGATATCCACAACCTGGGAATATCATGCAGATACAGATTTGTGGGTTGAAAAAACCGGCTTTGAAGGTTCTGCAAGAGAAGGAGCTGTAGCTTTTACATTGAGCAATAGAGGTTTTGTTATTACCGGAAGAAGCGGTACTCTTTCATTTGATAATTGCTATGAATGGCATCCGAATGACCCGGTCAATGCAAATAATAACTAAACACAATTTTATTGTCATTGGTGTAGCAATAGTAATTTCTATTTGCATATTCATTTTTGGAAGAGCGGGGAAAAGGCAAACTTCAAAGCTGCACAAATTATCTTACTCAGCTTTTTACCAGCCAACTGGTTGGGGTTATAATATTCTGGTTGATGATAAGATATATATTCATCAAGAATTGGTTCCGGGATTGCCCGTAAAAAATGGCTTTCGTAAAAAGGAATATGCAGAAAAAGCCGCACAAATGGTAATTCAAAAAATGCTGAAAAAAGTGGTACCCAATCTGTCTGAAAATGAATTGACGCATATCTGTTCTATTGATTCACTGATATTTGACCAGCAGCCGGTGAATCATTAAATGTAATATTGCTTTAGCAATTCTAAAAAATAAATAAGAATTCAAACTTCATTTATTTTTTTTTCATAAACTAGTATTGTCCTTTATTTATTCCGGATAATCAGAAAAATCTGAAGGTCGAACACTTAATCTCATCTGTATAGGATTATCATTTCAATAAGTATCTTTGAAAAACCTTAGCATTATTCCCCGGAAAATTTATTTTCCAAAATGCTATTCCGGATAATTTAAAATCTGAACTGAGTGATTAATTGCTTGTTTATTGATAATGATTCTGCGGCATTGAAAACCTTTGAAGATTTTCTGAAAAAAACTTTTTATCTGAAACTGCTTGGGAAATATGATGAACTTGCGCAGGCTTTGCCTGTTATTGAATCAGGAAATATTGATCTTCTTTTTGTTGATTTTAAAACGCCAGAAATTCCGGGAATTGATTTGTTCAATTCACTTTCTAAAAAACCGGAAATAATTATCACAGCTATTTCCGGCGAATATGCTATAAAAGGTTTTGAACTGAATGCTTTGGGATACCTTTTGAAACCCGTTTCGTTTGAAAAATTTATAACTACTTGTAATAAAGCAAAAGAATATATTGAGATTAAAAGAAATAATCAGAGAACCCCCAAAGATTATTTCTTTATTAATGCTGCTCATAAACAGCATAAGATATTTTACAATGACATTTTATATCTGGAAGGTTTTAAGGATTATACAAAGATCCATTTGAAAAATATTCCCGGTCCTTTGCTTGTACTTTATAATTTAAAGCATTTCGAAAATTGGCTTAATGAAAGTGAATTTGTCAGGATTCACCGGTCTTTCATAGTCCCAATAAGAATGCTGAACACAGTCTCAAGAAAATCTGTAACTATCGGTAACAAAAATATTCCAGTCAGTGATAATTACAGGGAAAATTTTTTTTCCATAATAAAACAAATCTCCACTTAAAATCATTTTTTAAAAGCAACACTGTGGCGACTCACTTCTAATAACCTACTTTTACCGCAAATTTTAATACTTGGAGAAAAGCAATTTTGTTGACCAGATAAGGATATACTGCAAAAGCGGACATGGCGGTGCTGGCAGCAAACATTTCATGCGAACTAAATTCAATGCCATGGCCGGACCTGACGGTGGTGATGGTGGCAGAGGTGGTCATATCATTTTAAAAGGAAACAATAATCTCTGGACTTTACTTCATTTACGCTATTATAAAAATGTAATTGCGGAAAATGGAGAAGGCGGAAGCAGTAATAACAAGACAGGGCGCTTTGGAAAAGATATAATTATCGACGTGCCATTAGGAACTATTGCCCGCGATGAAATAACAAATAAAAAAGAAGTTGAAATTTTAAAAAATGAAGAAGAGATTATTTGGATTTCTGGTGGAAGAGGAGGTTTAGGTAATTCAAATTTTAAAACTGCTACTAACCAGGCTCCTGAATACGCTCAACCCGGCGAGCCCGGTATAGAAGGATGGAAAGTCTTGGAATTAAAAGTGTTGGCTGATGTTGGATTAGTTGGTTTTCCTAATGCCGGTAAGTCAACTCTACTTTCTGTATTGACTGCAGCTAAACCAAAAATTGCCGACTATGCTTTCACCACCATCACTCCCAACCTGGGAATTGTAGAATATCGTGACGGGAAAAGTTTTTGCATAGCTGATCTTCCCGGTATTATTGAAGGAGCTGCCGAAGGTAAAGGTTTGGGACATCGGTTTCTTCGTCATATTGAACGAAATCCGGTTTTACTTTTTTTGATTCCTGCTGATTGCAATGATCATAAAAAAGAATTTGATATTTTGGTGAATGAACTTGAAAAATACAATCCCGAGCTTCTTCATAAACAATTTATCATTGCTATCAGTAAAAGTGATATGCTGGATGATGAACTGAAGAAAGCTATTGAAAAAGATTTGCCATCTGCTATTCCTCATATTTTTATTTCTTCAAAAACACTACAAGGACTTACTGAATTAAAAGATCTTTTATGGAAAGTTCTTAATGAACCCGCTATCTGATTTTTTTTATTTAAATTTTTCAGTATTACCGTATATATAATGCTTTTTGGAGCGGAAGCTTTTTGTAGTACGTTTGTTGACAAATTTTCAATTATGAGAAAACTATTATTAACGATTGTTTTGTCGTTTGTTTTGTTCTTTAAATCCTTTGCTGATGAAGGTATGTGGCTCCCTTTATTGCTCGGCCAGCAAGTGTATAATGACATGGTAAAAAAAGGGTTGAAGCTTACTAAAGAACAACTTTACAGTATTAACAAAGCATCGCTGAAAGATGCGATCATTATTTTTGGTGGCGGCTGCACCGGTTCCATTGTAAGTCCTGAAGGTTTGGTATTCACCAATCACCATTGTGGTTATGAAGTCATTGCTTCTGCCAGCACAATGGACCATAATTATCTGAGAGATGGTTTTTATGCAAGAGATAAAAGTGAAGAAATTCCGGGAGGTAATTTGTCGGTACAGTTTTTATTGCGCATTGATGATGTAACTAAAGAAGTTTTGGATTCCTTGAAAGGATTGACTGGTCTTGAAAGATTGGAACGTCAACAGGCTGTTATTGCTGCAATCAATAAACGTTTATCAGTTCCCGACCAAAGTATTGAGGCAAGGGTCAGCAGTTTATTCAAGGGAAATCAGTTTCTTGTTTTTCTTTACCAGCGCTACAGAGATGTTCGCCTCGTTGGGGCGCCACCTGAAAGCGTAGGGAAATTTGGTGGCGATACAGACAATTGGGAATGGCCACGTCACACCGGTGACTATTCTATTTTCCGTGTGTATATGAGTCCTGATGGTAAACCGGCAAAATATTCTCAGGATAATATTCCGTTGAAACCAAAATGGTTTCTTCCTGTTTCTATCAAATCCCTGAAGGACGGAGATTTTGCAATGATCTATGGTTATCCCGGCGGCACTAACCGTTATGAAACTTCTTATGGTATTAAACAGAAAATTGAAATTGACAATCCTACGCTGGTAAAACTTCGTGACGTCAGGTTGAAATATATGTTTGAAGAAATGAAGAAAGACCCTGCTATTAAACTTCAATTATCTTCTTCTTACGCAGGTATTGCAAATTACTGGAAATTTTATGATGGTGAAAGCAAACAACTGATCAAATATGATGTGTTTGGCCAGAAGAAAAAGTTTGAAGAAAAATTTATCGAATGGGCAAAAGGCAAACCTGAATTTGAAAATATTTTTTCAAACTGGGAAAAAGCCTATGATTCCTGGCGGCCTTATTCCATGCACCGCGTTTATATGAATGAAGGAATAATGGGTTCTCCATTGATTGCATTTTCCGGAACATTACTTCGGATTGAAAATGCTTTGGTCAATACAAAATCAACTGAAGCAGATGTAAAAAAAGCTGTGGAGGCAGCCGACCGGATGAGAGATGAGTTTCTGAAAGAAGAAAATAAAATCTCTGATCAGAACATCGTAGGCACTATAATGATGATGTTTTATAATGACATTCCGCAAAATCAATTACCCATCGGGTTTTATTCAAACCTGAAAAATCAATATGGCGATCTGAACGATGAAGCCACTTATAAAAAATATGCTGCCGATATTTTCAACAAGACAATGATTTTTGATGATGCAAGATGGAAAGATTTTGTAGCTCATCCCGATGCCAACAAACTTCAGGAAGATCCGGCTTTCAATTATGCCAGCACATTTATTAAAAATTATAACAGTAAATATGCCGGATTTTTCCAGCAATTCAATGCCGCGAATGCTGAGCTGGGAAGATTATATATGAAAGGCATCATGGAAATGGATACAGTCAAAGCAAAGAAAATGTATCCCGATGCAACTTTTACCATGCGGGTAACTTTTGGCAATGTAAAAAGTTATAATCCGAGAGATGCAGTGCATTATGATTATGTTACAACATCAAAAGGAATTCTGGAAAAATATATTCCGGGTGATTATGAATTTGATTTGCCAGGCAAAACAAATTGAATTGTTGAAGAAAAGAGATTTTGGCCAATATATAGATAAACAAAGAAATGATCTCGTAATAAATTTTATTACTACTGATGATATTACCGGTGGTAATTCCGGTTCGCCGGTTATAAATGCCAAAGGAGAACTGATCGGCATGGCTTTCGATGGTAATTACGAAGCGCTCAGTCATAAGATTGCATTTGATAAAGATCTTAACCGGACTATTTGTGTGGATATCCGTTATGTTCTCTGGTGTATTGATAAATTAGGCGGAGCCAAAAATATTATCAACGAATTAAAGCTGATGAAATAAAAATGTTTCTTGCATAAAGCCATCTTCAATTTTGAGGATGGCTTTATTATTCTGACAAACGATTAATTGCTTATCATTGCAGCAAGATTTTTCTTTTGAAAAAAATTTTTGTCATATTCCCCGTGTTGATTTTCTTTTTAGCTGCGAAAACTTTTTCCCAGCGTTCTCCTTTAAGTATTACCACTGATCTGGATTATCAGCGCAGTTTAAAAAAAGGACAGCATTACAGTGCATTGGGACAAACGGCTCAGATGCAATTTCATTTTACGCCTAAAGAAACCCTTTACACCTGGTTCAGCTATTATGCATTGGGAAAATTCAGTAATGATCTTACTGCAACAGCAAAATTACTTTCCACCAACCCGCAAAAAATTAATTTTATTAATAATGCACAGATGCGGTTTAAACATTTATCTGTTGGCTGGAAACATTATTTCAAAGGAACAAGTGATGATGATAATACCTGGAATCTTTATGGTTATGCTGGTTTTGGATTGATGTTTGGGTTTGTTCAGAATAGTTTTTCTGTTCCGGTTGATACAGCTTCTTACATTGTTCCAATTCTGAATGGCTCTGCAAATTTCAGGCGCCTGACTTTTGATCTTGGTCTCGGGTATGAGATACCTTTTGGCCCCTACGTATTTTTTTATAATGAAGTAAAAGTTTTGATTCCTACCACTGATTATCCAAGCCCATATATATTGCTCAATTATAATGCACCGTTAATGGCATCACTTAATTTTGGTTTTCGATTCCTCTTTGATTAATCTTTAGAATTTTTTTATGACTGAAACTAATTTACGCATAACACAAATTGAACTTTACAAATTATTCATTCCACTGAATGAACCGTTCATTACTTCGCTGGGAAGCGACGAAAATGCTGCCAGCGTGATTGTGATTATAAAAACCAATAAAGGAATAACCGGTTTTGGTGAATGCAGTCCTTATATGCCGATCAACGGCGAAAGCATGGATACCTGTTTTATCGTCGGTCAGTATTTTGCAAAAATTTTTAAGAATAAAGATCCGCTGGAAATTGAAGAACGCATTGCTGACATGGATAAAATTATTTATGGCAATGGCAGCATCAAAAGTACATTTGACATTGCACTGTATGATATTGCTTCACAAAACGCAGGTGTTCCTTTATACAAATTCATCGGCGGAAAAAATAATAAGACCATTGTTACAGATTACACGGTCAGCATTGGTGATCCGAAAAAAATGGCGATGGATGCTGTGAAAATAAAAGATCAAGGTTATCCTGCTATCAAAGTGAAGCTGGGAAAAAATGGAAAGACAGATGTGCAACGTATAAAAGCAATCCGTGAGGCAGTTGGGAAAAAAATTCCGTTGCGCATTGATGCCAACCAGGGATGGAATGTAGAGGAAGCAATTGAAACATTGCAGGGATTGGCTGCATTTGATATTCAGCATTGCGAAGAACCGATACCAAGATGGGATTTTATGAATTTGCCTAAAGTAAAAAAAGCCAGCCCGATTCCAATCATGGCGGATGAATGTTGTGGCGATGAACATGATGCAAAAAGATTGATTGATATAAATGCCTGCGATTATTTTAATATCAAACTTGGGAAGGCCGGAGGAATTTTCAAAGCATTAAAAATTGTGGAACTGGCAAAGAGAGCAAAACTTCATTTACAGGTTGGCGCATTTATGGAATCAAGGCTGGCGATGACAGCCTTTGCACATTTTTCTTTATGCAGTCCGTTGATCGTGCATTATGATTTTGATACTGCATTAATGTTTCGTGAAGATCCGGTGAGCGGTGGAATCATTTATGAAAAGAATGGAGTAATCAAAGTTCCTGAAGTAGCAGGCTTAGGAGCAACGATTGAAGAAGCATGGTTGAAGAAAATGGAAAAAGTAGTGATATGATTTACTCTAACTATTTTTAGAAATGGAAATTTAGCAGAGTACATTTAAACGTGTACGCAATTTTTAAAGTATGCATGACTCTGAAGTTGAAAATAAGATTAAGTATATACTTCTCGAAATTTCAAGAAATAAAAAAGATGAAAAATACTTAATTGAGATATTGAATCATTCTATTTTCATTTTTGAATCACACTGGAACAAAGAAGTCTTTCCAAATGCTTATAATCTTGAGTTGCATATAACGCCTGATGTATTTACAAAATATTTTGGATTAATAAAAAATTCAGAAAAAATAATTCAATACAGAATTAATGAATCTACCAAACTGATAATTGCTAATATTAAAATTCTCCCTGACTATAAAAAACTGCAGTTAGTTAATTCGCAAGTATTTCCAGTTTTCACAGAATGGGAGGAAATCAATCAACTTCAACAAAAACTTCTCGAAAATCTTCAAAGGAGTAATCAATCAATAGATTTTCAAGGAATCGGACTTATTGCAAGGACAATTATGGACAAATTAACACGACAAGTATTTGATGCTAATAAGCATAAACCCAAAGATGAAAAGATTTTAATTAATAAAGGAAATTTTAAAAATCAATTACATACTTATATCGACACTGTTCTTTCAGGCGAAAGCAATAAAAAATTCAGGAAATTAGGAAAATCAGCTATCGATTTCGTTGAAGATTCTATTGATATTATGAATGAAACTACACATAAACTTGATGCGGAAAAACATTTAGCAGAGGTTTGTGTAATCAGTACAATTAACGCAATTAGCATGATAAGTCTTATAAAGCATCTCGAACTATAGCCCAATTAAGTTTTATATAGATTCTAAAAAAATAAACCTTTTCCTATTAAGTCTGGCACAGCCGACTCGGCATAAAAGTAAATCAGAAATTATCTAATTTTTCTTTACCCAATTAATATTTCTTTCTTTCAGATAGTTCAGCACAAAATCAAAACATTCTTTGTATTTCCCTACCAGCTCCGGTGGAAACACACCTTTCTCTGAAAAAAGATTTTGTGCGATCAGATTCACAGCAGCGGTGCAAGTATAACCAGTGGTGCGTGCCATCGAAGAAATTTTAGTTGCCTTGTCAAAATAATCCAGTAGGTTCCATTCAACGGTTTTGTTTTCTCCATGCAGAATTACTTTCATCACGGTCAGTTCTTCTTCTTCCAAACCCAGTTTCCATTCATTGAAAAGGATTTGTGATGTTACCTGCAAAGGAGAAATTTTTATTCCATTCACATCAATTGGCTTCTCGCTGAAGAAATTACTTTCTTTAAGTGAAATGATAATGTCAACATGTCCGGGATAGCGCAACGTTTTTTCTTTCTGGTTCTTTATATGCGGCATCGTGTACAATAACGAACGCAGCCCGTCGGTATTAAATGCTTCGAGTGTACCCACTTCATCAAACTGTATCCATTCCACTTCACTCAACGCCGGCCTGGTAACAATAAAACCATTTTCCATCAGCCGGGCTGGTCTTGTATATTCTTCAATAACATCAGCAGGAGAAAACGGCGCTTTATATTGAAAAGGTTTCTTTCTTACTTTGGGTAAACCGCCAACATAAATTTCAATCGCATCAATTTTCATTTCTTCATTATAACGACCAATAATGAAATTACTCATGCCCGGCGCCACACCGCAATCGGTGATAACCGTTACGTTTTTTTCTTTTGCCAGTTTATCTAATTCAAAAACATCTTCAGGAAAAAATGAAATATCAACAATATTTTTTCCGCAATTGATCGCTGCTTCCAAAGTTTTATATCCCATAAAACCCGGAACAGCCGTTACCATCATTTCAAAATCATTGAACAATTTTGGATAAGCATTATAATTTTTCAGATCTGCTTTAAGTATTTCAATGCGTGGATTTCTCTTATGAAGCGAAGACAGGTTGGTTTCGCTAAAATCAAAAACCGTTACGTGATGACGGCTTGCCAGGTCCAATGCGATAGCGCTGCCAACCATGCCGGCGCCGAGAACTGCAATTTTCATTCTGAAAAATTTTGGAATGTAAAGATCAGGAAATCTTTTTTTGAAGTTGAATATAAAATAATGAGAAATTATTTCTTGATAAATTAGAGAAAGTAATTGTTTAAATTTATGTTTATAATCTGGGTTGAGTTCTTTTCAGAGGCTCTTAGAAAAGAATACCACAGGATTTCCGTCAGTGTTTAATATTTTTAAAATTTATCATTATAAATTATGAAAGGACTTTACACAATAGGATTACTCATGCTGTCAAATATTTTTATGACAATTGCCTGGTATGGACATTTAAAATTCAAAGAAATGAGTTGGTTTAACAACCTGGCATTGCCATTTGTAATTCTTTTAAGTTGGGGAATTGCATTATTTGAATATTCATTTCAGGTTCCCGCAAACAGAATAGGTTATATTGAAAACGGAGGACCTTTTAATTTATGGCAATTAAAAGTGATTCAGGAAGTAATTACACTGATTGTATTTACTTTTTTTACAATCCTTGTTTTTAAGAATGAAACGTTTCGCATTAATCATTTAATTGGGTTTTGCTTTCTTATTCTTGCCGTATATTTTATTTTTAAAAAATAGAGGTTGACATGAATACACAATTTTCCAGATCTTTTTATATGATGTCCGCTAAAACTCTGTTTATTTAATTTTTTCCTTGGGTCTTTTTTTGGAAGAAATCTTAGTGGACTTTTTCAATGGCGCATTATCTTTCCATCTCCACAAATGAATACAGGCATAAGTCCGGTACGGACTCCACTCTTCTGAAATACGAAGTAATTCATTTCTGAATTTTTTCTTGTTCTTATTTTTAAGTTCGTACAATTTGATCATCGCATTTTGAATGCCCAGGTCATCCACAGCAAAAACATCTTCTCTTCCCAATGCAAACATCAGCAGCATTTCAGATGTCCAGCGGCCAACACCTTTAATCTGTGTCAGGTATTCAATTACTTCTTCATTGCTCATTTTATTCAGCTTCTTTGGATCAAGACCGCATTCCAATTCAAATTTTGCCACATTCTGTACATAACTCACTTTCGCATTACTCATTCCGATACCTCTCAATTTTTCAAATGGTGTATCAAGTATCAGTTGCGGTGTGGGTTCATTGCCTTCATATAAATCCAAATAACGTTGATAAATTACATCTGCTACTTTGATAGATAACTGCTGGCTCATGATAGAAGCACATAGATAAGTGAAAATTTTTTTTCTTTTCACCAACTTATGTGGTTTATGTTTCTCAATAACCTTTTTCAGTTTCTTGTCTCTGGAAAGATGTTTTATGTAGTGCATGAAACTAAGGTATGCCATACTTTTGAAGTATGAACAGAAAAATCATTCTGACTGAAGATGGTTCTCATACCGTTTCTGTTCCCGAACTAAATGTGACTTATCATTCTGTTCATGGTGCCATTCAGGAATCTGCTCATGTTTTTATTGAGGCTGGTCTTAAATTCCTGATCAACTCATCAGCACATCAACAATTAAATATTTTCGAGATGGGATTTGGTACAGGATTGAATGTTTTGCTTACTTATATGGCGGCGGAAAAACAGCAAATGAGAATTTATTATGAAACCATTGAAACATTTCCTTTAACTATTGAAGAAGTACTGTTTTTGAACTATTGCGAACAATTAAATCGCTCCGACCTTCGACCGGTATTTGAAAAATTTCATTCCTGCGAATGGGGAAAAGAAATTCAGTTATCCCCATTTTTTATTTTCAAGAAAACAGACTTTCCCTTAATTAACTATTCACCCAATCTCCCAACTAACCTTATCTACTTTGATGCCTTCGATCCAAAAGTGCAACCGGAACTTTGGACAAAAGAAATTTTTGATAAAATGTTTTCCATTCTTTCTCCCAATGGTGTTCTGGTAACATACAGCAGCAAAGCTGATGTGCGAAGAGCAATGCTGCCAGCAGGATTCAGTGTTGAAAAAATTCCGGGAGCAAAAGGAAAAAGAGAAATGATAAGAGCAATCAAAAAACTTAATTAACTTTCTGTATATTCTGTAACAGCATTAAACGAATTGCTATGGCAACCCGTAAAAAATTTATTAAAAATTCTGCTGTATTAATTGCCGGCAGTACTTTATTATCTGCATTTGACAATAAGACCTTTTCCATTTTTAAAAATAGAATGGCTCCATCTGATCAATTGAATGTAGCGGCCATTGGTATCAATGGAATGGGATGGTCGGATGTCAATGCCGCGGTAAAAGTTCCCGGAGTAAATCTCGTTGCCTTGTGTGATATTGATAAAAATGTATTGGACAGAAGAATGGGTGAAATAAGTAAAATGAATATTGGTGCCAGTAAAGTAAAAACTACCGGTGATTACAGAACAATTCTGGATAATAAGGATATTGATATTGTGATAGTCGGCACACCTGATCACTGGCATGCTCTTTTGATGATACATGCTTGTGAAGCGGGCAAACATGTATATGTAGAAAAACCCGTTGGCAATTCTATTGGCGAATGCCGGGCCATGGTAGCAGCGCAAAAGAGATATAACAAAATAGTGCAGGTGGGACAATGGCAGCGAAGCGAGCAGCACTTTAAAGATGCCATTGATTTTGTACATAGCGGAAAGTTGGGAATGATCAGGACAGTAAAAGTTTGCTGCTACCAGGGTTGGATGAAGCCGCTGCCTGTTGTTCCCGATAGTAATCCTCCTGCCGGAGTTGATTATAAAACCTGGTTGGGTCCTGCACCGACAAGAGCTTTCAATGCAAGCCGTTTTCATTTTCATTTTCGCTGGTTTTGGGATTATGCCGGAGGTTTAATGACTGACTGGGGCGTTCATTTACTCGATTATGCATTGCTTGGTATGAAAGCTGATGTACCAAAATCCATTTCTGCATTAGGTGGAAGATTTGCATATCCTGATTTGTATGAAGAAACTCCTGATACGCTTACAACCTTATATGAATTTGATGGCTTTAATATGGTATGGGATTCTGCTATGGGAATAGATAATGGCGCTTATGGAAGAACTCATTGCATTGCTTTCATTGGAAATAATGGTACGCTGGTATTGGATCGTGAAGGATGGGAAGTGATTGAAGAAAAACAAAGTGTAAACAAAGTCAGCAAGCCTTTAGCCAAAGTTTCTGACAACGGAGTAGAAAAGCACTGGCAGAATTTTGTTGAAGCCATTCGTACAAATAATAAAGAAATACTGCATTGTGATGTTGAAGCAGCTTCCCATGTAGCAACAGTTGCTCAAATGGGAAACATTGCTTACCGGAGCGGTGAAAAATTAGACTGGGATAAATCTGCAGGAAAGTTTACCGACGATAAAATAAACGAACAATACATGATGAAGGAATATCATAATGGATATAAACTTCCTGTATTATAAAAAAGAAGCAGACTTAAAATTGAATAAAAAAATATGTTTATTCAAAAGAATAACTCATTTCACCATCTTTTTCATCTTTGATAAGAATTCCCAGCTGGGCTAACTGGTTTCTTATTTTATCAGAAGTAACAAAATCTTTTTTGCTTTTTGCTTCTTTTCGGATGTCAATCAGCAATTCAAGAACGTGTTCTAATTTTTTATTGCTGCCGGAAATACTTTGCAATCCAAAAATATCTTCCAGGTAAATCTTGAATTTTTTCTGAAGCAATTCAAATGTTTGTTTAGATAAAGCTGAAACCGGAATGGTTTTATCTTTCATCGAATTAATGATTGGAACCAACTCAAACATATTAGCTAATACTTTAGCGGTACTGAAATCGTCATTGAGAAATTCATCAAATTCAGCTATGAGTTTTAAGGTTCGGTTCTCAAGTTCTGAATCCAAAGTTTCTTCTCGTAGCTCATAAGTCATTGCTTGCAGCTTTTCATACGCTTCCCACAAACGTTTCAATCCTTTTTCCGATGCCTGCAAAGCTTCATTGCTGAAATCCAATGTGCTGCGATAATGCGTTTGTAAAATAAAAAAACGAATCACCATCGGGTGATAAGCTTTTTGAAGCAAAGGATGATTACCGCTGAAGAGTTCAGTCAGTTTGATCACATTATTATAACTCTTACCCATCTTGCGACCATCAATCGTAATCATATTATTATGTATCCAATACCGAACCGGCGCTGTATGATTGCAGATGGTACTTTGTGCTATTTCACTTTCATGATGAGGAAATAAAAGATCCATGCCGCCACCATGAATATCAAATTGCTTTCCCAGATATTTTGTAGCCATTGCCGAACATTCAATATGCCATCCCGGAAAACCATCACCCCATGGACTTTTCCATCGCATGATGTGTTCCGGTGCAGCTACTTTCCATAAAGCAAAATCGACATGGTCACGTTTTTCTTCCTGTCCTTCTAATTCCCTTGTATTTTCTAAAAGATCTTCCAATACTCTTCCACTGAGTTTTCCATAGTCATGCGATGCTGCATATTTTTTTACATCAAAATAAACGGAACCATTCATTTCATAGGCATAACCGTCTTTGATGAGTTCTTGAATCATATTGATTTGTTCAACTATGTGGCCTGTCGCAGTAGGTTCAATTGTTGGAGGCAAACAGTTAAATTGTGCCATTGCCCAATGAAACAGGTTGGTATATTTCTGTACCAGTTCCATAGGCTCCAGTTTTTCCAATACAGCTTTTTTGGAAATTTTATCTTCAGCTTCTCTTCCTTCTTCTTCAAAATGTCCTGCATCAGTAATATTTCGCACATAACGAACTTTATATCCAAGATACATGAGGTAACGATAGATCACATCAAAAGTGATATAAGGTCTTGCATGACCGAGATGACTTTCGCCGCTTACCGTAGGTCCGCATACATACATACCTACATGGCCAGGAATGAGTGGAGTAAAAATTTCTTTTTGTCTCGAATAAGAATTATAAACTTTCAGTTCGCTCATAGTCGTTTAGCTTTTAGCCATTAGCCGATAGTTGATCAAAATAAAATGTGACGCAAAAATAATGTTTATCCATCAGGCCGATATTAATATTCCCCTTCAGGGGTTAGGAGCTTTCAATTTCACATCCGCAACAAGCATATAATGATCGGATAGATTTTTAACAATGCGATTGAATTGCAGGAACCTGAAATTATTATCAGCCAGTATATAATCAATACGAAGAGTTGGTGACAACGATGTAAAGGTTCGGCCAATGCCAAAACCTTTTTTTAAAAAGGCATCCTGTAAATTGTCGCGGATGGTAAAATAAGTATATGAGTTCGGTACATCGTTCATGTCGGCACAAAAGATAACAGGATGCGGACTAACGCCAAGCAATTCATGAACCATTCGGGCTTGTACGCTACGGTAAAAAAATCCTTTCTTTAGTTTGGAAAAAATAGTGCGTGAGTTAGCAAGCAAACTGTCTTCAACTCTTTCAATCTCGCTGATTTTTTCATAATCACTTTTTTTGAATTGCAAAGATTGTAAATGAGTGGTAAAAACACGGATTGTGTCATTGTTTATTTTAATATCTGCGTGAATCAATACTTCCGGCAATGTAGGTGAAGGATAACGAATTTTTCCCGTGTCAATAATCGGGTACCGGGAAAAAATAATAGAACTATAATATTGTTTGGCACCGTCCTCATCAAAAGAAAAATAGAAATATGGATAATTAAGTTGCTCCTTAATGAAATCAATATTATCATAATAATCCGGAAGAGCCGAAGATTGAAATTCCTGTAAACAAAGAATATCAGCATTCTGTTGCTTAATAAGGTCCATCATTTTTAATCTTATGTGGCTTCCTTTATTATTATTCTTTTTTAATTCAACGAACCGGGCTACATTCCAGGTAACTATCCGCAACGTGCCTGCATCTTTTTTATAATTAAATGGACGTGGTAAATGAAACGCAAAAAATACGCTGATACTTTTAAAACCGACGATAAGTGCAATGGTTGACAGAAGAGCATATTTTGGTTTAACAATCAACCACCAGATAAAAAAAAGCAATACAAAAAACAACAGAAATGGGAATGCCAGGCTAAGAAAAGAAATAAACCACCAAGTCTTGGGATTGAGATATGGCGACAGGCAGGCCAACAAAAAAAAGAAAACAAGCACTATGTTAGCATAAATAAAAAGCCGCTTGGTAAGAAGTCGGAACTTGCAGGCCATAGTACACGAATTTCACAAATAAGATTGAATTATTGACTTTTATTCTTCCCCAAAAGATGAGATAACAGTAATAATAATACTTGCTGAAATGAGAAAATTTTTTCTGTCACAAATCTTCTTTGCTGGCCTTTTTCAATAATTCTTTTTCTTCCTCTGTAAGAAGATGATATCCTTTTTGATTGATCTTATCCAGTAGCTGATCTATTTTTTCCTGAGTAATATTTGAAGTTTTTTTATAGGGTTTTGAGGTTGCTTTATAAAATAATTCTTCTTTAATAGGTTTTCCACGCTTGGGTTTGTCGGGATTGAAAAGATTGTTTACCCAATCAAAAAAGTTACTCATCCAGTCACTCCAGTCATATCCCCTTCGCAAAAAGAAAATAAACAGAAAACCCATAAACGCTCCTGCCAAATGAACAATTAGTCCGCCGGGATTGTTCAAAGGAATTGTGGCGAGGTCAATAATAGCATACAATATCGTAAGCACCCATAAAGGAATGCCGCCGTTCAGCATTGGGAAAATGCGATAACCCGGCGCCACCATAGTGGTGGCAATAGCAACTGCCATCACACCTGCTGAAGCGCCTAATTCTGAAGCAACATGAAGTTCAGGTTTTAATACTGGTAAAAAATTATATGCAAAAGTGAAAGCGACAGCGCCGGCCAGTCCACCATAAATGAAAATGGGAACAAGTTTTCGATTACCTGTTAAGTCCTGCAAAATATACCCAAATGCCCAGAGCCATAGCATATTGGCAAATACATGCCAGAGTCCATCATGAATGAACATATGAGTTATGATTGTCCATGGCCGGGAAATTATTTTGTCTGTATCTGCAGACAAAGTAATCCATGGCAATACATTTTCATTGTATGAAACAAGCCCCTGTGGATTGCCATAATTAAAATAATAAACCAGTTTTACAAAAGAAAAAATTACAAATATTACGAGATTAATAGCAATGAGGATCATTAATGTATTGCCGCTTTGTCCCAATGATATCCGGCGCCTGTATTCTTTTTCGTAATAACTCATAGCACACGATTCACATCATAAAATTAATTCAAGAGAATAAAAAAGGGAAAATATCTGTTTTTAAAATTCTTTTACTCCAATCAATATAACGTTTTGCGGTTGGTTTTGTTCCAGATGTAGACAATAATAAATCCCGTGAGGGCACCGCCAAGATGCGCAAAGTGAGCAATATTGTCTCCCGATATTGAACTTACGCCACCAAACAGATCAATGGCAACTAAACCCAGTATGGCCCATTTTGCTTTTACAGGAATTGGGATCAGCATGATATAGAGCTCTGTATTTGGGAAAAGAAATGCAAAAGCTGTCATAACGCCCATGATAGCGCCGGAAGCTCCGATGGCACCTGCTAGAGCGCCGGAGTAATTATTGATGCCGGCCTGATCCTGTGCAAGAATAGCATGAAGCAATTGCTCACAACGGAAATATTGTATTAATAAATGAAAGGCAGCGGCTCCAACGCCACATGCCAGATAAAAAAACAAAAATCGTTTAGCTCCCCACACATTTTCCAATATTCTTCCAAACATCCATAGAGTAAACATGTTAAATAAAATATGAAAGATTACGGGGAAAGGCGCATGTGCAAACATGTGTGTGAAAATCTGGTAGGGTTGAAATTGCGGAAAATGTTCACCCGGACTTACCTGTTGCAATGCATTTTTTAACTGATCAGAAAGGATTGGCCGAAGGGTCAGTTTTTCTGTCAGTTGATATTGTGCATCAAAAATAGATTGCGCCAGGTAAACCAACACATTAATAATAATAATGTTCTTGACAATTGGCGGAAAATTACTTGGCCTTGTAAAACGAAAATCACTCATGCGGTAAAATTAACTGTTATTGATTAAGAAAAATCTGTAAAAATTCCTGGTTTATGTTTTTTTTAATTTTAATTGCGCCACATTTTCGATATGATGTGAATGAGGAAACATATCAAGAGGCTGAATTTTAGTGACTTCATATTTTCCACCCAAAACATTCAAATCGCGGCCTTGTGTTGCCGGGTTGCAGCTTACGTAAACAATTATTGGCGATGCGATGTCTAAAATTTTTTTCAGAAGCTTTTCATGCATGCCGGCTCTCGGCGGATCGGTGATAATGACATCAGGTCTGCCATGAGTCACAAAAAAATCATCATTACAAATATCAATTACATCACCGGCAATAAATTCTGCATTGGTAAGGTTATTTAGCGCCGCATTTTGTCTGGCATCATTCACAGCTGCTTCAATCATTTCTACGCCAATTATTTTTTTTGCATTCTTGCTTACAAATATTCCTATACTTCCTGTGCCGCAATATAAATCGTAAACAATTTCATTTCCCGATAATTCAGCAAAATCTCTTGCAACTTTGTATAATTTTTCTGCTTGTTTTGTATTAGTCTGAAAGAAAGAAAGAGACCCGACCCTGAATTGAAAGTCTTCTAATTTTTCGGTTACATATCCATTGCCATAATAAGTTATCGGTTCCAGATCATAAAGGCTGTCATTCTTTTTTGTATTAATGGTATAAAGTAATGTTGTAATTGCAGGAAATTGCTTCAACAAAAAATCAAGCAGCTTTTTTCTTTTATCAACATCATCATGACCAAGGACAATATTTACCATTACTTCCCCGGTTCTGCAAATACGCAATTGCATGGTCCGAAGAAAGCCATGATGATTCCGGATATCATAAAATTCAAAACCATTTTCTATTGCAAAACTTTTTACTGCAAGCCTCAATGCATTACTTGGCTCTGCTTGCAGATAACAGGTATCTATATCAACCACTTTGTCAAAAATTCCCTGAGCGTGAAACCCGGCTACATTTCCGTCAGATGAAATGTTTGTATCTGGCAGTTCATGCTGCAATAAATATTTCCGGTTGCTGAAAGTATATTCCAGCTTATTCCGGTAATATTTATTTTCTTCCGCTCCGATAACAGGTAGTAATTCAGGTAAAGGAATTTTTCCAATTCGTTGCAGGTTGTCTTTTACCTGTTGTTGTTTATAAATTAATTGTTTTTCATAAGGAAGCATTTGCCATTGACATCCGCCACATATGCCAAAATGGGAACAGAATGGTTCTACTCTGTCTTTAGAATAAGAATGTATTTGTAATGGCCAGCCTTCGGCCCAGTCTCTTTTATTTTTGAAAAGTTTTACATCTACAATATCACCGGGTACTACCCTTTCTATAAAAATCACTTTTCCATCTATCCTTGCCAACGATCGGCCTTCCGCTGCGTAATCTTCCACCAGCACTTTTTCCAGAACAATATTCCTTTTTTTTCTTCTCATGGCGCAAAGCTATGAGATTAACAGTTTAACAAGTTCTATTGTCAAAAGGATATTATAATTGCAGTAATTTGATAAACTTTTTAAGCCTTAATAAATATCTTTGCCCATTCTGCCAACCGGCAATTATTCAAGACTCAATGAAAAAAACGCTGTTATTTATATTATTACTTCTTAATGGTTCTTTATTTGCACAAACCAGTGGTTACGAAATTCATGTGACACTGAAACCATTTAAGAACCAATACATTTTCCTGGGACATTATTTTGGTAAACAACTTCCAGTTGATGATTCGGTAATGCTGAATGACAAAAGTGAAGGCATTTTTAAAGGAACAGAAAAATTAGGCGGCGGTATTTACCTGGTAGGTTACCCGGATAAATCTGGTTTTTTTGAAATGCTGATTGACAAGCAACAAAAATTTTCAGTGATGGCAGATACTGCTACATTGAGAAGTGAAGGGACAAAGTTTTTGAATTCTCCTGACAATGAATTATTCAATGCTTATCAAAAAGAAATGGCTTCAAAAGGAAAAGAAATTGAAGCTGCAAAAAAACAATTGGCAGCTGCAAAAAATGCAAAAGATTCAACTCACTGGAATGATGAATTGGTGAAACTGGATAAACAAATTCAGGCATATCGGGAAGAGATTATTAAAAAAAATTCGGATAATATACTCAGCACTTATCTGATTGCAATGCGGGAGCCGGTGCTTCCCAAGTCAATGAAAATACAGTATACAAAAGCTGATTCTATTGCCGCTTATCGTTATTTCAAAGATCATTTCTGGGATGGTGTAAATTTTTGGGATGACCGGTTAGCCCGTACACCTTCCGGTTTATTTGAATCCAAACTGGATAAATATTTTAATGAATTAGTGGCTCCTCATCCCGATTCAGTGAACAAGGAAATAGATTGGATGATGGATTATGCCTCTGCAAGCGATGAAATGACAAAATTTTTATTACTGAAATTTGTAAACCGTTATCTCGTTCAGAAATATATGTGGGAGGATGCAGTCTTTGTTCATCTGTTTGAGAAATATTTTTCTAATAAAACCTATTCATGGCTTACAGATAAAGGCCGCAAAACTATTTCTGACCGGGCTTATAGTTTAATGGCTAATATTCTCGGCACTCCTGCATCTGACATTGAATTGCCGGATACGGCCGGAAAAACATTGACTCTTTATACTCAAACATCACCGTATATCGTTGTTTGTTTCTGGGATCCTACCTGCGGTCATTGTAAAGAAATTTTGCCGGAACTCGATTCCATATATCGTAGCACATGGAAAGCAATGGGTGTGAAAATGTTTGCTGTGGCAAAAGAAACAGATGGCAATAAAAGTGACTGGCTCAAGTTTATCCGTGAACATTCTTTGCAGGAATGGAGCAACGTATATTGTTCCAAAGCCGATGATAAAGCAAGGGTTGATGCTGGAATTCCCGGTTATTCCCAATTATACGATATACAATCTTTTCCAACTTTGTACTTGTTGGATAAAGACAAACGGATCGTTGCTAAAAAGCTAACTTTTTTACAGATCAATGAAATATTGCAATTAAAGAATAAAACCGGTAAATAGTTTTATAAAAATTAATAATATGAAAAAAAGATGGCTGATTCTGATGGTTGCCTGTTGGATATTCACTAATATTTCCGGTCAAACTCTATTCACTTATGGAAAATATGCCGTCAGTACAAAAGAATTTCTTCGTGCTTATAATAAAAATAATACTGCGCCGGTTTCTGATAAAGCTAAAGCGTTAAAAGAATATCTTGATCTTTTTATTAATTCAAAACTGAAGATACAAGAAGCTCGTGACCGTGGATATGATACATTACCTCAGATCAGATCTGAAGTGGACAACCTCCGTTCACAGATTATTGATAATTACATGACGGATCCTGATATGGTTGATAAGATGGTGAATGAAGCTTTTCAAAGAAGTCAGAAAGATATTCATGTTGCACATATTTTCATTTCATTTATAAATAGTGATGGTGAAATGGATACTGTTGCTGCCCGCCAAAAACTGAAGACGATTATGAATCGGCTGGAAAAAGGAGATGATTTCTTGAAAATAGCACAACAGAGTTCTGATGATCCTTCTGCAAAAACGAATAAAGGGGATATTGGCTTCATCACGGTCTTTACACTTCCATATAAATTTGAAAACATAGTTTATTCAACAGCAGTTGGTAAATTTTCAGCTCCATATGAATCAAAAGGCGGATATCATATTTTTAAAAATTTAGGTGAGAGAAAAGCGTTAGGAAAAATAAAAGCGCGACAAATACTTTTAGCTATTCCCCCGGGAGCAGATGAAACAACTCAAAAAGAAATTTCGAGACGGGCTGATTCACTTTATGAACGAATTCAGGCAGGAGACGATTTTGGAAAATTGGCAACTGAGTTCAGCAATGATTATGTTACTGCAGTGAATGGTGGCCTGATGCATGATTTTTCAGTAGGTCAGTTTGAACCGGAATTTGAAAATATGGTCAGGGATTTGCCTCCTCAAGATTCTGTTACAAAACCTTTTCTCACTTCTTATGGTTATCATATTGTAAAACGTATAGGAGTAATTCCTGTAATAACTGATCCTAAAAATAAAGAGAACATGCAAGATCTTCGTTTAAAGATAATGCATGATCAACCCTGGATGACTATGCAAGATGCGATTTATGATCGTGTAATTAAAAAGGCTGGTTTTAAAAAAGGAACCTATAATAAAGAAATGTTGTGGGCATTGACAGATAGTATTCTTGATGCGAAGCCATTGGGAAAAGTTAAGAAGATAGAAAATGAAACTGTTCTTTTTAAATTAGGAGATTCCGTATTAAAAGTACCCAATTGGATTTCCTATGCACAAACCTATCGTTATAAGCCAGATGGAAGTGGAAAGAAACCTTATGATCAGGTAATGGATGGATTTATTCATGCTACTGAAATTCAATATTACAGAGATCACCTGGAAGATTTCAATGAAGAATTCAGAAGCCAGATGAATGAATTCCGTGATGGCAATCTTTTTTTTGAAATCATGCAAAGGGAAATATGGAGTAAGGCACAAGCGGATTCAGCTGCATTATTGAAACTTTATGAAAAAAACAAAAACAAGTATATCTGGAAGCCAAGTGCAGCAACGGTTATTTTCTTTTGCCCGGATCAGAATACAGCTTTGCTGGCGTATGAGCAGATGAAAAAAGATCCGGATAATTGGAAAAAAGTAGCTGACATGCTCAGTGAAAAATTAGTTACTGATTCAGGCCGATATGAATGGTCGCAGATACCCGGTCTTAATCAATCCGAAGTAAAACCCGGAGTACTCACAAAAATGATTTCAAATAAAAATGATAATACCGCTTCCTTTGCCTATATCTTAAAAGTTTATCCGGAACCAACGCCACGCACCTATGAAGAAGCAAAAGGTCTTGTAATTAATGATTACCAAAACATGCTGGAAGAAAAATGGGTTCAGAAATTGAAAAAGAAATATCCTGTAGTTATTAATAAAAGTGTACTGGCAAGTATTTCAAAATAAAACAGGCAATAAAAATTTATTTATTCTCTTTTATTTTTCTGATTTATAATTCCTTTACTACATTCACGATAATCTGAGGTTTGCCCAGCGTGTAGTAATGTAATACAGGAGCATTGGCTTTTTTTAATTCTTTAGATTGAGCTATTAACCATTCCGTTCCTACTTTTTCCACTTCACTATCATTCTTGCATTTCAGAATCTCGTTGGAGAGCTCAGTCGGAATATCAACATAAAAAGTTCTTGGAATATTGGTCAGTTGTTTTTTGCTCGTGATTGGTTTTAATCCCGGAATAATGGGAACTGTAATCCCAACCTGACGGCAATTTTTTTCAAAGTCAAAAAATTTTTTATTGTCAAAAAACATTTGCGTTACAATATATTCAGCGCCGGCGTCGACTTTCTTTTTCAGGTACATCAGATCAATCTGCATATTCGGGGCTTCAAAATGTTTTTCCGGATATCCGGCTACTCCGGCGCAGAATTTAATGTGGTTAGTTCCTCTCAGTTCTTCTTCGAGGTAAATGCCTTTATTTAAGTTGACAACTTGCTTTAATAAATCAATGGCATATTTATGCCCGGTGGGTTCAGCTTCAAACGATGTTTCATTTTTTGCTGCATCTCCGCGAAGCACCAGCACATTATTAATGCCCAGGTAATTCAAGGTCAGCAAGGCATCTTCTGTATCCTCCACCGTAAAACCTCCGCAGATAAGATGAGGAACTGTATCCACATTATAACGATTCATGATAGAAGCACAGATGGCTTCGGTGCCCGGACGTTTGCGTACCACTACTTTTTCAAAACTTCCATCAGCTCTTTTTTTAAAAATATGTTCACTGCGGTGATAGGTTACATTAATATAAGCTGGTTTGAATTCCATCAAAGGATCCAAATGTTCATAAATAGCGCCGATACCTTTTCCTTTCAACGGTGGCAGTATTTCGAAAGATAGAAGAGTATTTTTCGCCTGATTAATATGGTCAATGACGGTCATGAAATTATGATTCTTGCAAAGCTAATGATGTGACATCATTAGTCAAAGATGCGTTAAATGAAATTATTAAATCCTTCAATTTATGGCCAAGCCTTATTTTTGCTGTAATGCCACTCAGTATACATACTAATAATCTGGTTAAAACCTATAGCGGAAGAATGGTGGTCAACCATGTGAGTATTGAAGTAAATCAAGGCGAAATTGTAGGTTTGCTTGGCCCTAATGGCGCTGGTAAGACAACAACTTTCTACCAAGTAGTTGGATTAATAAAACCGGATGAAGGTGAAGTCTATCTTGGTGATGAAAACATTACTAAGCTGCCCATGTATAAAAGAGCTAAAATGGGTATTGGTTATCTGCCGCAGGAAGCTTCTGTATTTCGTAAGTTAAGTGTAGAAGATAATATTTCTGCTATTTTGGAGATGACTTATCTTTCAAAACAAGCTCAGAAAGAAAAGCTGGAATCATTGCTGGATGAATTTCGCCTTCATAAAGTTCGTAAAAGTAATGGCGATGTAGTGAGTGGCGGCGAAAGAAGAAGAACGGAAATAGCCAGAGCCTTGGTTGTTGATCCTAAATTTATTTTACTGGATGAACCATTTGCCGGTATTGATCCTATTGCTGTTGAAGATATACAAGCTATTGTCGCCAGGCTGAAATATAAAAATATCGGCATCCTGATTACCGATCATAACGTAACTGAAACATTATCTATTTGCGACCGGGCCTACCTTTTAATTGAAGGAAAAATATTCAAACACGGGACTGCCGAAGAATTGGCCGCCGATGATGATGTAAGACGGTTATATCTTGGTAGAAATTTTGAGTTGAAACGTAAGGATTATCTTCATGAAGAAGCCAGAAATCTCTGATAACTTCTTATTCTTTCCCTCAAATTATTTACTTTGGCATATTCATGAAGATATTGTCACCCGCCATATCATCTCTTGCCCGTATGCGGCTCTGGCGAATTGAAGGATGGATGAATAATCCTATTGATGCCCAGAGGGAAGTATTGCAGGATATTGTTACGGCTGCACAATACACTGAATTTGGCCGCCAACATAATTTCTCAAAACTTTTTAATCTTCATTCATTTAAAAATGAAGTACCCATTCACGAATACGAAGACCTGAAACCTTACATTGAGCGAATCATGAACGGGGAACAAAATATTTTATGGAATACTCCTATATATTGGTTTGCAAAAAGCAGCGGCACTACCAGTGATAAAAGCAAGTTTATTCCTTTAAGTGAAGAAAGTTTACAGGATTGTCATTATAAAGCAGCGAAAGATGTTTTGACATTATATTATCATTTCAATCCGGATTCAGAATTGCTGACAGGAAAAGGACTGGTGATTGGTGGCAGCCATAGTATCAACCCAATGAATAAGGAGGCACAGGTTGGCGATCTTAGTGCGGTGTTGCTACAGAATTCGCCATATTGGGGTCATTGGTTGCGAACTCCTGATCTTAGTATTGCATTGATGGATGAATGGGAAAGTAAAATTGAAAAACTTGCTAATAGTACTATCGATGAAAATGTAACTTCTGTTTCCGGGGTTCCTACATGGACATTAGTTTTATTCAAGCGAATCCTGGAGATAACCGGCAAAAAAAATATGACGGAAGTATGGCCATCCTTTGAGTTATTTATGCATGGCGGTGTTTCTTTCGCACCATATAAAGAACAATTTCAAAAATTAATAGGAAAAAAAATCCATTACCTGGAAATGTACAATGCCAGTGAAGGCTTTTTTGCAGCACAGGATGTTCCCGGGCAGGAAGGGATGTTGCTGTTTATAGATCATGGAATTTTTATGGAATTTATGCCGGTGAGTGAATATGGAAAAAAGGATCCGCTAACAGTAGGGTTGCAAGAAGTGGAAATTGGGAAAAATTATGCCTTAATCATCAGTACCAACGGAGGCTTATGGAGATATTTGCTGGGAGATACTATTCAATTCACTTCATTAAAACCATTTAGAATCAAAGTTTCCGGCAGGCTTAAACATTTTATAAATGCTTTTGGAGAAGAATTGATTGTTGAAAATTCAGATAAGGCTGTTGCTATTGCTTCTGAAAAAACAGGAGCCATTGTGAATGATTATACAGCAGCACCGGTTTATTTTTCAGATTCATCAAACGGCGCACATGAATGGCTTATTGAGTTTGAAAAAGAGCCGGATAGTCTTGATCATTTTACAAATGAATTAGATACAGCCTTGAAGAACATTAACAGTGATTATGAAGCCAAGCGATATAAAAGTATTGCCTTACGTTTGCCTGTTGTGCAGAGAATAAAAAAGGGAATTTTTACCGAATGGTTACGAAGCAAAGGAAAATTAGGAGGTCAGCATAAAGTACCAAGGTTGAACAATGATAGAAAATTTTTGGAAGAAATATGGGTCCTGAATAAAACTACATTTGTAAATAAATAAAAAAATAATGAAGTTATTAGAGAATAAAGTTGCAGTAATTACCGGCGCTGCCCGTGGCATTGGTGAAGCTATCGCATTGAAGTTTGCAGAACATGGAGCGAATGTTGCATTCACTTATATCAGTGATAGTAGTGCAGAAAAAGCTTCTGCGCTTGAAACAAAATTGAAGGGACTTGGTGTAAAAGCAAAAGCTTATAAAAGTAATGCCGGTGATTTTTCCCAATGCGAAACATTTGTAAGTGATGTATTGAAAGAATTTGGTACTGTAGATATTTGTGTAAATAATGCCGGCATTTCAAAAGATAATTTGTTATTGCGGATGAACCCCGAACAATGGAATGAGGTAATACAAGTAAACTTGAACAGTGTTTTTTACATGACGAAACAAGTGATCAAACCAATGATGAAAGCAAGAAACGGCAGCATCATCAACATGAGTTCTATTGTTGGAGAAACAGGGAATGCAGGACAAAGCAGTTACGCTGCCAGCAAAGCGGGCATTATTGGATTTACCAAAAGCGTAGCGAAGGAATTAGGAAGCCGCAACATTCGCTGCAATGCTATTGCTCCGGGTTTTGTTGAAACCGACATGACCAGTTATTTGAAAGAAGGTGAAGCCGCCAATAAATATAAAGCAGGAATTCCATTGGGAAGATTTGCCAGCGCCGAAGAAATTGCCAACACTGCATTATTTCTCGCCAGCGACTGGGGAAGTTATATCACCGGCCAGGTGATCAGTGTATGTGGTGGATTAAATATATAGCTAGGAGGATAAAAGAGTGAAAGAGAAACAAGGAATTATTTCGAAGTTTTTTCCCCCACTTCTTTTCTTAGCTCAATGACTCCCCTCCAAAATTATTAAATACCCGGTGTATGCCATCTTTCATCAATTCCACTTTAAAGTTCAACAACATTCCGTGTTTTAAATTTAGTAATGAAAGTTGGGTTCTTATTTGTTTAAAATAAACTGGTGGCAAGGGATGTACAGTTTTTAATTCAAGTACCAATATATTTTCTACTAACAAATCCAGCTTATAGGCATTTTCGATGTGAAGTTCTTCATATTCAATCGGCAATACAACCTGACGCTGAACATGGAAACCAAGCTTTGTTAGCTCGTAATAAAGAATCTCTTCATAAACTTTCTCGAAACAACCCGGTCCGATTCTGGAGTGTATCCTGATACACAAATCAACTACAATACCTGTAAGCTCGTCAACAGTCATGATGAACTATTTAGATAAAAAAAGGGAAATATTTTAAAATCTCTTTTCCTCATTTTCTCCTTTTACCTCTTAGTTTTAAATTTTTCAATTGCATTTCTTGTAAACTCGCTTAATATTAATCTTCCACTGATGGCTGCCCGTTCAATTAATAATTGATCCCAATTTTCAGTTCCTTTCCAGAAAATTTTTTTCATTTCTTTCGTAGCTTCAGGACTGGATTGCGATAAAATATTTACAAGTCGTGTTATTGATTCATCCATGGATTCAACTGTGGAATGAATTTCAGTAAACAAACCATTTCTTTTTGCCCATTCTGCATTCCTCCACATTGTGGCATCAATCGATAATTCTGTAAAAGCTGATATACCAAGCTTTCTTTCTACAGGCGGTCCAACTACAAATGGTCCAATACCCATTGCCAATTCACTTAATTTTATTTCTGCTTTTTCAGTTGCGATTGCATAATCAACGGACGCAGCCAACCCCACACCACCGCCAACACATTTACCATGAATGCGACCAATAATAAATTTCGGACAAAGTCGCATAGCATTAATAACATGAGCAAAGCCACTAAAGAATTGCAATCCCTGTTCTTCATTTTTTATTTCAATCAATTCGTCGAAAGAAGCGCCGGCACAAAATGTTCCTGCCTTGCCGGCAGGCAGGTTTTCACCACCGGAACGGAGGATGATCACTTTTGTTTTGTCATCTGAGCCAGCAGAATGGATTGCAGATGCCAGTTCTTTCAATATTTTTCCAGGCAATGAATTACTATGCGGATGAAAGAATTCAATTGTTCTTATTCCGTTGTGAAGCTCACTTTTTACATAATCTTCGTTGCTTTGATTAACCATAAAATAAAATTTATCTAATATTGACGTCTTACCATGGTGAGAATAGTAGAAATCCCAACCACTTCATTTGTATCATCAAAAATTTCTACCAGCCATTTTACAATTCCTTTTTCAATATCGGTTTCTTCTTTTTTATCCTGTGGAACTTTTTCTTTGCACGTAAACCGAACATATATTTCATTGCCCGGATAAACAGGTTTTGTGAATCTCAATTCATCAATACCATAATTTAACAGTACAGCGTTTTTTTCATAACTATCTACAAACAGACCAGCAGCTGCGCTTAAAATGAAATAGCCATGTGCCACTTGTTTTTCGAACATCGTGTCAGTAAAATCAGTTTCTTTTATATGAGCATAAAAATGATCGCCACTCAAGTTTGCAAACTTCTCAATGTCTTCTGAAGCGATTAATCTCTTTTTAGTGATAATCTGATCGCCAACCTTTAATTCCTCATAATATTTTTTGAACGGATGTATCGAATCCTGATTTCCTTTTGCGTTTTGCTGAAATATTTGTGTAATAGCTGTGATGGTCGTTGGCGAACCTTGTATAGCTACGCGCTGCATATAATGTTTTACACCGCGAATGCCGCCCATTTCTTCACCACCACCGGCACGACCGGGACCGCCATGTACTAATAATGGTAATGGCGAACCATGACCTGTACTTTCTTTTGCGCATTCCGAATTCAACACCAGGATTCTTCCGTGATGCGAAGCGGCATCAATAACATATTTAGCTGCAATATTATTATTTGCTGTAACAATAGAACTGCACAATGAACCTTTACCTTTTTTGCTTAATTCAATTGCTTCGTCCATATTTTTATATGGCATAATGGTACTCACAGGTCCGAATGCTTCTACTTCATGAACCTCATCAGATGAAAAGGGTTTTTCATTTTTCAATAATATAGGTGAAAGAAATGCTCCTTTGTTTGCATCAGCGTCAATTACTTCAACACTGTCCAGACTTCCATAAACAATTTGTGATGAAGCCAAAAGTTTTTGTATCTGACCTCTGACTTCTGATCTTTGACTTTCTCCAGCCAATGAACCCATTCTTACTTTTTCATTCAATGGATTTCCAATGGTAATTTGTGATAATGATGTGGCAATAGCTTTCCATACATCTTCCATTTTATTTTCGGGAACAAAAATTCTCCGGATCGCCGTACATTTTTGTCCGGCTTTCACGGTCATTTCTTTTCTTATTTCTTTAATAAAAATATCCCACTCAGCTGAACCTGGTTCTACATCATCACCAAGAACAATACAGTTCAAAGAATCAGCTTCCATATTAAATGGAACACTTTCACTCAAAATTTTTGGATTTGATTTCAACATTAATCCGGTTGTTGCAGAACCGGTGAAAGTGATAACATCCTGCGATGAAACATGATTTAATAAATTTCCGGCACTGCCGCAAATCAATTGTAAAGCTCCTTCCGGTAAAATTTTTGAAGCAATTATTTCTTTGACTACAACTTCGGTCAGATAAGAAGTAATGGTTGCTGGTTTTACAATGGCTGGCATTCCGGCAAGCCAGTTCACCGCACATTTTTCCAGTATTCCCCAGACCGGAAAATTAAAAGCATTGATATGAATAGCAACTCCTTCTTTGGGAACCAATAAATGATGACCAATAAATGTTCCTGCTTTACTCAATGGAATTGGTTCGCCATCGGTACAATAAGATAAGTCGGGAAATTTTCTTCGCAGTGATGCATTGCTGAACAAATTACCAATGCCGCCTTCAATATCAATCCAGCTATCCGCTTTGGTGGCGCCGGTATGATAACTTACCGGATAAAATTTTTCTTTTTTTTCCATTAAATAAATAGCCAATGAACGCAACATTCTTCCACGTTCATGAAAAGTCATTTTACGCAACGCCGGATTTCCAATTTTTCTTCCATAGTCAACCATCGAGGCAAAATCAAGTCCTTTGGTTGTTGCCATAGCAATCAAACCGCCATTAACGGCATCATATAGTGGCTGACCATCATCATCTCCGTTTATCCATTTTCCGGAAATATAATTCTGTAACTTTTTCATAAAGCAAACTTCTTTACATACAACGAAATTAGTTCAAAACTTAAGAAGGTCCTGCAGATTGGTTTTTATCTGTGGCTTATCTTTGCATTATAAACAAGTGTATGAAAAAAAGTAGTATCCTTATTTGTGCGATGGTCTTTTTAGTTTCCTGTAATAATTCAGGAAATAAAAATGAGAAAACCAGTACAATACCAAAAACTCATGTTGATAGTTTGTTAGATGAAGTTTTGGATGGACATGATGCTGGTATGGCAAGAATGGGAAAAATGTCCAGGATGGAAAATAACGTGCAACATATTCTTGGTTCTCTCAACAAACTTTCAGGAAAATCAAAAACGACAACAGTAAATTACAAAAATCATTTAGATTCTTTGCTTGCCGAATTAAAATCTGCTGAAGATGGCATGAACAAATGGATGGATGAATTTAATATGGACTCTGATAAGAATGATGTTGACCGGCGTACACAGTACCTGGAATCAGAAAAGTCAAAAGTGACGAAAATAAAAGAAAGCATGATTGATGCATTGCACAAAGCGGATTCTCTTCTTAAGAAATGAAAAAAAAACAGGAGGTGAATCACGTTATTTATGGCTCCGTGCTTTCAGTTTATTGTCTATTACTTCACTGAGTGAAGAAAATATTTCTTCTACAGTTCCCACACCTTTAACTGGCTGAAACTTTTTTTTCTTTTTATAGTGTTCAGCTACAGGAGCAGTTTCGTTATTATAAACTGCAAATCTTTTTCTGATTACTGATTCATCTGTGTCATCAGATCGACCGGAAGTTTTTCCACGATTCAGTAAACGGTTGATTAATTCTTCTTCGTTTACTTCCAGTGCGAGAACAGAGGCAATATCAGTTTTCTTCAATTCGAGAAGTCTATCTAATGCTTCTGCCTGAGTTACTGTTCTTGGGAAACCATCAAATAAAAAACCTTTCGCATCTTTATGATGTTCAATAGAACTGTCAATCATACCAATCACCACTTCATCAGGAACCAATCGACCTTTGTCCATAAAATTTTTTGCTTCTAATCCTAATGGAGTTTTTTGAGCTATTTCTTCACGCAACAAATTTCCGGTAGAAAGATGAATCAAGCCATATTTTTCAATCAGCTTTTCAGATTGAGTGCCTTTTCCGCTCCCCGGCGGACCAAACAAAATTACATTGAACATAAGCTGTGAATCAAAGTGGTAAATATAATATACAGTCGCTGAAAAATGGTTGATGCCAGGTAATTTGGTCAAAATAATTTTAACTGATAAAATGACAGAACTAACGCATGTCAGGGTAATAAAATTCTGTTGAAAATTGAAATCGTAAATTTGTTAAAGAAGAATGCAAAAAATAAATATGTTAATGGAAAATGAATTCAAAAAAAACCCAGTTTATTCTAATACTGAAACATCCAAACTGGAATTGAGTGAAGATGAATGGAAAAAAATATTACCACGAGAGGTCTATTATATTGCCCGTATGAAAGGAACAGAAAAACCATTCACCAGTAAGTATGAGAATTCGAATGATATTGGCACTTATTATTGCGCTGCCTGCGGTAATGCACTGTTTAAAAGTGATACGAAATTTGAAAGCGGTTGTGGCTGGCCCAGTTTTTATGAAGCCGTCAGTGAAGAAAGTGTTATTTATACTCCGGATAATTCACATGGAATGAGAAGAACAGAAGTACAATGTGGCCGTTGCAAAGCACATCTTGGGCACTTGTTTGATGATGGTCCACCACCTACTGGCCTTAGGTATTGTATCAATGGAGTTGTGCTTGATTTTTCTCCTAAGAAGTAAATTAAAAAAGGTAAAAAGAAGAGAAATATTTGTTTGATCAATTAACTTTATAAGAGATTAAACGCCACCCTAGCTCAGATGGCCAGAGCAGCTGTTTCGTAAATAGCAGGTCGAGGGTTCGATTCCCTTGGGTGGCTCACTTTTAAATAGCAGATATGACAACATATATTCGGAATATTTAGTTCTTGTTTAATATCATACCGCACATCCAATCTTTTTTGTTGCTGATTATAATCTCAGTAAGTTTATTGTTCCAAAACTTCAGCAATGAAAAAAATTGTATTCCTGATCGTTATTTCCGCCATTTCATTTTTTACTAATGCGCAAACAGACTTGCCTGTCAGCAAGCAGTTGTCTTTAGAAAAATTTAAAAATTGGAAACCACGATGCATTGGCCCTTCGGGCATGAGTGGTAGAATTGTTGCTATTGATGTAGTTGTTAATAATCCGAATATCATTTATCTGGGTTCTGCATCCGGTGGTGTATGGAAAACAGAAAACAGCGGCAATTCGTGGACGCCGGTTTTTGATGAACAACCCATTCAGAATATTGGTTCAATTGCTATTCAGCAAAGCAATCCAAATATAGTTTGGGTGGGAACAGGTGAAGGTGACCCACGCAATTCACTCGATCTTGGCGAAGGCATATTTAAAAGTATGGATGCTGGTAAAACATGGAAAAGAATGGGACTTGAGAAAACAAGAAACATTCATCGCATTATCATTGACCCTTCCAATCCTAATACTGTTTATGCGGCAGCCATCGGCAATCCTTACGCTGAGCATCCTGAACGTGGTGTTTATAAAACAACAGATGGCGGAGAAACATGGACAAGAATTTTACATACAAATGATACAACGGGTTGTGGTGATCTGGTTATGGATCCATCCAATCCAAATAAATTGATTGCCGGCATGTGGCAACATCACCGTACCCCATGGAGTTTTAAAAGCGGTGGGCCGGGTAGTGGCCTGTATATTACCATTGATGGAGGAAACAATTGGAAGAAATTAGGAAAAGAAGATGGATTGCCCGATGGAAATCTCGGTAGAATCGGGCTTGCATTTTCTACCAATGAACCATCAAGAGTATATGCATTGATAGAAGCCACTAAAAATGGTTTATACAAAAGCGATGATGGCGGTATTAAATGGGAATTAGTGAATAGCGATCCGCGATGGGTAACCAATCGTCCATTTTATTTCCAGGAAATAAAAGTGGATACGAAAAATGAAAACCGGATTTACGATATACATGACCAAGTGGAAGTAAGTGAAGATGGAGGAAAAACTTTCAGAACATTAATTCCTTATTCAGGAATTCACCCGGATCATCATGCATGGTGGATACATCCAAACAATCCTGATTTCATGATTGATGGAAATGATGGTGGCATCGGCATCACACATGATCGTGGAAAGAACTGGACATTTGATGAAAAAATTCCTGTTGGACAATTTTATCATATCAGTGTGGATAATGAAATTCCTTATAATGTAATGGGTGGCATGCAGGACAATGGAAGTTGGCTTGGCCCTGCATATACATGGACAAACGGAGGCATTCGTAATTTTTATTGGCAGAATATCGGCAGTGGTGATGGGTTTAATGTTATTCCCGATCCGGATGGTAATGGTTGGATATATAGTATGAGTCAGGGCGGAAGCGTTGACCGTTATAATTACATCACCGGGGAACGTTGGGGTATTCAACCTAAGAAAATGGAATTAGGTGATAAAAATGATCTTCGGTTTAATTGGAACACAGCTATTGCACAGGATCCATTTGATAAAAATACTATTTACTTTGGAGGACAATATGTTTTCAAAAGTGTTAACAAGGGAGTAAGTTGGGAAATCATTTCACCCGATCTTACTACTAATGACAGCGCCAAGATTGACCAGAATAATAATGGCGGTTTAACGATTGATATTACCGGCGCTGAAAATTATTGTACAATCATTACCATTGAACCATCTAAAAAAGAAAAAAATGTTATCTGGGCAGGCACCGATGATGGTAATGTTCAACTAACAAGAGACGGAGGAAAAACATGGACCAATTTCCGGGGAAAAATTCCGGGCATGCCTGTTGGTTGCTGGATACCACAAATAAGAGCATCCCGCTACAATGCAGGTGAAGCTTTTGTTGTTTGCAATGATTATCGTCTCGGTGATTTCAAACCTTATATTTTCAGAACGACAGATTATGGCAAAACATGGACAAGAATGATTGATGAGAAAAAAGTTACCGGTTATGCATTGTGCATACTTCAGGATCCTGTAGAACCCAATTTAATTTTTATAGGAACAGAACAAGGCTTATGGATAAGTTTTGATAATGGACAAAATTTTCAACAATGGAAAAACGGCTATCCATCAGTTTCTACTTACGATTTAGCCATACAAGAAAGAGAAGCTGACTTGGTGATTGCAACATTTGGCCGTGCCATCTGGATACTGGATGATATTCGTCCGTTGAGAAAACTGGCTGCTAATTCGGGCAAATCATTTACAAAGAATGTAACTGCATTTGTTTCACCGGATGCATATGAAGCGCAATATCGTGCAGCTCCGGGATATGATTGGAGTGTTTGGGGTTTGTGGGATGCGGCAAACCGGCCAAGAGGTGCTGCTGTTTCATTTTATATTAATAAACTTTCAAAAAGAGATTCAGCCCGTGCTCAACTTAATATAAATTCTTCAACCAGTCAACCTGCAGAAGAACAAACTGGAAGAAGAGGTGGAGGAAGGGGACAGTTTGCTGGAGGTGGAAGAAGTTTTGGTGACACAGCACTGGTCAAAATTTATAATGATAAAAATGAATTAATTCGCACATTGCGCTGGGGTGTTGACAGCGGATTTAACCGCCAATATTGGGGAATGGAAGAAAAAGGATATCGTCAACCGAGTTCTCCAAAGCCAAGGCCAGGTGCACAGGAACCAGGTGGATTACAGGTTCTGCCAGGAACATATAAAATAGTAATATCATTTGCCAGAGAAATGGATTCCACTTTTGTTACTGTTAAAGATGATCCCAGGTTAGGTAACCGGAATGATATAAAAATTGCACAAAGAAAAATGTATGATCGTTTACATAAGAGCACAGATAAGTTAACTACTGGAATGGATCGCTTAACAGAAGCAGAAGAAGTTTGCAATAAATTGACGGCGGAAATAAAAGATTTGGGTGGGAAAGAAATTGATTCATTGCGGAAAAGTTCCAATGTAATGCTGGATTCTATAAAAGCCATCAGAGAATTTATCAGTGGTAAAGAATCCAAAAGACAGGGACTCAGTCGTGAACGTGGAGAAACTGTAATGAGTGTAATGCAAACAGCTAATTATTCCATTGGTGCTAAAGAAGTAGTGCCTGGTGCACAAGAAGAAAAACTGGTACAGAATACTGAAGTAATGATCGGTATTGCAATTCAGCGTATCAATGATTTTTTTGAAACTAAGTGGAAAGCATATCAGCAACAAGCAGAAGGAACAAAAATAAATTTATTTAAAGACTATAAACCGATTGAATAATTAAGGCAAATTAATATAATGAAATTTGAACTCTCCGAAATTTATAAACTTTTGAGGAGTTCATTTTTCTTTGAAAGTTCAGCTTCCCGCAAACTTTTTTCAATTACAAAAACAATTACATTTGCTATTGTTATTTGATACCTGATTTATGAACAACTAAACCAGCTTGTGCATGAAATTGTCGCATCTTTCTGAAACCCTGATCGGCTCCGAAATTGTGAAACTGGGAGGTGAAATACGGGAAAAAATCCGTCATGGCGAACGTATTTATAATTTTACTGTTGGTGATTTTGATCCTTCTATTTTTCCCATACCACAAAAACTGGAAGATGAAATTGTTGACGCTTACCGGAAACATTTTACCAATTATCCGGCTGCTGAAGGCAATCTTGATTTGAGAGAAGCTATTGCTTCTTTTATGAAAAATTGGGAAGGACTTGATTATTCATTATCCGAAATATTAGTGGCTTCCGGAGGTCGTCCGCTTATTTATGCAAGCTTCCGTGCTATATGTGATAAAGGCGACAAAGTGATTTATGCTGTTCCTTCCTGGAATAACAATCATTATACTCACTTTGTTGAAGGAGAACATATTGTTATAGAAGCAAAGGCGGAAAATAATTTTATGCCCACTGTAGAGGATATTTCTTCGCATATAAAGGAAGCAACGCTCATTTCTTTATGCTCACCTCAAAATCCTACCGGAACAACATTCAGTAAAAAGAATCTTGAAGCTATTTGTGATCTGGTACTTGAAGAAAATACGAGAAGAGGAGATAAAGAAAAAAAAGTGTTTATCATGTATGACCAGATGTACTGGCATCTTACTTATGGCGATATTAAACATTACAATCCCGTTTCATTGCGGCCTGCAATGCGTGACTATACCGTTTTCATTGATGCCATCAGTAAAGTGTTTGCTGCTACTGGCGTAAGGGTGGGCTGGAGCATGGGCCCAGCATCTGTTATTAGCAAAATGAAATCTATTCTGGGCCACATTGGAGCATGGGCTCCAATGGCAGAACAGAAAGCCGTTGCAAAATTTTTAGTAAATAAAGCAGAAATAGAAAAGCATCTCGCTCATTTTAAAAGTGAACTGGAAGAAAGATTACGCGGTATTTATAAAGGGTTTATACAATTGAAAGAAGAAGGATTGCCTGTAGATGTCATTGCGCCTGAAGCAGCTATTTATTTGACAATAAAAGTTGATGCAACCGGTAAAAGAACTACTGAAGGAAAGATATTGGAATCACAAAGCGATGTAACGGCTTACATGTTGAATGAAGCTGGACTTGCTGTTGTTCCGTTCTATGCTTTTGGTACCAATCGAAACAATCCCTGGTATCGTCTGAGTGTAGGCACATGCAAAAAAGAAGAGATTGATGAAATGATCGGGAAACTAAAATCTGCATTAAAAAAACTTTCCCAATAACTTTTCTTCAGACTATAAATTATCATGGCCAGAATAAAAGTGGACCTGCACGATATTTATAACAGCAGCAAAGAAATTGACAAGGCTTTGCAAAATGCATTTGAAGAAGCTATTGATAAAAAAATCCGTGAAGTAGAAATTATTCCTGGCAAAGGAAGCGGACAACTTCGGAAAAAAGTAGAACGGTTTTTACAACAGCCACATATTAAACCATTATATCACCGCATTGTAAATGACAGTAAAAATTTCGGAAGATTATTTGTGTATTTTAAATTTTGAATCTGGTCGGTATAATGAACAATGAAAATTTGTAAAGATGCTTTGAAAAATGAAATGCTTGCTTAGTTTTTGTTAATAAGAAAATTAAAAGCTTTCAGATCAGATTTGCGTGCAGCATTTTGTATTTTTTGGGGCTTAGATGTAATCCGGTTTTTTATTACTAATTCATGTGCTTTGCAAAATTCAGTTTCAGATTCAATACCAAACAAAATACTGTTGAGGTATTCTACTTCTTTTTTAATGGCTCTTTCGCTCATAAACTCATTTCGTATGAGAACCAGCATATCGCGGCCGGGATTTTGCATCACTTTTATTTTAATAACCTACCATTCCCTGGTGGCTTGGACATCCGCATTTACTGCCCTTGCCTGTTCCGGAATAAAAGTTTCTTTGGCAGGCAACCAGCGTAAATATTCCAAGAATTAATAATAATAGAACTGTTTTTTGGGTTGTTTTCATAAAATATTTTATTGAATTCTCCAAGATACTTATTCGGCTTGGGAGAAGTTCTAAATTAAAACTATTTTACAAATAAATTATTATGTTGACTCCTTGGGAATCGAAAAGATTAACATGAATCAAGCAATTATCACAAAAAATCAGGGAAAAACCCGCATACTTTTTGTTCCGCTTGATTGGGGCCTTGGTCATGCTACCCGATGCGTACCTGTAATACGAGAACTATTAAAACATGATGTTGACGTATGGATAGCAGGAGAAGGAACGCAGGAAGTGTTATTAAAAAAAGAATTTCCACAAATTCCTTTTTTGCAACTGCCCGGTTATAGGATCCGTTATGCAAAATCAGCTGCTGGTTTATTTGCAGAGATGTTTTTCCAAATTTCTAAAATGTTGCGGGCTATAAAAATGGAAAACAGATGGCTCAAAGAAATGGTTGATAAATACGCTTTTGATGCTGTGATCAGTGATAATCGCTTTGGATTATATCATAAAAAAAGTTCTTCTGTATTTATCACTCATCAGCTCAATATTAAGAGTCCATTTGGAAAGTGGAGCGAAATAATATTGCGCAAAATAAATTTTCGGTATATCAATCGTTTTTCTGAATGCTGGGTGCCTGATGCGGAAGGAAAAAATAATCTTGCCGGCAAATTGTCTCACAGCGAAAAGGGACTTCATATACCGCTTAAATATATTGGAGTGCTTTCTAGATTTAATAAAATTATTCAGCCAGTTCTGCCAAATCACTTGTTGATAATTCTTTCAGGTCCAGAACCGCAGCGAAGCATTTTGGAAGATATTATTGTCAATCAAATTTCTCATTATAATGGAACTGCTGTAATTCTGCGGGGATTGCCCGACTCATCTTCAATGATCCCTTCGACAAATACAATTCATTTTTATAATCACTTGCCTGCCGGGGAATTAAACAAGGAAATGCAAAAAGCAGAATTTGTAATTTCCAGAAGTGGATATAGTACTATAATGGATATTATGGCATTAAACAAAAAAAGTGTTTTGATCCCAACTCCGGGACAAACAGAGCAAGAATATCTGGCCAAATATATTTCAGAAAAAAAGATTGCTTTTTGTGTGGAGCAAAAAAATTTTTCTTTAGAAAAAGCTCTGAAAAATGCTGGAAATTATTCTTACAAGTTCCCAAATTTTGATTCTGAAAATAAACTAAGTATTACAATAGAAAAATTTGTTAGCTCACTGAGATCTTTTTGAATTTACATTTTATGCTATTCTTTATCCGGCGCTTTTTATCTTTGCTGGCTGTTTCATGAAGCCAACTACAAAAGCCCATATCGCTGTTTTCTGTACCAATCTTTTTTTTGCTTCCAACTATAGCATGGTGAAATATATATCACCTTCACTGGTGAAGCCTTATGCGCTTAATATATTCCGTGTAACAATCAGCCTTATTCTTTTCTGGTTGTTGTGGGTAGTTGGGAAAAGCATGGCCGGAAAAGAAACAAACAAAGCAGGTATTGACAAAAAAGATCTTGGCCGTTTCTTTTTATGTGGACTTGCAGGTATTGGCATCAATCAAACACTTTTTATTAAAGGACTCACATTAACCTCACCTATTCATGCATCGTTACTGATGCTTTGTACTCCATTATTAATTACAATAATTGCTTTTTGGGCACTGAAGGAAAAAGTGACAATAGCAAAAGCTTTAGGCCTGGCTTTAGGTATCAGCGGATCAATAGTTTTAATAATGGCAAAAGAAAATTTGGAACATGCTGGTAATTATCTGTCTGGGGATTTGTTGATTATGCTTAATGCAATTTCCTATGCTATTTATTTTGTTCTTGTCAAACCATTAATGATAAAATATTCTCCTCTGCATGTCATCCGGTGGGTATTTACATTCGGGTTCATTATGATATTGCCATTTGGATGGATACAATTTTCTGAATTACAGTGGCAGCAGTTTGAATGGAGCCATATTATGTCTTTGAGTTTTATCGTGATTGCCGGTACTTTCCTTGCTTATTATTTTAATATTTATGGGATACAGCATATTGGCGCAGGAGCAACGGGCTCATACATATATACGCAGCCTGTTATTGCAGCGGCAATTGCCATGTTGTTTTTGCATGAACATCTGACTATTCAAAAAATTTTTGCCGGAGTGATGATATTCCTGGGAGTATTTTTAGTAAGCCGAACAGCACCGCCGGTAATTGAAGAATAAAACTCCATAAATTTTTAAGGACGTTAAATAAAATCTTTATTCCTTATTGTGCCTTGGGATAGTCCATAAACCAGAATTCTTTTTTAGCTTCTTTGAGATCGGCCCAATGTTTTGTATCAATTTTTATTGCAAAGATTCCGCAAGTAGGAATATTGTCAATTTTTGTTTCGGTCAAATCATTGGCAAAATCGGTAATGCCCGGATTGTGCGAGAATACGGCAATATTGTCAAGTTCATCTTCCAGTTTGCTGATGATTTCATAGAACACTTCTGATGTTGCTCCATAAAGTGCAGTCTTAAAAACGATTTCTTCTTTTTTTTTATTAAAAATTTCAGCAAAAATTTTTGCTGTGCGGCTGGCTCTTTTTGCAGGACTGCTGATAAAGGAATCAATTCTTATATTTTTATCTGACAAACGTTGAGCCATTACTGGTGCATCTTTCTTACCGCGTTCATTCAATGACCGTTCAAAATCATTTACTGATGGATCATCCCAACTGCTTTTGGCATGTCGAATAAGAAGAAGTTGCTTCATACCCCTATCCCCTAAAGGGGAATTTTGTGTATCCAAATTTATAAAAGTTCTTTTTGAATCAGAATGTTATTTCCCCTTTAGGGGGACGGGGTTCAATAACCTCTTACATTTTTCCCTTCCATATAATTCATGAAAGCTTTGTTCACAACTTTATTTCCACCGGGAGTGGGATAGTTGCCGGTAAAGTACCAGTCGCCAAGATTATTGGGACAAGCTTTATGCAAATCTTCAATGGTCTGAAAAATTACATTCACCGGGATATCACAACCGGGTGGAGTGATGAGCTGTGCAATTTTATCGGAAATCTCTTCTGTGGTAAATTGTTTATATAATTGTTTTACCACATTTTCAGTATGCAATTGATTGTTTCGTTGCAAATCTTTGCATTTATCAAGCAATTCTTTCTGGCAATTTGTTTTCTTTCTTTCTTTCATCAATTCAATCGCAGCATTGAAAGCTATAAAGTCTCCCATTTTGCTCATATCAATGCCGTAACAATCCGGGTACCGGATCTGCGGCGAAGAAGAAACAACAATAATTCTTTTTGGTTTTAACCGTGCCAACATCCGGATTATGCTTTCTTTTAATGTCGTTCCTCTGACAATGGAATCATCAATTACAACCAATGTATCTTGTCCGGCTCTTACAGTTCCGTAAGTAATGTCATAAACGTGCTGAACCATTTCATTTCGACCAGCATCTGCGCTTATGAAAGTCCGCATCTTCACATCTTTAATAGCAATTTTTTCAACACGTATGCGGCGACTGACCATTTCATTTAATTTCTCTGCATCATATTCTTTCCCCCAACTAAGAATTCTTTCAACTTTTATTTTATTAAGATAGTCTTCCATTCCTTTTAATAAACCATAAAAAGCTACTTCGGCAGTATTTGGAATAAAAGAAAAAATGGTATTCCTGAGATCGTTGTTGATAGCATTCAACACCGGCTCACTCAGGTTGTATCCCAATGTGGTTCTTTCACGGTAAATTTTTTCATCGCTGCCGCGGGAAAAATAAATTCGTTCAAAGCTACAGGCCTTTCTTTCTTTCGGTTCCAGTATCTGCGCAATTTCTATTTCTCCAAGTTCATTTACAATAAGCGCTTGTCCCGGCATCAGTTCTTTCACTTCATTTTCCCCAACATTAAACGTAGTTCGTATAGCCGCTCTTTCAGAGGCAGCTACCGCTACTTCATCATTTATATAATAATAAGAAGGTCGTATGCCATGTGCATCACGGAAAACAAAGCCAATGCCATTGCCCACAAGTCCGCCTACGTGAAAACCTCCGTCAAATAATGGCAGGGTTTTTTTTAATACTTTTTTTATATCTAATTTTTCAGGTGACGCTTCATCCACTTTACAAAGAAATGTATGCATCACTTCAATCATGGCAGCCAAATCACTAAATCGGGTAGCATCTGCGGGTTCTTTACCAACCAAAGCAAAAAGTTCATCCGTATTTACCAGGTTAAAATTTCCTGCTAATGCAAGATTACGTGCAACAATTGTATCACGCTTGATGAAAGGATGACAATATTCCAGTTTATTTTTTCCCTGTGTACCATAACGGAGATGCCCCAATAAAAGTTCTCCCAAAAAATTTACATGTCCTTTCATTAATCCCGGATGGCTTCGGATCGTCGGATGATATTTTTCCAGTTCTTCCACTTCTTTTTCTATTTGTTGAAATACATCGGCAATAGCTTGCTGTGCATTGCTACGAATACGATGCATGAAGGGGTATCCTGGCTCTGTATTAAGTTTAACGGCTGCTACACCAGCTCCATCTTGTCCCCGATTATGCTGCTTTTCCATTAGCAGGTACAGTTTATTGAGACCCCACATTACCGTTCCATATTGCTGCTGGTAATAAGAGAAAGATTTCCTTAACCGTATAAATGCAAGACCGCATTCGTGTTTAATCGGATCACTCATGGAAACGGCAAAGGTAATGGTTGATCAGTAAATTGCCTTGCTTGTTTTTGATTACAATTGTTTGTAAAAAAACAGTAAAATTTTTCGAGAGATAGTAAAACTAAAAAGGTTTTTTCTGGCTTGCAACATAGCGCTTCAGCTGTGGACATTTATTGGCGTATTCATTATCAACCATGATATAATAAGTAGCAATCTTTGCGTCGAGCCATTTTGTCAATGTTTCCGATTTTTTTTGATCTAAAGCCATTTGAGAAATTTTGCTGTAATCATCGTGAAGATTCATGCGGTGTGGTTCAGAACGGGATTTCAGGTAAACAATACGGACACCTTTTTTCCCCTGATCTTCAAAAACTTTTGGCTGAGAAATTTCTCCAACTTTTAATTTACTGATGATACCGACCATGTCTTTATCCAGCAAGTCTATTGTCACATAAGGTGCGCCATCCCGGTTAATAAGAAACGGTCCATTAAATTTTTCTACATCATCCTCACTGTATTTAAAGGCGGCCTGATTAAATGCCATTGTTCCTGCAATTATTTTTGATCGTACCGTATCTAATTTTGCAATAGCCTGGTTGATTTCGTCATTGGTGATTGGAGGTATGCGCAAAATGTGGCGAATAACTGCATCGTCACCATTTCGTTGCACCATTTGAATAATATGATAGCCAAATTTTGTTTTTACAGGAGATGAAATTTCTCCGTCTTTCAGGCGAAAAGCAGTAGCAAGGAATACAGGATCATATGTTTTTTCATTTCGATTGATTTGGTATTGGCCACCCTGATCTTTACTTCCCGGATCTTCAGAATACATTTTAGCCAGTTCAGGAAAAGTAGCCACCTTATTTTCAATCTGTTTTTTGTAATTATTCAGCTCTTCAACAATATATTTTTCCATATCCCTTGATGCTTTAGGATATAAAACGATCTGGCCAATTTCTAATTCTGATTCAAAGTAGGGTAAACTGTCTTTGGGAATTTTGTCAAAAAAATCTTTTACTTCATTAGGAGTGATCCTGGTATCTTCTACAATTTTATTTCGCATAGCCGTTGCCAGCATACTTTCTCTCACACTTTCCCTTGCATCGTCTTTAATCTGGTAAATGGATTTGCCGGCCACTTCTTCCAATGCCTGCTGGCTGCCACCCATCTGGTTTATGAAATAACGAACTTTCTGATCCAGCTGAGCTTCTACATCTTCATCAGTAACAGGTAAAGAATCTTTCAACGCCTGCAACATCAGTATTTTTGAAACAATGGCTTGTTCAGTAAAAAGACATTCAGCATTATCAGGAACGGTTCCTCCCTGCCGGATTAGATCAAGTATAGAATTTTTAATATCAGATTGAAGAATAATCCTGTCGCCAACAATGGCAATGATCTTATCTGCAACTACTTTTTTTGGTCCTTGTGCAAAGGCAACGCAGGAAACAAGTAACAAACAAGCAGTAATAATTTTTTTAAAAGATAGCATGACTTCAAAAATACTTTTCATCACAAAAAATAAAACAAATTCTAAGGGTATTTAACAAAAGTTTGTCGGTAAAAACATAGAAACAACGTCAGGTGCCTTATAATGTTCTTTTTACTTCTTCTTCTTCAAAGGCTTCTACAACATCACCAACTCTTATGTCGTTATAATTTTTAATTGTTAAGCCACATTCAGTATTGGCTGCCACTTCTTTTACATCGTCTTTATATCGTTTCAGAGAACCCAATTCTGCACTGGCACCTTCACCAGTAGGATAGATAACAATTCCATCCCGGATAAGACGAACTTTTGAGTCTCTTTTTATTTTTCCGTCCCGCACATAACATCCTGCAACAATCGCTTTATCAAATTTGAAAACTTCCCTTATTTCAACGTTAGCAACTATTTTTTCCTGGATGGTTGGTTCCAGCATTCCTTCCATAGCGCTTTTCACTTCCTCAATCGCGTTATAAATAACAGAGTATGTTCTTATTTGAATGCCCGCATTTTCTGCCAGGCGTAAAGCCTGGAAAGAAGGACGGACATTGAAACCAATGATAATTGCATCAGAAGCTTCGGCTAATACCACATCGCTTTCATTGATCTGACCAACACCTTTATGTATTACTGTCACTAAAATTTCCTGCGTAGATAATTTTTGCAATGAATCACTTAAAGCTTCTACTGACCCATCCACATCTCCTTTAATGATAATTTTAAGCTCTTTGAAATTTCCGAGAGCAAGCCGTCGGCCAATTTCATCCAGCGTGATATGTTTTTTAGAACGAATGCCCTGTTCACGAAGTATCTGTGCCCTGCGGTTAGCCACTTCTTTAGCTTCTGCTTCGTCATCATACACTTTAAATTTTTCACCTGCCTGCGGAGCACCATTTAATCCAAGTATTAATGCTGGTGATGCTGGGCCAGCGACATCTTCTTTTTTATTTCTTTCGTTGAACATTGCTTTTACTCTTCCGTAATACTGACCACTTACGACAAGATCACTTAATTTCAATGTTCCATTTTCTACTAATACGGTAGCTACATAACCCCGACCTTTATCCAAAGTTGCTTCGATGATTGTTCCGGAAGCTTCACGGTCAGGATTTGCTTTGAGGTCAAGCAATTCCGCCTCAAGTAAAATTTTTTCCAACAACTGATCTACATTCAATCCTTTCTTGGCAGAAATTTCCTGGTTTTGATATTTACCACCCCAGGCTTCCACTAACAAATTCATTTGTGATAACTGCTCATATATCTTTTGTGGATTTGCACCTTCTTTATCAATTTTATTAACGGCGAATATCATTGGTACGCCAGCAGCTTGTGCATGACTGATGGCTTCCCGGGTTTGCGGCATTACTGCATCATCCGCGGCAATAACGATAACAGCAATATCAGTTACTTTGGCGCCTCTTGCACGCATGGCAGTAAATGCTTCGTGACCGGGTGTATCGAGGAAAGTAATTTCTTTTCCATTCTGCAAAGTCACCTGGTATGCTCCGATATGTTGTGTTATACCACCAGCCTCACCGGCCACAACATTAGCACTGCGTATATAATCAAGCAATGAAGTTTTGCCATGATCAACGTGACCCATTATAGTTACAATAGGTGAGCGATGTTGTAAATCTTCTTCCTCATCATCTTCTTCCTCTTCTTCCATTTCCAACTGTTTCTCCATATCAATGAATTCCACATCAAAACCAAATTCACTAGCTACCAACTCAATAACTTCAGCATCTAGCCGTTGGTTAATAGATACCATGATGCCTAGGCTCATACATTTACTAATGACATCAGCAAAGTTTACATTCATCAGGTTTGCCAGTTCACTTACACTTATAAATTCTGTTACCTGAAGTTTATGATCATCTACCGCTTCGCCCATTGCTTCAGCCATTTCCTGTCTTTTCTCCCGGCGAAGTTTTGCTTTCAGGCTTTTACCACGGCCACCGGCGCCAGCTAACTTAGCTTGCGTTTCTCTTATCTTTTCCTGAATTTCTTTTTCATCAATTTGTTTATCTTCATGCCGACGATCCCGGCGAATGCTACTGCCGCCACCACCACGCCTGTCTCTCCGATCGTCCCTGCTAAAACCACCTCCCGGTTTTTTATCTTTAAAAAGATTTTCTCTTTTAACTTCTTTCTTTTCTATAGGGATACGTTTTCGTTTCCTCTTTTCATCTTTTTTTGGTCTTGTCTCGCTGTCAACGGGTAAATCAATCTTACCAAGAATCTTTGGGCCTTCTAATTTTTCTGCTTTTATATTTTCAATTACAGGTGGTAACTCTTCTTCAATTTTCGGTTCTTCTTTTTTCTCAATGATTGTTTCTTCGACTTTTGGTTCTTCTTTTTTCCCTTTCTTTCCACCTTTGGCTGCAGGTTTTTTTTCTTCTTTAGTAATGGTTTTTCCCTCTTCTTTCTTCTTCTTTGTTCCTTTTTTGGGTCTGGTAGATGAGTCAATAGTTGACAAATCGATTTTATCAATTACTTTTAGTTTTTCAATTTCAGGAGCTTCTATTTTTATTACTTCTTCTTTTTTTGGCTCTTCTGTTTTCGGTTTATCTTTTGCAATTTTTTCTTCAACGGGTTCTTCCTTTTTGACAACTTTCTTTTCTTCTTTTTTAAAACTGATCTCTTCTTCTTCTTTTTTCTTTTTTGCTTCGGCTATTCCTCCTTTGGGCAAGTCCACAGCATCACTTTTCATTTTAGCAGCTTTGTCACTCTGAAATTCCATTTGCAAAGCCCGGTACATTTCTTCGGTCATTTTGGAAGTGGGTTTCAGCTCATCTTTTGGAAATCCCTTGCCTATAAGGAAATCAATAAGGGTGTCCTGGCCAATATTAAATTCTTTGGCTGCAGCTAATAATCTTGGAAGTTTTAATTCTGCCATTCAGGTTTTTTAAATTGTCAATAGTCAATAGTGAAAGTGAGACATCAAACTTCACATTCACGATTTATCATTAAATATTTTATTCTTTTTCAAATTCTTCTTTCAATACTTTTCTTACTTCATCTATGGTTTCTTTTTCCAAATCAGTTCTGCGCTCCAGTTCTTCAGGCGTGAGATCCAATACGCTTCTGGCTGTATCACAACCAATGCGTTTCAATTCATCAATGACCCAGGTTTCTATTTCATCACTGAATTCATCAAGATCAATATCAAATTCTTCTGTTTCACCTTCGTTATCACGATAGACATCCAACTCATATCCTGTCAGTTCGCAAGCTAATTTAATATTGACTCCGCGACGGCCAATGGCCAATGAAACCTGGTCAGGTTTCAGATAAACATTGGCATGTTTATTTTCCTGATCAAGTTCCATACTTGTGATTTTTGCAGGTGTCAATGATCGCTGAATTAATAACTGAGTATTGTTAGTGAAATTGATCACATCGATATTTTCATTTTTTAACTCCCGGACAATACCATGTATGCGACTTCCTTTCATACCAACACAAGCTCCAACAGGATCAATACGATCATCATACGATTCAACAGCTACTTTAGCTCTTTCACCGGGATCACGAACGATTTTTTTAATGACAATCAGCCCATCAAAGATTTCCGGAACTTCAATTTCTAATAGTTTGGCAAGAAATTCGGGCGAAGTACGTGAAAGAATAATAACAGGTGAGTTATTTTTCATATCAACTTTTTTAATTACTGCACGGATATTTTCGCCCTTTTTAAAATAATCCTGCGGTATCTGTTCGCTTTTTGGAAGTATAAGCTCATTGCCTTCTTCATCCAGTAATAGGATTTCTTTTTTCCATACCTGATATACTTCAGCACTGACAATTTCACCCATCCGGTCATTATATTTTTTTGCCAGCAGATTTTTTTTCAAATCACTGATACGACCAGCCAGAGTTTGTTTAGCGGCAAGAATTGCTCGGCGACCAAAATCAAACAAATCAATTTCCTGGTATAACTCTTCTCCAACTTCGAAATCGGGTTCAATTTTCACTGCTTCAGAATAAGCTATTTGTGCCAGCGGATCTTCTACCTGGCCATCTTCAACGATTACACGGCGGCGAATAATCTCCAGGTCACCCTTTTCTGCGTTTACGATGACATCGAAATTTTCATCGCTGCCGTATTTTTTTCGCAACAGAGTTTTGAATACATCTTCCACAACTTTCATCATGGTTGGGCGGTCAATATTCTCCGCCTCTTTAAATTCCTGAAATGCTTCGATAAGATTAATACTTGCCATAATTCGAAATTTTGAAAGCCTGGTTTTAAAAACTAAACCCAGGTGATTAAAACCTTATTTGAATTTTTGTTGATTTAATATTGTCAAATGAGATGTTATATTTTACCCATTCTTTTTTTTCCCCTTTTCCCTTTTCTTCTTCAATAATTATTTCCGTTTCCGTCACGCTTATTAATTTTCCTATTGTTTTTATTCCATCCTTTCTGGTCACTTCAACGCTGCGACCAATATTTTTCAAATATTGACGATGAAGCTTTAAAGGTTCGTCCAAACCAGGTGAAGAAACTTCCAGCGAAAAATTGTTACCCGGAAACAGGCCGCTTTCTTCGATTTGTTTGTAAAGGCTTCGGTTACACTGTACCAATTCATCAATGCTGATTCCCTGGTCAGCATCAATAAAAACTAAAATATTACCAGCGGCACTGATTTTAACTTCCACTAGGAAAAAACCAGGTTTACCACTAATCAGAGTTTCTACTTTCTGTTCAAGAGCCTTTATTTGAGATTCTAAGTTCACGGGGTTACAAAAGAAGAAGGGAACGAACCTCGTTCCCTTCTTCGTCTATTGCCGGTGCAAATATAATGGAAACATGATATACCCACCAAACTTATCCGGCATTATATCCCGATCACCGTGTTTTAACTGTCATTTACCTATTTTTGGAAATATGAATAATAATATCATCTTACCTTTGAAAATATGATTTTAGAAATTTTATTATATGCTTTTATTGTTTACCTGCTGTATAATATTATTTTCAGGTTTGCTATACCGGTTTATAAAACTACCAGGCAGGTAAAAAGAGGATTCCGGGATATGCATGAGCATATGAATGATTATATGAACTCTAAACAACAGGAGTTTGGCCAGCAAAAAAAGTCTGCTCAAAATTCTTCCACTCAAAAGTTTACTGACGACTATATTGATTTTGAAGAGATCAAATAGGCGCTGTCTCTTTTATTTTTATATTTTTGCCGCTCGGTGAGCAAATGGCTCAGAACTCTTAGCTCAAACGGTTAGATCATCCCGACGCAAAGTTGGGAGAGTCGTCGGCTCATTGAATTTGAAAAATATTTATTGACTATAATATAGTCAGGACCCTTAGCTCAGACGGTTAGAGCACCTGACTCATAATCAGGGGGTCGTTGGTTCGATCCCAACAGGGTCCACAGTAAAAAATTGTAATCATACGGAAATTCATTCCGTTTTCTTACAGTATCATTTGATCAATTCGTTTCTTTAACCTTTTCTTAACCGGGATGAAAATACATTTGTCCATTACATACTATTTTATGAGGAAATTTTTTTTGGCAATGGCAGGAGTGATATTCTCACTATCATTATTTGCTCAAAACCATTCGACAACAACAAAGAAAAAACAAACGATCGATCTAAGTAATCGTGCCAATGATCACTTTATGATCCAGTTAGGTGATGTTGGTTGGTTTGGTAGACCTGATACTATTAGTGTAAAAGGACTTTCCAAAAGTATTAATGTCTATTTAATGTACGACTTTCCCTTTAAAACAAATCCACATTATAGTGTGGCTGTAGGCGTCGGCATTGGCTCCGATAATATGTTTTTTAATAAAACTTATATTGGGATTAAAGACCTCACACCTTCAATTGATTTTGCAAACCAGACCGATACTACTCATTTTAAAAAATCTAAACTTTCCACAAATTATGTAGAAGCGCCTATCGAGTTACGCTATGCATTTGATCCTATGCATAATGATAAAAGTTTTAAAATAGCTTTGGGCATAAAAGTTGGAGCATTGATAAATGCTCATACCAGGTCGAAGACATTACAAAATTCCGCAGGATCAACTCTCAACAATTATGTGGAGAAAGAAGCCAGCAAAAGATTTTTCAATGGTAATCGCCTCGTGGTGACAGGGAGAGTAGGCTGGGGTCACTTTGGCTTGTATTATAGTTACCAGTTAGGTACCTTGTTTAAGAATTTAATGGGCCCTGTTATTCACCCTTATACATTTGGAGTGACATTAAGCGGCTTGTAACTATGCTGGTATTTCAAACCATCAGTAAAATTTTTTAATTTTTATCTTTGCCAATCCCCTCATTGAGGGGATTTTTTAGTCATGCTGAATAAAAGAAATATTATTCATAAAGAAGAAAAGGCAATACTGGTAGGCTTAATAAGTAAAGGCCAGACAGAACCGCAAGTACAGGAATATTTGGATGAACTGGCCTTTTTAGCCGAAACTGCTGGAGCAATTGCTGTAAAAAGATTTACACAAAAATTACCGCATCCTGATAGCCGTACTTTTATCGGAAAAGGAAAATTAGAAGAGATCAGAAAATATGCAGAAGGGAAAAATATACGAGTAATAATTTTTGATGATGAACTAAATGGTTCGCAAATCACAAATATTGAAAAGGAGCTGGATATAAAAACTATTGATCGTTCAGATCTTATTCTTGACATATTTGCACGCCGTGCTAAAACCGCACAGGCTAAAGCGCAGGTTGAGCTTGCACAATACCAGTATATTTTGCCAAGATTGAGAGGAATGTGGAAACATCTTGAACGTTTGGGAGGCGGCATTGGAACCCGCGGACCGGGTGAATCTGAAATTGAAACCGACCGCCGTATTGTCCGTGATAAAATTTCTTTGCTTCGAAAACGATTGACAGAAATTGATAAACAATCTTTCACTCAGCGAAAAGACCGGGGAGAATTTATCCGGGTTGCACTCGTTGGTTATACTAATGTGGGCAAATCAACCATCATGAACTTACTGAGTAAAAGTGAAGTATTTGCCGAAAATAAATTATTTGCCACATTGGACACAACCACCAGAAAAGTTGTTTTTGAAAATACTCCTTTTTTACTGAGTGATACTGTTGGATTCATCAGGAAATTGCCACATCATCTTGTTGAAAGTTTTAAGAGTACACTGGATGAAGTGAGAGAATCAGATATTCTTTTGCATGTAGTGGATATTTCTCATCCCAGCTATGAAGAGCAAATCGGAGTGGTTAATACTACTCTCCGGGAAATTGGCGCTTCCGAGAAACCCATGCTTACTATTTTTAATAAAATGGACTTGTATGAAGCCAATACGTTTGATGAATGGCTGGAAGAGAGTACGAAAAAAGAACTATTAGAAGATCTTCGGGAGAAATGGGAAAGGGAAACAAATGGGAATGCAATTTTCATTTCTGCAATTGAAAAACGAAACCTGCCTGCCGGCAGGCAAGGCCTTAAACAACTTCGCCAATCCATCCTTGATAAAGTAAAAGAAATATATAAGGTGCGTTATCCGTATAAATCTGAATTCTTTTTTTGATGGTTGAAAAAAATTATACATGGCATAAGATTGCCGATCACATTAATGAATTTGATTTAGGAGAAAATAATATTGTCGGCATAGAAATGAAAGGAAGAAAAATGTGTATTGGAAAATTTAATGAAAAAATTTTTGCATTTGCTTATCAATGTCCTCATGCTGGTGGAATCTTAGCGGATGGGTTTATTGATGCTCTCGGAAATATAGTTTGCCCAATACATCGTTATAGATATAATTTACAAAACGGCCATAATGTGAGTGGCGAAGGTTATTACCTTAAACATTGGCCCATAGAAATCAGGAACGATGAGGTTTACTTGGGACTTGAAGAAAGCGGTGGCTTATTTGACTGGTTAAAATAATTCTGTCCAGCCCTAATTTTAAATTATTTAAAGCTCCAATTACTTTACTCCAATTACAATTGCCTGGTAAGGTTCTAATTCTACAGAAGATGCTCTAGCTGAATAGGAAGCGTAATTATTCAATAAAGGAGTTTCAGCAAGCATTAAATCTCCCGGAACAGTCCAGTTAACTTTATCCTTGCTGAAATTTAAGATCACTAAAATTTTGTCTTTTCCTTCTCCTCTTGTATAAGCATAGATTTTTTCATTGGGTTTATCCAACAATTCATATTTGCCATAAACCAATGTTTTATTGTTCTTTCGGAGTTGAACAGCTTTCCTGAAATAATTTAAGACAGAATTTGGGTCTTTTTCTTCAGTGGCTACATTCACTGTTTTATAGTTGGGATTTACTTTTAACCAGGGCTTCCCTGTTGTAAATCCGGCATTGGCAGTTGTATCCCATTGAAATGGCGTACGGCCATTATCACGGGCAGAAATTTTTTGTGCTTCAATGAATGCTTTTAAATCCTCGCCTTTACTTTTGGCCAATGCATAATGGTTGATCGTTTCAATGTCATTGTAATCTTCAATTTTATCAAATTTGATATTGCTCATTCCCAATTCATCACCGAAATAATAATAAGGTGTTGCCCGCATGGTCAGTAAAAAAGTTGTAAGCATTTTAGAAGAAACTTCCCGGAATTCAGGTGAATCATTTCCCCAACGGGTTACCATCCGGGGTTGATCATGATTGCCAAGATAAATAGTTCCCCAGCCCTTTGTGGCAAAAGTGCTGTCCCATTTTGTATAAATTTCTTTAAATCCAACCAGCTTATATCCCCCAGGCTCTGGAGTTTTAAATTTACCGGGAACATAACCGTAATTCACGCCATCAAAATGATACAGCATGTTTAATTCATTTCTGTCTGCATCAACAAAATCATGCGCGGTAGCTGGTGTAACGCCAATACCTTCGGCCACACTCATCACGTCGTGTTTGCTTAACACTTTTTGATTCATCTCTTTTAAATATTCATGCAAATGCGGACCGTTAGCATAGTAAGCGATATAATTGCCATTATATTGCTTGGGTAATTCGGGAAAAGTAGTGTCTTTGGAAATAAATGGTATCACATCCATTCTGAATCCATCAACTCCTTTGTCAAACCAGAAATTCATCATGTCAAAAATTTCCTGGCGAACATTTGGATTTTCCCAATTCAGATCAGGTTGTTTGCGTGAGAAATAGTGGAGATAATAAGCGTTAGTGGCAGAATCATACATCCATGCATCTTCATTTACATCAAAAAAACTCCAACGATGAGCTGGCTTTCCTCTTTCAGCCGGCCACCAATGATAATAATTTCTATAAGGATTGGTTCTTGAACTGCGCGATTGTTTAAACCATTCGTGTTCGCTGCTGCTGTGATTAGCGACTAAATCCAACACCAATTTTATTCCGCGATCATGCATACCTTTTAACAAAGAATCAAAATCGGCCATGGTCCCAAATTCTTTCATAATGCCACGGTAATCGCTGATGTCATATCCATTATCATCATTGGGAGATGAAAAGATCGGATTTAACCAGACCACATCTATTCCGAGACTTTTAATATAATCTAATTTAGAAATAATTCCTTTTAAGTCGCCAATGCCATCTCCGTTGTTATCCTTAAAACTACGTGGATAAATTTGATAAACGACTGCTTCCTTCCACCACTTTGTATCGGTTTCTTTGGCTGAGCTTTCTTTAGGCTTTTCATTACAGGAATTCAATAATAATATTGCTGCAAACATTATAAGGTAATAACTTTTCATTTTTAAATAATTGATTTTTCAAAAGTAAAAACAAAATTCAATCCAGTCATGTTATTATTTGAAAGAGTTTTTAAGAGAATCTTTGTCTTTAATCTTAACAATTGTCATCGTTTTTTATTTTTTATTACCGGAATTTTGTAATTCGTAAAGAATATGAAAAATTTATCAGAGATATTCAACTTACATTTCATAACCAGTATTAATTATTCAATATGTCAAAAAAAATTGGTTTCATAGGGCTTGGAAATTTAGGCACTCCCATTGCTATCAACTTAGCTTCGGATAATCCGGGACTTCTTATTTATAACAGGACTTCTTCAAAGACAATTCCTTTATTAAATAAGGGAGTTGAAGTATGTGATAGTATAGAATCACTTGCTGCAAAATGCGATATTGTTTTCACGATAGTTTCAGATGATTCAGCTATAATGTCAATAGTTACGGAAGGATTAATAAAAAAGTTAAAACCCGGAGGAATTCATGTTTCTATGAGTACAATTTTGCCGGCAACTGCTTCCGGATTATTTGAACTTCATCAGAAAAATGGCCAGCATTATTTAGCAGCGCCGGTTTTTGGAAGACCAGAAGCTGCAGTATCAAGAAAATTAAATTTTGCTGTTAGTGGTGAGCCTGACATTCTTAAAGAAATAGAGCCTTTATTAATTCAATGCGGAGCAGCAGCGGTTTGGGATTTTGGTGGACAAATAACCAATGCCAATACTGTAAAATTGTGTGGGAATCTTTTGATTGTTTCTGCTTTAGAAGCCATTGGAGAAAGTACGGCATTAGCTGAAAAAAGTGGAATTGATGCCCTCAAGATGTGGAATATGTTTTCTCAAACTTTGTTTAATGCTCCCTTATATCATAATTATTCAAAGCTGATACTAAATAAGAATTTTGATAATGCAGGTTTTACTGTTAAGCTTGGACTTAAAGATGTGAAACTTATTTTAGAACAGGGTAACCAGGTTGGCCAATATCTTCCGCTTGCTGATTTACTGCAAAAAAATATGAAGTCATTAATTGAAATGGGAAAATCAGATATTGATTGGAGTGCGGTTTCAATGGGAATTACAAAAGAATAGATAAGTCAATCTTTTAATAAAATAAAAAACCATTTACAATATATGTAAATGGCTAAAACTTATGGCTCCTGCTGCTGGACTTGAACCAGCGACCCTCTGATTAACAGTCAGATGCTCTAACCAACTGAGCTAAGCAGGAATTGGGCTGCAAAAATAGGGATATTCGGTTTTGCATATAACTCTCATTTGAAAAAATATACTTATTTACATAATTGGAAATTTCACTTGTCTCAGATAAAAATGTTAAAAAATTACTATTGCATCCTATATTACCATTTTCGTAAAATACCCTCTGATCTTCTTATTATCTTTCTGTTTGGTAAATCTTTTAGGAATTACCATCGTTAATATCTGTAAAACCAACGAATATGCGAATTGCAAAATTTTTCATGATTGCAACCCTGAGCTTATTAATTGCCAGTTGCGGCAGAAGCCAATCCAGTAAAAATAAATATCCCGACCCTCCTATTGCTAAGAATAAAAACATATATCCAATGAAACTCACTGATGCGGAATGGAAACAAAGATTGACACCTGAACAATATTATATTCTACGGCAAGCAGGAACAGAAAGAGCCTTTACAGGTAAGTATGATCATTTTTATGAAAAGGGAACTTATTATTCTGCAGCCTCGTTGCAACCATTATTCAGTTCCACAACTAAATTTAATTCCGGAACAGGCTGGCCCAGTTTTTATGCGCCAATAAATCCTGATGCAGTGCGGTTGGTAAAAGATACCAGCTATGGAGATCTTCGATGGGAGGTTGTGGACAGCAAAAGCGGTTCGCATCTTGGGCATGTTTTTGATGATGGTCCTGCACCCACAGGAAAACGTTATTGTATGAATTCTGCCGCTTTGATCTTTGTACCGGAAGGCGGCAAACCACCGGTTAGTTCAAAATCTCAACAATAAAATATTTTTGAAATGAAACCAATCATCGTCATTTTATTTTCATTCGTTTTTTTTACCGGGTGTGCATCATCACAAAATAATGATGTAAAAATTCCGGTAGGAATAAAACAAAAACCATCAACTCCCGAATCAGTTGCCTATTTTTCCGAAGGATGTTTCTGGCATACAGAAATTGTTTTTCAAAGTCTCGTGGGTGTCAGAGATGCAATATCTGGCTATGCAGGTGGTACCGATACAAATCCTGATTATGAAAAAGTAAGTTCGGGTGAAACCGGTCATGCTGAAACTGTTCAGGTTTTTTATGATCCGGCAAAAATCTCTTTTGAAACTTTGGTAAAAGCTTTTTTTGCAAGTCATGATCCGACTACATTGAACCGCCAGGGATATGATGAGGGCACACAATACCGGTCTATTGCTTTTTACAGCAATGAAAAAGAAAAAAAGATCATTGAAGAGGAGATTAAAAAACTGACGGATGAAAAAAAATTTAAAAATAAAATTGTAACAGAAGTTGTTGCTTTCAAAAAATTTTATCCCGCTGAAGATTATCACCAGGAATATATTCTTCATCATCCCAATAATCCCTATGTGCAGAATGTTTCTATCCCTGATTTTTTGAGATTTAAAAAAGAATTTAAAGGCAATTTTAAATCATAAAGTAAAAGGGGAAGAGAATCATTTTAAAAATATTTTTCAACAGATAATTGTTATCGGGTAAGGCTGGCATTTCCCCGTTATTTTTCCCCTATCTTCGCATCGCAAATTCTTTTTTAATGCTTCCAAGGTATAAACGAATTCTTCTTAAACTTTCCGGTGAATCATTGATGGGCGATAAAAATTTTGGGTTTGACAATTCTGTCATCGCTCAGTACGCACAAGACATTAAATCCATTACTGATTTAGGCGTACAGGTTGCTGTCGTGATTGGTGGCGGAAATATTTACAGAGGTATGAATGAGGCTGAAACGGGAATTGAACGTGCACATGGAGATTATATGGGAATGCTGGCTACGGTTATTAATGGAATGGCTCTTCAGGCCGGTCTTGAAAAGGTTGGAGTATATACCCGATTGCAAAGCGCTATTAAAATGGAGCAGATCGCTGAACCTTATATTCGGCGTCGTGCTATCCGCCATCTTGAAAAAGGAAGAGTGGTAATATTTGGCGCTGGTACGGGCAATCCTTATTTTACCACTGACACAGCCGGTTCATTGCGTGCCATAGAAATAAATGCTGATGTGATATTAAAAGGTACAAGAGTAGATGGAATTTATAATGCGGATCCTGAAAAAGATCTGGCGGCAAAAAAATACAACATAATTACATTTCAGGAGTGCCTGACTCAAAATTTGCGGGTGATGGATATGACGGCTTTTACTCTTTGCATGGAAAATAATCTTCCTATCATAGTATTCGATATGAACAAACCTGATAATCTGCGCCGGGTAGTTACCGGGGAAAAAGTGGGCACTTTGGTGAAAGGATAATCCTGTATTTCAGTTTTTTTTACATTTGTGTTTTATATCCTTTGTGAAAAACTTATAAAGACGGTTTCGGTTTTTTTTGATAGTTTTCATTTTGATTAGCAAAATTTTATGGCTCATCTTTCTCTATCCATTGTAGAAATTATTATCCTGTTATTTGGGGCCGTTATACTTGGCATTACCATTCATTTTTTTATTGCCAGCAATCGTAATCTGAAAAATAATTCAGAAGAAACGGAAAAACTCAGCCGGAATCTCGAATCCTGGAAACTGAAATATTTCAATGATATGGAAGCAAAAGATAAAGAAATGTCTTTGCTTAAAGAACGATTATCAGAATCCGAAGAAAATAATAATATCAATTCCATTGAGGCAGACGAAATGCGAAAGCAAAATAAAAAACTGCTGGCCGAGATTGAACTTTTACATGATGTCCCCATACCAGAAGAAAAACCGGGTTATATTGAACAACTCCGGCAAGCACAAAGTGGTTTAATGGAACATAATGAGAAGATTAACCAACTGCTTGGGCAAATTGAAATCATAAAGGAAACTGAAGAAAAGCAAAAAGAAATTCTGAAGGATAATGAAAAATTGTCCCATATGGTTTCTGATCTCCGGTCACTGGTGTCAGAGAAAGAAAAAGAGATGAACAATTTGCGACAGAAGGAACACCTGACTCAGGAAATGGCATCCATGCTGGATAGCACATACAATGAGTTCAATCATCTGCAGGAAAAAATCCAGAAGCTGGAAACACAAGTGAACTCTTCCAAAATAACAAGTATGGAGTACCAGGAAATCAAAGAAGGTTATTATAAACTAAACCGTGATTTTGAGGAACAAAAAATAAAATTAAATGCTACGGTTACTGAAAACCAGCATCTGCAAACCAAACTTACTGAGACGGAAGATAAATTAGCAGACACAAATTTTCAGCGACAACAACTCCAAAAAAGAGTAGCGTACCTTGAAGAAATTAATAATGATCTGCAGGTTATATCAGACGCTAATAAAAAACTGGAAACCCAGATAAAGAAAATCGGGGAATTGGAAAGTATGCTGAATGTTGTATCTGAAGAAAGAGATCAATTGATGCGTCGTCAAACAAATGAATAAAGAGGGATTTCTGATAAATTTTTAAAAGTCCTTTACTTCGCTGAACCGCAGAAAGGACTTTTTTATTTATCAAAAGCCTAAGCTGCTAACTTTGTAATTCAAATGGCATTAAAAATGAAAAACAAGATTGCTGATATAAGAAAAGATTACTCACAACAAGGCTTATCAGAAAAAGAAGTTTCCGATGATCCCATTCAGCAGTTTGATAAATGGTGGAAAGAAGTATTGGCTGCAAAAATTGAAGAACCTAATGCTATGACCCTGGCTACTGCATCAATGGATGCCACCCCCTCCGCAAGAATTGTTTTGATGAAAGATTTTAGTGAAAATGGATTTGTATTCTTTGGAAATTATAACAGTTTTAAGGGACAACAATTATCGGAAAATCCAAAAGCTTGTCTTGTTTTTTTCTGGAAAGAACTGGAAAGGCAGGTTCGTATTACAGGATTAGTGATGAAATTAAGCGATGCAGAAAGCGATGAATATTTTTATTCAAGACCTGAGGCAAGCCGGATAGGGGCATGGGCTTCACCTCAAAGCCAAGTAATAGAAAACCGGAAATGGCTGGATGATCAGTTTCAGAAATTAGAAAGAGAAATGAAAGGCAGCGAAATAAAACGACCACCGCATTGGGGTGGCTATATTGTAAAACCCGTTATTATTGAATTCTGGCAAGGCAGACCTGGCCGGCTACATGACAGGCTTCAATATACATTACAGGATGATGGTAAATGGAAAATAGAAAGACTGGCGCCCTGAAAAGAATTGTGATTTGGTAATTTGGACCCGGAAGTTTTAATCAAATTCCCCATTATTTTTTCTTATTTGTTTTCTTTACTCTATGTGGCCTGCTTTTTCCAAAAGATCCTTTGAATATTTTTCCTTTTTTTGTTTTTTTATCTCCTCTTCCCATAAAATATTTTTTATTTTCTGTGTTTGTAAAGTTAGTTGTTATTAATTAAAAAAGCTCCGGTTCTGAGCGAAGCATCGGAGCTTTTTTAATGCGGTGATGATGCAATTATAATTTACTGGCTAATTCTTTGCCAGCTTTAAATCGGGCCACTCTGCGGGCTTTGATATTAATCTCTGCACCAGTTTGCGGGTTGCGACCTTTGCGGGCTTTTCTTTTTGATACTGTGAATGTGCCGAAACCTACTAAAGTAACTTTGCCTCCGCCTTTTAATGTTTTTGTAACAGCTTCGATAATGGAATCAATAGCAGCGTTGGCTTGTGTTTTAGTAACGTTGGCATCATCGGCCACTTTGTTGATTAGTTCAGCTTTGTTCATAACGTATTTTTTAATGTTTTTAGTAGCAGCGACAAATTTAGATGGTTTTTTATACCGGCAAAAAAATATTCGGCGATATGAAACATTTATCAATCACAACAAATTGTGCGCAGGCAACAATTTTATAAAATAGCGGTTTGGAAAGATTGTTATATACATTTTGCAATCTGCTGAAAGCCATGGCAGAATATACATTCAAATAATGTCTTTCGAAATCCTTGCCAGCAAAGGATTTGGCGGGAGACAGAAAAAATCAAATATTACAGATAGATAGAAATCTTATCCACACTTATTGCACAGATTCCATTATTGTACGAAAAGCAATGAAACGATTGCCCCATTTATCAAACGCTTTTTGACGTAACAGCGGTGCAAATTCTTTAATATAACGATTGTAATTTTCAAATGACAAAGCAAAATATTGGATTACGTAAGTAATATCGTCTTTTGAATCTTGCTCAAATAAACGATACATTTTATATTCTGAAAATAAACCGGTCTTCATTATCTCAGGTATATGTTCTTCTTTTTGCCAATGGACCCACTCAGCTTCTATGGATGAATTGACCTTCATCGAAAGATTGTAAACAACCATAACTCCTTAAATCTTTATTTCAAGGTACACTGGGCAATGATCACTGTGTTTCACATTCGGGAATATTTCTGCATCTTTTAAATTTTTCTTCAATGGCTCAGTTACATTGATATAATCTATCCTCCATCCTTTATTTTGTAATCGCACACTTGGAAAACGCTGGCTCCACCAACTGTAGCGATGAGGCTCAGGATGAAATTGCCGGAATGAATCGATCCAGCCAGTTTCAAAAAATTTTGTCATCCATGCTCTTTCTTCCGGTAAAAATCCGGAAGAATTTTTATTTCCTTTCGGATCGTGAATGTCAATTTCTTTATGGGCAATATTATAATCACCGCAAAGGATCAGTTTTGGATATTTCTTTTTGAGTTTGTTTAAATAAATTAAAAATTCATCCAACCATTTATATTTGAAACCCTGTCGCTCATCACCGCTGGTTCCCGAAGGGAAATATGCATTGATTAACCGGATGTCACCAAAATCCAGTTGCAACACTCTTCCTTCATCATCACTGGCGCCATGACCATTTCCATATTCAACTTTATCTGGTTTTATTTTTGTAAAAACCGCCACGCCACTATAACCTTTTTTTTGTGCGCTAAACCAATAATCGTGATAACCCAATTCATTAAAAAGTTTGTGATCCACATTTTCTTTCATTGCTTTGGTTTCCTGTACGCAGATCACATCAGCAGGATATGTTTTGAGCCAATCCAGGAAACCTTTATTAATGGCAGCACGGATGCCGTTAACATTATAACTTATAATTCGCATAAAGGATGATTAATTTCGCATGTCAAATTACAGGATAAAATCAGTGTGGTAAAAAAATAAATAAATTATTACAATACCATGAATGAAATGAAATGTTTTATTTTTAATCAAAAACCAAATAATTGATATGTCTGCACCGGATAAAATTATTCCCCCGAAAATTCATGTTTATTTAGAAGGACCCAAGAGCCGCGGATATGAACTCAACTTTGCTTTTCATGTGTTCCAGGAATTTATAAAAGGATTCCGAAATCTTCATTTTGCCGGACCCTGCATAACTGTTTTCGGCTCGGCACGTTTTAAGGAAGATGAACCATATTACCAGGTGGCAAGAAATTTTGGCAAACGCATCTCGGAACTGGGATTCACCGTATTGACAGGAGGAGGTCCCGGAATTATGGAAGCTGCTAATCGTGGTGCATTCGAAAATGGAGGCAGATCAATCGGATGTAATATTCGGCTGCAGGTTGAACAAAAGCCAAATCCTTACGTGAATAAAGCGATTACTTTCGAACATTTTTTTGTTCGTAAAGTAATGCTGGTAAAATATTCTTATGCATTCATCATTATGCCGGGCGGTTTTGGTACTATGGATGAATTTTTTGAAACGCTTACGCTTGTGCAAACCAAAATGATCAGCCAATTTCCGGTTGTACTTTATGGGAAAGAATTTTATAAAGAGTTATGGGAATACCTTGAATTTTTTGCACAACAAGGAACGATTAAGCGGGAAGATTTGTCGCTGGTGCTGCTGACGGATGATATTGAGGATGCCATGAATCATATACAAACTTATATCCGGAAAAATTATAAATTAAAACATGGCAGAGGAAAATGGTGGCTTTTTGAAAGAAATAATAAATAAAAGCTTTTTGAAGGGTTACTGAATATTTTCATTAACGATTATATGATTTGAGGTTACACTTGCTTTTATAAAGTGTGCAGATAAAATTTTTTGCGATCATTGTATTCATTATGATTAAAAACATTTCTTCATTTATAAAACTAAAACCGGTATTAGCAGTTGCATTTTTATTTTCAGCTTCCAGTCTTGTATTTGGTACTTGGGTTGCATCCATTCCTGCAATTAAATACCGACTTGGATTTACCGATGCCAGTCTGGGACTTTCCTTATTGCTTTCCCCATTAGGAGCATTAACGGGAGTATTTCTTTCAACAAAATTATTCAGCCGTTTAACCGTAGGCAAATGGATGATTCTGGGTTACGTTTCAATTTGCATCATTATGATCTTGCAGATAAATTCTGTCAATCGTTTTATGTTCTGGGTTTGTTTATATTTTTTTGGAATGAATGGTTTTCTGAATGGAGTTTCTGTAAATACAACGGTCGGATTTTTAGAAAAACAATATAACAGAAGGATGATGAGTACATGTCATGGCCTGTATAGTCTTGGTGGTGGAGTTAGTGCAGGATTGGCGACTATGTTCTTTGCGTTGCATTTGTCATCGGGATTGCAAATTGTTTTTATATCTTCAATTATCTGGTTGGTTATTTATTTTAACCGTAACCATTTGTTTTCTCATGATCGCATTATTCATACGGGGTCTGGACTTAAGTTGCCATCATTATCTATACTGACCATTTCTTTTATTTGCATGGTGGTTTTTATGGCCGAAGGTTGTGTAGCAGACTGGAGTGCTATTTATTTAAAAGAATCACTGCATGGTGCCAAAGAAATTATAGGATTGGGTTATGCGGGATTTTCTGTAGCTATGACGATTGGCAGACTTAATGGTGATGATATCATTTCCAGATTTGGTAGTAAACGCGTAGTGATAGCGGGCGCTTTTCTTGCATCAATAGGATTTTTAATTGTAGTACTGGCACCCGTTGTCAGTATTGCCATTGCGGGTTACATTTTAATTGGATTTGGATGTTGCTGTATTGTACCGGTATTATTCAGTACTTCAGGAAATATTCCTGGTATCAGTCCGGTAGAAGGTTTTGCTATGGTTACTACCGGAGGATTGATTGGATTTCTTACCGGTCCTTCCGTAATCGGCTTTATTTCAGAAAAAATAAATCTGTCAACCGGTTTGTCATTATTAATTTTACTAATGCTGACTGCTGCTTTTGTGGCATGGAGAAATAATTTTTTAGAGAACAAAAAAACAATCATAGCGGAATTAGAATACGATGAGCAAATCTATTGACACAATCATTTTTGATTTAGGCGGCGTGCTGATTGACTGGAATCCACGTTATGTGTACCGTACTATTTTTAAAACTGAAAAAGAAACAGAATGGTTTCTTGAAAATATAACTACACCTGACTGGAACGAAAACCAGGATGCAGGTTATCCGATTGCTAACGCCACGGAAGAATTAGTTGCTAAACATCCTGAATGGGAAAATGAAATACGTGCTTATTATGGACGCTGGACGGAAATGCTGGGAGGGCCAATACACGAAACTGTTGATATTTTTAAAAAGCTAAAAGAGAATACGAATTTGAAATTATATGCTCTTACTAACTGGAGCGCTGAACTTTTTCCAATCGCTTTGCAACGGTATGAGTTTTTACACTGGTTTGATGGTCGTGTAGTGAGTGGTGAGGAAAAAACAAGAAAGCCATTTCCTGAAATTTACCAACGGCTTTTGAAACGTTTTAATGTTGATTCTTTAAAAACTATTTTGATTGATGATAGTTTAAGGAATATAAAAAGTGCAGAATTAATAGGAATAGATGGGATACAATTTCTGTCACCGAAACAATTGTTTGAAGATTTATTGAACCGAAAGTTATTATAATTTTATTCCAACACTGGTCTCAACCATCTTTCTGCTTCTTCCAAACTCATGCCTTTTCTTTTTGCATAATCTTCCAATTGATCGCGCATAATTTTCCCCACACCAAAATAATGACTTTGCGAATGAGCAATATACCAGCCACACACTGATGCGGGAGGATTCATAGCAAGACTTTCTGTTAGTTCAATACCGATATTTTCAGTTGCGTTTAACAGATCAAACAATTTTATTTTTTCCGTGTGATCAGGACAGGCAGGATAACCCGGTGCGGGGCGAATACCTTTGTATTCTTCTTTTAATAATTGTTCATTTGTCAACTTTTCATCTTTTGCATAACCCCAATATTCTTTTCTCACTTTTTCGTGAAGACATTCAGCAAAAGCTTCTACAAAACGATCAGCCAATATTTGCACCATGATCTTGTTATATTCATCATGTTCCGATGCAAATTTATCAACATTTTTTTTTGCGCCGTGAATAGTAACCACAAAAGCACCAAGGAAATCAGACCCCAATTCTTTTGGACAAATAAAGTCGCTGAGAGAAAAACTTGGCTGACCAATTGCTTTTTTTAACTGCTGACGCAAAAATTCTAACTTCACTTCACCATTTTTTGTTTGCAATATAATTGTATCAGCATTGTTACTTTCTCCAGGCCAGAAACCAATGACTCCATCAGCAGTGAACCATTTTTCTTTTATAATTTTTTGCACCATTTTTTCTGCCTCGTGATATAAACGAGTGGCTTCAACACCAAAAATTTTATCTTCTAAAACTTCTGGAAATTTTCCCGGCATTTCCCAGGCAATGAAGAATGGACCCCAATCAATATATTTTGAAATAATTTCAAGATCAAAATTTTTCAATGTCTTTACCCCTTCGATGGCTGGCTTTACAGGATTGTAATTTTTCCAGTCAAAATATTCTTTTGTTATCACTGCTTCTTTATACGGAATCAGAGATTTACTTTTCTTATTTAAAAATTGTTTCCTCAGATTATCATATTCTCTGTTGATTTCTTTTGCGAAAATTTCTTTTTGCTCTTTGTTCAGTAAGGAGCTTACGGCAGTTACACTTCTTGAGGCATCCAGGATATGGAAAACGCCATTATCATATTGTGGAGCAATTTTTACAGCCGTATGTATTCTTGATGTTGTAGCTCCGCCAATCAATAATGGCTGTTTCATATTTCTTCGCTTCATTTCGTGAGCAACATGTACCATCTCATCTAATGAAGGAGTAATCAAACCGCTTAAGCCAATGATATCAACTTTTTCTTTTTCTGCAGTATCTAAAATTTTATCAGCATGAACCATGACTCCAAGATCAATAATGTCGTAACCGTTGCAGCCGAGCACTACACCAACAATGTTTTTGCCAATATCATGCACGTCTCCTTTTACAGTTGCAAGCAGCACACGGGCCGCATTGCTACTCTCTTCATTTTTTGTGCCTGCTGCTAAATGCACTTGGCGGCGTTCTTCTTTCTCAGCTTCAATATATGGTGTAAGAATTGCGACTGATTTTTTCATCACTCTTGCGCTCTTTACTACCTGAGGTAAAAACATTTTTCCACTGCCGAAAAGATCGCCCACTACATTCATTCCATCCATTAACGGGCCTTCGATCACATCCAATGGTTTTGGATATTTTAATCTTGCTTCTTCCGTGTCAGTATCAATGTAATCAGTAATGCCATTGATCAATGCATGTTTTAATCTTTCTTCAACAGATGAATTGCGCCATCCTTCATCTTTTTCTGTCACTTTTCCTTTTGCTTTTACAGTTTCTGCAAAAGCAATAAGTTTTTCGGTAGCTTCATTATTATTATTATTGTGATTGAGAATAACATCTTCACAGAGATTTCTTAATCCAGATTCTATTTCATCATACACTACCAGTTGTCCTGCATTCACAATTCCCATATCCATTCCTGCTTTGATGGCATGATAAAGAAATACCGCATGCATCGCTTCACGAACGTGATCATTGCCGCGAAAAGAAAAAGAAAGATTGCTGACGCCACCACTGATTTTTACCAATGGCATTTTTTGTTTGATGATCTTCGCCGCTTCAATAAAATCAACCGCATAATTATTATGTTCTTCCAGTCCGGTGGCGATTGCAAAAATGTTTGGATCGAAAATAATATCCTGCGGATCGTAACCAACTTGTTCTGTCAATATTTTATAAGCTCTTTCGGAGATATCCACTTTTTTTTGCATTGTATCTGCCTGCCCGTTTTCATCAAAGGCCATTACTACCACGGCAGCTCCGTACATTTTGCATATTTCAGCATGATGAATGAATTTTTCTTCTCCTTCCTTCATGGAGATTGAATTCACAATACATTTTCCCTGCACACATTTTAATCCTGCTTCAATGATTTCGAACTTTGAAGAATCAATCATGACGGGAATCTTTGCAATATTAGGTTCGCTTTGCAACAAATAAAGAAATGTGGTCATTGCATTTACGCCATCCAGCATTGCATCATCCATGTTTACATCCAATACCTGTGCACCATTTTCCACTTGCTGTTTAGCTACACTTAAGGCTTCTTCATATTTATTATCCCTGATAAGTCGTGCAAATTTTTTAGAGCCAGTAACATTTGTTCTTTCACCAATGTTGACAAAGTTGGTATCTGGGCGAACTACTAAAGGTTCCAGTCCGGATAATCTTAAATAAGGTTTGATATGTGTTGATTCTGCCATTATGCTATTAGAGTTTCTTCAACAATTGGTACTGCACGTGGCTTTAGATTTTTTACATGCTCAGCAATATGTTTGATATGTTCCGGAGTTGTACCGCAGCAACCGCCGACAATATTTACATAGCCTTCTTTGGCCCATTCTTCAATATAATGTGCTGTATCTTCCGGTTGCTCATCATATTCTCCCATCGCATTTGGTAAACCAGCATTTGGATATGCAGAAACATAACAACCGGCAATCTGTGCCAGCTCTTCAATATGCGGACGCATTTCTTTCGCTCCCAAAGCACAATTCAATCCAATGCTTACCGGTTTTGCATGAATCACGGAAGTATAAAAGGCTTCCAATGTTTGCCCACTCAATGTTCGGCCTGATGCATCCGTGATAGTTCCCGAGATCATAACAGGAAGTTCTTTTTGCTTTGTATCTCTGAAATATTTTTTTATAGCAAATATGGCTGCTTTTGCATTGAGCGTATCAAAAATAGTTTCAATGAGAAGTAAATCCACACCACCTTCTACTAAACCTTTTACCTGTTCATAATAAGCAATTACGGCATCATCAAATGTCAATGCACGGTAACCGGGGTTATTTACATCAGGAGAAAGTGAAAGTGTTTTATTCATCGGACCAATTGCGCCAGCTACGAATTTTGAGTTGTGAGTCGTGAGGCGTGAGTCATGAATGAATTCTTCTACTGCTTTTCTTGCAATTTTTGCTGCGGCAAAATTGATTTCATAAGCTAATTCCTGCATGTGATAATCAGCCAAAGAAATTTTTTGTGCATTGAATGTATTGGTTTCAATAATATCAGCGCCGGCTTCAAGATATTTTTTATGAATGTCCTTAATGATCTGTGGTTGTGTGAGACAAAGCAGATCATTATTGCCTTTGAGATCAGAAGGCCAATCTTTAAATCTTTCTCCACGATAATCTGCTTCTGAAAGTTTGTGCTTCTGGATCATAGTGCCCATAGCTCCATCAATTATAAGAATGCGTTCATTCAAACAATCCTGAATTGTTTTCATGCTCATACTTTTTGTGAACTATAAACGCTGAAAAACTTTGAGTGAGTTTCCTGACGTTTATTAGTTCTGTTTTTTAATTCCGATTTTTTCGGTGCAGGCTGAACAATAAACAAATCCGCCTGTTGCAGGTTCAAAGTTAATAGTTAATCCTTAAATGTTCAAATCAGCGATTGGAAACATAGCTTTCAACCGGCAAGCGATTCTGAAGACTGCGAGCAAGTGTCATTTCATCAGCATACTCCAATTCTCCGCCAAAAGCAATGCCTCTTGCAATGGTAGTAATGCGGATATGAAAAGGTTGTAATTTTTTCTGGATATAATAAATCGTAGTATCGCCCTGGATATTCGGACTGAGCGCAAAAATGATCTCTTCTGTTTTTTCTTTTTGAACACGACTAATTAATAATTGAATATTAAGTTGATCGGGTCCGATGCCATCAAGCGGAGAAATAATTCCACCTAATACATGGTATATGCCATTGAATTGCTGCGTGCTTTCTATAGCAATGACGTCACGAATATTTTCCACTACACAAATCATTTCCTGTTTACGCATTGAATTGGCACAAATAGAACAAATGTCAGCATCAGCAACATTGAAACACCGTTGGCAAAATTTGATTTCACTTCTCATCTTAGAAACCGTTTCACTAAAATGACCGACTTCGTTTGCATCTTGTTTTAATAAATGCAATACTAAACGCAAGGCAGTTTTTTTACCAATACCGGGAAGTTTGGCAAATTCATTTACAGCATTTTCTAATAATTGAGAAGAGAATTGCATGGGGCAAATATAATCAATGGTGAATAGTGAATGGTCAATATGGCTATCAAAAAAGTGAGAATTAATACTAAATCTAAATCCGGGAATATTCACAATTCATTATTGACCATTCACTACAAAGCTATTTCAAACTCATTATCATTGTCTGCCTTTACGGTAATGCGGCGTTCCACAGGCTTGACGATCTCAGGTTGTTTATGTTTACCGAAAAATTCACCGGGATCCCATTTACCATTTTTATTGCTGTCATTCAGGATACGAAGCTCATAGTCACCCGGAATAAAAAGGGATTGGGAAAAGTCAGTTGAACTAAGAGGGAATGATTTTTTGACTTCATCATTTTGAACAAATTGAAGTACCGGATTCTGCGAAAGATCAAGTTTTCGAAAATGAATACTAAGATTTCCATATTCCTGCCTTGATCGTGAAGTGAAAGTCAGGGTATCTGTTTTTAATAATTTTTTACCCAAACTGTCTTCTGCAAAATCTTTATCGAGAATAAGATGATACAATGTGTTTTCTTTCCAGTTAAAATGCAATATTATTTTTTTCCGGGAACTGTCTTCCTCAAAAGAATAATTCGGGATGGGTGAATACGTTGTATCACTGCTGAAACTGACTTTGGCCGAATCAAAAGATTTTAATTTTTGATCAAAAGTTAAAATGAGATTATCCAGAAGATCCTGTTTTTTGGAAACAAGATTGGTTTCAAATTTCAAACGTTTGTCATTTCCTTCTTTTTTTGTATTTACAGAAGCGATTGTCTTTTGCTTCGGAACACTCTCTTTGGCAGCATAAGCATACAAGATTATCGAGTCTTGTTTTTCAGACGTAATAACAGGTTTATCTGCAAATGCGAATAATTGTTTTTTATCAAGATAAGAATGCATGCCACCCTGGTCTTTCAACGCATACAAATAAAAAGTTCCGACCGGAAGATTTTTGAAAACAAAATTCCCTTTATTATCCAACCGTGCTATAAAACGTGGTCTTTCTTTTATCACGGCTGAATCATACCCGCTTTTGTGCAGCATTACAATCAATGTTGAATCTGTTTTTCCATTTTCAGCAAGTATTACCTTGCCTCGTAGTTCCAGTGAATCTATATACTTGCCGGTTGAAAAAACGTAAACAAAGTTTTTGAGCACATTTCCTTCATCATTATCCCTGATCGCATTTCCAAAATTCAGAGAATAAGTTGTATTGGGCTCCAGTGTATCTTTCAGTTTGACCGTTACTGTCTTCAATTTATAATCAACATTAGGATTTATTTTCGGAAGAGGAGAAACAATAAGGTTTTCATTGACATTTGACACAACCACATACTCGTCAAAATTAAATGTGATCTTATTCCCTGAAAAATTCCTTGTTGAATCAGGGGGAGTCGCTTTAAGTAGAACAGGTGGAAGAGTATCCTTTGGCCCTCCCTGCGGTGGAATAATATTTGCACAACCCGTCTGAACCAGGATTTGTGGTATCAACAAAACGATAAGAATGAGAATCGGAATAAATTCTTTAATAATTCTTTTGATCATAGAAGTTTGCAAATTTAACCTGATTGCTCTCAAATATTCCCTAATAATCCCATAAATCTCATTGATCACAGTTCTGATTCTTCTTCCTGCATATTATGCAGAGCGACTGTCATATTATTTGTTTTTACAAAATTGCACCAATGGCAATCTTCTTTACCGCAGCCGGTATAAAAATCATGCTGTTGTATTTTATCCCAAACATCAGTGATCTGCTGTGTTACTGTTTCAATGTCTGCAGGACTGATGATCAGTTTTTTCCTCTGGTAATTTTTTTTCTTATCAGGTTCAACAAAATCAAATTCTGTACTGATAACCTTCCAGCCTTTTTGTTCATAATTGTCAACAAGTATTTTGTAAAAAACCGCCTGCCTCCAATAGTCGCCACCTAATGGATTTTTATCATCAGGCTGCTGCAATCTGGCATTTGATTTTTCAGGATCACCGGTTTTATAATCTACAATATTTACGGACTTACCGTCAAATTCAAGTTTATCAAGCTTCCCTCTTAAAGGCACATTTTTTATTACGACACCACGAATGTTTCTTTCGATAGCAACAATTTTATTGAAATGGTTAATGTATTTGTCGTAATAATTGGAAAGTATTTCATGGCCGTATTCCATTCTTCTGTCAAATTGTTCCTGAGTGAAACTTTCACGGTGCCTGTGCATATACCATTCAAAGTCAGCAATAAAGATTTCTTTGGATGGAAATTGTTCCTTGCCGCTTTCCTGCATTTTCCTGAACAGTTTTTCCAGTGCGAAATGAACAGAAGAACCAAATTCTGCAGCTTCATTTTTGGGTGAAGGAATCCGGATCAGGGTTTTAAAATAAAATTCGAGCGGACAATTAAGATAATTGTTCAATGCTGTTACGTTCATCACAAATTTTTCAAGCATGTTGTCTACAAATTCCTTTTCCATTTTTCCGATTTCCGGTGCAGCAGCTTCTGTAAAATGAAGAGAAGCAAATTCGCTCATGAGTTCATTACTGATAAATATTTTTTCTGTTACTAACGGCTGCTGATCCAGGATTTCTGCAATGAATAAAGAAGGTTCCAGCTCTTTTCCGTCATTCTTTAAACGGCTGTAAGAAATGTAAAGATGCAGCTGAGTTCTTGTAATGGCAACATAAAATAGCCTTCTCAATTCCTCTTCCTCATTATGTTTAGGTTGCGCGGAAAAGATTGTATCCGGTAATGTATAACCACTTCCTGGTTTTCGTTTCTTTTCCCAGAAGGAAGAATTACATCCGGCCAAAAAAACAGATTCAAATTCCAGTCCCTTGGCTCCATGCACAGTAAGAAGATTTACACCTTGATCATCACCACTCATCTGAGTCAATGGCAGGGAAAGATCTTCATGCTCCATCAACGCGATTAAACTTATTAATTCTTTCAGCGATAAACCCGGGTTACGATGCGTTTCTTCTTTTATGAAATCAAATAAGCCGGTCAAAATTTGCAGTTGCCAGTGTTTATCCGGGCTTTGCATGGCATCATTTAATATTCCTGTTTTGCGGATAATATTTTCGAATAAATGTTGCAGGGTAATGTTTGGTGCATCACTGATCAGGCTTTCAAAAACAGAAGAAGCTTTTTTTATATTGTCGTGCAATCCGTTTGTGAAAAGATCTTTGGCTGGTTCGTTAGCCCGGTCAATTATTAATTTCCGAAGTGAAGAAGAATTATCACTATACCGTTTTTCAGAAGCGGCAATACTTAGTTTGGCAATTTCAATAGCGGGGATATGAAACCAACTGAAATGCAAAATCTCGAACAACATTTCATCACCGCTGTAAGGAATATCATGTTCGGCTTCAAGATATTTGAGAATGAGAATTATCTTTTTTGCCAGAGAAATTTCGAGAAGATTGACATTGCGTTTGCTGTAAAATGGAATATTGCTCAGGCGAAAATATTCTGCTAATTCTTCTCCGTATTTATTTTCCCGGTAAATAACGGCAATTTTCCCGGCAGGCGTTCCTTCTGTCAATAGTTTCTGTACCTGCAGGGTTATATCAATCATTTCCTGACGTTGCGTTTCATATTCTTTAATATGTGGTTGATGAGTCAGCCTGTTAATTTGCAAATTCGCTGAGGTAAGTTCTTTACTAAGACCGGACATTTGGTTAACCAATCGTTCTGCATTCCGGTCAATAAGCGTTTTGGCAGTATCGAGTATTGGTTGCGTTGATCTGTAATTTTCTTTAAGTACAATGGTGAGTAAATCACTTTTATAATTACCCGAAAACTTCATCATGTTTTCTACATTGGCCCCCTGGAAACGGTAAATGCTCTGATCATCATCTCCCACCACAAATACATTTGGCTTTTCCCAATAATTAATGAGTAATTCAATGATCCGGTTTTGAGTGCCACTGGTGTCCTGGTATTCATCAACAAGTATGTATTGAAAACGTTCCTGGTAATTGGCCAGCAGATTTTTATTTTCTTCAAAGGCTTTGATTACCCAGTTGATCATATCGTCAAAATCGTACAAACTTTTTTTTCTCATCATCTGTTGGAAACGGTCAAACTCACTCACGGCAGCTCGCAGCTTTTGCATCTTTTCCTTTTCTTCTTCTAGCTTATCTTTTTTCAGGTCACCGGGTTTAAACTCTTTGTATTTTCTTTTGTAAATAAATTCATCTCTGTTTGGCAAATCATTAATATACTCGTCAATCTTCTGGCTGATGTATTGTGGCGTCCAGCCTTCCCGTTTCATCGAGCTAAACAATTTTTCAAGATTCCTTATTTCATAATACACATCGCCACGATATCTTTTTAATGGATGATTTTTAGGAAATGAATCTATAAGTTGCTTAAACAATTCAATTTTTCCTAATTCTGAAACGGGATCCAGCGCTGTCTTTTCAAACAACGAAAGATTTTCCTGTATCACATCATTGCAAAAAGCATGGAAAGTATAAATGTTGACTTTGTATGCATCCGGACCAATGAATTGCAATAATCTTTTTCGCATAGCCATCACACCGGCATCGGTATAAGTAAGGCAAAGAATATTTTGAGGAAGAACATCAGTTTCTAATAATATTTTTCCAACCCGGCTGGCCAGTATCTGAGTTTTGCCAGTTCCGGGTCCGGCAATTACCATTACAGGTCCTTCAATAGAGTTAACCGCAAGTTTTTGCTGTTCATTGAGTTTTTCATACTCTTCGAGAAATTTTTTTATTAATCTTTCCTTTGAGGCGGACATGAATCAAAGTTAATTTTAAAAATAAAACCGCCCCGGTAAAATCGGGACGGTTTTGAAAAATTCTTATTGCTTATCAACCGGGAATTCTTGAAATATATTTTTCAATTTGCTTGATCTGATCAACGATTTGCGGAGTGGTAGGTTTTAAGGCTTTTGATTTTCTGAAAAAATCTTTGGCAGCACGGAATTCTCTTTTATTCATCATAATGCTGCACATTTGTAAATAAGCGGCGGCTTCATTTTCTTTATCCGGCAATCCTTTTCGTATAGCTGAACGGATATAACTTTCAGCCTGCCTTATATCATTTTTTTGCATGGATAACATTCCCATTTGCAAAAGACTGGCGCCTTCAGCTTCTTTCATAGGCATGCCCAGATCAAGACCTTTCTTCATCATTTTTTCTGCGCCGGTATAATCCTGTTTCATCATGGCCACATTTCCTTTTAAAGTATAATACACGGAACGAATAGGTTTATATAGTAATTGAGGAAATTTTATGGAGTTTAAAATTTTTTCTGCTCCTTCAATGTCACCGTTTTCCAGGTATTCCTGAATCAATCGCAATGGGCCAAAGAAAAAATGGCCGGCAACTAGAATTACACCAACAAAGTACATGGGAAATGCAGGCCAAAAGGAAGACGTAAAATTAACTGCAACACCGCCGAGAACCAGAACAATACCAATCCAAAGTCTATACTTGATGAGTAAGTTGTAAAGTTTCATAATTTAATTTAAAAGAAATGAAATCCTGAAAATCAGAGCCTGAATTTTTTTAGATGAGATTTGCGCAATATCGGAAATTTTTGATTAGCAATCTTTCATTACTTATAAGATTTTTCTGAAACAGAGTAATCTCATACTGATAACTTACAATGGTCTGGTTTTTGGATAGGCAAGCATATATTTTATACTGCAAAGAAGATAATGATATAATTTGTCAGGAATCGAATTCTTAATAACTAATTGGTAAATACAGGTAAAGTTGCTGTTATTTATGGCATTATTACTCTATATTATTGAAATAAAAGGTAGGTTTGGGCGTTTTTATAATTGGGTAAAATTGGTTTATTTACAATAAAGGCGGGTCGAAAACGAAATGTTTTAAACCTTTAGTAGGAAATAATATCTATCCTAATTAGCAGACTGTCTTTAATTTATTCCAAAATTGAAAACAGAAGGAATTGATGGTTATGAGTAATAAATTGATGATATTTCTGACGTGTTGGTTCAGTATTTTTTTTATCTCTCCCGTTTATTCTCAATTACAATCCTGCCCTGCCAATATTAATTTTTCTGCCGGAAGTATTTCTGATTGGTCAGCCCAGACAGGTTTGCGCGGAACTTCAAACAGCCAACCCTATCCTGCTCCTAATGGCGGCGTTTCGAATATTCCGGAGTATCATATACCTGCTACCGGGATTCAGGTGATCACTACTTCTACAAATGATTTATATGGAGGCTTTCCTACTATCCCGACAATTAATGGATATGCATATAATTATTCAGTCAAAATAGGTTCTACTAACAATTCTTATGATTATAATGTAGCCACAGGTGGTCAGAATGGCAATCCCGGAGGTTTTACCAGGTCTATAACTTATTTAATTAATGTACCTGCCGGCCCGGTAACAGTTCCTTATACTATGACATATGCTTATGCAATGGTTTTGGAAAATGGAACTCACAACTCAAATGAACAGCCTTTATTTAAAGCAACTTTAACTGCAAATAATAACGTCATTAGCTGTGCCTCTCCTGAATATTATCTTCCCACCTTTAATAACGCCCAGGGTGGTGGCGGAACAGGCGCTACTTTAGATACAGCTACAGCAATAGCAAATGGTTTTTCAAATAGTCCTGTTTTATTTTTTTCACACGCTGGCGCCGGAGGATTTTTACAAGATGTGTGGACAAAAGGATGGACAGAAGTTACATTTGATTTGTCGCCATACCGAGGTCAACTGGTAACTCTGACTTTTGAATCTGATAATTGTACACCGGGTGCTCACTTTGCATATGCCTATGTTGCTCTTAGAAACACCTGTGCTGGTCTGTTGATCAGTGGAGATACAATAGCATGCACCAATAATTCATTGACTTATTCTGTTCCTTCATTAGGTGGAGCGACCTATAGCTGGACCATACCACCCGGATGGACAATTAATTCTGGTAACAATTCCAACATTATTAATGTAACAGCAGGAAATTCCGGCGGTTTTATTACTGCTAATGAAATTAATAGTTGCGCAAATCTTAAGGATACAATAGCAGTTTCTACAACGGCACCAACTATTGCCGGGACAGTCACCAGTAATAATACAGTTTGTTCAGGCACAAATAGTACATTATTAAATTTAAATGGACAGTCTGGGAATATATTAAATTGGATATCCTCAACTGATGGAACAAATTGGAATTCTATTCCCGGCACTACTGGATCTTTAAATTACAGTGCATTGAATTTAGATTCTACCACTCTTTACAGTGTTGTAGTTCAAAATGGACCTGCCTGCAAAATGGACACCAGTACTGCAGCTACGGTAGTTGTTGATCCAAAAAGTGTAGGGGGAATTTTAGATCCTTCCAGTACAGTTGCTTGCCTGGGACAAAGTGCCAATACTCTTTTTACATTATCAGGAAATACAGGCTCAGTTATAAACTGGCAATTATCCAATGACAGTACAAACTGGAGTAATTTTTCACCAACATATACAAATACGACTTATGCAGTAAACAATATTGCAACAACAACAGAATACAGAGTTATAGTACAAAGTGGTGTGTGTCCTGCAGATACAAGTTCTATGGCAACCATTTCATTACTTAATGTGCCATTTCCCAGTGCTACTATTAGTCCTGTTTTGTCCGATATATGCTATGGAAAATCTATTCAATTAAATGCTAACATTAATATTGGTACCAGTTACTCATGGAGCAATAGCAATACATTGACAAACCAGGGTAATGGCAATCTGACTTCTGTTCCAGCCGCTATCAGCGCTACAGCAATGCCATCTCAAACTACTCAATACGTACTCAGCATTAATAACGCTGGTTGTCCTAACCCATTACTGGACACCTTTACCGTGAATGTATCTCCGCCAATTATCGTTTTTGCAGGAAATGATACTTCTATTGTTGCTAATCAACCTTTACAGCTAAATGCTACAGTCAATGACTCTGCAGCAAATATCTGGACGTGGATCCCATCAACCGGGTTAAATTCTACCAATATACCCAACCCTATCGCCATATTAAATCAAACCGTAGGTGATTATATTACTTATACTGTAAGGGCTTCTGATCTGGCAGGTTGCTATGGTGAGGCAAATATTAATGTGACTATTTTTAAAACAGGCCCTCAAATTTTCGTTCCATCAGCGTTTACTCCCAATGGAGATGGACGGAATGATATTATCCGGCCGATATGTGTTGGTATCAGACAATTAAACTATTTCCGGATTTATAATCGTTGGGGTCAGCTTGTTTATAGCACAAGTGAAATTGGGAAAGGCTGGGATGGTATGATCAATGGCATGCCACAGTCTACGGCTAATTACGTATATATGGTGCAAGGGATAGATTATTTGGGCCATGTTATTATAGGTAAAGGAAACGTGGTATTGATCAGATAAAAACAGAACTGTTTGATTCTTTACTTACAGATTATTAACAGATCAATGATTTATTTGGATAATTTGAATGGATTTTTCCTGTAAAGAAGTTGGTAAAGCTCTCCACATCATTCTTTATCATATTAAGTTAGAAAAAAGAGAAACTAAATAAGAATCAGCTTCTTTTTTTTGTTAAGGATTTACCCGATGTTGAAAATTTTGGATTTCGATGACTCAATGTATTCCACTAAAACCGGCTTATTTGATTTTTATGGATTAATCATAATGTGCGCCCTGTATGTTCCGGGATTCATAATCCATGGCATGCCATTAGCAGATGGTTTTTCCGGCAAACCTGTACTTGCCGCCGTTGCAAAAGGAATATAAATTACATAACGTAAGTAACCATTTTTTACATCACCGGTTACAGGGTTAAAATCTTCATCTTTGGCAGAATAAACATACAATGTTGCTGGTTCTTTGGGCATTTGCAAAGTGCCTTCTTTTACTTCCTTTCCACGTTCATCAAATAACTGCTGATCCTTAATGCCCTGCTTTCTTAGTTCACGTCCCCTTTGCATAAACGGTTCCAGTGATTTGCAATAACAGGCCACAGAAAAACCGGGTACATCAGGATCGTCTGCAAGACATATCATTTCATTCGTACCTTTTCTTAAAACAATGAGTTGTTTATCGGGAGAGTAGCCATAAATGGTGCAACTATCTCTCTTTTCCAGTGGAGCAGCTAATAGTGCAGTTTTTATTTGAATCTCTGCTGTGGGTACTATTTTTTTAGAAGATGAATCTTTTATAGAGGAATTTATCTCTTTTTTAGAAGTAGGTGAATCTTTTTTTGAATTACATCCACAACAAACAATGAACGTTGTCATGAATAAAAGAATGACTTTCATATGAATTTGTTAAGATGAAAATTTAATTAAGTATATAAAAAAAGGCCTTTTAAAGGTAGTAATTTATTCTTTGAATATTTCATTCACCTTAAATAATTGGAAGAACCGGGTAATAAAAAGATCAACTATGTGATTCGGGATTTACAGGATATCAGAAGTTTCGGGTTTCTGACCTGATTGGAAGTTTAAATAATTTTCGGTTTTGGTTTGATAGCAAAAATATTTATTTAATTCAAGAACCTTTCTTCAGAATAATTGTTAACAATGAATATCAGCTTTTCCTGAACTTTATTTGTAAAACCTACTTAGTTTTAATCATTCTTTAAAATTTATTATGTCTGATAAAAAAATTATTACTGTATTTGGTGCCACTGGCGCACAAGGTGGCGGATTAGTCCGTGCCATTGCCAATGATCCTAGAAGCGAATTTTCAGTTCGTGCTGTAACCAGAGATATTAACTCCGATAAAGCAAAAGCTTTAGCAAAACCAGGAGTTGAAGTTGTTTATGGCGATCTTAGTAAACCAGAAACAGTGCATAAGGCATTGGAAGGAGCATACGGTGCTTTTTTTGTTACATTCTACTGGGCGCATTTTTCTCCTGAACAAGAAAAAGCCGAAGCTGCACTTTTTGCAAAGGCTGCAAAGGAAGCAGGAATTAAACATGCTATCTGGTCCACGCTGGAAGATACCCGTGAACTGGTTCCTTTGCATGATGATCGCATGCCCACGCTGATGAATAAATATAAGGTTCCTCATTTTGATGCTAAAGGCGAATCGAATCAGCAATTTAAAAATGCCGGAGTGCCCACTACTTTTTTCCATGCTTCATTTTACTGGGATAATTTTATTTTCTTCGGCTCAGGACCAAAAAGAGGTGAAGATGGAAAACTGGTTCTTACTCTGCCCATCGGTGATGCAAAGATGGCGGGTATTGGCGCAGAAGATATTGGCAAATGTGCCTATGGAATTTTTAAAAACCCAAACGAATATATTGGTAAAAATGTGGGTGTATCCGGTGAACATTTAACCGGTACGCAAATGGCGGAGGCATTAAGTAAGGCACTGGGCGAACCGGTTGTCTATAATAAAATACCCGCAGCCGTTTATCGTAGTTTTGGTTTCCCCGGTGCCGATGACCTTGGCAATATGTTCCAGGTATATGATGAATTTGAAGAAAAATTAAATAAGCTTCGGGATGTGAAAATTTCGAAGCAATTAAATCCCGAATTGCAAAACTTTGAACAATGGCTGGCACATAATGCCAAGAAGATTCCTCTTTAATATTTTTTTTATTAATTCGATTAATGCTGTCTTACTGAGGTGAGGCGGTAATTTTCGTTCTGATCCTTTTCGTGAATAAAATTCCAGTTAATAAAAAATAATTTGTTTAACAACAGGGTCTTCGTTTATCAATCAATCACAAAACAGCTGAAGAAATGTAATTGATTGCTCCAATATTTGTTTGAATTTGAATCCGGATACGGCAAGCCGCAGTTTGAACTTTCTTGCAGGAGATTTGCAAACCAGGGCTAACTTCTGATTGCCGTTTGCTAATTGAGGGAGTAATTTGCGAATCTCAATCCAGAAACTTACACAGAAATTACAAAACTCCCTTTAACAAAAAGTACAGTTTGTATTAACGAAATAGATTGTCCAATTGGGAGACCTTAGTTCAGTTGTCCCATCCTAAAATAACTATACACTAAATTGTATAGTTTATGTCAAAGAAGTACAAGAGTATCCCAAGTAAGAGGAGTGATCCGGGTACAAGGTTTCACAAGCAATTAATTCTTCAGGTAGTCAAAGAAGTTGAAGATGGGCTTTCCCGAAAAGATGCCTGTGGTAAATATGGAATGTCCTATTGTACCCTTGGAGAATGGATGTCAAGATTTGGATCAGAAATTTACCATGCTACCAAAAGATCACATTTTTCAGTTCACCAAAGAAGAAACATAGTCCGGGCCCTTCAAGAAGGAAGAATGACTAAAGATGAAGCCCAATTGATCCATAAAGTTGGTAAGAAAACGCTTACCACCTGGTTGCGTGAAGCGAAACAACAGGATAACGATCTTGCCGGCTTTAATCAGAAAGATATGACTGCAAAACAAATTAGTTATTCAGGTAATGAACTTCAAAATGAACTGGTGGAGGCAAGGTTGAAGATAAAAGCATTGGAAACAATGATTGATATTGCTGAAGAAGAATTTAAAATTGCTATCCGAAAAAAGCCTGGTGCCAAACAGTAGCAAAGATGAAATACGAAACTCCTAAAGCAGGAATTGAGAAGTTGAGTAGACTGTTTGGCAAAACCCGGCATGCTTATTACGATCATTTGTGGAGAAAGCAAAACGATACTTTAAAAGATGATTTGGTTCTTCAACTTGTACATGAAATAAGACAATCACTGCCAAGAGTAGGCACACGAAAATTACATTATATGATTAATCAAAAACTCTCAGAACATAAGCTGGATGTGGGTCGTGACTATTTATTTGGTTTGCTGGCAAGGTATAAGCTGTTAATCAGGATCAGAAGAAGAAACGCTGTAACAACTGATTCCCGTCACTGGATGCGTAAGTATAGCAACCTTATATTGGAGCTTGAAATAATCAGAACTGAACAACTATGGGTTAGTGATATCAGGCTGACCGAGAATTCACACTTGTTGATATTTAAAAAACAACAAAGTGCATGTGTCTGTTGTCTTACTATCATGGAAAAATTTAAGCCTATTAATCGCCAGCAATATTTTTTATTGCCGCCTTCAGTTGAAGATTTCATCAAAGAAGATCATTTAGCAAGATTAGTCGCTGAAGTTGTAGACAACTTAGACACTTCTGCAATCGAAAAGCGGTATAGTTATCTTGGTCAAAAAAGCTATCATCCTAAACTGTTATTGAAGCCACTTTTTTATGGATATTCCATCGGCATTCGCTCAGGAAGAAAAATAGCTGCTGCCTGCGAGAGTGATGTAGCTTTTATGTATTTAGCCAGCATGTACAAACCTGATTTCAGAACCATTAATGACTTTAGAAAAGATAATGTGGAAGTGATTGAGGAGTTATTTAAACAAGTAATAAAGTTGTGCTCAGCCATGAACATGATAAATATTGGTACACTCGTAATTGATTCAACTAAGCTGAGAGCTAACGCTAATAATCGTCGTACAAAAACCAAAGAACAATATGAGCAATGGCTGACTGGTATAGAACAACAGGTAAGAGAAGTAATGGAGCAAGCTGATGCTACCGATAAAGATGAAGATGAAAAATATGGGAATAACAGAGGTGATGAATTACCTAAAGAGATCAATAGCAAAGTCAAACTGAAAAGTAAAATAAAAGAAGCAATTAATCAGCTTAAAGAAGGAGAAAAACAAAACCTGACAGACGCAGATGCCAAAGTAATAAAGAGCGGCGGATTACTAAGAACGAATTACAACTGTCAGGCATCTGTAACCACTAACGGGATTATAGTAAGCGCTTATGCTACCAATGCAGCTAGTGACAGAGAGCATTTAGTGCCTGTCATTGAACAGGCAGAAAAAAATACGATGCAACAAACAAAAACCATATTGGCAGATAGTGGTTATGCTTCTTATGATAACTACGAGGAGTTAACTCGCTTATGTAAAACTATACTCATACCTGATCAGCAAAAAGAGGATGAAATCATCAAAGCTGCGGTGGATCCTTTTCATAAGAATCACTTTCGCTATGATATAACTACAGATCGGTTCATCTGTCCTGAAGGAAAGTTGCTTACGCTGCATCGTGCCGCTCATCTTCATAAAAGAACTAAACAGCACTGCAAAATTTACCGTGGCATACAATGTAGGGGCTGTTCGAAAAAAGCATTGTGTACAAAGGGAAAAGCAAGACAACTACACATCGAAACCAGGATGCCATTGCGTGAAACTATACGTCAATTACTAAATAGCCCGCCAGGAAAGCAGCTGTACAAACTGCGTCAACAGATCATTGAACCAATTTTTGGTAATATCAAACATAATCTTCAATATATCATGATGCATCTTCGAACATTGAAAAAAGTAAATGGAGAATGGCAATTAATCTGTTTAACACACAACATTAAACAAATCTGGAAAGCAAAATACCAGTTGTAATGAACTGGTATTTTTTTATTTCCCAAAGACAATAAGAAAGGATTGCTGACAGTGCTTTTAAATTACTTTTATTAAAATCGTTCTCGGTCAGCCTGATATCACTTATATCCGGCTCATAAATGGGTTTGTCTATCTGAGCCTTATTACAGATGCATATTCTCACAAGATTGTTGGATTTAACTTGCGTAAAGATCTGGCTGCAGAAGGTTGTTTAAAAGCTCTCGAAATGGCTCTGATGAATCGCAGTTTATCTAAGCAACCATTGATCCATCATTCTGACCGGGGTACCCAGTATTGTTGCAAAAAATATGTTGATCTGCTTAACTCAAATAAAATTGCTATCAGCATGACCAATAATGGCGATCCTTACGAAAATGCAATTGCAGAACGCCTAAACGGTATTATCAAATCCGAGTTCAGTCTTTATAGCAGCCAGTTCGGTTTTGAAGAAACCAGCTACAAAGTAGAAAAAAGCATTGCAGCGTATAACAAATTACGACCTCATGCCAGTTGTAATTATTTAACTCCTGAACAAACACATCAAATATCCGGACCACTAAAAAAAAGATGGAAAAATTATAATCAAAACTTACTTTCTAACCCATAAATTTGAAATCAAATGACCCTGTATAGCTTTTTTAGGATTACATCTTCCGGGTGTATAGCTATTCCAGGATTTATTCTTTAACCTGTATAGTTATTTTAGGACTAGACAGTATCTATGAACCAGACCAGAGGATGCCATATGGCAAAGAGGCTTTTGACCGGTTTAGAGCAAATAGTAAAATAGGTAAAACAATATATTATGAACATACAAAATCCACTTTTATCAGTGGCAAGATGGGAAATATCATATTCTATAAGCGAAATGGAAACTATTTTGCCAGGATTGCGCCCGACAAAGTGAAACAAACGGCCCCAACTAAAACCCGCAGCAAGAATTTTGACATCGCTTTCTCAGCAGGGAAAACTTTACAAAAACTGCTGTTGCCTTCACTTCCTTTCCCAAAAGATAAAAAAATGCAGAGCAGGTTCCTGGGAGCCATTGCCAAATGTTGAGCAAGTAAATTATTTAAATGGAAATGAAAAAGCCATTCGGTGAAGAACGACTTGAATTCTGATTTGATAGTCCCAAGTAGCCTGAGTTCGAATTTTTTTATTAAGGATTTACAGGCAATCGGGCATTTTGGATTTTCGAGATCTTGAAAAGGAACTTTATTCTGAAAGATAGATGGGCGATTCATTTGGAATAAGCAAATGATGAGTTGTTAATCGCATCGGCTCTCTTTTACCGGCAACCATAACACGTTGTTCAATGATTGCATCTAAAAGATATCTTTTTGCCAATTCTACTTCAAAAGGGTTTATTTCATCATAAAACCGTTTAGCGTCAAATTCTGTTATAAGCTTTGTAAACAAATCAAGTTGCTGAGAGGTTTGGCATGACTTAATCCATTTTAAAAGGATCTTGTTGTGTTTGTAAATATCCATATAGAATAATTTTAGTGAATTTTTTGTTTGTGTTTTTACAGGTTTTTCACTGGTTTTTTCTATAGGTATTATATTGATGATCTCAGGAAATAATTTTCCAGGGATCCTTATGGAGAGAATTTCTTATTCGGGTAAAGTTGTGTGATGTGATCAGTGAGAGAGTAAAAGTTTTTTTCATTTTCTTAGGGTTTAAATTAAAAAGTTGATTTTATGAAAACCTGGATTTAATTTTTGTAAAGGCTTTGATTAGCTTCTTTCAAAAGGACTGCACCGGGATCTGAGAATTTTTAATATGAGAATGGTACAGGCGCTAATCGTAGTTTTCCGGGGATATTTGTGGTTTTCTGAAGTCAAACCTATAATGATATTTTTATTAATACAAGGATTTTTTCAAAAATATTTTTTATTTAAACCAACCTGTTCATTTTCAAAAGCAAGTGTTTTTACGTTGGTCCAGATAAGAGATTGTCTTTCAAATTTGCCATTTTTGTATGGCCACCAGAGATGAAATTTGAAAAAAATTAATAATTCATTTAACTGAAGTAGAATTTGATTGTAGACCCAATGGGAATCGAATAGGTCAAAATAACCTGTTTTTAAACTGGGGTTGAACCTTAATATTCAGTTACCACATGATTTGAACACAAAATAGAACTGTTATGAAAAACAGATGGGTTTAAAAAATTTACGGAAATAGAATAAATGAGCCCAAATATTCTTAATTATTAATTTCCAGTTATTTAGTATTTATATAAAGCAATGAATGCCCGGGGATACCTTCATTACTAATACCTTCTACAATGATTGCATAATTTCCTTTTAAATCCGAGGTATAAAAACTTAAGTTTGATTTACCTGTTTTATCAGTTGTAATATTGGGATCCCAGAATAAAACATTTCTCATATCAGGAAGCCGACTTTCTTTTTGCTCTTTGTTCAGATATCCGGGCATGTAAAATTCTTTTTGCTTTTGTAAACCTTCATATTCCAGTAAAAATGCGTTTGCATCCAGTGGAAATCCTGCCAAATCTCCGTTATAGGTTGTGTAACTTAATATACCAGCACTGATTAAACATCCGGTTAAATTATTTTGAGTTACAATGTCAAGTTTCTTAATTTTTAAAGGATTAAAAGCAATGATTTTATTGGTATTGAATACAGGCACCCCGTCAAGTAAAATCAATGGATCCTGATCAATAAAGACTGAATATTTAGAGTTCCAGACTCTAAAATGAAAATTAGTTCCTTTTTGTTTTACCCTGACTTCTTTTACATATTCTCTCATCACTTCTTCCATGGAAGTAAAACGGGTATAAGCATCTAAAAAATAGCTTTTATCAGGATTCCCATAAAACGCAATGGTATCAGTATTGTAGAATGAAGTATTTACATCAATATGATGGTAGAGGTTTTCTACCTGGGATGCAATGCTGCGTTTTAATAAATCGTTGTAATTTTTTTTGTTAAGAGTAAAAGGTAAAATTTTGGAAGATGAATATTGATATGAAAACGGATCAGTAATATTTATTCTATAGTTACTATCAATTTGATTGTTAGTTTGTACAATAATTTCATTAGTTTCATAATAGATCCCGGGGTTGAAAGCAATTTCTCCTGAGCTGTCGCTGACAGCAGCGCTGAATTTATAATATTTTCCGGGTACAGACAGGTAGGCCATAATTTTTTGTGCCGGTAAACCTGATCTTCTGTCTGTAATTTTGCCATGAATAATTGGCCCTTCCATTTCAGGTAAATATTCAAATGGTTTCTCTACATTTTGTAATACATCATTCCAACGAAACCTGCTCCATCCTTGTGTCAACATCAGATTATTGGCTGCTTCTTGCCTTTCTCCTTTATCAATAGTATCATCAAAATAATAACCCAGTGATTCAATTCTTCCTTTAAGATCAGATGTCAGTAACAAATAACTTAAGATGTCAGTATGTTTCTCAGATTGTAATGAATCAATTAAAAAAACAGATATGGACATATTGGCCGGGATATTTTCTTCATGTTCATTCTGTGTATTAATAGAGATACTTACCAAATCTCTTGTATTAAATGTTCTTTGTGATGTTGTAAGATGAATACCTAATTTTTTTTGTGGCATTTTAAAATATAAACGTTCGCATACAGGAAGTTTACCTTCATTAAAAATAGTAAGATGTGAAATTCCATCATTTAAAATGCCTTTATCAACGTAAAATACTGCAACACCATTTTTCATTCTTACAGGTTGAATTAATTTATTTATCTGCCCTGAATGGATAAACAGATAAATCATTTCATCCTGCAAAACACCGGCAGACCGTATGGTGATTTTTAAATTTTGGTCGTCATTATTTGATACAGACATTGTATATCCCTGATCAGATGCAGCAGGCAGGTCTTTGATAATGGTGGTATCGCCTATTTTAATAAAAGCACTGTAATGTTCATTTTTTTCAGGCTTAAAAATAAAATGTCCCATTCCAAATTTAAATGTTTCAAACCTTGCTACCGTATCCTTATTTTGATTCATGACAACAGCGGTACAAGGAAAACCTTCTTCATATTGATTAATTACTTTAAATGCTATATCCGAAACAATTCCATTAACCAGGTTACCACCTTCCGGGAAAAACTGAACATCAAATGAGTCAACCTGGTTTTCTGTAAAAGGCTTCGCTGATTCATTGAGTGTATTAATAATAGAGATAGCTTGTTCAAAATAAAAATCAGCAGAATAATTTTTAATCCATTGTGTATATCCTCTAAGCAAATAATTCCCTGTTCGTAATGAAATAGGAATTTTTATCGAAGCATTTCCTGTACCATTGTCTATCTCAATCTTTGTTTGTAAAACAGGAACTTGGTTCTTGTCCAACACTTCAACGTATGCCACTTTACTGAGGTTGCAAAGTTTGTGATAGAAGCCATCGGTTAAATAAACTTTCATTCGTATCTGTTCACCTGCCAGATAAAAAGTTTTATCGGTATGGATATATAATTTTTCCTGGAAATTATGAATCTGGTATTGCTGAAATTTCCGGACCAGTTGATTGGCAGTATCGTTTTGTGATAATACCGTTCCTCTCAGAAGTAAGAAAGGAATGATCCAAAAAAACATTTTATAATGATATGCTATAATAAATTTCACTTTTATAATAATTTTTTTACCAGAATGAAGGTTTAACATTTGTTCCTCCGCCGGTTCTGCAATCAACACAATACTTTTTCACAACTATTAATGCAGGTATATTATTCCCGGTAAAATACCATGGTGTATAACTGGTATCTGGGAAATTGTATATCTGAAAATTGTTAGGATCAGTAGGAATTATTTGTGTGGAACATTCGTTATAAGGTTCCTGAGTTATCCAGTTATTTACCTGAGCATTGGTGATAAATATTCTTTGTTGTTCAACAGTACATGCCGAAATATAGCCGATAAGAGGTTCATTGGGGTTTGAAAGGCATTGTATATTACCATTTAGCTGGGAAGGTTTCAGGTCAAATAGAGTGCCTAAATTCTGAGAATTATTTTGAATAAGCAACCAATAATTATAAGCATCTTCACTGAGTGCATATTGATTTGCTAAAATACTATAACGAACTGTGAGCCTTTCATCATTATAAGGAATAAAGTTAAGTGGCTTCAGACTGATAACATCCTGGCCTAAGCCAACGGAAGTCCCGACAACTATATTTCTTGATGGCGCGGTTGTCCAGCAATAATGAATCTGATTGGGATCATGCAGATAATCTGCGCCCAATGTTGTAATAAGTCCGTTAATGAGTACCCATGATGCAATTTCCGGTGAATTGTGTTGCCAGGTTTCAGTGAAATCCCATCTGTAATAATGTGTTTTATTGGCAGGGTCATGTGAATTTACATTAATGGTTACTCCTTGTGTATTGACATTTTGTTGCCAGGTGAGACTGTCAATAGGAGGTGTTGTTTTTGAACTGACAAAAGTGGATTGGTATTGATGCCCGTTGGATGATGTTATGATAATTTTGTACTGATCATTCTGGTTTAAATTTAAGATTGCACTGGTATACTTACCGGTTTTGTTTGAATCAATCAATGGATAAGAAGCACCGGTATTACTCATGATAGAAAGCTGCGCATTTAATTCAGGAATAAAAGTGACAGTATCTGCTAAGTTTTTGCTGCGACTTAAAACAATTGTTGAAATAGCATTTTTCCCGGTATTAATAAAACCATCCACTACCAGGTAACTATTGGCAGCCTGAATTGCCGGCGGATTATAACGCGTTACACAAGCGGAATAAGAGATAAATAATAAAGTGTAAATAAATTGTTTTATATATCTACAAGGCAACATGCAACTTAAAATTTTAAGTTTAAAGTGATAAAAGGAATAAAGGTGCCAAATATTGATAGTTGATATGCATTAACATGCCCATTGATATTTGTAAAGTAAACTGAATAGGCATTTTTTCTTGCTGTTAAATTATAAACACCCAATGACCATGAGTTGTGTATTTTTTGTTTTATTTTATGATTTCCATCCAGATTTAAAGAAAGGTCGGCACGGAAATAATCAGGAATCCTGTATTCATTCCTTTGTGAATAATATACAGAAGTTCCGCCTCCTATATTGAAAGTAGCCAGTGGTAAAGTAATAGGTCTTCCGGTTGAATAAACAAGGTTTCCAGAGATGCTGATGCGATGAGAGAACTGATAATTGCCAATAAAATTAACATTATGAGGCTTGTCAAAATCTGCCGGATAATAATTGCCATTATTGATTGGCTGATTATTGGTTGGGTCGTCCGATTTTAAGAATGTTCTGGAATAAGTATAACTGAGCCATCCATTTAGTTTACCTGCTGTTTTCTTAATAAGGAATTCTATGCCATAAGCTTTTCCTTTACTGTTAAGAACATCAGTTTCTATATGATGATTTAATACAAGGCTGGCTCCGCTTTTATAATCCAGATAATGGTAGATGTTTTTATAATAGATTTCAACCGATGTTTCAATGGTATTAGTTTTTAAATTTTTATAATAACCCACCGAATATTGTTCACCTGTTTGAGGTTGAATATTCGGATCACTTAACTTCCAGATATCGGTAGGCGAAATAGCAGTAGTATTGGACAACATGTGAACATATTGCCGCATGGTATTATAACTTAGTTTAACAGAACTGTTATTTGTCAGTTCATATTTTAATGATATCCTTATTTCAGGCGCCTGATACGTTTTAATTATTTTACCCTTGGAATAATTAACAGTATCCATTATAGAATTGATTGTTTTAGGAACACCGGGCATATATTGATAGATATCATGAGGTCCCAGGTAATTATAAATAGAATAATGTATTCCCCCATCAATTGAAAATTTCGGACTTAGAGAATAAGTATCGCCAAGGTACAATGCACTTTCTAAAGCCTGTTCTTTAGCTACAATATCGGGAGAGACTAATGATTTACTTCCTACGGGTTCATAAGAACCAGGATGTAACAAATAATAGATAGAAGTGAATCCAAAGTTGAGTGAATGTTTATCATTCAGTTTATAATTAAAATCAGCTCTCAGGCTTTTTTGATTGATATCGAATCCTAATTTATATCCATTTACAGGAATGAACTGACTTGAAACTGCATATTGATAATGATCGATCCCGACTGTGATAACACCAAAGAACTGGTCATTAAAAATATGTCTCCATTTTATGTTTGCACTGCTGTTACCATACTTATAGGAAGTATCAGTATTGAAATTAAAATTGTCTCTGCTTAAATATCCTGCTAGATAAAAAAAGTTCCTGGAATTGATTGTATGGCTAATATGCAAATTAAGATCATAAAACGAAGCATTACTTCTGTTATAAGCAGTATTGGGTAAGCTATGTAATATCCAATCTGAATATGTGGTTCTGCCACCAATGATAATGGAAGTTTTACCTTTGTTCAAAGGACCTTCCAGGGTTAATTTGCCAGTTACAGGGCTAATACCGGCGACACCTGTCCAGTTTTTAGAATTGCCATCTTTCATCGTTACATCCAAAACAGAAGATAAGCGTCCTCCATATTTATCAGGTATAGCGCTCTTATATAATTCTACTCCTTTAATAATATCAGGATCAAATGCACTGAAGAAACCAAATAAGTGAGAAGGGTTATAAATAGTCGCATCGTTAAATAAAATAAGGTTCTGATCCGTTGATCCGCCTCTGACGTTAAATCCTGAACTGGCTTCCCCAACAGAAGTTACCCCGGGCAATGTCAGCACTACTTTCATAATATCGGTCTCTCCAAAAACAACCGGCACCAGTTTAATGGCTTTAATATTTAATTTAACATCCCCCATCTGCAGGCTTTTCACATTGGCACTTGTCTCTTTATTATATATAACCACTTCTTTAAGGTTCTCAACAAAATCAGATAACTCAACATTCAGTTTCCCATCTGAATGGAGAACGACCTGCATCTTTATATCGGTTTTGCCCATGCTGCTTACTCTTACAATATGCCAGCCTTTTGGTAAGGTTAACGAGTAATAGCCGAACTGATCAGAATGTGTTTTGATATAAGGCGTATCAATGTATATGGTGGCACTGGGAATTGCCTCTCCGTTCTGAATATCTTTTATATACCCTGTAATGGTTGCTTTTCCAACATCATGGCCGGTATTTTTTCCTATTTCATAAAGTTTGTTTTCACTGGCTATTCTTAGTTTTTCATTTGAATTGATATCAGTATTTTCATTGGCCAAATCTGTAGTTTCTCCGGCATATTTATTGGGTTCAAAAAGACTTAAGGGCAGGGATGTTTTAATGGTAGCCTGTTTACTGATGAATACATTACCATCAATATCAATAGCAAAATGATACGTGGAATTTAAAAACGCACGTTGTAATAATTGTTGTAAAGTTGCCTGTTTTAAATTTACATTAATAGTTAGATCATTGATGTCAGCAGAATCATAAAAAAAACGGCATTCATATTGCTTTTCTACACTGTCTGCAAATTTTTCAAACGGACAGTTTACAAACACGCAATTATTACGTTTGATTTCCTGTCCATTTACCTTGTTAAAACAGATAAGAAAGATCAGTAAAGATAATATTGGAGAATTGGAAGGATGCATTACTGTTTTTTTAAATTGTCATAGTATTGCACCACGTTAACGATTGCATATTCAAAATTTTTCTTGAAATTCAGTTTATGCTCTCTGATATATTTTTTCAATTCTTTCTTCACACCTAATGCATTTAATAACTCTTTTTCAGAATCAATCTTATGATATGTATTCCCGGTTTGCAGAAAATATTGATCAAGTTCGACATAACTGGCAGTCTGGTCTTCTGCTTTAGGGGATAATGTAAAATTTTTATTTCGTATTGACCAGATCAATTCTTTGCCAGAATAAAGCTCTTCATAGTATATTTTGGTTGTATGCAAAGCTTCAGCTGCATTAACGGAAATTTTTGTGAATTTGTGATTTGCTATGACAAAAAAACTGATCTTTTCATTGGATAATTCAATATGAATATAATTAAACGGATCATTAATAATTACTTTGTCACCAGGCAATTGATAATGCATATAGATACTATCATATAAAATGTTATTATAAAAAAGGCTGCCCAATAAAAAATTTTCTGAAAGAAAAAAAGGGGATCCTATTACTTTCTGCCCAAAAGGATCCGGGGCAGCATATTCATTGCCTGCATATAAATTAAGATTTTCCTTTATTTCTTTTTTGTAAAGACTGTATGTTTCTCCCAGGGATATTTTATATAAAAGTGAATCTGTCTCAGTTTGGGAAAAGACTGGTTGATTGTATAAAAATGTACACAGGGGAAAAAGCAAGAGTAAATTCCTGAAAAATGGTTTATTTTTTTCTTTCATATTTGCGGGTAAAAAATAATATTAAGAAATTTAAATTTATTCATCAGGTAAGATTCATATTCCCGGTCAGTATAAATTCTTATTTAAGGAATAAAAATGTTTTTATGTCTTAGAAAATTTTATTCAAAATACTATTTAAATACAATAATGATATATATATTTCTAAATAATAAAGACGAGGGGTCGTTTACTTCAGATTTTTATGGCATGAATTTGCAGCATTTCAATTTTAAAAATGGAATATAAAGATGAATCTTATCTGTTTCTTGATTTTTTTCAACTTGTTTAATAATAAATGATTGCCGCTTTCATCTTTTTTAATGATTCGAGAAATTGAGTGATTGAGAGAAGTTCTGGTGAAACCCAAAAAGCTAAAAGGCATCTCTAAACGGGGTTAAGTGAAAATAAATACCCCGCCAATACTGTATTTGCGAGGACTCGATGGTACTGAGACGTATTGAAACTATTTTTTGTAGACCTAACAGACCGAAGTTCGAACTTTTTTTCAGAAGACCTGCTTTCCATTAGGTCTTATGAATTATAAAATCGGTGCTATTTAAGTCAAAAGAGCCTATAATCTCCATATTGATTTACTTAAGTTTAAATTCTTGTTTCATTTATTATTGAATATTAGTACATTTTGCTGCAAGAAAGTGTGTTAATTAGCATATTAGAGGCAAGTATAGAGTGACCATTCTCCAAGCTACTAACAGGACTTTAAATATCGTTTTCACGATTTTACAAAAAAACTTTCAATATAACTGTGATATTTTTATTAATCATGCGAATAATATAAAAAGCAATTAATAGAGCAAATGACCTTAGTTGATAAATCGGAGATATTTCTTTCAGTTATCGAAGCCCATAAAGGCATTATTTACAAAGTAGCTAACTCTTATTGTAAAAATACTGATGACAGAAAAGACCTTGTTCAGGAAATCGTTTTACAATTATGGAAATCGTTCGACAGCTACAATGAACAATTTAAACTCTCGACTTGGATTTACAGAATTGCCCTGAATGTTGCTATTTCATTTTATCGAAAAGAAAAAAGAAGAAAAGAAATTTCCAATCCATACTCAGAAGGGCTATTTAACCTTACTGATTTTCAGGAGAACACAGAAATGGAAGGGCATACCATGTTTTTACAACAATTTATATCCGAATTAAAAGATTTAGACAAGGCATTAATGCTACTTTATTTGGAAGAAAAGAGCCACAAAGAAATTTCGGAAATTATTGGTATTACCGAAACTAATGTTGCAACAAAAGTTGGAAGAATAAAAACTATTTTAAAACAGAAATTTTCACAAATAAAATCATAAATATTATGGAAGAAACAAATTTTGTTCTTTTATGGAAAGAACAGTATGAAAAGATTGACCAATCATTAGCTATTAACAAACAACTTTTAAAAGAAATAATTAGTCAAAAAGCAGAGTCAGCCCTACAATCTCTAATCCGTTTCAAAGCAAGAGGAATTATTTTAGCGGTTATCTATTTAATATTATTAGGCATTATGCTGTTCTATGCAATTTCACATTATTCTTCTGCGGCAAATTATTTTATCATTTCTGTAGTAGTAATATTTCTAATCAATGTGAAAGCATTATCCGACTACATTAAACATCTGGTTTGGACAAATAACATTGGCTATAATGGAAGTATAACAGAGATACAGCAAAAATTAACTAAACTGCAATTGTCCATTTTACAGCATAGCCGTATTATGGTTTTGCAATTTCCTTTTTGGACAACATTTTATTTGAGTGATAATTGGTTCCCGCATTCTATGGGCTGGTTGTATATTGGTTTCCAATTTTTATTGACTGCTTCATTTACATTCTTGGCATATTGGCTCTACAAAAACCAAACATTAGCTAATGCTAATAAAAAATGGGTAAAGATATTCATTGAAGGTTCGGGAGGGAAATCTGTTATGAAAGCAATAGAGTTTTATAAAGAGCTTGAAAAATTTCAAACAAGTTAGCTTAGAACAGAAGAGAACGCCTGCCTGTAACAATGGCCTTGGTAATGGAATTGGTGACGGAAGAATAGTCAGCTACAATTTGTCTCGTCCTGAAACAGGTTTAATCTAAAAATGCAGTCCCGACAGGAATCGAACCTGTATTTGGAGTTTAGGAAACTCTCGTTCTATCCATTGAACTACGGGACCGGTGGGTTACAAATATAGGAAAGAATTGAGCCTGGGTGACGTAATGCCTTCTATCCAAATCGGTAAAACTTTAATAAGCCTATCGCATAAAATCAGCGTATGTTTTTGTAAGTTGTACCGTCAAAAAGTAAATAGCGGACATTGAACGAATTTGAATTAATACAACAATTACGGGATGGTGATGAGCAAGCATTTAAATTTTTAGTGGAGACCTATCAGGATATGGTCTTCAATACGGCGCTTGGTATTGTGCAGAATGTGGAAGATGCAGAAGATGTGGCACAAGAAGTATTTATAAAAGTTTTTCGTTCGATTGATACGTTCAAAGGCGAATCAAAGCTTTCGACCTGGATCTATCGTATCACCACTTCTTGTGCATTGGATCTTGTCCGGGGTAAAAAAAGCAAAAAAAGATTTGCCTTTTTACAAAGACTTTTTGGCGATGGAAACGAACCTTTGCATGAAGTTCCGGATTTTTATCATCCGGGAGTAGCTATGGATCAGAAAGAAAATGCGGCAAGATTATTCAAGGCTATTAATAAATTGCCGGAAAGTCAAAAGATAGCTTTTACATTACACAAGCTTGAAAGTTTAAGCTATCAGGAGATCGGAGAAGTGATGCAAACTTCTGTTTCAGCAGTTGAATCATTGATGCACAGGGCCAAACAAAACCTGCGGAAAATGCTGGAAAAAGAAGCTGGATAAGGGTTTTCCGGCGAAAGTTATTTGATCTTATAACGTCATATTTATATTACTTATGGAAAAAGAAATAAATAAAAAAACAGAGAAAATCCTCAACAGCCTGGATGGCTTCCGGAAAGTTGAGGCTCCTGATTTTTTCTATACACGGTTAAAGGCACGGATGTCTGAATTTCAACCTGTAGAGGAAAAAGAATTACCTGCCAAAAAAAGCAAATGGATTCTTCAACCTGTTTATGTTGTAGCTATGCTTGTTTTGTTATTGGTGGTTAATGCAGTTGTATTTTTTCAACCTGCTCAAAATGATGTTAGTACTGCAAATACAGAAAACGATTCTCAGCAAACTATTGCTTCTTCCTATGCTATGAATGATAATTTGCTGTATGATATAAATCAATGAAAATGAAAACATCTTCAAATAAAATACTTTCTGTTGCCGTTATCCTGTTGCTTGTTATAAATACAGTATTACTGGTATTTATGTGGAGATCAAAAGACCGGCATAATTCAAAACGTCCTCAGGGAAGCAGTCCTTTTGAGATGATGGTTAAAGAATTACACTTGACAGATCAGCAAAAAAATGAATATAAAAAACTGAGAGACGAACATTTTGCCGCCGTCAAACCTCTGTTTGATTCAATCCGTGAAATCAGAAAGGATTTTATGCGTTTGGTAAAGGAATCTGTAGTTAGTGATACGGCTCTGAGTAATTACAGCGACCGCATAGCACAAAAACAAGCTACTATTGATAGATTGACCCTGGATCATCTGAGAAAAGCGAGATCATTATTCAGTGGTGATCAGCAAAAACAATTTGATGATTTTGTGCAAAAGATGATGCAACAGCATATGAACGGATCAAGAAGAAGAGATTCTACGAATACCAGGTAATCAGGAATAAATTCTTTCGATTGCATCTCTGTATTTTTCCATAATGACTTTTCTTTTCAATTTCAGTGTGGGCGTCAGCTCACCGCCATCTATTGTCCATTCAGCAGGAAGCAACTCAAATTTTTTAATCTGTTCAACATGATTGAAGAATTTATTATAGCTTTCAACTAATTCTTTATACATATCAATCACCCTGGGATTACGGATAAGGATTAAGTTATTTTTTTCAACGATCCCATTTTTTTTGGCCCATTCCATCAGAGTAGGAAAATAAGGAACGATCAAAGCTCCTACATATTTTCTTTCGGAGCCTACTACCATCACCTGTTCTACATATATAGATTCTTTCAGTTTATTTTCAATTGGCATCGGAGCAACATATTTGCCGCCGCTGGTTTTGAATAATTCTTTTTTGCGATCAGTAATCTTTAAGAATTTATCATCTACTATCATCCCGATATCGCCTGTAAAAAACCAACCGTCTTTTATAACTTCTTTTGTTAAATCCGGGCGTTTGTAATATCCCATCATAACATTAGGCCCTTTGCACATAATTTCCCCATCTTCTGCAATCTTAACCTCCACTCCATCAATCACAGGACCAACCGTTCCAAACTTTCTTCTTTTGGCATCATAACGATTAACACTGATTACCGGCGAAGTTTCGGTAAGTCCATATCCTTCCATGATGACAATTTTTGCAGCGGTGAAAATCCGTATAAGTCTTACCTGGCAGGCAGCGCTTCCGGTGATAATGGCGTTTAATTCATTTCCCAATCCTTCTCTCCATTTTTTGAAAATAATTTTATTGGCAAGAGATAATTGTATGTTATACCAAACTCCCATTTTTTTATTGATCTCAAATTTTTCAGCAAGAGAGTGTGACCAGAAAAATAATTTCTTTGTTATCCCCGTCAATTCAGATCCTTTTTGCATAATACGATCATATATTTTTTCTAAAAGACGAGGCACAGTAGTAAACATATGCGGTTTCACTTCTTTCAGATTTTCACCAATTGTATCTAATGATTCTGCATAATAAATGGAAACACCCTTGAATAAATAGAGGTACGTCACCATCCGTTCAAAAATATGGTTGAGTGGCAAAAAACTCAACGCTTTGTCTCCCGGAGGAAAACAAGACATAGAACTCATCACATTGCTGACAACATTCCGGTGGGAAAGCATTACACCTTTGGGTGTACCGGTTGTACCGGAAGTGTATATAATAGTAAGCAGATCTTCGTACGCAATTTTTGCTGCAATATTTTTTACCTGTAATTTCAATTCCTCTGTACCGGCATTTATGATTTCTTTCCAGTGTCTTGCATTGGCAACATGTTCAAAAGTGAAAATATCTTTCAGGCCTGGTACTTTTTCTTTTATACTGAATACTTTCAGAAAAAGATCTTCATCATTTACAAAAATTAATTTTACCTGTGAATCATTAAGTACAAATTCCAGTTCATTTACATTAATGGTGGGATAAACGGGAATAAGAATAGCGCCAATCTGTTGCACAGCAAGATCAAGCATCATCCATTCAGGACGGTTTTTGCAAAGGATCGCAACTTTATCCCGTCCTTCTGCTGTCATATCATTCGGGCTAATTTCCAGGCTTAGTAATCCTGCACTGAGGTTATTGACAATTTCTGTAACCTGCCGGGTGCTGTAATTTCTCCATTGACCACCTTCTTTTGCTGCAAACATTATATCATCTGGATTTTTTTCCAGCCGGAATTGCAGGCAGTCAAATAATCTTTTTGGTTCCATCATATGGTAAGTATCGTTTGACGGACAATTTAACCAAAAAAGGCAGAAATAAAAAAGCCATGCATCATAAGCAAGGCTTCTGTTTTTTATTTAGCCTGGTAATATTGTCCCGGCGGCATTCTGAAAATATGATTCCGCTGAAATTTATTGAAAGCATTATACTCTTCTTCATGAGATTTGGTCCAGTTGTCATAGGCAGCAAGATTTTCGCCGGGACCAAACAGCCATTGATTGTATGCATCAAACAAACCTTCCCGGATCAATTGCTGATGATAATCGAAAAGTTTGAATGGGAATCTGGATGCGTTGCCCTGTTGATACCAATCCAGAATAAACCGTGTGCGGATCATGGTAAGTATTTCTGTTGTAATTCCTTTGCCGGCGAGAGAAGATTGTTTACTCATTTCCTGCAGAAAAGCTTTGGCAAATTCACTCCTGTTTTTTCCTTCATCTTTCATGGGATCTGCATTGGCAAAAAGCTTTTCTTTATATCCGTCCAGTAACATTTGTTTCATCTCAGTGCTTCTTTCTGTAAAACTTTCCATATTCACAAAAATTTCTGCGTAGATCAAACTCCAGACTTTATCTTTTGTAAAAAAATAATAGTTCGCTGCATTATAATAGTTGCCGCTGTAAGAAGGATCGACCTCTATACCTTTTTCCCATTGATTGATTGCTGAAAAATCTTTCGATTCCCAAAGCAGTTCACCATACTCGCTGAGCAACGGTCCGCTTTTTGGAAATTTTTTTAGTCCTCTCCTGTAAGCTTTTTCGCAATCCTTAGGTTGCTCAAGCGCTTTGTAAACATTACCAGCTATTTGAAAGCATTGTACATCAGCATCGGTCCGGTTCATTAAAATTTTTACAGTTTCCAACGCATTTACATAATCTCTTTTCAGATAATAAGACATTGCAAGATCCTTCTCCATCTCAAGATTATTTTTATCCATCAACAGAGCACGGTTCAGTACGATAATTGCATTGTCAAAATCACCAGTGTTCATAAAATTTCTGGCTGTTTCATGTAATGAATCAGGATTTTCTGTTTGGGCAAATGAAGCCGTGATGATAATAAAACAAATACTGAGGAGGGAAAATAGTTTTTTCATAGTGCAAATTAAAACAAAAGAAACGTTGTTATAAACATAAGTGTTTTAAGATTAACAAAAATAAAGTGATGATCCGTGCATTTGAAAGTGCTAATCTGTTCTCAATAATATCACTTATACAAAAGTTGGTTCAGGAATTTAAAACATGAGTCAACAAACCATCCCTGAGCTTGGGTTCAAACCAAGTACTTTTAGGAGGCATCACTTTGCCGCTGTCCGCAATATCAAATAATTGTTCAATGCTTACCGGGTAAAAACTAAATGCCGCTTTTTTATCAGAGGATTTGGTTGATGTATCCACCCTGTCCACTCTTTTTTCCAATTCCTGCAAACCTCTGATTCCGCCAATAAAATCAATTCTTTTATCTGTTCTCTGATCTTTAATTCCCAGAAGCCTGCTCAAAACATTTTCTGATAAAATGGTTACATCAAGCACACCTACAGGATCATTTTTATAAGAATCTTTTCTTGCTGTAAGAATATACCATTGCTTGTTAAGGTACATACCAAATTCATGCAGCCTTGACGGCTTCACAGGTTCAGCACTTTGTGTAATCATAAAATCATCCTGTAATGCGCTAAGAAAATTTTCCGGATCATAATCATTCAGATCATTCACTACCCGGTTGTAATCGAAAATTTTCAATTGACTGGCAGGAAAAATTGTGGTAAGAAAATATTTTGCATTTTCATTTCCGGAAAATTCCTTACTCACTTTGGCTGCTGATGCAGCACGGTGATGTCCGTCGGCAATATAAGTACTGGATACTTTTATTGCAAACAGTTGTGTAATGGAATTAATGACAATATCGCGGTCAATCATCCAAACAGTATGCTGAATATTATCATTTGATGTAAAATCATAAACAGGTTTCTGCGTTGCTTTCCATCCGTTGATCAACGCATTTATTTCCATCACATCACGATAAGCCATAAACACATTACCTGTCTGGGCTTTTATTGTTTTCATGTGATTGACGCGATCCTGTTCTTTATCAGGCCTTGTGAATTCATGTTTTTTTATTACGTCATTAAAATAATCTTCCACTGAGGAAAGACAAACCAAGCCGGTCTGGCTTCTTCCGTCCATGATCAATTGGTAAATGTAGTAGCAAGGTTTTTCCTCTTTAAATAAAATGCCTTCCGAGATAAATTTTTCAAGGTTGGTTTTTGCTTTTTCATAAACAGCAGTGCTGTAAACATCAATAGCTTCTGACAGATCAATTTCAGGTTTAGTAACATGAAGAAAAGAATATTGATTGTCATTTGCTTCTATTCTTGCTTCGGAACTGCTCAAAACATCATAAGGTTTTGATGCCACTTGTTGCGCCAGTTCTGTTGTCGGTCGTAATGCATTGAAGGGTCTGATGATAGCCATTTCTTATTTAAAATTGAATAGTAATTATTGAATATTGAGTTACCCCTTTTTCCTGGCAAACTCTTTCATCAAATCAGTCAATATTTTCACACTTTCAAGCGATAATGCATTGTATATGGAAACACGAAAACCTCCGGAACTTCTATGTCCTTTTACGCCAACCATGCCTTCATTTTTACATAATTCTAAAAATTCTTTTTCCAAAGTAACATTTTCAATTACAAAAGTCGCATTCATTTTACTGCGGTCTTCCTTTGCGATTTTTCCTTTGAAAACAGGTAAATTATCCAATGTATTATAAAATAATTTTGCTTTTGCATTATTTATTTTTTCAATAGCAGCAATGCCACCTTGTTTTTTCAACCATCGCAACGTAAGCATGCAAACATAAATGGCGAACACAGGAGGTGTATTCAGCAAAGAACCCGCTTCAATATGATTCCGGTAATCCATGATAGTAGGAATGCTGCGATTTACCTTCCCCAAACTATTTTTATTGACTACAACAAGATTCACACCGGCCGCCCCGATATTTTTTTGTGCACCTGCATAAATAAGACTGAATTTATTAAAATCGATTTCGCGGCTAAGAATATCGCTGCTCATATCAGCAACTAATGGCACATCATATTTATAAAACAGCGACAGATCCGGCCATTGCGTTCCGTAAATAGTATTATTGCTGGTAAGATGTAAATATTTTGCAGTCGGGGGAACATGAAATTCTTTCGGCAGAGAAGTATAATTATTTTCTTTTCCGCTGCAAACAATTTCTACATGACCAAATAAATTTGCTTCTTTAATAGCTTTGATTGACCATATTCCTGTATCAGTGAAAGCTGCTATTTCATTTTCATTCAGCAAATTCATAGGTACCTGCATAAATTGTGTTGATGCGCCACCATGAAGAAATAAAACTTCATGTTCATTATCCAGCTTCATTAATTCTTTTACCAGGTTGATAGCTTCTTCTATTACTTCTTTAAATAAAGGAGTACGATGACCAATCTCCAGAATGGATAAACCGGAATTATTAAAGTCAATTATTGCGTTACCGGCTTCTTCAAAAACTTCTTTAGGAAGAATAGATGGGCCGGCGTTGAAATTATATACCGTAGATTTCATTGGCTGAATCACTTTTCATTTTAATTTTGAAGTTGCAAAGATAACTTTAAGATGAGAGATGTTGACTGGAAAATGTGGGGGGAAAAAATATTTTTTCAACTTTTATCTTTTCACTTTCATCTACTCATGTTCTCGTCCCTTAATCGTTTCATTTTTCCATGAACTATTCAGATTTTCAAAATCTTTAAGATCATCTGCAGAAAATTGTTTGTTGGAAAGTTTTGACAGATCAGGCTGCCCGGCATTTACCCATGCTGTGTACCAGAAAGAAGCAACTGCAAAAACAGATTGTCTCATTTTCCGTTCAATCATCCCGTTTAATTTTTCGTTATAAGCTTTTGAAAAGGTTGAAGAATATTGACGAAGAATTACAGCATTTCTTTCTTCGAAAGAAAATTTTTGATCAATGGGAAAATTTTTTGAAAGCTCTTTTTCATATCTCAAAACAGTGTCTGCTTCTGCCGCACTTTCCAATACTCTTTTCCAGATAAATTCTCCGGGATTATTTATGTATTCCGCTTTGCCTATAAAAAAATCCCAGCCTCCGGTTGGCGAATTTTTTTCAGCCAGCAATTCAGGTATCCGGCTTTCCCAGAATGCATGAATACCGCGCTGATCAGTGAGTTGGCCATTGTGATTGCTGTTCGTATGCAGCGGCACATGTGTATCGGCAATATAATGTCCGAGTTCTGCTGATAGTTTTAAAATTTTTGATTGATTCTTTTCTTTAAATGCATTGGTAAGCCGATTCAGCATTGTTTGAACCCACCAGGGTACAATGCCATATTTATTCAATGTATCTTCTGAATATTTTTCTACAGCGTCATTCCATTTTCTTGGTAAAGATTCAAAAGGATATTTTCCGTAATGGTCAATGTCAATATAATGTCGTGGTCCTTCTGCGGATACTGCATACCTTCTTTTATCCGGGTCAACTGCATGTTCAGTCAAAAATTCTGCATTGGGCTTATATAAAACCATCATTTCAGGAGGCAACAGAAACACAGCATAGTAATTGATTCTTCTGTGGGCATAAAATCCCCAGCAAAAACATTGCTGTACAAGCAGTAAAAAAAATAAAATGCCGAATAGTTTCTTCATCGGCCAGGTATTAATTTTCAGGATAAATTTTTATTCACGTTTTTCATCATCCAGATCTACTACACCGCCGGTCACTGCATATTTCATGGCTTCGCCAGAATTGATCTTGTCAATCTTTTTCACTTTGTCTCTCGGCAAAACATATAATTGTCCGGCCCAATGATAAGCTTGCGGAACATATACCGAAACTTTATCGGCACCCAAATCAAATTTTTCCAATTCTTCATCAGTTAAAAAGCCGATTATCCATACATCTTCGGCAAACACATTGGCAAGCACAGGCTTTCTGAATTTTTTCTTTTCACCTGCAAAAGCTTCAAAAAAATCTTTGGTGGATGTATAAATGAATTTAATTCCCGGTGTTCGGTCCATCAGATGATCAAAAAAATTAATCACACTACCCATGATGAAATGAGAACTAATCCAACCTACCAAAATCACAAAAGCAAGTATGATGGCAAACCCAATACCTGGAATATTTACATAAGGCCGCAGGATATTATCAATTTTATCAAACAGCCAGTATAAAACGTAGGCAGTAACCCCGATAGGAGCCAGCGTGATGATTCCCTGAAAAAAATACCGGAGTAATATCCTGAAAATACTTTTGTGTTTAATTTTCTGTGAGATAGCCATAGTTTCTGGATTCTTATTATCAAAGGTAGCGCAAATTAGAGCCTCTTTTCGAAGCAAAAAATAATATAAAAAAACTGCTGGAAACTTTGGTTACGTTAAAAGTTTCCATAGTTTTGTCGCTCTTTTTTACAAAATGGAAATTAAGGAACGCATACAATCCAAAGCGCATGAACTTTTTTTACAGTACGGCATCCGTTCTGTTTCGATGGATGATATAGCTGCAAAACTCGGCATGTCTAAAAAAACCTTGTATCATTATTTTACTGACAAAGATGAAATGGTGGACGCCGTGCTTCACTATGAAATAGAACACGGACAGCAGGATTGTCTTATGTGTTTACGTCAATCAAAAGATGCTGTGGATGAAATTTTCCTGATGATGGAACGCCTTGTTGACCAGTTCAGAAATATGAATCCAACGGTGTTGTATGATTTACAGAAATTTCATTTCAATGCTTTTCAGAAATTTTTGAAATACAAGAATGGTTTTTTACTGGATATGATCCGGAAAAATATTGAAAGGGGAATCCTCGAAGAATTATACAGGCCGGAAATCGTCGCAGATATTTTATCAAAGTTCCGTCTTGAATCCATGATGATTGCATTTGACACCAATGTTTTTCCTTCACGGAAGTACAACCTGGCTGAAGTAACCCTGGAAATTATTGAACATTATCTTTACGGGCTTGCCACATTAAAAGGTCACAGACTGATCTTAAAATACAAACAAGATAAAAAATTATTAACGCATGAAAAGAAGGTGGTTTAACAGATTTGCAATTATCTTTTTGTTTTTGTATGCTGATTCAGTAATGGCGCAGCAGCAAGCAATAATTCATGAGTTTTCTGTTCAGCAGGCAATTGAATATGCCGGGAAAAATAGTGTGGAGGTAAAAAACGCTTTGCTTGATGTGCAGATACAGGAACAAACCAACAGGGATTTTACATCTGCCGCTTATCCGCAAATCAATGGAAGTTTCTCGTTGGTAAATAATATAAATGTCCCTGTAGTTCTTGTGCCCGCAGAATTTTTTGGCGGCCCTCCTGGAACATTTGAAAAATTTCCTTTTGGTATAAAGTATAACGCAACTGGAGGTGTGTCTCTGGATCAGATTTTATTTGATGGCCAGGTATTCGTCGGGCTTCAGGCAAGAAAGACCGTTGTTGAATTTGCCCAAAAAAATGTGGAGGTCACAGAAGAAATGATCAAAGCCAATATTTATAAAATTTATTATCAATTGGTGGTCAGTAAAACTCAAATAGAATTACTGGATGCCAACATTTCACGGCTGGAAAAATTATTATTTGATACCAAAGAAATTTATAAAAACGGTTTTGCTGAAAAGCTTGATATTGATAAAGTATCCGTTCAACTTGCTAACCAGCAGACTGAAAAAATTAAGGCATTGAACCAGATTAATAATGGCTATTTCAGTTTGAAATTATTAATGGGTATGCCTGTGAAAGATTCTTTGCGTCTCACAGATACTCTCAGTTACGGCCAGGTTCGTGAAGGATTGCCACTTTCTTCTGAGTTTAAATATAGTGACCGGAAAGAATTTCAATATGCTGAGATCGGAATTAAACTCAATGAATATAATGTCAGACGATATAAATTAAGCCGCTACCCAACATTGGGACTTAATGCGTATTACAATGAAAATGGACAAGGCAATAAATTTAGTTTTTTTACCAGCGGTGATTGGTTCCCGGTTTCCGCCATCACTCTCCGTGTGAATGTGCCAATCTTTCGGGGTTCATCTATCAGAGCAAAAATTGAGGGTGCAAAACTGGAACTTCAAAAAAGCATCAATCAACAGGAAGCGCTGAAACTTTCTATTGATAACGATATTGAAGTAGCAAAGAATAATTTCAGTTCTGCAATTGCTACTCTTGATTTTCAGAAAAAAAATATGGACCTGGCAGAACAGGTATATGACCAGACCAAGAAAAAATTTGATGCCGGTGTTGGTTCTAATATTGAAATAAATGCGGCACAAACCGACCTGAAAGCGGCACAAACCAATTATATAAATGCTTTGTATGATGCCATAATTGCTAAAACAGATTATTTAAAGGCTATTGGAAAATTATAATCAATTACACAATCGGAATTTTATGAAGAAGATTTTTATTTTATTAACGCTAACAGCAATGTTTATTGTAACGGGCTGTGGCAGTAATGCAAAAAATGATAAAAACAACCTTACTGAGTTAAGGAAAAAACTGGATGCGAAGAATAAAGAGAAAAGTGACGTTGAGGCTGAAATAAAAAGCCTGGAAGAACAAATTGCAAAACTGGATACCGGTGCAGCAGAATTAAAGAATAGCAAACTGGTATCTGTATCAACATTAGCTCCACAAAATTTTATTCATTATATCGAGTTGCAGGGAAAAGTTGATGCAAACGAAATTGTAACAGTGATGCCAAGAACTGCAATGGGGCTTTCCACACATGTAAATGAGGTATATGTAAAGAGCGGAGATCATGTTACCAAAGGTCAGCTATTAGCTAAACTTGATGATGCCGTGATGCTGGAACAACTGAGTGGATTGAAAACACAACTTGACTTCGCTAAAAACATTTATGACCGTCAGAAAAATTTATGGGATCAGGGTATCGGAACTCAGGTGCAATTAATTACTGCAAAAAATAATGTGGATGCCATAAACAAACAAATTGCCACTATGATGGAAAACCTGAAAACAGCATTTGTATATGCCCCGTTATCGGGAATTGCTGACCAGGTGAATATCAGGCCGGGAGAAATATACGGAGCAAATCCAACTGTTCCTCCCATTGAGATCGTGAATATGAACAGTCTGAAAATAGTTACAGATGTGCCGGAGAATTACCAGAAGCGGGTCAAGAAGGGATCCATTCTGAAAATATCTATTCCCGATGCAGGAATAGATAACCTGCATGCTGTAATAAGTGTGTTGAGCGCCACCATCAATCCTAATTCAAGAGCATTTACCACGGAAGCAAAAATTTCTTACAATCCTGCTTTGCGTATTAACCAAGTAGCTGTTGTAGGAATAAAAGATTATGCTGCAAATAATGCGATTGTTGTTCCGGTAAATGTGGTGCAGACAGACGAAAACGGAAAATATGTATACATAATGGCAAAAGAAGGTGATAAAAATATTGCCAGAAAAAAAGCAGTGCAGCTGGGAGAAACATATAACAGTATGTCAGAAATAGTTTCCGGATTGACGGCAGGCGAGCAAATTATTACCGAAGGCTATCAACAGTTATATGATGGTCAAATCGTGACCACTGATACGAAATGATGTGAATGACAAAAATGATGTTTATTAAAATTATTTTATGAAAGCATTGGAGGGATTTAAAGAAAAGTTTAAACAATTCAAACCTACAAGCTGGTCGGTTAATAACCGTACAGCAATTTATATTCTCACAATAATTATTACGCTCTACGGTTTAAATAAATTTAATACGCTTCCCAAGGAACAATACCCGGACATAGTTGTTCCCACCATTTCAGTGACTACGGTTTATGTAGGTAACTCACCAAAAGACATAGAAAACCTGGTGACAAGACCTATTGAAAAACAGATCAAAGGAATCAATGGCGCAAAAGTTAACAAAGTGCAATCTATTTCTCAGCAGGATTATTCACTTATTGTAGTAGAGTTTGACACAGATGTAAAAACCGATATCGCAAAACAGAAAGTAAAAGATGCAGTGGACAAAGCCCAACCTGATCTGCCTACTGATTTAACTACTCCACCGGATGTACAGGAATTTTCTTTTAGTGAAATGCCCATCATGTTTGTCAACGTCAGCGGTGATTATGATGGAATTAAACTAAAACAATTTGCTGACAAGCTTCAGGATCGTTTTGAAGAATTAAAAGAAATCAGCCGTGCTGATATCGTTGGCGCACCGGAACGGGAAATTCAGGTAAATGTGGATCCATTTAAAATGCAAAGTGCAAGACTCACTTTCACTGATATTGAAAATGCGATTGCGAGAGAGAACCAGGACATCAGCGCCGGCCAGATTGAAACTGGCAACATGAAACGCAACCTTCGGATAAAAGGCCAGTTCGTTACAGCCGATGACATGCGAGATATTGTTGTAAAAGGAAGCCAGGCAAACAGTGTGGCATACCTGAGAGATATCGCCGAGATTAAAGATACCGTAAAAGAAAAAGAGAGCTATGCAACACTGAACGGAAAGAATGTCGTTACATTAAATATTATAAAACGTCCCGGGGAAAATCTGATCAATGCGGCAGATAATATCAAGGCAATAGTGAATGAGATGCAGCAGAAAGAAGAACTTCCTAAAGATTTAAAAGTGGTTATTACCGGTGATCAGAGCAAGCAAACAAAAACGTCTTTCAATGACTTAGTCAATACGATAGTAATTGGATTTGTTCTTGTATTATTGGTGCTGATGTTTTTTATGGGAGTCACAAATGCTTTCTTTGTAGCATTGAGTGTTCCTCTAAGCGTATTTGTATCATTTCTATTTTTACCGGTTGCAGATTTTATTGTTGGAACTCCTGTAACATTAAATTTCATTGTCCTGTTTGCATTGCTGTTTGGTTTGGGAATTATTGTGGACGATGCCATTGTAGTAATAGAAAATACGCACCGTATTTATAATAATGGCAAAACACCGGTATTGCAGGCAGCAAAAATGGCGGCTGGTGAAATATTTGTACCGGTACTTGCGGGTACGCTGACCACATTGGCGCCATTCTTCCCATTATTATTATGGAAAGGATTGATCGGTAAGTTCATGATCTATCTGCCAACCATGCTGATTCTTACATTGGCAGCATCACTTATCGTTGCTTTCATTTTCAACCCTGTATTTGCAGTAAGCTTTATGCGACCCGAAGGAAAGGAGCATGAAAGATCTAAAAGCGCATTATTCACCAAATGGTGGTTCTGGACTTTTATACTATTTGGATTGCTCTTTAATTTTTCGGGTTGGAATGGATTCGGAAATTTTTTAATTTTTCTTTCTATTCTTGCCATTCTGAATGTATATATTTTCCGAAGCGCCATTCACTGGTTCCAGGGACATGCATTACCCCGGCTGATGGTTCGTTATGAAAAATTATTACGCTGGGTATTGGTAAAACGAAGACCGGTATGGTTATTAGCGGGATTATTTTTATTGTTTCCCACCTCACTTGGTTTATTAATACTTCGGGGAAACGGCCAAACATTTTTTCCAAGCGGTGACCCGAATTTCATTTATGTATATCTCAAATTGCCAGTAGGTGCAGATGTAAAATATACCGATTCTATTACACAGGTTTTGGAAAAAAGAGTGTACAAAGTATTGGAGAAAGAACATCCCGGACAGCCCGGTTCTATAGTTGAAAGTATTATTTCCAATGTTGCATTGGGTGCCAATAATCCAAGAGATAATAATAAAAGTATCCAACCCAATTTGGGCAGAATACAGGTTTCATTTGTTGAATATGCAAAACGACATGGAATAAGAACTACTCCGTACCTCAATGCAATTCGTAATGCAATGAAAGGAATTCCCGGCGCTGAGATTACTGTGAATATGGAAGACAATGGCCCGCCAACGGATCCACCCGTGAATATAGAAATTGCAGGAGATGATTTTGATGAAATTGCTAAAGTCGCTACCGGGTTGAAAAATTATTTGGATACCAATCGTGTGGAAGGCATGGAAAAATTAACCATGGATGTAGATCTGGACAATCCTGAAATAACAGTAAGTGTTAACAGGGAAAGGGCATTAATGGAAGGATTAAGCACCGGACAGGTTGGAATGGAACTTCGCACAGCAGTATTTGGAAAAGAAGTAAGCAAGTTGAAACAGGGAGAAGACGAATATAAAATACAATTGCGTTACAGTGACCTGGTTCGTAACAATATTACAGACCTGATGAATTTGCCGATCACCTTCCGGGACTTTAACACAATGGCCGTTAAACAAGTTCCATTAAATGCTATTGCAGACATTCAGTATACCAATACTTCAGGAGGCATCAGAAGAAAAAATCTTAAACGAACGATTCAATTACAATCAAACGTATTGGATCCTACATTAACTCCAAAAGTAAATGCAGAACTGGCTGTTAAAATAGATGACTTCAGATCAAAAACAAAAATACCGGAAGGTGTCTCTTTAAAGTTGACCGGCGAAAGCGAACAACAGAAAGAAACTTTGTCATTTCTTGGACAATCATTGATCATTGCTTTGATGTTGATCTTTCTGATACTGGTAATACAATTCAACAGTATGAGTAAACCATTCATAGTGCTGACAGAAATATTTTTCTCTGTGATTGGAGTTTTACTGGGCTATGCTGCTACAGGCATGACAATAGCTACAATAATGGTAGGTGTCGGAGTAGTTGGTCTTGCCGGGATCGTAGTAAAAAACGGAATTCTTTTAATTGAATTTACTGATGAATTGCGTTCAAGAGGAATGCGGACAAGAGAAGCGGCCATACAGGCTGGTAAAATTCGTATCATTCCTGTATTGCTTACTGCGATGGCAACTATACTTGGTCTGCTTCCACTGGCTGTTGGGTTCAATATTAATTTTGTTTCACTTTTCCAGAACCTGAATCCAAAAATATATTTTGGTGGTGACAGTGTTGTATTCTGGGGGCCATTAAGCTGGACCATTATTTTTGGTTTGATCTTCGCTTTTTTTCTGACCCTTGTGATGGTTCCCAGTATGTATCTTATTGCACACCGTTTAAGAAGACCAATGGAAAAATTTTATGGAACCAAATATATTGCCCTTCTCGGATTTACCGGACCGCTGTTTTTCATCTTTGTGGGTATTATGTTTTTGGTGAAAAGAACACAGGGAAAACATGTATGGTTAGGAAACCCCCCCTCAAGGTCGCTTTTGGAGAAAACAAGTCCATAATATAATGCAGCAGATAAGAGAATGATTTTGTCTTATTATCTGTCGCAACCAAGGGTTTAATATTGATGATTATTTATTTGTAAGGTTTTCCTGTCGGCTGAAATTTTCTTTAATGCAGGTCTGTCTGAAATCAGTCGTTAAGGCAGAGATGAAAAATAAAAAAGCGATTCTCAAATGAGAGTCGCTTTTTTATTCTATTAAATTAATTAGAATCTGCTATAACAAGACGGTAATTATCAATCTTATAATATTGTTTTAACGTAATAGTAAATACTTTTGATATCAACTTTAAACCTGAAATTATTTCTTTTCAACATAATGACAGAATTAAAAAGATCTATGAAGATTGCGTTACCATTAATTTTATTGTTCGGCCTTTCTTGTTCGCTTCCCGAAAGAACAATTGCGTCAAAAATTGTCGCAGACACTTCTGTTCACCATAAACCCTGGAAAATTTCTCAACAACAATTTTTAGATCAGTATGGAAAAGATGATACAAGCAGAGCGGTTATCAATTATTTTTTTCAGCAACATAAAATATTTCACAAAGCATTTATCTCTGAAGCTATTATTACAACAGGTCTAACTGGTCTTGATATTTTTGCTTTGGTGAGATCAGAAGGAACTGCGGGTGTTTTAGTATTTGCAATTTTTGGAAGTTTTGCACTTCTTTTTTTTTACAGTATTTCACTTAGGCATGCCAATTATCTAATGGTATATTCAAGAAAAAATCTTTTAAAAACATTACGCCAATATTTTTCAGGTCAAGGTTTTTCTAAAAAATTAAAAGAGAATATATGGAAAAAACATTATTTTAAATGAAACACTTTTAAATTTAATCTATAATTTTTTCTCTGTCAGCGAAGACGTTTATTTTTTAATGAATCTGCAACGGCTTTCTTAATATTAGGATAATCTGTCACCAGCAATAATTCATAATCTTCATTCTGCTTTAATTTTTGAATCAGCTTTTTCAGTTCTGCCAAACCAGACTCGCTTTCAAATAACTGGTCATGAGCCAGCAAAACAAGATTGTTTGGAGTTTTTGTTTTTCCTTTTTTGAAAACGCTATCGATCTGGTACAATACTTTATCTGCTTTATACTTCATTCGGAATGCTAATGAATCAAAATGCCATTCAAGATCCCAACCTATTACAATGAATCCGTTCTTCTCCAATGCATCAATTGCCCGCTTACTTTTTTTTATATCTGTAAAGTTTACGTTATCCATACGCCAGCAGTTGCGGCCGGGCGCACGAACAATATTATTTTTGAAATTAAGACTATCCTGGGTGCGAATAAAATCTTTTACTACAGAATCGGGATGGTTAAAAAATTTCTGAAAATGATTTTGCCATGCATGTGTATAACTGTGATTACAAAGAGCTACCTGCTGCATTGTTAACAGACTATCCCAGGTATCATGCTGCTCTTTGCTTCTAAAAACATGTTGACCCACTATAAAAAACGTGGCTGGAACATTTTCTTCCCTGACGACAGACATGACATTTGGTGTGCCCTTATTAGGTCCATCATCAAAAGTGAGGTAAATCTTTTTCTTATTGTTTTTAATCCGTGGCCTGACAGTCAGAGTTCTGGATTTGGGAGCATTAACCGGAGTTACTATTTTAATATTTTCTTTCTTTTTCTCAGGTTCAATTTTTTTTTCTGGTTCCTGGCAAGAAAAAAATACGGATAAAACGAATAGAATAAAAGGGAAAAAAATTGCATTATTCTTTTGATAATTCCCCAAACTTATTCCCATAAAATATGAAGTAATGTTTGAATGTGAAATTATATTTAGCAAAAATGGTGTGCAAGTATTGGTGGTTAATTATTATCTAAAAGCAGAAATCATTTTAAAACGATAAAAAGCCTTTAAAATATTCAGGCAATCTTAAACTGTCGTAAATTTGCAAACTAAAATTTTTTATTGATGAAACGCAAGCAGGAAATATTAAATGATGTGGTAATAAAATTTGCCGGTGACAGCGGCGATGGGATGCAACTTACCGGCAGCCAGTTTACAAACAACACAGCTTTGCTCGGTATTGATCTTGCAACATTTCCGGATTTTCCGGCAGAGATCAGAGCGCCGCAAGGAACATTGCCCGGTGTAAGTGGTTACCAGCTTCGGTTTTCGAGCAAACCGGTTTTTACTCCGGGTGATCATTGCGATGTATTGGTAGCCATGAATGCTGCTGCGTTGAAAGCAAATATCAAACAAATAAAAAAAGGCGGAAAGATCATTGCAAACACTGATGGTTTCGATGCAAAAAATCTCCGACTGGCAAATTACCCTGAAGGTGTGAATCCGCTGGAAGATGGTTCTTTGGAAAGTTATGAGTTGATAAAAATAGATGTAACCAAAATGACCCGTGAGGCATTGAAAGATATTTCTCTGGGCATGAAGGAAAAAGACCGGGCTAAGAATATGTTTGTGCTTGGCTTTTTATACTGGATGTATAACCGTGATATGGAAAGTACCATTGGTTTTCTCAAAGATAAATTTGGAAAGAAAGACCAGATTCTGAATAGTAATGTTAAAGCACTGCAGGCCGGATTTAATTACGGTGATACTACCGAGACTTTTACCACACAATACAGCGTGGAAAAAGCAAAGATGCCTTCCGGTGAATACCGTTCTGTTATGGGCAACCAGGCTGTAGCATTAGGATTGATTGCTGCTTCGCAAAAAAGCGGGCTGCCTTTATTTCTTGGCTCCTATCCCATCACACCGGCATCAGATATTTTGCATGAATTGGCTAAGTATAAAAATTTTGGTGTTCGCACTTTCCAGGCTGAAGATGAAATTGCCGCTATTTCTTCTGCCATCGGCGCAGCATACGGTGGAGCATTAGCTATAACAACAACTTCCGGTCCCGGTATGGCATTGAAAGCTGAAGCAATGGGTTTAGCTGTGATGCTTGAAATACCATTAGTGATATGTGATATACAAAGAGGTGGCCCGTCAACAGGGTTGCCAACAAAGACCGAACAAAGTGATTTATTGCAGGCATATTATGGAAGAAATGGTGAATGCCCGATGCCGGTTGTATCTGCATCTACCCCGAGTGATTGTTTTGATGCGGTATATGAATCGGTTCGAATTGCTGTGCAACACATGACGCCGGTAATATTTTTGAGTGACGGATATATTGGCAACGGTGCTGAACCTTGGAAGTTTCCCCACAGCGCAGACCTGGAACCCATCGAAGTAAATTTCAAAAAAGGTTTGGATAAAGGTGAAGAGCAACTAATGCCATATAAGAGAGATGAAAAATTAGTTCGTTCATGGGCTGTTCCCGGCACTCCTGATCTGGAACATCGTATTGGTGGATTGGAAAAACAAGATAGGACAGGTAATGTAAGTTACGATCCGGACAACCATCAGCTTATGGTAAAAATAAGACAAGCTAAAATTGATAAGATTGCTGATTATATTCCTGAACAAAAATTAGATAGTGGTCCTGCAAAAGGAAAAGTATTGGTATTAGGATGGGGCTCCACATATGGCGCCATCAAAAGTGCAACAGCTGAACTTCAGACAGCCGGGCACGCAGTGAGTCATGCACATCTTCGTCACTTACGGCCTTTCCCTAAAAATCTTGGAAGCATTTTGAAAAATTTCTCAACCGTTTTAATTCCGGAAATCAACAACGGTCAGCTCATTAAGATCATCCGCGATGTTTATTTTGTGGATGCAAAAGGATATAATAAGATCATGGGTATCCCTATTACCAAATCGGAGTTGGTGGATACGATCAAAAAATATCTTTAGACTTCCGGCAACCGCTGCATTATTTTTTGGATAATGAGAATGCAAATGCAAATGCGATCATGGAAATAATAATTCCATACATGAAAATATTGTAGGAGATACGCAGGTAGCGGTATTTTTTTGCCAGCACTCTGCCTAAAAAATAATTATCCTTTATCATACTGCTGTACAAATATTGTTTATCATTCAGCATTTCCTGCATAGCCCAGTCATAATCTGTTAATGACATGCTGAAAAAATTTCCAAAGAATAAAAGATTGGTTTTTTTGCTTTGAATTTCTTCCCGGGTAAATTTACCCGATGTCACCGTAGGTCTTGTTGCCAGTATGGAAAAAACCATCGTCATTACACCGGTAGTTACCAGGACTGTAGCAGGATAAATAAGATAGTAATTGCTTTTTAGTTCTTTTCCCAAAAAAGAAACAACAACAGAAAGAATAATGGAATTCACCGAGATCATGATGTGAGATTTTTCATCTGCCATGCGGCTTAGGTTGTTCTGGTTCTGCGCCATGATCCTGAAAATAGCAGTTGCTTCTCTTTCTGTTTTTTCTATCTTTTCAGTTTTTTTGGTTTCCGTTTCTTTCTTCACTTCATCTGAAAACGTGGCAAGCATGACATCGGCCGGGTTACGTTTTTTTTCTTTCGCTGCTTTTTCATCGTATAACAATTCTTCCAGGTTTTTTTCCTTAACGGGTTGCAGCTTACGCCGGCAATAATCGGTAAAGTATTTATGATTTTGAAGAAAGCTGATATTCATTTTGCGCCACTGTTTTTTGGAAATATCCTGTTTCGAAAAACCATTAAGTTCTGACCGCAACAGTTTGCTTCTTTCAGCAAACTGGTCTGTGCCTAAATGAAAAAGATCAGCGTCGCAGATTATTTGTTCAAGCAGTGTATTGGGAGACTGCGGCATTTTGGTTGCCTGAATACAGCCAGTTACTTTTTTAATGAAAGCTTCACCGGCTTTGTGCTCTTGTAAAAATGTTGTCGCCAGGCTAATGCTCACATCTTCATGCCCCTGGGCCTGGCCGCTGCTGAAACCGGTATCATGAAACCAGGCAGCAACAATAAGTGCAGTCCGGTCATCGGGATGCAATTGATAATAATCCGCTATTTCTTTGCAGGCTGCCACCACCGCTTCCGTATGTTCTATCGTATGGAACCTGATGTCTTTATCAAGATTATTCTCAAAAAGATCGGAGATATAAGTCTGAACACTTTGCAATAACTGATCCTGATTTTCATTCATACTATAACAGTTAGTCTTATAAATGTAAACAAAAACTGCCGAAGATAGATTTTATGTGTTTTAAGTTTTTTTGAGTAAGGTACCCAAAGTGAACCTTTGGAAAAAGGTTTTATTTTTTGAAAACAAAAAATTTTATTCTTTTCAGATAAGTTCAAAGATTCTCTGTAATGTATTTTTCACCGTTGTTGGTGTTCAAGTTAAAACAAATCTCAATTATAATAACTGCACACCAACAACGAATCGATAACTCAGCCGTTTTGTGTTGTTGGTGTAGCAGTTCTCTATATGCAAATACTTTAAATCAGAACACCAACAACGGCGAAATTTATTCGTCGCTCCGCAATATTGCCAAACCGATTGTTGTGTGTTTGTGCTTTCTATTATTTAATCTTTGTCCATTCAGCGTCCTTGCCACGGTTGTTATAGGTCACTATTTTAAAAGCATTGTCTGCATCTTTTACAAACTCAAATCTCAATGGTGCTTCTTTTATATAAAATTCATTTTCACTTTTTGCATACAAAAGAACTTTAGGCAATCTATCCGCAGGATTAGAAGCTTCAATCGAGAGCCTTCCATCACTGAATGTTACTATTAGTTTATGATTCACACCTTTGAGGTTTACCTCGTAATCACCTAGATAGCTTTTTAAAACGTCTTCCTTTACTTTCACTGCATTATCCAGTTGTTTACCAAGTGCAACCCTTGCAATGTCATTGGTCAATAACTGCCAGTCCATATTGGTTTCATAGCAATTGTATAACGCTACGACAAAAACATTTTCGTCAGGGATATAAATTTCATCCGATTGAAATCCGTCTGTCGAACCACTATGCTCAATTGTTTTGCTTCCGTCAAGGCTTTTTATAAACCAACCATACCCATATTGAGAGAAAGTACCGTCGGAAAACTTGAATGGCGTCGTTGCCTTTTCCAATGTTTCCTTTTTTACCAATTGCAGATTGTATAATGCTTTGTACCATTTATAAATATCATCAACGTTGCTTATCAAACCTCCTGCGGAATACAATATATCAACGGGTTGCAAGATTGCTCTTTCAGTTTTATCATCAAATTTTGAGTAGCCTTGGGCCATATCTGGAATATTGTTTTTAGAACCTATGTAAAATGTATTTTTTAATCCAGCTTTGTCGAGTACATTTTCCTGCAAATACTTTTCGTAGGTTTCGCCGGTAACCATCTCAATTATATAACCCAACAAATAATAATCAGAGTTACTGTATCTGAAATTGCTGCCAGGCTTGAAATTAAGCGGCGCATCTTTAATATAATCAACGCCATCTTTTGACGTGTAGGTTTCTTTTTGTTTTGAAGGGTTGGAAATTTCAGATAAATAATCTTTAATGCCAGAGGTGTGTGTCAACAAATTTTCTATTGTAATTGTATAGCCCTTTGATGGAAAGTCTTTGATATATTTTTGAATACTATCATGCAATCCAATTTTGCCTTCCTCAACTAATTGCAAAATGGCGATAGCTGTAAATTGCTTGGTCATTGAGCCGATCCTAAAAAGCATCTCAGGTTGCATAGGGATATTTTGTTCTGTATCGGCTAAACCAAATGCTTTCCTATAAATTATTTTGTTATTTTTCACAACCATTACTACGGCGCCCGGTGCAATTTCTGTCAAACGTTCAGGGATTAGTTCGTCGAGAGTTTTTAATATTATCTTGTCTTGTTTACTTTGTCCAAAGCAACTTGTCAGCAATAAAAATGAAATAAGAAAAAGAGAAAGTGATTTAATCATCTTTTAAATTCTTAAGGAGTGTCAATGGCATAACGCACAACTCGTTAATATGCGCTACTCCCGGTATAAATTTTTATTGATACTCATAGTAAATTTATACCAGCAAGCCGCGTCAATGTAAATTACGATTTCCATAAATTATTTCCATCTTGCCCAAGCCGTGTCACTCTTAACACAAGTCTATAAACAGGGAAACACGGCTGAGACATAAACAGCTTTTTGGATTAGTTGCCCTATTGCTGTTTTATGGCCCGAGTACAGTATGTATAAAATGAGATTTAAACCCGTAATTATATAAATATTCTGGAAATCATTGTTTTGGGAAAATTTATGGCTCCAACGGATGGTCCAGTGACACCAACGGATGATCCAGTGAGTCCAACGGACGGTCCAGTGAGTCCAACTGATGATCCAATGAGTCCAACGGATGGTCCAGTTAGACCAACGGATGATCCAATGAGTCTAACGGACGGTCCAGTGAGACCAACAGACGGTTCAATGAGACCAACGGATCATTCATGCAGAATCCTCCGAACTGTTCGAGAAGTCTTCCGGAAATAATTATTTTTTCCAAACGAAGTCTCACTTTCGGGCTTTGTGTGCGGCATGAACTGGCTTGTAAAATTTCAGGATGCGCGGTTGAGAAATAATGAGGATGTAAAAGATTATTATAAAACCTGCGGAACAATTACCTTTAGTGAGATCCGGACCGGATATTTATTTTCATATAAATAATCGTAATCAATTTGTACACTAAACTAACTGTTATGAAAAAAACCATGTTATGCCTGGCGGCAATTTTATTGAATATTTTTTTATTACAAGCACAGCAAGACAGTACAATAGTAAAAAAGAATCCCCCGCCGGCAAAGCATAAAAACATGGTTAAATTAAATTTATTTGCACTCCCTTTAAGAAATATCAGCGTTCAATATGAACATCAGATAAGCAGAAAGTCAACTATAGGTTTTAGCCTGAGAGTTATGCCCCAGGGCGATTTGCCATTTCTAAACAGTTTCCGTAATGCTATCAGTGACACAACAACACAAAATCAGTTGAATAATATTAAGGTCGGCAATTTTGCATTGATGCCGGAAATAAGATTTTACCTGAGCCGCAAGGGCGCTTATCGTGGATTTTATATTGCTCCTTTCTTTAGCTATGCTCATTATTCAGTAAGCCTTCCTTACAGTTATACTGATAATGGTGTGGATAAGACAATTCCTATCTCCGGTAACGTAAATACCATGACAGGAGGTATTATGTTTGGAGCTCAATGGAAGTTAGGCAAGTCAATTTATCTTGACTGGCGGATATTTGGACCGCATTACGGTTCTTCAAAAGGAAGTATAAGTGGCCAACAAAGTCTTTCATCATCTGAACAATCTTCTCTTCAATCCAGTTTGAATAATCTGAATATTCCGCTTGTAAAAACATCAAGTACTGTGGATGCTAATGGTGCAACGTTAAATTTTTCCGGCCCCTGGGCCGGAATCAGGGCTGGTTTGTGTATTGGATTCCGGTTCTGAATATTTAAGGTATTCATTTAAATTCATTTCCCATTAAATGCTTAGAAGCAGTGGAAGATGAGTCAGCAGCAGTTTCATGTTTGGCATCATGATCAAAATTTACATCTGCACGCAAAGCTTTTAATCCAACTACTCCCTGCAGGTCTTCCAATTCAAATTGCTCTACTCCAGGCTTCAGTAATTTTTGGTTTTGTAAAAATTCAAGATACTCTAAATATTCGCTGGCATCTTTTGCCTGCGAATAAACAATGGCAATTTTGCCGGGTTGTGTCAATCGTTCATTGGTATCTTTGATATGAACTTTATCAATTCTTTTTTTCACAATCTCATAGCGGACATTATAAGCACCATCCACATCAAACTTTTTTTCTTCCGTACGGAAACTGATGGATAGTGGCTGGCTGTGCGCCAGGATTAGTTGCGTGGTTCGCAAAGGATAACTCAAATGCTGCTCGAGATGATGGGTGATCTTAGCCGCTTTAGCCAGCAAGGTCAGTTGCCACATCCGCATATTGCGCAAATAGATCTCATCAAATTTATATCGCGGTGAAATGGTTTGTCCCATGTAAATATTAAACTCTACTCCATCGGTAACATAGCGTTCAAAATAATGCGGGAAAACTTTTTGCGCCGCTGCCTGTTCTTTGTCAATAAAATGAGCCAGCGTATCATTGATGCGGGAAATACTTTGCTCAAATTCTTTGCGATGATGATAGATCATTTTTATCTGCGGATCAAGAGCTGCAAAATATTGTTCCACATCTTTTTTTACCGAAGGTTGTGAACCATGCAGATGATTGAAAATAGAAACTACTTCTGTATGCAAAAAATCATGAATATTGATCTCTTCATCTGACAATAAAACATTTGAAGCGGAAGCGATGTATTTGTCAATATTAAATTCGATTTCCTGCAGCAAAGGGAAAGGCATTTCATTTTGTGCTTTCTTCAGCACCTTTCTTGCCATTTGCAATTGATCAATAAGATCCCGTTGAATGGCCAGGGAACGTTCGGTTGACGAATTACGAACATCAATAGCGGCATATAACGGATATACATCAGGGAAAAATATTTTTTCCATCTTCACATCATCCTGTTGCTGGTGACGGTTCACAATATAGTTCAAAGCCACTTCCGTGAACTTCCATTCCACAACAGGTTGCACAGCCGTGAATTTTTCTTTTATTATTTTATCAATCTGGTTGTCGAGACCTTCCATTGATTTTTCCAGTGCAAGCGTAAATAAATGAATGGCTGGCTCCAGTTTATTAATATGAGCATGTTTTAGTTTATCCGGAATATTCGAAACAATTTCCAGCATTCCTATCAGTTCGTCATGCAATTTCAACGGACAAATAATGAGACTGCGGTTTCCTTCTTTATAATAATATTGCAGATATTCAACTTCCGTCAATGATTGTTCATCCAGCGAACTAAAGACAACGGGTCGATTGTGATCCCTGAATAATAATTTACAGCAATCACTGATATCATCTTTGTCGTTGATGGAATGAAAATGTTTAAAAAGTAAACTATTATTATTGTGCAGGTCAGAATAAATATAATGACCATTCACTTTGAAAAAAGGAGTGATGCCAATCTTTACATCATTCAGGTCTATCAGGCTTTGAATGTGTGATTCCAATTCTGTATAAACAGAAGCGTCTGAAAAAGCATTCATGTTGAGCAGGCTGTTCTTGATCTGGGAAATAACTTCTTGTTGCGTCACATCAACAGCATGGATAACCGAAATCCCTTCGAAAACAAATTGTTCAATCGGCACCAGTTCCATTAATTCTTCCATGGTCATAATGCGTTTGGTAGAAGGATGAACAATATCTTCGGGCAGCTGCGGCATTTCAGAAACAGGATTTACATCAATGAAGCGGGCATCCCTTTGCATTTCCATAAAACGCGTAAGACCTGATTGAGAATCTGTATATGGATAAATGGAAGAAGTTGTATCAGGATTATTATAACCACAATATTTTTTCAGTATCATGCCATATGCAAACTGCAATTTTTCCCGGTTAAAATTTTCTTCAACCAGGTCATTGGACATATTTATTTCATTACTGCCGGGTTTCAGGAATAATTCACTGAAAAGTTTTGAAGTATAAACAGTTTGGAATTTAAATGGCAATGCAACAGCATAAAGATTATTGAAAGAAGTAGGCGGAAAAACGGAGGCCAATAATTCTTCTATTAAATCGGCATGCTTTTTTAAAACAGAAAGATCAGTAATCGTAGTCAGCAGTTCCGGATGGGATTCCATTTGCTTTACTACACGACCATATAATTTTGTCATGCCAGGATTTTCTGCAGCAAGATTTTTCTTCAGAGCATCTAAAAGAGGCCGGAAGGAAAGATGGCTGTTAATGAGTGATTCGTCAAATTTTGATGTCCCGGTTTCCATGATCGTCTTTTTTTCGTCAGCATAAGATACAGGTTTTTTTTCAGAAGTTGCCGGTAGCGCAAATAAAGATGATGAACGAAAGCATACAAGATCAATTTTTGTTTTTCTGAAAGAATTTGCAAGCCGGCTGCAATCCGCACTGCTCGCATTTAGGCTTGCGGGCCACACAAACATAACGGCCATGAAGAATGAGCCAATGATGAGCTTTATGAATAAGTTCTGTGGGAATAAATTTTACCAGTTGTTTTTCTGTAGCTAATATCGTTTTGGCGCCAACCGTCAAACCAATCCTTGCTGATACGCGGAATACATGAGTGTCTACTGCCATGTTTGGTTGTTTGTCAATAACAGAAGTAATGACATTGGCTGTTTTTCTTCCTACTCCCGGCAGCTGCATGAGTTCATCAATCGTCATTGGAATTGTTCCTTCAAATTCTTCCATCACTTTTTTTGCCATTCCGATCAGATGCTTGGTTTTATTATTGGGATAAGAAATACTTTTTATCAGCGGGAACAAATCATTAAACTCTGCTTTTGAAAGACTTTCAATATCCGGATATTTTTCAAAAATAGATGGCGTTGTCAAATTCACTCTTTTGTCGGTGCATTGGGCTGAAAGAATTACTGCAACAAGAAGTTCGTAAGGATTATCATAGATCAGTTCCGTTTCAGCATTTGGAGAATTTTTTTGGAAATAATCTATCACAAATCGGTAGCGTTCTTTTTGAGTCATACTGCAAGATAATGTGAAACCCCTGTCCCCTAAAGGGGGATTTAGATTAACAATTCTGGCTGAAAATATTTTTTGTCAAAATAAAAATGCAATAATAAAGATTTTCAAAAAGAGAGGGCTAAGTTTTGGTGGCCTCTCGTTAGGAGTTGGAAGGGTGTTAGAAATTGCCGGGCTGAAAATCTATTGCACTTCTTCTGCTGATTTTTCCCTGGCGTAATTAAGTATCTTCAAAATTGTTTCTGTACGGGGAGATACTTTGATGTGATCAAGTCGCTGTGAAGAATTTTTTAAAACAGAAAATTTTTCGCGTAAAGGCCAATCTGTTTTCAAAGCCTCTTCGATGGCTATCGTTTGCATTGGCGAGGTTTCATTGTATAAATACAACACTAAGTCCTCAAGAGTAAAACTTGTCATAGGCAAATCTATTAATGTCCTTAAAATTTAAATGCCGGGGGTGGCAGAATTATAAAACGTCCGGTATAATAACGAGGGTGAAGTTGCCTTATTGTATAAAGGAGTGCTATTTATTTTGATGACCGTAGTTTTCCGGGATTATGAAAAGGTCTTCATTATCACGCTTCATGAGGTATTTTTCGCGGGCGTATTTTTCCAAAATAGCGGGATTGGTCTTAAGTTGTTCTAACTCTTTGCGTTCTGCTTCAATATTCGAAGAATAATATTGTTTGCTTTGTTGCAATGCCTTTAGTTCATGGCTGCGGGTAAGCTGGGTAAAAAGATCATTTTTATCAAAAAAAAGAATTATGGCTACAAAAACAGTCAAGGAAATTAAGTACTTGTTCTTAATCCAGTTGGGAATATGTTTAAAGAGTTTCATAAATGACCTTGGATAGTTGTACTCTGAAATCAGATTATCCGGATTTCTATTTCCCAAATTTAATTCTTCCTTTCGGATAAATGGCAGATGAGCCTAATAATTCTTCAATACGAAGAAGCTGATTGTATTTGGCCATTCTGTCTGTTCTTGATGCGGAACCGGTTTTGATCTGTCCGCAATTCAATGCCACTGCTAAATCTGCGATGGTGGTATCTTCCGTTTCACCACTGCGATGACTCATAATAGTGTTATATCCATTTTTTTGAGCCAGCTTCACTGCATTGATGGTTTCCGTAACAGTTCCGATCTGATTTACTTTTATCAATATTGCATTGGCAACTCCTTTATCAATTCCTTCCTGCAAACGGGTTACATTCGTTACAAAAATATCATCGCCCACTAACTGGCATTTTTTACCGATTGAACTGGTCAGCATTTTCCAGCCATCCCAGTCATCTTCAGCCATTCCGTCTTCTAATGAAACAATAGGAAACTGATTGACCCATTTTTCCCAATATTTTACCATTTGTTCACTGCTCATTTCTTTGCCACTGCTTTTATGAAAAACATATTTTTTCTTTTTGCCATCCCATAATTCACTATTAGCTGGATCCATTGCAATCATTACCTGCGAACCTGTTTTGTAACCAGCCGATTCAATAGCTGTAAGAACTGTTTCAATTGCTTCTTCATTGCTTTGAATGTTTGGAGCAAAACCACCTTCGTCACCTACATTGGTATTATAGCCTTTTTTCTTCAATACGGATTTTAGCGCATGAAAAATTTCAACTCCCCAGCGTAATCCCTCACTAAATGTTGGCGCACCTACGGGCATTACCATGAATTCCTGGAAATCTATTTTATTGTCAGCATGAGCGCCGCCATTCAGAATATTCATCATCGGAATAGGAAGCGTATTTGCATTTTTCCCCCCGAGATAACTATATAATGGAAGACCTGCTTCTGCTGCGGCCGCTTTTGCTGCCGCCATACTTACAGCAAGAATTGCATTGGCACCCAATTTACCTTTATTCGCTGTACCATCTAGTTCAATCATTTTCTGATCAATCTTTTTCTGATCTGTAACATCATACCCATGCAAAGCAGGAGCAATAATGTCATTTACATTCTTTACTGCTTTTAAAACGGATTTACCACCATAAATTTTTTTATTGCCATCACGCAGTTCTATTGCTTCGTGTATTCCGGTACTTGCGCCACTTGGAACTGCAGCACGTCCCGTAAAACCTTTATCAGTTATCACATCTGCCTCCACAGTAGGATTTCCACGACTGTCTAAAATTTGTCTTGCTGAAATTTTTGAAATTGAACTCATGGTAAATTAGAAATTTTATTTATTAATCTGTTTTTTGTGTAAGGGAACGAAATACTTCTTCAAGGCTCTGGTTTTCACTTTGCAAAGAAACAATGTTGAGGTTATGTAACAATGCCAATTCAAGAATTTGTTTTCTGACTTTTTCCGGATCGGCCGTGGAAAGTTTAAAAGAATTGTTGTTTGATTGCTCAACATTAGTTACCCCATCGATTTTTTCTAAAAGAGATTTTTCGATCGATTCTTTAAATTGAATCACTAATAAATGTTTTTCTTTATTTCCTTTCTGCAGATTACTGAGTTTGTCGTCAGCCACTAACTCACCTTTATTGATGATAAGCGCCCTGTCACAGATAGCTTCTACCTCCTGTAAAATATGTGAAGAAAATAAAACTGTTTTGTTTTTTCCCTGTTGCCTGATCACTTCTCTTATTTCTATGATCTGGTTAGGATCGAGACCGGAAGTTGGTTCATCAAGAATCAATACTTCTGGTTCATGGATCAGTGCGGCAGCCAGCCCCACTCTTTGTTTATAACCTTTTGATAGCTGACCAATTCTTTTTTTACTTTCTATGTTTAGCCCGGTAAGTTGAATCACTTCTTCAATCCGTTGTTTTGCGTTTCCGTTAAGATGGTGAACTTCAGAAATAAAATTTAAATATTCTCTCACATACATATCATAATACAGCGCATTCCCTTCGGGCAAATAACCAATTTTCTTTTTTACTGACAAAGGATCATCATGCACATTTACACCACACACATAAGCATTACCGCCATCCTGTTGCAAATAGCCGGTAAGAATTTTCATAGTTGTTGATTTACCAGCGCCGTTTGGGCCCAGGAAACCAACGATCTCTCCTTTATCAACTTTAAAGGAAATGTTATTTACTGCTTTCTGTTCTCCGTAAATTTTAAGAAGGTTCTTTACTTCGATGGACATACTGCAAATTTATGCTCTATTGTTTTATTGCCACTGCAATCTTTGAATCGGCTGTACCATAATATAAATACCATTTGTTTTTAAAATTAACAAGTCCTTCAGCAAAACAAACGTGATTTACTTGTCCTGAAGTTTCATAAGGCTTGTCTGGCTTTAAAAAATAAGTTTCCATTCTATCCAGAATTTTTGCCGGATCATTTTTATCAAAAAGAATTTGCGATGGAGCATATGTGCCTTCGGCTAAAGAACTGTCGCCTTTTGAAGGAACATTACGGCTGTTGTAAATAAGAAGAATTCCTTCGCTGGTAAGCATTGCCGGAGGGCCAGGCTCCACAAGATCACTATCAAATTTTCCTTTTCTTGGCCCGAAAACAATTTTCAATTTTCCATCTTTTGTTTCAACCGGCGTCCAGTTTATCAGATCATCTGAAACTGCGAGAAAAATATTAGTATCGCCCCAGTACATTATGTACTTGCCATTTATTTTAACAGCAATAGCTTTCCCATTTTCATATTTGCAAATAACAGAACCTGATTTGCTCCATACATTTGCATACTTGCCGGCAAAAGCTTTTGCAAAAGCGGGGCCATATTTTTTCCAATGATACAAATCTGGCGAAGATGCGACCATCAATCTTGCTTGGGTAGCATCATAAGCAGTATAAGTCATATAATAGATTCCATCTTCCGACTCAACCACTCTTGGATCTTCACAACCACCATCCCATTCAAATTTTTTTTGTTCATCATTTCCAGGATAGAGAACCGGCGAAGGGTTTTTTGTGAAATGCAAACCATCGGTACTCCATGCAAGGCCAATTCTTGAAGTGCCTCCATGTTTGCCGATCTTATCTTCTGCCCTGTATAAAAGAAAAACAGTATCCTGCCTTTCCACGGCAGCAGGATTAAAAACATCTTTTGCTTCCCAATGCACTTTTCCAATGACGGGGCAAATAAAGACTGATGTTGTATCCGGAACCAATAATGGATTTGAATCATCAGCTTTTACAAAAGGGATCAATTGCCAGCCATTATTTTCTTGTGTAACTTTTTTCTCAGATTGATGATTATTGCAGCCAATGACCGATATAATAAAACAACAATAAAGTAAGCGCATAAAATATTTTCTTATCTAAAGATCATCATATTCATAAAGCGGGTCAATACGCACATCGGCTTTCATTTCAAATATCGGATTAATGATTCCGTCTTTTAATCCATATACCCATCCGTGAAGATCAGGGCGTTGTTCTTTCTTCCAGGTTGTTTGAATAATTGTTGTTTTTGCCAGGTTCAATACCTGTTCTTTTACATTCAGTTCTGCTAAACGATCGCTGCGTTTTTCTTCATCTTTTATAGAATCTAATTCTTCCCTATGCAGGCGGTAGACATCTTTTATATTATGAAGCCACATATTCAATACCGGTTTGAAATCTTTTTTTGTGATTGAAGCTTTGATGCCGCCGCAGCCATAATGACCACAAATGATAACATGGTTTATTTTTAATTGGGTAACTGCGAAATCCAGAACACTTAACAGATTTACATCAGTATTAATTACCAGGTTGGCAACGTTGCGATGGACAAATATTTCTCCGGGTTCTGTCCCGGTTATTTGATTTGCTGGCACACGGCTGTCACTGCAACCGATCCAAAGTATTTGAGGCGCTTGAAGATCTGCGAGCCGTTTGAAATAATCAGGATCTTTAGCCACTTGTCCAGCTGCCCAAATTTTATTTTCCTGTAATAATTTTTCAAATGGCTTCATATATGCAAAATAGCAAAGTAAGCGGAGAAATCAATTTTCTATTTCAGTCGAAATGAAAATTCAATGATTCTGTTTAATTTTAAAGTTCAAAAAAATAATTGTAAAACGTCAAAATAAAATTTCATGGCATATCCTTACCAGATAACCAGTATTGATGAATACGAAATGGCTCACCGGGTGAGCATGAATCAACCGGAAGAATTCTGGGCCTCTATTGCAGAAAGTTTTCAATGGAGAAAAAAATGGGACAAGGTGTTGGAATGGAATTTCAAAGAACCGATGGTAAAATGGTTTCAGGGAGCAAAGCTGAATATTACTGAAAATTGTATTGATCGGCATTTAGAAACACTCGGAGATAAACCAGCCATCATTTGGGAACCCAATAATCCTGAGGAAAGAACAAGAGTAGTTACTTATAATCGTTTGCACAAAAGAGTTTGCCAGTTTGCACAGGTTTTAAAAAATAATGGTGTAAAGAAAGGCGACCGTGTTTGCATATATATGGGAATGGTTCCAGAGTTGGCTTATGCTGTATTAGGTTGTGCACGGATCGGGGCTATTCATAGTGTAATCTTTGGAGGTTTTTCTGCACAAAGTATTGCTGACAGACTTGAAGATGCGCAAGCAGAATATATTGTTACCTGCGACGGAGCTTACCGCGGAGGAAAAGATATTCCGTTAAAATCTGTCATTGATGATGCATTGATTGGAAATAAAATTGTGAAGCGGGTGATTGTTTATACAAGAACAAGAACACCAGTTTCTATGATTAAGGGTCGTGATGTATGGTGGGAAGATGAAATGGAACATGCCGAAGCGCAAATAGAATTACAAAATCAAGTGTCATTGCATGCTGAAGAAATGGATGCAGAAGATCCATTATTTATCTTATATACTTCCGGCAGCACCGGTAAACCGAAAGGAGTAGTGCATACCTGTGCCGGTTACATGGTTTGGACCACCTATACTTTTGTAAATGTTTTTCAATACAATCCCGGAGATATTCATTTCTGTACCGCAGATATTGGATGGGTGACAGGTCATAGTTATATTTTGTATGGACCATTATGCGCTGGTGCAACTTCATTGATGTTTGAAGGAATTCCAACCTGGCCTGATGCAGGAAGATTCTGGGATATTGTTGATAAGTATAAAGTAAATGTTCTTTACACAGCTCCTACAGCTATTCGATCCTTAATGGGTTTTGGCCTGGAACCAATAAAAGGAAAAAATCTTTCATCATTAAAAGTCTTAGGTACTGTCGGCGAACCCATCAATGAAGAAGCATGGCATTGGTATGATGAAAATATAGGAAAGAAAAAATGCCCGATTGTTGACACATGGTGGCAAACGGAAACAGGTGGAATTTTAATTTCAAACCTGGCAGGAGTAACTCCGGCAAAACCATCTTATGCAACGTTGCCACTGCCCGGTATTGATCCGGTTTTAGTTGATGAAAATGGACGGGTTATTGAAGGCAATGGAGTGAGTGGAAATCTTTGTATTGGACGGCCCTGGCCGGGAATGATAAGAACAACTTATGGAGATCATGAACGTTGTCGCCTGAATTATTTTGCCACGTATGAAAATTTATATTTTACCGGAGATGGATGTTTGCGCGATGAGAATGGATTTTACCGGATTACCGGCCGGGTTGATGATGTGTTGAATGTAAGTGGTCACCGCATTGGTACTGCAGAAGTGGAGAATGCGATCAATATGCATTTAGGCGTGGTGGAAAGCGCCGTCGTTGGTTATCCTCACGATATAAAAGGCCAGGGCATTTATGCCTATGTTATTTATAACGGAAAACATTCGAATGAAGAATTAACACGAAAAGATATTTTGCAAACGGTAACAAGAATTATCGGACCCATTGCCCGGCCGGATAAGATTCAGTTTGTGGCTGGGTTGCCAAAAACAAGAAGCGGTAAAATCATGAGAAGAATTTTAAGAAAGATTGCTGAAGGCGAAACAAATAATCTTGGCGATACTACTACCTTACTTGATCCTGCTATAGTGGATGAAATTAAGAAAGGAAGAATTTAATCCATTATAAATTGAAATAGTAAAGCAGTCACGGATCCGGACTGCTTTAAAAGGTTTTTCTAATTTCTTTATTTCAGCAAAGTTCAGAACAAAAACCATACCTCTATTCTATTTTAATCCACATTTTATTTAATTGCAGAAGATTTGATCCCAATTACGCATTAGTAAAATTACTTTCTGATGATCACTTTTGTACCAATGGGAGTAAAATTATATACTTCTTCCACATCAGCCCGTTTCATGGAAATGCACCCGAGAGTCCAGTTTTTATAACGATCTATTACAAAATCCTCGTGAGGCCAGGTGCCATGAATGCCAATACCACCGCCAATCCTAGCTGATGCTGGTATTTCACCTTTTTCTTTTCGTTCTAAAAATTTTTCATGACTTTCTTTATTAGGATAATCAAGAGCCATGAAACGATCCCACTCACTATGAATTCGTTTGCTTATGATATGAAAAGTTCCCTCCGGAGTATTGCGGTCGCCTTCCATTTTTTTATCTTCAAGGGAATTATTCCCAAATACAACCGGGTAGGTGGCATACCAGCCTTTTTCATCATACACACTCAATTCATAATTCGATTTATCAATGATAATATAGATGGTTCCTATAGGCCCATCGTTTTTGCCAATGAATCTTTTATAAGTATGATGCGTCGGCGAAAAAGTACTATAATGGGAAGATGCAAGTAAACTGCTTCCAAAAAAAATAAATATAAGTGCAATAATATTTTTCATGCCTTTGAACGTGCCCTTTGTATTTGCAAACGAAATGCCGGAAATTTTTATTTCAGCAGTAATTTTTTTTAACGTCATATTTAGAAAACTGCTTTCTTGGTTTTCAGAGGGATTTCAGCTCAAAAGCGGATTAAATACAATTCAGATTTTTCTCATTTTCCCATATAAAAAAAGAAACCGGCAAAATAATTGCTGGTTTCTTTTCTCAATTAGAAATCGGATTTTTACCAATCGCCTAAGCGGACACCAATATTATACGGAGTTATATCAAGACCACGCTTATACATACTTTTTGTGGCTAAGGAACCGTAAAGTTTAACAGGTCCAAGCGACAACTCACCAACCCAGGAAAGTTTCCAGCGATTTAAATCAAAATCGTCTTTTGCTTTTCTTTTTCCTTCGTCGGATGTAATGGTTTTATTGCGGGCGCTGTATAACCATCCTGCACTGATACCGGCGCTAAATCCAAAACCTTCTGAATGACGATTAGGCGTAAAATTGAAATTCAACATTAAGGGTGCAGTAATATAATCTGCCGCCAGTTTATCTTTTTTATAACTGCGGTTAAGAGTGTTGTCCAAAATTATTATTGGCGGGTTTGGAATAGCTGGCGGATTGGCGCTATAACGAAGAGGTTGTTTGTATCGGTAATTATTTAATTCCAATCCCAGTCCATATTTAAGGTTAACAACATGTTTGATCATATTAAGGCGTTGCATAAAAAACCAAAGATTAACATTTATGGATTTGCCATTTTGCAAGTCAAACCAAGTAGAGTTACTTCCCGGTGCATATTGCTGAGCGCTGATGCCACTATAATTTGTATTATCGCTGTAATTGGAAAACCCGAAATCAATCACCCACCAGTTAGTTTTGATATTAGAAGGTTTTTTGTATTTATGTTCCGGTATTTTATATTCTTTGTTTTTGGCTCCGGCTTTACGGATAATAATCATACCACCCACTTTAATAGTATCGGTTTCTTTTTGAGTAAATCCGGTTATAGCCATGCATATCGCCATGCACACGATTAACATCCTTTTCATACTATCATTTTTTATTTAATAAAAATTATTTCAATTTTACGGCGAGCCCGGCAATCATCACTTTTCCATCATCATTGGCAGGATCAATCCCGGTTCTCTTTTCAATTGTCCTCGTGATTTTTCTGAAGAAACCACGAAGGTTACTTTTCTTGTTATCAGATTCACTGGCATACATTGCGTCAATATCATGGTTTGTTTTGTCAGTGACAGATTTATTTTGTTTCTGATTATTTAACGCCGGAGGAATATTGATTGTTACAGGATTATTATTTTTAATTAAATCTGTGGATATTAAATCATTTGATTTTGGATTATCCATTGCTGCAATACCTCTGTCCGGGATATCAATACTTCTATAAGGATCATTGGTGGGCTGTGGTAAATGATTGGATTTTTCACTGTTACCGATTTTTTTATTAACCGCAACAACGATATTTTGTTTATCAGGAATAATCTTGTGACTTTGTTTTACTTGTTGGGCAATGTTTTGTTGATTCATTGGAATATTTTTTTCCTTATCCCTGATCACAGAATTTGATGTATCTGTTTTTTGTTCTTTGGTCCGATTAAAGGATAACCCATTATTGATAGCAGAGTTTTTATTTTTAAAGATAATAGCTGTAGCAATTCCAATAGCAAGAATCAACACAACTGCAGCAGCTATACGGTAACTAAACTTTGTCCACCAACGCATCTGAACAATACGAACTTTTTCTGTTCTTTTATAAAGCAATTCTTTATTTGGGAAAATGATTTCTTTGTCCGCCAGAATTTTTGTTTTATTGAAAACTTCAAATTCTGCTTTTATGCCGGGATGAGAGGCAATAAAGCTTTCCGCATTCATTTTTTGTTCGGATGATAATTCATTATCCATGTAAAGCATCAGCCATTCTTCATAATTATTTTGGTTGATACTTTCTTTCTCAGAAATATTCAATAACTCATTCTTATTATCGAAAACAATATTTTTATCTGCTGTCAGTTTTGTCTGAAGTAAAACATCTAATTCTTCTTTCAGGTCAGGATTATTCTGAACAAAAATTTCGACCATGCGGCAATCATCGCTGCTCAGTTCGTTATCCAAATAAAGGATAAAAAACTCTTCGTAATTATGGCGGTTAATTTTCATTCCTTATTTCTTTTGCTCACAGCTAGTAGCTTTTTTCAAATTACATTTTCAAGTTTCACTAAATAATTTTTTAATTGCAGCCTGGCCCGGTGCAGGTAAACTTTTACCTGGCTTTCATTTAATCCTGTTATTTTCCCAATTTCTTCATAACTGTATCCTTCATAATCTTTCAGCAATACCAAGGAACGTTGTGTTTCGCTCAACAGGCTCAAAGCTTCTTCCAATACTTTTTTCAAATTATGCACGGGTTTGTTATGCACTTTTGTATCATCATTAAAATTTTCTTGTAATTGTATCCTTTTCACTTTGCGGATATGGTCAATCATCTGGTGATAAGCAACAGTGAAAAGAAAAGATTTACTTTTTTGCGCATCCACTTCGTTCCGGTTGCGCCACATTTTTTCAAAAGAAGCCTGAACTACATCCCGGGCATCTTCCTGATGTTGCAGATTTTTCAGGATGAAGCGGTACACATTATCTGCATACAGCGTCACACATTCATTGTATTCTTTTTCGGTCATAAACAGCTGGTAAAGCGTTCAAAATTAACCAATAACTCAGGGTTATAAACTAATACGTTTTTGTTGTATAAAAGTTACGGTGAAATGAAAATATTTTTAAACAAAACGGTTCATAATCATTAAGAGCCGGTTAAAGAGAAAAACTGGTGGAAAAGACTTTCCCACATCATTTCATTATTAATAGGTTTAATTTCAGTTTTTTTGCAGCAAAGCTCTTTGGGTTCTTTTCGATCAATTTTCCTGGATTTTCCGGTTGAGCTAAATAAAATCAGGCTACTTATCAGGATGATAGCTATAAGAGTAACTTGCAGGTAGGTCATTTTTTTCATGCCATTTAGTTTCATTATTTGACGTTATTTAGCTGAAAAGTGTTACACAAAAGTGAAACTGATTTTACTGGTTCACATAAAAGATATGGAAGATGTTGAAATTTCCGGGCCAGTTTGAGAAAATTTGGTTTAAAATCCCATTTATATATTTGCCATTTAAATGAGGTTACCATGAATGAAAAATTAGTTCAACGCATAGAAAAGGAAGTGACAGAAATTAAATCATCCGGTTTGTTTAAAACAGAACGGATCATTGCAAGTCCGCAGGGCGCAGAAATAATTGTTGGCGGCAAAACAGTTTTAAATTTCTGTGCTAATAATTATCTCGGACTTTCTTCCCATCCGAAAGTTATTGAAGCGGCACATAAAACAATTGATTCAAGAGGATATGGAATGAGTAGTGTTCGTTTTATTTGTGGTACCCAGGATATTCATAAAGAACTTGAAAAAAAACTTTCTGAATTTCTCGGAACAGAGGACACGATTTTATATGCAGCTGCATTTGATGCAAATGGCGGCGTGTTTGAGCCATTATTTAATGAAGAAGATGCCATCATTTCAGATGCATTAAATCATGCGTCAATTATTGATGGAATCAGAATGTGTAAGGCGCAACGTTTCCGTTATGAACATAATAATATGGATGATCTTGAAATAAAGTTAAAAGATGCTGCAAGTGCAAGAAGCAGAATTATTGTTTCCGATGGCTCATTCAGTATGGATGGAACAATTGCGCAGCTTGATAAAATTTGCGATCTCGCTGATAAATATGATGCAGCCGTAATGATCGACGAATGTCATTCATCCGGATTTTTAGGAAAGACAGGTCGCGGCACTCATGAATATCGCGGCGTGATGGGAAGAATTGATATTATCACCGGAACATTGGGCAAAGCATTAGGCGGCGCATCCGGAGGTTTTACTTCAGGAAGAAAAGAAATTATTGAAATGCTTCGCCAGAAATCAAGACCATATTTATTTTCAAATACACTGGCTCCTTCAATTGTCGGTGGTTCAATTGCCGTGTTGAATATGCTTATGCAAACAACACAGTTGAAAGATAAACTGGAAAGCAATACAAAATATTTTCGTAAAAAAATGACTGAGACTGGTTTCGATATAAAGCCCGGCGATCATCCTATTGTGCCGATTATGCTGTATGATGCTGTGCTGGCGCAAAATTTTGCCGCTAAGCTTTTAGATGAAGGAATTTATGTGATCGGATTCTTTTTTCCGGTAGTTGCTAAAGGACAAGCAAGAATAAGAGTACAATTAAGCGCAGCACATGATCAGCGTCATTTGGATAAGGCGATTGCTGCATTTACAAAAATCGGGAAAGAATTAAATGTTTTAAAGTGATCATTTCATTCTGACCCAACCGTTTTTATCCAGTTCAATTTTATTTTCAGCCTGGAGAAATTCAATTACTTTCCAGGCTTTTTCTTTTTTAATATCGCTAAGTTTTATCAGTAAATCTTTTGTATACATCGACTCATATTTTACCATATTAATGATCCGGTGATTGATGCTGTCAAATTCTTCTTTACTTATTGTTATCGCTTTTACCCGAAGACAATTGTCACATATTCCGCATGAACGAACCGATGCATCACCAAAGTAAGCAGCAATAATGCGGCTGCGACATTCTGTTTTTTCTTTTACAAAACGAATCATGTCTATTGTTCTATTCTGAAATCTTTCTTTTCTCCTGTTATACGCATTCATATCAATAAAAAGGTCTTCGGCTTTTACACGATTACGCAATAAAATAACCTGCGGATTATCTTTTTGCGGATGATATTCAATAATACCAGAGCGATTTAATTCGAATAATTTCTTTTTTATTTCTTCTGCATTTGTTTTCATTAATCCGGATAATAAAAATTCTGAAATGGAAACAGGATGATCAAAAATACCTTCATAAGCCCGGAGGAGTGATTTAATCATAAGCTCAAAATGAGGATATATTTTTTCAAATTCATAAAGCTGTTCTTTGCGAACCATGAATTGAATGGATGACGGGATAAAAACTTGTTCATTAAAACCAAGCCAGTCTTCTTGTTCCAGCGCTTTTAATGCAAATAAAGCAGTATGACTATTGATTTTGAATTTTTTCAGAAAGTCTGAAATATCAAAATCATAGTATTTTCCCTCAGTGGTACCGGAAGGAATTTGTAAATAATTGCAAACCGATTGATAAACATTTCTTATATCACTCAATGATGGAAACCTGGTATCAGGGAGGTTTTCCAGTTCATGGATATCTGTTTCATCAAATAATAATACAGCGAATGATTTTTTCCCATCTCTTCCTGCGCGACCTGCTTCCTGGTAATAATTCTCCAAACAGTCAGGCGCATCAGCATGAATAACACAACGCACATCGGATTTATCAATACCCATTCCAAACGCATTAGTGCAAACGATCACTCTTGTTTTATCATTCATCCATTCTTCCTGTTTCCGGTTGCGATCTTCTTGTATCAAACCTGCATGATAATAATCGGATGAAATATTTTGCAGGTGTAAAAGTTCACTGATTTCTTTAGTTCGCTTGCGACTTTTACAGTAAACAATAGCGCTGCCCGGAACTTTGTTTATTATTTCAGCAATTTTATTGATCTTGGAATCTACATTGAAAACACTATAAGAAAGATTAGGCCTTTCAAATGATTGCCTGAAAATATTTTTCTTTTTAAAATGCAATTTGTCGCAGATGTCATTTTGTACTTCTGTCGTCGCAGATGCAGTTAGAGCTAGAACAGGAACCTCAGGTAATTCATCTCTCAATGCAGCAATACGTAAATAAGGCGGACGAAAATCATAACCCCATTGTGAAATGCAGTGCGCTTCATCCACTGCAATGAGATTAATATTCATGCCCGGCAAATATTCTTTGAACAATAAAGTTTCCAGCCTTTCCGGTGACACGTAAAGAAATTTGCAATTACTGTTCACTGCAATTTTTAAAGTATTGATAATTTCTTTTCTGTTCATTCCTGAATAAATTGCGAATGCAGTAATTCCTTTCTTGCGGATATTTTCCATCTGGTCTTTCATCAAAGCAATGAGCGGAGAAACAACAAGGCACATTCCGTCTTTTGTTAACGCAGGAATTTGGTAACATAAAGATTTGCCACCACCGGTCGGCATTAATGCAAGCGTATCTTCATTATTTAAAATTGATTCAATGATTTCTTTTTGTAACGGACGAAAGGAATCAAAACCCCAGTAATCTTTCAGTATTTTATTAATATCGACCAATGAACAAGGAATGTTGAACGATGAAGTTAGGAAAAGAAAATTTCAAGTTTATTCAACTTTTTTTGCAAACAATCTTACAGAATTAATTGCAAGTATCACATCGCTTAATCCCATTGCAAGAGCGCTGAAAGAAGGAGTAAGAAAACCAAGGGCTGCAATAGGAATAGCAATGACATTATAAAAGAAGGCCCAGAAAAGATTTTGTTTGATAGTGATGAAAGTATGCCTTCCTAATCCAAGGGCAGTGGGCAATTTTTTTATACCATGATTCATGAGCACCACCTGTGCAGTCTGCAAGGCAATCTGTGAAGCATCACTCAGGGAAATTCCGATAGTGGCTTTGGCTAATGCTGGAGCATCATTAATGCCATCACCAATCATTATTGTTGGAGATTTTGCAGTTAGCTCACTGATAGTTTGTAATTTTTGTTGTGGTGTTTGTTCCGCCATCACCTTATCAATTCCTAATTCATCAGCTAATTCTTTGCATTTCTGTAAACGATCACCACTTAATAAAATGGTTTTAATATTTTTTGAATGCATATATTCAATTACTGATTTCGATTCTGACCTTATTTCATCTTTTACATCAATCCATCCGAGCAACTGGTCATTTTTGGTTACGTAAACATTGTGAGAACTATTCCCGGAAAATTTTTCAGCCAAAATAAAAGAACCTGCCTGGTAAATATTCCCATCTTTGTCTTCTGCCTTCATTCCAAGTCCTTTTATTTCTTCCATCTTTTTCCATCTTATTTCATCCTTGGTCTTCCATTCTTTTGAAATACTTTTTGCAATGGGGTGGTTGGAATACTTTTCCAATGAAAAAACAATTCGTTTGAATTCTTCTTCGTTAACTATTTCAGATTTGAAATCAGCAATTGCAAATTCTCCTGTTGTCAATGTTCCTGTTTTATCAAACACGACTTGTTTAATGTTTTTAAAAAGTTCAAGACTGGTCGCATTGCGGAATAAAATCCCGTTTCTTGTACCGCGACCTAAGCCAACTGCAATAGCTGCCGGCGTTGCTAATCCCATTGCACAAGGACAAGCAATCACCAGTACTGCAATGGCACGCATGATTGATGTTGTGAAATTTTCAAGTATGATCCAGTTTGTCGTAAATGTAATTGCAGCGATGATTAGAACTACCGGAACAAAAATGGCGCTGATCTTGTCAGCTAATTGTTGAACCGGCGGCTTTTCTCCCTGCGCTTGTTTCACCAGGTTAATGATCCCTGAAAGAACTGTATTGTTGCCAACAGCAGTTACCTGAGCTTTTACTGTTCCATCATGCAGTAAGCTGCCTCCTATTAATTTATCTTTTGCATATTTATGTACAGGGAGACTTTCGCCGGTGATAATTGCTTCGTTTGCCTGTGCATCTCCCCAGAGAATTTTGCAATCTGCCGGCACCTGTTCACCACTTTTTATCAAAACAAGATCACCAACCTTCAATTGTGTATTCTCAACTGGAAAAATATGTTCCTGATGTTCATTATCATAAGCAATAATATTCGCCATCACTTTTTGCGACCTGGTCAATTTTTTCAAAGCTCTCTGCGTGGATTGAACAGCGGCATGTTCCAGATAATTTCCCATGAAAATAAGAGTGATTATCGTTGAAGAAGTTTCGTAGAACATATAATTGGTTGCTTGCTCAATGAGCGTTCCATACAGGCTATAGATAAATGCAGCTGTGGCACCGATAGAAATCAACACATTCATATTGGGTATGCCATTGCGAATACTTTTCCATGCACTGCGGCCAAAGAATCGCATACCTATAATGTAAACCGGTAAACATAATCCTAATTGTACCCAGCCATTCATTAACCAATGAAAACGAAAAGCTGGAATCATGTGAAGCATCAATATTAACGTGAAAGGCAAACAAAAAAGAAAACGGTGCAAATCATTAAAAAGAAACGGTTGTTTACTTTCAAGAGGTGTTTGCAAGTCAGCTACTGAATAACCAAGAGAAACTATGCCTTTGGCGATTTCTTCTTTGCTTTTTTGTCCTCCATTCATTTCAAATAAAACATCACCATTTGCAAAGTTTACTTTCACATTCTTCATCCCTTCTTTTTCGAGGTATTTATGAATAGTGAGTGCGCAATTTGAACAATCCATTCCGTCTACTTTCCATTGAACTGTTTCCATAAATAAGTTTCCCTGAGTTGCAAAATTTATTGCAAATTTACCAAATTAAAACGGCCTGTGTACTTACGTTAAACGGAATATCATAACAACATGGTTACTAACTCCGTTTAATTTTACTTTATGGAATTGATTTTTTCTTTAAAAAATATTCATGAAACTGCCATCGAGTTCTTGAATGCAGTAAAAGATGCTAAAGTACTGGCATTTCATGGTTCCATGGGCGTTGGAAAAACCACTTTTATTCATGCGTTGTGTGATGTAAAACAGGTGAAAGACGTAATCGGAAGCCCGACTTTTTCCATAATTAATGAATATGTTTTTACTGAAAGAAATGTCGGAAAAAAAATTTATCATATTGATCTATACCGGTTGAAAGATGAGGAAGAAGCTGTGCAGGCAGGCGTTGAGGATTGTTTATATAGCGATCATATTTGTCTGTTGGAATGGCCTGAGAAAATTTCTTCTATCCTGCCCGATCATACCATTCATATTTATATACAAATTATTGACCCGGATACCCGTAAGCTAAGAATAGAAGATAAATAGTTATTTTTGATAGCAATCTACTTTTCATGTCGCAACAAAAACCTAAAATCAGCACTTCCTTCAGTTACGAAACCTTAGAAGAAAAACTGGATATAAAGCCAAGAGGTTCTCAGATGAATATCGGCATTCCTAAAGAAATTGCTTTCCAGGAAAATCGTGTTGCATTAACCCCTGATGCAGTAAGCGTGCTGGTTAGCAACGGTCATCATGTAGTAGTTGAGCATGATGCGGGGGAAGCTTCTCATTTTCGTGACAAAGATTATAGCGAAGCAGGGGCAAAGATTGTTTATGATCGTACTGAAATATTTAAAGCGCCTGTATTGGTGAAAAGTGCGCCGGTTATTGATGAAGACATTCCCTTGCTTCAGTTGAACCAAATCATCATTTCACCGATTCATCTTTCTATAATGAAAGCTGAGTTGCTGCAGAAGATGATGGACAAAAGAATTTCGGCGATTTCATTTGAGAACCTGAAAGATGACAGTGGTGCTTATCCTATTGTTCATAGCATGAGTGAGATTGCTGGAAGCTCAGTAATGCTTATTGCTGCGCAATATTTAAGTTCTGCTAATCATGGTAAAGGTGTATTGCTTGGTGGAATCTCTGGTATTGCGCCAACAAAAGTTATTATTATCGGAGCTGGTATAGTAGGTGAATATGCGGCAAGAGCCGCTCTTGCACTTGGTGCATCCGTAAAAGTTTTTGATAACAGTGTTTATCGTTTAAAAAGATTACAAAATAATATCGGCCAGCGTTTGTGGACTTCAGTCATTGAACCAAGAATGTTATCCAAACAACTCAAGACCTGTGAAGTGGCAGTGGGAGCATTGGGATCCGAAACCGGAAGAACACCAATGGTTGTAACTGAAGAAATGGTAAGCAATATGAGGGCCGGTTCTGTGATTATAGATGTAAGCATTGATCGTGGTGGTTGTTTTGAAACATCAGAAATCACCAGCCAGGAACATCCTGTCTTTTTAAAATATGGAGTTATTCATTATTGTGTCCCTAATATTCCATCGGGCTTTGCCAGGACGGCATCCCAAGCTATCAGCAATGTACTAATGCCTTTGCTGTTGGAAGCAGGGGATGCCGGAGGCTTTGAAAATCTTGTCTGGCATAATATTCATTTGCGCAGCGGCATCTATCTTTTCAAAGGCGCATTGACCAATTTTTATCTTAGTGAAAGGTTTGATTTGAAGTATACAGACCTGAATCTACTGATTGCAAGCCAGCGGTAAACACTGTATTTTACTTTCAGTTTAAAGTGAGTTTTCGAAATCCGGAAAATTATCTTTTCGTTAAATGATCATTTAATTAAACGATTGTTTAAATTTGATGTTTTTTTTAAATAAAGATGAAATATAGCAAGAAACAGATATTGATCATGGAATCCGCCGAAAAGCTTTTTGCTGAAAACGGATTTGCAGGTACATCGGTTCGTGATATTTCCGAAGAAGCCGAAGTGAACCTTGCAATGATTTCCTATTATTTTGGTTCAAAAGAAAAATTGATGGAAGCCATTTTCCGGTATCGGGGAGAATTTATCACGATGCAACTGGAAAATATGTTGCAGGATAAAAAAATGAGTTCGCTGGAAAAAGTGAATCTGTTAATAGATAATTATATTAACCGTATCATGCAGCAGCAATGCTTTCACAAAATCATGTCGCGTGAACAAATGGTGAATGTTGCCGGAACTACGCACAAATTGATTCTCCAGCTAAAAAAGACAAATCAGGAACTGGTGAAACAATTAATTGCAGAGGGCCAGCGAAAAGGAGAATTCAAAAAAAATATTGATGTTCCGTTAATGATGGCAACGCTTGTCGGCACTACAAGCCACCTGGTAACAACACAGCATTATTATCGTGAACAGAATAATTTTGAACTCATGAAGGATGAAGAATTTCAAAATCACCTTAGGAAAAAATTAAGCAATCATTTAAAATCATTTTTTAAAGCCATATTGACTCATGAAAAGTAGTATGAAAGGAATTTTGTTAATGGGCGTTTTATTTTCATTTGTATTTACTTATGCACAGGAAAAAAAATCGCTGACATTGACTGAGGCAATTGAACTGAGCATAAAAAACAGCAAAGAGTTAAAGATCAGTGTGGCCAAAATTGATGAAGCCGTTGCAGCAGTAAAAGAAGCAATGGAAAAAAGATTACCGGATGTCAGCATTGCGGGTTCATACCTGCGGATCATTACCGGAACTTTTGATCTAAAAACAAAAACCAGTGGAAGTAGCAGCGGTGCCGGATTACCTACTGTTAATGATGCTGTATATGGTATGCTGAATACTTCAATTCCTGTTTATAATGGCGGCAAGACCAAATATGGAATTGAATCCTCAAAATTTCTGGCACAGGCAGCAAGTTTGGATGCTGAGAATAACAGAGATGAAGTCATTCAAAATACTATTGAAGCATTTGCCAATTTATTTAAAGCTAAATCAGCGGTAGATCTGGTGAAAGAAAATTTATTGCAATCACAACAACGGACAAAAGATTTCAGCGACCTGGAAAAAAATGGATTATTGCCGCGTAATGATTTATTAAAAGCAGAATTACAATCATCCAATATTGAATTGAATTTGCTCGATGTAGAAAACAATTTGCAATTATCCAATATCAATATGGATCTTATGCTTGGCTTGCCTGCAACAACAGAAATTGTTCTGGATACAACCGGCATTGAAAAGAAAAATGACAGCAGAACACTTGAAGATTATTTGCAGGCAGCAATGAAAAACAGAAAAGATCTGTCTGCCCTTGATTACCGCAAAAAAGCAGCAGAAGCCGGAGTGAAAATTGCACATGGCGATATGTATCCCAGCCTCAAGCTTACCGGCGGATATATTGAAGCTGATATTCCCAAATTTTTATCAATAACTAATGCTATGAATGCAGGTATCGGCATATCATATAATATCGGTTCACTCTGGAAAACAAAAGCAAAAGAGCAACAAGCTGCAGCCAGATTAAAACAATTGGTAATCACTGAATCCATGGCTGATGATAATATTCAATTGGAAGTAAGCAAAAGTTACCTGACCTTGCTTAGTAGCCGGAAAAAAATTGAAGTGTATGCAAAAGCGGTTGAACAGGCAGAGGAAAATTACAGAATTGTAAAAAACAAATTTGATAACAGCCTTGCTACAGCTACTGATTTGCTGGAAGCAGATGTTGCACAATTTCAGGCAAGACTAAGCTATACTTTGTCAAGAGCAGATGCATTTGTAGCGTATAATAAAATGTTACAGACAGCAGGAATCTTAAGTGACGATTTAAAAAAAGCAGATAAAAATTAATTAAAATAAATTATGGAAACAAAAACTACTGTGGTAAAATCAGCAGCCCAAAGAAGAAATCCTGTTTTCCTGATCATCCTTGTGATATTGGTTATTGCCGGCGGGTGGTTTGGTATTTCAAAATATTATCATAGTCTTCATCATGAAGAAACGGATGATGCACAGATCAGCGCTGATATTTTACCAGTCATTCCACGGGTATCTGGTTATATAAAAGAAGTGCGTGTATCCGATAATCAGCAGGTAAAAAAAGGAGATACTATACTCATATTGGATGACAGAGATTATAAAATAAAAGTAGAAGAGGCGCAGGCAGCATTAGCCATTGCAAAAGCTAACCTGGAAAATGCCAAAGCAATGACCACAGCATCAAAAGCCAATATAGTTTTCTCAGCAGCAACAATAAGTACAGTCGATTCACAAATTGCAGCTGCTAAAATAAATGCATGGCGTGCTCAGCAGGATTATCAGCGCTATTCCAATCTCATCAAAGATCATTCTATTACACAGCAACAATATGAACAGGCCTGGGCTGCTAAAGAAACAGCTGATAAGCAACTGTCAATTCTCCAGAGTCAAAAAAATCAGGCTTCACAACAAACCAAAGTAACCACAGTGCAAAGTAATGCTACGGCGCAACAAATAAATATTGCAGAAGCAGCCATTCGCCAACGGCAAGTGGATGTAGATGCGGCCAAATTAAACGATTCTTATACTGTGATAACTGCAGAGCAAGATGGACGTGTATCAAAAGTGAACGCATTGCCGGGACAATTTGTACAGGCAGGCCAGGCTTTATTCAGTGTAGTTCATAGTGAAAATATTTGGGTGGTTGCAAATTTCAAAGAAACGCAGTTGAATAAAATGAGAGAAGGACAAGTGGTGGTTGTCAACGCAGATATTTTCCCGCACCATAAATTTCAGGCAAGGCTTGCTTCTTTTTCACCAGCTACAGGCGCAACATTTGCTTTACTGCCACCGGATAATGCTACAGGGAATTTTGTAAAAGTGGTACAACGTCTTCCTGTAAAAATTGAATTTACTGATCCGGCTGATTCATTGGTTAAAATGCTGCGACCAGGGTTAAATGTTACCGTAGATGTTCATTTAGATTAATAATTTCAAAAACACAAATTTCATTTGAATAGTTTACACCAACATGATTCAATGGTTGTTTATGGTTCCCAACGAGTGATTATTACTGTCACTGCTATTATCTGTGCATTGCTGGAAATAGTGGATACAACTATTGTAAATGTTGCATTGACAGACATGAAAGGTAATCTTGGAGCTACTACGTCAGAAATTGGCTGGGTTGTGACATCTTATGCAATCGGAAATGTTATTATAGTGCCTATGACGAGCTGGCTTTCACAACAGTTTGGCCGACGGAATTATTTTGCCGCTTCAATAATGATGTTCACACTTTTCTCATTCTTATGCGGTAATGCCACCAGCATTTGGGAATTAGTCATATTCCGTTTCATGCAGGGACTTGGCGGCGGTGCATTATTGGTAACTTCTCAAACAATCATTACCGAAAGTTATCCATATGAAAAACGGAGCATGTCGCAGGCTATTTATGGAATGGGTGTTATCATCGGCCCTACTTTAGGTCCACCACTCGGCGGATACATTACAGATCATTTTTCCTGGCCCTATATTTTTTACATAAATATTCCTTTGGGAATTATCGCTGCATTACTTACTATGCAATTTGTTAAAAGCCCGAAATATGCTGAAAAAAGTTTAATGGCAGATATCGATTGGCTGGGCATCGTGCTTCTCGCAATTTTTGTTGGTTCATTACAATATATTTTAGAAAAGGGACAGGATGATGATTGGTTTAATGATAGCACAATAATTGTTCTGACTGTTTTCAGCATATTGGGAGCGTTCTTTTTTATTTGGAGGGAAACTGTTTTCCGGAACCCGGTTGTTAAATTGAGTGTTTTAAGAAATGGAAATTTAAGAGTAGGAACAATCCTTTCATTTATTCTGGGTTTTGGATTATATGGGTCTACTTTTATTATTCCATTATACACACAAGCAACATTAGGCTGGACAGCAACTCAGGCAGGTGAATTATTGATTCCTTCTGCGTTGACTACAGCTTTCATGATGCCAATAATCGGACGATTATTGCAAAAGGGTTTACGGCAACAATACATGGTGGCATTCGGAATGCTGATGTTTTTCTTTTTTTGTTTCTGGGGATATAAAATTTTAACACCAGATACAGGCGAAGATGCTTTTTTCTGGATGCTGATTTTGCGGGGATTTGCAATGGGTATGTTGTTTATTCCGATTACTACTTTGGCCTTAAGTACTTTAAAAGGAAGAGAAATAGGCGAAGGAGCTGCATTTACAGGAATGATGCGGCAATTAGGAGGATCATTTGGTATAGCTGCCATTACTACATTCATGTCACGTCAGAATATGATACATCGAAATGACATGGTGAGTAAGCTTGATGTAACAAATCCTGTTTTGCAAAGCAAAATACTTGCATTGCAACATGGATTTATGGCAAAAGGGATGGCGCCGAATATTGCACTTCAAAGCGCTTACAAAGCATTGGATTATTCTGTACTCAAGCAATCAGCTGTAATGACCTATATGGATGTGTTCCTGTACATCGGAGTAATGTTTCTTATTTGCATCCCATTTGTATTGATGGTGAAAGGTAATCGGAATAAGCAGATTAGCATTGAAGGAGGGCATTAGAGAAGCCGGAATTATTTACTTTTTATAATCACTGATATTAATTTTCTCTATCGCAAAAACCAAATTCCACTTCATCATTACTGCTCACAATCACCAAACGGTTCTTGCAGAAATCATTTATCAGTTGATGATATAATGAAATTCCGGCAGCATCAAAATTGGTGCAAGGCTCATCCAGTAGTATAACTGGTACATCAGAAAAAATTGCTTGTGCCAGTCTTACTCGTTGTTTCATTCCGGAAGAATAATACCGGATTTGTTTATTCATGGCTTTTCCAAGATCAAGGAGAGAAATTATTTTTTCAACTGTCAGTTCTTTTAAAAAAGGTTTGAAACCATGATGGAAATGCAAAAATTCTTTCAATGTCATTTCCTCAATTACTTCCAGATACGGAGCACAGATGGAGATATGCCTATAAATATTTTCGTTTTCTGGTTGTCCATTGTCAATTGCCCATTGTCCATTGCCTTCATTTAATTGCATGCTTCCACTTAATGCTTGTAATAATGTTGACTTTCCCGAACCATTCGGCCCGATGATGGCATACGATTTTCCTTCTTCAAAAGTGTAAGTTAAGTGGCGAAAAATCCAGTCGCGGTTGAAACGTTTGCCCGCATCAGTCAGCGATATCTTCATCCACACTGTTTTTGGTGAAGCGTTTAATGATTCCCCGTTGTGACTCGCGGATAAAAGTTACGATCTCATCCCTTTCATCAGAGGCGTTGAATTCTTCTTCTAAAAACTCAACAGCCTGTGTTGTGTTTAACCCTTTGTTATAAATGACACGATAAATATCAAGGATGTGATTGATTTTCTCAACAGTAAAACCTCTTCTTTTCAATCCAATGGAATTAACTCCGGCATAGGAAAGCGGATTGCGGGCTGCTTTAATATAAGGAGGAACATCTTTTCCCACCAAGGAACCGCCACTCAAAAATGAATGTTGACCAATATTAATGAATTGGTGAATAGCGCACATTCCCCCCACAATAGCCCAGTCACCGATTGTAACATGACCAGCTACTTGTGTATTATTGCTCATAATACAATTATCGCCTACAATACAATCGTGAGCAAAATGGCAATAGGCCATCACGAGACAATTCTTACCAATCACAGTTTTATCACGATTCTTTGTTCCTCTGTTTACAGTTACAAATTCCCGAATAGTGGTGCCATCTCCAATAAATACGTTACTGTATTCACCCTGGAATTTAAGATCCTGAGGAATTGCAGCAATAACAGCTCCGGGGAAAATGCGGCAATTTTTACCAATGCGGGCGCCCTCCATAATAGTTACATTGGATCCAATCCATGTGCCATCACCGATTTCTACATCCTGGTGAATAACAGTAAATGGATCCACTTTCACATTAGTGGCCAGTTTTGCATTCGGATGAATATATGTATGCGGATGAATCATGCGGCTTATATAAATACCTCCGCTTCAAGCGGAAGCGTGCAAAGTTAATCGTTACCATCAAAAACAGAATTTTTTTTAGTCATAGAATGTTAAAACTCGGGCTCTCAAGTTCTTCGCAGTTGGCAAGTAAGGAAAATCAAGCAGAGTGTTGTAAATTTGCTATTCACTTATGCATCAACCTCCAGATATATTAGCAGTGGCATATCGCCAAAATTATATGCAGGATCAGATGGTATTGCTCCAGGAAAAAGAACAGCAGATACCTGGTTCGGTGCAATATCTTATTAAGAGATATCGCCGCCATCCGCAATGGAATATTGATGATACAGGAATGATCGTTTATCATTACGAACCAAATAACAACCGTGAGAATTACCTGGAATTAAAATTCTGTATAACCGGGAATATATATTGCCGGCAGAAGGATGCGGAATGCGATATGTGCCGTCTCAACGAATCAAAAAATTGCCAGGAAAAAATTGACAGCATAGACGTTTTAAGTTTTAAATTTTCTCCCATTCATTTATCACAGTTTGTAAAACCAAGGCATGCAAACGATACAGTAAGCGAAGAGCTTCTTAATTTCAAACACACTTCTTCTTTTACTAAAATTATTCCTTTGTGCAGCAAGACGAGATTTGTTATTGAAGGTTTACTGAATCATAATTTCACCGACAGCCTGGAAAATATTTACATCAATGCACAAACCCAGATGCTTTTGTTATACACACTTGATTGCATGCTGGGTGAAAAGGAAATTGATGTTATCAATTGTAAGTTTCTGGCTAACGAAGCTGATCGGGAAAAAATCAGGAAGGCAAGAGAAGTACTTATTGATCATATAGGTGAGCCCATCACCATTAAAGAACTTAGCCGCAAAGTAGCTATCAATGAATGTTATTTGAAGAAGGGATTTAAAGAAATGTTTGGCACTACCATTTTTGATTTTTATCAAAGTCAGCGTATGGAACATGCCCGCTACCTTTTATATGGAAAAGGATTAAGCGTTACAGAAGTTTCTGTAATGCTTGGCTATTCTTCTATTTCTCATTTTTCATCAGCGTTCAAAAAACATACCGGACTAAAACCGTGTGAATTGCTTCTTCGATAATTTTCTTGCGCTAAATCAACAAAATCAGTTGTTAGTGTTACATTAATCGTAATATTTCCAGAAAAAATCTTTCTGCGTTAAACAATTTTCCATGAACATTATCTATTAGACCAAAGTCTTCTCTTGTCGAAATTCATATGGCATTGTTTTTGTCTTTATTGGATATTCATGCATAAAGGATTATCCATATTTTTTATTTCATTGAACCTGTTTGGAAATACGAAACCCGGGCAGATATTCAATATTTCTCAATGGAAAACCCGATTTAAAGAAAATAGAATAACCATTTGTGATAAAGATTTTTCAAAATTTCCTTCTATGTATCAGCTGGGTGATGAAAATTATCTTTTAAATGATAATGGCAATAAAAAAATCTTTTATCATAATTCAAATCAGAACAGCCTTTCTTTTGTTTTGGTTTTTGCTCCATGCTTTGATCCCGCAATTAATAATATGGAATATGTCGATAGTTTTTTTTACGGAAAGCAGGTAATGACTCATAAACCCAGTGAGCATTTTACCAATATTCTAAAACCTCCCCGAATAATATAATAGGATAGTGTATAATCGTTTTCATTTTTTTTAAAACAGCTACACAAAATCAAAGACAGATGATAAATCAAGCTTTCCTGACTTTTTCCACCGAAGAACAATCGAAGAAAAATAATTATCTCAAAAATTTAAAATTTAAAAACTTACCCGTATGAGAAACAAACTTGGATTTTTTTTAGTGATGTTATTAGCAGACACTGTGTTCTTTCTTGCTTGCCGTCATCAGGTGCTGACACAGGAGACAACCAATACTGGTAACGGAAACGGAAGTGGAACCGGAACTGGTAACGGAAACGGAAATGGATCCGGAACCGGAGGAGGTGGGCCAGTAATTCCTCCGCCAGCTTCAACTTGTAGTCCGGATACTGTATATTTTGCAAGCGCCATTTTACCTATCATTGTTTCCAACTGTGCAAAGAGTGGTTGTCATGACGCCACTTCTCATGTTGAAGGATATAATTTAACATCCTACTCCGCTATTGCAAGAATGGTATCACCAGGAAATGCTTCAGGCAGCAGATTATACACAATTATCAAAGGAGGAAGTATGCCACCGAGATCTAGTGGTTCAGTGAGTGCTGCCCAATTAGCATTAATTCAAACATGGATTAATCAGGGTGCAGCAAATAATAGTTGTAGTGGTGGTTGTGATACAACCATATATACTTTCAGTGGTGCTGTGAATCCTACACTTCAAACTTATTGTGTGGGTTGTCACAATTCAACTACAACAAGTGGAAGTGTAAATCTATCTACTTATAGTGGTGTTTTGACAAGCGCTCAAAATGGACAATTGATGGGATCATTGTTAGGCACTTTACCTGCGCCATATGCGCAAATGCCTTTAGGTGGCAACCCGCTTGCGACTTGTCAAATTACTCAGATTCAAAAATGGATTGCTGCCGGAGCACCTAATAATTAAGAGGAAAAATTACCATGAAAAATAAAACGAACATGAAAAGACTATTTTTTGCACTAATGCTCATGGGATTTATAATGTTGATTTATTCGTCATGCTATTATGATAATGCTTCAATACTTTATAAACAACCTACTTCGGGACCGGGCGGTACTTCTTCTTGTCCTGATACAGCTGGTACTGTTTCATATTCTGCGAAGATTGTTCCGATACTTCAATCAAAATGTTATAGTTGTCACGGTATCAATCCTCCATTGGGAAATATTACCATGGGTACATATGCTGCCGATAAAACAATAGGATTGAATGGAAATTTATACAATGCTATTACCGGTGCACCTGGCTTTTTCCCAATGCCGGTAAGCGGAGGTTCATTGACTAACTGCCAGATATTGACAGTTCAGAAATGGGTGACTGAAGGTTGCCCTAATAATTAACAATTAAAAACGCGTTTTAAAATCATGAAAAAGAAAAAAATTCTTCTGAAAATTTTAGCGGTTGTCCTCATTGTCATCATTGGAACAGCCCTATACGCTTTCCGTGAATTTTACCGGAAACCAAAAGACCTGACAGAACTGAAACCAAAGTATACAGTAAACGCAATTGACTTCATTAAGGAATTTGGAACCGATGATAAGAAAGCTGATGCAAAATATCTTGATAAGGTAATAGAAGTAAACGGAATAGTGAAAGAGATCAAAAAAGATGAAAATGGTTTTTACACTATCGCTTTAGGAGATGCGGCGTCAATGTCTTCGGTAAGATGCAGTATGGATAGTCTTCATAATAATGAACTCCAAAATATTGCAAAAGGAAATAACTTATCTGTTAAAGGCGTATGTACCGGTTATAATGCAGAAGAGCTTTTAGGCTCTGATGTAATATTGAACCGGGGAGTAAATAATAATAAAAATTAAATAAAAAAACACCATGAAAACGATCTTAGTTCCTGCATTTTTATTTTTATCTATGAGTGCATTGCATGCACAGGATAAATATTTCACTAAAGAAGGTAAAATTGATTTTAACGCTACATCGCCATCATCTCCTGAAAAAGTAGAAGGTATTAACAGAAGCGTGATCTGCGTGGAAGACATTAAAACCGGCAATATTCAGTTTGCTGCAATAATGAAAGCTTTTGAATTTGAAAGATCTTTAATGCAGGAACATTTCAATGAGAATTATATTGAAAGTGATAAATATCCTAAAGCGGAATTTTCCGGAAAGATAACCAACAACGGAGATGTCAATTACGCAAAAGATGGAACATATCCTGTTAAGGTAAAAGGCAAGCTTAGTATTCATGGTGAAACTAAAGATGTGGAAACTAATGGGACCCTTACTGTAAAAAACGGTAAAATATCTGCTGCGGCTACTTTCGATGTAGCATTATCCGATTATAATGTTTCTATACCTTCTATTGTTGCAGACAAAGTAGCCAAAACAGCAAAGATCAGTGTTGATTGTTTATTAGAACCACTTAAAAATTAATTGTTCACCATTTATTTTTTTAAAAGAGCCATTCATCATGAAATTTTTTAGTTTATTATTCATCGGAATTTTTCTGGTAACAAGGTTGTCAGCGCAAGATGAGGATTTGTTGAAATTATTAGGGAAAGAAAAGCCAAAAAAACAACTCATAAAATATGCATTTAAATCGCCCCGGATCATTAATGGTCATTCAATTGAATTTTTGAATCCGGGTACAATGGACTTTCGGATCATGCACAATTTCGGTCCGCTGAGTTCAGGCGTTCAGAATTTATATGGTCTTGATGTAGCCACAATGCGTATGAGTTTTGATTTTGGATTAGCTAAAAGCCTGATGATTGGAGTTGGAAGAAGCACATATAAAAAAGAGCTGGACGGGTTTATCAAATATGCACCTATTCGCCAGTCAACAGGCCCATGGAGTTCACCGATAACGGTGGCATTGGTCGCCGGAATGACATTGAACACACTGCCCTGGGCAGATACTTCCATTAAAAATTATTTTAGCTCGCGACTGGCGTTTTATTACCAAGTGCTCATAGGAAGAAAGTTTTCAGAAGGATTTACCTTACAGATTTCACCGACAATGGTACATCGTAATCTTGTACAATATGCTACGGATTCCAATGATGTATATGCCTTAGGAATTGGTGGACGGCTTAAATTATCAAATCGTGTAGCTTTTACATGGGATTATTTTTACCTGATGAATATATTGAATGGAAAGGTACCTACCGGTGTTACAAATCCATTGTCAGTAGGTTTTGATATCGAAACAGGCGGTCACATTTTTCAGTTACATTTTTCCAATACTGCTGGTATGAATGAAAGAGCCTTTCTTACTGAAACAACGAATAGCTGGAGCAAGTTCCAGGTAAGCTTTGGATTCAATCTTTCAAGAGTATTTCAGTTGAAACATAAAAAATCATTCTGATACTGATTGGTCAAAATGTTTTTTTCAGATCAGGATTGGTAATAATGATATAATCGCCGAGATTGCTGAATTTTTCCCAGGAAGGATTGCTGAAAGATGAATCACTAAAGCAACTGATGTTAAGAATTTTCAGTCTCGGTTTTCTTTTTTGCAACTGAGCAAGAGTTCCCAGCTTTTCATCGCAATGAAAGCGGCCTTCACAATGAAATATTTTTTTATTCCTGTTCTTTTTCCAATAATGATAAATGCTGTAACTCATTCCTGCGTCCCAGAGATTTTGGCTGTAATAAATGTTGGGACTCGAAGATCCGGGACTATCTTTCATAACCTCAGTAAATTTTTCACGATAGCGACCACTTAATGTGTCATAAGGCAAAGGAGGTAAATACTTTTTTGAATCTTTGGGCAAACTGTCCAGGGATTTCATTCCATGGCGACTTACCATATTCACATATCTCCTCGGTGTATTGGCAGCAATAACAGAAAGATGATTTGCTTTGGCATATTCAATCATCGGACGATAATCTTTGTAATTGCCCCACAATCTTGCATCTTTTGCAAAACGATCTTCGGGAATAAATCCTGCGAGATACTCATTTAACACAAGTTGATTATCGGTTTCAAACATTTCCAGGCTCAGCGTGACCTTATTGTCAAACTGTTTATATAATGCTTTTAAAATTTCAGCTTCCAGGTAATGACAGGTGCTGTCATTGTGTTCTTCGCCAAAAAATAAAATATTGGCATCAGCATAATCAGCAATTATTTTATCAATAGTAATTAACTGTTTTGTTTTTGTGTCATAGATTTTATAATTCGCATCCATTGAAGATTGGGAAAAAGAAAAATAAGCTGATAACAGCATGGCAGAAAGCAATCCGTATTTCATACAAATAATTTCTGCAAATATCGCTGAGAGAATTTATATCGGGGAAATCGGGAGTTTTTGCTTCTGTCAGGAAATTATTTCCTGCAAACTTTCTTTCGCTGATTGAATAGTGAGATCAATATCTTCCTTTGTCAATGCATTGCACACAAACCAGGTTTCAAATGCTGATGGCGGTAAATAAATTCCTCTTTTCAGCATGGCATGAAAGAATTTTTTGAATAACTCAATATCAGAACCCGCGGCAGATGCAAAATCAATCACCGGTTTTTTACTGAAATGTAAGCTAATCATTGAACCAACCTGGTTAATGACATAAGAAGTACCACTGGCTTTTAAAATTTGATCTAATCCTTTATGTAAATAATTTGTTTTTTCTTCCAACTCTTTATAAATAGATGGGTTTTCATTGAGGATTTTCAACATTGTATAACCGGCGATCATGGCAACAGGATTTCCGCTTAATGTTCCTGCCTGATAAACATTTCCAAGAGGAGCAATGTGCTGCATGATTTCTTTTTTTCCTCCGAATGCGCCAACCGGTAATCCACCACCGATCACTTTTCCATAAGTTATGAGATCGGCATTTATTTTTAATCTTTCCTGTGCGCCACCTTTTGCTAATCTGAATCCAGTCATTACTTCATCAAGGATAAAAATAATTCCTTCACGGTCACAGATTTTTCTTAATCCTTCTAAATATCCCGGTAATGGCGGAATGCATCCCATGTTGCCTACGACAGGTTCTGTAATAATCGCAGCAATTTCACCATGCTTGCCGGCAGGCGGGTTTTTATTTTCAGCAACTAATTTTTCAACGGCAACTAAATCATTGAACGGAGCGGTGAGAGTATCATTGGAAACAGCGCCAGTAACTCCGGGCACTGTTTGAATATTAAAAGTAGCAACACCACTTCCTGCTTTTACCAAAAATGCATCGGCATGACCATGATAACATCCTTCGAACTTGATGAATTTGTTTTTACCGGTATAACCTCTTGCCAAACGCAAAGCGCTCATACAAGCTTCCGTACCACTGTTCACCATCCGGATGAAATCAACATTTGGCGCCATACTTTTGATCAACTCAGCCACTTCAATTTCCAATTCTGTTGGTGCGCCAAATGAAGTTGAATCAAAAATTTTTTCCTGAATTGCTTTCAGCATTGGCTCGTAAGCATGACCAAGAATCATTGGTCCCCATGAATTGATGTAATCAATATACTTGTTTCCATCTGCGTCATACAAATAAGCGCCTTTTGCTTTTTTCATGAAGACCGGCGTTCCGCCAACACTTTTAAATGCACGAACCGGAGAATTCACTCCACCGGGAATGCTTTGTTGCGCTCTTTGAAATAATTGCTTGCTTTTTTCTATCGACATTTTACAAAATCATTTGTATTACATTATCACATCTTCAAATCAACTAATTAATTTCACAGCATCTCTTGCAAAATAAGTTGCTATCAGATCAGCACCAGCTCTTTTTATAGCGGTTAAAGTTTCAAGAATTGCTTTGTCTTCATCTATCCATCCCATTTTTGCAGCAGCTTTGATCATCGCGTATTCTCCGCTGATGTTGTAAGCGCTAACAGGAATATTCACTGCATTCTTCACTTCACGAATAATGTCTAAATAAGACAAAGCAGGTTTTACCATTACAATGTCTGCGCCTTCTTCCACATCCAGCAATGTTTCTTTTACAGCTTCAATCCTGTTATGATAATCCATCTGGTAAGTTTTTTTATCACCAAATCCCGGAGCGGAATCCAATGCATCACGAAATGGTCCATAAAAACACGAAGCATATTTTGCACTGTAAGCCATGACACCAGTTTTTGTAAAACCATTTTCTTCCAATGCTTTTCTGATGGCGCCAATTCTTCCATCCATCATATCGCTGGGCGCCACAAAATCAGCACCGGCTTTTGCATGGCTTACACTCATTTTTGCTAAAACCTCTACGGTAGCATCATTTACAATTTCATTTTCTTCAACTATTCCATCATGACCATACGATGAAAAAGGATCCAATGCCACATCAGTCATTACTACCATTCCAGGAACTGCATCTTTAATTGCTTTAATACTTCGTTGCATCAGGCCATCGGGATTCAATGCTTCGGTTCCTTTATTATCTTTCAATTCATCTTTACATTTTATAAAAAGCAAGACTGATTTTAATCCCGTTTCCCAAAGAGTTTTTACTTCTTTTACTGTATTATCCAAACTCATCCGGAAATAATTGGGCATGGATGAAATTTCTATTTTCACATTCTTTCCTTCATCAATAAAAAGAGGAACAATAAAATCATCTGCCGTTAAATGAGTTTCAGCAACAAGATTTCTTATTGCCGGTGATTGACGAAGTATTCTGTTTCTTCTTTGTAAGTACATAAAATGTTTTTTTATAAAACCCATTTTTTGGGATGTAAATAAACCTGTAATAATTTATCTTCTTCGGTTCCGGAGTTGGGTTGATAGTTGTATTCAAATCGAACAGTCGGTGGCAAACTCATCAGAATACTTTCAATCCTTCCTCCTGTTTTTAATCCAAACAAAGTTCCCCGGTCATGAATTAAATTAAACTCAACATATCTTCCTCTTCTTATTTCCTGCCAGTGTTTATTTTTTTCTGAATACAACAGATCTTTTCTTTTTTTTACAATTGGTATATAAGCGTCAATAAAAGCTTCTCCGCAAGCTTTTCCGAAATTAAACCAGAAATCAACATCCTTATTTTCATCGGGACGCTGATGATCATAAAAAATTCCACCGATTCCTCTCGATTCATTATTGCGATGCTTGTTCACAAAATATTCATCGCATTCTTTTTTAAATGTTGGATAAAAAGATTTGTCAAATTTGTCGCAAACATTTTTATAGGTCTGATGAAAATGTTTTGCATCTTCTTCAAACAAATAATAAGGAGTAAGATCAGTGCCACCGCCAAACCAACGGTCAGCGGCCCTCTCACCCCCTAAAGGGGGAATTGAAAAAGAGTCTTCATTTTTGTAGAGTTCAAACATTCTGTAATTACAATGTATAGTCGGAACAAAAGGATTGATAGGATGAATTACTAAACTTAATCCTCCAGCGAACCAGGTTCCCTTAGCATCAGAAGGAGGAATTTGAAGTTGGGACTTCATTTGATCAGTAATTTTTCCATATACAACTGAAGTATTCACTCCACCTTTTTCGAAAACATTTCCATTTTCAATAACTCTTGTTTTTCCACCGCCACCCTCTTTTCTTTCCCAGTTATCTTCTTTAAAAATAGCTTTGCCGTCAATTTCTTCTATCGCTTTGCAAATTTTATTCTGCAAATGATAAATGAAATCGGTCCATTTTTCTTTTACTTCTTTTATTTCTGTTTTATGAGGCATAAATATTTAAAATTCAAAAAATAAAAAGTCAAAAAGATCTGGATTAATTCAATAAGTCTTTTCGATTTTTGAATTTTTACTTTCCTCGTATTCTTTCACCGTTTCCACAAATGCTTTTGCATAATCAACTGGCACATTGGGCAAAATACCATGACCAAGATTGACAATATATTTTTGTGCACCAAAATCACTGAGCATTTTCTTTACTTCTTTTTTTATTTCCGGAATAGGCAATAATAATTTTGCTGGATCCAAATTTCCCTGCAAAGTTGTTCCGTTTCCCGATAATTGTCTTGCCATTTCCGGAGTGATGCACCAATCAATTCCTAATGCTTGCGCTCCTGTTGCTGCCATGTTTTCCAATGAATGCCATGCACCTTTTGCAAAAATGATTATCGGCACATCTTTCTTTAATGCGTTTACAATTTGCCGGATATAATTTAATGAAATATTTTCAAAATCATCAGGGCCCAGCAAGCCGCCCCATGAATCAAAGATCTGGATCACATCCGCACCCGCTTTTACTTGTTCTTTTAAATATGCAATCGTTGTATCTGTGATCATTTGCAACAACCGCTTTGCTGTTTCCGGTTGTGTGTAGCAGAAAATTTTTGCTTCATCAAAAGTTTTAGAACCTTTTCCCTGCACCATATAACATAAAATTGTCCATGGTGCACCGGCAAAACCAATCAAAGGCACACGGCCATTTAATTCTTTTTTTATTAAATGAATTGCATCAAAAACGTATTGAAGCGTTTCATTTACATCGGGAACTCTGATGCGACTAAAGTCCTGAATATTTTTTATTGGGTTGGGAAGAATTGGTCCTTTATTTTCTATCAATTGAACTTCAAGTCCCATTGCCTGAGGCACAACTAAAATATCTGAAAATAAAATGGCGGCATCAACACCAATTATATCTACTGGTTGAATGGTGATCTCACAAGCTAATTCAGGAGTCTGGCAACGTTCAAAGAAACTGTATTTTTCTCTCAGCAATCTGTATTCAGGTAAATAACGGCCGGCTTGTCGCATCATCCACACCGGCGGACGTTCTACTTTTTCTTTTCGAAGAGCTCTTAATAGTAAATCGTTTTTTAATCCATTCATTTGTTGCAATTAATTTCCTGAAGATATGAATTCACCGAACTTAACATCATTTCCTGGCTGGGAAATTCACTGGTAATAATTTTATTGCTGGTAAAACCCGAAATGCAATCGGCTGTAGTTTGGCCAACAGCAAAACAAACAGTATTTCTTTTTATTTCATTGACTGAAAAGAAACTTTTCACAGCGCTGGGACTAAAAAAAAGAATCGCATCAAAATTTCCTGTAATTATTTTAGGCGCTTCAACCGTTTCATACAGGATGACTTCATGAACTTTTATTCCTGCTTGGTTTAATAAAGAAGGAAGTTCATCTCGTCGCTTGTTACCTGCAAAGAAAATTATTTCTTCAATTTTATGATCAATGATCTTTTTTGCCAGTGATGATGCATCTTTAGCAACATCAATGATATTATTTTCTAAATATCCTGCGTTGATAACTGCTTCCCTGGTTTTTCCGGAAAGACAAAATATTTTCCAGTTAATGATAGAATAAGCATTGCCTTCATGCATGTATTGATCAAATGCATGAACGGCATTAACGCTGGTAAAAACAATATCTCTTTTACCAATGCTGGCCAGTTCAAGGATATTTTTTAATTTTTCTTCGGAAAAAATAATTTTTACGAAGATAAATTCCCCTTCAGTGATATCAATATCATTTTGCTTCGCTTGTTTCACCAGCAAAGACTCCAGTTTTTTTGTACTTAAAATTTTATATTTCACCATTCACGCTTAAACTCTTTTTGTGAATACCGTCAGCAATTTTTTGTCCTCCGGTCGCTAATAATTCAACTGCTGCATTTTCACCTAACTTATTTGCTTTTTCAACCGGGGCAATTTTTTCGATTGCTGCTTTTTCTTTTCCGTTGATTGATAAAATATTTCCTTTGAAAAAAATAATTCCATCAATTATTTCAGTCAACGCACTGATCGGTGTGGAACAACCGCCCAACAATGTTCTCAGAAAATCACGTTCAATTTTTGTGCAAAACGCTGTGTTTTCATCATTGAATTTCATGCAAGCATTCAAGGAAAATGAATCAGCATCTCTGCACACAACCATAATTGCTCCTTGAGCCGGCGCAGGCAACATCCAATCAAGTGCAATAGAATTTTCTGGCCGCAGATTAATTCTTTCTAAACCTGCTTGCGCAAAAATAGCAGCGTCCCAGTTTTCATACTCCAGTTTTTTCAATCTCGTATTTACATTGCCGCGAAGATTTTCTATTTGATGTAATGGAAATTTATTTAACCATTGAGATTTACGACGAATGCTGCTGGTGGCAATAGTGAGTTGAGAGTTGAGAGTTATGAGTTGAGAATATTTGATTTGTGCTGCATTATTTTTAAAAACAAGCAGATCATTTACCGGTCCTCTTTTTAAAACAGCAGCCTGGATAATTCCTTTGGGTAATTGCGTCGGCACATCTTTCATCGAATGAACAGCAATATCAATTTGGTCATTGAGCAAAGCAATATCAAGACTTCGGGTAAAAACTCCCTGAACACCCATTTCATATAAAGGTGTTTTGAGGTCAATATCGCCTTCGCTTTTTACATGGACTAACACAGCATCATAACCATGCTGAGACAGCAAATCTTTTACCTGGTTTGCCTGCCATAATGCTAACTGGCTTTCTCGGGTTCCAATGCGAATTACCTTGCCCATTCTGATTAATTAGAGCCGGCAGTCATAAATTCATTTATGGCTTCAATATAATAACAACCCTTTTGATTTTGGATTTTCATTTTTGAGGCCATACCGTTAACTACTTTTTGAATTTTTTCGTCAGCGTTTTTTGAAGAATTAGAATATCGGGATATTAAAAACGGGTCATTGTGAATCTCAACCAACTTTCTTTTAACAGCTTTTAAAGTGGAAACATGTTTGCGCATTTCATGCCATGCCATGAACTCTGAAATGTGCTCTGCAATAATTGTTTTGGCTTTTGGTACTTCAGCTTCCCTTTTTGCCAAGGTTTCATCTTTTAAACGGGACAATTCATCAACATTAACCAATGTAATATTTGGCAAATGCTGAACAGACCCTTCAACATTATAAGGAACGGACAGATCAATAATAAGTTTTTTATTTTGCCCTTCAAGATGTGAACGTAAAATAGTTGGTTCGGCAGAACTGGTAGCTACCAATATAATATCAGCATCAGCGATCTGTTTGGAAATATCGTTCAGAGATGCATGGCATAATCCCAATTCCGCAGCAAGTAATGCGGCTTTTTCTTCTGTACGGTTGATTAAAGTAATTTTTTTTGTTCCCAGATAATCAACCAGGTTTCTACAGGAACTGCGTCCTATTTTTCCGGTTCCCAACAATAAAATTTTTTTATCAGAAACAGCCTTAATATTTTTATGTATGTACTGGATAGCTGCAAACGAAACAGAAACAATTCCGCTGCTTAATTCTGTTTGATTTTTAATTGCTTTGGATGATTGCAATACATAATTCGTTAATCTTTCCAGGAATACACTGATAAATCCATTTTCTTTTGCAAATTTCACAGCTGCTTTGATCTGACCTACTATTTCATAATCGCCTAATATCTGAGAATCTAATCCGGCACTTACCTGGAAAAAATGTTCAACGGCATCCATTTCATTTTTTATGTAGGCTATTTGTGAAAAGGTAGCTTCATCACCTGCAGTCTCACTGCAAAGTAGTGTGATTAGCTGGGAAGCACTTTCTGCAAAACCATAAATTTCTGTTCGGTTGCAGGTTGAAAGAATAAAAAGTTCGTCGAGACCAGCTGTCATTGCCTTAATTAAAACACGGGAATACTGATCGTGATTGATTGCAAATTGACCTCTTACTTCCGCATCGGTTTTACGATAGTTGATTCCTGCTACGTAGAAATTTGATAATTTTTTTAAGCCGGTTTCGGGCATATTTTTTTATTAAAAAATCTAACACACAAAAGTACTTTTGACAATTTCAAACGCCTAAAATCCCTGTCACTGGACTGTCATTTATAGTCATGATAATTGTCATTTTCATTCATGATCTGAATCAACTGATGCCCTGAAAAACAACAAGGCTGATGCTTACAAAAAGATGCAGAGAGAACAGGCAATATTTATACCTATCACTGATTACATTTGTTAATTATTTTTCTTCTATATTACAGATTATGAAGCGTGGAATTATTTTAATGAATTTGGGATCACCGGATTCAATGGAAGCGAAAGATGTTAGGAGATATCTTAATGAATTTTTAATGGACGCCAGAGTTATTGATTATCCTTATTTATTACGGGCAATTCTTGTTAAAGGAATCATTGTTCCGTTCCGTGCTTCTAAATCAGCGAAGGCTTATCAAAACATTTGGACTAAAAATGGCTCGCCATTAATTGTATTGACAAAAGAATTGCAGCAAGCATTACAACAAAAAATAAAAGAGCCTGTTGAAATTGCTATGCGGTATGGTAATCCTACGCCTGAAATTTCCTATAAAAAGTTATTGGAAAAAAATCCTGACCTGGAAGAAATAATATTAGTTCCCTTGTATCCTCATTATGCAATGAGTAGTTATGAAACAGCTGTAGAATATGCAAAGAAAATTCACCAGAAAAAAAAGTACTCTTTTAAGCTAAGTATTATTAAACCATTTTACGGTGAAACTGATTATATAAATGCGCTTGCTGAAAGCATCAGGCCTTACCTGCAGAACGAATATGATCAGATTCTTTTCAGTTATCACGGAGTTCCCGAAAGACATATTTTCAAAGGAGATATTACGGGTAACCATTGTTTGAAAACAGAAAATTGTTGCGATGTTGATTCGCCGGCTCATCAGCAATGTTATCGTCATCAATGCCTGAAAACACTTTCTCTTGTTGCAGAAAAATTGAATTTACCTTCGAAAAAATTCAGTTATTCATTTCAGTCACGATTGGGAAAAGGATGGCTGGAACCCTTTACTGATATACGTTTGGCAGAAATGCCAAAAGAAGGAATTAAAAAACTTTTGATCATTTGTCCGGCATTTGTAAGTGATTGTTTGGAAACACTGGAGGAAATTGCAGTACGTGGTAAGGAAACTTTTCTGCATGCCGGAGGTGAATCTTTTACTATGATTCCCTGCCTGAATATTCAGCCGCTTTGGGTGCAGACGATTCAAAAATGGATTACAGATTATAAAGCAGGAAATAAACAAATGATTTTATCTTAATTGCATTATGTATTTATATTTAAAAGCAATCCATATAATTTTTGTGGTGACATGGTTCGCCGGGATGTTTTATATTGTTCGTCTTTTCATTTATAATACTGAAGCAAATGAAAAAGTAGAGCCGGAGAGATCGGTTTTACAAAAGCAATTTAGTATTATGATCAAAAGACTTTGGCTGGGAATTACCTGGCCTTCTGCAATTCTTACACTTATATTCGGTCCGTGGGTCATGCTAAATGCCCGTTGGGATAAATTGCTCTTTGAGCCGGCAGGAAAATGGCTTTTGATTAAACTGATTTTTGTATTACTGTTATATTTTTATCATTTCACTCTTCATAATATTTATAAACAAGAATTAAAGGGAATTTTCAAATACTCTTCTCAGCAACTTCGATTGTGGAATGAAGTGGCAACGGTTTTTTTAGTGATTATTGTAATAATCGCTGTAGTGAAACAAAATATAAGTGTAGTTTGGGGATTTATCGGATTAATTCTCTTTGTTGGTTTGCTGATGAGTGCAATAAAAATTTATAAGATTCTACGTTCCCGTTCTAAATAGCCTTGCTGAATAAAGGTCTTTCATCCATTTGTTGATTGCGTAGTAAATGCAGATCAAATGCACGACAAATATTTCTGATAAAATGCCGGCCAGTGGGTGTAACATTTATTTCTTTTTCATCCCATTCTACTAATCCATCTTCTTTTAATTTTTCCAGTTCAGGAAAAGTCAATTCTTTCAGAACTGGTAAATCTTTCGGATTAAAAACAGTTGTGTTCCGGCAACTGATATCCAGAATATATTTTCTGAATGCAACATCTTCATCGTTCAGAAAATAACCACGGGTTACAGCAAGCTCACCTTTATTGATCTCTTCATAATATTCGTGCAGATTCTTTTTGTTTTGTGCAAAGGCAATTCCGGCATCACTGATAGAAGAAACACCGAGACCTAAAAGAAGCGAAGTATTTTGTGTAGTGTATCCCATGAAATTGCGATGAAGTGTTCCATTCTGCCATGCTTTATACAGATCATCGTTCGGCAAAGCAAAATGATCCATTCCGATATCAGTATAACCAGCATTCATCAATAATTCTTTTCCTATGAGATATAGAGACATTTTTTGATCAGGGGTTGGCAAATCATTTTCATCAAACAATCTTTGGCCACGACTTGTCCAGGGCACATGAGCATAACTGTAAAAAGCAATCCGATCAGGACGGAGTTCTATTATCTGCTTAATTGTTTTTTCAATGCTTACCGGTGTTTGTTTAGGCAAGCCATAAATAAGATCATAATTCACGGATTTAAAACCAGCTGCTCTTGCATCATGGGTTGCACGGATAACATTTTCCAATGGTTGAATGCGATTAATAATTCGCTGCACTTCGGGATCATTGTCCTGCACACCATAACTGATACGACGAAATCCAAGGTTATATAATGTTTCAATATGTTTTTTGGTGGTATTATTCGGATGGCCTTCAATACTGAATTCATGTTTGGGATGAATAACAGAATTTTCAAAAATGGAATTCATCAACCGCATAAGATTTTTGGGAGAGAAGAAAGTTGGAGTTCCTCCTCCTAAATGTAATTCCCGAATGATGGGCGGCTCATGCATTATTTGCCTGTAGATGATCCATTCTTTTTGGATGACATTAAGATATTCTGATTCAATGTTGTGGTTGGTGGTGATTTTTTTATTACAACCGCAATATGTGCATAGTGACTCACAAAAGGGTAAATGCAAATAAAGACTGATCCCTGAATCAATATTATTTTTTTGAAACTGGTTGCTGAAAACTTCTTTCCACTTGTCAATATCAATTCCGTCTTTCCAAAATGGCACGGTTGGATAACTGGTATATCTGGGAACTCCGGTATTGTATTTATTTAATAAAATGGAATTGATCTTCATCCTGCAAATATTATAGCATATTCCAACATCTTTTATGACTACAGTGGTTAACTGCCCTGACTTTTGTCAAAAGTTGGTAAAACTTAAGAACGTTTTTCTTCATGACACCAATTGGTTTTTATTAACTTTGCCCACTTTTTAGCAATGAAAACGACCGACAAATACAAAGAATTTTCCCAACTGAACCTGCCTTCTATTGAGCAGGAGATACTTACGAAGTGGAAAGAAAGCAGAGCTTTTGAAAGAAGTGTTGAGCTGCGTGAAGGAGCACAACCGTTTGTTTTTTACGAAGGCCCGCCGAGTGCAAATGGAATGCCTGGCATTCACCATGTTATTTCCAGAACATTGAAAGACCTGGTTTGCCGGTATAAAACGATGAAAGGTTTCCAGGTAAAAAGAAAAGGCGGCTGGGATACACATGGATTACCAATTGAGTTAGGCGTTGAAAAAGAATTGGGAATTACCAAAGAAGATATTGGTAAAAAAATTTCTGTTGAAGAATATAACAAGAAATGCCGCGAAGCAGTTCTCCGCTATAAAGATAAATGGGATGACCTGACAAGAAAAATGGGTTACTGGGTTGACCTGAATGATCCTTATATCACTTTCAAGAATGAATACATTGAAACGCTTTGGTGGTTGTTGAAGCAGTTGTATGAAAAAGGATTGCTGTATGAAAGTGTGAGTATTCAACCATATTCTCCTGCGGCAGGAACCGGATTAAGTTCTCATGAATTAAATCAGCCGGGAACTTATAAAGATGTGAAGGATACGAGTTGTGTGGCGATGTTTAAAGCAGTAAGAGATGACGAGAACCAAAACAGTAAAAATTTATTTGAGGCGGCAGGCAGTGATGAAGTTTTTTTCCTTGCGTGGACGACTACTCCTTGGACATTGCCGTCGAATTTGGGATTAACAGTTGGCCCTGACATTCCATACGTATTAGTTAAAACTTTCAATCTGTACTCTAAAAAACCAATAATAGTCGTAATTGCACATGCCTTAGTTGAACAAGTATTTGATAAAAAAAAATTTATTGAGGTTAGCGATGGTAATGATGAGGTTTTCTTAAGCTATTCGGAAAATGAAAATGTAATACCTTATTACCTAGTAAGAAATAAAGAAGGTGATAAAACTTATTTTACATCAGGTTATAGTCTCAAGTTTATTGAATATGAGCAATTACTTCCATTTGAAGCCAATTCATTAGAGAAAATTCAGGAAATAACCCCTGGAGCAGAACCCTTTCAAGTAGTAATTGGTGATTTTGTAACAACTGAAGAGGGCACTGGAATTGTACATACAGCTCCTGCATTTGGTGCAGATGACTTTAAAGTAGGCAAAAAGAACAACCTTGGAATATTAACCCTTGTTGATCGTCAAGGAAAATTCATTGATGGGTTAGGAGAATTTAGCGGCCGCTATGTAAAAAATTATAAAGACGATCCGAAATATATAGATGTAAATGTTGACATAGCTGTGAAACTGAAAAAAGAAAACCGTGCATTTAAAGTTGAAAAATACGAACACAGTTATCCGCATTGCTGGCGTACTGACAAACCAATTCTTTATTATCCGCTTGATGCATGGTTCATCAAAACAACGGCGATAAGAGAGAGAATGGTTGAACTAAATAAAACCATTAACTGGAAACCTAAATCAACCGGTGAAGGAAGATTTGGAAACTGGTTAGAGAATATGGTGGATTGGAATTTGAGCCGAAGCCGTTTTTGGGGAACACCGTTGCCAATATGGAGAACAGAAGATGAATCAGAAGAGAAATGTATCGGCTCCATTGAAGAATTAAATGCAGAAATAAAAAAAGCTAATCAATTATTAGGTGGAGATGTAAATAAAAATTACCTGCATGAAGGAATTCTTGATCTTCACAAACCTTATGTTGATGAGATCATCTTGGTTTCTTCTTCGGGAAAACCGATGAAAAGAATTCCGGATTTGATTGACGTTTGGTTTGATAGTGGTGCCATGCCTTATGCTCAATGGCATTTTCCGTTTGAGAATAAGGAAACATTTGAAAAATCTTTCCCTGCAGATTTCATTGCCGAAGGTGTTGACCAAACCCGTGGATGGTTTTATACGCTTCATGCCATTGCAGCATTGGTCTTTGATTCGGTTGCTTATAAAACTTGTGTATCAAATGGATTGGTGTTGGATAAGAATGGTAATAAGATGAGTAAACGTCTTGGCAATGTAGTGGATCCATTTAAAACTATTGAACAGTTTGGAGCTGATGCAACAAGATGGTATCTGGTTACCAATGCTTCGCCTTGGGATAATATGAAGTTTGACATTGATGGCATCAAAGAAGTTCAAAGGAAATTCTTCGGCACATTATATAATACTTACCAGTTTTTTTCCCTTTATGCCAATGTAGATGGATTTGCGTTTAAGGAAAAATATATTCCGCTTAATCAGCGACCAGAGATTGACCGCTGGATTCTTTCTTCATTAAATTCATTAGTGAAAAAAGTAAATGAATACATGGATGATTATGAACCTACACAAGCTGGCAGAGCCATTGAAGATTTTCTGGATGAACATTTAAGTAACTGGTATGTTCGTTTATGCCGGAGAAGATTCTGGAAAGGAGAATATGAGCAGGATAAGATTTGCGCATATCAAACATTGTATGAATGTTTAGAAACTATTGTGAGATTGATGGCGCCGATCTCACCATTTTTCAGCGATGCAGTTTTTCAGAACTTAAATAAGATTACTAATCGGTTTAAAGTGGAATCGGTTCATCATGTTGATTTTCCTGTTCCATTGGAAACAGCCATTGACAGATCATTGGAAGAAAGAATGCAACTGGCGCAGGATATTTCTTCATTGATTTTGTCATTAAGAAAAAAGGTGAACATTAAAGTCAGGCAACCATTACAGAAAGTTTTAGTACCGGCAATGAATCTGGATATGATGTCTCAGATTGAAGCAGTAAAAGAATTAGTACTTTCTGAAACGAATATTAAACAGCTTCAAATTCTTGCCGCCGAAAATAATTTTATAAAAAAGAAAGCAAAGGCCAATTTCAAAACATTGGGAAAAAAATTAGGTACTAAAATGAAATGGGCGGCTGAAGAAATTTCAAAATTTAATGATGCTACGATAGGATTGGTTAATGGCGGCTATGTTTTGAATGGTGACTGGAAAGAAAAAAATGAAGAGCCAATTACCATTTATCCGGAAGACATTGAGGTTTCCACTGACCAGATTGAAGGATATGAAATTGCAACTAAAGGCAACCTTACTGTGGCTTTAGATGTTACTATTACTTCAGAGCTCAAAATGGAAGGTGATGCCCGGGAATTTATCAATCGCATTCAAAATATAAGGAAGGAGAGCGGCTTTGAACTCAATGATCGTATTGAAGTAAAGGTGGGAACTACCGATGGAATGAAAAATTCTTTAGCTCGTTTTAAAGACTATATTTGCGCCGAAATTCTGGCCGACAAGCTGGAATTACTTCCGAAAATACAAGGTGGGAATGAGATTGATGTCAATGATGAATTACTAAACGTGATTGTTTCAAAAAAAGGCTAAAAAAAATGGCAACGAAAAAAAAATCGGCACCTAAAAAGGCCGCTAAGTCCGCCAAAAAAGCAGCCTCAAAAAAGCCAGCTGCTAAAAAACCCATGAAAAAAACCGCACCTAAAAAGGTAACTCCCAAAAAAACGGCTAAACCAGCAGCTAAAAAAATAACTGCTAAGAAACCTTTAGCTAAGCCATCAACTCATCATAAAGTTGCTGCAAAGCACGTACAGACCCCAAAAGTGGTTGCTAAGCCAGTTGCAAAGCCAACGGCAGTGGTAAGTAATAAACCCAAGGCTTTTGATCCAAAATCACTGGTCACAATAAAACAAAAGGTTAAGCCTATAATAAAAAAGGAACCACCCAAACCTTTGAAAGTAGTAGTTCCAAAAACTTCTACAAAAAGTTCAGTGAAGTATGAACCTGAATTTACCAAATCGGTTTTAGATACTCCATTTCAGGAACAAAATGGTCCGACGCAGAGGTATTCAGACGCCGACCTGGCTGAATTCAAAGACATTGTTCAGAAAAAACTGGATGCAGCTAAAAAAGAATTGGCTTACCTGCAGGGACTTATTACCCGTAAAGATGAGGGAGGTGATATGGATGAAGCCCGTTATATGACTATGGAAGACGGTGGTGTAAGTATGGAAAGAGAACAACTAAGCCAGATGGCAAGTCGCCAAATAACTTTTATTGATCATCTTGAAAAAGCCATGATGCGCATTGAAAATAAAACTTATGGCATTTGCAGAGTAACCGGTAAATTGATTGATAAAGCTCGTTTGCGTGCAGTACCTCATGCAACACTCAGCATGGAAGCCAAACAGATGATGAATAAATAATTGTTTATACGAAATTCAAGAAGCCTCAGACAATTAGTTTTGAGGCTTTTATTTTTAATTACTTATTTCTGTCTAGAAAGATCTGGAAACCTACGCCTATAGAGAAACCATGATTGGTGAATTTTTGTGTAGGCTCTGAAACTGAAGTCTGATCAACAGAACCGTTATTTCCCAGATCAACAAGTGTTGTAGTTTTAAAAGTTTTTTTGCTAAAAGAATATGTATATCCCACGAAAAAATCAAGACCAGTATGATCATTCAGCATTTTAGTAAAACCTCCGGCCAATCCTGTGTTGACATAAAAATCTCCGGATGATTTTCCATCATAAGTGCTTTTGTTGTTTCCACTATAGCTAAATCCATTTTTGTTAGAAGAACCAATTCCAAAGTTTAAATTGAATTGTCCAAAAGGCAAAAAACTTCCTGAAGATTTGAAATAATTTCTGGCAAATCCTCCAATGCCAATATTAAAATTGTTGGAAATACTTTGATCAAATGTGGTGCCATTTGCCATGTCAAATGATTTATCGTGATTATAATCCAGATTCAGCAATGTGCCCACAGCCACATTGTCTGATATAAACCAGCCCATGGAAGGATTTAAAGAAATGCCAAATGAATTATCACTATTTGTATAGCCGGTTGTAGGTGGCGGGTAACTATAATCAGATTTACCAATATTAAAAAAACTACTGCCAACTGAAGCTCCTGTCATACGCATACCTTTTTTAAATTGTGAATTAGCAGCAAGGGAGACGAGCAAAAATGGCAGATACAAAACAATTATACTCTTCTTCATAATGTTAGTTTTGATATACTGACAAATGTAGCAGTTAAGGGTAGGTTTGCAAAAAAGGGGTTATTGAATTTTTTTTCGAAAAACCATTTTAAACTGATATTTTTTGATATACCTTTAACTACGTTTTGAAGAATTAAAAAATCCATTTATTTTTAGAATAACAAACTTTTAACCGACAAAGCAAACACTATGAAAAAGTTCAGATTTCTTTCCCTGTTATTTTTAGCAGTTACATTTATTTTAGTTAACTGTACTAAGGAAGGTCCACAAGGCCCTTCTGGTGCAACTGGTCCACAAGGTCCTGCTGGTAACACGGGAGCGACTGGAGCTACAGGTGCAACAGGCCCAGCTGGCCCGCAAGGCCCTGTTGGTGCAACAGGCCCAGCTGGTCCACAAGGCCCTGTTGGAGCTACAGGTGCAACTGGAAGTGCTAATGTTATTTATTCAGCTTGGATAAATACAGGTAGTGTAACCTGGGCAGATACGACTAATCCGGATCTAGGTACAATAAGCGCTGCTAGTATATATACAGCAACAGTTACTTCATCAATTATTAATCAGGGTGTAGTTTTAGGTTATTGGCAAAATAGCGGTAATACTAATCCAATGCCATATCTCTTTAATTCTGGAGATATTTTACAGATCTCTTTCATTCCTTATGTAGGAAGAGTTATGTTTTATATTGCTGATCTAACAACTAGCGATGCAAGTGGATTAGTTCCAAATGGTTTGATGCGATATATAATCATTCCGGGTGCAGTAGCTGGTGGAAGAATGGCTGGCTGGCAACCCACTTATTATGGCTATACTGCTGAGCAATTAAAGGCTATGTCTTATCATCAGGTATGCGGCTTGCTTCATATACCTGAATAATAAATTTCGAATAATAAATTTGCTGGAATCCATTCCGATTGTTTTCGGGATGGATTTTTTTCTAAAGCTTGTTTCGCACTAACTTGTGTTATATGACTATTCATTTTGGATATGAAAAAGGCCAGGTAATGCAAGCACTACGTTATCATTTCATAAGCCGGCCCGAAATCCGTATTATGCTTATTTTGGTAAATGTTTTTGCAATAGCTTCTCTGATACTTTATTTTTTTAAAAAGATAACACCATTTGCTTTCCTCGTTGGCTCCACATTGTGGATAGTATTAATGATCAGTTTCTGGTTTATTATGCCATTCTTAGTTTACCGCAGAGCTGCTACGTTTAAAAATAAATTTAGTATGAACTTTGATGATAATAGTTTTTCGTTAATTCATGAAAGAGGTTCACGTTCCTGGCAGTGGGATGCTTTAAGCACATTTATTGAAAGTCCTTATTTCTTTCATTTGTATTTTGACAGCCGTTCTTTTATTCTTGTTCCTAAAAGTGGATGTAAAAATAAAGACGAAGTATTTGAGTTGAGACAATTATTAAAAATGAAAATAAAAAAGAAATAAATTTTTTATCCGATATTTTATTGCTCAAAGCTTTTTTTCCATTACATGATGTGGAATAGTGATCTCAATAAATTCAGAACTACTAACTACGTACCCCATTTTTTCATAAAAACCAATTGCATTTTTTCGGGCGTGCATACTCATGATTTTATAACCGCGGTCTCTTGCAATGTTTTCTGCAAAATTCATTAACGCTCTGCCAATACCTTTTCCTTGCAGATCATTGAGTACTGCCATTTGCCGCAGCTTTACGGTAGTTGGATTTTCTTCTACCAGCATGCAACAACCCAACATCTGATCATCATCAAATGCGCCGATCAGCATATTATTTTTTTCTTGTTTCAGTTCTTCTTCATTAAAAGTAAGGCCAAGGGGTTTGCGCAAAATATCATCTCTAAGCCTGAGCATTTGATGGTATTCGGGTGATCCGTAATCAATAATTTTCAGAGCCATTGGTAAAGCAGTATGTTTGTAAGATTTTCAAATTACAAAGAACTTACTATACGGCCAACCGTTTGTGTGCATTATTTAGATGATAATTTTTTCTGGACAGACGCTAACTGCTCGTTTACAGGCAATTGAATTAAATAGGGAAAAAATCAGCTTTCCGATGATGATTTACTCAAAAAGTATATTTTTGCAGCCATATTAACCAAACTTATAAGTCATGTCAGACATCGCATCAAGAGTTAAAAAGATTATCGTTGACAAATTGGGAGTTGACGAAGGAGAAGTTACCAATGAAGCCTCATTCACAAATGATTTGGGAGCTGACTCACTGGATACAGTGGAACTAATTATGGAATTTGAAAAGGAATTCAATATTTCCATCCCTGATGAACAAGCCGAAACCATCACTACTGTAGGTCAGGCTATTGCTTATCTGGAAGAACATGCCAAGTAATTGATTTTATTCCTTGCGGAATGAAAGGAATAAACTAAAAAATCCGCCTTTGACTGTGCCAACAGCTAAGGCGGTTTTTAGCTTCAAAAATTATCATATCTGCAGGCCATATGGAACTAAAAAGAGTTGTTATTACAGGAATGGGCGCATTGACTCCTCTTGGGAATTCAGTAAATGATTATTGGAATGGCCTGATTAATGGAGTTTCTGGCGCTGATTATATTAAAGGTTTTGATGCCGCAAAATTCAAAACACGATTCGCCTGTGAGATAAAAAATTTTGAACCTACTGATTTTCTTGAAAGGAAAGAAGCAAGAAAAATTGATCGCTTTACACAAACTGCCCTCGTTGCCAGTGATCAGGCTGTTAAAGATGCGGGAATCAATAAAGAAAATGTAAATACAGATCGTGTTGGAGTCATCTTTGCCAGTGGTATTGGTGGTCTTATCACGTTCCAGGAAGAAGTAATGAATTTTGCCCGTGGCGATGGCACTCCAAGATTCAATCCTTTCTTTATTCCCAAAATGATACTTGACATTGCTGCCGGGCAAATTTCTATGCGCCATGGTTTTCGCGGACCCAATTTTGCAGTTGTCAGCGCTTGTTCATCTTCTACCAATGCAATAATGGAATCGTATAATCTTATTCGATTGGGGAAAGCCGATATCGTATTGTCCGGTGGAACTGAAAGTGTAATTAGCCAGGCGGGCGTTGGTGGATTTAATGCTATGAAAGCTTTGAGTGAAAGAAATGATGATCCAAAAACAGCAAGTCGTCCATATGATAAAGACCGTGACGGTTTTGTAATGGGTGAAGCGGCTGGAGTAGTGATCCTGGAAGATCTTGATCATGCATTAAAACGTGGCGCTAAAATTTATTGTGAAATAGCAGGAGCCGGTGCCACTGCTGATGCTTATCATATCACGGCTCCACATCCTGAAGGATTGGGTGCAAAAAATGTAATGGCATCTGCATTAGAGGATGCAGGAATGAATCCGGGAGATATTGACTATATAAATACTCATGGTACATCTACACCGCTTGGTGATGTTGCCGAAGTAAAGGCAATTGTGAGTGTATTTGGTGAACATGCTTATAATCTTAATATCAGTTCTACCAAATCTATGACAGGACATTGTCTTGGCGCAGCCGGAGTAGTAGAAGCTATTGCCTGCATCATGAGCGTTAGGGAAGACTTAGTTCCTCCCACTATCAATCATTTTACAGATGATCCTGAATTGGATCCACGACTTGATTTTACTTTTGAGAAAGCCAAAAAGCGAACTGTAAGAGCGGCATTAAGTAATACTTTCGGTTTTGGCGGGCATAATGCTTGTGTTATTCTAAAGAAATATATATAAGAACAAGTCGCAAAACCCTTGATGTTTTTTAAAAATCATTTTCCTCATTTGTTTTTTTTTCGTAGTTTGAATTCCGTGGATTTCTTTAAAAACCTTTTCAAAGAGAATTCGGGTTCGTCTTTTAAAAAAGAATTGAAAAATATTCTTGGCTTCAAACCCCGAAGTATTTCCATTTATAAAATGGCATTAACACATCGTTCTATCCGGGAAAATGCTGATGAAAATAATGAACGGATGGAATATCTTGGCGACGCTGTCCTTAGCGCATTGATCGCTGATTATCTTTTCAAACGTTACCCTTACAAAGAAGAAGGCTTTCTAACTGAAATGCGTAGTAAAATGGTAAACCGCCAGCAACTTAATGATATCGCTATCCGGATGGGATTAAAAAAAATAACTCTTTACAACAAGATGGATGGTTCATTAAAAGTGAGCCAGATATTTGGAAATACCCTGGAAGCTTTAGTAGGAGCAATTTATCTTGATCAGGGGTATAAAAAAACCAGCAAATGGGTAAACGAATGTATAGTTATGCCTCACATGTTTATGGATGATCTTGAAAATTTAGAGATCAATCATAAGAATAAATTATATGGCTGGGCCAATAAAAATGGAAAAGTGCTGGAATTTGAAACTCTTGATGAACATCTGGAAAACGGACGTCGTTTGTTTACAGTTGCTGCTGTTATTGATGGACATAGAATTGCCGTTGGAAAAGCGTTCAACAAAAAAGATGCTTCTCAAATTGCTGCACAATTAGCCGTAGAAAAATTGGGAATTACAAGTACTGATTCTGTTGTAGAAGAAAACAAAGAATAAAAGATTTTTTTTATTTTCTTTCCATACATAATTCTGTTAATATTCCATTGGTGCTTTTAGGATGTAAGAAACAAACCATTTTATTGTCAGCGCCGGGATGTGGATCTTCGTTCAGTAATTTAAAACCTTCTTTTTCTAATCTTTCCATTTCTGCTTTTATATCATCTACTGCAAAAGCAATATGATGAAGACCCTCACCATTTTTTTCTATAAAACGGGCAATCACTCCATTTGGATCAGTGCTTTCGAGTAATTCAATTTTAGTTTCAGCTAATTGGAAAAAGGCAGTCTTTACTTTTTCACTATCTACGGTCTCCGTTTTATAACAACAGGTATTCAACAATTTTTCAAATAACGGTATTGAAACTGACAAATCTTTGACAGCAATGCCTATATGTTCTGTTTTATTCATAAGCCATTGTTTTTGACTGCGCTGAGCACTTACGATTTCAGTAAAATTAGTCCATCTGGTCAAATTAACGTTTTACCATAGAAGCATTTGAATTAATTTTGTGTTTACATCGGAAGATCAACGATTAACATCAGAATTATGTTGAAATTACCTATTTACCTCGATCATAATGCGACTACTCCTTGCGATCCAAGAGTTGTAGAAGCAATGATTCCCTATTTTACCAGCAATTTTGGAAATGCGGCCAGCCGCAATCATCCTTTTGGCTGGCATGCAGAAGAAGCAGTGGACATAGCCCGTGAACAAATTGCAAAATTGATTGGCGCAGATCCCAAAGAAATAATTTTTACATCCGGCGCTACCGAAGGAGATAATCTTGCATTGAAAGGAGTATTTGAAATGTATGCCAGCAAAGGCAATCATATCATTACTTGTAATATTGAACACAAAGCTGTGTTGGATGTTTGTAAGCATTTGGAAAAAGAAGGAGCTGATATTACTTATCTGAAAGTAAATCCCGATGGTTTAATTGATCTAAAAGAATTGGAAGCTGCTTTTAAGCCAACCACTATTCTTGTGGCAATTATGTATGCGAACAATGAAATAGGAACAGTGATGCCAATGAAAGAAATAAGTGCAATGGCGAAGAAAAGAGGTGTGTTGGTGTTCAGTGATGCAACGCAAGCGGTTGGAAAAATTCCAATTGATGTAAATAAAGATGGAATTGACCTGATGGCGTTTACTGCTCATAAAATGTATGGACCAAAAGGAATTGGCGCATTATATGTCCGACGCAAAAACCCAAGAGTAAAAGTTACTGCTCAGATTGATGGCGGCGGTCATGAAAGAGGAATGCGCAGCGGAACATTGAATGTGCCCGGCATTGTTGGTTTTGGAAAAGCCTGTGAACTTTGCATGAATGAAATGGAACAGGATGCAAAAAGATTGAGTGGATTACGTGATAAACTTGAAACTTCTTTACTTAAACTGGAAGAGGCTTATGTGAACGGCAGTAGTCAGCATCGTCTGCCGCATGTAAGCAACATATCGTTTAAATATGTGGAAGGTGAAGGATTGATGATGGGTTTTAATAAAGACATTGCAGTTTCTTCAGGGTCTGCTTGTACTTCTGCTTCATTGGAACCATCTTATGTATTAAAAGCGCTGGGATTGGGTGATGATCTGGCACATAGTTCGCTGAGATTTGGTTTGGGAAGATTTACAACTGAAGAACAAATTGATTATACTATTGAGCAGGTTACTAAAACGGTAAACCGTTTAAGGGAAATGAGTCCGTTATGGGAAATGTTTAAAGAAGGAATGGACATGAATAAGATTGAATGGGCGCATCATTAAATTAAAATGTGCAGATTAGCAGATTTGTTTTGATCGGTTTCATCTGCATATTTACAAATATAAAAATCAGAATTATGTCATACTCAGAAAAAGTTTTAAATCATTACACCAACCCGCAAAATGTGGGTACTCTTGATAAGAGCAAACAAAACGTTGGTACCGGTTTGGTAGGTGCACCTGAATGTGGTGACGTCATGCGACTGCAAATCGAAGTGGATGAAACTACCGGCATGATCAAAGATGCCAAGTTTAAAACTTTTGGTTGTGGTTCCGCTATCGCTTCATCTTCACTGGCAACAGAGTGGCTGAAAGGGAAGAATATTGATGATGCCGTTAAAATTGATAATATGGAGATCGTGGAAGAACTCAATCTGCCGCCGGTAAAAATCCATTGTTCAGTTCTTGCTGAAGATGCTATCAAAGCAGCTGTAAATGATTATCGGAAAAAGAATGGCTTAGCCGAATTGAAGTTTGACGAAAGCGTTGTTCACTAAAATGGATTAAGCGATGGATGTTGCTTTAGAAAACAGTATTTATATAAGTGATAAAGCCAAGGCAAAAGTTCAGCAATTGATGAACGATGCGGGCATTGGTAGCGACTCTTCTTATTTTTTGCGTGTCAGTGTTGTTGGCGGCGGATGTTCGGGATTGAGTTACAAACTTGATTTTGATAATGAAAAAAAATCCATGGATCAGGTTTTTGAAAATAATGGATTGAAAGTAGTGACTGACCTCAAAAGTTTTTTATACCTAGTAAATACTACTCTTGATTTTTCGGATGGATTAAATGGAAAAGGATTTTATTTCAGTAACCCTAATGCCAGCCGAACCTGCGGATGTGGCGAAAGCTTTGCTGTATAGATAACAGTTTATAACCTTGAGTATAAAATATCCTTCTTTTTTGGAAGGATTTTTTTATTGTGTTAATCTTATCAACAGATAATTACTTCAATTTTACAGAAGCAGTATATTGCATTCTTATCTATGTGGTCCGTTTGTAAAAAAGAACTCCGTCAATATTTCAACAGCCTCACTGGCTATATTGCTATTATTGTTTTTCTTTTGGTTAATGGGTTAATGTTATTTGTTTTCGAGAATAATATTCTTGATTTTGGCTATGCAACTCTCGATCGGTTCTTTGAATTGGCGCCGTGGATACTTTTATTGCTGATTCCTTCCATTACCATGCGCAGCTTTGCCGATGAATTTAAAGCAGGAACTTACGAAATTTTGCAAACACGTCCCTTGAGCCGGGCACAGATCATTGCAGGAAAATATTTTGGCAGTCTTATTGTCGTGGTGATTGCTTTGCTTCCTACAATCATTTATATTTTTTCAATACAAGAACTCTCATCTAATGAAGGTATTGACATCGGCGCTACAATTGGTTCTTACATTGGCTTGTTTTTTTTGGCGTCTGTCTTTACTGCTATTGGAATTTGTGCCAGCAGTTTTACCACCAACTCTGTCGTAGCATTTATCAGCAGTCTTATTGGTTGCGTTTTATTGTATTATGGTTTCAATGCCATCAGTAAATTGCCGGGATTGAATGGCGGCCTTGATTATTATGTTGAAATGGCCGGAATTGACTTTCATTACCGCAGCATCAGCCGCGGATTAATTGATACCAGGGATGTGATCTATTTTCTGAGTGTGTTTTTTTTATTTCTTACTATTACTAACCGTAACCTGTTAAAGAAATAAAATGAAAAATTTCTTTGGTAAAATATTGGCGACAAGATTCTGGTGGTTCTTTCTTTTACTTTTCCTGGCAGCTGTTAATTTCCTTGCATCATCCTTCCATTCACGTTTTGATTTAACCAAAGAAAAAAGATACACTCTCAGCAAAACAACAAGAGAATTATTATTGAGTCTCAATGACGACGTTAATATCGAAGTATTTCTGAAAGGAGATTTCCCGGCAGGATTCAGAAAACTTGCAAACAGCACCGATGAATTTTTGCAATTGCTGAAAGATCATAACAGTTCAAAGATTTATTACAAGTTTATTTCTCCGCAAGATGAAATGCCGAGGACAAACGGAATGAAATATGAAGATTCGTTAGTTCGTCTTGGCGCAGTTCCCATTAATCTTACCATCCAGGTAAAAGCCGGGGAAGAAAGTAAAAGAGTTTACCCTGTGGCTTTGGTAACGTATAAAGGAAGACAGTCTTTGGTAAATCTTTATTCTGGAAGCAGAAGTGTAATAACTCAGGTTGAAATAAACAGCGCAGAGGCTTTGATGGAATATGAATTTGCAAAGACTCTTGACGGACTGATTCACAATACTAAACCATTGGTTGCTTATTCTGTTGGAAACGGAGAACCTACTCCAGCTGATCCAAGAACTGCAGACTTACAACAAACTTTACAACGGGATTATCAACTCTTTACTTTAAATCTCAATAAGCAACCATTTATTCCTGATACGTTCAAAGTATTGCTGATAGTCAAGCCAACGGTACAATTTTCAGAAGATGAAAAGTTGAAAATAGATCAGTATGTAATGCGCGGAGGAAAAGTGCTTTGCTTTATTGATAATTTAATTGCAGAACAGGATAGCCTTCAATTAAAACCCGAAACTATTGCCTTTGACAGGAATCTGAATCTTGCAGATCTTTTTTTTCGTTATGGAGTTCGCATTAATACTGATCTGGTAATGGATCTGGATTGCGATTTTATGCCTTTTGTTGTCGGAGGTACTCCCCAAAACCCGCAATTTGAATTCATGCATTGGAATTATTATCCCTTGTTTGAATCTAAAGGCAATCACACCATAAATAAAAATCTCGGATTAGTGGCTGGTCGTTTTGTGAATTCAATAGATACTATTGCCTCACCGGGAATAAAGAAAACAGTATTGCTTTCTTCCTCATCTAATTCACGAACCATTGGCACTCCTGCTCTCATCAGCCCAAATGAGAACAGAAATACTCCGGAGGATGCAAATTTTAAAAGAAGTAATATACCCGTTGCCGTTTTACTTGAGGGAAAATTCACTTCATTATTTAGAAACAGAATTTCAAAGTCACAAATGGATAGTTTGAATGCTCTGGGCATTCCATTTCTGGAATCATCACTTAATGATAACAAAATGATTGTTGTTGCAGATGGAGACATGGTACTGAACGATGTGTCACCGAAAGATGGCCCGCTTCCAATGGGATTGAATTATTATACAATGGGCACTCAGTATGAATATCAGTTTGCCAACCGTGATTTTTTATTGAATTGCATGGAATATCTTGTGAACAGGCCTGGAATTATTGAAACAAGAAACAAGGATATTATTCTTCGCCTGCTCGATTCAAAAAAAGTAAAAGAGCAAAAAACAATGTGGCAGTTTATAAATATTGCTTTGCCGGTTTTGCTCATCATATTGCTCGGATTTATTTATCAGCAGTTGCGCAAACGTAAGTATACAACTTAAAAAACACAGAAACCTCTTTCAGTATCTTTGTCTCTATTCTTAAACAGGATTAATGTCAGCACACCAAACAGCTTATTTGGTTTTTGGAATTATATTAACACTTGCGCTTGTTCTGGATCTTGGTCTGTTAAGTAAAAGAAATAAAACGATCAGCATCCGGCAGGCTTTGTATCAGACTTTTTTCTGGGTGATACTTGCCATTGCATTTTTTATTTTCCTTTTGATTGAAGACGGACACATTCTGGCATTGCAATATATCAGCGGATATCTGATGGAGTGGAGTCTTAGTATTGATAATATTTTTGTTTTCATTCTTATATTTTCAGCTTTTTCGGTAAAGGAAAAAAATTATGGAAGAGTATTGCTCTTTGGTATTATGATGGCTATAGTTTTCAGGGTGATTTTTATAACTGCAGGTGTGGCATTGGTTAACAGGTTTGATTGGATACTTTATATTTTTGGAGCCTTCCTTGTTTATACCGGATTTAAAATGTTTACTTCCAATGAAGATGAAGAATTTAATCCGCATGAAAGTAAAGTATATAAATTTTTAAAAAGATTTTTACCATTGGTACCTCATGATGGCGGCGGTCGTTATATGATCCGGGAAAAGGGAAAACCGGTTTATACGACACTGTTTGTAGTTGTGATCATGCTGGCAGCCACCGATCTGGTTTTTGCATTTGATTCAATTCCGGCTGTAATGGGAATTTCGAGAGATAAAATGGTTATTTATACCAGTAATATTTTTGCTGTGCTGGGACTTCGTTCCTTATTCTTTTTATTAAAGAGCGCAGTAAACCGGTTTGAATACCTGCAACAAGGCATAGCTATAGTGCTGATATTTGTCGGATTAAAGATGCTGGCAGAAATATTTCATTTTACGGTGCCGATCTATATTTCGTTGATGGTGATAATTATTTGTCTTGCAGTCTCAATTGTTTATTCATTATATAATACCTCTGCAAAGTCAAAAGAACAATGATGTATGCTATAAAAAAAATTTCTTCTATTATACAAGGAGAACTGCAACAGTTGCATCATGATGATGGCATTGAACATCTTTTATTGGATAGCCGTCATATAGTTTCTCCTGCCACTTCTTTGTTCTTTGCTCTGAAAGGACCGCGAAGAAACGGCCATCAATTTATTTCGGAGGCATATAGAAAAGGAATCAGAAATTTTGTAATTGATGAAACGGTTGAGGGGTCATTATATTCTGATGCAAATTTTATTTTAGTAGAAAATACGTTGGATGCTCTTCAACATTTGGCATCGTATCACCGAAAGCAATTTAATTTGCCGGCGATCGGTATTACCGGGAGTAATGGAAAAACAATCGTGAAAGAATGGCTGTATCAATTACTGCATAAAGATTATAATATTGTTCGGAGTCCGAAAAGTTTTAACTCACAGGTCGGTGTGCCGTTGAGTGTTTGGGCGATCAATGAAAAACATTCATCGGCAATTTTTGAAGCAGGCATTTCACAACCCGGCGAAATGGAAAAGCTGGAAGCCGTTATTTTACCGACGATTGGAATACTGACAAATATCGGGCAGGCACACAGTGAAGGATTTAATTCTTTTACTGAAAAAGCACTTGAAAAAATCAAACTCTTCAGGCATTGTAAAAAAATTATTTATAATAAAGATAATGCTGCACATCTTGACCTTGAAAATGAGGATAAATCATTTTTCAGCACGGATGCAGAATTTTACAGCTGGAGCCGGCAACAAGATGCATGGCTAAAAATTATTCTTATTGAAAAAGAATACGATCATACGGTTATTAAAGCGCAGAATCAAGGCAGGGAAATTTCCATTCAGATTCCATTTACAGATGATGCTTCGGTTGAAAATGCAATTACCTGCTGGTGCACTTTGCTTGCGATGAAAGTTGCGGATAAAATAACGGATGTTCGGATGAAAATTTTATCTGCAGTGAATATGCGGCTGGATTTGAAAAAAGGAATTAATCATTGTACCATAATAAATGATAGCTATAGTGCAGATCTTAGTTCGCTGGAAATAGCGTTAAATTTTTTGGATCAGCAAAGCGCCGCATCTCAGAAAACAATCATTATTTCAGATTTTCTGCAGGCAGGTATGAATGATGAAGATCTGTACGAAATCATTGCAAACTCTTTACAACAACATCATATCAACAGATTGATAGGAATTGGCGAAAAGATTGGTCATCATCTTGCAGTAATCCTTCAGAGTTCTGATATTAAACAGGATTATTTTTTACGGGCAGAATCTTTTTTGGAACAATTCCGGACGACACAATTTAAAGAAGAAACTATTTTAATAAAAGGAGCAAGGGTTTTTGAATTTGAAAAAATTGTTCACTTGCTTGAACAGAAAATGCATCAAACCGTATTGGAGATTAATTTAAATGCTATCGTTCACAACTTAAAAGAATACCAGAAGTTAGTATCTCCAACTACTAAAATAATGGCAATGGTAAAAGCGTTTGCTTATGGCAGTGGCAGCGCAGAGATTGCCGGTGTTTTACAATTTCACAAAGTAGATTACCTGGCTGTGGCTTACGCTGATGAAGGAGTTGAGTTAAGGAAAGCAGGAATCACATTGCCAATCATGGTAATGAATCCTGATGAAAACAGCTTTGACACAATTATTCAAAATAACCTTGAGCCGGAAATTTATTCATTCAAACTTCTTTATGCATTTGATATTTTTTTGCAAAAGGAAGCTTTACAACAATATCCTTTTCATATTGAATTAGAAACCGGGATGAACCGGTTAGGTTTTGCAGTTGAAGATATAGAAGCTTTGTCTGATTTTCTGTTAAACACTTCTTCGCTAAGAGTACAATCTGTTTTTTCTCACCTGGCTGCCAGTGAAAATCTTCACCAGGATGAATTTACAAGTAAACAATTTAATCTTTTTCAAAATGCTGTTCAAAGACTTCAGAATAAATTAGGTTATTCTTTTATTCGCCATATTGCAAATTCAGCGGCCATTGTTCGCCATCCACAAATGCAACTTGATATGGTGAGACCGGGTATTGGATTGTATGGAGTTGATAATAGCAATTCAACGGAACTTAATTTACATACTGTTACTACACTTAAATCTACAATTGCTCAAATAAAGCATTTGAAAACGAATGAATCAGTAGGGTATAACAGGAGTGGCGTAGTAAGTAAAGATTCTATTGTCGCAACGGTTCGGATCGGATATGCCGATGGTTATCCGCTGGCGCTTAGTAATGGAATTGGGAAAATTTATATAAAAGAAAAATTTGCACCTGTTATCGGAACTGTTTGTATGGATATGACGATGATTGATGTCACGGATATTCCGAATGTAGAGGAAGGAAATGAAGTGGTGGTTTTTGGAAAAGAATTACCAGTTCAGCAACTGGCAAAATGGGCTCAAACAATTCCTTATGAAATAATGACAGGAGTTTCGCAGAGAGTGAAAAGAGTTTATTATGAAGAATGAGTTTTAACAATACCCGATTCTGACAACCATCATTGAATGCCTTATATTTGTTGTTTAAAATTTTGATTGTGAAGCTCCGTAATGTTATTCTTTTTATTGCTATAATCATCATTGCAGATCAAACGTTGAAGATCTGGATTAAGACCAATTATCCAACAGGCGAAGTAGTTAGAATTTTTGGAATGTCGTGGTTCCGTTTGCACTTCATAGAAAATCCTGGAATGGCCTGGGGATGGAAATTTGGAAATGAAGCTGGTAAAATGGTATTAACCTTGTTCCGTTTTGCTGCAGTTATTTTTGGAAGCTGGTATCTAGCTAAGATTGTAAAACAGAAATATAGTAAGGGGTTTATTATTTGTGCTGCCCTTATATATGCCGGTGCTCTCGGAAATCTTATTGACAGTATGTTTTACGGCCTGATCTTCGATAAAGGATTGCATTATGATGCTTCTGTTAACGAATATCTTAGCTATTCAGGTATAGCTGCATTTTCCACTCACGGATATGCATCTTTCCTTCATGGGAGCGTGGTTGACATGTTATACTTCCCCATTATCAGGTCACATTTTCCATCATGGGTTCCTTTCATAGGTGGCCAGGAATTTGAATTCTTTAGCCCTATTTTCAATATTGCTGATGCATCTATTTCTGTTGGTGTGATTACACTACTTGTTTTTCAGAAAAATTTTTTTAAAAAAACTCACAACGAAGAAAATCCATCGGCCGTAGAGACCAGCGCAGAAGTTAGTGATAAGGTGCAGGTATTATAGTAATTCCAATCTTGTCAAAATTATTTCAATATTTTATTAGGGGAAACTGCAGAATTAATTATTTTGTTTTAAGACCTGTTTTTGTATTACAGAATTACCTGTTTGCAAACGCAATATGTAAATGCCAACCGATAAAGCCCGTGTGTCAGGGAATGACAAATAATTTATACCGGGATTTATAGTAAAAGAATTTCTTTTTAATATCTGTCCAAACTGGTTAATCAGTTCAGCGTTCGTTTTTCCACTTTTATCTGACGAGATTGCAAATTTAAGTTCATTATTAAATGGATTTATAACCGATACAAATGAAAAAATATCCGGGTCAAGAATCAGTTTAATAGTTCTTGAGAAAGAGGAAAGAGAACTGTTGTTTCGTATCTTCAGACGGTAATAAACATTTCCTGAAACAGATACCGGATCTGTAAAAGAATAGGTATTTAGTGAGGATGAATTGTCATCCAACCCATTTACAGTACCAATAGCCGCAAAGTTTATTTCATCATAGCTTTTTTCAACATCAAAATAAAGCAGCTCATCTTCTTTTGCAGTTGTCCATTTTAATAACGCTTTTGTATTTACGAGACTCCCGTTAAAAGAAATTAGTTGGGTATTCAAGATTGGACCGCAGGTAATTACTGAAAGTGCAACAATGGAAGTTGCATCTGAAAACTGACAGCCTGGCTTAGCAATGTTACTTGAAGTTGTAGCCACTGCCAGACGATATTTATCGTCATCATTATCCATGGTTGTATTAGCCGGAGGAATGGTATACGAAACTATATATTGCCAGGAGTTTCCATTCCAAACTGGCGTTGCCGGACCAGCTGTAACAGTCACATCGGACCAATTGTCTCCGTCATCCGTACTTTGTTGCCATTTGTAATAAGTGTAATTATTGAAGTATGAACTTACCGTATCATATAGCGTTAATATATTTCCCTCGCAAACTATTGGATTATTGGTTGGAAAATATTTCATACCCGGTGTACAGGTAGCTACTGAAATATCATCCAATGCCCAGTCATTACCACCACCACCCGGAGCATTATTAAAAAACTTAAGAGTGAAACCGGTTTGGGAAGGTCCGGTTAAATAAGTAAATCCTTTTTTTATCCATTGACCAGTATATTGAATATTGCCGGTAGTATAATAATCAATTCCATCAATCTGGAAGGTCAGGTTTGGATGAACACCAGATGAATCACCGGGAGCAGTCGGAATATATCCTGTACTGCCAGATCCAACACCATTAGAATCACAACCGCATTTGGAACATATATTCCGCATCCAGCAGGATATTTCATAGTATGTGTTTGGGCAAAGACCCGAAATGGTTTGTTGAAAAGCAGAGTCGATACGATATGATGAATTGATGACAAGCATGTATCCACCAGAATTATTCAAAGTGTCAGTTGGGGGATTTCCTGCTGTTGGTGAAAGAGCGCCGGTATGATCTCCAATAATGTCCCATAATGAAAATACACGGTGAGATGGGGAAATATTGTCTGGCCTGCTCCATGCATCTGATGTTGTATAATTAGATTTTGTGGATGTATTGTTAGTTATTCCGTACGAATAATCATCAGGAGTTCCGGTATCAAATATTTTGTAAGTGTAGCCAACCGGAACATTTGCTGAAGCGCCACGGTTCTTAAGTTTGCCGCTACCGAATGTTCCGTTAGTTTCCGTGCCTATTGCATTCGTTCCAACTGTGTTTGAACAAATGCCATAGTTTTGATAAACCTGAACTGTATTTGCTGGAAAAATATTTGTTTGAACAGATGATGAGCCGCTTTTATAAGTAATAGAACCTCCACCGATGCTGATTATTGTTCCTGCAGACGCAGTTACTTTTACCTGAAATGATGCCACCATGATGCAAGTGCTTCCATAAAAAGAAGGCTTATTTGTATTGGTAACTCTCCCTCTTTTGAATGCAGTAGCAGGTGCAGAGCCTGCTTTGTAACCAAGATTAATCTGAATATTGTTCCCACTTATCCAACCGGCATCATCACTGTAAGCATCGGTAAACTGTTTGTATATAGTTCCTTCGTTGGTAAGTACACGAATCGTTCCGGGAATATAAACAGTTCCGACAGGAACTGCGTCGAAATAAGCACAGCTGTCGTAAGTGCCGGAACGGACAACAAAAGATGCACGGATTTCCAAAGTATCACCGGTTTCCAGTGTGCCACCATTTAAACCTTTTGTTACATTGATATAACTTTTTCCAAAGTCAACTGATTGAGCAGATATTTTTCTTTCTGTGGAGAAAAACAAAATGAGAAGTAAAGAAAGTCTCACCAATCTTTGTGCAGTGAGTAATGATGGCTTCATAGAACGGATTTTGTTGCAATAACTCTCCGTAACAATTCAAAATTATCCTGAAGCATTATTAAACCCTATAGGGTTTTTCATGTAAATATCCCTTTAGTGAATTTTATAATAAGCAAAAAAAATATTTGATTGTGATTAAAAAGTCAGCTAACAATTTTGATGTATCCATCTTTATTGCAAAACGGACCGATGTATTAATATGTAACACTTACTGAGAATAAGTGTAAACATTTTTTAAAATTTGTTTTGAGATAGTGATTGCATTTTAATTGATATTTTTTTTCTCATGGTAATTTGGGCTGCTGCTAAGTGAATCTCCTTAGCTTCGGCTAATAGATTCATTTTGATTTTGGTTGTGACATTTTAAGAATAAATTATTTTCAATTTAACAGCAATCTGTTTTTTATCCGACAAGAAACTGGCAAAATAAATGTTAGTTTATGGAGTTTAAAAAACGAAAACAAGCAAGAAAAGCCAGTTAATAAAAAATGATTTTCAGGAAGTCCATAAAATACAAAGTCCCGGCGATTATACCGGGACATTTGCTTTTGTGGTTATTGATTAAGGGTTTACTCGAAATTATTGTACCATTCATTGTTGGTTGGTTCTGCTTCTTTTTCCATTTTACCAACGGATGCTGAAATTGGTTTTACATTTTCTTTATATGGGTTTGACATAGCGGAAACTCTGACGCGGCTTAATGTTTTGGTTTTACCGCTAACTATATTATTCAGGAATGGCGATTGGTCAATTGTATTGGTTGATATCTGGCCAATGGCTTTGAGCGGATAAGCTGAGTAATAAAAGGAAGGATGATCGTCTTTTTTCATAGTGTCGGATTTATAACAAATAGAAATATTAATAATCCGTTAAATTAGAAAAAAAATCACTCATTTTGCAAATACAGCTGAACAAAAAAAGGAAGAACCAGTAATTCTTCTATTTTTAAATGGGAGTTTTACGGGAAATCATCAATCAATCTTGCCAACCATCTTTGCAGGATCAACCCATTCGTCAAATTGGTCAGGAGTTACATAACCAAGTTTTACTGCCATTTCTTTCAATGTCGTTCCTTCTTTATGTGCTTTCTGTGCAATCTCAGCAGCTTTGTAATAACCGATTTTCGTATTGAGTGCTGTAACCAGCATCAATGAATTGTTGACATGTTTTTTGATGTTTGCTTCAATAGGTGCTAACCCAATTGCACATTTATCGTTGAAAGAAACGCAACCTTCGCCGATCAGTCTTGCACTATGAAGAAAATTATAAATAATCATCGGCTTAAAAACATTTAATTCAAAATGACCGGAGGCGCCACCGATATTTATCGCTACATCATTTCCCATCACTTGCGCAGCAATCATTGTCAATGCTTCGCATTGTGTTGGATTTACTTTCCCCGGCATAATGGATGAGCCCGGTTCATTATCGGGAATAAAAATTTCACCAATTCCACTTCTTGGCCCTGATGAAAGCATGCGAATATCATTGGCGATTTTCATCAAACTGACTGCAACCGTTTTCAATGCACCGTGAGTTTCAACAATGGCATCATGTGCAGCCAACGATTCAAATTTATTTTCAGCAGTGATAAAAGGCATACCTGTTAATGCAGCAATATGCTTCGCCACATTTTCAGAATAATCCGGCGGAGTATTTATTCCGGTACCAACAGCTGTTCCTCCCAAAGCTAATTCAGAAAGATGTGCTAATGTATTTTTAATTGCTTTCAATCCATGATCTAATTGAGAAACATAACCACTGAATTCTTGTCCAACCGTCAGAGGTGTTGCATCCATAAAATGTGTTCTTCCGATTTTCACAACTTTCATGAACTGTTTACTTTTTTCAGCCAGTGTATTCCTGAGTTTTTCAATTCCCGGGATCGTTGTTTTCGCCAGCATCATATAAGCCGCAATATGCATAGCAGTTGGAAAGGTATCATTACTCGATTGTGATTTATTTACGTCATCATTAGGGTGAAGAAATTTTTCTTTATCAGTCAACTTACCACCTTTGATAACATGGCCACGATAAGCGACTACTTCATTAACATTCATGTTACTTTGAGTTCCGCTCCCTGTTTGCCAAACCACCAATGGAAAATATTCATCGAGTTTTCCTTCCAAAATCTCATCGCACACTTTGCCGATAAGGTCACATTTTTCTTTTGATAAAACACAGGCTTCAAGATTGGTAATAGCGGCAGCCTTTTTTAAATAAGCAAAAGCCCGGATAATTTCTTTTGGCATTTTATTTATATCCTGCGCAATTTTGAAATTATCAATACTTCGCTGTGTTTGCGCACCATAATATACATTTGAGGGAACTTTGACTTCACCCATAGTATCTTTTTCAATTCTGTATTCCATAAAAATTTTTTTGAAACACAAAGGTACATCCAAAACAAAAGCAGGACTCATGACAGATGTCAGGTTATTTAATTAATTTCGGTCACCACATGAAAAATTTTTTTATTCTATTATTTGTCTTCTCCTTTTTCAATTTAAAAGGTCAGCAACACCATCGTTTTTCCTTTGCCCCAAATGATTTTTTACTGGATGGCAAACCATTTCAAATTATCAGTGGAGAAATGCATCCTGCACGGATTCCCGAAGAATACTGGCGACAGCGAATTCAAATGGCGAAAGCAATGGGCTGCAATACGATCGCTGTTTATATTTTCTGGAATTATCATGAGATCAAAGAAGGAACCTTTGATTTCAAAACCGGTAATCATAACATCGCAAAGTTTATTGGCATTTGTCAGCAGGAAGGAATGTGGGTCTTGTTACGACCCGGACCTTATGTCTGTGCCGAATGGGATTTTGGCGGGCTTCCAACTTATCTTTTGAAAATTCCTGATATAAAAATCCGCTGTATGGATAGCCGATACATGAAAGCTGTGGCAAGATATATTACTCATTTGTCGCAAGAGATCAAACCACTTTTATGCAATCAGGGTGGACCAATATTAATGTTGCAGATAGAAAATGAATATGGCAGTTATGGCAATGATAAAAAATATCTGGAAGAATTAAGAAAACTTTGGATTCAAAACGGAGTTAACGGACCATTTTATACGGCCGATGGCCCGACACCATTCATGCTCGAAGCTGGCAATATTGATGGCGCTGCCATTGGATTAGACAGCGGCAGCGATGAAAAAGATTTTAACGAGGCTAAAAAATATAATCCAAATGTTCCATCATTCAGCAGCGAAACTTATCCTGGCTGGTTAACGCATTGGGGTGAAAAATGGGCAAAGCCAGATCCGAATAATTTGAAAAGAGAAGTAGAATTTTTATTGAAGAATAAAAAATCATTCAATCTCTATGTGGTGCATGGTGGAACCAATTTTGGTTTTACTGCCGGCGCCAATGCGTTTTCTCCAACCCAATATCAACCCGATATTACGAGTTATGATTATGATGCGCCGATCAATGAACAGGGACAGCCGACAGCAAAATATTTCATGCTTAGAAACCTAATTGCAAAATATGTTGATTATAAAATTCCTGATTTACCAAAACCCATTCCTGTTATTGAAATTCCTCCTATAGAAATGAAAGCGATGAATTCCATTTGGGAAAATTTGCCGGTGCCAATCATTTCTCCGCAACCTAAACCCATGGAATCATTCGATCAGAACCAGGGATTAATTTTATACAGAACAAAACTAATTGGCCATAAAAGCGGCAGGCTGACAATTACTGAACCTAATGATTATGCTTTGATTTTTTTAAACCATAAATTTATTGACACTGTTTTTCGTAATGGTGGCAAATGGGCAATTAAATTGCCGGAATCAGATGTAAAAGATCCATTACTTGAAATTTTAGTAGAAGGAATGGGGCATATCAACTTTGGGCAATATATGATTGACAGAAAAGGAATCACCGATCGGGTCACATTAAATGGAATGACATTAATGAATTGGGAAATTTTTCTTTTACCGATGAATGAAAAATTTGTAAAAGAAGAAATGCAAAAAGCAAAAGTTGAAAAAGATGACTATGGGAAATGTTTATTCTTCAAAGGAGAATTTAATCTTGCAGCAACCGGTGATACATATTTTGATATGAGTAATTATTCAAAGGGAATTGTTTATGTTAACGGGCATAATCTTGGCAGATATTGGAACATCGGGCCTCAGCAAAGATTATATTGTCCTGCAACCTGGTTGAAGAAAGGAAAAAACGAAATCGTTGTTTTTGATCTGCTTCAAACAACCGCAGCAACTATTGATGGAAAAACTTCATTACAATAAACTATTTGCGAAATGAAAAATTTTTTTTTTGCAATCATTCTTTTTTGCGCAGCAAATTCTTTTGCGCAAACCTATCAACCTACTTGGGAATCTCTGGATTCGAGACCGGTACCCCAATGGTACAAAGATGCTAAATTTGGAATCTTCATTCATTGGGGCGTTTATTCTGTGCCGGCTTATAGTACGGTCGGCAATTATGCAGAATGGTATCAATATGGGTTGCAAACAGGCGATTCAGCAAGAATAAAATTTCATAAAGAAAAATTTGGCAACAGAACATATTATGATCTTGCCAATGATTTTAAAGCCGAATTATTTAATCCTGATGAATGGGCAAAATTGTTTGAAGAATCGGGTGCAAAATACATTGTGCTTACCTCAAAACATCATGATGGATTTTGTTTGTGGCCGAGCAAAGAAGCCAATCGCAGTTGGGGTTTTCCATGGAATGCAATGGATGTTGGCCCGAAAAGAGATTTATTAGGTGATCTTTTCAAAGCGGTTCGCAAAACTTCTGTTCATGCAGGAATGTATTATTCATTATTTGAATGGTTTAATCCGTTATGGAAATCGGATAAAAATAAATATGCAATCGAACATGTATGGCCGCAAATGAAAGATCTTATCAATACTTATAAGCCGGATGTATTCTGGACAGATGGAGACTGGGATGCCAGCGAAGATGTATGGAAAAGTAAAGAATTTCTTGCCTGGATGTATAATGAAAGTCCCGTGAAAGATAAAGTAGTTACTTATGATCGCTGGGGCAGTGATGTCCGTTTTCATCACGGCGAAGTGTTTACCCCGGAATATCAACCGGATGTTGATTTTGAAGATCATTATTGGGAAGAAAGCCGCGGCATGGGATATTCTTATGGTTACAATCGTGCAGAAGATGCATGGGATTATAATTCCGCACAGTCATTGGTTTTGCATTTGATTGATAAAGTAAGTCGTGGCGGAAATTTTTTATTGGATATTGGTCCTGATGGGCATGGAAAAATTCCGCCGATCATGCAGGAGCGTTTATTGCAAATTGGTGAATGGCTAAAAATAAATGGAGAAGCAATTTACAATACTTCAAGATGGAAAACTTCATCACAATGGAGTGAAGGTAAAAGAGATTATCAGGCAAAAGGCGGTGATGTAATGCTCAAACTTACTGTTGATCCGGATCCAGGTTATGCAGTGAAAGAAATTTTTTATACATACAATACAAACACGAATACGTTGTATGCCATTTTTCCAAAATATCCTGACAATAAAGAACTCGCATTGAAAGATGTCAGTTTACTTGCCAATACCCAGGTAAGTTTTTTATCAACCGGCGAAAAACTATCATGGAAACAAAATGGAGCAAATACAATAATAACTCTTCCGGAATATAATCCCAATAAAATAAAAGCCCCTTATGCCTACGTAATCAGGATTGAGAATTATGGAATGTTTTCCAAAAAACCAAAATTGAAAGTAGAATATCCGAACGGAATGCAGCCGCAGGTTTCATTTTCACCGGATCATTTTGAAACGATACGGTATACAACCGATGGAAGTGAACCATCCATAACTTCAACTTTATATTCAGAACCTTTCACGATTGACAGAACAACTATTATCAAGGCAAAATCTTTCCGTGATGGAATGTTGTCAAGTGCAGCTGCAGAACAGAAAGTAATCAGATATGATTGGATGAATGCAGTAAAAATAAAAGAAGCCAAACCAGGAATAGTGTATCAGTATTATGAACCTGAAAAGAATATCAATCTTGAATCCATAAATAATACGCCGGTCAAACAATCAGGAATAACAGATATTTTTTCCAATGAAAAAAAATTACGCAAAGACAGGTTTGTTTTTCGCTTTGATGGATATATCAAAATTTCAAAAGATGGCTTTTATTCTTTCTTTACTCAGTCTGACGACGGCAGCAAATTATTTTTAGATGGTGTGGAAGTAGTGAACAACGATGGCGATCACGGCACTGAAGAAAAAATCGGGAAAGCTGCATTGAAGAAAGGATTCCATAAAATAGAAGTTCTTTATTATGATAGCGGCGGAAGTAACAGTTTGAAAGTTTTGATGCAACCTGATGGTGGAAAGAAAGAAAAAATTTCTTCGGGAATTTTATATCATTAACTCTAATATTTGAGTCATGAAAAAATATATTCTTGGATTAGGGTTTATTGCAATTGGATGTACAAATAATCAAACAAAAACCGAATCGCCTGCCAGGATAAAAAACCTGATAATAATAACTACTGATGGATTTCGCTGGCAGGATGTTTTTAAAGGAATGGATACTGCCATTGCGTTGAACAAAAAATATAATCAGGGTGACAGCGCTTATCTTTTTCAGAATTATTGGAGCGACGATGTGAATGAAAGAAGAAAAAAATTACTGCCATTCTTGTGGACTACAATAAATGATAACGGTCAGATTTATGGCAACAGGATTTATGGAAACAATGTTGACAATGCAAATCCTTATTGGTTTTCATATCCCGGCTATAATGAAATTTTCACAGGTTATCCAGATACCGCTGTTAACAGTAATGATTACAAGGCAAATCCTAATACCAACATCCTGGAATTTTTGAATCAACAAACTGCATTCAAAGGAAAAGTTGCTGCTTTTGGTGCTTGGGATGCTTTTGACAGAATATTAAACGAAAAAAGAAGTGGCTTCCCGGTTATTTCTGCATTTGATTCTGTTGGAGGAAATAATCCAACAGCCGAAGAAAAACTCATTAATGCTATGCGGAATGATTCTTACAAACCTTTTTTGAAAGAAGAATGTCTTGACGTTTTTACGCATTATGAAGCTATGGATTATTTGAAAAATAAAAACCCAAAAGTTTTATATATCGGCTATGGAGAAACGGATGAATGGGCACATGCCGGCCAATATCGTTCTTATTTGGATGCTGCTCACCAGGTGGATGCGTGGGTGAAAGAAATTTGGAATTTTGTGCAAAATGATCCACAGTACAAGAACAAAACAGCATTATTTATAACGGTAGATCATGGTCGGGGAGATAAAATAAAAGAAGAATGGACGAGCCATGATAATAAAATAAAAGATTCTCACGAAATATGGTTTGCTGTAATGGGACCGGACGTTAAAGCTTCCGGAGAAATGAAAGATTTCACACAGCTTTATCAGAAACAATTTGCACAAACCATGGCAAAAATTCTGGGATATACTTTTAAAGCTGAACATCCTGTTTCTTCGGAGATACAATCTGTTTTTGCCAAATGAAAAAAAGTTTCATTTTTGTAATTCTTGTTTTCTGTTGCCTTACAACAACTGCTCAACCTAAACCTGCTTATGATTTAAAATCTGATTCGTTGGCCAAACGATGGGATGAAGCCATTCCTTTGGGTGACGGTTGGCTGGGTGCATTGATCTGGCAAAAAGAAAATAAACTCAGGATTTCTTTGGATCGTGTTGATTTGTGGGATGACCGTCCTATGCCGGAAATTAATAAACTCAGATTTAATTGGGTAGTTGAAAAAGTGAAAATGAATCAATATGACTCCGTTCAGAAAATTGGTGACGAGCCTTATGAAAAATACCCGGCGCCAACCAAAATACCCGGAGCTGCTATAGAATTTGATTTAAAAAAATTGGGAAAAGTTATTTCTAATGAACTGCATATTGAAAATGGGTTGAGCATTATAAAATTTGCAAATGGAGTTGTCTTTAATAATTATATCCATGCTGTAAAACAAATCGGATATTTTGGGTTTGAAAATATAAAGGATGAAATAATTCCGGATTTAATAGTTCCCGATTACTATTCCGTTGAATCAGCCAAAACAGGTAATAGTGTGGAAGGACAGAGTCTTAAAAGGTTGGGTTATAAAAAGGGGACAGTGAAAAAAACGATTAACAGTATTTTATATCATCAACCAACCTGGGGTCTGAATTATTATGAAGTACTCATCAAGTGGCAAAAATTGCCGGGAAACAGAATTATTGGTCAATGGACCATTACCAATAATAAACATGCGTTTCTACCGGCATTAAATCTTGCAGTTAAAGAACCAACTGGTTGGTCATTTCATATTAAATGGTGGAAAGATTATTGGAGCCGTTCATCAGTTTCATTACCGGATAGTTTATTAGAAAAACAATATTATCTGGAGATGTACAAATTTGCCTGTGTTGCAAGAAGCAATACTCCGCCAATTTCTTTGCAGGCAATCTGGACAGCAGATAATGGAAACCTGCCTCCATGGAAAGGAGATTTTCATCATGATTTAAATACGGAATTAAGTTATTGGCCGGGTTATGCAGGTAATCATCTTGATCTGACTGCGGGTTATACCAATTGGGTATGGAAAATAAAAGAAGAAAATAAAAAATGGACCAGGCAATATTTTGGAGTAAATGGATTGAATGTGCCCGGAGTAACAACGATTAGTGGCAAACCAATGGGCGGATGGATACAATATTCCATGAGCACGACAACGGCTGCATGGCTGGCGCAGCATTTCTATTGGCAGTGGAAATATTCAATGGATAAAAAATTCTTAAAGGAAAGATGCCAGCCTTATTTTGCAGAAGTTGAAAAATTTCAATCAAAGATCAGAACGCTGGATTCAATTAAAAGAAAATATAAAATACCATTAAGCTCATCGCCGGAATATAATGATAACAGCATCAAAGCATGGTTCAGCAATTTTACCAATTATGATCTTTCGCTTATTCATTATCTGAATGAAAAATATGCAGAAATTCTGAATCAGATTTCTGGCGGCAGTTCCCGGGAAATATTGTCAGAAGATAAATTATATCCTGATTTCAATGTTAATGAAACCGGGCTTACTGTTGCACCGGGACAAAATCTGGATGAATCTCACCGTCACATGTCGCCATATATGGCCATTTATCCTTTGGGGTTGCTTAATGTTGATGATTCAATTCAAAAAAATATTATTAATGAATCACTTCACTGGATCGAAAAGAAAGGAACAAGAAACTGGTGCGGTTATTCTTTTAGCTGGATGGCTTGTCTTTATGCAAGAGCTAAGGAAGCGGCGAATGCCGTAAAGCAACTACAGATATTTGCTTCCAATTTTTGTTCTTCCAACAGTTTTCATTTGAATGGAGATCAGAAGGGAGGACAATATTCATCTTTTACATACCGGCCATTTACATTGGAAGGTAATTTTGCTTTTGCACAAGCCGTACATGAATTATTATTACAATGTCATAAAGGATATATTGAAGTTTTTCCTGCTGTGCCAGATAGTTGGAAAAATGTTTCTTTTAATACTTTAAGAACAGAAGGAGCTTTTTTAGTTTCCGGGAAAAAAGAAAATGAAATGGTAAAAGAAGTAAGAATAAAATCTGAAGCAGGCGGAAAACTCAGAATTAAGTTACCTTTTGAAAACTGGAAAGTATCAGGAATTGATTCCCGTAACATCATTATAAAAAATGGCATAGCTGAAATGCCAACTGTAAAAGGGGAGATTATTATTTTAAAGAATAACCATGAATAAAAAATTATTATCAGGCTGTATCATATTTTTATTGCTTAATGCAACAGTTGTCTTTTGCCAAAAAAAATCGATGCCTCTGCCCACAAAACAACAACTTGCCTGGCAGGACATGGAGTTTTATCTTTTTATGCATTTTGGTCCCAATACATTTACAGATAAAGAATGGGGATTAGGAAATGAACCGGAAGATGTTTTCAATCCTTCTCAGTTAGACTGTCGTCAATGGTGCCGCATTGCAAAAGCAGCGGGTGCAAAAGGAATTATCATTACAGCCAAACATCATGATGGTTTTTGTTTATGGCCAAGTAAATATTCCACGCATACTGTAAGGGAAAGCAAATGGAAAAATGGGGAAGGCGATGTGCTGAAAGAATTATCGCAGGCATGCAAAGAGTACGGTTTGAAATTCGGAGTTTATATTTCTCCCTGGGATCGCAATCATCCAAAATACGGAACGCCGGAATACAATGATGTTTTTGTGAACATGATTAAAGAAATTTTTCAGAACTATGGTCCGATATGGGAACTCTGGTGGGACGGTGCGAATGGTGAAGGCCCGAATGGGAAAAAACAAATTTATGACTGGAAAAGATTTGAGAATACAGTTCGCCAACTTTCTCCAAAGACAATTATATTCAGCGATATTGGCCCTGATATAAGATGGTGCGGAAATGAAAACGGTATTGCAGGAAAAACAAACTGGAATTATTTAGATACTGCCGGATTTAAAAGAGGCGCCGGCGCTCCGCCAACCGATACATTGAACCAGGGGAATGCGAATGGTAAAAACTGGATACCCGCCGAATGTGATGTGAGTATTCGTCCCGGATGGTTTTATCATTCAGATGAAGACACTAAAGTAAAATCTCCGGAACAATTATTTGACCTTTATTTAAAATCTGTCGGACGAGGAGCTAATCTTTTACTCAATGTTCCTCCGGATCTTCGCGGATTGATCAATGCAAATGATTCAGCAGCATTGATAGGCTTTAAAAAATTGAGGAGCGAAAATTTCAGCAACAATTTATTGAAACAGGCAAGCGCTTATTATGAATTCAGCGGAAATGATTTTTCCTCAAAAAAAATAATTCTGAGAAGTTTTGATTCCGCCTCCACTGTTTATGGAGCTAATATCCAGAATTTCATTGTAGAATTTTATCAACCAGCTAAAATAAATTGTATTGTGCTCCGTGAAGCCATTCACCTGGGACAAACAGTTAAGGGTTTTAAAATAGAATTAATGTATAATAACAAACCAGTGAGAGAAATTTCCGGCACAACCATTGGGAGAAAAAGAATACTCACTTTCCCTGCAACAACTGTTTCTTCATTCAGAGTATACCTGGATGATAAAAAAGGCAATGATAATGTTAGTGGAGTGGCAGCTTATTTGATTGATGAAAAGCTGGTGGAGAAATAATCAATGCCCCTTAAAACTTGCTTTTCTTTTTTCTAAAAATGCAGCAATGCCTTCTTTCATATCATTTGTGTTGAAACATTTCCCGAATTCTTTTATTTCTGTTGAATAACCATTTTGTGATTCGTCCCATGCGGCATTGACAGCAGCAATACAACCTGCAACCGCAATTGGAGCTTTGCTGTTAATGATTTCAAGAATGGATTTTGCTTTGCTCAATAATTCTTCTTGTGTCACCACATAATTTACCAAACCATATTGTAATGCTGTATTTGCATCAATCATATTTCCTGAGATCAATAATTCAATAGCTCTTCCTTTTCCAATTAGTTGAGTCAGTCGTTGTGTACCACCATAACCGGGAATTAAACCAAGATTAACTTCCGGTTGTCCGAATTTTGCATTTTCACTTGCAATGCGGAAATGACAACTCATCGATAACTCACAACCACCACCCAGTGCAAAACCATTAACAGCGGCAATGACAGGTTTGGGACAATCTTCAATCTTAGAGAAAATGATCTGCCCTCTTTCTGATAATGCCATTCCATCATCGTCGCTCAATCCAATAAATTCACTAATGTCTGCTCCGGCAACAAAACTTTTTGGACCAGCACCGGTGATGATAACAGATTTTATTTCGTGGTTTTTATAGACTTCATCAAGTACTGAATCCAGTTCCTCCATTACTTTTTTGTTAAGCGCATTTAATTTCTCAGGCCGGTTGATAGTAATAGTGAAAATGTTATTTTCTAAAGCAGTTAAAATTGTTGTATACATAAAACAAAAATTATTTCCAGTGATCTTTTATTATAGAAAAATATTTTCAAAAATTAAAAGCTTCTGTTTTCTTTTACCCAATCAGTAATGAAGATGGCAATCTCGGAGGTAGGAGTGCCCGGAGAAAATAATTTTCCCACTCCCATTTCGTTCAGCTTTTTAATATCATCTTCCGGAATGATGCCACCACCGGTAAGCAATACGTCATCCATTTTTTTTTCTTTGAGTAATTGCATCACTTTTGGAAACACGGTCATGTGTGCACCGCTGAGAATGCTGATACCAATTGCATCCACATCTTCCTGCAATGCAGTGTTGACCACCATTTCAGGAGTCTGGCGCAAGCCGGTGTAAATTACTTCCATGCCGGCATCACGAAGAGCAGTAGCAATTACTTTTGCGCCGCGGTCATGACCATCTAATCCGACTTTAGCAATTAAAACACGAACAGGTCTTTTTAAATCTTTGAGCATTTATTTATTTGACTTTTCAAATTTAAGCATTGCATAAGATAATGATGAATACTCTGTAATAATTGTTGAAGAAAATAAATTTTAAACTATAGTCAAAATTTTTCACCATTTCACCTTGGCCTGATCTTTTGCAATTTTTTCAATAAACATTTTTTTGAAATCCTCATTACCGTCTTTAAGAATAATGATAAGACTTCCTCTTTCACGGGAAAAAGGATCTGTAACACTATCTTTCAGTATAGCAGAATTAAAATTCTTTATAAACGGATGCTGCATTTCCAAATGGTCATCAGTCAGCAATACCAGGTTATCAAAATGAAGATTGTTTGGAATCCAATATAAAAAACTTGCATTGTCACTGTAAGCCTCAGGCAAGTGATATTTCTTCCCATAATAATTTACAGCACCGGCTTCACCATAATTATCGCAAAACAATATTGTATTTTTTTTCTCACTATCGTCAAGTGTATTATAAGCATCAGCCATTTTTTTTGACATTTCTTTCCAACCAAGCATATCTGCAAAATCCTGTGGCAATGGATGATTGTGCAGGTCTTCCCATTTCAAGGCGCCAGTTTTCTCAAGATGATTTCTTTTATAGAATGCAGCCAATCTTGCCGGCGGAAAAATTGGTAATAACAGAGGAATGAAAAAATAAACAAAACAAAGAGGAATAATAACGAAAGCATATCGCAATATTTTATAACGATGAATAGTGAACTGTTCTAATTGATATGCTCCAAATGCAAATAGTATCGGATAAACGCCCAACGAGTAATAATTTTTTCCTTGACAGATTAATAATAATACAATAACAAATAAGTAAGCCCAACCTACAAATCTGTATTGTTTTGCTTTGTGTGAAAACCCTATAAAAAATAGTCCAGTGATCCAGACAAATACACAAGAGAAATTCATTAGCAGTTGATCGATCAAAAAACTAACAGGGCTTGTATATTGTAATTGGTTTTTTTGTAATTCCTTCATGTGATAAACCACAGGAAAATGATGTTGAAACTGCCAGATGAGATTTGGAAGAAAAATAATTAAAGCAATTATAAGTGAAAAATAGAATTGTTTACGGAGAAAAATTTTTCTATGTTTTGTTAATGCTGAGCCTGCTAATATACTCACAACATAAAAAGCGACAGAATATTTGCTCATCATTCCTAAGCCAATACTTAAACCAAAAATATAAAGCCACTTATTATTTTGAGTTTGAACAAAACGAATTAGACTATACCCGATCAGTGTCCAGAAAAATATTTCAAGAAAGTTTGGCTGAAATAAAAAATGAACACGGAGATAAGCGCCAAAAATAAAAGGCAGGAATGATAAAAAAACTGCAAAAGATCTTCCTCCGAGGGAAATAACCGTTTTTCCAACCAATAAGAAAGTTAAAGCTCCGAATAAAGAAGGCCAGATTTTTATCCAGAACATTCCATCGCCAAAAAAATTTGTTATCCAGGCAAAAACACTCAGCAACGGCGGCACTTCCATAAAACCCCATGCCATGTGATGCGCTTCTGCTAAATATAAAAATTCATCTCGATGCGGCTGATAAAAACTATTTTGTAAAAAAAATGGTAAAATAATTTTGATAATCGCAAGGACAAAAAGAAGATTCCTTAGAAATTTGGAATTATTCATATATCTCAACAATAATTTCAATGTAATCTAATAAATTACACTATGCAATACAGAAATTTTGGAAATACGGATTTAAAAGTAAGTGAAATTGGTTTTGGTGCCTGGGCCATTGGTGGTGGTGCTATGATTGGTAATACAGCAATCGGTTGGGGAGATGTGAAAGATGAAGAATCTAAGAAGGCTATTTATCGTTCGCTTGATCTGGGAATAAATTTGTTTGATACGGCTGATATTTACGGGCTTGGTCATTCAGAAGAGATATTGGGCAAATTAATTGGCGGGAGAAAAGATGCGATCATTGCTACTAAAGTGGGAAATGTTGCCAGAAATAATCAGTTCACTGTTGATTATACCAAAGAATATATTCTGAAAGCCTGTGATGAAAGTTTGAAAAGATTAAAGAGAAATGAAATTGATTATTACCAGTTGCATACTGCAAGAATGGAACATTTGGAAAAAAGAGAATGTATTGAAGCGATGGAATTATTGAAGAAACAGGGAAAGATCCGTTATTGGGGTTTATCATTAAATACATTTGAGCCTATCCCTGAAGCGGAGTATTTATTGAAAAATAATTGGGGAAATGGATTTCAATTGGTATTGAATTTACTGAATCAAAAAGCTTTACCTCTTTTAAAAAATGCAGCTAAAAAAAACTATGGCATTATTGCCCGAATGCCATTACAGTTTGGATTACTGACCGGAAAATTTGATAATGGAGTTTCATTTTCCGAGAATGATCATCGCAAAAACAGGGTTACAAAAGAAGTTGTTGATACCTGTGCCAAAGCTCTGGAACCAGTATGGCAGTTATGCAAAAAATATAATTGTTCTAAAACCCAATTGTCTTTAAGTTATATTTTAACCAATACAGAAGTTTCTACGATTATTCCCGGGATTCGCACGGCTCAGCATGCAACGGATAATACTACCGGAATTTTTAAATTGGACGCTGATGATATAAAGTTAATTGAGCGACTTGGTTCAACTGATTTTATTTCCATAATGGAGTTGATAAGAAAGCAAGGCTAAAAAACAGCCAATGCTTTTTTTATCCGGTGAATTGTTTCTTCTTTTCCCAGCAATTCTGCAATGTGAAAAACACCGGGACCGAATTTTCCACCAACAAGCATTATTCTTAAAGATGCTAATACTTCACCGGGTTTTATCTGGTTGACTGCCGCCATTTCTTTAAAATTAATTTCGAGTGAGTCAGCTTTCCAATCATTGTTCAACTCAAAGTTTCTGATCACTTCGGCAAAGAAAAGTTTTTTGGCATCGTTCCATTTTGGTTTTACCGAACTCAGATCATATTGATCCGGCACTTTGAAAAAGAAGGAAGATTGTTCAATAAAATCACTTAATAATACACAACGGTCTTTTACCAAACCAATTACTTTTTTTAGAAAAATATCATCAGATACAATAAATCCTTTTTCGACAAGTAAATTTTTAATTTCCGCCTTCAAACTTTCAACCTCAGATTTCTTTATCCATTCATGATTGAACCATTTTGCTTTTTCATAATCAAATTTTGCCCCACCGCTATGAACTTTTTCAATGGAAAAACTTTGGATTAATTCTTCTTTAGAAAAAATTTCTTTCTTGCTTCCATCATTCCAACCAAGTAATGCAAGAAAGTTGATAAATGCTTCGGGTAAAAATCCCTTTTCTTTAAAACCTTCCGTTAATTCTCCGGTATTTGGATCCTTCCAGTTCATGGCAAAAACCGGAAAACCATATTTAGCACCATCCCGTTTGCTTAATTTTCCATTAGGTCCTAATATCAATGGAAGATGAGCCCATTTTGGCATTTCTTTTTCCCAGCCCAGGTATTTCCATAATAATAAATGTACCGGAGCGCTGGATAACCATTCTTCTCCTCTGAATGCATGGGAAATTTTCATTAAATAATCATCTATTACGACGGCGAGATGATACGTAGGCATTCCATCCGCTTTAATCAAAACCTTATCATCTACAACGGATGTGTCAAAATGTACTTCACCCCGAATCATGTCTGTAAATGTAACGGTTTCATGTTCCGGAATTTTTATTCGGATAACATGCTTTGCATTTGATGAAATCAATTTTTTCACTTCATCTTCATTAATAGTAAGGGAATTTTTCATTCTCATTCGGATAGAATGATCATATTGAGGCGAAGGGTTGGTCTCTGTTTTAAATTCATGGCGCATCTTATCCAACTCTTCTGTAGTATCAAAAGCATAATAAGCAAAACCATCTTTTACCAATTGTTCGGCATATTGCCGGTATATTTTTTTTCTTTCACTTTGGCGGTAAGGCTCAAAATTGCCACCATGAACAACACTTTCATTTGGCTCGAGTCCGCACCATTTCAAACATTCAAAAATATATTCTTCTGCTCCCGGAACATACCTGTTTTGATCTGTGTCTTCTATGCGAAGTATAAAATCGCCGTTATTTTGCTTTGCAAAAAGATAATTGTATAAAACCGTTCTCATGCCACCGATATGAATCCCACCGGTAGGAGAAGGGGCAAAACGTACACGAACTTTCTTGTTCATGCCGCAAAGATAAGATTGGAGAGACAAGACACAAGGTTCAAAGGATGGGTAAACAGAATTTTAAATCTTTGTATTTTTAAGATGCTGGTCTGTGTTTGTTTCTTGTAACTTGTGTCTTTATGAAATATTTTGTAAAAACTCCTTGGTGGCTAAAGAAAATATATTCATCTTATATATGGGATATTAAAACAAATGAAAAAATTCTTTATCTCACTTTTGATGATGGGCCGCACCCACAGATTACAAGTTTTGTTCTGGATGAATTAAAAAAAAATCATGCTAAAGCAACTTTTTTTTGTGTTGGTAATAATGTTAAGCTCTATCCCGATACGTATAAAAGAATTCTTGAGGATGGGCATAAAACAGGTAATCATTCTTGCAATCATTTGAATGGATGGAAGACAAAAAATGATATTTATCTGAATGATATTGCTGAAGCAGCCCATTATATTGAATCAGATCTTTTTCGTCCTCCTTATGGCAGAATCAAACGTTTTCAATCAAAACATTTAGCTGAAGCAATGAAAGTAAAAATTCCGGCAGTGATTATGTGGGATGTGCTAAGTGGAGATTTTGATCCGGATATTTCTTCTGAGCAATGTCTTAAAAATGTCAAGTCAACGGCAAAAGAAGGATCAATTATAGTATTTCATGACAGTGAAAGAGCTTTTTCAAGAATGAAGGAAGCTTTTATAGGAACTTTGAAATATTTTTCAGAAAAAGGATACCGGTTTGATGTTTTGCCTGATATTTTAGATAACAAACCAAGTACTCATTCACGATAACTCATTTAACTGATGCTATATTTAAGGCGTTGGTTACCAGTATAAAAAAGTTAGGGCCTGGGTAGAAACCCTGGCCCGTTTTTAATCCGTACCCTATGAAAACTAGTTTAAAGGTATAATAATTTTTTATTAATGCAAAGTTATTTGGTAGGACACACCATTTATAGTAACCGTAGCCAGGTTGTCGCAATTTCCGGTACCATAGTCAAGGTAACCAATCCATGAAGCAGCAGTATTGCTGGAAGCTCTTATGATTTTTACTTTGCCTTCCGTAATCCAGCGACATCCAAACTCTTTAATCAGTGGTTTGGTTATAGTTGATTGCCATGCAACAAGCATGTTGCCATTTTTTGAAAGTCCGTTTGCAGTTCCTTCAACCTGGAATACATCATCCATCGGATAAAGAGGAGTAGACAGTCCTTCGGTTTGAGTAATTATTTTATGGCTATTCCAATTCACATAGTTCCCATCCGGAGTGCTTAGTTTGCCATTCGTAACATCTACTGTAAATTGCCTGGCTAAGATATTTGTAGCACTAGGACTTGTATTGCTAATTGTAAGAGTCCCTTCTACTTTAATTGTGTCAAGATAAAATCCATCAAAAGTAGTAGTAGCAACAGCTCCTGGAACTATTAACCGATTTGTATAAATAGTTATAATTTTTCCTTTGCGGGTATGACCATCTGAAGGTCTTGTACAACCCGTAGTTCCAAAATCAACAACAACCTGAACCGGAAAAAAAGATGCTGGATTTGTATGAGTAATAGTTACAACAGCACATGCAGGAAGAGAATCTATTCCGGTAAATCCGTTAATTGAAGCACCACGACCAAAAATACCGGTTCCAGCCATGCCGACATCATTATTGACACCCATTGCATCATCAAAAATTCCATTGAAAATTATCTCAGCCTGACTATCTGATTGTCCTGAAACCAAAGAGGCTTGTGCTTGCTGTTGAGGCGTAACATTCTGGCTATTTTCTTTTGAACAGGAAAATAGTGTAAATAAGAAAACGACTGTAGTTAACTGTAAGAGGGTAAACCTCGGGTTCATAATTACTCTCTGGGTGATTAAATAATTTATCTTCAATAAGATGGCTTTTATTAAGTTGGGTTTAATAGATTCTTAAAATTTTTGCTCAGTTTTGCCCATTAATTTACTCCAAATATGACTTTAATTGATACCCATGCTCATATTTATCTTGATGAATTTGATGAAGATAGACAAAATATGCTGGAAAGAGCTGAAAAAGAAGGTGTTGAAAAAATACTTATGCCTTCAATTGATTCCAATACTCATGAAAGACTACTCAAGACAGAAGAACAATTTCCCGGATTATGCCAAAGCATGATGGGATTGCATCCTTGCTCAGTAAAAGAAAATTTTAAAATTGAACTTCAAACCGTTCAGGAATATCTTGAAAAAAAAAGATTTATTGCAATAGGAGAAATTGGATTGGATTTTTATTGGGATCTGACATATAAGGATCAACAATGTGAAACTTTTGAACAACAAATTGAATGGGCTTTGCAATACAATATTCCAATTGTCATTCATTCCAGAAATTCATTGGAGGAATGCATTCATGTTATTCGCAAATGGCAGAATGGAAATTTAAAAGGGGTATTTCATTGTTTTTCCGGTAGCAGGGAACAGGCACAAAAAATCAGCGATCTTGGTTTTTATATGGGAATAGGTGGTGTTTTAACATTTAAAAATTCTGGTTTGGATAAATTGATGAAAGATGTTAGTCTTGATAAAATCATTTTAGAAACGGATTCGCCATATTTAAGTCCGGTTCCATTCAGGGGAAAAAGAAATGAATGCAGTTATCTGAAATTTATTGTAAATAAACTAGCAGAGGTCAGCGAAAAACACGTTGAGGAAGTAGCAACAATCACAACTACTAATGCTCAAAAATTATTCGGCCTCTAAAATTTGAACCAGTATTTTTGCAGCCCGATATCCGGAGAGGTGCTCGAGTGGTTGAAGAGGCACGCCTGGAAAGTGTGTATACCTGAAAGGGTATCAAGGGTTCGAATCCCTTCCTCTCCGCAGGAAATTCAGATTTCTGAGTATAGATTACCAGTTATTCATTTCTTCTGGGACTATTCTTTCAAAATTTTCTAATTCGGTTTGTTTCCAATCGGGATTATATTTTATAAATAGCGAGATCCAAAAACTTCGCGACAGACGCATCAACCAAGGTTGCATCAGAAGCAGCAATACTGCATTGAAGCCAATCCAGAAAAAAAAACGGTTATCATTTAAAGACATTCCAATTGTAAACCACCAGGCAATAAAACTTAATACACTGATCAATATTGTCAGAATATAACTGACATAACTTGTTCCATAATAAAAACCAACTTCAATTTCGCTGGGCTGTCCGCAAACCGGACATTCTTTATTCATCAGCATATTTTTTTTCAATTTTATACTGATTGGAAATTGAAATAATTTTCCTTCTCTGCATCGCGGACAATGGCAACGAATTACTGTTGATAAATATCCCTTTGATTTTTTCTTATCGTCCATATTTTATTTTTCAGGCCGCAAATTTCGCAATTATTTCAACCGGAAAATATTTTTATTGATATTAATTAGAAGAATGAATTATTCTAATATTTTTTCCATCTGCATACTTCGGGAGCCTTTGATAAGCAAACTTGTATTGTTATAGTTTTGATGCTGCATCCATTTTCTTGCCTCGATTGCGTCATTAAATCGTTGATATGGATGATTTATTTTCATAAAATCACCACCGACCAGAGCTACTTCTTTCCATTGATAATTGGAAATCAGTCCAATTATCAATTGATGTTCAGATTTGCTTTCTTTACCTAACTCAGCCATGCCTCCTAATATCAATACTTTATTTGGTACATTCATTTTTGCAAAATTTTCAATTGCCAATTTCATACTGGCAGGGTTGGCATTATAAGCATCTAAAATAATTTTGTTAGTTCCTTGTTCAATCCATTGGGAACGATTATTAGACGCTGAATAATTTTCAATAGCTGTTTTGATTTTTTCATCAGGCACTTTAAAATATTTTCCGACCGTCACTGCAGCCAATACGTTTGGTAAATTATATTCTCCTACTAAATTTGTTTGAATAGAAGAAATTTCAGTTCCTTTAGTCAGGTTAACTTTCAGAAATGGTTCACTCTTTGAAATATTTCCTTCAATATCCGCATTCTTTGTTCCATAAGTAATGATGTGTTGAATGCCTTTGCTCATTTGGAATAGATAATCATAATCACGCATTAAAAATGCAATTCCATTATTTGCTCTTAAGTAGTCATATAATTCTCCTTTTCCTTTTCTGACTCCTTCTTCACTACCAAAACCTTCGAGATGGGCTTTGCCGCAATTAGTAATAAGGCCATGTGTAGGCAAAACGATCTTGCAGTAAGAAGCTATTTCTCCAATATGATTTGCACCCATTTCAATCACTGCTATCTCTGCATCTTCTTTAATTTTTAATAACGTAAGTGGAATGCCAATATGATTATTCAGATTGCCTTCAGTCGTATATGTTTTATAAGTAGTGGAAAGAACAGCATGAATTAATTCTTTCGTAGTTGTTTTTCCATTACTACCAGTTATGGCTAAAAAAGGAATGTCAAATTGTTTACGATGGTGTCTTGCCAGTAATTGAAGAGCAACAAGAACATTTTCAACTAATATCGTTTTACCTGGAATTTCAAATTCTTTTTCATCAATAACTGAATATGCGGCGCCTGCATCCAAAGCTTGTTTGGCAAAATGATTGCCGTTGAAATTTGTTCCTTTTAATGCAAAAAAAATATTACCCGGCTTTAATTTTCTTGTGTCTGTTTGAAGTAAAGGATATTTTTGATAAATAGTATAAAGTTGGTTGATCTCCATAGAACAAATTTAAGTTTCATAATTACAAAAAACCCCGGCATTTATTGCAGGGGTTTAGGAGTTTATGAAAGTAAAACAGATTTAACGTTTTTGCCTACGGGGTTTCCAGAGATTTCCGGTTTTCCGTTTATTACCCTCAGGGCTGCCCATGCGGTCCATTGCACAGCGAAAACCAAGCGTACTGAGTGATTGATCTTCGTCGAGAAAACGTCGTGTTCCCGGACTTAACCAATAAGGCATATCATTCCAGCTTCCACCTTTATATACTCTTGATTTATCGCTGATCAAAGTAGTTTGACCATAAGCGTATGAAGATTGAGACAAGCTATCTCCATCCATATAATCAATTACGTTTCCACGTTGGTAATTACGACGGTTGGCGCTTTCCTTATCAGTCACATCTATCATCACAACCCGGCCAGTGCTGTCAATTTTTGCTTCACCAGTTGTTGAATCTATAAACAACTTTTTAAATTTGTTACCACGATATGGATTAGGCAAATCATCAAAGTCCATCAACGAAAGTGGACGGTAAACATCTGCTACCCATTCACTCACATTGCCGGCCATATTATAAAGGCCAAACGCATTAGGATAAAAAGATTTGACCGGGGAAGTATAAAATGAACGGTCATTTAATCCACCTTCTACACCGGCAAAGTCGTTTTCACCACGTTTAAAGTTGGCCAAAAACATTCCCTGCCAGCTACCATGACGTGTGTCGCGAAGACCATTTACATTTATAGTCCATGGATACACCTGCCTGTTCATAATAAGTTCTTCACCTCTTTGACCTTCTTTTCTACTTGGCCTGGGGTTCTCAGCTATGTATCCATATGCAGCATATTCCCATTCGGCTTCAGATGGCAAACGGTAAGCAGGTAGCAAAATTCCATCTTCCATTTGCACTGTTGTGCGAGGCGTTCCCTGGGCAGTTTTGAGCGGATTCTTCTTTGAAGTTGCAGTTTTACCCGGCGCAGCCTGGTACAAGCCAAGGAGATATGATTCAGTAGTAAAATTATTTTCTTGTTGTTGAGCCTGTAATGATTGTTTATTAAGATAACCTTTTTCTAAAAGAATACCCTCATTCACACGATCACCGCGCCACAAACAAAAATCATGAGCTTGCCTCCAACTAACGCCAACCACAGGATAATCATTGAAACTGGGATGGCGGAAATAGTATTCCACCATTGGTTCATTGTAGCTCAATTCACTTCTCCACACCAGAGTATCAGGCAAAGCTGCGTTGATTATTTTCATATTTGCCGGATCAGAAGGATCAAAAACTTTTTCCAGCCAATGGAGATATTCACGATAATGAACGTTTGCTACTTCGGTGCGATCTATATAGAATGAAGGAACAGAAACTCTGCGGGGCACATTATTCCAGTCGCCCATTACATCTTCTTGTGTTTGCCCCATGACAAACGTTCCACCCTGAATAAACACAAGCCCGGGACCGGTACCTTGTTCCTTAGACTTAGCGACTTGGTAACCACCCATGTTTTTGTCATTATAGTTCCAGCCGGTAACCTCAGATTTGTCATATTTCTTTTTGCCAAAGAGGCCTTTTCCTTTGCAGGATGTTATCAATACCGCACAGGATAATAGGATTGCCAGATTTTTCACTTTCAATGTTTTTTGCATAAACCTATGAATTGGATAATTTTAACGCCGGTTGAAGCAAAATTATTGTATTGGAAATAATGTTTTGTTTGCCGGGTTTGCGAATATAAACACTTTCAATAAAGATTTTTACGAAGAAGTACTTCTTTAAAGGTGGAAAATCCCTACTAATCAAAGATTTTGGCATTATGTTGTGTCAGAAATATATTGCTTGTTTGATACCTCTTATTGCAATGTTTTTTGTAGGAAAAACGCAGCGTGTTTATAAGCCAAACTCAGTGCTTAACAGCGGTAGTTGGTATAAAATTTCAGTTAAAAATCCCGGCATTTATAAGATTGATATTGCATTTCTGAATAGTCTTGGTATCAACGCCACTAATCTTGCGTCCAGTTCTATTCGTATTTATGGCAATGGAGGACTAATGTTACCTGAAGCTAATTCTGTTTCCAGAGCCGACGATCTGCAGGAGAATTCAATTATGGTAGTGGATGGAGGCGATGGTGTTCTTAATGGTAATGATTATATTCTTTTTTATGCAAGCGGTCCGGATCAATGGCTAAAGGATTCAGCTAACCTGAGATTTACCCACAAAAAAAATCTTTATAATGATGTATCCTATTATTTTTTGTCAATAGGCGGAACCGGCAAAAGAATATCAACGGCAATCAGTAATTTAATTCCAAATCTTACAATTACTGATTTTTCAGAAAGATATTTTCATGAACTGGACACTGTAAACTTTTTAGCGAGTGGTAAAGAATGGTACGGTGAGGAATTTACAAATGCTCCGGGGAAAACGTTAACAAGAAATTTTACAGTCAATATTCCCAACGTACAAAATAATTCAAGCCTGACATTGATAAGCAATTTGATTGCCAGATCGGTGGGAGCAAATAGTGGATTCAATATAAGTATCAATAATCAATCTGCCGGCACGCAAAGTATTTCATCCGTTAGTGGTGCACAGTTGGATTTGTTTGCACAGCAAAATTCAGATGAAGTAACTGGAATTGCCTCCCAATCCAATACAAACATAGCTTACAATTATCTTCCCGGTAGTTTCAATTCTCAAGGATGGCTTGATTGGTTTGAATTATTCAGTCGTAGAAATCTTTCCTTGACAGGAGTGGATCAAATGTTGTTTCGTGATTGGCTAAGTGTCGGAAATAATACGGGAGAATTTGTGGTCAGCAATGCAACTGCAAATACACAGGTTTGGGATATCACTGACCAGCTCAATCCAGTTCAAATGCAGGGAAATTTTGCGAATAATGAATTTCGGTTTGTCAACAATTGTTCACAACTCAGAGAATACATTGCATTTAATCAAAACAATTTCTTAGTTCCTGTTCCTGTTGGTAAAATAGTTAACCAAAACCTGCATAATGCATCTCCGGAAGATTATATCATTGTTACACATCCTTCCTTGCTGATTCAGGCACAAAGATTAGCACAGTTTCATCAACAACGGGACGGTTTAAGAACATTAGTGGTTACAACAGATCAGATATATAATGAATTTGGCAGTGGAAGTCCCGATCCAACTGCTATCCGTGATTTTGTAAAAATGTATTATGATAAGTTTGGTAATAGTCCGGCAAATAATTTAAAATATCTTTTACTTTTTGGCGATGGTTCCTATGACTACAAAAACAGGCTGAGTAATAATACCAACCTTGTACCGGCTTATGAAAGCAGTTCTTCCTTAGATCCGTTAGCAACTTATACTTCAGATGATTTCTATGGTTTTCTTGAAGATAATGAAGACATCAACTCAGCATCTGTTGTCAATAATCTTGATATTGGTATTGGCAGAATACCAGCGAGAAACATTGGAGAAGCAAAAAATTTCGTAGATAAAGTTCAAGCTTATTTTGATCCGCAAAGTTTAGGCCCCTGGAGAAACGATCTTACTTTCGTGGCTGATGATGAAGATAATAATTTGCATTTGCAGGATGCGGAAGCTATTACAACCACAGTGGGAGCCATAGCTCCGGTTTTTAATCTTGAAAAAATTTATCTCGATGCATACCAGCAAATAATCGGAGCTGGCAGCAGTAGTTCTCCGCAAGCCAATGCAGCTGATAATAACCAGATTTATAATGGGACATTGATTTGGAATTATAATGGCCATGGCGGACCAATAAGATTAGCGGATGAATCAATCATTGACCAGGAAATTATAAATAGCTGGAACAATCCTTACCATTTGCCGCTTTTCATTACAGCTACTTGCGATTTTGCTCCCTATGATAATCCAGCCATCAATTCAATTGGTGCAAATATTTTGGTTCGACCCAAAACAGGTGGCATCGCTTTGATGACTACAACCAGAGTAGTTTATGCTTATAGCAACCGGATCATGAATAATAATTATATGCAGATCGCTATGCAACCCGATGTTAATGGTAAATATAAAAGTCTTGGCGATGCTGTGAAAGCAGCAAAGAATCTTACTTATCAAACTTCAGGAGATGTGGCTAATAACCGAAAATTTACATTGCTTGGCGATCCTGCAATGACATTGGCATTTCCAACTTTGAAAGTCCGGGCAACCAAAATTAATGGAATATCAGTAACTCAGCCTGACACTCTCAATGCAACAGAAAAAGTAATGATAGAAGGAGAGATGGATGATGTTCAGGGAAATCTTCTCAGCAATTTCAATGGTATTGTTTATCCTACAGTTTTTGATAAACCTAAAGTGGTAAATACGTTAGCTAATGACCCAACTAGTCAGGTGACTGCTTTTTCAACGCAAACCAATGTCTTATTTAAAGGAAAAGCATCAGTAACCAACGGAAAATTTTCTTTCAATTTTAAAATGCCTAAAGACATTAACTACCAATATGGAAATGGAAAACTTAGCTTGTATTCTGAGAATGGTATAAGCGATGCGAATGGCCTTTTTACAGGTTTTATTGTTGGTGGCAATGGTAATAATATCGGAAATGATAATCAGGGTCCGGTAATAAAAGCGTGGCTGAATGATGAAAAATTTGTGAATGGAGGACTTACAAATCAAACTCCGGTTTTATTAATTAATCTATCAGATTCGTCAGGGATCAATACATCCGGAACCGGCATTGGGCACGACATTACAGCTACACTTGACAATGACAACCAGAAATATTTTATACTGAATAATTTTTACCAAAGTGTATTGAACAGCTATCAGCAAGGGGTTATAAATTTTCAATTGCCATTGCTTGATCCAGGCACACATACATTAAAAATTAAAGCTTGGGATGTACTTAACAATTCGAGCGAATATGAATTAGATTTTACTGTAGCTACGAATGAAAAACTCGTGATCAGTCATGTTTTAAATTATCCGAATCCTTTTACCACAAGAACTAATTTCTGGTTTGAACACAACAAACCCGGAGTGGAATTACAAGTAGGCATTCAAATTTTTACTGTTACAGGCCGGGTAATAAAAGTGATTAATCAGGCAATAAATACAACGGGAAATCGTTCCAGTGAAGTGGAATGGGATGGTCGGGATGAATATGGAAATAAAGTGGGAAGAGGAGTGTATCTGTATAAATTATCCGTTACTGCACCAGGATTTGGTAAAGTACAAAAAATTGAAAAGTTGGTGATTTTTTAGTTTCCCACAAAATTCGATACTTTAGTTCTGTATTTTATCAAAAGCCATATATTTACAATCATATAAAATACTATCTAATGAGACCAACTGCTTTAAAACTAACTGTCGGTATTTTGTTCTTTTGTAGCTTATCATCTGCCGTAAAATCTCAGTCTACACCCATTAATGTTGTTACTACTGCTGTTCCTTTTCTTCGCATTTCACCTGATGCCCGTTCTGGCGGCATGGGGGATATTGGTTTAGCCACGTCACCTGATGCCAGTTCTGTTTTTTGGAATTTAGGCAAGGTGGCATTTAATGAATCAAAAGGCGCGGTAATGGCTACTTATACACCTTGGTTATCGGATCTTGTAAATGATGTTTACCTGGCTTCACTTTCCGGTTATTATAAATTTGATGAACTTCAGGCAATTACCGGTTCACTTCGTTACTTCAGTTTGGGTAATATTCAGTTTACTGATGCTAATGGAAATAACATTGGTAGTTTTCGCCCCCGTGAATTTGGAATTGACATGGGTTATTCCCGCAAACTTTCTGATAAAGTGGGTCTTGGAGTAGCTCTCAGATATATAAACTCCAATCTTACCGGCGGAGCTGCTGTTCAGGGAGGTGGTACTTACAAAACGGGTACTGCTGTTGCTGGCGATGTTGCTTTTTATTATGATGGCAAAAATACTTTAGGTAATGGATGGGCATTTGGGGTTGCAATGACTAACCTTGGTTCTAAAATTGCGTATACTACTAATGCTTCTGAAAAAGATTATATCCCTGCTAATCTTGGCTTGGGAACTACCTATACAAGAAAATTCAATGAAAGCAATAAGATCACTTTTGGTTTTGATGCTAATAAATTATTGGTGCCTACTCCACCTGTAGATGCAAATGGAAATATTACAGATCCGAATGCTTTGGCTAATTATCGCAGCAAAAGTGTTGTCAGCAGTTGGTTCAGTTCATTCACTGATGCACCAGGTGGTTTCAATGAACAGCTCAGAGAATTTCAATTATCATTTGGAACTGAATATTGGTATAATGATCAGTTTGCACTTCGTGCCGGTTATTTCTGGGAAGATAAAACAAAAGGCGACCGCCGTTATTTCACAATGGGACTTGGTTTAAAGTATAACGTTTTTGGTTTGAATTTTTCTTACCTGGTTCCTTCCGGATCAGGTGTAACCCGTAATCCTTTATCTAACACACTTCGGTTTTCTATAATTTTTGATCTGGATTCCAATTCAGGCGGTGGAGATAATAACCAATAAAAAAATATATTATAATAAAAAGCGTCCCATTAATTATGAGGACGCTTTTTTATTTGTAATAACTAAGTGAAAAAAGAATTGGCAGGATAATTCCATATACCAAAACAGGTTTTCAGATATTTGCAATCAGAATTAAAAGTTTATGTCATATCGTATTGGTTTTGGAGTTGATTTTCATAAATTGGTATCCGACCGCGAATTATGGATTGGAGGTGTATTGATTCCTCATTATAAAGGAGCTCTTGGACATAGCGATGCAGATGTTTTGTTGCATGCAATCTGCGATGCTATACTTGGTGCATCAGCAATGGGCGATATCGGAGTTCATTTCCCTGACACAGATAAATCTTTTAAAAATATAGACAGTAAAATTCTTTTGCAAAAGACAATGGATTTGATCAGAAAAGAGAATTATGTGGTCGTAAATATTGACAGTACAATTTGCCTCGAAGCTCCTAAAATAATGCCTTATGCTGATAAAATGCGTAAAACGATTGCAGGCATTATTGGGATAACTGATAAAGACGTTTCTATCAAAGCTACCACAACTGAAAAATTAGGTTTTATTGGCCGTGAAGAAGGTTTGATGGCTTATGCAACAGTTTTATTAGGTAAACAATAGGCTTTTCTTATTATCTCTATCCTTTATCTTTGTCGGATGCCATCAATTAAGATTAAAATCATTAATACTTCTTCTAATGAACTGCCTGAATATAGCACTACGGGTTCAGCAGGAATGGACATAAGAGCAAAACTGGATTCGGCAAAATTCTTAAAGCCATTTGAAAGAGCTTTAATACCCACCGGATTATTTATTGAACTGCCTCAGGGTTATGAAGCGCAGATTCGTCCTCGTAGTGGCCTGGCCATTAAAAATGGTATAACCTGCTTAAACAGTCCGGGTACGATTGATTCTGATTATAGGGGAGAAATTAAGATTATCCTTATTAATCTTTCTGACCAGGAACAAATTATTCGCAATGGCGATAGAATTGCTCAAATGGTAATTCAAACAGTGGAGCAGATAACATGGACAGAAGTTAATCAGATTGCAGAAACGATGCGTAATGATGGGGGATTCGGCCATACCGGCAATCAGTAAAAAACAGATCATGTTCAAGTCATTTTTATTCGTTACAATTATTATTTTTTTTGAAGCGTGCCAGTCAACAAAAAAAATTCAGACAGCCATTGTAAATACAAAAAGAGATACCACAGTAGTAGCTGTGGTAACTGATAATCCTCATAAAGATTCTGCCGATTTTATTGCAGCTACTTATGGTCAGATGAAAAGGCAAAGGATAAATTTTACAACGTTTTCAGCTAAGGTAAATGTGAATTATGTTGACCGTGATGATAAGAATTACAACGTAAATGCTTTTGTACAGATGTATAATGACAGTGTTATCTGGGTTTCCATTCATGCAATCTTCGGTATTGAAGCCATGCGGATTTATATAACAAAAGACTCTGTAAAGCTGCTTGATAAGCAAAACAAAACATACACAGCAAGAAGTGTGGCTTATCTGCAGGAAGTGACTGCTTTGCCACTTGATTTGCCAGCTCTTCAGGATCTGATCATTGGTAACCCTCTGTTTCTTGACAGTAATATAGTTTCTTACAGTAAATCGGGAAATACTATCTCTCTCCTTAGTGTTGGAGATTTATTTAAAAATCTTATTACTGTTAATGCCGACGATAAAAATATTGAACATAGTAAATTGGATGATGTAGATGTGAATCGTAGCCGCACCTGCGATCTAACTTATTCAGATTATGACAATAAAAACGGAGTTAATTTTTCTACCACCAGGAAGATAACTATTGCAGAAAAATCAAAACTGGATATCTGGCTTGAGTTCAAACAGTATAAATTTAATGAAATGTTAAGCTTCCCCTTTCCCATTCCTAAAAATTATAAGCGGAATTAGCAGGATAAAATTTATTTTGCAGCCTGTCGTTATTCTTAAACAAATCTAAACTCGGGTTTATTCATAATATCGTTTTGTGATGAGAAAAAAAATTATCATTTGTTTGCTGGCAATCATTGGCTCTTTCAGCTTTCTTTTAGCCCAGGCTCCGGTGCAGGATAAGGCTGAGCTGGAAAAAGAAAGACAAAAATTACAGACCGAAATAAATGAAATGCAGAACCAATATGATAATGTGAAAGGTCAAACAAAAAAAAGTGTTGCACAACTGAATATTCTGAACAGGAAGATCAGGCTCCAGGAAAGTTATGTCAGAAATATCGATAAAGAACTCCGAATGATTGATGACGATATTTATTTGAGCAATGTGGAGATTTATCGTTTACAAAAGCAGTTGGATACTTTAAAATCTCAATATGCCCGCAGTGTGGTGTATGCTTACAAAAACCGGAGTACATATGATTACTTGAACTTTATTTTTTCGGCTACAGATTTCAACGATGCGATAAAAAGAATTTCTTACCTGAAAAGTTACAGGTCTTATCGCGAACAGCAGGTTGGTAATATTATAGAGACGAGAAAACAACTTGCTTTGCGCAAGGAACAACAATTTGCAAAAAAGGATGAACAAAGAAAAGCTCTGGAAAATCAAACCAGGCAAATGAAGTCATTAGATGAACAAAAAAGAGAAAAAGACGAAGTAGTAAGTAAATTAAAATCGCAGGAGAAAGATTTGCAGAAACAGTTAGCCGCAAAAAGAAGAAGAGATAATGAATTGAAAAATTCTATGATGGCTATCGTGAACAGGGAAATAGCAAAAGCAGCTGATGAAGCTAAGAAGAATGCAAAAGCTATTAAAAATACTGAAACAAATTCTTCAACAAATTCCACAACCCCTAATATAACTCCTGTAAAAGTAACCAGGCCTGGAGATTATTTGAACCTGAATGCTTCTGATGTTAGGCTCAATAAAGAGTTCGGAAATAATAGAGGCAGGCTTCCCTGGCCGGTGGACAATGGATATGTAAGTGGTCATTTTGGTTTTTATACAATAGAAGGAACTTCAATAAGAGGTGAAAATCCCGGTATAACAATTTCAACTCCTTCTGCAGGTGTGCCGGTAAAATCTGTTTTTGATGGTGAAGTGGCGGGTATCTTTAATTCTGGCGATGAAATGGGTGTCACTATTCGTCATGGAAAATATTTTACTACATATAGCAATCTTTCTTCGGTCAGTGTAAAGAAAGGCGATGAAATAAAAACTGGCGAAACTCTTGGTAAGCTTGGCGTTGATGAAGACGCAGGTGGTGGACGACTTGATTTCTTACTGATGATTGAAAAAAAGAATGTCAATCCCGAACAATGGCTTATCCGCCGATAAATTTCTGAATTTTTTATTTACAAAAAGCGTTCATATAATTTCTCGTAGATAGGCACAATGTTATGAATGTCGAACTTCTTTGCATGAGAAGCAGCTTTAGCTTTAAATTTTTTTAGTATTACATCATCTTTAATAATGGATAAGACCTGATTGCTCATTGTTTTAATATCTCCCACATCGCTCATGTAACCGGTTTCATCAGGAATATTTATTTCTTTCAAGCCACCAGCATTGGTTGAAACAACAGGAACACCTGCTGCCATAGCTTCCAGTGCAGCTAATCCGAAACTTTCATACTCAGAAGGCAACAAAAATAAATCTGCGATAGCAAGTATATCTTCCATTTGATCTTGCCTGCCTACAAAAGAAATTGAATCGCAGAGTCCTAATTCCCGGCATAATTCTTCTGCAGTCTGTCGCTCAGGGCCATCACCCACAAACAATAATTTGCTGGGTACCACTTTATTTACTTCGTAAAAAATTTTTACCACATCTGGGATTCTTTTCAGTTTTCTGAAGTTGGATACGTGCAGAATAATTTTTTCTCCATTAGGAGCCATCACTTTTTTAAAAGCATCAATAGGTTTACGGGTAAAACGTGCCACATCTACAAAATTGTAGATCACTTCGATTTCTTTTTCAATATGAAAATTTTTATACGTTTCATCTCTGAGGTTTTGCGATACTGCAGTTATAGCATCGCTTTGATTTATAGAAAAAGCAACTACAGGGGCATAGGTCTTATCTCGTCCTACCAGTGTTATATCTGTTCCGTGAAGTGTAGTGATTACAGGAATATTTTTTCCTTCCTGTTCTAAGATTTTTTTTGCCATATATGCGGCTGAAGCATGCGGAATGGCATAATGTGCATGAAGCAGGTCAAGATTATTATTCTTGATCACATCAACCATCGTGCTTGCCAGCGCAGTTTCATAAGGAGGAAAATCAAACAAAGGGTAAGTAGGCACCTGAACTTCATGATAAAAAATATTGGGAATAAAACCATCAAGTCTCACCGGTTGCTGGTAAGTAATAAAATGTACATAATGGCCTTTTTGAGCCAATGCTTTTCCAAGTTCCGTAGCTAATACGCCGCTTCCGCCAAATGTAGGGTAACAAACAATTCCGATTCGCATAAATTATTTTTTCCTGATAATGTGCTCTAAGGTAAACACTAAAAACCATTGAAAGTTTTATCGGATATTAAAAATTTGTTTTCATCAATTAAGATTGGTTTATTTTTATCTAAAATCATAAAAATGAGGAAAGCAATTACTGGTTTATTTTTTCTTTTCATTTCTGTTTCCCTTTTCGCTCAGAATGAGGATTCAGTTTTTATCCGCAAAATTGCTGATGAAATATTGATCAACGGGAAAGCTTATGATAATCTACATTACCTCACTAAAAAAATTGGCGGCCGTTTGTCCGGTTCTCCTCAAATGGTGAAAGCGGAAATCTGGGGATTGAAAACCATGAAAGAAAGCGGCGCTGATAAAGCATGGTTACAGGAATGTATGGTTCCGCATTGGGTAAGAGGCGGTAAAGATGAGGCGGAAGCAAAATATAATGTTTCTGAAAATGGGAAAAGAAATGTATTGACGGCTAAAAAGAAATTGGATGTAACCGCTTTGGGAAATTCAATAGGAACAGGACCAAAAGGAATAATGGCTGAAGTAATAGAAGTGAAATCATTTGATGAACTGGAAAATAAAAAGGATTCTGTAAAGGGAAAGATTGTTTTTTACAATTATAAATTTAACCCCACATTCATCAATACTTTTGAATCTTATAGTGACGCTGTTCAATATCGTGGCGCCGGACCAAGCAGGGCAGCAAAGTATGGAGCTATTGGTGTAATTGTAAGGAGCATGACGCATAGCGTTGACAACAATCCGCATACCGGCTCAACAAGATATGACAGTAATTTTGCAAAGATTCCTGCTGTGGCTGTTGGATTGCATGATGCTGACTGGCTGGATCAGCAATTACAAAATGGGAAAGTAACTGTATTAATAAAAACTTATGGACATTTTTTACCAGATACAATCGGTCATAATGTAATTGGTGAGTTAACCGGCACAGAATTTCCTGACCAGATCATTACAGTGGGTGGCCATTTGGATAGTTGGGATTTGGCAGAAGGTGCACATGATGATGGTGCGGGTGTTGTTCATACAATGGAAATTCTCAGAACTTTTAAAGCGTTAGGTTATAAGCCTAAACATACAATACAATTTGTTTTATTTATGAATGAAGAAAATGGTTTGCGTGGCGGAACAAAATATGCCGAGGAAGCAAAAGCCAAAAATGAAAAACACATATTTGCTTTAGAAAGCGATGCAGGAGGATTTACACCTCGTAGTTTTAGTTTTGGCGGATCTGATGATCAATTAAAGAAAGTGCAAAGCTGGATTCCTCTATTACAACCATACGGTGTATATGAAATAGATAAAGGCGGAGGCGGTTCTGATATTGGACCAATAAGTAAAGTTTCTAATACGCCGGCTTCAGAATTAATTCCCGATTCACAACGTTATTTTGATTATCATCATGCACGAAATGATGTTTTTGAAAATGTAAATAAGAGAGAATTGGAATCAGGAGCCGTCAATATGGCGGCATTTATTTACCTGGTCGATAAGTATGGACTTTAATATTTTGATTTTAAAGTTTCATTAGATAAAAAATAACTTATGAATAAAAAATCAGGATTATTCATTTCGGTTATTATGATTGTCGTGATTCTGGGTTTCCTGGTTTATTATTTTCATAATAACCCGGCAAATAAAATTTCTGGTTCAAACGAACAAAGCATTTCAAATTTTGATGGTTGTCCGCCTGAAGGAAATGCGCAATCCGAAACGGTTCGTCAGTTGAATAGATTGAAGAATCGCAGTAATTTTCCTTTGGATAAAGATTTTGATACAACTATTTCACTTGAAAAAATTCTTGCACCGGGAAATGATGTTGATCGTTGGAACAGCGATAAGGCAATAATGGTAACCGGTTATGTTGCTGATGTAAAAATCGGAGGTGTGGAAACATGCAACTGCAAAGCAAAAGGTCCCGAACATCGTGATACGCATATTGAGTTGGTAATAGATCCAATGAATTTTGTGGACAATCAAAAAATGATTGTTGAAGTAACGCCCCGGATGAGAAAATTGATGAGTGATAAAAATGAAGACTGGAGCACACGAACTCTCAGAGATAAAATTTTGGGGAGATGGATAAAAGTGAAAGGCTGGATGCTTTTTGATTTTGAACATCAAATGCAGGCGGAGAATACTAACCCGGGAAATCCTAAAAACTGGCGGGGGACTAGCTGGGAAATTCATCCGGTTACTTCTATTGAAGTGGTGAACCGGCCAAGATGATTTTTATTTAGTGATTATGATAACAGATTTGAAATAGCCTGATGAACTTTTTTAAAAGGAAATGAATCCACTATTTTCTGCATCTGTATTTTTATTTCTTCATTACAAAGAGTACCTATGGAACCTTCATGTGTGTGATGAATCGAAGAATCGTATTTGAATTTTCCTTCTTCAATATTCAATCCCACTTTTTTATACGCATCACGGAAAGGTATTCCTGCATTTACCAGTTTATTTACTTCTTCAACACTAAAAAGATATTTGTATTTTTCATCAGCAAGAATATCTATTTTGATTTTAACATTTGATAACATCAATCCGGCCATTTCAATACAATCTTTCAAAGTATTGAATGCCGGGAATAAATGCTCTTTCAATAATTGCAGATCACGGTGATAACCCGAGGGAAGATTGGTTGTCATCATCATTATCTCATTGGGCAAAGATTTGATCTGGTTGCAATGTGAACGGATCAACTCAAGCACATCCGGATTTTTTTTGTGCGGCATAATGCTGGAACCTGTAGTAAGCTCAGCCGGGAAACTAATGAAGCCAAAATTCTGATTCAAATATAAACAGGCATCCATGCTGAGTTTTGCCAATGTATCAGCAACATTTGCCAGTGACTGAGCAACGATGCGTTCTGTTTTTCCTCTTCCCATTTGTGCATATACAACATTATAATTCAGGTCTTCAAAGCCTAACAATGCTGTTGTAAGAGTTCTGTTGATGGGAAATGACGAACCATAACCTGCTGCCGATCCCAAGGGATTTTTATTCACCACATCATAAGCAGATTTTAATGTGATCATATCATCAACTAAACTTTCTGCATAAGCGCCAAACCATAATCCAAAAGAAGATGGCATGGCTAATTGCAAATGAGTATACCCAGGCATCAAATGATCTTTATATTTCTCACTTTGCAATTGAAGTAATTCAAAAAAAGGTTGAATTGCTTTTACAAGTTCTTCTATTTCATTTCTGAGAAAAAGTCTTATATCTACCAGCACCTGGTCATTGCGGCTCCGGGCCGAATGAATTTTTTTCCCAACATCGCCCAATTTTTCAGTGAGTAAAAATTCAATTTGAGAATGAACGTCTTCAATATCATTATGAATTTTGAATTTTGAATTATGAATGGCTTGATAAATATTTCTTAATTCTTTTATAAGTAATATAGATTCTTCATTTGTAAGTAAACCAACTTCTGCTAACATTTTTCCATGGGCAATTGAACCTAATGCATCAAACGGAGCGAGTTGCAGATCAAATTCACGATCATTACCTATAGTGAATTTTTCTACCTGTTTGCTGATCTCACCGGTTGAAGCATTAGTATTTTTTTGCCACAGTTTCATAATACTTGTCCCAGAAGTTTGATGTACAATTCAATTCCGTTTTTTATTTCGTCCACATAAATATACTCATCTGCCGTGTGACTTCTTGAAGAATCTCCGGGACCCATTTTTAATGATGGAAAAAACATCAATGCTTTATCCGATGTTGTCGGTGATCCATAATAAGTTCTTCCGAGATTCAATCCGGCTTTTACCAGCGGATGATCCAATGCAATGGAAGAAGAACGAAGCCGGAAACTTCTTGGCTTTGCCTCGCTTTGAATATTTGATTTTATAGTTTCCAGCACGTCTTCGAATGAATAGAATTCATTCACTCTTATATCAACTACAAATTTGCATTGTGCAGGAACGACGTTGTGTGCTTTATTTTCTGTTTCAATCACAGTGACATCCATATTCACAGGTCCAAGCAATTCAGAAATTTTTGGAAACTTATACGAAGTGAACCATCCAATATCTTTTATGGCTTTATAAATTGCATTCTCTCCTTCGTTCCTCGCAGCATGACCAGCTTTTCCTATTGCCATACAATCAAGTACCATCAAACCTCTTTCAGCTACTGCCATTTGCATTTGTGTTGGTTCACCAACAATGGCGCAATCAATCGGGCCAAGTTGTGTCAATAAGATCTCAATTCCATTTTGACCTGAAATTTCTTCTTCAGCAGATGCAGCTAAAATGAGATTGTATTTAAGATTTTCTTTTTCATAAAAATAAAGAAACGTTGCGATCAAGGAAACTAATGAACCACCGGCATCATTACTGCCAAGACCAAATAATTTTCCATCATCAACAGAAGGTTTAAATGGATCACAGGTATATTGTGAATTAGGTCTTACGGTATCGTGATGTGAATTCAAAAGAAGAGTAGGTTTTTCAGGATCAAAAAACTTATTGCTTGCCCAAACATTATAAAAATGTTTTTTCACAGGAATATTTTTTTCTCGAAAAAAAATTTCAAGAATTTCAGAAGTTCTATCTTCCTCACGACTGAAAGAAGGTGTGGCAATCAGTTTTTTTAGTAAACTGATCGCAGCCTCTTGTAAATTATATCTTGAATCATTATTCATTTTCTATTGTTGTGCCGGCTTTGCCGGTTATCAACTGATCTAATTCTTCTGCTTTGCCAATGATAACTTTTTTTACACCACTATTCAATGCGGCAAAAGCATTATCTAATTTAGGAATCATTCCTGCAAAAATTTTACCCCTATCCCCTGAAGGAGAATCGGGAGAAGTTTTTAAATTCTGATATTCGTTCCAACTCATTTTTTTTATTATTGAAGATTCATCATCTATGTTCATTAAGACACCACTTTTTTCAAATGAATAAATGAGAGTTACGTTAAAAGATTTACTCATGGCTTTGGCGATTTCCTGCGCAATGGTATCTGCATTTGTATTTAATAATTGTCCTTCTTTATCAACTGTGATTGGCGCAATGACAATCGGTAAGTTTTGGGCTAATAAATTATTTAATAAAGAACTATTCACTGCGTCTATGTCTCCGACAAATCCGTAATTCACATCGGCGTTAGTTCTTTTATGAGCCAATATTAAATTTCCATCAGCGCCACTAAGACCAACGGAATTACATTTTAATGATCGGAGTTTTGCAACAATATTTTTATTAATAAACCCTGCATACACCATCGTCACAACTTTCAATGTTTCGGCATCCGTAATCCTTCTTCCATCTATCATTTGCTGGGGAATATTCAACTGTTCTGCTAATTGGGTTGCTACCTTTCCGCCACCATGCACTAATATTTTATTACCTTTTATACTTGCAAATAATTTCAGGAAAGAAAAAAGTTTTTTTTCATCATCAATAATATTTCCGCCAATTTTTATGATGTATAAAGCCCCACCCAACCTCCCCGAAGGGGAGGAGTAGTAATCAGAATTTGTGAAATCTTCTTTTTGCATAATGAAGATATTTGAATATTCAGCTTTAGCGATGGGGGCTTAAAATTTCACTCAGCACTGCCTGTGCTGCCCATACCCGGTTTGCAGCTTGTTGTGTTACCAAACTATTTGGGCCATCAAGCACTTCATCACTCAATTCAACATTTCTTCTTACCGGCAGGCAGTGCATTACTTTTGCATTGTTCGTTACCTGTAGTTTTTTATTTTTCAGCATCCATTTCGGATCGTTGGTATAAATTTTCCCATAATCATTATAGGTGCTCCAATTTTTTACATAAACAAAATCTGCATTTTTCAATGCTTCTTCCTGGTCGTATATAATGACGGAGCCTTTTGTAAATTTTTTATCAAGTTCATAATCTTCCGGATGAGTAATCAGGAACTCAGCTTTTCCCCACGCATTGATCCATTGTGAAAAACTGTTGGCAACACATTGCGGCAACGCTTTTACATGCGGAGCCCAGGTCAAAACAATTTTGGGTTTGCGTTTTTTTAATTTTGATTTTTGTATTTCTTCAGTAATAGTCAATATATCAGTTAATGATTGCAGCGGGTGAAGTGTAGCACTTTCCAAACTTATTACTGGTATATCGGCATATTTTATAAACTGTTTAATGAAAAGCTCGCTGTAATCATCCTCACGATTTTTTAAAGAGGGAAAAGTGCGGATGGCGAGTATGTCAAAATATTTTCCGAGTATTGGTGCTGCATCTTTTACATGTTCAACTGTATTTCCGCTCATGATTGCTTCGTCTTCAAATTCAAGAGCCCAACCGTCTTGGCCAACATTAAAAACAATGACATCCATTCCTAAATTCTGGGCAGCAATTTGTGTGCTCAATCTTGTCCGCATACTTGGATTCAGGAATAGGCATCCGATACGTTTATTGGTTCCAAGTGTTTTATCTTTTAACGGATCGGCTTTATAGGCCAATGCTTTTTTTACTAAAGCATTGATGTTAGGAGCGTCTTGAACAGATATGAAATTTTTCATTTTCAGTTGACAGTATTTTCTGCTGAAACGAGACTTTGAATTTCTTCTTTGATAGAATCAATGAATTGTTCCGCATCTCTTTTCTTAAGTGCTAATGAAGGAAGCAAACGAATGATATTGGGTTTTGATTCACCGGTAAATATTTTCTGGTTCCATAATAATTTTTTCCGAAGGTCTTTGATTTCTTCAGGCACATCAAAACCGATCATCAATCCGCGTCCTCTTACATTTTTCAACTGAGGGATTTCTTCTAATTCGTCTTTCAGATATTTTCCTACCATCACCGCATTACCCATCAGTTTTTCTTCTTCAATAATTTCCAGCACAGCTAATGCAGCAGCGCAGGCAAGATGATTGCCGCCAAATGTGGTTCCCAGTATAAAATGTTTTGGCTTGATGTGTGGAGCTACAATGATTCCCCCAACAGGAAAACCATTGCCCATTCCTTTTGCCATGGAATAAATATCGGCATTTACGCCGGCAAAATCATGACTGAAAAATTTTCCACTTCGTCCATAACCACATTGAACACTGTCAGCAATATATACAGCCCCATATTCATCACAGAGCTGACGGATTTTTCTGAGAAAAGATTCATCAGCTACATTGATGCCACCTACGCCTTGTATTCCTTCAATAATTACAGAAGAAATTTCTTTTCCATTTTCGTTAAAACAATCTTCCAGTGCCTGTTCATCATTAAAAGGAAGAAAGATTACATTCTCACTTTCATTTACAGGAGCGATATAATTTTTGTTATCGGTGGTTGCTACTGCAAGTGAAGTTCTTCCGTGAAAAGATTTGCTGAAAGCAATTATTTTTTTTCTTCCGTTGTGAAATGAAGCAAGCTTTAATGCATTTTCATTTGCCTCTGCGCCGGAATTGCAAAGGAATAACTGGTAATCTTCCTTGCCGGAAACCTTTCCTAGTTTTTTTGCAAGCTCCATTTGCAAAGGAATCCTGATTGAGTTAGAATAAAAAGCAATTTTTTCAAGCTGCTCTTCAATTCTTTTTACCCAATGCGGATGTGTGTGGCCAATGCTGATGACAGCATGACCACCATACAGATCAAGATATTGCTCGCCTTTATCATCCCACACATACGAGCCTTTGGCTTTCACAATAGTGATTTCATTGATCGGATAAACGTCGAATAAGTTCATATGAATTGTTTAAAAATAATTTGCTTTTAATTTCAGTCCTGCTGTTTCATTCAGTCCAAACATCAGGTTCATATTCTGAACAGCCTGGCCACTGGCGCCCTTTAATAAATTGTCTATGATTGAATGAACAACAAGTTTGTTACCTGTTTTTTCCAGTTGTATCACAGCTTTGTTTGTATTGACAACTTGTTTTAGAAAAATTGCTTTCTTACTTATATGAGTGAAAGGTTGATCAGCATAATAGTCTTCAAATATTTTATTAAGTTCTTCAAGACTTAGATTTGATTTTAGTTGCGTGCTTACAAAAATTCCACGGGTAAAATCTCCTCTCCACGGTACAAAGTTCACTTCAATATTTCCTTTTGATTGCAATTGCTTTAGCGATTCATTAATCTCTCCGAGATGTTGATGAATTAATGTTTTATAAGCCTGAATATTATTTTCTCTCCAGCTGAAATGGGAAGTTTCTGTCAATGCTTGTCCCGCACCTGTGGAACCAGTAATGCCGGTTGTATAAATTTCATTCAATAAACTGGCTTTTGCCAGAGGTAACAATCCAAGTTCAATACAAGTAGCAAAACATCCGGGATTGGCAATGGCATTTGCCGATTTTATTTTTTCTTTGTTTAATTCTGGAAGACCATAAATAAAGTTGCGGGTTTTGAGCTGCGAGCTGCGAGACAAACGAAAGTCATGTGATAAGTCAATGATTTTAATTTTTCCCGAAAATTTATTTTCTTCTAAAAATTTTTTTGCTTCGCCATGACCGAGACATAAAAACAACACATCGATTTGATCATCCAGGCCATGAGTGAATTTTAAATCAGTTTCTCCTAAAAGATCAGTATGAACGTCAGAAACTAAGTTACCTGCATTGCTTTTACTGTTTACAAAAACAATATCAGCATTAGGGTGATTAAACAACAGCCTTATTAATTCACCTCCTGTATATCCTGCTCCTCCTATTATACCAACCTTAATTTTCATACTCTTTTATTACTCCCCTTTAGGGGATGGGGGATTTACCTGTTGCCAAATAACAGTTTGATTTCCGAATATTTTTGAAAAACCTCTTACATCTTCGCCAGTGAATCCTGTATTCATCTCGCCATATTTTCCAAACTTGCTGTTCATCAAATCAAATTTTGATTCGATGCCGATAACCTGGAAACGATAAGGCACCAATTGCACAAACACATCACCGGTTACATTTTGCTGTGAGTTTTCCAAAAAGGCTTCGATGTTTCTCATTACCGGATCAAGAATTTGTCCTTCATGAAGCCAGTTGCCATAAAATTGTGCCAACTGATCTTTCCAGTTCAATTGCCATTTTGTTAAAACATGTTTCTCCAATGCGTGATGTGATTTTAATATTATCATTGGGGCCGCGGCTTCAAAACCAACTCTTCCTTTTATACCAATAATGGTATCGCCAACATGGATGTCACGACCAATACCGAATGGTCCGGCAATACTTTGTAAATATTGAATGGCTTCCGATGGATGAGAAAATTTTTTATCATTAACGGCAAAAAGTTCTCCTTTTATAAAACTCAGTTTCACTTCTTCACTTTCCGATTTGCTCACTTGTGTGGGCCATGCTTCTTCGGGCAACATTCCTTTTGAAGAAAGAGTTTCTTTACCACCAACGCTGGTTCCCCATAATCCTTTATTGATTGAATAAAGAGCTTTCTCAAAATTCATTTCTACTTTTTTGCTTTTCAAATAAGCAATTTCTTCCTCGCGGCTTAGTTTCAAATCACGAATAGGAGTAATGATTTCAACGCCGGGAATCATAATGTGAAAGATCATATCAAATCTTACCTGATCATTACCTGCGCCGGTGCTGCCATGAGCTACAGCATCTGCATTTAATTTTTTTACATGTTCTGCTATATATAATGCCTGGCTCAATCTTTCAGCGCTTACACTAAGTGGATAAGTATTGTTTTTTAAAACATTTCCATAAATTAAATATTTTATGATACGGTCGTAATATGATTTAACGGCATTTACAGTTGTGTGCGATTTTACTCCAAGTTTATAAGCGTGTGCTTCGATCTGTTTCAATTCATTTTCAGAAAAACCACCGGTATTCACAATGATACTATGTACTTCATATCCTTTATCCTCACCGAGGTATTTTACACAATATGATGTGTCAAGTCCGCCGCTAAAACCCAATACAATTTTTTTCATGCTGAATTTTATTTCTCAATTGAATACGAAAAAATTATGCTTTGATGGAATGATTTCCATTCCCGTTTCCATTTCTGTCTTTCTTTAAAAGAGTTCTTAAAAATCTCAATTGTTTGAAACGGAGCAATCTTTCAAATCCGGTTTTATTTTCTTCAAAAAATTCTTTGGTTTCCTCCGGTTTGTAATGATCTTTTGGATCATAAAGCATTGCGGTGCACATACAGTTTTTTCTGTCTTTGCTCATTAATATATCATAGTTCACACAACTTTTGCATCCTTCCCAAAAAGCATCGTCCTGTGTCAATTCAGAATAAGTGACCGGCTCGTATCCCAGTTCAGAATTGATCTTCATCACGGCAAGGCCGGTCGTCAAACCAAATATTTTTGCTTCAGGATATTTTTCTCTTGATAAATCAAATATTCTTTTCTTAATTGATTTGGCCACTCCACTTTTACGATACGCTGGTGCAACGATCAAACCAGAATTAGCTACGTATTCACCATGACTCCATGTTTCGATATAACAAAAGCCAACCCATGAGTTATCTTCAGCAACAGCAATAACTGCCTTGCCCTGATCTATTTTCTCTTCGATATATTCAGGAGTACGTTTAGCAATGCCGGTGCCACGTGCCGCAGCAGACGACGCAATTTCATCGGTGATAATTTTTGAATACACTTTATCTGCCGGTGTTGCCACCCTGATAGTGATATGCTGATTGTCCAATTGAAAAAATGTTAAATGAATATTGCGGATAACCAATCCAAATGTAAGATGAAGACCGGGCATGCTTCACTGACAGGGGCCATGGTTAGCGGCTCGTCCTGTCAGCAACCACGTCGAGGTCGTGCATAAGTGAAGACATCAAAGCCAACGGCATAAGCACCGTTTGTATTTGACGCATGGAAAGCAAATTGCCTGGTATGTGTCAGAATATTGTTCACTTCTTTTGAGGTTAATTAATAAAGGGACAAAAGTATAGAATATTTCAATGTTTGAAACAATTTTTTAGTTAATTGTTTTGAGTCAGAAATGATTTTATTCATCCAGCAGAAGAAAGATAGCTGGCTTTTTATGCAGGTCAGGCTTTTTTTCTTTCCATTGCTGAATGGTTTTTGTTCTTATCCATTCATAGGGAGAAGTAAGATCAACAGCAACGCAAACACGAGTCAAAGGTTTGCACGTTTTCAACAAAGCATCAAACAACTGATCGTTTCTATATGGAGTTTCAATAAATATCTGTGTACAATTTTTCTTCTTAGATTCAGTTTCCAGTTCTTTGATGGATTTGATTCTTTCATGATCTTTTATCGGAATATATCCGACAAATTGAAATCTTTGTCCGTTCATTCCGCTTGCCATTAATGCCAGCAAAATAGAACTGGGTCCGATCAATGGTTTTATTTCTGCATTCATTTCATGGGCAATGGCTACCAGTTGTTGCCCCGGATCAGCCACACCCGGACAACCAGCTTCGCTGATAATGCCAATAGTTTTTCCTTCTTTCAACTTTTTTTTGAACGTGTCAGACACCTGAGAGGTGTCAGACACAGTATGCCACTCATAATTATCAATAGAAATTTCTTTCCATAATTTTTTAAAATAACGCCTCGTTGTTCTTTCATTTTCTGCAAAAAATACTTCGCATTTTTTTACCGCATTCAATATATATGGTGTAATAGCATCCATTCCTTCTTCGGAAAGAAGAGAAGGAATTAAATAAACAATTCCTTTTTTTTCCATACTAAGCATTTTTTACTTTATAAATGCTGAGCGTTGCAGCCACGATTGCATAAGCCGGAGCAAAAATTATAACAATGTGAAGCAGGTAAAACAGCAGGCCATTGCCAATGGCAAAACCCTTATGATTTCCGATCAATGCAATACTTTGAGAAGGTGAATATTTATTCCGTGCTAAACTATAATCAACCATGGAAAAACCGAAATAATAAAATTCTACAAATAAGGCAATGAGTGGGGAAATCCATCCTGCTAAGGGAAATAAAGATAAAAGCACGAGGAGAAAACTGTAAAAAGTTTGCCAGGCTGCATTACGCAATGACAATCTCATACCGCGAAAGGCATCATGCTTTAGTTCTGACCAACGAAATGAATATTCTTTTCCTTCAATAATCGATTCCGTTTTTTCACTCAGGAAGGCAAACAGAGGTGAGCCAATTATGAGAATAAGATATTTGAAAAGTGAAAAATAAAACAATAATAAAACTAACCGTAACATGATTTCTGCCATTACAAAAAAATAACTCAACCATGTGCTTCGTTGTCGCTGCAACCACTCTTCGATGTGTAACTGGTTACTGAGCCAGCTTACCGCATGATTTGATGATTCTACAAAAAAATACATCCCGGCAAGAAACAGAAAAGTGTAGATCAAACCGGGAATAATTATCCATTTAAAAAGTTTATGCTTTTCGATAAACCGGTTAGCTTCTGAAAAAGATTGAAATGCTATGACAATTTCTTTTAGCAAGTCTTAAATTTGAGTAAATATAATAAGAACCATGATTTTCATGATTAAAAAAAGATTATGAGGAAATTGCCGGTTTCATTTTATCAACGAAAAAATGTTTTACAGATCGCTAAAGAATTGTTGGGAAAAGTTTTGGTTACAAAATGGAATGCTGTTGTTACTGCTGGTCGTATTGTGGAATGTGAAGCATACAATGGCGTTATTGATCGGGCTTCTCATGCTTTTGCCGGCAGGCGCACGGCCCGAAATGAAGTAATGTATAAAGATGCAGGTTTTGCATATGTATATATCTGTTACGGCATTCATCATCTTTTCAATGTAGTGACGAATAAAAAAAATATTCCTCATGCTATTTTGATAAGAGCCTTGGAGCCGATAAAAGGAATTGATGAAATGATAAAACGGAGAGGAAAGAAAAAACTTGACTATTCTTTGACCAAAGGTCCCGGCAGTTTATCTATAGCTTCGGGAATTTCAGTTGCTTATAATGGATATTCATTGCTGAGCAAAGAAATTTTCATTGCAGATGATGGTTTTATTCCGGATAAGAAAAGTATTGGAAGTTCGAAAAGAATCGGAGTAGAATATTCCGGCAAAGCCTCAAAATATCTTTATCGGTTTTTTATCAAAGGGAATCCTTTTGTTAGTGGCAGAAAAAATTAATTCAAATATTTATTCTTTTTTGTTCATCAATCCTGATTTGAACCGAAGGATTGTTCCCGGCAATATTATCATGTTCTTCATTTAGACCGAAAGCAAGATTCATTTTATCGCGGTCAAATTCTTTTTCATTATTTGCAATCCATATTGTAGCGACTCCGTTGCCTATAAAATTGGTTATGGCTCTTGCCTCCGACATAAACCTGTCAACACCTAATAACAAAACAAGTCCTTCAACCGGGATCACTTTAATTGCAGTGATGGTGGAAGCTAATACAACAAAGCCACTGCCCGCTACACCAGCAGCTCCTTTTGAGGTGACCATCAAAATGCCAATAATGGTAAAAACCTGTGCAATGGTTAAATGAACATGAAAAACCTGTGCCAGGAACATCATGCACATGGATAAATAAATTGTAGTGCCATCAAGGTTAAAAGAATATCCTGCAGGCACGACTAATCCAACAACAGGTTTAGAACAGCCCATATATTCCAGTTTTTCCATCAACGATGGTAAAGCTGCTTCAGAAGATGATGTTCCAAGAACAACAAGTAATTCTTCCTGAATATATCTTAGGTATTTGAAAATGCTGACCCGGTAATGTTTTAAAATAAGCCATACGACAAAAAGAATAAATATCGCCATGGTAATGTAAACGGCTCCCATTAATTTCATCAATGGCACAAGAGTTTTAATTCCATATTTACTGATAGTGAATGTCATACCTCCAAAAGCGCCAATAGGAGCAAGTAGCATTACAAAATGTAAAGCCCTGAAAACATATTTCCCAATGGGATGAAGAAAGTCAATGACTTTTTGCCGGTATTTAAAACTGTTGAGAAAAATTCCAAAGATGAGTGCGGCAATCAAAACCTGCAGTGTGGAATTGTCTTTGAGAAATTGCATCCAGTCAAATCCTGGGCTAGCCGTAAATTTTGAAATATCTCCTCCATTTTCTGAATTGGTAATAACACCGTGCCCGGGTTGAATGATAAAAGAAACAATAACCCCGATGATAAGCGTAAAAGTGGTAACCACTTCAAAATAGATTAAAGCTTTTGCTCCAATACGACCTACTTTTTTCAAATTGCCCATACTCACTATACCAAGAGTGATAGTCAGAAATATAATTGGGTTGATGAAAAGTTTTACAATGCTGATAAACAGACCGCTCATAAATTCACTGATGCTGGCTCCGAGAGTCAACTTCTGGCCTAAAAAATTTCTTTTCCATGGCTGAGCAAGTATTTGATGTAATGCAAACTGCGGTGCATACTGACCAACCAAAACACCGGCAGTGATTGAAAGTAATACCCAAAATGTGAGATTAGTAAAAAATTTTTTCATTCGGAGAAATCGCATCATTCATGCAAACATATTAACTGTTCATTAAAGAGTGAATTTATAAGGTAGAAATAAAAAAAGTGCCTTAAACTACAAGGCACCTTTTTTTGAAAATATTTTTGAATCAGAACTTCGGACAATTCAGTTTCTTGGCATTGGGATCAGTCGGCTTCTTAATATAAATTAGAGAAATTTCTGCGCCGCCGCGAAGATTGGAAGCAGGTTTCAGGCTCGAAACGTTTACATCGTAAGTAAAGCCAAGTTGAAATTCACCAAATTCTAATCCTACATAAGGTATGATTGCATCGCCAAACCGATACCATGCACCCAGGTAAACATTGGTCGGATTATCCTGGTCATTATTGACATTATAAGAATAAGCACCACCCATCATGGCATTATGTGCACTTGCCTGCATGCTGTAATTAGCTGCAAGGTGCAGGTAATTATAAGCTCCCATCGGTATTTTTCCACCGGCTTGTAAAGTAGTTCTGGTTGAAAGATAAAACTGGCCACCCTGGAAACTTTCTTTGGGACGATTGATGTGATACATGGATGCACCAAAATAAAAATTGTTATAGCCATTAGTGCTACCGTTATAAAAAATTCCGGCATTAACATCAATATATCTGACATTGATTTGACTATTGGAAAAAACTTCATTCGTTACCCCGGTAAAACCAAGTGGTGTTAACTGATCTTCAAAAGTAACTTTAGTAATGTCTAGCCGTTTGTTTACAAAACTCGTTTGAAAGCCTGCTCCCAACTGGTGGTCTCCATTTTCATCCAAAGCTTTATGGTACGCTGCTGATAAAGAAGCTGAATTATCGGTTAATACTCCATTGCCGCTTTTATCAGAAAATCCCATGATGCCTACTCCAAACTGATCATTTTCGGGGATTTGCTTTTTTAGAATACCAAAGTCTATTGAGGCAGTTTCAGTAGTAAATGCATTATTAATGGTTGGCCATTGATTCCTGTAATTGCCGGCTACGCGGTAAACACCATCAAATTTTCCAGTTAAAGCCGGATTCAAAGTAAGAGGTGAGGCAAAAAATTGCGAGAAGTTCGGATCTTGTGCAACCGACACAGTAACCAGAGACACACACATAGTTACGGTTAATAGAAACTTTCTCATTTTGCATGAAAATGTGAACTGGAAAAATACAAAAATTTAGATAGCTGTGGAAATTAAATCCTGACGTTTTTTAATAAACGTTTAATTCTGTGTTTTAGTGCCATAAGCAAGGTCACCGGCATCACCAAGGCCCGGAACTATATAGCCTTTGGCAGTCAACTCGTCGTCTATGTCACCGCACCAAATGGTAACAGAAGGTTGTTCCCTTTTAACGTATTCAATTCCAACCGTGCAGGCAATGGCAGACACAATATGAATTTCCCGGGGATTACCTTCTTCTTTCAGAAAGTGAATAGTTTTTACAAGTGAAGAACCGGTTGCCAGCATGGGATCAGAAATTATGAGAATACGGTCGTTAAGATCAGGACAAGAAATGTACTCGAGACTTATTTCAAAAGTTCCATCTTTATGATGTTTGCGATAAGCTGAAATAAAAGCGTTATCTGCTTTATCAAAAAAATTTAACAATCCATAATGCAGCGGAATGCCGGCTCTAAGAATAGTAGCAATCACGGGTTGTTCTTTTAATAACTTACCGGTAGCGATTCCTAAAGGCGTCTCTACTTCTTTTTCAATAAAAGGTAATGTCTTGCTTATTTCATAAGCGATCACTTCGCCAATACGTTCAAGATTATGACGAAAACGCATGCGGTCTTTTTGAATTTCCACATCTCTCAATTCGCTTATCCAGTTGCTGATAAGACTATGCTGCTGACTCAGGTTAATAACCATAAAAAACTGATATTTGATTTCGTCAAATGTAATATAAATCTCAATCCTTATTTATGGTATATCGGGCAATTGGAATTATGAGCGGCAGCTCACTGGATGGACTGGATATTGCTTTTACTGAGTTTCATGAGGATGCAGGAAAATGGAACTATGAAATATTGCAGGCTGATTGTTATTCATATCCGGAAGAATGGACTAGAAAATTAAAATCAGCAACTTCACTTTCTGCATTGGATTATCAGCTGCTTCATGTGGACTATGGCCATTATATTGGCCAGCAGGTAAATGAATTTATCAAAAAAAACAATTTGCAATTTCAGGTAGCCTTGATTGCTTCACACGGGCATACTACTTTTCATATTCCTAAAAAAAGAATGACAGCACAGCTGGGAGATGGTGCAGCCATTGCAGCGGAAACCGGATTGCCTGTAGTATCCGATTTGCGGGCATTGGATGTGGCCTTGGGTGGACAAGGAGCGCCGATTGTTCCAATTGGGGAAAAATTGTTGCTGGGTAATTATAATTTCTTTCTTAATCTTGGTGGCATTGCAAATATTTCTCAAAATGCTGAAAAATATATTGCATTTGATGTCTGCCCTGCTAACCGGGTCTTAAATATGCTGGTAAATAAATCAGGGAAAGAATATGATGAAGGTGGACAAATAGCTGCGACTGGAAATATTGATATTAAACTTCTTGAAAAATTAAATGACCTGGAATATTATAAGCAATCTTATCCAAAATCTCTTGCCAACGATTATGGAACTGATATCATTTATCCATTAATAGAGAATACCGGATTGGAAATACCTGATGCTCTAAAAACATATGTTGAACATATAGCCATGCAAACAAAAAAAGCAATTGTAGATTTAATGAACCGGCAGACAGCAATTAACAACAAGCAACTTCTTGCCACAGGAGGCGGAGCATTCAATACATTTCTGATAAAAAGATTAAACGAAATGCTGAAAGAAAATAATGTGGAATTGATAGTTCCGGATAAAAAACTGGTGAATTATAAAGAGGCATTAATAATGGCTTTTATAGGCGTTCTCCGCTGGCGCCAGGAATATAATGCGCTCGCTTCAGTTACCGGGGCTGCCAGAAACAGCATTGGAGGAGCATTATGGAATGGGCAGGAAGCTTAAAATTATTTAACTTCACTACACTTTCTCCTGAACCGCACGAAAACGATCTCGTACAAAAATATTTTATGGACATACCGGCAAAAGAAGTCAATACAGGATCAGTTTCGGGTAATGGGCAAACCCATTTTCCCGAACCCGGCTCTGTGGCCGAAGTGCTGATGTTTAAAAAATTGCAGGAAAGATTTCCTCCTCAGTATCAGAATATTTTTCCTGATAAACTGGCACCCAGAACAGTTGTCATCATTCCATCTATCACAATGGATCAGGAAATTCTTTCCAAAGTCAGCGGCATTAATCATTATGAAGAAAGATTGTTATGCATGTTGATGTTGTTGCGTATGCCACGTACCAATGTTATTTATGTAACCAGTGAAACTATTGATCCGGTCATTATTGATTATTACCTGCACATGCTGCCCGGTATCACGGGGTATCATGCTTTGCGAAGATTGACTTTATTAAGCTGCCATGATTCTTCATCAAAAGCATTGACACAAAAAATTCTGGAACGCCCAAGATTAATAAAACGTATCCGTGATTTTATTCCACCGGATCATGAAGCACATATGTCTTGTTTTAATGTTACCCCTCTTGAAAGATCGCTGGCGGTGCGATTGCAGATTCCTATTTATGGTTGTGATCCTGATTTGTATGAATTAGGAAGTAAAAGTAACAGCCGCAAAATTTTTAAAGAATGTGGATTGCTTACTCCACCTGGTTTTGAAGACTTACATTCGGAAGAAGATATAATTAGCTCGCTGGCGAAATTGAAAAAACAAAACCCTGCATTACGAAAAGCTGTTGTAAAAGTGAATGATGGTTTTTCGGGTGATGGGAACGCCGTTTTTACTTATCGGGGAATAGAAGAAAATGATGATCCCAAAAAGTGGATCAAAGAACATCTTCAGGAAAGATTGAAACTGGTTGCCACTGATCTTACTTATAATGCTTTTATGCATAAGTATCAGCAAATGGGTGGAATTGTGGAAGAATTTATAGATGGCACGAGAAAAGCATCTCCATCGGTACAATGCCGCATAACTCCAAGCGGACAATTTCAGGTGATCTCAACACATGATCAGGAATTAGGTGGCGAAAGCGGCCAGGTATATGTCGGCGCACAGTTCCCAGCTTCTAAAGAATATGCTATTGAATTAGGAGTAATGGGAAATAAAATTGCCGAATCGTTTGCTAAAAAAGGTGTGCTGGGAAGATTTGCCATTGATTTTATTTCAGTCCTGGAAAAAGATGGCTGGAAACATTATGCCATCGAAATCAATCTTCGAAAAGGAGGCACTACCCATCCTTACATGATGCTTCAGTTTTTAACAGACGGTCATTACAATCCTGAAGAAGGAATTTATTACACGTCAAAGGGGCATTTGATCCGGTATTATTTCTGTTCAGACAATCTGAAGAGCGAAAAATATATTGGCCTTTCACCTCATGATCTTATTGATATTGCCATGATGAATGACTTGCATTACGATGGCACTTCGCAGGAAGGAGTCATGTTCCATCTTATCGGCGCCTTATCCCAATATGGAAAATTAGGTGTTGTTTGTATCGGCAGCACACCACAAAGAGCCAGGGATTATTATGCAAAGATTGTTTCGGTGCTGGAGAAAGAATGCTGAAAATGAAAAAGACAATTGTTTTCTGTATAGATAGATTTGTAATCAGAAAGTTATTTTTAGTAAAAAGATTTGTTTCATAAACGAAAACCGTTTTCTCATCCTGATATTTTAAAACGTTTAGAATGTCGCAATCCCGTCAACTTGCCGCTATTATGTTTACCGATATTGTCGGCTATACGGCATTGATGGGAAGCAATGAAAAAAAAGCTTTTGATCTGCTTAAAAAAAACAGGGAATTGCAAAGACCGATCATTGAAAAATATAATGGCCGTTGGATAAAAGAACTAGGTGACGGAGTGTTGGCAAGTTTCAATACGGTTACTGATGCAGCGCTTAGTGCAGGGGCCATTCATAAAGCCTGCAATGAGATAGATGGTCTTCGGCTACGCATCGGCATTCACTTGGGCGAAGTAATTTTTGAAAATAATGACGTCTTTGGTGATGGTGTAAATATAGCTTCCAGATTACAAGCTATTGCGCCGATTGGAGGAACCTGGGTGTCTGAATCGGTTCATCTTAATCTGGCAAACAAAAATGATATTCAAACAAAATTTTTAAAAGAAGAAACACTTAAAAATGTAAAGGAACCGGTAAAGGTTTATGAAATGATTATTACTTCAGTTCCCGATTTACCTAAACCAATCCCGAAAGAACAAATAGAAAAAACATCAGAAAAAAGTATTGCAGTACTTCCTTTTGTAAACATGAGCAATGACCCCGAGCAGGAATTTTTCAGCGACGGCATGTCTGAGGAAATTCTTAATTCATTGACGCATTTAAAAGAATTGAAAGTGGCAGGCCGCACTTCTTCTTTTCAGTTCAAAGGAAAAAATTTAGATCTGCGTGAAGTAGGAAATAAACTGGGTGTAACAAACGTATTGGAAGGAAGTGTTCGCAAACACGGAAACCGGCTACGGATTACAGCACAGCTCATTAATGTTGAAGATGGGTTTCATTTATGGAGTGAGCGTTACGACCGTGATATAGATGATGTTTTTGCCATTCAGGATGAAATTGCCTTAGCCATAACTGAAAAATTAAAATTAACCTTATTGGAAAATGACAGGGAATTACTGACTAAATTACATACACAGAACACAACGGCACATAGTTTATACCTGAAGGGAAGATATGAATGGAATAAAAGAACAAAAGATGGGTTTCTTAAAAGTATTGAATATTTTAACCAGGCTATTAAAGAAGATCCGCAATACAGTTTGGCCTATGCCGGCATGGCTGATAGTTATACTCTTTTATGGGGTTATCATATTCTTTCTCCTGAAGCCAGTATTTCAAAAGTTAAAAATGCTGCAGAAAAAGCAATGGAATATAACTCAAAGCTGGCGGAAGCGTATGAAGCAATTGGCCATATTGAATTGTTGTCCGGGTTTAACTGGAAAGTGGCAGAAGATAATTATAGGAAAGCAATTGAATTGAATCCGGGTTTTGCAACAGGCCATCAGCGTTTAGCATTAATACTGACAGTTCAGGGAAGATTTGATGAAGCATTTGAAGAAGTAATGACAGCAAAGGAATTGGATCCTCTTTCTAAAATTATTAATACGGATGTTGGCTTAGTTCATTTGCTGATGGGTAATGTAGATAAATCCATCAGTAAATGCAAAGAAGTACTTGAATCAGATCCGTCTTTTTCAGTAGCTCTGTTTATTCAGGGACTTGCTTATGAAGAGAGCGGAAAATACCAGAATGCTATTGATAATTTTCAACAGGCGATAAAAGTTTCAAATAATAATCCTATTGTTATATCGGCACTGGGCCATGCTTTTGCTGTAAGCGGAAATACAACAGAAGCTTTAAAAATTCTGAAAGAATTAGAAACTTTATCTGTTCCTCAATTTGTTTCCCCATATTGTTTAGCTACGATATATGCAGGACTTGAAAAGGCTGATGAAGTATTCCGGTTACTCAATTTGGCCATTGATATGAAATCTGTCTGGATGATCCATCTACACTTTAGTACCGATCCACGCTTTAAAAAATATAAAAATGACATTCGGTTCAGGGAACTATTAACAAGAATTCAAATTGTTAATGAATAGCATTTAATTTAATAAATTGAATAAAATATTTTAATTTCTGCAAATCAATTTCGTCAGCTATTAAAATCCCGTCTACAGCAAAACTAATATTGCTTGTTTATAGGTAATGAGAAAAAAATAAATTAGTAATATCTTTATCTTATGGCAGATAAGCTCAAACCGGTTTTTAACAAAAGGATTTTCTGGGATGTAGTTTTTGAAAATATTGACTACGATGCCAAAGCCAATTTTGTAATAGAACGGGTATTTGAACGCGGCGATGTGGAGGATATCCGCAATTGCCGGCGCTATTATGAGGATGAAAAAGTTACGGAAGCATTGCTTCAGGCTAAATTTTTATCTGAAACCACTATGTATCTTGCAAGCGCAGTCATCAATAAACCACTTAAAGACTTTAGATGTTACAAGTTGAGACAGTTGAACCCAACGCTTTATCCGTATTAAATGAATTAATGAAAATTCCTGAGCTAAAGGATTTTGCATTGGTTGGAGGAACAGCATTGTCTCTTAAATATGGGCACCGGAAATCTAATGATCTGGATTTATTTTCAACTAAATCATTTGAAAGCTCTAAAATATCCAAAGCTTTAGAGAAAAAATTTAAAAAGTCATTTGTCAACAGAACTACAAATCCGCGGTTTGGAATTTTCGGATTTATTAATGAAATAAAAGTTGATCTGGTACAGCATTCGCATCCTTTAATAAAACCCGAATTGAATATTGACGATATCAGGATGTTCTCAACAGAAGATATCATTGCCATGAAAGTACAGGCAATTTTAGGAAGAGGAAAAAAGAAAGACTTTTGGGATATAGCTGAACTTTTGAATCACTATTCAGTTTCTGATTTTATAAAATTTCATACGGAAAAATATGCTTCGCAAAATTTATTGATAACCGTTCCCCAGGCTATCACTTACTTTGCAGATGCAGAAGAAAGCGAAGATCCTATAAGTTTAAAAAAACAAACTTGGGAAAGTGTGAAGCGTTTTATCAGTTCAAAAGTCAGCAAATATTTAAAATAGAAAATAAATAAAAGTGCTTATTCATACATTTCTTCCCTCAGCTTATGCACTCTTTCATCTTCCATGTATTCATCGAATGTCGTTAACCGGTTGATGATTCCCGTGGGTGTTAATTCAATGACTCGGTTGGCCACTGTTTGCATGAATGTATGATCATGCGATGTGAGTAATACAATTCCGGGAAATGTCTGGCATCCTTCATTGAAAGATTGTATGCTTTCAAGATCAAGATGATTGGTGGGTTGATCAAGAATAATAAAATTTGGATTTTGCAACATCATACGGCTGATCATGCACCTCACTTTTTCACCACCACTCAATACATTTGTTCTCTTTAAAACATCATCACCGCTGAAAAGCATTTTCCCCAAAAAGCCGCGAAGAAATGGTTCATCAACATCGGTAACATGAGGCGGCACAAATTGTCGTAACCAATCCATCAATGTAAGTCCTACGGAAAAAAATTCACTGTTTTCTAATGGCAGGTATGCTTTAGTGATGGTAGTTCCCCATTCATATTTTCCTTGATCACCTTTATCCAAACCATTGATGATCTCAAAAAAACTGGTCACTGCTAATGGATCTTTGCTCAGTATGGCAATCTTTTCTCCTTTATGAATACTAAATGAAACTTTATCGAATAGTTTGCGGCCATCAACACTCTTGCTCAGATTTTCAACATTCAAAATTTGATTACCTACTTCCCGCAGTGGCTGAAAAATAATTCCCGGGTATTTTCTGTTGGAAGGATGAATGTCTTCAATCGTTAATTTTTCCAATGCTTTTTTTCTTGCTGTTGCCTGACGGCTTTTGGATGCATTGGCAGAAAAACGTGCAATGAAATCGAGCAATGCCTGTCTTTTTTCTTCTGTCTTTTTATTCTTATCGTTGATCTGCCGCATCATTAATTGTGAACTTTCATACCAGAAAGTATAGTTACCTGTGTAAATTTTTATTTTCTTGTGATCCACATCAGCAACATGCGTGCATACGGCATCGAGAAAGTGACGGTCATGGCTTACGACTAAAACAATATTTTCATAATCTGCCAGGAAATTTTCAAGCCAACCGATAGTTTCAATATCAAGTCCGTTGGTTGGCTCATCCAGTAACAGGATATCGGGATTTCCAAACAATGCCTGCGCCAGCAATACACGAACTTTTAATGTGCCGGGAATATCTTTCATCAGGCTTTGATGAAATGTTTCATTGACTCCCAGGCTGCTTAAAAAACTACTTGCATTACTTTCGGCTTCATAACCACCCATTTCACCAAATTCGCCTTCCAGTTCGCCAATACGCATGCCGTCTTTTTCAGTAAAATTTTCTTTTGTATAAATAGCTTCCCGTTCATGCATCACATCCCACAAATGTTTATGTCCCATCAAAACCGTATTCAGTACTGTACATTCATCAAATTCAAACTGGTTTTGTTTCAGCACAGCCATTCGTTCACCGGGAGTAATTTCAACAGTTCCCTTATTAGGTTCAATTTCACCGCTTAAAATTTTCAGGAAAGTACTCTTACCCGCACCGTTCGCACCAATCACTCCATAACAATTCCCTTTTATGAAGTTCAGATTCACTTCATCAAACAAAATACGTTTGCCGTAAGCCAGCGTTATATTTTTTACACTTATCATGCCACTCAGAATTTTTAAGAGCGGCAAAAGTAGTGAACATAAGCTAACTTGAATGTTGTTTTTTGGGATGACTGTTTAGGAAGTGTTTTGAAGAAGGGAATCATGCAGCTAAACTAACATGGACTGCTAAATCAATATTACATTACCTGTTTTTAAAATACCGGCAACAGTTTCTCTGGCTAATGGTTTTTAGAAAATATCAGAATGTTAGTGACATGCATGGGAAGCATCTCCTGCATAACATCTGATGCTTTTACAACGGATGTATTCAGCAATTCGTTGTTATTGCAGTTATTGCAGCTGAAGGAAACAGCGAATTTTCTGAAATCAATTTTACCGCTGTTATCAGGCTTAACAATAAACGCATACTCCGACCGATTGCCAAAGATTTCAAAATCTTTCTCATTTAGTTTCAGAAGCTCATTGATACCCATGCCGGGATGAAGACCGTTTTTCAATTCCCACACATTGTTGCTGATAAAACCATCGTATTGCTGGGAACTCAGCGTAGGACTTATATTGCTGATGAGAACATAGGCAAGGTCACATAAGTTATTCTCGTCTCCCCATACAAAAATCGCCTGGTGATTGGTATTTGGAAATAAAACCGAACACTTTCTTATTTCTTTATCTGTAAAATAAAAGAGATCTTTTTTTACATTGTTCTCTCCAAAAAAGCCAACAAGGTACTGGTGCGAAGTAAAATTCAACAGATCCTCTGCATGCTGAATAGATCTGGCATCCGGAAATTCTTTTTTCTTCAATAAGTAAGTGTACACAGGCAGGCTGTCTTCAATTCCTGTTAGTGTCTGAATAGTGATATTGAGTTTCTGAAACAGCATGGAACTGTCCTGCCCCGGATTCAAATTAGTATCATAGAAAAATCCTTCTTTTATTAATAGCCTTTTGCCATCCATAAACTCATTCATTGAAGAAGTATGCAATACAAAATATTTAGAATCATCCTTCTTATAAATATCTATGCTTCGGGTATTCAGGCTATCTTTTTTTCTGGCATTATCATCTTCTGTAAAAATGGCTGTCATAAGATTGTTACCCACGCCACCAGAATGAGTTGAAAATCCCTTTTTGCTCATAAACTGATTAATATCCTTTGAAGAAAGGGAAGATAATTTGAGCAGGTCATCCAACGTAAATGACTGGCTGATCGCTAAGCTGGCAGCAAAACATATTAAAATGAGTATAAACAACAATCTCTTCATCAGAAATTTTGTTCTTCAATTTTGAGAGTTGGATTATTAAGAGGATTTTCGGATCAGGAATTAGAAATAATGTGAGGCCGGAAATTATGGGTTAATGTTCTCTAAATTAGTTCCAGTTTCTGGAATTTCAAAGTATTGGATGGGGTTATTCAGGAAATTGATTTATGTCATCCCTTTACAGTCTGATGTAAGCTTTTTCATCTCTTCAGAAACAATTATATATACCCGTTTAAATTTCGACACATACTGATAAAGTGTTTAATGGGTTTTCAATTAAAAGACATAAACATACATTAATTAAAAAGTGCTAAATTCAAGTTATTCTGCGCCCACTCTTTCCGGATAAATCAACAAATTTAAAAATGAAAGTATCAACTCTTCTTGTTTTATTATTTATACTGCAGGTAACAGTATCAGCACAAACTGCAGACCAGATCAAAAATGAAGTATGGCAAAGAGAAGAACAGTATTGGAAATATGTAGAGCAAGATGATACAACAGCATATAAAACGCTATGGCATAAAAATTTTATCGGATATCCAGGCGACAGCATTACTGACAAAAGCCATATTACAGATTGGATTGCAGACTTGTTTAAAGACAAGAATCTGAAATTCACTTATGCCTTGCACAAAAAAGCAGTGAACGTAATTGATGATGTCGTGATGACATTTTATGATGTGGATGATGTCATGAAAAATAAACAAAACAAAGTGGTGGAACAGGAAACTAATAAGATTACTCACACTTGGAAAAAATTCGGAAACGCCTGGTTGATCATTGGTGGGATGGCTGGTTATAAAAAATAAAATAAAATCATGATAGCAAAATCAATCAAAGGAAATTCTACTGAAGAAATTAAAACTGCATTGCAGCAAAGCATGGTTGATGGTTATAAGCCAACATTAGCATTTGTGTTTAGCTCTATCAAACAAGACATTGATGCAGTGTCCAGGCTTCTCGATCAGAAGGGCATACAGGTTTTTGGAGCTACTACCGGTGGAGAGTTTATTGATGGAGAAATAGGCGCTGGTACGATTGCTATTCTTCTGATTAATCTGGATCCGTCCAACTTCATGATCTTACTCGAAGATTACTACGATAAAGAACCAGAAGCTGTGGCAAAGGAGATGGCGGGAAAAGCAAGAGCGCATTTTAAAAATCCCTCGTTTATAATTTCAAACAGCTTTGAAGCGTCGAATGTAAACATCATGGGCGAGCCCATCGTCAGGGCAATCGAAGCGGTATGCGGAACGAACGCCATAATATGGGGAGGTAATGCCGGAGATGATTTCATATTTAAAGAAACGGTTGTATTCACTAATCATCAATCTACAAAAAGAGGGATCCTTCTGCTCGTATTGAACGGAGATAAAATTACCGTGAGAGGACTGGCAGCCTCCGGGCAGAAACCAGTCGGCACAGAAAAAACGATAACCAAAACCAAAGGTGACTGGGTATATGAGATAGACCATCAACCAGCGGCTGAAATGGCGCTCAAGTACCTGGGACTAAATTTAACACAAGAAGAAGCCGAAACTTTCAACCCGACTGACGCTAACGTTGTGTTGAGCGTTTCCCGTGATAAAGGCGACCCGGTGCTGCGGGGTGTGGGAGTGTTCAACTGGAAAAATAAATCCATTTTCATTCTTGGCAGCATTAAAGAGGGTGATAAGGTTCGACTTACACTTCCTCCTGATTTTGAAGTGGTGGAAGAAGTAAGTAAAAATGCGGAAAGAATAAAACTAGATGAAATGCCGGAAGCCGACGCCTTGCTGATGTTTTCCTGTATAGGTAGGCTCTCTCAATTTGGGCCACTGGTGGGTGATGAAATAGAAGGTGTACAAAAAGTTTTCAATGTACCAATGGCGGGCTTTTTCACTTATGGCGAATTTGGTAGAACTAAAAATGGGAACAACGAATTTCATAACAACACCTGCTGCTGGGTAGCATTGAAAGAAAAATAACTTTCAGGGTTGCCAACCCTTACAACAATAATTTTTTCTTCAAACTAAAAAATAAATGAACCAACATCTTCAAACCATCCTCCAATACATTCAGCTGTCAGAACATTTGAGTGAAGAAGAAAAAACAGCTTTATTAAAAGAAGCAAAAGCTGCTGATAAAGAACTGGAGATAACTGCTTTCAAATTGGAGCGAACAGAAAAAGTAAAACACACGACAGCCATTTTACTGGAAGAAACTATTGAAGAACTGGAACAAAAAAGAAAAGCCGTTGAAGCTCAAAACAGGGAACTGGAAATTGAAGCATCACTGGAAAGAGTGCGTGCCCGGGCCATGGCTATGCAAAGCTCTCATGAACTTGCAGAATTAGTCGCAACAATTTTTAAAGAATTAACTCATCTTGATTTTCCGATTACCAGTTGTTTTCTATGGATTAATAATCCCGACCTGTCAACCGATGAACTATGGGTAGCAAGCAACGAATTAAATAAACCACTGAAGCCTTATTACCTAAAACCATTTCGTCATCCCTATTTTAAATCCATCATACATGCTTGGAAAGAAAAAAACCGGAATTGGATTTATAAAATGACCGGTGAGGAGAAGAAGATTTTCCAGGAAAAATTATTTAAAGAATTAAACAATCTTCCGGCTGCATTTATTCATGCATTACAGGTTCCGGATAAAGTAGTGTTCTCTGCATCGTTCAGCAGTTTTGGTGCATTGGAAATTATCGGAACGGAATCTTTAAGTGAAGAAAAATTTGATATCCTGCACCGGCTGGGCCGTGTGTTTGATCTCAGCTATACCCGGTTTAATGATTTAAAACAAGCCGAAGCGCAGGCAAGAGAATCGCAGATTCAACTTGCCCTTGAAAGAGTTCGTGCAAGAACAATGGCGATGCAGCGAAGTGATGAACTGATGGATGCTGCTTCTTTATTATTTAAACAAATTGAAGATTTAGGTACAAAGTCATGGTCAAGTGGGTTTATTATTTTTCAACCGGAAGATGATTCTATAAACTCCTGGATGAGTAAGCCTGACGGAAGTATGGGGGTACCTTTTAATATTCCACTCACAGAAGATCCCTTCTTTATAAAAATATATAAGTCTTATAAAAAGGGAGAAGAATTCTTTGTATTGGAATCAGGTGGTAAAGAACTGGCAGAGACTTATAGATATATGTTTAGCCTTCCCGGTGCTGCAAAAGCTTTAGGAGCCATTGAAGATATAGGATTTCAAATGCCAACATTTCAAATTACACATTGTGCCTTTTTTCCCCAGGGCTTCCTGATGTTTATAACATATGAACACTGCCCTGAAATGTGGGATATATTCAAACGCTTCGGAAAAGTTTTTGAACAGACCTACACAAGATTTCTTGATCTGCAAAAAGCCGAAGCGCAGGCAAGGGAAGCACAAATTCAATTGTCATTAGAAAGAGTCAGAGCCTGCGCCATGGCTATGCATCACTCCGATGAATTAAGCGATGTGCTTTCTATACTTTTTGAACAGTTTGATGTATTAAGTATCCGACCGGTAGATACACACCTCGATCTTTTTGATCTTGAAAAAAATACTTTTTCATACCGTGCAACCGGAAAAGAGGGAAAAAGAGTTATTGCGAAACAAATTGTTGATCTTGATTCAAGACCTGAATGGCAATCGCTGGCAGACAGATGGAAAAAATGTAAACCGAATACAGTTGAGTTTTCCTATTATCCTAAAGAAGTGATCAATGACCTGATGGCTTTTTTCCCGGATATCTGGGCATCAATGCCGCCTGAAGCCATCATGGTCCCGGAGGTAGATTTTCCTGATGGCATATACGATACACTCGGATATTGCAAGTTCGGGTTTTTAGGTTTTCACCATAACCGAAAGACTACTGAAGAAGAGAACAGGATACTCATTCGGTTTGCGAATGAGTTCGAACGATTGTACCAACGCTTTCTCGACTTACAAAAATCCGAAGCACAGGCGAGAGAAGCGCAGATCGAAGCTGCATTGGAAAGAGTAAGAAGCAGAACAATGGCGATGCAACACAGTGACGAATTACTTGATGTTGCTTCCATTTTATTTCAGCAGGTGAAAGCATTGGGTGTGCCTCAGTGGAATTGCGGATTTGATATCTGGGATATAGGTGATAAGGAGTTTACTTATTATCCCGGAAGCCCGGACGGCATAATATCACCTTCACCTTGTAAGATTCCGTTAACGGAACATCCGGTGTTTAGGCGATTCGACGAATCCAGGAGAAGAGGCGATGACCTTTTAATATATGAAAAGCAAGGCGAAGAGCAGGCGGATCATTACCGCTACATGCTTTCACTTCCCGGTGTAGGCGATCTGCTACGAAGCATGTTGGATGCCGGTTTCCAGTTACCCACATTTCAAATAGATCATGTTGCTAATTTTGCCTACGGCAATTTGATATTTATTACCTATGAGCATTTCCCCGAAATGCATGACGTGTTCAAACGCTTCGCCAAAGTATTCGAACAAACCTACACCCGCTTCCTCGATCTCCAAAAAGCAGAAGCCAGTACAAGAGAAGCACAGATAGAAGCATCACTGGAAAGAGTGAGAAGTAAGACGATGGCGATGCACAATAGTAATGATGTGGGAGAAACGGTGGCCACCATGTTTGCTGAATTTGTCCATCTGGGTATTCATACCAATCGTTGCGGCATTTTAATTTTCGGGGATGAAACATTTTCCGAAGTATGGACCGCAAAAGCAAATCCCGAAGGGAAATCTTTATTAGTGATCGGCGGTTTGAATTTAAACATGCATCGCCTCTTGAGTTCTGTCTTTAAATACTGGAAAGCCGGCAATACATTTTATCAATACGATATGATCGGCGATGACCTGGTTAATTATTACAAAAGCATTAACGATCAAAAAGATTATCCAGTCAAATTTGATCTGAAAACTTTACCTCCGAAGGAATTTCATAGTGACTTCTTTTTCCCCGAAGGAGCAGTATTTGCTTTTACCAACGAACCAATTGCAGAAGAACATGCAAAAATTTTCAAACGTTTTGCTGCTGTATTTGGACAAACCTACCGCCGTTATCTTGATCTTTTAAAAGCAGAAACACAGGCAAGAGAAGCAACCATTGAAGCAGCCTTAGAAAAAGTTCGCGGTAAGGCCATGGCCATGCACAACAGTAATGATCTATCGGTTACTGCCAGCATGGTATTTACCGAATTGAGAAAACTCGGCATTAATCCAATACGTTGCGGTGTTGGACTTCTCAATAAGGAATCCCTTAAAGCACAATTATACTCTGCCACTTCATCAGCAGATGGAGAAAGTCTTTCATTGGTGGGTTGGGTGCAACTTACCGGCCATCCTGTGCTGGATAAAATTTATGATTCACTGGTAAATATTGAAGAATACTATCCGGTACTGGAGGGTGGTAAACAATTGAGAGCTTACTACAAATTACTTTTAGCCGGTTTGTCAGTTCCTGTTCCGGATTTCACGGATGATCAAAAACAATATGGGCATTTCATTCCGTTCTCCGTTGGATGTTTGTATGCTTGGGCAGATGTAAAGTATAATGATGATGAGATAAAGATTTTAAGACGATTCGCAACTATCATTGATCTTACTTTCCGTCGTTATATAGAATTACAAAAATCAGAAGCCAATGCAAGAGAAGCAGTGAAACAAGCGGCCCTTGATCGCGTTCGTGCTGAGATTGCTTCCATGCGTACGACTGCTGATCTTGAAAGAATCACGCCGTTGATATGGAATGAACTTACTATTCTTGGTATTCCATTTATCCGTTGCGGTGTTTTTATTATGGATGATTCACAACAACTCACACATACTTTTCTTTCCACACCTGAAGGAAAAGCGATCGCTGCATTTCATATACCTTATGATACTCCGGGAAAAATTTCGTTGATATTAAAGTATTGGCAGAATAAAGAAAAGTATTTAGATCATTGGGATGAAGAAGCTTTTACAGAGTTTGCTCATACGTTGGTAAAGCAGGGAGCTCTTGCTTCGCCGGAACAATATCTTAAAACACTTCCCCGCGGAGGATTTTATCTCCACTTCCTTCCTTTTTTGCAGGGTATGTTGTATGTAGGCAACAGCACTCAACTGCCTGAAGAAGAAATAAAATTAATTCAATCCATAGCCGATGCATTTGCTACTGCTTATGCACGCTATGAAGATTTCAATAAACTGGAAGCGGCAAAAAAACAGGTGGATAGCACATTGAATGAATTGCAGGCAACACAAAAACAATTGATCCAATCCGAAAAAATGGCTTCATTGGGAGAACTCACTGCCGGCATTGCCCATGAGATACAAAACCCATTAAACTTCGTCAATAATTTTTCAGAAGTAAGTAATGAACTTTTGGATGAAATGAATGCTGAAATAGAAAAAGGAGATATGGATGAAGCAAAAGCCATTGCCACGGATGTAAAACAAAATCTTGAAAAGATTCTTCATCACGGCAAACGTGCCGATGCCATTGTAAAAGGAATGCTCCAGCATTCACGTACAAGCACAGGAGTAAAAGAACCAACAAACGTAAATACTTTGGCTGATGAATATCTGCGCTTAGCTTATCATGGTTTGCGTGCAAAGGATAAATCATTCAACGCAACGATGAAAACAGATTATGATGAAACGATTGGCAACATCAATATCATTCCGCAGGATATTGGAAGAGTGATTTTAAATTTAATTACCAATGCATTTTATGCAGTAACTGAGAAAAAGAAACAGCAGCCGGATGGATACGAACCAACTGTTTCAGTTTCTACAAAGAAAGTAGGTGATAAGGTGCAGGTGAGTGTGAAAGATAACGGTAATGGCATCCCTGCCAAAGTATTGGACAAGATCTTTCAGCCTTTCTTTACCACCAAACCAACAGGTCAGGGAACTGGTTTGGGGTTATCGCTTAGTTATGATGTAGTGAAAGCACATGGAGGAGAGATAAAAGTGGAGACTAAACAAGGTGAAGGAAGTGAGTTTATTATTCAATTACCAACTACCTAAATAAATTTCATGAAACTATTCATAAAAATATCCCTGCTTTTGTTGCTACCGGTTTTTGTATCGGCACAGTCCGGGCAAAAAAAATTGGACAGCCTGCACCTGGCGTTGAAGAATGCCGCCAATGACAGCATCCGGATGGAAACTTATCAGGAACTAAATTGGTATTACCAGGAAGTAAACCGGGATAGTGCTATTTATTATTGCGATCTGGCTTTGCCGATTGCTAAACAATTAAAATTAAGATTGCATGAGGCGTATATTTTAGATAGCAAGGGTTATGTGTTAATGCATTTGGGAAATTATCCTAAATCTCTTCAAACCTTTTTACTGGCCTTAAAAATTGCAGAAGACCCATCAAGTGAAAATGACAATTTCAATCTAACTAAGTATCGAAACAAAACCCCACAAACTGCCAGGCTTAGCGCATTATCCAGTATTCACCATGATATGGGTCATTTATATGGCAGAACCGGTAATACGAACAAGCAAATTTTTCATTATAGGGAAACTGAAAGAATTAGTGAATCTATCCGGGACACAAATCAGCTTGCATTGGTGAATATGAACCTGGGATGGGCTTATTCAACTTTGAATAAAATAGATTCAGCAATTTACTTTGAAAAAAAATCACTTGTATTTTGGTCTAGACTACCAATAGAACAACGAAAATATGAAGGCCTTTCCTTAAATGAATTGGGTGATTATTATCAACGGCAAGGAAAATATGATGTGTCATTAGATGCCTTGTTAAAGTCAGTCAGGGTAAATAAAGAGCAAAACAATCTTGCTTTTTTGGGGGATAGCTATATTTCATTAGGCAAATTATTTAAAACAATAAATAAAATAGACTCAGGGTTGCTTTATGCAAGAAATGGCCTTGAGACGTTTAAAGAAGTAGGGTTGCCAATTGGCATAGCAAATGCATACAGTTTGCTTTCATCACTGTATGATGTACAAAACAAAACTGACAGTGCTTTTGCTTATTCAAAATTGGCCACTGTAATAAAAGACAGCTTGAATATTGTTGAACAAAAAAATCTGCAGGCATTTCAAAATGTTGGATTTGATGAACAATTGCGGCTGGAAGAACTAGAGAAAGAAAAAATTCAAACACAAAATAAGATTAGGACTTATGCTATGCTGGCAGGTCTTGGCGTGTTTCTGATTGTTGGTTTAATTCTCTATCGCAACTACCGTCAAAAACAAAAAGCCAATAAAGTTTTAGAAACCACACTTACTAATTTAAAATCTACCCAGTCCCAACTCATTCAGTCAGAAAAGATGGCTTCGCTCGGAGAGCTCACTGCCGGCATTGCACATGAAATACAAAACCCGTTGAACTTCGTAAATAATTTTTCGGAAGTGAATAAAGAGTTGCTGGTTGAAATGAAAGATGAAATGGATAAAGGAAATATTAATGATGCAAAAGTTTTAGCAGATGACGTAATAGCCAATCAAGAGAAAATAAACCATCACGGAAAACGTGCAGATGCCATTGTAAAAGGAATGTTGCAGCACAGTCGCAGCAGCAGCGGAGTAAAAGAATCCACCAACATCAATGCACTGGCAGATGAATATTTGAGATTAAGTTATCATGGATTAAGAGCAAAAGACAAATCATTCAATGCCACGATGAAAACAGATTATGATAAATCGATTGGCAACATCAATATCATTCCGCAGGATATAGGAAGAGTGATCCTGAATTTGATCAACAATGCATTTTATGCAGTAACAGAAAAAAAGAAATTCCAGCCGGACAATTACGAACCAACAGTTTCAGTAAGTACAAAAAAAGTTAACGGCAAAATAGAAATAAGAGTGAGAGACAATGGCAATGGTATTCCGCAAAAAATAGTAGATAAAATATTTCAACCATTCTTCACCACCAAACCAACAGGGCAGGGAACAGGATTAGGTTTATCATTAAGTTATGATACTGTAAAAGCACATGGTGGTGAAATAAAAGTAAATACAAAAGAAAATGAGGGAACGGAATTTATTATTCAATTACCCAATAATTAAATAACTAAATGAGATCATTTGTAAAAATATTCCTGCTTTGTTTGATACCTGCATGCACAATGGCGCAAAAAGACCCAACATGGGGATATGTAACTGCACAACAGGCCGATAGCCTGAAACATTCGGTAGTAACTGAAGCTAACGACACCATTAAGATGGCTGCCTACCGCAGCCTGGGGTTTTATTACCAGGATTTTATTGCAGACAGTGGATTGTTTTATCATGAACTGCAATTGACGCTGGCTAAAAAATTAAACATGAAATTGTGGCAAGCCGATGCATACAGCCAGGCGGGATATTGCAATACGCTATTAGGAAATTTCATGAAAGCGTATGAATACCATTCAGAAGCTATGAAACTAGCTGGCGATGAAAAAAATGAATCGGATAACTGGCGCCCCTGGACATTTTCAAATGCAACAAATGGTCATGATGCCCGGATTTCCATATTAGCGATGAATTATCAAATGATGGGAAATTTATGGGGCCAGTTGGGTGAACAGGAAAAACAAAGATCCTCTTACATGGAGGCGGTTAAATTGGGAGAGTCTATCAATAATGGTAAAATAGAATTCGTGGGTTATTCAAGTATGTCCAACATTTTACCCCCTGATTCTGCAGTTATATTTGGAAACAAAGGGCTCCAATTTGCAGCTGCGACCGGTTTTAGGAGAACGGGGAGTGCATTTGGTAATTTGGCGACAGCTTACTACAAAAAGGGCATGTTGGATTCTGCTTTTGTTTTTGCTTATAAAGCTATAGCAGCAAATATGGCAAATAACGAATTAAGATTATTAGTCAATTCTTATTGGGGTGTATCCTTTTTATATGGTAAGCTGAACAATAAAGATTCAAGCATGTTTTATGCAAAAAAGGCTTTAGTCGCTGCCCGGATTACCGGCTTGCCACAATCCTTGCTGCGAGCTTATCAAAGTCTTTCCAATGCAGCCCAACTAAATAATAACACGGACAGCGCTTATAAGTATGAGCATTTAGCTTACTTACTAAATGACAGCCTGAGAAATGCCAGGATACGTCTTCTTACTGATTATCAAAAATTTTCTTTTAATGAACAGCTTCGTTTAAAAAAACTGGATGAAGAAAAAACAGCCTATGCTAATAAATTAAAGATGATTGGTTTGATTGCTGTGCTGGTCGCCATACTAATAGTAGCATTAATTCTTTATCGCAACAACCGTCAAAAGCAAAAAGCAAACAAAGTTTTAGAAACGACTCTTATTAATTTAAAATCCACTCAAAGCCAATTAATTCAATCAGAAAAAATGGCTAGCCTGGGAGAACTTACTGCAGGTATTGCACATGAAATACAAAACCCGTTAAACTTTGTAAACAATTTTTCGGAAGTGAATAAAGAATTGCTGGTTGAAATGAAAGATGAAATGGATAAAGGAAATATTAATGATGCAAAAGTTTTAGCAGATGACGTAATAGCCAATCAAGAGAAAATAAACCATCATGGAAAACGTGCAGATGCCATTGTAAAAGGAATGTTGCAGCACAGTCGCAGCAGCAGCGGAGTAAAAGAATCCACCAACATCAATGCACTGGCAGATGAATATTTGAGATTAAGTTATCATGGACTCAAGAGCAAAAGACAAATCATTCAATGCAACCATGAAAACAGATTATGATGAAACCATTGGCAACATCAAATATTATTCCGCAGGATATAGGAAGAGTGATTCTCAATTTAATCAACAATGCCTTTTATGCGGTGGATGAAAAGAAAAAATCAGCCGAATTGAGGATTATGATCCGACGGTTTCAGTAACAACAAAAAAGATTGGTGCTAAAGTGGAAATAAAAGTTACTGACAATGGCAACGGTATTCCTCAAAAAATATTGGATAAAATATTTCAACCCTTCTTTACTACCAAACCAACAGGACAGGGAACGGGATTGGGATTGAGTTTGAGTTATGATATTATTAAGGCGCATGGTGGGGAGATAAAAGTGGAGACTAAAGAGGGAGAAGGGAGTGAGTTTATTATTCAATTACCTGTTGTCTGAACCCCGATAGCTATCGGGGTTAAAAGATTACACGGATGAAAAACATAAACAAAATAGATCGTAATGAAAAATCCGTGAAATCCATCAATCCGTGCCAATCTGTGATTCAGACAATTTATGATATTGTCAAAGCACATGGCGGGGAGATAAAAGTTGAGACTAAAGAAGGTGAAGGATGTGAGTTTATTATTCAATTGCCTGTTGTCTGAACCTGGATTTGTGAGATTAATAGGATTTAGGTAAAAATCATGGTTCAGACAATTTATGATATTATCAAAGCACATGGCGGCGAAATAAAAGTAGAAACCCTATCTGCCGAAGCGGCAGCGCAGGCAGGGAAAGAAGGAGAAGGTGAAGGATGTGAGTTTATTATTTTATTACCTTGTTAAAACAATAATTAATTTTAGAACACAGCATTTTAATTTCTTTACTACCAAAAAATACACATGTATAAATTATTACTGCCTTTTTTATTTACAGCCATTACTGCATCAGCACAGGAAACATTATTGCTGCGGTCACCTTCTGTAAGTGACACTAAAATCGCTTTTGCTTATGGCGGAGATATCTGGTCAGCAGATCGGGATGGCAGCCATCCGCAACGATTAACAGTCAACCCCGCCGAAGAAATAAGTCCCATGCTTTCACCGGATGGTAAATGGGTTGCATTCAGCGGTAATTACGATGGTAATGAAGATGTATATATTATATCATCAACAGGAGGTTCTCCAAAAAGATTGACATATCACCCTTCAGCGGATATAGTAAAAAGCTGGGATGGGAATGATAAAATTGTTTTTTTATCATGGAGAGAAGCCTGGCATTTTTTTCTCCCCAAACTTTTTGAAATAAATATCATTACAGGGGCTGTTAATGAATTACCCATGCCGGAAGCCAGCCAGGGAAGCCTTTCACCGGATGGCAATTTTACAGCGTACGTAAAAATGCTGGACGTAAATATGTGGGCATCATTCAGGCTTTATCGTGGCGGCGATATGGCCCGCATCTGGATATTCAATAATAAAACACAGGATATAGAAGAAATACCGTCTTCGCATTCTAACAGCCTGGCGCCGGTTTGGACAGATAACACTACCGTTTATTTTTTAAGCGACAGGGATAATCATTATGTAAATGTTTACAAATACAGCATACAAACAAAACAAGTGGACCAGATAACTTTTTATAAGGATTTTGATGTGAAGACACTTTATTCAAACGGGAAGGAACTCGCCTATGAGCAAGGAGGAAAAATATTCCTGTTGAATCCTTCAACAGGGGAATCCACTCATGTGCCTGTACTGATCCGTGAAGATATGATTACTAAAAGACCTTATTATGCCGACGCAGATGGAATGATCCGTAATACTAATATTTCGCCATCTGGTTTAAGAGCTGTCATGGAAGTTCGTGGAGATATATTTACCATACCCGGTGAAAAAGGCGATGTAAGGAACATTACACAAACAACCCATATCAATGAAAGAGATCCTGCCTGGAGTCCGGACGGAAAATATATTGCCTACTTCAGCGATGAAAGCGGTGAATACACATTAAAACTTCGCGATCAGAAAGGAGAAAAACCTGCCATAACCATTCAATTGGACAGCGCTGATTATTATTTTCATCCGGTATGGAGCCCCGACAGTAAAAAAATTGCATATACGGATAAACAGAGAATTTTATACGTGATTGATATTGAAGAAAAAAAACCAGTCGCTATTGACCGGGATTGGTATACACCAGGGCAACCGCAATTAAATTATGACTGGTCGCCGGATTCTAAATGGATCACTTATAATAACCGGGTGGATAACCATTACAGTGCCATTTTTATATACAATATTGCAGACAACAAGAAATTTCAGATTACCGATGCGCACAGTGAATCCAATTTCCCGGTATTCAGCAAAGACGGGAAATATATTTTCTTCACGGCAAGTACCAACTACGGACCCAGTGAATCCTGGCTTGATATGAGCAATTACGAACACGAAGTAAGAAGCAATATTTATGCAGTAGTGCTTTCCAAAAAACAACCCTCTATCCTGCAACCCCAGAGTGATGAAGAAACCGTAAAAACCAAAGAAGAAAAAATAACGGCTGCATCAACAACAGAAGAAAAATAAAAAAACAGCTGAGGAGAATTCCGATACAACGAAGATCAAAGACGTGGTGATAGACCTGGACAATATTGACCAGCGTATTGAAACCCTGCCGGTTCCTTCAAAAAATATCTCTAATCTCAGTGCATCGGTTGCCGGTCAGCTTTTTTATCTCACGATGGAATATCATGCACAGAATTATACGCTTAACAGTTATGATATCGAAAAAAGAAAGACAGAGGTTGTAATGAATGGCATTGATGGCTATATTATAAGTAACGATGGAAAGAAAATGCTGTATGGTAAAGGAGATAAGTATGGCATTGTTGCTGTGCCGGGAAAACCCAAAGTGGGAGATGGCTTATTAAATACAGCCGGGATAAAAATATATGTTGATCCTTCGCAGGAATGGACACAAATGTATAACGAAGTATGGCGCATAGAAAGAGATTTTCTATATGTAAAGAATGCAAATGGCGCCAACCTCCAGGCCTTAAAAAAGAAATATTCGGTATTTCTTCCTTACCTCGCCAGCAGAAGTGACCTGCAGTATTTATTCAGTAATATGCTAGGCGAATTGGTATTGGGACATGTATTTGTTAGCGGAGGTGATTTTCCTAAAAGTAAGGACGTACCGGTTGGGTTGCTTGGTGCAGATTATGAAATTAATAATGGCTACTATCGGTTCAAAAAAATATATTCAGGACTTAACTGGAACCCTGAACTTACCGCTCCTTTAACACAACCGGGCATTGATGTAAAAGAAGGCGAATACCTTTTGGCGGTTAATGGAGTACCTCTCAATGATCAAACAAATATTTATAGCTTATTTCAAAATACGGTAGGGCTTCAAACCAGGATAACAGTAAACACAAAACCAACGCTGGATAGTGCAAAAGATTTTATTGTAGTTCCTATAGCCGGTGAAATGAATCTCCGGATGATGGATTGGGTAGAGGGCAACCGCAAAAAAGTTGATTCGCTCAGTGGCGGAAGAATAGCTTATGTATATCTTCCTAACACTGCTCAGGAAGGGTATAATTTTTTCAACCGTTATTTCTTTTCTCAATTAAATAAACAGGCTGTTATTGCAGATGACCGTAATAATATGGGTGGATCAGCAGCAGATTATATTGTGGACCTGCTGGCTCGAAATACAGTCATGTATTCCAACAAACGGGATGGCAAACCTTTCTCTATTCCAAATGGAGTGATCAATGGCCCCAAAATAATGCTTACCAATTCTAATGCATTATCCGGCGGCGATCTTATGCCCTATATGTTCAGGGCAAAACAAGTAGGCCAGCTTGTTGGCACCAGGACTTTTGGAATTTTGGTTGGCAATGCCGGTAATCCGGGATTAATGGATGGCGGCTATGTAACTGCCCCAAACATTGGCATTTTTGGAACAGATGAAAAATGGATCATTGAACAGGAAGGTGTACCGCCTGATGTTGAAGTTGAGAATTATCCAAAAGATATTCTTAAAGGACATGATGCTCAATTAGAAAAAGCAGTAGAACTTATTTTGAAAGATTTAAAACCATTTAAAGAAGTGCAGCAACCAGCAGATCCGGTTCGTGTAGCTGGTTACTGATTAGTTTTGATAAATGAAGAGTGAAAGTCAATGGCAATTGCATTTGTGAAAAGTACTGGATAAAACATTTCACGGATGAAATCCGTGATTCAGACAATTTATGATATTGTAAAAGCGCATGCGGTGAGATAAAAGTAGAAACAAAAGATGGCGAGCCAGTGAGTTTATTATTCAATTACCAATTTCTTAAAAAATAAGTTATGGATCAACTAATTGCTGTCAATGAATCTATCCCACATGAAATGATCAGTAAAATTGACGAACTAAATGATAATGCCTGGGAAGTACACATTACCGAGCCTAAACTGGGGCTTGAGCTAAGCAGTAAAGCTAAAAAACTTGCTGAAGAATATTCTTATCCAAAAGGATTAGCTTATGCAATACGTAATATGGGCGTAAGTCATCGTTATCTTTCTAATCTTGAAACAGCTTTATCCCTTTCTTTTCAGGCGCTGGAAATGTTTGTACAATTAGGTGAAAAAATTGGGGAGGCACAAGCCTATGTTTCCATCGGGGCCATTTATTATTATATGGGGGATTTTGTAAGAAGCCTGGATTATTTTTTGAAAGGAATACTTTATAACCAAGAGACTGGCAATAAACAAGCTCTTGCTTATGCATTTAACGGAGCAGGGTATATTTATGGTGTTCTTGGCGATAACAATAAGGGGCTTGAATTTCTTCAAAAAGCATTATCCTTAAGCAAAGAAATTGGAATATCCAATGATCTTGAGTCTTCGATACTTGATAGTATCGCTGTCATTTATGTCAATGATAAACAACTGGACAAAGCCTACGAAACTTATGTTGAATGCCTTAAAATCAGTAAAGAATCTTACCAGAAGGTAAATACAGGTTACGCACTTTATGGAATAGGTGATGTGTTCGAAAGGCAAAATAAACTGGATGAAGCAAAAAAATATTTTTTAAGAAGCCTGACAATTCGGAGAGAGATTGGTTATAAAGTTGGCGAAGCAACTTCCTTATTGCATTTGGGGAAATTATTAATGAAACAGGGAGATTCGCAACAGGCAAAAGCATATTTGGAAGAATCGTTGAAAGTTGCCGAAGAAATCAAAGCAAAAGCAATTATTTATGAAGCGCATGAAGCGCTGGCTGAGTTATTTGAAAAAAAGGAAGACATTCAGTCATTTGTAATTCATTTTAAGCTTTATCATAAATTCAAATCAGAGGTTTATAAAGATGAACAGGAAACCAAACAAAAATACCTGACGATACAGCATGAAATGGAGAAGTTGCAGAAGGAAGCAGAGATCAACCGCCTGACCAATGTAGTGATGAAGGAAAAGAATGCTGAACTGGAAAAGAAAACAGAAGAATTGGAACAATCTTATAACAGCGTCTCTGTGTTAAGTAAGATTGGTAGGGACATTACTTCTACTCTTGACCTTGATACCATTTTAAATACGGTTTATGAAAATGTGAATGAGCTGATGAATGCAACGGTTTTTGGAATTGGTATTTATAAGCCAGAAGAAGAAGTTATTGAATACCGCCTGGCTATTGAACAGGGAAAGCGTTACAAGCCCTATCAGCGAAAAATGAGCGATAAAGGCCAATTAGCCGTTTGGTGTATTGAAAATAAAAAAGAAGTATTCGTCAATGATATTGAAAAAGAATCATCAGAATATCTTGCCAATATTAACCTGACCGCCATAAGCAGGCTCGAAGATGGTAGTATTCCACAGGTTCCCAATTCACTCATTTATCTTCCCCTGCAGGTTAAGGATAAAATTATCGGACTTATTTCTGTGCAATCGTATAAAAAGAATGCCTATACCCAGCACCATCTGGATATTCTGAAAACACTCGCCTCTTATACTTCTGCTGCTTTATATAATGCGAGGTCGTATGAAACACTTCAGAATACGCTTAATGAACTTAAATTAACACAACAACAGCTCGTCCAATCAGAGAAAATGGCATCATTGGGTGAGCTGACTGCTGGTATTGCGCATGAGATACAGAACCCGTTAAACTTTGTCAATAATTTTTCGGAAGTGAACCTGGAGCTAATAGAAGAAATTAAAAGTGAAAAGCTAAAAGCTGAAAGTGAAAGAGATGAGCAATTGGAAAATGAGCTATTAAATGATATTGCAGAAAATGAAAAGAAGATAAACCATCATGGTAAAAGAGCTGATGCGATTGTGAAAGGAATGTTGCAACACTCAAGATCAAGCACAGGACAAAAAGAACTTGCCAATATCAATGCTATTGCAGACGAATGCCTGAGATTAAGTTACCATGGCCTTCGGGCAAAAAACAAATCCTTCCAGGCCACTCTTAAAACAGATTTTGATGAAAGTATTGAAAAGTTCCCGCTGATGCAACAGGAAATCGTTCGTGTCTTCGTCAATTTATTCAACAATGCATTTTATGCAATTAATGAAAAGAATAAGCAAAATATTTCTGGATATGAACCCACTGTTTCAGTAAGCACAAAGAAAGTTGCTGGCAAAGTTTTGATTAGTGTAAAAGATAATGGCAATGGGATTCCTCAAAAAGTAGTTGATAAAATATTTCAACCCTTCTTTACTACTAAACCCACCGGTCAAGGGACTGGTTTAGGATTATCACTTAGTTATGATGTAGTGAGGGCACATGGTGGAGAGATAAAAGTGGAGACTAAAGAAGGTGAGGGAAGTGAGTTTATAATTCAATTACCTGTTGTCTGAACCCCGATAGCTATCGGGGTTAAAAGATTACACGGATGAAAAACATAAACAAAATAGAACGAAATGAAAAATCCGTGAACTCCATCCATCTGTGCAAATCCGTGATTCAGACAATTTATGATATTTTAAAAGCTCATGGCGGAGAAATAAAAGTGGAAACGAAAGAAGGTGAAGGGGCAGAGTTTATTATCCAATTACTAGTTTAAAGTTGATGAAGCAGCCTTATACTTTTAGAGGATATAATAACCTTTTTTTCAAACTCCCGGTAACAGTTCAGTTGGCAGATTTCTTAGCCTTGCGGTATAGCAAAAGCATAGCTTATCCGTACCTGAAGTATCACAAGTGCGCTATAACTGCGCTATTTTGCGCACTTGTGACGCACTTGAGTTGGAGTATCTATGAATCAAACCACAGGATGGCATAGGACAAAGAGGTCTTTGATCAGTTTAGGCTAAGGGGCAAAACGATAATTTTTTATGGCAATACATAATCCACTTTTGCCAGTGGCAGGTTGGAAAAAGATTGCTTCGGCTTGCCGGCAATAAACATTTCATTTAAAAAATCTCCTGACAAACCTTGCAAAGACGGAGACTGAATAACTTGAAGTTAATAGCAAACCATCAGGGTGATCTTTTTTGCGATCCCCGGTTTAATCGGGGCGGGAGAAGCAACCTAAACCGAACGGACAATATTACTTCCATCAAGCCATTCTATCTCAGGATTTGTATTTTAAAAAACGGCTTAAGCCGACAAGAGTATTTTTCCAAAAGGAGAAACAGATACTCTTTAGCTTCAACTGAATAAGGAGGGAAAAACTTACCTTGTAATAACAAAACTGCTTTTATTAAAAAAGTGCAGTTTGTTATGACGAATAAACGATCCGAGTCTGAAACCTTTACTTTATTGATAAGAAAGTGTAAGAGTGTGTAATAATCTGTTGTCTGAATTACAGATTACTAAGATTAAAAGATTACACGGATTAAAATGTTGATGCAAAATCTGTGAAATCCATAAATCTGTTTAATCCGTGATTCAGACAACATGTGATATTTTAAAAACGGATGAAAGAGAAGTAAAGGTGGAAAAAAAGCTGGAAGAGGGAATAGAGTTTATTATTCAATTACCAATTGTATAATTATAGTCATGAAGAAGAATACAGAACACAAACTTATTCAGCAATATGCTGAATTGAAAATTCAGCTGGAAGCAAAGGCAAGGGAACTAAAGATTGAAAGCGGATTGGAGAAGGTACGGGCAGTGGCTTTAAAGATGAAAGAGCCTGCCGATATGCTGAAGATCTGTAAAACTATTTCACTTCAGCTTCAATCGTTGGGGGTAAAAGAGATCCGCAATATACAGACTGCTATTTTTTATGAGCAGCGGGGTACTTATATGAATTATCAATATTATGCCAAGCATGATAAAACCTTCATTACTGATACAATCTATACTGATCATAAAGTTGCCAGGGATTTTGCAGCGCAGATGCTGAAGGGGAAGGGTAAGTTTTATATCACTCATATCAAAGGAAGAAAAAAATTAAAAGACTGGATCGCTTATCAGAAGAAAACTAAAGTCTTTATTGATAAATATCTGAATACAGCATCTTCTCTCAACTATTATTGGTATTCTCTTGGCCCCGTTGCCCTGGGCATTTCAACATACCAACCGTTAACAAAAGAAGAAGAGAATTTATTCAAACAATTTCTCAACGTGTTTGAATTAGCCTATCGCAGGTATCTGGATATTGAAAAAGCCGAAGCACAGGCCAGGGAAGCAAAGATTGAAGCTTCTCTTGAAAAAGTGAGAGCGCAGGCAATGGGTATGATGAAGCCGGATGATCTGCTGAACGTTTGCGAAACATTGTTCAAAGAATTAAGCTCATTGGGTTTTGATGAATTGCGCAATGCAATTATCAACATTCACAGTGATACTGACAGTTCATTTATTAATTATGATTATGCTGATACGGTGGGAAAGAGTGTTAACCGGTTTACCAATAATATTCTTCCTTTTGTGGGAAAAATAATCAAAACCAGTCATAGTACCGATAATGCGTTTATCGAAAGCCATCTTACCGGCAAAGCTTTAGCTGAATTCAAAAGATTGAGAAAACAGACGAGCCAAAAAGATGATCCAAGATTGAACAAGGCGAAGGGTCTGTATTTCTATTTTTATTCCATCGGCATAGGTTCCATTGGCATTTCCACTTTTAGCAAGATCAGTGAAGAAAGGGTTGCATTGCTGAAGCGGTTTCGGAATGTTTTTGCTTTTGCCTACCGCAGATACATGGATGTGGCAAAGGCAGAAGCACAGGCAAGAGAAGCAAAGATCGAAGCTTCTCTTGAAAAAGTGAGAGCACAGGCGCTGGGCATGAAGAAGCCGGATGAATTATTGGGCATTTGTAAAATACTTTATACAGAGCTTCAAACATTAGGTTTTGATGAGCTCAGGAATGCCATGATCAATATTCATGACGATGATAAAGGTTCCTTTCTCAATTATGATTTTTCGGATTCAGCGGGAGCAACAGTTACCACTATTTTTTATAACAGTCATCCTGCGACTGAGAATTTAGTGAAGAAGGTCAGAAAAGCAAATGATGCTTTTGCAGAGTTTGTAATTAAAGGAAGTGAGCTAAATAAGTGGAGGGAATACAGAAAAGGAATGGGCGAAAAGGATGATCCGCGGCTGGATAAGGTTTCTGCACTTTCCTATTATTTCTATTCAATAGGAACAGGTTCTATCGGCATTTCAACTTATACCCCTGCCAGCGAAGAAAAAATAAAATTGCTGAAACGGTTCAGGAACGTTTTTGCTTTTGCTTACAGAAGGTATATGGATGTAGCACAGGCAGAAAAACAGGCAATAGAAGCAAGAATAGAGGCATCGCTTGAACGAATGAGAGCTGTTGCCATGAGTTTGCATAAATCAGAAGAGTTGATCACTGTTTGCGAATCGATGTATAAAGAACTTAAGCTGCTCGGCTTTAGCAATATCCGGAATGCACAGATTGCAATAAAGAATGACGCTAAAGAATCCTATAGCATTAGTGTGTATTCCGATTATGAATCAGTAGTCATGGGAGAAGCTCCTTATAAAAGCTCACCAATCGTTGAGGAATTATATAATGAGCTGGGCAATTCCGGAGATACTTTTTATCAAAAAGATTTTTCAGGAAAGAAATTTAATGACTGGCGTAAATGGAGAGAAAGCTTATCTCCGCTAAAAGACAGCAGGGAAGCAACCGCTGATTCTTTGTGTTTTTATATGTACTCTATAGGTACAGGTCATTTGGGCATTTCATCTTTCAACGCTATTACAAATGAGCAGGTAGAAATATTGAAACGCTTCAAAAATGTATTTGTACTTTCTTATCAGCGATATACCGATGTAGCACAAGCAGAGGCTCAGGCAAGAGAAGCACAGATTGAATTGGCACTGGAAAGAGTTCGTGCCAGAACGATGGCCATGCAAAAGAGTGATGAACTTTCTGAAGCCGTATATATTCTTTTTAATCAGTTCAAAGAATTGGGAGAAAAGCCTGACCAGGCAACGATCGGCATCATCAATGAAAAAGAATGGGTAATTGAATATTGGGTTACCATGTATGGGAATCAGAACGAAAGAGTGTTTAAATTTTCCATGGATGAACCTAACGTAACTAACAGAATTTATAAAGCATGGAAGGATAATTATAAATCATTGGTAATTGATCTTTCCGGTAAAGAACTACATGATTTTACAACTTACAGAGCCAGCAAAGGCGGCGCTGCTTATAATCCGGAAGAAAAACACCGCATTATCAATGTGGCTTTCTTTTCCAAAGGTTTACTCAATGTGCAATCCAATGAATCACGTTCATCAGAAAGCATAAAGCTGTTGGAAAGATTTGCTGCTGTATTTGAACAAACCTATACCCGTTTTCTCGATCTGCAAAAAGCCGAAGCACAGGCAAGAGAATCACAAATTCAATTAGCATTAGAAAGAGTGCGTGCAAGAACGATGGCGATGCATCAATCAAATGAACTGGCTGAAACCGCTTTACTGCTTTTTCAGCAGTTACAGCATTTGGGATTATCATTTTCAAGAACCGGATTCTATATATGGAAAAAAGATGCTGATTTGGTGGAAGGATGGACAAGCAATGGCGCTTTGGATGAAATTCTGCCACCACTATTACTTCCCTTTAAAGAAGACGAAGGGCATCGCGGTATTTATGAAGCTTCCCTGAAAGGAGAACCTATCTATGAACAGGTACTTGGTGGTGAAGAACTCAAACGGCATTATCAATGGTTAATGTCTCAACCCAGCGCTCCAAATACACTTAAAAAACTAAACGAATCGGAATATGTATTGTTGGAAACACAATACAAGTATGCAGCAATTTTCAAAGATGGTTATTTACTGCTAATTGCGGGGACAGCTCAACCTGATGCCAGCGGGTTGTTAAATCGTTTTGCAAAAGTGTTTGAACAAACCTATACCCGTTTTCTTGATTTGCAAAAAGCAGAAGCGCAAGCAAGAGAAGCACAAATTGAAGCAGCGTTAGAAAGAGTGCGCAGCCGTTCCATGGGTATGCAAAAAAGCGAGGAGCTTAAGGAAGTTATCCAGGTAGTATACGATCAATTCGTTCACTTAAATATTCATATTGAACATACAGGTTTTCTTATCGATTATAAAGAAAGGGATGATATGCATATCTGGCTGGCTGACCAGCACTTGGTTCCCTCAGAGGTAACAATCCCTTGGTTTGATTCTCCACCCAATAACAGCATTAAGGAAGCAAAAGAAAAGGGACAGGATTTCTTTAAATACCATCTGACTTTTGAAGAAAAAAACAAATTTTATCGGGATCTTTTTAAGTTTATTCCCGGCGTGCCGGAGGAAACATTGGAATATTATTTCAATTGTCCTGGCCTTGCCGGATCAGGTGTATTGTTAGAGAATATTGGTTTGTACATCGAAAATTTTTCGGGTATCTCCTTATACAGATGAAGAGAATGACACGTTGATGCGTTTTGGAAAAGTATTCCAGCAAACCTATACCCGTTTTCTCGATCTGCAAAAAGCAGAAGCACAGACAAGAGAAGCACAGATTGAAGCAGCATTGGAAAGAGTAAGAAGCCGCACGATGGCTATGCAAAAAAGTGAAGACCTTAATAGAGCTGCTTCCGATATGTTTAAGCAAATCCAGGTTTTAGGTATGCAGCCTTGGGCCTGTGGTTTCAATATTTTTGATAAAGATGAGAAAGCTGTCACGCAATACATGAGCCTGGCAGATGGCGGTATTTCCCCACCTTTCAGAACACCACTTACAGAAGATCCTTTCTTTATTAGCATCTATGATGCACGGCAACGAAGAGATGAGCTTTTGGTAATGGAGTCAAAAGGCGAATCACTTGCTGCAACTTACCGATACATGTTTAGTCTTCCCGATTCCGGAGAAATATTCGGTGATCTTGAAAACTCAGGGTTTGAAATGCCTAAGTTTCAAATAACATATTGCGCCTATTTTTCGCAAGGGTACCTGGTGTTTATCACTTATGAACCCGTATCGGAAGCACATGATATATTCAAACGCTTCGCAAAAGTTTTTGAACAGACCTATACCCGCTTCCTCGATTTGCAAAAAGCCGAAGCACAGGCAAGAGAAGCACAGATAGAAGCTGGATTGGAAAGAGTTCGTGCAAAAGCAATGGCGATGCACAACAGTAACGATCTTTCTGTAACTGCCAGTATAATATTTACTGAATTGAGCAAGCTTGGCATTAAGCCAATCCGGTCAGGGGTTGGTTTAATCTCGAAGGAAAGTCACAAGGCACATATTTACTCATCTACTTCATCCGGCGATGGCGATCAACTTGCATTAATGGGTGAAATTTCTTTATCCGGACATCCGGTTTTTGAAAATCAATATGAGTTTTGGCTAAGAAAGGAAAACTATATAACTACTTTAAGCGGAGAGGAACTGAGTTCTTATTATAAAATACTTTCAGCCGGACTTAAAACTGATTTAAATATAAAGAATGAAGGTCAGGAAGAACATGGTCACTGGATCATGTTTTCGGAAGGATTTGTATATGCCTGGTCGGAAAAAAATTTTACAGAAGCCGAATTAAATATCCTTGAACGATTCAAAAATGTAATTGAGCTTACGTTCAGGCGATATATGGATTTAAAAAGATCTGAAGCGCAGGCAAGAGAAGCTCAAATTGAAACGGCGCTGGAAAGAGTGAGAAGCAGAACACTTGCTATGCAAAAAAGCGATGAGCTCGCAGAAACGGCTGCCGTTGTTTTCAGGCAATTGATTCATCTTGGAATTGAGCCCAATCGTTTATATATCGCAATCATGAAAGATGAGACAGGAAATGCAGAGTTCTGGATAACAGATGAAGACGGGAGTAAGGTGAGTTCAGGTTTTACTGCAAACTTAAACGACAACAGTTCTTTTTTAAAAATGTATGAAGGATGGAAAGAGCAAAGAAAATCCACGATGATTGATATGTACGGAAAAGAACTGGAAGAATATTTTGAACATCTTAATAAATTAAATGTTCCGTTTAAAGGTGGCCTTACCCAAAAACGCAGAGTACAATATATTGCTTATTTCTCCAAAGGTTTTATTGGCATGGCTTCGCCGGATGCACAGCCGGAAGAAACAGTTCAATTACTGGAAAGATTTGCCGGAGTATTTAATCTCACGTTTACACGTTTTAATGATTTGAAAATTGCTGAAGCACACGCCATACAGGCTGAAGAAGATCTGATAAAACTGCAAACAGAAAAAAAGAGAGCAGAAGATGCATTAACAGAATTGCAGGCAACTCAAAAGCAATTGATACAATCGGAAAAAATGGCTTCATTGGGAGAACTCACTGCAGGCATTGCACATGAGATACAAAATCCGTTGAACTTCGTGAATAATTTTTCTGAAGTCAGTAATGAGCTTCTGGATGAAATGAATGCTGAAATAGAAAAAGGTGAATTGGATGAAGCAAAAGCCATTGCCACGGATGTAAAACAAAATCTGGAAAAGATTCTTCATCATGGCAAACGTGCCGATGCCATTGTAAAAGGGATGCTTCAACATTCAAGAAGCAGCTCGGGTGTAAAAGAACCCACCAACATCAATGCATTAGCCGATGAATATTTGCGGTTGGCTTATCATGGACTAAGAGCAAAAGACAAATCATTCAATGCCACGATGAAAACAGATTACGATGAAAGCATTGGAAATATCAATATCATTCCTCAGGATATTGGAAGAGTGATTTTGAATTTAATTACGAATGCGTTTTATGTAGTTGATGAAAAAAGGAAAAACCCCCAGCCCCCTAAAGGGGGAGTTGAGTACGAACCAACTGTAACAGTAACTACTAAGACTGTAATGCCCCCTTTAGGGGGTTCGGGGATTTTGATAAGTGTAAAAGATAATGGCAACGGTATTCCGCAAAAAGTATTGGATAAAATTTTTCAACCATTCTTTACTACTAAACCAACCGGGCAGGGAACGGGATTAGGATTGAGTTTAAGTTATGATATTGTAAAAGCACATGGCGGAGAAATAAAAGTAGAAACGAAGGAAGGAGAGGGGAGTGAGTTTATTATTTTATTACCTGTTGTCTGAATCACTGATTAATAGGATTAAAAGATTACACGGATGAAAGAAATATACAAAATAGATCGAAATGAAAAAATCAGTGAAATCCATTCATCCGTGGCAATCCGTGATTCAGACAATTTCTGATATTGTAAAAGCGAATGGCGGAAAGATAAAGGTTGAGACCAATGATGGAGAAGGAAGTGAGTTTATTATTCAAATACCAGTATAATCATAATTATGATAAAGAGATTAATTTTAATATTTCTTTCGGTATTGACATGGAGTGTTGTTTTTACCCAAACGAGAGCAACGATTGATAGCCTGCAGCATCAATTGGCTATTGCCCATGATGATGTCAGCCGGATAAATATACTTACAGGACTGTGTTTTACATATCGTTTGGGGTATACTGATTCTTCCATTTTATATGGACAGCAGGCTTTGAAATTATCACGACAAATTCATTATCTGAGAGGTGAAATTCTGGCCTTATCTTTTATGGCTATTACCACGGAGCAGCAGGGTAATTTACCCAAGGCAATGGGAATAGCATTCGAAGCATTACAAATAGCAAAGGAGAATGGGGTAGAGGGATTTGCTACCCCGGCAATGAATGCTATTGGTGAAGTATATATTATATTAAAAGATTTCTCCAATTCCAAAGCTTATCTGGAAAAAGAAATACAAATTGCCAGGGCAAATAACAATTTGGAAGGGTTGGCCTATGGCTTATTTGATTTAGGCAATGCATTGGAAGGATTGAATCAATTGGATTCTGCCTTGTATTATGAGCAACAGGCTATCAATGAATTTCTTAAGGAAAACAGAGAAGAACCTTTGACCTATACGGCTTTGGGAAACATTGAAATGAAAAGAGGAAAGTTTAGCACGGCATTGAATTATTACCAGAAAGGGCTGGAAATTTCTTTGACTAATAATGAACTGAGAGCTGTGGCAACTTCCTATAACAAAATTGCGGCCTTTTTTAAAGAAACCGGTCAACCGGATTCAGGAATTTATTATGCAAAGAAAGGTCTTGATGAATCCAAATTGATTTCTCAAAAGAAAACCATTCAGGAAGCTTCTGCCCTGCTCTCTATATTCTATGAGCCAAAAGATACCAAAGAATCATTACGATATTTGAAAATTGCCGATGCATATAAAGACAGTTTATTTGGAACCGACAATATTGAAGCCATTCAAACATTAGTTGCCCAGAAGGAAGCGCATCAACAAGAAATTGCAGCGGCACAAATTAATTATCAAAATAAATTAAAACAATATGCATTAATTGCAGGATTAGGAGTACTTCTTTTAGTGGCTTTTATTCTTTTCCGGAATAACCGTCAAAAACAAAAAGCCAATAAAGTTTTAGAAACCACACTTACTAATTTAAAATCTACCCAGTCCCAACTTATCCAATCAGAGAAAATGGCATCATTGGGAGAATTGACTGCCGGTATTGCACATGAGATACAAAACCCGTTGAACTTTGTAAATAATTTTTCGGAGGTAAGTAATGAGCTTTTGGATGAAATGAATGCTGAAATAGAAAAAGGAGAGTTGGATGAAGCCAAAGCCATTGCCACGGATGTAAAACAAAATTTAGAAAAGATACTGCATCACGGTAAGAGAGCAGATGCTATTGTAAAAGGAATGTTGCAACATTCACAATCCGGTGCAGGACAAAAAGAAATTGTCAATATCAATGCTATTGCAGACGAATGCCTGAGATTAAGTTATCATGGCTTTCGTGCAAAAGATAAATCTTTCCAGGCTAATCTTAAAACCAATTTTGATGCAAGCATTGATAAGATTCCGCTTATGCAACAGGAAATCGTTCGTGTATTTATCAATTTATTCAACAATGCATTTTACGCAGTGAGTGAAAAGAAGAAAGAACAGCCAGAAGGTTTTGAACCCACAGTTTCAGTCAGTACAAGGAAGATAAATAATAAGATTGAAATAACGGTGAAGGACAATGGCAGTGGTATTCCGAAAAAAATATTAGATAAAATATTTCAGCCATTCTTTACTACCAAGCCAACAGGACAAGGAACAGGATTGGGTTTATCATTGAGTTATGATATTGTAAAAGCACATGGTGGAGAAATAAAAGTAGAAACAAAAGAAGGAGAAGGAAGTGAGTTAATAATTGTATTACCATTAAACATAAAAGCAAATGAAAAATGAAGTGAAGCTGTTTGAGCAGCAAAAAGTAAGAACACACTGTGATGAAGAAAAACAAAAATGGTATTTCTCCATTTCTGATGTTATAGCTATCCTTACTGAGAGTCTTGACTCTCTGGCTTATTGGCGTAAGCTGAAAGAGAGGCTTAAGAAAGAAGGAAATGAAACCGTGACAAACGGTCACGCTTTGAAAATGAAAGCCGCAGATGGGAAAATGCGTATGACCGATGTTGCAGATACTGAACAACTCCTTCGTCTCATTCAATCTATACCATCGCCCAAAGCAGAACCATTCAAATTATGGTTAGCAAAAGTTGGTTATGAACGTATGCAGGAAATTGCAGACCCCGAACAAAGCCTTGACAGGGCAAGGGAAAACTGGCAAAGATTGGGAAGAAGCGAAAAATGGATTCAGCAACGAATGACAGGCCAGGAAACCCGTAATAAATTAACCGACAATATTGGAAGAATAGTGGTGTGGAAAAATCTGATGAGTTCGCATTCCTTACTAATATCATTCACACAGAATGGGCAGGGCTTTCTGTAAAGCAACACAAAAATCTGAAAGGATTGAAAACGCAGAACCTCCGGACCATATGAGCGAAGCAGAATTAATCTTTACCGCATTGGCAGAATTATCTACAAGACAAATTGCAGAAACCGAAAAAGCAAAAGGTGTACAACAAAATGCAGTGGCAGGAAAGAAAGGTGGAAAGATTGCAAAAGATGCAAGGCTTGCATTGGAAAATAAAACAGGAAGAAAAGTAATTACCGGAGAAAATTTTTTACCACCATCAAAACAAAAAAAGAAATTAAAATGAAATCTGTGAAATCTATCCATCCGTGTAAATCTGAGATTCAGACAACTTATGATATTGTAAAAGCACATGGCAGAGTCCCGATCCCGATAGCTATCGGGATAAAAGTGGAAACGAAAGAAGGAGAAGGAAGTGAGTTTATTATTTTATTACCTGTCTGAATCACGGATTTAAATGATTAACTGATTACACAGATTAAAAAATGCAAGGAGAATTAAAATATAAAGACATAACAGAAAAAATCATTGGTGCTTCTTTTGAAGTACATAAATTTCTGGGGAATGGGTTCCAGGAAGTTATTTATCAAAGAGCTTTGGCCTGGGAGTTGGGCAAGGCTGGGTTATCTTATGCCAGGGAAATTGAACAAGAGATATTTTATAAACAATTGCAGGAACCGATTGGAACAAGACGAGCCGATTTTGTTGAGGAAGGATAAGTATTAGTATTAGTAGAATTAAAAGCAATCATAGAACTTGAAGATGTACACATGGGGCAGGTGTTAAATTACCTGAAAGCATATAAACTGGAAGTAGGATTGCTGATAAACTTCGGAAGTAAAAGTTTGACGTTTAAAAGACTTGTACTATGAATTTAAAATCAGTGAAATCCGTCCATCTGTGGTAATCCGTGGTTCAGACAATTTCCTATATTGTAAAAACGCATGGTAGTGAAATAAAGTGCAAACGAAGGAACGGAGTTTATTATTCAATTACCAAAAGTTTAAAAAGGAGTGAGAATATTTACAAATAGCAACTTATTAAAATTTACTTTTTTGCTGATTGTATTATTGGCTGCTTTTTCCTTGTCAGCACAGAACAGCATTCCAATTACTATCGGTAAAAAGAAAGATACTGTTATTGAAGACAGGAGACATCTGCACCTGCTAACAGGAAATAAACAGATCGATGTTTATGATATCATCAATCATCTTCTCAGCAAACGAAAAAAAATCAGGGAAGATACCAGTGAAATAAGAACGGGCAAATTGTATGCTTCGTTGTTGCCTTCTGTTGAATATACTTTGCAAACCGGATTTGCTGCTGCTTTGAATGGAAACCTTGCATTTTATACCAGCAATCATAAGGACGCAAATATCTCCAGCATTTTGGCAGTGGTAAAGTATACTCAAAATGAACAGTTCATTGTGCCGCTTCAGGGCAATATCTGGACCAATGGAAATAAATATAATATTCTCACCGACTGGCTTTACGAAAAATTTCCCCAGCAAACTTATGGATTGGGTAGTCTTACTAAAAAATCAGATGGCTACCAGATTGATTATAATTATATCCGTCTCTACCAAACAATATTCAAAACTATATTACCAGATTTTTACCTGGGTCTTGGTTACGATTTTGATTACTATTCCAATATTGAAGAAGTGGATCCGAAAGCTGGTGTGGTAACTGATTATGAAAAATATGGTTTGAAACCTACTGCACTTTCTTCCGGCATTACCTATAATCTTCTTTATGATGAAAGAAGAAATTCAATCAATCCTCAGCAGGGATATTATGCTAACATTGTTTACAGAACTAACTACAGGTTTTTAGGAAGTGATACAAGCTGGCAATCTCTTCTTATAGATCTGCGGAAATATGTGAATGTTTCTACTTCTTCAAAAAATATACTTGCATTCTGGACTTACGACTGGTTTACATTAAGTGGTAAACCACCTTATCTTAATTTACCTTCAACAGCCTGCGACACTTATCATAATCTTGGAAGAGGATATATCCAGGGGAGATTTCGTGGAAGAGATCTTTTATACCTTGAAGCAGAATATCGCTTTGGAATCACCCCGAATGGTCTTTTCGGAGGAGTTGTTTTTGCCAATGCAGAATCATTTACTGAAGAAACGACATCCCGATTTGAAGCGGTCAACCCGGGATGGGGCGCAGGAATACGTTTCAAGCTGAATAAATTTTCCAGGACGAATGTGGCGCTGGATTATGGATTTGGATTGCATGGCTCCCATGGATTTTTTGCAAACCTGGGAGAAGTTTTTTGATTGAGATTAGAGAATAGCACACTTGCAGGAGAATTGAGGGTAGAGCAGAAGTAGGGAAATTTGCAGAATTTATAATTAATTTACCGGATTAAAAATCATAAATTCATTAAATGAAAATTTTAGTAGTTGATGACGAAAAGGACGTTCAGATTCTGTTTGAACAACGTTTCAGAAAAGAAATCAGGAACAAGGAAATGGAATTTGTTTTTGCCTATTCCGGCGAAGAAGCATTGACTTATTTAAACGGTCGTGATCATGAAGCTGTGCTGATACTTTCCGATATAAATATGCCGGGTATGAGTGGGCTGGAGTTGCTGAGGCAGATCAAGGAAAAACATAGTGAACCACCGCCGGTAGTGATGATGATCACGGCTTATGGCGATCCGGAAAATTTTCGTACTGCTATGCAATTAGGTGCGGATGATTTCCTCACCAAACCGCTTGAGTTTAACAGCCTGAAAGAAAAATTAAAAGCTATAAGGTAATGGCTAAAATTTTAGTTGTGGATGATGAAACGGATCTGGAGATTCTTATCAAGCAAAAGTTCCGGCAGAAGATAAGGGAGCATGAATATGAATTTATTTTTGCCGCTAATGGAAGATATGCCCTGGAACAACTGGAACAACACGATGATGTGGATGTAGTGCTGAGTGATATCAATATGCCTGAAATGGATGGGCTTACTTTGCTTTCCAAATTAAATGAACAAAATGGTTTATTTAAATCAGTGATCGTTTCTGCTTACGGGGATATGCAAAATATTCGCACGGCCATGAACCGTGGTGCCTTTGATTTTATTACCAAGCCGGTGAATTTTGAAGACCTTGAGTTAACCGTAGAAAAGACAATCAAACATGTAAAGCAGTTGCGGGAAACGATGAAGGCTGTTAAGGAAAATAACATACTTAAAATGTATGTAGATGAAACTGTATTGAATTTCATGGGCAGCCGTGAATTTGAATCATCGCTGATGGTGAATGAAACCGTGGAAGCGACCGTAGCTTTTTTAGATATCTGCAGTTTTACAACGATCAGCGAAAATGAAACACCGGATACAGTTGTGAAGTTGCTGAATAAATATTTTGATGTGATGGTGAAAGAGATCATTGCCCAGGGCGGTTACATTGATAAATTCATTGGAGATGCCATCATGGCTGTTTTCCGCGGTGATTTTCATCTTGACCGGGCTATTGATGCCTGTCTTGGCGTAAGAAAAAAGATTGAAGAATTACCGAATGAAACAGGCAATATTTTTTTCAAACCCAAAGTTTCTATTGGCATCAACAGCGGTGAAATGATTTCGGGTAATATCGGTTCTTCCAATTTGCGCCGGTTGGATTATACCGTGATCGGAGATGCCGTTAATACGGCACAACGATTACAATCTGCTTCAAAAGAAGGGCAGATCATTATTACTGAATCATCTTATGAAAAAGTGAAAGATTCATTCAATTGCCGGAAAGTTGGTGATGTAGTTTTGAAAAATAAATCGAATCCCCTGGTAATCTATGAAGTGCTGGATTAATAATTTATTCGAATCTTCTTTTCAATTCAAGAGAAACCTGTTTTAATATAATACCACCACGACTTTGCCCTGATTTGCGATTGGTGAAATAAGAACCTTTCAGCGCTTTCGGTTTTTCATGTTCATATAAATTCAGCATGGTATATCCCTGGAAACGTTCGCCCTGGTGCATATCTTTCAGATCTGTATTGGTTTCACCTTCCCATAAATAACATAAAGTGAAACTTTCTTCATGAGTATCCGTTGCAATTTCACAAAGTATACTTGCTGAATGACCGATGGTAGAATAGGAGTGTACTTTCAGTAAAGTGAGTGTTTGCTTTACTTCTATTACAAATTTCTGGGCCGGGCTGCCATCAGCATTTTCAAGAGAACCTTCCCAGCGTCCGCGGATATCCGGTGAAATGTTCAGTGATTTACGCATTGATTGAAATAATCTTGTATGCCATAAGTATTTTTCAAATAAAACCCAGAGAATGCTGACCGGTGCAATGATTAAACCATAATGCATCAGTATTTCACCCAGACTTTCCAGCTTTGCAATATGAAATACGATAAGTACTAATGAAAAAATGATAAGGCTCAACACACCTACAATGCCGATTACAATTTTAATGTTTAACTTATGTGATTTCATGAATCAACTGTTTGTTTTGATAAAATAATTACCTGCTTCCAATCTTTAAATCATGGCTTCAATCATTTCGAGGTGTTTTTGTTTTTCTTTTTCCCGTAAATTTTTATTAGTGGGTGTAAAATAATGATGAGCCTTAAAAAAAGCCACTTGTTTTATATTCCAGTCTCTTTCATTATCTACCCAGCCACGTTCCTTTACTTCCCGGAAAAGAGAGTTACTGATGGGGAAAAAATCATTCCTTCCCAAATAATCCAAATCAGCATCACAGATTATTTCTTCGAGTTTGTTATGCGGTGTTTGCGGGATTTTTGTCGCCATGATTATTTCGCAGATAATTTGAATCTGCTGCCGGGTAAAACCAAAGGAAGGCAATTCTTCGCTTACAATTTTACAACCGGCTTCCTCATGGTTTTTATAAGTAACTAAAAATCCGCTGTCATGATAAACACAAGCGACATTCAAAAGAAGATTGTCTTCTTTTCCTGAAATATTTTCTTCCCGTGCAATTCTTTCCGCTTCAGCCAATACATCTAATGTATGATGCAACCCGTGGTAATAAAGATTTTTTGCCAGCCCTAGTTTCAATTTCTCAAGGATCTGCAATTTTACTTTCTTATATGTCTCAACAGATAGCATAATTGAAGCTGGAAATTATTTTATTTATTTGTCATCTCTTCCACGCCTGCCCAATTTGCAGGAACTCCATTTTTGATATACCGATTCGCTTTCTCAATAAAAAAATGTGCTGTCTGATCTTCAGGATGAAAACGGATGATATGATTGAATGATTCAATGGCATCTGAAAATAATTTATTCTGGTATTGTGTTATCCCTTTATTAAATGCGGCCAGTGTTTCTTCTTTTTTAGAAATTTCTTCTGAAGTATTTCCACTAAAACAATCATAGATGCCGACAGCGAATTGTTTTCCTTTTACCTGAACTTTTCCCAGATTACGCAGATGAAAATTTTCAGGATGAGAAATTTGCCGGAACGTTTCATCGCTGAGAATAATGCTGGCTTTATAATATTTGGTCAGACTTTCAATGCGGGAAGCTGTATTGACCGTATCTGAAATGGTGGTAGCATCTAACCGGTTTTGATCGCCGGTAATTCCCATAATAAGGGGCCCGGTATGCATACCTACTCCAATTTGAATTGGTGATTCATTAATTAATTGACGCTCCTTGTTGAATTCCTGAACAGCTTTTTGCATTTCAACGGCTGCTTCCAAACTATCGGCTGCATTTCGCGGAAAGATAGCCATGATGGCATCGCCGAGATATTGATTGATAAATCCATGATGCTTACGAATGACAGGACCCATGCGTTCATTGAAAGAACAGACAAAACTGAAATTTTCTTCCGGAGTCATCCGTTCTGAAAATGTAGTATAATTCCTGATATCCGAGAATAAAACGGTTACTATTTTTTCAACCTGGTCCCCCAATTTTACATCGGTGATCAGATCATGTCCAAGGGATTTAATGAATTCATAAGGCACAAATTTTGCCGTCACTTCATAAATGCGGCGCATGGCTTCTTCCCGTTCTTTAGCTTCCTGGATATTTTTTTCAAATAATAGTGCGCTTTCTATAGCGGAAGAAGATTGCAGAGCCAGCGTCGTCAGCAATTTAAGATCGGCGGCTGTATATTGAATGAGTTCGTGCCTGGCCAAAATTATTGCACCCATCACCCGATGATTAACTTTTAACGCAGCGTATAAGACTGTTTTTACCTGCGGTAGAATGATTCCGGCTTCGGCCAGGGATGAAATATCGCCAATGATCTCTGACTGGCCACTTAGTACAATTTTCAGCAAAAGGCTTCGGTTGCTGTTAATTTTTTCTTCATCAAAAAACAATTCACCAGCGTTGGCAACTACCTTCAATGATTTTGTTTTTTCATCCCATAAGACAACAACACCGGTTTCAGATTTAATCAAATGGCAGGCTTCGTCCAGGGTTATTTTTGCAATGGCAGCCGGCTCAATGGCCTGTGCAAGCTTTTCAGAAAAATTAAAAATCATATTTACATCCTGGTACAAATTCAGGACTTCACTGCCCAATTTTTTTTTCTCGGATTCTTTTTGCAATAAGTGCATGAGAAAATCGGCAATCATATTTGCATGCTCATCACCTTTTACCCAGCCGAGTAATTCATTATCGATTGTAACCGGGATTTGGAAACCGGGATTCTGCTGAACACTACCCAATAAAAGTTTGCCATTCTCGTCTTCAATAAAAATGCCGGCTTTTATCTGATCAAGAAATAGCATCAGCAAAGCAGAAGAATCATTCTTCTTTCCTATAATATTTTTAAGATTGAGTTTTGTCATTTTTTAATGGCAATAAAATAAATTTTCGACTGGGTGATAAATATTAAAGACCGAGAACTTCTTTTGCCTTGGCGAGTATCGCTTCCGGATCAAATGGTTTTGTCATATAAACATCGGCGCCGACTTCCTGTCCTTTCTGCCGGTCAAGCTCCTGTCCTTTTGCGGTAAGCAGAACAATGAATACATCTTTCAATCCCAACTCATTTTTTACCCGCCTGCAAACTTCCATGCCATTCATTTTCGGCATCATCACATCAAGGAATACCAGTTGCGGTTTTTCCGCCTGGATAATCTCCAATGCCTGCTCGCCATTTTCTGCGGTAAAAAAATTGACTCCTTCATCTTCCAGTTCTTCCAATGTCTGACCAATGAGCATACGGATATGTGCTTCATCATCTACAATCAAAAGTTTTTGTTCCATTTGTTAGAATTTTCAATGACCAATTTTAATACAAAATTTTATTTACTGATAAATTAAAAACAAAACGTTTTCCAATCCTTTTTCAAAACGAAGTGATTGAACGATTTCATGTTTATCGGAAAGAACGCTATTCAATATAATAATGTCTGGCTGTGTTGAGATGGCTTTTTCCACCAATTCTTTTCCATCCGATTCAACCACATGATAACCTTTAGCTTTTAAGACATCAGTTAAAGAACGAACAGCAGCGCTGTCTTCATCAACCACCATTACTTTTTTCTTTGATTTGCCTTGTTCCAGCAAAGCGCCAACTTCTGCAAATAGTTGAGCAGTATCAATTGGTTTGGTTAAATAACGATCTACACCAATGCGGAACCCTCTTGCTTTATCCTGAACAATAGATAATACTATAATAGGGATGTCCATTGTTTGCGGATCATTTTTAAGAACAGCCGCTACATCAAATCCGTTCATTTCCGGCATCATCACATCGAGTATGATGAGATCAGGGCGATTCTTGCGAATACGTTCCAGCGCTTCTTTTCCATTGGTGGCCTGTTCAATCAAATATCCCGCATCGCTGAGTTCCTGATTAAGCAGCGAGCGGATTGATTCATCATCGTCAACCACAAGAATGGTGGCATTCTTTCCGATTATCTGAAATTTCGATTGCGCCATTTGTGTTTTCAGTTGTCTTACCAAATCTTCGAGATGCAAAGGTTTTTGTACAGAAGATTTACTGATGGGCAACGCAAATGAAAATGTGCTGCCCTTGCCTACTTTACTTTCTAACCAAATGCGGCCGCCATGATGCTCTACAATTTCTTTGCAAATAGGCAAACCAAGCCCGGTTCCTTTTGGTTTATCAGTCAGCGTATCACCGCCTACCTGTTTGAATTGTTCAAACACAGCATCAAAATCTTCCGGAGCTATTCCAATACCTGTATCGGCAATGCTGACGATGATCTCATCTTTTTCATGTCTGACACTACAGGTAATTGAACCTTTGTCAGTAAACTTTACTGAATTGGAAATAAGATTGATGATTACCTGTATCAGCTTATCCCGGTCACCAATGATGTCCGGAAGATCTGTATCTATATTTTTGATCAGCTTCAACGCCTTTTGATCGAAGAGGGAAGTGGTGGCTGCAATAGCTCTTTCTGCCACTTCACTCATATTGACATTTTCCTGGTTCCATTCCATTTTACCCGCTTCAATCTTCGCCAGGTCTAATACATCATTAATCAGGTGTGTTAATCTTTCTCCTTCAGAAATAACTACCTGAAGATTTTCTGATACCTGGTTTATAGTTTTACTTGTTTTTGCGTCTGATTTGTCCACGGCAGGAAAAACTTTTTCTTCCAGTCTTTTCCGGATGATCTTGGCAAAACCGAGAACGGAAGTTAATGGAGTTCTCAATTCATGACTCACGGTAGAGAGGAACGCACTCTTGGCTTCGTTGGCTTTTTCTGCGGCCTTACTGGCTGCTTCTGCTTCCATTTTGGCAAGCTTCACATCTTCAAAAAGTGTTGCATTATTTAGTGCAACTCCTACAGAAGCAGCAATAGTAGATAACAATCGCTGATCGCTTTCATTGAAGCTATTTTCATGTTCTGTGCTTTGCACACTCAATACACCAATGATTTCATCACCCACTGGTATAGGTACGCCGAGATATGAAGATGAATGTTTCCCTATCCGCTGCAAACCCATTTGATCGGCCAACTCTTGTACATTTTTATTGATCAGAAGTGGTTCTCCAGACTGAATTATTTTAGAAGTGAGCCCCTCCCCAAGTTTTAAGGGTAACATAATATCACCAAATTGGTAAGGGAATTGAATAATTTTTGTTTTCTTATTTAAAAGGGCCAGGTAAACAATATTGGCTTTAAACAGATCTTTCAATTTATCTCCAACTAATTTTATTAAATCATCCGGATCTAATTGTGATGCCAATGCTTTACTGATGCTGTTTACTGTGCTTAATTCAGAAGCTCTTTGTTTTGCTTCGGCAAGCAGATGAGTTGTTTCATCAAAGAGGCGTGCATTTTCAAGAGCCACACTCATACTATTGGTAAGCGTTGTGAGTAACCGGAGGTCTGCTTCCGTAAATGCATCTTCCCTGTCAACATTTTGTAAGCTGACAGAACCTTTGACTACATCGCCAACAACCATGGGAACAAACAGAGCAGATTTAGGTGGTAATCCTTTGCCAACACCCTTACCACCATGCTTCTTAGCCGTTTCAGCATAATCTTTATTGATCAATAAAGACTGTTTAGATTCTATCAGAAGTTTATTGGCCCAGATAAATGGACGGGGTTCAAGCTGTAAATGAATGCCCTTTTCAATAGCGTATTGATAATGTTCAAGACCCGTTTGATGATCGAAAGTGCGGATGACCAATGTTTGTGTATCGAACAATTCACAGATACGATTACCAACAATATTATAGATAGCCTGAATATTCATTTCACGAACCAAACCTTCCTGGACATTATTTATAACAGCAAGTTCTTCGGTGCGTTGTTCTGTTTCTTTCAGCAAGCGATTGGTTTCTTCAAATAATCTTGCATTTTCCAGTGCCACACTCATACTGTTTGCTAATGTTTCGAGCAGGCGTATATCAGAATCGGTGAATGCATATTCTTTTTCAACATTTTGAATGCTTACATAACCCTTGATATTATTTCCGCTCAGAAGAGGGACGAACATCAGAGATTTTGGCATTTTGGTATCTCCAATGGCTGTAATTCCATATTCTTTACTTGCTCTTTCTTCGCTTTCAATATATATTGTTTGTTTTTTATCAATTAGTACTTGACGTAAATTGTTAATAGGCCTTGAAGCCAATTTATAATTTTTCCCGTTTTCAAATACATAATTGAAATGCTCCAATTTATTTACAACATCTAAGCTGGCAATAATTACTGCCTGTGTTTGAAAAAGATTTTGAACCCGTTCGCCAACCAGATCATAAATACCCTGCATATCCAACTCTTTGGCTAAACCTTCCTGCACACTGTTGATGACCGCAAGTTCTGCAGTGCGTTGTTCAGTTTCTTTTAATAAGCGATTCGTTTCATCAAAGAGCCTGGCATTTTCCAGCGCCACACTCATGCTATTGGCTAATGTTTCTAATAATCTTACATCGGCTTTGCTGAATGCATACTCTCTATCTACATTTTGCAAGCTCACATAACTGGTAACTTTATTCCCTGCGACTAAGGGTACATATAATAATGATTTAGGCATTTCGGTGCCTTTGACCACTTTGAGTCCAAATTCAGTTAATGCTTCTGCTGCATTGTGATTGATCAGGATTTTTTGTTTTGTCTCAATTAACTGTTGGCGCAATTTATCGTATGGACGTGGTTCGGGATAAAATCGTTCTCCCTTTTCAATCAAATAAATAAATTTTTCTGTTCCGGTTTCTTGATCTAAAGTGGCAATAATAACAGCTTGTGAATCGAATACATCACGAACTTTATTTCCAACGAGATCGTAAATAGCCTGCATATTCAGTTCTTTTGCGAGGCCTTCCTGTACGCTATTTATCACTGCCAGTTCTGCGGTACGTTGTTCAGTTTCTTTTAATAAGCGATTTGTTTCATCAAACAATCGTGCGTTTTCCAAAGCAACGCTCATGCTATTCGCCAACGTTTCTAAAAGCCTTATATCTGAGGTGCTGAAAGCGTTTTCCCTGTCAATATTTTGGAGGCTTACATAACTGGTGATCTTATCTCCTATGATCAAGGGAACGAAAACTCCGGATTTTATTGGTTCAGTGCCGGGAACTACTTCTGATCCAAACCATGCATATCCTTCTTCCTGTTTATTAATTATAACTTTCTTTTTTGTTTGGATGAGATGATGTCTTAGTTTTCCCAACGGCCTTGGGTTAGGATAAAACCTTTCTCCTTTTTCAATCATGTAATTGAAACTTTCCGTTTCTTCTTCATGATTGAATGTTGCAATAATAACTGCCTGTGCATCGAAGAGGTCACGGATTTTATTTCCAACCAGATCATAAATACCCTGTATATTCAGTTCTTTTGCCAAGCCTTCCTGCACACTATTTATCACGGCAAGTTCTGCGGTACGTTGTTCAGTTTCTTTCAACAAGCGACTTGTTTCATCAAACAAACGAGCGCTTTCCAGAGCAACGCTCATGCTGTTGGCAAGTGTGGTTAAAAGATTCACATCAGAATTAGGAAAAGCATTTTCCTGGTCAAGGTTTTGTAAACTGATAACGCCGGTCACTTCACCGCTGGCAATCATAGGAACCAATACAATTGACTTTGCGCCCAGGCCTATAATGACTGATTGATCATACTTAGATCTTTGCTGATCGAGATCTTTATTAATTACAAGTGGCTTGGCGGTTTCAATGACATATTTTCTGAATCCTTTCAGTGGTCTTGGTCCCAATAAAGTACGATCACCTTTTTCATATGTATAACGATCTTCTATAAGGGTTGTTTTTTTATCATAAGTGACAATGTCAATGACCTGGGCATTAAAGATTGCTCTCATTTTTTCTCCAACCAATTCATAAATGCCCTGAATATTCAGTTCACGAGCCAACCCATCCTGCACACTATTAATAATTGCCAATTCGGCTGTACGTTGTTCGGTTTCTTTTAGCAAACGTGTCGTTTCATCAAACAAACGGGCATTTTCAAGAGCCACACTCATACTGTTGGCAAGAGTTTCCAAAAGTCTTACATCAGAATCACTGAAGGCATTATCTGTATCAATATTCTGAAGACTAACATAACTAGTAATTTTATCTCCGATTACCAATGGGACAAAAAGCATGGATTTGGGAAACTGAGTTCCGCTGCCTATTTTCATCCCGAATTTGTTAAAAGCATCTACAACATTGTTATTGATAAGAATTTTCTTACGTGTTTTAACAAGGTGCTGTCTTAATTTATCATAAGGCCTGGGTTCAGGATAATACCGTGTCCCTTTTTCAAAAATATATTTGAAATGCTCTGTTTCTGCATCAATATCTAATGTAGCAATAACCACAACCTGTGCATTGAAGAGATTGCGGATACGATCACCGACAAGATCATAAATAGCCTGGATATCCAGTTCCCGTGCCAGCCCTTCCTGCACACTATTAATTACGGCAAGTTCCGCCGTACGTTGTTCGGTTTCTTTCAGCAAGCGGGTGGTCTCATCAAACAATCGGGCATTTTCCAATGCTACACTCATACTGTTTGACAAAGTGCTTAAAAGACGAACATCAGAAAATGAAAAAGCATTTTCTTTATCAATATTTTGGAGACTTACATACCCGTTTACTTTATCACCAACTTTCAAAGGCATGAAGAGAAGTGATTTCGGCATTTCAGTTCCGGGCACTACCCTTAATCCGTATTCAGCCACAGCTTTTATGGTATCCTGATTAATCAGAATGTTTTGGCCGGTAGCAATAAGATGTTGTCTTAATTTATCGAAATGCCGTGGATCGGGATGTGATATTTCCCCTTTCTCAAAATGATAATTAAAATTCTCGAGTTTATTTTCATGATCAAATGTTGCTATGATTACAACTTGTGCGCTGAATAGTTTTTGAATCCGGTCACCAACCAGATTATAAATACCCTGCATATCCAGTTCTTTGGCTAAACCATCCTGCACACTGTTTATTACAGCCAGTTCTGCGGTTCGTTGTTCGGTTTCTTTTAATAAGCGATTCGTTTCATCAAAGAGTCTTGCATTTTCCAATGCTACACTCATACTGTTAGATAATGTTACCAACAAACGTATATCGGATACAGAGAATGCATTTTCTATATCAACATTCTGAAGGCTGACGTAGCCTTTGATAATATTACCGGTAAGCAATGGCACAAACAGTAAAGACTTTGGCATTTGCGTATCGCCTATTGCTGTTATTCCATATTCCTCGCTTGCCTGTTTTTCCGTTGCGATGTAAATACTGCGTTTTTTATCAATCAATAACTGTCTGAGCTTTTGAATGGGTCTGGATTCGACTTTAAACATTTCTCCATTTTCAAAGAGGTAATTGAAATTTTCGGCTTTATTCTCAAGATCGAAACTTGCAATAATGACAGTCTGTGCATTAAATAATTTCTGAACCCGGTCACCAACCAGATTATAAATACCCTGCATGTCCAGTTCCTTTGCCAAACCATCCTGCACACTATTAATGACTGCTAATTCTGCTGTACGCTGTTCAGTTTCCTTAAGCAAGCGGGTAGTTTCATCAAAGAGTCTTGCATTTTCCAGAGCCACGCTCATGCTATTTGCTAAAGTTTCCAATAGCCTTACATCAGAATCGCTAAACGCATTATCCTTGTCTATATTTTGCAGAGTTACATAACTGGTAATTTTATCTCCGATAATTAGTGGAACAAAAAGCATGGATTTAGGAAGTTCAGTTCCACTCACTATTTTCATTCCGAATTTGTTAAAAGAATCTACGACATCGTTATTAATAAGAATTTTCTGACGTGTTTTAATAAGATGCTGCCTTAATTTATCATAAGGTCTTGCTTCGGGATAATACCGCGTGCCTTTTTCAAATACATATTTGAAAAGTTCCGTTCCTGCTTCCTGATCCAATGTGGCAATTCCTACTACCTGAGCATCGAAAAGCTGGCGTATGCGATCACCGACGAGATCGTAAATGGCTTGTATATCGAGTTCACGAGCCAGTCCTTCCTGCACACTATTGATTACTGCAAGTTCCGCAGTACGTTGTTCAGTTTCTTTGAGCAGACGTGTGGTTTCATCAAACAGACGAGCGCTTTCCAACGCTACACTCATACTGTTCACCAAGGTAGTCAGCAGTTTCACATCAGAATCAGAAAATGCTTTTTCATGATCCAGATTTTGTAAACTGATTATTCCATTCACTTCTCCGCCAGCCATCATTGGAACATAGATTTGCGATTTGGGCATTTCACCAATCAATATTGCATTCCCAAAATCCTTCATTGCCTGTTCCACATTTTCATTATGCAGTAATAATTGTCTGGTTTGAATGACATGTTTTCTGAATCCACTGGGTTCACGCGGACCTACCAATGTCCTGTCTCCTTTTTCATATGAATAACGGTCTGCAATCAGGTTTGCCTTCTTATCATAAGTGACAATGTCAATGACCTGGGCATTGAAAATCTCACGCATTTTTTCACCTACCAATTCATAAATGGCCTGCATGTCCAACTGGGCCACTAAACTTTCCTGTACACTGTTTATTACAGCCAGTTCGGCATTGCGTTGTTCGGTTTCTTTTAATAAGCGATTGGTTTCATCAAATAATCTCGCATTTTCCAGAGCAACACTCATACTATTTGAGAGAGTAGTAAGCAGTCGTACGTCAGCATCGTTAAAAGCATTTTCGTGATCAAGATTTTGTAATGATATAATTCCCCTTACTTCACGACCAACGATCATCGGTACAAAAAGAACAGATTTAGGAGCTTCACCTTTCTGAACTATCGGGTTCCCATATTTTGCTGCAAACTTTTCATTATCCTGATTTATCAACAAATATTGTTTTGTTGTAACAACATGCTTGCGAAAACCGGCAAGAGGTCTTGGATCTTCATAGAATCTTTTTCCTCTTTCAATCACATAGCGAGGAGAAATAAGATTAGTTGCAGGATCATAAGTTACAATGTCAACAACCTGCGAATCAAAAATGTCCTGAATCTTATTGCCCACCATATCATAGATTCCCTGAATCTCCAATTTGGATGCAAGCCCTTCCTGAACGCTGTTAATAATTGCCAGTTCTGCATTGCGTTGTTCAGTTTCTTTTAAAAGCCGGGTGGTTTCATCAAATAACCGGGCACTTTCCAGCGCAACACTCATACTATTTACCAGCGTGGTCAGCAGGTTTACATCAGATTCAGAAAATGCTTTTTCATGATCAAGGTTTTGTAAACTGATGATTCCGGCAACCTCTCCGCCTGACATCATGGGAACATAGATCTGTGATTTGGGCATTTCGCCGATAAGGATAGGATTATTGAATTCCCGGGTAGCTTTTTCAACATTTTCATTATGAAGTAATAACTGTTTTGTGTGAATGACATGTTTTCTAAAGCCAGTGACTTCACGTTTACCCAGCAAAGTTCTATCTCCTTTTTCATAAGCATAACGATCTTCGATCAGGTTAGCGATGCGATCATAAGTGACAATATCAATGACCTGTGCATCAAAAATTTCACGAATCTTTTCACCTACCAGTTCATAGATTCCCTGCATATCAAGTTTTGCCACAAGACTTTCCTGTACGCTATTTATTACTGCGAGCTGGGCATTTCGTTGTTCAGTTTCTTTCAACAGCCGGTTGGTGGTGTCAAAGCGGCGGGCGCTTTCCAGAGCGACACTCATACTATTCGCCAATGTTGTAAGTAAATTGACGGCAGACTCAGAAAAAGCATTTTCTTTATCAAGGTCCTGCAGGCTGATCATCCCAGTCACACTTCCACCCGAAATCAAAGGAACAAAGAGGGCTGATTTTGGTTGCGATCCGCTGATAACTTTACTATTTATTTCCTGGCTTTTTTTATCAAGATCTTTATTGATCAGCAATACCTGCTTTGTATCTATTACCATTTTTCTGAATCCACTGGGCTCCCATTTCCCTACCAGGGTTCTGTCTCCTTTTTCATAAGAATAATGATCCTCAAGAAGATTGGTTTTACTATCATAAGTTACTATATCGAATATCTGGGCATGGAAAATTTCCCGGATTTTTTCTCCCACCAGTTCATAGATACCTTTCATATCTATTTCTCTTACCAATCCATCCTGAACACTGTTGATCACTGCCAGTTCTTCTACACGATGACTTAATTGCGCAGTACGTTCAGCAACTATTTTTTCCAGTTCTCGATGTTTCTCATGCAGCTGACGTGTTCGCCACCGGATAAGAATATAAATAATCGCAATGGCAATAAGAACATAAATTATGTAAGCCAGCCAGGTGCTATACCATGGAGGACTAATGGAAAAAGCATAAACAGCCTCATCGCTTAATTTTTGGTAAATATTTTTTGCACGTACATGAAAATGATAATTACCCGGAGGCAGATTGGTGTATTCTTTGTAATAATTATTATCAAAACCAGACCAACCTTTTTCAAAACCTTCCAGCCATGTTTGGTATTGGGTTTTATCTTCCTGCTCAAAGAAGGGAGCTGCATATTCAAAACGAAGTGTATTGTTTTTATAATAAACAGAAACGGGTTTTTTATTATTTGATATATCAACGCTTAATGCTTTTCTCCCTGCTTCAATATGCCGTAAGATTGTTTTGAAAGACTCGTCATTATTTTTCTGAAGATTTTCATCATAACGGATCAGTCCATCGGTGGTGCAAATCCAGACAACTCCATTTTTTTCCGGATAAAAATCCTGAATCGTAAAATCTCCAATAGAATTTAGTAATGTGTTGTCAATGGAATAACCTCCATCTGGTTTTGGGGTAGCCAATATTGTTTCTTTGCCAGCCCTGATCCAAACTCTTCCCTGCAGATCTTCTTCAATGGCGAATTGGGTAGCAGCACCTCCTTTCGGAAATTTTCCGAAAGTGGTATCAGGTATAAACCTTTTTTGTTTATCATTGAAAGTATATAAAAAAGAGTCTGCAACAAAATAACTATTTCCCTTAATGGATGCTACTGTACCAACTGCATCGATCAAACCCTGTGCGGCTCCAAAAGTTTCAACAATTGTTTTTTTCTTATCCAGATTTCCATTTTCGTCAATTACAGGTGTAAGCCGGTAAACAACTCCATTGGCTGATCCTGCCCATATTTTTCCTTCACTGTTTTCTGAAAATGTCCAGATCTGTTCAGGAATACCCGGAACATATCCAGCAAAACGCCAGGGCGAGGATTCTTTGGCAACACCGCTTCTTTTTTCTCTTGTAAAAACAACTACGCCAAAAGTACCTCCGCCAAAAAGCAAATCGGGATTCTTATCCGATATATGTAATGATGTTAAAGAAAGATCACCACTTACAGAAGGACGGATTGTAATAACTTTTTTATTTTTTATTGCAAAGAGTCCATCGCCGGTAACGAGCAACTCATTTCCATCCGGTAAAAGAGAAAAAATCTGGTTCTCGGGTATTCCGGGAACAGGTTCAAATTTTTTCCTGGTGACATCAAATTGCAAAAGGCCATTTGTGGTACCAATGTATATGGTTCCTTCAAACCTCCGCATACATAAAACACCAGTATTAATTCCGGACTGTAATCCGAATTTAGTAAGAGGCGAAGCCGTTTCTACCCGGGAAATTCCATTATCAAGCGCCAACCATAATGTTCCCCTTGAGTCCTGAAAAACAGAATAAATAGATTCATCCTGTAATCCCACGTCCCGGTTAATTTTTTGAATGAAGTTTCCTGCAGCATCAATGATGACTAATCCTTTTCCTGTTGTTGATAAAACATAGTTACCGTTTTTGAGTTGAATACCTTTATATAGAAGAACTCCCGATTTAATTAAATCATCGGCTTTTGTTGAAAAAGGCCGGAATGTTTTTCCATTGTAGATGTAGAGCCCACTATAAAACATTCCAATGAGATATTGCTTTTCGTTATTAGGTCCTGCGGGATAAGGCAGCATGATCTGCATTCTTTCTTTACCAAGAAATTCACTTCCTGGCACTAAAACCAATGAATCATTGATCATTTTATAAAGACCTAATCCCTGCTGATGTACATAAAAATCGCCATCTACATAAAAGGAATACATGAATTTGGTTTGAGGTTTCCAGACTTTAACCTCTCTCTTTTCTCCCGAATTATTGCCTGATATTCTGAATATGTATTCTCGTGACTGGAAATAAATACCGGCATCTGTTGCATAAGATGACCAGATGTCTAAAAAATTCCGGTTAGCTTTTGGAATCACATCTAATAAAGATCTTGTTATTGTTTGTCCAAGGCTGTCTTTATCCAGATACCCAAGGTCGCCATAAGCACCATAATAAATTGTTCCGTTTTTATCTTTAACCAATGATCTTACAACTGTGGAGGCTGAATTCCCTACCGTTATCTTCCTCCATTTTAAACCATCGTATTCAAGTATATAGGTTTGAATACCAAAATACATCATGCCCCTGTCGTCTTCCTGTACACACCAGGTTTGGGGAAGAGCCTGAAATGTTTTGGGAGAATAATTAGTGATAAAAGGAAGCCCCTTTTCCGATTGCGCATTAGTATTCAGTGCCAGGAATAAAAGAAATGCACATGCTATAAATGGTTTGCAGGCAAACAATCTTAAGCGGGCAAAATTTGGTCTGATTCTTTTCATGTCAGCTATATTCATCAAAACATTTGAGGTTTTTTAATAAGAAAGGACGGTTTGGGCTTTCCAGAGTGCAGAATTAATAAGTCGGTTTTCTAATCCTTCTTAAATGTATATAAAATCTTCCGAAACAAAAATCTATTATTTTTTCAAGTTCCGAAATAAAGCAAAATATTCAAATCTAAGAGAATATAAGCCTGGAAAGGCAAATAAAATGATTGCAACGAGAATTACTATAAACCCAGGATGGAACGAAGTTTTATATAACCGTTTCTGCTAACCGGTACCTGGGCACCAGACCGTAGTATGGCTATATGATTATCTTTTTCGTAAGGGTCAATTCTGGTGATTTGCTGAATGTTTATAATATAAGAACGATGGGAGCGAACAAAATGCAGCGGATCCAGCGCTTGCTCAAAATGATTCATGGTTTTGTTCTTGAGAAAATAACCTTCTTTGGTATGAACTTTTACATAATCGTCTGCTGCTTCCAGGAAAAAAACATCTTGTACCGGAATGATCTTTATCTTACTTCCATTCTTTACTACAATTCGCTGGCTTTGGGCCGGTGATTGAGAAGCAGTTTCTAAAAGTTCCTGAGTGTTTTTTTTAGAAACAATATTTTTTTGTTCCATCCATTTTTGAATGGCTTTGTTAAAACGTTCCTGGTTGAATGGTTTTAATAAGTAATCTACAGCGTGTGTTTCAAAAGCTTTGAGTGCATATTCATCGAAAGCTGTAGTGAAAATAACCGATGGTGGTTGTTCAATAAGTTCCAGCATTTCAAAGCCATTGATCTTGGGCATTTGAATATCAAGAAAAATCAAATCAGGATGATGTTGTTGAATGGCTTTTAATCCATCAAGGCCGTCATTGCATTCCTGCACAATTTCAAGCTGAGGATGTTTTTGCAGATATTCTTTTACAATGATTCTGGCCAGCGGCTCATCATCTATAATAATTACTTTCATCTTAATTTTTTTTATTCATGTGTCAGACGCTCTTCGAGACGTCAGACACTTGCGGAATTTTTACTGTGGTAATAAATATATTTTCTTTGGATTCTGTAACCAGCAGATCACTTCTGCCAAATAACAGATATAATCTTCGCTGCACCGATTTTAATCCGAATCCTGTTCCCTGGCTTGATGAAGAAGTTTCCGGATCAAAAGGATTACTGACTTTTACAATAAGATCATTTTCTTCTTTTAATGTTTGAATCCGGATTACTGTTTCACCTGTCGTATCGTATAAACCAAATTTAATTGCATTTTCAACAAGGGGCTGAAGCAGTAATGCCGGGAATTTCATTTGCCTGATTTCTTCGTTACTTTCAATTTCAGTATTGAGACGATTTCCAAACCGTACTTTTTCAATGTCAAGATATAATTGCAGGTATTGCAATTCTTCTTTCAAAGTCACCCATTGAGTTTCTTCTTTTTTTAAAGTTCCCCGTAAAAAATCAGAAAGCTGTTGAACCATTTTGCGTGCTTCTTCGGGTCTTGTTCCTATTAATGCATTAATGGAATTGAGACTGTTAAATAAGAAATGCGGTTGCATTTGCTGGCGCAATTTGAACAACTCAGCTTCTTTCGCCAGTTTTTCTGCATCCTGTTTTCTGAGTTCGTTTTCTTTTTGTTCTTCCCAATTAAACCATAATACACAGATCAAAGTAAAGCAGGCAAGGATCAGGAAACCACTTCCTCTACGGATGGGAAGTGAGCTTTTCAGAAACTCCTTATATCCTTCTATATTTCCCAGGGATAATGCCAGAATCCATTGATCTAAAAGCGCCCATATATAAGTCAGAAAAATACACCAGATAAGAATAGTTAAATACCTGCTGCTTCGAGGTGTGTAATAACGCAACGTATTCATCAGTAAAAGGCAGGCAAGTAAAAGGATAATGTTGCTGATTAAACTGTCAATACTTGCTGTGCCCCAGGACAAACCATACAGCCTGAGTAAAAAAATAAAATTAACAATAGAAACCAGCCAACTGATGCTGAAGATAACTTTGAATTTTGGTACTGAAAGTGGTGAATGCGCCATAATATTAAGCGAGTTCTAATATTTCCAGCGTATTGTTCGATAGAATATGTTCTGCTTTTTTGTTTATGATCTGGATATATTCTTCAGTATCATCTCTTTCTTCAATCCGGGAAAATAATTCAGCGCCATCAATCATTTCGGTAAACTTATACAATGCACTTACATTAATAAATTTCCATTGCACCAACTGCTGCTTTTGGTTGATAAAGATTTCTTCTTCCTGCTTTCCGATGGACTGTGCTTTCTGAAATGCATCTTCTTTGTTTTCTGCCGCTATCAGCCGCAGTTGTTCATCAAACTGCCCGGTATGGAGTCCATTGCCGCAGTTGATCTGAAATACAATTTTTGCCAGATACCAGTTCATAAAATTTAGTTTTGAGATGATAATTGGTTTTACTCTTTGATTGTATATGTGCCATACTTTATAAGTATAGCAAAGATTCTTTAATAATTTTTAATATCGACTCCGCCAAAAATCACAGTTCCTTTTAGTATTAATGTTTTTCCAGAGGATTCATTCATCGCCGGCATGGGTCTTTTGTCTTCAATGCCGCCGAATATTACAGCTGCATCTGATTTCACTGTCCAGTTGGAAGGAACTATCAGTTTAGTGCCTCCAAAAATGGTGGTCATTTCAATTACTGCTTCACCATTAATATCGGCCTGGCTTAAGTTAAGTTCGGTACCGCCAAAAACATTGACGATATCACCACCTTTGAAATTTTTGGATAGAACATTTTTCTTGACTCCGCCAAATACAGATGTCGCATACACATAAGCATCATTGCTATCAATATCTCCGGGATTTATGACCGGATCGGGCGGCAAACCTGAATCACTGGAATTTTTTTTTTCATCTTCTTCCCAATGCCATCTGCGATGCGGGCGAAAAATAAAAAACAGCCCTAATACTATGAGGATAGCCGGCCAGGTGTAACGATGCATTTCCATATCCGGATTCAGATGATCAACAAGAAATGCTCCGCCGATAAGCATTAGTATCAGCCATGTGTAGCCAAAAAAACGATGACGAATACCAATAAACAATCCAAGCCCGATCAAAAATACAGGCCAGGTGTAAATCCAACTCCAACCAGGAGGAATAATATTAGAAACTTTTAAAAGTGCAATAACTCCAATAATAAGGATAAATAATCCTGTCCAGATCCGGCCATGCGAATACATTCCTCCTGTCATATAACCCCGTCTGTTATAAAACGCGGAGCGCCATTCATCTTTCATTTTTCTTTTTTCTTCCCTCCATTTTCTTCTTTGCTCACGGAAATCATTGAAATCTGTCATAGCAATTTTATTTTACACAAATGTATTGCGTCAATAGTGAATGTTGAATAGTGAATGGGTAATGGGAAGTCAAAAGTCGGTAAGTGACGGAAAATGAACGGTGAATAAAGAGATAAAAAAACCTCTCCGATTCAATCGGGCTAAGAAAGAGACATACTCCAGTTCAATATATAAGGTTCTTTTTTTCCACGGGTGCATGTAAAAAGAAAACAGGTGATAAATGGCATTTTAATTTTCTCTTCTTTATTATTACTGAAATTAAATTCAACTGAGCCGCTTACATATGTTTCGGTAGATGAAGTTTCATTGACCTGCCAGCCTTCCGGCATTTTTATTTTACTGTAACCGGAATCAATGTTTTTATAAGCGAGTATTTCAACCATGCTTTCGATCAGATCGGGATTGTCGAACGTTGCTGATATGTGTAGAGTTGTTTTCATAACAAAGGATTTAAATTTATTAATCCAATTCCTTCCACACATTTTCAACACTTCCGGATTTTTTATCCTTCTACCAATTGGATGCAAGAATGAAGCAAATGGTTACTAAAGAAATGTGAAAACAGAAAAGTAACCGAGGAAGTCTTTGGTTATCAGATAAGCAGGGCGGAGGGAAATCTTCATGAAATACACTTTACAAATACAAACAAGATGTATTTCACTTTAGGGAGTCCATTCATCGTGGACAATGACAACGAGGTATAGTTTCTTATTGTAGAATTTAAAAACTAACCTTAAGCCTCTAAAATCCATCCCGTCAAGTTTTTTCTTAAAACCAGGGAAATAAAATTCAACTACATCAGATCCCGGATAGATTTCATTTATATTATTCAATTCAGTTCCTCGGCTACGAAATTTATTAATAGATTTTATCGGTGCATTTAGAAAATCTACATCATAAACATATTTTTTGAAATATTGATCGATGGTAAGAAATTCAGGTTCCATACCCTGGTCCCATGATGAACCCCGATTGATATGCTTATTTTGGTTTGCTAATTGAGAAAGCCTGTTTGGAGAAAATACTTGGCCGATTTGTATATAAATATGCCCATATGGTGAAAAGCGAACGCCGTATTTTGGGTAAACGAACGAAGCAAGCTTATTGTAATCTCTTGCTTTAATTACCTTAAGAATTTCTTTAGATGTATTCAGTAATAAAGCGGTGTCTACTTTTCTCTTTATTATGGCATTAATTATTGTTACAGAATTGCTTCTTTCATTAATTGATATCTTTTTCGAAGTATCTTCTTGTGGATAATTATTCTTAGGATTTGTAATTGCCTTATCTGGGTCAAATTGATAATGAATTAGGGAAAAGATAATTGAAATGAATGTAAAAAATTTTCCCACCTAATATTTTATTTTACGAGCTCAAACTTATCTCCATCAAACAACCCAAGATCACTTAGTTTCAGATGGGGAATTACCAACAAAGCCATAAAAGAGAGTGTCATAAATGGTGCAGCAAGTGCAGAACCAAGTTCCTCTTTTACCATTTTATCTATTGCTGTATAAGCTTCCGCTACTTCGTAACCATCTTCATTGCTCATAAGTCCAGCTACTGGTAAAGATAAAACCATCTCGTTTCCCGGGCCAACGCAACTAATACCACCTTGTTTTTCAATAACCAGGTTCACCGCCCTGCATATACTTTCGTCATCAACACCGACAGCAACTATATTATGACTATCATGCGCCACCGAAGATGCAATTGCGCCTTTCATTAATTTGAAATTATTGATAAAGGCTTTTGAAACTATCGCATCTTTGTAACGATTAACAACTGCAATTTTTAAAACATCATCTTCAATGTCACTCTCTAGGTTACCTTTAATTACTTTGGGCTCGTAATTAAATTTATTGGTAATAAGTTGGCCTTCTAATGCCTCAATGACTGGAATGGTGAATGATGAGCTATGAGAAATGAGTGGAATTTTAAAATCTTCAACTACCTTTTTTGTACATGAAAAATTATTGATGATTTCCGACTTATGACTATTGATTTTTGATTTTCCATTTTCTGATACTAATTCTCCATTGATAAAAGCCTGGGTCACTTCAAAATTCTTTAAGTCTTTTACCAGGATAAAATCAGCCGGATCACCTTTTCTTAAAAGGCCAACATCTAGTTTATAATGCAATACCGGATTTACACAGGCAGCTCTCAATATTTTGAAAAGATCAATTCCTTTTGCTACTGCTCTTGCACAAAGTTGGTTGATATGTCCCAACACCAAACTATCCGGATGTTTATCGTCACTGCAAAACATCATTTGATTTGGATAATCATGCAGCAGATCGATCAGTGCTTCAAAATTTTTGGCGGCGCTTCCTTCGCGAATGATTATTTTCATTCCGTTTTGCAATTTATCGAGAGCTTCTTCTCTGGTAAAACATTCATGATCGGTTGTGATGCCGGCAGCGATGTATTGTTTGGCCTGTTCACCCCGTAATCCCGGGGCATGTCCATCAACTGGTTTTAATAAATGATGAGCAGCAGCAATTTTTTTCATTACTTCTTCATCTTCATTCAGCACACCCGGAAAATTCATCATCTCGCTCAGATATTTTATTTCATCTTTTTTCAAAAGTGTTTCTACAGCAGCGAAATCAAGTGTGGCTCCGGCAGTTTCAAATATGGTAGCGGGCACACAACTGGGCGCTCCGAAATTGAATATAAATGGAACTGTTTTTCCATTTTCAATCATAAATTCTATTCCTTTCATACCGCAGACATTTGCTATTTCGTGTGGATCACTCACGGTAGCTATTGTTCCGTGCACAACAGCCAACCGTGCAAATTCTGAAGGAACGAGCATAGAACTTTCAATATGAATATGGCTATCAATGAAACCGGGAAGAATATAATTGCTGGTTACCTGTTGCTTGTTACTGGTTGCAGTAATTGAAATGATCTTTCCATTTTCTACTGTAATTTCTGCCGGGTAAATTCTCTTTTGATGAACATCAACAAGATTGCCGCTGATAGAAAAATTTGCCATTCAAACTATTTTATTATCCTGTTAAAGGTAAATTACTAACTTCAATTTTGTTAACTGATTGCATTCAAATTCAAACTTTTTTGCTATGCGAAATATTTTTTTGATGATACTTGCGATTTCCTGTATCACTGCTTCTGCTCAAAGAAAGAAAAAATCAACAGCTCCGGTTGTTCCAAAAATTAACTCTGATTCTGTATTTTTTTCAAATATGAAATATCGCCTCATTGGTCCCTGGCGTGGTGGAAGAAGCGGAGCTGTGACCGGCAGCTATAAAAATAAAAACACATTTTATTTTGGAGCTACCGGTGGTGGTGTTTGGAAAACGACAGATGGGGGTAGCAACTGGAAAAATATTTCTGATAAATATTTCGGTGGCAGCATTGGCTCAGTAGCAGTAGCGCCAAGCGACGAAAATATTATTTATGTTGGCGAAGGAGAAAACACTTTGCGTGGAAATGTAAGCGAAGGACTGGACGGCATGTGGAGGAGTGATGATGGAGGAAGAACATGGAAAAATATTGGTCTCAAAGAAGGAAGGCATATTATCCGCATTGTTATTCATCCAAGAGATCCAAATACAGTTTGGGTGGCAGTCGGCGGTCATTTATTTGAACCGAATGAAGAAAGAGGAGTATATAAAACTACTGATGGTGGAAAAAATTGGAAGCGGGTTTTGTTTGTTAATGATCTTACCGGTTGTAGTGATTTAGTAATGGAACCAGGCAATCCGAATGTTTTTTACGCCGGTATGTGGCATGTGATCCGTACTCCTTACTCTATGGAAAGTGGTGGAGATGGAAGTGGTTTATGGAAAAGTACAGATGGCGGAGAAAGCTGGACAAATATTTCTACGAATAAAGGATTACCAAAAGGAGTATGGGGAATAGTTGCTGTTGCGGTGGCGCCTTCTAATACTGATAAAATTTATGCTCTTATTGAAAATAAAGATGGCGGCTTATTTATGAGCAATGATGGTGGCGAAACCTGGACACTAAACAGCAGTGATAATAATATTCGTCAACGTGCCTGGTATTACAGTAAAATTTTTGTTGATCCTAAAAATGAAAATCTTGTTTATTGTCCCAATGTTGATTTTGAAAGAAGCCATGATGGTGGAAAAACCTTCCAGAGTGTAAGAACGCCACATGGTGATCATCATGATCTTTGGATTGATCCGGATAATGGAAACAGAATGATTATTGCTGATGATGGTGGTGCACAAATAACATTTGATGGCGGTAATAACTGGAGCAATTATAATAATCAGCCTACTGCACAAATTTACCGGGTGACAACAGATAATTCTTTTCCTTACCGGATACTCGGCGCACAACAGGACAATTCAACTATTCGTATTAAAAGCAGAACCTATGGTTCGGCCATTACTGACAGAGACTGGGAACCGACTGCTGGTTCTGAATCCGGTTATGTAGTTGCTGATCCTTTGAATCCTGATATAGTTTATGGTGGTAATTATGGCGGATATATTTCCCGGCTTGATCATAAAACTGGTGAAAACCGTTCTGTAAATGTTTGGCCTGATAATCCAATGGGCGCTGGCGCTGATGTATTGAAATATCGTTTTCAATGGAATTTCCCGATCTTCTTTTCACCAAACAATCCCAAAAAGCTTTATACAGCCGGAAATGTTTTGTTTGCTACGGAAAATGAAGGAGCCAGTTGGGAAGCCATTTCACCAGATCTTACCACCAATGATAAAAGCAAACAGGGACCCAGCGGTGGCCCTATCACAAAAGATAATACTTCTGTTGAATATTATTGTACCATTTTCACTGCAACCGAAAGCTGGATAGAAAAAGATTTATTGTGGACCGGAAGCGATGATGGAGTGATTTCAGTTAGTAAAGACGGTGGAAAGAATTGGGAAAATGTAACGCCGAAAGATTGCCCGAAATGGATGATGTGGAATTGCGTGGAAGTGGATCCATTTAAAAAAGGAACCGCCTATTTTGTTGGTACAAGGTATAAGAGTGATGATTTTACTCCTTATATATATAGGACAGAAGACTATGGAAAAACATGGGAACTGATAACCAATGGCATTGATAAAATGCATTTTGCAAGATGTATTCGTGCTGATCATAAACGACCGGGTTTGTTGTATGCAGGTACTGAATATGGAATGTATATTTCTTTTGATGATGGAGCTAACTGGAAAAAATTTCAGCTGAATCTTCCTGAGGTTCCAATTACTGATTTAACGATTAAAGAAAATGATTTGGTTGTTGCTACCCAGGGCCGGGCATTTTATGTCCTGGATGATTTGAGCGTTTTGCAACAAATGAATGCTGATATTTTGAATGAAAATCTGCATGTGTTCAATGTAAATCCGGCATGGAGAATTTCCGGCGGACGATTCCGATCCAGTTTTGGTACGCCGAAAAATGAAGGGGCTAATCCTCCAAATGGTCCAGTCATCAACTATTATGTGAAAGATATTACTGATTCCACAAAAGCATCGGTAACAATATTGGATAAGAATAATGAAGTTATAAAGACTTTTTCTTCCGGTTCAAAAGATAATAAACTGGATGTGAGCAAAGGGATGAACCAATTTGTATGGAACCTCCAGTATCCGGAAGCGGAAAAAATTGAGGGAATGATTTTGTGGACAGGAGTCCCCAGAGCAATGATTGCCCCGCCGGGAGATTATTTTGCGAAATTCGTGATAGGAAAAGATTCTGCAGAAGTTCCTTTTATTATAAAAGCGGATCCTAATTACAAATGTTCGCAGGAAGATTATGATGCACAATTTGAATTTTTACGGACAGTCACAAAAAAATTCAATCAGGTACAAAAAGGAATAAAAGATATCCGGTCACTTCGTTCGCAGATCAATGATTTCATTGGGAAGCAGGGAAAAGATTGTCCCAAAGAAGTAAAGCAAATGTCAGATAGTATCAACAAACAACTGACAACAATTGAAGAGAAATTATATCAAACCAAAGCCAAGAGTGGTGAGGATCCTTTGAATTATCCAATCAGGTTAAATGATAAATTAGGCGGCGTATTTGATGCTGCAGCCAGTGGAAATACAGCACCATCAAAGCAGGTCAAAGAAGTCTATGCAGATCTTGCAGTGCAGTGCGACGAACAATTGAGCAAATTAAAAAAGATAATAGATGATGATGTGGTAAGATTCAATCAATTAATCAGGGAAAAATCATTGCCGTTTATTGGATTAAAAAAAGAATCTAAAAAACAATAATAAAATCAACTATACAGCCGGTACCAGATGCCGGCTGTATGTTTTTATTTCCTCTATACTGAATTTTTTTGTTCGTTCTTTCATTAATGCTATTGCCTCTTCCCGGCTGGCAAACATATTGTTGATATTCACAAGATGGTCAGCCAGTTTATCATACCGCTTGAACATAAGCCAAAAGAAAATATGTAAGTAGTGAATTCCATCAAACACAAATATTTTTTGCGCCACAATATTGGTCCTATTCTTTATAAACTCTCCGGGAATATCCGTATAATGAAGAGCAGGTCGAATATGATGAATGGCATGATACCCGTCGTTCCAGCAGGTTCTGTTATATTTTGTGTTAATACAATTAATGGAATTGTCTTCAGGATCTTTTGTGTTTATAAAAGCATGCTGTGTCCAGTTGCCTAACATCATTACAATCCGGGCAAAAACAAAAGGAATGATAAAAATGAATAAAGTGGCCTTAAAGTTTACAAAACACATCCCGATACAAAAAACATAAAAAGATATTTCACCGAAAGTAAGTCGCATATATAATTTTTTCCGCTTGCGGTGAAACAAGTAAACAAACGTATCCCTGAATCCTAAAAATAAAAAACGGGTAAGGTAACTAATAAAACCACGAAAGCTGTCTCTTTGATAAGGTAATGTACTGCTGGCATCATCAAGCATATTATTTTCTACATGATGCATGGCAATATGATGCACAAAATAAGTTTCCGGTGTATGACCAAAAAACGGACAAACAATCCAAGTGATCCATGTGTTGAGCCACTGGTATGGTTTTTTAAAAAGTTTCCGGTGACTTATATTATGCAACATTAATCCGAAGCGACCTTTGAAATACATTTGCGAAACATAGAAATAGGGTATATACAATAACCACCATTGCCAGTTTTGAAGTACTGGTGTGTAAAGAAAAATGGCTACCGGGATCACCAGCAAATGAATCGAAGTAAGCAGATGAATAAAAGGAAGATCTCTTTTATCATTGATATAGTGTAACCAGAATCTTTCGTATCCACTGAATTTGCTCTTGCCGGAATATACCGGATCCGTTATGGTTGTAAGGGTTTTCATTTTAAAAAATTAAAAAAGTAAATAAGGCTAACCGTGATAAATACATCACGACTTTTAATATAGCCAGATAGTTCTTTGAAGGGAAATAATTTGTATTATGAGTAAAGCTAATGTATTCTCCTTTAATTGTCTTATTTCTTTTTGTTAAAGAATTTGAGAAGTCACAGATTTTTTTACATCTTTAATCACTGTTTTATAATTCTTACTTCCGTAGTAGCTCCGCCATTCAATGTCATGTCATGTGGTTGATTGGTTTTCCAGGCGCCGCGAGTGAAATCAGGAAAGTCAATTGTTTTTGATTTGTTTGCAACAGAGAGTTCACTCAGCACTCCGACAGCACTCCAGGTAGCAGCATCATAAACATTTTCATCAAGAGGTAAGCCGTTTCTGAGGCAATCGATCAAACGCCAATCCATGATAAAATCCATTCCGCCATGGCCGCCCACTTCTTTTGCAATTTTGCCGATATGATTTACGATAGGAGGAGAATATTTATCATAAAGATCTTTTAATTCTTCGGGCCTTATCCATTCATCGCCAAAAGAGATTCGTTCCGGCGAAGGCCATTTGATTGCAGAGCCTTTTGTGCCGCTTAATGCATGAATTCTTGAATACGGCCTTGGTGAAGAAACGTCATGTTGTATCTTAATCGTTTTTCCTTTATAAGTGCGGATTAATGTAGTGTTCATATTTCCGCGGTAAGGTTTGTCAACATAATCATTAAAAAAAGAATCCTTTGCCGCCATTTCTTTGGCCAGATTATTTAATGTAAAATCAATAGAAGACAGTGAAACTAAATAATCCATTCTGTCACCGCGATTAATATTCATGCATTGTGAAATAGGACCCAGACCATGGGTTGGATAAAGATTTCCGTTGCGACCAATATTTTCTTTTAGTCGCCACATATCTGCATAAGCATTCCGGTTAAATAAATATTCACGGCTCAGATTATGCAGGTAGGCGCCTTCACCATGGATTAACTCTCCAAACATTCCATTGCGAACCATGTTGAGAGTAAGCAATTCAAAGAAATCATAGCAGCAATTTTCCAGCATCATACAATGCTTCTTTGTTTTTTCAGAAGTTTCAACCAGTTCCCAACACTGATCCATGGTATTTGCTGCAGGCACTTCAGTAGCAGCATGCTTGCCGTTTTTCATTGCATATACTGCAACAGGAGTGTGTAAAGACCATGGAGTAGGCGTGTACACAAGATCAATATCATTACTTTCACATAAAGCTTTCCATCCATCCTCGCCACTATATTCTTTGGCTCTTGGCCGCTGCATTTTTTCTAATGTTTTTTGAGCCTTTTCCACCCGGTCAGGATATTTGTCGCAAAGAGCGACAATTTCCAAGCCATCAATATAACTGAGCCGTTCAACAGCGCCGGAGCCTCTCATTCCTAATCCAACAATACCAATCCGTACTGTTTCAATTTTCGGAGCAGCATAACCACACATATTGAAATGAGGTTCGTTGTTTTTTTGTTTTGAGGAAAAATCAATAAAGTCTTCTTCATCCTTTTTCATTTTAGCAAATGAAGGCAGACTTATACCAAATGCGCCGGCACCAATGGTAAGATTGCGAATAAATTTTCTGCGGTTTGATTTCATGATAGCATAGTTAGTTAAATGCAATTTGCTAAAATAATTTCTACTTGGCGGAGTTAATATTAAAATGGGAAATCGTAAAAATTACAGGGAATTTGAACCATTATTTTTCAAAAAGCGATCAGATATTATCGTTAACTGCTGATTAACCCCGATTAACCAGTGGATAACATCGGGTGGCATGGAGCTTGGCTACTTTTACACAACCTAACGAAATCATGAACCCGCAAAGACAGATATTTCAAACATCTTCCCGGATTCGATGGAATGCATTCAAGTGGAGCAGTCGTATATTTTTATTCTTTATGCTGCTGATGATTCCCATCGTATGGATAGCAATGGCAAGAAATCATAAGCCACTACTCCCGGGATTATCTAAAACCGATTATACTAAAATTGATCCTACTCATCCCAAAGGATTCACTAAAAAAGAGGAAGCAATATACCGGGGTGGAATTGATTCATTTCTGAAAGTGAAACAACGAAACAGTTTGTTAGCTGCTGCTGAAAAAAGAAAGCTGCAAACAAACCGTATACGAGCTGCTTTTTATGTGGACTGGGATCCACAGGCATTTTATTCACTGCAAAGTCATATCAACGAGTTGAATATGGTAATGCCTGAGTGGTTCTTTATTGATCCCAATATGGATACATTAAGGTCCAATATCAATAAAGACGCTGACGGATTTAACCTGATGAAAAAATATGGTGTGAAGATCATTCCCATGTTAAGCAATGTGAATCTCACTAATCAGGATGGAAATTTTGATCCTGATTTGCTTGATAAGGTATTACTCAATAAGGATAAAAGACATAAACTTTTGATTGATCTTATTGCTAAACTGAGACAATATAAACTACAAGGTGTAAATATTGATTTTGAGGAATTGAAGAATGAGCGCAGTATTTATGCCATGAATGCTTTTCAGAAAGAACTCGGCGATTCACTTCACAAAAATGGACTTATTCTCACGCAGGATATTATGCCGGATAATGAAGATTTTGATGTAAAAACTCTTTCAAAGTATAATGATTATCTTTTTTTCATGGCATATGACCAGCATTACAGTAATAGTGTGCCAGGTCCAATAAGCGAACAACGATGGATTGAAAAGGAAATGGATAAAATTGCAAGAAGGGTTCCTTCCAATAAAATCGTATTGTGTTTGGCAGCTTATGGATACGATTGGCCGGATGGTGCAGCAGCAGAAACGATTACTTATCAACAGGCGTTATCTCTTGCCAAAGAATTTAATGCGACCATTGATTTTGATAATGATTCTTACAACTGTGATTTTGAATATACTGATTATCACAAGGTACATCACACAGTAAATTTTATTGATGCCGGATGTAATTTCAACACCATGCGGTTTGCTGATGAATATAGTACAGCAGGAGTTGCATTATGGCGGCTGGGTTCGGAAGATAACAGGCTGTGGGATTTTTATAGCAGAGATTTAAGTAATGCTGCTTTGAAGAAAGATCCATTTGATTATACAATTCTGGGTAGTATTGATATGATGATGGACAAACCAGACTTCAAGGGTGACGGTGAAATTCTGGATGTAAAAAATGAACCGCATAAAGGAGTTATCAATATTGAAGTTGATAGTTCAGAAAATCTTGTGAGTGAAGAAAACTATCGTCAGCTTCCCATGCGTTATTTTATAAAACGTTTTGGTAAAGTAAATAACCAGGTCATTCTGACTTTTGACGATGGGCCGGATCCTGCTTATACACCGCATGTCCTTGATATTTTAGAACAGGAAAAAGTGCCTGCTGCTTTTTTTGTAGTTGGAATAAATGCTGAAGCTCATCTTCCGCTTTTGAAAAGAATTTACCGTGAAGGATTTGAGATTGGTAATCATACATTCACTCATCCAAACATTGCAGCTGTAAGTGATAGCCGGGCACAAACGGAAATGGAAGCAACACGGTTGATTATTGAAGCAGCTACACATCATAGCACTATATTATTCAGAGCGCCTTATAATGCCGATGCTGAACCAACTAAGCTCGCAGAATTAAAGCCATTAATGCGAAGTAAACTGGAGGGCTATTATACGGTTGGGGAAAGTATTGATCCTGATGATTGGAAGCCTGGAATGACAGCGGACAGTATTTATAATAGTGTTATCCATCAATATGAAGCCAATCCTGAAAAGGGAATTATTCTTTTGCATGATGCTGGCGGTAACCGGGATGCGACTGTAGCAGCTTTGCCAAGAATTATTCATTACTTTAAAGCTAAAGGAGTAAAATTTGCTACTGTGGCTGATTTACTGCAGTTAACCAAAGATGAAGTTATGCCTCCTGTACATGGCGACTTGGTAAAAATGAATGGTTGGGTTTCGACCATTGTTTATTGGGCTGCACGTTTTCTATTCGGAGCTTTTTGGGTGGCAATTCTTCTGGGATTAGGGCGAATTTTTTTATTAGGAATTTTAGCCTACTTACAATTGCGTCGCTCTAAAAAGGAATTGGCCGTTCGGGTTCCTGCTATTTCAGATAAAGTAAGCATTATCATTCCTGCTTACAATGAAGAAGTAAATGCTGTAAAAACAATTAGAAATCTTTTGCTCCAGGACTTTCCAAATTTTGAGATCATTTTTGTTGACGACGGTTCTAAAGACAATACTCATGAGATTGTGAACGAAACTTTCAAAGACAATCCTGATGTAAAAATATTTACAAAATCTAATGGTGGCAAAGCATCCGCATTGAATTATGGAATAGAACATGCTTCCGGTGATTTTGTAGTTTGTATTGATGCTGATACACAATTGATGCATGATGCTGTACAAAAAATGATGCAGTATTTCAGCAATGAAAAAGTAGTTGCAGTGTCGGGAAATGTAAAAGTGGGCAATGAAAAGAATATTCTTACCAAATGGCAATCCATTGAATATACAACAGCTCAGAATTTTGACCGTATGGCATATGATTATATTAATTGTATTCCTGTTATACCCGGAGCCATTGGTGCATTTAGAAAATCGGCTGTGATGGAAGCCGGCGGATTTACAATGGATACACTGGCTGAAGATTGCGATCTTACTATCCGTCTGTTACGCAATGGGGGGATCATTCGCAATTGCACCAAAGCTATTGCGCTGACAGAAGCTCCTGAAACATTGAGCCAATTCATGAAACAGCGCTTCCGCTGGACTTATGGTGTAATGCAAAGTTTTTGGAAAAACAGGGATGTTTGTTTCGATTATCGCTCCGGATCGCTTGGCATGGTCGCTATGCCAAATATTTTACTTTTTCAGATTATACTTCCTTTGCTTGCACCTATAGCGGACCTGATTTTTTTTCTGAGTATTGCCTGGAGTTGGCATGATCCTGAGAGTTTGCACAAAATTTTCTTTTATTACGGCTTATTCCTTTTGGTTGATGTATCTGTTTCTATAATGGCATTTTCTTTTGAAAAGCAAAAATTATATAAATTAATCTGGTTGATACCTCAACGTTTTGTATACCGGCAATTGATGTACGTTGTATTATTCAGATCTATTTCTTGCGCTGTAAAAGGAGAAGGACGAGGCTGGGGAGTGATGAAACGCACAGGGAATGTGGTAATCATTAACAGAAGGCTTAAGATAGATACTAAACTTTCAGAAACTCAGGTTAATTGAACTGATAAACTTCTTGGTTTCGTATGGTTAAGGGTGACGCCCCGCCATTCTTGGCGGGGCCCTTTTTTATGGCACATAATATTATTAATGGAGGAAAGGTTTCTTGCGAAACTTATAATTGATAATTGAAGTGCAGTCAGAAATGATCCGGAAATGCAAACGTTATGATTAATGACATAGCGGAAGATATTATACAATAAATAAATTCTTATTCATCATTCAAGCCTGGCCTTCTTTCTTTTGTTCTTTTCATTGATTGTTCAAGCCTCCATTCATCAATTTTTTTATGATCTCCGCTCATTAAAATATCCGGGACTTTCCATCCGCGAAAATTTTCGGGTCTTGTATAAACAGGTGGCGCTAACAAATTATCCTGAAAGGAATCAAAAAGCGCTGAAGTTTCGTCATTTAATACACCCGGGATCAATCTTCCAATGGCATCAACTAATACCGCAGCAGCTATCTCACCGCCACTAAGAACATAATCTCCGATGGAAATTTCTTTGGTGACAAAATATTCTCTAATCCTTTCATCGATACCTTTATAATGACCGCAAATCAACAGAATATTTTTTTTTAAAGAAAATGTATTAGCCATTTTCTGATTTAATTTTTCGCCATCCGGTGTCAGGTAAATGATTTCTTCATATTTAGTTTCTTTTGATAATTCTTCAATAGCTTTTGCAAGCGGTTCACACATTATCACCATACCGGCACCACCTCCATACTGATAATCGTCGACCTGTCCATATTCATTCACAGCCCATTTACGCAAGTGGTGTATTCGTATTATAAGTAATCCCTTTTCCTGTGCTCTTTTCATAATGCTGTGTTGAAAAGGGCTTTCCAGTAGTTCTGGCAATACTGTTAGGATATCAATTCGCATGAAACAAAGATAACTTTTGCTTTTTAAGGAACAGGCTTTGCAAAAGGAAGCCCCCGAAGAATCGGGGGCTGTTCGAAACGAAAACCAACGATCATCCCGTATGAGACGGGATCTTTTTTATCCATGCAATTTTTGCAGGAAATTATTTGATTGTTCTGAATATAATGAGGTTGCTGCCAATAAATTAAAAACAAAAAAAACATACATATCAATTGAGGCTATTATCATTTTTTGTATTGGTTTATCAAATAACATATAGATTTTTCATTTAGCTGAGCTGAATCATTAAGGAATAAATTCCGTACAGGGAACCCAGTGTAAGGAGAATTAATAAAATGAAAAAGACAATGGTACCTTTTGGAAAATATTTATCATTGTCTTGAGAAGATCGCATAATCGTCAGGTTTAAGTTTCTGGACAAATTTATAAGTTGCAATTAGATTGACGAATGATTAGGGCAATTTTAGCCACATGATTTTCGTCATCTTTTGAACTGACAAAAATCATGTGGAATAAAGAAAATTTTGATTGTTAGTTAATAAAACACTAACAGGCATTAGTCTTTCATAAGAATATAAGATGTTTTATATATTATTATTTATAATCCTTCGAAGTGAGTATCAAATAAGAAATGCAGCCAAAAACCTTGGATGATAAACCTCATCATAAAAGATGATATACCTCAGGAATCGAACATAGCGGGTCAAATAGCTTCGGTAAAATATTTTAAAATGGTTTATTCAAAATCTTTTGGTTATGCATTAAGGGGTATACTCTACGTTGCTCTGATGAGTGATGAAAAGAAAAAAGTGCAAATTGATGAAATCGCAGAAAGGCTTTCTGTACCCAAACATTTTTTGGGAAAGATTATGAATAGAATTGTAAAAGCTGGTATTCTGAATTCCACCAAAGGACCATATGGGGGATTTTCAATAAACCAAATAACCCTTCCCACTTCTTTGATAAAAGTGTTTGAAGTTACGGATGGAAAAGAAAGGTATACTACGTGTGCATTAAGCATGAGAAGTTGTGATGCTGCTTATCCGTGCCCTCTCCATAAGCATAATGAGAAGTTAAGAGAAGATTTTTATAACCGCTTTTCAGTAACAACGATCAATGATCTCTTGACTGTAGAAAAACCCGAACTCATCCGAAGCATTACAGTGTCATAGTTACAATAATTATCAACGAGTAACTGATTAAAGTCAATTTTTTACCTCAGCTATACTGCTATATTGCTCTTCGGAAATAATTAATTTATCGAATCTCCAAAATGTTTTTACCTTCTATAAACATAGAGAAGAATTCATGTGTAAATAATATAATTCGGCAGGATTACCGGACAGCAGATGTATTTTTAAAATATGGCATTGATTTTTTTTCAGGAGAGGATATAACATTGGGCACAATATGTGGAATGAAAGGAATTGAATTTGATTTTATTAAAAAAGAATTAGAATGTTCAGTCCGCACTGTTCAGCTTTCAAATTCATTGCGATTTAATGAATGGAGTATAGACTTTCTCACAAAATATATTGTGCATGTGCACCACCAATATTTACGTGATATTTTGCCAAAAGTAAAAGACCAGCTGGATTATATTGTAAAAGATTACCCGGAAAAAACAGCTTCTCTTGCCGACGTTCAGAAACAGTTTAATTATTTGCATAAAGGCATTTTACCACACATTCAGGAAGAAGAGGAAGTATTGTTTCCTTACATTCGTCAGATATATCATGCTTATGAAAGTAAAGAATCGTATGCAAGGTTGCTGGTGCGGACACTTCGAAAGCCGGTAGAAGATGTAATGAATCATGATCACGAAACTGTATTCAAAGTTTTGCGAAGATTAAGAGAACTTACTAATAATTATACTTTTCAGGAAGATTCTTCTATAAGTTACCTGGTAACTTTTTCGATGCTTAAAGAACTGGATAACGATCTGGTACAACATGTTTATCTGGAAAATAACATTCTTTTTCCCAAGGCAATTGCAATGGAAAAAGAATTGCTTCAATGATGATAAATTTTCCTGATATTTCCGATTGATATTTAATAATTAAATTGAGGCCATAAAAACGACTGTCCATGCCTCAATTAAGTAGCCGACAGGCTATTGTTTATGCTGTTCTCATTTTTTTGTTTACTCTATGGCTTACTTGGTTTTTTAACAACTATGAGGTAGCGGTCGGGGGTTTTTTATTAGTAATTTTTCTGACAGTTTTTATTCCCGGAAGATTATCAACAATTATCGCAGGTTTTGCAAGCATAGCAGTGACGACTGCTTTGGTATTGCATTTTAAGCAAAACCAGGTAATTATTAAGGCGTTACTTGGCGATGCATTTTCTTTGTTAGTTATTTTATTTACCATTTCCATTGTATTTTATTTGAAAAGACTTCATAGGTATCTCATTTTTGAAAAAACGCATATGACTTCTTTGTTTGAGAACGCAACTGAAGGCATTATTTTAGCGAATAAAGAAGGAAAAATAATTCTCGTTAACCCTGCCGCAGAAAAAATGTTTGGATATAATTCACTTGAACTTGTTGGTAACACAGTTGAAACTCTTATTCCCAACGATCTTAGGGAAAGGCATGTAGGTTTAAGAGAAGGATTTATTAAAAATCCCAGTAACCGGCCAATGGGATTAGGACGTGATCTGTATGCGAAGCGCAAAGATGATACAAAATTTCCTGTGGAGATCAGCTTGGGTAATTACCGGGAAAGGAACGAAATGTTTGTGATCGCCTTTATCGTTGATATTACCCACAGGAAGGAAGTAGAAAGTAATCTTATTCAACAACAAAAAAAACTTGAGAAAGTCAGCAATGATATCCGGAAACTAAATGCAGAACTCGAAGGTAAAGTAGAAGAAAGAACGCTCATATTGAAAGAAGCTTTGCAAAAACTGGAAAAATCACAAAAGGAGTTAAATGACGCATTGAATAAAGAACGGGAGTTAAATGAAATCAAAAGCAGATTTGTCTCTATGGCTTCGCACGAATTCAGAACACCACTCAGTACTGTGCTTTCCTCTGCTTCTTTACTTTCGAAATACAGGACTTCAGAAGATCAGGGAAGCCGCGACAGACATATTGAAAAAATTAAAAACTCGGTTAAAAATTTGAATGACATTCTGGAAGATTTTTTATCGTTGGGTAAACTGGATGAAGGAAAAGTAGAAGCACAGACAGGTGAGTTTGACCTTAAAACGTTGATAGAAGAAACAGTGGATGAAATGAAAGGGTTATTTAAGAATGGGCAACAGGTAGTTGTTGATTATACAGGTGATACGAAAGCTTTTTCTGACAGAAAGTTGTTGAAAAATATAATTATTAATCTGATCAGCAATGCAGTAAAATTTTCTGACGAAAATTCGGCAATTCAATTGAAAAGTAAAATTGATGAAGATGTGGCTCAGATTGCTATTGTTGATCATGGTATTGGAATTTCAAAGAACGATCAGCAGCATTTATTTTCAAGCTTTTTTCGTGGAGCCAATGCAGCTAATATCCAGGGAACTGGTCTTGGATTGCACATTGTTAAAAGGTATATTGATTTACTAAATGGAGATGTACATTTGCATAGTGAACTTAATATAGGAACAACAATAACAGTATATATTCCAATAAACCAGCGATAAAATGAAATCAATTTTAGTTATAGATGATAATGCAGATATCCGCGATAATACGGCAGAGATACTTGATCTGGCCGGATATAAAACTTATACGGCTGAAAATGGTAAACAAGGAGTGGATATGGCCATTAGAGAGAAACCCGATGTAATTGTTTGCGACATCATGATGCCTGAACTTGACGGATATGGAGTACTGCATTTATTGCGCAAGAATATGGATACTCAAAATATTCCATTCATTTTTTTAACTGCCAAAACTGAACGGAGTGATTTTAGAAAAGGTATGGAAATGGGGGCAGATGATTATATAACCAAACCTTTTGAAGATATTGAATTGCTCAATGCTATTGAAGTCCGGTTAAAAAAAGCGGAAATACTGGATCATAAATATTCTTCATCTCAGCAGGGAATTACACAGTTTATTAAAGATGTGAAAAATTCCGGCCTGATGAAGCAACTGGCAGATCAATATAATATTGAAGTGTACAGCAAAAAACAAACACTTTACCAGGAAGGAAAACGTCCACGTTTTTTATATTATCTCATTAAAGGGAAAGTAAAAGGTTTCAAAACTCATGAAGATGGCAAAGAATATATTACTGATCTTTTCAGTCAGGGCGATTTCATGGGCTATCCTGCTTTAATTGAAGACAAAAATTATGATGATTCTGCGCTGGTATTAGAAGACGCAGATATTATGCAAATTCCCAGAGATGATTTTCTTCAAATGATTTATGGTGATATTAATATTGCGACCAAATTTATCCGCATTATTACACAAAATGTAAAGGAAAAAGAAGAAAGGTTGCTGAATCTGGCATATAGCTCACTTCGTAAAAGAGTTGCTAAGGCTTTGGTGGATATCCATGGCAAATTCAATACTCCCGGAGAAAACAAAGCTATCGAAATTTCAAGGGAGGACATTGCTCACTATGTTGGTACAGCAACTGAATCGTTGATAAGGACCTTAAGCGATTTCAAAGCAGAAAAGCTGATTGAGATTAAAGACGGGAAAATTATTATTTCAAATATTGAGAAACTGAAAAACCTGCTTTATTAAAATGTCCTGAAAACGACAATAGCTTTGTAAGAGTATCTATAAAATTTTAAGCCATAAGAACGATATGAAGTTTCTTGTGGCTTTTTATCAGTTTAATATTTCAGGTTATTTTTTTGAATGCTCAGATACCAAGCAGCCTAAACTAATCCCATAGTAGTAACTATTTACAGAAGGAGAAGCGCCTTTTGGAGTTAAATTTCTAAGCCCGCGATTATAAGTTGCAGATATAAACAGACTTTTGAAAAAACGATAACCCACCAATCCAGAAACACCCAGATCCAGACTTCTTAAATCGTTTGTGGGGTTATTACCAAATGTCACATCTTTTCCTGAATAAGTAGTTCCATTCCGGTACATCCATTTTCCGTTTATTGCTACACTGGCAGAAGGTCCTGCACCGATGAATAAATCTCCCGTTTTTCCTGTGAAATGGTAGACAAAATTCATTTTTGCTTCCATATTATTTACTTTGATGCTTGTAGCAGTAGTAGAAGTGGGAGTTTCTTTATATCCCAGTTGGGTTAAAAAATTGAAAGTGGGTTGAAGACTAAGTTTCTTATAGACTTTTATATCCCAAAGCACACCCAAAGTGCCGCCTGATCTGTTGGAAGGACTGCCAGCAACTCCATTATAATTGGCAATTGAAATTCCAGCCTGAATGCCACCGGTAAATCCACCTCCTTTATTTTGGGCATTTACCATGAATTGAAATGAAATAAAAATAACGGAGGTATAAATCAATTTTCTCATAATAAGCAGCTTGAAATTCTACCTACTCTTTTCGCTTTTCGGTAATGGCGCCGTACTCTTTTCAGGATTTTCCGGAATCTCCTTTTGATTATAAGACAGTTTTGGTTTTGAACTTTTGCAAACCGGCATCTCTGCCACATAGCAAATGTACCTTTTACCGCAAGGTAAAAAAATAATTATTATCAACTAAATTATGGAAAAAAGGAGATTTTTTACAGGTTTGTATAAGAATTTTTGACTGATTCGACCGATCTTCAAAGTTCCATGAATCCGTCAAGATTTCTTCTTTCTTTTTTGGTGGGTCTTCCGATTTTGCTTTTTCTCTTGCCGGTATAAAATACCGCTGCATTAAATTGCTGCCGTTGTATTTCCTCGGCAGGAGTGATGTCTATATAATACTTTATTGATTCTTCATGCTTCACCCGGTTGTGTAAAAGACCAGCAACTTTAATACGCCATCTTTTTGCTTCAGTTTTTATTTCGTATTCATCGTTAATGTTGATATGTTTTGCCGCTTTAGCCGGCGAGCCATTAAATTTTACTTTACCATTGTCACAGGTGGCGGCGGCTAATTTCCTTGTTTTAAAAAGCCGGATGGCCCAGAGATATTTATCGAGACGGAGTTTTTTTTTATTGACCATTGCATAAAATTGAAAAGACAACAGTAAAAGTGAACTATACTTTTGACTTTTCAAATTTGAATAATTTCTTATTCTTCCGCAAAATATTTATGGAAATAAGGAATCGTTTCTATTCCCTTGTAATAATTTTCAATATTATATTTTTCATTGGGAGAATGAAGGTTATCATTGTCCAGACCAAATCCCATGAAAATAATTTTTACTTCTAATTCTTTTTCCAAAATTGAACAGATAGGAATGCTACCACCGCCACGAACCGGAATGGGTTGTTTACCAAAAGTTGTTTCAATTGCTTTAGCCGCTGCTTTATATCCTTTGCTTTCAATCGGTGTTATATACGGTTCGCCACCGTGATGTTCAAATGCATCTACTGTTACTGATGCTGGGGCAATTGATCTGAAGTAGTTCAATAATTTTTCTGTCATCTTAGCCGAAGATTGATTAGGTACCAGCCTCGCTGAAATTTTTGCAGACGCAATGGCCGGCAAAACAGTTTTAGCTCCTTCACCCTGGTAACCACCCCAGATACCATTCACTTCAAGCGTTGGACGAATGCCTGTTCTTTCATTTGTTGTGTATCCTTTTTCTCCCCACAGTTCTTTCACACCAAGTTCTTTTTTATATTCTTTTTCATTAAACGGCGCTTTAGCCATCAGTTCTCTTTCTTCTTTGGTAGCTTCTACCACATCATCATAAAAACCCGGAATGGTAATGCGATTATTTTCATCGTGACAACCAGCAATCATTTTTGCAAGTATGGTAATTGGATTAGCAACGGCTCCTCCATAAGTACCGCTATGCAGATCACGGTTAGGTCCTGTCACTTCTATCTGTATATAACTTAAGCCACGAACACCAATATCCAGAGAGGGGTTTTCCATACTTAGCATGGAACTGTCGCTGATTAATACGACATCAGTTTTTAATAAATCTTTATGCGCCGCTACAAATTTTCCGAGATTCGGTGATCCTATTTCTTCTTCGCCTTCAATAATAAATTTTATGTTTGTGCTCATGCTGTTAGTCTTCACCATTGTTTCCAATGCTTTTACATGCATGTAAAATTGTCCTTTATCATCTGCGGAACCTCTTGCATAAACCTTTCCATCTTTTATTACCGGCTCAAAGGGACCGCTGTTCCATAATTCCAGAGGTTCCGGCGGCTGTACATCATAATGTCCGTATATAAGTACGGTTGGTTTTGATTTATCAATTATTTTTTCTCCATACACAACCGGATAACCATCGGTAGTCATCACTTCCGCTTTATCACAACCGGCATCAATCATTCTTTGTTTTACCAGTTCTGCGCATTTCAACATATCTGCTTTATGTTTACTTTTTGCACTTACAGAAGGGATACGGAGTAAATCCAGCATTTCATTCAGAAATCTTTCTTTATTTTTTTCCTGATATTCTTTCCAAACTTGAGACATATTTAATTAAATTAAATTGAAGATTTGGTTAATTAAGATGGCGAAGATAAGAAGGAAGACTTTATTTGCTTTCTTCATTTTTATTCTTTACAGTAACGGCTTTCTTGACTAATTTGCTGCCAAATCTGTCTTTAATATCATCAACGGCCTTATATAAATTCAATTTTTCAGCATTGTTTTCAAACAAGCTCATCTGCATTGTAAAAGGAATAAGCTGACTAAGCCGAACACCTAATAATCGAACGGGTCTTCCATTTTGATATGATTTATTAAACAGATCTTTTGCTTTTGCAATCAGCCGATCATCTAATGAAGTATAATCAATAGTTTCCTGGCGTGATGTTGTTTCGAAATCTGAATAACGGATTTTCACTGTCATACAACCGGTCAGCTTTTCATCATCACGAAGCAAGTAAGCTGTTTTTTCAGTGAGCCTTACTAATTCACTATGAAGAAATTCAATGTTCGTATAATCCTGATCAAAAGTATTTTCATGGCTCATGCTTTTTTGCTCCCATCCGGTATCAATTTCTGCTGAACCAATGCCTTGAGATTTTTGCCATAAAGATTTTCCCCATTTACCAATATATTTTTCTAAAATTTCAAGAGGCGTTTTAGAAATATCTTCGATAGTGTAAATGTTCAAGTTCTTCAACTGCATTTCAGTCTGCTTGCCAACGCCGTTTATTTTTTCAATACCCAATGGCCACAAAAATTCTTTTTCTTTTCCATGAGGAATTTCTAAAAATCCATTTGGCTTTGCTTCGTTTGTTGCCATTTTGCTGATGAATTTGGCTGAAGATAAACCACAGGAAATTGGCAATCCTGTTTCTTTGATGATCATTTCTCTTAATTCCTTTGCATACCTACTGGCGCCAAAAAATTTATCCATACCACTGAGATCAATATAGAATTCATCAATGGAAGCTTTTTCAAAAAGTGGAACTTTTGAAGCAATAATTTCAGTGACCCATCTTGAAAATTTACTGTATTCACCGCGACTGTTGCTTACGATCACCGCATGCGGACACAGCTTTATTGCCTTTTTCATTGGCATAGCAGAATGAATACCATATTTCCTTGCCTCATAACTGCAGGCTGCTACCACACCTCTTTCATAACCACCAACGAGTACAGGTTTTCCTTTTAAGGAAGGATCATTCAATATTTCTACTGAAACAAAAAACGAATCCAGATCAAAGTGAGCAATATAAGGTATTGGCTCATTCATTTTATTTACAATTCAAAGATAAATTTCCAAAAGTCCTTCTGGCAACTGCACAAGTACTTCTTTTTTTTTGTGGTCAATCTTCTGAAGAGTTCCTTCATTCAATGGTATCAAAACTTCTTTTTCTTTTATTTTCAGCCGGCAAAGTAATTGGTGAGGCTGCTCCATCACTTCAAGAATTTTTCCCAACGACTTTTTTTCGTTGATGACCAAATATCCCAATAAATTGGCAGGAGCAGATTTAGCGGCAAATTTTTTGAAATCCACTTCTGGCACCCATACTTCTTTTGAAGCAAGTTTCAGAGCAGTTTCTCTTTCATCAATGCTTTCAAGTTTCAAAATAATTTCTTCTTCATTCTTTATATGTGTACTTTGAATGAACCAGGGAAGAAAGATTTTTTTTTTATCTTCTATAAAAATTGTTTGTAAACCTTTCAGGGAAGTTTTCTTTCCCAATACGTGTTTGAGAATTAATTCTCCCTTTAAACCATGAGCGGCGACCAATTTTCCTATTTTGAAATATTCTACCATTTCTTTTTTTAACAGAGGTTTCAACAAAAGTCTTCATAATTCATGAAACTTGTTTAGAAATTCATTATAGATTTTCTATTGTCTTCAAGACCGGAAAGCAATAAAAAGGCGGCACAAAATGCCGCCTCACTATATAGAGAATAAAGTAATTATTCGGCACCACCGACTTCACCTTCGGGTTTTCTTTCCGGTCTGCGTCCCGGCATTGGCCTGCGGGATCTTTTATTGCGATAGGATTCTTCCTGACGTTTTTTTATCTGAGCATCATGTTCGGTGCTCCACTTGGTGAATTTTTCCATTGCTGTTGCTTCATCAAACAGATTAAGTTTGACACCGCGCAGCAGGTGTTTCAGGAACAATACTCCCTTGAAGCTTAAAATACGGCGAACCGTATCAGTGGGTTGGGCGCCTTTGTGCAGCCAATCCAAAGCTTTTTGCCTATCCAGTTGAATAGTAGCCGGAATTGTCAGCGGGTTATAAGTACCAAGTTTTTGGATGAATTTGCCATCGCGGGGGCTTCTGCCATCGGCAACGACGATGAAATAAAAGGGTCTTTTTTTAGACCCATGACGTTGGAGTCTGATTTTTACTGCCATTTTAAATAGACATTTAAAGGCGTTAATTAATAGGGTTTAATCCGATTGATATCGGACGACAAATGTAAGCATACAAGTGTAAAATCCAAAACCAAGTTTTCAAGAAATATTTTAAAATAGTTAAAGTCCTGATTAGGCTTTAGAAAGCATTTGAAAATTTCTGATGTTAGAAAGAATATTGATCCAAAGCATTTACAAATCGTTTGCTTAGTTTAACTTTTTATTTCTTAATTCCCGGCATCATTCTGCCCATAGGCATTTTATTCATATTCTTCATCATATCTCTCATTTGTTCGAATTGCTTTATAAAAGCATTAACATCACTGATGTCCTTACCCGAGCCCCGTGCAATTCTTTTTTTACGGCTCATATCAATAACATCCGGATTGGCTCTTTCGTAAGCAGTCATGGAATTAATCATTGCTTCGATGCCTTTAAAAGAATCTTCATTAATATCAAGATTTTTTATTTGTTTGCCAACTCCGGGAATCATGCCCAGCAGATCTTTCATATTGCCCATTTTTTTCACTTGTTCCAATTGCATCTTGAAATCGGCAAAATCAAATTTGTTCTTGCGGATTTTGCTTTCAAGGTTTTTTGCCTGCTCTTCATTAAAATGCTCCTGTGCCTTCTCTACCAAAGTGGTTATATCACCCATGCCGAGGATACGTTGGGCCATTCTTTCGGGATAAAACACATCCAGCGTGTCCATTTTTTCACCGCTGCTGATAAACTTTATAGGTTTATGAACTGTATACTTGATAGAAAGTGCTGCTCCACCTCTTGTATCACCATCCAGTTTAGTAAGAACAACTCCGGAAAAATCAAGCCGGTCATTAAATGCTTTTGCAGTGTTTACTGCATCCTGGCCTGTCATACTATCAACAACAAATAAAGTTTCCTGGGGATTCACAGCGTTCTTAATGTTAGCTACTTCATTCATCATCACTTCATCAATAGCCAAACGCCCGGCTGTATCTATTATCAGGACATTCTTGTTCTTACTTTTTGCTTCTTTTAGAGCATTTTGTGCAATGGAAACTGCATCTTTATTTTCTTCTTCGATATGAACGTCGACTCCAATTTGTTCACCCAATATTTTCAATTGTTCCATCGCAGCAGGACGATAAATGTCTGCTGCAACTAACATGGGAGAAAAGCCTTTCTTAGTTTTCAGATAATTGGCCAATTTTCCGCTGAAAGTTGTTTTACCACTTCCTTGAAGACCCGCTACTAATATTACTGCAGGATTTCCTTTAGCGTTGAATTGGCTTTCTTGTCCTCCCATTAATTCAGCTAATTCATCTTTTACAATTTTCACCATTAATTGGCCTGGACTAAGAGCATTAATCACTTTTTCACCAATGGCTTTGTCTTTTACTTTGTCTGTAAACTCTTTAGCAATTTTATAGTTTACATCAGCATCAACCAAGGCACGACGGATTTCTTTTACGGTGGAAGCAATATTGAGCTCGGTAACCCTGCTTTGGCCTTTAAGTTGCTTAAACGCCGATTCAAGTTTTTCGGAAAGATTTTGAAACATAATGTTCCTGCAATTTCACATTTTTAAAATAAAAGAGTGAACATTTTAATGAATGTTCACTCTAAAAAGAGGCTCGCAAAGATAAGTTAAGTAGAGTAAAATTATATTACATGCCTAAATAGGATCTTAATAGTTGACACCGGGTTGCTGTTCTTAATTTTGTTATAGCCTTGTCCTTAATCTGACGCACTCTTTCTCTAGTCAGGTTAAATTTTTCTCCAATATCTTCCAGGCTCATAGGATGATCTACTCCGATTCCGAAGAAAAAACAGATCACTTCTTTTTGCCTTTCAGTTAACGCTTTAAGTGAGCGGTCTATCTCAGTTTTCAAAGACTCTTTATGATCTAGTTCTGCATCAGTTTTCTCAGCATTAGGATTTTCCAGGACATCTAACAATGTATTCTCTTCTCCTTCAGATAAAGGAGTGTCAACACTTACATCCCGGCCGGATATATTAAGTGTTGCAGAAACTTCTTCGATATCCATCTGAAGCATTTCGGCCAACTCTTCTGCAGACGGCTCCCTTTCGTATTCCTGCTCAAGTTGTGAATACGCTTTTTGAATCCTGTTTGTAAGACCCACCTTATTTAAGGGTAGTCTGACAATTCGGGATTGTTCGGCCAAAGCCTGTAAAATACTTTGTCTTATCCACCACACAGCATAGGATATAAATTTGAAACCACGGGTTTCATCAAAACGCTGGGCGGCTTTGATAAGTCCTAAATTTCCCTCATTGATCAGGTCAGGTAAGGACAGTCCTTGATTTTGGTACTGTTTAGCCACAGATACAACAAAACGAAGATTTGCCCTTGTCAAGCGGTCTAATGCCACTTGATCGCCTTGTCTTATAAGACTGGCTAAATGGACTTCTTCTTCGGGGGAAATAAGTTCGACTTTGCCAATTTCCTGGAGGTACTTTTCCAGGCTTTGAGATTCACGATTAGTGATAGATTTCGTGATCTTCAATTGTCTCATGCTCATAGGTATGGGTTTTAAACGGGTTTTTTAAGGGTTAAAGAATTTAAAGTTTCAGTTCTGTTACACTCCAAAAATACCCATCACGGTGTCTTGATTTTTTCAGAAAGTATTGAACTTCAAAGCAATTTAAGCAATATGTTTGTTATATAACAAAAAAACTTTTATAAATTATTAACGTTTACCCTTAGTTTTTATTTTCTCTAAGGGGGTTTACTTTGATAAAAGGGGAAAAATAAACGATAAAATATTTTGAGGCAACCATTAATTATTTATTATTGCACCGGTCGCAATGATTTTTTTAATGAAATAAATAGATGAGTAAACAATTATACACTTTGGAGTACCCTGTTCGCTGTTCTCCTTCAATTTTATTTGAATTTCTGTCTACACCAGCAGGATTGGGAGAATGGTTTGCCGATAAAGTTGATGAAAGAGACAAAATTTTTTATTTCGGCTGGAACGGTTCTTTTGAAAAAGCCGATCTGATGGAAAGCGAATCAGATAAATTTGTTCGCTTTCATTGGCAAAATGCTCCGAAAGAAGAATATTTTGAATTCAGTATTGATAAATCAGAAATTACAAATCAAACAATTTTGATAATTAAAGATTTTGCTGAAAAGAAAGATATAAAAGATCAAAGTTTGCTTTGGGATCATCAGGTAAAAGACCTTTTTCACCGGCTTGGTAATTAACCAATCAGCATTTCAATCAATTTTTTAAATTCAGCAACAAGAATTTCTTGTGCATTACCCCATTGTAACAGCGGAATTTTATATGCCAGCTTTATAAAAGATTTTCTTGCTATATAATTTTGAAAAATGCCTTTGTTTATTTTTCTCAAGGAAACAAAATTGTTTTTTTCAAAATGATTTTCCCATTCATCATTATTTACACAAATAAAATAGTTTTCTTTTTTTAATTGTAAATAAGAGGTTTTGATTTTTTCCTGGTATTTCATTTTGTATTTACCGGAAATATGCAATGTGATGCTAAAGAAATTTCCCCACCAAAACATAGTGCGGATGGCAAAAATATTTTCTTTATTAAAATAGCGGGGATAATCTAATATGAGGTAGGGAAGACCTTTATAATTTTCACCTTTGGAAATCTTTGCTGATACATGCAATACGGCATCGGGAAAAAAATGAAAATATTTTTTCAAATATTTTCCCTGTTTTATCTGTATTAATTCCAGTTGCCATTTTGCCTTTTGTATAATTGCATTCTTTGTTAAAATCCAGCCGGCATTAGTTACCAACTTCTTCTCCAATGGCGAAAGCTGTATTTTTGTTTTGCCCTTCATTGTTCAAAAATAAACATAGTCTGGCTGGGGCTGATTTATAGATACATGCTTAAAAAATTAGATAAACTTATTATTAAAGCCTTCATCGGGCCCTTCATTGCTACTTTTTTTATTACACTATTGGTGCTAGTGATGCAGTTCTTCTGGTTATATATCGATGATTTTGTGGGGAAAGGTCTTGGTGTGGGAGTTATTCTGGAATTTATCTGGTATCAGAGTGCTACGTTGGTGCCACTTGCCTTGCCTTTGGCTATTTTACTTTCATCCTTAATGACTTTTGGTAATCTGGGTGAAAGTTTTGAGTTGGTTGCCATCCGTTCTTCGGGAATTTCCCTGTTGCGATTCATGAGACCATTATTTTTTGTAACCCTTTTAATCTGTGGGATCGCTTTTTTATTTTCAAACTACATTATTCCTGTTGCTAACCTTAAGTCGAGAACATTACTAACTGATATTGTATATGCTAAACCAGCATTTGATCTGAAGGAAGGGATATTTTATGATAGAGTTAATGGTTTTGCGATTAAAATCGGAAAAAAAGAAAGTAATGACAGTATAATCCGAGACGTAATTATTTATGAACAGGGAAATACACTGCAGGATAATTTCATTGTTGCTAAAAGCGGCATTATGCGGATATCAAATGATAAACGATACCTGGAATTCGATCTTAAAGACGGTTGGCGATACCAGGAAAGAGGCGATATTTTCTCAAAGGGAAATACGGATTATATACGGATTGGTTTCAAGGAATTTAAAAAACAATTTGACCTTAGCTCCTTTTTATTTACCCGCACTGCGGACAGCGTGAATAAAAACAATGAACGGATGTACAGTATGCGGCAATTGGATAAGGTTATTGATTCACTCAAAAAGGAAATGGTAATTAGTAGCCAAAAACAGCAAAACAGTTTTTTCTTACCTTATCAATTTGTAAAATATTTGGACAGCAACTGGTCCTACAATAATTCATATGATAAATCGCGGGATTCTTTATTTAAAAAAGCAAAAAATCTTGATGATATTATTCCGGATTCTGTACGGAAAATCGTAAAAGAAGTTACTCTTTCGCGGATTGGGTCATTGAAAATAAGCGAGCAAATAGCAGCAAACGATCTTTTAGAAAAAGAAAAAAATCTGAATAAAAATGAAATCGAGTGGCATCGTAAAATTTCACTTTCATTGGCTTGCCTTGTTTTGTTTCTGATTGGCGCTCCGTTGGGTTCCATTATCCGCAAAGGAGGATTAGGAACTCCCCTGATTTTTGCTATCGTATTTTTTATGCTTTTTTATTTCTCCAGTACAACCGGAGAAAAATTTGCAAGAGAAAACAGTATGTCAGCCTTTGCAGGTATGTGGTTAGCTACTTTTGTACTGGTACCAATCGGTCTTTTTCTTACTTATAAAGCCATGAAGGATTCCCAGCTGTTAAACAAAGAATTTTATTTCAGGTTTGCATCATTTCTTAGAAGAATTTTTCATCTTAAGTCAAGGGAATAAAAAAAATGTTTTATGAAAACAGTTACCAGGTGGAAAACGAAACATGAATTTGAAAGCTGGCAGGATCATAATTCTATTCAAATAGATGGAGCCAGGCAAAAGGGCATCAGCCCGAAATCATTGTTGCTATCAGGCCTGGCTGGTTGCTCCGGTATTGACGTAGTGGATATTCTTGAAAAAATGCGGGTTGAGTTTTCACATTTAGAAATTGAAGCGGAAACAACACAAACAGAAGAAAACCCCAAAGTTTTTAAGGATATTTTAATTACCTATAAAATAAAAACAGATTTTAAAAATGAGAGTAAAGTTAAAAAGGCAATTGATCTTTCATTGGAAAAATATTGCGGTGTGGCAGCCATGTTAAAAAAAAATTCACAGATTAGCTACAAAATTTTCATTGAACGATAAATAAACAAATATGCTATCCAAAAAAACTCAATATGCTTTCCGGGCATTAACAGTTCTTGTGGAAAAATATGATAAAGGACCTGTGTTGATCGCTGATATTTCCAGGAAGAAGAAAATCCCTTTAAAATTTCTGGAGAATATTTTATTAGAATTGAAAAAGGGCGGCATCCTGGAAAGTAAAAAAGGGAAAGGCGGAGGTTATTATATAAAACAACATCCATCCAAAACCCACATTGCCGCTATTATCCGGATTGTGGATGGACCTATTTCCATGCTTCCCTGTGTTAGCCTTTATTTTTATCAGCGGTGTAAAAATTGTAATGAAAAAAACTGTGGCATTCATAATATTATGGAAAATGTCCGCGATGCCACTTTAAAAATACTTGAGTACAAGACTTTACAGGATTTAGCAGGATAATCTCCGTTTTTTGTTTGCTAACAAATGTTAATTAAGAAATAAAACCTACCAACTTGGTAGGGTATTTATTTTGACTTAATTTCGAGGATTGTTAATTCTAAAATTAAATCACTATGGGATTACGTTTGGGCGACACGGCTCCTAATTTTAAAGCGAAAACTACAGCCGGGGAAATAGATTTTTACGAATATCTCGGCAATAGCTGGGGAATTCTTTTTTCACATCCGGCTGACTATACTCCGGTGTGTACAACTGAATTGGGTAAAACAGCTTTGTTGAATGAAGAATTTAAAAAACGAAATGTAAAAGTGCTTGCAGTTAGTGTTGATCCGTTGGATAAACATATTGGCTGGGTAAAAGATATTAATGAAACACAACATTGTGCTGTGAATTTTCCCATCATTGCCGATGATGACAGGAATGTAGCAACTTTATATGATATGATACATCCCAATGCATCTGCAACAGCTACAGTGCGGTCATTATTTGTAATTGGCCCGGATAAAACTGTCAAACTGATGATCACTTATCCTGCATCAACAGGAAGAAATTTCTATGAAGTATTGCGGGTTGTGGATTCACTTCAGTTAACGGCTAATTATAGCGTAGCTACTCCTGCCGATTGGAAACATGGCGAGGATGTGATTGTAGTGCCGGCTGTTTCAACCGAAGATGCTATTAAAAAATTTCCTAAAGGAGTGAAAGTAGTGAAACCTTATCTAAGATACACGCCACAGCCAAATTAATAATGCTGACGCATGAGCAAATAAGAAATATTGAAGAAAGCTTGTTGCCGGATGCATTGAAGCTGGTGGCTGGTATGTTTCCGGGCAAGGTTAAATTTTCATCTTCACTCGGACAAGAAGACCAGGTGATCACCGATTCTATTTGCAAAAATAAAATTGACATTGAGATTTTCACTCTTGATACCGGCAGGTTGTTTTATGAAACTTATGACTTGATAGAAAAAACCAATGCCCGGTACAAAACAAATCTGAAAATTTATTTTCCCGATCCGGCAGATGTAGAAGAATTCGTTACTGAAAAGGGAATAAATAGTTTTTATGAATCGGTGGAGAACAGGAAGCAATGTTGTTTCATCAGGAAAGTAAAACCTTTGAACAGAGCACTGGAAGGAGCAAAGGTTTGGGTTACCGGTTTAAGAACTGAACAAAGTGAGAACAGAAAAGATATGCCGATGATTGATTGGGATGATCAAAAGCAATTGTACAAGTTCAACCCATTGATCAATTGGTCTTATGATGAAATGATGAATTATATCAGGGATAAAAATGTTCCATACAATCCTTTACATGATAAAGGTTTTATCAGCATTGGATGCGCTCCTTGTACCCGGGCTATTGAACCGGGAGAAGACGCAAGGGCCGGAAGATGGTGGTGGGAAACATCTCAAAAAGAATGTGGTTTGCATAGCGACCAAGTTAAAACAGTAAATAGTTAAGACAACTGTGATGTATGAGTGATTACCGATTAAATTATTTAGAGCAATTAGAAGCGGAAAGTATTCACATCTTTCGTGAAGTGGCAGCGCAGTTTGAAAAACCGGCTTTGCTTTTCAGTGGAGGAAAAGATTCTATTACGTTGGTGCATTTGGCCAGGAAAGCATTTGTGCCTGGAAAAATTCCTTTTCCTTTAGTACATATTGATACTGGCCATAATTTTCCAGAGGCGCTCGATTTCCGCGATGCATTAACAAGAAAATTGAATGCAGCATTAGTGGTTCGTAAAGTTGAGGAAACAATCAGGCAAAGAAGTCTTACTGAGCCAAAAGGGAAATTTCCCAGTCGTAACTGGTTGCAGACGTATACACTATTAGATACAATTGAAGAATTCAAATTCGATTGTTGTATCGGCGGCGCCAGACGCGATGAAGAAAAAGCAAGAGCTAAGGAAAGAATATTTTCCGTAAGAGATGAATTTGGTCAATGGAATCCTAAACTGCAACGGCCTGAATTGTGGAATATCTATAATGGGAAAATTCATAAAGGAGAGAATGTAAGAGTGTTCCCGATCAGCAACTGGACAGAACTTGACATCTGGAATTATATCCGCAAAGAAAATATTGATCTTCCTTCCATTTATTTTGCACACGAAAGAAAAGTAATTCTTCATGAAGGTCAACTAGTAGCAATGAGTGAATACGTTCAACCATCTGCTGATGATACCGTGATCACAAAAAAAGTTCGTTATCGCACTGTTGGCGATATGACATGTACTGCTGCGGTGGAATCAAAGGCAACTACATTGGATGAAGTGATCAATGAAATTATTTCAACCAGGATCAGCGAAAGAGGCGAAACAAGAATTGATGATAAAGTAACAGAAGCCGCTATGGAAGACAGGAAGAAGAATGGATACTTTTAAGGTTATTATGAATGTTGAATGATAAATCATAATTCAACATTTAAAATTTAAAATAGCAAAGTGGACCTATTAAGATTTATAACAGCAGGAAGTGTTGATGATGGTAAAAGCACATTGATTGGTCGTTTATTGTATGACAGCAAAAACATTCTGATCGATCAGTTAGAGGCATTGGAAAAATCAACCAAGAACAGAACTGACGGTTCAGTGGATCTTGCGCTGCTCACAGATGGACTTCGTGCTGAAAGAGAACAGGGAATTACCATTGATGTTGCTTATCGTTATTTCACCACACCAAAAAGAAAATTCATCATTGCGGATGCCCCGGGACATGTTCAATACACACGTAACATGATCACCGGAGCCAGCAATGCAAATCTTATAATCATATTGATAGATGCAAGACTGGGAGTAATGGAGCAAACACGTCGCCATTCCATTATCGCTTCTTTATTAAAAATACCGCATGTGGTGATTGCCATTAATAAAATGGATCTGGTAAATTATTCGCAGAATATTTTTAACAATATTGTGATCGAATATGCCGAAGTAGCAAAGCAATTGGGACTTCATGATGTAACTTATATTCCTATCAGCGCCTTGAATGGTGATAATGTTGTGGACAGATCTTCATCAATAGATTGGTATGATGGCAAAACTTTATTGCAATTTCTTGAAGAAATAGAAATTGATAATGATGTAAATCTGACTAATGCACGTTTCCAGGTACAATTTGTCATTCGTCCTCAAACAGAAGAATTGCATGATTACAGAGGTTATGCCGGTAAAGTGATGAGTGGAATTTATAAAAAAGGTGATAAAGTAAAAGTATTGCCACAGGATATTGAAACCACCATTTCATCTATTGAAATTGCAGGCAAAGAAGTAAATGAAGCTTTTCCTCCGCAAGCAGTGGTTATTCAATTGACCGATGATATAGATATAAGCCGCGGTGATTCGATTGTAAAAACAAATAATCTTCCGCAAGTTTCTAATGAACTGGAAGTATTATTATGCTGGCTTGATGATAAACCGCTTATTTCAGGAAATAAATATTTATTACAACATAACAGCAGGCTGGTAAGGGCAGTGGTAAAACAAGTGAAGTATAAACTGGATGTAAATTCATTGCAACAACAGCCGGTTGAAGGAAATGTGAAACTTAATGAAGTGGTGGCAGCAACAATTAAAACGGCTACACCACTTGTTTACGATAACTATGAAAAACTTAGTGTGAATGGAAGCGCTATTCTTGTTGATGAAACAAGTAATAGCACCGTGGCAGCAGTGTTGATTCAATAAGAAACGAAAATCAATGGGAAAAATTGGTAAAGTTGTATTGGCGGGTGCAGGTCCGGGTGATGAAGAATTAATCACCATCAAATTGCAGCGTCGTTTGGCCGAAGCAGATGTGATCATTACGGATCGTCTCGTGAATCCAATGATCATAACACTTCATGCCCGAAGTGATGCGAAAATTATTTTAGCGGGAAAGAAAGGTTATCATAAAGATTCTCTCTCACAAGAACAAGTTACAGCGCTCATCATTAAGCATGCTAAGAATGGAAAGAATGTACTTCGTCTCAAAGGTGGCGATGTGGCTTTTTTCAGTAATGTGCTTGATGAATTAATAACGTTGAAAGAAAATAAAATTTCATTCGAGATCATACCCGGTATCACCGCTGCATCCGGTGCATCGGCTTATGCCGGAATTCCTTTGACAGCAAGAAATATTTCTCAGGGTGTACAATGGTTAACTTTTAATCCCAACAGTAAATATTCTCCTGCTAAATGGCGACAACTGGCTGCTTCAGGTGATACACTTGTTTTTTATATGGCTGCTGGTAATATTGATTCTCTTTCGCAAAAGCTGATGGATTATGAATGTCCATCATCAACCGGTATTGCAGTCGTCGAACAGGCAACAACTGTTTATCAGCAAGTTCACATCAGCACTTTGGAAAATTGTAAAAAAGATTTTTCAAACTTAAAATTCAGTTCTCCTTCATTGGTAATTGTTGGCGATGTAGTAAAACTTCACAATCAATTCAACTGGTTTCAACCGCTTGGTCAGGGAAGTGTATTTATGGAATTGGTGAAATAATTTTCTTCAATAGATAAAGTAAAGATTTTTATTTATCAGCTAATACTGCTGTAACTTCTTTTTCCCTGAATAGTTTACTGAACTGAATAAAATCTTTTGCCTGCTGAAGATAATGTTTTGCAAATTCAGATGAAGGCGCATTGTCATTCATTCTCATGACGGCAATTTTAAAGCTGGCGTTTTCAGTGTACAATTCTTTTTCAGTAAAATGCTTATCAAAATCATTGAGGATGCCATGTTGTGTATTACATTGTATTCCTTGCTGCAACAACAATGCTTTAGCAGCATGTATCTGTGCTGAATAAGCATGATAAATTCCATCGGCCCATTTATTGTGTGCCAGGCATTCTTCACTGTTGCAGATTTTTTCTTCAGCTTCTAAAATCAATGTAGCTACCAGGTCAATCATTACACCGGCACATTCTCCCACACCAATTGCCATGGCAAATTTTTCCTGCTGGCCCCAATCAATAAAATCTTCTGTTTGTAAATTTTCAAGATCGGCTAAAGGTTTTAATAATTCATAATAATATCTTTCCCCATTACGATGGCTATAGTCGAGGAAAGATTCATCTGTTTTGGCATTTGATAAATAATCTTTTAATATGCTTCTCACTACGTCAGGGGCTTTTTTGCTGGGCACTTTAATTATTTTATCCGCAATTCTCCCATTGCCACTGCCTAATACACCGCCACCAATCAATACTTGTAATGCTGGCAAAACCTGTCCATTTTTTTTCAATGAACTTCCATGAAATCCGATGGATGCCATTCCATGCTGGCCGCAACTATTCATGCAACCGCTTATCCTGATGGCAACTTCTTTATTATATAAAAATTCAGGAAATTCTTCTTCTACCACAGCAGATAATATTAGTGCAGTTCCTGTGCTGTTGCTGATGCCCAGATTGCAGGTATCAGTGCCCGGGCAACTTGTAATATCCGCTGAACTTCCAAAGCCTGCCAATGCAAAACCTTCTTCCAATAATACACCATATATATATTCAAAATTTTCTTGCCTCGCAAAACGAAATTGCAATCCCTGGTTGATGGTCACTCTCACATCATCTGCAATAACATCTTTAAGTTTTTCAATCAACCTGCGACTAGTTTCAGAACTGATATTTCCATTAGGTGCGCGGACATACACAGCAAAGAAACCTTCTTGTTTTTGTTTTACAATGTTGGTATTCTTCCAGAGTTCAAATTGGTACGGATTAATTTTTGGTAAAGATTTATTTGCATGTTGTGATGATTTCATCAATGAATCTGGTAATAATTCCGGGTTCTTAATTTCAATTTTATATCGCTGATGAGTTAACGATAATTGTTCCTGAGTTACGAGTTCATTGAAAGCATCTATTCCAATCTTTTGAATAAAAAATTTCAGTCTTGCTTTATGACGACTGCTTCGTTCACCATGTCTGTCAAAAACTCTGAGAACAGATTCAATGTATGGTATCAGTAAATCTTCTTCAAGAAATTCGTGCGTAGGGATTGCTAAAAAAGGTTGTGCCCCAAGTCCGCCACCAATTAATATTTTGAAACCACGCACTTCTTTTCCTTCAATGATTTTAATTCTGGGAATGGCACCAAGATCATGCATGAAAGTAAGTGCTGTATCTTTTTCACTGCTGCTGAAAGCGATCTTGAATTTTCTTCCCATCTCCTGGCATACAGGCTTGCGAAGAAAATATTCAAACACACCATGAGCATAAGGTGTAACATCAAATGGTTCTTCAGGATCAATACCGGCCATATCAGATGCCGTAATATTTCTAACTGTGTTGCCACAAGCTTCGCGGATTGTTACATTGTCTTTTTCCAATTCAGACCACAACTCAGGAGTTCTGTCAAGACTGACAAAATGAATTTGAATATCCTGACGTGTGGTAAGATGTAAATTGCCGGTTGAGTATTCATCTGAAACATCTGCAATGCGTTTCCATTGTGTCAAAGTCATTTTGCCATAGGGCAATTTGATACGAACCATTTGCACACCGGGTTGACGTTGACCATATACACCGCGGGCCAACCGCAAACTGCGAAATTTTTCGTCCGCAATTTTTCCTTCCCTGAAAGCCCTGATCTTTTCTTCCAGTTCAATAATATCTTTTTCCACTACAGGGTTTTCAAACTCAGTTCTGAAACTTTGCATTTTATATAATTTAAGAAATGGATATAACAGGCGGATGGCAGCAATAAAAACCTACTCTTTTGGTGGACTGTACAAAAATAAGCGCATCCGGCAGATGTGCCAAGCATAATTCCTGAAAACGAAAAGAATTTTTAGAAACAAATGTTAGTAATTACAGAATATTTGATATCCTGCCATTAGTCTACTATTTTTGTTGGATAAATTAGGCTGGCGGCTTTTTACGCAAATATTATGGACAGTTATAACAATTCTCATAAATCAGATACCAGAAAAAAAAATGATGGGAACACTCTTTTCCCCATTTTTTTAAAATTAGATCAGTTGCAGACTTTGCTGATTGGAGCAGGCTATACAGGATTTGAAAAACTAAGATCACTTTTAAATAATTCACCAAAGGCTAATATAACTGTAGTAGCGCCAGGAGTTTTGGATGAGATCACTCAATTGATCAAAAATCATTCTTCCTGTACTTTATACATGCGGGAGTTTGAAGATGGAGATCTTGAAGGAAAGCATTTTGTAATATGTGCTACCGGAAATAAGGAATTGAATGAAAGAATAAAAATTAAAGCAAATAAAAAAAATATTATCGTTAATGTTGCTGATACGCCTGATCTCTGTGACGCATACCTTGGAAGCATTGTTAAAAAAGGTGATCTTAAGATTGCCATTTCTACCAATGGAAAATCTCCAACTATTGCAAAACGCCTGAAAGAACAGATCAGTGAAATGATACCTGATGAAATGGAAGGATTGCTGGATAACATGCAGCAGATAAGAAATGATCTTCGGGATGATTTTGCAAACAAAGTGAAACGTTTGAATGAAATAACTAAGGAACTGGTATCAGAAAAAAATAAAGGAAATGATTGAACAGAATGAAATTGTCAATGTGATTGTAGCTGATAAAACAAAAAGGACTCAGAGTAATACAAATAGCGGGAGAAAATGGAAGAATAAATATCTTTTATTGATCGGGGCGCTTGTTATTATAATTACGGTTGTATACACTCTTTTTACTTATGGTCAGTTTAATGCTATCATTAGATTATTGAAACAGGATAATCATGTTTTTTACTGGATGTTGTTAGTAGGTTTTTTTGCAGAAATTGTTGCGGGCTCAATGGGCATGGGTTATGGTGTAATATGTACCACGATACTTTTAATAATGAATATTCCACCTCCAATCATCAGTGCAAGCATACATTCTGCTGAATCATTTACCACTGCTGCCGGCACAATCAGTCATTATAAATTAGGAAATGTAAATAAAAAACTTACCCGCATGTTGGCTGTTCCGGCAGTTCTTGGCGCTGTTGCCGGTGCGATTGCGCTGACTTATGTGGGTGAACGTTATGCAAGAATGATCAAACCAGTTTTAGCTGTTTACACAATGTACCTGGGCATAAGAATTTTGCAAAATGCTTTTAATAATAAAAAACTTTCTGCTTTCAAGAGAAAAATTAATATTCCGGTGTTGGGATTGATCGGTGGATTCATTGATTCATTTGGCGGCGGCGGATGGGGCCCATTGGTAACCGGAACTTTTATTAAAAACGGAAGAACACCTCGCTATGCTATCGGTAGTTCGACTGTTGCCAAATTCATTTTGACATTTGCCAGTGCCATTACTTTTATTTTCACAGTAGGCATTCATCACTGGAATATTGTGGCTGGTTTGCTGATCGGCGGAATAGTTACAGCTCCTTTTTCTGCCATGCTTACAACCAAATTACCGATGAAGAAAATGTTTTTTCTTGTTGGTGTCGTAGTAATAATCATGAGTCTGATAACCATCTACAGAACTATTTTTCTCGGGCGATAAAAATAATAGTCTATAAAATTGGTAGGATAATAAAATTCTCTTATTTTTGATCCATAATCGAATTTCATTAACCATGAAACTTTATTATTTAACTATTATGAGATCATTTATTCCATATTCTATGCATCGATGTTAATGAATTCTGCTGCGATTGCTTCTCTGTGAACATCAATCATTATTGATACTTTATTAGTGTTTTTTAAAAATCAATTGCTTTTACAATGAAAAAAGTCATTCTGTTTTTATTGTCTGTAATTCCTTTTGCCCAAGAACTAACCGCACAGGAAAACAGCCTTATCGAAATTTCAGGAAAGGTTACTGACCAGGAAAAAAGGCAACCACTGCCTGATGTAAGTGTGCAGATCAAAGGGACTATCACTGGCACTGTTACTAATCCTACGGGTAATTTTTTATTGAGAACGAAAACAAAACTTCCATTTACACTTGTATTTTCTTCCGTTGGCTTTAAGGAACAGGAACTGGAAGTGAAAACACTTGGATCCAACCTCCAGGTTGCGCTTTCTACACAAACGGTTTTGGGAAATGAAGTGATCATTACTGCAAGCCGCACGCCTGAAAATATTTTGAAATCGCCTGTTGCTATTGAAAAATTAGATATCAGGGCTATTAAAGAAACTTCCTCTCCGGGTTTTTATGATGCGCTTGAAAATGTCAAGGGAGTTCAAATGACAACATCAAGCCTCACCTTTAAAGTTCCTAATACAAGAGGATTTAATATTCCGAATAATTTTCGTTTTATGCAGTTAGTGGATGGAGTAGATATGCAAGCGGCTACATTAGGTGTTCCTTTGGGAAATGCCATTGGTCCCACAGAACTGGATATTCAAAGTGTTGAGATCACTCCGGGTGCTGCTTCTGCATTGTATGGAATGAATGCGATCAATGGAATGGCAAATCTTCTTACAAAAGATCCGTTCGTTTACCAGGGATTAAGTATTTATCAAAAAACAGGAGTTAATCATGTAGATGGAATTGATCATGCTCCAGCAATTTTAACTGAATCAGCTATTCGCTACGCAAAAGCTTTCAATCACAAGGTTGCATTTAAATTAAATTTTGGTTATTTGAAAGGCACCGATTGGATATCAGACACAAGACTTGATCAGAATCCAAATAATCTTCCCAGCGCAAATCCGGCCTATCCTTCATTATATGGAGCTAATAATGTTGCATTCGATGGATGGAATAAGTATGGTGATGATGCGCAGGCAGGAAGTAATGTGGTTTCTATCGGAGGTCTTACTATCAATGGCCAATCCAACCGTTCGTTACGGGTAGCACGTACAGGTTATTGGGAAAAAGATTTAGTTAGCCCCGAAGTTTCAAATTTGAAATTCGACGCTGCATTCCATTATAAACTTAATGAGAAGTTAGAATTGTCTTATGCATATCGTATTGGTAAAATGGACGGAGTATTTCAACGTGGAAATAAAATCAAGCTTGATGGTGTAGTGGTACAAAATCATTCTGTTCAGCTTAAAGGAAATAATTTTACTGTTCTCAGTTATGTCTCTATTGAAAATACTGGCAATTCATATAATGTAAAACCGCTGGCAGATAATCTGGATTTATATACTGGAGGTGCAACTGATACAAAGACGCCAACAAGTTGGGGAACAAAATTTAAAAATGCGTTGAATGCTTATAGTGCATCTAATGGCGGATTAAATTCTTCTAATCTTGCGACGGCAACACAGTATGCCCGTCAGCAAGCGGATGCAAGTCGTGCTGTACCCGGCACTCCACGATTCGATTCATTAGTAAATGTTATTCGTCACATTAATAATTGGGATATTAAATCAAGTGCAATTCCCAATGCACCAGTGGCTGGTGGTGCAGCGTTAATTCAAAGAAGCCGTTTATACCATACCGAAGCGCAATGGGATTTATCAAGTAAAATAAAAATTTTCAATTTACTCATAGGCGCTGATGCAAGAATTTACCAGGTCATTCCCGATGGGAATAATTTCGTTGATTTTTCCCGTCCTATTGCTCAGCGTAATCAACCCTTAAAAGATGGAAGTTTCGGTAATGATATTTATTATAAAAAATTCGGCGCCTTTTCTCAAGTCACAAAAACTTTTTTTGAAGACAAATTGAAATTGTTTGGTTCAATGCGGTTTGATTATAATCCTGAATTTGATCCGAAATTTACACCACGTCTTGCAGCTGTCTATACATTTAAAGAAAAACACAACTTCCGGTTCACTTACCAATTAGGTTATCGTTTCCCTGCTTTATTTGAAGCATTATCATTTGTAAATAATGGAAGGGTAAGACGAGTTGGCAGCTTATCTTATATTGATCAGGGATTAGGTTACCTTGAAAATAGTTATACGCAAACTTCAGTTGTTAATTTCAATGCAGTCGTGAGTGCTGCGGGAAATTCAGATTCTGCTGCATTAGCAAATAGAAATTTATTGCAATGGGCCAATTTGCCAAAGGCACGACCTGAAAAAATCAGTTCATTTGAAATTGGTTATAAAAGTATTTTGCTGAATAATAAACTGGTGATAGATTTTGATGCTTATAGTAATATCTACAACGGTTTTCTTGGGCAGGTGCAGGTTTATGTTCCCCGTGGTGAAACTATCGGAACAAATGCTGCCGTATTAGCGATGCTCGACAGGAACAGAGATTCAACATCCGCTACTGCCAGCACCGCAGCAAGTAATGGACAAGATCGTTATCGTGTTTACACCAATGCAAAAAATCTCTATCATAATTTCGGATCGGCATTAGGAGTTACATACAATTTTTATAAAAAATATCTTGTTGTTGCGAACATCAGTTACAATAAAATGCAATCAGGAAACAGCAATGATATTTTCATTACTGGTTTCAATACACCTGAATGGGCTACGAATTTTTCTTTTGGGAACCGTGAAGTTTTAAAGAATATTGGTTTCAATATTTTATGGAGATGGCAACAAGCATTTCTTTGGGAAAGTCCGTTGGTAACCGGAGCTGTTCCTGCATACAACACATTTGATGCACAAGTGAGTTTTCATTTTCCAAAATTGAAATCATTGCTTAAAATAGGCGGTGCAGATATTCTTAACAAGAGATATATACAATATGCTGGCGGCCCAACTATCGGAGCATTGTATTATGTTGCCGTCACTATAGAAGGATTAGAAAATAAATCGAAAATAGATTTTCGTTGAAAATTTTTAGGCAAGCAATCGTTAATTAGCACAACGTCCCGATTCTTCGGGATGTTTTTTTATTATAGTATTTGATCTTCTTCTGTATTTATAAAAATAAAACAGGGAAATATTATTTACTTTTTTCCCATTTATTTAATTGCTGCAGAATTGCTTTCAGGTCTTTCGGAATTGGCGCTTCCAATTCAATCTTTTTTCCATTCACATCAGTAAACAAGAGTTTGTATGAATGAAGAGCAAGACGATTCAAAACTGGCTTTTCTTCCTCTTCTTTTTTGGAAAGTTTATATCGGTGCTTGATACTTGAAAGAAGAATGGGTTTGCCATCACCATATAATTCATCACAGGCAACAGGATTTCCCAAATCTTTCATATGAACTCTTATCTGGTGAGTGCGGCCGGTATGAATGCGGAACTGCATCCAGGAATAAATTCCAAAATCATCCAACACTTCATAATCTGTCACAGATTTTTTTCCTTTGCGATGAATCATCATCGTTCCTTTTTTTACCGGATGTTCGGCAATCGGCAAATCAATCGTTCTTTTTTTATTCATTAAAGAACCAGTAACAAGACCGAGATAAATTTTTTCTGCCAACCTTTCCTGAAATTGCTGTGACAAATGTTTATGAGTGATTTCATTTTTTGCAAAGACGATCAAGCCGCTGGTACCACGATCGAGGCGATGCACAGTAAATATGCTGCCATATTTTTCCTGCAATAAATTTTTCAGTGAAACATCTTTCCCTTCTCTGTCAGGAATTGAAAGTAAACCTGCTGGTTTATTTAAAGCAATTAAATCATCATTCTCAAAAATCTGAAAATCGCTGACTTTCATTTGAAATCATTTAAATCTGTTTAATCAGTGGTTCCCTTTTCCAAAATATTTTAAATCCCTGACTTCTTTTCCGTTAAGGAATCGCCATTTACCTCTTTGAATATTTTTTTTGGTGAGACCAGCAAACATTACACGATCCAAATTTTTTACATCGTATCCCAGGTATTCAAAAATCCGGCGAACGATCCGGTTGCGACCGTTGTGAATCTCGATGCCAACCTGAGTTCTGTCTTTATTATCTGCAAAAGCTATTGCATCTACATTGGCAACACCATCATCAAGATTTACTCCTTTCAGCAATTGTTCAAAATCATTTTTTTCTAATGGTTTATTTAATGTAACAGCATAAATTTTTTTTATTTCATTACTGGGATGAGTAAGTTTTTGTGAAAGCTCACCGTCATTGGTAAGTAATAAAAGGCCAGATGTATTTCTGTCTAATCTTCCGACGGGATAAACTCTTTCTTTAGTTGCGTGCTGAATAAGATCAAGCACCGTTTTTCTTCCCAGCGGATCATCGGTTGTAGTAATATAATCCTTGGGTTTATTCAATAAAATATAAACGAGATTTTTTTCCAGGAAAATTTTTTTACCATTGACCTGTATGTCATCTTTCTGCGAAACTTTATGGCCCGGCTCTGTAATAAGTTCGTTATTCACTTTCACCAATCCCTTTTTTACCATTTCCGCTGCTTCTCTTCTTGCACAAACGCCGCAGTGTGCAATGAATTTATTTAAAGGCATGAGACCGGAAGTCTGAGGTATGAGATCTGATGTTGGATGTTGGTAGTTCTGACTTCTGGCTTCTGATGTCTGACTTCGTTTCTTATCAAAAAATTCTTCTCTTTCTTTTTTCCATTTTCTTTTTTCCTGCCGGAATTGTTCTTTGATGGCAGCGTTACTTTTTCTTTTAGAGAACTTGTCGAATTGTGTTGATTTTTTTTTCATGTAATGGGTTTCTGTTTTACAACAGTAATAAAATATTTATTCTGAATTAATTTTTGTTTGCCAGTTGCCCGCAGGCAGCGTCAATATCTTTTCCGCGGCTTTTGCGAAGACGAACATTTACACGATGTTTTTCAAGATGATTGATGAACGATTGCACTTTTTGTTCATCGGGTTTTTCATATTTGGCAAAATCAATCGGGTTGTATTCAATAATATTTACCAGGTCGGCGGGAACCTGGCGGTAAATTTTTATCAATTCATCAGCATCTTTCAAACTATCATTAAAATCTTTAAATAAAATATATTCAAAAGTGATTTCATTTTCAGTCTGCTTGTAAAAATAATTTAATGCTTCAATGAGCGATTTGATATTATTGGTATCATTGATCGGCATGATCTCATGGCGCTTTTTATCATTGGCGGCATGAAGTGATAAAGCCAGTTTGAATTTCACTTTATCATCACCCAATTGTTTTATCTGTTTGGCAACACCGGCTGTTGAAACGGTAATTCGTCTTGGACTCATTCCTAATCCATCCGGAGAATTGATCCGTTCAATGGCTCTTAAAACATTTTTATAATTAAGAAGCGGTTCACCCATGCCCATGAAAACAATATTGCTGATTTTTTTGCCAAAAGCTTTTTCACATTGCTGATTGATGAGTACCACTTCATCGTAAATTTCATCAAAAGCAAGATTACGTTTGCGATCCATATAACCGGTAGCGCAAAATTTACAGCTGAGTGAACAACCGATCTGCGAAGAAACGCAGGCAGTAAGCGTAGTAGTGCCCGGAATTAAAACGCCTTCCACCAAATATTCTTCATGAGTTTTGAATCGGAACTTAATTGTTCCATCGGCTGAGTGTTGAATAATATCAATGCTTAAAGAGGGAAAAGAAAAATCTTCTTTTAATTTATTTCGCAACACTTTACTCAGATTGGTCATGGCGTCAAAACTTTGAACAGGTTTCAGCCATAGCCATTCGTAAAGTTGTTTTGCCCGAAACTTTTTTTCACCAATAGTATCGAAGTATTGTTCAATGTCACCCAAGCTTAATTGCCTGATATTTTTCATTTCCGTCTTTATCATTTTGCAAAGATACCGCCTAACTTCCTAAAGGAAATAATACGGTTCATATTATCTTGCGCCTTTATTGATCATTATGAAACCAGTTTATCTAATTGACGCCGTAAGAACTCCGGTTGGAAAATATGGAGGCGCTTTATCTTCCATTCGTCCAGATGATTTGCTGGCGCATATCATCAAAGAGTTATTGAAAAGAAATTCTTCTATTGATGTAAATGCGATTGAAGACGTCATTGCCGGTGATGCCAATCAGGCTGGAGAAGATAATCGCAACGTAGCAAGGATGGCAGCATTGTTAGCTGGTTTGCCGGTGACGGTTGCGGGTAATACGGTGAATCGTTTGTGTGCATCGGGTTTGCAGGCAATTATGGATGCGTCAAGACAAATTATGTGTGGTGATGCGGAAATAATTATTGCCGGTGGAGTTGAGAGTATGTCAAGAGCTCCATTTGTTATGCCAAAATCATCTTCTGCATTTCAACGCAGTCCTGAAATATTTGATACAACAATCGGCTGGCGGTTTACCAATAAAAAACTGGCAGAAATGTATTATCCATTCAGTATGGGCGAAACGGCAGAAAATGTAGCGAAGCAATGGAAGATTTCAAGACAAGAACAGGATGAATTTGCATTATCATCACAACAAAAATATTTTGAAGCATTGAAAGCCGGCAAATGGAAAAATGAAATTGTTGGCATTGAAATTCTGAAAAATAAAAACGAAAAAGTTTTTTTTGAGACAGATGAACAACCCCGGCAAACATCTTTGGAAAAATTAGCAACATTGAAACCAGCTTTTGTAAATGATGGAACCGTGACGGCAGGAAATTCTTCAGGGATAAATGATGGCGCTGCAGCCATGTTGGTGGTCAGTGAAGATGCGATGAAAAAATATGGACTAAGGCCAATGGCCAAAGTTATTTCAATGGCGGTCGCCGGAGTTGATCCTTCAATCATGGGTATTGGACCGGTGCCGGCAACAAAAAAAGCTTTACAAAGAGCCGGGTTAAAAATTAATGATATTGATTTGATAGAATTGAATGAAGCATTTGCTTCGCAATCTATTGCATGCATTCGTGATTTAAATCTCGATGACAAAAAAGTAAATGTAAATGGCGGAGCAATTGCTATTGGCCATCCTTTGGGTTGCAGCGGAGTAAGAATTTCTGTAACCTTGCTTCATGAAATGAAAAGGAGGAAATCAAAACTTGGATTGGCAACAATGTGTATAGGCGTTGGGCAAGGTGCAGCAATTATTTATGAAATGATATAAGTAAAATAGTTTTAACTTTCGCCAATAGCATTGCTTAATAAACCAAAACGCTCCATATGAAAAAATTTTCTCTTTTCCTTGTAATGATAACAAGTATAACGATACTTCATGCACAACAGACATCGCAGGATACCCTGCAGGAATATACAGGCAAATACAAATTTCCGGCTGGAAGTGTTATAGCTGAGGTTACCATAACTCTTGATAGCGGAGTTCTTCATGGTTATTCAGATATGGGCAATTCTGAATTGAGGGAAATCGTAAAAGATACTTTTGAAGTAGTGGCATACGGTGGCACAGCTACCTTTAAAAGAGATTCAGCAGGAAAAATAATAAGTGTTCATATAATAGTCGGTGACACAGATATAGAAGGACAAAAATCAGATTCTCTTTCACTCAGTAGTATATATGAATGGTTTGACCAGAAATTATTTCAGAATCAGATAAAGACGATCTTCATTTACCACTCAGCAAAAAATACTTACTTGTACTTTAAAACTTCATGACAATTCATAAACGAAGACCACTAAGTATCAAAGAGTTTTGATGTGGATAGCTTATTATATATTTTCAGCTTTTATTAAAATATAAGATTTGATAAATGTTATTTGTTTGTTAACGGAGCTTTAGTATATTGCCCTCCCTTTGAAGATCAAGCCTTCCTTCCCTCTGAGAATTAAATATTTTTTTATAAACCAAAACTAGTCACAATGAGAAAACTGCTAGCTCTGCTAACGGCTTTCCTGTTATTTGCAGGACAGTTGTTTGCCCAAAAAACAATTACCGGTAAAGTGACTGATGACAAGGAAAATCCGATTTCAAATGCATCAGTCGTTGTCAAGGGTACCAGTAAGGGTACTGTTACCAAAACCGACGGAACTTATACAATTATAGTTCCGGCAAATTCTAAAGTTCTTATATTTTCTTCGGTAGATATGACACCAGAAGAAGTATCTATTGGAACGAAATCAATCATCAATGTTTCACTGAAATCAACAGACAAAACCATGTCTGAAATAGTGGTGGTTGGTTATGGAACTCAGAAAAAAACAGAAAACACATCTTCTATTGTTACAGTAAGTAGTAAGAAAGTTGAAAATGTTCCATTAAGTTCAGTTGACCAAATATTGCAAGGAAAGGCAGCTGGTGTTCAATCAGTCACATTCAGCGGACAACCCGGAGCGAACCAACAAATAAGAATAAGAGGCGTTGGTTCTTTTTCTGCCTCGTCGCAACCACTTTTTGTCATAGATGGAATTCAGATAAACACCGGAGATCTTAGCAGAGAAACAACCACTACCAATGTGCTTGCTTCGTTAAACCCTGATGATATCGAATCGATTTCGATATTAAAAGATGCAGCTGCAACTAACATTTACGGCGCAAGAGGATCCAATGGAGTTATACTTATTAATACAAAAAGAGGTAAAGCAGGAAAGACCCAGTTCAGATTTTCAGCAGAAGTAGGGCAAAATACTCATGGCAATATTCCATCGGCGGGAATGCCTTTACGAACAAAAGATTGGCTCACTCTTTTTAAAGAGTCCATTGTAAATGCAGGATATTCTCAGGCTACAGCTAATTCCACTGCTGCAAACTATGGAGATAGTACTGTAGATATTGATTGGCTGAGTTTGGTTACAAGAAAAGGAGCGCAACAACAATATAATATATCAGCTTCAGGAGGCGATGAAAAAACCAAATTTTATATTTCAGGCGGATATTTTATTCAGCAAGCCAATGTTATTGGTTCTGATTTGAGAAGGTATTCATCAATAATAAATTTAGATCATGTTGCTTCCCGTAAATTAAGTTTCAGCTTCAACCTGCAACCAACATATAGCAGACAAAATACTCCTTTGACAAATTCCAGCGCTTTCTCCAATCCGGTAATGGAATTTTCTTTCTTAAGACCATTGCAAAATCCTTATAATGCTGATGGCACACTGAATATAAGTACTGCTACAAAAGATTTCGGTAGTTTGTACAATCCTCTTTACATTATTGCCAATGATCAACATTGGTTAAACAATGTTACTTTAAACAGTAAAGCAGAAGCCAAATACAAAATTCTTGATAACCTGAGTTATACAACCAGGATGGGTATTCAATATATTAATTATGAAGAATACTATTATAATAACCCGTTTCATGGAGATGGGAAAGCAGCCAATGGAAGAGGTTATGCATATACTACCCGTTATTTTTTGTATGATTTTACCAACCAATTGGATTATCGTGCTAATCTTACCAGGAACAAAAATCTTACGTTGAATGCAACAGTAGGTTATGAATCTATTTCATCAAAAGGTTATTTTGTTTCAGCACAATCTCAAAATTTTCCCACTTCTTCTTTGACTTATGCAGCTATTGCATCGACCCCAACAATCGGTAACAATAGTGCATCGGATTATACATTCGCTTCCGGATTTGGCAGAGCTTCTTTAAATTATTTAGGAAAATATATTTTGCAGGGCAGCTTCAGAAGGGATGGCTCTTCAAGATTTTCACAAGCGAACGAATATGGAAATTTCCCAGCTGGTAGTATTGCCTGGAATATCAGCAAAGAAAATTTCATGTATAACCTGAAATTTATTTCAGACATGAAAATTCGTGTTTCTTACGGATCAGCTGGTAATGCTGAAATTGGAAACTATTCCTGGAGACAGACATTGGGATATGGATTGAATTATAATAATCAGCCCGGTGGCGGATTTAATAGTATTGGCTCTGCAGATCTGCAATGGGAATCTTCAAATCAAACTGATATTGGAATGGATGCGTCGTTCTTTAAGAACAGATTAAGTTTCACTTTTGATTATTATAAACGGAAAATAGAAAAACTGATCTTCCCGGTACCCACTTCCCAAACAATTGGTTTTAGTACTGTTAATAAAAACCTTGGGGCCATGCAAAATTCGGGAATCGAGCTTACTCTTAATGGCACACCAATTTCTACTAAAGATTTTACCTGGGATATAAGCTTCAATATTTCCTTTAACAAGAATAAGATGCTTACATTGCCTGCCGGACAACCCCAGGTAATAAACGGATCATTTGTTATTAAGCCTGGGTATGATTTTTATACCTTTTATTTACGTCAATGGGCAGGTGTCGATCCTGCAACCGGAAACCCACTTTGGTATCTTGATTCATCGAGAACAACAACTACTACAAATTATAATGCGGCACAAAGAGTTGTAACAAATATGACAGCAACTCCAAAATATTTTGGCGGGCTATCAAATTCGTTTACTTATAAAGGGTTTAATCTTTCAGTTGATTTCTATTATAATTATGGTAATTATGTTCAAGATGGCTGGGCTGCGTATTTCAATGATGAAGTAAATCCTTCATATGGAAAGTATACTTATAATTTAGGAAGATGGCAAAAACCGGGTGATGTAACTAATGTTCCGAAACTCGTCTATGGTGCTACGAACTTTTCATCTTCAGCATCAACCAGGTTTTTGTTTAAAGGTGATTTCATAAGACTACGTAATATTTCTTTCGGTTATACCCTTCCGGCAAATTTGGTACAGAGATTACACCTGGCTTCATTTAATTTTTATGTAAGAGGTACTAATCTTTGGACAAAAGTGTATGATAAGAATATTCCATTTGATCCGGAACAGAATATCAACAGCCAGTCTAACCTGAATATTTTTTATAACAAAGCTGTGACGGTTGGTGTCAACATTGGATTTTAAACGCTTAAATCAAAAAATTATGAAATCAATACTAAAATACAGCATAATCATACTTTTTGCAGCAATGCTCTTTGCATCTTGCAGCAAAAGTTTCCTTGATAAAAAGCCGTATACAGCCAATAATCTGTCATCGGCTATTTCAACTGAAAATGATATGAAAGTAGCCAACTCAGGTATGTACTCTTCGCTTGGAGCTACTGACGTTTTTGGCCGTTCACTCCCTGTTAAAGGAGATTTGATGGCTGATAATACTTTTGTTACTACTTCCAATTCGGGGCGCTACATCAGCCTGAATAATTTTGCATTTAACAATGCAGATGCCTATGCTGCGGCTCTTTGGTCAGGTGCATATATTACTATTAAATATGCCAACACTATTATTAATGCTACAGGCATTACGGCCTCGGCCAATGTTTCCCAATATCAGGGAGAAGCTTATGCTGTAAGGGCATTGATGCATTTTGAACTGGTGAGAAATTTTGGCACCCCTTATACAGTGGATAAAACAAAACCTGGGGTACCAATTGTTACAAGTTTTAACCAGAATTCATTGCCTGCACGTAATACAGTTCAGGATGTATATACCCAAATCATAGCAGATCTGGAAAAAGCCTATTCGTTAATGACACAATATAGGGGCACAGCATACTTCTCAAAATATGCAGCAAGAGCCCTAGAAGCAAGAGTATATCAAAACATGGGTGATTGGGTGAATGCTAAAGCAACTGCTCTTGATGTTATTAATAATAGCGGCTGGGTATTGTTGCCGGCTGCACAATATGTTTCTCCAAGCGGAAGTTTAGGTACTTCTGGTGGAAGTACAACAAATACGTATTCTCCGGGCGGTTATTGGGCAAATCCTGCCGTTCAAACTTCTACAAAAAATGAAACACTTTTTGAAGTTTCTCAAACTCTTACCAGCAATAACGGTTTTGACCAGATCGGATTTATTTATTTACAGGTTGGAGGTGGTTATGGTGATATTCTTGCTACGGATACTTTATACAATATGTATTCTGCTACTGATGTAAGAAGAGGCTTGATTCCACGTGCACCGGCAGGTTACAGAAGTGGGCAGGCAGGTAATATAACCCTATGCTATAAATATCCCAATCCTGCTAATGCGGTTGACAAAGATGATATTAAAATTGTGAGACTTTCGGATATCATGCTGATTGCAGCAGAAGCTTATTATAATACCGGTGACATTACAAATGCAAATTTGTATTTAAATACTGTTGCACAAAAACGAGATCCATCTTTTGCCGGTTATAGTGATACCGGTACGCAAGTTCTTACAGATATTCTTAATGAGCGTAGAAAAGAGCTGGCATTTGAAGGTAGCCGTTTATGGGATTTGGTAAGATTGCAAATGAGCTGGACAAAAACCAAAAACATGAATCCACTCACAACTGTTTCAGTTACTCCGGGCAATAACAGTCTTTTGTATCCTATTCCTGTTACGGAACTGAATGCAAATCCAAATATGAGTCAGAACCCTGGTTACTAATACTAACACTCATATTTTTTTTAAAAGAGTTTTAATCCCGTCTTTAAAAATTAAAGACGGGATTATTTATTAGTTCCTGTTCTGTTTGCAGTCTTTTATTATTATAACCTGAAATAAGATTTTAAGTATTACTGCCGCATCAAATTTTTAAAAGTAATTTCTTAACAAGCCTGTAATTAATGAAGACAGAAATAAAAAGTAATACTATTGCAGTAAGGAAAATGATCCCATTTATGGCGACTGATAATTCAGGCCGGTCGCTCATTATGAAATGATAAAATGACCATTGTGCAAATTGTGTCGCCAGCAACGCAATGAAAATAATTAAGAAATAAACAGGAATTAATTGCCTGACAATTTTACGGCCAAGCCATTTCGGGGAATATCCAATCGCCAATAGTAATTGAAGATTTTCTTTGCTTTTGGCAATGACGAGTTGCAGATAAAATGAAAATAACATCAGCGCAAGAACCACTATCATTAATCCAAATATGCCCAGCCCTGTGAAAATACCTTGCAAGATTTGTTTTACTCTTCCAAACCTGGTTTTATCTTTATTTATTTCGTAATTCTTTTGGTCAAGAAAATTTAATAGTTGAGTGTTGTTTGCATCTTTTGTTTTGAGATAAATTCTTGAATACTGTTCCACTTTTTTCCCACTGAATTTTAAATTGGCCCAGTCAATAAATGAGAGAGGGACCAGTGTAGAATTAATTCTGTCTGTAAATGCTATTATTTTCCCGTTAAAGATTTCTGATTTTTCATCCGTTCCATAACAAGTGATTAATACCGGAATTCCCGATGCAGTTTCCCGGGATATTTTAGGATAACCATATGCAGGTGCAAATGCATTAAACACTTCGAGAAAATCTGATGAAACAATAATCGGTATCGTGTTTTGACCTTCATGCCAGTCAAAATCCGGAGGCACTGTATCAATGAAATCTGAACGAATGGATTCCAGGAACATGTCAGTTTTAAAAGGCAGCACAGTGCCACCACTAAACTCTAACCGGAAATTCGTGGCAACAAGTGGCGCTACATCATCTACAAAAGGCTTTGATTTTAATTCTTCAATATCTGCTTTGCTAAAAAGTGTTTTTTCGTTTTGCCCCATATTTTCATTGGTCACTTTTTTTGTCACAGCGATATAGTCAAAACCATTTTTTCGAATGGTTTTCCCTTTCAGTAACTGCTGAATATTTACAAACATCTGAATAGCACACAGCAATAAAAATACTCCTAAGCCAAGACCTATAAAAGAAAACCACCGGGATAAAGCTCCTGATCCGCTCTGCAATAAAGGTTTTACTGGCTTAAAAGATAAACTCATTCGTAGCTTTATTTTTTGGACTTAATTATTTAAAGTGCAGTAAATTATTTTTTAAATCTATAAATGAAAAAGTCTTGTAAAAGGAAAATAGTCTATCCTTTCCAGGTTGGCCAATATGATTGCTGCTCCTCTTTTGTTACTTTCTTCCAATATCAGTTCCATTGCTTTTTTTGAGTTGTCTTCATCAAGATGACTGAATGGTTCATCCAGTAATAAAAAATCGAAGGGCTGCATGAGCGAACGAATAATGCTGACTCTTTGCTGTTCTCCAAAAGAACAGGTTTCACATTTCGACTGAAGTTTGTCTTTAATACCAAGTCGTTCTGCCATTTCACGGATCTTTTCAGGCGGATGAAATGGATTCAGTTGCCTTTTAATTTCAATGTTTTCCTGTACTGTTTGTTTGGAAAAGAGCCGCATATCCTGGAAGATAATGCTCATGCTGTTTATCCGGCAAGCAGAAAATTCTTCCGGTGAATACTGGTTTAATTTTTTACCACTATATAAAATTTCTCCGGAATAATCTTTCCTCATTCCATAAATAAAATGAATGAAAGATGTTTTCCCGCTGCCTGAAGGAGCTACAATTTTTAAGTACTCGCCTTTTTTAAAAAGAAGTTCTTTGCCCCAAATCTCAGAGGAGTTTCCCCTGCTTTTTTCAAAATAATCCGGAAATAACCGGTGAATTTCCAATTGCATGATTAATAAAATATGTATCCGCAGACATTTTAAAAAAATTCCGGCATCAATAGCAGAACCACTTCTGTTTTATTTTGTTTCTTCTTGCTTAGGAGGATTCATCATGAAATGATCCATTTGTTCACGTTTAAAAGCCAGGTGTTCAGAATAAGCAGCACTTAACTGATTCAAATAATCATTCAGTTGTCTAAGACTATTTGTGTTTTTATTAACCAGGTTAATTTCCGTAGAAGATGTTACGCAGCCATCTTTAAAATCGCCACCGGTTATCACTATATTCTGCCACAAATTCATGGAAGCGCTGAAAATATTCATTGCACTGCTGTCTTTAACCTTATTGCGGGCAAGGCTTAATATTTTCTTAACATCAATAAAACATCCCAAAGGATGGCCACTGATCTGATCGGCAAAAGATACATGGTTATTATTGCCGGATAAAAACGCATTTACATTTTCCGGGTTGCCGATTGCAAGCCAATTGTTTTTTACCTGGTATGTAATATTCGTTGGTTCATTGTTTAACTTTCCCAATAGTTCTTTTAACAAACTCTCCAACTTGTCAAATGAAGGATTATTGTTTACCGCATCCGCAAACAAAAACTTAATATCCGGTTGCTCATGCGTATAGATCATTGGTTTTTTATTTCCTTCTATAAATGAGGTATCTGATATTTTTTTTGTTTCAATACCATTCAAAGCAAAAAGCATTTGTCCTTTATTCGCTTTAATAATATCGTCCAGGCTTAAATTGGCCTTGGCGAGCATGAGGTTAATTATTCCATCCAATCCTGTCAACTTTAAAAGTTCATTAGTTCCTTCCGGCTGGAAATTATCAGCGAAAGCAACCATTATATTTTCAGCAGGCAGCCGGTTGATCAACGAAGCGTCCAACGGTTGCGCAGGATATTTTTTTAACAATTTTGTCATCTCTTCACCTTCATAATGTTTTCCTTTCAGCACAATTTTACCATTATCAAAACTGAATGTGCTGGCATAAATATTTCCCTGGAATAATGAACTGACTTTCATCATAGACATATACATGCTCAAAACACCGCTGGAATAAAGTTGTTCCATATTCAACCACAGATGAATATCTCCCGGTTCCCTGATTAAATTTGCAAACCGGTCATCCACTCCCAATGTTTTGGTATCAGAAAGACTTAATATTTCTTTGCCATAACTGATCAGGCTGTCAGCGGTAATCTTAGACTGGGGGCCTGATGAATTTTCTTTTCCGAAATTGCCCATCAGATTTATCTTCGGTATATTCACAACGCAGGCAAACCAGTTATTGTTCCATGTAATAGCAGCTTTGTCCAAAAGGTTAACGGAAGAAAATTTTCCTTCTTTGATTATCTGGCCATTTGAAATAGCTTTTTTGCATAATGATTCAAAACTATTTGCGTCATTCAGTTTTCCGTCAATCACGAAATATGAACCATTGTTGTTTACCTTAATGAAATAAACAAGATCAGATTTTACATCCACACCGCTGCTGGCCGGGTCATTCAATATTTTTTCCGCTAAACTGTCATTGTTTTCCGAATAAATTTTTTTAAACCAATTGGTAGCTTTTATATCATTCCAGCTTAGCTTGGAAGAAAATGAAGATGAATTAAAATGGATAACCAAAGCTGCATCTTTGGGAATCAGCAACCCGGTCTTATCTTTTTTATTGCAGGAAATAATAAAAAAAGTCAGGCATAAAACCGGCAGGAAATTTAAAATAAACTTTTTCATACGAGATTTAATTTTGTATGTCAAATAAAAGAAAAATTGGGTAATACTTTCCAGTCAACATCTGTCTGTTGGCCAGTTACGATGTTTTTGATTTTGCAACGTTTCATTTTTATTTCGTCTTCCCCGATAATGATAATGTAAGTTATGTTTTTCTTTTCAGCGTATTTGAATTGCTTGTCAAATTTTGATTTTTCATGATATAATTCACTTCGGATTCCTTTCTTCCGCAGTTGTTGCATCAGTTCAAAGGCTGACCTGCTTTCTGCTTCACCCAAATTGAAAAATAAAACCTGTGTGCCGATATGAACATCTTTGGGAAAAAGTTTCAGTTCTTCCATCACATCATAAATTCTATCCACGCCGAATGAAATTCCAACTCCGGGAATATTGGGCACGCCGAACAAACCCGTAAGATCATCAAAGCGTCCACCACCGCCAATGCTGCCAATCTGAACATCTTTTGCTTTTGCTTCAAAAATAATTCCAGTGTAATAGTTGAGACCCCGGGCAAGTGTCGGGTCAATCGTGAGTTGTGAATTGTGAATCTTGAATCCGGTATTCAAAATGAAATGAAGCTCCTCAATTCCTTTTTTGCCATTTTCAGAATTTGATAAAAGTATTTTCAGCCGGGAAATCTTTTCCTCGTTTGATCCCTGAATGGAAAGATATTTTTCAATGATACAAATTTGAGTTTTGTCAAAATTCTTTTGCGCTAATTCATCCTTTACTTTTTCCAAACCGATCTTATCCAATTTATCTATTACAATGGCGATATCATTCATTCTTTCGGCGCCACCACATAGTTCTGCAAGAGCGGTTAACAATTTTCGGTGATTAATCTTTAATTCATAATTCTTAATACCTAATTGAATAAATGCATCATGATAAATATTGGTGAATTCAATTTCATTCAACAAAGAATTACTTCCCACTACATCCGCATCACATTGACAAAATTCGCGGTAGCGGCCTTTTTGCGGACGGTCGGCTCTCCATACAGGTTGTATCTGGTAACGCTTAAAAGGAAACGCAAGTTGATTATAATTCATCGCCACATACCGGGCAAATGGAATGGTGAGATCATATTTCAAAGCTCTTTCAGTAACACCTGTTACATTTTTTCCCTGCAATATTTTTTCAAAATCTTCCCGTGCTTGTTTTTGTTTATCGGGATTATCCAAACCATTGTTGAGAATTTTAAAAATCAGTTTATCACCTTCTTCGCCATATTTTCCGATTAATGTTTCCAAGTTTTCCATAGCCGGAGTTTCTAACGGCTGAAAACCATATAACTCAAAAACATTTTTTATGGTATTGAGAATAAAATTGCGTTTGCGAACAACATCCGGTCCGAAATCTCTGGTGCCTTGTGGAATGGAGGGTTTAGTCATTATTACTGGTTACTTGTTTTTTGTTGCCAGGTTAGTCGTTGCTGATCTCTTTTCTATAATTGCATCACAGGCTTTTTCTATCAACTGAAAAACTTCATGATAATCCGGTTCAGTTCCGGTAAATGGATCCGGGACACCGCGATTTTCTCCGGGGTATAATTCATTCAGTAAAAGGTCTACTTTTTTTTTATTCCATAATTTGCCACTCATGCTTTTCACATCCATATAAATGTTTTCATCCATGACATAAATAAGATCAAATTGGGTCATATCTTCTTTTCTGAACTGGCGGCATCGCTGTTGACCAATATCAATTCCATTTATACCGGCTACTTTCTGACTGAGAAGATGTGGCGGCTGGCCAATATGCCAGGTGCCGGTGCCGGCGCTATCCACTGTCCATTGTAAACCGGCTTGATTGGCTTTGTGTTGTAAAATACCTTCTGCTAACGGGCTTCTGCAGATATTTCCAAGACAAACCATTAAGATTTTCATAAAGGCAAAAGTAATGAAAAGGCAAAAAGGTTAATGGTTCAGAACATAATGATTCATTTAAATTTCAGTTATAAATCCTGTTTCTTGTGGATTTCTTGTTATGCAGCATCTAAATTGAAATGAACAACCATGACAAACAATGAAATTCTGCAAGCAAGCCTGCTCGATATCCTGTTTGATAACCGGAACAAAAATTATGGCGCTTATGTTCTTCGCCGCAATTATAACCATCGACTTTTAACGGCGTTGGCCATAACTTTATCCGCGGTAGCCCTGATTATAGTTCTGAGAATTTTTCATAAAAAAGAACCGGGGCAGTTGATTCCAGGTATTGAAAATGGCGGAGTGATTATAAAACCAGTAGTCATTAAACCCGAAATGCCAATAAAGAAAGAGACATCAAAGAAAAGTGTAAGACCCATAGAAAAAATTGCTCAAATAAAATTTCAGAATATGAAAATTGTTCCGGATAAGCTGGCTATTAATAATCTTCCAATGATAAGTGATTTAGATAATAAAATTATTTCTGATAAAAATGTTGTTGGAAAACCCGATGATGGCAAATTAAAGAGTTTGTTCGTTACCAATAAAAGTAATGGCGATGGTGGCATGAATCAATCAAGTTCTGCAGGAACATTTATTCCGGAAGAAAGGAATCCGGAATTTCCCGGAGGCAAGGAAGCGTTAATCCGTTTTTTGAAAAACAACCTGAATACTCCAGATGAATTGCAGGCTGGTGACAGGAAAACTGTATTAATCCGTTTCAAAGTTGATACGGATGGTTCTATTTCCAGTGAGGAGGTTGTTCAAAGCGGCGGTAGTCTTTTTGACCGGGAAGTAATCAGGGTTTGTAAAAGAATGCCGCGTTGGAAACCGGCAATTCAGAATGGGAAAAACGTTGCTGTAAGCTATGTTTTACCGGTAACATTTATAGGCGTTGAACAATAAAAAAAACTTAATTTGCCATCCTTTGAAAAAGGAGTTTATATGTTTGAAGATTATGAAAAGAGAAAACGGAGACAAATCAGTTCTATGAAGTCCTTGCTGGACTATGGAATGGGAATAATTTTTCTATTGGTGGGTATTTTCTTTCTGTTCAGTGAAAAATTTAATTTTCATATCAGCGATTCTTCATCATCAGGCTTTGAAAAAGTATTTGGCGGTATGTGTATTCTGTATGCTTCCTGGCGTATTTACCGGGGATACAAAAAAAATTATTTCAAATGATGTTACGCAAAAGTAAAAAATATATTATCCCTTCTTTTTTATTTATTTTTTCTTTATCATTGATAACCGGTTGTGAATCCTATGATGAGCAAAACAGTAAGTTAAAAGATACCAGGGACCGGGGAACTATTTACGTTAGCGCCGACGAATCATTCAAACCTGTCATTGATGCAGAGGTAGAAGTGTACGAATCTCAGCATCCGAAAACAAAAATTATTGTCACTTATAAACCGGAAGCAGAATGTCTCAAAGATTTTGCTGTTGACAGTGTGAGGATGATTATTGCTACAAGAGGCTACAGTCAGAGTGAAGAAAATTTTATGGTGGATTCAATGAAAGTGGCTCCGGAAAAAATGATCGTGGCATTGGATGCCATAGCAGTTATCGTAAACCCCAAGGCGCCGGATTCTCTTTTTACTATGAATGAGATCAGGCAGATATTGATGGGTAAGTATAAAAGAAAATTGAAACCGGTATTTGACGGAGTAAAAGAAACAAGCACGATTAGATTTATTATTGACTCAGTACTGCATGGCGATTCGCTGACCTCCACAGCTGCAGCAGCGCAAAGCAGCGAAGGAGTAATTGATTATGTTTCAAAAAACCGGGATGCAATTGGATTTATAGGTGTAAGTTGGCTTGGAGATAAAGACGACACGTTACAGATCAGTTTTTTGAAAAAAATAAAAATGGCACAGATTGAAAGTCTAGATATTCCGGGAAATTACATCTTACCGGTACAGGCCAATATTTATTTGCGTCGTTATCCTATGATCAGAGATATAACTTATATATTGAAAGAGAATTATAGAGGGCTTGGACATGGTTTTGCAGATTTTATGAGCGGCGAAATAGGACAATTGATTTTCAAAAGAGCCTACCTGGTACCGGCACAAAAAGATTTCCGGATCAGGCCGGTAAGATTGAATGAGTAAACAAAAAAGCTATATTTACAACACCTAAAAGTGATCGTTCAAATGAAGAAAAGAAATATTGTTGGTTTAGTAACCGGTTTTTTATTCATTACCGGTGTGAAAGCGCAAAATATTCAGGAAGGCATTAATTTTTTATATGCCGAAAAGGATCAAAGCGCAAAAGCATTGTTTGAAAAAATTCTGGCTACCAATCCAAATAATATTGAAGCTACTTATTGGTTAGGTCAGGCTTATATTGCTATGAATAATGTGCCTGCTGCCAAACAGCTTTATGACAAAGCATTGATGGCTAGTGCCAATGCTCCTTTGGTGATGGTTGGCAGTGGTGAAGTTGATCTTTTCGATAATAAAATCAGTGATGCCCGTCAAAAATTTGAAGCGGCAATAACTATGACTCATACAAGAAAAGGCGATGATCCAACTGTATTAAATGCTGTTGGCCGGGCCAATATAGAAGCAAAAAATGGCGACCTTAGTTATGCAATACAAAAATTGGAAGCTGCAGTTCAAAGAGATCCTAAAAGTGCAGATATATTTTTAAATCTTGGGAATGCTTACCGGAAAGCAAGTCCCGGCGAAGGCGGGCAGGCATATATTAATTATAAAAAGGCACTCGAGGTCAACCCAAATTTTGCGCCTGCCTATTACAGATTAGCCAAAATTTTTGAAACACAGATGAACTGGGATTTATTTTTAGAAAACCTAAATGATGCAGTTACCAAAGATCCTACATTCGCACCGGCTTATTATGACCTATATTATTATTATCTGCTGAAAAGAGATTTTGCTACTGCTGATGATTATGCGAAAAAATATATTGCCAATGCTGATCCGGATGTACAAAACGACTATTTGCGTGCGCAAACATTATGGGCACAGAAAAAATATGATGAAGCCATTGATGTTACGAAAGCAATAATCAGCAAGGCGGGAGATCAAACCCAACCAAGGACTTACAAACTTCTGGCATATTGTTATGTTGAAAAGGGAGATACCTTGGACGCAAAAACTTATATCGACGAGTACTTTGCAAAAGCCAAACCCGAAGAGATTGTTATTCCAGATATTATTTTGAAAGCAAATATTTATTCAGGAATACCGGGTAATATAGATGCCATGATCAGTGCCATAATGGATGCTGTGAAAGCAGATACTATTGTGCAGCAAAAAGTTGATTTGTTATACAAAGCCGCAAAATTGCTTAAAGATAAAGGCGAACGATTGAAAGAAGCAGATTTCAGAGAAATGATTTATAAAACCAAGCCCTATCCAAGTAATATTGATTTATTTGATTGGGGACTTGCAGATTATTTTGGGAAAAATTATGTAAAAGCAGATAGCATATTTGGAATTTATGCAGAAAAATACCCCGATCAGGTTTTTGGCCCATTATGGAGAGGCAGATGTAATGCCAGAATAGATACGGCCATGGAACAAGGATTAGCTGTTCCTTTTTATCAAAAGGTAGTGGATTTTACTTCTGTAGATTCCATTAAATACAAAGCACAATTTCTGGAAGCCACCAGATATTTGGCAGGTTATTATAATAATATAATGAAGGACAGGGATAAAACTCTTGAATACGTCAACAGATATCTTGGTGTGGACTCTACGGACTCATTATTTCAGGGTATAAAAAAAGCATTGGAACAAAAGCCCAAGCAAAACAAACAAAATAATCAAAGAGAAAACTCCCGGGAAAAACCCACAGGGAAAATAAATAAAGAAATGAAGTTAACAGATGTTACAGGGTACGCATAAAAAATACTGTTAACTATGTTTTATATTTTAAAGATCCGATGTTTCAATACAACGGATTTTTTATTATGATAATAATCAGCCAACACATAATATAAAATATAAGGTAATTTGATGGTGCCGTCTTATTTTTGCAGCTTGAATAGATAAATGAATGATTCACCTTCTTCAAGTTGGATTAAGCTCAAATATTGCAGATATAAATAATGCAGACAGCTATCTTCCGGTTGTTATCCAGATAATTTTTGCAGTAGGCTTGGTGGGTTTATTATTATTTGTAACGCATCTGTTAGGCCCCAAAAGAAAAACAACCGATAAACTTGAAAGTTTTACAAGCGGAATCGCAAGTCATGGTGATGCAAGGCAGCCTATGGCCATTAAATATTTTCTGGTAGCAATTCTATTCGTGTTGTTTGATGTAGAAGTTATCTTTTTTTATCCTTACGCAGTAAATTTTAAAGGACTTGGCTGGCATGGTTTCTGGGCAGTAATGATGTTTATTGGATTTTTTCTTTGCGGATTTATTTATATCATAAAAAAAGGCGCTTTGAAGTGGGAAGAATAAAATGTGAAATTTTGAATTTGAAAATATAAAATGAAACTTTTTGTGAAATGACTTTGTTATAGATAATGTAGATTTTCAAATTATAAAATTGTAAAATTGTTAAATTATCAAATTATTATGTCTCGTCCTGTAGCATATAATCTTAATCCTAAACCGCTGGAAAAAGATATCAGCATTGCTGAAATGCCCGATGGTTATCAGGGTGAAGGATTCTTTGCCACTCAACTGAATAGTGTGATTGGACTAGCAAGAAAAAATTCCATCTGGCCATTACCCTTTGCTACTTCATGTTGTGGCATTGAATTTATGGCAACCATGGGTTCTCATTATGACCTGGGAAGATTTGGCGCAGAAAGAGTGGGATTTTCTCCACGTCAATGTGATCTGTTAATGGTAATGGGAACTATTGCAAAAAAAATGGGACCTGTCGTTAAACAAGTTTATCTGCAGATGGCAGAACCACGTTGGGTAATTGCTGTTGGTGCATGTGCAAGTAGTGGTGGTATTTTTGATACTTATAGTGTACTGCAGGGAATTGATCAGGTAGTCCCCGTTGATGTTTATGTTCCTGGTTGCCCGCCGAGACCTGAAGCAATTCTGGATGGATTTATGAGAATACAGGATCTGGTAGGAAAAGAAAGTTTGAGAAGAAGAAATGGTGAAAAATATAAAACACTTTTGGAGAGTTACGGTATTCAATAGAAAATAAAAAGTCAAAATGAAAAATATTTTGACTTTTGAATTTTGATTTTGATTATGGAATTGACAAACGAAATAATAAGGCAAAAACTAATTGAAAAGTTTGGAGAGCAGGTGGCCAATTTTACAGAACCTTATAGCATGCTCACTTTTGAATCGCCGAAAGAATTGAATTTAAAAGTGCTTAACTTTTTATATGACGATGAAGAACTAAAGTTTCGTTTCCTCACTGATCTGTGTGCAGTTCATTATCCTGATAATATCGGGAAGGAATTAGCGGTAGTTTATCATTTGCATAACCTGCAGGATAATATTCGCATTCGTTTCAAAGTATTTACTGATATCAATAAACCTGATGTGTATACAGCAACAGGTTTATTCTCTTCGGCGAATTGGATGGAAAGAGAAACGTATGATTTTTTTGGAGTGAATTTCGTGGGACATCCAAAATTGAAAAGAATATTGAATGTGGAAGAAATGGATTATTTCCCAATGAGAAAAGAATTTCCATTGGAAGATCAGGCAAGAATAGATAAGGATGATGAAATGTTTGGAAGAGGATAAAAATTAGCAATGAGTTAATTTGAAAATATAATGTTGTAAACTTTCAAATTTTCAAATTGAATAATGACTGAGCATCATATCAAATTACCGGAAGGAAGTATTGAAAAAACAACCACTACATTAAATCTGGGACCTACACACCCAGCTACGCATGGTGTGTTTCAGAATATTTTAGAACTGGATGGCGAAAGAATCGTTTCTGCTGAACAAACTGTCGGATACATACACAGGGCTTTTGAAAAAATTGCTGAGCGTCGCCCATTATATCAAATCACACCACTTACTGACCGATTGAATTATTGTTCAGCGCCGCTCAATAATACAGGCTGGCATCTGACATGTGAAAAATTACTGAAAATAAAAATCCCAAAGCGTGTAGATTATCTGCGTGTCATTATTATGGAGTTGGCAAGAATTTCTGATCATCTTATTTGCAATTCCATTGTTGGTGTTGATGCCGGAGCATATACTGGCTTTTTATATGTAATGCAATACCGCGAACTTATTTATGAAATATACGAGGAGATTTGCGGATCAAGATTAACGACGAACATTGGAAGGATCGGCGGCTTTGAAAGAAATTTCAATGATATCGCATTTCAGAAACTGGAAAAATTTCTGAAAGAATATCCAAGAGTACTGAAAGAATTTGAAAATCTTTTTCAACGCAACCGTATTTTCATGGAGCGTACTATGGGTACCGGTGCTATCAGTGCCGAAAGGGCGTTGAATTATGGGTTCACCGGTCCAAATCTTCGTGCTGCAGGAGTGGATTATGATATTCGTGTTCATGCACCATATAGCAGTTACGAAGATTTTGATTTCATCATTCCCGTTGGTAAAACCGGCGATAGTTATGATCGTTGGCTGGTTCGCAGCCAGGAAATGTGGCAAAGCCTTCGCATACTTGAGCAGGCTTATCAAAAAGTTCAGGAATTCAAAGGAACTGAAGCGGAAGTTTTTCATGCTGATGTTCCTGAATATTATTTGCCCGAGAAACAAGATGTTTATACAAAGATGGAAGCGCTGATCTGGCATTTCAAAATTATCATGGGAGAAATTGATATGCCGGCTGGTGAAGTTTATAATTCAATTGAAGCGGCGAATGGTGAACTGGGATTTTATTTGATCAGTGATGGCGGAAGGACGCCGTATCGTTTACATTTCCGTCGTCCATGTTTTATTTTTTATCAGTCATTTGAAGAATTGACGAAAGGAAGCATGTTAAGTGATGCGATAATAACCATGAGTAGTTTGAATTTGATCGCAGGAGAAATGGATGCATAGCAGATTTGCTAATTTGAAAATTTGAAAATGTGCAAATGAAATTTTCAGAACAAAAATTAAAAGAGGTCGAACAGATCATTGCCTGTTATCCCGAAGGCAAACAGAAAAGCGCTGTATTGCCGGTTTTGCATTTAGCACAAAAAGAATTTGGCGGATGGCTGAGTGTGGAGACAATGGATTATGTGGCGTCCTTGCTGAATATTTTACCAATAGAAGTATATGAAGTAGCTACTTTTTACAGTATGTATAATTTAAAACCAGTCGGCAAATATGTGTTTGAGGTTTGCCATACGGGTCCATGCATGACAAAAGGAAGCGACAATATTTTAAAATATATTGAAGATAAATTAGGCATTAAATCAGGAGAAACAACTGCTGACGGAATGTTTACTTTGAAAACGACAGAATGCCTTGCCGCATGTGGGTATGCACCAATGATGCAGTTTGGAAAAACGTATCGTGAACATTTAACAAAAGAAAAAGTTGATGCGATTATAGAAGAGTGCAGAAGAAATGCAGCAACGAATAATTAGAATGAAAACATAAAATATCTGAGGAGATTGCCTCGGCTTCGCCTCGCAATAACAAAAGATGGGAAGAAAATTATTATTAGAAAAAACTCACATTGAAGGTATCAGGAATTATGATGTGTACCGGAAGAATGGCGGTTATTCATCGGTGGAAAAAGCGTTGAAGACAATGAGTCCCGATGATGTCACCAACGAAGTGAAGAAAAGTGGTTTGCGGGGCCGTGGTGGTGCTGGCTTTCCAACAGGAATGAAATGGAGTTTTCTTGTCAAGCCCGAAGGCGTGCCCCGTTATTTGGTTTGCAATGCAGATGAAAGTGAACCGGGAACTTTTAAAGACAGATATTTGATGGAATCTATTCCACATTTATTGATTGAAGGTTTGATCGTTTCATCATATGCCATCGGGAGTAATCGCACATATATATATATACGTGGAGAATTAGGATGGATCGTTGACATTTTACAACAAGCCATTGCTGAAGCAAAAAATAATGGCTGGCTGGGAAAAAATATTTTAGGAAGCGGATTTGATTGTGAAATATATATTCATCCCGGTGCTGGCGCATATATATGTGGCGAAGAAACTGCATTGCTGGAAAGTTTGGAAGGTAAAAGAGGAAATCCAAGGATCAAACCTCCTTTTCCGGCAGTTAAAGGTTTGTATGATTGTCCGACAGTGGTAAATAATGTAGAAACTTTATGCGCCGTGGTTCCAATAATAAATAATGGGCGGTGAAGAATATGCAAAGATTGGAATTGGAAAATCTACAGGAACAAAATTGATCTCGGCATGCGGCAATGTAAAGAAACCAGGTGTGTATGAAATTGAAATGAATATTTCTGTCGAAGAATTTATTTATAGCGATGAATATTGTGGTGGTATTTCTAATGGGAAAAAATTAAAGGCTTGTGTACCCGGCGGTTCATCTGTTCCCATTCTTCCGGCAAATTTATTATTGAAAACCGCAAAAGGTGAAAAACGAATGATGACTTATGAGGGTTTGGCTGATGGTGGTTTTCAAACCGGAACTATGTTGGGAAGCGGCGGATTTATTGTGTATGATGAGGACCAGTGCATAGTTCGTAATACTTTCACATTTGCACGTTTTTATCGTCATGAAAGTTGCGGACAATGTTCTCCATGCAGAGAAGGAACCGGATGGATGGAAAAAATTTTATGGAATATTGAAACAGGAAAAGGAAAGATGAGTGATATTGATTTGCTTTGGAGCATTCAAAGCAAGATTGAAGGAAATACAATTTGCCCGTTGGGTGATGCAGCAGCGTGGCCGGTTGCAGCAGCCATTCGACATTTCAGAGATGAATTTGAATGGCATGTATTGTATCCGGATGAAGCGCAAAAAAGAAATTATGGATTGGCGAATTATGCGGAGCCGCTGAAGATAGCATCAGTTTAGTTTCACGCAACGTTCGCCAAGGAGCCAAGAACGCAACGTTTATGAATGAAAATGAAATAGCAACACTGGCGTTGGATATTTGTTTTAAGATTCATAAGCAATAGTGTCCGGGGTTATTAGAAAGTGTGTATGAAGAAATATTCTGTCATGAATGGGCGAAAACAGGGATACCTTTCAAACGACAACAAGGAATTCCGTTGGTTCATGAAGAAATAAAAATGGATATTGGTTTCCGGGCCGATGTTATATTAGGCGATAAAGTGATAGTAGAAATAAAAAGTGTTGAATCTTTGGCCGATATTCATTTTAAACAAGTGTTGACATATTTAAAATTGACAAACCTAAAACCTGGATTATTGGCAAATTTTAATGTTGTGCTTCTTAAAGATGGAATAAAAAGAATTGCTAATAAATTATAAAACGTTGCGTCGCATTTACTTTGCGTTCGCTGCGAGACACGAAATATGGCAGAAGAAAAAAAAATATTTAAAGTAACTATTGACAACATCACCATTGAAGTGGAGCAGGGAACAACTATTCTTCAGGCTGCACGAAAGATTGGCGGTGATATTGTGCCTCCGGCAATGTGTTATTATTCTACTTTGAAAGGCAGCGGTGGTAAATGTCGTACTTGCATGGTTAGAGTGGCACAGGGGTCAACCATTGATCCACGGCCCATGCCAAAATTAGTTGCCAGTTGCAGAACCAACGTAATGGATGGAATGGTTGTGGAAAATATTACCAACCCTGCTGTTATCGAAGCAAGAAATGCTGTGGTAGAATTTTTATTGATCAATCATCCGTTGGACTGCCCGATTTGTGATCAGGCAGGTGAATGTCATTTGCAGGATTTAAGTTATGAACATGGTTTGGAAAAAACCCGCTACGAATTTCCAAGAAGAACATTTGAAAAAGAAAATATTGGCCCTTATATACAGCTTCATATGACCCGTTGCATTCTTTGCTATCGTTGTACTTATGTAGCTGATCAGTTAACTAATAAAAGAGTGCATGGCATATTGGATCGTGGCGATCATTCTGAAATTTCCACTTACATTTCAAAAGCGATTGACAATGATTTTTCAGGAAATATGATTGATGTTTGTCCTGTCGGCGCATTGACAGATAAAACATTTCGTTTTAAAAATCGTGTATGGTTTACGAAACCGATGGATGCTCATCGTAAATGCAGCAAGTGTTCGGGTAAAGTTCATTTGTGGATGCGCGGCGATGAAGTGCTGAGAGTGACGGCGAGAAAAGATCAATGGGGCGAAGTGCATGACTGGATCTGTAATGAATGTCGTTTTGAAAAAAAGAAAGTGAATGATTGGATCATTGAAGGTCCGACAAAAATTAGCAGGCATTCAGTGATCTCTGCCAATAAATATGTGGACATGAAAAAACCACATGATGCATTGCCGGATGTCATGGGTGGCCGTGATCCGAAATTGCTGATGGATATTCACAATGTAAGTGACGTGAATGATCCCGATATTGATTTGAGTGCGATACCGGGTCCGGCGACTTCTAAAACATTTGAAAAAGGTCATGAATAACAAACGAAAAAATATTGTATCATTGGTGCTTTCGATTTTGACCGTTGGTTTTCTGTTATTTGCTTTGATGTATTGGCTATTTGGATTTAGCTATAATAATGCTATTGATGCTGCAATTGCAGGAACACTGGGAGGATTTTTTGCTCCGTATTTAATGAAATATTTTAATAAAATAGTGCAGAAGAAAAGTCGATGAGATAAAATTTTAGAAGAGAATAATCTTATGTATTTACTATTAATAGATTGGTGGTTCATTCTTGAAAAACTGATACTGGTTGCAGTTATCATTACTTTATCATTGGTAATTGCCATGTATTCTACCTATGCAGAACGAAAAGTGGCTGCATGGCTTCAGGATCGCCGTGGGCCGAACAGAGCCGGACCTTGGGGAATTTTTCAACCGCTGGCTGATGGTGGAAAATTATTTTTCAAAGAAGAAATTATTCCGTTGGCATCTTCAAAATTTCTTTTCATTCTTGGTCCATTTATGGCTATGATAACGGCATTGCTGACAAGCGCTGTTATTCCGTGGGGAACTTCATTGCATGTATTCGGCCGCAATGTTCCATTGCAGATTGCAGATATTAATATTGGTATTCTTTACATTTTTGGTGTGGTAAGTTTAGGTGTTTATGGAATTATGATCGGTGGATGGGCATCAAACAATAAATTTTCTTTACTTGCTGCTGTTCGGGGTGCTTCACAAATGATCTCTTATGAACTGGCAATGGGACTTGCATTGATCGCATTATTGATGTTGACAGGTTCATTACAAATGAGCGTCATCGTACAAAACCAGGTGGACCATGGCTGGCATGTAATGTACCAACCTCTGGGATTTCTCATTTTTTTTATTTGTGCATTGGCAGAATGTAACCGCACTCCTTTTGATCTGCCGGAAGCAGAGAATGAATTGAATTTTGGTTATCACCAGGAATATTCTTCGATGAAGCTGGGATTTTATTTGTTTGCTGAATACATCAATATGTTTATCAGCAGCGCCGTGATGGCAACATTATTCTTTGGTGGATATGATATTCCATTTGTGAATGAAGCCAGTTGGGGAATATCACAAAACTGGCTGGCGATAATTGGTTTTGCAGTGTTGATGGCAAAAATATTTTTCTTTTTATTCGTATTCATCTGGATCCGTTGGACTATTCCAAGATTCCGGTATGATCAGTTAATGAATTTGGGATGGAAAGGATTAATACCATTATCACTGGCAAATATGATTATTACTGCAGTGGTGATGTTGTTGAAAAAGTGAGTGATGAGTTGTGAATGATGAGGAGAGAACAGGAAGATGAATAGAGTTGTTGCCGCTGGGAACATAAAATATATATTTGCGAAAATTTAAAATTCTCTTCAGGGAAAATGGGAATGCAATTAACACAAAGAGCGAAATATGTTGACCGAAAGCCAATGACCTGGCTGGAAAAGATATACCTGTGGAATATTCTGAAAGGAATGATGATTACTTTGAGTCATTTGTTTAAAAGAAAGGCGACGATCAATTATCCCGAGCAAAAACGTTCTTTCTCGGCAGTGTTTCGCGGATTGCATGTGTTGAACCGCGACGAAGAAGGTCGTGAACGCTGTACCGCATGTGGTTTATGTGCTGTTGCTTGTCCCGCCGAAGCAATTACAATGGAAGCAGCAGAAAGATTGCCGGGTGAAGAACATTTATATCGTGAAGAAAAATATGCAGCCAAATATGAAATCAATATGCTGCGCTGTATTTTCTGCGGATTGTGTGAAGATGCTTGTCCAAAAGATGCAATTTATTTATCGCAGACATTTGCGCAGGCCAATTATGACAGAAAAGGATTTATTTATAAAAAAGAAGATTTGTTAATTCCCAATCAGGTCACTCAACCTGAAGAATATAAAAAGGCTTTGGGCGAAAGACCGGCGAAAAAAATTACTAATTAATAATTGCTGATTAATAATTTAATTTTTGAAGAAAAACAACAGCTTGTAGAGAAATGAACATTACACAAATCTTATTCTGGTTTCTTTCAGTGTTAGCGCTGTTCAGTGCTTTAATGGTTGTGATCAGTAAAAATCCTGTGTACAGCGTATTGTGGCTGATCGTTGTTTTCTTTTCTATTTCGGGTCATTATCTTTTGTTGAATGCCCAATTTCTTGCCATCGTAAATATTATTGTATATGCGGGAGCCATTATGGTTTTATTTCTGTTTGTTATCATGCTGTTGAACCTGAACAGAGATAATGAACCTCAGAAAAACAGATGGCTAAAACTGGCCGGTGCTGTTGCCGGTGGTTGTTTGTTGTTAGTTTTGATTGCTGCATTAAAAAATGCAGAAACAAAATCACAGATCGCTGAAGTGAATACAGGAAATATCGGGTTGATAGAAAATTTGGGGAAAGCATTATTTCATGATTATGTTGTTCCCTTTGAGATAAGCAGTATTTTATTTTTAAGTGCCATGGTTGGTGCGGTGGTATTGGGAAAGAAAGAATAATTTGAGAATTTGGAAATGTGGCAATTTGATAATGAGGTAACATATGAATTTTATTTTCAAATTTTCAAATAAATATATTTTCAAATTGGATTATGCCTGTTAATTATTACATATTCCTGTCGCTGGCTTTGTTTGCCATTGGTATTATAGGCGTGCTGACGCGTCGCAATTCAATTATTATTTTTATGTGTATAGAAATAATGTTGAATGCAGTGAACCTGCTGTTGGTTGCTTTTTCCAAAATGCATCATTTAAAATTGGCAGCAACAAACGCAGCAGCGGGAACGGATGGACAATTATTTGTTTTCTTTATCATGGTGGTCGCAGCAGCTGAAGTAAGTGTGGGGTTATCCATCATTGTGATGTTGTTTAGAAATACTCATTCGGTAGATGTGAATTTTTTGAACCGATTAAAACATTAAATGGAAGTAAGAGGTATGATGTAGGATGTAAGAAATCAAACCTTAACCTTCGGACTTGATTTTATATGAACAATAGTTTTCAAATAGCTTGGCTGATTCCTTTTTTACCATTGATCGGGTTTCTAATTAATGGATTATTCCGTAAACAACTTTCCAAATCTTTGATTGCTGTGATAAGTTGCGGAACCGTGCTAGCTTCATTTGTTATCAGCATTTGGATTTTTTTACAGGTAAAAAATGGTAACAGCCAGGTATTAGAATATTTTAATTTCATTTCAGCAGGTTCAATAAAAATTCCTTTTACATTTCAGATTGATGCGTTGTCTTCGCTGTTCCTGTTGATTGTGACTGGTGTTGGATTTATCATTCATGTGTATTCCACTTCTTACATGAAAGATGAATCAAATGAACATTATGGAAGATTTTTTTCTTACATGAATCTTTTTATTTTCTCCATGTTGCTGTTGGTCATGGGAGGAAATTACGTCGTTATGTTCATAGGCTGGGAAGGCGTGGGACTTTGTTCTTATTTATTGATTGGATATTGGTTTAAAAATGTTGAGTATAATAAAGCAGCTAACAAAGCCTTTATCATGAACCGCATTGGTGATCTCGGATTTCTGATTGCCATATTCTGGATCATTGCAAAAGTTGGAAGCGTTTCTTTCGCAGATGTTTTTGCAAAGGCACCGTCACTTCATACAACCGATATCACTATTATCACTTTATTATTGTTTGTTGGAGCGACAGGAAAAAGTGCACAAATACCTTTATATACCTGGTTGCCCGATGCGATGGCTGGTCCAACACCGGTATCAGCATTGATCCATGCTGCTACGATGGTGACCGCCGGTATTTATATGATTGCAAGAAGTAATGTACTTTATTCGCTGGCACCACTTTCACAAAATGTTGTTGCCATCGTTGGTCTTGCCACTGCTATTCTTGCCGCGACAATTGCTTTGAAACAAAATGATATCAAAAAAGTTTTGGCCTATTCCACCATCAGCCAGTTAGGATATATGTTTCTTGCTCTTGGAGTTGGTGCATACACAGCTGGAGTATTTCATGTAATGACACATGCATTTTTCAAAGCATTATTATTTCTTGCTGCCGGCAGCGTCATTCATGCCATGGGCGGCGAACAGGATATTCGCAAGATGGGTGGATTGAACGGGAAATTAAAAACAACTTATTTCACTTTCCTCATTGGATGTATTGCTATTTCAGGTATTCCCCCGTTTTCGGGATTTTTTTCTAAAGATGCAATTTTATTAAGCACGTTTGAGCATAATAAAATATTATATTCAATCGCTTTATTCGGAGCATTGCTGACAGCTTTTTATATGTTTCGTTTATTGTTTCTCACTTTCAATGGAAGTTTTCGCGGCACAGAAGAACAAAAACATCATTTACATGAAAGTCCTGCAACAATAGCAATTCCATTGATTATTCTTGCTATACTTTCTTTTGCAGGAGGCTTTGTTGGTATCCCTGAAATATTCATGAAAGGTGGAGACAGGTTAACTGAATTTTTAGCCCCGGTAATTCCGGTTGTAAAAGATGAGACAGTTTCCACATCAACAGAAATGACATTGATGGTTTTATCTACTTCACTCGTTTTACTTGTTGCCATTCTTGCCTGGTTCCGGTTTAGAAATTACCAGCCAAAAGAAGAAAAGGGCTTGGGAAAAATTCTGGAGAACAAGTGGTATGTAGATGAATTATATGAGAACATTATTGTAAAACCTTTGAATAAGCTTGCCGATTTGCTGGATTCTTTTTTTGAGAGATCAGTAATTGACTGGATCGTGAATGGTTTTGGCAAAGTTGTGAATTATAGTAGCCGTCAGCTTCGTTTATTACAAAGCGGACAAATCGGAAGTTATATATTGTTAATGGTTTTGAGTATGCTTTTGATTTTTGTATTGCAGTTCTTTTTGAGAAAATAAACCCCCTGTCCCCCTAAAGGGGGAACGTAGGATGGGTTTGTTTATAAATTTTATAACAAAAGAACCCTGTTAAAATCAGGGTTTATAAAAGCCCCTTTAGGGGTTTGGGGTTTTATGATTCCAGTTTTACTAATATTGATTCCTTTATTGAGCGGACTCCTTGCATTTTTAATCAAGAATGAAAAGTCAGTTCGTTCATGGGCATTGTTTTCTGGTATAATTACATTAATCATTTCTTTGCTGGGATTGACTTTTTTTAAAGAAGAAAAATTTTTACAGCATTCTTATGAATGGATGGGAGCAATTGGAAGTAATTTTTCTGTGAAACTGGATGGTATGGGGCAGATTCTATGTTTGCTCACCGCTCTTGCATATCCTCTCGTTTTTCTTTCAACATGGAAAAGCAACTATAAGAAAGCAAATAATTTTTTTGGATTAATGTTGCTGGCCCAGGCCGGGTTAATGGGAGTGTTTTTAGCTTCGGATGCATTACTATTCTATATTTTTTGGGAACTGGCACTGATACCGATGTATTTTCTTTGCTCACAATGGGGCGGCGAAAAAAGAATACAAGTCACTTTTAAATTTTTTATTTACACATTTACAGGTTCAGTTTTGATGCTGGTCGGCATTATTTATTTATATAATCTGACTCCGGATCATTCATTCAGCATAGAATCATTTTACAAACTTGGCGTAAGCCTGAATGCAAAAACACAAAATTGGCTTTTCTGGCTGTTCTTTATTGCATTTGCCATTAAAATGCCTGTATTTCCTTTTCACACCTGGCAACCCGATACGTATGAACAATCCAACACGGCAACTACAATGATTTTGAGTGGGGTGATGGTGAAGATGGGAGTATTTGCTACTATCCGCTGGTTGCTTCCTGTTATGCCAATCGCTTCTTATCAGTGGGGCGATGTTGTCTCTTCAATGGCTATAATCGGAATGATCTATGCTTCCCTGATCGCAATAAGGCAAGATGACTTGAAACGATTAGTGGCTTATTCTTCAATCGTTCATATTGGATTAATGGTAGCTACTATTTTTTCGGAAACAACAATAGGAATGCAGGGAGTGATGATACAAATGTTTAATCACGGTATTAATATAATCGGATTGTGGATTGTTGTGGAATTAATAGAACGTCAGTTTGGAATAAGAAAAATTTCTGAACTGGGCGGACTTGCACAAAAAGCTCCGGTCATGGCAATTTTCTTAATGATCATTGCATTGGCTAACATCGGTCTGCCATTAACGAATGGATTTGTTGGCGAGTTCATGATGTTCACCGGAATTTTTACTTCAAGAATCACTCATTACAATGTTCTTTTTACAGTCCTGGCTGGTATCTGTATTGTTTTCGCGGCTGTATATACATTAAATATGATCAGGAAAGTTTTTTACGGAAATACCAATGCTTTGACTGCTGTTGCACATGATATTAATATAAATGAAAAAATAGCGTTGGGTATAATTGTCATTCTCATTTTTTGGATTGGTGTTTATCCCAATACAATGTTTAATATAACCAAAGATATTACTGAAAGTATTTTAAATAAGTCTGACGTGCTGCATTTATTATTGAAGCATTAAGAGTAAGAATTATGAACGCATTATTAGTATCGGCTGTCTGGGGAATTGTCATGATGTTCAGCGGAATATTGCTGAAGCAAAAAGCGATGGTGAGAAATTTAGCCATCACGGGTTTAGTCATTTTATTGCTTTCAAACATACTCGAAATGACAGGCACAGTATTTTTTAAAATTGATGTAAATGGAATGATCGCATTTGACAGGTTTGCATTGCTTTTTGATTCTATTGCTTTTGTTTCTACGCTTCTTTATTTGCTTTTATCATCCAGGGATATGGAAAAAGTCGGAGTAAATTATGCAGAATATTTTGCTCTGATTTTTTTTATTCTTTGCGGCATAACGCTGGCAGCCTCTTTCAAGTCATTGCTGATTCTTTTTCTGGGCATCGAGATTATTTCTATTCCACTTTATATTTTAACCGGGAGCGATAAAAGAAATCTTAAAAGTAATGAGGCTTCAATTAAGTATTTTTTATTGGGTGCTTTCTCCACGGGTTTGATGCTTATGGGGATTGCTCTGATTTATGGTGCTACCGGAAGTTTTAATACAATTAATATAAATATTTTTACCGGACCTCCGTCAGCATTGCTGATTGCGGGAATGATACTGTTGTTGTTTTCCATGTCGTTCAAAGTTTCAGCTGCGCCATTTCATTTCTGGACGCCTGATGTTTATGATGGCGCTCCCACTGTTTTTACTTCTTTTATGGCCACTATAGTAAAAGCTGCTGCGTTCATTGCTTTTATCCGGTTATTTTATGAAGCGTTTGGAAATTTGCAATCAAAATGGCAGTTATTAGTGGCTATTATTACAGCGGCAACATTGCTGATCGGAAACATTACAGCCGTATTTCAACAAAGTGTAAAAAGAATGCTAGCTTATTCCAGCATTTCCCAGGCAGGTTTCATGATGTTTTCATTATATGCCATGAACTCAGAAGCCAAAGAAGGCTTGTTGCTTTATACTGCTGCTTATAGCCTTGCGACCATTGGTATTTTTGCGATCCTTATTAAGATGAACGATTATACATTTGATGGATTTAACGGTTTTGCAAAACAACAACCATTGCTGGCAGCTACTACTACTATATTCTTATTATCCCTGGCAGGCATTCCACTTACAGCAGGATTTCTTTCTAAATTTTATATGTTGAAAGCAACTATAGCAGCTGGCAACAATCTATGGCTGGTAATTTTTGCAGTACTAATGGCGGCAGTCAGCGTTTATTACTATTTCAGGGTTATACAGGCAATGTATTTTAGAGAAGGAAATCCGGCGGCAATCAGCGTATCAGTTTTTTTTAAATACACAATGTTATTTCTTGCTGCACTGATTATTTTATTAGGAATTTTTCCAAACCTTCTGCTCAACTGGTTATATTTTTAACTGCCGCTCATAATGTATTTGGCAGCCATTTTCGTTGTTTCACTAATTTCGGGTTCTCTTTATGAAATTCAGGGATGTAATATCATTGGCATTTCGTACAGTACGGAGCAATAAATTGCGTACCGGCATTACGGTAGCAATCATTGCGTTTGGCATCATGGCATTGGTGGGTATTATTACAGCAATCAAAGCCATGAATCAAAAATTTATGGAAAGTTTTTCTACAATGGGAGCCAATGCTTTTACTATCAGGTTTAAAGAAAGAAATATTCATTTTGGAGGCGACCATAATTCAGATATTAAGCTTTCAAAAAAGGGGCAAAAGAAAGAAAAAAATTCAAGCCTTGGAAGAATAATCACAAAAGATGAAGCAGAGTTATTTGTAAAGCGGTATAATTTTCCTTCTCTCAAAAGCATTTCTGTTTTTGGAAACCGTTCAAATATTGTGTCGCATAATGCCCGCAAAACAAGCCCTAATGTGATGATATTTGGGAGTGATGAAAACTTTCTTTTGTTAAATGGCTTTACACTAAGGTCCGGAAGAAACCTGAACAGAATGGATGTGGAAACAGGCAGAAATGTTTGTCTCCTTGGTTATGATGTGGCCAATAAATTATTCAGGGAAGGAGTGGATATGGCTGTGAATGCTGTTGTCCGTATAAATGATATTCCATTTCGTGTGATTGGAGTAATGGACAGCAGAGGTTCTTCATTCGGTTTTAGCCGGGACAATCTTATTATTACAAGTTACAAAAATGTGGACCGGAATTTTCCTACTGGCTCTTCCTTTACTATTGCAGTAATGACAGATAATATCCGGTTAGTAGATGCCGCTATGGGTGAAGCTGAGGGAACTTTCAGGGCCATTCGAAAACTGAATACAACTGAAGAAAGCAATTTTGCACTTGATCGCAGTGATAGTGTTGCAGAAAAAGCCATGAATACTTTGGGATTTCTTACAGTATCGGCTACAGTAATTGGTCTTATTACACTTATTGGCGCAGCCATTGGACTGATGAATATCATGCTTGTGTCAGTTTCTGAACGAACCAGGGAAGTTGGATTGGTAAAAGCCATTGGAGGAAAAAGTAAAATGGTTCGTCGCCAGTTTTTAGTTGAAGCAATTATTATAAGCCTTTTGGGCGCTTTGTTTGGTATTTTTTTAGGAATTATGGTGGGCAATCTTTTTTCGATGGTACTCAAAACCGGCTTTGTAGTTCCATGGAACTGGGTTTTTTATGGAATTATTATTTGTAGTATAGTAGGGTTGCTTGCCGGGTTGTACCCTGCCCTTAAAGCAGGCCGTTTAAATCCGATTGAGGCTTTACGATATGAATAAAAGTAAATATATACTGCCTGCGCTGAAGTTGATCTGTAAAAACCAGGGAAATTTGTCATCAAATTTTTATTCAGAAACTTGTTCCGTATCAAAAAATCCTTAACTTGACGCCCTTTGGTAAAAAAAAGCCGGGGGTTGCATTTTATATAAAGTTTTTTCTTAGCATTGTGACCCTGAAATTCAAATTCAATTTATAAATTTCAAAAACACTAAAAAAAAAGATCATGGCTGACACTAAACCCACTGCAACAGCATCGGTTAAGGCAACTTCCGTTCAGGCAAAGAAAAGTAGTAATGCTATTTCGTGGATTGCACCCGTTATTTGTATTATCGCTGGTTATTCTATCTGGCGTTTTCTAATGGGGAATCCGGATGGCTTTAAAAATCCAGCTGAAGGATGGTTCTGGCCTCAACATCAAAATCCCAAAGATGGATTTCATAGAATTTATTCGGGCGGTATTATTGTTCCCCTCTTGATTGGAATGTTTTTAATGGTGGTTACATTTTCCATTGAACGTTATATGACGATTCGCAAGGCATTAGGTAATGGCAACATTGCTGATTTTATCCGCAAAGTGCAATATCATTTAGCCAATCGTAATATTGACGCAGCTCTTTCTGAGTGTGACAAACAACGCGGTTCTGTTGCTAATGTAATGAAAGCCGGTCTCCGCAGGTACAAAGAAATGATTACAGAACAAGGAATGAATATTGACCAAAGGGTATTGGCTATCCAGAAAGAAGTAGAAGAAGCTACTGCATTGGAACTGCCGATGCTTCAAAAGAATCTGGTTTTTCTTTCTACAATTACTTCAGTAGGTACATTAATCGCCTTGCTAGGAACCGTTATGGGAATGATCAGATCCTTTTCAGCTTTGGGTGAGGAAGGTGGTGCCGGCGCAGCCAGCCAGCTCGCTGTTGGTATCTCAGAAGCTTTGTATAATACTGCATTAGGTATCAGTACTTCTGCTTGTGCATTGATCATGTATAATGTATTTACTACAAAAATCGACTCAATTACTTACGGCATAGATGAATCAGGTTTTACATTAACACAAAGCTTTGGCTCCTTATATAAATAAGCCATAACAGGTTATGGAAAAAAGAACAAATTGAATCTCAATATAAAACTGAAATAAATTATGCCGAGTGTCAAAATACCAAGGAAGAGCACAGATTTCGATATGACACCTTTCGTGGATGTGGCCTTCCTTATCTTGTCTTTTTTCATGTTGGCCACTAAATTTAAACCACCTGAACCAGTTGATATTACTACACCCAACTCTGTTTCCTCTGCTGCTTTGGAGCAAATGGATGCGGTTATGATTATGATAGATAAAGATAACCGTGTATATTTTTCAGCTTTTTCGGAAAAAGATCCAAGTATATTGGATAATATCATTCAGGACTTAAATACAGATAAAAATCTTGGACTCACTCCTACGGAAATGGCGAATTTCCGGAAAACAGTTGCGGTGGGTGTTCCTTTTACTCAGTTAAAAGGATTACTGGATTTGCCCATGCAGCAGCAGCGGAATTTCAAACAGCCTGGCATTCCGGTGCTTGATTCTACAAATAATCAGCTTGTATGGTGGATATCTGAATCTAAAAAGGCTTTTGCCGGAAAGGAATTGAAATATATGATCAAAGGCGATGATAAAGCAACGTATCCGACTTTTGATGCTGTGATCTACGCATTAAAGAAGAATGATCAATTTAAGTATAACCTTATTACTTCACCAGAGGCAGCTCCGGTTGGTACAGAACTTTATAAGGAAAGACAAAGTGCTAATAAAGCGAATAAATAATTTAAGACCTTAAAAAAATTAATATGGCAAGTATAGATACCGGCGGTGGTGATAGTGGCCACAAAAAAGGACGAGGCGTTAAGAAGGCCAAAAGACTTTCTACCCGTGTGGATATGACGCCCATGTGTGATTTGGGATTTTTGCTGATCACATTTTTCATTTTCACTACTACCATGCAGACTCCTACTACTATGGATCTGAATATGCCCAAGGATACTGAGAAAAAGGAACAGCAAAATGAAGTGAAGCAATCCGGAGCATTGACAATTATGCTGGGGAAAGACAACCAGGTTTATTATTATGAAGGACAGTTAAAAGTAGATGCTTCAGGTAATAATTTTAAGAGTTCTAATTTCAAAGACATCCGTGACATTATTATCAATAAGAAAAAGGACGTGATTGCCCACCATATCCACGACGCAAGCTGCACTGAAATTCAACAAAAAGCTAAAGCAAAAGGTGATCCCGACTGGCAAAATGCCTGCCGTGACAGAGATTTTGTAGTTATTATCAAGCCCGATAATGATGCTACTTATAAGAATGTTGTTGATATCCTGGATGAAATGACTATTAATGATGTAAAACGTTTTGCAATGACCAAAATAACGGACGATGAATATGGTCTTATCAAAAAAACAGAAGAATCGGCAGGAATAAAGTAAAATAGTGGTATGGAATATTCTAAAATTTGAATCTAATCTAAAACCGTATAAAAAATGGATGCCAACAAAATACTTTCATCCGATCTGCTTGATATAGTGTTTGAAAACAGGAATAAGGAGTATGGTGCTTATTACCTGCGAAAGACCTATAATAAGCGCATATTACGTGCACTTATCATTACAGCTTCTGTAGCTTTACTGGCATTTTTGGGTTCGGTAGTAGCTAGTAAAATAAATGGGAACAAAAATAATCTGAAGATTGATGAAGTGACTTTACAGAATATCAAACCCGAAGAAGAGAAGAAAGTAGAACTTCCACCACCACCACCACCCAAACCAGAACCTCCAAAAGTGGAAATGAAACAATTTACTCCTCCTGTGATCAAGAAAGATGAAGAAGTACAAAAGCCACCACCACAACAGGAAGAATTAAAAGAGGCAAAAATTGACGTCGTGAATCAGGAAGGCATAAAGGATGCCAACATTGCAACTCCAACACAGATTGATGATGGCAAGAAAGTAATTGAGGAAAAGAAAGATGATGATAATACGATATTTACTAAAGTTGAAGTAGAAGCTCAGTTTCCCGGCGGTGATGCGGCATGGAAAAAATATCTGATCAGAAACCTGAATGCTAATACTCCGGTAGATAACGGAGCTCCTGAAGGCACTTATACCGTATATGTTCAATTTATCGTGGACAAAGAAGGAAACATAAGCGATGTAAGAGCACTGACCAATTATGGTTATGGAATGGAAGATGAAGCAGTAAGAGTAATTAAAAGAGGACCAGCATGGACTGCTGCTATTCAAAATGGACGTAAAGTAAAAGCATACCGTAAACAACCAATCACATTTGTTGTTACATCAGAATAAATACTTTTATTATCTGTAAATTTTTATCCCTTCGCTTTAAGCGAAGGGATTTTTTTGTGTATGAAATAATCTGCAGGTACAATAGATTTTTTCACCAGTAACTTATTCAAATCTATTTTTGAAGAATGATTAACCACCTTACAGTATGGGAGGATACAATTGTAGCCCCGGTTACAGCCTCAGGTATTGGTGCCATTGCTGTTATCCGGTTAAGCGGAAAAACTGCAATCGGGATAACTGACGGATTATTTCCTTCAAAAAATCTTCAAGATCAACCATCACATACTACACACATTGGTTATTTAAAAGAAGGGGAAAAGATGCTGGACGAAGTAGTGATTTCACTTTTCAAAGCGCCAGCTTCATATACCGGAGAAGATGTAGTGGAAATCAGTTGCCATGGATCGCCTTATATTCAGAAAGAAATTATCAATGCATGCATCAGTAAAGGAGCAAGGTTGGCAAAACCGGGTGAGTTTACACAAAGAGCTTTTCTCAATGGGAAAATGGATCTCGTTCAGGCTGAAGCTGTGGCAGATTTAATTGCAAGTAATACGGCTGCTTCACATAAAACGGCATTGAATACGATCCGTGGTGGATTTTCAAAAGAGTTGAAAGATTTGCGGGAGCAAATGATTCAATTCTCAGCATTGATTGAACTGGAGCTTGATTTTTCACAAGAAGATGTAGAATTTGCTGACCGTATCAAATTTTACAAGCTCATTGATACGCTCATGCAATCAACAAAGCGACTCATTAATTCTTTTCAATTAGGCAATGTTATTAAAAACGGAGTAAGCGTTGCAATTGTTGGAAAACCCAATGCCGGTAAATCCACTTTGCTGAATACTTTACTGAATGAAAACCGTGCTATTGTCAGCGAAATTCCGGGCACTACCCGTGATACCATTGAAGAGTTGATTAATATTGATGGCATAATTTTCCGCCTGATTGATACGGCCGGTATTCGTAAACACAGCAATGACATCATTGAAACGGCAGGCATTGAAAGAAGTCTGAAGAAAATGAAAGGATCTGATCTTGTTTTGTTTCTCTTTGATGTAAAAGAACCGTTGACTGAAGTCAGCAGTATGAAATCTGAAATGGATGAACAGCAATTAAATTATTTATTGGTGGCAAATAAGATTGATGAAACAGATGAAGGCGAGGCAAAAGGAAAATTTTCTAAACTTGATAAGGTCGTTTACATTTCAGCAAAAGAAAATTTGCATGTTGAAGTTTTAAAAGAACGAATGATTGACACAGTACTGAAAGGTAAATCACTTGCAGAAGATACTATCATCACCAATGCCAGACATTTCCATGCATTAAAAGAAGTGGAAAAATCTCTTCATGATATCAAAGAAGGTCTGGACAAAAAAATCTCCGGCGATTTACTGGCATTGGATATCCGGCATTGTTTATATTATCTTGGTGAGATTACCGGAGAAGTAACAAATGAAGATACGCTTGATTACATTTTTTCAAAGTTCTGTATCGGAAAATAACACCCCTACCGCACTTTACCCCACTTTCCTTAACTGGCTCAATTACAAAGTTCTACGAGATTTATTGTTGGGTAACTAACGTCTTTTAACTCCAATTTTTAGTGCTTTTTGGCTCCCAGTTGTACCTTTTTTAAAAGATTTCTCGAGGTACAAAATCAAAAGAAAATTGGGGAGATTATGAGAGTCCAGACAGTATCTGATAGCTCAGGACAGTTCCTGACAGTCAACTGGAATTTTGAGGTAAAAATTTTGTAACGATGAGTTCAAATATTCGAATAAGCAGGGTCTGCGGCCATTGTGGTCAAACGTTCATTGCCAAGACGACCGTAACCCAATACTGCGGCGATAATTGTAGCAAGAAGGCCTATAAACTGAGGCTGAAGAATCGGAACATTGTGCGCTCAAATGAAGAAACCAAAGAGGCCATATTGAATACCCTTCCCCAGATTTCCGAAAGCCCCAACAGCCAGGAATTTATAAATTCAAAACAACTGGCCGCCATAATAGCAGTAAGCGAAAGCACAGTTTTCCGACTGGTTAAAGAGGAAGGCTTTCCAAAGATAAAAATTGGTCGTCGATTGATCTTCAATAAAGCAATTGTGGTTGATTATATTAATAATAAATACGGAATCATATGAGAGGCAAATTGAGAGAAAAGCAATTGAGTGGCGGGAAGATTAGTTTGTATATCGATTTTTATCCGCCGATTTGGAATCCTTACAGCAAAGCGTACACGCGGCGTGAGTTTCTGAAATTGTATATTATTCAAAATCCCCAGAACTCTTTCGAGCGAAAACAAAATGAACTCAATCGTGAAATCGCTGAGAAAATCTATGTCAAGCGTATGAATTCCCTGATGCTTGAGGAAAACCGCTTGTTCAACAAGGATGTACTTAACAGCGATTTCATGAGCTATGCAAAAAATTTTGTGCTTGCAAAAGCCAGGGACGGTAAGGACGTGGAGCACTATAATAGCGTCCTTAAGTATCTCCAGAAACAGTTCGGGGATCATTTGAAATTTCGCCACATAGATGAGGTGCTGCTGGAAAAGGTAAAAGAGTTTCTGCTTAATACAGAAACGCTCAAATCCAAGCACCGAAAACTGGATGTAAATTCAGCATCGTCCTATTTTGATAAATTTTTAGCAATCGTAGAGAAGGCATTTAAGGACAAATACCTGGAAGAGAATTATACGTTAAGGGTAGATAGGATCAAAAATGAGCAACGCTTCAGAGAGTTCCTGGACGAGGATGATATTGAACAATTGAAAAATACTCCTTGCGAAGATCAGTTAGTCTATCGGGCCTCCATGTTCTCAATCTTAACAGGCCTTCGGTTCGGAGCGGTTGAAATTTTGCGGTGGCAGCACCTGCACTACTCAGCCAAACAAAAGTCATGGTATTTCCTGATCATAGACCCTAAACCAAACAGGCCTTTCAAACACTTTATCAGCCAGCAGGCCGTAGACTTTTTAGGTGAAAGGGGCGTGGATGATCATCTCATATTTGATGGACTGGATTACGACCGGACCCGGACAGTCGTAATGAAATGGTGCGAGGCTGCAGGAATAGTGAAGGATATAACCTACCATAATTTCAGGCATACTTACGCGACGCACCTGATTGAAGGTGGGGAAGATATTTATGTGGTCAGGGAGATGCTAAACCATAAGAACGTATCCACGACACAGATTTACGCGAAGGTGTCCGATAATGTGAAAGCGAGAGCGTCAGTAAAAGTGAAAGTATAAGTAAAATGAAATTCGACTGAGTATGAAAAGTAATTACGAACTGGAAAAGCGTGTAAGGATGCTGGAAGCTGAGTTAAGTGAAGTAAAGAAGCTAGTCAGTCAGTTGACTGGAAAGGAAATTCCCGTTATAGTTTCCGATGAGGAAATCCTGACGGTTAACGAAGCTATGAAATTACTGGACCTTCCAAGGCATATCATTTATGCAAAAACACTCAATGGCGATATTCCTGGATTCAGGATTGGTAAACTCTATAAGTATAAGAGATCAGAACTCATACAATGGGATCTTGCGGAAAAGCACGGCAATAATGTAAACGTCGATGATTTTGTGGAGCGCTATATGCAAGGTCATTTGAGGAAGTCATAATTTTCTTCACTTTACACTACTACCATTTTCAGATTACGGAAATCACCAAAACAAATAGCCAACTCACAATTCACCAGTTAGTAAAGTGGAGTAATTTCGATCATTGTGTGATTGAAATAGTGAAGTATGAGTGATGTGCAGATGTTGTTCCCAATGGAACCAAAAGAGTTTTGGCAAAAGCTGAAAGCTATTGTCGAGCAGGTAGTAATTGAGCATAATAACCAGCCTCCAGTCCTGGATAATTCTGATCCCGGCAATTTACGACCGCTTCTGAAAGTAAACGAGGTCTGTGCCATCTTTAAGATTTCCAAACCTACTTTATACGAGTGGATGGAACAGGGAAAAATCCCTTCCATAAAGATCGAAACCCGTCGCTTTTTCCGTCACGCTGACATTGAAAACCTGATTGAATCGAGTGTCATAAAGGAGAAGCCAGGAAGAAGTTCGTAAGGCTCTAATACAAGATCATAGAATTAAATAATAGCTCATAAAGACGGGAATCAGACTGCCCGTTTCACGCAGTCAGCAAGATGTACGTTTGTGTCACAAACGGGGCATCTTGCCCTTCACTCGGAGCTCGTTTCGGGGAATTGCGGAGGATAGAAAAAGATGCCGAAAGAGAAGCGAAACAAATGGAAAAACATCCGTTTTACGGAAAAGGAACTGGAAAGCCTGCAACGGAAATTCCAGAATTCCACCAGTTCCCAACTCAGCCATTACATGCGGGAGATTCTTTTAGGGCGGCCTGTAGTGATCAAATACCGTAACGAATCGCTGGATCACTTTATGGAGGAGTTGATAGAAATGAAGCAGGAATTAAATGCCATTGGTAACAACCTGAACCAGGCAGTGAAGAAGCTGCATACACTTAAACAAATCCCAGAATTCAGGCAGTGGATTGCCGGCCATGAAGATATTCAACAGCAGGTGCAGGAGCAGACAAAGCATATTGAGGAGCGGATAGCGAAAATGTCGGAAAAATGGTTGCAAGGATAAGAAGCGGTAAGAGTTTGAAAGGAGCTATAAACTATAATGAGCAAAAGGTAAAGCTTGGTCAGGCAGAGTTAATCCTGGCGAAAGGTTATCCGAAAGAAGAGAATCGTCTAAACTTTCATGAGAAGCTCGGCCGCTTGCAGAAACTGGCTGATCTGAATACGAGGGCAGAAACCGATTGCCTGCATGTTTCGCTCAACTTCGACCCGACAGAACAACTATCGCCCGATAAACTGAAACCGATTGCTGAAATGTATATGCAGGGAATTGGTTTTGGCAGTCGAGCCTTTCCTTGTTTACCAGCACCACGATGTCGCGCATCAGCATGTTCATATTGTGAGTACCAATATTCAAAAAGATGGCAAAAGGATCTCACTGCACAACCTCGGCAGGCTACAATCAGAAAAAATCCGCAAGGAAATTGAAATAAAGTTTGGTATAGTAAAAGCAAGCGACCGGCAGCAAAAACAGTTGCAGCCGTTAAGACCGGTTAACTTGGAAAAAGCTGTGTATGGTAAAACTGAAACTAAAAGGGCGATCAGCAATATAGTCACCCAGGTTATTGCTCAATACAAATTTGCATCGCTTCCCGAATTGAACGCAGTGCTAATGCAATACAATGTTATCGCAGATAAAGGGGCAGAAGGAACACGGATGTTTGAAAAAGGAGGTTTACAGTATTGTTTGTTGGACAATAATGGCAACAAGATTGGAATTCCTATAAAAGCCAGTAGCATTTACGAGTCACCAACTCTAAAGGTGCTTGCCACCAAATATGAATCGAATAAAAAACTGAAGGAACAACATAAGGAGATTGTAAAAAGGATTATTGCAGTCAACATTCTGGACAGTCGTACAAGAGAAACTTTCATCGCCCAGTTGAAATCAGGTGGTATTGATGTCGTGCTTCGCCGTAACGATCAAAACTTCATTTATGGCGTCACCTATGTCGATCACAAAAGCAAGTGTGTCTTCAACGGAAGTGATCTGGGAAAAGAGTTTAGCGCTTCCATGATCCGGGACAGGTGGGCGCACGGCGGTGGAGGGAGTGGTTCAGTCGCAGAAAAGATGCTCCCGAAAAAATTTCAAAGTAGCCCAAGCGAATTGTCGACTGGAATTCTCAAGGATAATATACTCGATGAACTGACAGGCAGTTCATCAGGTTTCAATAATCAATTGCCTTATCCATTCAGGAAAAAACGCAAGCGCAAAAATCGAAAGCTATGAGTCATACCGGTGAAAACGAACAGGGGTTACGAAAGATCCTCGATTTTACGAGACTGTCTGCAATGGTAATATTATTCATTCATTTTTATTTTTTCTGTTACCAGGCATTTAAAGAATGGGGCTGGACCGCTGGAATCTCTGACAACCTTTTGAAGAATATCCACCGCTCGGGTTTATTTGATCAATTTAACCGCAGTAAGCTCATTGCACTTGGCTTACTGGTCATTTCTTTGATTGGTGCAAGGGGAAAGAAGAAGGAGAATATCAGGTGGCAGACAATTACTGCTTATATCCTGATTGGACTATTGTTTTATTTCGGTAGTTATTGGCTGCTAAAAATTAATACTGAGATTACAACAGTAACTCTCATCTATTCCGCCATTACTATTCTCGGATTTATTCTGATCTTATCGGGAGGCACTTTGCTTTCAAGACTGATCAAGTTGAACTTAAGCAAGGACATTTTCAATCAATTGAATGAAACTTTCCCGCAGGAAGAACGACTCTTAGAAAATGAATTCTCTATCAATCTCACTGCACTGTATAACCTGAAAGGAAAAGTTCGGAAGTCCTGGATCAATATAATAAATCCCTTCCGGTCATTTCTGGTTATAGGTTCTCCCGGCTCCGGTAAGTCATGGTTTGTCATCCAGCATGTGATCAAGCAGCATATCGAAAAAGGGTTCTGTATGTTCATTTACGATTTCAAGTATGATGATCTTTCTAAAATAGCCTACAATCATTTAAAAAAACATAAGAGCAAGTACGCTAAAGCGCCGACTTTTTATGTGGTAAATTTTGACCGTCTTTCAGAGACTCACCGCTGCAACCCCCTAGACCCCGCTACCATGTTCGATATAACTGATGCAACAGAATCATCAAGGACGATTATGATGGGACTGAACCGGGAATGGATCAAAAAGCAAGGAGACTTTTTTGTGGAATCTCCCATCAATTTTGTGACAGCTATTATCTGGTTTCTCAGAAAATATGAGAAAGGAAAATTCTTGCACTCTTCCCCATGTAATAGAATTGATGCAGGTTGACTATGAAAAATTATTCCCGGTTTTGAAGACCATTCCCGAGATCGAGGTACTGATCAATCCATTTATTTCGGCCTACGAGAATGATGCTATGGAGCAACTGGAAGGGCAGGTGGCGAGTGCAAAGATTGGAATGGCAGAACTTCCTCCCCGCAACTATACTATGTGTTATCCGGAAATGATTTTACCCTCGATATTAATAACCCCGAAGAACCCAAGGTCGTGTGCATGGAGGTAAAGGCACTTTAATGGGATCCACTAGTAGCGTGTATACGGGTTTATCAAGTTTCCTTAGTAATGATGATCCTGCACCACCATCCGGATATCCTAAGGCCTATCTTAACTGGATATTTTTGGATGATCAGTTTAATTATGTCAGTAGCTTAAGCGGCTCGGTTGCTGCTGCGAGTTCAACCTATCCTGGCAGGTAAATTAAATACAGTTGCTCCCGGTTCAGATATTAACATAACGAGAAGCGGGTATTTATATGTATGGGTGAGTAATGAAACGAAAGGATGGGATGTGTTCTTTGATAATCTTGCCGTACAGCATAGGCAGGGACCTCTCCTTGAGGAGAATCACTACTATCCTTTTGGATTAACAATGCAAGGCATTAGTGATAAGGCATTAAAAACAAATTATATTGAAAATAAATTCAGCTATGACCAGGGAACAGAATTGCAGAATAAAGAATTCAGTGATGGAACCGGATTAGAAACTTATGAAACCAGTTTCAGAGGTTTTGACCCACAGCTTAGGCAGATTTTACCAAATTGATCCATTGGCTGATGAATATCGATTTTTTTAGTACGTATCAATATGCAGAGAATATTCCTTCTTTCTTCAATGATCCTAGCGGAGCTTTGACTTGAAGCCAGTTTTATTCTGTATTGATTGCTGCATATAGAATAATTGAAAATCCCTATGAAAAAGGTGATGTGCCACTTGTAAGTGATGGTAATTTAACATATGATCCCAATGGAAGTGAATCTGACGGGGGTGGCCAAGGTCCTGGTGATGCTTCCGGTGGTTCTTCTACCCAAAATGAAAACATAAATGATGGGCAACCTTTTTTTTGGCCATCTGATTTGACGGGTTATACTGCAGTTTTTGATAAAAATTGTGTAATAGTTGGTTTTTCAAAAGAGTTGGAAAATGTAACTATTTCAAATTCTGATAATCCAACATTTTTGGATTATGCTGGAGATGTTTTACAAATATTAGGAGGAGCAGCAGAGCTCGGAGCTGTTTATCTATCTGACGGTACTCTTGCACCATTTTTGGAATCTGATGGGGCTGACCGAGTTTTGATGAATACAGATAAAATCATTAATAGGGTGTTACGTAATTCTAATAAATTTGCTAATGCATTACCTGGTAACTTATTGGGATCGATTGGGGCAGTAACCTTTGGCATTGGCACACAACAACAACAAGATATGGAAAATTTAGGTGATTTATCTAGTCTTGCTGGAATGGGATTTACAAATCCCCAAGCAGCTAAAGGATTAATAGGTGATTTTAGTAATTTATTTTCATCAAATCAAAATTTGACAGATTACACAAAAACTGGTGTAGGGGTGTTAAATGGGATTCAAGGAATAATGGATGGATTGCACCAATTATTTAACAATAAATAATTGAATAGTTAACTTTGTATGAAGTTTATATTAAAGAAAATGTATAATTAATGAGATTTCAGGCATCAAGAAATATTGCAAATAAGTGTATAATTACATATAAAAAATATGCTTACTTCATAAGTGCGTTTTTTAGTATATTTATTTTTTTTACTTGCCTTATTCAGTATAAGAAATATCCAGATGGCCTTACAATAGTTATTCTAGCTGGAGTGACTTTTCTTCTTACATTAATGTACATTAGATCGGTAAAAAATGATTGTATATTGATAAATAAAATGATTGATTTAATAGACATAAATGAAACATCAATTTCCTTACAAACTTTTCCAGTTTCGATGTTTTTGAATATTATTAACATGCAGCCAATTAACCTATTAATGAAACGTAATGAGGTTAGCTTAAAATTATCTAATAATAAATATGCTTTTAATAAAAAGTATACAAATAATATTTATTTATTAATATACGCAGGGGATTCATATTTAATTCCAGAAAAATTTTATAACGATTTCGAAACCTTGAAATACAAAATTGAAAATTCTGATTGAAAATATCGACTTTAACCAAAAAAGTGCTATTTAAATTCAATACTTTCTTGACGGAAAAATGTAAAAGCAGTTTAATTAACTATAACTCTAATCTCTTTTATAAAGGGTTTGTCCTTCTGCATATTTTTATATTGTGTAAAGGTTCGAGAATTGACAGGTAAATAGGCCTCGGTCTTCTTCCCTTACTATCAAAAACACACGCCAGCACAATACAAGAACTGCAAAGATTGAGAACATGAGATTTCCTGTAAAAAAATAAATTGTGCGATAATAATTCTTAAAAGAATGCGTTTTCTATTTGCATGTAAAATTGTGTTTTAGTTGCGAATTGACAGGGGGAGCATAAAAAGCTCCTCTTTTTTATTAATGGTATCATATACAAAATTAAGATTGAAAAATCAAAAGGCTGGTAACACTAGCAATGTTACTACATCTAATAAATAACAGTAAGCCGCCGCATTTTCATGCTTTTAATCTCCATAAATCGTGCTACTAATCGTGTTACTAATTTCGATAGAACCCGCTAAAACAGCGGCCCGGTAAATTCTGTATCGGGAAATAGAAAGAAATTACATCAAAAACACGAAAATGAATTCGCCGGCGAGATCGCTTTAGAGAGGGGAAGCAGAAATTATCAGCTATTAACAAATCCAACTTCGATAAAAGGGAAAGAACTTGTCTTTTTATCGCATCACCGCCTTTAGCAAAAAATAAAGTTTGTTTTAATTGAATAAACGATTCAATTCTGAAACCTGTATAGCAATTTTAGGACCAGGCAAATTAACAGATTTCTTAGCCTTGCAGTATAGCAAAAGCGTAGTTTATCCGCATATAAGATACTACAAGTGCGTCACAACTGCGTTATTTTACGCACTTGTGACGCACTTGAGTAGAAGTATATAGGAATCAGAGCTTAGGATGCCATAGGGCAAAGAAGCTTTTGATTAGTTTTGAGTAAAAAACAAAAGAGTTAAAACAATTTTTTATGGTGATACGAAAATTCACTTTTATCAGCGGCTGACTGGAAAATATCATATATTCTATCAAAGAGATGGGAAGTTCTTTGTAAGGGCGGCGCCCGGTAAAGTTTCTTAAACAGGGACAATGATTCTTAAAAAGATTATTTCGCTACGAACCATTCTCTTTTAAGACTTACATATTTGCTAAGAATATTACTTGTAAATGAATTGTATTAGAAATACAGGCTCAAGGATATAAGAGCATTTTTCCACAGAAAAAATACAGACGGTACTTAGCTTCAACTGAATAAGGAAGGGAAAACCTACCTTGTAATTACAAAACTGTATTTAGAAATAAGTATAGTTTGCTTTAACGAAAAAAACGATCCGATTCTGAAATGTTTATTTTACTAATGTACGAAGTCCGGGATAAGTCATAAACTGTCGTCTGAATCACGGATTAATGGGATTAAAGGATTACACGGATAAAAAATGATTGAACTAAAATCTAGAAATATAAGTACTTAAAATCTTATTCTATAAAATAAAATTTGTGAAATCCATCCATCTGTACAAATCCGTGTTTCAGACAATTTATGATATTGGAAAAGTACTCGGAGGTGAAATAAAAGTGGAATCAAAAGAAGGAGAAGGAAGTGAGTTTATTATTCAATTAACAATAACTTCATAAGAAGTTCAAATCTCTAATAAGATATGGAAATACATCACCATAATTCTTCCAACCCTTGGGGGACTCATACCGAAAGAATAAGTAGACACATTTTCTTTGGAGTGAAGGTTGTCAAAAATTAAAACTCAATTAAAGATCAAAATCAATAATTTTATCATTCTAAAATAAATACTTATGAAAGTTTTATCTAAATGCCTGTCCCTGATAGCCGCTTTATTTATTTTAACAGGTTCTAATGCACAAACTGTTGATGACATTATCAATAAACATATAGATGCTATTGGCGGAAAAGATTTGCTGAGCAAGGCGAAATCCTTGTATATGGAAGGAGTGTCGCAAGTGATGGGAAATGATAACCCATCCAACACTACAATATTAAACGGGGTTGGATTTCGTTCAGAATCGGAGTTCAATGGTAGCAAGTTTATACAAGTGTATACTGACAAAGGCGGATGGATCATAAATCCAATGGCAGGAGGTAGTCCGGAAGCGATGCCGGATGAACAATACAAGTCCGGAAAGAACCAGATTTATATCGGAGGCGAGTTGTACAATTATGCTGACCGTGGAAATACAGTTGAATTAACTGGCAAAGAAAACGGCGCTTATTTGCTAAAAGTAACTTCCCCTTCAAAAACAGAAAGTACTTATTATGTCGATTCATCCACTTACTATGTTAACAAAGTAATTAAGAAAGGAATGATGCAGGGTCAGGAAGTAGAAATTACAATTACATATTCCGATTACAAGAAAACTGATTTTGGACTGGTGATGCCGTTCACTTCAGAAATTGATTTCGGGGGAAATTTTCAAATTAAGGCTATTCAAAATAAAATTGAATTTAATAAAGATGTGAATCCCAATATCTTTGATATGCCTAAGTAATATAAGAACAGGGAGTGGATCTATCTTTAGAGAACCGAAACAATGGTAACTGGGTTATAACTTCCAAAAACAAATTAAATATTTCATTAGTAACATAACTTCTATTGATAACTTCCGTCTTTGCTTTTTTTTGCGCCCTTAAACTCGCATTTTACATATTCTGAATCGTCGCTCCAGAAATGTTGGGATCTCGAAAATCAAGTTGGTCATTTCGCCGGTGATTTCCCCTTTTATTGGGATGTAGCCCCGTTGCAAATAGGGAGGGATCGTAATTGCCATAAGCTATGTTTATGTAATGATGAGAAATAATAGTACTGATTAATATCAACGTTGCTTTGGCATTAAAGATATTTTTGAAAAATTAATCATTGTATTTTTCTGGTGCAGCATGATAATTAATTATTTTTTTCAAAATGCTGCTTCCCATCGACTTAATTTCATCTGCATTTTTTATCACTTTATTTACCACTCCCATTTCCAATATGAACCCCAATAATTTTATTAAGGGGTTATTCACTTTCCCAAATAAAATTTTCCGGGTGATAATACCTGTGCTTATGCCAACAGCAGCATTTGCTACCCCCTTTTTTAGGTCAAGTACTGAAATCAGTTCTTTAAATGAGTTCTTAACTATATTTACAGGCTTTAAACTTTCATAAGTAGAAAGAAGTTGTTTTTTAAGTAAAATCAATTCGACAGCCTGCTTATCTTCTAATTCCTGAATAGCGCTTTTAAGATCCAATGCAGTTGTGATTTTATGCATAGATAGTTAATTAAGCAATTTTTTGATGATCAAATTTTTTACACGGGCTTTGATTACAGGATGAAGGAAAAATAAAATTATTCCAATAAGGCCATTTAATGAAGCAACTATCAGGAAACCGTAATAGTTTTTTCCAAGCCAATCACCCAGCCAAAACCCAATAGCAATGTCTAAAGTGATTGCAAAAAGCGAAATAACAATAACTAACAGTGAACGGGAGATCAGTGTGGAGGCCACATCTGCAGTTTTATCCAGGGACTTTAATTTTAGTAATTCAAAACTTGTTTTACCATAATTTTCAACTCTTTCTAAAAGAGGCTCGATCAAATTTTCTATTGTTTCCATTTTTCTGCTTTTAGTAATAATAGCCGGGATGCAAGCACACCGGCTATTGAATTTCCACTTTTAAGATATTATTTCGTATTCCGGTCAGGCCGTTGTCTTCTCGAATTTGGCTTTCCCGTTTTCCATAGACTCAATTACTTTGTCTTTAACTTCTGAGGATTCTTTTTTGAATACATCTAGATAGTGACTGATTTTTTCTTTCATGGCATCTGTCAGTTCACCGCCTTTTTTTGAAAGTTTATTTCGTGTTTCGCTGCCTTTGTCAGGAGCAAAAAGGATTCCCAGTATTGCGCCTATTGCAGCGCCCACTACCAATGCACCAATTAGCTTCCCCGTGTTGTTGTTTGATTCTTCCATTTTTTTAGTTTTAATAGTTTGTAATGTTGAATTGATTTGTTGATTATATATTGATTGTTTAGATTAATAATTACGTGCAAAGGTGAACGCTTTTAAAACAGTAACTATTACACAATATTTAGAATGAGTTACATATTTCACATATTTGAATGGAGTAGAAAACAGTTTTGATATCCTTTACCTAAAGGTTCGTATCGATACGGGCAAAGACATCGCCAGAGATATAAGATACCGTAAGTATTACCGCATTCTATTATCTCTGCTTTTTTAATATTGTTTATAGAGAGAAAGCGGATTTTTTTTCAGGATCTTGATGTTACTACCAATCTATATTTTTATAATTAGTTGCTGTTATTTGCTTTTATTCTGCATAATCCGGTTACAAATCTGGTCACTAAAATCGCTAAAACGCTATATTATAGTGTATGGGTAAATAATGTATCGTTGCTCCAGAAATGTTGCGGTCTCGAAAATCAAGTTGATAATTTCGCCGGTGATTTCCCCTTTTGAGAGATAAGGTAGGTCTCCCGTATATTGATTTGGTTAAATGTCACCCATAAATTCACTAACTTAATCTTGGTGAATAGTGTTATTCTAATAATGTTTTGGAAATGTAATTGGAAAATTCAATTCTTTAAGGTCAAATTAAAATTATGGAAGTACATCACCATCCACATGTAGAAAAGAAAAGATTCAAAGAATATTTCCTTGAGTTCTTAATGATTTTCCTTGCAGTAACTATGGGTTTTATTGCGGAGAATTTGCGAGAAACGATTAGAGACAATAAAGAAATTAATGAAAATGTTCGATCTGTTGTAGAAGACCTTAACTCTGATGTTGCGCATTTTAACGCTATTCTCAACACGGATACTTATAGTTATACTTCAGCAGATTCTCTGCTGGATTTACTCCACAATAATATCCCCAATACGCCACAAATATATTTTTATGCAAGAACAGTGACAGCGAATGTTGGTAGTTTCTATGCTAATTCAAAAACCTATGACCAAATGAAAGGTTCGGGCATATTGAAGTTAATTCGCCCCAGAAGTTTGCTTGATAGTCTGAGCTTGTATTATGTAACCTTTCAGTTTTTATCGCATCAGGATAATCTTGTAAAGCTTTCACTGGATCAGGTACATAAAGACAATTATCTTTTGTTTGACAATTATGTTTTTTCGCAAATGAAGGTCACATTTGAGAGCATTAATAAGTCTCATACTATAGTCGGGCTGCCTCCCGGACATCCGTTATTGCTTTCTACTGACTATAAAGCTGTAAACCAGGTAGCCCTGAATTATTATTATCTCGCTGCCAGTGAAAGGTTTGATTGTATTTTGGCTGAACGACAGAAAACACTTGCAATAAGGCTTATTAAACTAATCAAAAAAGAATATCACCTGAAATAAATTATTTATGGAAGTACATACCCATACTCATACAGAACGAAAAAAATTCAAACATTATCTCTGGGAATTTTTAATGTTGTTCCTTGCTGTGTTCTGTGGATTTTTGGCAGAAAATTTCCGTGAACACCAGATAGAAAAAGAAAGAGGAAGACAATATATCATATCCTTTAGTGAAGATCTGAAAACAGATACGGCACAATTCACTTCGCTTGTCCATGAATTAACTGGAATGGAAGCTTCATTAAGTAATATTTTTAACTGCTTTGATACCGTTTCTCAAAAACCAAAGTCCACCGACTGTTTAAAACAAATCATTAAAAACTCTGAGGGCTTTACAGATTTTGTTTATACCGACAGAACTATAGAACAATTAAAATACGCCGGTGGCCTGCGATTGATACACGACAAAGAAATTGCCGACAGCATTATTAAGTATGATGCAGCAGTTAGGCATGAACTCATACACCAGAATACGATGGAAAATGAACAGCAAATTGTAATCAGCGCCCATAATGAAATGATAGGTTTTATGCAATTGCATAATTTAAAAAAAACTGATTTTAAAAATGGCTTGTTTTTACTGACAACCGATACCCGGGAGCTGAATAAATATTTTAATAAAATATTCTTGTTTAGACGAGGCTGCCTCAGTCAACTGCATTATATAAAAGACCTAAAAGCCATGGCTACCCGGTTACTTATTTTCCTGAATAAAAAAGGTTATTAAAAAATATTTTATGAAGTACATACTCATTCCGAAAGAAAAAAATTTACGCATTATCTCTGGGAGTATAGGTTTTTAAACTCTTTTGTTTTTCAAAATCCATTTCTTTGTTTTTTGCTGCTTTTTCTTGCTTTTAATCCCAATAAATCATGCTACTAATCATGTTGCTAATTTCGCTGAAACCCTTGATAATAGTGGGTTGGTAAATTCTGTATCGTTGCTCCAGAAAAGTTGCGGTCTCGAAAATCAAGTTGGTCATTTCGCCGGTGATTTCCCCTTTTGATGGAGAAGTGGAAAAGCCCAGCTATTGTCTATTCCAAACACTATAAAACGAAAAAAACTTACCTTGTAATAACAAAACTGTAATTAAAAATAAGCACGTTTTGTAAAACGAAACAAACGATCCATTTCTGAAAACTTTACTTTATTTATATCCGAAGTCTGGCGGTGAGTCATAACCTGTTGGTAAATGGCTTGCAGTGTAACTCTATTTTGAAAACTAACAAGAGATTTTTGGGTTCTTACTGAGTTATGATATTGTAAAAGCACATGGCGGGGAGATAAAAGTGGAAACGAAAGAGGGTGAAGGAAGTGAGTTTATCATTCAATTACCAATTTAAAAAGGCGAAATGATAAAATATTTTAACCTCACAATTCTATTCTTATATTTTTGTGGCACTACCTTTTCGCAAGTGGGCGGATCAGACCAACTAAGGGATAGTTTGAAACATGAACTGGGAATTGCCAAAAATGATACAAGCCGCGTGCTGATTATGGCGGAACTGGGCAACGCATATTTCGGTTTCAATAATGACACCGCTAACCTTTATGTAAATAAGGCGCTGAAATTAGCAAAACAGATACATTTTTTAAGAGGGGAAGTTAGCGTATTAATAGCCTTTGGGAATGGTCTCCAGGTCGAGGGGGATTATCCAAAATCACTTGAATCTCTGTACCGGGGACTCGAAATTGCTGAAGGACAGCATTATGTTTTCGAAACAGCAGCTTGTTATGGACTCATCGGAAACGCAAACTGGTTTCTGGGTGATTATACAAAAACAGTAAGCTTTGAAAAAAAGTCTCAGGACTTATTTAAGACTATAATCAATAAACAAGGGGTCAGCGAATGGATGTTGTTTAACAACTTAAACATTGGGCAGGCTTATCTTGAATATAACCTGGATTCTTCCTACCATTACTTGTTACAATATTATAATGCAACATTAAATGATAAATTCTGGCATCCTGCTGCTTTATATAACCTAGGTGATTGTTTGTTCAGGCGAGGTGATCATAGAAATTCTTTTAACTATGCTAGGGAAGGTATTGCCGGAGCAATTGCAAACGGTGATAATATTACAGAAGCTGATGCCTGTGCTACCATATCAGGTTTTTTTAAAACAACACAAGCACCCGATTCTGCCATTTATTATGCAAATAAAGGCCTTGGGGCAGCCAATTCAATTGCTTATGGATTGGGAATTTACAAGAACAGTAAATTGCTGGCAGAGGAATACGAACCATTGAATGTGCAGGAAGCGCTGCATTATCGGAAAATTTATGACAGCATCAACGAAAGTATGTATGGAGCAAAAAAAGTACAGGATCTTCAAAAAACATTAGCTGAAGAACAACACCGACAGCAGCAAATTCTGAATGAGCAATTTGAAAAAGAAAGCCGTCTGAAGCAATATGGATTTATCGCTGGTTTGGTTATCATGCTTTTGATAGCATTTTTTCTTTACAGAAATAACCAGCAAAAAAAGAAAGCAAATGTTTTACTGCGATCTCAAAAAGAAAAAGTTGAAAGCACACTCTCAGAATTAAAAGCCACCCAATCCCAACTTATCCAATCCGAAAAGATGGCTTCGCTTGGTGAACTCACAGCAGGCATTGCACACGAGATACAAAATCCTTTGAACTTCGTCAATAATTTTTCTGAAGTAAGTACGGATATTGATAAAGGAGATGGTAGAGGAAGTTGATAAAGGAAATACAACCGAAGTAATAGTTATTGCAGTTGATGTGGTACAGAATCTCGAAAAAATAAACCATCATGGCAAGCGTGCAGCAGATATTGTAAAAGGGATGTTGCAACATAGCCGAACCAGCACAGGTATAAAAGAACCCACAGACATCAATGCTTTGGCAGATGAATATTTAAGATTAAGTTATTATGGGTTACGTGCAAAAGATAAATCATTTAATGCCACCATGAATACGGATTTTGATAACTCCATCGGTAAAATCAACATCATTCCACAGGATATTGGAAGAGTATTACTCAATTTATACAACAACTCTTTCTATGTGGTAACTGAAAAGAAGAAACAGCAACCGGATGGTTACGAACCCACAGTTTCAGTCAGCACAAAGAAGGTTAATAGTAAAGTGGAAATCAGAGTGAAGGATAACGGCAATGGCATTCCTGAAAAAGTATTGAACAAAATCTTTCAACCTTTCTTTACTACTAAACCTACCGGACAAGGAACAGGGTTAGGTTTATCATTGAGCTATGATATTGTAAAGGCACATGGCGGCGAAATAAAAGTAGAGACGAAAGAAGGGGAAGGAAGTGAGTTTATAATTCAATTACCGGTTACTTCATAAGAAGTAAAAACATTTAAATAAAAATATGGAAGTACATCCACACACCCACACCGAAAGAAAAAAATTTAAACATTATCTATGGGAGTTTTTAATGTTGTTCCTTGCCGTGTTCTGTGGATTCCTGGCAGAATATAAGCTTGAACAGGTATTGGAACATAAACGTGCAAAAGAATTTGCTTCCTCTATGATAAACGATCTTTCAGCTGATACCTCTGAACTAAAAGAGTATATAAAGTATATGAACTACTCGGTCAGCAATGTGGATACGCTTTTAGACCTTCTTTCCACTAACGATCCCAAAAGCATTGCTACGGGTAAATTATATTATTACGGATTATTTGGCGGTACTCCTCAAACATTTGTGCCTAATGATGCCACTATCCAGCAAATGAAAGGCTCAGGTTCTCTCCGGTACTTTACCAATAAACTGATCAATGAAAAAGTAGCACAGTATGATCAATTATCGAGAAGGATGCTGATTGACGATGAGCATGACTTAACTATCTATACAGAGGTAAGAAAGGTAAGGGCACAAATTTTTCTGTTCAGGTATAATAATAACGCCAATGATGTTTTCCAGATTTATAGGGTAAGCAATAATCGGAAACTTATTGATTCTTTTATGGTTACAAATCCGCCTGTACTGACATATGATAAAACTATTTTTAACCAATATGCCGAATTGGTGCGATCAAGGTTCTTGCGGAGAAAAAGAAATGCAGCAACTACTTTACTTGAGCATGCCACTATTTTATTAAAAGATCTAAAAAAGGAATACCACCTGAACTAATTTTTATGGAAGTACACGCCCACACTCACGCTGAAAGGAAAAAATTCAAACATTATCTCTGGGAGTTTTTAATGTTGTTCCTAGCTGTGTTCTGTGGATTTTTGGCAGAGAACCAAAGGGAGCATATGGTAGAACGGCGCAAAGAAAAAGAATATCTCTCTTCCTTGATTGCTGATCTGAAATATGATACGTCCCAATTCAATTTAAAGATTGCGCAGTTTGAAGAAAAATTCCCCTATTTTGATTCATTGTTTATATTTTTTAATAACCCAAAACAATTCAATAACAACCTGCCCTATAAATATTGGAAGCAAACTGAATTAATTTCCTCAACTTATATACCTGCTGAACCAACACTTCAGCAATTAAGATATTCCGGCAATTTCAGACTATTATCAAATAAAAAGGTATTAGACAGTGTCCTCATCTATGAGAGTCATATTAATGGCAGTTATCTTAGTCAAACCAATTATGTACTCGAGTTCTATAAGCGGCAATTACAGTCAAGGGAAAAATATTTCGACAATACAAATTTCAACCGCTATCTAAATGACCGTTACAATAGCAAAATAAACAGTTCAGACGATTATAGCCTTACTTTTATATTAACTGATAATGCGCAAATAAAGGAGTTATACAATCAATATGTAATAGTCAAGGCAACCAATCTTTATTATATTGATCAATTAAAAGGAAGAAGAGATGAGGCCGGAAAGCTATTGACGCTTATTCAAAAAGAATATCACCTGAAATAGACTTTATGGAAGGACATACCCATTCACATTCAGAAAGAAAAAAATTCACCCATTATCTCTGTGAGTTTAGATTTTCAAAACATCTTTGATACTGAAAATATCTGTCTTTACTTTTAGTTGTCAATACTTGCTTTTAATCTCCATTATCCGTGCTACTATTCTTGTTACTAGAATTGCTAGAACCCTTGATAATAGCGGGTCAGTATATTCTGTATCGGAAAGTCACCGATGCGCGGAAATTTCTTACTTATCCTCTGACGTATAAATCAAAAAGCCACTTTACCAAGTGGCCTTTTAAAAAAACAATTTACTTCAATATTATATTAATCATCATCCCGGTTATGTCTGCCTTCCCAACCTCTGCCGTGTTCCCTGCCATTATCAGATCTGTAATTCCAAGAGTTTCCAGGTCTATTTTCATTTTCCCACCCTTCGTGTCTTTCTACCCTTTTGTCATTTCTTTCTCCATTATACCAGTTACCACGGTGGTTATATATTATGTCCTGTCTTCCGTAATAATCTCTGTAATTGGAGAATCTTTCTCTGTAATAATCGTCGTTCAGGTAAGGCTCCGGTTCGTTTATAACAACTTTATATCCTCTATATAAATCATAACTTTTGTAGCAACTGGGTAAAGAATAGCTAAAACCCCAATGATCATTATCGAAATAAATATATTGGCGACCTGGCACATAATAGTACACATCAATATCAGGCAAATAATAATAGTCAACATAATCATAACCTACCGGTCCCCAGTCAGGTTGCATGTTCACATTTAAATTCAGAGTAAAACGAACCTGAGATTTAGATTCATTAAATATTGATAAGCCTAAAATTGTAATGGTGAGTAAAAGAATCTTTTTCATAATCGTAAATTTTATAAATAAGATTCCAATGCAATGCCAATGTTTAATGGAGAAAGTTATCGTAATGCTAAAATGAAATCTGAGAACTAATGTTAAAAGCGGACCATTCTTATGAAAATTATCTTATGAAACCATAAACCATATTAGGATTATAGGCAGAAACGTGGCAATGAACGAATTCTAATCATACGTATGCATATCTTCGGGTGATATGAAAAAGCGTAACCGAGTTATCTGACTTTTACAACCATCGCTTCACTAAAAATTAAAAAACTTGATTAGTAATCCTGTTCTTCCAGGGCTTGTCTTCGCTTTTTAATTTATGAAAATGCTTTATGATTAATGTGTGATAATAACGGGTAATTAAGAAGGCGTGTAATTCTTCCTGAGTAAAACCACTTAATTTGTCAGCATTTATACTATAAACTCCTTTTATGAAAAAATAATTATTATTTTGACAGTCCAATATCTATAGAGAAGCCAATGAGAATCCAAAAACGAATCCTGGTAGTATTTGGTATTGCCCTTATTACCACCACTTTTTTCTTTTATGTCGGTTATCGTAATCATAAACGCATAGTTGAAAATTCTTCGCAAATAAATCAAACACAGGATATCCTTAAAAACATTGACAGCGCTTTTTACAGCATTTTCGATCTTGAATCGAACGTAAAAAGTCTTGTAATTACCGGCATTCCTGTTTTTGAGCAAGAATCATTGAGCGGAATTACCGGGTTGAAAAGAATACAAAATGAATTTGATGGATTAAAAAAAATAAGCAATGGTAAAAATTTGGATTTATCTGTTATAAGTCAACAAATAAATCGAAAAGTCAATTGGGAATATTCAGTTATTCAAGCCAATAAAATTTCGCAACACCAGGCTTTGCAAATGATGGCTGGTTTAAAAGATAAACTTTTTACTGATTCTTTAAAACAATCTCTATCCGGATTAGAAAAAATTTATGCCAACCAGCTCAGTACTATGGTTGCTGAAAATAAAACCATTTCAAAATCTAATTTAAGTTCTTCCGTTATAATAGGATTGCTTGCTTTGATTTTTATCAGTATAATCCTGATGCAGGTGAACCGTTATATGCGTTTAAAGAAAGCAGCTGAAAAGGAAGCCAATCTTAAAGAGATTAAATATAGCCGCTTTGTTGAGGACTCCGGGCTAGTTCTTGTTATAACGGACTTGAAAGGAAATATCAGTTTTATAAATAACAGGGTAAAAGATTTTACAGGATTTAAACCGGCTGAAATCATTGGGAGACATTTTTCTTTGTTGGTTGATGATGCCTGGGTTCCTGTTATTAATAATAATTTTAAAAAACAGGTACAGACAAAAGAATTTGAAATACAATTTGAATATCCTCTTAAGGTCAAGTCAGGAAATCAAACTTGGGTTGAACAATCCAGTATTATTTTGTACGAAAATAATAAGCCAACCGGATTTCAATGTATCGTTAAGAATATAACCGAAAGAAAAAACGCAGAAAGTGAAGCAAAGAAAAGTGAACTGGAAAGAGAAGAGAACCAGTATCGGTTGCAGTCTATCCTGGATAATGCAGCTCTTATTGTTTATATCAAAGATCTGGAAGGTCGTTACACGCTTATCAATAAACCGTATAAAAGTCTTTATCAGTTTACGGATGAGCAAGCCATTGGAAAAACGGATTTTGATTTGTTGCCTGAATCAGAAGCTCAAAGAAACTATGATATTGAACAATATGTTATCAGGAAACAAGAAACTATTGAAATGGAAGAAACTATTTCAAGATCAGGCAGCGCACATAACCTGCTGATGGTAAGATTTCCTCTCTTTGATAAAAATCAGAAGATATATGGTATCGGCGGTATTGCTACTGACATTACTGAACGGTTTTTATATGGCAAGCATCTTATAGAAGAAAGAAGCAAGGCTGAAATGGCCGAACAGTTGCAGGAACAATTTCTCGCCAACATGAGCCATGAAATCAGAACACCGATGAATGGAATCATCGGAATGACAAATATTTTAATTGACACAGCTTTAAGTGGAGAGCAAAAGGAATTTGTTCAGGTAATAAAAAAGTCATCGGACAATTTGTTGGTTTTAATTAATGACATCCTGGATATTTCAAAAATTAAAGCAGGAAAATTAAGAATTGAAAAAATTGACTTTCAGCTGAGAGAAACCGTTGAAAATACTTTAGTTCCTTTTAATGTCAGAGTAATGGAAAAAGGGCTGAAACTTGGATTTGTTGTTGACCGTAGTATACCCGATTTGTTAGTGGGTGATCCACACCGGCTGAACCAGATTCTTACTAACCTTTTAAGTAATGCGATAAAATTTACAGAGAAAGGGGAAATCAACCTTGAAATAAAGATGCTTAATTATCAGACCGATGCTGTAGCGCTTGAATTTTCAGTTTCTGATACCGGCATAGGAGTGGCTGAAGATAAATTGCAATACATTTTTGAAAGTTTTACACAGGCAGAAACAGGAATAACCAGAAAGTTTGGAGGAACCGGCTTAGGACTTTCTATCACCAAAAAATTAATAGAACTGCAGCACGGTACTATTGATGTAACCAGTAAAACCGGCAAAGGAACCACATTTACTTTTGTTTTAAATTATGCCATTTCAAAGAACGAAGGAATTTCAAAAAAACAAAAGGATGCAGAATTGGAAACTATAAATGGAAATAATTTAGCTGGTAAAAGAGTTTTGGTCATTGAAGATAATGAGACCAACCGTAAAGTTATTTTTCATATGCTTAAAAAAGTCGGAATAGAATCCAAGATGGCGGGTAATGGAAAAGAGGCTATAAAAGTTTTGGAAAGCGAAAACAAGTTCGACCTGATTATCATGGACCTTCAGATGCCTGAGATGGATGGATTTGAGACAACAAAATTTATCCGCAAGAAATTAAATTTAACCACACCGATTATTGCGATGACGGCAAGTGCATTACGGAATGAAAAAGTGAAATGTTTTGAATTGGGAATGAATGAATATTTAACAAAGCCCTTTGTGCCCGCAGAGTTATACCGGCAGCTGCGTCGGTTCTTGTTATCAGGTAACACTTCGGTCAATGGCATACAGGACAAAACCCCTGGAGATACTAAAGGAATTGATAAACCATATAATCTTGATCATCTGGTAGAATTAGATGACATGGATTGTTTGTGTGAAATCCTTCAGCTTTTTCTTGAATCAACACCCATATCATTAAACGAAATATCGTCTGCAATTGATGAGAATAATTGGGAAAAAGTTTATCAACAAACCCACAAGCTTAAAAGCAGTCTGGGATTATTACAAATGGACGAATTGTTGCCGGTAATCACAAGAATTGAATTAAACGCTAAAGAGTGTAAAAATCTGGAATCAATACCTGATGATTTTATAAAAGCAAAAACGCTATTTGAAGAAATAAAACCAATGATTGAAACTGAATTAAAAGAAGCGGTTGAATTGCTGGTTAAAAACTGAGTTAATAATATTCTATCCTTTAAAAACTAATGTTATGAAAATCCTGATTGCAGAAGATGAACCTATCATGTTAAAAATTATTGAAGCCAGGTTGAAAAAAGATGGCCACCAGGTTATTGTCACTTCGGATGGAAAGCAGGCCATGGAGCAAATATCTCTTCAGGATCCAGATATGATCATTACCGATATCATGATGCCATTTTCATCCGGGTTGGAAATTGTCGGAATGGTGAAACAAAATCAGCAACGGAAAGTTCCTGTAATAATTCTTTCCGCTATGGGCCAGGAAAATGTAGTGCTGGAAGCTTTTAATCTTGGCGCTGATGATTATATCACAAAACCATTCAGCCCCAACGAACTTTCTATGCGTGTAAAAAGACTTTCGAAGGCCGGTTAATAAGAGCAGCTTAATTTTATTATGATTATTACTGATATTATATGGATTAAGATAAAAGGTTATTTTATTTTCATTAATATTCTCCATGTTCTCATTCCCGAGGAATTCCTGATAAAAGCAGCGACATTTTTTTCAATTGTTATTGCGACGGTAATTATCATTACACTTTTTATTCTTTTCAGGAAAGCAAATCTTCAACGGAGACAAATTTCTTTTCAAAAAAAATTCAACAATCTCATAAGTGAAGTTGCTATTTGTGAATCTGAAGAGGAACTGAATGAAATTTTTTCGCAGCCAGAATATCAGAAAATTTTAAATCACTACCAGAAGAATACTATAGATGGAAATTTTATGATCCAGGAACTGGCAGACACCTGCAAAAAGTTCAGCGGAACAACTATGGATAATATTCACTGGTTATTTCAAAAAACCGATCTTAAAAAGGAATTACTGGCTCATTTGAAGGATAAACGTTGGTTTGTAAAAGCCAAAGCCATTCAACAGCTTGCTTATTTGCAACAGAAAGATCAGCTTCCGAATATTTTCCGGTTAGCTAATCATAATAATGACTTTGTGCGGATGGAAGCACAAATTGCTACTGTGAAACTTATCGGATTTAACGGCCTGCGATTTTTAAATGTAATTGGTTATTCTGTTTCAGAATGGCAACAATTAAGATTAATACAGGAACTTTCCAGGCATTCGATTGAAAATTTTGATGGCATGAGTTTCTGGTTGAAATCAAAAAACTCAAGTGTTGTAGAGTTTGCTTTACGCCTTGTTGAAATTTATCAGCGATATGAATTTTATGATGCTGCAGTGCAATCTCTTTCTCATTCGTCTTCAGAAATCCGCACGCAGGCGGTCATTACTGTTGGTAAGATAAGTAATGAAAAAACAGCCGTTGCGCTCATAAATATTTTTGCTACTTCTGGCCCTGAATTGCAACTTCTTATTCTAAAAACTCTTCAGGCAATAGGAGCCGATAAAGAATCTTCTTTACTATCGGAACAGTTAAACAAAACTGATAATATTTATAAAAGCGAAACAGACAAAGAAATCAAAACTTCAGAGATTGAAAAGAAAAAAGAGTTTGTTGATGAAAAGGCAAAACAATGGGGCGTCGTTATTCCGAAATTAAATGTAGGAGGCGCATTATGAACATTACACAATTTTTTATTGATCTTCTTCTTTTTGGTTTCTTTATTTACTCTGTGTTGTTATTATTATCTTATCTTCTTATTGCAGGATATTCCATTGGTGAAATGAAACATTACCTGTTTAAAAACAGTTTTACCGATTACAATCTTTTAGCTTCTTCTGAATATGCGCCGGCGATCAGCATACTGGCTCCGGCTTATAATGAAGGGGCAAATATTATTGAAAATGTTCGCTCATTGCTGGCCGTTCATTATAACAATATGGAATTAATTGTAATTAATGACGGCAGCAAAGATGATACTTTGGAAAAACTTATTGGAGCGTATGACATGGAAATAACTCCTTTCGCCGGTGACGCAAAAATTAAAACGGAAGCTATCCGTGGTTTTTATAAAAGTAAAAATCCTCTTTATCATAAACTGATTGTTATTGATAAAGAAAATGGCGGCAAAGCAGATGCTCTTAATGCAGGAATAAATGTTTCTGATAAAAAATATATTGTCTGCATTGATGTGGATTGTATTCTGGAACAGGATGCTTTGTTGAAACTGATCAAACCATTTCTTGAACAAACTGACCGGAAGATGATTGCAACCGGAGGAGTGATTCGTATTGCTAATTCATGTGAAATCAGTAATGGGAAATTGGTGCGTGTACATTTGCCAAAAAAATTTTTGCCGAGAGTTCAGGCGCTGGAATATATCCGTGCTTTTTTATTGGGACGTATGGCGTGGAGCAGATTGGATGGATTATTAATTATATCAGGCGCATTCGGAGCTTTTGACAGGGAGATAGCTATTAAAGCCGGCGGTTATAACAGAAATACAGTTGGAGAAGATATGGAAATAATTGTCCGAATGCGACGTTATATGCACGAAAATGGAATTCCCTATAAAGTGGCTTATATTCCTGATCCGCTTTGTTGGACTGAAGCGCCAGCCAGCTATAAAATTTTAGGGAGACAAAGAAACCGATGGACAAGAGGAACTATTGAAACATTGCAGCTTCACAAAAAAATGTTTTTCAATCCACGGTATAAAATTTTGGGAATGCTCAGTTATCCTTATTGGTTCTTTTTTGAATTCCTGGCACCAGTCATTGAATTCATCGGGTTTATTTCATTCCTGTTCTTTGCTATTTTCGGAGTGCTTGATTGGCATCGTGTGGCAATATTATTTGTATTTATTTTCAGCTTTGGATTTTTGTATTCTGTATTTGCCATTTTGATGGAAGTGTTGACCTATAATCAGTATAAAAAGCGTTCGGAAATATTTAAACTTATTTTGACAGCATTTATGGAGCCAATATTATTTCATCCGTTTGTTGTTTGGTCGGCAGTGCGAGGTGATATCGATTTTTTGAGAAAAAAGAAATCCTGGGGAGTAATGACAAGACAAGGTTTTGATACCGTTAGTCAATAAATTTCTATTAAAGTAATTCTTATGAAACAAGCCATCGCTTATAAGATAAAATCCTCAACTCAGTCATTTGCTTTAATGTCTCTTCTGTGGCTGATGTTTATGATCCTGTTAAGCATTTATGAAGTTTTGATAAATGGGATCAGTCATCAGTTTTTTAAAGACACAACAACAGTTTTGGAAGCTAATGTAATTAATACAATTAAATTCTGGCTTAAGTGCAATCTCATTCTTTATTTTCTGTTTGTGATTTTTTATTTTCTTTCTCCAAAGCTTTCCTGCTGGTTTTTTTATATTATGTCATCATTATTGCTTTTGATCCAGATAAGTCTTATTCAATATTCCGTGATAGCCATGGTACCATTGGGAGCTGATTTTTTTACATACTCAGCTGCTGATATGAAACAAACAGTTGGGGCGGCCGGCGGAATCAAATTTTCAATGATACTGACCTTTGTTCTCTTCCTGGGTTCTTATATTTTTATTCTTTACAAATTCAGAAAACAGAATCATTTGCAACCAAAAGTTGCAGTTGCTTTCCCATTGTTGTCTGTTATTTTTCTTTTTTCCAGCTTTAGTTCATCAAATACTTATTTATCGTTGAAAACGGAATATTCAAGAAACCTCGCCTTGAATAAATCCAATTTTTTCTTTAAGCAGTCTTATAAACATTTTTTTCCAACAGTAATTGAGGATGACATTTATTCCGATAGTTATTCAGGAGACTTTGGAGACGGTCAGACACAAACGACAAATTTTGTTTATACAGATGAGCAGAAATATCCTTTTCTGCATACCGATGCGACTCCGGATATATTGTCACCATTCTTCAGAAAAAGTGATAAATCACCGAACATTGTTATTCTTTTGGTGGAAGGATTAGGAAGAGCTTTTACCAATGATGGCGCTTATCTTGGCAACTTTACTCCATTTATAGATTCACTTTCAAAACAAAGTTTGTACTGGAAAAATTTTTTAAGTGAAGGAGGGCGCACTTTTGCTGTTCTGCCATCATTACTTGGCTCATTACCTTTTGCTAAAAATGGATTTTGTGAATTGGGTGAAAATATGCCAGCTCATCTTTCTTTATTGAGTCTTGCCAAACACAACGGATATCATACAGCTTTCTTTTATGGCGGCGATTCAAAGTTTGATAATATGAGTCTCTTTCTTAAGAAAAACGCAATTGACGATATTAATGATGAAGCTACTTTTCCTTCCGGCTACACCAGGATGCCTTCTCAAAATGGTTTCACCTGGGGATATGGTGACAATGAACTGTTCCGCCGTTATTTCGAAACAGATAAAGATAATTCCGCTCAACCTCAGCTTAATATATTATTAACACTTTCTACCCACGATCCTTTTTTAATTAATGATCAGAAAAAATATGAAGATGAATTTGAAAAAAGAATGACGCAGTTAAATTTTACCGAAAGCAAAAAGCAGGCTTCCCGTAATTATAAAGACCGTTATTCGAGTATATTATTTATGGATAATTCCGTAAGAATGTTTTTTAATGAATACAAGAAGCGAAACGATTTTAACAATACCATTTTCATAATTACCGGCGACCATCGTATGCCTGAAATTCCGATGAGTACAAAGATTGATCGTTTTCATGTCCCGCTGATTATTTATTCGCCGTTATTGAATCGTACAGCAACTTTTAATTCTATTTCAACGCATTTTGATATTACTCCAAGCTTGCTGAGTTTTCTTCATGATAATTACAATTTCGAAAAGCCAACTTTAGCAAGTTGGTTGGGTACAGGACTTGATACGACCAGGGCTTTTGTAAATAATCATACGTATCCATTAATGCAGACAAAAAATGATATTGTTGATTTTGTCATGGGCAAATACCATTTGAATAATGAAACAATTTTTAATCTGTATGAAAGCATGGACGAAGAACCGTTACAGGATCGTGAAAAATACAATCAATTGCAGGGTGAATTCACTCAATTCAAAAACAGGAATGAAAAAATTATTAATGGATCTCCCTTAATTCCGGATTCTATTTATTCAAAATATTTTCCGCACTAATGTTTGTGTAATTGATTATAATAATCATTGACAATAGCAGTCATCAATGGTTGATAAAAATTCCAGAAAAAACTGGCTCTTTCTCCAGGATTGGAACTTTTATAAAAGAAGGATTTGAATAAACGGATTCCTTTAAAATAAGAAGTGGTTATATTCACTGGATTGTCACAAAAATCCCCCGAAAAATAATAGAATTGATAATCGGTACCGGTATGCATTATTATTGCAGGGAAACGGGAAGGAATATTATTTTGACTAAGTTCAGCTTCACCGGCAGAATTTGGAGTTAATGAAAACTCAGCAACAATTTTATTTACTGAGCTATCCGACTGCATAATATCAAACCAATAGGGATATTTGAATTGGCGGGGCAGCCCTAATTTTTCCCTGCCATAGCGATAGCTTTTTATATATGGCATGGCATCGGTGAGTTGTGTTTTTTCTTCAATGACAACTACGAAATCAGAATTATTGACAAAAGCAATTCCGGCATTATGAAATGGCCATTGACCACTATGTTCATTTCTATAATTATTAATTAGCCATTTGGGTAATTCTGTATTGACAGTTGTATCCAGCGATGAAAAATAACGTCCTGTCCATCCTGACCACTTTAACCCAAACATATTTTCAAATTTAAATCTTATATCAGGAGTTGTCGGAGAACCTATTGTATTGAATTCTGTAATTATTAATTTATGCTTTGCTTTCATATCTCCAAGGAAAGTAATGTCCTGTTCACTCATACCGCCATAAATAATATTGGAACGTTCTTCAATATTTTTTTTTACATACCATTCATTTCTGTAAATGCCATACGTATCGGTGAAATAAGTCATGTCTGCATCATTGCTCAGTTTATCAAGCATAGCAGGTGAAAATCGCTCCAGCCCTTTGATCCGGAAGTTTTCATTTTCTAATGGGAAAAAACCAAAATAATCATTCCCGGCTTTGTAAAGTTTTGTTTTGTTCTTGGTAAAGCGTTCATGATTTAATATCCAGGTGAAAGAAACATGTTCCTGACCGTCTTTCGTCATTACTGTTTTGTCAATAATGGCGACAACCATTTTTTTCTTCGGTGTCAATAGCCAGGCCAGCCACATCCAAAATGGTAGAAATACAATGATGATCAATACAAGTAATAAAAATCTCTTCTTATTCATTTTAAAACCTTCTTTGATAAATGATTCCAAAATCAAATTGATTACCAAAAGTGTTTGGCAAATATTCCTGGTGTGTCCATGCTGTAGTTATAGCTATAATATTTAATTTTTTTATTGTTTTGTTATAACCGGCAGAAATTCCGTTCGATTTTAATTTATAGGTATTATTCAACTGTACATTGTTGTTTATATTATCAGGAGATATACCCGTTCCAAGACTCAGGAATAAATAATCATCGGCGCCACCAAAATAATAACGGGTAGTAAAAGAATAAGATTGAGAAATATTACTGTTGCCTGGTGTAAGATAAGTGCGGAAATTGAACCAATAGTTTTTAAAATATTTTCCAACAGATGCAGTATACATCCATGTTGGACTACTAAAATATAAATAACGAAAACCAACTTCAGCCTCAAAACTTTTTGGAAGATTGGCATACAAAGAAAAGCCAGCGCGGTATTGAGGAAAAACGCCTGATTTGTTTGAAATGCCTGCGTTGATATAACTGTAAAATGTTTTTGAAATTCTTGGATAAGCATCTGCTTCAAACTGAACTGCATTGTTTGCAAACCGGTTTGCATAATTAAAACGACCGATAACGGTACCCAACGAAGTACTTCGGGCATAACTTATGCTTGCCAGGTGCCATGGATCTTTGAATTGATTATCGAAATAGACATAGTCATAGGTAACACCTATTTTATTTTTTGAAGCTTGTTCTTTTATGTTTGAAGATATTGCACGAATGGAATTGTCTTTCGGGTATTTTTTTAATAATAGATTTACAAGCTGATTGGCTTCCTCAAACCTTTTCAGGGCAATTAAAGATTTTGTTTTTTTCAGCAACAGATCCTTTGATTGTGGATGATATTTTAATCCACTATCGCAAATGACTAATGACTTTGCCGGATTGTCGTTCCAATATTCTAGGTCTGAATAAGCCATAGATGCATCTTCATTATCTGGTTGCTTTTGCAATACTTCTTCAAATTCAGTTCGGGCGCTATCTAATTTGTGCGACCATGTATAGATTCTTCCCAGAAAAATTCTGATATCTGAATAATTAGGACTCTTGCTCAAAGCTTTTCTGCTTAACTCAATAGCAAGGCTGTAATTTTTTAGATCAAATGCGGCTGACCTTGCCTGGTGAAAAAGTTCGTCAGAAGAAATATTGTCCTGCGCAAAAATCCCGGGAGAGTAAATTATGCAAATAGCAAGGGTACTGGTTAGTAATTGTTTTTTCAGGTGCATTGGATTTGATTATTCAGTATGCTGGCTTAAAGATAATATAATAACCTTCAAATTAATAGCAGAATAAATATAATTCTGAGAGCAATAATGATTTTTCAAAGCGTTTCAGGCTAATTAATTTCTTGTTTATTGTATAAACAATCCGGTAATCCGCACTAAGCTGTATTGGTAATGCTTCCCGGCGTATCGCGGTAATAAACATAACCCGGGAAATCGACTTTTCTGACATTGAATTTTTTTTCTGCTTCTTCCCAAAATGCAGAATCTTCACTGTAAAAAATATTTTTATCAAAGCCTCCTAATGCTAAAAAAATTTCTCTTTTCCCAAAAAAGGTGGGCCCAATATGACATTCTGATAAATGGATTTTCTTTGATGTATCATTTTTGTCTTTTACATATTCATCACCAATTATTATAGCACCACCTTCAATTAAATCCACTGTTTTATTGGCTTCCATAAACTGAACACGTTTTTCCAAATAGTTTATTTTGTATTCATCATCGCTATCCAGGAAAGCAATATATTTTCCGCAAGCCGCCTGAATCCCCGCATTTTTGGAAAGGGAAAGTTTTCGGTGGGAGTGTTTTATGTACCTTATGTTTTCCTGATTTTGCAGGTAATCATTAACGATTTGGAACGTATTATCATGGCTTCCATCATCAACAATAATGAGTTCGCAATTTTTATACGTTTGATTTATAAATGACAGAATGCTTCGTGGTAAATAACCCGAACGATTGTATGTGGCCATTATAACGGAAACAAATGGATTCTCTGAATGATAAACGCTTAACATATTAGACAGTTCGTTACGTTCTGGTTACACGATATTCAAAATATGAAATGAATAATCTCTATAAAATTATACCGGTCGACATCAGGTTTTATTTAAGCGTCGCCGGGGTCAAACAATCTTTGTTGGCTATGAGTCGTTATTACAAATTTATGTTTTTGGCTTTATTTACAATCCATCTTCTGAAAGGATTTCTTAAATGTTAATTTTCCAACGATCGTACGGAATGCTGTGATTTTGTTCTTATATAATTTACCGGATTTATAATTTAAAAATGATTGAAGATTAGATTTTTTTTTTGATCTTTGAAAAGATTGCTGCCTTTTCATTCATGAAAACTTATTTATCATATGGATTATCAGAGCTCGCGTAGTTTGCAGCAGTTCAATAATGAAGTTAGCATCAAGTACCAGCTTTACAACAGTTTGTTTTCTTCTTTGCCCTTTCACCGGGTAGAGAAAACCGGCATTCTTTTGTCATTGTTGTTGAGTGACTGCGAGGATGGATTTAAAAAAAGGCTGAGCCCGGTTGAAATTATTGAAACCTTTTTTTTGCAACATACAACTTACCGGGAGGAAAAAGAAAAACTGGCTTTACTGTTCCGGTTTATACAATATGTAGAAAGACAGGTTGTCTTATTTGATGCCTTAGAAGATGCTGCTTTTACGGCAGTGCATGATATGGCCGGTGCAGGCACACTCAAACAACTGGAACTGGAAGTACTGCAGAATCATAAAGAAAAAGAACTAGAATCAAAACTAAAAGATTTTTCAGTGCGCCTTGTGCTTACAGCGCATCCTACTCAGTTCTATCCCGGTGCAGTATTAGGAATCATCAATGATATGTCAAAAGCATTGTCGCAAAATAATACGGCTTTGATAAATATGTACCTGCAGCAGTTAGGTAAAACTCCGTTTCTGCAAAAACAAAAACCAACACCTTATGATGAAGCGATAAGTTTGATCTGGTACCTGGAGAATGTTTTTTATTCGGCTGTCGGAAAAATAATTTCTTTCCTGTATAATAACTTCCCGGATTTTGTAAATGAAAATAACCCGATAATTGATATGGGTTTTTGGCCAGGCGGCGACCGGGATGGAAATCCTTTTGTGACAGCGGAAATAACATTGAAAGTGGCCAATGCACTTCGTGAAAGCATTATTAAATGCTATTATCTTGAAATAAGAAAAATAAAACGGAGACTTACCTTTAAAGGCGTGGATGTGCTTTTGAATGAATTGGAAAAACAATTGTATGAAAATATTTTTGTTCCCGGTCACAGCACATCAATAACCAAGACTCATATTCTTGATGAATTAAAGAAGGTTAAAGAAATTCTCATTTATCAGCATAATGGATTGTTTGTTCACCTGGTGAATGACCTGATCAACAAAGTAAATGTTTTTGGTTTGCATTTTGTTTCACTGGATATACGACAGGAAAGCCGGATACACAGTTCAGTATGGGGAAATATTTTCAAAGAAGATTATACTAAGTTGACAAAAGAACAAAAAATTGAATTTCTAACTAAGAACCCGGAAGTTTTAACTGTGGCAGATTACAAACACCCCGAAGCTCAGGAAACATTAAAAAGCATTCTGGCCATACAAACAATACAGGGATATAATGGCGAAAAGGGATGTAATCGCTATATAATAAGTCAATGCAGCAGCGCATTGGATGTACTTGAAGTTTATGGTCTCTTTTTACTTTGCGGCTGGAAAAAAGAATCATTGACAGTTGATATCGTGCCTCTCTTTGAAATGATTGATGATTTGCAAAATGCAGAATGGGTAATGAAAGAATTGTATAGTAATGAAACATACCGGAAACATTTACAACAAAGAGGAAACAGGCAAACCATTATGCTGGGATTTTCAGATGGCACGAAAGACGGCGGTTACTTAATGGCTAATTATTGTATTTATAAAGCCAAGGAAGCACTTACAAAAATTTCAAAAGAATATAATATTGATGCGATATTTTTTGATGGTCGGGGTGGTCCACCGGCAAGGGGCGGAGGTAAGACGCATAACTTTTATGCAAGTATGGGGAAAAATATCAGCAGCAAAGAAATACAATTGACAATACAGGGACAAACAGTGAGTTCCAATTTCGGAACCGTGGAAGCGGCACAGTATAACATCGAGCAGTTAATACATGCCGGCATCAGTAACGATTTATTTTCTGATAATAAAATAACACTTCAGCCTGAAGAGGAAGATTTATTACGGCAATTGTCGGAGGAAAGTTATTCGGTTTATGAGCAACTGAAACATCATCCTGATTTTTTAAAGTATATGTCGAATATTAGTCCGGTAAGATTTTATAGTGAAACAAATATTGCCAGCCGTCCGTCAAAGCGAAAAAATGGAAACCAGCTCATGCTGGAAGATTTGCGGGCTATTCCTTTTGTAGGTGCCTGGAGCCAGATAAAACAAAATGTCACCGGGTATTATGGTGTTGGTTCAGCAATGTCAGTAATGGAAAAACGCGGAAAATTTTCAGCCTTAAAAGAACTGTACAATAATTCTTTGTTTTTTAAAACATTAATTGATAATTGTGAAATGGCAATGAAGAAATGTTTTTTCCCTTTGACTGCATGGTTAAGTAAGGATAAAACGTATGGTGAAATATGGAACAAAATATTTTTTGAGTTTGAGCTAACAAGAAAGTATGTATTGCAGCTTGCCGGCAAATCTGAATTAATGAGTGACTTTCCTGTAGACAATTTATCAATTGCAATGAGGGAAAAAATTGTTTTGCCATTACTTACTATCCAGCAGTTTGCAATCAGTAAAATCAGGGAGGCAGATGAGAAATTTATTAATTCTCCATTTAAAGAAAGTTATGAGAAACTTGTGATCCGCTCTTCATTTGGAATCATTAATGCCAGTAGAAATTCTGCATAAAAAACATTATCTTGAAACAACTGGTTAAATTCCGGAGATAACCAATTTTTGACAAATAGATTTCATTAAAATTAAAGCTGATGATTGCTACCTTTTGGAAAAGAATATTAATGATTGTTTCATTAATCAGTATCCTTACCTGTTCAAGAAAGAATATTAATAATCCCAATAACGGTTTATCCAATACTCAGCATGTTTCAGTAGTAACGCAGCACAATGATAATACCAGGGCCGGATGGAACAGTCATGAAAATATTCTGACTACAAGTAATGTAAATTTCCAGCATTTTGGAAAACTGTTTACATTAAGTGTTGATGACCAGGTTTACGCTCAGCCGCTCGTGGTCGGAAATCTTTCTATTAATGGTACCAAACACAATGTTGTTTATGTGGCTACAGTTAATAATACTGTTTATGCTTTCGATGGAGACAATGGCCAGCTTTACTGGGAAAAAAATTATACTGCATCCGGTATGCGTCCCCCAAGAAATACTGATATGACAGGGGCATGCGGTGGTGGCTATCAGGATTTCAGTGGTAATATTGGAATAGTTGGAACACCAGTTATAGATACTGTTGCACAAACTATTTTTTTTGTGACACGGAGTACAAATGGCTCTGGATTATTTTACCAGCATTTGCACGCCGTCAATATAATAAATGGGAATGAATTGAGTGGTAGTCCGGTAGAAATAACTGCCACCTATTCAGGAAATGGGGATGGTAGTGTTGGCAACGTAATTACGTTTGATCCACAAAAACAAAATCAAAGGCAAGCGCTTACTTTGGTAAATGGAATTGTTTATGTTTCTTTTTCATCTCATTGTGATTGGGGTCCATATCATGGCTGGATATTGGGCTATGATGCTGCAACACTTCAACAAAAGATTGTTTATAACAATACTCCAAATGGTTATAATGGCGGAATCTGGGAAAGCGGAATGGGAATGGCAGCAGATAATCAGGGAAATTTATACTGTGTCACCGGAAATGGATCAGTAGGATATAATAGTGACCCAACCAGTTTAATTAATCGTGGTGAAAGTGCATTAAAGCTAATTCCATTCGGCTCAACTTTACAGGTTAGCAGTTATTTTACTCCCGATAATTATCCTTTTTTGGAATCTAATGATTTAGATTATGGAGGATTAGGTTCTTTCCTTATGCCAAATACTTCTTTATTTTTTACCGGGTGCAAAGACGGAAATATCTATTTACTGAATAAAGATAATATGGGTGGATATTCAAGTGGCGCTAATCAGGTACAACAAACCATTTTTTTGGGATCTAATGCGAATATGCATTGCCAGCCTTCATATTATAGAGGAAGCTCAAATGAATTTGTTTATATATGGCCCGAAAATAGTTCGCTGCATGCCATACCGTTTAATCGTTCTACGAATTTGTTTGATCCCACTCAACAAGTATTATTCAGTTCTAATGGACCGATTGGGCAAAATGGAGCAGTTTTATCCGTTTCATCCAATGACACTATTAGTGGGACAGCTATTCTATGGGCTTCACACGCAGTCAGCCCATATGATGCAGAACATACAGTTAGTCCTGGCGTTTTAAGAGCTTTTGATGCCAATAATATTTCTGTAGAGTTATGGAATAGCAGTCAAAATATCACGCAAGATGGACCCGGTAATTATGCGAAGTTTTCATCTCCAACAATTGCAAATGGTCATGTTTATCTTCCAACATTCTCGCATCAGGTTGTTGTATATGGGTTAAAATAGTATGTGATAAAAAATTCTAAACAGAAAGATATTACTTTTTTAAGATGAAAGCTGCACGATATGATTCGATTTTTTTGAATAATACTTCAGCATTTCTGAAAACAACTGTGACAAGGATCATCAATGAAATCATAATTGCGATAACAATTTCCTGGTTAAAATCCTGTAACCAAACTGTGTTTATAATTATAATTCCATGAATGCTGCAAATAAGCCAGGTTGCCTGTGAGTGACTGGCACCTCCGTGAGTGAGCAAATGATGAATATGAGTGTTGTCAGCAGTAAATGGAGATTTACCATTCCATATGCGTACAGCAAATACCCGGATGGTATCAAATACCGGAATAAATACGATACCCAAAACAAATACCGGAATATTATTGATTACTGGTTTGCCTGTATGAATATTTGACTGCATTAACCGAATGCAAAGAATGGCAATCACAAAGCCTAACATTAATGAGCCGGTATCACCCATAAAGATTTTTGCAGGACTAAAATTGTAAAATAAAAATGCAAGAATTCCTCCGGCTAATGCAAAAGCAACAAGAGCCATACTGATATCGCCATTGAGAGTAAATAATATTCCCAGTGTAACCAAACTTATGAAGCCAAGTCCACCGGCAAGCCCATCGATTCCATCTATCAGGTTAAAGGCGTTAGTGACTCCAACAACAGCAATTACTGTGAAAGTATATTGTGCGGCAAGCGGCAATTCATTTATTCCGAATAATCCCGACAAAGATGTAATCCTTACACCAGATACAGCCATTAAAGAAGCAATTCCAACCTGAAGTATAAATTTATACCTGGCAGAAAGATTTTTAACATCATCCATTATTCCTAGCGAAAGCAAAACAACCAAACAAAGAAAAAAGCAAATTTCCTGGGTATTGCGTGAAAAAGGGAACCAAAGTATCAGTGCTGCCGCCATACCTCCTGCAATAGCAATGCCGCCCATACTGGGAATAGGTTGACTGTGGGCTTTCCGGTCGCCAGGCATATCATAAAAATTATATTTTTTCAGAAACATGATTAATGGCGGTACTGAAATCATTGTTATTATAAAGGCAGATACAAAAGAAAGTACGCCAAATTTGTAGTCGTGTAAATTCAGATCAATCTGTAGCAGGCGGATTAGGATATTCACGGAGTTTTAGTTTTTCTATAAAGGATTCGGTTCAATAAAAATAGAAGTAAAATCAAAAATTTGCAAGTCTGTTTTATTGTGTGAGAATTAATTTTTATTTATAAGATAAAATACCATCTGTTTTCAGGCAGGATATAAGGATATTTGTAATAATAAAGTCATAATATTCAAGGTTAAAAGTGTATGAAAATTGCCATAGTATTGTTCTGGTCTAGCTTTTCAGTTTTATTCTATTGCTATATTGGTCATGGTATACTCTTATTCCTGTTTAATAAGCTGAGAGCAGTTCTTTTTTTTCATGGGAAAAAGGAAATTTCCGAAGGAATATTACCTGTTACGCTTATTGTTGCGGTTTATAATGAAGTATTGGTTTTGGAATCAAAAATCAGAAATACTCTTGCGATTGATTATCCTGCGGACAAACTAAAAATAATTTTTGTGGATGATGCTTCAACAGATGGTTCAGAAAATCTGATAAAGCAATTTCCGTCCATCACATTATTTAGTCAAACAGAAAGGAAAGGGAAGTACATGGCAATAAAAAAAGCTATGCGGTTTGTGCAAACACCTGTTGTAATATTTAGTGACGCCAATGCAATGATCAATGAAGATGCCATAAAAAAAATTGTGACACATTATAAAAAATCAAATGTGGGCGGAGTGGCAGGAGAGAAAAGGATTAAACAAAATCATCACATTTCTGCGGTTGGCGAAGCTGAAGGCCTATATTGGAAATATGAATCATTCCTGAAAAAGCAGGACTCCGATTTTTATTCAGTAGTTGGTGCTGCCGGAGAATTGTTTTCAATACGCACAGAATTATTTCAGGCTTTGGAAGACGATTTGATTTTAGATGATTTTATTATTTCCATGCAGGTTTGCCTGCAAGGCTACCGGATTAAATATGAGCCCAAAGCTTTTTCTACAGAAACGGCCTCTGCTTCTTTAATGGAAGAAAAAAAAAGGAAGACCCGGATTTCAGCAGGCGCCTATCAATCTATCAGCTATCTGAAAGAAACATTGAATATTTATAAATATCCATTGCTTTCATTTCAATACATATCACGCCGGTTACTACGATGGGTATTTTGTCCGCCAATGATTATGATACTTTTATTTTCCAATTTTTATTTAATAATAAATACTCCGGGAAATACTTTTTATAGGTGGTTTTTAATGGGTCAGTTAGCTTTTTATTTTCTGGCCATGATTGGATGGTTTTTAGTCCGTTTAAAAAGACAAGCAGGAATTTTGAATATTCCTTTTTATTTTATTTTCATGAATTATTGTCTTGTAAGAGGGTTTATTGTTTTTTTGAGAGGCAAGCAAACAGTTTTATGGAAAAAATCTTTACGTGAAGCAGTTTAAATTAAGATACATTCAGAAAAATAACTTGAATTGTGTAATCACTTTAATTTGAAATCAGATTGATACAAAATGTCGGCATATTATCAAATCCAATCGAATATTTAAAAGGAGTCGGTCCGCAAAGAGCCGATTTACTTAAAAAGGAATCAGGCATTTTTACTTTTTATGACCTGCTGCAGCATTTTCCTAACCGCCATATTGATAAAACTAAAGTAAATCTTATCAGCGATATTAATTCCCAAACTGAATATATCCAGATAGCCGGAACATTGGTGTCATTTGAAATTATCGGGCACAAAACATCTAGGCGTGCAGTGGCTCAACTAAAAGATAAAAGTGATTTCCTAGAGTTAACCTGGTTCCAGGGAATTAACTGGATCCAGAAATCAATAAACATTGGTGAATCTTACCTTGTTTATGGCAGGGTGACTTTTTTCCAGAACAGACCTCAGATTGTTCATCCCGAAATGGAAAAACTAACGGATGAAATTCAAAAAGGGAAAGGTTCACTTGAACCAATTTACCCGACTACCGAAAAGTTAAAATCAAAATGGTTGGGTGGAAGACAAATTGGCAAGTTGACTCAAACACTCATTCAGCAACTTCTTGAAAAAGATATTCCGGAAAACCTGCCCGCCAAAATTCTTGAACAACTGAAATTGATTGATCGGTTTCATGCATATAAACAGATTCATTTTCCACAAAATGTTTCCGAATACAACGATGCAATAAAACGTTTGAAATTTGAAGAACTTTTTATTGCCCAAATAAGACTTGGGCAATTACGTGCAAACCGTCACCGGTTTTCTAAAGGAGTTGTTTTTGACAAAGTGGGAGATTTGTTCAATGATTTTTATAAAAATCATCTTCGTTTTGAGCTGACAGGCGCACAGAAACGAGTGATTAAAGAAATCAGAGCTGACACAGCGAAAGGCAAACAAATGAATCGTCTTCTGCAAGGTGATGTTGGCAGTGGCAAAACTATTGTAGCGGTAATGACCATGTTACTTGCCGTAGATAATGGTTACCAGGCATGTTTGATGGCGCCGACAGAAATTCTGGCTCAACAACATTTTAATACTATTAAAAAATTATTGGAAAAACTTCCGGTGACAATTCAGTTATTAACGGGTTCCACGAAAACTTCCCAGCGAAAAGAAATTTTACAGGAACTTTCTGATGGAGTTTTAAAAATACTTATTGGCACTCATGCAGTCATTGAGGACAAAGTTCAATTCAAACAACTGGGATTAGTGATCATTGATGAACAGCATCGCTTTGGAGTAGAACAACGTGCAAGACTTTGGGAAAAAGCAGAAACGCCACCACATGTATTAGTAATGACAGCAACGCCAATTCCCCGGACACTGGCTATGACAGCTTATGGAGATCTTGATTACAGTATGATTGATGAGCTTCCTCCCGGAAGACAACCCATAACCACTGTTCATCGATATGAATCACTCCGAAGCGGGGTAATGAATTTTCTGCGTTCTGAAATTGATAAAGGCCGACAGGCATATATTGTATTTCCTTTGATTGAAGAAAGTGCCAAATTAGATTATGAAAATTTAATGAAGGGTTATGAAAATGTAAAAGCCTATTTTCCCGAACCTAAATTCTGGATCAGCATGGTACATGGACGTCAGCCGTCAAAACAAAAAGAATTGAATATGCAAAGATTTGTCCGGGGAGATACTCAGATCATGGTATCCACCACAGTGATTGAAGTTGGGGTAGATGTGCCAAACGCCACATTAATGGTAATTGAAAGTGCCGAGAAATTTGGTCTTTCACAGTTGCACCAGTTAAGAGGCCGGGTTGGCAGAGGTTCCGAAAAAAGCTATTGTATTTTATTGACTGGTTCTGATCTGGGAAAAGATGCGCAAGAGCGGATTAAGATTATGACTACAACCAATAATGGATTTTTAATCGCTGAAAAGGACCTTGAGTTACGGGGACCGGGTGATATTGAAGGAACAAAACAAAGTGGAGTTTTAAACTTTAAGTTGGCAAACATAGTCCAAGACAGAGAAATTCTGGATATAGCAAAACTTATGGCGAGTACTATTTTAGAAAATGACCCGGAGCTTGTTTCGACAGAAAATTTGCAGCTGAATTCCTACCTGCGACAAATAAAAGGTGAAAGAATTTGGAGCAAAATATCTTAACAAAAGTTTTCCGTTTTTTTCTCGTTTATTTAAAGTAAATTAATGAAAATTTTCACCCTGAAACACTATCTGTTCATAACTGCATTCGTCATTTCAGCTTTTGCATTGCAGGCACAGAATTATGGTAACATTCAATTTGTAGAGAATAAAGGTCAGTGGGATAAGCAAGTAAAATTTCAAGGCGATGTAAGTGGCGGAGCATTTTTCATCCGCTCCAGCGGTTTTACAGTTTTGCAACACAATCCACAGGATCTTGGAATTATTTATTCCCTTTTACATGGTTACAAGGCAGATGGCACACCAGTTACCGGAAAAGAAAGAATGGTTCTGCGCTCTCAGGCATATAATGTAGATTTCGTTGGTGCAGCCTCAAATCTTGAAATTGTACCTGATAAACCACTGAATACTTATAATAGTTATTTTATAGGCAATGATCCTTCCAAATGGGCGGGTGGATGCAAAATTTATCAGGCCATTACCATAAAAAATATTTATCCCAATGTAGATGTACGTTACTTTACGAACAATGGTGTGCTGACTTATGATATCATTGCCAGACCCGGAGCAGACATCAGCAAAATTGCTTTGAAGTATGAGGGCGTGGATAAGTTACATGTGAAAAATAAAGAATTAATAGTAGGAACTTCAATAGGAGATTTAAAAGAATCTTCTCCAAATGCTTATCAAACAAATAATGCAGGGAAAAAAGAGTTAAATTGTAAATATATAGTGAAGGATAATATTGTAAGGTTTAATATAAAAGATTATGATCCCAACAGCACTATCATAATTGATCCAACACTTGTCTTTTGTTCTTTTTCTGGCAGCAGGGCAGATAATTGGGGGTATACAGCAACTTATGGCCCGGATGGAAGTATGTATGGTGGCGGAATTGTTTTTGGTAATGGATTTCCGGTAAGTGTCGGGGCTTTTCAAACAAATTTTCAGGGAGGGGATGCCAGCTTTCCGGATGGTGCATTTGATATTGGAATTATCAAACTTTCACCTGATGGGGTTAATAGAATTTATGCAACTTATGTTGGTGGCAATGGAAACGAACAACCACACAGCCTGATTGTAGACCCGCAAGGAAATTTAATTCTGGCTGGCAGAACCAATTCAACTAATTACCCATTGAAAGGTGCTGGGCAAGTGGGAACTGGTGGAGGATACGATATTGTAGTTACTGAATTAAATGCAGCTGGTACAGGTTTAATTGGTTCAGTAAAAATTGGAGGAAGCGGTGACGATGGTGTAAACATTACTGCTATTCGGGCCGGGTCCATTTCTTTGCAACAGAATTATGGCGATGATGGTCGCAGCGAAGTGCAATTAGATGGAGCAGGAAATATTTATGTGGCTTCCAGCACTCAGTCGAACAATTTTCCAACGGTAGGCGGCTTTCAAACTTCAAACAGCGGTGGAGCAAATAATCAGGATGGAGTGGTTTTGAAATTTTCCCCCACTTTATCTTCGGTCTTATTTAGTACTTATTTAGGTGGTAATGGCAACGATGCAGCTTATGCAATTGATTTGGCACCAAATGGAAACATATATGTTGGTGGCGGAACTGAAAGTTCAAATTTTCCCGGTGTTAACAAACTTGGAACTGGTGTAATCAATGGAACCAATCAGGGAGGTATAGATGGTTTTGTTTCAGAAATTAGTCCTGATGGCTCCACATTGATAAATTCAACTTATGTTGGAACTAATGGAATTGATCAGGTATATGGTGTAAAGTTTGATAAAAATGGATTTCCCTATATAATGGGACAGTCGACAGGAAGCTTTCCAATCAAAAATGCTGCTTATAGTAATCCAGGTGCCAAACAATTTATTGCAAAATTACAACCCGATCTTTCTGCATATGTATATTCAACAGTTTTTGGATCACCGACCTCTACTCCGCAAATATCACCGGTTGCTTTTTTAGTTGATCGTTGTGAAAATGTATATGTATCAGGTTGGGGAGGTTGGTTCGGAGGTCAAGGCAACAATTTCTATAACAGCGCAGGTACAAAAGGAATGCCGGTAACTCCTGATGCTATAAAACCAACAACCGATGGTAAAGATTTTTATTTTTTTGTATTGAAAAAAGATGCAGTTTCCCAACTGTTTGGAAGCTTTTATGGTGAAAATAATAATCTTCAGCAGGGTGGCGGTGGTACTGATCATGTGGATGGTGGCACCAGCCGGTTTGATAAAAACGGAGTAATCTATCAGGCTATCTGTGCTAATTGTGATATAGGAGGTCAAATAGCATTTCCGACTACGGCAGGAGTTTGGTCTCCAAATAATCCATCGATTACAGGCGCCAGGTGTAATCTTGCTTTGCTGAAAATTGCTTTCAACTTTGCTGGCGTGGGTTCTGGAATTGTGGCATCAATAAATGGCGTACCAAGAGATTCATCCGGGTGTATTCCTTTATTAGTAAATTTTACTGATACAATTGGTAACGGGAAAACCTATGAATGGCATTTCGGCGATGGGTCTCCAATAGTTACAACTACTCTACCCAACACATCACATATTTATACGAATATTGGGAACTATATTGACACTTTAATTTCTATTGATTCATCAACCTGTAATATTCAGGATACTTCTTATTGTCATGTTCGTGCCGGAAATGTTCAGGCGTCAATTAATTTCACTGAAATTAAATTGCCACCTTGCGATTCATTTAAATACCAGTTTAATAATTTGTCTTCGGCATTACTTCCGCCGCCTTTTTCTCCCACTTCTTTCATTTGGGACTTTGGTGACGGTTCACCAAGGATTCAATCCGGTACTTCGAGTGTATTTCATGATTATCCGGGTCCCGGAACTTACAATGTAACGCTTATTCTTCAGGATACTTCTTATTGCAATGCGCCAGATTCGTTGACCGTACAGGTAAGTGTTGCTTCTGTGGTAAAGGCTCAATTCATTACAGCACCTACAGGATGCATTCCGTACACAGCCATTTTTAATAATACATCAATAGCAGGTCAAACTTTTCAATGGGATTTTGGGGATGGCACTACATCAACGGCTACCAATCCAACACATTTGTATTCTACTCCCGGATCTTATACAATCACGTTAATCGCGAATGACCCAAACACCTGTAATATTTCCGATACAACGCGGACCACAATAAATGTTTCGGGTATTCCGGTAGCTAATTTCAGTTTTGGGCCAAATCCACCTGTCGAAAATACGCCTACATCATTTACTAATCTTTCTTCACCTGATGCCGTTTTATTTTATTGGAACTTTGGCGATGGAGATACTTTGCTTACAACTTCGCGATTACCCATACAACATCAGTATAATGTTACCGGTACTTTTAATGCATGCCTGACAGCATACAATAGCGCCGGTTGTTCCGATTCAATGTGTCAGCAGGTTCAGGCAAAAGTTCGGCCACTCGTAGATCTGCCCAATGCATTTACGCCGCAAAGTGGAGATGTAAACAGTAAAATAATGATTCGTGGCTTTGGCATTTCTAAAGTAAGGTTTATTATCTGGAATCGCTGGGGAGAAAAAGTATTTGAAACTGAAGATTGGCTTACAGGTTGGGATGGAAAATATAAAGGAGTATTGCAACCTATGGATGTATATGCATACACACTTGATGTCGAATTTTTCGATGGAACTAAAACAACTAAGAAAGGAGATATAACCTTAATACGATGATGCGGCAATGTGAAAATTTGAAAATGCGTTGATGAAAAAGAATAAAACCATATTACTGTTTTTGATTTGTGGCTTGTTCCTTGATCCCGGTGTCTTTTCTCAGGATCTGCACTTCTCTCAATTTTTCAATTCACCATTACTTACCAATCCTGCTAATACTGGTTTTATTCCTGACGGAGATTATCGCCTAGGAGTTAATTACCGCAATCAATGGTCTTCTGTCATGTCGGTACCGTATAAAACAATGAGTGCTTTTGGTGATATAGAACTTATGAAAAATCAAGACTATACCGGCTGGCTGGGAGTTGGCGGCGTTATTTTGCATGATGTAGCCGGTAGCGGTGAACTTACTACCACAAGAGTTTATGGTTCGGTTGCTTACCACCAGACGATTAATTCAGGAAGTTTGTTGAGTTTAGGTTTCAATGCAGGTTGGTCTAATAAATTGATCAATGTTACCAATCTTAAATTCCCTGATCAGTATGATGGCCAGTTTTTTGACAGCCATATTCCAACAAGCGCTGTCTTGACCAATACCAGTATCAGTTATCTTGACATTCAGGCTGGCATGAATTATGCATATTTTCCTACAAACAATATTTATTTAAATGCTGGTTTTTCTGCCCAGCACTTAAATCATCCGAGAGAATCTTTTTTTAATCCTCAACCTGGAATTGATAACCGCATACCTGTCCGCTATATTGCTTTTTTAAATGCGAGCTTAAAACTGAACGACCAGGTAATTATTAATCCTAATGCATATTTTACTACACAGGCAAAAGCCACTGAATTTATGCTGGGCATGAATGCACATTATAATTTATCAGGTGATGGTGATCAGGTGCTCATTGGTGGTTTGTATTTTCGAACCGGTGATGCTTTTATTCCTTTGATTGGCCTGGGATATAAAGATTTGACTTTCACTTTCACTTATGATGCAACTGTTTCCACATTAAAGAACTATGATAATACACGTGGAGCTTTTGAATTCTCACTCATCAAACAAGGATTGTTTAATCAATATCTGGGCAACAGACATCAAACCATGTGTCCTTCGTTTAAGAATTGATAAAATATCTTCTTGCATATTTAAACTTCTCTATGTTGCCGATTATTACGATTTTTACAGCATTTATGAATGTAAAACTGAATGATGGAAACAAGGACTAATTCTTTGCTTACAGCACAGCACATTGAAGCGTTTAAAAAAATTATCGGAGAAAAATTTGTACTGGCAGATGAAGAATCACTGCAAAATTATTCACATGATGAAACTGAAGACCTGCATTATCTTCCGAATGTGATCGTTAAACCCAGATCGGCAGAAGAAATCAGCGCTATTTTAAAAATCTGTAATAAAGATAAAATACCTGTCACTCCCCGCGGTGCCGGAACAGGATTGAGCGGAGGTGCTTTACCTTACCTTGGAGGTTTATTGCTGTCTACAGAACGAATGAATGTAATCCTTGAAATTGATGAACGGAATTTACAGGTAATTACAGAACCGGGTGTAATAACAGAAGTATTGCAAAATGCTGTTATAGAAAAAGGATTATTTTATCCGCCTGATCCTGCAAGCAAAGGAAGTTGTTTTATTGGGGGCAATGTTTCTGAAAATAGTGGCGGACCCAAAGCTGTAAAATATGGTGTAGTAAAAGATTATGTACTCAACCTGGAAATGGTTTTACCTACCGGTGAAATTATCTGGACTGGTGCCAACGTTTTGAAAAATTCAACAGGCTATAATCTTACACAATTAATTGTGGGCAGTGAAGGAACTTTAGGAATAGTAACGAAAATTGTTTTGAAATTAATTCCACATCCCAAGCATGATTTACTGATGCTGGTACCATTTCGTTCTGCAGAAAAAGCATGCGAAGCAGTCACCGCTATATTCAGTGCAGGTTATACACCCAGCGCAATGGAATTTATGGAAAGAGATGCATTGGATTGGGTAAGCCGGTTTGTAGAAAATACAACAATAAAAATCGAAAAAGATATACAAGCGCATTTGTTGATTGAAGTGGATGGAAACAATGCTGAACTATTGATGCAGGATATGGAAGGCATTGCCAATATTGTTTTGGAATATGATTGCGGAGAAATTCTGTTTGCAGATAATGCGAAACAAAAAGAAGAGTTATGGAAACTCCGGCGCAGAGTTGGAGAAGCCGTGAAATCAAATTCAATTTATAAAGAAGAAGATACTGTTGTACCGAGAGCAGAATTGCCGGTCTTACTTAAAGGTGTGAAAGACATCGGGGAAAAATATGGATTTAAATCTGTATGTTATGGTCATGCCGGCGATGGCAATTTGCACGTGAATATTATTAAGGGCAATTTAACAGATGAGCAATGGAATGGTTCGCTAAAAAAAGGAATAAGAGAGATATTTGCGTTGGTGAAAAAACTGGGTGGCACCATTAGCGGTGAACATGGTATTGGATTGGTACAGAAAGAATATCTGAATATTGTTTTTGATGAAACCCAGATGCGGCTGATGAAAGAGATTAAAAAAATTTTTGATCCGAACAATATTTTAAATGCAGGCAAAATATTTGATGCCTGATTTTGAATTCAAAACCGGTCTGTATGAAAAAACTAATCATTCTATTAATTCTGTTAACAAGTACATTCAGTTTTTCTTTTTCGCAGGATAAGGGAGAAAATAAAAAAGGATTTGACAAGAGTAAACTTTTTACGGGAGGCAGTCTTACACTGTCTTTCTTTACAGGTGGAGCGATATTGGGTGCTAACCCGATATTTGGTTATCAATTAGCTGATTGGGTTGATGCAGGAGTAGAATTTGGTTATACTTATCAGGGTCGACGCGATTATATTTATTTGAATGATAAATTCCATCAGCATGTATTAGGCCCCGGCGCTTTTGTCAGGTTCTATCCTGTAAAATTTTTATTTGTGCAGGGACAGTTTGAAAATAATTTCACCACGGTAAACTATTATGATCCAACGGGGTTAAAAACTACTTCAAAGTTTGATGCCAATTCTTTTTTAGCAGGTATTGGACTTGCTGAAGGCAGGCAAAGTGGCTCAAATACTTTTTATTATATATCGCTTCTGTTTGATGTTCTTAAAAACCCAAATTCTCCTTACGTTAATAATGTTTATGGCGCCAATAGTTCAGGACAACAAGTAATAGTGAGAACGGATATTTCTCCTATCTTAAGAGCAGGAATAAATATTGGTTTGTTCCAGGGACACAGGAATTCGTCGAATTATAATGAAAGAGGAAATGGCGAAAAACGACCAAGAAATTATCAGGAATAAGGAACTGATTTATTTAAGTCGTTCGGCAAACTGATATTTATGAAAAAACATTTTCTTTTGATTTTTTTATTATTTACTTCTTTTCATTTTTTAAAGGCTCAGGAAAGCCATGTGAAAAGAAAAGGCTTTCATAAAAGCAAACTTTTTTATGCCGGTAACTTCGGCTTTACTTCGGGTAACAATACAGTATTGAGCATTTCTCCCCAGATAGGTTATCGGTTTACAAAATATTTTGCTGCAGGTGCCGGATTGAATCTTCAATACCTCAGCCAGAAGCAAATGGATAGTAGTGGAAATATGCAATTTAAAACTTCTCAGGAGGTAGTTGGATTGAATGTTTTTGGGAGAGTATATCCTTTTAAGTTTATGATGCTGCAGGTTCAGCCCGAATTAAATTATGCATTTGGTAAAATAAAATATTATACTTCTCCGGCATTAACTACCAATAACGGAACTTTCATTGTGCCCAGTTTACTGCTTGGCGGCGGCGCTGTAATTCCAACGGGAAAAGGATCTTTTATTGCTTCTGTATTTTATGATGTGCTGCAAATGCCTGACGCTCCTTACACGAATCAGCCTTTTTTCAATATCGGATACAATTTTGTATTATAATAATTTTCTTCAAAGAATTTGGCTTATGAGCTCCGAAGGATCAGTAAGAAATTTTAATCTCTTGTCCAGTGGTTCATACATGAATCCATTTTTTTCAAGTTGCCTCATATGCTGAATAAGGTGATCAAAGAAACCGTTGGAATTAAGTATGAATATTTTTTTATCATGAATGGAAAGTTGGTTCCAGGTCAGCATTTCAAATAATTCGTCCAGTGTTCCCAATCCTCCCGGAAGTACCAGCGCTGCATCACAAAGGCTGTAAATTGTTTTTTTACGGCTATGCATATCATCCGTAACGATAAGTTCCGTGATGTTTTCATGCTGATGTTCCCATTCAATAAGTATTTTCGGAATAACGCCAATTACTTTGCCACCTCCTTGCATAACATGATCAGCTAATGTTTTCATGATTCCTTTTCCACCACCACCATAAATAAGCGTGATGCTGTTTTTTGCAAGCAGTTCTCCGATTTGTGCCGCATGTAAAGTATAAATGGGATCATTCCCGTTTTTAGAACCGCAAAAAACTGCTAGTGAATGAATGGACATGGTTTATATAATTTCACAGCAAAGGGAAAGCAAATTTCCTTATCTTCAAAATTCTGATGATTATGATAAATTTTTTTTAATGACGAAATTTTTGATATGACACCTGTTCTTCTTTTTTCATTTGTGATTGGATATTTTATGTTGTTGCTGTTGGTGGCATGGTACACTTCACGTAACTCTACTAATGAATCTTTTTTTATTGGAAACAGAAGCAGCAACTGGATGCTGGTTGCATTTGGAATGATTGGCACTTCTTTGTCTGGTGTTACGTTTGTGAGTGTGCCTGGCGGTGTAGGTGTTGGAAATTTTTATTATTTCCAGGTCGTGATCGGATATCTTTTCGGATATATGGTAATTGCGTTTGTTTTAATCCCACTTTATTATCGGATGAACTTAACCAGCATTTACACATATCTTGAAAAAAGATTTGGAATAAACGCTCATAAAGCAGGTGCCTTCTTTTTTATTCTTTCACGTATTGTTGGCGCTACTGCCCGTTTATATCTGGTCATCAGCATTCTGCAAATTTTTATTCTAGGCAAATTAGGAATTCCTTTCATTCTTACTTCACTGATTATTTTACTCATGATATTGTTGTACACTTTTGAAGGGGGCGTAAAAACAATTGTATATACAGATACTTTACAGACAACCGGCATGCTGGTAGGATTGGTGGTTTGCATTATTGTTATAATAAAAACATTAGGAACAGATTTTTCCGGCGCCTGGTCAATGATGGCAGACAAAGGATATACTAAAATTTTTGATTGGAATGTGAAAGCAGGCTCTTTTGCCCTGAAACATATTCTTGGTGGTATGTTTATTGCTATTGCTATGACAGGACTTGATCAGGAAATGATGCAAAAGAATATAAGCGTTAAAACGAAGAGAGATTCTCAGAAAAATATCATGACATTTACGGCAGTCTTAATGGTTGTCAATTTTCTTTTTTTGGTTTTGGGTGGTGTTCTTTATTTGTATGCTAATTCAAAAGGAATCAAAACAGCTCCCGATGATCTGTTCCCGACACTTGCATTAAGTGAAACATTTAGCGGAGCAATCGGAATTATTTTTATCATAGCACTGGTATCCGCTTTATTTCCAAGCGTGGATGGTGCCATTACATCACTTACTTCCTGTTTTTGCATTGATATTTTAGGTTTAAATAAAGGCAATGGTACAGAAAAAGAAACGAAACGCACCCGCTTAAAAGTACATTTTACTTTTGCGCTTGTATTTTTCCTGATGTTACTTCTTTTTAAGGCGATGAATGACAAATTGATTATTGACTTCATTCTTAAATTTGCTGGGGTCACTTACGGACCGTTGCTTGGATTATTTGCATTTGGAATATTAACAAAAAGAAAACTGAATGATAAGTTGATATGGACTGTCTGTATTATCGCTCCGCTTTTAACTCTTGGAATTGATTTGCTGAGCAATCCCGAATATTATGATCAGCGATTGCATATGTCTCTGGGTCTGCAAAATTTGTCAGAGAATATTTTTCATGGATATAAAATCGGCAATGAACTTATCCTGATTAATGGAATTCTCACATTCCTGGGTTTATGGTTTATTTCAAAAAAATCTTCTGATACATCAACCTTGCTTCAAAAGGCTTAAGAGTTTTATCTTTGCAAAAATTTCCAGGTGGAATTGATTAATTCTGAAGCGCAGCGATATGCCGAAAAATATTCTTCAGCAGAAGAAGATTTGTTAAAAGAGGTGTCGGATTACACTTTTCAGCAAAATCTGAATGCACAGATGTTAAGCGGTCATTTGCAGGGTAAAGTACTGGAGATGATCAGTTGCATGATTTGCCCAGGAAGAATATTGGAAATAGGAACTTTTACCGGCTATAGTGCATTATGCTTCGCTAAAGGATTAATGGAAGATGGGTTATTACATACTATTGAAGCAAGAGAAACGGTTGCTTCTAAAGCAAATGAATTTTTCCTTCAATCTAAATTTGCAAAGAAGATAATTTTGCATACAGGAAATGCGTTAACTATCATACCAAAAATTGATGAGATTTGGGATCTTGTGTTTATTGATGCTGACAAGCCGGAGTACATTGAATATTTTAACCTTGTTTTACCTAAAGTGAGAAAAAACGGATTTATTTTAGCAGATAATATTTTTTTCCATGGTGAAGCCTTTGATGATAAAGCGGGTGGTAGAAGTGCGAAAGGAATCCGGGCATTTAATGAATTTATCAAACAAAGAACAGATATCGAAAAAGTAATTCTAACAGTTCGTGATGGATTATACCTGATACGGAAGCTTTAACAAAAATTTCATGCAAAGCAGAAAAATTATATTCCTTCTTTTAGCAGTTTTTATCAGCCGTTCGATTTTGGCACAGGATTCTTTGACTATTGTGCAATACATCAATACTTACAAAAATATTGCAATAGAAGAAATGCAACGGACGGGTGCTCCGGCCAGTATTATATTGGCGCAGGGAATTCATGAAACTTTGGCGGGCACCAGTGATCTGGTAAAAAAATCCAACAACCATTTTGGAATTAAATGCAAAGACAATTGGACCGGAGAATCTGTGAAGCACAATGATGATCTGCGGAATGAATGTTTTCGTAAATACAAATCTGCCGAGGAGTCTTATCGTGATCATTCTGATTTTTTGAAAAATAGTCCACGTTACAGCCCTCTATTTAATCTTGCCCCTACTGATTACAAAGATTGGGCATTAGGATTAAAACGGGCAGGTTATGCCACCAATCCAAAATATGCTCAGATACTTATTAAGCTGATAGAAGATTACCATCTACAGGATTATTCGCTGATTGCATTGGGAAAAATGTCGCCTAAGCAGGAGATATTAGCAAAAACAAATGTAGATAAAACGGGGAAACAGGATGAGTTTGTTGCTGCAGCTTCGAAAACAATTGAACCTGTTTTTATTGAAGAGAAAAAAATTGGCCCGATAAAACCAGAAATAAAATCCCAGGAAACAAAAGATCCGGTGACAAAAGCACAGCCAAAACTTGTTTTACAAAAACCTTTATATCCTGAAGGGGAATTTAAAATCAATGAGACTAGAGTTGTTTATGTAAAGAAAGGAACTCCGTTTCTTGGCATTGCGCAGCAATATAATATTTCTCTTGCCTGGCTTTTTGACTTTAATGATATGAAAGAAATGGAAGCAGCAACCAAAGACCAGTTGATTTATCTTCAGCGAAAGCGTAAAATTGGTAACAATGAATTTCATATTGTAAAACCCGGCGAAACACTTTATGACATTGCACAGAAGGAAGCTATTCGTTTGGAAAGCCTGCTTGAATATAACAGACTGGATAATGATATGCAACCGGCGAATGGTGTAAAACTTTATTTAAGAACAAAGGCTTCTGTTACGCCTCGCCTTATTTCAAAAGATAACAATACTTCAAATGAAACACAGGATGCGTTAGTGATAAACCTGATTATAAAATCTAATACAGAAAATACAAATTTGACTGCTGAGAAAAATGATCGGTTAATAAGCTATGTTGTTCTTCCGAAAGAAACCATCTACTCCATTGCCAGGAAATACCAGGTGAAAATTGATGACCTTGCTAAGTGGAATCAACTGAGCAATTACGAATTGAAAATAGGACAATCATTGAAAATTTATAAATAACAAATAATGCCAGTTGTTAAAGTCCATGACAAACAGTTCAAAATTTATCTTTCCGAAGAGCAAATACAGAAACGGATAAAAGAAATGGCAGAAGCTATTAACAAAGCTTATGCAGGCAAGCGACCACTTTTTATTGCTATTCTTAATGGGTCGTTCATGTTTGCGGCTGATCTTTTCAAGCATATTAATATTGAAGCGGAGATATGTTTTATAAAATTAGCTTCTTACAAAGGCATGAAATCGACCGGAAAGGTGGTTACTTCCATCGGGCTTGAAGAAGATGTTTACGGAAAAGATATAATTATAGTTGAAGATATTGTGGATACAGGAAAGACCCTTCATAGATTTCTTCCCAAACTAATGCACCAACAACCGAAAACTCTTAAGATTGCTACGTTACTTCATAAAGCAGAAGCTACAGAATACCCGGTGACGCTGGATTTTGTAGGATTTAATATTCCTAATAAGTTTGTTGTTGGTTATGGATTGGATTATGATGGAATTGGCCGTAATCTGAAAGAGATTTATCAGCTTATATAATTGCACATCCACCTATCCTGCATTTTTTGTATCTTATTCTTCCAAATGACCCATTTGAAGACCGGTTGCTACATACTCTTGCTCCTTTCAATAAATTCATCACTGTTTAGCCAGCAATTTTATATTCGTGGAGAAGTAAAGGATGAAGCTGGAAATGCTTTACAAAACGTAACCATTCTTCAACAGCGGACCGGCTATGTATACAGAACAGGAACTTATGGATCTTTTGGTATTTTGACAGATCAGCAGACAGACACTCTTACTTTTTCGCTGGATGGCTATCAACAGGAAAAAATAAAAGTAAGTGCAGACAATTATGTAAATGTAAAACTCAAAATACTTTCTTCCTCTGCTTCCTATGTTCGACGGTCAAAACTTTCTTCTTTAACATTGGATCTGGAACGAAATGAGCAAAAGAAATGGTTTGCCGGTGATGAAACCTATGCAAGCCTGGTGGAGAATCATTTTGTAAATGCCAAGAGATATCCAACCACAGGGATAACTTTAAATATAGACAGAGCTTCTTATAGTAATATCCGACGGTTCATTAATCTGAATACGTTTGTTCCTCCGGATGCGGTAAGGATCGAAGAAATGCTGAATTATTTTAATCTCGATTATAATAAACCTGATGGAAATGATGTCTTCAAAATAAAAACAACGCTTACATCATGTCCGTGGGCTGCCGGGAATGATCTTTTTTTTATCAATCTGTCTTCCCGGAAAATTAATTTTGATACATTGCCGCCGAGCAACCTGGTTTTTCTCATCGACATTTCTGGTTCAATGGACATGCCTAACCGGTTGCCATTACTCAAATCGGCATTTCGTTTACTGGTAAACAACCTCAGGGCAAAAGATACTGTTTCTATTGTGGTTTATGGCGGAACAGTGGGCATCATGTTGCAACCTACAAGTGGCGGCGATAAAGAAAAAATTTTAAAAGCAATTGACGAATTAGCTCCCGGCGGTTCCACTCCCGGCGAATCAGGAATCCGGTTGGCTTACCGGGTGGCTCAGAATAATTTTATAAAAGGTGGTAATAACCGTGTGATCCTGGCTACTGATGGCGATTTTAATGTAGGATTAAAAACAGAAGATGATCTTGATAAGTTAATATCAATGCATCGTGAATCGGGTATTTATCTTACTTGCCTGGGAGTAGGCATGGGCAATTATAAAGATTCTAAGATTCAGACTTTGGCAAGAAGAGGGAATGGGAATTTTGCTTATCTCGATAATTTTCAGGAAGCAGAGAAAGTATTACTGAAAGAATTTTCTCAAACATTGTATGGAGTAGCAGATGATGTATATATGAATGTTGAATTTAATCCTGACTTAATAGAAGAATACAGACTTATAGGTTTTGATAATAAGGTTGGCGCTTTGAGTGATACTCTTTCCGAAGTGGAAGGAGGTGAAATAGGATCTGGTAATTCGATGATGGCGGTTTTTGAAGTGACTCCAACAAAAATCATCCCTGATTCAACTAAAGATAGTTTTACAAATGAAAAAATTGCGAATATCAAGCTTCAATATCGTAATCCGGGAGATTCTTCACATCTTTTTTATTCTTATAGCAGCCCCTTCAGGTTTATACCGTTTAATGAGCTGAGTAATTCGTATCGTTTTTCAACTGCCGTAATTATGTTTGGATCACTTCTTCGGGATTCTCCATTTACAAAAAGCGCAAACTGGGACGATGTTTATTTAATTGCAGAAGCTTCTGCAAATGATAATGATCCATCGCAAAAAGAATTTGTTGATCTTGTTCAGCGGGCAAAAGCATTGTATTCAAAACACCGAAAGCGGAAAAGAGGCTCAATTTTTTAATTGTCCTTTTATCAGGAAAACATCTCCCGGATTTTTTCAAAAAAATTCTTTTCATTCTTATCCGGATTGGGTTTGAAATTTGGAGAAAGGCTAAGTTTTTCTAACATTGATTTTTCTTCAGAAGTTAAATGTTGAGGTGTCCAGACATTTACATGAATTAACTGATCGCCTTTTTGATAAGAATTTACTGCGGGAAAACCTTTTCCTTTCAGTCGGAATATTTTTCCGCTTTGTGTGCCCGCAGGGATTTTAATTTTTGCTCTTCCATCAATAGTGGGTACTTCCAGCTGTGTACCAAAGACTGCATCTGTAAATGAAATATGCAAATCATAAACTGCATTCAATCCTTCGCGTTGCAGTTCTTTATGTGGTTCTTCTTCTATGATAATTATTAAATCTCCCGGCATGCCGCCTCTTTCACCGGCATTCCCTTTGCCATTAATATTGAGTTGCATTCCTTCTTGTACTCCGGCAGGAATATCTATGCTGACTGTTTCTTCTCCATACAATTTCCCTTCACCATGACAGGCATTACATTTTGCAGTAATTGTTGATCCTTCACCATTACAGGCAGGGCATGTGGTAACCGTTTGCATTTGGCCCAAAAAAGTATTTTGCACTCTCCGAACCTGACCACTGCCACCACAGGTGCTGCAAGTCTGAACACTGCCTTTATCTTTAGCTCCGCTGCCACCACAGGTATTACAAACAACATGTTTCTTTACTTTGATATTTTTGGTGACGCCTTTGGCAATCTCTTCGTAAGTGAGTTTTAATTTGATCCGGAGGTTATTTCCCCGCACGCCATGGCTGCGATAGGTTCTGCCTCTTCCTCCACCCCCAAAAAAATTTCCAAATAAATCATCTCCGAATATATCACCAAACTGACTGAAAATATCTTCCATGTTCATGCCGGCACCACTGTGTCCCCGCCCGTTGCCACTTACTCCGGCATGGCCATAGCGGTCGTATTGAGATTTTTTATCTGCATCACTCAGTACTTCATAAGCTTCAGCAGCTTCTTTAAACTTTTCTTCAGAAGATTTATCACCGGGATTACGGTCGGGATGATATTGCATTGCTACCTTGCGATAGGCTTTTTTTATTTCATCCGAACTAGCATTTTTGTTAACACCCAATATTTCGTAAAAATCTCGTTTCGCCATAATTCAATTTGAAAAATTGTCAATTTGAAAATTTGAAGATAAGTGGTTCTACAATTTCAAATTTTCAAATCTGTGCATTGTTACATTATTTTCCTACCACCACTTTCGCATGGCGGATGATTTTATCATTCAGGTAATATCCTTTCTGAACTTCATCCAGTATTTTACCCTTTAATTTTTCTGACGGAGCATTTATTTCTGTAATAGCTTCATGCAAATCAGGATTGAATTCTTCGTTTATCGTTCGCATTGGTTTCAACCCTCTTGCCAGAAGTGAATTGCGAAGTTTGTTAAAGACCAATGAAACACCTTCTTTGATGACAGTAACATCATCACTTGTTTCCAATTGCTTTTGAGCACGGTCACAATCATCCAGCACATCCAGCAGATCCATGATTACTTCTTTGCCTGCTGTTTGTATAAGATCCCTGATCTCTTTAGCATTTCTTTTTTTGTAGTTATCAAATTCAGCTACTTTGCGTAGAAACTTGTCTTTTGTTTCCTCAAGTTCAGCCTTTAGTTTTTCCAATTCTGATTCTTGCAAAGGGGATTCCGTCATTGATGTGGTTCCGCTACCTGTTTCATCAGTGTTAATATCAATATTATTATCAGTTTCAGCAGACTTTTTTTCCTGTTCTTTCATATCCTTTTTTGACATTTTTGATAAGTTGAGTGCAAAGGTAAGATTGTCAAGAATACTGCCAATTGCAGAGAGTTGGACAAAATGTCTTTTACACAGTAAATGGAGGAAAAATCATGGCACAAGTGACATGATAATAGCAAAATTCCTGTCCGAAAGCTAAAAACTCATTTGCTGAGACTTTTGAATTGAACCATGTAACTTGCCCCGGTATGGGTCAAATTTATTTGAAAAGAAAAATATCGAATCGCATTGGCAACGGCCATCCATGGATATTTAACAACGAAATAGAAAAAATAGATGGGGAAATAAAAGGAGGAGAAATTGTTGAGGTTTTTACTCATGATAAAAAATTTGTCGGTAAGGGATATATCAATCCCAAATCGCAAATACTGGTTCGCCTGCTGACAAGAGATAAAAAAGATGAGATCAATGAAAATTTTTTCCTGAATCGTATTTCCAAATGCTGGGAATACAGGAAGAAACTGGGATACACTGAGAATTGCCGTCTTGTTTTTGGCGAAGCAGATTCATTGCCACAGCTTATTGTTGATAAGTTCAATGATTATTTTGTTATTCAAACTTTAGCGCTGGGCATTGATGTGTGGAAACCGGCGATTGTAAAATCATTGAATACGATTTTCAAACCTTTAGGAATCTATGAACGTAATGATATTCCGGTAAGGGAGTTGGAAGGATTGCCGCAACAGAAAGGATTTTTGTCAGCGCCTTTCGATACAAAAATTATTATTCATGAAAACGGGATCAGATTTCATGTTGATATTGAGAATGGACAAAAGACGGGTTATTTCTTAGACCAACATGATAATCGCCGGGACATTCAGCATATTGTAAAAGGCGCTGATGTACTTGGAACATTTTGTTATACAGGCAGCTTTGAAATTCATGCGGCACATTATGGGGCAAAGTCAGTCTTCGGAATTGATATTTCGGAGAATGCAGTTCAGCAAGCAACAAAAAATGCAGAACTAAACGGGCTTGAAAAGATTTGCCATTTTGAAAGTGCTAATGCATTTGATGTATTGAAACAATGGACAAAAGAAAAAAAACAATATGATGTAGTGATGCTGGATCCGCCGGCATTTACCAAAAGCCGAGATACAATTCCAAAAGCAATGAGCGGCTATAAAGAAATAAATCTCAGGGGAATGAAATTGGTTAAACCCGGAGGATTTCTTGTTACATCATCATGCACTAATCTTGTAAATCCCGAAATGTTTTTGCAAATAATTAATATGGCTGCAAAAGATGCAGGCAAAAAAATAAGACAGGTGGAATTTAAAACACAATCAGCAGATCATCCGGTTATCTGGGGAATTGAAAGCACACAGTATCTCAAATTTCTTATTGTAGAAGTTACTTAGAAAAAGTGAAGCAGGTATGTAAAGAAAATCTATTTGGAAACCTGGAACTTTCCGGATTCAAGTATCTTACCATTCATATCTAAAAGGTGATAGATATAGATACCGCGGTAATAATCGGTTAATTCAATAGTGGTCTTTCCTGTCAGGTTTTGATTTTCATACATTTTTTTACCCAAAAAATTATAGACCAGTATTGAATATGCTTTATCAACATTTTTCTGAAAATCGATCGTTATGTAAGAAGTTGCCGGGTTAGGATAAAGTTTTAAAATCCTTTCTGTTCCTTCCGGAGCAGGACTATTGCGGGAAGTTTGACCCTGGGAAAAAACAGTAGTTAATAGAATACAGGATAATATGGGTAACACTCGTTTCAACGAAACAAAATTACTTTTATTTCCCAATAATAGCTTCTTTTTTTCATGTATGCAAGGTAATAACCCCTGAAATGAGAGTTTACCCTAAATGATTGTTTTATAATGGCTGACGCAGCTCCTTCAGTGGATTTTAGCTTAACTCTGATAAAATTTTATGAATATTTTTAAAATCGGGAATCTCTGAAGCATTTTCCAAAACTTCGGCATAGTGGATGATCCCGGATTTGTCTGCTACAAAAGCTGAACGTTTAGAGACACCTTTCATGTTATAAGCAAACATTTCATAAAGAGAACCATAAGCAAAAGAAACTTCTTTATTGAAATCACTCAGGAGAGAAAAGTTCAGCTGCTGATCTGCTTTATATTTTGCCAGGGTATGCAGTGAATCCACAGATATGCCAAAGACAATGGCATTAGCATTATTGTAAGATTGGATATTATCTCTTACCGTACATAATTCTTTAGTGCAGGTTGATGTGAATGCCAGTGGGAAAAACAGCAACAAAACATTCTGTCCTTTCAGATTAGAAAGTGTCACTTGTCTTTTTTCACTGTCATATAAAGTAAAATCAGGAGCCGGTTGGCCAATTTCTATTTTCATGAGAACTAATTTATGTGAATAAAAATGAAGCCGGATTCTTCCTGCTTTCATTTATCTTCAAAGAAACAAATAACCTGTGAAAAGGTTGTATCAAAATGTTTTTTTTCATTACTTAATAAACTCTTTTAAAAATTAGTGATTATGAAAAAATATATTACTGAATTTATCGGCACTTTTTTTCTTGTATTTGTTGCCATCATGACCGGAGAACCATTTGTTATTGGCTGCGTTTTAATGGTTATGGTTTTTGCCGGCGGGCATATTTCAGGCGCACATTATAACCCGGCAGTAACTCTTGCTGTATTGTTGCGCGGTAAAATAAATTCATCAGACGCTATCGCTTACATGATAGTTCAGATTGCCGGAGCTGCTGCGGCTGCTTTTCTTGCCAGTTGGCTTATAGGTAATTCCGAAGCTGCCCCGAAAGATTTGGATGGGCTATCCATAAAAGCGTTAGTCTGTGAACTAATAGGCACTTTTGCACTGGCCTATGTAGTATTAAATGTAGCTACAGCTAAAGGTACTGCCGGAAATAGTTTTTATGGACTTGCGATAGGATTTACTGTATTTGTTTGTGCAGAGAGCTTTGGAAAAATATCTGGCGGCGCTTTTAATCCTTCCGTTGCATTTGGCCTCACTTTAGCCAAAGCATTCGCCTGGAAAAATATATGGATTTATTTGGTGGGTTGTTTTGGAGGTGGCGCTTTAGCTGCTGTGGTTTTCAAAATAAATAATCCTGATGATAAATAGAAAGTCTTAAAAGTGCATTTTCAAATGATATTAATCTGGAATCATCATTTTAAAATCGCGGACAAAGAACAGAATTGATCGTTGATTTATCAAGTTGGCTTCTGAATCCTATATACGAAAGCGAAAGTTCAAACCCGCCACGACCATAACTGGACGGTTTAAGAGCAGAAATATTAGCATCATAACTAAAAGCAAATGAAAAAGGATTGTAATCTATTTTTATTACAGGAATTAATGCATCATTCCATCGCAAAAATGCTCCGCCCTGAATAGTATACTGAGGATGATTCATATCTTCTCCAATCTTTATTGCATACATTGCCCCAGCCACCGATTCCTGGAATGAACCCTGGTTTGAATGATCGGCCTGGATGGTCAGGAAACTATAATCCGTAACAATAAACTTCACGCCTGCAGAGAAAACCCACTTAGGATTCAATTCAATTTTAGCATTCCGGTAAAATGAATTTGAAGGACGATTAAAATGATGATAGGCAACTCCTGTAAAAAAATTATTATTGACATCATCACCAAAACTTGAATTATAACTCATGCCTGCACTTCCATCCAAATAAGTATAACTTGCCTGGGTAAAAGTTTCTCCGTCTCCAAAGCCATTATACTGGCTATTGGTAGTCATTTTGGAACGATCGAATCTTCTTTGCACGAAACCACCCATGAAGCCGGCCGATAAATACCGGTTATGTTCAGCGCTTAGCGATTTATGAAAATTCAAAGCAGGTAAAAAATATGTCGATGTCCATCCGATTGTGCCCGCAACATCATTCAACAGTTGAAGACCTACCGTCATAAAATCATTTCCTTTTCCGACGGGCATTTTATATTCTCCATTTAGTGATTCTGTTTTATAAGCGTTAGTTACACTGTTCCACTGATTCCGGTAAACAGCCTGAACTCTTATATCACCGGTATATATTCCTGCCAAGGACGGATTTCGCAATAAAGGAGTTTCAAAAAATTGAGAGAAATGAATATCCTGTGAAAAAGCAGAACTCATCAGACTAAAGACACAAACCATCCATGACAATATGAGTTTATTTTTTTTCATCAACACATTTTCAAATTATGATCTCATCAAATTAAAGTTTCTTTATTCTCTTTTCATTCTATAAAATAAGCGAAATGTTTCCAGCCAGTTTTATTATTTCACCGTTATCGCAAAAAACTTCTATCTGGTAAATATACACATCGGGTTGTGGTTTTCTTCCCTTAAAAGTTCCATCCCATCCCGACAACGGATCATTAACCGGAAAATCTTTATTTTCAAAAACAACCTCTCCCCATCTGTCAAAAATGCGCAACAATTTTACCCGTTGAAGACCTGTTCCTCTTGGGTAAAAAACATCATTACTACCATCACCATTCGGCGAGAAGGTATTTGGAATAAAAAGATTTGCATTTTTGCAAATAACATATACAAGGATTGATGCGGTATTGGAGCAACCATTACTGTCAGTAAAAGAAACTGAATAATTAGTTGTGAATTTGGGACCTGCAACAGGGTCTGGACAATTTGTACAACTTAAGCCGGTAGCTGGCGACCATGTCCAGCTTTTTACATTGGAAGAATAATCAGCAGGAATTGTTACCGGAAAACCATTTTGAACTGTCATCGTTCCGGGCATATTAACTGTCGGCAAAGGATAAACAATAATATTTTGCCTGGCCGTGTCTTTACAGCCACTACTATTTGTGGCAATGGCAGTGACAACAAAATTTCCTGCAGAAGTATAAGTTTGAGCTAATGGATTCTGCTGATTGGAAGCATTGCCATTTGGAAAATTCCACAACCAATTAACTACAGAAGTATCTGTCAGCAGGAAAATTCCTGATTGCAACAATGATGAATTAATACAAATGGATGAATCGCCGATAATAGCTATTGAAGGGCTTTGCACTACTTTAACCGCATTCATGATATTTGCTGTATCCACGCAACCATTTTGAGTTTGTATTGCCAATGAGACATTATAATTGCCGGGAGAACTGTATTGATGAATGGGATTTTGTTGGGACGAAGAGCCACCATCACCAAAAGACCAGTTATAGTTTATTATAGGATCGTTGAAAGAAGATGAATCAATAAAACTAACAGGCCCAGAATCGCACAAAAGATTTTTATTGTAACCAAATTTTGCAATGGCACCAATAACGTGTACGGTATCAACTCCGGTTATTGGAATCAGGCAACCCGTAGGATCCTGAAGAATTACTTTTGGTGAAAAATTACCAAACAGATTATAAACATGATTTATATTGGGAGTTGAGGTTGCTTGTGTAAATCCGTCTCCAAAATCCCAGAGATAGGAGACAGGTCCGGAACTAATTGCATTAAAATTCACTGATAATGGTCTGCAACCGCTGAGGGGCAAATAATCTATCCGGGAGCCAGCGGTATCAAAAACTCTAATAGTCTCATTGGTTGTATCCTTGCATCCACCGGGACTTGTTGCAATCAACATCACATTAAAAGTTCCCGGTACATAATAGTTTTGAATGGGATTAATAATTGCGGAAGTATTGCCATTTCCAAAGTCCCACTGTAATGATGAGAAATAATGTGAAGTGTTTGTGAATTGCACATTAAGTGGAGGACAAGAGGTTACAGAATCACTTTCATTAAAACTTGCTACAGGTTTGTCAACACGTATATATAAATTTTTTGTGATCGAATCAGCGCAGCCATATTGGTCAATGATAAGAAGTTTTACCGTATAGGTTCCAGTTACATTATAAATATTAATGGGAGATGTTGAAACAGAAGTGTTGCCATTGCCAAAATCCCAGGAGCTGGAAAAATTTATTGCTGATGATGTGTTAGTGAAATGTACGGTAGCTCCCGGACAGGTTAGAGTATCGGCAGATATGAAACCAGGAATGGGATTAGTTGCAACAATCAAATTAGAAATAGTAAGACTGTCCATGCAGCCTGATGCATCAGTTATCTTTAATTTTACAGAATAGGTACCGGGTATAGAATATGTGTGCAGATAAGGTGGGCCTGAAAATGTTTGTATCGTTCCATCACCAAAATTCCATTGCCAGCTTACAATACTATTGATACCATCATTTGTAGAAAGATCATTAAAGGTAGTTGTCAATCCGGCACATCCGGTTGTATTAGCAGCAGAAAAAGCAGCGATAGGTCCGTTGATACGAATATAATTTGTTTTGGCAACCGTGTCGCGACAGCCATTAATATCAGAAGTAATAAGGATAACTGTGTAAGTGCCAGAGTTATTATATACATGTACTATTGCAGCGTTTGAAGTTGTTTGTTGTATGCCATCACCAAAATCCCAATGGTAAGTAGAAATATTTGGTAAAGAAATATTGGTTGCAGTAAAAGAGATAGATGCAATCTTGCAAGCGATAGTTTGATTGGCGATAAAATCAGGATTTTCTTTTATAACGTGGACAGCATGAACTACAGAATGTGAGCAAGATCCGTTAGTTACTGTTAATGTTACATTGTAAACACCCAATGCCGGAAAATTGTGAACAGGATTTTGAAGAGTGGAAGTAGTGCCATCACCAAAATCCCATAGCCAACTAACCGGACCAATAGATTGATCCGTAAAAAGGAATTGCGTCCGGTCTGAACAATTGGCTGCAAAAATAAATCTGGCTACCGGCGGCTGCACTTGTATATAATTTATTTTGGTGGCTGTATCTGCACAGCCATTATTTATTGCAATTAAAATAACAGAATATGCACCCGGTAACACATAAGTATGAGACGGATTTTGTACAGCCGAAGTATTTCCATCCCCGAAATTCCATAACCACTGATCGGCAGGAACTGAAAGGTCAGTGAACTGTACCGGTTGATATGCACAAACAGGAATGGGAGCTGCGCTGAAATTAGCAATTGGTTTTGATCCTACTCTGATTGCCTGGGGTACTGTCAAAGTATCTGTGCATCCCGTACTGGTAGTGATTATCAGTGAAACGGTATAAGTTCCCTGTGCTATATAAGTATGGGTGGGGGTGGCTAAATTAGAAGTACCACCATCACCAAAATTCCATAAGTAAGAAGTAACGACATCTAGTGAATTAATATTAGCTACCGGTGAAATAGTAAAGGGAATACATCCATGACCAGGTAAAGATGGTATGCTGATAATAGCTTGCCTGATTTTAATGAAATTGCTTTTTGTAATTGAATCAGTGCATCCAAAAGAATTAGTAACAAGCAACGTTATTGGGTAGTTACCATAATTATTATAAGTGTGTGATGGGTTTTGTAATGTGGACGTACTGCCATCACCAAAATTCCATTGCCAACTCACAGCGTTTGTAGATTGATCCTGGAAATTTACGGTTAACGGTGGTTCACATTTTATTGTATCTGCTGAGGTAAAATTGGCTACCGGCCTGGGATTAATTACAATGTTTGCAGATGCAGAATCAATACAATTGGCATAAGTATTATATAATCTTACGGTATAAGTTCCTGTTGAGGCATAAGTGTGAATTGAATTTATTTGAAAAGATGTGGCACCATCTCCAAAAGTCCAGTTGGAACTGTTAGGTGCAGGCGAAGAATTATTAGTAAAAGAAGCATTTGAATTTATACAAATACTGTCTGGCGCTGTGAAAGAAGTTGTAATGCCGCCAATTGTGATGGGGGTAATTGTGCGAAAGGTATCAGTGCACCCGTTACTGCTTGTAGCTACCAACAGGGCAGAATAATTTCCGGAAATCAGGTAAGTGTCTGTTGGGTTTTGTAATACAGATGTATTTCCATCTCCAAAATCCCAGAAATATGTTAAGACACCACTCCCGGTTGATGTATTGGTAAATGAAATTGTTGCGGGTGGCCGGCATACTGTAGGTTGAGAGTAATTGAATCCGGAATGTACCCCCGGTGTTACAGTAATATAATTTGACTTGGTTAATGTTCTGCTGCAGCCTTTATCATTTGTTACTTTCAGCGTCACCGTAAAGACTCCAGCAGTTGAATAAACAACAGAAGGATTTTGCAAAGAAGATGTCTGACCATTTCCAAAATCCCATTGCCAACTCACATCCGTATTACCTGCTCCGGCTGTGGAAAGATCCGAGAACTGTACATGAAAAGGGAAACATCCCGAAAAAGCATTAGCCGAAAAATTTACTGTTGGGAATTCATATACAGTAATAAGTTGAGAACGGATTAAGGTATTAGAACCATTAGCATTGGTAACAGTAAGCTTTATTGTATAAGAGCCGGGGGTGAAATAAATAGCTGTAGGATTTTGAAGAGAAGATGTATTGCTGTTTCCAAAATCCCAACTCCAGGAAGTTGGATTTCCTGTTGAAAGATCCTGGAAATGTATGACAACAGGCGAGCAACCTGAAAGAGGGGTGCCTGTAAAATTAGCAACCGGACTTTGCCCATTAACAGAAGCAGCGGTTCCGGAAAGGGTAACAAAGACTAAGATAATTAATCTTGACAGGGTATTGTATCTTTTTCTTATCACAAATAGTTGACTTGACAGCTTCTTTTAAACACTCAGCAAAAACAAAAATAATTCTTTCGCATGCACAATGGTAAAATATAAACCAGAGAATTTCTAATCTTAGAAAGCCCGAAAACGCCGATGTTTAAAAGGAAAGTATGAATAGTTTAGGAAAATAAATTTATCCCTGAAGCAGAATTCATTGCTTGTCCAGTCGCATTGTCTTTGTTTGAGTTCCATTGGTTTGAGCCGCAATCACAAAAGTTGAACCGCTGTTGATAATATTCCATGTTCCGTTGATCAACACTAGAGGAATGCCCGGCATTTGGAAAATTAGCCCAGGTAGTCATTGCAGTTGCGTTGCCATTCCAGGTTCCTGTTTGAATTACTGTCCCATTGTCAATAGCATCTACAGTCATATTACTATAAAATTCGAATTTATATCCTGCAAAACTGCTTGTAATATCTGTGTCATTCTGCGCAAAACTGGTGACGGCCCATTGTCCACTCACCATGGCATTAACCACTGCATCCTGTATCATGTTATTAATGGTTTTTTTACAACTTGCGTAAAGAATAAAAACCAAAATGACAGCAAAAATTTTTCTCATATGAATTGTTACTCCTGCAAATTAGAAACACCCTGAAACATTGTAAATAGATAAATTACTAAAGCGCCCACTAAAGAAATATTATAATGACAAATTACTGGGTACTAAATAAAAAACCCCTCGTTCTTACGGGAACTCGGGGCTTAGGTTTTTCAACCTTGAGTTAATTATTGTCTGGGATAGTTTGGGTCAGCTTTTAATTCTTCAATTTGCCTGACATGGCGATTGCAATGAAACGCCATCACCAGGCATAGCTGATAACAATCTACCCATCCGAAAGACATTTTCAACACATGATTACGCATATCTTCCGTAGTTGATTTCATGTATTTGATATGATCTGTTCTTCTTGTTTTAAAAGCATTCAATGCTTCATCCAGGTTTTTATAATGAATGGTTTTGGGATCAAAGTCTTCATCTGTTTTTATTTTATAATTACAATCATCCATCAGGTTCATCAATTGCTCATCGGTCATTTTAATTGCTGATCTTTTTTCCAGGTTAGGAGGAGATTTCATAGCTGTTTGCATCAGGGTCCAAAGATTTTTTTCTGAATTAGCAATATGATAAGCGCATTCTTTTATTGACCAGCTATTAGGGGCAGCTTTATAATTTAACTGTGCTTCAGACAATCCTTTCACACTATTAAGAACCTCGTCTTTGCTTTTCTTCATAAGATTAATAGCAGATTTTCTTTCTTTATAAGAAAGAGAATTATCATTGATTGTTCCGGCCAGCCCGGAAATGACCAATAAAGCAAGTAACAAACAACCCTTGGTTCTTTTTAGCATGGCAAGTTTTTTAATGCAGATGTTGGATAAGATGGGTATCCAAAGGGTGGGAAAGAATAGAAAAGGTACAAAAGGATTTTGATTTTATAAAGAAACTACTTAAAAAAAATGAGCAATTATTCTAAATCCCGTTTCCTTATTTCTTGGGAATGTCATCTTTAACTCCTGTCATGACAGTTGGAATATTATGTAATTCTTTTTTATTTAGTTAGTTAGACAACTGATTTTCAGAGGGAATTGGTTTAAAAAAAAGGCTGCATTTTTTCAAAAGAATGGTTAGACCAGACTATAAATCGTGGAATAGGATAGGTAAAGTTGAATTCATTCTTGTTTTAAAATGTGACGACTGGCAAGACCATTTATTTCAAGAATGAGTTGTTTTGCTATTTCAACTTACTTCTTACGATAATTCCCTGATCACATTTAAGGCGAGATCTAAAGAGACATTTTTTTAAAGTTTATTTTTTGTAAGAAGACTAAACTGGTTTTACCGTTTCCGGTTTGGCATACAAATACAATGCTTCTATATTTGCAATCCTGAATTGATTGGGGGTTTAGCTCAGCTGGCTAGAGCGTTTGCATGGCATGCAAAAGGTCACCGGTTCGACTCCGGTAACCTCCACATCATTCCTCCGGTTTATTCAAAAAAAATTTAAAGGCTGTTCATAGAAACCAACGAATCATTTATTAATTCTTTTCTAATCAGCTTTATGATAAGGCAAGTTTTGTGTTTTCACTCCGATTGCCGGTATATTTTAATGCAAACTGCATGTTTTGCTGAAATATGTGAAGGGAAAAACACCCGGATAGTTTCTCCTTCTCTTTTCCATCGAAGATCTCTGTTATTTCCAACTAACTGAATGGATGATCCGGAATGAACATTGATTCCATGAAAAGTAATAAATGGAGGAACTTTTTCTTTTTCCTTCAGCAATCGTAATACATAAATTATTTTTCCGTCTTTGCTTTGGGTAAAACACAAATCATTTTCCTGGTAAGGAACAATCGGCCTTGTCTTGTAAATTGCTTCACCGTTAATTTTCATCCAGGCTCCGATTTCTTTCAATCGCTTATATGCAACGTCACTCCATTCGCCATCCGGACCCGGTGCAATGTTGAGTAAATAATTTCCACCCTTTGAAACGATATCAATTAAATGATGAATGATGGTATTGGCTGATTTGTAGTTATCATTGGGAACATAGCTCCAGCTTCCGGCCATTGTCATACAAGTTTCCCAGGGATAGGGAAGCGGTTTATCAGGAATCTGTTGTTCCGGTGTATGATAATTTTCATAAGGCCCCGGCACCCAACGATCGACAATAATAATGCCCGGTTGTAATTTGCGGCACATGGTTGCGATGCGGGGCATATTTATATCCTGACCGGGTGGAATATTTTTTTGCCAGTCCACTTTATGATCTACTAATGAATCCGGACGAACCCACGCTCCATCGAGCCATAAAATATCAATCTTACCGTAACCGGTCATCAGTTCTTCAATCTGGTTAAAAGTAAAGTCCTGGAATTTTTTCCATCGTTCAGGATATTTTTTAATATCATAATTTACGTTGCGGTTAAAAGGAGGAAAATAAGGCCACCAGAAATTTTCATTATGCCAGTCAGGTTTGCTGAAATAAGCGCCGATACCAAATTTTTCTTTCCGGAATGCATTGAAAATTTCTTTGGTCACATCGGCTCTCGGATTTTGACTGAAAGGTACCCACGGCGCAGTGATTTTATAATTGGTTTGTTTGGTATCAAACATGCAAAAGCCGTCATGATGTTTGGTGGTGAAGATCACATACTTCATACCTGCTTCTTTTGCAGCTCTGGCCCATTTTTCAGGATTAAATAGTACAGGATCGAATTGCTTTCCCAGGTTCTCATATTCTTTTTTGTATTCAAAATAATTGGAAAAATCTCCTTTCGTCCGTTGCGTCCACCCTTCATCTTCTGGACAGATGCTCCACGATTCTACTGTGCCCCAGACTGAATAAGCGCCCCAATGCATAAGCAACCCGAATTTCCAATCCTTCCATTCCTGCAAATTTTGTAAAACCAAAGGATCTGTTTCATATACGAAAGGATAATTTTCCTGGGAAAAAATTATTGATGAGATAAAAAGTGCCGATACAAAAAACAATTTTTTCATGATAAAAATTAAATAAGATTATAAGTTATAAATCTAAGACAACTTTTCTGTTGCTTCTGCCATTATTGATGTGAATTGAGAAAATGAATAATGGAATTAGCAGCTTTTGCTGAAGCGTTACCTCCTTCACTCAACAATTTTTTCAGATCAGCATAATCTTTTTTGAGCAAAGAAATTCTGGTCTCATTCGTCAATAATTCGTGTAATTCGTGTTTCAGGTTTTCAGCAGTAAGATCATTTTGAATAAATTCTTTCACCACCGGTTTATCCATGATCAGGTTCACCAATGCTATGAATTTTACTTTCACTAATCGCTTGCCAATCTGGTAAGAAAGAAAAGAACCTTTATAACAAACGGCTTCCGGAACATCAAACAATGCTGTTTCCAGAGTTGCCGTTCCTGATGTTACCAGTGCTGCTTTTGCGTTCAGCAATAATTCATAGGTTTTATTTTTTACCAGAGTTACATTGGGATATTGCCGGGTGAATATTTTATAAAAATCATCTTCAATTGAAGGAGCCTGCGCAATGATAAATAGATGATTCGGGAAATATTTACTAACCGCCAGCATTACCGGAAGCTTTTTTGTAATTTCTTGTTTGCGGCTTCCCGGCAAAAGAGCAATGATAGGTTTATCACTCCACTTTTCACTTTTCACTTTTAACTTTTCACTTTCTACAACTTCCACCAAGGGATGGCCTACATACTCCACATCCCAGTTCCATTTTTCTTTGAAATATTTTTTTTCGAAAGGAAGAATGACCAGCATTTTATCAATGAATTTTTTCATTGACTTTACCCGGTTTTCTTTCCATGCCCATACTTGCGGGGAAATATAGAAGATCACTTTTAATCCTTGCTGCTTTGCCCATTTTGCAATACGGAGATTAAAACCAGGATAGTCAATAAGTATTAATGTATCTGGTTTGAATTGTTGAATGTCTTCCTTGCAAAATTTCAGGTTACGGAAAATAGTTCGGAGGTTCAGCAGCACTTCGGAAAATCCCATAAAAGCAAGATCACGGTAATGTTTTACCAGTTCGCCACCGGCTTCCTGCATTTTATCACCGCCCCAGCAACGTATGGTCGCTGAATGATCCAGTTTCTTCAGTTCTTTGATAAGATTGCTTCCATGCAGATCACCTGATGCTTCACCAGCTATGATGTAATATTTCATTCTTACAACCCGTTATAATTTATTTATGCAAAATACAATTTAGTTTACCTCTCCCCATCAGAAGTTATTTAATTCATAGAGTCGTCACCCCTCTTTCTTTATGAAAGGGTCAGCAGGTTCTTCAATTTCAATAAATGCTGAAGCAGTGAGGTTTTAGTCTTTCATCACCGGCAACTCAATATAAGTCGGATACTTCGCTGAATAATAAATCTTTTGTTCCGCCTTAATGAAATCAGACTCTTTCGCTTTAAAAATGTTCGGCACATATTTTTGTGGGTTACGGTCAATCACAGGAAACCAGGTGCTTTGTACCTGTATCATGATGCGGTGTCCTTTTTTAAATACATGATTGATCTCATGAAGATCGATTACAAATTCTTCCGGTTTATTTGGAGTTAATGGAGATGGTTTTGAAAAACTTTTCCGGAATCTTCCACGAAAGGCTTCCATCGCAACCGGTAATTGATAATCGCTCATCAAAATATTTGTCGGATCAAAATCGGGATACACATCAATCAGCTTTACAATCCAGTCAGCATCCGTTCCTGAAGTGCTGGCAAAAAGATGAGCGATAATTTTTCCGGTAACTGTAAGATCTTCTGTCAATGAGTCCATCACAAAATTCACAACATCCGGTCTTGTAGAAACGAATCGCTGATCTTCGACCTGCCAGGGTCGCCAGCGGCTGCCAAAACCATATGTAGCCTCAATGGGCAACACCCGGTAAGGAACCGGTTTAGCGGGATCACTTATATAGCTTACAAATCCGTTTGCAGCAGTTGGTTTATGGAATGAACAGTTGTTGTCAGGGCCTGCATATAATTTTTCAATTGTTGCTTCTTTGGGTGGCCATGTGTTGTATGTTTTCCATTCATTGCTGCCGGTTTGAAAACAATATGCTTTATCAAACTTTCCATCGCCAATTCCTTTGAGATAATAATCAAACCATTTCTTCTGCAACTCATGAAACCATTCTGCTGTATTACTTCCGAAAGAAATTTTTCCAAGACTGTCTGCTCTTGCTCTTCCCCATTGTCCATGATTCCACGGGCCCAGTACAATATGATTCCGGTTAAATGTATCTTTCTTTTCCATTTGAGCATACATGAGTTGCGGGCCATTCATATCTTCCTGGTCAAAATATCCACCTACATGCAGTTGCGGGATCTGTGGGTAATGAATGTAACTCAACGGAGAATTTTTTTGCCAGAAAGAATCATAATCAGGATGTGCAACAAAATTATTCCAGGTTGGTATTTTGTTGTGAAAATATTTTTCATTTACATTTTTCAGTGAACCTAATTTCAGATACCAGTCAAACAGATCAAATTGGGGAAATGGAAACTCACTGTCGGTGGTTTTATCATACTCCACTTCATAAGTATATTCCATTCCATAACTCAAACGGAAAGCACCGTTGTGATGAAAGTCATCTCCTAAAAAAAGATCTCCCATACAAGCCTGTTCCGATGCAACTTTCAAGGCAGGGTGTGGATCCACAGATCCGACTAATGCAAGCCAACCGGGATAAGAAACGCCAAAGATGCCGGCTTTGCCATTATTGTTGGGAACATTTTTTACCAACCAGTCCACAGTATCCCAGGTGTCGGTGCTTTCATCAACAGCGCCTTTTTGAATAGAATGAATAAGGGGTTGATGTATCTGCATGGTCCCTTCGCTTTTATATTTGCCGCGTATATCCTGGTACACGAAAATGTATCCGTCTTTTGCTAGATAATAATAATTAAAATTCCGGGCAGTGAGATTTACAACAGAATCATCAGGTACTGGAAAACTGGCTCCATAAGGTGTTCTGGTAATTAAAATCGGAACAGGTTTGCTTGGATTTACCGGGCTAAAAATAGAAGTGTATAATTTTATTCCATCCCGCATCGGGATCATGACACTGGTTTTTTTATACAGGCATTTACTATCAGTTTGCGGAAAGGAAATATTATAAATGCAAACGAAAAACAGCAGAAACAAAATTGTTTTTTTCATGTTGAAATGGATTATTTTGAATCTATGTCGATGAAGATATGCTACATTCGAAGGTGCCGTATGTTTAACAAGCTGTTTAATTCAAAATTTTCAATAATAAAATAACGATGCCATAGACTAATGTAATAAAAAAAATTCCTTTGGCTGTATTATCGCGGTGTGTGTTGATGTAAAGCGTAAATAAAATAACATTAGCCAGTAAACTTAATGAGCCGATGGATGTGATTAACCGGTTTGTGTTGATAAAGAGATCAAAAAAATCTCGGAAAGAAATTCCGGGGAATTTTATAAAATAAATGACGATCAGTCCAACCAGGGGACCTATAAAACCAAGAACCATTCCCAGTTTCAGGTTATCTTTTTTAAATATCATCGCCAGAGTTTTTCAAGTTTATTTTTTAATATGTAATTGGTAAGATCGAATGTTACAGGTACTACACTCACGTAATTATGAGCCAGCGCCCACACATCTGTATCTTTACCTTTATCAAAATTCATAAACTCTCCGGTGAGCCAGTAATATCTGCGGCCATGCGGATCATTGCGCTCAATAAAATCTTCCACATATTTTGCATAAGCCTGCCGGCTGATTTTTATCCCTCTTATCTGATCAGCAGGTACAGCCGGAATGTTTACATTCAGTACCATATGCTTGTCCGGTTTTTTTTTCAGGAGTTTCTCTACAATGATTCTTGCATATTTCCTGGAGCCGGTGAAATCGGCTTCAATGCTGAAATCAAGTAATGAAAATCCTACGGATGGAATGCTTTCAATGGCGGCTTCTACAGCAGCAGACATTGTGCCGGAATAAATAACATTGATGCTGTGATTGGCGCCATGATTAATGCCACTAAGGCAGAGATCAGGTTTGCGATGAAGAATTTTATCAACGGCCAGTTTTACGCAATCCACCGGCGTACCCGTGCAAGACCAGGTTTCAATATTATCAGTTGCATGAAGTTTGTGCAAACGTAATGGTGTGCCTATAGTAATAGCATGTCCCATACCTGATTGTGGTTTGTCGGGAGCTACGACAACAATTTTCCCAAGATCCTTTACTGATTCCACGAGATTGAGAATGCCGGGTGCGGTCACACCATCGTCGTTAGTGATCAGGATAACAGGTTTTGATTTTTTAGCCATAGATACTGAAGAACAAAAAGCTTTCTTGTATGGCAAAAGTGCTGAATATTTTTTAAATGGTTATTGAAAATGATTAAGATCGTCTCTTCTCACATTTTTATCGGGTACTCTTGCTCTGATTCAAATTTTGGATTACCACCAATAAGAGTGTACTTCCTGGACTGGACACCTGGTACTTCATAGCAAAACCTTACAATTTTTGTTTCAATACCTGTATCATTTCATTTTTCCAACTCATAAAACTTCCATGCTGAATTTTTTTTCTGGCTTCATTCATCAGCCACATATAGAAAGCAAGATTATGAATACTGGCGATTGTTAATCCTAATATTTCTTTCGACTTCATTAAATGACGCAGATAAGCTTTGCTGTAATAATTACTCACTTCACAATTCAGTCCTTCATCGAGAGGTGAAAAATCTTTTCCCCATTTTTTGTTATCAATATTAATAACTCCCTGTGTAGTAAAGAGCATGGCATTGCGTCCGTTACGGGTGGGCATCACACAATCAAACATATCAATTCCCAATGCGATACATTCAAGAATATTCCACGGGGTGCCGACACCCATCAAATACCGAGGTTTATTTGCAGGCAAATTATCACAACATAATAATGCAAATTCATACATCATTTCTTCCGGTTCTCCAACACTTAACCCACCAATTGCATTACCGGATGCATTTTTAGATGAAATATATTTACAGGATTCTGTACGAAGATCAACATGTGTACCACCCTGAACGATAGGGAAAAGATTTTGAGTATGCGAATATTCAGATTTCGTTTTATTGAAATGTTCCAGGCAGCGATCAAGCCAGCGATGAGTGAGTTCCATACTCTTTTTTGTATACCGGTGATCACTGGGATATGGTGGACATTCATCAAAAGCCATTATAATATCGGCGCCGATGATCCGTTGAATATCTATAACATTTTCCGGGCTGAAAAGATGTTTGCTACCATCAATATGACTTTGAAACATTACTCCTTCTTCTTTAATCTTCCGGTTGGCTGCCAATGAAAAAACCTGGTAACCTCCACTGTCAGTAAGAATAGGTTTATCCCAATGCATAAACTGATGCAGACCACGGGCGTTCTCTAACACATCCAATCCCGGCCGCAGATATAAGTGATAAGTATTGCCCAGAATAATTGAAGCGTTAACATCGTTCATTAATTGTTGTTGTGTCAGCGCTTTGACAGTTCCGGCGGTGCCAACCGGCATAAAAACAGGAGTTGGAATTTCTCCATGATCAGTTTTTATTACTCCTGTTCGGGCTTTTGAATTCGGATCAGTATGTTGGAGACTGAACTGTAATGACGGCATTGCCCGCAAGATAAAGAGAATATATAATTGGTGATAATCAACCCGGTTGTGGAAAGCTTTTGCGTGTTACCAATTGTCAATTGTTTATTGCTTCATTACCTTCGCTTTTATGCCATCAATTAACTGGGGAGAAATTGTATTTTACCTTTTTGCCATAGTCTCCGTTTTGCAAATATTTTATTATTCCTTCTTCTTCAGCCGTGTTGCCTTTTACCGGCGAAAAATTAAAGAGCAATCACAGCAACATCCTGTATCTGTAATTGTTTGTGCACGGGATGAGGACGAAAACCTGGCTCGCAATCTGCCGGGCGTTCTGGTTCAGAATTATCCAAGTACCAGCGAAGTAATTGTAGTCAATGATAACTCGGTGGATGATTCGAAATATATTTTACAGGAATTAAAAAAAACTTTTAAATCACTTAATATAGTTGAGCTAACGCAGGAGGCTAAATTAATCTCAGGAAAAAAATATCCTTTATCCGTTGGTATTAAAGAAGCAAAATATGAAGTATTGCTTTTGACAGATGCTGATTGCGTGCCTTCCAGTGAATTCTGGATACAAAAAATGCAGAATGGTTATGATGAAAATATTGAAGTGGTATTGGGGTATGGCGCTTATCACCGGCGTAAAGGCTTATTGAATAAACTTATCCGCTTTGAAGCATTTCATACAGCGCTGCAATATCTTTCTTATGCGCTGGCCGGAATTCCTTATATGGGAGTTGGAAGAAACCTGTCCTACAAAAAAAGTTTATTCATGAACAACAAAGGCTTTTCTTCCATCAATCATATTCCGAGTGGCGATGATGACCTTTTCATAAACAAAGTGGCAACAAAAAAGAATACAGCAGTTATTATTGATCCCGATGCCTTAACCCGTTCTATTCCTAAAACAACATGGGGCGGATGGTTGAGGCAAAAAGCAAGGCACTATACAACTGCCAAATATTATAAAACCAAACATAAATTCCTGTTGGGATTATATTTCTCATCACAATTTATATTTTATCCTCTGTTTGTAGCAAGTCTTTTGTTCTATGACTGGCAATTAACACTGGGCTTATTTGGAATTCGTTTTTTATTGCAAGCCATTATTTTTTATATGTCAATGAAAAAAATGGGAGAAAAAGATCTATGGCCGTGGTTCATTGTTCTGGATATGTGGATGTTTTTTTATTACATCATTTTTGCACCTGCTTTGTGGAAAAGACCCGGCAAGAGTTGGTAGCTCTATTCTGTAAAAGAATTGAGAGAAATCATTATGGAAATTATCTTAAAATATTTTTCGGGCTTTACTTCCCTGCAAATTGATCAGTTTAAAGCGTTGGAACATTTATATAAAGAATGGAACAGCAAGATCAATGTGATTTCACGGAAAGATATTGATAGTCTGTATGAAAAACACGTTCTTCATTCTCTCAGTATCGCGGCTATGTTTGAATTTGAAGCCGGCACAGAGATCATTGATATTGGTACCGGCGGAGGATTTCCCGGAATTCCACTGGCTATTTTTTTCCCGGATGTAAAATTTCACCTGGTGGATAGTATTGCTAAAAAAATAAAAGTAGTAGACGCTGTGACTGAAAGTATAGGTTTGAAAAATGTAACCACGCAACATATAAGGGCAGAAGAAATTAAAAAGAGACAGTTTGATTTTGCGGTATCGAGAGCTGTAGCGCCGATAAAGGATTTATGGAAATGGAGCAAGCCCTTACTAAGAGCCAGATCTCAAGGCTCAAGTCTCAAGGATGAAATGCATGCTGGGCTTATTTGTTTAAAAGGTGGTGATCTGGCCAAAGAAATACAGGAGAGTGGTACAAGACCAAACATTATAGAAATCGAACAGGTTTTTCCCGGTGAATATTTCAAGGGAAAATTTATACTTTTTATCAGTCGTTGATCTCAGAATTACCGGAAAGTGGTATTGTTTGATTCCCATTGAAAGCAGACCTTTGTTATATGAAAGAAATATCTGTTTGCATAGTTGAAGATAATGCTGAAGTACGTGACGCATTGGAAGAGATCATTAATATGTCAAAAGAATGCAGATGCATTGGCAGCATGGGTTCGGCTGAAGAGGCCAACCGGAAAATTCCAAAATTGCAGCCTAATGTTGTGCTGATGGATATCAATTTGGGTGCCGGAGAAAATGGTATTGCATGTGTGAAGGAATTGAAACCTAAAATGCCTGCTACTAATTTTATGATGTGTACTGTTTATGATGAAAGCGAAAAGATATTTGAGGCATTGAGTGTTGGCGCCAGCGGATATATTCTCAAAAAAACGCCTCCACGAAAAATGCTTGATGCTATACGTGAATTATATAATGGTGGCTCGCCCATGAGCAGCCTGATAGCAAGAAAAGTTGTAGCTGCATTTCAAACAAAGCCGGCATCTGAGTTCAACGCCGGTTTAAGTGATATAGAAAATCTTTCATTCCGCGAAAAAGAAATACTCGATCTTCTTTCCCGTGGAATGATGTACAAAGAGATTGCCAATAAACTTAATATTGGTGTAGAAACTATCCGCAAACACGCTTATCATATTTATGAAAAGCTACACGTCTCCAACCGGGTGCAGGCCGTAAATATATTTTTGGGCAGATAATTGAGTTTTTTCATCAAAATCCTGAGATCAGGGTCAAGTATATACCACTAAAGTGGTATTGTAGCAATGAAATAATGCTCCTACATTTGAATCAGATTTTATTATAGTTACGAAAGGGTCCGTCCATTGATCATTAGACGTCTTATAGAGGCAAAATAAATAAGGCCTTTATGAAATCGTAAAAGACCATCGGCTTCTTGCCGATGGTCTTTTGTTTTATTAGCTTTCTTTCATCACCAATTCAATTCCAGTTTATTATTTCTTCGGTCTATGTCGGCCATCCTTTGTGACGGATCAATTTCTACGACGGTGATATCTGTCAGTTTGTGATTGGATACAATAGTATAAGTTGGATTAGTCCACTTCCAGGCATCATAAGTTATTCGCGGAATCGTTGAATCTTCAATGGGTTTTTCACCATACATAAGATCAAGCGGAATGTAATGCAGTTCTTTGGTGCCATCTTTAAAAGTCAGTTGCAGATCAACCGGCATTGGCATTAAGCCCATCCGGCTCAGGCGTATTTTTGTTTTGTTTCCTTCCTGCCACAAACTGTCAATAGCATAATCAATAGTTTTAGTAGAATAGATCCAATAATTCTTATACCAGTCCAATTTCATTCCACTTACCTTTTCTGCAATTCTTATAAAGTCAGATCCATTAGGATGTTTGAAACGCCATTTCCAATAATATTCCAATAAAATTTTATCAAGCACAGAAGCGCCGGTAATATATCCGAGTTGTTCCAGGAAAACTTCTCCTTTGGAATAAACTCCATAATTATAAGCAAAATTAGTATTGTAGTGATCGGCATGTGTTGACAATGGCTCTTCTTTTCCACTTCTCACCAGCGAGTAATAACCCAAATAAGCCCCGGCATACGGAAAATCGTGGCTGTTATTCAAATAGGCAGTTACCCTGTTGTCAGCATAAGAAGCAAAACCTTCGTCCATCCATGCATATAAGGATTCATTATTGCCCAGCATGCCATAATACCAGCTATGCATCCATTCATGCATAGCCGCACTGGGACTGAAAAGTAATGTTGCCATTGGGTATTCCATTCCACCATCACCGCCATGAATAAATGAAAACTGTTTATAAGGATAAGGCCCGAAAGTTTTTTCAACATACGGTAATGCTTTTTGAAACATATCTAATAATGCTTCCCATTGCTGAACTGGTGCATTAGTTGGTTTATATAAAACATGAACAGTAAGGCTGTCATTTATTTTTCTGGATATATGAATATAACCGGGATCTGCGGCCCACATAAAATCATGCACATTAGGCGCTATAAAATGCCAGGTGAGTTTGTCACCAGGCGGACGATTTACTTTCGTTCCGGGAGTTTCATATCCATAACCAATCTGGTTGGCATTTTCTAAATATCCTGTACCACCAAGTATATAATTTTTATCAATTGAAATTTTTACGTCAAAATCTCCCCACACGCCATAAAATTCACGACCAACATATGGATCAGGATGCCAGCCTTCATAATCGTATTCACACATCTTAGGATACCACTGGCTCATGGAATAACGGACTTTTGTAACAGGATTATCTCTTCCGCTGCGACGGATCTGGATGGGCACCTGCGCTTCAAAATCCATATCAAAAACAACTTTTGATTTTGGAAGAATGGGTTTATCAAGATCAACTTCTAAAATTGTTTCCAGCATTTTATAATTCTGCGGACGACCATTCATTTTTAATGAAATGATTTTTTGATAGCCGATCTCATCCGGTTTCAAATTCAGAATGCGGTCTCCTACTCTTGAATCCCAATCGGATCCTCTGCCGATCTGAATGGTTCCCTGTCTGCGGCTGCGAACATCCATCATGCTGCCAGGTTGAAAAGCATTGAAGTAGAGATGATAGAAAACTTTGTCAAGTGTATCGGGAGAATTATTCCAGTATTCTAATTTTTGTATTCCGGTAAACCGGTTTGTCTGAACATTCATATCAATGTTCATTATATATTTTACTCTTTGTTGCCAGCGATCAGGCTGTGTATATGAAACAGTGAATAAAAGACCAAAAACTATGAGAAAGCAAATTCTTTTCATCATTCAATATTTGAAGCCGCAAAATTCGGCAAAGCAGCGTTAAAAGAAAAACAAATATTGACAGATAACATTCGTTTCCTCATTATGGAGATGGGAATAACAATAATAAACTCAAATTGTAATAGACTCTCTTAACAATCTTCCTTTTGAATTGAAGTATAGATATTTTTTTTGAAGATCATTTTTTTTCACTTTAATCCGAAACTGTTCGGCACCTCCGGGAATATATAGAAAAGTAGTTTCTTCCTGATCCCAATCAGCATATTTGCTTTTGGAAAATCCATCTTTCACTGCATCCGATAATTTATCAAAGCTCCATTCTTTTTCGGTTCCTTTCCACACTCCTTTATTATTATAGGTGGCGGTCATATTTTCTCCGTCCAGTTTAAAATCAACATTGACCAGCACTAACTGATCTCTGTATTCAACGTCTGTTGCATCTGCATATTGATGGGTAAAAGCATCTTTCACCGCCTGCGGTATTTCACGAACCTGAGAATACAGAGAAGATGCAATGGAAACAATAGCAAGAGTCAGGATTATTTTTTTCATAGTTTATTTATTGTGGTTACAAAATTCAATAAATAATTCAAAAAATTATGCCAAAAGAAATTTATACTTTGTTATTATTTCCCGTTTCCCTGAACAATGATTACAATTTCTCCTTTTACTCCTTTTTCTTTAAAATACTCACAAATTTCCTGAAGGGTTCCTCTTTTATTTTCTTCGAATAATTTGGTAAGCTCACGGCTTACTGAACATTGCCTTTCATTGCCGAAATATTGAATGAATTCTTCCAATGTCTTTACCAATCTCAATGGCGACTCATAAAAAATCATTGTCCGGTCTTCCTCAGAAAGTTTTTTTAATAAAGACTGTCTTCCTTTTTTTACCGGAAGAAATCCCTCGAAAACGAAACGGTTTGTTGGAATGCCACTGTTGATCAATGCCGGAACAAATGCAGTCGCTCCTGGCAAACATTCTACTTTTACTCCGACTTTGATACATTCACGTACCATTAAAAATGCAGGATCGGAAATTCCCGGAGTGCCGGCATCTGTGACTATTGCAATTTTTTTTCCATCCAATAACTGATTGACGAGATGATGAAGAACCTTATGTTCATTATGCTGGTGATAAGGAGATAGCGGTTTTATGATCTGGTAATGATTCAGAAGATTAGAAGTGGTTCGTGTGTCTTCCGCAAGGATCAGATCAACTTCCTTCAATACTTCTAACGCACGAAGTGTAATGTCTTTCAAATTGCCAATGGGAGTGGGGACAATATAGAGCATACCCTCTATACCCCTAAAAGGGGAACTTAAATCATTGTCATTTCCTGCATGCTGACTTTTATTCAATGATGAAACCTGAATTGTTGATTAATAAAAAAAATCCCCTTTAGGGGTTGGGGGTACTAATTTCAAAATATTCCATCACAGGGTTTGCCAAAAGTTTTTTACTGGCTTCTTCTGCCAGTTGTTTTGCCTGTTCAGCAGATTCTGCATTAAGCTGCAGGGTTATGTTTTTGCCGATCCTCACATCTTCCACTTCTGATAATCCAAGATTCTGCAAGCCGCTCATTACAGCTTTACCCTGAGGATCCAGTAATTCTTTCAGTGGCATTACTTTGATTTGAACAGTGAACGTCATGTAATTTTATTTTTGAAGAGCAAAGATACAAGAACATATATGATGAAAATAGCCGGGGCTGCTAACCATCTCAATAATAATAATAATAAAATTGAAACAACAATAAGAATGTATTTGGCCAAATTATTTTTCAGGCCAAAATTTTTAAACTTTAAACTTATTATCGGCAGATCTGATATCATTAAATAACTGAGTAATAAAATGATTCCATACAAAAACCATTTATTCAATAATAATTTTATTACCCAGGCTTCATTAACATTCCAGTAAATGATCGGAAACGATGCTATCAATAATCCAATGGCCGGCGTGGGCACTCCTTTAAACGAATATTGCTGACTGTTGTCAAGATTAAATTTTGCCAACCGGTATGCAGCAGCGGCAGGAATTAAGAATGCGATCATTAGCCAGATCATTGAAATGTCGAGGCCGTCTTCCTGTTGTGCATAGCTCAGCCGAAGAAACTGGTACATGATCATTCCGGGTGCCACTCCAAAACTCACTACATCTGCCAGTGAGTCTAACTGCTTTCCCATTTCAGATGAGGCTTTAAAAAGGCGGGCAATGAATCCATCAAAAAAATCAACAACCGCGGCCAGGCCAATAAACAATGATGCCATCCATATCTTTTCGGGAATATCAAGTAACTGAGTTCCTTCATTATTGGTAAAAACTGTAATCCCATTTTGCAATGTGAAAACAATTGCCAGGCAGCCGAAAATTAAGTTAAGCAGCGTAAACAGGTTAGGAAGTTGCTTCATCAATTTGAAAATTTGAAAATTTGAAAATTTGAAATTACCAGCGAAAATAATTTTCAAATTATCAAATTAACACATTAAATAATTATTTTTTCATCAATGCTTCAATCTCTTCAACGGTGACTGGGATTTTTGCCATCAGGTCTTTATTACCATTTCTTGTTATCCAGATATTATTTTCTATTCTCACTCCCATTTTTTCTTCTTCAATATAAATTCCGGGTTCTACTGTAAAAACCATTCCGGGCTTGATGGGTTCTGTTCTGGTTCCCAGGTCATGTACATCCACACCTAAATGATGAGAAATACCATGATACAAATATTTTCTATACGCTCTGTTTTCCGGGTCTTCATTTTTCACATCCGTTTTTTTCAACAACCTGATTTTTAAAAATTGTTGTGTGGCTTCTTCACCGACTTTGTCCGTATATTCCATGATTGAGATTCCGGGCTTCAGCAAACTTTTTGCATAATCATGTAAATGCAAACAGGCATTATAAACTGTTTTTTGCCTTCTTGTAAATTTTCCATTTACCGGAACTGTCCTGGTCAGGTCGGCGCAGTAATAACCATATTCAGCGCCGAAATCCATCAACACTAATTCACCATCTTTACATTCTTCGTTATTGGAAACATAATGCAAAGTCCTGGCCCTGTCGCCGCTGGCAATAATACTTCCGTAAGCTGGTCCCATCGATCGCTGGCTGAGAAATGAATGAAATATTTCTGCTTCAATTTCATATTCCATCACTCCTGGTTTAATAAATTTCAATAAGCGAAGAAAAGTATTGTGTGTAATATCAATTGCTTTTTGCATCACTTCAACTTCAAGCGCCGTTTTAATTCCGCGTAGTTCTTTCATGATCTTTGCTGTGCGCTGATAATTATGCAACGGATACCTGGATTTCATTTCTTTTACATAGCGGTATTCTCTGGTTCTTATTAAACTTCCTTTTCGGTCATTTTCATTGCTGTCAAGATAAATGGTATCTGCCAGGTGAATCCATGGTTGCAATAATCCATCAAGACTATCAAGCCATACAATTGTTTTTATGCTGCTGATTGCCTGAGCCTCGTTAGTGCGAAGTCGCTTTCCATCCCATTTTTCTTTTAATTCATTGGGGCGAACCAGTACCAGCACTTCACGATATTTGGGATCCGGATTATCAGGAAACAAAATCACCATACTATCTTCCTGGATAATTCCGCTCAGCCAGAACAGATCGCTGTTTTGTTTAAATGGATACAAAGCATCCCCATTGATTGGCACTTCATCATTACTTACAAAAATGGCTATAGAATTTTTTTGCATTTCATTGATAAATCGTTCCCGGTTCTTTGAAAATAATTCCGGGTTTGGTGGTAAGTATTTCATTTTGTACAATTTTTTATCTTAAGAAAAGAACGTTATCGCAGGGAATTACCGTTCACAAAAAACAGAGCCACTTTGTGAATCCGATTCTCTCAAATCTTAATCACACTCAAAATTTTTTCAAAATCTTCCCGTAAACAGTTGCAATATCAGAAACTTTCGGCTGATTTTAATAAGTTTTGTTTATGGCTTTTTATATTGAAACAAGTTTGTAGCTTACATTTGTTTGGAACAACCCAAAATTCAGTTATGGCAGATAAACTTCTTGATATGACCGGTAAAGAATTGTTTCAACTGGGAATTAAAGCAAATGAAAACATCCATTACCAGTTATTCCCGGAAAAATTAGTACAGGACACAATTCGGATCGGTGAAGGAGTTTTGAATGATACCGGCGCATTGGTGATTCGTACCGGTGAATTTACAGGCCGTTCTCCAAACGATAAGTTTACTGTGAAAGATGAGATCACGGAAAATTCAGTACACTGGAATAATTTTAATATCCCCATTGAACCAAAATATTTTGACATCATTAATAAAAAAATTGTTGATTATCTCAATCAGTGTTCAGAACTGTGGGTTCGTGATTCTTACGCTTGTGCTGATCCCAGGTATCGTGTGAATATTCGTGTCATTACAGAGAAACCCTGGAATAATCTTTTTGCATACAATATGTTTCTGCGGCCCAATGAAAGTGAATTGAAGAATTTCAAACCCGAATGGCATATTCTTGCTGCACCGGGATTGAAACTTAATCCCAAAGAATGTGGTACCCGCCAGCATAATGCAGCTGTAATTTCATTTAAACATAAAACAATATTGATTGCAGGAAGTGGTTACACTGGTGAAACTAAGAAAGGAATTTTCACTATTCTCAATTATATTTTACCTCACGATAAGAACGTGTTGAGCATGCATTGCAGCGCTAATATGGGAAAAGATGGTGATACGGCAATTTTTTTTGGACTAAGCGGAACTGGTAAAACAACATTAAGCGCTGATCCCAACAGAAAATTAATTGGAGATGATGAACATGGCTGGACAGATGACAACATTTTTAATTTTGAAGGCGGTTGTTATGCAAAGTGTATAAACCTTTCAGCTGAAAATGAACCAGAAATATTCAAAGCCATCCGCCCCGGAGCTTTAGTGGAAAATGTCGTCTTTCATCCAGGAACCAATAAGATCGATTTTGAAGCTGATGCCGTAACGGAAAACACAAGAGTTTCCTATCCATTAAATTTTATCAGCAATGCATTGGAGCCATCCATTGGTGGTTTGCCAAAAAATGTTTTCTTTCTTACCTGTGATGCGTTTGGAGTATTGCCGCCGATTGCGAAACTGACGCCGGGTCAGGCCATGTATCAATTCATTTCCGGATATACAGCGAGGGTAGCCGGAACTGAAGCCGGAGTAACTGAGCCCAAGTCTACATTCAGTGCATGTTTTGGCGCACCATTTCTCCCATTACATCCCGGTCAATATGCAAAAATGCTTGGTGAGAAAATGCAAAGACATAAAGTGAATGTGTGGATGGTCAATACAGGCTGGTCAGGTGGTCCATACGGTGTTGGTAGCCGGATGAAATTGAAATTTACAAGAGCAATGATCACTGCTGCGTTAGTAGGAAAACTGAATCATGTTGAATTTGAAAATCACCCGATATTTGGTGTTGCTATTCCCAAAGAATGTCCGGATGTTCCTACGGAAATATTGAACCCACGCAATACATGGCCTGATAAAAATGCGTATGATGAAAAAGCAAAACATTTAGCCGGCCTGTTTATAAAGAATTTTGAAAAATATGCCAGTGGTGTTACCAGGGAAATCCTGGATGCTGCACCCAAGGCAACCTGATAATTATTTTTGGCCTGACGCTTGTTTGCCGCTCCTTCCCGATAATATCCGGGAGGGAGTTTTTTTATGTTTCCATTTAAACTTTTTATTTCAATTTTCCGTTGAAATCAAATTATGCAAATTGTAAAAAAATATATCTGCCTGATTTGTCTTTTAACACCATTCTTTGTTAACGGACAAAAAATCCCGGAAGAATTAGTAAAATGGGATAGCGAAAGAAAATTATCATGGAGTGATTATAAAGGCAAACCGGATCCATCTTCCGATGCTGCGGCTTCCACATCCACTTCTCTTGGGATCAATTATGGTATCAGCGCAGAACATTTCACTTATAAAATTAAATGTAGTCTTTCTAAAAACAAATCATGGGTACGATACAAATCAGATTACGTTCTTTCTCATGAGCAGGGACATTTTGATATCACTGAAATCTTTGCAAGGAAGCTGAATAAAATGATGAGTGAATACAAATTCGACAAAAACAATTACCGGCACGACCTTGACAAAATCTATCAAAATATAATTGATGAGAAAGATGCGTTTCAAGACCGCTATGATATTGAAACTGATTTCAGCCGCAATAAAGTGAAACAAGCAGAATGGTTAATGAAGATTGCAAAAATGCTGGAAGAGTTAAAAGAGTATTCGGACTATTAATTAAAAGATAAAAAAATTAATGCTGCTAATTCTACCTATGAATTTGAATTTTATTCTTTCTCCTTAGTAAAAGTAAATGCTTGTTTCTTAAATGCTTTGCGGGGTTTGCCATTGCTCAGAAGTACCGGAGAAAGTTGCGGCGCATTTTTCATCATTCTTGATTTGATCTGTTCCAATAAATAAGAACTTTCCGGTGTGCAGAAAACATCGTTTGTTTTTACGGTTCCATCAAGCTCGATCTCGTAATCTATCAGGATTGAATAGGTGCCTCGTTTTATTTTTTTGGATGGTAACACTTCATTTTTAATGATGCCGGTATATTCATCAACAAACTGTTTCCATATTTTATTATTATCAGGAGCTGATGAAGTAACAGGTGCTGTTGAAGTAACGGGAGCCGTTGAAGTTGTGTCGTGAGAAATTGTCTGTGAAGAATCAGTCAGCACTGTTTCATTTTTCAAAGAATCTTTTTTTATTTTCTGAGGAATGTTGTTGCGCAATTTCAAACTGTCACCTTTTCTTATAACTGTGGTTGAATCTGTTTTTAATTTTCCCCCAAAAAGAGCATCTTTCAGGGTTTGTCCATTGACCGTGCCGGCAATGGTAATTATCAAAAAAAATATTACAATTTTCATAATCACTTAAAACAATCCGTATAACTGTGCATCTACTTTTCTTATAATCTCTCCAAAATGTTCATTATTTTCTGCAAATTTATTCTTGTCTGCATCAATCACCAGAAGTTGTCCTTCCTTATAACTGTCAATCCACTTATTATAGTATTCGTTAAGTTTTTTTAAATAATCCAACCGGATATTTTCTTCATATTCACGCCCTCTTTTCTGAATATTTCCCACCAATGTTGGCACAGATGCATTCAGGTAGATAAGAAGATCAGGTGGCTGCACCATTGATTTCAGCGTCTGGAAGAAATGATAATAATTATCAAAATCTCTTTTGCTCATCAATCCCATCTCATGGAGGTTGGGAGCAAAAATGTTAGCATCTTCATAAATTGTTCGGTCTTGTATCACCGTTTCCGTTCCTCTTTGTATTTCTACTAACTGGCGAATACGGCTGTTGAGAAAATATATCTGCAGGTTGAAACTCCAGCGGGGCATGTCTTCATAAAAATCCATCAGGTATGGATTATGATCCACATCTTCAAAGTTGGGAATCCATTTGTAATGCTTGCTGAGCATTTCCGTCAACGTCGTTTTACCGGCGCCGATATTTCCTGCCACTGCTATATGCTTGGGTTTTTTTGTTTTTGCCATAATGCCCATCCCTGAAGGGGAATTTATAACGTTAAGTATTGAACCGACGATAAAAGTATTGAATTCTGCCTAATGAAAAACTTCTGGGGAAGAAATATCAAAAATATTTCAACCCAATGGCTTTCCTTACCAGCCTTATGGTTTCCATAGCGCTTTTTCTTGCCCTCTTAGTTCCCATTTCAACTACCTGCCTTAAATATTTTTCATCATTATAAATATATTCTGCTTTTTCCCGTATTGGTGCAATGAATTTCACCATGTCTTCAGCCAGTTGTTTTTTCATATCACCATAGCGGATACTGCAATCAGCAAAATCAGAATCATATTTATTTAAAACATCTGCAGCACTTACCAGTTTCATCAGCATAAATAAATTTTCAATCTCTTCCGGCTTCTTAGAATTCTTTTCTGTAGGCCCGGTATCTGTTTTAGCTTTCATCACTTTCTTCCGGATCGTTTCGTTATCATCAGCAAGATACAAAGTGGCAAACTGGTTTTCACTTTTACTCATTTTACCAGCGCCATCAAGACTTGGAACTTTTACCAATTCTTCACCAAAATTAAATGCTGCTGGTTCGGGAAATAATTCTCCATAGCGATGATTGAACCGCTGTGCAAAATTTCTTGCCATTTCCAAATGTTGTTCCTGATCTTTTCCAACCGGCACATAAGAAGCCCGGTGAATTAAAATATCTGCAGCTTGCAAAACGGGATATGTTAATAATCCTGCATTTACATTTTCAGGTTGCAGTCGCACTTTTTCTTTAAAGGTGCTGGTTTTTTCCAATTCACCTTTATAAGCCAGCATGTTCAGCAACAAATACAATTCAGCAATTTCGGGAATACGGCTTTGTAAATACAAACATGCTTTTTCAGGATCAATACCAGCCGCAATATTTTCTGCCAGCACTTTCAACACACTGCTTCGCAATTCTTTTGTATCCGGATGAGTAGTAAGTGAATGCCAATCGGCCACCATAAAATAACAAACATAATCCTCCTGCATTTTCACATAATTTTTCAGGGCACCAAAATAATTGCCTAAGTGCAGGAACCCTGTCGGCCGAATGCCGCTCATTACTATCTGTCTTTCTGTATGCAACATTTCTTTCTTCTTTTCCATACCTGACGAAGATAAGAAAATGAAGTTTGAAGTCAGTCACAAGAATTATTTGAATGGTCAGTTATCTCGTTTCCGGCTTCCAACTTCTGGCTATCTTTGTCCGATGGAAGTAAATGATGCAATGGTGGATAAATTGGCCCACCTGGCAAGATTAAAGTTTGAAGATGCCGATAGAACAGAAATTAAAAACGATTTGCAAAGAATGATCGCTTTTGTTGAAAAGCTGAATGAACTGGATTTGTCTGCTGTTGAGCCGCTGCTGCACATGAGTGATGAAATAAATGTGCTGCGCGAAGATGAAGTGAAAGGATCAATCAGCCGGGAAGAAGCATTGAAAAATGCACCGGTAAAGGATGAAAATTTTTTTAAAGTACCAAAGGTTATAAAGCCTCTTTCCCCTGAAGGGGAATAAGAACATTCTATTTATTCATGAATAAAGATTTTCTAAATAATGAATTTAGCGTTAAATGAAAATTTCCAAAGCTCCCCTTTAGGGGTTGGAGGCATCATACATCTCAATATTATTCAGAAGAGCTATTTTATGGCGAAGCTTGAATTGAAAGTGCTGAAAGGAATTTCATTGGATATCTATAAAAATGAATACGTGGCATTAATGGGCCCTTCTGGTTCAGGTAAAAGCACTCTTATGAATATTGTCGGATGTCTGGATTCTCCAACTTCAGGAAATTATATACTGAACGGACATGATGTGAGTCAGATGAAGGATAATGATCTTGCTGAAATCCGCAATAAAGAAATCGGTTTTGTTTTCCAGCAATTCAATCTGTTGCCCCGGCTGACTGCTTTGGAAAATGTAGCGCTGCCTTTGGTTTATGGCGGCATGAACAAAAAAGAAAGAACACAAAAAGCAAAGGAAGTATTGGAATTGGTTAACCTTACTGATCGCAGCCATCACAAACCCAATGAACTTTCCGGCGGACAATGCCAGCGGGTAGCCATTGCGAGAGCACTTGTAAATAATCCTGCCATTATCCTGGCTGATGAACCAACAGGCAATCTTGATACCAGCACATCCTATGAGATCATGCAGATTTTCGGAGCTATTCATGAAAGAGGAAATACAGTAGTACTGGTAACTCATGAAACAGATATCGCTAATTATGCCAAAAGAATTGTACGCCTGAGAGATGGATTAATTGAAAGCGATCAAAAGAATATGGCAACCGTTACTGTTCATTAATCCCGATAATTTTTGTTTCTATAATGTTCTACTTAAATGGCTATTAAAATTTATACTAAGACTGGTGATAAAGGAATGACTTCATTGATCGGGGGGACTAAGGTTCCCAAAAGTCATTTACGCATTGAAGCTTATGGAACGGTTGATGAACTGAATTCATGGATTGGTTTTGTCAACGACCAGGTTAAAATAAAAAAGACTAAAAAAATCTTAAAAGAAATTCAGGATCGTTTATTCACCATCGGTTCTTCACTTGCCTGTGATCCTGAAAAAGAAACCAAACTAAAAATTCCCGATCTCAAAGAATCAGACATAATTTTTTTGGAAAAAGAAATAGATAAAATGAACGAAGAGTTGCCAGAAATGAAATCATTCATTTTGCAGGGTGGGCATATTGCGGTTTCTTCTGCTCATGTTGCCCGTTGCGTATGCCGCCGCTGCGAACGTCTTTGTGTAGCGATCCAAGAAAATAAAATGTTCATTGATCCTCTTGTTATCAAATACATCAATCGTTTAAGCGATTATCTTTTTGTGCTTGCACGGTTTATCGGCCATCATTTAAAAGTGAAAGAAATTCCCTGGAGGCCCCGTGTGTAAACAATCAGTTTCTGTTGTAAATTCAGCTTTCAATTATACCAATTGAAAGCTGTATGGTTTATATCAAGTTTTATATTCCTTTTTTCGGATAAGCTCATTGGCCAAACCTCCGTTCATAATATTGTTCTTTATTCTGTCACTGAAGCCAATGGCTTAAGTGATAACCATGTTCAATGTGTACTTAAGGATAAGAACGATTTTGTGTGGATCGGTACTGCCGATGGGTTGAATGTGATTGATGGATCTTCAATAACTGTTTTCAGACATCGCAATAATGATAGCTCATCACTTATTAATAATGATATACTCAGCCTTACAGAAGATAGTCTTGGAAATATTTGGGTAGGTACCCCTACAGGTTTATCCTGTTATGTAAAACAAAAAAAAACATTCAGCTCAGCATCGCCACTTCCAAGCCCATATGGCAATTCAGCTTTTATTAATTGTGTCCTTGTTGATCATCAACAACGCATCTGGTGCAGTACCGACGGAGGACTATTGCTTTTTAATCCTGTGGGAAAATCGTTCCTCCCTTTTTATAATAATACTGATAAAAAGAATCAAGCCTCCTTTTGCAACAAGTTGACTCATCTGATCTCCGATAATGACGAAAATAAATTATGGCTTTCTTCAGCCGATGGAGTCTGGTCATTTGATCTGAATACATTTTTGTATAAAAAAGAGATAAGTGCAGAGAATGATTCACCTTATCATGAATTGTTCGCCTATGTTTATGAGTCTACTGATAAAAAAATTTGGGCTGGCAACTGGGGAAATGGACTTGAAAAATTAGACAGAACCACAGGAAAAGTGAGTCATTACTTTTCATCGCCTCAGCAAACTTCTGTTGTAAAACATATTACCGAGGTAAAAGAACCAAATGGCAAATATGTTTTATGGCTTGATGGCAACCTCCTTGCTTTTGATCCATTCGCCGGAATTTTTTTCCATTTCTTTACATCATCGCAACTCGCAGAGATTCCTCCGGTTTTTCCTTGTTACCAGTCAACCGATGGTTGGATCTGGCTCGCTTCTACTGCCGGGCTTTACATCTATAACCCACAAAGACAATTTTTTCAGCATCATCTTTTCCCCACTACTATTACTTCACAGGAAGATTTAATTGCAGAGTGGAACAACTTGCTTATTGTAGGCGGCCAATCTAAAAATTTTCTAAAACTGTATGACAAGAACTGGAACTTAAAGAAAGATCTTAGTTATGTACTGGAACATTCATCAGGTGGAAATATTACTCAACCTTTTGCAAGTGCACTCTCGATGTCAATTCGAAATAACAATACTTTATGGATAGGCAATTCTGAAGGCATTGTAAAAATAAATATTGCAAAGGGAAACTTTGTTTGGTTCCGCCACAAAATTGGGGATAGCACCACACTTCCAAGAAATTTTATTGCTCATCTTTTTTTTGATTCAGAAAAAAAATTATGGGTCTTTCCCTGGCGGGAAGGGATCTGGATTATGGATACACTTACAGGAAAATGCAAAAAATTATGGGATGGCTTTATCAAAGAGAATGGTATAACGAAAAGATTACTGATCGCTTCGGCAGCAGAAGATAACAATGGTAATATATGGATGGCTGACCTTGATGAAGGTATTGTCCTGTATGAAAGAAAAGACGGGAAATTTTCAAAACCTTTTGCAAAAGAAATTGGAGAAAAAACACATACGTCCTCTGTTTTTTTCCGAAATGGCTTCCTGTATTCTGCTACTTCTTATTCATTGATAAAATGGGATGAACACAACAGGAAGATTCAATTTTTTGATCTGCCTGTTGAAATGAACAAAGAGATATATGATATTTGCCCGGACAAAATCGGCAACTGGTGGATAGCTACAAAAAATGGGCTTGTTGTTTTTAATGAGGCCAATCATACATTCAAACGATTTACTACCGCGGATGGGCTGGTAAATAATGATATGGATGGCACTTTATTCTGTCGTAGTGATGGCACTATAGTATTTGGAAATGCAGGCTATATTATCACAATAGATCCGCAAAAATTTTTAGCTGCTGTTTCCACTTCAACAATCGTACGGGTAACAGAAATCTTTGCAAATGAAAAACCTGTCGAATGGAATGGCTATTCTACACTTTATTTTAATTATCGTTCAAATAATATTTTATTTAAATGGGCATTACCCGATCTTTCCAATCCGTTCCGCAACCAGTATTATTGCAAACTTCAGGGTATAGATGCCGGCTGGCATTATGTTGGAAACAAAGGCGAGATTCAATATGCGAATCTTTCTCCCGGAGATTATAGCATTCAATTAAAAGCATCCAGCGCAAATGGAATTTCTTCTTCGAATATCATCACTATTACATTTGCAATAAAGTCTCCTTTCTGGAAAACGTGGTGGTTCATTGTACTAATGAGTATCGTTAGCGCCGGAATATTTTTTACAATAGTCCGTTATATTTCTCAACGTAACCTTAAAGATAAATTATTGCAACTCGAAAAAGAGCAGGCAATAGAAAAAGAACGCAATCGCATCAGCAGGGATATGCATGATGATCTTGGCAGTGGTTTAACCAAGATTGCGATTATGAGTGAAGTAGTAAAAAAGCAATTGAATGAACCAGAAAAAGCAAAGCAACAACTGGAAAATATTTCTGAATCTTCAAGAGAATTGGTAGATAATCTCCAGGATATAATCTGGGTGTTAAATCCGAGAAATGATACGCTGGAAAATCTCGCTGCTTATATCCGTGAGTATGGATTAAAATATTTTGAGCCATTTAGCATAGAAATCGAATTCGATTATCCTGAAAAATTTCCGGAAATAAAATTATCAGAAGAGACAAGAAGAAATATTTTTCTTACAATAAAAGAATCATTTAATAATATCAGTAAGCATGCATGGAGCAACAAAGTTCATATATTGGTCAATTATAACTCAAACAATATTATTTTAAAAATAAAAGACGATGGTCAGGGTTTTGACATAACTCGGGTGCGGCAATTTGGTAACGGGTTGATCAATATGCAAAACCGTATTGAACAAATTGGCGGCAGGTATGAGATTCATACCGATCGGGGAAAAGGAACAGAAACAATCATAACCATTCAGGCCTAACACTTTTTTGTGATGCTATATTATTGTTTCATGAATTATTTTTGAAAAGCTGATGATACAGACCGTAATCATAGAGGACATTAAAGAAATAAGAGAAGGCCTCCAAATGCTGATTGGTGGCAGTGATGGATTCACTTGCCTGAAAACATTTTCTACAGCGGAGCAGGCGCTTGCTGAATTGCCCGGCTTTTGTCCCGATGTAGCGTTAATGGATATTCACCTGCCCGGCATCAGCGGCATTGAGGCAGTGAAGAAATTAAAATTACAATGTCCCCATACACAATTTATTATGAGTACGGTGTATGAAGATGATGAAAATATTTTTGAATCTCTGAAAGCCGGAGCCAGTGGGTACCTGCTGAAAAAAACGGCCCCATCAAAGATCCTGGATGCTATTACGGAAGTGTATAATGGCGGCTCTCCGATGAGCAGCCAAATTGCGAGAAAAGTCATTGCCTCCTTTCAACATAAAGATTCCATTGATGAAACCAGCATTCTCACTTCAAAAGAAAAAGAAATTTTAAAAGCTCTCTCAAAAGGTCTTCGATATAAGGAAATCGCAGATGAAATGAAAATCAGCATTGAAACCGTTCGCAGCCATTCAAGAAAAATTTATGAAAAGCTGCAGGTACAAAGCAGAACGGAAGCCCTGAATAAAGTTTACGGAAGGCCATCCTGAATCCTCTCTAAAGGGAGGACTTGCGATCACTTCTTAATCCATAAGATTTTAAACCTCTCCTTAGAGGAGGTTTGGTGGGGCACTAACACTTTTTTGTGATTGTCTTGTATCAATTGAAAGAGCAACTTTACTCAAAACTATTTTTTATGAAAAAGTTGTTCACCCTCCTGCTTGTTTTATCTGTGTTTTCAATTGCTGGCAAAAGTCAGTTATTAAAGAAACTGGGAGATAAAATAAAAAATAAGACCAACCAGCGTGTTGACCAAAAGACCGACCAGGCGATTGATAAAAGTCCGGATAAAACTGAGGATGTCACTAAGAAAAAAGACAGCACAGTAACAAAAAGCGCTGACAATACAGATAAGACCGTAACGTCTAATGCCGATGCATCTTCTTCCAATGCTATGAAATCATATGCTAATTATGATTTTGTACCAGGAGATAAAATTATTTTTCAATCTCAACTTGCAGACGAACAAACAGGTGAAATACCCTCTCAGTTTGATCTTTCTCATGGTCAAATGGATATCCAGGAGGAAGATGGAGAAAATGTAATTCATGTACCTAAAGGAGAAGGCGCAACACTTACACCACGAATGAAAAATCAAACCTACATGCCTGACCAGTTTACTATAGAATTTGATTTCAAAAATGAATTATTTGGCGTAGGACATGTAATGGTTGATTTTGGCAGCAGGGTTTATTATGCAGCAACAGAAGGCGTAATGACTGGAATGAGTTTTGGTACAGATAACTCAATAAATTGGACGCTTGGGGATGTTACTTATCCGGGAGGATTGGATGTTAACTATAATCATCCGATGCAATGGCACCATATAGCCATAGCGGTCAATAAAACAATTGGCAAAGTTTTTATAGACCAATACCGGGTAGCCAATGTCAATAATCTTACAGGAAAGGCCAATAATGTTACAATTGATGTAAATGGCTATGAAAACTCCTACATAAAAAACGTACGAATAGCTGCGGGTGGAATTGATATATATAAGAAAGTAACTACGGATGCAAAGATTGTTACACACGGAATATTGTTTGATATTGACAAGGCAACCCTGAAGGCGGCTTCTATGGGCACCATTAACCAGATATATGCCGTTCTCCAAAAAACCCCTTCATTGAAATTTGAAATTGATGGTCACACAGATAATACCGGAGACGCAGCACATAATTTAACCTTATCACAGCAACGTGCAGATGCTGTGAAAGCACAACTGGTAAGTATGGGAATTGATGGTTCAAGGTTAACAACAAAAGGTTTTGGCGATACCAAACCGATAGATACAAACGATACACCGGAAGGTAAAGCGAATAACAGAAGAGTAGAGTTTGTGAAAATTTAAAGTAGTAATAGCTTATGAAAAATGTTCTTATTATACTGTTTCTGTTTTTATCAACAAAGTTAACGGCTCAGCAATGTCAGTATTTTCCTGCTGATTGCCCCGATGCAGATGGTATTAGTTCAGCTAAGTATAATTCAAATGGATTGCTTCCGCAGGAGATTGAAATAAAAAACCGGTTTAGAGATGAAACCACCGATATGATGCTGCAGGCTTCCAAACAACTTCATTGGCAGGCCATGGAATTGGGCGCAGTGGCCGGTACCGGGCCCCTTCAAGCCGGGGCTACTCCGTACGAATACCGAAGTCCGAGAATGTTCTTCAGCGAATGGCAGTTTATTGCTGATAAAGATTCTTTAACAGCATGGAAAAATTGGTTGGAAGATTTTGGAAGGCGTTCAGTTAATAACCTGAACAGTTATACTGATAAATCAACAGAAATTGCAAACTCACCATTGTATAAAGCCTATTCAGATTCTATTGATGATTACACTAACAAGAGCGCAGCATACGTTGAAAAACATCAGTCAGAAGGTATGGCTGCGTTAGATAGTAAGTCCTACAAATTGCTGCAAGGCAAAATGAATGATTTCATAAACAAAAGAGCTCAGTTAATGAAAGCAGCAGAGGGAAGTTATGTTAATACTGACGAAGAGAGAACATTACAAACTGCACGTTTTAGAGAAGGAGCAACCGTTCATGTACTGTTTTATGTAAATTATAGTGCAGGGAACATTAAATCAAGTGAAGATGATAAAGCTTATGATTATAAAATACCCGGATCTTTCATTGCTAAAATCGTTACAGTTGCTACTCCGGATATTTCCCTCAATACAGATGATCCGGGCAGATATAAACATTTCTTGTCAATTCTGTTGGGTAAATGGAGTAAAAAAATGAATCAGTACAACGGTTACAATTCACAGTTCGCTGATTTACCAGGGCAAAATGATGAGCATTCCCTCAAAAAAATAAAAAGTGATAAAGTACAAACTATTGCGATTTATATTATTGGTAGCGAAAAAAACATACAAAAAATACTTCCGTTCATCAATATTTCAACTTTAAACGGTATGATCACGGTTAATTGAATTTACCTGGCCATGCAGGAATAATTTACAAATTCATATTACAGCAGATAGACAATAAAAAAATCATGTCAAAAAATTCTATGAAAAAAATATCAATAGAAAAAGCTGCCGTAATTTTCATAATTACTTTTTTTCTTTTCCCTGTAAGTAATTTATTTGCGCAGACCATACTCACCAACGACTCAACAGTATTTGATCCTGCACATCAATTTCTATGGTTTCAAGGCCATTGGAATCCTAAGAATAAAAAACAATTCATCATTGATAAAGATAGCAGTATAGCCGGAGGAATAGGATCTCCGGGTGGAACAATCACTGTAGAATCCGATGGTGCTGTACATCTTAATACCACTGGCATTACAGAATGGAATAAAAAAATAGATGAATCTTTAAAGATCATTGACGATTGGGAAAATAACATTGAACACCCGGTCAGCGCAGATTTGGTTACTTATGATCTTGACCAAACTTTATTGCCCGATGTAAAAGCAGATAAACAGGAATACACCGATTATAAAATTGATCCTAAAACAGACATATTAAATACAAGTAAAGAAGAACAGGAAAAACAAGGCATGAATAATCTTGTAAGTAGTGTTACACAAGGTTGCCAAAATTTCAAATCATCTTATGATAATATTATTGCTTATTGGAAAGCACATAAACAAGATAAAGATGCTGATCTCAATATTCCGCCTCCGCCAGAATTTACTTACGATTGTTATGCATGTGATACTAATCTAAGAAAAATTAAAGACACTCTAATTAAAAGATATGTGAGTGATTTTTTTCATCCGGAAGATAGCCTCATAAGCATGGGGCTTCGTATAATTCGTGATTTTGCATTAATAGGTATGGGGCCTGCAAGTGATAATGGAGGAGTTTACGATCCGGGTAATGACCCATTTTCTCAAGTCCGTGAACTTTTCAATACAAATAAAAAAGATCCTACTAAATCCGGGCCATGTTCTTATCTCGACTTATACACTTTAAATGATGCAGTAAGAGGTATTTTTTTACATGAATACAGGAGATCACAGGAATTACTTAGAAGATACAGGAAAGATTATAGAGCGATAGAAGCCATAACTAAGGTATCATTGTCATGTTCGAGGATGATGGCACTTTTTTATGGCACTTTCAATCTGAACAACACTTTAGAACAACTTGCTCCTTTAGTAGGCCAGGATATCTATTCTTACACAAACAAACTTAAGCAACACGACTGGAAGCAACTGGGCAATATTCCATTTATACTGAGTCTTATGAGAGATAAATCCTTAATAAGTGGTAATTCTGACAATACTAATTTATATGATCTTTATTCAATAATGTCTGATATAATGAATAATACTTACCTCAGCATTGACATGGATATTAAAATAGGTAAAGATGGTGGTTATACACTTTGCCATTTAAAAGGCGAAAGTAAAATTGCCATTGATTTTGTTCAACAGGAAAATAAATGCTATAGATGGGTGTTGGCAGAAGATGAACCAAAGGTTACTAAATATTGGAAGGGAGGTGACAAATACAGTATTTTAGAGATACCGGTAAAAAAGCAATTGCAAAAAATAGATGTAGACCTTTTAGCCAACCAAATTATATTACCCGGTGCACCAGTACCTGTATATGCAGGAACCAAAAAATATTATGCCCTGCTTAAAAATCTCAAAATGGATTTCTGTCATCCCGGGGACGATTCAATTATACTGACAACTTTTGTTCCATCTCCAAATGCTATGGCTGGATTATGGAATATTCCTAATTCTAAACCTGCGCCTTTGGGAATTAATGGAATGGATCATTTTTTTCAGGACCAGGAAAAAATGGAGGAACTGGCGAACTCAGGTGAGGCTCAGGAGCAATCTGAAATCATGCAAAAGCAAGGTGAGGAATTAAAAGCAAAAATGCAGGCTCTGGCAGCACAAATGGGTAATGGCAGAACGAAAGCAGATATGGATAAATATGAACAGCTTCAGAAAATGGCATCCCAAATGCAAGACCTTGCCAATAATACCAATATAAGCCCGATGCTTGGACTATCATTTAAAATACCTGTACAAAACGACCCGGTAATGGTAGATAAAAAATTTGATGCTAAAGAATTAAGCTCAAAAGAAGCAGAGGCAATTGTATATGGGTTTTATACGATAAAAATTGAATATAGAAAATAATCCTTTGATCAAGGTACAATCTTTCCATCTTTCATATACAGAATACGATCACTCAGTTTAGCCAACTCTTCATTATGCGTTACAATCAAAAATGTTTGATTGAATTTATTTCTCAGATCAAAAAATAACTGCTGTAATTCTTTTGCATTCGCAGAATCAAGGTTGCCGGTGGGTTCATCTGCAAAAACAAGATCCGGATTGTTGATCAACGCCCTTGCTACTGCCACTCTTTGCTGCTCACCACCCGACATTTGATTGGGCTTATTTTCCATTCTTTCTCCAAGACTTAATAATTTCAGCAAGTCTTTTGATTTTTCTTCCACTTCTTTTTTCTTCTTTCCTGCAAGCCAGCCGGGAATGCAAACATTTTCCAGAGCAGTAAATTCAGGAAGCAGATGATGAAACTGGAAAACAAATCCAATATGCTGATTCCGGTAAGCTGATAGCTTTTTCCCGGTGAGTGAACTAACAACTGTTCCATTCATTGAAACTTCTCCCATATCTGCTTTATCCAGTGTACCGAGAATATGCAGTAAAGTGCTTTTCCCTGAACCAGATGGACCAACGATGGAAACAATTTCTCCTTTATTAATTTCAATATTTACGCCTTTCAATACCTCTAGCGAACCATATCGTTTATAAATATTCTTACCCGTTAACATGCGTTTAATTGTTTAATCATTCAATCCCCAACCTGATTTTTGGTCATTGAATGGCATTATCTGCAATGAAATATTTGCAAACCTAAACCATATTCAAAAAAGGACAATATAGCAGCACTTGATTCTTAAAAATTCCTTCAGACCGGTCAAATAACTCCCAATTTGGAAAATTCGTTAATACAGCTACATTTGCGGAAAATTAGAGGGTAGGTAAAAGCCTGAAACCTTATTTTAAAATTAAAACCCTGAGTAGATGTTTTGGACATTAGAATTGGCATCATACCTTGAAGACGCACCGTGGCCTGCAACAAAAGATGAGTTGATTGATTATTCTATCCGCAGTGGCGCTCCTATTGAAGTAGTGGAAAACCTGCAGGAACTCGAAGATGAAGCAGGAGACGTTTATGAAACCATTGAAGATATATGGCCGGATTATCCAACCCATGATGATTTTCTTTTTAATGAAGATGAATATTAGAGAGAAGCTTTGAGGTTATAGCTGTGAGCTATGAGTTAAAAAAAATAAAGTCCCCATTCACTATTGACTATTCACCATTGACCATTCACTATCTCATTTTTCCATCTGCTCAATAACTGCTTGGGTAACGCCGGTAAAACTAAATCCGCCATCATGAAAAAGATTTTGCATGGTTACCATTCTTGTATAATCACTGAACATCATTACACAATAATTAGCACAATCTTCGCCGCTGGCATTTCCCAACGGGCTCATTTTTTCTGCATAACTAATAAATCCATCAAATCCTTTCACACCACTTCCGGCTGTTGTTCTTGTGGGTGATTGAGAAATGGTATTTACTCTCACTTTCTTTTTCACTCCGTAATAATATCCGAACATTCTTGTAACACTTTCCAATAAAGCTTTAGCATCCGCCATTTCATTATAATCAGGAAATACTCTTTGCGCAGCGATATAAGTTAAAGCCACCACACTTGCTTCTTCATTCAGAGCATCCATATCCCATGCAGTACGAAGAACTTTGTGCAGGCTCATCGAAGAAATGTCCATTGTTTTCTGGTTCCACTCATAATTCATTTCTGTATAATGTTTTCCCTTGCGGACATTCAGGCTCATACCAATAGAATGAAGAATAAAATCAATCCCGCCGGCAAAATGCTTCATTGATTCTTCAAACAGATTCTTCAGATCTTCCATACTTGTTACGTCAGCGCCGATGACAGGTGCATTCACTTTTTCTGCCAGTTTATTGATCTCGCCCATGCGCAAGGCAACAGGAGCATTTGTCAATACTAACTGAGCGCCTTCTTCATGACATTTCAACGCTGTTTTCCAGGCAATGGATCTTTCATCTAATGCACCAAAAATGATTCCTTTCTTTCCTTTAAGCAAATTATTTCCCATAAGAGTTGATTTTATTCTGGTAAAAATAAGAAGATTTAATCTGGTAACATCGCTGATCAGCGCTGCTTCAATTCAAATGCAGGTATGCCATACTTTGAAAGTATGGCATACCTATTCACCCCGGAAAAACCTTTTTATTACAAAGACCAAAAGAAAAGTATAGATAAATATCAAAACGAATCCGAGAAACATATAAATGAATAATCGTAATCCCGATCGTCCTGGCTTTAATATTTTCTTCAAACGCTTATCTACAAAATAAACAGGGAAAAGTGAAAGAACAATAACGAGCAATATAGCTACAGCTTTTATCTTCATCAGCACATTTTCAAATTAGCAAATTGTCAAATTAATTCCTCACCATCTCTCTTGCATTTTCCATAGCAGCTGCAGTTGGTTTTTCTCCACTCAGCATTTTTGCAATGGTAACAATTCTTTCTTCATTGGTCAGGATGCGTATATTTGTTTTCACCGTATTCTTCACAATTTCTTTATAAACAAAGAAGTGAGCATCTGCTTTCCCGGCTATCTGTGGTTGATGCGTGATGCAGATAACCTGTCGCTTTGCTGCAAGCCCTTTCATGATAATTCCTACCTGCCGGGCTGCTTCGCCGGAAATACCTGTATCAATCTCATCAAAGATGAGCGTTGGCAGATCCATAGATTGCGCTACCAATGATTTTATGCAAAGCATTAACCGGCTCAGTTCTCCGCCACTGGCAACTTTACGAACCGGTTGAAACTGTCCGCTCTTGTTGGCATCAAATAAAAATTCTATTGCATCAGCGCCAAATAAATTCAAATCAGCTGATTTCATTTCTACTTTCATTTTTGCATTCGGCATTCCAACCTGTGAAAGCAGTTTGTTGACCTTATCTTCCAAAGGTTTAATTTGTTTACTGCGACCATCAGAAATTTTCTTTGCTAAATGAATTGCATGATCATGCGAAACATTCATTTCTTTTTCTTTCTGCTGAATAGCTTCATCAATATTTAAAACTGCCTGCAGTTTTTCTTCCAGTTGCTTTAGAATCTGCAGCAATTCGTTTGTAGTTCTTACTCCATGTTTTTTCAATAATTTATATCCGGCGGAAAGTCTTTCATTCAATTGCTCTATTTTCCGGGGATCATAATTTACATGGCTGCTGATCCGGGCCACCTCATCAGCAATATCCTGTAATTCTATTTGAGAGGATTGCAATCGCTGGATCAATGCTGATAAGTCAGGATGATAAGATGAATAAGCCTGTAACTGATTGACCAGAATTTTCAACTGTGGCACCAATGGTGTTTCACTTTCTTTCAGATCATAATATACTTTTGATAAAACAGCTTTGATTCCTTCTGCATTGCTGAGCAATTTCAATTCGCCATCAGTTTCCTCTAATTCATTCTCCCTGAAACCCGCTTCTTCCAGTTCTTTAAACTGGAACTGGTTATAATCTGCTTCCTTATCAAATTGCTGTTTCTGAAGTTTCAGTTCTTCACATTCCTTTTTTATCTGCTGCCATTTATGAAATATAGTTTGGTATCCATCCAGTAATTCCGCATGACCAGCCAAAGCATCCATTACTTCACGTTGAAATCCTGATTCACCCAGGTGCAAAGAATCAAACTGTTGATGAAGATCCACTAACAGTGAACTTAATTCCTGCAACTGGTCAAGGTTCACCGGCGTATCATTCACAAAGGCTCTTGATTTCCCATTGATGCCAATCTCACGCCGTATGATCAGTTCATCATTTAAATCATCCCGATAGCTATCGGGATCATTCTCTTTCAAAAACCTTTTTATTTCTTTCTTTCCCTTTATATCAAATATTCCCTCTACAATGCATTTCTTTTCGCGGTTCAGTAATACAGCAGTATCTGCTCTTTCGCCAAGTATCAATCCCAGGGCGCCTACAATAATAGATTTACCGGCTCCTGTTTCTCCCGTAATTACATTTAGTTTTTTGGAAAAATCTACTTCCAGTTCATCAATGATTGCATAATTCTGTATAAATAATCTTTGCAGCATGACATCCGCAATTTAAAATAAAAAACCTCCCGCTTGAGGCGGGAGGAAAAATAAAAAAATCCATCTGCGACAGGCAGAGAGAAAATTACTTTAATTCTACACTCTTCGTCAGATCATCATCTACCAGAATACGCCCGCAGTTTTCACATACCATTACTTTTTTATGCTGGCGTATCTCACTTTGTTTCTGGGGAGGGATATAATAGAAACAACCGCCGCATGCATCTCTTTCAACAGGCACCACTGCCAGTCCGTTGCGGTAACTCTTGCGAATCTTTTCATAGCTGGCCAGCAAGCGGGCATCCACATGCGACTTTGCTTCAGAGGCCAGTTTATTAAAATGTTTTTCTTCTTTTTCATTGGCAGCAATAATCTTTTCCAGTTCGCCTTTCTTTGTATTCAGCACACCTTCCTTGGCAGCAAGTGCTTTTTTAGCTTTTTCCAGTAGCACAGCTTTTTCAGCAATCTCATCCGTAGCGTCTTTGATATGCTTTTCCGCCAGCTTCACTTCGAGTTGCTGCATTTCCATTTCTTTATTGATGGCTTCAAACTCCCGGTTATTCTTTACATTGCTGCTCTGCTTCTCATACTTCTTCACCAATGATTGTGCTTCTTTAATGACTTCTTTCTTTTGTTCAATAAATTCTGTAACGCCATTGATCTCTTCTTCAATCCTTGTTTGCCTTGCATGCAATCCCAGTATCTCATCTTCCAGGTCGGCTACTTCCATCGGCAGTTCTCCTTTCAGAATATGTATCTCATCCAGCTTGCTTTCTATTTTCTGGAGGGAAACCAGTGATGTCAGTTTTTCTTCAACGGAAAATTCTTTAACGTGTGCCATTGTATTGTTTAAGGTTTGAAGTTTTAAGTTCGATGTTATTTACCCTGCATAAGTCTCTTTGTTCCACTCTTCCCGAAAACTATCAGGATGCTTTATTAATCTTTTTCACTATTCACCATTGCCTATTCACCATTCACAAAAAGTACCTCACCGGGTTCGTTTTCACTTCTGTTTTAAGGACGGCAAAGGTAGGGAATTTTTGCTCCAAAACCTCCTGCAAAAGGTTGATGGTAAACTGCTCACTCTCATAATGCCCGATATCAGCAATAATCATCCGGTCGTTGGCATCAAAAAACTCATGATATTTCATGTCAGCTGTAATATAAATATCCACCCCGGAAGCAAGCGCTGCAGACACTAAAAAGCTTCCTGCTCCGCCGCAAAGAGCCACTTTTTTCACCGGTTTCCCTGACAACTCAGTATGCCGGATCACCGGAACTCCGAATATTTCTTTTATATGTTTCAAAAAAGATTTTTCATCCATGGGTTCGGGCAATTCTCCGATCACGCCGCTTCCGGTATGCTGATGAGTATTTGATAAATCCACCACATCATAAGCCACTTCCTCATATGGATGCGCCGACTTCATAGCTGATACAATTTTATTTTCCAGCCATGATGGAAAAACCACTTCGATCTTTATTTCTTTTTCATGATGCCGTTCACCAATATTTCCAACATAAGGATTGGTTCCTGCTCCGGCTTTGAAAGTTCCTGTGCCTTCTGCATTAAAACTGCATTCAGAATAATTACCGATATGTCCGCCACCGGCATCAAAGATTGCATTACGAACCTTTTCAGCTTTATCTGCCGGAACAAAAGTGAAAAGTTTTTTCAGTGTATTTTCTTTTTGAGATAATATGGAAACATTCTGAATGCCCAGCATCTTCGCCATTTTTCCGCTCACTCCGTCAATCACATTATCGAGGTTGGTATGAATGGCATAAATGGCAATATCGTTTTTAATGGCGGCAATCACTGCTTTCTCCACATAATTTTTCCCATTGATCTTTTTTAATCCGCCAAAGATGATGGGATGATGCGATACAATGAGATTACTTTCTTTTGCTACCGCTTCTTTCACCACATCTTCCGTTGCATCCAGTGAACAAATAATTCCTTTGCAATCCCAACCGGCATTGCCGGTAATGAGGCCGGCATTATCATAATGCTCCTGCAATGAAAGAGGAGCGAGGGATTCCAGAAAAGAAACAACCTCCGAAATTTTCATGCAGGAAAGTTAAGTATTTGATGGTATCCACAGCAAAGGGAAAAATATAGTGAGCTATCAGCTTATGATCCGTGTTTCAGGAATCGATATATTTAATTGGCTGGCGGGCATCAGCATTCTGATTATTTATAATAATCTTTTGCCTGTCACGCAAAGATGAGTATTGTGATTGTTGAAGATATTTTATAATTCATTCACAATCCTGGTAAGATGTGCTGTTACCTGAAAGTGGCTTTATCCGGGCCATTGGAATATTTCAACTAAGTAGTGTCCGTACATATTGAACGCTTTTACCTGGGCTTTGATAGGGCGTTGATAGGGAGGAGCTATACTTCTGCCTAGTCCTAAAATACCGGTTGTCTAGTCCTAAAATAACTATACAGGTTAAAGAATAAATCCTGGAATAGCTATACACCCGGAAGTGGTAATCCTAAAAAAGCTATACAGGGTCATTTGATTTCAAATTTATGGGTTAGAAGTATGTATGGTCCTAAAATAACTATACAGGTTAAAGAATAAATCCTGGAATAGCTATACACCCGGAAGTGGTAATCCTAAAAAAGCTATACAGGGTATTTAATTTCAAATTTATGGGTTAGAAATATGTCTAGTCCTAAAGTACCGGTGATATCGGCGGTAAAATAGTATAATTACGAGAACGAAGTTGGTTATTTGAAAAGGTCTTTAAATGTATTTTTATAATCCATTGAAATTGAAATCGATTTATATAATAACGGGATTTATTACGATATACGGTATTTCTGAAATTTCAGGTATGGAAATTCCTTAAACTGGTTACTTTCATATGGTGATAAAATCATGAAAAAAAGGTTAATGAATTGTTATTAGAACCGGATTTTATCAATTACTTTTAACAGGTAACTGTCTTTCCAACTCCTACGAATTATCTGTACCCAAAGTCCTATCGTATTAACCTCAGCAGAATCAAGCGATTGAATTTTATTTTTATTGCAATCATTAAACGAATGAGTATGATTATTTTTTACACTCTTTGTGTTGGATTTTCTTTCTTATTATTTCCAATCCTGATTTCAGACAAGAATAAAAAGATGTTGCTCACCGTGACTGAGAACCCGTGATAAGATTCAAGAAATCTTTTTCTGAAAATTCCTGTAGAAACCATCCTTACAATCCAGCTCCAGAAAACCGCTCCATATCTTATCATTAACCGGACAAATTAAAATTTTTATCCGAAGAGAATCCTTTTGCATAAGTACCAGTATGAAAAAAAATTTTATAATATAACCATTGAGCCCGGGCATTCGAAATATCAACGTATATTTTTCCGTAGGCTGTAATACGGTATTTCACTTTCTGAAAAAGATGGTGTTGCCGGCTTTTGCTTTTTTATTCCTGGTTTTCTATTCTCAGAATTGCAATGCTCAATCCCGGTTTAATAATAACCGACCGCTTATTTCTTTTTTTGTTGCCCCGGATAATAATAATGAAAAAAATAAAACTCCGAAATTTTATAAAAAGAGAATTTCTTCCATTCCTAAACTACCTGCAAGACTAAATTCAAACGGCAATGATGAGGAATTGAGAACATCATTTAACCGGGCAAAAGAAATTTTACCGGCTTCTTCAGGGGATGTAATTATTTTTAAAAGAAATTTTTCTGACTGTTGATGTTCCTCATGGTTTCTTCCTGAAAAGAATTATAAGCAATACCGGAACATTATCATTCCATGGCGATATTAACCCGGATATTAATGGTGATTTTATAAACAAGGATTTTTTTGAAACAGCAAACGAAACTTTGCGAACTGATCATTCTTTTAAACTTACCAATCAAATATTCAAAACCCGGAGCCGGATTCCGGTTTATCATTTTACTTTCAGTTGTGCAAACAATTCAAAACCAAGTTTGGTTAACAAAGACCCTGCTCTCAATGATCAAATTACTTTAAACGGATTTTTATTTCTGAATGATGAGAACCTGATGATGGGATTACCGGCACCCCCGGTATCCGGACTATCTGCAGCTGCTGAAAGAATAATTTTTTCTGATTACAAAGAAACCAGCGGCGATGAAAGAAAAATTTTATGCAGTACCAGTTCTTATTTATTTTCATCCGGCAATCTTTCAGAAATCACAAAATATTCTCCCACTACTTTAACATTTACATCAGTCAATAATACAATCAACGCTTTTGCATGCGATCCGGAGATCCGTAAATCGGGTAGCGGTAATCTTTATACAAATAATTTTTCCGGCAAGCAAAAAGTCAGCAACAGCAGTGATACAAATGCCGGTGATAATATAAACCTGAGTTGTATGGCAAGAGAGATCAAAGTACCCGGTGAAAATATGATCATGGGCAAATTTGCCTGCATGCAGATGACAAAATGCAGTCTTGCCCAACCTGATTCAAATATCCTGTTACCAACAGGAAGCATTAAAAATTTTATTCAAAGAGAATCCTTTCGCAAACGTACCAGTATGAAAAATTTTTTTACCAGTTAACCATTGATACGAACCCTTAACCATATCAGCCAACTGTTTTCCGTATTGAAGAATACGGTCACTTACTTAATAAAACATATAGGCATATCTTCTTTTATTTTTTCCAAAAGATATTTACATAAGTTTTCATTTGTTGCCATTGCATTTGTAATTGCGAATTTATTTTTTGCAAATAATATTTTTTCCCAAATTCAAACTATACATCGAGCGGCACGTACACTTATACTGTTCCAGCGGGTGTCACTTCCATAACCGTGCAATGCTGGGGCGGCGGTGGTGGTGGTGGAACCCGCACTACGAATGGCCAGCGCTGGTGGAGGTGGTGGTGGCGCATATGCAAGCAGCACACTATTACTGTAACGCCAGATTTTACTACATATCCAGTTATTGTTGGTGTAGGCGGAAGTCCCGGTAATAATGGGGGAAGTTCATCATTTAATACAAATACTGTTGTGGCTGCTGGAGGAACTGGTGTTGCAACCAATGCGACAGGGGGAGGAGCCGGAGGAACAAATGGAGCTCCAACTACGGGAACAATTAAATATGCCGGAGGAAATGGTGGTAATGCATTCCGGAGGTAATTCAGGCGGCGGCGGAGGGGGTGCAGGAAGCACAGGAGCGGGAGGAAATGCAAACGGAGCAATCCCGGAACCGGACAAATTTATACGGAGGAAATGGAGGTACTGGAAATCCTCAAAGTGGTTACATTGGTGAACCAGGAAATTCTTATGGCGGCGGTGGCAGTGGGGCGAGCAGAACAAGTGGTACAAGCAGTATATAAAACGGAGGAAGCGGAGCAAACGGACTAGTAATTATTACTGCTGTCTTGCCCAGACCTTTAGTATTTCAGACTCTATTTCAGCCACTTCGCCTATCTGTAATAATCCCGGTACTTCAATAGTTACAGTAACATCTATCGAATCTTCCTGCCGGTTCATACATTGTGACATATGGCCGAAGTGATCCTTCAGGAACTGGGAACCGCATTAATGCTGGTGAACAGTTCTGGCACCGGTCATTCACGGTAACGGGGTTTACAGCTACCGGAAATCAGACAATAACAATCACAAACATTTCATCCGGGGTATGTTCCAATACCATAACTGCTAATAATGCAGCAACTATCACTGTGGGTACTACTGGTACAGTGCTCTCTGATATTCAGGTTGAATTTACTCAGGGTTTTAATGATAAAACATGGGCATGGACTGTCGGCCATGCGGCCAGAAGTAGGTGGTGGGGGTCAGAATGACCTGGATATTTCTTCCGGAAACCCGAGTGGTTCTGCCTCTTACCAATGGCAGATAAGTTATGATGGAGGTGTAACCTGGAGCAATGCCCCCGGCCCTACCGCTGTTACCACGCAATATGTCCTGAATCCGATGTATATTAATATCCAGGCTGCCGGGCATCTATAAATTCAGGATCATCATTACCAATGGTGGTTGCTCCGGAATCAGTGATGTTATCACGTTAACTGTTTCAGCTGGCACCTCGACTCTTACACCAGGCAGTATATCGGCCAGTCCAACAACTGTTTGCAGTGGCTCAACTGTTACATTTACAGTCAAACTTCACCATCTGGTTGTAGCAGGATCAATTACATTATCAATGGGAATCATCAACAGATGGAGTTAACTGGACAGTTATTGCATCCAATGCAACCAATTCAACATATACAACACCTGCGCTTACTCAAAACACTTATTATCGCAGGGTAGCTGTATGCCAGTTTTAATTGTTCTGCTAATAGTAATACTGTTCTTATAACCGTTGGTGCTCCCCCACCCGGCACAATTAGTGGACCCACATCTGTTTGTGCAGGTAGTTCGAATACTTATAGCATTTCTCTAGTAGCTGGTGCTTCAAGTTATGTGTGGACAGTACCAACTGGCTGGACTATTACTTCAGGACAAGGAACCACTACTCTTGTTGTTACCGCTGGCAATTCGAGCCAAAGTGGGAACGTCCTTGTTCAAGATGTCAGCTCTTGTGGTACAAGCTCACCAAGCAGCCTGCCAGTAACTATAAATGCAAGTGTTTCACCTTCTATAAGCATTACGGCATCACCTGCAGGGTCTATCTGTGCAGGTACTTCTGTAACATTTACAGCTTCGATAACCAATGGCGGAAGCAGTCCTTCTTATCAATGGAAAATAAATGGAACAAATGTAGTTGGAGCCAATAGCCCTACCTATACTAATGCAGCATTAGCGAATGGCGCTATCATCACTTGTGTACTAACATCGAATGCAACATGTGCCTCACCGACAACGGCAACGAGCAACGGTATTACTATGACGGTGAATCCTAATGTAACTCCGTCCATAACTATAGCAGCCAGTCCAACTGGCACCATTTGTTCAGGCACATCCGTAACATTTACTGCTACTCCAACAAATGGCGGAACCACTCCTTTCTATCAATGGAAGAAGAATGGTCTTAATGTAGGAACTAACAGTTTCACTTATACTGATAACAGCCTTGCAAATAAGATATTATTACTGTTGTTCTTACATCCAATGCACCTTGTGTTTCCCCGGCAACTGCGACCAGCGGCGGTATCACAATGATAGTGACTCCTTCAGTAATTCCATCTGTAAGCATATCAGCTAATCCCGGTATTTCCGTCTGTGCCGGAACATCAGTAACATTTACAGCTACGCCATCCAATGGCGGAAGCAGCCCTTCTTATCAATGGAAATTAAATGGAAATAATGTAGGCACGAACAGTGCAACATATACAAACACATCATTAGCTAATAATGATGTGGTAAGTGTTGTTATGACATCCAATGCTACCTGTGCATCACCGGCAACTGCAACCAGCAGTGTTACAATGACGGTGAATGCTAATGTAACTCCCTCTTTAAGTATAGTAGCTAATCCCGGTATTTCCATCTGTTCAGGTTCATCGGCAACGTTTAGCTGCTGTACCAACCAATGGCGGAGCAATCACCTTCCTATCAGTGGAAGAAAAATGGAACGAATGTAGGAACAAACAGTACTACCTATACGGATAATGCACTTGCAAATGGTGATGTGATCACCTGTGCTTACATCTAACGAGCTGTGCTATTCTGACTACCTGCGACGAGCAATCCTGTTACCATGACTGTGAATCCAACAGTAACCCCTTCTGTTAGTATATCAACATTGACTAATCCTATATGTTCCGGCTCATCGGCAACGTTTACTGCTGTACCAACCAATGGCGGAGCATCACCTTCCTATCAGTGGAAGAAAAATGGAACGAATGTAGGAACAAACAGTACTACCTATACGGATAATGCACTTGCAAATGGTGATGTGATCACCTGTGTGCTTACATCTAACGCAAGCTGTGCTATTCTTACTTCTGCCACGAGCAATCCTGTTGCCATAACGGTGAACTCTGTGTTAACACCCACTGTAAGTATTGCAGATATCGCCTTCTGGTTCTGTATGTTCAGGAACATCCGTAACATTTACAGCAACTCCATTAAAGACAGGAGGGGGAACCGTTAATTATAACTTTTTGGTGAATGGCAGCAGTGTCCAAAGCAGCGCTTCGAATACTTATACTTCCGCATCGCTTGCAAACGGAAATACGGTATCCTGCACAATTACTGTAACTGGTGGATCCTGTTTGAGCAGCACTACTGCAACTACTTTAAGTCCCATCACGACAGTATTTTATTCAA
>CAWGKD010000002.1:0-245208 GCA_963823125.1 uncultured Bacteroidota bacterium
GATGTATAACCATGCTCCTGCCACAGATAGGAAGATAAATAATAAAAACAACGGCCAATACGGCGAATATTTAAACCACAACTGGCTTATCGAAGTATTTTCCGGTGATCCAACTTTATTTTGATTATTAATCATTGTTTGTTTTTAAAATTTAACCCGGTCTGCAATGACCACTATTACTGATAAACCGCTTAATACGGCAGGTATCCATTGCTGCCCCCTGCCAGCGCCGGCAACACGGGCTTTATCCGGTTCCACATAAACAATATCATTAGATTTTAAGTAATAAAATGGGGATGATAAAAGTTCATCCGAGTTCAAGTTTATACGCTTTATTATTTTATTTCCGTTTTCTTCCCGTATCAGCAGCACATTATCTCTTCTTGCATAAATGGTGAGATCGCCAGCCAGCCCGATGGCTTCCAATAAGGATATTTTTTCATTAGGGACATTTATCACCTCAGGGGTCTTTACTTCACCTAAAACAGTTATCCGGAAATTTAAAAACCGGATGCTTACAATCGGATCATTTAACAGTTTCTGGTCCAGAATTTTCTTAATAATATTTTCTTTCAGTTGTTCTTTAGTCAGGCCTTCTGCCTTTAAGTTCCCGAGAATTGGAAACTGGATCGTTCCCTCTGAACTTACCAAATAACCCAACATGACATTATTTCCATAAGTTGTATTTGAAATGCTTGTATTATTCGGAACAGAAATATTCGGAGAATTGAAGATGGCTGAAGCTTCAGGATTTAAACTGGTAACAGAAATGCTTAATAAATCGTTTTTCTGAATCAGGGATTCAGGTACCGGAGTCTGAGAAGTGATTGTGCCATCATTTAAGCCATTAAAATAAATTGCTTTCTGGGTATTGACACAGGACGTCGTCAAAGAAGTTATTAAAAGAATTGACCCCAATTTAATCCAGGCAAAAGAAGCTAATTTCATAAGTGGTTTTTAAGTTCAATACCCATAAAAATTGTCGGAGTTTCAATAAGGATATGAGAGAATTTATGGTTTCCGGAAGGATTAAGCAAGGAAAGTATCAGAATCAAAAATAAGATTATTCGGGCGAATTCTGAAATTCAGCTCAAGATAATAATTTTACTGAAATTTTATAAACAATTCGATTATTTTATTTATAAAATTCAGGATACTTCTCAAAGGATGTACCCTGCCTATACGGCAGGCAGGCCCGGCATGACAAGACTCTATAAAATTAGTGTTGCATTATAAATTTCAAACTGAACATACTGTCAGGAACTAAGTATAAAACTTATACAAACTTTAAACCATCATATTAAGCTCTTAACTTAATGACATTGCTTTTATACGGCGTTGAAAAGAAATGTCCTTACAAGGCAGATTGCTTCATCAGACGGAAACAAACGATTTCTTAGCGACTTTCTTTGTGTCTGATTCGCAAAGACGGGAACCCTGAAAGTAAGAGTGAAACTTCAAAATTTCGGAGTATCCTGAGCTCAGATTCGTGAGACACGAACCCGGGCGGAGGGAACTAAGTATAAAACTTATACAAACTTTAAACCATCATATTAAGCTCTTAACTTAATGACATTGCTTTTATACGGCATTGAAAAGAAATGTCCTTACAAAGCAGATTGCTTCATCAGACGGAAACAAACGATTACTTAGCGACTTTCTTTGTGTCTGATTCGCAAAGACGGGAACCCTGAAAGTAAGAGTGAAACTTCAAAGTTTCGGAGTCTCCTGAGCTCAGGTTCGAGAAAGGGAAGATAAGATGAGTTTGAAATAACACTTTTCTTGCTTTTTGAACATTTGCACATAAAACCACTATGTGATAGATAATGTCGTTAAGGTCTGTGAATACTTATTTGGCTATTTATATCCTTTTAGCTTTTTTCTTTTTTGTATTGTTGTAGCAATATTGCTCCGTCATGGTTATCGAGATTCAAGCCTGATCATCTATGGTTCTTTTTACAATAATAAAATTAAGATGTTGCTTTATAAATTTAAAAACACCTCTATTTCCCATCTTGACCTATATATTCTGTGATCTCCTTTACGTCAATAGTCTTTATGTTGGTTATAAAAGTTATGGTTTCTTTATTCTCTTTTACAGCCTTTATCAACCGGACAGGATGCTTGGTCCTTTTGCTATACATTGTGTATAAATATACCCAGCAATCACTGATGATTTTTAGTGTAGGAGTAGAAATATTTTTGGCAATGGTATTGCTCTTATACACGGTTCGCTTCGGGTCATTATTTATTCTGGATATGAAGTGGATTTGATTTTCTGTTAGCTTGTCATAGTGATCCCTGGCAGTAATTCCACGGTCGAATACACTTATCTTTCTCCCGGCGGTTCGGTTATGAGCAATCATGCTTTCACTCAATGCCACATTTTCACTATTGTGGGTTTGGTCATTATAAAAATAAACAGCCTCCGGTATATTAGTAAAGCCAATTGTATACTTAAGCAACCTGTATTTATCGGCATCTCCACCTTTTAAGCGATATCCTGCTTGAAGTGATTGCCAAAGAAACTATAGTGGAATCAAAAGTTTAACGGCATTCTCTGCCCAATGCTCCACTATAGGCGGCTACGCAAGCATTGAAAATCGCTGAAAATAGTGAGACACGAACGGGCGGACGGAGATTTACTTCCTGACAATTCAAATCTTTTTAAATTAATTCCACTCATTTTTTTGAACCTTTAAATTCCCATATCCCTTGTTTAAAGTAAGGGCATGTATAATACCAGAACGATAGCATCAGTATAGCTATTCATGACCGGACAAATAACAGGTATAGGTATATTTCCTTCGATCATCCTTCGTCCATTCTTCGTGCAAGAGCCTAGTCCTATCCCTGTCTGCACCCTATCAAAGCAAAGGATACTATTGCTTTGCAATCATAAATTATGAGGCTTCCCGGATAACCCTTACTCTTATCACAATTTATGAGGCGATTTGTTCCAACAAAAAACTTTTTTTGTTAATGCTGCTTCAATTGAACATATAATTATGCAAAATGGCAGCGCTCCGGAAAATTCAGATGTATTATAATTTCAAAATGAAGCTTACTATAAATTCCAGGGTTTTGGAGAGTTGAATTTTCACCTAACTGAATAATAATTACAAACAGGTGCAAAGTAGATTTACCCGATAAAACAGCATTTTTTGCCATAGCTAAAAATGTAAAAAATTATAAGATATGCTCTTAGCCAAAAAGACAATATTGTCTTTTATGCCTGATGATCATTGTAACAGAAAATTACTGCATAAAATTACGTTTGTACAGAGATAATGATTTTGTTTATTTATAAAAATCAAGGTTTATTGGAATGAATAAATTGTGATTAAAAATAAATTTTGTGGCATCATTTTTGAAAATTTAATTCCTTTTAAGAAGATCAAAATTCAAGAATTGCTAATAAAAAATTGATTGAAATAAATATCCTTATAAAAACCCTATATCCCCGTGAAAACCCACTTCTGCTTTCAAAGAAGTTTTATCTCTAATTTTCTTCATTGCGATTTTGCTTTGTGAAAATGTAAATGCAAAGAATTATTATTTCTCTTCCTCCACCGGAAATGATTCTTATACCAGTTTACAGGCTCAGAATCCTTTAACTCCATGGCAGACATTAGGCAAGTTAAATTCATTTTTCAGCAGTTTATTACCAGGTGATTCAGTTTTATTTAAATGTGGTGATGTCTTTTATGGGCAAATATTATCAACAAATCCGGCTCAGTCCTGGTTCTCCAATTGTAATTGGTTCTTATGGTACCGGTGCAAAACCAATCATTACAGGGTTTACTTCTATATCATCATGGACAAATCTTAGTGGAAATATTTGGGAAAATACAAGTGCTATATCTTCCTTACTAATGTTAATATGGTAGCTATAAATGGTTCTTTTCAACCAATAGGCAGATGGCCTAAAGTTACTGCTGCTAATACGTGGTTATTTACATTATCAATCTCGTCAGGTGCTAACATCAATTACAAGTAATCAAATTGCAGGCAGCCCAAATTATACTGGTGGAGAAGTTGTCATTACGAAAAAATCATTGGATAATAGACAGAGGAATAATATCTAATCACACACAACAGGTACTTATAAATTTTACAAAACAATCCTCTTATGCTGCCTACAAATGGGTATGGATTCTTTTTTCAAAATATGTTAAATACTTGTACTCAGCAAGGTGAATGGGCATTATAATACTCTACCAAAAAATTGATATGTATAGTTATGGACTCCCTAATCGGAGTTCAAGTAGCATCCGTAGATATATTAGTCACAATGCATCAAATTATATCCCATTTAATGATATTTATATATTAACGGTTCAAATTACATAAGATTTATATAATCATTCAGTGGCACTTATGGTCATACAATTTAATTAAGTAATGTAAGATATTTCTTATTTCAGGAATAAATGGAATATACATACTATAGTGAACAACTCACATTAATATTACTGTTACTAATCAATTCTTATTTTAATAACAATGGGTATTTATGGAAACACACATACTGGTACCATATTAAAAATAATATAATAAAATTATGGGTAATGGTAGCAGGAATGGGACAGAGTGGTGATAGGAAATCTTATAATGCGGTATTGATGATATCTGGTAATAGTAAAATTTCAAAATAATGTGATTGGGAATATGGGTTATATAGGAATTAATTTCATTGGAGACAAATATCACAATTCAAAATAATTATATTCATGACTTTTGTCAAGTAAAAGATGATGGAGCTGGAATATATACAATTATGTACATCAGTGTACTACATGGTTCTAATAGAGTTGATTCAAAGTAATATTTGTATTAATCGGCTGAAGTGCTTCTACGGGAATAATGGCACAGATGGATACACCTTCAGCATTTGGAATTTATCTGGATGGGGATGCTTCTAATGTAACAGATTATCGGGTAATACAGTTGCTAATTGTAAATCTAAGGCATATTTGGTCCAACAGATCGCAGCAACTAATAATATCACATAATAATACCTTTTATAACAATAGTTTCAGCATAGGCTTTCAAAGTGATTATGGCACAGTGAAATTTCCAAAACATAATTTCAGGAACAATATTTGTTTCCGAAAATTCCACCCAATTAACTGGTGGACATATTTTCTTAACCTCATTCAGGGACTGATATTTCCACTTAGGGAATATTAGATAGTAATTATTATTGCAGACCAATTAAGCTGATAATAGCTGTGGTTTTAAAATTGACCGGAATTATTCAATTTAACAACACATATAACATTAGTACGAAATGGAAGAGTTATACGGACAAGATGCCCATTCCAAAAAATCGCCCAAAACAATTACCGATACCAGTCAATTAAGATTTGAATACAATGCCAGTTCTATCCAGTAAGCTTGTGAATTTAGGCGCTACCTATATTGGTGTTGATTCCACGATTTACCCGGGAACGATAACGCTTGCCCCTTACAGTTCGGCAGTACTTATTTATGATTCGGGAACGGTAGCCAATAAACCCCCGGTTGCGAATGCCGGCACGAGCCAAAGTTTTTTTTTGCCCGTTAACACAACCACGCTAACCGGAAGCGGAACAGATTCAGATGGAACCGTAGTTTCTTATTTATGGACTCAGATTTCAGGGCCTTCTGCATCATCGATTGTTTCACCAAACCAGGCACAGACGGTTGTCAATAATTTGGTTTCAGGGGTTTACCTGTTCCAGTTAACAGTTACCGATAATCTCGGTGCTACAGGAACGGCTACGGTTACCATAACTGTTAAACCAGCCAATAAACCGCCGGTTGCAAATGCCGGTTCCAACCAAACTATTACGCTTCCAACAAATTTTCTGAATTTAACGGGATCCGGAACAGATTCAGACGGAACTGTTGTTTCCTACCAGTGGACAAAAATTTCCGGGCCCACATCATTCGTGATCATTTCAGCAACACAAGCGCAAACCACCGTTACTAACCTGGTGCAGGGTGTTTACCAGTTCCAATTAACTGTTACCGATAACCAGGGCGCTACCGGAACAGCTACGGTTTCAATTACTGCAAATCCAGCTCCCAATAAACCGCCGGTTGCAAATGCAGGAGCTAATCAAACTATTACACTCCCAACAAATTCTGTTACACTTCTGGGAAGCGGAAATGATTCTGATGGAACAGTAGTTTCTTATCAATGGACAAAAATTTCGGGGCCTGCACAATATGCCATTGTTTCAGCTACACAGGCACAGACAGTTGTCAATAATTTTGTTTCAGGAGTTTACCAGTTCCAATTAACAGTTACCGATAATCTCGGTGCTACCGGAACTGCTTTAGTTTCAATTACTGTAAATCCTGCTCCGAATAAACCTCCGGTTGCTAATGCAGGAGCTAATCAAACCATTACCCTGCCAACAAATTCTGTTACACTTTTAGGAAGTGGTACCGATTCTGATGGCACAGTAGCTTCTTATCAATGGATGAAAATTTCAGGTCCTGCACAATTCACAATCGCTTCCCCAACACAAGCACAAACCGTAATTAACAATATTGTTCAGGGTGTTTACCAGTTCCAGTTAACGGTCACCGATAACCTTGGCGCTACAGGATCGGCAATTGTTTCTATAACAGTTAATTCTTCGACCAATAAATCACCCGTTGCTAATGCTGGCCTAAATCAAACAATTACTTTACCCATAAATTCTGTTTCCCTTATTGGAAGCGGTACCGATTCTGACGGAACAGTAGTTGCATATCAATGGACAAAAATTTCTGGCCCCACTTCGTATACGATCGTATCTGCAACACAGGCACAAACTGTTGTCAATAACCTTGTTCAGGGTATTTACCAATTTCAGTTAAATGTTACAGATAATCTTGGTGCTATAGGGACTGCTATTGTTTCAATTATTGTAAACCCTGCTCCCAATAAACCACCCGTTGCTAATGCAGGAGTCAATCAAACTATTATACTACCAACAAATTCTATATCATTAATTGGAAGCGGTACCGATTCTGATGGAACAGTAGTTTCTTATCAGTGGACTAAAATTTCAGGGCCGGCTCAATTCGCCATTATTTCAGCAACACAGGCACAGACTGTTGTCAATATTCTTGTTTCAGGGGTTTACCAGTTCCAATTAAAGGTTACTGATAATCTTGGAGCTACCGGAACTGCTGTGGTTTCAATAACTGTAAATCCATCTCCAAATAAACCTCCGGTTGCCAATGCAGGAGCTAATCAAAGTATTACGCTACCGACAAATTCTGTTACACTTTTGGGAAGTGGAAATGATTCAGATGGAATAGTAGTTTCTTATCAATGGACTAAAGATTTCAGGTCCTGCACAATATGCTATTGTTTCAGCAACACAGGCGCAGACAGTTGTCAATAATCTTGTTTCAGGGGTTTACCAGTTCCAATTAAAGGTCACTGATAATCTTGGAGCTACCGGAACAGCTGTAGTTTCAATTACTGTAAATCCAGCTCCGAATAAACCTCCGGTTGCTAATGCAGGAGTCAATCAAACTATTACGCTGCCAACAAATTCTGTTACACTTTTAGGAAGTGGAAATGATTCAGATGGAATAGTAGTTTCTTATCAATGGACATAAAATTTCTGGTCCTGCACAATATGCTATTGTTTCAGCAACACAGGCGCAGACAGTTGTCAATAATCTTGTTTCAGGAGTTTACCAGTTCCAATTAAAGGTCACTGATAATCTTGGAGCTACCGGAACCGCTGTGGTTTCAATTACTGTAAATCCTGCTCCGAATAAACCACCAGTTGCTAATGCAGGAGTTAATCAAACTATTACCCTGCCAACAAATTCTGTTACTCTTTTTGGAAGTGGAAATGATTCAGATGGAATAGTAGTTTCTTATCAATGGACAAAAATTTCAGGTCCTGCACAATATGCCATTGTTTCAGCAACACAGGCACAGACGGTTGTTAATAATCTTGTTTCAGGAGTTTACCAGTTCCAATTAAAGGTCACTGATAATCTTGGAGCCACCGGAACAGCCGTAGTTTCAATTACTGTAAATCCAGCTCCGAATAAACCTCCGGTTGCTAATGCAGGAGGCAATCAAACTATTACCCTGCCAACAAATTCTCTTACGCTTTTTGGAAGTGGAAATGATTCAGATGGAATAGTAGTTTCTTATCAATGGAATAAAATTTCAGGGCCGGCTCAATACGTCATTGTTTCAGCAACACAGGCACAGACGGTTGTCAATAATCTTGTTTCAGGAGTTTACCAGTTCCAATTAAAGGTCACTGATAATCTTGGAGCTACCGGAACTGCTGTGGTTTCAATAACTGTAAATCCATCTCCAAATAAACCTCCGGTTGCTAATGCAGGAGCCAATCAAACTATTACCCTGCCAACAAATTCTGTTACACTTTTAGGAAGTGGAAATGATTCAGATGGAATAGTAGTTTCTTATCAATGGACTAAAATTTCTGGCCCTGCACAATATGCCATTGTTTCAGCAACACAGGCACAGACTGTTGTCAATAATCTTGTTTCAGGAGTTTACCAGTTCCAATTAACAGTTACCGATAATCTCGGCGCTACCGGAACTTCTACAGTAACCATCACTGTAAATCCATCTCCAAATAAACCTCCGGTTGCTAATGCAGGAGGCAATCAAACTATTACCCTGCCAACAAATTCTGTTACTCTTTTTGGAAGCGGAAATGATTCTGATGGAACAGTAGTTTCTTATCAATGGACTAAAATTTCAGGGCCGGCACAATATGCTATTATTTCAGCAACACAGGCACAGACGGTTGTCAATAATCTTGTTTCAGGAGTTTACCAGTTCCAGTTAACAGTTACCGATAATCTCGGCGCTACCGGAACTTCTATAGTAACCATCACTGTAAATCCTGCTCCGAATAAACCTCCGGTTGCTAATGCAGGAGTTAATCAAACTATTACGCTGCCAACAAATTCTGTTACACTTTTAGGAAGTGGAAATGATTCAGATGGAACAGTAGTTTCTTATCAATGGACTAAGATTTCTGGTCCTGCACAATATGCCATTGTTTCAGCAACACAGGCGCAGACGGTTGTCAATAGTTTTGTTTCAGGAGTTTACCAGTTCCAGTTAACAGTTACCGATAATCAAGGGGCTACCGGAACTTCTATAGTTTCAATTACTGTAAATCCAGCTCCAAATAAACCTCCGGTTGCTAATGCAGGAGCTAATCAAAGTATTACGCTGCCAACAAATTCTGTTACACTTTTAGGAAGTGGAAATGATTCAGATGGAATAGTAGTTTCTTATCAATGGACAAAGATTTCTGGCCCAGCACAATATGCACTTGTTTCAGCAACACAGGCACAGACAGTTGTCAATAATCTTGTTTCAGGAGTTTACCAGTTTCAATTAAGAGTCACTGATAATCTCGGTGCCAGCGGAACTGCTACTGTAACTATAACAGTTGATGCAGCTGTTCCCAATATACCACCCGTTGCCAATGCAGGATCCGACCAGTCTATTGTGTTGCCAACTAATTCTGTTACACTGACCGGAAGTGGAAGCGATTCTGATGGATCAATTGTTTCTTATCAATGGGCGGAAATTTCAGGTCCGGCCCAATACACAATTGCTTCTCCAACCCAAGCACAAACTGTTGTCAATAATCTTGTGCAGGGCGTTTATCTATTTCAACTAACGGTTACTGACAATTCCGGACAAATCTGCAATGTCTACTGTCCAGGTTTCTGTTACTGCGGATCAGCGTCCGGCAACATCAACTGCCATTCTATATCCAAATCCGGCAACCAATTATATTAATATTGAAATCAATGCAGCTACACTTTCCAACGTAACATTTATCAATATTTACAACTCACTCGGAATATTGGTATATCAAAATCAATTTTTCAGGAATCATGAAATAATGATCAGCCAGATAGATGTGAGTAATTTAATCAACGGAGTTTATTTTGTCAAAGTAAGCCTTGATATCAATACAACTACAACATTGAAATTTGTAAAACAATAACCAATTCAGCTGGGAGTAAAAGATTATTTGGTTTTGTCATGGAAATTCCTGGCAATCAATTATTTTTTTGCCACGAAGACGCGAAGGCTCGAAGTTTTGATATGCAAGTTTTCTTTCGCCTTATTGTCGCTTATAACAACTTCAAGAAATTCCGACCTCATAATGTTGTGCGGATATTCCGACAACGGAGAAGATTATTTTTCCCGAGGACGGCTTGGACAAAAGATGTAGTGTGATTCGTGGGACACGAATCTTGGCAATCAATTATTTTTTTTGCCACGAAGACGCGAAGGCTCGAAGTTTTGATATGCAAGTTTTCTTTCGCCTTATTGTCGCTTATGACAACTTCAAGAAATTCCGACCTCATAATGTTGTGCGGATATTCCGACAACGGAGAAGATTATTTTTCCCGAGGACGGCTTGGACAAAAGATGTAGTGTGATTCGTGGGACACGAATCTTGGCAATCAATTATTTTTTTTGCCACGAAGACGCGAAGGCACAAAGTTTTGATGTCCGGGAATGAGATTCATTTTTCACCTTAAGTTTTTATTTATTCAATAAAAATCAGGTTAGGCCTACTTCATAATGTTGCGCGGGAATTTCTACATCAGAAAAACCTTTTTTAATCAGCCTTTGTTTGAAATCCTGCTGAACATTATATTCTCCATGTACAATAAATAATTTCCTGACCTGCTTTTTATCCTGGCAGGAAAGCCATTGACAAAGGTCTTCATAATCACCATGAGCGCTCATGCTGCGTATTGCTCCTACTTCAGCGTTCACTTCATGCTCCACACCAAAAATGTTTACCAACTTATCTCCTTCCATCAATCGTCCGCCCAATGAATGCGGTTCACAATAACCGGTCAGCAAAATTGTATTGCGGCTGTTCTCAATATTATTACTGATGTGATGTTTCACCCGGCCTGCATCACCCATGCCGCTGGCTGAAATAATTACAAAGGGGCCATTCTGAAAATTCAAGAGCTTGGACTGATCCACTGTTTTTATATACTTTAATCCTTTGAAAGAAAAAGGATCTTTATCTGTTTGCATTATTTTCTGAATGGTTTTATTGAAATACTGAGGATAATGTTTAACGATCTCAGTAACTTCAATACTCAACGGGCTGTCCACATAATAATCAATATCCGGAAGACGGTGCTGAGCTTCCAGCTGATTGAGATCGTATAATATTTCCTGGGTGCGCCCGACACTGAATGCAGGCATTATGAGTTTACCTTTTTTTTGCAAGCAGGCTTTTTCAATCCAACGCAACAATAAATCCGGGGTTGTTGTAATCTTATCATGAAGACTGTTGCCATAGGTTGACTCCATAATAATATAATCAGCCTGTGGAAAAACTTCCGGAGATTTTAAAATTTCTTCGCGGAAACGACCCACATCACCACTAAAAGTCAGACTGGCTTCTTTGCCAGCTTCCATTACCCGAATATTAACGCAAGCGCTGCCGATGATGTGCCCGGCATCCGTGAACATCGCTTTCACTCCATCAGTAACATCAAACCATGTCTGGTATTCCACTTCCTGAAAATGGGAGAAACAATTTTTTGCATCATCCATAGTATATAAGGGACGCAGGTAAGGAAGGCCATCAGCTATTCTTCTTTTATTTGTATACCTGATATCATCTTCCTGTATCATGGCAGAATCCTGAAGCAAAACTTCCGAAAGCTCTTTAGTGGCCGGAGTACAAAATATTTTTCCATTAAATCCTTCTTTCACCAGTTTCGGAATAAGCCCGGTATGATCAATATGTGCATGGGAAAGTATCATCACATCCACATCATGCGGATCAAATCCAAATTCCCTGTTAAGAATATCGGTTTCTTTTCCCAATCCCTGAAATAGTCCGCAGTCCAGTAATATTTTTTTACCATTCTTTAATGTCAATAAATGTTTGGAACCGGTTACTGTTCTTGCTGCGCCGTGAAATGCGATTTTCATACCCCCTCCGCCCCCTGAAGGGAGAACTAAATTGTTCCACCCAGGAGATTTTTTAAATGATTAGTAATTACTTGTTGCTTGTTATTGGTTATTGGTTATTGGTTATTGGTTAAAAGTTAATAGTTATTAGTGCCACGCTACTTCTTTGGTTTAAATGACCAGGTGATAAAAAATTCTGCTACCGACTCACCATCTTTATTTTTGCCAACAGATTTTGCTTTAATTATTCTTGCTTCACCTGTTGCAATGCTTTCTTCAATTGCTTTCTTTATCAATTCTCCATCTTCGCAGACAAATGTCGTTGTTCCTGTTGCCTTTTTAAAATATTCTGATCCGACTTTTAAAACCAACATGGATACAGCCGGTTTTCTTTTGTATAAATATGCCATAGATAAAGCACCGGTGCTCATTTCAGCTGCCATACTCAAACATGCAAAATAAGTGGAACGAAACGGATTCTGAGAAAACCATTTATAGGGAACTGAAACCTCACATTTTTTACCGTCAAATTCTTTTATTCTTACACCCGAAAAAAAAGCGCTGGGTAGTTTAGAAAATAAAAACAACCTGAAACGAACAGGATTTTTCATCAGCCTGATAAATGCCGATGTATCCGGGCTCATCTATTGTTCTTTATATTGTTTCGGATCCAATGCTTTCGGACTCCAGTCACTAAAAAATTCAATGACTTTATCCCTGTCATAACTTTTTTTCCCATCCTCAAGATACCATGAATTTTCTGTATGAATCAATTTGCCCTCGCTATTTAAAACCAGGAAAACGGGAAAACCAAACCGTTGCGGGTAACCATATTTTGCCAGCAATGCGGCATTATAATTTTCTTTGCTGTAATTCATATGATACACAACAAAGGCAGATTTTATTATTGAATCAATCTTTTTATCGTTGGTAATAAAATCATTGAACCGTGCACACCAGATGCACCAATTACCGCCAATTTGTATAAATACAAATTTGCCCTGCGCCCTGGCATCTTTAACCGCTTTAGCAATTTCCTGCTTTGCATTTTCTTCTGGTTTGTAAAGTTTAAACTTTGAAAGATCCTGAGAAAAAGAAAACAGGTAACTGAAAACAGAGAGGTAAATCAAAAATATTTTTTTCATGTTCTTATTATATTACAACAACAATTGCTTTAGTGATTCTATTTGCAAAGATGAATAATAAATAAGGAACAGCCTCTTCCTGAATGAAATGTATCAAAAGATAATTTTTAATGCTTTGCCACTAAGGCACAAAGACACAAAGCGGGAAGTTCGAAAATTCATTATTGTTCAATTACGACCTCTCCCTAAATCCCTATATTAAAGAGAGGGAATTTGAAGTTTCATTATAATTCAAATATGACCTCACCCTAAATCCCTCTCCGATAGAGAGGGACTTCGAACATTCATTATAGTTCAACCTGATTTCTTAAAAGATCAGCAAGGGTTTCTTTTTTTCTAATTAAATGAGCTTGTCCATCTTTCATTAACACTTCAGCAGGTTTGAAACGACTGTTATAGTTAGAAGCCATTTCAATACCATAAGCGCCGGCATTCAGAAAGACGAGTAAATCGCCTTCCCTTATTTCCGGCAAAGAACGATTTTCGGCAAATGTATCCGTTTCACAAATGTTTCCGACAACATTGTATTTCTTTACAACCCCGGATGGATTAGAAATATTTTCTATTTCATGATAAGCACCATAGAACATCGGTCTTATTAAATGATTTAAACCACTGTTCACGCCGGCAAAAATGATCTGGTCAGATTCTTTGATCACATTTACGGTAGTGATAAAATAGCCGGCTTCGCTCACTAAAAATTTTCCCGGTTCAAACCAAACCTGTAAGTGCCGGTTATATTTTTTTTCAAACGATTCAAATTCCTCAGCCACTTTTTTTCCAAGACTTTCAATATCGGTTCCTTCTTCGCCCGGTTTGTATGGCACTTTCAGGCCACCGCCCAAATCAAGAAATTCCAATTCGGGAAACAGCTGTGCTACTTCGAATAATATTTCCAGACCTTTAGCAAAAACCTCCACATCTTTAATTTCGCTGCCTGTATGAATATGAAGTCCACGAATAAATAAATCCGTTTGTTTAACAACCTGCAATACTTTTTCAACTTGTTCCAACGGAACACCAAATTTGCTGGCACTGTGACCGGTTGAAATTTTTAAATTCCCACCCGCCATTATATTGGGCCGAAGCCTCATGCCGACGGGATAACTATGCCCGAATTTTTTTCCAAATTTTTCCAGGTTGGATAAACTATCAATATTAATATTCACTCCCAGTTGCTGAGCTTCTTCAATTTCGCTGAATGCAATATTGTTTGATGTGTACAAAATATTTTCGGGTTCAAATCCTGCTTTTATTGCAAGCATGACTTCATTCACTGAACTACAATCAATATTGCAGCCGATGCTTATGATGTATTTCAGAATATTTATGTTGGTCAATGCTTTTGCCGCATAAAAAAATTTTGCATCGGAAGAACTGAATGCTGATTTCAGCCGGGAGTATTGTTCTTCTATTCTTTCGGCGTGATATACATATAAAGGTGTTCCAAATTCATTGGCAAGTTGCTTTAATTGCTCAGATGATAAACGAAGTGGCATACTGTGCTAAGATATTAAAGGCATGGCACGGTTCCAAAACAGATATGCCATGTCTCAGAGACATGGCATATCACCCTCAGCCTAATTATTTTTTTTAATTTTCTTCTTCTTCAATATTATCCTTATTGTTGATCAGTTCTCCTTCTTCAGTAACCGCAAGCGTTGTATCATCTCCAGATACTTTTTCTTTTTGTTCTGTGGTAAACAATTTAGCTTGAATTAAAGTAGGCTCAACAAGTTCATCAGAAGCAATTTCCCTGATCTTTGGCAATTCATCCGGTGAGTTGATGCCAAAATAATCCATGAAATTTTTAGACGTGGAATATAATAAAGGTTGACCCGGATGATTTTCATTTCTTCCGCTGATAATAATGAGTTCTTTTTCCAGCAAACGCTGAACCGTGTAATCACAATTCACACCACGAATGGATTCAATCTCGCCTTTTGTGATTGGTTGTTTGTAAGCAATGATTGCCAGCGTTTCTAAAGCTGCTGCTGACAAACGTTTTAAAAACCTGTCGCCATTCAACTGAGCAATGGTCTTATGAAATTCTTTACGGGTAAGAAATTGCCAGCCGCCGCCGCTCATCTTTATTTCAAAAGAGTAAATTCCCTGATTGTATTTCTCAACAATGGCTTCCAGGGCTGTTTCCACTTCATCTAATATTATTTTTTCATCCTCACTAATCGAAATATTATTAACCAGCTCGGTAATTTCAAGGGTAGTCAACGGTTTGTCGCTGGCAAAAATGAGTGCTTCAATATGTGGAATAAGATTGGAAATAGTCATATGGGTCAAATTAATTTGGTCAAAAGGGTCATATTGGTCAAGTGAGTCATATCAGTCAAATGGGTCAAAGGCGTCAAATAAGAATGGAAAATTAATAAATGCTTTCAAAACCATATAATGAGATTATTCACATTTCACATTTCGTTTTCATTACCAGAATTACCAATTGATTTTATATAGCCATGTACCAGGCGAAAATAGCGATCAAGTTTTTCATTCAGCAACCCAAATTCGGCTTCTGAAATAAGATTTCTTTTTTCCCTTTATTGATGGCAGTCAAAGTCTCTTTGGCAGAACCACGACTGTACCAACAAAAATTTTTATTCTCTTTGAAATGAAATCTGCCGTATCCTTCGCTAATATTAAAAGCAATCGAATCTGCAGCATTAACAAACTGAGCACCCAGGGTTTTCTTTTCAAAATATTCCCATTTGGCAACAATCTCCCATGCAATATCCCCAATTTCCATTGCAATTTTGTATACTTCCAAATCTTCTAATCTTAAACCCTTTCCCATTTGACTAAAAGGTTTTTCCAAAATCAATATGAATTCTTATCTGACCCACTTGACAGATATGCATGATCCAAATCTATCCTTGTAATGCTGCTGCTCCGCTAACAATTTCAGTAAGTTCAGTGGTAATGGCTGCCTGCCTAGCACGGTTATAAGAAATCTTAAGTGCACGAAGCATTTCATTCGCATTTTCACTGGCTTTATCCATTGCGGTCATGCGGGCACCATGTTCGGAAGCATTTGAATCCAATACCGCTTTATATAATTGCGTGTTGAGAATTTTAGGCATCAGTTCAGCCACTAATTGTTCTTTCTCGGGTTCATAAATGAAATCAGCTTTTGAGGCGCCTTGTTTTTTTACCACTTTTGGAATGGGCAAAAATCTTTCGGCGATAAACCTTTGCGTAGCTGCATTTTTAAATTCACTGAAAATAATTTCTATTACATCAAATTGCCTTTCTTCAAAAGCTTTCATTGCTGCCTGCGAACAGGCTTGTACATTTTCAAAAGTTAATTGCAAAAAAATATCTTTATAAGTTGCATCCGTTTTGTAACGGTTTTTTACAAAATGCTCATACCCTTTTTTACCGATACCCCAGATCGTTACATTGCCCTTCTTAAATTGTTCAGCATATCTTTCAGCAATAGTTGCTTTGGCCAGTTTAATCAGGTTTGCATTGAATGCGCCGCATAAACCACGGTCGCTGGTAATAACAATCATCAATACTTTTTCCACCGGCCGTTCCATTGCCAATGCCATACCGGATCCGCCTTCACTGTTGCTTACAATATTGCTCAATAATTCCTGAAGCTTTTTTGCATAAGGCCGCATTTGAATGATAGCATCCTGGGCACGGCGCAATTTGGCTGCACTTACCATCTTCATCGCCTTGGTAATTTGCTGTGTGCTTTCTACCGATTTGATGCGGTTACGAACCTCTTTAAGTTGTCCTGCCATGAGTAAAGTTTACAAGTTTAATTGTTCACAGGTTTATCTATATAAAAAATTCATATTGAACGGCAAACCTTTCAAACTATCAAACTTTTTTCTGGCCGCAAAAGTACGGGGTTGAAGTTAAAATTCCATATCCAAATACTTGTAATTACTCCCCTTCAGGGGATGGGGGCATCCTTCAGAACAAATTCTCTTCTCAATCCGTAAGAAACTGATAATTGTCCTCCTGCTATTGTTCCATTTTTTACCGGCTTATTTTCTTCTTTATACAATTCAAGATATACGGGACCGTTCACAACTTTTTTAAGATCATTTTTAGTTAAAATTATAAGTCCATTTTTTACTGTATCAATTCGGTTAATGCCTTCACTGGTAAATGAAGTATCATTAAGCAAAACACGAACATAATCTACCGAATCCAATCCGTCCAGTTGAAAATTCAAATTTCTTCGTTGGACAATTTCAGGCACTTTAGTTAATAAAGAAATGGGTTGGAAGCTGAATTCCTCCCTGTACTGCTTTTTATTCAAATCAGTAAAAACAATATCATGTTTGCCTGTAAATTCCTTCAATGGTTTTAGAACTTCATAATAAGCGCCTGTCATTTTTGAGCTGTCCACTTTAATTTCCTGCCCATCCAATTCCACTTTGGCCGGTTCATCTAATACCAGTGTAGATCCTCCAGCATCTTCCAGGCGATATTGCAGCAATACAGAAATATCATCATCTCCTTCCGCGCCCCAAACCTGGTAATCAAAATAAATCTCCGCGGGTTTTATATCCATGTGTTTATCCGCATCATTGTTTTTACAGGATGAATTAAATAAACAAATAAAGAGAAGGATCAAAGCCAGGCGATTCATGAAAAGAGGTTAAACAATATTATTATTGAAATGATAAAGTTCGTTAAAGAAAAATTAATACCTCATCCTCAATTTGCTTCAGATATTCCATTACAGCTATTGAATATTGCCAGGAAATATTTTATAGAAATTTTTTAGCCTGAGGCTACTACATAATAATTCAAGGCTGATTTGTCATATCCTATGGAACAGCAACCTGAGATGGCTTCTCAAAGCAATCAGAAACCAATAACTAATATTATCTTTGCAAATTCCAAAGGTTTAAGGATTCCATTGGAGAATATCTTTGGAGCTGTCAAATTGGCTTACAACTATTTGTAGCACCTTTTTTGACACCCCTAAATCCCCTGAAGGGGACTTTATAAACTTTTAAACTTATCAACTTTCCATGGCGGGCATTCTTGCAAAGATCTTCGGAAGCAACAAATCAGAAAAAGACGTAAAAAAAATCTCTCCATATGTTGGACAGGTCAATGCGTTCTTTAATACTTATCAATCGCTGAGCAATGATCAGCTTCGCGACAAGACTCAGGAATTCCGTGATCGCATCAAATCACATCTTTCGGAAATTGATTCTGTAATTGAATCTAAAAATAAAGAAGCAGAAGAACTTCCTTTCAATGATCTTCTTGGTAAAGACGCCATTTACCAGCAAGTGGATAAATTAAAAAAAGACCGCGATAAAAAAATAGAAGAAGCTTTACTGAAAATTCTTCCGGAAGCATTTGCTGTGGTAAAAGAAACAGCAAAGCGCTTTAAGGAAAATGAATTTCTTGAATCAACAGCCACTCAACTTGATCGTGATCTCAGCGTAAAAAAAGATTATGTAAAGATCAATGGCGATAAATCAACTTTCAGAAACAGCTGGACAGCAGGTGGTGGCGCCGTTACCTGGAATATGGTTCATTATGATGTGCAATTGATCGGAGGTGTTGTATTGCACCAGGGTAAAATTGCTGAAATGGCTACCGGTGAGGGAAAAACGCTGGTATCCACTTTACCAGCTTATTTGAATGCACTTGCCGGCGAAGGCGTTCACATTGTAACGGTCAATGATTACCTGGCACGCCGTGACCAGGAATGGAATGGTACTCTTTTTGAATGGCTTGGCATCACTGTAGATTGTATTGATAAACATCAGCCCAACAGTGAAGAAAGAAGAAAAGCATATTTAGCCGACATCACTTACGGCACCAACAATGAATTTGGTTTTGATTATCTCCGTGACAATATGGTTCACTCACCGGAAGAAATGGTGCAACGCAAACATCATTATGCGATGGTAGATGAAGTGGATTCTGTATTGATTGATGACGCCAGAACTCCTTTGATCATTTCCGGCCCTGTTGCTAAAGGTGATGATCAGCAATTTCATATTCATAAACCAAGAGTGCAGCAATTGGTGCAGGAACAGGAACGAATTGTGCGCAATTGTTTGAACGAAGCAAAAAAACGTTTTGCCGAAGGCGATGATGATCCCAAAGGTGGCGGCTTATACTTATTCCGTGCACAACGTGGATTGCCAAAATATGGCCCGGTAATAAAATTTCTCAGCGAGCCCGGCACTAAAGTGAAACAGCAAAAGGCAGAAAATTATTATTTACAGGATCAGCAGCGCAACATGCACATTGTGGATGAAGAATTACTTTTCCAGATCGATGAAAAAAATAATTCTGTTGAGCTGACTGATAAAGGGATTGCCATGATCACCAAATCGGGTGAAGATCCAGACTTCTTCATATTACCCGACATTGGAGTGAAACTTGCCGATATAGAAAAAAGTGAAATTTCCGCTGATGAAAAAATGCAACAGAAAGAAGCGGTGCTGAATGATTATGCGCAGAAAGCTGACCGCATTCATTCGGTACAGCAATTACTGAAAGCCTATGCTTTGTTTGAAAAAGATGTTGAATACGTGGTGATAGATGGCGCCATCAAGATCGTGGATGAACAAACCGGCCGTATCATGGAAGGTCGTCGCTATAGTGATGGTTTGCACCAGGCATTGGAAGCAAAAGAAAATGTAAAGATCGAAGCGGCAACTCAAACCTATGCCACCATCACTTTGCAGAATTATTTCCGCATGTACCACAAACTAGCCGGTATGACGGGTACTGCGGAAACGGAAGCAGGCGAGTTGTGGAGTATTTATAAACTGGATGTTGTCACAGTTCCTACCAATGTTCCCATGATCCGTAAGGATAACCAGGATCTTGTTTATAAAACAAAAAGAGAAAAATATAAATCTGTTATTGATGAAATAGAAAAACTCCGCAATGCCGGAAGGCCATGTCTTGTCGGTACAACTTCGGTGGAAGTAAGTGAATTGCTGGGCCGCATGTTGCAGCAGAAAAAAATTCCGCACAATGTGCTCAATGCAAAACAACACGCTAAAGAAGCGCAGGTAGTTGCCGAAGCAGGATTATCAGGTGCAGTTACCATTGCTACCAACATGGCTGGTCGTGGTACGGATATCAAGCTTGGCCCCGGTGTGAAAGATGCTGGTGGTCTTGCAATCATTGGTACTGAAAGACATGAAAGCCGTCGTGTGGACAGGCAATTGCGTGGCCGTGCAGGTAGACAAGGTGATCCAGGTACTTCGCAATTTTATGTTTCACTGGAAGATGATCTCATGCGTATGTTCGGCAGTGAACGTATTGCAGGGCTGATGGATAAACTCGGTTATAAAGAAGGTGAAGTGATTCAGCACAGCATGATCAGCAACAGCATTCAGCGGGCACAAAAGAAAGTGGAAGAAAATAATTTCGGTATCCGCAAAAGATTGCTGGAGTATGATGATGTGATGAACAAGCAGCGTAATGTAGTGTATGGAAAAAGAAATCACGCATTGTTTGGTGAACGTTTGGCTCTTGACATTGATACTGCCTTTTCCATTGTTTCGGAAGGATTGGTGGAAGGTTTCAAAGAACAGGAAGACTATGAAGGTTTTAAAATGGCCTGCATTGTAAATTTTGGTTTGGAGTCTGCGATTGAAGAAGAAGAATTTAAAAAAGGTGATGCAAATTCCCTTATTGATAAATTATATAACGAAGCTACTTCTCAATACCAGCAGCATAAAGAACAATTGAAAAAACAAGCTATTCCGGTATTTAAAAATATCCGTCTCACACAAGGAAGCCAGATTGAAAATGTGGTGGTGCCTTTCAGCGATGGAAGAAAAGGTTTGAATGTGCTCACCAACCTTGACAAAACGCTGAAGACAAATGGTGAAGAATTAGCTGCTGCATTGGAAAAAACAATTACGCTGGTTGTGATTGATGATGCATGGAAAGAACATCTGCGTGCCATGGACGATCTGAAACAAAGTGTGCAGACAGCATACCTTGAACAGAAGGATCCTCTCGTTATTTATAAAGTGGAAGCATTCCAGCAATTCAAGAATATGGATGCGGATGTGAATAAAGATATTGTTTCATTTCTCTGTCATGCAGCTATTCCGATCCAACAGGAAGATGCGCATTTAAAAGAAGGCCGCCGTGAAAAAACAGACTATTCTAAAATGCGTGCAAACAAAGATGAAGTTGACAGAGCAGGACAAGATTATGCAGCCAATGAAAGAGATAAATTTGAACCCGGCGGTGGTAGTGGCACAGCCGTTGCAGAAAAACAAGCGCCTGTAAAAGTTGGTCCTAAGATCGGAAGAAACGATCCTTGCCCCTGCGGTTCAGGAAAAAAATACAAACATTGTCACGGTAAGGATGCGTGATTAAGTTAGCGTCATTACAATTTTTTTTTCAGTAAAAGAGAATTTCATTTAAATCCAATTCTTTCTCTGTCTTTCCATGTTTGTTGCTCTGCTTTATCATCCAGCATATTTTCAATAGCAGTATATATTTGATTCAGCTGTTCATTGTGGCTGCTGACAGTTTGCCGGATTTCATTTATTTGTTCTGCCAGATCTTTATAATTCAAAGCAAAATGTTTTAACGCTATAAAAGTATTCACAATCGCAATATTCATTTTTATAGCTCTTCTGCTCTTTAATATACTGGCCAGCATGGTTACACCATGCTCCGTAAAAGCAAACGGCAAGGCTGGGCTGAATTTTACTGTTTCAGGAAGGTTATCACAAATTGTGATAAGCTCCTGCCATTCTTTTTTAGTCAACTGAAACATGAAATTTTTGGGAAACCGTTCAATATTTCGTTTAACGGATTGTTTCAATATCCTGGTTTCAGTTTCATATAACTCCGCGAGATCAAAATCAAGCATTACTTTCTGATCTCTAATTTCATAAATTTTTTGTTGTATAACTGTTAACTGCATAGGAAGGTTCTTTGGGCTAAAATACAAACTAAATAAATTCCTTTTTCTAAAGCCCTAAAACTGTACCCTATCACAAATTGTGATAGGTATCCAACAACTATTCGGTTGAATCAGTGCATGTCCTCAGGCGCCGGAATTATCTAAAAAGCATATGATGCGTGAAGACACACATCACGGCATCTTTCGTTTTCAATCGTGCTATATCCATATTTACTTTTTAAACCCGATTCTTTCTCTGTCTTTCCACGCCCCCTCGCCTCGGTTCGTTGTTCCCATGAACCAATGAAGCCATCAAAAATTTAAACCTATGATCTATTCGCAGCAATGCTTTACGCAGGCCTACCTGCGCCAGGTTTGTTTTTTGTAAACTTTAGCGAAGACGCTGAGGCTGGCAGAAGGATTTATTACAAATTGTTTTAAACAGAAACTGGTTTAAATTTGTTAGTGATATTATTAAGTATAAAAAATCAGTCATGTTCAAAAAATATTGTTATTTATCCGCTTTAATCTTCAGCTTTTCGCTCTTTATTAGTCAGTCTGGCTTTGCCCAATTGATGATGTTATCAAAGGGATCTGCCGCTCCTGAATTTACTACTAAGGCCAGCCTAGCCGGTAAGGATTTTGATTTTTCATTAAAAAAAGCTCTTGCCAAAGGACCTGTTGTGGTCTATTTCTATCCTTCTGCCTATACAGGCGGCTGTGATCTGGAAGCGCATACCTTTGCTGAACTCAAAGATGAATTTTCAGCAGCAGGCGCTACTATTATTGGTGTATCTGCAGACGACATTCAGCGGTTGAATTCATTCTCTTCCGATTCGAATTACTGTGCGGGCAAGTTCCCGGTAGCTTCAGATCCCGAAGGTAAAATTGCATCAACCTATGGCCTGCAGTTGTCGCCCCCGGTGGCTGGTGCTAAAGATGTACGGGGCCAGGAGATTAACCACGGTTTCATCCCACGGACCACCTTTGTAATTGATAAAAAAGATAACATTGTAGCTGTCTTTTCATCGAAACTAGATAAGATCTCACCAGACGAACATGTAAAAAGAGCACTGGAAATTGTAAAGGGGCTATAATTTGAGATAGAAATTTTATCATGCATTTTTTCTCCTTAGTCCGGTTCGAGCCTCGCTGTCCCGGTGTGTGTCTCCAGGCTGACCGAGAATTCACACTTGTTGATATTTAAAAAACAACAAAGTGCATGTGTCTGTTGTCTTACTATCATGGAAAAATTTAAGCCTATTAATCGCCAGCAATATTTTTTATTGCCACCTTCAGTTGAAGATTTCATCAAAGAAGATCATTTAGCAAGATTAGTCGCTGAAGTTGTAGACAACTTAGACACTTCTGCAATCGAAAAGCGGTATAGTTATCTTGGTCAAAAAAGCTATCATCCTAAACTGTTATTGAAGCTACTTTTTTATGGATATTCCATCGGCATTCGCTCAGGAAGAAAAATAGCTGCTGCCTGCGAGAGTGATGTAGCTTTTATGTATTTAGCCAGCATGTACAAACCTGATTTCAGAACCATTAATGACTTTAGAAAAGATAATGTGGAAGTGATTGAGGAGTTATTTAAACAAGTAATAAAGTTGTGCTCAGCCATGAACATGATAAATATTGGTACACTCGTAATTGATTCAACTAAGCTGAGAGCTAACGCTAATAATCGTCGTACAAAAACCAAAGAACAATATGAGCAATGGCTGACTGGTATAGAACAACAGGTAAGAGAAGTAATGGAGCAAGCTGATGCTACCGATAAAGATGAAGATGAAAAATATGGGAATAACAGAGGTGATGAATTACCTAAAGAGATCAATAGCAAAGTCAAACTGAAAAGTAAAATAAAAGAAGCAATTAATCAGCTTAAAGAAGGAGAAAAACAAAACCTGACAGACGCAGATGCCAAAGTAATAAAGAGCGGCGGATTACTAAGAACGAATTACAACTGTCAGGCATCTGTAACCACTAACGGGATTATAGTAAGCGCTTATGCTACCAATGCAGCTAGTGACAGAGAGCATTTAGTGCCTGTCATTGAACAGGCAGAAAAAAATACGATGCAACAAACAAAAACCATATTGGCAGATAGTGGTTATGCTTCTTATGATAACTACGAGGAGTTAACTCGCTTATGTAAAACTATACTCATACCTGATCAGCAAAAAGAGGATGAAATCATCAAAGCTGCGGTGGATCCTTTTCATAAGAATCACTTTCGCTATGATATAACTACAGATCGGTTCATCTGTCCTGAAGGAAAGTTGCTTACGCTGCATCGTGCCGCTCATCTTCATAAAAGAACTAAACAGCACTGCAAAATTTACCGTGGCATACAATGTAGGGGCTGTTCGAAAAAAGCATTGTGTACAAAGGGAAAAGCAAGACAACTACACATCGAAACCAGGATGCCATTGCGTGAAACTATACGTCAATTACTAAATAGTCCGCCAGGAAAGCAGCTGTACAAACTGCGTCAACAGATCATTGAACCAATTTTTGGTAATATCAAACATAATCTTCAATATATCATGATGCATCTTCGAACATTGAAAAAAGTAAATGGAGAATGGCAATTAATCTGTTTAACACACAACATTAAACAAATCTGGAAAGCAAAATACCAGTTGTAATGAACTGGTATTTTTTTATTTCCCAAAGACAATAAGAAAGGATTGCTGACAGTGCTTTTAAATTACTTTTATTAAAATCGTTCTCGGTCAACCTGTCTCCACTCACCGGAATTATTTAAAAAGCATGTGATGCTTGAAGACACACATCAATGCTTCTCCGTTCCATATCCCGATAGCTATTTGGAGATACATGAAGTCAGGTTTTAGCTTGCTATTGGCTAAATGTATTGAAAATCACAGTCTTGTGACTTCTTTCTCATTCCCCTAATCGTCCAGGGATGCCAGCGAATCGTTCAGGGAGTTCCCCGGTTCGTTCAGGGATACCAACAAATCGTTCAGTGACGCCGCTATCCTGAGTCCCAATTTCAGCAATACCGGTTACTTTTTAAACCCAATTCTTTCTCTGTCTTTCCACGCCTGTTGATGAACTTTCTCATCCAATAAATTTTCAATTACATCATAGATTTGATTCAACTGAACATCATGATTACCTATTCGTTCTTTTAATTCTTTTAATTGTTCCAATATATCGTTGTGTTCTAAAACAAATTTCTTTAGAGAAATAAATGCTCTTACGATAGCAATATTCATTTTTCTTGCTTTGGAACTTTTCAGAATGCTGGCAAGCATAGTTACGCCATGTTCGGTAAAAGCATAGGGCAATGCTGATTTAGGTCTCTTCTCAGGATATGTCATCACAATTTGTGATGACATCATTTTCCACTCTTTGGCAGTAAGCCTGAACATAAAATCTTCGGGAAAGCTTTCCATGTTCCTTTTAATAGCCTGGTTTAATACCCGGGTTTCAACTTCATATAATTCTGCCAGATCAAAATCAAGCATTACTTTCTGGCCTCTTACTTCATAAATTTTTTGCTGAATGATTGTTAACTGCATAGGATGGTTCTTTTAACCAAAATACAAACTAAGCAAATCTTACCGATTTCTGTTCTGAGTGTTCAATGAAATATAGAAATTATGAAAGCTCCCGATCCTGGAAGCGATCGGGAGCAGTTCATGTCTTTCAATTTCTGATCATATCAAGAGGCAAATAGAAAATAATGTTATACGCCTTCCGGCACTTCATCATTTACACGGTTAAATACTTCATCCAGTTTTTCTTTTCCGATTTTTATCTTGCCTTTTATTTTATCAGCCAGTTCTTTCGGAGCATCTGCAATTTTCTTTCGGGTTGCGGTACCTTTATCGGGTGCAAATAATACTCCCAATACTCCGCCGATAGCCAGCCCTGCTCCCATTGCGATCAGAATTTTTGATGTATTTGTCATAGCTGCTTATTTAAGGGTGAACAATTTTTATCTATCATTTCAAAAATAACAATCAACCATACCCGGAAAAAATGAGCAGTTTCATAAAATGAAATGATTGTCGTCACAGCAGCTTCAATCTTTCATCTGATTTTTTTTCTTTTAATATTCGTGTCTCTTTTATTCACCACATTTTTTCCGAACGGAGTACATTGAAAGTTGTTTTTACTCAATTCACTAAAATCCTATCCTTACTCTTTCTTCCAATCCTTCTCATTCTGTTTTTCATCTAATAATAAATTCAATGCTTCGTAAACATCTTTGAGTTGTTTATTGTATTTACGTTCCAGTCTGGAAATTTTTTCCGCCAAGTCTTTATTGTTAAGAGCAAATTGCCGCAGGGCCACAAATGCTCTCATAATTGTTATGTTTACATTGATGGCTTTGTCACTATTTAATACGCCACTTAACATAGCTACTCCCTGTTCAGAAAAAGCAAATGGCAAATATTTACTGTGACTTCCTCTTCCAGTATTCACTCCTTGTAAGTTCAAACATGAAATCTTTTGGAAACCGTTTTATATTACGGCGAACGGCTTCTTTTAACCGTTTATTTTCTACCTCATACAACTCAGCCAGATCAAAATCCAGTATTACTTTAATGCCTCTTATCTCATAAATTTTATTTTGTATAAAAATCAATTGCATAGGAAAGGTTCTTTAGGCTAAAATATAAGCTAAAATAAAAACAATACATGTTTCATATCAGGTCCGCAATTGTATCCCTGAAGAATTGAATCTGTTTCTTATTACAATTTGTAATAAGCTCTTTTCTGAATAAATTGATTCAGATCAGTATAACGATAACTAAACTTTTGTTATGACTGCAAAGTCACTTTCTGTTTTAGTTACAAATGCCGAACTTTACCGGATAAATAAAAAATGCTGGCAAAGTATTTTATCTCGTATCCTTCTGCCATATTATTCCGTATGAAAAATAGCTCAATAAAGATTTCATTCCTGGTTTTGTTTTCCGCAATATCAATGGCAGGTTATAGTCAGTACAATTGGAAACTGAGTAAAGATAAAGATGGCATCAAGGTGTATGAATCAGGAACTCCCAATTCAAATTTCAAAAGCATCAAAGTGGAATGTGTATTGCAGGGAACCTTTGATAAACTGATTGCAGTACTTAATGATGTTGCCCATCATGATGAATGGGTTTACAATTCAAAAACATCTTACCTGCTTACCAGGAATTCGCAATATGATTTTTATTACTATACAGAGACCAGCGTACCGTGGCCCATTTCCAACCGTGATGCGGTGATTCATATGACCATTGAACGTGACAGCCAGAATCGTTTTTTAAAAGTCACCGGCGTTGGCATACCCAATTATATTCCTGAAAAAAGCGGTATAGTAAGAGTGCCAAAACTAAATATCAACTGGTATGTTACAACGCCTGCACCCGATTCAATAAGTATTGTCTACACTATTTCAACAGAACCCGGCGGAAGTGTACCATCCTGGATCACGAATATGTTTGCCGATAAAGGTCCCTATGAAAGTTTTAAAAAAATGGCAGAGGTACTGAAAAAATAATTGAAAACTATCCTTGTCATAAGAATGTAAACAAACCCGCGGTTTTCTGACTTTTATCATAACCATGATTGACTCCACTCATCACTTCATCGTTTTCTTCCATTAAGCTTTGTACAAAATAAATTTGAAATGAAAATTTCTGTTGCTGTCAACGGCGAAGTTGAGCCGATCGAACAAAAAAGTATTGCAAGCATTGTTGCTTCCGATTATCGTTCAGCAAAAGTGTTTGCACGTCACCGGGTAGATTTTTGCTGCGGCGGTAAAAAATCTCTGGAGCAGGTGTGCACTGAAAAAAATTTAGATATTAATCATATTAAATCAGAAATAGAATCCGCCACAACAGGTAAATCCTCTGAACCTGATTTTCAAAACTGGACCATTGCTTCCCTGTGCAGCTATATTGTAATGAATCATCACGATTATGTAAAAACAAGCATTCCGACTATTTTACAATTTGCCGAAAAAGTGGCCCGTGTTCATGGGGGACGTCATCCGGAAACGATCGATATTTATAATAATTTCAACCCTCTTGCTAATGAATTGCTTTTGCATATGCAAAAAGAAGAACACATTTTATTTCCCGCAGCTGAGCAAATGGAACTAAATAAAATGGACCACAATTATTCGCTTCATATTTCAGCGCCGATCATCGTCATGCTCAAAGAACATGATGATGCCGGTGAACTGATACATCGCATAGAATCCCTTTCCGGTAATTATATGCCGCCTGCTGATGCCTGCAATACCTATAAAGCTTTATATGCAGAGTTGTGTTTTTTCGCGGATGATCTTTACAAACACATTCACCTTGAAAACAACATTCTTTTTCCAAAGCTTCTTGAACTGGAAAAATCATTTCATTAATTTACCGGATATTGGAAATGCTGTTCTTCACGGTATCGTGTTTTGTTTTCATAATATTACTGACGGCAGTATAACTCCTGTTCTCATTTTGCATCTGGCTTTGCAGTTGCAGGTATTGAAGGTTAAATGACATTTGTGTTTCCTGCATTTGCCTGGTAGCAGCCATCAATTGGTTTTGTGAATTTCCGCCATCGTCTGCATTTGTAAGATTTCCTTTTGTCATTTCATCATAGTTTTTTTCCAATTTCTCTAATTGGGTTATAAACTGTTTTTGTTGCTCATTGAAATTGTGTATTAGAGTGAGCAGTTGGGCACTTTGTTGTTCCAGTTGTTTCAGTTCATTTTGCAATTGTATATAACCGGGTTCTGCTTTATTAAAATTCAACAAAACATTTTTCCCGTTCAATTTATTAAGAGATTCTTTTTTCTGTCCCAAAGAAAAATTGCACAGGAAGGCTGTTAAAAGAAGCCAAAGACAATATTTCAGTTTCATAGTTGTTGTTTTCAATAAAGTTAAAGAAGGTTGCCGGTTTCAAGAACTGCTTATTATTTAGCCGCAGTTGGTTAATTTTTTTATCTTTAGTTATACTAAAGTGAGTTTCTATGTACCACGCCACCAAAAAGAAAGTCCATAGTCTTTTACATCCCGAAATAGTCGGAGATACCAAATGGGATAAAATCATCAATATATTCATCATTGTTCTCATCATCCTGAACGTAACCGCTGTAATGCTGGAAACGGTTTCTACTATTGATGCGCCTCTCAAAAAATTCTTCAATGATTTTGATCTTTTTTCCGTTGCAATCTTCAGCATTGAATATATTCTGAGGGTATGGAGCAGTAACCACGATCCAAAATACAAGCACAGTGTATATGGCCGATTGCGTTACATGGTATCTCCCGCTGCTTTGATTGATCTACTGGCTATTTTACCATTTTATGTACATATATATTTGCATGTTTTTGCAGGAGTTGATCTGAGAGTATTGCGTCTCCTCCGCCTGTTGAGGTTCTTCAGACTATTCCGCCTGACTGCTTATACTAAATCAACGAAACTCGTTTTGAATGTTTTTAAATCCCGCTATCATGAATTGATGCTGGCTTTCGTGCTCACTTCTTTTCTTGTTGTCATCGCTTCCTGCCTGGTTTATTTTGCAGAACATAATGCACAGCCAGAAAAATTTACGAGTATTCCCGAAACTATCTGGTGGGCGATTGTTACATTAACCACCGTTGGTTATGGAGACATGGTACCTATTACAGTGGTTGGTAAAATTTTTACTGCACTTAGCCTGCTGGCTGGAGTAGCATTGCTTGCATTACCAGCGGGCATCATTACTACCGGCTTCATTGAAGAACTTCGCAAGTCAAGAAAACCAAGAGTATGTCCACATTGCGGTAAGCCATTAGATCAGCATGATGAACACTGAAAGGGAAGATAATGGATAAAAGTTAATAGTGAAAAGTTATAAGTCTTAAGTTATTAGTTATATGGAAAAAATCATCTCCGATTCTCCTTGCTTTTGTTTTACAAAATAAAAAACCGGGTGACGTTGCTGCTACCCGGTTAACCAATAACATTTAACTATTCGCTTTCATCACTTCAATCCATATTTATACATGTACCGGTGATACAATTGTGTTTGCTTATTTTCCAAACTTACTTTTCTTCCTTGTATAAATGCATCTGTGATAATGCTGGTTCGCATATCAAGTATATCTCCTTCGCTGATCACAATATTGGCATCTTTACCAACTTCAATGCTTCCGGTTGTATTATCAATGCCCAGAATTTTTGCTGCATTTAATGTAATTCCTTGCAACGCTTCTTCTTTGGTTAAGCCAAATGCTGCTGCTTCACCTGCATCAAAAGGCAGATTGCGATAGCGGCTTTCTTCATGATCATCATTCAGACAAAACATCACTCCTGCTTTTTGCAACATATAAGGAGTTTTAAATGGCTGGTCAATATCATCATCTTCCAGTGTAGGTAAACTGAATTCGCGGTTTAGTATAACTTCAATATTATTTTGTTTCAGCAAATCAGCTATCTGCCAGCTTTCACTTCCACCTACAATCACTACATTAAAAGCAAACTCTTTGGCAAAATCAATTGCCATAAGCATTTGCTTTACTTCATTACAATGAATAAAAAGTTTTTGCTTTTTGTCAAACAAACCTTTTACTGCTTCAAACTTCAGGTTGGTTTCTTTATGAGAAGCATCTCCGAAATATCCTTTTGCTTCCCGAAAAAATTTCTTCACTTCTTCAATTTTGTCCAATGCCCCTTTAACAGGATCTGTAATCCCGCCTCCCTGCTGCAGCCTGCCCGGGAATCCGCCGCCAAACCTTCTGCCACCACTTCGGGCAAGCAAACTTGGCATATTAAATTGAATACCGATGTCCATCTTGTAGGCAGCATCTTCATAATTCCATGCATCTAACTGCACAACAGTAGAAGATCCGGGAAGTATTCCACCCAAAGGCGCAACGTTTGCAAGCAGAATACCATTAGCTCTTAGTACGCCGATGATTTTTGAATCGGCATTGTAAGCAACAATAGAGCGAATATTACTGTTCCAATCTCCTAACTCAGCAAAGTCATTACTTCCTCTAACAGCATTACCGGCAATTTCACGCAGCCCAAGATCTGTATCCGGTAAAATAAGGCCAGGATAAACCTGCTTTCCTTTTGCATCAATAATAGTTGCATTATTTCCGATGGCTGAAACATCGGTTCCCACTTTGGTTATTTTCCCATCTTTTATTTCAATGGTTCCATTTTCTATCACTTGTCCATTGCCAACATGAATCGTGGCGTTGGTAATATAAATGATTCCTTTCTGTGCCGGAGCAGGATATACATCATCCTGAGCATGAGTTGTCAGTCCGAAAAGTCCGATCAGCAATATTGATAACAATTTTTTCATACAGTTTAAGTTTCAGAAGTTCAAAAGTTCCATTGTTGAAAAATGAACTTCAGGTTAAAAATTATTTTCTGTTTTTATATTTGATTCCTTTAATTTCAGATTCCTCCAGATAACTAATGAGCTTTTGCAGCAATACAATAATTTCAACAGCAAGATTATACAACTCTTCAAACTCATCTTTTGAAATATATTCTCTGTCAATTGCTCGATATAATTGAGAACGAAATTCCCCGCATGATCCCTTAGAGATATATAAAAACTGAAGAAACTCCCTGTTACCGTTACGTTCAAATCCTTCAGCTATATTATCCATAATGGAACCAGCCGAACCTTCAATCTGGCCAATCAACCGGTAATTTCTTTTGAAACGTCCGCTATCAATTAATTTTCCAACTTTTTTGTTCAACTCTCTTGCTTTTTCCCAGGATTTAATTTCTTCAAATCGTTTTATAGTTGACATGAAAATAAATTTTGATTTAATGTATTGAGCCTGTAAACTCTGGAACTTTTAAACTAATAAACATCTTTTGAATATTTATTGATTTTGATTGAAAAGGTCATCATAACTATCTGTTTCCAGTATTCCCATCTGATGATCATAATCGTCTTCGCAATGAAGAATTACCTGCAAACTGGGTCTAGCTGCTGTCGTGCTACCCGGATTAGTTCTGCCTTCTGCTATCATTCTCTGGATTAACCGATAACGTTCAGCAGCAATTTGCCTGCGCATTTGCATATCATGTTCCCTATCGAAATAAATAGTTCCATCCACAATAGTATAAAGCGCTTTGGCATAAATGCTCAATGGATTATCACTCCACAAAACAAGGTCGGCGTCTTTTCCAACCTTAATACTTCCTACTTTGTTTTCAACATGCAATGCTTTTGCAGGATTCAATGTCACCATCTTGAAAGCATCTTCTTCACTCATGCCACCGTACTTCCCACTTTTTGCAGCTTCCTGGTTCAAGCGACGTGCCATTTCTGCATCATCTGAATTGATACAAACATTCAATCCTTCTTTTTGCATGATCGTGGCATTATATGCGATGGCATCCTGAACCTCTAATTTGTAAGCCCACCAATCGGAAAATGTGGAAGCATTAGAACCATGAGCCTTCATTTTATCAGCCACTTTATAACCTTCCAGAATATGAGTGAATGTATTTATTTTGAAACCAAATTTTTCAGCTACTCTCATCAATTCTGTAATTTCACTTTGTACATAAGAGTGACAAGTGATAAAACGTTTTTTATTCATGACTTCAACTAATGCATCTAACTGAAGATTTCTGCGTGTGGTAGCCGGTAATTTTTTCATCGCATTCTCGTAATCCACTGCCCGTTGAAATGCATCCATCTGTACTTCTTCCACTCCCATTCTTGTATCCGGATAACGCGTATTTCCCTGTAAAGAAGCTGTACGTTTTACATTTTCTCCCAAAGCAAATTTGATAAACGGATCTGCCCCTTTGAATTTTAATTCTTCATCATTAACACCCCAACGAAGTTTTATCAATTGTGTTTGTCCTCCGATTGTGTTTGCGGAACCATGTAAAATATGTGCCGTAGTCACGCCACCGCTCAATTCCCTGTAAATGCTAATATCTTCCGGATTTAAGTTATCAGCAATCCGGACTTCAGATGTAACGGAGTGAGCGCCTTCATTAATAGAAAAGGCAGCTATGTGTGAATGTTCATCAATAATACCCGGAGTCAGATGTTTGCCGGTTCCATCAATCACTTTTGCTGAAGGATCCGATAGATTTTTCCCTATCCGTGCGATCTTCCCGTTTTTTACCAGTACATCAGTATTCTCTAATCTTCCTTCTTTTTCATTGGTCCATACTGTTGCATTCTTAATTAAAATGGTTTCAGGTTTTGGTAAAGAATCCCAACCATAAGTCCCGAATGGATAAGTTACTTTTTCTAACCGCGGATGAAATCTTCGTCTTGCACTATCTTTTGCAGGTTCTGTTGTCTTTACAAAAGTTGCTGTCCATAAAAGTTTATTACCGGCAGTATCTTCACCATTACCTTGCCAGATATTGCCATTGTTTACTCCGCTCAACCGCATACCAGAAGCATTTCTTCCTCCACCAAAACCACCGGCTCCGGGTCTTCTTGAAGGAGTTAATGAAAAACCAAGCTTTATCAAATTACCATCATAACTGAATTTGCCGGTAAGTGTATCTGAGCCTGAAAGTATGCTGGCAGAATTTGTACTCTTCACATCCAGTGTAAAATTTCTTGTCCCATATGGTGCATTAATGACGAGATTGTATTGGCCTTTCACGTCGTTCCATAAATCTTCTTTCACAGCATATTTTTCTCCCTGCACCCAATTCTCAATGATGTTTGTATTATCGTTGAAAAGATTTCCATTTGTGATTAAAAAGTTGGCGAGCTTGCCTTCATCAATACTTCCGATTTTATCATAAACACCCAGCCATGTAGCCGGTGTTTTTGTCAATGCATCAAAAGCCTTTGCTTCTGTCAATCCATATTCCATTGCCTTGCGAAGATTTGCCCAGAATTGTTTTGGATCACGCAGATCAGCTGATGTAATTGCAAAAGGAATGTTTGCCTTTTCAATAGCACCAGGATTTGTCGGCGCCAGTTCCCAATGTTTTAAGTCACGTAAAGAAACAAATCTGGCATCATTTGGATCTTCCACATCCTGAGCCTGCGGAAAATTTAACGAAATAATGAAAGGTGCTTTGGTAGCTGCAATATCATCAATACGCTGATATTCATCGCCGCCTCCTTTAATAATGTATTGCACGCCGAATTCATCACCAATTCTGTCGGCTCGTAAATCACTCCATTTATCGGTACTTTCAAATATCTGGGGAAGATTAAGATTTTCATTCCATGCCTGTAGACTCAGGTTCACTCCTTCTTTCGGAGGATTAGTCTTATACCATTGTCCATCCAAAAAAGTTTGTCGCAATAAAGCCACACTTCCCATCATGGAACTGGGATAACTTTGTTGCGAACTTCCTTTATTAAAAGAATAATCAGCTGATGCTTTTTGCTTAATGATTACAAGATTTTCTTTTAAGTCAGCCAGTGTTACGAATGCACCAGTACCTCTTGCAATTCCATCTTTTTTATGAGTAAGGACAGAACCAAAGCCAAGATCGCGAAGTGATTTTGCTTTAGCAGCATCTGCAACAAAAATTTCATAAGCATTTGTTTCACTGTGAATCGCCTGGTTCCAGTCATAAGCACCTTTTGTATCAGATGTCATTTGCTGCTGCCCAAAACCACCACCGCCTCTTCCCTGTCTTGTTGTTGTTTCCTCAGCAGGCATACCATAATCTGAATAAATATCAATCAGAGATGGATAAATAAATTTACCTGTACAATTGACAACAACAGCATCAGAAGGAACAGTGATATTGGTGCCAACCTCTGTGATCTTCCCTTCACGAATCACCAGCGTGGCATTGTTTAAAGTTGTTTGTCCGTCTTTTATTATTGTAGCATTGGTGAAGGCATAACAGCCCGACCGCGGATCAGCTACTCCATTTACAGGAAAAGTTTCTTGCGCAATTAAAGAAGTGAAGATGCAAAGCAAATTAAACATCAACACAAACCGAAGCAATAGCTTTTCCAAAAGGAGACTTTTGGAGATTTTTCTCATTGCAGTAAAAGTTTTAAGTCAGTTATAAATGAGTCAAATATTTTTTGACAAAGCCGAATTTATAGCAAATGGCAATACAATGCACAGAATTGGATAAATGGTTGTAAACATAAAACAAAAACGCCATTTGTCTTAAACCGGCTTTAAAAATGCGATGCCGGGAAGTTTGCTAAATTTGATAAAATGATTGCTGAATGCAAAAGGCAAAGTCTTTATTTGTAATTCCTGACCTGCCTGCCGGACAAGCAGGTTTTACATTGTCACCAAGAATAGACCAGGTTGGAGTGGAAGAGAGGGCTTCCCGGTTCACCAAGCGAAGTATTAAAAAAGAATCGAAACTGAACGGGCTTAAGCTTGTTCTGAATATGATTGATCTTACCACTCTCGAAGGAAAAGATACAGATGGTAAGGTGAAACAACTTTGTTATAAAGCCATGCATCCACATGATGCTTATCCGGGTTTACCAACTGTAGCTGCTATTTGCGTTTATCCAACAATGGTGAAGGTGGCAAAAAAAGCATTAGAAGGCTCAGGAATAAAAGTAGCCTCAGTTGCCACTGCATTTCCAAGCGGACAAGCATCAAGAGATGTAAAAATCCGCGATTTAAAATTTGCTGTGAACAATGGCGCCGATGAAGTGGATATGGTTATCAGTCGCGGAAAATTCCATGCAGGAGAATATAATTATGTGTTTGATGAAATAGCTGCTATCAAAGAAGCAAGCGGTAATGCAAGATTAAAAGTCATTTTGGAAACAGGAGAACTTGGAACGCTTGACAAAGTTCGTCGTGCCAGTGATATTGCCATGTATGCCGGTGCAGATTTTATTAAAACATCCACGGGAAAAATTCAACCTGCAGCCACAATGCCTGTTACTTTAGTGATGCTGGAAGCAATCCGTGATTATTATTATAAAACAGGAAGAATGGTAGGCATGAAACCAGCCGGCGGCATTTCCAAGTCAAAACTTGCTTTGCATTATCTGGTAATGTTGAAAGAAACTTTGGGTGATGCATGGATGAATAATCATTGGTTTCGGTTTGGTGCAAGCAGTTTGGCCAATGATGTATTAATGCAGATCGTGAAAGAAAAAACGGGATTGTACCAGGCGGCAAATTATTTTAATGTGGATTAAGTCCCCTGTCCCCCTAAGGGGGAACTTAGATTGAATTTCCTTCATTGTAATTAAAGATTTCTTTACGCCGAAGGGATTCAATTTTTATCGAATTGGGAAATAATTAAAAAGAAAAATGAAGAGTTAATATTGCTGAATAGAATTCCCCCGGTACAAGTGTGCGACGCAAGGGACGATAATAGTAGCAATACTGCTGATCATATAAATAAAAATAACACATACCTAAACCAATTTCAAAAAAGAAAAATAATATACCCAAATTAAAGTTTGATACTTCGTGGAGCTATGCACCTGCTCCGGAAAGTAAAAGTTCTGCTACAATAAAACCACAGTATGATCTTTTCATTAACGGAAAATGGGAAAAGCCATTAAGCAAAAAATATTTTGATACTATTAATCCAGCGAACGAAGAAAAATTATCAGAAGTAGCAGAAGCAAATGAAGCTGACGTAGACCGTGCGGTGAAAGCAGCAAGAAATGCTTATGAAAAAGTATGGAGAAAAATTCCTGCCAAAGAAAGAGCTAAATATATTTTCCGGATTGCCAGAATGATCCAGGAAAGAGCCAGAGAATTAGCGGTCATTGAAACGATGAACGGTGGCAAGCCCATTCGTGAAAGTCGTGACTTTGATATTCCAACTGCAGCCAATCATTTCTTTTATTATGCAGGTTGGGCTGATAAATTAGAGTACGCATTTCCCAACAGAACAACTGAAGCCTTAGGAGTTGCCGGGCAAATCATTCCCTGGAATTTTCCATTATTAATGGCCGCATGGAAAATTGCACCGGCATTGGCAACCGGTAATACTGTTGTATTAAAGCCAGCAGAAACTACGCCACTCACAGCATTGAAGCTTGCAGAAATTATACAGGAATCGGGATTGCCCGAAGGTGTTGTAAATATTGTAACAGGTGCTGGTGCCACCGGTGCAGCAATTGTGAATCATCCCGACATAAATAAAATTGCTTTCACCGGTTCAACAGAAGTAGGAAAAATTATTCAACGGGCAATTGCAGGAACAAATAAAAAAGTAACTCTTGAATTAGGTGGCAAAGCCGCCAATATTATTTTTGAAGATGCTCCGATTGACCAGGCAGTTGAAGGAGTGATCAACGGAATTTATTTTAATCAAGGTCATGTTTGTTGCGCCGGCTCGAGATTATATGTTCAGGAATCTGTTGCAAAAGAAGTGATCAGAAAACTGAAAGACAGAATTGAATCATTGATCGTTGGTGATCCTATGGATAAGAATACTGACATCGGAGCAATTAATTCACGTCAGCAATTAGAAACGATTCAAAATTATTTGAAGATCGGGAAAAAAGAAGGTGCTGAAATGTATGAAAGCTCTTGTTCTCTTCCCGGAAAAGGATTTTGGTGCAGGCCAACTCTTTTCACCAATGTGGCACAAAGCAATCGCATTGCACAAGAAGAAATTTTCGGTCCGGTTCTCGCCATTCTTACTTTCCGCACTGATGATGAAGTGATCGAAAAAGCAAATAATTCTCCTTATGGATTAAGTGCTGGTGTGTGGACAGATAAAGGTTCTAAGATTTTTAATATGACAAAAAGAATGAGAGCTGGAGTTGTTTGGGCAAATACATTTAATAAATTCGATCCATCTTCTCCATTCGGCGGTTATAAAGAAAGTGGTTTTGGCAGAGAAGGCGGATTGCATGGACTTCTTCCTTATTTAAACCTTGTAAAATAAATGAAGAATTTCACCGCAGAGAAAAGGAGAAAATGAGTTTTCGCGGAGTTCGCTCTGCGGCCTCAAGTTCTCTGCGGTTAAAAAATAAAAAATATGGAAAAGACATCAATAAAAAAATCTTCGCTAAGTATTAGTGAGAATGGTATTGAAAAGAAAAATTCCTCTAACCGCTTAGAAGTGTTAAAGACATATAAAATTTATATCGGTGGGCAATTTCCCAGAACGGAATCAGGTCGCTATTATATTGCAAAAAATTCTGCAGGTCATCAATTGGCAAATGTCTGTCTCAGTTCAAGAAAAGATTTTCGGGATGCAGTGGTGGCAGCAAGAGCGGCGTTCAGCGGATGGAATAATCGTGCAGCATTTAATCGGGGACAAATTTTATATCGCATGGCCGAAATGCTGGAAGGAAGGAAAGCACAGTTCATCGAAGAATTAATGCAACAGGATTCGTCGAAATCAAATGCAACAAAAGAAGTGAATTTTGCCATTGACCGTTTGATCTATTATGCAGGATGGTGTGATAAATATCAGCAGCTTTTCAGTGCAGTCAATCCTGTTGCCACTTCACATTTTAATTTTTCTGTTCCTGAACCTACTGGTGTTGTTTCAATCATTGCACCGCAAAATAACCTGCTTGCCGGCAGGCAAGATTCTTTATTGGGATTGATTTCTGTTATTGCACCGGTAATCACCGGGGGAAATACATGTGTCGTTCTTGCAAGTGAATTAAAACCTTTATGCGCTGTTACATTTGCAGAAGTTATTAATTCATCGGACATGCCCGGTGGCGTTATAAATATTCTTACCGGAAAAGTTTCTGAATTGTTTTCCTGGTTTGCAGATCATATGGATGTAAATGCAACTATTTATTGTGAAGAAGATTCATCAACAAAAAAAATAATGCAGGAAAAATCGGCAGTAAATGTAAAGCGTGTCTTTTTTTATGATAAAATAAACTGGTATAGTGATGAAGGACAATCTCCCTATTTTATCATGAACACGCAGGAAATTAAAACAACCTGGCACCCTATTGAAAATATTGCAGGTTCGGGAGGCAGTTATTGAAGCTTCATACCTGAAGGGTGTATTATTTTTTGTAAGGAAATTGATAAAATTTTTGAAAACCAAGTTTTATGATAAGGATCTTTTTTATTTTACTACTTTTTATTTCAGTTCAATCTTTCTCGCAGGATAGTTCGGTAATCATTCATAAGGATCCGAGAATAGATTTGCTTATAAGAAAACAGTCCGAGGTGAATGAAATAGCCAGCCGGGATGAAAGAAGAATTGGAAAAGGTTTTCGCCTGCTCGTAATCAATACTAATAAAAGAGAAGAAGCTATTGCTGCTAAAACAAAAGTTTATACTTATTTCCCTGAATTGAAAGCTTATCTTATTTACCGGTCTCCTTTTTTCAGACTGAAAGTCGGCAATTTTAAAGAACGAAGCGATGCAGAAGAATACCAGAAAAAACTGGATCATTATTTTCCGAATGGCGTCTTTATCATGTCTGATATGATTGAACTGAATCTTGAAAAAGATCAGGGTGAGGGTGGCAATGACCTGCTTCCATAATTCCTTGCCCCCAGCATATCTATTTGTATTTTTGCCGGATGATTGACAAAATCAAAGTTCTGGCTAAAAAATATGCACCGGATTTTATTAAAATCCGCCGTCATCTTCACGCACATCCTGAATTAAGTTACCAGGAATTTGAAACTTCGAAATTTGTTCAAAGCAAATTGAAAGAATTCGGGGTTCCTTTTGAAATAAAAGCCACAACTGGTGTTGTTGGTTTAATAAAAGGAAAAAATCCAGATAAAAGAATCATTGCTCTTCGTGCTGATATGGATGCATTGCCAATCAAAGAAGCTAATGAAGTTGACTACAAATCAAAGAATGAAGGTGTGATGCATGCCTGCGGACATGATGTGCACACGAGTTGTCTGCTTGGCGCTGCAAAAATTTTGAGCGAGCTAAAGAATGAATGGGAAGGAACTGTCAAACTGATTTTTCAGCCCGGGGAAGAAAAGAATCCCGGTGGCGCCAGCCTGATGATCAAAGAAGGAGTTTTAAAAAATCCAAAACCACAAGCAATTTTTGGTTTACATGTGAATCCTCAATTAGAAACCGGCAAATTAAGTTTTCGTACAGGCCAGGCTATGGCCAGCGCCGATGAATTGTATTTTACTATTCGCGGTCAAGGAGGTCATGCTGCCAGCCCGCATGTGACTGCTGATACAATATTAATAGCATCACAATTGGTAGTGGCGTTGCAACAAGTGATAAGTCGCAATAAAGATCCATTTTCTCCTTCTGTACTTTCCATCACTTCTTTTCAGGGCGGATACACTACTAATGTAATTCCAAATGAAGTAAAACTAATGGGAACATTCAGAGCTATGGATGAAAACTGGCGAACAAAAGCCCATGAACTGATCCGTAAAATTTCTACTGAGTTAGTTACTTCAATGGGGGCAGAAATTGACGTGAATATTGATGTCGGATATCCAACCGTATATAATGATGAAAAATTATATGAAATATCCAGAAAGAAAGCTGCAGAATTTATCGGAGAAGAAAATATAAGTGAAACAGAAATGCGCATGGGTTCTGAAGATTTTGGTTATTATTCTCAAATTATTCCCGGATGCTTTTACCGTTTAGGCACCGGTAATAAATCAAAAGGAATTATTTCAGGTGTTCATACTCCTACTTTTAATATTGATGAGAATGCAATTGAGATTGGGATAGGAATAATGGCGTGGCTTGGAACGAATGTTGAGTTTTCTCATTAAAACACCTGACCATTGTCTTTATCCTTCGGTTAATTATTTTGTACATTGCCGCCCAATTTCAAAAGCATTGAAAAAATACTTCATTGCTTAATTTGATTAAGTGTTAATACAAAATAATAATTATGCAAAACGAATTACGTAAACAACAGGCTCTCGAGTATCATGCCAAAGGAAGACCGGGAAAAATAGAAGTTGTTCCCACCAAAGAAGCAAAAACACAGAAAGACTTATCCCTTGCATATTCTCCCGGCGTGGCAATTCCCTGTTTAGAAATTGCAGCTAATAAAGATGATGTTTATAAATACACTGCTAAAGGAAATTTAGTGGCCGTAATCAGTAATGGAACCGCAGTACTTGGTTTAGGTGATATTGGTCCTGAAGCAGGCAAACCGGTAATGGAAGGAAAAGGAGTGCTCTTCAAAATTTTTGCTGACATTGACGTTTTTGATATCGAGCTTAACGAGAAAGATCCTGAAAAGCTGGTGCAGGTGATTAAAACACTGGAGCCAACATTTGGCGGTATTAACCTTGAAGACATAAAAGCTCCTGAATGTTTTTATATTGAAAAGAAATTAAAAGAAATACTGAAAATTCCAGTGATGCACGACGATCAGCATGGCACAGCCATCATTAGCGGAGCGGCTTTGCTGAATGCATTGGAACTGCAAAAGAAAAAAATTGATAAAGTGCGTTTTGTTGTGAATGGTGCAGGCGCAGCCGCTATTTCCTGCAGCCGGTTATATGAAGCATTAGGAGCGAAACATGAAAACTTTTTAATGTTCGACAGAAAAGGTGTGCTTCATCAGGGAAGAACTGATATTGATGAACTGAAACGAGAATATGCTGTTGCAACCAAACCGATGACATTAGAAGAAGGCATGAAAGATGCGGATGTATTTATCGGCTTAAGCAGTGGAAATGTAGTAACCGCTGAAATGGTAAAAAGCATGGCAAAAAATCCCATTGTATTTGCGATGGCTAATCCAGATCCTGAAATCAGCTGGAATGATGCAACCAATGCACGGAAAGATATAATTATGGCAACCGGACGCAGTGATTATCCAAATCAGGTAAATAATGTTTTGGGATTCCCCTACATTTTCCGTGGAGCATTAGATGTCCGGGCTACGCAAATCAATGAAGCCATGAAACTAGCTGCCGTAAAAGCACTGGCCGATTTAGCCAAAACACCGGTTCCTGATATTGTGAATATGGCTTACAATGAAAAGAATATTTCTTTTGGTGAAAATTATATTATACCGAAACCTCTTGATCCACGATTACTTTCAACTGTAGCACCAGCCGTTGCCAAAGCAGCTATGGAAAGTGGCGTGGCCCAGACACCCATTACTGATTGGGATGGATATATCAATAGTTTGAATAAACGCCTTGGATTAGATAACCAGGTAATGCGTGTGATTGGTAATAAAGCCCGTCGTGATCCCAAACGAATTGTATTTGCAGAAGCCGATAATGTAAAAATTCTAAAATCTGCCCAAATCATTTTCGATGATGGCATTGGCTATCCTATTCTCCTAGGCGATGAAAATAAGATCAGGGAAATTGCCAAAACCAATGGCATTGGTATAGATGACCTTCCCATTTTTGACCCCCGCAGCGATGCGATGGAAGAAAAAAGAAATCAATATGCGGAAATTTTCTTCAGCAAAAGAGGACGCAAAGGTTTCAATGCATATGAATCGAAAAAAGTGATGAAGGACAGAAACTATTTTGGATGTATGATGGTGGAATGTGGTGATGCAGATGCTATGATTTCAGGCCTAGCAAAAAATTATCCTGATACAATTCGTCCTGCTCTTCATACAATCGGCATTGAAGAAGGCGTGAAAAAAATTGCCGGGATGTACCTGATGCTTACCAAACAAGGTCCGTTGTTCCTTGCTGATACAACGGTAACATTTAATCCAAGTGCTGAAGAACTGGCCGATATTACTTTAATGGTAGCAAAAGAGGTGAGAAATTTTAATATTGTTCCCCGTGTTGCCATGTTGAGTTATTCCAATTTTGGCAGCAGCAATTCGCCGGAAGCGAGACTGGTAGCTGAGGCCAGAAAAATTGTAAAAGAAAAAATGCCTTCGCTGATAGTGGATGGTGAAATGCAGGCCAGTGTAGCTTTCAACAAAGAGTTAATGAAAGAAAATTATCCCTTCTGCGAATTAGTTGATAAAGATGTAAACACACTTATTTTTCCTAACCTGGCATCCGGAAATATTGCCTATAACCTGATGAAAGAATTAGGAACCGGCGATGCCATTGGTCCTATATTGTTAGGATTAAAAAAACCGGTACATATTTTACAACTTGGCAGTTCCGTCCGGAGCATACTAAATATGGCGCTGATCGCAGTTGTAGATGCTCAAACTAAAAGCGCATCTCCAACTGAAGAAATAGTTAAACATTCACCGTGGTGGAAACGATTCAGGAAAGCGAATAAAGATATGTAACGGTTGTTGTTTGTTTGCAGGCAGGTCATGCAAATTGCATGTTTTCGCAGCATCATGTATCTTGCATGTTACAAAATCAGCATGACCCTTTTCAGAGACATAGGCCGGTATCTTCTGATGATCAAAGGTATGTTCTCCAAGCCCGAGAACGGAAAGATGTATTGGAAAGAATTCATGCATCAATGTTCTGATATCGGCATCGGTTCATTGGGAATTGTAGCGATTATTTCTGTTTTTATCGGTGCTGTATCCACTATTCAAACGGCTTATCAATTGGTAAGTCCATTAATTCCAAGAGCAACTATTGCTGAAATCGTAAGAGATACGGTGATTCTTGAATTTGCACCTACTTTGGTTTGCATTGTACTTGCCGGTGTAGTCGGAAGCAAAATTGCAAGCGAACTCGGGAATATGAGAGTTAGCGAACAGATAGATGCACTTGAAATTATGGGAATAAACACGAGAGCATATTTAGTAATGCCAAAAATAACTGCGGCTCTTGTAATGATTCCTATGCTGGTGGTTGTTTCTATGGTACTCGGAATTTGGGGTGGTCGTTTGGCTGGTTCGATGGCTAATATCATTCCCACTAACATTTATGATAAAGGATTATTGGAATCTTTTATGCCTTATAATGTTGTCTTTGCATTGATAAAATCGTATGTCTTTGCATTTATTATTTCCAGTATTCCCGCTTTTTATGGTTATTATGTAAAAGGCGGCGCACTAGAAATTGGTCAGTCCAGTACCAAAGCAGTTGTGGTAAGCTGTATCATGATCCTTTTCGCTGATTATGTATTGTCGGCTTTGTTACTCCAAAATGCTTAAAAACAGTTTTAATATTGTAATCATCAGTGCCTGGATTTTAGCAGGAGGATTCAGCATATTCTTTTTTCTCAAAAGAGATCAATTTGGTAATTATACCTGCTATTCATCTTACAATGATTTGTACCATTCAGATGATGCTAGTGGTCGGTCACTTACTAAATGGCAAAGAAGTTTACAACAATATAGTGATGAAGAAAAAAAAGCCGGTAAAAAATTCTCTGCCCGTGAAGCCGGTATAAATGAAAATGAACCCGATTTTTCTAAATCAATAAAAATTGGCATCTGGCTCTTAAGAAGTTTGTGGGATTGCCCTGCCGGAAAACCACCGGATTCCCTGGAAAAACTCCGTCCATTAGAATTATATAAAGAAATAAAAGTTCTTCAAAGTCCAATATGGTGTGGCACTTATGGTGCCTTATATTTATTCTTTTGTTCTTGTAATGAAATTACCTGTCGATATATTGAAAGCACTGGCGGACCTGATAACCACATCCTCAATGAATGTTATATTCCCGAATTAAAACAGTGGATTATTGTAGATTTGACTCACAAAATTATCTACGCTTTGGACGATAAAGGAAAATATTTGAATGCAGGAGACGTAATAAACATGTACAAAGAAAACCGCACGGATAGAATTAATGTTTTTTATTTGAAAGACAGCCTGAAGCCTGAAAAAATTGTTGTTGACAGCATTAAATCTGAATGGGCGCAATACCTTTCTAATAAAAATACACTTTGGTATTATTATTTAATTGACCTGAAGATGGTTTATACTCCATGGAAAAAAATAATGCGCTATTTGTTTCCAGTAAACTGGTATGAAGTGTATTTGGATAAGAAAAAATCCAATATGCTCTTTTTTATCCGTTCTTCGCTGGTATTAGCCTGGCTTTTTTTAAGTATATTCATTATCTTAAAATTTTTTATCCATAAAAGACACTCTTGATCGAAGTAAAAAACATAGAAAAAAGGTTTGGTGAAAAAACAGTGCTTGAAGGAATCAGCGCTGTTATGAAATCCGGGCAGTGTAATCTTATTATTGGCACCAGTGGTAGCGGTAAAACTGTTTTAATGAAATGCATGGTTGGTCTTTACGAACCTGATGCAGGCGAAGTTTTATACAATGGAAAAAGTTTTACCAAAATGAACCGTGATGAAAGAACAGAGATTCGAAAAGAAATTGGTATGCTATTTCAGGGTTCCGCATTGTTTGACAGTTTAACTGTAGAACAGAATGTAATGTTCCCGTTAAATATGTTCACGAAATGGTCGCAGGCGGAAAAATTAAACCGTGTGAATGAAGTACTGGACAGAGTGAATCTTGAAGGCACCAATAAAAAATTTCCGGCGGAATTAAGCGGCGGTATGAAAAAGCGTGTTGGTATAGCCAGAGCTATTGTGTTAAACCCAAAATATCTTTTTTGCGATGAGCCTAACTCGGGACTTGATCCGCAAACGTCACTTGTCATTGATAAATTAATCAAGGAAATAACTCTTGAATACAATATTACTACTGTTGTGAATACACATGACATGAATAGTGTAATGGAAATTGGTAATTATATTCTGTATTTATATATGGGGCATAAGGAATGGGAAGGAAGCAACAAAGAAATTATTTTCAGTAAGAACCAGCGGTTGAATGAATTTATTTTTGCTTCTGAATTTTTACAAGATGCCAAAGAAATGCGGATGCTGGAAGAAAGAGGAAGAAAACCAGATCAACGAAACCTGGATGATCTGTTCAAATGAATTTCAAAACCCATTTCAAATTTGCGATTTAACTCTTACTTTTGCCGCAACTTTTTAAGTCTGAATTATGAGCATTCTCGTCAATAAGAATTCAAAGATTTTAGTACAGGGATTTACCGGAACTGAAGGTACTTTTCATGCTACACAAATGATCGAATACGGAACCAATGTGGTTGGCGGAGTTACACCCGGTAAAGGTGGAAGTTCTCATCTTGAAAGACCTGTGTTTAATACCGTGACAGATTGTGTGAAAGCTACAGGAGCTGATGTAAGTATCATTTTTGTTCCACCAGCATTTGCTGCTGATGCTATTATGGAATCCGCTGAGGCCGGGATTCAATTAGTTGTTTGTATTACAGAAGGTATTCCTACGCAAGATATGGTGAAAGTAAAAAATTATCTTTTAAATAAAAACACAAGATTGGTTGGCCCTAATTGCCCGGGAGTCATTACTGCCGGCGAATGTAAAGTTGGGATCATGCCTGGTTTTGTTTTTATACCGGGGAAAATTGGAATAGTTTCTAAATCCGGTACTCTAACTTATGAAGCTGCTGACCAGGTTGCAAAAGCCGGATTAGGAATTTCCACAGCAGTTGGTATTGGTGGCGATCCTATCATTGGCACTACAACTAAAGATGCCATTGAATTATTTATGAATGATGTTAAAACAGATGCAATAGTTATGATTGGTGAAATTGGAGGAGGCATGGAAGCTGAAGCTGCAAGATGGATCAAAGAAAATGGAAATAAAAAACCGGTCGTTGGTTTCATTGCCGGACAAACGGCTCCTCCCGGCCGTCGCATGGGACATGCCGGCGCCATTGTTGGAGGCGCCGATGATACTGCTGCAGCAAAAATGAAAATCATGAGTGAATGTGGAATTCATGTAGTGCAAAGTCCTGCTGATATCGGAAAAAGAATGGCAGAAGTGATGAGAAAGTGAATAGCCAATAGTGAATGGTGAATGATTCCCAAATAGAATAAGCGTTCCTTAATACTCAAGAAATTCCTGAGCCTTCCGTTTTACCGGGAGGTTTTTTAGTTTTATAAAATTCCCAATTTTATTTTATGAAATCGTATGATTAACCGCATCCTAATCACACATAAGATTATTTACCTTGTACACAATTTAACCAAACAGCATGCAAACAGTTAAATCTCTTTTGCTATTTGTTGCATTATTTACCCTCATTATTTTTTCGGCAAATGCACAAAGCCCGGTAAAGAATTATGACAAAGAATGGAAGAAAGTCGAAGATTTTGTTAAAAAGAATTTACCAAAGTCAGCACTGGAAGAAGTAAAGAAGATATATGACATGGCAAAAAATGAGAAGCAGGATGCGCAGATCATTAAGTCGCTTGTTTATATCAGCAGTTTACAAAATGAAACCCGCGAAAATAATGAAATCATTTCTATCGATGAAATAGAAAAAGAAATCACGACAACAGCCCAGCCTTCAAAATCAATCTTACAAAGTTTATTAGCAGAAATGTATTTAAGCTATTTTGAAGATCATCGCTGGCAATTATACAACAGAACCAACACAGAAAAATTTAACAAATCTGACATTGCAACATGGACCGTTGACGATTTTCATAATAAAATATCCGGGCTATTCCTACAATCCATCAAAGAAGAAAAATTATTACAGCAAACCAATCTTGACTCTTTTGATGCGATCATAACAAAAGGAAATGTTCGTCACCTGCGGCCAACTTTGTATGATCTGTTAGCTCATCGAGCATTGGATTATTTTAAAAGTGATGAAAGAGAAATCACTAAACCGGCTTATGCTTTTGAAATAAATACCGCTTCTGCTTTTAATCCTGTCTCTGATTTTATTCACCAAAAATTTCCAACAAAAGATTCTTCTGCGCTGCAACAGAAAGCTCTCCTCATTCTGCAAAAATTAATTGCGTTTCATCTCAAGGATCCAAAACCTGATGCGCTGCTTGATGTCGATATTGAAAGAATAGAATTTGTCAATGAAAAAGGAGTTCAGTCTAATAAAAAAGAATTATATCTCGCAGCATTGAATCACATCGTTCATCAATACGAAAATTATCCGGCTGCTTCACAAGCATGGTATTTAATAGCCAGTCAATACATCGAAGATGCTTCAGAGTATAAACCATTTGGCGATACAACGCACCGATTTGACAGGATCAAAGCAAAAGAAATATGTGAAAATGTTTTGCAGCAAACCGATTCATCCGAGGGAAAAATAAATTGTTACAATTTTCTCAATGATATCAACAAAAAAGATTTAAAGTTTTCCGTTGAGAAAGTAAATGTGCCCGGTAAGCCATTCAGAGTTTTTGTACAATATCAGAATCTTACAACACTTTATTTACGATTGATCAAATCCGAGACCGATTTTGAAAATTATTATGACGACAAATTCTGGAATAAAATTCTTTCAATCTCTCCGTTGAAAAGCTGGTCCCAGTCTTTGCCTGATACAAAAGATCTTCAGCAACATTCTACAGAAATAAAAGTGGATGGTTTACCTGATGGAAAATATATGCTCATCACATCGTCAGAAAAAGATTTCAATCAGAAAAAAGGAATTCTTGGTGCCAGGTTTTTTTATGTTTCCAATATCAGCTATGTCAGTAACAGCGGAAATTATTTCGTTTTAAACCGGGAAACCGGACAACCTCTTGCCAATGCATCCGTGCAGTCATGGGAACGTCGTTATGATTATAAAACATCAAAATATATCACTGAAAAAGGAAACTCTTTTCAAACAGATAATAAAGGTTATTTCAATTTTAAAAGGAAAGACGGCCCTTTATCTTCCAGTTATAGCTATCTACTTGATATTTCATACAACGATGACCGGCTGTTCATGAATGATGAGATGTATGATTATTATTACAGCAACAATACACCAACAACACCGAAAGAAAATATTTCCGTCTTTCTTTTTACCGATCGTTCTATTTATCGTCCGGGACAAACTGTATATTTCAAAGGAATTGCTGTCAGCAAAATGACTGATGAAAATAACAGTACCATTAAAGCCAATTACGAAACAAAAGTTTTTCTGCGCAATGCAAATTACCAGCTTGTTGATTCCATGTCCGTCACAACAAATGAATATGGTTCATTTTCAGGTAAATTTCAATTACCACAATCAGGATTAAATGGCAACTTTAGCATTTTCGTAAAAGATAATCTTGGCTATATGAGCTTTTCTGTTGAAGAATACAAGCGTCCAAAGTTTTATGTGGATTATGAAAAAATAAAAGGAGCTTACCAGGTAAATGATAAAATAAAAGTCACTGGTATTGCCAAAGCTTATGCAGGAAATAATATTGATGGCGCCGATGTAAAATACCGGGTCGTTCGTCAGCCACGTTTTATTTATTCATGGATGTTCTGGCGTTGGTGGCAGCCGCAGGCAAAAGAAATGGAAATTGCTCATGGTGAAATGAAGACGGATAAAGATGGAAAATTTGCGATTGAGTTCACCGCTATTCCCGATCTGACGATTGATAAAAAATTTGATCCAGTATTTGATTATACAATTTATGCCGATGTAACAGACATAAATGGTGAAACAAGAAGCGGCCAATCTATGGTTTCAGTCGGTTATAAATCTTTATTGTTGAATGTAAGTGTGCCGGAAAAATTGCCGGCTGATAGTTTAAAAAATATTCTGATCAGCACTACCAATATGGCGGGAGAATATGAACCTGCAAAAGTAAATGTGACGATCACAAGATTAAAGGAAGAAAAAAGATTGATCCGAAGCCGCTATTGGGAAAGACCAGATCAGTTTGTAATGAGTAAAGAAGAATACATTCAAAATTTTCCCAATGATGAATATGATGATGAAAGTGATTACAGAAGTTGGGAGAAAGGAGAAAAGGTTTTTGAGAAAGCGGATTCAACGAAAGAGAATAGTCAATGGTCAATAGTCAATAGTCAATTTAAACCTGGCATCTATACTATTGAAGTAACAACCAAAGATAAGAATGGTGAAGAGGTAAAAGACGTAAAATATATTGAGTTGTATGATGAAAAAAACAATCAGTTAACTACTCCGCAATATTTATGGACAGAAGGAAGCAAACCGATTGAGCCCGGAGAAAAAACCAGCATTAGCCTGGGAACATCAGCAGATAATCTTTTCATCATTCAGCAAGTTGACAGAAAGACCACAGACAACGGACCACAGTCCGCAGATAGATTTTCTGTTTTCAATTTAACTAATGAAAAAAAATCTATTGATTTCACTGCCACTGAATCTGATCGTGGAGGTTATGGAGTAAATTATTTCTTTGTAAAAAATAATCGCTTCTATGAATTCAATGATGTGATCCGTGTGCCATGGACAAATAAAGATCTTAAAATTGAATATGCTACTTTCCGTGATAAAACCTTGCCGGGTAGCGAAGAAAAATGGAAAATAAAAATCACCGGTTATAAAAATGAAAAAGTGGCGGCAGAAATGTTAGCAACTATGTATGATGAATCACTTGATCAATTCAAACCACATAATTGGAATGAACCATCTATCTGGCCAACTTATTATTCCGGACAAAGATGGAATGGGAGTTACAATTTTACAGAATTAGAATCAGAGCAGAAAGAAATGGATGGATATTTGGAAAAAGATTTAAATAAAGAATATGATGACTTCATTTTTCACAATTATGATCTTGGTGCACCAGGAGCATCAGACATTATCAGAATAAGAGGAAATAAAAGTATATCTCAGCCGGTAACAGCTTTACAAGGGAGGGTCGCTGGATTACAAGAAGTTGTTGTTACTGGTTATGGTGTATCACGTCGTAAAGATCTAACAGGTTCAGTTGTAACTATAAAAAGTGGGAATAGCATTTCTGATACAACTATAGAAGCATTGGATGGCGGAAAAGAACAAACCCAAAATTCTAATCAACAAGGTCCCGAAGTGCAAATCCGAAAAAACTTTAATGAGACTGCATTCTTCTTTCCTGATCTGCATACTGATTCCACCGGTGCCATTGAATTTTCTTTTACTATGCCTGAAGCATTGACCAAATGGAAATTCATGGCATTGGCTCATACAAAAGATTTAGCATTTGGCGCCAGCACAAAAGAAATCATTACTCAAAAACAATTAATGGTGCAACCGAATGCGCCTAGATTTTTAAGAGAAGGCGATCACAACGAATTCAGCAGTAAGATCGTTAATCTTACAGATAAAGAATTAACCGGCACGGCCGAGTTGCAATTATTTGATGCAATCACCAATCAACCTGTTGATGGTGCATTTCAGAATATGTATGCCAATCAATATTTCACTGTGGCTGCCGGGCAAAGTGAAGCGGTGAAATTTCCGATACAGGTTCCTTATCAATTCAACAAAGCATTAGTATGGAGAATCGTTGCCAAAGCCGGCGATTTCAGTGATGGTGAAGAAGCAGCCATGCCTGTTCTTACCAATAAAATGTTGGTGACCGAAACAATGCCTTTAAATATGAGAGGAAGCGGAACCAAAAATTTTAAGTTTGATAAATTATTGAACTCCGGAACTTCTGAAACATTACAGAATTATGGATTAACCATTGAATATACCAGTAATCCTGCATGGTATGCGGTGCAGGCACTTCCCTATTTAATGGAATATCCGTATGAATGCGCTGAACAAACATGGAACCGTTATTATGCCAACTCATTGGCAACAATGATCGCTAATTCTTCACCACGTATTAAACAAATTTTTGAGCAATGGAGAACAGAAGATACTTCGGCTCTTCTTTCTAACCTGCAAAAGAACCAGGAATTAAAATCTGTTTTGCTGGAAGAAACGCAGTGGGTGCTGGAAGCAAAATCTGAAGAACAGCAAAAGAAAAATATTGCGTTGCTGTTTGACCTGGTAAAAATGAGCAATGAATTGAATTCTGCTTATGAAAAATTAAAACAAATGCAGAGTTCCAATGGAGGATTTGTTTGGTTCAAAGGCGGACCGGATGACCGATACATCACTCAATATATTGTTACTGGCATCGGGCATCTGAAAAAATTAAATGGTTATACAAAAGAACAGGAAGCAAAACTGAAACAGATTCTTGCCACCGCTATTCCATATCTCGACAAGAAAATCAAAGAAGATTATAATGATCTCATTAAATACAAAACGAATCTGAAAAAGTATATACCCGGTTATTCTGAAATTCAATATTTATATATGCGCAGTTTTTTCCCTGAATATGAAATTGCAAAATCTTCGCAGAGGGCTTATGATTATTTCAGGGAAAGAGTTCAGAAAACATGGACGCAGCAAAACAAGTATATGGAAGGAATGACCGCATTGGCATTATTCAGAACCGGTGACACTAAAACTCCTAATGATATTTTAAGATCATTGAAAGAAACTTCCATCAACAATGAAGAACTTGGAATGTATTGGAAAGATATTAACAGCGGATGGTTCTGGTATGAAGCGCCGATTGAAACACAATCATTATTAATCGAAGCTTTCCAGGAGATAAGCAAAGACACAAAAACAGTGGACGATTTGAAAACATGGTTATTAAAAAATAAACAAACGAATAACTGGAAGACGACGAAAGCAACTGCCGAAGCTTGTTATGCTTTATTATTACAAGGATCACGGTTGTTGAGTAACGAGCCGACTGTTGAAATAAAACTTGGTAACACAACTATCAATTCATCTGACAATAAGCAAGAAGCCGGTACCGGTTACTTCAAAAAAATAATTGCTGGAGAAAAAGTAAATCCAGAAATGGGAAATATTTCTGTCACGACTGCCAACAATAATCAATCATCAACTAATAGCACAAGTTGGGGCGCTGTTTACTGGCAATACTTTGAAAATCTTGATAAAATCACTGAAGCCTCCACTCCACTCAAACTCACCAAGAAATTGTTTGTAGAAAAAAATACAGATGAAGGCCCGGTGCTTACTCCTGTGAATGAAGGTGATGAATTAAAAGTTGGCGATAAAATAAAAGTAAGAATTGAATTAAGAGTTGACCGCGATATGGAATATGTACATATGAAAGACATGCGTGCCAGTTGCATGGAACCTGTAAATGTCCTGAGCAGTTATAAATGGCAAGGCGGACTGGGTTATTATGAAAGCACCAAAGATGCAAGCACCAATTTCTTTTTTGATCATTTGTATAAAGGAACTTATGTTTTCGAATATCCTTTGTTTGTAACCAACGCCGGTAATTTCAGCAATGGAATAACCACTATTCAATGTATGTATGCACCGGAATTCAGTTCACATTCAGAAGGAATTCATATTAATGTTGAATGATTATTTTTGACACTGAGACGCAGATAGCTCACGGTTTAAACAGTGGGCTACCTATTTTTGCATTATGCAGGTTGAATTTTTAATAATCGGACAAGGTCTTTGCGGTACATGGCTGAGTTGGTATTTACAAAAAGAAAAAAAGAATTTTCTTGTTATTGATAACAATGATAAAAATTCTTCTTCACGGAATGCAGCCGGGGTTATTAATCCCGTCACCGGCCGGCGTATTGTAAAAACATGGATGATCGATGAACTCATTCCTTTTGTTGAAAAAGAATATGCAGAAATAGAAAAGGAACTGAACATTAAAGCTATTTCTCAAAAAAATATTGTTGACTTCTTTCCTACTCTGCAAATGCGGGATGCATTTCTGAAAAGAAAAGAAGAAGAAACTTTTTATTTGCAACAACCTAATGACCAGGAAAATTTCAGTTCTTATTTTAATTATATTTTCGGATACGGAATCATTACTCCCGGTTTTGTAGTAAATATTGATACATTGCTTTTTGCATGGCGGAAAAGATTGCATCAGAATAACCAATTGCGGGAAGAAGAGTTTGATCTGTCAAAACTTCATATTTCAGCAGATAAAATCCGATACAAGGATATTATTGCTGAAAAAATTATTTTCTGCGATGGCATCGCCAGTTTTAATAATCCATTATTTAAGTATTTACCCTTTGCATTTAATAAAGGCGAAGCCTTGATCATTGAAGCCAATGATCTTCCTTCAGTAAAGATTTTTAAAAAATCAAACGCTATTATTCCTCTCGAAAAACCAGGAACATTTTGGGTTGGGACAAATTTTATCTGGAACTACAATAATATTTTGCCAACCAAAGATTTTTTTGAAAAAACAAATCAGTTATTGAAAGAATGGCTGAAAGTTCCCTTTACCATCATTGACCATATCGCTTCGGTTCGTCCCGCCAATGTGGAACGCAGACCATTTACCGGCATGCATCCGATTCATCAAAATGCGGGAATCCTGAATGGTATGGGAAGTAAAGGATGTTCGTTAGCTCCTTATTTTGCCAAACAGCTAAGCGATCATATTCTTCACAAAAAAGAAATTTTACCTGAGGCAGATATAAAACGGTTAAGGAAAATTCTTAGTCGTTAAATAATATCTGTTGAATGCGTAAAGTTGAAACCTGAGTTTTTTTCCTGTGCTGAATAAAAACTCGTCTGGCAAATAAAAGCAGGGCAATAGTAATCATGGTTCGGATTTTATTGGTTTATTCGGATTTAAAGGATCCTGGTTTAATACCCGGCAAAGTGCTTCATACAAATCATGCATATTTTCTTTCAGTCCTTTGGGGTTCTCAAAAAAAGCTTCTACACTCACTGCCCAGAATTCATGCAGATTACTGAATGCATAACTGCGTAAATAACTGCGTCGGTTGGTAATGGCATCGGCCAAAATAGGCCCGGTGCTACTTGAAAATTTTTCATAATTCAACCGGAAATGCGAATCAATTCCATACTGCGCAAAAAAGTTATTATATAATAATGCATGCGCCATTTCATGAACAGCAACGTTGATATTATCGTTCTTATTGGAATAACCGTAAAGAAAATGTTTCCATGATAAATAAATACCTTCCGGAGCCACATGACCGATATATAATTCTTCATCTTCATCCATATGATAAGCATCCGCCAAGATATATATGTCTTTAAAATGAGAAAGCAAATAATTTTTCAAACCGAAAGTCACCTGAACGGCTGATGAACTCACCAGTGTTGCGGTGTCTTCATTATTTTCCAATCCGATAAAATGAAATTTCTTTGTTGATTTGAATTGATGAACCCGGTTTACAAAACGACGTTTCTGTTCTTCGGACAGGTCATTAAAATAAGTAAACAGGCTGCCGATAACGAAAGAATAACTGTTATAAAGTGAATCGGTAATCTGTGGTTCCTGAACATGGATTTCGGGATGGGGCTCCGATCCATGAGAGAAAATATTATTCAGTTTTTTTAGAAATGATCTCATGACATAGGGTTCGAACCTTAAATATAGACATTGGATTTTCAATTTGCAAGCCCGGTTTTGCTTTTGCCTTATCTTTGCGGGCTTGTGATTTAAGCCCTGTGGTGATTTGCCGGTAAAATAAATGATGACTGGGCTTATTGAAACATTTATTTTTCAACTTGTTAACTTATCAACTTACAACTGTTCATGTACAGAACTCATACTTGCGGAGAGCTGAGAATAAATGACAAAGGAAAACAAATTAGTTTGTCCGGTTGGGTGCAGGTCATTCGTAAATTCGGTTCGATCACTTTTGTTGATCTGCGTGATCGTTACGGCATTACTCAATTATTATTTGGCGAAGAACTGACCAAACAGCTTGATGAAAATCCTTTAGGAAGGGAATTTGTTTTGCAGGTAACAGGAACTGTTTCCGAGCGCAGTAATAAAAATGCAAATCTCTTAACCGGTGATATTGAAATCAATGTTTCTTCTTTCAAAATTTTAAATAAATCTGTAACGCCTCCGTTTACCGTGCAGGATGATACGGATGGCGGCGATGATCTGCGGATGAAATACCGTTACATTGACCTGAGAAGAAATGCAGTTAAAAAAAATATTGAACTCCGGTATCTCGTAAACCGTGCTGCCAGAAATTACCTGCATAAAAATAATTTCATTGACATTGAAACTCCGTTTTTAATCAAGTCAACTCCGGAAGGCGCCAGGGATTTTGTTGTACCAAGCAGAATGAATCCGGGGCAATTTTATGCATTGCCACAATCGCCGCAAACTTTCAAACAACTTTTGATGATTAGTGGTTACGATCGTTATTACCAGATCGTAAAATGTTTTCGTGATGAAGATTTGCGGGCTGACCGCCAACCTGAATTTACCCAGATAGATTGCGAAATGAGTTTTGTGGAGCAGGAAGATATCCTGGATATGTTTGAAGGAATGGTAAAATTTATTTTCAAAGAAGTAAAAGGAATTAATTATTCTGAAAAACTGGAACGAATAAGTTGGGAAGATTCCATGAAGTATTATGGAAATGATAAACCGGATATACGTTTTGAAATGAAACTTTCCGAATTAAAATCGTCATTTCCTTCAGAAGACCGGAATATTTTCAAACAGGAAATCATATCAAGCGGCTTTAAAGTTTTCACCGATGCTGGGTTAGTTGGCGCCATCTGTGCTTCCGGTTGCAGTGAGTATTCAAGAAAACAAATTGACGAATTGATTGAATGGGTAAAGCGTCCGCAAATTGGCATGGCTGGTTTAGCTTATGTGAAATATAATATTGACGGAACATTTAAAAGCTCCATTGATAAATTTTTCGATGAAATCCAATTAAAATCACTTGCAGCAAAATGCAATGCAAAACCTGGTGATCTTATTTTAATTCTGGCTGGCAAAGAAGAAAGAACCAGAAAGGCATTAAGTGAATTGCGACTTCAAATGGGTGAACGTCTTGGTTTAAGAAAACCTGATGAATTCAAATTGCTTTGGGTTATCGATTTTCCATTATTTGAATTCAGTGATGAAGACAATCGCTGGGCTGCCCGCCATCATCCGTTCACTTCACCAAAGCCAGAACAAATTCATTTATTGGATGAACCTTCACAATATGGCAATATTAAAGCCAATGCTTATGATATGGTATTAAACGGAAATGAAATTGGCGGTGGTTCTATCCGGATTTTTCAGCGTGATGTTCAGGAAAAAATGTTTGCCGCTCTTGGCATGAGTAAGGAAGAAGCTTTACACAAATTTGGATTTCTCCTTGGCGCTTTTGAATATGGTGCTCCGCCGCATGGTGGCATCGCTTATGGTTTTGATCGCCTTTGTGCCATTCTTGGTGGCAGCGAAGGGATCCGAGACTTTATTGCCTTCCCAAAAAATAATGCCGGAAGAGATGTGATGCTGGATGCTCCTTCAACTATTGATGAAAAACAACTGGATGAATTGCAGATAAAACTTGATATTAAATCAAGGTGATTACAACTTTCATAAAAAGAAATACCTGCATATCAGGCTGCTTTTTTTCTTTTCCTGAAATAAAAAAAATATCCACCGGCTAATATAACAGCAAGGAGAGCTGCAAATAAATAATATTTCTTTTTCCAGAATGGTAAGTTTTCTTCAGCGGCAATTTTATTATTGCACAAGCTGCTGTAATAAAATAAACCCGGATAATTCTTATTAAACTTTTTTACCTTCTCAAAATTTTTCAATGCTTTGCTATATTCGTTCCGGAAGTAAAAATCCAGTCCCTTATTATACAGATTACAAGCTTCACAAGTTTGTTGATGAATGTGGGCAGAATCCAGAAATTCCTGAATTACAGAAACCGGAATTGCAAAATTGAATCCCGTTACCAAGTCACCCGTCCTTTGTTCCAGACTTCCAAAAGAAGCCATTCCGATTACCTCTCCTTTTGCATTACAAACCGGACTGCCGCTGCTTCCATGAGCAATAGCAGCATCCATTTGTATTACCGGCCAGCCACCAACAGTTTTTTTTATTGCACTTACAATGCCAGCAGTAAGAGTAGGCTCAATGCCAGATTCGGTAGCCAGATAGATATTGCTGGTCACTGGTTCCGGAAAACCAAACACCAACACATGCTCTCCGATATTGATCACCGAGTCTTTGCTTATTCTGAGCATTGGAAGATTTTTTCCATCGTCAATTTTTAACAACGCTACATCTTTACCGGGCATCGGTCGTCCTTTATTAATCAGAATTGCTTTCCTCACCTGTTGTAGCTGCCCGCCGTTGTCTCCATCAATTCTATAAATAACGTCAATTTCTTTCTTCAGGTCAAAAAGAATCATCGAAGAAAGTTGAGAATAAACAAGTCCATATGCATTATATAAAAGATTTTTTTGTTCATCGGTCAGCACCATTCCCCAGGAAGTTTCCAAGGACCTTATGTTTGCATCGGTAACTTCTTTAAAAGCCGATAAAATAAATTTTTGGCGTATATAAGAACTATCCTGGTCAATTACATGACAGTTCGTAATAAGATACCCGTCACTTGTAACAAAAAATCCTGTACCGGTTGAAGTGATCCGATGTTCTTTCAAAAGGTATTCGCCGGTTGCGGAAAAAAAACGAAGCGGTTTACTATATAATGCTTTCACAACAATATTAAGTTTTTGTTCAGAAGTTAGAATAATTCGGGTAGTGTCAAGATTTTTCACCGAATCAACCAGTTTGTTGAATACTCTTTCCTTCATTTTCACTTTATCCACATAAACTTTAGCGGATAATACAGTTTGCACTCTTGCAATACCAGGAGCATTCATGGCATAATTCTGTTCTGCAATAATCTCCTGTGAAAAAACCTTACAGGGCTTTGCACAATAAATAATAATTAAACTTAAAATCAGAATATTTTTCCGATAAAAAAACTGCATGGCTTGCTTTTGCTGATTTTGTTTAGAAACGAAAAAATCTGCTTTATATATGCAATAGTCATGCCTTTGTTGTTGAGAATTATTCTATTAAGCATTTTGCCCTTTTTATTGTCGGCAATATATTATAGGCTGGCAGGTATCCGTGTAATTCAATTGTTAAAATAAAAGCAGTGGTTGACTTTTTCGTTACTTTGACTTTATGAACCGCAACGTGCCATTAGCAGAACGTATTCGTCCCAACTCGCTGGATGATTTGGTGGGTCAGGAACATTTAGTAGGTAAAGGAAGCATTTTGAGAACTGCCATTGAGAACGGAAAAGTTCCTTCGATGATATTCTGGGGACCGCCCGGTACAGGCAAAACAACTATTGCTAATATCATCGCTCATTCGCTGAAAGTTTCATTCTTTCAGCTTAGCGCCATCAGTTCTGGTGTGAAAGAAGTGAGAGAAGTAATTGAAGAATCCAAATTCAAATCTGGTTCTATTTTATTCATTGATGAAATTCATCGTTTCAACAAAGGTCAGCAGGATGCATTACTTGGAGCAGTCGAAAAAGGAATTATTACACTTATAGGAGCCACCACTGAAAATCCTTCATTCGAAGTTATCAGTGCTTTGTTAAGCCGGTGCCAGGTTTATGTATTAAAACCATTGGAAGAAAATGACCTCATTAATTTGTTGCATGCTGCGATTGAAAAAGATGAATTTCTGAAGAAGAAAAAAATTGAATTAAAAGAAACCAATGCGTTAATAAATATTTCAGGTGGCGATGCAAGAAAATTATTGAATCTTCTTGAAATTGTTTCTGATGCTTCTGGTGAAAAAGCAGTAATCACCGATGAGTATGTAATGGAAGTAGCTCAAAAAAGAATTGCTCTCTATGATAAAAGCGGCGAGCAGCATTATGATATCATTTCAGCTTTCATAAAATCAATCCGCGGAAGTGATCCGAATGCAGCCATTTATTGGCTGGCAAGAATGATTGAAGGAGGTGAAGATGTAAAATTCATTGCCAGAAGACTGGTGATACTGGCGAGTGAAGATATTGGTAATGCCAACCCAACCGCCTTAGTGATGGCTAACGCAACATTTGAAGCGGTAAATAAAATCGGTTATCCGGAAGCAAGTATTATTCTTTCTCAATGCACATCTTATTTGGCTGCCTCTCCGAAAAGTAATGCAGCGGTGGCAGCAATCGGGGAGGCAATTGCTGCAGTAAAAAAATATGGTGATCTTCCTGTTCCTCTTAATTTAAGAAATGCGCCAACGAGATTGATGAAAAATCTTGGCTATGGAAAAGATTATGAATATTCACATAGTTATGAAAAGAATTTTTCACCTCAGGAATATTTACCAAAAGAAATTTCAGGAACAAAGTTCTATGATCCAGGCAAAAATGCAAGAGAAGAAGATCTGAGAAAATTTTTGAAAAGCTTATGGAAAGATAAATATGGTTATTAGCATTCTAAAATTACCACTTAAAAAAATCTTTCCGGCATACATTCAGTTTCCATTAATTTTATTCTTCCAAAAAATACTGTAATGAGAAAATTATTGATTGCTTCTTTAGTAAGCTTTATTACTACTTATGTTTTTTCACAAACCATCATTCAGAAAGATCCTGAAATTGAAAAAATGGTTTCTGAAGTTTCCAAAGATTCACTGAAATCTTATATTACCAAACTGGTAAGTTTTGGCACCCGGAATACTCTAAGTACTCAGCGTGATCCCAACCGGGGAATTGGTGCTGCCCGTGAATGGGTGCTTAATAAATTCAATGAGTTTGCAAAACAATCCGGAGGACGTTTAACTGCTTTCATTGATACAACAACCTACAAAAAAGACGGGCACAGAGTAAACAGAGATATTTTACTTGGAAATGTTGTTGCAACTTTAAAAGGAACGGATCCTAATGATGACAGAATATTTATCATCAGTGGTCATTTAGATAATATGCGCACCAATGTGTTGGACAGCACTGGTGATGCTCCCGGTGCCGACGATGACGGCAGTGGCTCAGCCGCGGTTATAGAATGTGCAAGAATAATGAGTAAACATTCTTTCCCAGCCACTATAATTTTTGTTACAGTCAGTGGAGAAGAACAAGGCTTACTTGGTTCTACCTATATGGCAGAAAAAGCCAAAAAAGAAAACTGGAATATAGAAGCAGTTCTTAATAATGATATAATGGGTAGCAATAACAGCAGTGAAACGAATATCACCAACAATACCAAGATTCGCGTATTCAGCGAAGGTCTTTCAATACTTGATACCGGCAGAATGATGTCAGCAATTCGTAACCTCGGTTTAGAAAATGATGGAAAACCAAGGCAATTAGCCCGCTATGTGAAAGAAACCGGTGAACGCTATGTAGATAATCTTGAAGTAGTAATGATATATAGAAATGACCGTTTTCTTCGTGGTGGTGATCACACACCTTATGTGCTGCGCGGTTTTGCTGCAGTCCGCATCACAGAAATGGATGAAAATTATTACCACCAACACCAGGATGTAAGAACAGAAAATGGAATTCAATATGGCGACTTACCTGAATACATAGATTATGAATACCTAAGAAAAAACACATGCCTGAATCTTTGCAACCTCGCAAACCTGGCCAAATCTCCATCCATGCCACAGGATGTGAGAGTAGACACAAGAAGGTTAACCAATTTTACTAATTTAAGCTGGAAAGCTCCAAAGAACGGGAAAGTAAAAGGATATTATGTAATGATGCGGGAAACAACCAGTGCATTCTGGCAAAAGAAATTCTTTACTACTGATTTGAAAATGGATATACCTTACTCAAAAGATAATTATTTCTTTGCTGTGCAATCAGTAAGTGAAGATGGAAACGAAAGTTTAGCAGTAGTTCCAGCACCATCAGGAAGATAAGAGTTTTTAAATCTGGTAAAACTGAAAATATCATTTTACAAAACTGAAGTCCTGAAGATTATTCAACTATGGGAAAAACCATAAAATGGATATTAAAAAAATTTGACGATCTGTCTCCACATGAACTCTACGCAATCCTGCAATTGAGAAATGAAGTATTCGTAGTAGAACAGAATTGTGTTTTTCAGGATGCAGATGATAAAGATCAAAAATCATTTCATTTCATGGGATGGAAGAATGATAAACTTGTGGCTTATACCCGTATTGTTCCACCAAGAGTTGTTTACGATCAGCCTTCTATTGGCCGGGTGGTGACTTCACCATCAGCCCGAAAAACCGGAATTGGAAAATTACTCATGCAAAAATCAATTGAAAAAACAAAAGAATTTTTCGGAGATGTTTCCATTCTTATTGGTGCACAACTCTATCTGAAAAAATTTTATGAATCATTGGGATTTAAGCAAACCAGTGAAATTTATCTTGAAGATGGAATTGAACATATATTGATGATGCTATAACCTATTTCGTAAAATCACTAAGTAGAAGAGCTTTATAATAGGTTCTTATTCAAAAAATATACAAGGTATTATTGTAGCTGGATTTTTCTTTTTCTATTTTGTTCACGTATCCAATAGTAGAAAAACCAGAAATCCAATGTCATGAGAACGAGAGTACCCACAGTGCGGAATGTCGTACTAATTTGCCTGTTCACTATTTTTTTTAAACCCATTTTTTCCCAATCCATAAGTACTGCCAACGGAAAACTAGAAGTTGGAGCCGGTATAGGTCCTGTCTTTTTTCTTGGTGACCTTGGTGGTACAAGAGGATTAGGAAGAGGTTTCGTCAAAGACCTGAATTTTCCCACCACCAGGATGATAAAAGGTTTGTATTTAAATATCTATCCTGCCGAATGGATTGGTTTTCGTCTTGCAGCCAATTTGGGAGAATTAAACGGCGCTGATAGTTTGATAAAGCCACACAACGGTGAAGAAATGTATCGAAAGAACAGAAATCTTGATTTCAGAACCAATCTTTCAGAAGCCTATGCAGCCATTGAACTTTATCCAACTGTTCTTTTTGAAAAATTTGACGGGCTGCTGCACAAAATCAGACCTTATGCTGTGATTGGTGTCGGCATGTTTCATTTTAATCCGCAGGGAACCTACATTCAGCCAAATGGAACTACTGTTTGGGTTGATCTGAAACCATTACGACTTGAAGGCCAGGGTATGGCTGAATATCCAAACAGCAGGCCATATTCATTGACACAACTCGAGATCCCGATGGGATTTGGAGCTAAGTTTTACATTTCTGAAAACATGTATATTGGCTTTGAGGTCTTACATCGGAAAACATTCACAGATTATATTGATGATGTAAGTACAAATTATATTGACCCGGCATTATTTGATGTTTACTTAACTCCTGCCCAAGCTGTTATTGCAAAACAAATGGAATACAAAGCAAATTTAGTTAAAGGTTATGTGCCAACTCCATGGATTGGCACACAACGCGGCAATCCAGCTAAAAATGATGCTTACTTTTCTACGATTATTCGTTTTGGATGGAGAATAAATAGTGGCTATACATCGCAAAGAGTAAAACGACAAATGAAGTGTCCTCATTATTTCTAAATCAATATTCCTAAACCCCCAACCTTATGAAATCAAAACCCAACCAAAAAAAAATACTGTTACTTCTGGTTCCATTATTTGCGGTAGCATTGTTACTGATGCAACCGGTTTTTTCCTATGCAGGGCCGGCAAAGACGACGCCAGTTAATAAAGTGCCGGGTGTAGAAAAACCTGCCAGGAAAAGTAAAATGTCGTCTTCAAGAAATAATAGCTACGTAAAAATTTATCCGGATGCTCTCAGGCGAGTTACACATGTTGTGGCTAAGAAAAATGAAAACAAAGAGATAGATTTTTTTGTCTTTGACATTCAGGGAACACTTATATTAAACTATAAGATGAAACCAAAAGATCACCTGAAGATCAGTGGGCTAGCACATGGCTCTTATATTTACCGGGTTTTCACAGGAGATTTAGAAACAGCGAGTGGAAATTTTGAAATCCGATAATTGATAAACCATAAAATTATTAACACAATTAAAATCTGTTCCAATAAGCGGCAGAGAACTTAATAGAATCTGATACCCTGGTTGATAAAACCTAATCCGTTCTCTATTGGTACTCTCATATGTACACATTTTATTAAACACTCTCTGCCTTACTTATTGGACTATTAAATTCCTTAATCCTCTTTCATTTTATTATAAATTAAAAAACATCAGGCAGGAAAATTGCAGAAATCCTGTATCCGGGTGAAAAACCAGCGAAAAACTGGCCACCGAAACCATAAAGATTTTTTCAATCTTTCCTGCATTTTCTCTTTTTTTGTTCTTCCAGATCATTCTTTCAAAGCTTCATATTTATTTAACTTTAGTCATAACCGACTTCCGTTTTCACCTATTGTTACTAACCCGTTCAAAAAAAACAAGCATCTCTTGTATTATTTTTAAAAAACTATCTTACTTTGGATTCAACTTAGTTCTAAAAAGGTGCCTGATCCTTAAAACAGGGGCATATTGCCGAACAGCCAAATAAATAAGTATACCACCAAAACAGTTAATTCTCATGGACCAACAATCAACCCAGAACAATCCAACTCCGCCCCCCCATCCATCTCAAAATAAAGGAGTTAATATAGTTGATCGAGCTAAAAACATTCTGATTACGCCTAAGTCTGAATGGATCATTATTGATAAAGAACCTGGAAATTCCAATGCTATTCTGGCTTCTTATGTTTTGCCAATGTTATTTATTGGCGCTTTAGCAACATTTATCGGACAAGGGCTCATTGGTCAAAATCTGGGACCTTTTGGTGGATCTACAGCAAGTGTAAAAGCAGGGCTTATTGGCGCTCTGTTATATGTTGCTCTTTCAATTGTTACTGTATATATCGTGGCAGTGGCAGTTGATGCATTAGCTCCGTCTTTTGAATCTGAAAAAAACTGGAATAAATCATTCCAGTTAGCCGCTTATTCATTAACTGCTTCGTATGTTGGCGCTATTTTCTTAATTTTTCCTGCGTTAAATATCATTGTTATTCTTTGCACGATATATTGTATTTACCAGCTCTATACAGGTATTCCCGTTATGAAAAAAACAGCAGCAGATAAACAAGTGGCTTATCTGGCGGTAGTGATTCTAATAGCGGTTGTAGCTGTAATATTAGTTGGAATTATCGAATCAAAGATTATTCAATCATTAAACAGGCCAGCATTTCATTTTTAATTAAAATACTGAAACCCGAAAACACCAAGTTCGGGGGCGGATGCCGAAAAGCCATAAGAGTAGGCTCAAAACAAAACCAAACAATAACATTATGCAACAAGTCAATCTTCATCAACAAAAGCTTATTGCTTTAATAATTGCAGTAGTAGCATTGATATCTCTTCTTTTGGGATGGAGCGCACCAAAAGAAGGTTTTTTTGGGGTTCAGTCAGAAAATGGTTTTCATAGTTGGGGGCTTCTTTCCCTTGTAGGAATACTGGGTGTACTTGCAGCTACATTTATGGGTGATAAAATGAAACCGTATGAAGGGCAAACAAAGCAAATTGCGTTGGGAGCTTTTGGTGCTATAGGGCTTGGGGCTGCCATTTTTCTTATCAGGCTTTTGACAGGATCACAATCTAATGGTTTTCAAACAATAAAATTTAGTGATATTGCAAAACCAGGAATAGGTTTATTCTTATGTCTTATTGCAGGAATAGCAGGTATAGTTTGGGTTATGGGATTGGTTAAATTACCAACCACTAATTCTTCAACACCAGGATCAACGCCACCGCCGCCACCGCCACCTAAAAGTTGATAAAGAAAATTATTGATAAAATGCCGGTTGTATGACCGGCATTTTATTTTAGTTCAGGTTTCAAAAACTCCGCGGTATAACTTTCTTTACATTTCACTAAATCTTCCGGAGTTCCTTCAAATAAAATTCTTCCGCCACCATCGCCACCTTCAGGACCAAGATCAATAATATGATCTGCCACTTTGATCACATCCATCTGGTGTTCGATCACTAAAACAGTATTGCCGCGGTCCACTAATTTATTGAGAACATCCAGCAAATGCTGAATATCTTCAAAGTGCAAACCAGTTGTTGGTTCATCAAGTATATAAAAAGTTTTCCCGGTATCTCTTTTTGAAAGTTCAGTGGAAAGTTTCACCCTTTGCGCTTCTCCGCCGCTCAATGTAACGGCTGACTGTCCTAATGTAATGTATCCAAGTCCCACTTCTTCCAACACTTTTATTTTCCGGTAGATATAAGGAACATTCTGAAAAAAATCTGTTGCTTCTTCCACAGTCATATCCAATACATCGGCAATGGATTTTCCCTTGTAACGTATTTCTAATGTTTCCCTGTTATATCTTTTCCCGTTGCATTTTTCACAATGTACATATACATCCGGCAAAAAATTCATTTCAATCACTCTCATACCGCCGCCTTCACATACATCACATCGTCCGCTTTTTACATTGAAAGAAAAACGTCCAGCATTATAACCTCTGATCTTTGCTTCTGGTATTGAAGCAAACAAAGTTCTTATATCCGTAAAAAATCCGCAGTAAGTAGCAGGATTACTTCTTGGAGTCCTGCCGATCGGCGATTGATCAATTTCAATTACTTTATCAATATACTCCAATCCTTTTATTGATTTATATTCCAGCGGAGTTGCTTTTGAATTGAAAGCATGCTTTGAAAGAATAGGATAAAGTGTTTCATTGATCAGCGTTGATTTTCCGCTGCCACTGACTCCTGTTACCACAATAAATTTTCCCAACGGAAATTTTACATTCACATTTTGCAGGTTGTTCCCTTTTGCTCCGGTTAACTCAAGAAATTTTCCATTTCCTTTTCTTCTTTCCATTGGAACGACGATATGCCTTCGGCCGTTCAGATAATCTGAAGTAAGGGAATCTAAACTCAAAAAATGTTTCGGGTCACCATCTGCTACAATTTTTCCGCCATGATAACCGGCACGTGGTCCGATATCAATCAAATGATCGGCAGAAAGCATGATGTCTTTATCATGTTCAACCACCAACACGCTATTGCCAATGTCCCGAAGATTTTTCAACGCTTCTATCAAACGATGATTATCTCTCTGATGCAAACCAATGGAAGGTTCATCTAAAATATAGGTGATGCCTTGCAATTGTGAGCCTATTTGCGTCGCCAATCGTATTCGCTGAGATTCGCCGCCACTCAGGGTTTTGGACGGACGTTCTAATGTAATATACGTTAGACCGACATCCAGTAAAAACTGGAGACGTTCCCTAATCTCTTTGAGTACATCTTTTGCAATAGCTCTTTGTTTATTGGTTATCCTGAGTTCTATTCCATCCAGCCATGCCGCTAAATTGTCAATATTCATTTTACTTAACTCGGCAATATTTCTTTCAGCAATCTTAAACCAAAGGCTTTCTTTTTTTAATCTTGCACCATTGCAGGATTCACAAGGTTTCAATTGCATAAATTTTTCTACCCAGGTTCTTAATGATTCATTGCTAAGAGGAGAAATAAACCAACGTTTAAGCATTGGAATTATTCCTTCATAACTTCCGGTATATTCATGCGGAACAGTTTCGTCATTCAAACTCATTCCCAGATCAGGATTAATATTTTGATCACCCTTTAACAACAAATCAAGTTGTTCTTTTGATAAATCCTGAACAGGTTTATTTAAATTAATTTTATGTTTTTTGGCAAAGGAAACCACTTGCTGAAAAACACTTGCATTCCTTTCTTCGCCCAACGGAACAATAGCGCCCTCTTTTACACTTTTAGTTTTGTCTGGAAGCACTTCATTCATATCAATGGTATATACATTACCTAAGCCTTTACACACCGGGCATGCGCCATAAGGACTATTAAAAGAAAAAGCATTGGGCGAAGGTTCTTCGTAACTGATACCTGTGTCTTCGCACATTAATTGTTTGCTGTATTGTATAAGATTATTGCTTTCGTTAACAAGAATAAACATTAAGTCCTTTCCCAACTTTAAAGTTTGCTGTACACTTTGACTTAACCTGGATTTCAAATCTTCCGCTACCTGCAAACGATCAATCACCAATTCAATATCATGAATTTTATAACGATCAACCTGCATTTTCGGAACAAGATCTTTGATTTCTCCATCCATTCTCACTTTTAAATAACCTTTCTTTCTTACCTCTTCAAACAATTCACGGTAATGTCCTTTCCTTCCGCGAACCAGCGGCGCCAGCAAAGCAATTTTTTTATTCTTATATTTTTGAAAAATATTTTCTACAATTTCTTCTTCACTCCACTTCACCATTTTTTTTCCTGTATTATAAGAATACGCTTCGCCAATTCTTGCAAACAACAACCTGAGAAAATCATACACTTCCGTAACCGTACCTACAGTTGAACGGGGGTTTTTATTTGTTGTTTTTTGTTCAATGGAAATGACGGGAGAAAGTCCGGTGATCTTGTCAACATCCGGCCTTTCCATATCACCGATGAATTGTCTTGCATAAGCGCCGAAAGTTTCCATGTAACGACGCTGTCCTTCTGCATAAATGGTATCAAACGCCAGAGAAGATTTGCCGCTGCCGCTGATGCCGGTTATCACCACCAATTTATTTTTAGGAATAGAAATATCAATATTTTTCAGGTTGTGCACCCGTGCGCCAAACACTTCGATAGTTTCAAGAGTTTGAATTAATTCCGTTTCGTTATGATCTTGATTCGCCATACTGGAAGAAGCGAAGTTAAACAATCAATGGTGTTCTTTGTTTAATTATCCGGTTGGGATGAATCTCTTATCTTCATTCACAAATATTAAAGAAAAATGTTCGGTTTTTTTAAAAAGAAGGATGCTGAAATTAAAGTGTTGAATAAAGTGATCATGACTGAAGCCGCAAAATGGAAAGCATTGGCAGATGAGTGGAAAAAAAACAATAATACCGTTTTTATTTTCTGGTTTGATGATACATTGCAAAAAGCTGAAAATATTTTCCGGCAGGAAATAACTTCGACACCTGAACTATGGATAGCAAACAATGTACTTTCATCCAACCTCGTTGGCAAACAAGTGATTTTTGCTGAGCATTATCCTTTGTCTGAAAAAGAAAAAGAAATTTTTCAAAAACTAAATCTAACGGAAGTGCAAATTTGGTCTGCATTGGATGAACCGTTGTTTAAAGAATTTGGCAGCGATAAAATTGTGCAAACGATGAAACAACTCGGAATAAAAGAAGACCAGGTGATTGAACATAACATGATCAGCAAAGCCATAATCAGCGCACAGGAAAAAATCAGCAAGAAAGTATTGACAGATCAAACTGCTTCATCGCAAGAAGAATGGTTGCACAAGAACTGGAAGTCAATCTGAGTTTAAAAGATATTTTTTACTAACACTCATTTGTATAAAAGAAAAATTCTGCAACAAATTTTGAATTCTAAAAAAGCGAATCATATCTTTGCTTCAGTTCTTTAAATGATCACTTATCAAGAAAGGCTGAGGGTAATGGCCCGATGAAGCCTTGACAACCACTTCCTGCTATATGCAGGGAAAAGGTGCCAATTCCATCACGCTTTAGGCGTGGCAGATAAGTCAGATTCAAAGCTTCAAAATATTGTACCAAAATATTCAAAGCTCATCTGACAAATCAGGTGAGCTTTTTTGTTGCCATTTATTTTCCGGAACAAAAAACTCAACAGCACCAACCTTTCTTAGTAAGTTTTAACCGTATTAGGTTCCATGAATTCTTTTCGAAAAGCGAAAAAAATTATGGACGAGAAATCTATTTTATACAAACAACTGTTAGAAATTATGTCTTTAACATTTAATTGCACCTATATGACAAAAAAAATTTGGACACAAACGTATAAGCCGACTAATTTTATAGGAATTTTAATGAGATCAACGATCTTATATACAAATGTTCTTTCTGCTTCAGCGCAATGTATTTGTTGTTTCTGTTGTATGCCGTAAGGCATACTTTAATTATTTCCTCCGACCGGGCTACACCCGACTTATACAATTTCAAAAGTTCTCACTTAACCGAATTATAAATTTAAAAACCTTTTATCATGAGTAACAATCTTCATTTCGAAACATTACAGCTTCATGCCGGTCAGCAGATCGACCCGACAACAAAGTCAAGAGCCGTTCCTATTTATCAAACTACATCGTATGGTTTTGATAATTCAGAACATGCCGCCAATCTTTTTGGGTTAAAACAATTTGGAAATATTTATACACGCATCATGAATCCGACCACTGATGTGTTTGAACAAAGAATGGCTGCATTGGAAGGTGGTGTTGCAGCATTGGCAACTTCATCAGGGCAGGCAGCGCAATTTCTTGCATTAAATAATATCCTGAAAGCCGGTGATAATTTTGTCAGTACTTCATTTTTATATGGTGGAACACACAATCAATTTAAAGTTTCATTTAAAAGATTGGGTATTGATGTTCGCTTTGCCGATGGCGATGATCCTGAAAGTTTTGTAAAGCACATTGATAAAAACACAAAAGCGATTTACCTGGAAACAATTGGTAATCCACGTTTGAATATTCCTGACTTTGAAAAAATTGCAGGCATTGCCAAAGAATATGATTTACCACTGATCGTTGACAACACATTTGGCGCTGGAGGTTATCTTTTCAAACCGTTGGAATGGGGCGCAAATATTGTTGTAGAATCTTCTACCAAATGGATCGGCGGACATGGAACAACTATTGGCGGCGTGATCATTGATGGCGGTAATTATAATTGGGCAAATGGGAAATTCCCTCAGTTCACTGAACCCAGTGAAGGTTATCATGGACTTAAATTCTGGGAAGTGTTTGGGGAAGGAAATCCTTTGGGTTTACCAAACATTGCATTTATCATTCGTGCAAGAGTTGAAGGTCTTCGTGATTTTGGCGCATGCCAGGCACCATTCAATTCATTTCTCAATTTGCAGGGACTTGAAACTTTAAGCCTTCGTGTGCAACGCCAGGTTGATAATGCTCTTGAATTATCTGAATGGTTAGAGTCTCATCCGCATGTTGAGTTTGTCTGGTATCCGGGTTTGAAAAGCAGTCCTTATAACAAACTTGCAAAAAAATATCTGACAAACGGATTCGGTGGCGTATTACAGTTTGGCATAAAAGGCGGTGTTGAAAGCGGACGCAAGTTTATTGATTCATTGAAACTGGTAAGCCATCTTGCCAATGTAGGTGATGCAAAAACACTGGCAATTCATCCGGCTTCAACTACGCATGAACAATTAAGTGATGAAGAAAGAGAAGCTTCTGGTGTTTTAAAAAATCTTGTTCGCATCAGCGCCGGCATTGAACACCTTGATGATATCAAAGCAGATTTTGAACAGGCATTTGAAAAAGTTTTTGCAAAAGAATTGGTATAATAAATGACATCCATTTTTAATTATAATCATCCGTTTCATTTAGAGTCAGGTGTGACTCTTCCGGGTTATCACCTGGCTTATACTACACATGGTAAATTAAATGAAACAAAAAATAATGTGGTCTGGATATTTCATGCATTAACCGCTAATAGTGATCCGGCAGAATGGTGGGATGGATTAGTTGGTAACGGAAAATTATTTGATCCTTCAAAATATTTCATTGTGTGTGTGAATATGCCCGGCAGTTGTTATGGAAGTTTTGGTCCACTGGATACAAATCCTGAAACAAATAAACCATATTATCATCAATTTCCTTTCTTCACTATCCGTGATATGATCAGGTCTTACCAGCCGTTGAGAATATCATTGGGAATTAAAAAAATTCATGTGGGCATTGGTGGAAGTACTGGTGGCCAGCAATTGCTCGAGTGGGCCATTGAAGAACCGGAATTATTTGAGCACATCATTCCTTTGGCCACTAACGCTTATCATTCTCCGTGGGGAATTGCATTTAATGCCTCACAAAGATTTTGTATTGAGAATGATAAAACATGGAAAGAAGAAAATGAAAAAGCCGGCATTGATGGAATGAAAGTGGCCAGGGGAATTGCACTTCTTTCCTATCGTCATTATGAAACTTATCTGCTGAAACAGTCCGAAGACAATCTTGATAAACTGAATGATTTTAAAAGTGAATCATATCAGTGGTACCAGGGAGAAAAATTGGGAAAAAGATTTAATGCTTTCAGTTATTATTTTCTGAGTCAGTCTATGGATTCTCACAATGTGGGACGAAACAGAGGAGATATTGAATCAGCATTAAAAAAAATAAAAGCAAAAACCATTGCTATTGGTATTACCACCGATATTCTTTTCCCTTTGCGTGAACAACAATATCTCGCAGAAAAAATTCCCGGAGCTGAGTTTAAATTCATTCATTCTTCTTACGGGCATGATGGTTTTTTGCTTGAATATGAAAAAATTGGCCAAATAGTACAGCAGTTCCTTGAACAAAATAGTTTACAAAAAAATTTACATAAGCAAACATCATCTTTTAATTTACCTCTATGACAGCGCATAAAGAATTAACGATAGGATTATTTGGATTTGGAGTCGTAGGCGAAGGACTTTATAGAGTACTTGCAAAAGCTCCTTCTTTAAAAGCAAAGATCAAAAAAGTCTGTATAAAAAATCCCGGGAAAAAAAGGCATGCACCGGCTTCACTTTTTACAACTGACAGAAATGAATTGCTGAACGATCCTCAGATTAATGTCATCGTGGAAGTAATTGATGATGCCAAAGCTGCGTTCGAGATTGTTTCTACTGCATTTAAAAATGGAAAAGATGTTGTAAGCTCCAGCAAAAAAATGATTGCAGAACATCTGGATGAACTTTTAAAATTGCAGCAACAGACCGGTCAATCTTTTCTTTACGAAGCTTCTTCATGCGCATCCATTCCTGTGATCCGAAATCTGGAAGAATATTATGATAATGATCTTCTGTATTCGATAAAGGCAATTGTAAATGGCTCAACCAATTTTATTCTCACAAAAATGTTTGAAGAAAAACTGGACTTCAAACAGGCACTGATGCTGGCTCAGCAACTTGGATTTGCAGAAAGCAATCCCAATCTTGATGTAGAAGGTTATGATGCTGTGAACAAATGGGCCATCTTACTGGCGCATGCCTATGGTATTATTGAAAAGCCAAATGATATTTTATTTACAGGCATCCAAAACATCCATGCCGGAGATGCAAAAGTGGCTAAAGAAAAAAATCAACAAATAAAATTAGTAGCTCATGCAAAAAAAATGGACAATGGAAAAGTGATTGCTTTCGTTCTGCCACAATTTATCAATCCCGATGATCATCTTTCTTTTGTCAAAAATGAATATAACGGTGTGGTTATAGAAAGCGGTTTCGCGGACAAACAATTTTTTTATGGAAAAGGCGCCGGCAGTTTTCCAACTGCTTCTGCAGTGTTGAGTGATATTTCTGCGCTTACTTATGGATATCATTATGAGTATAAAAAACTTTATTACCATCAACCGCATGAATTGAGTAATGATTTTTATCTCCGGACTTATATAAGTTTCAATGATTGGGAATTTGTTCCCCGTGAAGATTTTGAATGGATCGAAGAATGGCATGCGCAGGAAGAAAGAAAATATTTTATCGGCGTCATTTCATTCAGCAAACTGAAAAATGCTACCTGGTGGAAAGAAAATAATACTTCGCTCATCCTTACGCCGGATGCTATCGTTGAAAATGTTGATATAAGAAATCTGAAAAGGAAAAGTCTTGAGCTGGCTGGGATATTTTAACTAATAAAAAAATCGCCATACTTGCAAATGAAAAAGCCGCTTAAATGCGGCTTTTGTTTTCTGTCGGGAGGACAGCCCTATCACCTATTTAAACTGCCTATTTCCCCGTTTAGCCAATAGGCTCTAAAATGCCCATAAATAGAGGGTTTCACTAAATATTACAAAACCGGACAAAATATAGTAACCATAAAATTTGCTACACATCTTGCTACAATTTACCTTTAGTGTAGCAAATCATTGAATATGGCTAAAGACAAAACAACCCTTCGATTTTGGCTACGCACGGATAGGGCTAATCAAGATGGTACAGCTCCAATCCACTTGATTTACCAGATACAAGGTCAAAGAAAGTATTACGCAATCTCAGACACTAAACTTCTTTCAGTCAACTGGAACGCTACTGATCAGCAAGCAATTTATCTTGATAGGAAAGCTGCAAAAAAGTTAAAGCCTGAAGTTGATTTAAAATCTTTACTAACTGTTTCAGAAGCGTTAAAGATTAACGCTGACTTGAATAAAGTGAAAGCAGACATTAGCGACATAGAAACTCGCTTTAAACTGGATAAAAAAATATTTTCCCCTCAAATGATTATTGATGCTTACAAAGCATTAAATCAACCTGAAACCAAAAAGGATGAACCCGGAGTAAATGTGGTTGACTTTATTAATCGTTTTGTAAAAGATAGCACTGGCACTCATAAGACCGGCACACTAAAAGTTTATACAGGTCTTGCTGCACACCTTGCATCATTTGAAAAGGCAAGGTCAGGTAAGATCACATTTGAAAATATTGATTCTGCTGTTCTTAAAGCCTTTTATAGTTTCCTTTTAGAAGTAAAACATAAAATAACTAAAAATGGAAAAACTGTCGAAAGGAATATGAACAATATAACTGCTGCAAAGCAAATGAGTACGTTAAAGACATTATTGAACTACGCAAAGGCAGAGTATAAGATTCATGTAAAAAACGATTATAAAGATTTTAAGGTTTCCAGAAAGGATAGCGACTTTGAAGTGATCACATTGACACAAGATGAATTTGATGCCATCTATGGTCTGGATTTAACAAAGAACAAAAAATTAGATGCCGTTAGAGATGTATTTTGCTTTTCATGTTCCACTGGTTTGCGTTTTAGTGATCTTCTACAACTTCGCCGTGAACATATAAGGAAAGACAATACAATCCGTATGACAGCAGCAAAGACCGGGCAAAAACTTGTCATTCCTTTGAACCCAATATCTTATTCCATTCTTCAGAAATACACTGACAGGTTAAAGCCTTTACCAGTAATTAGCAATCAGAAAACAAATGACTATATCAAAGAAATTGGAAAATTAGCAGGCATAGATACACCAATAGAAAAAGTAAGAACTCATGGAGTAAAAAAAATTACACGAATATTTAAAAAACATGATCTTCTTTCAATTCATGTTGGAAGAAAATCATTTATTACTCTGTCTTTGGAAAAAGGTATTGCCATCCAAGAAGTAATGAGCCTTTCTGGACATAATACATTTAAGGCTTTCAAACGCTATGTTGACGTAAATGATAGTCGGAAAAAAGTTGTAATGGCTAATGCTTGGGGTAAAGTCGAGAATTCAAAACTTAAAGCAGTATAATTATGAATAAATACAAGGAAATAGCTAATGCAATAATCTTTCAAAAAATGATTATAGGTGATACGAAATATTCTAACAGTTTCAAGTTCGTTGAAGCAAAGCACAAGGAGTTCAAGATTGACGAGCAAACCTTTTATGAAAATGTAATGCAAAAAATGAAAGTTCCTGATGCTATGACCATAAAAGCAGACAGTACAAAAAGAATTCCTTGGAAAAAAACAAAGAAAGCCGTTGCTGAGGTTGTAGATTATTGCAAATCCAAAATTAAAGAGCTTGATAATAATAAAAATTTGAAGCAAATTGATATAGTTTTTTCTGAAGAGGAATTGAGAATTTTGACTCTAATGCACAAGAAAAAAAAATATAAAGAAATCGGCAAAATATGCTTTATAGAAGAATGGACTGTGCAAAGAAGGGTACAAGCTATGAAAAAACAATTAGGCTTCAAGTCTAAAGAAAAGTTGCTTGAATATGCCATTGATCATGACTATATATCATAGTTTAATTCTAACAAAGTCTTAAAGCGACAATCATTGTCGCTTTTTTTGTCGATTTATTGTAGGTTTTCTCACAATTATGTTGTTGTATGTGTCGTCGATCCAATATTATGTTTGCATCATGAACATCCTTGATTCAATACTCAGTGAAATACAAGATGCAAAACAAAAGTTGAGTACCCTTCAGCAGCCTGTACCAGTTCAACCTCCCGAAATCATTGATACAAAAGAACTGTGCCTTCGTTTGGGAATAAGTGAACCTACCGCAATCAAAATGAGGAGAAAGCAATTACCTCATTTTAAACTTGGTAATTCGATTCGATACAACTGGATTTCAGTTGTTAATTATTTAGAAAAGAAAAGCAAAAAATAAAAAGCCAAGAATCAATCTTGGCTGACAAATTTATTGAAATATGCTGCGGTGTTTTTTAAGTCTTTGACCGCAAAGGATCGGTAAATCCTATTAAACTCAAAGTTAGTGAAAGTTCTTAGAAGTTGATTTGTGTATTTACACTTGGGGAAAGCGGCAATGGCAAACCAGACAACCGCAACAAAAATGCATCGTCTTAACTGACACAAAGTCCCCGGATTCATTGCAGGTAATTTTTTTCAACTGATTAGTTTTTGCCTGCTTAGATTCAGTACAGTTGCGGATTTTTTCTTTTTTCAGTCCGGATACTGTTTTGAAGGGAAATGAGTACTTCAGCTTACCACAAGGCCACCCATAGGGATGCTTAATGGCCTGGTTATGTGAGATAGAAAGAAAAATGGCAATTTTTTTCTTGAATTAATTACATATAAGATATGTCCGTCGCTCCGAAGGACATTAAACTGCCGGGCAAGGATTGAAATAAACAAGGCGGCGTTGTTCTCAATGCTGCCTCTCTAAAATAAACTGAAAAGGTTTTTCTAACTCAAATGAATATTGCAAAAAATAATGAGCACAAGGAGATAAACAAAATTTCACATTAACACAATAAAATAAATATTATGTCAACGCAAACAAAAGTAATCCCTTATAGCTTTGGTAGTAAAGAGTATAAGGATTTGAAAAATCATCTTCTTTCATCAGAACCGTTGAATCCGGATAAAGAAATCAAAAAGTTTAATGAGGCTGTTACAAGGCGTGGCTATAATTTTTTTAGTGACGAATCTTTAAACGATTGGAAACAGCAATACGGTCATGTATCAAATTCTGATTTGCAGACTTGGGCTACTGGCGACACATTGCTTTTTATGCACTCGGTGCGTACTCCTGCTAATCCTGCGCATGACCAAAATCGATTGCTATTTACTTCACAATTCAATTCCGATGAAGCAAACGTTAAAGCACATATACTGGACAAAACCAATGAAGCCTTTGGCCGGAATAATGTTCCGGGACGGGATACTGCTTACGAAAGTCGTATTCTTAATATGGGACAGATAACGACAAAACACCAAGGTTTTGAGCACAAAACATTTTTAGACTTAATGAAAGCGAAGTGGTCAGCACTTGGTTATTACAAAGATGCAGAGTACAAGGAAAAATTTTTGCGTGATTACGCCATTGCTTTAATGAAATAGGCGATTTTTCGAAAGGAGATATAACTCCCTGGCATTTCTATGCGTGAGGGAGTTTTTTTATCATTAATAACAAATTTTGATCAAATGAATCAACCGAAAAAGAAATCAATTGATAGAAGAAAAAAAATCGTTGAATTTTATGTAATGACAGATGATGAAATGAATGAACTAAGAAATTCTTTACGTGACCAATATCAACCTATGCTCAAAAAATCTATTGCACAAAACGAAAAATTGGGGTTGAGCAAAACTGAGATAAAAGCTACAATGGATAAATTCATTGACTTACTTGCAAAAGCTATAGGTAAAGGCGACGCAATGGCTTTCGAAAAATTGATGAACATGGCATACGGTAAACCCCAATAATTATTATGAAGATTTTTCTACGGTCAATCGGCATACTTTAAAATATTATGAGCGCACCAAAAGGCAACAAATTCTTTCAACTTCGTAGCAAACATGGCAGGGATAAATTATTTGAAACCCCTGAGTTAATGTGGGAGGCTGCATTGGAATATTTTCAGTGGTGTGAAAAAAATCCGCTTTTTGAAACAGTTTGGAAAGGAACTCCATTACAAAAGAAAAAAATTCCTCATCTTCGGCCTTATACATTGCAGGGATTATGTAGGTTCCTAAATTGTAATTCTGCTTATTTCCGACAGTTTAAGACAGATAAAGAAAAATGTACTGAAGCATTTAATACCGTCATTCTTAATATTGAGGAACTCATATACGATCAAAAGTTTTCAGGTGCGGCTTCAGGTTTTTTTAATGCAAATATTATTTCACGAGACCTTGGTTTAGCTGATAAACAAGAAACGGAACTCAAAAGCATTCCCCAAATGCTAACAAAAGTAATTATAGAGAATCCGCACTTACCAAACATTGCAGAGCTGTAACGTAAAAAAAAGTGAATGAGATTATCCAAAAAAGTCTTCAAACGAAAGCGAAAATCAGAAAGCTGGTATTAAAAAATAGCTATCTTAGAGCACCGTATCTCGATTTATTTTTACAAACATTATTGTATCGTAACATAGTGTTGCCATTCTAAATTACCACGAATTAGTTTCTACGCAACGCAGTTATAGTACGCCGCAAGGCGTAACTGTATCTTTTGCGTAGGATAGGCTGTGGTAAGCCTTGAATGGCGAAAGACCAACGGTTACGTCTTTTTTATTTATAATTCTAAATTACCACTTCATGAAAATTCTACTTTTATTCTTGTTACTGCCGGTAATAGCAAATTCTCAAAAAATTGAAAGTCTCAATCCTGTTGACACAGTTAAGTTTTCCGATGTAATTTATCTTGATAGTATTCCTAAAGCGACACTTTACACAAAAGCAAGAGAATGGTTTTCGAAAAACTTTAAATCCGCTAAAGCAGTTTTAGACCTTGAAGACAAAGAAAGTGGTAAATTGATTGGCAAAGCAAACTTTACAGTTTTCTCCACAGAATCGTCAAGTGAAAATGAATTCGTAACGATTCCAAAAATCAACTCAAAAAGATTAAAAGAAGTAAAGGATGCGATGAATGTTAAAAAGACTATTGAAGTCGGAAGGATTGATTTTACAATTTCTGTTTATGTAAAAGACGGACGCTATAAATATGAAATCACAAATGCATTTCATAAGGGTGAAACTCAAACGGTCTTAGGTGTTACTGTAACGATTCCAAATGGCGGCGACATTATGAATATAGTTCCCGAATGCAGCTTTAATGAAATGATGCCACGAATAAGATGGCAAAATATAAAGACTAATTCATTGAATACAATAAATGAATTAATAACTGACTTGAAACAAACAATGGCTGCTAAAGATAAAACAGAAAATTTTTAGTGTTATATTGAAAACTCAGGTCTAAGAATAATAGATATCCAATGAAAATTGATTAACTTAATGTTGTTATCACAAAACTGTTAATTAAACTTAAACTGCTTTTTGAAAAACATTATTTTATCCATCATTCTATTAGGAGCAACATCATTTTCAAAAACATTAGTTACCTTATAAATATATGAGTGGCATCAAAGATTTTATGAATAAAGCCTTTATTAAAAATCCTTTGGGAGTTATTGCTCTTTTTATCTCCTTAATTTATGGATTTTCATGTTTGGTCTTAGGTACAACTTTATCTAATTTGCATGGCTGCAATGAGAGATTGCCACTAATTTGGTTTATCATTGGCTTTCCTATTCTAATCTTACTGGCGTTTACTTATTTGGTAGTCTTTCATCATGAAAAGCTATATGCCCCCGGAGATTATACAAACGAAGAACATTTCTTCCATCCTTATAGAGGTAATATCAAACTTACAGAAAGGCTCGATGAAACCAATCCTGTACAGTTAGTTCCCATAAATTCACTTTGGCAACTGAATCATTGGGGCAGTTCGTATGCATCCATCATAGACAATAAAATGATTTTTTCTGGGGTTAATGCTGAATACGAATCTGATGGATCCAACATTGATTTTATTAATTTTCTCGAAATCGGGAAATCTTACGAGGTCTCATGCTTTGTTAAATCTGAAATGAATACAACAGGAAAGTTTCAGCTCTGGTGCCATGATAACAGTGGAAATCCTAATGTAGTAAGCGTCACTACAAATTATAAAACACCTTCAATTCAAGGCGAAACAATCGCATTGAAGTTTATCGCAGCTCATAATAGAAATATTAGGATTCATTTACAATATAAATCTGGTGAGGGAAAAATTGAAGTAAGTGATGTAAAAATAGCTGCTTTGCCTGACTCGCCCTTTTTGAGATAGAAATTCATCGAAAGTCGAAGACAAATCAGAATGATTAGAGTTATAATTTGCTACACAATCTGCTACATAATATGGCATAAAAAAAGCAAACCCTTTACTATATTGAGTTTGCTCGTTTTATCTGTCGGGAGGACAGGATTCGAACCTGCGACCCCGTGGTCCCAAACCACGTATTCTACCGGGCTGAACTACCTCCCGAATTATCTTCTAAATATCTTTCAAATTCTCTATTACAGAATCTTCAAAAGTAATTGTTTTCATTAAGGTTTCATCATAAGCGGTGAGGGAGGGATTCGAACCCTCGGTACAACTTTAAGGTCGTACGACGGTTTAGCAAACCGTTGATTTCAACCACTCATCCACCTCACCGTGTTTAAATGCTGAATTAATTAATCATTTATTTTATAAGAACTTTTTTTTGACCTTGATTCGATCTGCCATCGGCGGGACAACTTTAAGGTCATACGTCCCGATAGCTATCGGGATGATTTCAACCACTCATCCACCTCACCGTGTTTAAATGCTGAATTAATTAATAAGTCAACTCATAAATAAGAACTATTTTTTTACTCTATCAATAAATACTCCATACCCATTTTATCTTTATGTGTCCCGATAGTTACCGGGGACGAATTTAACTTCTCACCCACTTCAGCGACCTGCCTTTTTCAAGGGTGGCAAAAATAAAGATTAATGCCAGCAAATCCTAAAAACAGATCCCAAATTCCATTTTGAGTTCTTTGCGGAATTTGGGATTAAAATTTATTAATAAAGCTGCCTACATAGCGGCTAATTGCACTTTTTGTTGAAGTTCCAGAACATTTTCCCTGAATACGCTGTCTGTATCCATCAGATCTTTTACAGTCTGGCAGGAATGGATGACGGTAGTATGATCACGGCCTCCAAAATGTTCACCAATAGTTTTAAGAGAGTTTTTGGTAAATGCTTTGGCGAGGTACATAGTGATTTGTCTTGCCTGAACAATTTCTCTTTTGCGTGTCTTCTGCAAAAGCTTATCATAAGAAACATCAAAATATTCGCATACCATACGTTGAATAGTTTCGATGTTAATCTCTTTGCTGGATGATTTTATAAAATTACGCAACACTTTTTTGGCTAAATCAATATCAATCTCCCTCCTGTTTAACGAAGATTGTGCCAATAATGAAATTAAAGCTCCTTCAAGCTCACGAATATTGGTATTGATATTATATGCAATATATTTTACCACTTCCTTTGGCATTTCAAGTCCGTCGTTCTTCATCTTTCTTTCCAAAATTTCAATCCTGGTATCATAATCCGGTATCTGCAAATCGGCACTTAATCCCCAGCGAAAACGGCTTAACAATCTTTCCTGTAAACCTTCCAGATCTTTAGGCGGTTTATCGCAAGTCAGGATCAGTTGCTTGCCTGATTGGTGCAAATGATTGAAAATGGCAAAAAAAGCATCCTGGGATTTTTCAGCTTTGTTGAAAAACTGAACATCATCAATAATCAGAACATCAATCAACTGGTAAAAATGTATAAAGTCATTGATTGCATTGTTCCGGCTGTGATCCATGAACTGATTGATAAATTTTTCGGAGCTCACATATAAAACAACTTTATTAGGATGCAATCTTTTTACTTCATTACCGATGGCCTGAGCCAAATGTGTTTTCCCAAGACCAACACCGCCATATATAACGAGTGGATTAAAAGAATTAGCTCCCGGTTTTTCCGCTACTGTTTTTCCGGCACGACGGGCCACCCGGTTGCAATCACCCTCAATAAAAGCTTCCAAAGTATAGGTAGCATTTAATTGCGGATCAATATGCATTTTTTTCAAACCCGGAATAACAAAAGGATTTTTTACGGGGTTTGTTATGACAAGAGGAAAATCCATTTCGTTGTTTGAAAAAGTTTTAAAACCCTGACCAGTAACGTCCATGGTGAGCGGTTTATTTTTACTGTTACCGCTATCCACCATGACCCGGTATTCAAGCCGGGCATCTTTCCCTAATTCTCTCTTCAAAGTCTTTGCCAATAAATTTACGTAATGTTCTTCGAGATATTCGAAAAAAAATTGACTGGGCACCTGGATGATAAGAATATTATTTTTCAGAGATACCGGCTTGATAGGTTCAAACCAGGTTTTGTAATGCTGCCACTCAACAATGTCTTTGATGATCTTCAAGCAATTGCTCCAAACTTTTTCAGCATTTTTCTCCATCAGAAAATAGCAGTTTATATATCGGGTTATCTATCCAGTTCAGTAATGTCCAAAAAGCTTCACACAATATCCTTAAAAAAAGTTGGACAGGGAAGCGAATATCTACATTTCTTTGATAAAAAAAAATTTTTATTCACTTGTTTTTTTCGTAATTAAAGTGCCCAGAGATTTTAGCTTTGTTTTATAAGGAAATCATGATCCGAAGACAATCTATGTCGTCTGAAATCATATATTTCGTTTGCAATCTTATTCAGTTAAGTTTTATTTCTGAATACCTGAGAATGCGATTAAAAATACGAATATCAGATTCCTTCTTTACTAACTATTGTCAGTCCAGTTAAGAAAGGTAGTTTATAATTACTTAATTTTCTCTTTATTGATAAGATATCTGATTGAAAAAAATATTTCAAAAGCTTATATTTCTCAGATATAAAAAATAAAATAATTTATAAAACATTCTTTTTAGATAAGCCTGTTTTTTATTTGCATCTTTGCTGGGACTTCAGGATAAAAACCTGGCTCATGCAAAAAAATATCTCTCTCAAATTACTGCCGTCCGAAGCCGTTAATGACACAGCTATAAAAAAAAATATTAGTCATGCTACAGGCGAGCCAGTTTCCTCTGTAAAAGGTTATTTTATTCAGAAAAGATCTATTGATGCAAGAGGTAAAAAAGTATGGCTCAACCTTTCGTTGCTTGCATTTATCAATGAACCTTTTCAGCAGCGAAAACTTCCTGATTTCAAATTTATTGATGTAAGCCATACAGATAAAAAAGTAATTATTGTTGGTGCAGGGCCAGCCGGGCTATTTGCAGCACTAAAACTGGTTGAGTCAGGCATCAAACCAATTATATTAGAAAGGGGTAAAGATATAAAAGCAAGGCGCCGCGATCTTGCAGCACTCAATAAAGAAGGTATTGTAAATCCCGAAAGCAATTATTGTTTCGGAGAAGGCGGAGCCGGAACTTATAGCGATGGAAAATTATATACCCGCAGCAGTAAACGTGGAGATGTGAATCGTATTCTGAATTTATTTGTTCATTTCGGTGCCGATGAAAATATTCTTTATGAATCTCATCCACATATTGGAACCAATAAACTTCCAAATATCATTTCGGCTATGCGAAAAATGATACTGGATTGTGGCGGCGAATTTTATTTTGAAAAAAAAGTAGTTGACTTTATTATAAAAAATGAAAAAATTACCGGAGTCAAAACTACCGATGGTTGCATTTATGAAGGATTGGCCGTGATATTGGCTACCGGTCATTCCGCCCGGGATATATTTCAATTGTTGCACTCAAAAAAGATACAGATAGAATTCAAATCATTTGCTTTGGGTGTAAGGGTTGAACATCCTCAATCATTAATTGACAGTGCTCAATATCATTGCGATAACCGGGGAGAATTTTTACCGGCAGCCTCATACAATTTAGTTCAGCAAGTTGACGGTAAAGGAGTTTTTTCTTTTTGCATGTGTCCCGGAGGAATCATTGCGCCGGCTGTAACAAATCCCGGAGAAATAGTCGTTAACGGATGGTCACCATCCAAACGAAATAATCCTTATGCAAACAGTGGAATTGTTGTTTCCATTGATGAAAAAGATGTTGAGCCATATAAAAAACACGGAGAACTTGCAGGAATGTTTTTTCAGCAAATGATAGAACAGAAAGCTTTTGATGCTGGCGGAGGTAAGTTAATAGCTCCTGCTCAGAGGCTCATTGATTTTACAGAAAATAGAATTTCATCCTCATTACCTAAGTGTTCCTACTTACCTGGCATTCACTCAGCTTTTTTAAAAGAAATTTTACCTTCATTTATTCACCAAAGACTTCAAATAGCTTTTAAAGAATTCGGGAAGAAGATGCATGGTTATTTAACCAATGATGCGGTGGTAGTAGCCACTGAATCCCGTACTTCATCGCCTGTCCGTATACCGAGAAACACTGAAAACCTTAATCATCCACAAATAAAAAACCTTTATCCCTGCGGTGAAGGAGCAGGATATGCCGGTGGTATTGTCAGTGCGGCAATGGATGGGGAAAGGGTGGCCGGAAAAATTGCAGAATTAATATTGTCCTGAACTATTGCTGATCTGCCGGGCAATTAATAATTTTTTTTCAATCAATTTACCTTTTCTATAATCTTTGAATTCCATTTTCATTTTCTTCTTATCCTTCTTGTTAAATGGATTTGATAAAAGCTTTGTAAGATCCGGCTTACCACCGTCTATCCAGGCTGTGTACCAGAAATCAGCAATGAGATTTGCAGAACTCAATAATTGTTCGTTGATCGTTTTACCTAAACTTTCTGCATATGCTTTTGCAAATGCCTGGGTATATGATTTGCTTTCTCTCCCATTCCTCATCTGAATTTTGAATTTTGTTGAATCAGTAAATTCTTTACTAACTTCTTTTTCTTTCTCAAAAACATCTTTCAATAAAATATGTGAATGTCGCACCGCTTCCCAGATTGATTCTTCGGGATTTTTTAAATAAGAGGCTTTATGGCGACTATGTAATGTGTATTGATCCAATTCGATTTCCGGAATCGTTGATTCCCATAAACTATGCAGTCCTTTCTGATCGGTAAGTTGTCCATCATAATTGACAGTAGTATGCAATGGAACATGAGCATCTCCTACATAATGTCCCAGGTCTGCTGCATAAAATAAGATACTGTCTTTATTTCCCAAACGAAATGCATTGGCAAGCCGGTTCTTCATAGTGATAACATAATATGGCAGATATCCGTATTTCAGCAAATTGTCTTCACCATATTGCTGCACCGCATCTTCCCATTTCATTGGCATTTTCCAAGCCGCTGAATCGCCAAATTTTTCCAGGTCAATAAAATGTTTGGTAGCTTCAGTCGGGTCTTCATTTCTTCTTAAATCGGGTCGTGGCGCATTTTTAGCGAGGTAATCAAGGTTACTATAAAAAAATGGGCGCATTGGCCGTGGCAGTTCATAGACAGCTAATTGATTGATTGCTCTATGAACCAGGAAACCCCAACTGCTGAAAAGAACAGCCGAAACGATTAATATTAAAATACGCAACTGATTTTTCACAATAGTTATTTTTATTGAACTGCGAAGTTGAATAAAAAATAATAATTAAAGCTGATTAGGATCATAAGTCTGATGCCTTTGGGTGCAGAATTTCAACCGTTTACCGACAAGATTAAGTAAAAACATATTTGTCAAGTATATTTGGTCTTAAATTTTTTCTATGCCTCTTCTTGAATTGTACAATCTCAAAAAATATTTTGCCACTCAAAAAGCGGTGGACGATGTCAGTCTTTCCCTTGAAAAAGGAAACATATTTGGTTTGTTGGGGCCAAATGGAGCTGGCAAAACAACTTTGATACGAATGATTACCGGCATATTTTTCCCGGATGAAGGAAAAATCATTCTTGACGGGAAAAAATTTGATCCTTTAAATGATGTTCTTGATATCGGATATATGCCGGAAGAGAGAGGATTGTATAAAAAAATGAAAATAGGCGAACAGGCATTATACCTGGCACAATTGAAAGGCTTGAGCAGAAGTGATGCCATGTCAAAAATCAAACAATGGTTTGTAAAATTTGAAATGCAAAGCTGGTGGAATAAAAAAGTGGAAGACCTGAGTAAAGGTATGAGCCAGAAATTGCAATTTGTTATTACAGTATTACATGAACCCAAACTGATTATTCTGGATGAACCATTCAGCGGACTTGACCCCGTAAACAGCAACCTGATAAAAGATGAGATTTTTGAATTATCAAAAAGAGGCTCTACAGTTATCTTCAGTACTCATCGTATGGAACAGGTTGAAGAAATTTGCGATCATATTTGCCTTGTGAATAAAGGAAAAAAAATATTAGATGGTGCTCTGCAAAATATAAAGCAGGATTTCAAAGAAAATCTGTTTAGTGTAGGAATGGAACAAATTCCTGCGACAATAAATGGTTCGGCTCCTTTTGAATTACTCAGCACAAAAGATCATTATTCAGTCGTACGGATTAAAGAAGGAAACAGGCCGAATGATGTGCTATGGTATCTGATGCAGCAGGGAGCCACCATTAATTCATTTAATGAAATCCTTCCCTCACTAAATGATATTTTTATCAGGCTGGTGGAAGGTACTCCTTCAGCCAGACAATTTCAAAATCAATAATTTAATTTATACTCCTTAATAAAATCATTTGTCATGCATAAAATCCTGCTCATAATAAAAAGAGAATACCTGACAAGGGTTCGCAAACGGACTTTCATCATATCAACATTATTATTTCCGTTGTTGTACGTATTGCTGATTTTCGGGACTGGATACCTGGCAGAAAAAAGCATACAAAAACTAAGGGTTGCTGTCATTGATTCATCCGGCTATTTTAATGAAGCCGTGTTAGCTAAACAAAATGCTTTAGATAAAACATCAGTATTAACATTAATAACAGGTAATACAAAAGGAAAGGAATTTAGCTATGACTCATCAGGATACGACGCTTATGTTGTTATTCCAGCCATGAACTGGGAAGTAGGAGATAACAATCTTCTTTTAAAAGCAAAAAAATCCTACGGTGTTACTTCAACAGCTTTGGTAGAATCAAAGCTCAACCGTGCATGGGATGAAATAAAAAATGAAAAATTAGGAATAGATTCTGCAAAAAGAAAGATCATAAATACAAGCCGCCTGACATTGCAATCAAGCAATATTACTAACCCCAAATCAAACGCTCAAACGGCAAGAGGAATAGGTTATGCATGCGGCTTCCTGATTTATATTATTATTCTTATTTATGGTTCACAGGTAATGATGGGAGTAATGGAAGAAAAAACCAACCGGATTGCAGAAATAATCGTTTCATCTGTCAAGCCTTTTCAGATGATGGTGGGCAAAATTATAGGCATTGGACTGGTAGCGCTAACTCAATTTTTTTTATGGATCGCCTTTGTATTTATTATTTATAATGTTACCAAGGTATCCGGTGGCAGCAGCGCTGTAAACGGTATTGTAGGTAATGTTCAGCAAATTTTTACCAGCGTAAACGTTCCGTTGATTCTTTTCAGCTTTGCATTTTATTTTCTCGGAGGATTCTTTTTCTATTCTTCCATTTATGGAGCAATTGGCAGCGCCGTCAATGAAGATATAAGAGAAGCACAATCTTTAAGTTTTCCTGTTACTATGCTGGTTATAATGTCTATTTTCATGATGACAATAGCCATTAATGACCCGGCAGGCCCTGTGGCATTTTGGGGAAGTATAATACCTTTTAGTTCCCCTATTGTCATGATGGCACGGATTCCGTATGGCGTTCCTGGTACTGTTCCTATTTGGCAACTGGGGCTCAGCATGGTACTTCTTGTTTCAGGTTTTATCTTTAACACATGGTTCGCCGGTAAAATCTATCGCACAGGCATTTTGATGTACGGTAAAAAACCAAGTTGGAAAGAAATGATTAAATGGGCGTTCCGGAAAAGCTAATCTGGTTACTGAATATTTCTACAGGAACGCTCTGTTTGCTACCGGACATTTTTTGTTAAAATTTTACTTAAGGAAAAATAAATTTGCAATATACGAAATCAATCGTATGTTTGTACGAAATCCTTCGTCTAATTAAACCAACTTTAAATCTTAAAACTTTTTGTATGAAACTGAAAACTTTTAATTCAGCACACCTGATATTAGCAGGGTCTGCGGTTGCGCTTACTTTCGTACTGGTATCATGGAATCCCCAAAAACCATCTTGGTACTTTAAGCAAAACCGGCAGGTAACTGACACAGTTCCTATAGAAAAAAATAATTCACAGGATAAAAAGGTTACTGACGTGAATAAGGCTCTCAAAGATCTGGATCAAGCAGAAATGAATGTAAATATGGAAAAGGTTCAAAAGGAAATTTCAGAGGCTATGAAGAAAATAGATAAGATTGACATGGAAAAAATCAAGACGGAAATAGACAAAGCCATGAAAGATGTAGATATCAATAAAATTCAAAAGGAAGTTCAGGAGTCGGTTGCAAAAATTGACTGGCAGCAAATAAAAAGTGAAATGGAAAAAGTGAAGAATATAAATATGGATAAGTTACAGGATGAAATGAAAGAAGTACAAAAGCAAATGGAAAAAATGAAGCCGGAAATTCAGAAGGAAATGGAAAAGGCAAAAGAACAGATTGAAAAAGCAAAAGAAAATATGACCGGGTATAAAGAACTTGTAGATGGTCTTGAAAAAGATGGTGTGATCAATAAGAAAGAAGAATACAGCATCAAACATAAAAACGGGGAACTCATTGTCAATGGGAAAAAAGTTTCTGACGAAGAATATAACAAATACCGCAGCTTCCTGGAAAATCATAAAACCTTCACCATTGAAAAAAATGATGCCGATTTCAATATTCATACCGGCAAGGATAAAGACTGAAACTTTGCTGTAAATCTTTTTTGCATAAATACATTGTGTCCCGGCTAAACCGGGACATTTTTATTTTTGCATTATGAATATGTACTTCATTGGCCTGGTTGCACCTGAAAATATTAACCAGCAAATATTAAAATGGAAATTGTGGATGAAAGAAAATTATCACTGTGAGGCAGCATTAAAATCACCGGCTCACATTACTTTAGTTCCCCCTTTTTGGATGAAACCAGAGTCGGAAAATGACGTGATTGAATCACTTCTTGAATTTTCCGTTACTCAAACTGGCTTTATCATTCAACTAAATGGTTTTTCCAACTTTAAACCCCGTGTCATTTTTGTTAATGTAATGCAAAATGAAAAGCTGGTTGCTTTACAAAATAGTTTCACGCAATTCCTTTTATCAATTGATAAATTTCCATTACAAAAAGATGAACGGGAATTTCATCCTCATGTTACCATTGCCACAAGAGATCTTTATAAAAAATCTTTTTTTGAAGCTTGGGAATATTTTAAGAAAAAGAAGTATAAAGCAGAATGGATATTGAAAGGAATTTCACTTCTGCGGCATAATAAAAAAAATTGGGATGTTATTAATATATCCCAATTCAAAATAAATTAGCCATTTTTAATTTGTATCAATAAACTGAAAGGGAGAAGGCATGAGGTCAAAGTCGTTGTTTTCAATCATCTCAATATTCATTTGAAACTCTTCATCAGCTTTCACTACCACTTTTTCTTTTGTTACTCTTTTGAATCCGGATTTTTCAAAAATGAATTTGTAGGTACCTGGCTTAAGTTCATCAAAAGAAAAATTTCCATCTTCATTAGTTACCGCTACTTTTTCCTTTTTGGAAGCAAGGTATGCAGTGATACTTACATCTTTCAATGGCTTTTTACTCACTGAATGAATAACGATTCCAATCAGTTCATTTTTCTTGCCATCAATATCTTTGGGCTCAGTTCCACCGGCCTTTGCAACAATAAAGCCCAAAACAAAAACAGTGAATAACAGTATTCTCATTTTCATGTGACATGCATTTGATGATTAAAAAAACAACTACATATTAAATCGTCACAATGGGTTATAAAATTAAGGCATTTTCAGCGGATCGGCCAAAGCTTCATTAAATTCATTCCACACATTTTCTACGATTTTTGCCGCTGGCAATAATTCCTTTATATTGGCGCTCACCTGTCCTATTTCCAGTTCTCCTTCATCAAGATTGCCCTCGAACATGCCCTTTTTCGCCCTGGCTCTTCCTAATAATGTTTTTAACTGATCGATTGTTGCCCCTTTTAATTCTGCCTCCTGCACTTTCTGATAAAATTTATTTTTAATCATTCGTACCGGAGCGAGTTGTTTCAATGCAAGAATTGTATCCCCTTCCTGAGAGTTGATAACAACTTTTTTAAATTCTATGTGAGAAGAAGCTTCTTCACTTGCAACAAAACGACTGCCCATTTGCGCTCCTTCCGCTCCCATAACCATGGCTGCCAGCATTTGCCGGCCTGTAGCAATTCCTCCTGCCGCTATAACAGGAATCTTAACCGCATTAACAACAGCCGGAACTAAAACCATTGTAGTTGTTTCCTCTCTTCCATTGTGGCCGCCCGCTTCAAAACCTTCAGCTACTACTGCATCGCATCCTGCGTCTTCAGCCTTTTTTGCAAATTTTGAAGAACTGATTACATGAACAACAGTAATTCCTTTTTCTTTTAAGATGCTTGTCCAAATCTTTGGGTTACCTGCAGAAGTGAAAACAATCTTTACATTTTCCTCAATGATAATCTGTATGTGTTTATCAATATCAGGATACATTAATGGAACATTTACACCAAAAGAGCGGGAAGTAGCAGATTTGCATTTTTGAATATGTTCTTTTAAAATGTCCGGATACATAGATCCGCTTCCGATTAAACCTAAACCTCCGGAATTACTGACTGTACTTGCCAATCGCCAACCACTGGCCCAGATCATTCCGGCCTGAATAATGGGATAATCAGTTTTGAATAATTCTGTAATTCTGTTTTTGAATTTATCCACAATAAAAATTGTAAGGGTAAAGATAAAAGAGAAGAAACAAAATATAAGCTGCAGACAATCAACTATCCTAAATCAATGTTTGTATTATCGCCGATATTAAGAGTTCTTGTTTCACCACGGATACCGGTATCACTTCCGATCAGAGAAGCCTCCAGCACAATATCAAAAAGATTAGAAAAAGAGCCGATGATAGAATTTTTGATAATAGAAGAATCAATATTAGTATCTTCTCCGATTGATACATTTGGCCCGATAATAGAATTTTTGATATTACAACCCGATCCGATGTTAACAGGTTGAATAATAACTGTATTTTCAAAATTGTGTTTTGCCTCAATATTAGATCCGAATTTTTTCAATAATGTAGCATTTGATTCCAGCATGGTTTCTTTTCTTCCGCAATCAAACCAATTTTCTACTCTAAATGATTTAAGCTTTACTCCTAATTGCAACATACAATCCAACGCATCAGTAAGACTATATTCGCCATGGCTTCGTAATCCCTGCCGCATGTTATTTTCCAGGCATTGAAACATTTGTGCACTTTCCTTAATCTTATAAATTCCCACAAGTGCCATATTTGATTTAGGTATTTGCGGCTTTTCCACTACGTGATTGATATACCCGTTTTCATCTATTTCTGCCACGCCAAATTCTCTGGGATCATCAACTTTTCTAAGACCGAGCATAGAATGCGGACTTTTCATCACTTCCTGAATATCATATTCACAGATGGTATCACCCAGCACCACAAATACCTCATCATTGTTGACAATGTTTTTTGTAAGCCGGATAGCATGACCGATGCCTTGCCGGTCAGTTTGATGAACAAAATGAGCTTTTAAACCCGGGTATTTTGTTTTTACATAATCCTGAATTTTATCACCCAGATATCCTACGATAAAAATAAATTCATTGATGCCGGCTTCTTTGAGTGGATCAACAATAAAACTTAAAACCGTTTTCCCGGCCAGCGGAAGCAGCGCTTTTGGTTGCGTATAAGTATGTGGGCGCAGTTTAGTTCCTGCTCCTGCCACAGGTATTATTGCCTTCATGTTGTTTAAAAAGCAAACGAATGTAGTGAATTTAGAATAAACAAAAACTTAGTCGTGTTATATTATAACAACTCAAGCTCTCGTATTTTTGCACGACAATAATGTAACATGAATAGAATTCGTCTCTTGTTTTATTGCGTTACATTAAAATTAAATTTATTTAACCCATAAAAAATAATTCCTTCAGGAACAAAGCATGCAAAAAGATACCCAGATTTTTGATCTCATCCGGCAAGAATTAGATCGCCAGCGTAATGGCATTGAACTTATCGCTTCAGAAAATTTTGCTTCACTACAGGTGATTCAGGGCATGGGGAATGTTATGAATAATAAATATGCTGAAGGTTATCCGGGCAGAAGATATTATGGCGGTTGTGAAATCGTAGATCAAACAGAACAAATTGCAATTGACAGGATAAAAAAAGTTTTCAAGTGTGAATATGCCAATGTGCAGCCGCACAGTGGGGCACAGGCCAATGCTTCATTGATGATGGCAATTCTTAAACCGGGTGATAAAATTCTGGGACTTGATCTGAGCATGGGAGGTCACCTCACACATGGATCGCCAGTTAACTTCAGTGGTAAATTATATCAACCCTTTTCTTATGGAGTAAAAAAGGAAACGGGTATTGTTGACTATGACAAAATGGAAGATATTGCACTGAAAGAAAAACCAAAACTCATTGTATGCGGTGCTTCCGCTTACAGTCGCGATTGGGATTATAAACGTATCCGTTTCATTGCTGATTCAGTTGGTGCATACATTATGGCAGATATTGCACATCCCGCCGGTTTGATTGCAAAAAATTTATTAGATGATCCGTTTGATCATTGCCATTTTGTTACTTCCACCACGCATAAAACATTGCGTGGCCCCCGCGGCGGTATTATCTTAATGCGGAACGATTTTGAAAATCCATTTGGAGTAAAAGATCCAAAAGGAAATATCCGCATGATGAGCCATTTGATTGATATGGCAGTGTTTCCCGGAACGCAAGGTGGACCGTTGGAACATATCATTGCTGCAAAAGCAATTGCTTTCGGTGAATTACTTTCTGATGAGTTTACTGCTTATGCAAAGCAAATCCATTCCAATGCACAAGCAATGGCCAAGGCACTTGTTAATCGCGGATATAACATAATCAGTGGCGGAACTGATAATCATTTGATGCTGATTGATCTTCGCAATAAAAATATTACGGGTAAAAAAGCACAGGAAACTTTGGATAAAGCCCATATTACACTCAATAAAAATGCAGTTCCATTCGATGATAAAAGTCCGTTCATTACCTCGGGCATTCGGGTGGGTGTTCCTGCAATTACCACCAGAGGAATGAAAGAGTCAGATATGGAAATTGTAGTTGCCTTGATTGATAAAGTGCTGATGAATATTGATAATGAAAAAATAATTTCAGATGTAAAGGAAGAAGTTAAAATTTTCATGAAACAATTTCCTTTGTACCCGGAATTAGGCTAAGTTTTAAAATAGCCGATATTAGAATTTTAAAAAAACCTCATCATGATTCAACGTCAGCAAAGTCTTTGGTTACTTTTATCAACCGTTAGTGCAGTTTTAAGTTATATTTTTCCATTTTATACAGGACAATTAAAGGATGGAAAATATTTCAAGCTTGATGCAGAGAATGATTTTTTAATAATGATAATAACCGGCATTTCTGTTGTCCTTTCACTCACAACCATTTTTTTATTTAAAGACAGAAAACTCCAGTTAAAGCTTTGTTTCAGTGGTCTTGGGTTATCCTTACTTATACTCGTTGCTTATTTTGCAAAAATTAAAAAATTTGAAACCGGAAGTATTTCATTATCCTGTCTTTTTGTATTTGCGATTCTGATAGGTTATGTTCTGGCAGCAAGAGGCATTTGGAAAGATAAAAAACTGATTAAAAATCTTGACCGGCTTCGATAAAAAAAGAGGACCATTTCTGATCCTCATTATTTTTTTTGAAAAAATATTATTGCACGATGAATGGTTTGGAAATTTTAGAATTACCATTTATCACTACTAAATTATACATCCCTGCATTTATTGAAGCGGGTAATTGTATGCTCTGACTGATAGCGCCGCCACTGTGATTTAATGATTGCTGAAATAATTGCTGACCCATGCTATTATAAATACAAATCAAATAAGTTCCCGGCTGCAAATCCGATGCCTGGAAAGAAATTTGATGTGCAGTAACAGGGTTAGGATAAATATTTATTCCCGCAAAACTGATTCCCAAATTGATTTTTACAATAGCAGTATAATTTACTTTACCATCAAGATCAACACTTTTGATACGATATAAATTATTTCCGCTCGAAGGTTCTGCATCAAACCAGCTATAATCTGTTTGAACAGTATGATTTGTAGCACCTACTTGTCCAATAGTGCTAAAATTAATTCCATCTGTTGAATGCTCGATTTCAAAATGACTTACATTGATTTCTGTATAAGTAGTCCAGTCAAGTTGAACGCCTGATTCTTTCTGAGATACTTTAAAATTTCCAAACTCAACTGGTAAAGAAATCTGAGAAGTTACATTTATAACAACCTGACCATCGGCGCCATTACCAGAATGGGAACCGTTGTCTCCCTTACCACCACCACCACCACCGGGCGCAATACCATTTAGTCCAATAGCGTTATTGTTTCCCCCATTTCCACCTGCGCCTTGTCCGGCTCCACCTGAACCTCCAGTACTACCGGATGCATTTGATCCATTTGAGCCATTTGCACCAGCAAGTGCAGAACCTCCTCCTCCTCCTCCTCCTCCATTGTTGCTGCTATTCCTTGCTCCACCATTTCCTCCGTTATGAGTTGTAATGCCGGTTCCGGAAAAAGTATTGCCTCCCGCACCTGACGCATTGTTAGAACCCCCCTTACCACCGCTGGCGGAAACTAGAGTTGAAAAACTAGAAGTACCACCATTATTACCTTGGTCAACATTTGTAGGCGCTATTCCTCCTTTACCAACTGTTACAGTATAAGTTCCAGGAGTCAATGTTACAATTAATCTGGCATAGCCACCACCACCACCACCATATCTTGAACCGTTACCATTGTTTCCACCTCCACCGCTTCCGCCAGCTCCCCAAACTTCAATTGACACCAATGCATTCCAACCTGCCGGTACAGTATAAGTACCACTTGAAGTAAATGTCTGGCTTATGGGTTGCGCATCTGCCGACTTAGATATCCAAAATATTAAAGAGGATAACAATGCTGTCCATTTCAGCTTCTTCAACAAGTGAATAAAATTCTTTTTCATGCTCTTGAGTTTTAATATAAAAAATAAAAATATCCAAAACGTTTTGTTGTCGTTTTCAGGAATTGGAAACTCTGAGCTTTTGAAAGGATTGGAAATTGCAATTCAATGAAATTCCAAAGGATATTTTATACCTTTTGCAGTGGTTGGTTATGTGGCTTAAAGGAATTGGTACAGTCGTCTTTTCGAAGAGGATATTGAGAGAGAAGTGTTTAATTTATTCCAATGAACTTCAAAGATAATATTGAATTTTTACTTTTGCAAGTATTTAACTGTTACAATTAAAAAACGTTTATATACTTCCCGGTCCAGCTTTGTTTTTCTCGTTTTATACTTTCAGGTTTACCTGTATATACCAGGTTTCCACCACCATCTCCTGCTTCTGGTCCTAAGTCAATCAGCCAATCGGCACTTCGTATTACCTCCATATTATGTTCGATGACAATAATAGAATGCCCTTGTTCAATAAGCGCATTAAATGAAACAAGCAGTTTTTTAATATCGTGAAAATGAAGTCCAGTAGTAGGTTCATCAAAAATGAAAAGAATTTTTTCACTGCTTTTACTTTTTCCAAGAAACGATGCGAGCTTAACACGTTGTGCTTCTCCACCGGAAAGTGTACCAGATGATTGTCCCAATTTAATATAACCCAATCCCACATCACTTAATGGCTGAATAGCTTTCACTAAATTTTTTTCTTCCCAAAAGAATTCGATTGCCTCATCTACACTCATGTCAAGTACATCATAAATGTTTTTTTCCCGGTATTGCACTTCCAATACTTCTTCTTTAAATCTTTTACCATTACAAACTTCACAAGTCAGATGTACATCAGCAAGGAACTGCATTTCCACTATTTGTTCACCTTCACCTTTGCATGTATCGCAGCGTCCGCCATCTACATTAAATGAAAAATGTTTTGGTTGAAAGCCACGCATTTTGCTCAGCAGTTGCCGGGCAAATAAATCTCTTATCTCATCATAAGCTTTTATATAAGTAACAGGATTGCTTCTTGATGATTTACCTATAGGATTCTGGTCCACCATTTCTATTTGTGAAATGCTTTCAATATCACCGGTTATGGCTTTGTGTATACCGACCTTATCAGCAAATTCACCTTTTATCTTTTTCAATGCCGGATAAAGAATTTGTTTTACTAAAGTTGTTTTACCACTTCCGCTGACACCACTGACTACACACAACACATTTAAAGGAAACTCAACCGTGATATTTTTCAGGTTATGCTGGCGTGCTCCTTCAACTTTTATTGAATTATTCCATTTGCGAACCAATTTTGGTGGTTCAATTTTTAATTCTCCCTTCAAATATTTTCCGGTCAGGCTTTTAGGATTAGAAATAATTTCATCATAATTTCCTTCTGCAACAATTTCTCCGCCTAAATGAGACGCTAACGGCCCCATATCAATAATATGATCTGCTTCTCGCATCATCATTTCGTCGTGTTCTACAACAATAACCGTATTACCAAGATTTCTTAATTCTTTTAATACTTTAATCAGGTTTTCGGTATCTCTTGAATGTAATCCGATAGAAGGCTCATCCAAAATATATAAGGAGTTTGTAAGGTTACTTCCCAGACTTCGTGTCAATTGAATTCGCTGGCTTTCGCCACCACTTAATGAATTAGCCAACCGGTTCAATGTTAAATATCCTAATCCTACTTTCAATAATGTATCTAACCTGTAGTGAATTTCGATAAGGATTCTTTTTGCTATCTGCTTTTCATGATCGCTTAGTTTTTCTCCAAGATCATCAAACCAGATTTTAAGATCTTTTACAGGCAATTCACTCAATTCAGCAATATGCTTGTCATTTATTTTTACATACAATGCTTCTTTCCGTAAACGATAACCTTTACAATCGGGACATAATGTTCTTCCGCGGTAGCGACTTAATAAAACACGATACTGAACTTTATACAACTGTTGTTCTACATCTTTAAAAAATTCATCAATACCATACACATGTTCATTTCCTTCCCAGAGAATTTTATATTGTTTATCAGTAAACTCTGCAATTGGTTTATGTATGGGAAAATTAAACTTCTTTGCATCTTTAATAAATTGTTGCCTCCACCAATCCAGTTTTTCCCCTTTCCATGGCGCTACTGCCCCATCATAAACACTAAGCCGGCGATCCGGTATGACCAATTCACTATCGATACCCAAAACCTGCGAAAATCCTTCACAGGTTGGGCAAGCGCCAAAAGGATTATTGAATGAAAATAAATTGGGTACAGGTTCTTCAAACTGGATTCCGTCCAATTCAAACCGGTTATTAAAGTGTAAATTCTTTTCTCCGTTTATTTCCAGATAAACATCTCCTTCACCTTCATAAAAAGCTGTACCGATGGAATCGGATAAGCGGTGCTTTTCATCTTCATCAAAATCTTTTACAATTATTCTGTCTACCAAAACAGAAAATTGGTTATTGATTTTTGAAAACTGATTATTTGCCTGAATTTCTTCTATGCGGAAAATTTCTCCTTTCTTATACAACCGACTAAACCCCTTTTGCAGAAGTATATTTAATTCTTCTTTTATATCCCGGTTTTTATGTTGCTTAAAAGCAATCAGGATAAAAGCTTTGTCTCCTTTTTTTAAACTATCAATAGCATTTAATACATCAGTAACGTCATCTTTTTTTACTTCTTTGCCGGAAACAGGTGAAATAGTTTTACCAATTCTTGCAAATAACAACCGGAGGTAATCATAAATTTCTGTCAGGCTGCCCACTGTGCTCCGAGGCGTTCTGGTTGTCACTTTTTGTTCAATAGCAATTGCCGGACATAACCCTTTTATATAATCTACTTCTGGTTTATTCATCCGGTTTAGAAATTGGCGTGCGTAAGCACTCAGGCTTTCTGCATAACGGCGCTGACCTTCTGCGTATAAAGTATCAATAGTCAGAGAAGATTTGCCCGAACCTGACACACCGGTGACAACAATTAGTTTGTTGCGAGGGATTTCCACATCAATATTCTTCAAATTGTGCATCCTTGCGCCCTTAATAAATATATTTTCTGCGGAAATTACGGTCATCGTTTTACGGGGTTTTTTCCCTTTTATTAAATTTTCCATTTCTATGGTCAGCAAATGTAAACCCTTATTCCATCTGAATTCTCAAGGAATGATTAACACTTTTTTAGCTAAATGGGGAAAGCTTATGTTGCTTAAATCTTTGGTCATTTCAGGAAATGATCTATTTTTAAATTCCAATATCAAAAAATATGAATAACCAAAAAAGTAACTCGCCTATCGCATAAACTTCTACTTGATTTTTTATTTATCCAATTCAGTAACCAATATCTATTGAACACCTGTCAGGCATAAGCCATGGCAGAAAAAACCTAAACTATAGAAGTTTATGAAAGCCTTCAATCAAAAAACAGATCATGAATTGATCCATCTTTTTACAGATGGAAATCCTGAAGCTTTGGAAACCTTAGTGCTTCGCCACAAGGACAGGCTTTATACATCAATTCTATTCCTGGTAAAAGACAAATATTTGGCCGAAGATATTTTCCAGGATGTCTTCATCCGCATCATTGATACAATGCGCAGTGGCCGCTATACCGAGGAAGGAAAATTCCTGCCCTGGGCTATGCGTATTGCACATAATCTTTGTGTGGATCATTTCCGTAAAGTAAAACGGACGCCTACCATCCGGAATGGTGAAGACAAAGATATTTTTGAAGTGCTGAATTTTGCTGATGACAGCGCTGAAACTAAAATGATAAAAAGGCAAAGCCATGACCGTGTCCGTGAAATGCTGCATCGTTTGCCGGAAGATCAGCGTGAAGTGATTGTTCTGAGGCATTATGCTGACATGAGTTTTAAGGAAATTGCAGCTGTAACTAATTGCAGTATCAACACTGCTTTGGGACGCATGCGTTATGGTCTTATCAACCTGCGCAAGCTGATGACACAAAAACAAATTGCTTTGTAGGGAATAAGTTCTCGTCATTCTGTGTCTCCAACGTCAAGTGGAAAGGTTCTTACTTCGAAAAAGAATTTTTCTGAATTGTTTGCCAGACCGTAGGTTGGTACAGAATGACACCTAATTAAAATGTCTCCTGAATATTTGGGAGACATTTTTTATAAACATACTATATTCTTTTTTATTTTCTGATACTCTTGAACGCTTTAAGCCCGCATTGAAGCCATTGAGAAAATTCTGTTGCATCCGGAGTATAAAATTTTGTTTTTGCCAAAGCTTTTTCATCCGGGCTAATCATAGCGTATTGAGGTTGAGATGTTGCATGAAAATTATCAATCTGAAAAGCTGTCCATTTGTCTCCAACTGTAATTATTGATTTTTCACTTCCATTTTTTGATTTATAAACGATTTGTTGTGATACCGGCAGTTTAGTTCGTTCATCCACATATAAGGAAACCAAAATAAAATCTTCTCTCATCAGTTTTTGCACTTCCGGTTTTGTCCAAACTTTTTCTTCCATTCTCCTGCAATTGATACAAGCCCATCCGGTAAAATCAATTAAGATCGGCTTGTTTTCCTTTTTGGCTAATTGCAATGCCTGCTCATAATCCAGTAAAGGTTTATCGCAGTTGACGGGATTCTTATAAACGCTGTAACAAACAGGCGGAGGAAATCCGCTGATCAGTTTCAATTTTGCCCAATCAGAATTGGTAATACCCGGAATTAAATACAAAGTAGCAGCAGAAAATAAAATAATAAATGCAATTCTTGTTTTACTGAATTTTTTTACCGGTGAACTATGAGAAAAACGCAACTTACCAATCAAATACAACACGATAAGAAAACCGATGATTATCCAAAGCCCGATGAAAATTTCTCTTTTTAATATTCCCCATTGTTTCACATTATCTGCATTAGCCAAAAATTTAACAGCCAATGCCAGCTCAATAAATCCCAGCACCACTTTTACATCAGTAAGCCAGCCACCAGATTTTGGAATGGAATGAAGCCAGTTAGGAAACATCGCAAAAATGGCAAACGGTAATCCAAGTGCCAAACCAAAACCTGCTGCTCCAACCGTCAATGGCCACGCACCTTTTTCTGCTACTCCGGCTAATAAAGTTCCTAATATCGGGCCAGTACAGGAAAATGAAACGATTGCAAGCGTAAGCGCCATAAAAAATATTCCCACAAAATTTCCAATACTTGATTTTGTTCCCATTTTGTTTGCCAGCCCTGATGGTAATGCAATTTCAAAATAACCAAAAAATGAAATAGCAAAAACTACAAATACTGCAAAGAAGATAAGATTGAGCCATACATTAGTAGAAATGTTATTGAAAATATCAGGGTTGGTTTTTCCGGCAATATGAAAGGGAACTGTCAGTAAAACATAAATAAGAAAAATAAAAAAACCATATAAAGCAGCATTGCCCACAGCTTTTCCTTTTTCACCAGCCTTTTTTGTAAAGAAAGAAACGGTTAAAGGAATCATTGGAAATACGCAAGGAGTCAAAAGAGCAATAAGCCCGCCTAATATTCCAAAAAGGAATATTACAAAATAGCTGCTGTCTTTTTTAATTGTATCACCGCAGTCATTCACCGGATGATCAATGTCTATTGTGGGAATTAAGATTCTTGTTGAAGAAGCTACACCTCCTTCTAAATTTACATTAAAGGAAAATGCTTTAGCGTCGATTGCCTGATAAAATTCATTGTTTTTTCCATAAGAATAATTCAACTTGCCTTGTAATTGTGCGGGAACCGTTCCATTAATATGAACAATCGCATTCCAATCGGTTGGTCCTTCCAGAATTTCTACATCTGCATTTTCAAAAACCTTGCTCTTTATTTTTTTGGAATCGCCGGATCCTGAAAAATTTCCCTGTTGAGTGATACTTGAATCAGCAAAAATCAATTCAGCCATTTTTACGTCACTCAAGATCTGGTTCGGTGAATATAACTGCCAACCGGCAGCACCTTTGGTAGAAAAATCAAGCTCATAAACACCTTCACTGATTTTCCTGGCAGATGCTTTCCATTGGTAAGGAGAAACAATTTCCTGTGAAAATCCTAACCTGGTAAAAAAAATTCCTGCGATAATGAATGAAATGAGCTTAATATTCCTGCGCATATTTTTTACTTAATAGAAGATAACGGGTCTTCCTGACGAATCCGTTCTATTTTAATATATCTCAGCCTCTATTTTATAGCAATACTGAAATTAACCGTTTTCGGAGGAAGGCATTTTTTATCATCGCAGGTTTGAAACTCCACACCACCACTTAAGTTGGTTTTTGCGTTCCCTCTCAATTTCATTACCTGTACGAAGTCTACTTTTTCAGAGTATTGGTTGGCTGAAATGTTTAATCTCACATCTTTGAATTTTTCTAATTTCCCGATTTCTTTCACTTTACCATCCAGGATGATCAAAGGATTTTTATTAAACTTGATGCCGGTTGGTATCGCAATTGCATCGTTGGGTTGTGTTTGAGAATATAAATGCCAGCCCGGCTCAATGTTAGCGGTCAAATGAATTTCATAAACCTTATCGCCGGATTTCAAAGCAGTAAAAGTCCAACTGACCGGATTCAATGTTTGTGCTTTGACACCTATGATCACAAAAAAGAATGTACTTAATAATATTAATTTTTTCATACTTTTTCAACTAATTATAACAATTCAAAAATCCTGCTTTTAATGAATAACTCTTGTTAAAGTTTTAAATAAATGTAATTGCTCGTATAGCATTTACAAAGAAATTGACCAAAGTCATTGACCATTGACAAGACCAATGGTTTAATAAACGAGTTGTTCAGCCATTAACAGGCTTTTTATTATTCCCCGTCCATCTGTATTTTCCAAAGCAGGTGAACAAGCTCTTTCAGGATGAGGCATCATTGCAAATACATTGCGGTTAACGTTACAAATGCCTGCAATATTTCTACTGGAACCATTGGGATTAGCATCATCAGTTATGTTTCTCTTTTCATCGCAGTAATAATAAATCACTTGCCCATTTGCTTCAAGTTCATCTAATATTTTTTTATCAGCATGATATCTCCCTTCTCCGTGTGCAACTGGCATTTTATAAATACTTCCTGACTTATCAGTTATAAAAACATTTTTGCTGACGAATTGCTGCTGGCCGTTTCTTAATAAAGCGCCGGGCAATAAATGCGATTCGCAAAGGATCTGAAAACCATTGCATACACCAAAAACTTTTCCACCAGTATTAGCAAATTCAATTACCGTTTGCATCATCGGGCTAAACCTTGCAATAGCACCGCAGCGCAGATAATCTCCAAATGAAAATCCACCGGGTAAAATGATACAATCTTCTGTGTTGAATTTACTCAAATCTTTATCCTTGTGCCAGAGCATGATCACTTCCTGACCAAGATCATTACGCAATGCATCGTACATATCACGATCGCAATTGGAGCCGGGGAAAACAACTATTCCAAATTTCATAAAGAGAATTTGAATAATAAAAAGCAAAGATAAATTTATTAATCCATAGACAGTAATTGGAAAAATATTGTGTTAGTAAAAAAATAACATTGTTTCAATCATTATTATTTTTCTACTACCAACCGGGACCAAAATACTGGTAGGCAATTACAAAAGCTATAGATAACCAAAACGTAAGTCTTGGAATTAGTTTGTTTTCCGAATAGAAATAAGCAAATGCATGAAAAGCCGCAAAAGGGACGGTCACCATAATCCAGTTTTCAAGAGTATCTCCAGGGTTAATAAAAGGTATTATTATGGCTACCAGCAAATAAAGCAAAAGCAAGCTCCATCCTTTGCGAACATTTATCAGCATCCGGTTCAGGTTATTCTGCACATGATACCCGCCCACCAGAAATGGAATTGCAATCAGAAAAGCACTACCTGCCAACCACGCTGATTGCCTGACGACAGGAAAGCCAATTGAAAAATAAAAAGTTAGACTTTGCCATTTAAACTGATTTGTAAGAAAAAGATAAACCGCTAAAAAATAAAAAGGGGTTGTAATTCCCAATATACACAGCAGCCATTCATTTATCCTGAATGGTCTCATGATCATCAGGGCGAAAAAAATCCAAAGTGCAAAAACGATTGATGGGAAAAAAATAAAAACTGCTATCCCCAACACCAGTCCTGCATTATAAATTTTTGCGCCTGCGTTTGACTGGTTATATGTTTTAAATAAAGTAGACAAAATATAGAGGAGAAACGTATTAATAATTAAGTGCTCCGAAAAATAATTCCATTCCGGGAAAAAAGAGGTGATCAGCATATAGGAAATGCCCGGCAAATAATTTGGCCGTGACATCATACGTTGGTTATTTACAAACAGAGTTAATGCAACAGACTGAATGAATAGAAAAATAAAAGCCAGGATTGGATAAATTTCATGAAAAGATTTTCCATAATATGCAAGAAAATTTAAAATCTCCTGAAATAAAATTCCATCGTTTGTTTGAGCAATTGGTACATGAGGATGAAGAAATGCAGGAAGTTTGAGCAGAATTCCTGCCACAGCCAGCAGTATAATATTAACAGGGTTCTTTTGTTTAAATATATTGATCACGGATATTGAATGTTTGCAAATCCTAATTAAAATCAATCTTGGAAAAACAAATAAGACCACGATGCAGGCATGGAATAATTATTTGAGTAGCACTGACCTGTTTTCCATACTTTGGCATGAATTCATATCCTCTGTCCAGATTTTTAAGAGTTGGGTTATGCTTAAGCTGACCATCCGGAGATATAGTATAATCATTCAGCATATTAAATTTTCTTTCCATTTCATTAAAAAGGAAATGCAGTTGTCCGCCTGTATTCATAATTTGAAAAGATATTTCATCATCTGATTCATCATCAAACTGGCTTTTACTGATCACATTACTCCATTCCAGCTTTCCTTCAGCACTGAAAGAAAAAATAGCAATATTATCAGCATGATATCGCGCTACCTGGTTATTATTATACCGTGAGTTCCACCAAAAATTATTGTAATAAGGCGAATAATAATAATAGTCATACGGAGAAAGGAAAGGCGAGCCATACAGATAATCCCACCGGTTCCAGCTATTATACCGTGATGTTGTATAATAAGATTCACTGGCAATAAGAAAACCACCGTCTCCCTGAATTATAATGTTGCGGATGAAATGATCATTGAACGCCATCTTAAGAGCATTGTCTCCCTTTGCATCTCTGCGCAGTTCATCGCTAAAGAAAATAGTATCTTCTTTAAATGACCCATTTTGTTTTCGATCCCAGATACAATAATAAAATCCATCAATGTTCCCCCGGCGTTGTATATAATAAAATGAAGTAAGGAGATATCGTTTATTGTTGTTGTCGATTTTTATATGAATTTCATCCAGGAAAATTTTCCCAAGGTTTAATTCTCTGATCTGGAACGAATCTGCCAAGGCTGGTTTCACAATAAAAAAGGCTGAACCAATATTGCTATTGAGACTTCGGTTTAATTTAGCGAAAACCAGGTTACCGTCATTATCCAGAGAAAACTCTTTGAGGTAATCATCTGTTTCATCCATATTTATTTCCAGCCTGCTTTTTCTTTGCAGTTGCAATTCATTATTAAAAAGCATGGTTGATATCCAATACTTTCTCCTGTTCCTGCTATTAATTTTAAAAACAATGATCTTGCCTTTATCTTCGTTGGTTAGTACTGTATAAATTTTATTATTGGAAGCGGCGCCAATGTGTTGTGTTGTATCCAATTGAGTCACATCGGATACTTTTTTTCCATTCGCATCAATTTTTGCAGCTTCGCAATACACTACATTCCTTTTTTCATATTGATATATTACATAACAAAAATCAGCATACGGAAAAAAATCAACATTGATCAACCGGTCATTTTCAGGAATATAACTTTGCTCTACTTTATCAATTTGTTGCATTTCTTCATCAAAAACAACAATCCAGTTTCTGTTATGAACATTTTTATAAACGAGAAAGTTGCCGCCAATTTTTCCAGCAATTTCAAAATTGATGCGCCGGCTATCATCTTTTTCCGGCTGGGAATAAACAATTTTTTGAGCAGAAACAAAAATGCCCGGGAGTAATAATACAAGACCTAAAAGAAATTTTCCAACAGCCATAAATTTCATTTATTTTGCTTACTAAAGTTACAAGTTGCCAGTGAAAATCTGTTGATTTATTTTACCAGACAAACACTTGTTACACCTTTTTAACAACGAATTGATGAACTCTGCGATTGCCCGGAATGAACACAATTTATCCCCTTGCCTTTGATAGATTGAAATCAAATTTTTAACTTGTCTTTTGTAATTGATTTTTGCATATACCTTTGTACGAATATGACTACAGAATAAAAAATCTGTACCAAAACTGAAACCCAACAACAACTAGTGAAAATACCTACCAATAAAGTCACCTTTGCAGGACTAATAATAGCGCTGGGAATAATTTACGGAGATATTGGCACTTCTCCATTATATGTGTTAAATGCTATTACACGAGATAAAGAAATCAGCGAAAAACTTATTCTTGGCGCTTTATCGTGCATTATCTGGACATTAACTCTTCAAACCACTATTAAATATGTTATCCTGACTCTAAGGGCGGACAATAGAGGTGAAGGAGGTATTTTTTCATTATATGCTTTAGTACGCAGGCAAAGAAAATGGCTTGTTATACCAGCCATGTTAGGCGGCGCTGCATTAATAGCTGATGGTATGATCACTCCGCCAATTTCAGTAACCGCAGCTGTTGAGGGTTTACGCCAAATACCTTCTGTCGGAGATATCAGTAATTGGACTATTGTATACATTGTTCTTGGTATACTTTCTCTTTTATTCTTTATGCAGCAATTTGGGACTGTCTCAATTGGCAAATTATTTGGGCCCATGATGACTATTTGGTTTCTGATGTTAGCCATAATGGGAAGCTTACACCTTATTGATGACATTGGCATTTTTAAAGCGATCAGTCCTTATTATGCTTTTAACTTGTTGACTACTTATCCCAAAGGATTTTATATTCTTGGGGCTGTATTTCTGTGCACTACAGGAGCTGAAGCGCTGTATTCTGATCTGGGGCATTGCGGAAAGAAAAATATCCGTGATTCATGGATGTTTGTAAAAACCTGCCTGTTGTTGAATTACTTCGGGCAAGGAGCCTGGCTACTTGCGCATCACAATGGACAAGTAATATCATCAGATTTGGTACAAAGTGGTTTTAATGCGTTTTATGGAATCATGCCTCAGGAATTCAAGATCGTTGGAGTTATTATTGCCACAATCGCTGCCATTATTGCAAGTCAGGCATTAATCTCTGGCTCTTATACATTAATCAGTGAAGCAATGCGGCTAAACCTATGGCCCAAACTCAAGCTTTCTTATCCTACAGAAGAAAGAGGCCAGTTATATGTACCAGGAGTAAATACATTGCTTTTTCTTGGTTGCACAGGCGTCGTACTTTATTTCCAGAAATCAACCAACATGGAAGCCGCTTATGGTCTGGCAATCACGCTTTGTATGATTTCAACTTCTATATTATTTGCTAATTTCCTCATATCCCAACGGGCAAAATCATTCCTTATCTATATTTATCTTGTCGTATATCTGACTATTGAATTTGGTTTTCTTTTTGCCAATCTTTCAAAATTTCCACATGGTGGTTTTGTAGCAATAATAGTCGGAGGTGTTCTATTTATTATAATGTATGTCTGGTACAGGGCCAGAAAGATCAAGAATCGTTATATTGAGTTTGTAAGGCTTGAACATTATATTCCAAAAATACAGGAACTAAGCAATGATAAATCCGTTCCCAAATATGCTACTCACCTTATTTATTTAACAAGTGCTAACAATCCGAAAGAGATTGAGCACAAAGTTGTTTATTCTATTTTGAATAAGAAACCAAAACGTGCCGATATTTATTGGTTTGTTCACGTGGATACACTGGATGATCCTTATACCTGCGAATACAAAGTTGAGCATATTATTCCGAATGATATAATCCGTATTGATTTCAGGCTGGGATTTCGCATGGAACCACGCATCAGTCTCATGTTCCGGAAAGTAGTCGAAGATATGGTGGCTAATAAAGAAGTAAACATTACAAGCCGTTACGAAAGCCTGGCCAGCAGCAATACTGTTGGAGATTTTCAGTTCATCGTAATGGAAAAATACCTTAGCCAGGATAATGAGCTTCCTTTTATAGAGCGAATCATCATGAATTTATATTTTATACTTAAAGATATCAGCCTTTCAGAAGAACGAGGTTTTGGCTTAGATGTTGCGAATGTAACTGTTGAAAAATTCCCTCTCATTGTAGCGCCTGTCAGCACCCTGAAATTAAAGCGGGTGGAAGAATAAAATATAGGATAGTCAATAGAAAAGTGTTAACAGATACAAGAATGTGCCCGTATTTTTTAATTTGAACTATTAACGATTTACTACTAACTTTTCGTTATTATCTATTATCCACTTGCCACTTTTTATCATTTATATTGTCGCGGGAATAATTGTCTTATCTGTTACCATTTATTTTTTTCAGGAAAAATTCATTTTCAAGCCAGAAAAGCTGAAACAGGATTTTGAGTTCAGATACGATATACCCTTTAAAGAATATTTTTTTGATATCGCTCCGGGTGTTCGTATTAATGGTCTGCATTTTTACAGGGAAAATCCTAAAGGGCTCATTTTATATTTTCATGGCAATACAAGAAGTATAAAAGGTTGGGCTAAATATGCCCGTGATTTCTATCGCTATGACTATGATGTGGTACTGTTGGACTATCGCGGTTTTGGAAAAAGCACCGGCAAGCGCAGTGAAAAAGATATGCTGTCTGATATGCAGTTTATTTATACAAAGCTGGCGGAGAAATATTCAGAACATCATATAATCGTTTATGGAAGAAGTATGGGCAGTGGTTTTGCAACCAAAATCGCTTCTGAAAATAAACCACGCTATCTTATCCTCGATTCTCCTTATTATAGTTTTCTAAAAGTGGCTGAAAGGTTTCTTCCAATTTTACCCGTTCGCTTTGTTTTACGTTTTCACCTTCGCACGGATAGATGGATACGACATGTGAACTGCCACACTTATATTATTCACGGCACAAAAGACCGTCTGATTCCAATTCGGCAAAGTGAAGCTTTGCAAAAATTCAATCCAGGAAAGATCACACTCATCCGCATTCACGGCGGACGACATAACAATCTTCCATCGTTTGATGAATATCATAATTTCATTAGAGATATACTGAAGTATTAATGTGAATCGTGAATAGAGAGTAGTGAATTTTGTTTTATAAAAATTGTCGTGTAACTTCTCATTCTTCCAAAACAACTTTGCTCTTTGTTACTTTCAATTTATATCCAACTCCAATCTTTAATGCATAATTTTCTTTTTCATGACTTACGGGAAAACCAAAACAAATTGGATAATCATAATCCTTAACAATGTCATGAATAATTTCATAAGCGGTTTTATCAAATGGTCTCTCAGTGTCTTTATTATCTGTAAACCTTCCAATGATTAATCCTGCAAGCTTCGATAACTTTTTGCTGCGCTTTAATTGATATATCATCCGGTCAATATTGTATAAATATTCGCCGGTATCTTCCAGGAATAAAATTCTTCCTTTTGTTTTACAATCCGAATCCGTTCCGATCAAATGAGTCAGCAAAGAAAGATTACCGCCGACAAGTTCGCCAATTCCTTCACCTTTTTGGTTGAATTCATTTACCGGGCATTGATATTTTATTTTCTTTCCTTCTAAAGCATTTTTCAATGATAAAACATACTCATTGGTCAAATTGCCATCATTAAATGCTGATGCCATTGGTGCATGAAGTGATGAAATATAATAATTAGAATACAAATGCGAATGAAAAACAGTGATATCACTGAAGCCAATGACCCATTTTGGATTTTCCTCAAACTTTTCAAAACTGATCCCATCAATAATATGTGTCATTCCATACCCGCCTCTTGCACAAAGAACTGCCTTCACTTCATCATCATCCAGCATTTGCTGAAAATCAATAAGTCTTTCTTGAACAGTCCCGGAAAAATAATTTTCTGAGTTACTTCCTACAGTCTTTCCAACTTTTACATTATAACCCCAATTTTTTAAAGCTTCAATACAGCTTTGTGCTTTTTCAATTGCCATATAACCCGAAGGACAAACTAAACCAATTGTATCACCTTCTTGCAAAGACGGAGGAGTTGTGATCATTTCATTTCAGTTAAAGTACATTCTTCCTGTTTGACTGCTAATTTATGTTTCATTCCACATTTCAACGCAAAATTATTTTTTTGATGTCCAACTGGAAAATCAAAACATACCGGGTATTTATAGTTTCTTATTTTTTCCAAAACAATTTCTTCCAATGTTTTTCCAAAATCTTCGGTGTCGGGATCCATCTTGACTTTAAATCCTCCAATGATCAATCCTTTTAGATAAGAAAGTTTTCCGGCTCTTTTCAGGCTCCAGAACATGCGGTCAATGCTGTACATATATTCCCCCGTATCTTCTACAAATAAAATTTTTCCGGCAGTCTGCAAATCAGAAGTTGAACCTGCCAGTGTTTCCAGTGTTTTTAAATTTCCGCCCACAAGAATTCCTTCTGCATTTCCAATCCTGTTATTCGTATTCGGAATAATATTATACTTCATTTTTTCACCGCTCAATGCTTTATGAATGGATTCAATTGTTTCTATCTGGATAGGTTCAGCTTTACTCCAATCATCAGGAAAACTATTGCACATTTTAGAATGAAGAGTTGCAATTTTAAAATGCCTGTTAATATGTGAATGAAAAACAGTGATGTCACTGAAACCAATAACCCATTTTGGTCTTATTTTAAAACGATTCCATTTTATTTTGTCAATAATCCGGATAGTTCCATAACCACCTCTGGCACACATTATAGCTTTCACTTTCGGGTCATCCAGCATTTTCTGAAAATCATCCTGCCTTTCTTCGTCTGTGCCTGCAAAAGTGAAATCTTTTTTACCGATCGTATTACCAATTTTTATTTTATATCCCCAGCTTTCCATTAATGTGACAGCAGGTTGAATTTCTTCTGCCGTGATATATCCGGCTGGTGCTGTAATTCCAATCGTATCTCCTTTTTTTAAATAATGAGGAATAAGGTTAGGCTCATTTTCTATATTCATCTTTCCGGCTGTCACCGGAAGAGTTGGTAAAGCGGCTGCAGCTATTAAAGAGGAGGCAGATGCAAGGAAATTTTTTCGATTCATATTTTAAAGTTATTGCAAATCACTCATTTTGGGCATTGGCCGTAAGAAAGGTATTTTTGCAACTCATAAAATTGTTTCTATCCAGGAATTAACATGAAAGATTTTAAGCGCTACTTAATTACTGCTGCATTACCTTATGCCAACGGACCAGTTCATATCGGCCACATGGCTGGGGTTTATATTCCGGCAGATATTTATACGCGGTATCAACGGGCACAAAAAAGGGATATAATATTTGTATGCGGAAGTGATGAACACGGCGTGCCTATTACCATTCGAGCCATGAAAGAAGGAGTAAGTCCCCAGCAAATCGTTGATAAATACCATGCAATTATTAAGGAAAGTTTTGAGCAGATGGGCATTTCATTTGATATTTATTCCAGGACATCCAACAAAGTTCATCATGAAACAGCTGCAGGATTTTTTAAGACTTTATATGACAAAGGATTATTTGAAGAAAAAGAGACAGAACAGTATTATGATGAAAAGGCAAAAACTTTTTTGGCAGACCGGTATATCATCGGCACTTGTCCTGTTTGTGCCAATCCCAATGCATATGGTGATCAATGTGAAAAATGCGGAAGTAGTTTATCACCGGAACAACTCATCAATCCAAGAAGTACATTAAGTGATGCCATTCCTGTAAAAAAGAAAACTAAACATTGGTATTTCCCATTGCAGAATTATGAGCCGTGGCTGAAGCAATGGATATTGGAGGAACATAAAAACTGGAAAAACAATGTTTATGGGCAATGCAAAAGCTGGCTGGACAGCGGTTTGCAGAGCCGGGCAATGACAAGAGATAGTAACTGGGGAATTAAAGTCCCATTACCGGATGCAGAAGGAAAAGTTTTATACGTTTGGTTTGATGCGCCGATCGGTTATATCAGTGCCACTAAAGAATTGACAGACCATTGGAAAGATTACTGGTGGAAAGAAGATACGAGACTGATACATTTTATCGGGAAAGATAATATCGTCTTTCATTGTATTATTTTCCCATCCATGTTAAAAGCACATGGTGATTTTGTTTTACCAGATAACGTTCCCGCAAATGAGTTTTTAAATATTGAAGGAGATAAAGTCTCTACATCACGAAACTGGGCTGTATGGGTTCATGAATATATAAAAGATTTCCCCGGTTGTGAGGATGTACTGCGATATGTTCTTTGTGCCAATATGCCAGAGACCAAAGACAATGATTTTACCTGGAAAGATTTCCAGGAAAGAAATAACAGCGAACTGGTTGCAATTTTTGGAAATTTCGTGAACAGAACTATGGTGCTGATGCATAAATTATGTAGTGGCAAAGTACCAAAGCTGCATACTGAACTGATGGATGATATTGACAAAGCATTAATTGAAAATATCCAAAAATCTGCCCTGAATGTTCAACATTCAATTGAAGAGTTCAAATTCCGGGATGCTTTATTTGAAGTCATTGACCTCGCAAGAAAAGGAAATAAATATTTACAAGAGAAAGAGCCATGGAAGAAAGTTTCAAGCGATAAGACACAAGAAACAAGCAAAATAAATCAGCAACTGATCGACAATTGCCTTCATCTTTGTTTGCAATTGACTGCTAATCTCGCCATTCTCATTAATCCATTTTTACCCAACACAGCTAAAAAATTACTTCATCAATTAAAAGTTGTAGATAAAATGCTGGATTGGGAAAATGCAGGCAAATTAAAATTGTTGAGTGTAGGATATAGTCTTCGTCCACCTGAATTATTATTCCGGAAAATTGAAGACGATGAAATTAAAATGCAGGTTGAAAAACTAAGAGCAAATGCAAAAAATCAAAATGAAAAAATCAAAATGGAAGAGAACAAATCTGAAATCGTAAATCGTAAATCTGAAATCACCTTTGATGATTTTTCTAAGCTGGATTTGAAAGTTGGAACTGTTATCGCCTGCGAAAAAGTGGAAAAAGCAGATAAACTATTAAAACTTGAAGTAAATCTTGGATCTGAAAAAAGAACCATCGTTTCGGGAATTGCCCAACATTATAAACCGGAAGAAATGATCGGCAAACAGGTTGTTGTTGTAGTAAATCTTGCTCCAAGAAAAATGCGTGGAATTGAAAGCCAGGGAATGATATTAACATCGGAAGATAAAGATGGCAAACTTCATTTGCTTAAACCAGAAAATATTGTTCAACCAGGTTCTTCTGTGAGTTAACATGATTACGAGAAAAATTCTATTCAGAAAGGATCAAACAAATTCTTTGCTCTGTGACGATTAAATCCATAAGTCAATAAAAATATTTCTTAAAATTCTTTTATGTTTCTGTCATTATCATTAAAAATAATCGGAGCTGTTCTTTTAGCCTTTATTATAACATTTGTTATAATAAAAAATAAAAAATTTCTCTGGCCTTCTATTGCTTTAATCGTTGGATTAACTGTATGGCAGGGCATAAAACAATATAATCTACTCAAACCAGATCTCGTCAATGCTAAAGCCAGTATAATAATTTCTGCCTCTGATCTTATTCATGAATATCAGGCAAATGATTCCTTATCCAATCAAAAATATCTTGGCAAAATTGTTGAAGTTACAGGTAATATTAAGGAGATTAAAAAGAATGAAAGGGGTTTTTACAAGATCTCATTAGGTGATTCCATCAGCTCATCCTTCATCAGTTGCTCCATGGATTCGACTCACCAACGTGATATTTTAAAATTGATAAGCGGAAATTTGGTTACCATTCGCGGTGTTTGCGATAGTGTAAATAAATCGAAAAGTGATTTTGGCCCCGGTATTGAGTTGAATCGTTCAGTAATTATTAAACAAAAAAATTGATCCTGTACAATATATCGGGATTTCAGCCATCAGGCCTGATATGTACTCTTTCCTCACCCTTCTCATCATAGTTTTTCTCTATCTTCGACCCATTAATTTTTTTCAACCTGATGCTATGAATAGAACGATTAAAAAAGTTGCTGTTTTAGGAAGCGGCGTTATGGGTTCAAGAATTGCCTGTCATTTTGCAGGAACCGGCGTACAAGTTTTATTACTTGACATTGTACCCAAAGAAGCTTCAGAAAGCAAAGACATAAAGGCAAGAAATAAGATTGTCAATGATTCGCTGCAGGCAGCTGTGAAAAGTAATCCTTCGCCACTTTATTATAAAGATGCGCTGAAAAAAATTACTACCGGCAACTTTGATGATAATATGAATGATGTTGCTAACTGCGACTGGATTATTGAAGTAGTAGTGGAAAGACTGGATATAAAAAAACTGGTTTATGAAAAAGTTGAACAGTTCCGCAAACCCGGAACGTTGATCACTTCTAATACATCGGGTATTCCTATCCACATGCTGACTGAAGGCAGAAGCGATGATTTTAAAAAGAATTTTTGTGGTACGCATTTTTTCAATCCACCCAGATATTTAAGATTACTGGAAATAATTCCAACACCTGATACCGATCCAAGTGTTATTGATTTCATGCTGCATTACGGCGATCTGTACCTTGGAAAAACAACTGTTTTATGCAAAGACACTCCTGCTTTCATTGCCAATCGCATTGGAGTGTATGGCATCATGGCTTTATTTGGCCTGGTTGATAAAATGGGTTTGACGATTGACGAAGTGGATGCCCTGACCGGGCCGATCATTGGTCGTCCAAAGTCAGCAACATTCAGAACTGCTGATGTTGTCGGCATTGACACATTGGTAAAAGTTGCTAAAGGCGTTTATGATAATTGTCCGAATGATGAAGCAAAAGAATCTTTTAAAATTCCTGCGTGGCTGGATAAAATGGTTACCAACAATTGGCTGGGCGATAAAACCGGGCAGGGATTTTTTAAGAAAATTAAAAGCAGTACCGGTGAAAAAGAAATTTTGACGCTTGATTTAAAAACTTTCGAATACAAACCCAGAGTTAAATCAAAATTTGCTTCGATTGATGCAGCCAAACCAATTGATGATCTTCAGCAACGCCTGAAAATGTTATGTGCTTCGCCGGATAAAGCCGGAGAATTTTATCGTCATTTTCATTATGGATTGTTTTCTTATATCTCGTATCGGATTCCTGAAATCTCGGATGAAGTTTATCGCGTTGATGATGCCATGAAAGCTGGCTTTGGCTGGGAGATCGGCGCTTTTGAAAGCTGGGATGTTCTCGGTGTTGAAAGAACTGCCAAAGCAATGAAAGAAGCCGGATACAAAATTGCCGGCTGGGTGGAAGAAATGATTTCAGCAGGAAATAAATCTTTTTATAAAATTGAAAACGGTAAAAGATTCAGCTACGACCCTGCAAGCAAAACATATAAGCCATTGCCCGGTGGTGATGCATTTATAGTAATGAGTAATTACCAGGATAAATTGGTTTGGAGTAATGCAAGCTGCAAACTTTATGACCTTGGTGATGATGTACTGGGATTACAATGGTTAACAAAGATGGGAAGCATCGGCGGAGATGTATTAAGTGGTATTCAAACAGCCATTGATAAAGCCGAAAAAAATTATAAAGGACTGGTGATTGCCAATGAAGGAGCCAATTTTTCTGCCGGTGCCAATGTTGGAATGATTTTTATGCTTGCTATTGAACAGGATTATGATGAAATTGATCTTGGCATCCGGATGTTTCAGAATACAATGATGAGAGCAAGATATTCTTCTATTCCTGTTGTTGTCGCTCCTCATGGGCTGGCATTAGGTGGCGCATGTGAATTGAGTTTACATTCGGATAAATGTTGTCCGGCTGCGGAAACTTATACCGGTTTGGTTGAATTGGGAGTCGGATTGATTCCCGGTGGTGGTGGTACGAAAGAATTTACGTTAAGAGCATCAGATGAGATGCATGAAGACGAACCAGAAACTATTACTTTAAAAAACCGTTTTTTAACTATCGCAACTGCAAAAGTTGGCACATCAGCATTCGAAGGATTTGATATTGGTGTATACAGAAAGGGTCATGATGAAGTGGTGATCAACCAGGGAAGAAGAATTGCGGAAGCAAAAAAATCTGTGATTGAAATTTTTGACAGTGGCTATGTTATGCCGGTTCAACGAAAGGATATTAAAGTGCTGGGCCGATCAGCTCTTGGCGCTCTGTATGCCGGTATCAATGGAATGTGGCGGGCTAAATATGCAACTGATCATGACGTAACAGTGGCAAAAAAAATGGCTTACGTAATGTGCGGCGGCGATTTAAGTGAACCTACATTAGTTTCTGAACAATATTTATTGGACCTGGAAAGAGAAGCTTTCTTATCACTATGTGGAGAGAAAGAAACTTTAGAAAGAATTCAGAGTGTTTTAAAAGGCGGTAAACCGGTAAGAAATTAATGCCTATATTTAGAAATAAATAAAATTCGTTTTATGAATTACACTGTTGCAGATTCTGCTAAAGATCATGTCATTTATAATTTTACAGATTGTACTAAAGAAGATCTGGATAATAAACTTAGCTTCTTCTTTACTGCTGAAGGTTATTCCTATCAGGAAGAAAAGGAAGACGGGAAGATATACACAAAAGGAAATAAAGCTTTGCGTGCCATCTTAGGAGCGTTATGGAAATATTTTAAAATACTTGTTCTTGTTAAAAAGCAAGATAATAATTATTCTGTTCTGATAAGAAAAGACGCCAGCGGTTTTATGGGTGGAGCGATTGGCATGTCACAGGTATCAAAAGAATTTGCAAGACTAAACGAAGCATTCAAAGTTTATTTCAGCAAATAGCAGACTATTATAAAAAAATTATCTCCCTGACAATTGTTGTAAAGCTTTGTCGATTTCGGAATACTGAAATGTAAATCCTGCCTGTCTTATTTTATCACAACTTACCCCAGTACTTTTTAATACCTCAATACTCATTTCACCCAAAGCGAGCTTCAATAGAAAAGCAGGTACATGAACCGGAATAAACAAATTTCCTTTCATGGTTTTGGCTAAACTAAAAATAAATTCCTTGTTTGAAACAGGATGCGGAGCCACAGCATTATAAACGCCGGATAATTTTTCATTTTTTATTGCTTCAATATATATTCTGACCAGGTCATCAATATGAATCCAACTGATGATTTGTTTTCCACTCCCTAAAATCGGTGCAAATCTAAAATGTAAAGGCTTTTTAAATTCCGGTAAAACGCCACCCTCATTGCTTAATACAATACCAGTCCGCAGCTTTACTAATCTTTTACCCAATTGGTTCACCGGATCAATGGCTTCTTCCCACTCCTGACATGTTCTCCCAAGAAAACTTTTATCTGCAAGATCATCTTCAGTTCGAAAACCATCAGCTTTATTATTTTTATCCTGAAGAATCGGAGTTGGGCTATACCAACCAATTGCTGAAGCGCTGATAACCGCTTTCACATGATTTGGGATTTTTTTCAAAGTATCAACTATCAATTTCCCACTGTACTCTCTGCTATTGATAATTTCCCGTCTTCTCTTTTTTGTCCATCGCTTATCTCCTACTCCTGCGCCGGCTAAATGAACAATATAATCTGCTTCGGCTATTACATTTTCATCAACCATACGTTTACTGATATCCCATTCAGCATATTGAATAGTATTAAACTCATTTGTTTCCCGTGCTTTAAATTTTTGTTTCTTCGCTCTTTTTCTTGTAAGAACAATAACCTTATAATTCTTTTTCAATAAAGATTCAGAGAGCGCCTTACCTATTAATCCTGTACCGCCGGTTATTAAAATTGTTGCCATATTAATTCAATAACGCAAATCTCATCAATTATTTTTCTATTGATATACTTAAAACAATTATCTTGAAGGATATTTTAAATAAAACAAATTCATGAACCCGGTTTTATCTTTACAAAACATTACAAAGTTTTATGGTCACATTCAGGCATTGAAAGATGTTTCATTTGATGTGCCCGAAGCAAGTGTATTCGGAATATTGGGCCCAAATGGAAGCGGTAAAACAACTTTACTCAGCATTATCCTTGATGTGTTGAAAGCAAACAACGGAAGTTTTCAATGGTTTGGTCATCCCGGTTCACCCGAACAAAGAAAAAAGATCGGCTCATTGCTGGAGACGCCAAACTTTTATCATTATTTATCTGCTGTTGATAATTTAAAAATAACCCAAGCCATCAGTAGTCGTGGAAATGAATCGGAGATCAATGATACTTTAAAAAAAGTAAACTTATTTGAAAGGCGAAGGAGCAGTTTCAAAACATACAGCCTTGGAATGAAACAACGTTTGGCTGTTGCTGCAGCTTTGTTAGGTAGTCCAAAAGTTCTTGTATTTGATGAACCTACTAATGGTCTTGATCCGGTCGGCATTGCAGAAATAAGAGATCTTATCATTCAATTAAAAAAAAGCGGCCACACTATTATCATGGCAAGTCATTTACTGGATGAAGTGGAAAAAGTTTGCACTCATGTAGCTATATTAAAAACCGGGACGCTGCTAACCACTGGCAATGTGGAAGAAGTGTTGATGGATGATGATGTGGTTGAATTAAGCGCTGCTAATTTGAATGCTCTTGCCAATATTCTTCTTCAACTGGGGAAAAATGTTGTGATTGATAATACATCAAACACAGTGCACCTTACTTTGGCAAAAGGCACGGCAAGATTGGATGAAATAAATAATTTTTGTTTTAAAAATGGAATTATTCTCAACCATCTCGTATCGAAGAAAAAAAGGCTGGAAGCAAGATTCTTTGAACTCACCAACAATTAATCCACAAAATGCATTTATGAATAATCTTTTAAGAACGGAATGGCTTAAAATAAAAAAATATCCTGCTTTCTGGTGGGTGATCGGAATAACAGCGCTTTCATATCCGGGGATCAATTATATTTTTCATCATGTTTATGAAAAAATTGTTCAAAGACCTGATAACGCAGGTAAACTGGCAAAAATGCTTATCGGTAATCCTTATAGTTTTCCGGAAGCCTGGCATACGGTTGCCTATTTTTCTTCATGGTTTGTTTTTATTCCGGCTGTTGTTGTAATCATGTTCATCACGAATGAATATACTTTTAAAACGCACCGGCAAAATATAATTGATGGCTGGAGCCGTTCTGAATTTATGGCCGCCAAGTTCATTGATGTATTGCTGGTATCGCTGATGATAACTCTATTATATATTATCCTATGTGTGATTATAGGTTTCACCAATGCTGATGAAAGCAGCGGTGATACATGGAGTATGGCCTATTACGCTGGTTTGTTTGCTTTGCAGACTTTTGCTCAGTTATCTCTTGCTTTTTTAATTGGCTTTCTCGTCCGTAAAGCATTTATGGCGCTGGGAATTTTTTTATTTTATTTTTTAATTCTTGAGCCTATCATAGTTGGTATCTTGAAATTAAAAGCAAATGACATAGGACGATTTTTGCCGTTGACAGTTTCAAACCGGTTGATTCCACTGCCGGCCTTTTTGGGAAAAATTGATATTGAATCTTACCATAAATCGCTGGACGCGATTAAATATCATGTTGTTTATACATTTATTCTTTTAGGAATTATCTGGTTTATTTGTTTCAGGATAAATAACAAGAGAGATCTGTAAAAGTGGGCTTTCCATTCAAGCAGAAGGACATTAGAAAGGCAAAAAATTATTCTTTTTTCATCACCACTTCAGCATCTAAATTTTTCACATCATGCACATCGTGCATGTATTGATATTTCAGGTGATCGTATAAAGAATGCCGGTCGACTAAATAAGACACCAGGCTTGCTATCATGCCTGCCAGCATCAAGTGAAGAATTACATTATGGCGGTCAGTCATTTCAAGTACCAGTATAGCAGAAGTAAATGGTGTTCTTGTAACTCCTGTCAGGAACGCAACCATTCCCGAAAGCATCAGCAGGTTGGCATTTGTAGCTGATAAATGCATCCAACTTGAAAGTACTGAACCAATGCTGGCGCCTGCACTTAATGAAGGAGCAAATACGCCACCGGCTGCACCGGTTGAAAAAGATAAAATAGGTCCGGCGATTCTAAGCCCCGGTACATACCATGAAGAATATTTATCGGAAGTGAATAATGTATGCGCCATCAAATCTTTTCCTGATCCCAAAACTTTATCGTCTAAAAAAATTGCTAAAGCAGCAATGATTAATGCACAAACTGCCACATATAACAGATGCTGGTAACGAAAACGGAATTTTGATTTCCAGCGCAAAAGAATAAGAATCAGTTTAGACATACTGCTTCCTAATAGCCCGGCAATGACAGCAACAATGATAACCTGAAAAAAAATATAGGAAGATAAATTCGTTACGTCGGGATATCCAAGGTATAAATAAGGACCCAACAATGCCTGTGTTGTTAATCCTGCAATAATTATAGCCGTGAAGAGAGCCGTTTTGAAATAACTGATATGTGTTTTAGTTAATTCTTCCACTGCAAAAACTATTCCTCCCAATGGAGTATTGAAAGCTGCTGCTAACCCGGCTGCAGCGCCGGTCATGATCATGTTTCGTTTTGAAATTTTAGGCCACCACTTCGGAAGCCATTGATTTAATTTTCTGAAAACTGATCCTGCAATCTGGATCGTGGGGCCTTCTCTTCCGATAACTCCTCCGCCCAATGCTAATACAAGACTTGAAAACATTTTTACAATGATGATCCGAACACTTAGTAGTTTATCTACTTTATGATCATCCTTGGGAGTAGCCAATTCAATGGAAGCCATTATTTGAGGAATACCACTGCCGCGGGAGTAAGGTGCAAATTTTAAAACTACCCACCAGGCAAATACAAAACAGACAGGAGTAACAATAAAAAGCAACCAATAATTATGTTTTATTATAAATGTGGTGCCATTTTCAGCCAGTGCAAAAAGTTTTGTATAAAGTACAGCTATTAAACCTGAGAATAATGATGCTACCCAAAAAGGAATGGCCTGAAGCAGATTATTCTTAAGCCGTTCATTCCCTATCCTGTCAAACGTTTTTTTAAGCCGGTGACGTATCTGTCTGATTAGATTCATTTCATTAAAACTTCATCCTGTCACATCTGTTTATATAAACTGATGCGCTTTATTTATTTATTCCATTCCTGATTGCTGAAATAACAATGCCAACAAAAGAACAGATTTATAGAAGTTATTTTTCCGCAGTATTTACTATGTGCAAATATAAGTTGTTCTGTAAATATTGCGCAATCAAAACTACATTTTATGAGATATGTGCATTTCGTGACACAGCATTTTTGAATCATAATATTTAATTTCACTCCGTTAATTAAATACTAATAAATATTCGTTTAAGTTATTAAGAAGTTATTACACGAATTGTAATCATAATTATCAGGCGCTATACTAAATTTAATTCTCAGATTTTTTTAACAACATTGAAGCCGACGAATAAAAAATCCCTCCCGAAGAATCGGGAGGGAACAACTAAAAAACACTAGCCAAATTATTGGCGGTTTCATTGGAACGAATTATCTAATCGGCCTTTCATTAGGCTACGGGTGACGATAAAAATTTAATCGGGTTTTTTCCCGTCTAAAAAAGTATTGATGGTGCTGATATGTGATTGATTGTTGTCGTCGGTTTTAACTTCGTAATTGCTATAAAAATTTTCCGCTGCGGAAGTATTGTTATATAATTCCATGTTGCGGCGGATATAAGCCGGTACAGTTTCAAACTCATTATTGGGGTCGGCTGCGTTCACATTGAACGACAAGTTGCGCAACTTTTGTAGCCGTTCGACCGCCCTACGTTTTTGTTCTTCGGTTTCGTCCTGCAAAGCGGGATCCTCAACCGAGCCGGACAAAGGTGTTTGAGCCTGATGAGCCAACGGCACATCCGCCGCAGGAATGTCATCTCTTTCTACAATTTGCATTTGAAGATCGAGGAGTTCCTCAACTTCTTCACCTGCATGGTAGGAAGAAACCGGTTCTTCGGCAGAAGGCATTGAGGTAGATACCTCTGCTTTTGATTCTGCGTAGATATTGGACGGTCTGGCCAGATAGCCTCCCGAAGCTGCAGTCAGCGGGACGGCACTATTTTCAGTAAAATTTTTTTCTTCTTTTTTATTTGCGGGGGATGCGGATGGGAATACCGGTGACGAATGTAATTCCTCTTTTTTTTCTGTGATCCACATTTTGTCAACCGTGTTTGTACTTACGGCTTCTACGATATTTTTGTTAACCAAAGTTTCTTCATCAGATAAATCCCAATGAATGACGGGGCTCTTTTCTTCCTGAATAATCATGTCACTCATTGTAGGCATGGGAGTTTCAATCAATGGAGTTTCAATCAATGGAGTTTCATCAATCAGTTTCGGAGTTAATTTATCTTCTTTCTTTTGTTCAATGGCAATTTGTTTTTCCTCCTTTATCTCTTCTTTCCTTTCCAACTGTACTTTTTCATCCGGCTTTCCCAATACCATTACAATTTTTTCTTCTTTCTTTTCAATTTTCTTCGGCTCTGTTTTCACAAAAGGATCTTTATACTGAAAACCAGTTGCAATTAATGTAATACCTAGTTTATCTCCCAGATTACTTTCGTATCCTAAGCCAAGAATGATATCAGTATTTTCACCGGCATGGCTCAATAAATAATTCTGAATAACTTCCACTTCATCCATGCTGAATTCGTGTTCGCCCTCTGCAGAATTGATATTAATCAGAATCCATTTTGCTCCGGATATATCATTGTCATTTAACAATGGAGAGTTCATTGCTTCTTCAATTGCTTTTTGTGCACGGTTTTCTCCTGCTACTGTTGCGCTGCCAAGTATGGCAACACCCCCGTTACGCATTACTGTGCAAACATCTGCAAAGTCAACATTGATCTGACCGGTACTGCTTATAACATCCGTGATACATTTTGCTGCGGTTGCCAATACATTATCAGCTTTAGCAAACGCTTCCCTCATTTTCAGATTACCAAACTGGTGACGCAGTTTATCATTGCTGATCACGAGTAATGTATCTACATACTGTTTCAGGTTTTTAATTCCTTCCTCAGCCTGTTGTTGTCTTTTCTTTCCTTCATATGCAAATGGAGTTGTAACAATGCCAACTGTGAGTATGTTCAGGTCTTTACAAATCTTTGCAATGATGGGTGCACCACCTGTGCCAGTTCCACCGCCCATACCAACTGTAATAAATGCCATCTTGGTATTCACTTCAAGAATACGTTTTATCTCTTCCAGAGATTCTTCCGTTGCCTGACGACCTATTTCAGGATTAGCGCCTGCTCCCAAACCTTGAGTCAGATTTGGGCCCAACTGTATTTTGTTAGGAACATGGCTGCCGGACAGTGCCTGCGCATCGGTATTACAAATAATAAAGTTGACACCTTCTATCACCTGGCTGAACATATAATTCACGGCATTACTACCGCCACCGCCAACACCAATCACTTTAATGATAGATGACTTTTCTTTTGGCAGATCAAAATGTATCATAATGGTACCCCTCCAAACCTCCCCTGAAGGGGAGGATTTTTTTGATTAATGAATTTTATTTTCGTTTTCATAAAGAAGTTTCAAATAAAAAAGATTTTCCCACAAGTCTCCCTTTAGGGAGATTTAGAGGGCCTTATCCTCTTCTTCCTTAAACAAATCAATGATCCTGTCTTTAAACTTGCTCCAGAAATTAGTCAGGTTCTTTCTCTTTTTCATTTCTCCATCTGTAACAACCTCGTCAACCGTTACAACTTCTTCTTCTCCATTCATAGATTTCTTCAAAGCATCCGGCACTTCAACCTTTTTAAATTCTTTTTCAAATTCCTTGCGGTTATGTTCGTAATCATCATATCCTTTCAGAATAAGGCCGATGCAAGTCGAGTATGTTGGCTTCGCCAATTCTTCAATATGTCCTGCGGCAAGATGTTCATTCGGAAAACCAATTCTTGCCGGCAAGCCGGTTACATATTCAGTTAACTGAATGATATGTTTTAATTGCGAACCACCACCTGTAAGAACTACACCGCCATTCAATGCTTTGTTATCAAGGCCAACTTGTTTCAAATGATAGGTTACAAAATCCATGATCTCACTCATTCTTGCCTGTATGATATTAGAAAGATTTTTTACACTGATTTCTTTTGCAGGCATTCCACGTAATCCCGGGATTGTGATATAAGCATTTGCTTTAGCTTCGTTAGCCAGTGCACTGCCGAACTGAACTTTCATTTGTTCAGCTTGTGTCTTCAAAACTCCCAAGCCTGTTTTTATATCATTGGTAATATTTTCTCCTGCAAAAGGAATAACTGCAGTGTGTTTTAAAATTCCTTCGTAAAACACAGCAAGATCAGTAGTGCCTCCACCAACGTCAACAATGGCAACACCAGCTTCCAGATCTTCTTGTCCCATTACTGCAGAAGAAGAAGCTAATGGCTGCAATACAAGATCCTTAGTGCGAAGGCCGGCTTTTTCTACGCTGCGATTAATATTTCGTATTGCATTTTTATCGCCGGTGATGATGTGAAAATTTGCTCCCACTTTTACACCACCGTACCCGATAGGATTTGGAATATTCTGAAAATTATCTACAGTAAATTCCTGGGGTATTACGTCAATGATCTGATCACCGGCAGGAATATATGTTTTGTATTGATCATTTACCAGCTGATCAATTTCGCTTTGAGTAATTTCATCTTCGGTTCGCTGGCGTACAATATCACCACGGGTTTGCAAACTTTTTATATGATGACCTGCTACACCAACATAAACTTCATGCACATTAAGACTGGGATTGGATGCTAAACAGTCATCAAGTGCAGTTTTGATTGCTTTAATGGTTTCGTCAATGTTCAACACTTGTCCATGCTTTACTCCATTGCTGTTTGCACGGCCAAAGCCAAGTATTTCCAGTTTACCGAATTCGTTTTTTCGTCCGGCAATAACGGCAATCTTGGTAGTGCCGATGTCAAGGCCGACAATAATGGGTTGTTCGTTGTTCATAGTATGCTGTTTTTAGTTGTTTATTAAGAATGTTCATAGACCATTGTTAATAGTCCATTGTTTAATAAAGAGTTTTTTAAAATTGTTTACGATCATCATCAATTATTATTATTACTTTTATTTTTTGCCGGCATTACTGCCTTTGGTTTTATTACTAATTTCTCATTCGGTTTTGCTTTTAGGGTAGATTTCAAAGGGTTGGGATTTTTGGTTTTTTTAGTATTACTGTCAGGAAAATTCATATTATCCGGTAATGACAAATCGGTTTTTATCATTGGTTTTTCAACATTTAAATTAGTCGTGAACGCAGTATCACTTTGCATTTGCTGTGATTCCTCTAAAAGTTTTTCAACATTCTTTCTCAATTGCAGCGAATCAATTTTCGTCATTGCTTTTCCTTTCATGGCAACAACCTGGCCTTTATATTGAACATCTATAGTTTTATATTTATCAAAACCGGTTTTGCTCAACACATCTTTATAGAATACAAAAAGCCGGTGAAATTTTTGCTCAATATTTTCTGCATCACCTAATTCCACAATATGATTTCCAACAACCGGTATCATTTCAAAATTTCTTTCCGGAGTAATATCAACCTGGGCAACCTGTGCCATCCAGAATGGATCATTCTTAATAAATCCTGCTATTGTTTTTATTTCTTTCAATAAAAAACTGTCTTTTTCTAAAAGATTTTTCTTACCCGGAAAATCACTGAATACTGGAACCTGTGCACTCATTTTTTCAGACAAAGGAATTCGTTTCAGCATACTATCGATATAAAAAGAATTAGCTGATGTTGTAAACACTCTGGCTATCGGTTCTCGTTCTGTAACGATTACATGCAGCACATCCTGGTTATCGAAATACAATTCTGCGTCTTTAATCCAAACATTATCTTCTAGCAATTCTTCCAGTCGGCGCAGATTGATATCAGACATTGGCCTTCCTTTGATGTTGCCATTAGTTGCCGGTGTTAACAGTTTCAATACATCTTTTTCGTCTATAAAGAAATTATTATACTCGGATGTAATGGTGATCGCGTAACCACTACAGCGTTCCCGGTTTTTTATTCCGATAGCAGCAATCAGCAAAGTCAGCATGCCTCCGCCAATGACCAACCACATCGTGGTAAACAAAATTTTCTGTATCGCTTTCTTTGCATCCATTCTATCTGCCAGCTTTCAAAATTTCTTTTATTGGTTCTACCAGCTTGTCAATGTCTCCTGCCCCGGCTGTTATCAAAACATTTTCTTGCTCTTCATTTATTTTTTTAACAAACTCTTCTTTTATCCATTTCACCAATTCATCTTTATTCATTACTCTTCTGTTCTTATTTTTCATTTTATTCAATATCATTGCGCTACTCACAGCTTCTATTGGTAATTCTCTTGCCGGATAAATTGGTAAAAGAATTATTTCATCGGCCAAATCCAGCACTTCTGCAAATCCTTCCGCCAAATCCCTTGTTCTTGTGAACAAGTGTGGCTGAAAAATGATTGTGCATTTTTTATCACTAAACAAATTTCTTACGCCACCGATCAGAGCACGCAACTCTTCCGGATGATGAGCATAATCATCTATAAAAATCAACTGCTCATTTTTGATGACATACTCAAACCTTCTCTTCACTCCTTTAAAAGAACTAACTGCATTTCTTATTTTCTCATTATTTATTCCTAAATAATCTGCAACAGTTATTGCTGCTATAACATTCTCCACATTATGCAATCCGCCAATATTCAAGTCCAACTTTTCAATCACTCTGTCTTTTATCTTCACATCAAATTCATAGCTGCCATTTTTCACATTAATATCTGTTGCATACACATCAGCTTCTTTGCTTTGCAAACTGTAAGTAAGCTGGTTTTCTGCTCCCAACTCTTTACCTCTTTTCAAGCCAAATTTGCATATCAACAGACCACCAGACTTTACCTTATTGCTGAATTCAATGAAACTATTTTCCATTGATTCAGCCGTTCCATAAATATCCAGGTGATCAGCATCCATCGCTGTAATTACCGCCACATCCGGACTTAGTTTCAAAAAACTTCTATCGTATTCATCCGCTTCAATCACACAAATATTTTTTTCATTGCTCTCCGACACTCCGGTCGGAATCTGAGACCAAAAGTTTGTACCATAATTCACAGAAATTCCACCCAGAAAAGCATTACATCCATAACCACTGTCACGGAGCAGATGCGCAATCATGGTAGAAATCGTCGTTTTGCCATGTGTGCCTGCGACACATATATTAAAAGAACTTTCAGTTATTATCTGTAACACATCACTCCGCTTCATCAACTTATATCCATTCTGCCGGTAAAAAACCAACTCCTTGTTTTCTTTCGGAATGGCCGGCGTATAAACGACCAGCTCAACTTCCTTCGGAACTTTATTTATATTTTCTTCATAATAAACTTTGATTCCACTACTCTCTAATTCTTTTGTCAACGTTGTTACCGTTATGTCGTATCCACTTACTTTTATGCCTTTTGCATGAAAGTATCTTGCTATTGCACTCATGCCAATTCCGCCAATCCCGATAAAATAAACCGACCTGATCTTTTTAAATTCATCATTCATTTAATTCTTGTTCAATTCACAATACTCTACATTCAATAAGCAACTTTCAATTTATCCCCCAAAGGGGGAATTCATAAGGACAGTATTTGATTGGACCTTCTTAAATAAGTTCCAAAATTTCTTTTGCTATTACTTCATCCGCATTTATAATTGTTAATAATCCAATATTTTTTTTAAGTTCATTTTGTTTAGCCTCATTTCTTGAAAGCTCAATGATCATCGGCACTAACTTATTACTGGCTTCACTATCTTTCACTATCATCGCTGCGTTTTTATTTACCAGCTTCATGGCATTTACTGTCTGGTGATCTTCTGCAGCAAATGGATAAGGAACAAACAATACAGGTTTTTTTACTACACATAATTCTGCAACAGTCATAGCGCCGGAACGAGCCACCACAATATCAGCAGCAGCATAAGCATATTCCATTTGTGTTATAAATTCATTCATTGAAACTGATTCCTGCTTTCCTATCCGTTCTCTGGCTTTGATGGCAAATGCTTTACCTGTTTGCCATATAAGTTGTAACCCAGCATTAAGCAAATCGTCCAGATTTTTAGCAATTGCTTCATTAATTGTCCTGGCCCCAAGACTGCCTCCAACGATCAGCACTGTTTTTCTGTTTTCCACAAGCGAAAAGAATTTTATCCCTTCACTCCTTGTAACTGTTGACTTCGAAATGGCTGCTCTTACCGGGTTTCCCGTAATCATAATTTTTTCAGCAGGGAAAAAATTTTCCATACCATCAGTCGCAGTGAAAATCTTAGTCGCCTTTTTCCCCAGCATGATGTTTGATTTACCCGCAAAAGAATTCGATTCATGAATGAATGTTGGAATTCCTTTTGCCTGAGCAAAACGCAGTACGGGAAAACTTGAATAACCGCCTACGCCAACAACAGCATCCGGCTTAAAATTTTTTACAATGGAACGAACCTGGAAAAAACTTTTTACCAGTTTAAATGGCAATCCAATATTTTTTATCAAAGAACTTCGATTGAATCCTGATATATCAATTCCTTTTATTTTGTATCCTGCCTGCGGTACTTTTTCCATTTCCATTTTCCCATTTGCGCCGACAAATAAAATTTCAATCTCCGGTTCTGTTTTTTTTAAGGCATTTGCTATTGCAATTGCCGGAAAAATATGTCCTCCCGTTCCTCCACCCGCTATGATGACTCTTTTATTCATCTCACACATTTGCTAACGCTTGTGCTCTTTCCTGCTCAACATTTCTTGCTACGCTCAAAATAATTCCAATGGACAAACAGGTAAATATGAAACTTGTTCCTCCCATACTTATCAATGGTAACGTCACACCGGTTACCGGAAATAAATTCACAGTCACCGCCATATTTATTATTGCCTGAATGGCCAATGTAAAACTGAGTCCCAGTGCCAGAAAAGCGCCAAAGGCATAGGGACATCTTTTAAATATCCTGATACAGCGATACAGGAATACGAGATAAATAAATACAATGAAGATGCCACCGATCAAACCATATTCTTCAATGATGATGGCAAAAATAAAATCATTGTATGCCTGCGGCAGATAATCTCTCGTAGTGCTGTTCCCGGGTCCCACTCCAAATATTCCACCTTTAGCAATCGCAATCTTGGATTGATCTACCTGGTATGTATCATCGCTTTCTGCTTCTTTACTTCCGTATATAAAATTTTCTATCCGGCCAACCCATGTATTCATTCTTCCAAAAATGCCGGAAGAAGTTTTTTGTTCTGAAATATTTTCATCTTCACCGGATTTGTGATGAATGACAGCTGCTGCAATAAGAAATATTACCGGGAGCAATGCAATGCCGATTGTAACTAAAATATGTTTCACTCTTGCACGGCCAATGAACAATAACAACAAACAACTTGCGCCCAACAACATGGCTGTGGATAAATTTGCCGGCGCAATCAATACACAAGTGATACCAACAGGAATGATCAATGGCAAATAACCTTTTTTCAAATCTTTTATCATATCCTGTTTCTTACTTATCAGCCTTGCCAGATACATAAACAAAGCCAGCTTGGCAAGATCAGAAGTCTGCATCGTCAAATTGACAAATGGCAAACGAATCCAGCGGCTGCCTTCATTCATACGAACACCGAAAAATAATGTGTAAGCCAGAAGTGGAATGGATACTATAAATAATATTTGCGCTACTCTCGAATAGAACGTATAGTTGATCCGGTGAGCAAAATAAATGACCAGGATACCAAAAATTATAAAACCTATCTGCTTAAATAAATAAATTTCTGTATTGCCCTTATAATTTTTATAAGCCAAAGAACCTGTGGCACTATAAACAGCAAGCAACGAAACCAGGGCTAATAATACTACTAATGCCCAGATTACTTTATCACCTTTTGTATGCTGATGGATATTCTGGCTCCATCCTTTCAGCATGGTAGTTTGATTATTCTCTATGTTAGTTACAATACCCATTTACTTTACAGTTCTTTCACAGCTTGTTTAAATTGATTTCCCCTGTCTTCATAATTTTTGAATAAATCAAAACTTGCACAGGCAGGGCTCAACAATACCACATCTCCTTTTTCTGAAAAATGAAAGGCAGCATGTACGGCTTCCATGGCGCTGCCTGTGTTTACAATAGGGCTGATATTTTTCCCAAAAGCTTCATGAATCTTTCTGTTATCAGTTCCAAGGCAAATGATGGCTTTCACTTTTTCTTTTACCAGATCCGCAATCAAAGAATAGTCATTCCCTTTATCTACACCACCAAGGATTAAAACAACAGGTTTGGTCAAACTTTCCAATGCATACCAGGTAGAGTTAACATTGGTGGCTTTGCTGTCATTAATAAACTCAACTCCCCTGACGGTTGCTACATATTCCATGCGATGCTCAAGGCTCTGAAAGTTCTGTACAGCATCTCTTATTTTTTCTTTACGGATATCCATGGTAGCCGCCGCCAGGCTAGCTGCCATAGTATTGTATTGGTTATGCTTTCCTTTTAAAGCAAAATCAAATACACTCATCATCTTAAAATCGCTTCCGGTTCTGATATACATGTCTCCGTCTTTTATAAATGCTCCATGAGGTACTTCTTTTCTTATACTCATTGGTAATGGATTAGAGTGAATATTGAATTCATTTATATATTTCATAGTTACTTCATCATCGGCGCAGTAAATGAAATAATCATTTGACTGCTGATTCATAGTAATCCGAAATTTGCTTCGGATATAATTCTCGAATTTGTAATCGTAACGATCCAGATGATCCTCGGTAATATTGGTCAGTATAGCTATATCCGGCCTGAATGTTTTAATATCATCCAACTGAAAACTGCTGATCTCTGCTACATACAATGGCTTAGGATCTGTTGCAATCTGCCTTGCAAATGAAAAACCTATATTGCCTGCCAATGCACAATCAACACCGGCTGTTTTGAAAATATGATACGTTAATGCAGTGGTAGTCGTTTTTCCGTTACTCCCGGTGATGGCAATGATTTTACTGTTTCCTTTAAAACGATAGGCCAGTTCCACTTCACTGATTAACTGAATTCCATTTGCTCTTATTTTTTTCACCATTTCATTTTTCTCAGGAATGCCCGGGCTTTTAACTACTTCATCAGCATTAAGAATCTTTTCTTCGCTGTGCATGTCTTCTTCAAAATCAATACCTGCATTCTGCAGCTCGTTACGCTTATCAACTTTCAAAGAACTTTTGTCAGAAACGAATACCTCATATCCTTTTTGCTTCGCCAGCAGCGCTGCGCCTACTCCGCTTTCGCCGCCGCCTAGTATGACCATTCGTTTGTTCATTCGATGTACGGAATTTTGGTTCTTCATAAGCATTAGTTTCACAACTGCACCACAATTCGGTTTGGATTATTAATCCTGGTTTTTCATTAGTATTTTTTTAATCAAGAATAAAAATCACCCACTATTTACTATTGCCTATTTACTATCTTAATTTCAATGTCACTATACTTGCCAGTACACAGAGCACCGTCACAATCCAGAACCTTGTCACAATTTTTGCTTCATGCAATCCGGCTTTCTGATAATGATGATGTAAGGGACTCATTAAAAAAATTCTTCTCCCAACACCGTATTTCTTTCTTGTATATTTGAAATAACCTACCTGCATCATTACACTCACATTTTCTACCAGGAACACACCACAAAAAATAGGTATCAATAATTCTTTGTGAACAATAATGGCTAAGGCAGCAATGATGCCGCCCAGTGTCAGGCTGCCGGTATCACCCATGAAAACCTGTGCGGGATATGAATTATACCAAAGAAATCCAATACAAGCACCAATCAAAGCGCCAATGAAAATGGAAAGCTCTGCCAGGTCAGGGATGTACATTATATTAAGATAATCGGCAAAGATTAAGCTGCCACTCGCATACGCAAATATGCCTAACAATATTCCTATTAATGCTGAAGTTCCTGTTGCCAGACCGTCCAGTCCATCAGTTATATTTGAACCATTCGACACAGCTACAATAATGAATATTACAATCAGTATATAAAGAATCCATGTATAATTTCTTAAGCCAGGCGGTAAAAGTTTTGAATAATTGAATTCATGATTTTTTACAAACGGAATAGTGGTTACCGGAACTTTTGTTTCAACGAAATATTTTGTACGTCCGTCCACTTGTTTGGTAATTATTGTAGAATCATTAATGGATGGTTTGCCGATAAATTCTCTCCATATTTTCACATTGCTGTTGAAATAAAGAGTGGCGCCGACAATAACTCCTAAACCAATCTGACCAATAATTTTAAACTTACCGGCCAATCCGTGTTTATCACTTTTAGTATATTGTTCTCCTTTTTTCTGAGCTATTCTTTTTGCCCGCAACTTTAAATAATCATCTATGAAACCAATAGTTCCCAGCCAAATAGTACTGACGACCATAAGCCGGATATATACTTTGTTCAGATTCGCCAGTAATAATGTTGGAATAAGGATTGCCAGAATAATGATAATGCCTCCCATTGTTGGAGTTCCTTTTTTCTTTTCTTCACCAGCCAATCCCAGTTCCCGAACATCTTCTCCAACCTGTTTTCTTTTCAGAATATTAATCAATTTCTTTCCAAAAAGCATCGTGATTACCAACGATAACAGCACGGCCATCAAAACCCGGAACGTGATGAAATCAAACAAACCACTTCCCGGGAACCTGTGTCCTTCCTGATTCAGCCAATGAAATAAATGATATAGCATGTTGGTTTGTTCTTTCTGGTTACTTTTTATCTCTTATCACTTCCGGTTACTTATCTGATATATTAAAAACTTCTTTTACTATTTCTTTATCATCAAAATGTTTTCTCACACCTTTTGTCTCTTGGTACTTTTCATGTCCTTTTCCTGCAATAAGAATGATATCTTCTTTCTTTGCCAGGTTCACAGCTGTCTTTATAGCTTCTCTCCGATCAACTATTGAAATATATTTTCTTCGATTTGAAATGCTTACTCCTACTTCCATTTCCTTTATGATCTGCTCAGGATCTTCTCTTCGTGGATTATCACTTGTAAAAATCACTTTGTCACTATGCTCACAAGCTACTTCAGCCATTATTGGCCTTTTCGTTTTATCCCTATCACCTCCGCAACCCACAACTGTTATCACTGTTTCAAATCCTTTCTTCAATTTTTTTATTGTAGCCAACACGTTTAATAATGCATCCGGTGTGTGCGCATAATCCACGATCGCCATCACTTTGTCCTTTGCGGATACTACATAATCAAATCTTCCTTCTGCACCGGTCAATACGCTTAAACATCTCAGCACTTCATGTTTATCTTCATTCATACACATTGCCGCTCCAAAAACCGCAAGCAGATTATAAGCGTTAAATTCTCCAATCAGCCTGAAATGCACTTCCTGTTCGTTTATATTCATCACAAGACCTGTCAGATTGTTTTCAAGAATCTTTCCTTTGAATTCTGTCACAGTTTTCAAACTGTAGAAATATTTTTTCGCATTTGTATTCTGCAGCATCACAGTTCCTCTTTTATCATCCGCATTGCTAAGAGCAAATGCATAGGATGATAAGGAATCAAAAAAAGATTTTTTCACCCGGATATATTCGTCAAACGTTTTATGATAATCCAGATGATCATGAGTGATGTTGCTGAAAATACCTCCTGCAAACTGTAATCCGGTAATCCGATGTTGCTGAATAGCATGAGAACTTGCTTCCATGAACACATGCGTACAACCTCCGTCCGCCATCTGCTTCAGCAAACTATTCAGGCTGATAGCATCCGGAGTAGTATGTGTTGCAGGCATTACCTGATCACCAATGCGATTTTCCACAGTACTTAGCAATCCGCATTTATATCCCAACGATGTAAAGAGCTTATATAATAATGTTGCAATAGTTGTCTTTCCGTTTGTGCCAGTTACTCCTAATAATTTTATTTTCTCCGAAGGTTGTCCGAAAAAATTATGTGAAATGTAACCAGTGGCAGCAGCACTGTTCTCAACCTGTACATAAACCACTTCATCTTTTGTTACAGTTGGAATAATTTCCGCAACAACAGCAACCGCTCCTGACTCAATTGCTTTATCAATGAACTGATGACCATCTACTACTGTTCCTTTCACGGCAATGAACATTGCTCCTTTTCTCATTTTCCTCGAATCCAATTGCACATCGCCTATTTCCACATCTGTGCTCCCCATCACTGACCGGATATTCACCTTATATAATACATCCTTCAGTTTCATATCAACTTAGCTGCAGGTAAACAGTTAATCCTTTCCTGATACTGCTGCCCGCCTCTAAAGACTGAGCCATTACTTTTCCTTTCCCTTTCGGTATTACTTTCAATCCCATATTTTCCAGCAAATACAACGCATCTTTTAATCCCATACCTTTTACATCCGGCATTACCTGCTGGTGAACTGAATTCGCTTTCACTACCGGTTCGTAATTATCTGCATATACATGACTCCAGTTATTTTGTAATGATGAATCCGTATATGTAACATTCAGCGTATTGTATATATTTTTTATTTCGCTGGTTTGTCCGGCATAGAAGTAATCAGTGCTATCTTTAATTGCAGCATATAATGATGAATTTTTCTTCTCTACATACATAGCATAAAGTTTTGTTGCAATGTCTCTGAAGACAGGTGCTGCTAATTGTCCGCCATAATGCAACAATGCATGAGGTTTAGTACGAATCAAAACAATACAAGTGTACTTGGGTTGTTCTGCAGGAAAATAGCCAACAAAAGTTGCCTGGTAAACACCATCATCATATTTTATTTTTCCGTCGGCAACGTGAGCTGTTCCGGTTTTACCTGCTACGGCAAAAGGCATATCTTTAAAAGCAGGCTTTCCCGTGCCTTCTTTTACCACATCTTCCATACATTGTTTGGCCGCTTTCACAACTGAAGGATCGCAAAAATTATCAGATAAAATAACCGGTTCATTTTGCTTCAGCACAATGCCATTTTTTTCCACACTGTTCACTAAATAAGGTTTCATCATCCGGCCATCATTTGCAATGGCATTATATAATGTGAGAGTCTGCAGCGGACTTACTTCAATTGCATAACCAAAGAACATGGTTACTAAATCTTTCAGATTTCCTCCCTTTCCAATCTTCGCCATGCGTGGACGATCTTCTCCAACCAAATCAATACCTGTTACTGTATCAAGCCGGAAACGATGCAGATATTCTTTGAACTTTTCGGGATCTGTTGCAAATGTTTTATAACCTGCTTTACTCATTCCAACATTAGAGCTATAAGCAAAACATTCTTTAAGGGTCAATACTGGCTTCGGTGCTCTTTCAGCATCCTTTACTTCCCGGACACCGACAAATTCTTTTCCCTCGCTGCCTACTTCTATCAAATCCTCAGTAGTCATTTTCTTTTCGCTTAATACACTTAATAAAGTAGCCAGTTTGATAGTAGACCCTGGTTCTGTCGTGAGCATTGCATAATTATAATCTTCTTGATAGCTACCATCAGGCTGGCGTCCAAGATTAGCAATGGCTTTAACTTTTCCGGTTTTGGTTTCCATAACAATACAGGTACCATACCGAGATTCGCTTTGCAGCATCATTTTCATCAAAGCCGTTTCAGCTATGTCCTGAATATTCACATCCATAGTTGTGATAATATCCTTTCCATTTTCAGGATCTATTTCGTAGCCATCCACAGGCACCGGCACACCACCTGCGATAAAGCGAACAAGCCGTTTTCCCTTTTTTCCTTTAAGCAATGAATCATACGTTCTTTCCAAACCGATATTCTGCGCATTTTCTCTGTACAAACCAATGGTTCTTTTCGCCATCATCATAAATGGATTCTTGCGAAATGATTTTACTTCCGCAATTACACCACTTTTATTTCTTCCTAATCTTACTAAGGGAAATTCACGGAATACTTTGTATTGTTCAAAGCTTAATTTCTTTTTCAGTAAATAATATCTTTCCTTATTATTATAAGCAGCTTCTAACTCCTTCTTGTAATCATGTGCTGATTTATCCCCAAAATAATTTGCCAAGGCAATGCTGAATGAATCAATTTTCTCCCTAAAAATTTTTCCTCTTTTCTCTCTTAAACCATCTGCCATAAAATCAATATAAATATCAAATTGAGGAAGAGAGGTGCTTAGCATTTGTCCATCTTCACTATAGATAGTTCCTCTTTCAGCATCGAGCGGAATAAATCGTTGATGCATGCTGTCGCTCATACTACGCCAATAATTTCCCTGGAAACGCTGAATGTAAAATGCCCTGCCAAGAACAAGCAAACTCAGTAAGATGATACCGAGAAAACTCAGGTACACCCGCCACAATATGTCACGTCTTATTTCCAATTTCGACTTTGTAGTGTTCGTTGTTTGTAATCGTTCGTATTCAAAATCCCCGGGGGGATTTATTTTCTAATTTTATCATGTTCATAATCCCAGCTCCTACTTCACCGGATTGGAAAGAATTACCGGTGAGGTAACCAGTTCTTTCAACCCGAGCGGTTCAACAGCTTTTGCCAATTCACTTTGTTGACTCCGAAACATCACTTCGCTTTTCACGGTTTTATATTCATATTGTAATTCTTTTACCTGTTTATCTGTGGTATTAATGTTTCGAATTAATTTATCAGCATAATGACCATTATAGATATATATAATTGCTAATAATGCCAGGAACAAAAAGAACGGTATCTGCCTTACGATAGATTGATAGTTAAGCCACTTTTTCCACTTGAATGAAAGGAAGTCTGATTTCAGATCCCCTTCTTTAGGGTTTTGTTGTTCCTGCATAAAAATGTCAGTCTTTTTGGTTTTTCATTTTCCTCATTTTAAAGAGGGTTAATTTCAAAGGATATAGATTTTCCGGATTTTATACCCTTTATTCGCGTACTGTTAAAAGAACTTTTTCTCTGCAATCCTTAGCTTGGCACTTCTTGCTCTTGGGTTATTTTTCAATTCTTCTTTTGAAGGAAGAATTGGTTTTTTTGTAATGATTTTTAGTTCATTTATTTTTTCTTCATTTATAAAAGGGTTTTCTTCCAGCTCATCAAATGTGCCGTGACGAAAAAATGTTTTTACCAATTTGTCTTCAAGGGAATGAAACGTAATTACAACTGCCCGGCCTCTGGGTTTTAACAAGACTGGAACCTGCTGCAGCATTTCTTTCAATGCTCCCAATTCATCATTCACTTCAATGCGTAAAGCCTGGAATACCTGGGCGAAGTACTTGTTAGGATTTCCTTTCACAATTCCCCGGAGTGCATTTCTGAAATTGTCAATTGTTTTGAGTGGTGCAGTCTTACGAACCTCTACTATTGTTTTCGCCAACGTCTTTGCATTGGTCACTTCACCATACTGCTCAAATATTTTGTGCAGTTGCTGTTCACTGTAAGTGTTTACCACATCAGAAGCTTTTTGATCTTGCTGCCTGTTCATCCGCATATCCAGTTCTGAATTGAACCTTATAGAAAAGCCGCGTTCTGCTTCATCAAATTGATGACTGCTAGCTCCAAGATCAGCAAGTATACCATCGACAGCCTTAATATTATGCAAGCGAAGAAATCTTTGCAGATAACGAAAATTCTTAAGAATGAAAATTATTCTTGAATCGTCGGGCAAATTCTTCATTGCATCTGCATCCTGATCAAATACAATCAACTTTCCCTTTGGACTGAGTCGTTTCAATATAGCTTTTGAATGTCCGCCCCCGCCGAATGTGCAATCCGCATAGATACCGTCAGGTTGAATATTGAGTCCCTCAATCGTTTCATTAAGCAAAACCGGTATATGGTACGTTTGCTCCAATTAACAATTATTACTTATTCATTATTACCCGAACCCTTTGTCATCACATCCTTAGCAAGACTACTGAATGCCTCCGGTGAGAATGAGTCAAAGAACTGTTTGTACTTATTGCTATCCCAGATTTCGATTTTGTTAACAGCTGCTACCAGCACAATATCCTTTTGTAGACCCGCATATTCTTTCAGATTCGGCGGTACCAATAATCGTCCGGCACTATCTGGCTCAATAGATGTAGCGCCATTTAAAAAATAGCGGCGAAACTCTCTGGCCTTGGGGTCAAAATCATTCAGCTTTTCAATTTCTACAAAGAGCGGTTTCCAACTTTTCAAAGGATAAAGACTCAAACACTTTTCAAATCCCCGGTTAATAACAAATTGATTCAATTCTTTTTCAGGTAATTGTTTTCTAAAACCTGCCGGAAAAAGAAAGCGCCCTTTCGCATCTAATGTAGCCTCAAATTCTCCTAGAAAACCTGTCATTATCAGTGATTTGAATCAAATTTTTATAAATTGACACAAAATAACACATTTTCCCACTTTACCAACAAATTTTTGAACTTTTATTTTTTCCACATATGGGTTTGCCCTTAAAAGCAGTACTGCAAAGGCTTTCAAATCCAGCTATAAAAATTTCCAGAAAAATACCGTGAAATAGTAGTGAATTGAGGTGAATAAGCTGTGGAAAGTGGTAATAAGACGTCTTCCCAATAGTAATTTGCTAAATAAAAATAAATACACCTGGATCAGCTATTATTTATTCGTTGAAAACGCAACTCTAAAATATGTCTTTAAAAAGACTTGCTCTTTTATTGGTTACCCTTAAAAATAATTGCAAAGTGGAAATTGAAATAAAGAAATGTGAACTGCTGAAATATATATTCGCAATTTGCTGCTCTAAATAAAAAAACTACAGGAAGGTTTGTAACTTTATTATTTAAACAATAGCGACAGTTAGTCGTTAAGTTATGCACCCGAAATATCTTTCCATTAAAGATTTTACTTACAATCTTCCTGAGGAACGGATTGCAAAATTTCCATCAAAGGAAAGGGATGATTCCAAACTTTTAGTTTACCGGCATGGTAAAATTACACAAGACATTTATAGGAATATTCATACATACATTCCTGAAAATTCACTCTTAATTTTCAATGATACCAAAGTTGTAGAAGCAAGATTAATATTTCAAAAATCCTCCGGTGGAAGGATTGAAATTTTCTGCTTAGCTCCTGATGAAAGATATCCTGATATTATTACAGCTCTTCAGCAACAGGGGAAAGTTTTATGGCAATGCCTTATTGGTGGCGCCTCTAAATGGAAGCACGGTCAAATTCTGGAAAAAAAAATAAGCTCTGAAAATAGTCAGAAAGCCGATCAAAAAATAATTCTTCGGGTAATTTATAAAGAAAAAAAAGCAGATGCATTCATTATTGAATTATCATGGATGCCTTCTCATTTTAGTTTTGCTGAAATATTACACTATGCCGGAGTCATTCCTCTTCCTCCCTATATTAAAAGGCAGGCAGAGAAATCGGATTCCGAACGCTATCAAACCATTTATGCTCATTCAGAGGGATCGGTAGCCTCGCCAACTGCAGGTTTGCATTTTACAGAAACAATCTTTAGGAATTTGAATAAGAAAAATATTCAAACTGATTTTATAACCCTTCATGTAGGTGCAGGCACTTTTAAGCCCGTGAAAAGTGAAATAATGGAACAACATGAAATGCATTCAGAGTTCATTGATGTTTCTAAAAAAACAATTGAAAATATTCTTTTGAACCTTCAGAATGACATTATATGTGTAGGTACCACTTCTTTAAGAACTATTGAAAGTTTGTATTGGCAGGGCGTAAAAATAAAATTAAATCCATCTGCTGAATTGTTATCTATCTCTCAATGGGAAACCTATGACCTGGAAACAGAAAATATATTGGTAAAGGATTCTTTACAGTCATTATTAAACTGGATGGTTGCACACCAACAGAAAAGATTGGTAACGAAAACACAAATTATTATTGCCCCGGGTTACAAACCGAAAATTGCAAAAGCATTGATCACTAATTTTCACCAACCGCAATCAACACTTTTACTATTAGTTGCAGCATTGATTGATGAAATTCCGAATGGAATTTCCTGGCGAAAAATTTACGAATATGCTCTGAAAAATAATTTTCGCTTTCTCAGCTATGGCGATGGAAGTTTGCTGTGGATCAATTAAAAATCTATACGGTTGCAACTACTTTCTTTAGAGGAATGCTGATTGTAAAGGTGCTCCCTTTGCCCAGGATACTTTCAGCTTTAATTTCTCCTCCATGAGCTTCCACCATTGTTTTCACATAACTCAAGCCCAGGCCAAAACCTTTGACATTGTGAATATTTCCTGTGTGAGCACGGTAGAATCTTTCAAAAATTTTCTTCAATGTTTCCCGGTTCATTCCTATACCGTTATCTTCAATCTGAATGACAAAATTCCTGGAGGTTGATTGGGTTGTGATCTTCATTAAAGGAGGAACATTCTCTTTCGAATATTTAATGGCATTATCCATAAGATTATTTATAAGATTGGAAAAATGAACTTCATCTGCATTAATAAGGTCATTTTCTGCGTTAAGTAATAACTCTGCGCTTCCTTGTTTTTCTTCTAACTGTAAAGTAAAATTATCGGCAACTTCTTTTATAGTCTGATGTGCATGTATTGGTTTCAGATTAAGACCCACTTCTTGTTTTTCCAACTGAGATGCTTTTAAAATAGTTTCCACCTGGCGGTTCATTCGCTGGTTTTCTTCTTTAATAATAGAATTAAAATAACTGATTCTTTCCCTGTCCTGCATCACCTTTTCATTTCGCAAGGCATCTACTGCCAATGAAATAGTGGAAATAGGCGTTTTAAACTCATGCGTCATGTTATTAATAAAATCATTTTTTATATCACTGATTTTTTTCTGACGCAACATGGTTCGTACCGTCAGGTAAAAGGCAGCAATGATTATAATGCTGAATAAAATTGCTGTCACTATATTCCAACGTAATGTTTGAACTACTAAATTTTTAATATTGGGAATAACGACAATCAGCACTTCATCAGAAGACAAATTTCCTGATGCTGAACCGCCCGGTGTATTCACAAATTCGGTGCAAGTGAAATTAGTCAGGCTATCATCATACATTTTTGTAAAATTAGCCGACTGTCTTTCCATATATCCCAAGTCACCATTGGGACTGAAAAATAAACCAAATTCAAATTTCACATCTTTCAGTGTGTTAAGAAAAAAAGCCTTTCTGAGTTTTTCATTAACTTCTGAAGTAGTGAATTTTTGCCCTGCTGTAGGAGGCTTTAAAACATCCAGTGAAAAATCATCCGGCAAAATTCCCAATATTGGCTTATTAGGACCTAAAGAAGAATTAGATTTTGATTGGGCCAAATCATCACATACCATTTTTGTGGCATCTTCAACATTATGTCTTATTTGAGCCTCACGAAGTAATACCATATTTCTTAACCAGGACAACTGGATAAGAATAAGACCTACCACGGAAAGGCTGATCAGAATTGTAATAATTGTGAAAGTTCTCTTCAATGGATGTATTTGAGTCGCACCGTAATATTAAGATTTTTATCAACGCTAAACCTCCGGCAAAAATACATTGCGGAAACTGCATATACCATAGAAAGCAAATTAAATCCCACTATTTTAACTAGGTTTTTAGAAGAGTGGAACTTCATCTTCATTAAGAACATGATATTTTCTGATAAACTGTCATTTGAAATTGTAATAAGAGTTTTTTTGAAAAAGATTTTTCTCCTAAATTGAACCATGATTGAGCCAGCACCCGGCATACTTCTAATTGCAGATCCGTTTCTGAAAGATCCGAATTTTCTCAGAACTGTCGTTTTCATTTGCGAACACAAACAAGAAGGAAGTTTTGGTTTTGTGTTAAACCGAAAATACGAAAACACATTGGATGAACTAATACCGGATTTATCGGCTTATAAGATCCCCGTTTATTACGGTGGACCTGTTCAAATGGATACGGTTTATATTCTGCACCAATATCCGGATGATATTCCGGGAGGACATGAAGTAATAAAAGGTGTGTATTGGGGAGGTGATTTTAGTTCTGTCATTCAACTGATAAAGAATAATAAAATTGATTACAACAAGATTCGCTTTTATATTGGTTATTCCGGCTGGGGTGATGGACAATTGAAAGGTGAACTGGATGAAAAAACCTGGATCACAGCAGAAGCTTCCCGCAAATTAATATTTCATCGTAAATATGAAGAGATTTGGAAGGACTCACTTAAATTACTTGGCGGAGACTATGAAATGATGATCAATTTTCCAATAGATCCGCAACTCAACTGAATTTCATTTCTCGGGTTTATTTTCATTCTATGTTGATTAAATAATTTTAAACTATCCAAATAGATTTATGAATAAAGCTTATTTTCTTCCACTGGTCTTTTCATTTTCGGTCTTATTTTTTTCTTTTGGCAAAGAAAATAATAAACCGGGCATTTTGGTATTTTCAAAAACAGCAGCTTATCGCCATGCCTCTATCCCTGATGGAAAAGCAGCTATTCAGAAATTAGGATTTGAAAATGGCTTTGAAGTAGATACCACAGAAAATGCAGAACTGTTCAACGAATCAAATTTGAAAAAATATGCAGCTATTGTTTTCTTAAATACTACCGGCGATGTATTGAATGACCGGCAGGAAGTGGCTTTTGAACGATTTATTGAATCTGGTGGCGGATTTGTTGGCATTCATTCTGCCACAGATACTGAATATGACTGGGGTTGGTATGGACAACTTGTTGGCGCATATTTCGCAAATCATCCTTCTATTCAAAAAGCATCCTTAATTGTAATTGATAATACTCATCCGTCCACTCGTTATCTGCCTAAGATCTGGAACCGAACAGATGAGTGGTATAATTTTAAATACCTGAATAAAGAAGTAAAAGTATTATTGAAGATCGATGAAAAAAGTTATAGCGGCGGAACTATGGGCGATAATCATCCTATGGCATGGTATCACGAATTTGACGGTGGCCGGGCTTTTTATACAGAATTAGGGCATACCGAAGAATCTTATTCTGATACACTTTACCTGAAACATATTCTTGGAGGCATTCAATATGCAATTGGGAATAATAAACTGGATTATTCAAAAGCTTACGCAGCATACCCAAGTAAGTAATTTATTTTTAAAAAGAATAATCTCAGGAAGAACTTTTTACAACTAGTTAAATTTTTTTCCAAATTTTAATAGATACACAACGATGTGGCGAAATACTTTTATACAGAATGATACTTCAAAAAAAATCCTCCTGCTAAGGCGGAGGAAAGATGATTTATACTCAGAACCCTGGATTGATCCCGTTTTCATCGGATTCTTTATTCAACGGGGACTGCAGCTTCCACCAGCACGGTGACTTTATTATTAATAACTTCAACAAAGCCGCTCTGTATTTCGAAATTAGCAAAATGATTTTGTTTATCAGTTAATACTTTCAGTCGCCCGGATTTCAGTGCACTTACCAGCGGAGCATGTTTATCTAAAATCTCAAAGCTACCACCAACACCTGGCATTTGTACGCCGTAAACGTCGCCACTGTAGATTTTTTTTTCAGGAGTAAGTATTTCTAAATTCATAATGTGGAAAATCTAAAATTAAATTTTCTTCCGCAAAATTGCCATGTGTATATTGGCACATTTGCTAATCTGAAAAATTATCCCTGCGCTTGTGCCATCAGTTTCTTTCCTTTTTCAATAGCATCATCAATTGAGCCTACCAGGTTGAAAGCCGATTCAGGATATTCGTCCACTTCTCCATCCATGATCATATTAAAACCACGGATTGTTTCTTCGATAGGAACTAACACACCTTTTAACCCGGTAAATGCTTCTGCCACATGAAAAGGTTGCGAAAGAAATCGCTGAACTTTTCTTGCTCTTGCCACTGTCATTTTATCTTCATCACTCAATTCATCCAATCCAAGAATAGCAATGATATCCTGTAATTCTTTATAACGTTGTAAAATTAATTTCACCCTGTTGGCGCAATCATAATGAACATCACCAACAATTTTTGGAGTCAGAATGCGGGAAGTAGAATCCAACGGATCAACAGCGGGATAAATTCCTAAGTCAGCAATTTTTCTTGATAACACTGTTGTTGCATCCAGGTGAGCAAAAGTAGTTGCCGGCGCCGGATCAGTCAGATCATCTGCTGGTACATATACAGCCTGAACGGAAGTAATAGACCCATTTTTTGTAGAAGTAATTCTTTCCTGCATGATTCCCATTTCTGTTGCCAGTGTTGGCTGGTAACCCACAGCCGATGGCATTCGACCTAACAAAGCAGATACTTCAGAACCTGCTTGGGTGAAACGGAATATATTATCAACAAAAAACAAAATATCACGGCCTTTACCTTGCCCGTCGCCATCACGATAATATTCGGCAACAGTTAAGCCACTCAACGCTACTCTTGCTCTTGCTCCTGGTGGTTCATTCATTTGACCAAAAACAAATGTCGCTTTTGATTCGGACAGTTCTTTCAGATCTACTTTACTCAAATCCCATCCGCCTTTTGCCATACTTTCTTTAAAAGCTGAACCATATTTCATAATATCGGCTTCAATCATTTCACGCATCAGGTCATTTCCTTCGCGGGTTCTTTCACCTACTCCGGCAAACACACTCACACCGGAATAAACTTTTGCAATATTATTGATGAGTTCCTGGATAATAACTGTTTTTCCAACACCGGCGCCACCAAACAAACCAATCTTTCCTCCTTTAGCATAAGGTTCAATAAGATCAATAACTTTAATACCGGTAAACAAAACTTCAGAAGTAGTGCTTAAGTTTTCAAATGAAGGAGGCATGCTGTGAATAGGGCGCCCACCTTTTTTGGAAACCTGAGGCAATCCATCAATGGCATCACCAGTTACATTGAATAATCTTCCTTTGATTCCTTCACCAACCGGCATGGCAATTGCAATTCCGGTATCAATTACTTCTGTTCCTCTTACAAGCCCTTCTGTTCCATCCATTGCAATGCAACGAACACTGTCTTCACCAAGATGCTGTTCCACTTCAAGAACCAGCGTGTCGCCATTTTCTCTTTTCAATTCTAATGCATTATAAATTTCGGGAAGATTGCCGTCGAATTGTACGTCCACTACGGCTCCGATAACTTGTTTTACTTTACCAACAGTTGCCATTTAAAAAGGGTGTTTGTTTCAGGCCGCAAAGGTAAGGGTGCAGGGGTAATTTGCCAATTCAAAAAAAAGCTTTTTTTATGTGGGGAAAATCTGTGAAATATATCTCCAAAAAGACTTTGATGAGACAATGCCAGATTCTATAAAAACTTAAGATTAGCAAATAATAATGTGTAAAAAAATTTTATTTAATAACCCAAGCCAATAAAATTAATACCAATGATTTTTTATTTTATTCTTACCAGCCATTATTTACAAATGGAAGATCCTTCTTAACATCTTCAACTCTTAAATTAAATTTTGAAAGCGCTTGTTCTGATTCTCTCATATTACTTATTTTGGTATAAGAATCAGAAAACCTGGTTTGCACAAATTGACTTTCATTGCCAAAATTTTTCATCATTATATTGTAATACACGGCAGCATTTATCCAATCTCCTTTATCAAAATATTTTTTTGCCAGCCCAAGTGTTTTATTGTAAGAACATCCGATAATATTATTTTTCAGCGTAGCATCATTGGGGAAATATTGCAATGCATTTTTATAAAGCTCAATTGCCTTATCCCAATTTTCTTTATTTGCTTCAGCTACTCCTTCATCCCATTCTTTATATCCTTTTGCTTTATTAAGCGCTGACTGGTAATAACTGTTATTCTTATCGTAGGCAATGGCAACCTTAAAACTTCTTATAGCCACATTCCAGTCTCTTTTATTCCAGGCTTTGATTCCACGGTTGTATTCTTCTCTGGCCTTTTGACCATACTCTTTAGTAATATTTTCACTTGATGTTGGAGCCGGAGTATAATCTGAGCTACCCGAATTCCACCTGCTGTTTTGATTATTATTACCTCCGCCAGAACTATGCATGGTCGGCTTATCAAAAGAATAAGACGTGCCAAAAAGGGTTCCAGTAAGCTGGGCATGGAGAAATGCAAATGGTAAAATCAATAAAGTCGAGAATAGTATTTTTTTCATATGCTTTATTTTATTGTTGCTACGATTTAATTCTTGGTCCAATAAATATCGCTGCTGAAATTGAAAAAGGTTGTTTCAAAGTAAAATTTGAAAGTGGAAAATTCTGCAAAGTGAATGTCTGCAGAGTGTAATTGAGTTTCACTGAAAGTCCGGTAGTGTTTCTGAATGGCGAAAAAATCAAGCCGGCAAAAACCACAGAACTAAATTGTGTTGCCGACCATTTTATTGATGTTCCATCGGAAGGTTTCCAGTAAAAATCATACCCACCAAGCATTCCTCCCGCCGTAAAGCGAATCGCAACCTTAGTGCCGATTCTCATTGTCGGTAACATCGGATAATAACGCATCACAACATAAAACTCCCATAAACTGAGTGAATTATTTTTCACACCACTAATATTTGTATTTTTCATATCAACGGGTGAATAGTTTGCCTGGATACCGAACGCAATTCTTTTTCCTCCGTTGTTGATATTAGCAAAATATCCAATGGCAGGATTTTTAATCAGGGGATTACTACCCGAAAACTCCACTTTTTGTTCCTGGTTTATATTAACTCCCAATTCAGAAAACCATATTCTTCCCTGTGAATATGATAGATGTTCTATACAAAATGTGAGGACAAATACTAGCAGAATTTTTTGGCGCCGGATATTCATGTGAAAGTTTTGTTTGGGTAAAGGATGAGTTTCATTTATCTATTGCATATTATTAAGCAATATTTTTTTTAAAATAATTTACAAATGATCAGAAATCAACAGAAAAACAGAAGAAAAATTTATCAGAATAGTGCCAATGCCATTAATTTAACTTCGGAGCTTTTTCTTCAAAATATTTCATAACCAAATAATCCGCCTTGTCAGCCACTTCAAAAATGATTGAATCCAGAATTTCAGGAGTTGTAAATTCTTCCTGAGGACATGCCTGCACAATTAATTCTGTAACCGGGTTGCCCTCTTTATCTTTTGTATCCAGCAATGCGGGTGTGCAATAATTATAACCAATAGCCAGTTTCAGCACATCACGAAAAGAAATTCCTTCATTCACAATACCACAATAACCCTGAATATAAATCCTTGACGGCTTGCCTTCCGCACTTTCTCTTTGCACAGTTACAATCTGAAAACGTGTATCAACTTTATTCCGAACCAAGCTAACTTCCATATTAAAAGAATCCGGTTTAAGTTCTTTTAAACGATACCCCCATTTCAAGGCAATTTCAGATAATGTTTCTTTCAGATACATATAATTTTATTTTCAAAGTTAATTTTTTTTATTAACCCTTTTTTATTGTTGGCTACTCAGATTCGTAAATTTCAAAACTATTGAATACCTGCTTTAAATGAACTTCATCTTTCCTAAATTTGTTTATGCAATTAGAAGAAGTCAGGAATAAACAGCAGGCAAAAGATTTTCTATTGATCAATTCTTTAATCAACAAAGATAACCCTGATTATATTCGTCCACTGGATAAAGATGTTGATGATGTTTTCAATCCCAAAAAAAACAAAGCTTTCCGTCATGGTGAAGCTAACCGTTGGATTTTAAAAAATGAAAAAGATGAATTAATTGGCCGCATTGCTGCGTTTGTCAATAAAAAATATAAAAACAAAAATGATGATGCGCCGGTTGGCGGTATTGGCTTCTTTGATTGTATCAATAACCAGAATGCTGCTGATATGCTGTTTGATGTGGCAAAGCATTGGTTATTGCAAAAAGAAATGCAGGCAATGGATGGCCCGATCAACTTTGGTGAACGAGATCGCTGGTGGGGTTTGCTCGTAGAAGGATTTAAGCCACCGGTATACTGCATGAATTTTAATCCACCTTATTATAAGGAATTATTTGAGGCTTATGGATTCCGTAATTTCTACAACCAGATTTGTTTCGGTGTCGATCCAAAAAAGAAATTAAGTGACAGAACTTTTGAGCGACATGCCGCACTTGCAAAAAATCCGGCATATAAAGCAAGGCACATCAATAAAAATCAATTGGACAAATTTGCAGATGATTTTACGATCGTATATAACAAAGCATGGGCCGGTCATGGAGGTCTTAAACAACTGGCACCGGAAATAGTAAGAAAAATGTTTAGGGCTATGAAACCGGTAATGGATGAACGGCTTGATTGGTTTGTATATTATAATGATGAGCCTATCGCCATTTTTATTAATCTGCCTGATCTTAACCAATGGTTCAGACATCTGAATGGCAAATTCGATCTTATTGATAAACTCAGATTTCTTTGGATAAAAAAAACCAAGCCTTGTAAAAAATTTGTCGGACTCGTCTTTGGCGTGGTTCCGGAATTTCAGGGTAAGGGTGTGGATTTGTTTATGATAGCTGAAGCTGGCAAAATTATTCAATGGCATACACCATATATAGAATATGAAATGCAATGGATCGGTGAATTCAATCCAAAAATGATCAATGTGGCAGAAAATTTCGGTGATACATTCCGAAGTCGCAAACTGACAACTTATCGTTATTTATTTGACAGGACAAAAGAATTTAAGCCACACCCGATTTTATCATAAAAACTTATTCACAAACTTTTTCTTTTCTGTCAGTGTTTTACATGTTTCTTAAATTGCAGTCCCATGGATAAGTTTATTGTTTCAGCCAGAAAATACAGACCGCAAACCTTTGACACCGTTGTGGGGCAATCGCACATAACAACTACTTTAAAGAATGCGATCAAAAATAATCAACTGGCTCATGCTTTTTTATTTTGCGGACCAAGGGGTGTAGGCAAAACAACCTGTGCGAGAATTTTAGCCAAAACTATTAACTGTGAAAATCCAACCAAAGACGGTGAGGCTTGCAACACCTGTACTTCCTGTCGTTCATTTAATGATGGCGCCTCAATGAATTATTTTGAGTTAGATGGCGCTTCCAATAATTCTGTTGATAACATCCGCGAGCTTGTTGATCAAATCCGATTCTTACCTCAGACTGGCAAATACAAAGTGTATGTTATTGATGAAGTGCATATGTTAAGTTCTTCTGCTTTCAATGCATTTTTAAAAACATTGGAAGAGCCACCGCCTTATGCAATTTTTATTTTAGCCACAACCGAAAAACACAAAATTCTTCCAACCATTCTCAGCCGATGCCAGATATTCGATTTCAAACGCATCAGCACGAACGATACAGTAGAACATTTGGAAGAAATTTGTAAGAAAGAAGATATCAAAGCTGATAAAGCATCGTTGCAGGTGATCGCACAAAAAAGTGAAGGTTGTATGCGGGATGCTTTGAGTATTTTGGATAAAATAGTAAGCTTCACTAACGGAGAATTGAATTATACTACCACTCTGGAGCACCTTAATATCCTGGATGCAGATTATTATTTCAAATTAATTGATTGCATGCAGAAACAGGATCTTGCCGGCGCCATGTTGTTATATGATGATATTAACCGCAAAGGTTTTGAAGGCGACCTGGTGATAAATGGATTCGCAGAATTTATACGAAATCTTTTAGTGTGTAAAGATGAAAAGGTAGCTGGTCTTTTGGAAGTTGTTGAAAGTTTTAAAGACAAATATGTAGAAACATCAAAAAATATTTCTCCGGTAACCTTGATAAGCGCATTGAATATTCTGAATGAAGCTGAAGTCAGTTATAAAGCAGCGAGAAATAAAAGATTGCATGTTGAACTCGCTATCATTAAACTTTGTTACCTGCAACAGGCAATTGAACTTTCCTCAGAAGGCAGTACAATCAGTAAAAAAAAAATAGCTGATGCGCCGTTAGCGTTTCGTATTTCAGCAATCAAACCTTTTACCGGTGAACTTCAAAAGTTAAAAGTCAAAAATGAAAAACCCCTAGCTAAACTGGTCATCGAAAGTTCAAATATTTCAGATACAAAAAAAATACAAGTAGCAGAAGATAATCCGGCATACAAGAAACCAATAACCAGCAACCAACAAGCAACAACAAGCAACAAGCTTTCTGCATTAGATAAAATTCGCAAGCAATATCAGGGCAATGGTTCTTCAACAAATGGCAACACTAACCATGCATTGCAACAAGATACTTTACAAAAAGCCTGGGATGATTATGTGCAACAACTTAAAAATGCAAAGAGTCCTGCTTCGCAGAGTTTTGAGCTTGCTGAGCTGCGAATTAAAGATGCTAATTCCTTTGAAGTAATCAGCAATAATAATCTTGAACAAAAATTTATTGAGAAGGAGCGCAACAAGCTTTTTGCTTTTCTGCAGAAACAACTTCAGAACCGGTTGCTGCAGTTCAACGTAATTATAGAAGAAAATGCAGAACAAAAACCAAAAATAGAAATCTCACTCACTGCAAGAGAACAATTCCAAAAAATGACTGAGCAATATCCATTGGTAAAAGAATTGAAGGATCGTTTAGGATTAGAATTAGATTATTAAATTTTTCTAAAAGGTTTTATAAACCTATTTCAGAAGCTTACTGAACTTTCCTAACTCGGTTAATTCCGAAGGCGACAACATTTCATTGTTATCATATTTTGATTTAAAAAATAAGACTCTTTTATGTTGCGGGTATTTAGCAAGAATGGCATTTATCATTTTTCCGGTCTCTTTATTTTTGTTATAAAGCGGTTCTGCTGGCGGTAGTGCCGATTTAAACTTGTAAGACCTTTTCAGAATGATGGCTTCTAAAGTTGCCAGTTTGTTTGGTGGAATCGATTTTATTTTCGATGCCTTTCCATATAAACCTTCCAGTTGTTTTTTACTTAATCCGCCTCTTTCCAGATATTGATGTATCAGGCTTTGGGTAAATGAGGACAAAGGCTGTGCTTCCAGCACAGCTTTGAGAATATCAAGAACAATATCTACATCCGGTTTTAATCTTTGCATATAAAATAAATGAATAGTAAAATTATACAAAAGCTTTTGTCTTCTGGCAAATAAAGATCAGTTGATGTTTGAATGATAAATTACTTTTTCAAAGTCATGTATTTCAAAATGATTATTACTTATTTTTAGCCAAGAAATATTTTTATGAATGGCGGTCAAATAATTGCTCAGCAACTGAAAGCCGAAGGAGTAAAATTTTTATTTACACTTTGCGGCGGCCACATTTCTCCAATATATACAGAAGCAGAAAAAGCCGGCATCAAAGTAATTGATGTGAGGAATGAAGCAACCGCGGTTTTTGCTGCAGATGCTGTATCAAGATTAACAGAAACTGTTGGCGTCGCGGTGGTTACTGCCGGCCCGGGAATTACTAATTCAATTACTGCATTAAAAAATGCGCAAATGGCGCAATCATCCGTGTTGGTTATTGCTGGCGCTACAGCAACATTACTTCGTGGTCGGGGCGCATTGCAGGATATTGACCAGACATCCATTGTAAGATCATCGGTGAAAAAAACATTTATAATTTCAAGGTCAAAAAATTTATCATCAGATATTCAAAATGCAATGTCAGTTGCCAATGATAAAGTTCCAGGTCCTGTATTTATAGAATGTCCCGTGGATTTATTATATGATGAATCAATGGTAAGGGAATGGTATGTATCAAATACAAAAAAGAAAAGTTATAGCATAAAAGAAAAAATTATCCAATGGTACGTAAGCAATCATGTCAATAAATTATTTAAAGGTGTTAAGAATGACTCTCTTTCTTCTTTGCCTAAAACAAAACAAATTCTTGCGTCAAAATCTCAATTAAAAAAACTGGCTGACCTGGTTGGTGAATCTGCAAAACCGGTTTTAGTTGTTGGCAGCGGAGCAATGACCAATCCAAATCTTGCCAGCGAATTAGCAGAAGCCATTAATAAAATAAATATTCCGACTTATTTAAGTGGCATGTCAAGAGGATTATTGGGACATAATAACCCAATTCATTTTCTCCACAAACGAAAAGCTGCTTTGAAAAATGCTGACCTGATCATTCTTGCGGGTTTACCAATTGATTTTCGTTTGAATTATGGAAAAGATTTTTCTTCAAAAGCAAAAAAGGTAACGATCAACCTGAATAAAAAAGAACTTAGAAAAAATATTTCGCCTCATCAGGCGATTCATTGTCATCCTTCCAACTGCATCATTTCATTAGCTAAAGAAAAAACAAATTGGCCGAACTGGAATGATTGGAAAAAAGAATTGAATGAACGGGAAATAATGAGAGAAACTGAGATCAATGAAATGGCGAATGTAAATTCAAAAGGCATCAACCCGGTTTTATTATTTCAAAAGATGGAGCAAATGTTGCCAAAAAACTCAATCCTCATTTCTGATGGCGGGGATTTTGCAGCTACAGCTTCATATATTTTGCGTCCGCGAAAATCATTGAGCTGGCTCGATTCAGGTGTGTTCGGCACATTAGGTGTTGGTGCTGGTTTTGCATTGGGCGCCGCATTGTGCAATCCCGATGATTATATTTTTATTGTTTATGGTGATGGAAGTTGTGGTTATAGCATTGTTGAATTTGACACTTTCAAAAAATCAGGTTTGAAAATTTGCGCCATTGTTGGCAACAACGGATCATGGGAGCAGGTGGCAAGAGAACAAATAAATCTTCTGAAAACGGATACCGCTACATCAATTCCTTTTTCGGATTACCAGTTGATCGCAAAATCATTTGGTGCTGACGGTGAACGAGTAGAAACAACAAACGATTTTGAGAAAGCAATCACGAATGCCATTGAAAGCATGAACAAAGGAATTCCGTATTTAATTAATACGATTATCGGATCTACACCATTCCGCGAAGGAAGTATCTCCATGTAAAAACTTATGACGATTGCAGAAAAAATAAAAATAGTTGGACATCTTATAAAATGGAGATTGAATTGGGATAAAAAAGATTTGAACTTTCATCCCGGTAAAAATGTTTCATCAAAATTCATTACTGCAAAACAAGCGGCTTCACTTATTACCGACGAATCAACTTGTATAAGCAGTGGCATTGCAGGCAACGCAAGGTGTTCTGTTTTTTTCTGGGCAATAAAAGAATCCTACTTAAAAACAGGCCATCCAAACAATTTAACATGGATAAATATCGCTGCACAAGGAGGACGCGGAAAAGTTCCCGGCACTGTTGAAGAAATTGCTATTGAAAAATTATTAACATGCTATATAACTGGCCATCATGAAACGGCTAAAGCGCAATTAAGACTTGCGGAGAAAGGGAAATTAGAATTACATACACTCCCGCAGGGAGTTATGGCATTTTTACTGGAAGAAATGGGAAAAGAAAATTCAAAAAAATTTTATTCTTCAAAAGTTGGATTGAATACATTTCTTGATCCGCAGATCGGGGGCAGCACTGCTATTTCTCCCAACGCAAAAAAAAAATTCGTTGATGCAGATGAAAAACTGTTGCGATATAAAATGCCAGGAATTGATTTCGCTTTTTTCAATGCACCTTATGCTGACAATGAAGGAAATATTTATTTTCACAACGCCGCTACAATTTCTGAAAATAAATTTTCTTCAAAAGCAGCCAGGGCAAACGGCGGTAAAGCAATTGCAACCGTTTCGGCCATCATTCCTAAAAATGAAAAGTTGATAAGTATGAATGCTGCCAATATTGATTATATCGTTGTTCATCCTTACAATGAACAAACAGCCAGTGTGCGGCAAAAAAAATTCTGGCCAATGTTCACAGCCGGCTCAAAAGAAAATTCGCTTGAAGGAATTAAAAAAATAAAGTTCATCAATACTTTTTTGAAGATCACTCCGGTTCGTGGTGAAACTGGTCATCTGCTCGGAAGATTGGGCGCATCACTTTTTGTGAAAGTTGCACATAAAAATTCATTGGTAAATATCGGTGTTGGATTTCCGGAAGAAGTAGCCGGTCATTTAATGCAACATAATTTACATCACGATATAATTTTTACTACTGAAGCTGGTTCTTATGGCGGACTTCCTGCATCTGGTGTTTTTTTTGGCGCTTCCATCAATCCCAGACATCTTGAATCTTCCACCGAAACTTTTCATCGTTATCTGAATGATCTGGATGTTGCCATTCTTGGCTTTCTGCAAATTGATAGTTTGGGAAATGTCAACGCATCAAAAAAAGGAAATAAGATCACTGAATATGTCGGGCCTGGGGGTTTCCCTGATATTGCATCAGGAGCAAAAATTGTTTTCTTTGTCGGTACCTGGATGTGGGGTGGAAAATTTGTAATTAAAGATCACAAACTGAAATTAGCGAAAAAAGGGAAAAGCAAATTTGTAAAACAAGTTGATGAAATAACTTTTAATGGTGCTGAAGGATTAAGATCAGGTAAAAAAATATTTTACATCACCGATGTTGGCGTATTCACACTTACCGGAAAAGGCTTGATGCTGATGATGGTAATGCCCGGCATCGACATTGAAAAAGATATTATCAATACTTGTGAAGCAACTATTATTTTGCCAACCGGTAATAACGTTCCGGTTGTTGATAATTCTATTTTTGACAAAAAGAAATTCAGCATCAACTGGGAGAAATAAATTCAGATTAATAGCATTTCAAGTCACGGGTTTTTTATATTGCTGCATTATGGAAAAAACTTTATTGTTACAAGACGGAAATTTTTCTATCTGGAAAGAACAAGGTATTTCTTCAGAAGCCATAGAATTTTTAGACAGTATTTCCTGGGGAAGTGATGGTGCTGTTTACGAGCATAAAAACACGCCAGAACATTTTAAACACATTACCAATCCTTATCTTGTTTCCATTACCGAAGAAGGAAAAATAATTGGCACCGCTGTTTTTTGCAACCCACAAGTCACTGTGGCAGGTAAACCTTTCAATTATTATTACACTCGCTACTTTGCGTCATCACCGGCAATAAGAGGAAGAGGAATAATAAAAAAACTGGCTGCACAGGTAATGAGTTCTATCCGCGAAGGAGAAAAACGGAAAACTATTTTTGTCGGATTCATTGAACGTGGAAATAAAGGTTCTTATAAAGTAACTGAATCGGCCGGCTATCATACAATCGGAACTATTAAAACAATTGGCTTCAGTCGTTTTTTCCCAAAGAAAAATAAAAAGATCCGACGCATAACTACTGAATCAGAAAAACAGGAAATCCTTTCTTTATTGAAAAAATTTTATTATCAATATTCTTTGGTTCAGTTCGATTATCTTTTTATGCATGACAATTATTATGTCATTAAAGAAGATGGCGAGATAATTGCCGGCTGCCAGTTTCACAAAGCACATTGGGTAGTAAATAAAATGTCTGGCATCATAGGAAAAATAATTTTAAATGTTGTTCCTAAAATTCCTTTGTTAAATAAATTATTCAATCCAAAGAAATTTGAGTTCCTCGCATTTGAAGGTCTTTACTTCAAACCCGGAAATGAAAATCGCCTTCATGAATTGTTTGAAGCATTGCTTGCTCAGGAAAAACTAAAGTCTGCTCTTTTCTGGATGGCTGAAAAAAGTCCATATTACAAATCATTGACTCAATATGGGAATTTGGGATTGATCAATAAATTTGTAAAAGATTCTGACGTTTATATCATGGCATCCTATCAAAATATGACAGCCGAAGAAATTGAAGTCACTGAAAACAATCCTTTATACGCTTCTGGATTTGATTACATCTGATTTATGTAAAAAAGATATTTCAAAATGTTAAATTATTATTCTATTATATTTTCAGTATAACAAAAAAGCCCTTCCGTAGAAACGGAACGGCCTTTAACGATTGCTTGCCATATGAAAAATCTTTACAGTATCTTTGTTATTGATTTGTATTTTGCCTTTTAGAACATGCCTTCAACGATCTTGCCTCACTCTGACGATTTCTTCCATATTAATCAACTTTATTTTGTACAGCTAAACTATGGCGGGTATTCCGCTTGCCAAAATAAAATAGCTGAAGTATTAATTATGCCAAAGAAGGTTTAGAAACCCTGGAACCTTTGCCGGTAAATGATTTCGGAATAATTTTATAATGATGCCTAACCGCGTTGCAGACATATTATATCAATTGATTCGCTCCCTGGAAAAGGCCGAAAAAAGGCATTTCAAACTTTATATAAAAAGAAGTTCAGGCAAAACTGACCTGAAGATCATTCGTCTTTTTGATGTTCTGGATAAATTATCTGAATATGATGAAACTATTTTATTAAAAAAGTTACCAGGTGTCACCAAGTCCCAACTCAACAATTTAAAACAACATCTTTACAAACAGTTGTTGGCAAGCCTTCGCTTATTAAAAACAAATGGCAATACCGATTTGCAGTTAAGTGAACTTCTTGATTATGCCCGGGTATTATACAATAAAGGATTGAAATTACAAGCGCTTAAACTTTTGGATAAAGCGAAAGAACTGGCTAAAGCAAATCATAAATTTAATTACCTGGCACAGGTTATCTCTCTTGAAAAAAAGATTGAAACCTTGCACATCACCCGCAGCACTTTAGAAAAAACAGAACAACTTTCTCTCGAAGCTTCAGAAATAAGCGGGCATATTGACAGCGTTGTCAAACTTTCCAATCTTGCTTTATTACTTTACCGCTGGTATGTAAAAAACGGTCTTGCCCGAAATCTTCAGGATGAAACAAGTATTAAAGAGTTTTTCAAAACTAATTTGCCGCCTCACCCGGAAACAATAACTGATTTTTATGAATTACTTTATTTGTATCAGAGTTATTGCTGGTATGCTTTTATTCGCCAGGATTATTTAATGTATTACCGGTACAGTCAAAAATGGATTGATTTGTATAAGAAAGAGCCTTTGATGATTTCAGTAGAAACAGGTCATTATATAAAAGGCATGCACAATTTGCTGAATGCACATTTTGTATTGCGGAACTTCAGTGGATTTGAAATCACATTGAAAGAATTTGAATTCTTTGCTCAAACACCAGCTGCCATTGAACATGACAATTTCCGTATTCATACTTTCATTTATATCAACAGTGCAAAAATTAATCAACATCTGATGCAGGGAACTTTTAAAGAAGGATTGAAACTGGTTCCGTTAATTGAAGAAAAACTGAAAGAATATTCCTTTTTTGTTGACCGCCATCGGATACTTGTATTCAATTATAAAATTGCCACACTTTATTTTGGCGGAGGTGATTATTCAAAGGCAATAGATTATTTGCAAAAAATTATTCATGGTTCTGATGATCTGAGAATTGATCTTCAATGTTATGCCCGGTTGGTTCATTTGCTTTCACACTATGAATTAGGCAACGACGAGATCATTGAGTCACTTAGCAAATCGGTCTATCGGTTTATGGCCAAAATGAAAAACCTTACTGTAGTGGAAGAGGAAATGTTTAAGTTTCTCCGCAAATCATTCAATCTCAAACCTCATCAGTTAAAACCTGAACTTGAAGAATTTTTAGCTAAAATAAAATATCTCGAAAAAAGTCGTTTTGAAACCCGTTCCTTCAGCTATCTCGACATCATCAGCTGGTTAGAAAGTAAAGTGTATAATAAAACCATGAGCGAAATTATTTATAACAAATATCTTAACAGCAGGCACAGAACAGAAACAAAAACATCATCATCATTAATATCAGCCCGCGATTACGTTTAGTTCTTCATGGATTGGAAAAAATAAATATTCATAAAAAAACAAAAACTACACCGTGCAGGTGTAGTTTTGAAATCCTCAAATCGCCAATCCTCTTACTTCACCGGATTGATCACAATTTCATCAACAAAGCGTGATTTACGATCCACTTCAAAGACGGATTTCTTCTTTGTTTTCCAGTCAGTAATTTCAAACCTGACCGTTCCATCACCAATTTCGTCATTATTCAACAGAAATTTTTTAGAGAAGTTTTCCCCTTTAATATTTTCGCTGAATAATGAATTACCATATTCATCAGTGATATCAATTCTAAACTGATTTTCTCCTGCACTTCCGTGAAAGTTCAATTGGAAAAGCGGTTGTTTTTGAATATAACCAAGGAACTTTAATTCAACCGGCAGAACTGGATTACCTCCATTGGCCATTGAAGCGGGAGCAATTGCTACTGAAAAAACTGTAAAAAATGCAACGGCGATAAGACGATTGTTTCTGAATACTCTTTTCATTGATTTAAGTTTAATTGTTAATAATTCTGATTCTCAAAAAACTTTTATGGGGTGCAATCGGTATCAGCAATGTGGCAAGCGTGAGAGAAACTTCTGGCAAGTGTTACCTGAACGATTTGATTTTAAATTTCCAGGTTAATGCAATTGGCAAGTATTTGTTGCTTTGCGAATGTAAAAGTAGGAGGCAATCATATACTCTGCAAATCAACTTCTGTTTGTTATCAATACGTCCAACTGAAAATTATTTCTTTAAAAGGCTTATGAATCAGATATCTTATGGCAAACTCATGATGATGTCCAAAATTTTCTTCCTGTTTAAATATTCAATGAAAAAAAAGTCTTTCTTGTTTAAAACATTTTTAAATAGTTTAAAAGGTCGATATTCAGAGATTTTCCCCAAGAAAAATTATTTTAAGCAATATATGCTTATGCCCAAAACTTAATAAAGTCACAAAAATAAATTTAAGCCCCGGTTTTCAAATATTCCAGAGCATACTGGAATAACAGTTTATAGCAGGATAGAAAATTAATTTCTTAACTTAGGACTACATTTATTATCTTCCATTTTTAAATCCCTCCCACTTAATACGCATCTCTTTAATATTTCCCTCTGAATTCTGGTAATTAATTTTCTAAATTTTAAATCATCATGTATGAAAAAAATTCTTTTGTGTTTATCTATTGGAACATTATTACTTTCTTGCAACAGTAATAAAGAAAAAACGGCCTCAACTGAAACTACAGACAGTGGTACAAAAAGCGCTGTTGATCTCCCTTACACTGCTTCTTTTTCCAGCAGTTGGTCTACCGATGTATCTGATGCCGATCTTAAAACGGTATTGGTTAGTTATAAAGACTGGGCCGATGGTAATATGGACAATGTAGCTAAAGCGTATAGTGATACGTTGGAATGGTCTAAAGCAACTGGTGAACATTATAAACTTCCCAATGCTGAAATCATGAAGATGTGGAAAACCTATCGGGATAGTCTTAGTTCCGTAACCATTGATATGCAGGCCTGGCAAAAAATGTATTCTACTGATAAAAAAGATGGATTCATTGTTACATGGTATAAAGAAATTGATACTTATAAAGGTGGTAAAGCAGATTCTGCGTATTATCATGATATAAACCTGGTGAAGGACGGAAAAATTTCTGCCCTTGAGCAATATATGAGACCAGCGAAATAATTAAACCCTAAAATGTTTTATAAAGCCTCTACATCCGGAGGCTTTATTTTATTATTGTCTGCCTCGTCATAAAAAGGGCGTAAAAAAATCATGAAAATAAATTTTAAACCAAAATCAATTTTTTGATTTCTGAACTAACAAAAGAATTGAAAGTTTACCTGGTGACCACAAAAGCTGGTCGATCAATTCAAGAGCAAAGTAAAAATCGGTAAAGAAAAATTAGAAGGAGTGTTAGACAGAGCAAATGATAAAATGCCGGAAATGAGTTGATCCTATTTTATCTTTTTTCTTTATTCCATTTCAATGGGTTTTGACATATAATCACGTCATTATAAAATGAAGGATTGCGGATCGAAATATAAACGCTAAAGAAGGATCATTCAATTTTTCGTGGCTGAAAATATAATATTCTATTTTACCGTAATTTCGGCAAAAATTCATAAGCCTTATGGCCGAAGTAATACTGATGCCCAGATTAAGCGATACAATGACCGAAGGTGTGATCGCTGAATGGCATAAAAAAGTTGGTGATAATGTAAAAAAAGGCGAGCTGCTGGCTGAAGTGGAAACAGATAAAGCTACCATGGAACTGGAAAGCTATAAAGACGGCACATTATTATATATAGGTGTGGACAAAGGTGGCAAACTGCAGGTGAACGATCTGCTGGCAATCATTGGTAATAAAGGAGAAGATATTTCTTCATTAATAAGTAAGAAAGCACAAACAACAACTGACAAGAAACAAGAAGCAAGTATCAAGAAGCAAGTAACAACTGAACAACCGGCAACCAATAAACAAATATCAACAATTGACATTAGCAAAATGGAAGAAGTGGTATTAATGCCAAGATTAAGTGATACGATGACTGAAGGCATAATAGCTTCATGGCATAAAAATATTGGTGATACTGTGAAGAAAGGCGAAATACTTGCAGAAATAGAAACTGACAAAGCCACCATGGAACTGGAAAGTTATAAAAACGGAAAACTTTTATATATCGGTGCAAAGAATGGTGAAAAGATAGCTGTGAATGATTTGCTCTGTATCATTGGTGAAGAAGGAAAAGTGGATGTAAGTGCGATAGTGGCATCATCTAAAAGTGGGATAAGTCATGAAGCAGTCGCCAATAAACAACAGACAACAAATGCAAAGCAATCCGCTGCAAATGAAACCACCATTGCAAAACCAACGGCTGCTGTAGTTGAAATTTCTCCGGAGGTTGAAGTAAATGGAAGGATAAAAGCTTCACCTCTCGCTAAAAGATTAGCCGCTGAAAAAGGAATTGACATACGTAAAATTCATGGTAGCGGCGATGGTGGAAGAATTACCAAATCTGATATTGATAATTATAAAGAGTCTGCAATTGATGATCAACAGTCAACAGCAAAGACCGTATCTGTTCCGGCATTTACTCCTGTTTCAGGTGAAGAAGGATTTACCGATATTCCTAACTCACAGATACGCGGAGTAATTGCGAAACGCCTTGCTGAAAGTAAGTTTACGGCTCCGCATTTTTATCTTACCATGGAGATCAATATGGACAATGCTATCTCTGCCCGTACTCAGCTTAATGAAGTAAGTCCGGTAAAAATCAGTTTTAATGATCTGGTGGTAAAAGCAACAGCACTTGCATTGCGCCAGCATCCTGCGGTGAATGCATCGTGGATGGGCGATAATATCCGGCGTTATCATCATATTCATATTGGCATTGCTGTAGCTATTGAAGATGGGTTGATTGTTCCAGTCATTCGTTTTGCAGATCAGAAATCATTACCACAAATTGCCGTAGAAAGTAAAGAGCTAAGTGGGCGGGCGAGAAATAAAAAATTGCAACCAAATGAATTTACAGGCAATACATTTACCATTTCCAACCTTGGAATGATGGATATAGATGAATTTACCGCCATTATCAATCCACCGGACAGTTGTATTATGGCCGTTGGAAAAATAAAAGAAGTAGTGGTAAAAAAACCGGAAGGCTTTGGTATAAGTAATTTTATGAAAGTTACCATGAGTTGTGATCACCGAAGTGTTGATGGTGCCACTGGAGCAGCTTTCCTGCAAACCTTTAAGAAATACATGGAGAACCCGGTAATGATGTTGTTATAACCAGGAGATATTTCTTTCTCGCAAAATTCTTAGACTATTGTCGTTTTCTCTTTCTCAAATATTCAGAAGCTCCATGAATTTCTCCGGACGAAATTTCCGTTTTATTTGCTATTAAATTAATTTTTCAAAACTTTTTGAAAGTTCAAAATATTTATTAATTTTGAAAAATGAAAATAGCAGAAGCTCGTCAACAATTCATCAGCAGCTGGGGTTCCTTTGGAACGCATTGGGGCATTAACCGGACGATGGCTCAGATACATGCTTTGCTTCTTACCAGCCCGGAACCGCTGAGTCAGGATGATATCATGGCTGAACTGACCATCAGTCGCGGCAATACCAACATGAACATTCGGGAACTGATTAACTGGGGACTGGTGGAAAGAGTATTGCTTACCGGCGAGCGAAAAGAATATTTCTCCGCTGAAAAAGATATATGGAAAGTAGTAAGACAAATTGTAAAAGAAAGAAAAAAAAGAGAGTTGGAGCCAATGCTGAAATTACTCGACCAGTTGGAAGAAGTGGAAGGAGATAAAAGAGATAAACAGGTAAAAGCTTTTGTAGAATCGATCAGTGAAATTAAAAAATTAGGAAAGCAGGCAGACAAAATGCTTGATGTAATGGTAAAGGCAGATGAACATTGGTTTCTGGGAATGATGATGAAATTTATTAAGTAAAAAACTATCAAATGAAATTTGAAATCCCAAATTGGCTAATTATACTTGCAGCTATCGGGCAAATTTTCACAGCTATCATCTATCCTTACATAAGACATGTGGTATTCGATTGGTATACTGACATAAAAAAACTTAAACCTTTAAACCAGGAAATAGCAAAAACTTATGGTCGCTATATTCAAGGCTTGAATTTTTCGTTTGGTCTTATTTCCATATTATTAACAACTGAATTAAAAAATCAGACCGGCCTGGCTACTGCAATTACCGGGCTCATTGCAGCTTATTGGACTGGCAAGGTCATTACACAATTTTCATATTATCCTATGTACCAGATACCTGATAAAGCCATTTTTAAAGTGGGCGAAATTTTAATGAATACATTGTTTATATCATTTGCAACAATTTTCACCTGGCTGTTTATTTATAACTTCTCAGGTCTTATTAGTTGATCGTAATTCAAGAATCCAGTGAACAGAAAAAAAATAGTCATTGCCGGGGGCACTGGTTTTATTGGTCAGGAGCTAACAAAATATTTTGGAAAAGAAAACCAGATTATCATTTTAACTCGCCAATCCCGAAATGAAAAAAATAACAGAAACTATTATAATTCACTAAAAAATGAAGATCTTCTTAATGTTAAGTTTGTGAATTGGGATGGTGAAAAGATCAGTGCATGGATAAAAGAATTAGACGGTTCTGATCTTATTGTTAATCTTTCAGGTAGATCTGTGAATTGTCGTTATAATGAAAAAAATAAAAAAGAAATATTTGGTAGCCGAATTGATGCTACAAAAATAATTGGTGAAGCGATTCGGAAATGTATTGCCCCTCCTTCTCTCTGGATTAATGCTTCATCTGCTACTATTTATCGTTACGCAGAAGATTATCCTCAAGATGAATATTCTAAAGAATTTCAAAACGATTTCTCAGTACAAGTTTGTAAGCTGTGGGAAAAATCTTTCTTTGAACAACAAACTCCAGGTACAAGGAAAGTAGCATTGAGAATGGCAATCACCTTAGGACCGGGTGGAATTCTTATTCCGTATTTTAATCTGCTAAAATTTGGGTTAGGTGGCAAACAAGGAAGCGGCAGACAAATGTATAGTTGGGTGCACGTTGAAGATACCTGCCGGATAATTGAATGGATATTTGAACATGTTGATATGAATGGAATATACAATTGTAGCTCACCAAATCCTGTTACAAATAAAGAATTCATGAAAACGCTTCGTAAGGTTACTGGTTATTTCTTTGGTCTTCCGGCTTTTACATGGATGTTGAAAATTGGAGCCTTATTTATTGGAACAGAACCTGAGTTAATACTAAAAAGCCGTTGGGTTATTCCTACAAAAATTCTAGAGTGCGGTTTTCAATTCAAATTTCCTGATCTGAAATATGCTTTTACAGACATAATTAAAAAAGTACCCCGCAAGCAATACTATCTGTTTTAAATTTAATTCCTTCTTAGCTTTGCATCATGAATGAAAAAAAAAGCACACTGGTTCTTGGTGCATCAGGTAATCCTTCCCGTTACAGTTTTTTAGCTATTCAGCGTTTGCGAAATTATGGTCATCCGGTATTTGCAATTGGGAAAAAAAACGTTTTAGTATCTGATGTAGAAGTTACCACTGAACAGAAAAAATTACCAGCTATTGATACTGTCACTCTTTACCTGAATCCGGTTCATCAAAAAAATTATTATGATTATATTCTTTCTCTGAAACCCCGCCGCATCATCTTTAATCCTGGCGCAGAGAATGAAGAATTATTCAATCTTGCAAAACGTAACGGCATTCAACCCGTAGAAGCATGTACGCTGGTGCTTCTCAGCACCGGGCAATATTGATTTACACTTATTATTTCGGATTTCTACGATACTTCATACTTTACTTTACGATAAGACCCGAGTACTACTCCTCAATTTTAATCGAATTCGAATTTTAAAGCTTGTACTTTAAGAAATAATTTACAAAACTTGTATCTCCGTCCCCACTGAAAACTGCAGAAGATAAAATCGGCTGCAAATTATAATCCATTACTCTTTGCTAAATATCCAATAATGAAAAACCCAGGCACCATTGGCTTTTGTTTTCTCTTCCTGCTTTCTTCTTTTTTCTCAATTGCCCAGGAGAAGACAATTCCTGTTAACGAACCAGATTACAAAAAGCCCCGGCAGTTTGATAACCTCCCTGATAGAATTGTTTTAAATCTTTCTAACATCAATTCACTGATGAAGTTCGAATTGGGCCATACAGTAAATATTAATTTATCGGATGCTACTCCCTTCCAATTTCAGGGAGATGTGGTTTCCACAGCTGATGACAATGAAAGTAAAATTCACAGTATAGTAATTCGTTCCAGTAATTATCCGGGAGCTTCATTAACTATTTCAAAGATTACTAAGCCCGATGGAACTATAGATCTGAAAGGGAGAATTCTCAGCTTTCAGCATGGTGATCTATATGATTTGCAAAAGCAAAATGGCCAATATGTGCTCGTCAAAAGAAATTTTTATGAACTGGTAAATGAATAATAATGAATAAATTTTTAAGTACCTGACCCGTTTTTAATTCCAATTATCCGCCCTATGTAAACGATCAAAATCCGCCTTGTTATGAAAAACTTAATCCGATCCACCCTTATAATACTGTCAATGATCAGTACTCTATTTGCCAAAGCACAAGTTCCTTTGCTGAGTAGTTATCCATCCGCAACAGGAGTCATTTATCTTGATTTTGACGGACAAACTGTAAATGGAACCAGTTGGAATACCAACGGACCAATTTATTGTGGCGCAGCCGGTTTAACCAGTAGCCAGATCACTGAAATATTTAACAGAGTGTCTGAAGACTACCGTCCTTTCAACGTGAATATAACCACAGACTCTACAAAATATTTTGCTGCACCAGCTAATATGAGAACCAGAGTTATTCTCACCGTCACTTCATCATGGTATGGCTCGGCAGGTGGAGTATCTTTCGTTGGTTCTTTTACCTGGGGAGATGATACTCCATGTTTTGTTTTTACGGCTTTGCTTAATTATAACACAAAAGATATTGCAGAAGCTGCAGCTCATGAAGCAGGTCACACACTTGGTTTGTATCATCAGGCGAAATACGACACCAGTTGTAATTTGATCACCCAATATAATCCCGGTCAGGGTACAGGAGAAATTGGCTGGGCCCCTATTATGGGAGTTGGATATTATCAGAATTTTACCTTATGGAATGATGGCCCCAATCCTTACGGATGCTCCACTACTCAAAGCGATCTTAGCATCATTACTACTGGAAATGGTTTTACATACCGTACCGATGATTATCCGGCTACATTTACAGGTGCTGGCACAGCTACTTTCACAAACAATCAGTTCAACGTAGGCGGAATTATAGAAAAGCCAGGTGATCAGGATATGTTTAAATTTATCATGCCAACCAGTTCTCACTTCATTTTAAATGCAACTCCATACAATGTTGGTAGCGGTGATGCAGGAGCAGATCTTGATATGCAGGTATCTTTATATAATAGTTCTCAGACTCTGCTCAACGTTTATACTTCCGGCACATTGCTCAGTGCTTCTATTGATACTTCACTTATCAGCGGTACTTATTACCTGAAAGTTGAAGGAAAAGGAAATATCTATGCACCTAATTATGCCAGTCTTGGTTCATATACTTTGCAAGGCGCCATGTCGAATATAATATTACCATTGAGAAAACTTGAATTGCAAGGCAGCCTTAATGGAGATAAACATCAATTAGATTGGGTCATTGATGCTGATGAACCGGTTGCAAAACAAATATTAGAAATATCAACTGACGGAATAAATTTTAGCGAACTTGTTCAGCCTTCTATAGAGGATCGTTCTTATACTTACAAACCCTATGTTACTACAACGGTACAATACAGAATTAATGTAACATTTAGCGATGGCCAGCAATATTATTCTAATATCATCGCACTAAAATCTAATGCTTCAATCCAAAGACCTCGGCTATTAGGCAATCTTGTAAGCAACAGTATTCAAGTAACCAGCCCGGGTAATTTTAATTTTACTCTTTTTGATCTCACCGGAAAAATTATTGCCAAAGGCTTGTTAACAAATGGTATAAACACAATCAATTCCAGTAGCTATATGAGCGGAATGTATATGATTCGCTTTGATAATGGTAATCAACAATGGACAGATAAACTGGTGCGCCAATAAAATCCTTTATAGCCGATAACAAAGTTTTAATCCGTACCCCTTTTGAAGATCAGAGGTTTTTCGATAACTTCGAAAAACCTCTTTTTTTATGCGTTGGAGAAAATTTAATGGCGAAATGATTGAAGTTCCAATCCTTGAGGCCGTTGAAAATGCTATCAGGCGTGAGACAGAAAAAGGTTTTCGCCTGAAGGTTTGCATTGGCACAGACTCACAGGTAAAAGGACATGAAACTGAATTTGCAACGGTTATAGTTTTTCTGCGCGAAGGTCATGGTGGCTTTATGTTTATCCACAATGAAAAGACCAGGCAACAATTTACAATTAAAGAAAGGATGCTTGTCGAAGTTGCCAAAAGTATTGAAATAGCTTATGATCTTTGCAATTTATTCACTGTCTACAATGTGGATATGGAAGTTCATGCAGATATTAATACTAACCCTCATTTCAAAAGTAATGATGCCCTGAAAGAAGCTATGGGCTATATTCTGGGAATGGGCTTTGCCTTCAAAGCCAAACCCGAAGCATTTGCCAGTAGCAGTTGTGCAAATAAAATCGTAAACTAAAATTTGAATAGATTTAAAAATAACTATTTGCGAAAGGCAACAGGAAGAATTCCCTTTTCATCACTAGCAGAATTCATCTTTGATATTTTAGACAAAGGCTGGTAAGATGATTTTACCGAAGAAACAGTGCCTATATAAACCTGTTCTATCTTTTTACTGTTCTCATGAGCAAATGCGAAGGTCACTATTACTGATATAAACATAACCACTACTAAATTCCTCTCAGATAAAATTGATCTCATAAGCTTAAAATTATAAAAAATAAATTTAAGATTAATCCAAAAAATTATTACGATAAACTTAAATTATTTTTAGCCCTGAATAAATCGCTGGTTTATTTCTGTAATATAATCGAGTATTTCTTTCCTTCCTGTTTTTTTTATTGAGGAAGTAATAAAATAGGATGGATTTTTTTCCCAACTGGCAGAAAGAATACGGAAAAAATCCTTAATATTATTTTCCGTTTCTCCGGGTTTATTCTTATCAGATTTAGTAAACAACAGAACAAAAGGAATTCGCCATTCACCCAATTTGTTAATAAATTCAATGTCAATAAGCTGGGGTTTTTGCCGGCTGTCAATTAATAAAAATAAACAGCCAAGATTTTCTCTCTTTCGGATATAATCCTCAATCATTTTTGACCAACTGCGCTTTTCTTTTTGTGAAGCTACAGCATAACCGTAGCCAGGCAAATCAACCAAATACCAACTCGCAGGTTTTTTTCTTTTTTCCTCAGGTCTATGATTCAACGAAGAAACAATTTCAAAATGGTTTATCAATTTAGTTTTTCCCGGTGAAGAGGATATTTTAGCTAATTTTTTATCATTGCAAAGTAAATTGATCAACGATGATTTACCCACATTACTGCGCCCTATAAATGCATATTCAGGCCTGTCGGGTTTAGGACAATTTTTGTAATCAACATTACTGATTATATATCTGGCTGATTTTATCTCCATAAAATAATTGTGCAAGATACATTATGCAGGTTGGAAACTGATAAAGCATGCTCATACAATCTTATCTTTGCAACCCATAATTATGGAAACATTGCCTCATGACCATATTATTCCCTTCAAAAATTCTGATCACAGTAAGAAAGAACAAGTGACTGAAATGTTTGATCGAATTGCCAGCCGTTATGATTTTTTGAATCGTTTCCTTTCTGCCGGCATTGATTTGACCTGGAGAAAAAAAGCAATAAAAAAATTAAGAAAAAGCGATCCCAAACTTATACTTGATGTAGCAACAGGTACCGCTGACATGTCGATTATTGCATGCAGAATGTTAAACCCTGAAAAAATTATTGGCATTGATATTTCAGAGCAAATGTTGCAATTGGGTAAAAAAAAGATTGAAAAAGAAGGTCTTAGCAGTAAAATTGAACTTCACACAGGTGATTCTGAGGCAATAAAATTTCAGGATAATACGTTTGATGCGGTAATGGCGGCATTTGGAGTTCGGAATTTTGAAAGCTTAGAGAAAGGGCTTAATGAAATTTTAAGAGTTATGAAGCCCGGTGGTCAATTGGTAATTCTTGAATTTTCAAAACCAGAAGGAAAAGCAGTGCGCAGTTTATATAATTTATATATGAGAATGGTTGCGCCTAAAGTTGTTAGTTGGTTCCGTCAAAACAAAGAAGCTTATCAATATCTGAGTGAATCATCCAATGCTTTTCCCGACCGCTGGAAATTTGCTGACATTTTAAAAAATATCGGTTATTCTGATACAGGATTTAAATCGTTAAGTTTAGGCGTATGCTGCATCTACACCGGAAGAAAACCGTTATAGGCGTAACTGAATTGTGTTTCCTCATCGGTTTCATTTTTCTTTCCAAAATTTCTTTGGCTCAAAAAACAATGACCAATCTGAATCTTTGGGATCATGACAACAAGCCTTATTATTTTGGTATAACGCTGGGCGCTAATTTCGACAGGTTTCAAACTGAAATGGATTCCAGTTTTTTAAGAACCGATAGCATTTTAGTAGCACGTCCTACCAGTTCCGGAGGAGTTTCTCTTGGTCTGTCAGCCACAATGCGGTTATCCAATCGTTTTGAATTACGGTTTAATCCGCAGTTGTACTTTATGCAAAGAAATATTTTATATCAACTGAAATATCCTGATACAAATGGAGATACCTCAATCACTAAAAAAATAGAATCTGTAATTGTTTCTTTCCCTTTACAGGTAAAGTTTCAAAGTGACCGCATTAATAATTTCAGGGTTTATATGCTGGCAGGCATCAAAGGCGATATTGATTTAGCCAGCAATGCACGTACAAAACTTGACGCCAATCTTGTGAAGATTAACAAATATGATTGTGGTCTTGAGCTGGGCTTAGGTTTCAATTTCTTTTTTGAGAGCTTTATTCTTTCTCCTGAGATCAAAATCAGTAATGGACTTCGTAATATTCTCAGTCGCGATCCAAACGTCATCTACTCCAGTGTATTTGACCGCTTCGAGTCAAGAATGATTGTCTTCTGCATTCATATTGAGGGCTAAAACATTACCTCTAATGTAAATTATTTCCGATAATACATTTAATTTTTGAAAAATTCACTTTCAGAAATTTTGACCGATACTTTCCTATATTTTTGGGCTTTATAATTTCTGAATTGTATTCTTAATAAACAATAATTCTCAAATGAAGAAAATATATAAGCCGGCAGGTGGTTATGCATCTTTCTATCAAAAGTATATGGACTGCGTGCCCAATGATGGAAATCTTCTTCAGCATTTAAAAGAAATCAAAAATGAAACCGAAGAACTCATTGTAAATCTTTCTGAAGAAAAACTTACATACCGTTATAGCGAAAATAAATGGACCATTAAAGATATTCTTGTTCATCTTGCCGATTGTGAAAGAGTATTAATTTACAGAGCCATGCGAATAGCAAGAAATGACAAAACAGAATTGCCGGGTTTTGATGAGAGTCTTTTTGCATCTTATGCCAATGGGAATAACAGAAAAGTCGTTGATATTCTAAAAGAGTTATCAATTTTACGTGAAGCCACACTTGTTTTTATAGAAACTCTCAACGAAGAATCCTTAGACCGGACAGGCACAGCTAACGGCTATCCAATGTCAACCCGATTACTTGTCAATCATATTTACGGTCATCACCGGCATCATCTTAATATCATCAGAGAAAGATACCTTTAAAATATTTTTCAGGGAACCTGAATCAACATTGGAGATGGTGCTGCTTTATTTAGCTCTTATATTTTCAAAATCGGATTTTTTCCTGGCGCTATTCAGATTATATATCTGAATCATTTAAATAGCGGATTGCCTCATTAATGGATTGAAAAGATTTATTAATGTTTTTTTGTTTCAATTTTGCTTCTATGTATCTTAATATTTTGTCTTCCGAATGAAATGTTTTCAGTTTGTTCTTTTCAAGAACATAAAGATTGTAGAAAATCAAACCTTCTCTTTCATTTACATCTATAAGCTCATCATATATCTTGATTGTTCCAAAAGTCAGTTGTCTGTACAAAGTGGAATGCCCAATCCGGACAAAATAAGTGGAATCTTTCTTTGATAAACTCGTATCTGAGCCGGCCAGGGTTATTTTTTTTATCTCTGTTACTTTATATCGTCCCAGCAATTTTCCAGCTTCAGAATAATATTTAAAATTCCAGACTGAGAAAGCCCAGTTTGCATACTGAAAAATACCTTTAACAACCTGGCTATCATTCAAAACTAATTCACCTGGGTGTTGTTCATAGTTAATATAATATTTCTGTGCTAGATCCTGTGAAAACAATTTTGAATTCATTGCCAGTAACATAGAAATTAAAAAAATCAGTCGCATATAATTTTATTTAACAGAGAGGTTTTGTATTGATTACAAAAATTGAGATACAAGCTAAATTAGTTAAAAGATCTACTCACCGTAATGTTTTGCATAGCAAGATAAAAGAATAATCAAAAATCAAATTCCCTCCTGGCAATATTCCATCTCACACCAATGGAAATGACTGAGCTGGTCTGCGATATAATAGGCGCCGTTTTGGTATCCAGTTTGCGGTAAACAGCATTTAATTCAAAAAATAAATTTTCTTTTAGTTCATAGGAAAGCAATAAAGAAGTGTACATCACATCAGTTTTCCATCCACTACCGACAAAGTACCCATATTCCATAGTCCTATAAGGCGGAGCAGAAGGTAAAAAAATATTACTGCCGTAACTGATATTGCTGCTATCCCGACCCTGATAATAATAAATTGCTTTTGCAACAATTAACCATTTTGGCGCAGGTTGATAGCGGGCAATACCAATAAACTCCTGGAAATTTGCACCAAGCGGATGCGCTAAAGGTTGATTGAAATGTGTATAATCCGAAACAGAATCTGTATGTGAATAAGTAAAAGGACGAACCCGGTTTGTTTCTAATTGCAAATCCAGATTCTTAATATTGAAAGCATCAATATATTTTGCACCCAGCTGATAAGCCCATTTATTTACCCAGGCTCCCCGGTTAGCTTTCACTTCAGACAAAACAAATTCGTCGAGAAAGAACTGTCCATAAAATTGAAAACGTTTTGCAACATTTGCCTTGAAGTCTATTCCTTCATGTGATTTATCATTGCTGCCATTTTGCTGTTCAGCATACCGGTAGAATATAACAGGGTTTAGATAACCAAAATCAAAATGATCTTTTCGGCCAAAAGTAATTCCTTCAAACAAACCAATATTTAACCAACGAGTTACCGATACATCCAGATGGTGCATGGCCGCATATTTTTTCCCGATATACCTGTTGCCTGTGATAGCGTCTGCAGGCGCCAACTCCATAAAAAGATTCTGATAATTCAGTTTCCAGATCCGTGTATTCAATTTCAGAAAAAGATAAGGGCTGCCAAAATCACTTAGAAATAAACTCCTGTAACCATTGCCAATAAAATTTCTGTCATAACCAAATGCTGCATCAATATATTTCATCACCTTAAAAGTGAAATAACCTTCAGCATCAAAATAATCCAACCCTCCCGGACCTTTGAAGGATTTATAAAATCCTTCACCCGGTACTGCGGTAAAATTTTGTACCCATTGCTGCACATAAAGCGGATCCCGTTCCTGGTTGTCCGTGATAGAACCATAAAAGCCGATCTTATTGGCAATCTTTCCACGAACATAAACTCCTCTCGTGTTCAAAAAAAGTTTTTCACTATTGTTTCTTTCCTTCGAAGCCGAAAACTGAATGATGGGATTCACTATTAAATCAAAATCTTTTACATGAGCTTCATAAAGATTAGCAGGCGTACGATAATAATTCTTTGCAAATGGTCTCTTACTTTTATATTTTACCTGTATACTGTCAGGCAGATATTCAATGTTATTTGCATAAGCGCTTTGCAAGTAATAATCATCCACTTTTGACAACGAATTTTTACCAAAACGCTGGATATAATCATTCAACCCATTGACAACATCTTTTCTGTTAAAGGGTTTTGTTTTAGAAAAATTCAATACTGAATCGGTTTGCCCCTTTATCTCCAGTCGTTCCAGCAGGATATTTTGCTTATCCCCTTTTTGCAGGTAGGTAGATTGAGATTTTGCAGCAGGTAAAAAAAACAGATAAATAAAAAATGTCGATATAAAAAGTCTCTTTAGGGGTTTGGGGTATGTTTCTTTAATTTGCATCAGTATCAGTTTAGAAAATCAGCCAACAAAATATGCAAAATTATCTGATTAAAAATATACAGGTTGTGAACGAAGGAAGTGTTCAGATTGCAGATATCCTGATATCAAACGGAAGAATTGAAAAAATTGAAAAACAAATTTCATCAGGCAATAAAAATTATACTGAGATCAATGGCGAAGGGAAATATTTGTTCCCGGGTTGTATTGATGACCAGGTTCATTTTCGTGAACCGGGATTAACGCATAAAGCAACAATTTATACCGAATCTAAAGCGGCTGTAGCCGGCGGTGTTACCAGCTTTATGGAGATGCCCAATACTATACCTCCCGCCTTTACACAGGAATTACTGGAACAGAAATATGAAATTGCGAAAAATACTTCGCTGGCCAATTATTCCTTTTTCATGGGTACTTCCAATGAAAACGCGAATGAAGTGCTTAGGACAAATGAAAAAAAGAATAGTATCTGCGGCACTAAGATTTTCATGGGCGCCTCAACAGGGAATTTATTGGTAGATAATCCTTCCACTCTTGACAAAATTTTCAGTGAAAGCGAATTATTGATAGCCACACATTGTGAAGATGAAAAGATCATAAAAAAAAATCTTGAAAAAATAAAGACAGAGAAAAAAGAATTAACTATTTCAGATCACCCCGTTATCCGCAGTGAAGAAGCCTGTTATCACTCTTCTTTATATGCCATCCAGATTGCAAAAAAATACAATACCCGGCTGCATATTCTCCACATTACTACAGAAAAAGAATTACAGCTTTTCACAAATATGATTCCCTTAAAAGAAAAAAGAATTACCACTGAGGTATGTGTGCATCATCTTCACTTCACCAGTGATGATTACAGTCGTCTGGGAAATCTCATTAAATGTAATCCTGCCATAAAAACACCGGATAACAAAGAAGCCCTGTGGAGGGCATTGCTGGATGATCGTCTTGACATTATTGCGACGGATCATGCGCCTCATACATGGGAAGAAAAAAATACTGCTTATGAAAAAGCATATGCCGGATTACCATTAGTCCAGCATTCACTATTACTGATGTTATATTATTACAAACAAAAAAAAATTACTCTTGAAAAAATTGCTGAGAAAATGAGTCATGCCGTTGCTGAATGTTTCCAGATAAAAGAAAGAGGTTATATCCGTGAAGGTTATTTTGCTGACTCGGTGATTGTCGATTTGAATTCTTCCATTAAAGTTTCAAAACCTAATATTTTATACAAATGCGGCTGGAGTCCGCTGGAAGGATTTGATTTTTCTGCGACAATCACTCATACTTTTATAAATGGTAATTTAGTTTATGGAAACGGGCAATGGAATGAATCTCGGAAAGGACAAAGGCTATTATTTGAGAGGTAAGATTTTAGATTGAATATCGAGGCAAAAAGTCCAATATTCAATTTTAAATACTCAATTTTCTATCGGGCATGGACATAGATAAAATATCATTCGCTGACATTTCCATCTTTCATACAGAGGAAGAATTTTCTATTTTTCATAAACTCAATTTTACAAAAACTACCGGCGGCAGAGAATGGCTTCGCAAATTTTTCAATGAGCCTTTCAATGATTTGAAAAAAATTATCGGTACACAAAAGATCATCCGCACTTTCATGGAACATGTGAAAGATTGGCCTACCGATATCAGTAACGGCACCATTTTAATGATGGATAAATACATGGATTACGCATTGGACCCTATTCCTGAAAATCCAAATTCTATTAACAGCCTTCTCTACAAGTGGCTGCACAGTCCTGATTATTCCATGATAAAATATTCTGTAAAACATTTCGCAGATTTCTTCCGGGGCATTAAAAATATTTCGGAACTGCTTGACGGGCTTGATCTGCCTCCCAATATCAATATTTACATTACCCGGATTTCAAAATTATTAAAAGAGCCGCCGCTGCAAAGACTTTCCGAAACTGAACCAAAAGATAAATTTTCTCCCCGGCAAAATCTTTATTTCGGCTATTATCTTAAAGGCCGGTACAAAACAAATACTTTGGAACTGATTGATATTTTCAGCCGGTTAGATGCATGGTATTCTATGGCGGTAGCTATGAAAACTTATGATCTGAGTTTTCCTGAATTTATTGAACAGGAAACTCCGATGGTTGACGCAAAAGGTTTGTACCACATTTTACTCCCAAAACCAGTTGCTTACGATTTACAAATGAACCCGCAGCATAATTTTCTTTTTCTTACCGGTGCTAACATGGCAGGAAAAAGCACGCTGATCAAAGCTGTTGGTTCCGCAGCTTTTCTGGCTCACATGGGCATGGGCGTACCTGCAAAAAAAATGAAGCTTACTTTGTTTGACGGATTGCTCAGTAACATCAACGTAGTTGATAATATTGCTAAAGGTGAAAGTTTCTTCTTCAATGAAGTGCAGCGTATAAAAAATACAATTGAAAAAATCAATGATGGAAAAAAATGGCTGGTACTGATTGACGAACTTTTTAAAGGCACCAATGTTCAGGATGCGATGAAATGCTCCAGCGTCGTGATAAAAGGATTAATAAAAATTCAAAACTCTTTATTTATCCTTTCAACTCACCTTTACGAAATTGGCGATGAGCTGAAAACATTTCCCAATATCTCATTCCGTTATTTTGAAACCAATGTAAAAGATGAGCAGCTGGAATTTACTTACCAGTTAAAAGAAGGCATCAGTAATGACCGGCTGGGCTACTTCATTCTGAAAAAGGAAAAAGTCGTAGATATGCTGGAGAAACTATAAAATTCTAATGAATCAAATTGAAATAGATTGCAACAATTATTATTCATGTATGATTAAACAACTGATTTTTTTCTCGCTTTTTATTTACTCGCAAATCTTCACAGAAGCACAGGGTAAAATCGATGTTCTGCATTACAAATTCGGTATTACTTTAAACGATAACAATGATACGATCAGAGGTTCGGCAGCGGTTACTATAAGGTTCATTCAGCCAGTTTCATCTTTCAACCTGGATCTGGTTATGGCGCATAAACACGGTAATGGAATGATCGTTGATAATATTATTTCTGAAAGAACTTCAGCCTTAAAAAGTTTTATTCAGAAAGATGATAAAATAAATATCTTACTCTCAAAAAAGTTACCCGTAAATGATACTCTGACTTTCACGGTTTATTATCACGGCGTGCCTCCTGTTGGTTTGATCATTTCAAAAAATAATTATGGTGATCGTACATTTTTTGCAGACAACTGGCCTGATCGTGCTCATGGCTGGATTCCATGTATAGACGATCCGGCTGATAAAGCAAGTTTTGAATTCATTGTTACAGCTCCGTCTCAATATGAAGTTATTTCGAATGGAATAAAAACTGAAGAAAAAAAACTTAATAACGAAACAACAATTACTCATTGGGCAGAAGACATACCGCTTTCTACTAAAGTAATGGTGATTGGTGTAGCGCATTTTGCTGTAAAACAATATCAGGACAGCCCGAAAAATATTCCGGTCAGTGCCTGGGTGTATCCACAGGATAGAGTGAAAGGCTTTCATAACTATTCGGTAGCGCCAGCCATTTTAAAATTTTTTATGGGATATATTGCGCCTTATCCTTTTAATAAACTGGCCAACGTGCAATCCACTACTGTTTTTGGTGGTATGGAAAATGCCAGCGCCATTTTTTATGATGAACGTTCTGCATCATCTTCAAAAACTGTGGAAAGTTTACTGGCTCATGAAATAGCACATCAGTGGTTTGGCGATATGGCTTCAGAAAAAAGTTTTGCTCATCTCTGGCTGAGCGAAGGGTTTGCTACTTACCTGACACATATATACATTGAATCAAAATACGGAAAAGACAGTATGAACCGGGAAATGCAAAAAGACAGAAAAGAGGTTATTGATTTTGCCAAACACTCTTCTCATTCGGTTGTTGATTCCGTTTCTTCCTTAATTGGCTTGCTGAATCCCAACAGTTATCAAAAAGGAAGTTGGGTGTTGCACATGCTGCACCGTGAATTGGGCGATTCTATCTTTCATACGATAATTCGGGCCTATTATGAAAAGTATAAAGGCAAGAATGCAGACACCAGGGATTTTGAAGCGGTTGCTGAAGAAGTGAGTAAAAAAAATTTGGATACTTTTTTTAATCAGTGGCTGTATACTCCCGGCATTCCGCAACTACATGTTAGCTGGAAGTATTTGAATAATGAGAAAACAATTTCGGTAAAAGTAGACCAGGTACAGAATAGATACGTTTACGTTTTTCCACTGGAGATTTTATTTAAATATTCTTCTGGCAAATCGTTGGTAAAAAAAATTTATATCAGCAAACAGTCTGAAGTTTTTGATATTCCCCTGACCTCAAAACCCGAAGAAATCCGGCTCGATCCTAATACTTCCTTATTGTTTGAAAGTAGCCAGGAAGATTTGAAAAACTGATTTTACTAAATTTTAGCAAAGTCGTAAATTAGTTTTGGTAAATTTGATTTATGCCGGAAAAGACATCAATCAGTACTCATACCAGCAATATGATCCGAAATATTATCACTGGTGTGCTAACCACTGTGGCAGGCGCCTGCGCCGTATATTTTCTGGGCTTCCATAATAACAGTGGATCAAATGGCGATTATTTAGTTACCAAAGAAGCTACCACCAAAGCCTGGAAATCTTATGTTACTATTGAAAATGTATATTATAAAAACCAGGTTTCGTTATTAAATGATTTGCAACGCACCAAAAACCTTGACGATTTTAAGGAAGGTCTTTCCAACGAATCCCGCAAATTTCAGAACGATTTGCAAATCCTGATAAAGGATAATGATATTGACAAGGCATTTATTTCTATGATTGACCGCAGACTGGATAATGAAAAAAGTATCGGGCCAAAACTTGATAAATACATTGACAATATTAAAGCTATCAGCAATTCCAGTCTCAGCCCTGAAGAGAAACAGCAAAAACTTCTCGCCGAAGATGCAGACTGGACGAATAGCAATAAAGGAATTACGGAACGCGCCATTAATGACATTGAAGATATAGCCAAAACTCTGTCAGAAAGATATGGACAGCCTTTTGCTATGACTGATTTTCTCGTTTACCAATATATAAAAAATAATGCCAACAAAACTGATAGCATAACGAATCAGACTAATCAAAACAATTATAATAATACAACTAACAAAACTAACCCAAACAATAACAATTCCAATATAAACACTGATAATAATATTAATAACGGGAATAATAACCCTGGAAACAATGGTAACGGAAATGGTAATATAAATAATAACAACAGCAACAATTTCAATACCAACAGAAGTAATTATGAAGCAAAGGATTTTGCAGGCAAATGGAATACTCCGGGCGCTTTTATCACTCTTTCTTCTAACGGGAACATGGAATGGCTGATGACAAATGGCGTCAGAACTTCAGGAACATGGGGGTTCTATAACAACCAGATTTCAATGACTTACCCCAATCAGAATGGCGTAGTGGGAACTTATACATTTAACCTTTATAACATCACAGCAAATTCTTTCACGATGCAGTTAGTTACTTATCCCAATTATACTTACCAGCTTACGAGAAGTAGTGGGAATTATTAGGTAATAAAAATCTTTTACTTTTTCTGGCGAAATGCTAAATTGCTGAAAAAAGAATCATGGCTGCAGATTCTTCCCGACCGGTGCACCCGGTAAAGAACATTCTTATTGGCGTTGCTACAACCGTCGTTTCCACGGTAATTATTTATTTTCTTGGTTTTCACAGTCCGGAAAGTGACGAATTCAAAAAAACAAAACAAGCAACCATTGATGCCTGGGAATCCCTGATGACCTATGAAAGAAGTTTTAAAAATGCCGGTACACGAATGGTTTGTTCGGGTGATATTAACGCTATGGCAAATGATATTGTGAATGAATATGGAAAAATTATTGATAACATTGCTAATATTAAAGATGAAAATAAAAAGAAAGCCGATAACAGGATTATTTCATTAATAGACAGAAGGCTGGTTACATTAGAAGAGAAAAAAGATGCAACCGCTGATTATTATAAAAGTCTTAATCAATTGGATTCATTGAATTTAACTCAGGAGCAAAAAGATTCAATAGAAATTGTCTACGAAAACAGGTTCCTGAATAAAATGAACCAATTGGAAAATCAGGATAAAGATTTTATGAATGAAGTAAATGCCGACCTGAAAAAGAAGTACCATGTTGAATTCAAATATCCGCCACCACTAATGGTAACTCCTGAAGTCTTGACCGGAAACTGGACATTAGACCGTGAAATTAGTTTGGAAATGAAAAAAGATTTAAGTTTTACATGGCAAAAAGAAACCAAACAATTTTCCGGAACATGGAGTCTTGATTATCTTACAATAAATTTCAGATTTTCAGATGGAAGCTTTGACCGTTATCTCATTACCGGGGGTAGCGATAAAGTTATACTCATGAAGTTCATTCCTGACAGCAGCTTTCATTATTTGTGCCGCAATTAATGAGTTTCACTTTATCAACCAGAAAAATCAATCAAAAACCGAGCGTGTCGAAATAAATCTAAAGAAGGCAGATTAGATTTTATACTTAACTTTTTGTTTGCAAACTGCGGTCTTGAGCACACCGTACTTTTCAATTTATAAATAAATACAAGACTAATGCCAATAAAAATTCAAACTATGATAAAAATCATACTGCGCTAATAAAAAGTTTACTTAGTATGATGTAATTTCCAGTATTCGTGAAAAAGGAAATTGATCAGATTCAATAAAAAAATTGTCAGTTTAAAATATTTCGTTACTGCCGACCGATAATTTTCTGAATAAATATTTTAAAACATTGAACCATTAAACCATGCTGGTAAAAACTTTTGGCAGCGCTGTATATGGAGTGGAAGCCATTTCCATCACGATTGAAGTAAACCTGATGTCTACAGCAAAAGATCCCGCTATTGTTGGGTTGCCTGACAATGCGGTGAAAGAAAGTTTGCAGCGTGTTGAAAGCACCATCAAGACAAATGGTTTTATGATGCCGCGGACAAAATTTGTGGTGAACCTCGCTCCTGCCGATGTAAAAAAAAGCGGAACTCCATTTGATCTTCCCATTGCTCTTGGCGTGTTAGGTGCATCGGGACAATTGGAAAAATCAGAAGCACTTGCCAATTATGTAATCATGGGTGAGCTGAGTCTTGATGGAGAAGTTCGTTCAATCCGTGGCGCTCTTCCTATTGCCATACAGGCAAGAAAAGAAGGTTTCAAAGGATTAATCGTTCCCAAAGTAAATGCAAAGGAAGCTGGCATGGTAAACAACCTGCACGTTTATGGAGTGAACCATATTAAAGAAGTGATTTCATTTTTTGAGAATGATGAAAAGGGGTTGGATCCTGTTACTGTAAATACCAGGGAAGAATTTTTTAATGCACAATGTGATTTTGAAATTGATTTTGCTGATGTAAAAGGTCAGGAAAATATTAAACGTGCATTGGAGATTGCAGCGGCTGGTGGACACAATGCTATTTTGATTGGTCCGCCGGGTGCAGGAAAAACAATGCTTGCAAAACGATTGCCAACTATTCTTCCTCCACTTACTTTGCAGGAAGCATTGGAGACAACCAAGATTCATTCTGTTGCCGGAAAATTAGCAGAGAACTCAACACTGATTTCTAAAAGACCTTTTCGTTCACCTCATCATACAATTAGCGATGCAGCTTTAGTCGGCGGTGGCGGCATTCCACAACCCGGAGAAATTTCATTGGCACATAATGGCGTTTTGTTTTTAGATGAATTACCGGAATTCAAACGAACAGTTTTAGAAGTTATGCGACAACCAATGGAAGAAAGAAAAGTAACGATCAGCAGAGCAAAAGTTGCCATTGATTTTCCAGCCAGTTTTATGTTGATCGCTTCTATGAATCCATGTCCCTGCGGATTTTATAATCATCCGGAAAGAGAATGTACTTGTCCGCCCGGCGCTGTACAAAAATATTTAAACAGGATTTCCGGCCCTCTGCTTGATCGTATTGATCTGCATGTGGAAGTAACACCGGTTGCATTCAGTGAACTGTCATCTGTTAAATCATCCGGTGCATCGTCTACCATTCGTGAACGGGTTATCAAAGCAAGAGAAATGCAGGCGCAACGATACAAAGATCATCCGGGAATTTATTGCAATGCACAAATTAGTAGCAAGATGCTGAAAGAAATTTGTGTGATTGATAAAGTAGGACAAAACCTTTTGAAGGCTGCGATGGAAAAATTGAATTTATCTGCCAGAGCTTATGATCGTATTTTAAAAGTTTCCAGAACCATTGCCGATCTTTCTCAAAGTGAAAATATAAAAGCCGAACATCTTGCCGAAGCTATTCAATACAGAAGCCTTGACAGAGAAGGATGGGCGGGATAATACAAAGTAAAAAACAGCCAGCTTCATATTATTGTTGCCGCTTGCTACATCATTGATTCCGGTGACGAGGCGATTGATTGACCTGACGCCCTCATTGATTGACTTGAAGATGCCATTGATGCAGCTTAACATATCATTGATGCAGGTGATGAGGCGATTGTTTCAGTTGACGGGCTTATTGATTGACCTGACGCCCTCATTGATTGGCTTGCCGACGCCTTTGATTGACCTGACGATGCCATTGATGCAGCTTAACATGTCATTGATGCAGGTGACGATGCGATTGATTGACCTGACGGCCTCATTGTTTCACTTGACAATGCCTTTGAACAAGGTGAAAGAGAGGGTTTTGCGGAGAAATTGGCATTATCTGTCCTTATCTTGTCGCCCTGGTGGTTTTGAGTAACGCAGGAGTAATTTCCAAAAGCCCCCCTGCGAGACAGAAAATCATTACTCTTGTAACCTGCAATTATTTTTTTGCGTCCGATTATATATATTATTGAACTTTAAGTGCCGGAACAAGTGCAGCGTCAGCACTATAATCTCTGACAAAAATAAAATGAAAGCAAAGAAAATCTTTTGTGTCTTTATCGCATCATTCATTAGTATTTTATTTGTGAATGCACAACAACCAGACCTGCCCGCGCAGATACAGCAAATTCAAACACAGGTAAATGAACAAGCCAAACAAGTCCAGCAGCAAGTGCAGCAACAGGTAGTACAAGTGCAGCAGGAAATACAAACCCAGACTCAACAATTCCAGCAACAAACGCAACAACAGTTAGAACAATTTCAGAACAAGGCAAAACAATTGCTTGAAAATTCAAAAAAAAAGGATCAACAAAAAATACAGGAACAAATAATGCAGAAGATTCAGCAAATGCAATTTCGTATTCAGCAACAGCTGCAACTCATGCAACAATCTGTTGAAATGAATATTGAACATTTACAACATGAGGCACAATTCAAAATCCAACAATTGCAACTACAAGCTCAACAACAAATACTACAGTTGCTTAATTAAAATGTCCGGGTTACGCCAGGGTCTTTTGCAAAAGATTCCGGCGAGACAGAAAAATCATTTACCATGAACCTTTTGGGAAACATTATCTGGCTTGTATTTGGCGGATTTATTTCTGCAGCTATTTATGTTGTTTGCGGAATCGTTTTATGCTTTACGGTTATTGGCATTCCTTTCGGATTTCAATGTTTTAAAATTGCCACATTTGTTGCGTTACCATTTGGACAAAAAGTTGTTGCCGGTGAAAGTAGCGCCGGTTGCCTGGGAATAGTGTTCAATATTATTTGGTTATTAACGGGCGGATTAATGACGGGAATTTGTCATCTTGTTTTTGGTTTATTGCTTTGCATTACCATTATTGGTATTCCTTTTGGAAAAAAACATTTTCAATTAGTAGAATTATCAATGATGCCTTTCGGTAAAAGAATTGTTGACGCCTGATCTCATCTATAAAAAACAAATTTGTTTTTCATTCTATTGTCCCGTCGCCCTGGCTTTCTTTTATTTAACGGACATGAAACAAGGCGGAGGAGGCCGCTTTTTTCGTTTTAGAAACCGAAAGCAAGTTGTGATGCTGTTTTAGGACTTGTATCCTGTGTGGAAGTATCAGCCGTTTTTGTTTGCTGTCCATTAATTGGTTGTTGAACTTTGTGACTGAGATTATCTAAATATGAAATAAGTTCGTTGCCATTTGAAAGTGGAATGCCCCCAATTTTAATTAGGTCAAGATTGCCTTGAGGAATTGGTTTAAGTACATCGGGACTTAATACAAAAAGTGGGACATTCATTCTTAATGCAGATTTCCCTGCATCAAAAGTTCCACTCATTTTTCCATCAGCATCTTTCTCCGGGCCGGAACAAATTACAATAACTGCTTGCGACATAGCACAAACTAATTTGTTTCTGACCATAGCATTTTGTCCAGAAAACTTTTCATAAGGCAGAAACTGTGTGACAAAAAGAGTATTCTTTTCCCAATCAAATTCCTTCAGGTCTTTCTTTATGCTTATATGATTTGTCCCGAAACTTAAAATCATTGTTGTTGTACCACCAGCTTCAAGAGCTCCGAAATGTGCACTTGTGTCAATACCTTTTGCATATCCGGACGTCACATTATAACCATTTTCTGCAAGTCGGTTTGCAATTCTCTTAGTTATCATTACTGCAAATTCGCTTACATCTCTTGAGCCAACAATTGAAATTCCTTTTGTATTTAAAAGTGGCAAATAACCTTTACAAAATAAGACTGCTGGTGAACTATCTTGAAGTTTTTCAATTACAGATTTCGGGTATCTTTCATCATCCAATCCTATGATATGAACTTTTTCACTTTTTAATTTTTCGTACTGTTCAAATGTCCCATCCTCATCAACATTTTTTAAACTTAATAAAGATGCCTTTGAAAATCTTCCTCTCCCAATCTCTGGTAATAATGTTTGGAGTTCATTTATGCTTAAATCAAAAAGGGCATTTATTGTCAATCCGGCTTTATCAAGGCATGTATAGATATAATAAATGCTTTTAGCTCCAAAGCCTGATGCGTTTAGAAGTCTGAGCCAATTATATTCTCGATTCTTCATCGTTTTGACCTTGTCTTTGTTATAGTTAATATATAAACGTTTTTTACTCCTGCTTTGTTTTTCAAAATTTGTGCCACTGCTTTTAAAGTCTCGCCTGAACGGTACAAGTCGTCAAATAACAATATGTTACGGCCTTTAAAGAATTTGAGTTGTGTCAAAAGCTCCATCAAGTATTGCTTTTCTTTGTTCTGGGTCTTCGAATTTCCTTCAATTGCGATGTTGATTTTACTTTTTTTAGCAGATTGTAATCTACCTGCAAATTACAAAGTTTTCCTATGGCTTCTGCCAATTTATATACAGGTTGAGAGGGCCTTGTTGTGTAGATGGCGGGATTGGGACAATGTATGATAATTGCCATGCGGCTAAATACTTTTTTAAAAATTTTAATTCGCTTCCGAGTGTCCCAAGATTTCAAAGGCGACGTCTCGGCCAGAAGGCTCTGCCAACAAAGTTAATATAGAGGCCGGACTCGCCGTCAATTGATAGAATATATCTCAAAATTGCATCTCCGGAATTTCTCCTTCAACAATTAATTTACCAGCCGTCTTTCTTTTTATTTCTTCCACACTTACTCCCGGTGCCCTTGCTAAAAGTTTAAATCCATCATTGGTAACATCAAGTTCTGCCAGCTCAGTTACAATTTTTTTTACACAGCGTTTTTTTTCTTCGCAACGTTTCCCAGTGGGAACGTTGCAGCAAAATGAAATCTCAAAATTGCATCTCCGGAATTTCTCCTTCAACAATTAATTTACCAGCCGTCTTTCTTTTTATTTCTTCCACACTTACTCCCGGCGCTCTTGCTAAAAGTTTAAAACCATCATTGGTAACATCAAGTTCTGCCAACTCAGTTACAATTTTTTTTACACAGCGTTTTCCTGTCAGCGGCAAAGTGCATTCCGGTAAAAGTTTGCTTTCACCTTTTGGATTGGTGTGCATCATGGCCACAATAATATTTTTTGCAGAAGCAACTAAATCCATGGCGCCGCCCATTCCTTTTACCATCTTGCCGGGAATTTTCCAATTGGCAATATCACCTTTTCACTTACTTCCATAGCGCCAAGAACAGTAAGATCAACTTTACCGGCACGTATCATTCCAAAACTCAAAGCAGAATCAAAAAATACAGAGCCGGGAATAGTTGTTATCGTTTGTTTACCGGCATTGATCAGATCAGGATCTTCTTCGCCTTCAAAAGGAAATGGCCCCATGCCAAGCAATCCATTTTCACTTTGCAGTTCCACATTCATTCCTTCAGGAATATAATTTGCCACCAATGTTGGAATGCCAATACCAAGATTCACATAATAACCATCCCGTAATTCTTTGGCGATGCGTTGTGCGATTTGTTCTTTTGTTAAAGCCATACCCCTGTCCCCTGAAGGGGAACTTAATTTTAAAGTTTATAATTAATTTTTATCAACTTCTGAATATTCATTTATTGTAACCATAACACATTGTGCGATTAAATATTCTTGATTTTCATTTTAATTCTTTTTTGCTATGTGACTCCTATGTTTCTATTGTGCCTATGTGTTAAAATTTTCTCACCACATAGAAACATAGGTACATAAATTTCACATAGATATGTTCCCGGCTCAATCGCACTATGGGTTAACTCTATTATTAATTTATTTAACTCTTCACAGTTCCCCTTTAGGGGCGGAGGGGTTTTTCCTCACTGTCCGCTGTTCAATCCGCTTTTCATAATTCTTTCCCTGGAAAATGCGATGCACATAAATACCCGGCGTATGAATTGCATTCGGATGCAAATGACCTGCCGGTAATAATTCTTCCACTTCAGCTATTGTTATTTTTCCAGCCATCGCCATCAGCGGATTAAAATTTCTTGCCGTTTCATTAAAAATAAGATTGCCGTGCGTGTCACCTTTATATGCTTTCACAATGGCAAAGTCAGCTTCAAAAGCATACTCAAGCAAATATTCTTTGCCATTAAAACTTCTTGTTTCTTTTCCATTTGCAACTTCGGTACCAACACCAGCAGGAGTGTAAATAGCAGGCATTCCATACCCGGTGGCAAGGCAACGTGTAGCTAATGTGCCTTGGGGAATTAATTCAACTTCCAGTTCGCCGCTCAATAACTGCCGCTCGAATTCAGCATTCTCACCAACATACGATGAGATCATTTTCTTCACTTGTTTTTTCTGCAACAGCAATCCGATACCGAAATCATCTACACCGGCATTGTTGGAAATACAGGTAAGATTTTTAATTCCTTTTTTTACCAATGCAGCAATACAATTTTCAGGAATGCCACATAAACCAAATCCTCCCAACATGATGGTAGCGCCATCCTGAATATCTTTTACTGCTTCTTCAGCATTTGCAATAACTTTATTCATAAAAAAATGATGAGGCAACAAATGTAGGAAAGTTGATGGAAGAAAATTCTGAGTTCGCTCCTACTGAGGTTTAATTGCTTTTATTCTTTGAGGAAGTTTCGACTCAGGTTTTGAAAATTTAGTATGCACAGAATCAAGAGCAGATTGCCGGGCATAAATTGAATCCAATACTACTTTAAAAACATCAGGATGAGATTGATAAAACAATAAACTTTTTTTGAATTCCTCTCTGCTGCATTTATGAATGCGCAATACCTGGTCAAACATTAATGCGCTTTCCTGTTTTTTGTTAAGAGATGTATCTTTAGCCAGGATATATACACCCACAAATTCATCTGCTCTTAACAAATCCCATAATACGGCCTGCATTTTTTCATGAGATAAGATTCCCCTGGGAACTCGGTTCTTTCCAAAACAAGAGACAAAGAAAAGAGCGAAAAAAAATATCGGAATAAATTTTCTCATTTCATTTCTTTGTAAGCGGTAGCATTCGTGATATCAATTTTTTGCAATATTCCACTTGCCCTGCTTTTCATATCGGCGCTGGCTTGGCTAAAAACTTTTATAATCTCATTGCTTTTCCCCTGAAAAAAAAATTGAAGGATCATGGAATTTGGATTTTCACTATTGATGGTATTGAGATAATTAATGCAGTTCATAATACCGCTGCGCCCATCATCCGGATTTTCATAAAATTGATCAAAGCCGGAACGATAATACGCATAAATGGCATCATGGATAAGTGCAAAACGGCTATTGTTTAGATTTTCAGCCAGCCAATACCGGTTGCGCTGACTTTCAAAAGACTTCCACCCGGTTATATTTCCTGATTCGGGTGCATTGTTCACAATATTCCAGGCCTTCTGAAAATATATATCTCCGCCACGCAATGAAAATGAATCATAATCAAATCCAAGAATGATATCTACATAATAAGCCAATATCGCCGGAAGATTTGAAACTACCGGATCAATGCCCTGCACCCGGTTTTCATTAAAATCAATAGGCTGAAATTCTGCATACCGGAAATCAATATCATTATCCAGGAAATTGATGATCGGCGATTCGTAAGTAGAATTATATATAGGACGGGCCGACTGAACTGTCAATTTACCTTTGAATTCATTGTTGCCAAGATCCTGTTCTACGCTCAGCAGAAAATTACACTGGATCTTTTCAGCCGGCTGAAAATCATCATTGGTCCATTTGCGTTCATTCAGAAAATTGGATAATGCAGCTTGTAGTGTTTGAAATATTCTTTTGTCTACCTGCGAACCAATCTTATTGGAAACCACAGTAAGTCTCGCCTGGATTTCCTGTGAATACGAAAGAAAAGTTGCTGCACAGAAAATAAAGATCAGCAAATATTTTTTATACATAGTGAAACCTGATTATCGTGTCAATAATATCTTTAGCCACTTCTTGTTTTGATTTTACATCAAATCTGATTTCTTGCCCTTCTTTACCGAAAATGGTAATCTTGTTGGTATCATAACCAAAACCTGCCTTTGCATCATTCAACGAATTCAAAACAATCATATCTGCATTTTTAGATACTAATTTGTCTAATGCATTTTTTTTCTCATCATTAGTCTCAAGAGCAAACCCTACCAGAACCTGACCCTGTTTCTTTTTACCACCGAGATTTTTTAAAATATCTTTTGTTTTGGATAACTCAATAATTATTTTATCCTCTTTCTTTTTTATTTTTTCTTTTGCTTTTTTAACAGGCGAATAATCAGAAACTGCTGCTGACATAACAGCAATATCCATTTTGTTAAAAACTTTTTCACAAGCCATATACATTTCCTCAGCACTTGTTACTCTGATCACTTTAAATCCATTGGCAGAAAATTCCAGTTGGGAAGGTCCCATTACAAGAGTAACGTCAGCTCCTCTTTTATGTAATTCTTTTGCTATTGCTACGCCCATTTTCCCTGTAGAATGATTGCTGATAAAACGAACCGGGTCAATGGCTTCGTATGTGGGACCCGCAGAAACCAATGCTTTCTTACCGGTTAATTCTTTTACTTGAAAAAAATGATCATTAATAAATTGAATGATTTGTTCCGGTTCGGCCATTCGTCCGTCACCATATAACCCGCTGGCTAATTCACCTTTCTCAACCGGAATAATTGTATTGCCAAATGATTCTATTTTCCTGATATTTTCTTTAGTGGAAGGATGATGCCACATATCTTCGTCCATAGCTGGTGCTGCCACCACCGGGCAAACTGCAGAAAGATAAGTAGTCAGTAAAAGATTATCACATTGACCATTTGCCATTTTAGATAACGTATTGCAACTAAGCGGCGCAATGATCATCAGATCAGCCCAACGCCCGAGCATCACATGATTTGACCAACTTTCATCATCAAACAGATTAATAAGTACCGGGTTTCCTGAAAGCGTGGAAAGTGTAAGTTTTGAAACAAAATCTTTAGCTGCAGGGGTTAGTATCACTTTTACTTCGGCACCGGCCTTGACAAGCAGACGAACCAGGTAGATGGATTTATATGCAGCAATACTCCCTGTAATTCCCAATAATATTTTCTTTCCTTTTAACATGCAAAAGCAAAATTACCATTTAGTAATAAAAGGTCATAATTGATAATAATTGAAGTTTTAAGATCATTATAAAAAAATAAAAGCGATCCGTCGTAACAAATCGCTTAAACCAATTTCATTTTTTTATCCCTGTCAGATATCAACTGAATAATTCGTCTTCGCCTTTGCGGAAATATACTTTATCTTCCAGAAACTCCTGGGTAGCCAGCAATGCAGGATTAGGCATTCGCTCGTAAGCACGGGAGATTTCAATTTGTTCTTTATTTTCATGTATTTCTTCCAGGCTGTCGGTATGGCTGGCAAATTCTTCCAGTTTATTATGCAATTCTTCTTTCAAAGAAATATTGATTTGGTTTGCTCTTTTTGCCACAATGGCGATAGATTCATATACATTACCCGTTTTATTTTTTATTTCATCCATATTGCGGGTTTCAACAACACTGCTGGTACCAACGCTAAGTTGACGTCTTAATTTACTCATGACTTAAACTTTTAATATTGTTTTGTGATAAACTTAAATAATGTTCCATTTCTTTTTTTAGCTTACTCGCAGGAAACCGGTCTGAAAAATCATTGCAATCGGTAATAACCTGTTCAAACCTTGAAAGCTGTTTTTCCTCGATACTCATTTCTGCATAGCGGTAATCAGATTTTATAATCATCAATTTATACAGATCTGCTTTTTCAGATTCAGGATATGTATTCAACACACCTGTAAAAGCAACAACAGCCGCCTTTACCTGTCCAATATCATAATATAATTGTGCAGCCTTATAATCTTTTGTTTCCAGTTTATTTCTGCAAATATCAATGATATCGTTGGCCTCTTTGATTCTTGATGATCCGGGATGGGTATTAATAAATGTTTGCATGGCGCCCATCGCTTTAATCGTATTGGTTTGATCCAATTCCGGCTTGGGCGATTGCATAAAGAAACATTTGGCCCTCATAAAATCCATTTCTTCTGCTCTTGGGCTGTTTTGAAAAGTCTCCAGAAAACTTTTAAAAAGATTTTCTGCATTCTCATAATCTTCATCATACCATGCACAATAAGCATACTTATAATAAATGTCTTCAAACTCTTTTCGGTTTCTGAAATAAGGCATTACATTCTCAAAAACCTGCTCAGCGCTTGAATAGGATTTTCTGACATAATATTGCTCTGCCATCCGAAGCTTATACTCCGGGTCGCGATTTTTTAAAATTTTGCTCAGGTGATTGCTGCAACTGCTTAAAAAAATCAATATTATTAAACTCCAGGTAAATCTCATATTAGTATTTCTGTCCTTCCGTTAGGTTTGTAACGGGTGCGCAAAGTTAACGTTTACCGGCAAATCTTATGTAAAAAAAATAAGCTTCCAAACCTTGCTGGTTAAGGTTTTGATAAAGAGAAGTTATAGGTTTAGTTCTAAAAATTATTTCAGAATTTTAAAACATGTGATTAAAAAAGCCCTTCGCAAAAGGAAGGGCTTTAATATCATATATAATTTCAAATCTTCTAATGATTCTTATGAAGGTTTGGATGAGGAGCCGGCACTGTATTAGGTCCTTCTTCGCCTTCGTTAGCAGCACGCAGATCAACTGTATTGCAATCGCCACCTTCCTGGCCATAATTGAAGATAAACCGGTTAGCGCTGATTCCTTCTTTTTCTACAAGGTATGTGATTACAGTATTTACATGATCCCAGCTTAATTGTTGTTGTTTCTTATCAGAAGAACAATATCCGATTACTACTACTTTACAATCAGGATTTGTCCGGATTCTGGATGCAGCTGTTGCAAGAACTGCTTTTGCATCATTATTCAGTTCATTCCTGCCAGCTTTGAAAGACACACTTGGTAACGGACCCATTTTTTGTGCGCAAGTAATTGGAGCCACAGTAGGTTGTTTCGGAAAACATGACTCAGGAGGACATGGACATTTTCCAACACCATCCGCATCTACTGGCTGGCAATAAGTTGGAGTAATAAGTTCTTTATCCTTACAATCAGGAACTCCATCACCATCAGTATCTCTGCTCACACCATGAGAATCAACAGGACAACCGGCAGGAGTGTTGGGTTCCATATCAAACTGGTCAGTAATTCCATCGCCATCACTATCCGGTAAAACAGGTTTTGGAAGCCTCATCAACCTTGGATTGCGAATTTCGCTGTAAGCATAATCCAATGGGTTGAGCCACCAAAGAGGTTCAACAGATTTAGATCCAAGATTAATATTTATTCCCACACTCCCATAATTATATGCATCCCAATTAGAAGTCAACGCAGCATCACCGGCGGGTTGTTCTTGCCATTGCTGACCATCTAATAAATCATCATGAAGAATAGTCCAACGATCCTCAATGGAAAGATTTACTCGGTTACTTAGCTTAAATTCAACACCAGCTCCAAATGTAGCAGATGGTCTGAATGTCTGACCAAATAATTTAGGCCTTCTTACACCATCATTTTGTGCAGCAGATTCATACGTTTTATCCATCAATGCTTTTAAAGCCTTAATAGTTTGCCTTCTGTTTTTATAAACTCCGGAATTTGTAATGGAAGCGAAATTATACTTTAGACCATTGCTTCCTAACGCATTTACCTTTGTATCATAAATAGTCCCACCAAATCCAGCAAACCCATATATATTAAATCCGGTCTTGGATTTATGAAAACGTATATTATTCAAAGTAAACACGCCCTGCAAAGAAAGATCCTGAGTAGTGTTTTTATAATTATAATAAACAGATTCGACTATCGGGATATACCCGGCATTAACCCATGGCGTGTTTTTTCCAAAATTACCAGAGGGAAGCCAACTCAGGCCCTTCCCCATTCCATACATATATTCAGCACGCATGGAAAATACATAACCCATAGCTTTTCGCACAGTTAAACCGAAACCTGGTGTAGGAAAAATAGACGGTACATCACCGCTTATATTAAAAGCTCCTACTTTAACTCCGACTTCCCACTGATTGCGGGGCTTTGCAGGAAAGTCATAAGTGCCATTTAAAAATTCAGTATGCTGAGGCATTCTTTTGGTGGGAACAACAGAAGTGTCTTTAACATCATAACTGGTGCCGACCCTTTGTCCAAAAACTGTTGAAGCTATTAAGCAGATCAATCCTGCTAATAAAGTATACTTTTTGCTTGCCATAATTATGGATTAAGATTTATGAAAATGGTGTCCTAATAATTTGCAAAAATATATATAGAAGACCAATTAACAAATTTTTATAAAACTTATTTCCTGCACAGCTTCCATTATTTCTCAATTACTTAGTCAACTAAACCTTGCATTTTGTTGCATGTGCGGGTCAATTATTTTTTGCAACGTAAATTGCTGCAATTTTCAAAATGCAATTACCATTTGGACTGATCGACAATGAACTCAGCCTCTTTGAAGCCCGTTTTAAAGACGCTGTAAAAAGCCGGGTTCCCTTGCTGGACCGTATTATGCGCTATATCGTAAAGAGAAAAGGAAAGCAATTGCGGCCAATGTTTGTACTGCTTTCAGCAAAACTTTTTGGTGAAGTGAACGAACCAGCGTACCGGGCTGCATCATTGGTAGAGCTTTTGCATACGGCCACATTAATCCATGACGATGTAGTTGATGATGCAACGGAGAGAAGAGGTTTTTTTTCGGTTTACGCTTTATGGAAAGCAAAGGCTACTGTTCTCATCGGTGATTATTTATTGGCAAAAGGGTTATTGCTTTCTCTGGATAATAATGATCACCAGATATTGCGAATATTATCTGACGCCGTTCGTAAAATGAGCGAAGGCGAATTACTTCAAATTGAAAAAGCAAGATCTCTTAATTTGAAAGAGGAAGTTTATTACGAAATCATTCGCAATAAAACTGCTTCTTTACTTGCTTCAGCTTGCGCTGCCGGTGCATGGTCAACCAGCAATGATAATATTATTGCAGAAAAGATGCAACTCTTTGGTGAAAAAACAGGCATGGCTTTCCAGATAAAAGATGATCTTTTTGATTATGCCAGTGAAAAGATTGGCAAACCTACAGGCAATGATATCAAAGAAAAAAAGCTGACCTTGCCCTTGATCTATACTTTGAATAAAACTGACAAGGCAACCCGAAGGAAAATGATTAACATCATTAAAAATAAAAACCAGGTAAAGGAAAAAGTAAAATGGCTGATTGGCCAGGTTGAGGAAGCCGGTGGCATCACATATGCGTTAGAGAAAATGAATAGCTACAAAAATGAAGCATTGGATATTCTTCGTCAATTTCCCGAAAGCGATGCGAGGAAAGGATTAGAAGATCTTGTAATTTTTGTCACCGACAGAAAATATTAAATAAGTTGAGTTTACCCTGAATCATGAATAAAAGATGGAACCTTTTAGCCGCCGATGAAAAAAAGATTGAATCGCTGCATCAATCTCTGAAAATCCACTCCGCTATTTGCAAAATTTTAGTACAACGGGACATTGAAACATTTGACGATGCTAAAGATTTTTTTCGTCCACAATTATCTTCTCTGCATAGTCCATGGCTTATGAAAGACATGGATAAAGCTGTGGACAGAATTATTTCGGCATTCAATAACCTGGAAAAAATATTGGTATTTGGTGATTACGATGTAGATGGAACTACTGCTGTGGCCTGCCTTTACCAGTTTCTGCAAAAAATATATTCAAACATTGATTTTTATATTCCGCATCGTTATAGAGAAGGCTATGGGATCAGTAAAGCTGGAATTGATTTCGCAAAAGAAAATAATTTCACACTGATCATTTCACTGGATTGCGGAATTAAATCAGCTGAATTGATTGCCTGTGCCAGGTCAATGAATATTGATTTCATTGTTTGTGATCATCATCTGCCCGACGCAGAATTACCCCCTGCAGTTGCCATTTTAAATCCTAAACAAAAAGATTGTAATTACCCCTTTAAAGAATTATGCGGTTGTGGTATAGGATTCAAGTTAATTACAGCATTGGCAGAAAAAATGGATCTTCCTAACAAAAACATATTTGAATATATCGATTTGGTTGCGACTGCCATTGCTGCCGATATTGTTCCAATAACAGGTGAAAACAGAATTCTGGCTTTTCATGGTTTAAAAAAAGCAAATGAAAATCCTAATAATGGTATAAAAGCTCTTGCATACCTCAGTGGCCTGGTTAAAGAATTACATATCAGCAATCTTGTTTTCATGATTGCGCCCAGGGTAAATGCAGCTGGCAGAATGGATGATGCAAGAAAAGCTGTGCAGATGTTTGTTGCAAAAAACTATGAAGAAGCTTTGCACTATGCAGAAATGCTGCACAGCGATAATTCCGACCGCAAGGAAGCAGACAGTAGTATCACTGAAGAAGCACTGGAAATTATAAAAAGCAAAGAAGAATGGACAACAAGAAAATCAACTGTCGTTTTTCAACCCCACTGGCACAAAGGAGTTGTCGGGATCGTTGCTTCAAGATTAATTGAACATTATTATCGCCCAACAATTGTTCTTACTCAATCTGGTGATTATGCATCGGGCAGCGCCAGAAGCGTTCCCGGATTTAATTTATACGAAGCAATTCATGCCTGCAAAGAACACCTGCTTGGATACGGAGGACATTTTGCAGCAGCTGGCATGACGCTTGAAGTAGAAAAAGTAGATGCACTACGCAGCAAATTTGAGGAAGTGGTTTCCTCTACCATTAATCCGGATCTGCTGGTACCTGAAATAGTAATTGATGCCGAAATTTCTTTCAGCGATATCAAATGGTCTTTCTATAATATCCTTTCTCAAATGGAGCCTTTCGGTCCGGAAAATCTTCGCCCGGTTTTTGTAGCAAAGCGTGTTATGGACTCAGGATATTCAAAAGTCGTAAAAGAAGAACATTTGCGTTTTTCCCTGCGACAGAATAATGCCACATTCACCGGTATCGGTTTTGGCATGGCCGCAAGATTTCATTTATTGCAAATGCGAACACCAATTGACATTGTATTTAAAATTGACGAAAACGAATGGAACGGAGAAAAATCACTTCAACTCCGGGTACTTGATTTCAGAATCAGTGAAGAGTGAAAAAGACTATACATTATATTTCTTATTTCTTTTACCTTTTATTTCACTGGAATATTTTCCTGGCATCTTTTATTATCTGGCATGAAGCAAAACGGGGTCCAAAATATAAAATCAATACTGTAAAGCCGGAGAGTCTCAAAAATCTAACAATACCTGAAGGAGACATAAGCAAGAGCTCACCTTATGAAGCAGTAAGTTATTATTTACTGGAAAAACTGCTGACGGCATTCCGTAAAATTTCGAATGCTTCCTCAATTATAGATCTGGGTTGCGGTAAAGGAAGAGTGCTGGCAGTGGCAGCACATTTTGGCTTCACTTCAATTACCGGAATTGATTTTGCAAAAGAATTGTGTGAAGACGCTGAAAGAAACATGAAAAAAGTTCATCTTAAATTTAAAAACCTGAAATGGAACGTGATCTGTTCTGATGTCTTGAGCTATGAGCTGCATAATAACGATTCAGTCTTTTTTATGTTCAATCCATTTGAAAAGGAAATCCTGGAAACGTTTTTGATAAAAACAGAAAAGTCAGTCGTTGAGTTTCCCCGAAAAATTTATTTTCTATACGCAAGCCCGTTACATCTCGATGTACTATTGCGATATGGTTATGAGACTATATGCCATATTAATCCAAAAAAGAAACTGGAAGCAGTAATTATGAGCAAATAAGGCTATAAGATATGGGGAAAAAATTCTTATTTTCAGACTGTTACTTATGCCTGCCTTTCCCTATCTTTGCCGCCCCAAATCTGTATTCGCAGATTCGTTTCGCCTCAAGCGGAATGTCCATTGGGAATAAATCGAATTCTTAAAAATAAAAAAAGGTAAATGAACAATTATGAATTGATGGTGATTTTTACCCCTGTTCTCAGCGACGATGAATTCAAAGCAGAACAAAAAAAGTATGCTGGCCTTGTAAAAGAAAACGGAGGCTCTGTTGTAGCAGAAAATCCATGGGGATTAAAATCACTGGCGTATTCCATCAACAAAAAAACTACTGGTCTTTATTGGGTGATGGAATTTATTGCGCCATCCGACTTCAACGAAAAACTCAAAGTGCAGCTTCTCCGCGATGAATCAGTCCTTCGTCATCTGCTTACCAAACTCGATAAACACGCCGTCGTATATAATGAAAAAAAGAGAAGTGGTGTGAAATCAGGAACCGAAAAAACAGTGGGAGTTTAGTCTATGGCAAAAAATGAAATCAAATACCTCACCGCCATTAAAAGTGACAAGAGAATTAAAAAATTTTGCCGCTTTAGAAAATATGGCATCCGTTATATAGATTATAAGGACATTGAATTTTTGAAAAAATTCCTGAACGAGCAAGGTAAATTATTACCGCGCCGTCTTTCCGGCAACTCGCTGAAATACCAGCGCAAAGTTTCGGATGCAGTGAAGAAAGCCCGTCAGATGGCTTTATTGCCATATGTAACTGATTTATTGAAATAGCTTCTGCATCTGACTTATTGCATGAGAAACGCTCAGGACAAAAGTCAGAAAACGAAGCCCAAAATCTGAAATCATGGAAGTAATATTAATACAGGATGTAGATAATCTCGGTGCCGCTAATGAAGTAGTAAAAGTGCGCAATGGCTATGCACGTAACTTTTTATTACCTCGCCAGCTTGCTGTTGAAAATAGTCCCGGCAATAAAAAGCAACTGGAAGAAAAAATGAAGCAGGTAAAAAAGAAGGAAGAAAAAATGCTTGCAGAAATAAACAGTGTGATAAGCAAACTCAAAGAAGCTCCACTGAGGATAGGTGCCAAAACCGGAACCAGCGGTAAAATCTTTGGAAGCGTCACTTCATTGCAGATCAGCAGAGCGATTCGGGAACAAAAAGGGTATGAGATAGACAGAAAAAAAATAACTATAATAGATGAAGTGAAAGAACTTGGAACCTACAAAGCCAGTATTGAATTTGGAAATAATCAAGCGACAGAAGTTGAGTTTGAAGTGGTAGCCGAGTAATTTCTGAAACAATATTCTTAAAAAAGTCCTTCCGGTAGAAGGACTTTTTTATGCACCTTTTTCAGTTTAAAACCAGCCTTTTAGAAGCGGGTTTTTGTAAAATCCCACACCTGTGAATAATTTGACAATAAGTCAGAAAAAAATCCGTTATTTTGTACTGTTTTGGTGTTCTTTACAGTTTCACAAGTCCCTGAACGTTTCGACAATCCGATAAATGTTCATTGGTTACTGTTTACTGTTGACACTTATTTTGTTTTTTAAAAAATTTCTCAAAAATGAACATTTACGTAGGAAACCTTAGTTGGACCCTGAAAGATCAGGATTTGTCCAACCTTTTTGCTCAACATGGCGAAGTAACTTCTGCCAAAATTGTAACCGACAAATTCACTGGCCGCAGCAAAGGCTTTGGCTTTGTTGAAATGGCTAATGATGCTGAAGCTCAGGCAGCAATTGCAGCACTTAACGGAACTGACGTTGGTGGCCGCAATATTGTTGTTAATGAAAGCCGTCCTAAACCCGAAGGTGGCGGAGGCGGCGGTTTTAAGAAAAGAAGCTTTGGCGGAGGCGGTGGTGGCGGCGGTTTTAAGAAAGGTGGTTACAATCGCGACCGCGGTGGTTACAACAACGACTATTAATTTAAAAAATTAATTCATTGTTTTAAGTCTGTCCTGTCTATGGCGGGACGGACTTTTTATTTGCATTCAGTAACGAAATAAAAAGTGAGCTGGAAGAATTTCTATCTCGATCTTACCACTGGTATAACCTTCTCCATCGAGATGCGATTGAATGGGTTGATCACTCTCAACAATTATCTTCTTCGTTTGAAAATGCTTTACAAAAGAAAGATGAAGGTGCTTTCCTTTTTCTATTACCGGCAACCATCGTAATCTGAGAAAAGGAGTAATGGCCTTTATCATAATCACATCCAGCAAACCATCGTCAGCTGCCGCAACAGGTGCAATATGAAAACCACCGCCAGCTCTTCGTCCATTGGTTATACTGATCATGAGTTGTCTTTGTTCCGGGTATGGCATACCTTCAGAAGAAATTTTATATTTTTTGGAACGATAGAAAAATATTTTTTTCAATACTGCGATCAGGAAAGATGTTTTGCCCGTCTTTTTCTTTTTTCCGGAAAGACTTTGCGCAACAGCTCCTTCAAAACCAATTCCAACTCCGTTAATAAAAAGACGTTCATTACATCTTCCTCCATCAATCGGTTTAGGCGCATTCGTTAATGCCAGTTCAAATTGCTCCTTGAAGCTTTTTTTTCCATAAAGCAACCAATGTACATCATTACCGGTGCCGCCGTTGAAAATAACCAATGGTAATTTTATATCCGGGTAATGATTGATAAAATAATTCAAAGTGCCATCCCCACCAACAATAAAGACATCGGTGAAGCCATTGAAGTCAGTGGGCCGGTTTTCTTTGAATAAAGAAAATTGAATCTTTCTATTGGATAATTCAGAACAAATTTTTTCTGATAATATTATTGCCTTACCAACCCCGGCAAGTGGATTACAAACAACAGCAATATTTTTTTCAATGACTTGCATGAAATCAGTTGTGAATATACAATAAAGACTCACCAATTTTTGGAAACACTGATATGCATTAGTACAATTTTATTGGGCAACTTTATAAAAAATTGAATGATGAAAAATATTCAGAATTTTACTGCCATTATAGAAAAATAGGATGGCGGCTTTGTAGCTTTGTGTCCGGAGTGGATATTGCCAGCCAGGGAAACACAGTAGAAGAAGCCAAGATTAAACTTCAGGAAGCAATTGAATTATTTTATGAGCATGCTTCAAAAAAGGAAATAGTATCGAGGTTAAAAACTGATGTTTTCATTACAAATATGCAAATAGCAGTTGCGTAAGCTAAAAATATTTTCAGGAAAAGAAGTTTGTAAAATCCTTTCTGACCACGGATTTACGCAGGTTTGTTAAAAAGGCAGTCAGATAGTAATGTAAAAGAAAATACCAATCAGTACCATCACAGTTCCTGTACCGGATCATCCGGGAATCAGAATTGGAACGCTGCAATCCATTATTCTCCAATCTGAAATTCCAAGAGAATATTTTGAAAACGATTAAGATATTTTACACATCACACTTCGTCCAATCGATAGGAGACGATGGTGATATTTTTTGGGGAAAAGTTGACAGCATCGTTCATGAAGTGAATATGCAGCTTGGAAATAACAATTGCTGACTTTTGAAAAATCAGCAACTGTAAAAATGATTTGCCATTCACTCCTGGTTGCTTATTCTGAATCCTATTCTTCTTCGCAGTTCCTGTGGCGGGTTCAGCAGCTCTTTCAGCGCTTCAAATATCATTTGTATATCATCTTCATTTTTTTTCATTCTGCCATCCTGTTTCATCATTTTCCTCTCTATTTGTTCCAGCTTCAACAAAATATCTTTATGGGTTAAAAGCATTTCCCTCATTTTGCTGAAAACCCTTATGATGCGAATATTTACTTCAATCGCTGTCTGGCTGTTCAATACGCTGGATAACATAGCTACTCCCTGTTCTGTGAAAACATAAGGGGAATAACGCAAACCCATTTTATCCGCAGAATTGGAGGTGCCAAATTGGCTCCTCCAATTTTCAAACTCTTTCTTGCTCATCACAAACATAAAATCTTCCGGAAACCGATCAATATTACGTCTCACTTGCCTCTTCAGTTGCTTAGTTTCTACTCCGTATAATTGCGCCAGGTCGCGATCAATCATTACTCTTTGTCCCCTGATCATATAAATTTTGTTCATGATCACTTCGTCCGCTACCACTAAAGTCTGATTTACTTTAGCCATAAAGTCATTTATAATTATAAAGGTTGCCAACTTTTTAAAAAATTGGCAACCTTTAAATTTTTTTATTGCACCACTCTCACCACTCCTGCACCATTGTATGAATGATATTCTCCATTATACATTGCATCAGCGCTGACAGGACCCATTTTAAATAAACCGGGTGATACGGCACGAACTGCATAATAATAAACCTGCTTATTTTTCCCTGCATCCACAAAAAAATGTATCCGGTCATCGCGGACATCCAATGCCGTTGCTGTTGACGCATCTTTGATCCAATCCATTCCCGGAATATCTTTTGTTCTCGGATTTTCAATTTCAAATCCTGCCGGTAAAAGATCTGTAATAACTACATTGTCAATATCAGTAGAAAATGAACGTTCCAAAGTAATGCCGACAATGATCAAATCATTTTGTTTGAAAGTATTTCCGGTAATCTCTTTTCCATAACGGTCATAAAAATGTTTCCGCACTTTCAAATAACTGTCTTCTTCCTTATAGGCGCCGCTAGCACTGATTCCTTCTGCCTGCCAGAAATAATATAATCTTCCGTTTCCTTTGGTAGTAATTTCTACGTTCGTTCCTTTCAGAGCATTCTTATCTCCTCTCCATTGACCGGCATCTACTCTTGCAACTGTTTTTCCGTTTACCAAAATTTCTGCAGTAGCATCTGATTTGTTTGCACTTCTTGCCAGTTTTCCCAATGCAAGAAACGCAAAAGCTCTTTCCTGCGTGCTAAGCCAGTAACGGCTTTTTAATTTATCGGCTACATGTTTAGCCATCACTCCTATCTGTGCATTGCCGGGATCAGCATCAATCAATGCATTTAATGCAATGGCTTCATCACGGACATCAGAATAATAACTGCCTCCGGTTTGTGCCACGGATTCCTCACCGGTAAATGAAGTAGGCAACATTTCCTTAAATGATTTTTTATCGCCTGCAGTTGCATAGGCGGCAGCCAAAAGATATTTACTGTCAAGAGCAAGAAGATTTGGATTGGCTTTATAATAATTCATAGCCGGAATGTTATTGCGGCCTGCCAGCGTAAGAACATATAATCCATAAGCAACTTCTTTCGGAACTATTTTTTTATTTAGTGTTCGATTGTAATAATAAGTAATGATCTCTTTTTTTTGTAAACGATTGCTGATATAATTGAGCATCGTTCCGATCAAACTATTATCAACATCAAAACCTGCTTTTCTTGCTTCCAGTAAAAAATGTGCTGCATAGATAGTTGCCCACCAGTCTTCGGTTCCTTCATTATCCCACAAGGTAACAGCTCCGTTATACAACTGCCGCATCTTGATCTTACGGATGGCTTCTATAATGTTGCTGTTTGCATTCGTATTTATTCTGCTTATTTAATTGCATTAGGTCTGCCAAATCTCCGTAATATAACTGTGGAAAAGCAGCCGAAACCGTTTGCTCTGTACAGCCATATGGGTATTCAACAAGGTAGCGCAACTGATCAGCAAGCTCCAATACAGGAGAACGACTAACTACCAAAGAATAACTGACGCTAGATGGAATAAAATCACTCAGGCCAATATTTATTTTCTCTGAATTACCACCAACTATTGAACCACTGCCCGTGACTTTTTGCAATGTAGACGGAGGACGAACAGAAATATCTGTTTCATCACTGAACTTTTCTCCTAACCCTCTTACAGTTACTGTCACCTTACCAATGGCAATTGCCGGATCAGCTGCTATTTTGAATGTCGCACGTCCTTCGCTTTTTGCATTGACAGATAAAATTTGTTTGCTTTCCCCTGCTACTTTCAACGGGCCCTGCACATTTACAATAGCAGTAAGACTTGCCTGTTTTCCTGTAGTATTGCTTAATGTAACAGGAATGGTGACAGAATCACCGGGACTTAAAAATCTTGGCAATGCCGTGCTGATAACAACCGGATCAGCAACGGTCATTGTATTTTCTCCACTGCCGAAACTTTGTCCTTTATAAGAAACCGCCATTAATCTTATTTCACCACTGAATTGAGGAATATCAAATTCAAAATTTGCTTCGCCATCTCCATTGGCTTTTGCAATACCACTCCAGTAACTGACGATCTTTATTCTTTTGGCAGGCATTGGGTTCACTCTTTTCTGCATTTCCAATCCTTCATCACCGCCGGTACTGCTTAATCGGGCCTGCACTTCAGGAAACAGTAACGGATATAAATCATAAGCTGTTACCTGCAATGCTTTTTTCTGGTAAAAATAATTGTAAGGATCAGGAGTTTTAAAATCACTCACCTGCAACACGCCATTATCAACTGCAGCAAGCGTAACATAACTGCCTGCTTCTGCTTTTACTTTTATTTTCTGATGTGTTTTTGATCGCACTGATTTAGATGCAATAATTTCAACCGGAATCTTTCTGCTCTTTTCTTCCACTTTCACATTTTGAAATCCATGAGCCACTGTCAGCGGAATATCTGAAACTTCATGTGCTTTGATAAGTGTAGCTGTTATGTATGCATTCGGAACATCATCGCCGTTTAACTTAATATCCAGGCTGGCTGTGCGGTTGGCTACATCAACATATTGATAAGAAAGAACGTGATCTGTTTCCATGGTAACCAACATGCGACCACTGAAAGGTGTTTTGAACAATGCTTTAACCGACTCGCCGGCGAAATAAGATTTCTTGTCAATTGAAATTTCAATATTTCCTTCATTGCTTACTTCAAAAGAAGTATTGTTACCTCCCCAACTGCCATAGCTGTAAAAATCTCTCTTGACATAAGTGTTTGCTCCGGGATTATAAATTCTTATTTCATAATCACCCGGCGAACGAGGCACATAAGAATAAATGGTATTGGAACCAACGGTGACTTGATTTTCGATCATCAGTTTATCTTCTTCCGAAGATTGATAACGGAAATAACTTCCACTCTTTACCAGCGTTGTGTGGTATTCATGTTTGATCACTTCCACTTTTGCCGTTGCATTGATCGCATTACCATCTTTATTTACAGCAGCAAATTCAAACTTCACCGGCTGATTGAGTGGATAATAATAGAACCAGTCATATTTTATTCCAAAGAAAGCATTTTGAGTATAAATATCAAGCGAAGTAGCCCGGCTAACCGGTCTTCCCGTTTCATCAAATACCGTTGTATAAAAATTGGCCTGTAGCAAACCGGAATTACTGTAATCATCTTTTACTTCAAATAATTCGCTGGCATTTCCATCTGCATCTGTTTTTCCCTGGCGCACTATTTTCTCTGCTAAACTTTTCGGATTGGCAATACTGAAATCGTAATCGTCAAATTTTTCAGGAGAAAAATATTTCTGTTTCAGTTGTATCTCCAGTTCGTAATTCCGGTTAGCAGCCGGTGGGCCAAAAAAATTCATGGCATTGATATTCAGGCTTGCTTTTTCACCCGGCTTCAGATAAGGCTTATCCATTTTTGTATTTACACGAATACGATCCGGAACAAATTCTTCAATAGAAAAATTCTTAGACGCCAGCAATACATCATTGGATGAATATACTTCCAGCGTATAGCTTCCGGTAATAGCATCCGTAGAAATATCAATATTGCCTTCCAGTGAACCTTCTTCATTCAGGCTTTTTCGAAACGATTTTAATTCTTTGCCATTCGGCAAAAGGAATTTCATTTTTAATGGAATTTCTCCCGGGCTTCTCCATTGCCGGTCACGGATAATAACAGAAAAATTCACTTTTTCTCCCGGACGATAAATATCTCTCTCAGGATACACAAATGCATCAAGACCGGTTGGATTATTTCTTTTTCCTCCCACATCAAACCTTGACATATTTACTTTGGTAGCATTGAGAGGCAGATAATTGAAATCGTCATCCGTTTTAGCAATGATCATTGCCGGTTTAAAACCACTATATTCTTTTTTTGTATACGCTATCTCTGCCACTCCATCGCTGTTGGTAGAGCCAGTTCCGACCAACTGATTGTTGACTGCATACAATGAAATATTCACTCCACTCACAGCATTAGCTGTTTTTATAGAATTAGCAAATACAAAAACTTTATCCTGCCCTTCGCGTGCAATCAAACCGATATCCGATAAAGAAATAAACCGGCTGTCCCTTACCCAGTAATCTTTGGTGGAACGAATAACCACATGGTAAATTCCTTTGAAATCAGAAAGACGATCTTCAAACTGTGAAAAATTGAGCAAACGTCCGGCGCCACTTCTGGGTAATGTTCTTGTATCTATTTCCTTTGTATATATAACATCTCCCATTTGTGCATCACCACCATAATTGTCATTGTAATAATCACCTTCATAATTACCTTCCTCATCATAACTTGCATTATCAGCTCCTGAACTTTCTTTGGGAGTATATCCATATCGCTGTGCCATCACTAAATTATTTTCATAAATCTTGGAAATGATCAGTTTCACTTTCGGCACATTGGTAATTTGTACTTCCAGGTTTCTTCCGCCTTTTTTTGACAGGTAAACTGCTTTGCTGTTAGTGAAATTGATATTGGCTTCCAGTTCGCCAAAAGCAACACTGCTGAAATAATCTTCTTTCAGCACGCCGCCAATTTTTCCCTGTAAACCTTTTGCAATCGTCATCGCATAACTTTTGTCAACATCAAACTTATCACTGCTGATGGTAAATCCATATTCATCAGGCTGTACAGAATAATCCAGGTCAGGATCAAATTTGATAAATGATTTCAGGCTTTCCTCTGTTAATTGCTGACTGGTCGTTACCCGAACCGTTCCTTCCAAACCATCATGTTCAGATTGAACATTCTCAATGGTGAGTACATAGGGAGAAGGAATTGACAAAGTGGAAACGATCAGCTCTGAAGTACCATTATTGCCGTTTTCAGGTTTCAGACCTTTATCAACAGTGACCTTGGCCTCATAATCTTTATCCTCCTGTTTAAGATTTGTGATTCGAAAAGAAATTTTATTATCAGCAGAAACAGTGACCATACTGAACATGGCCTTCTCACCATTGATTTCAACGTTCAGTTTATCTTTCAGATCAGCAGGGTTAATGCGATAATTAAAATAAAGATCTATTTGCGGTAAAGCTTTTCGTTCGGTTTCATCCTGCAGCGTCCATACTACCTGCGAATTATTTAATGAAAGATCAGGTGTATGAAAATGAATATCATCTGCTCCCTTTACTGAATTGTACTTACTGAATCGGAGAACCTCGCTTTTTATTTTTGCTTTGTAATTCGTTGCCGGTGCCAATGATTGTGATGGCGAGAATACCAACTGGTCAGGACTTTCCCACCGAAACCGGCCCGGAATATTTGGCTCAAAAGAAATATAATCCGTAGAATCCCATTCATTCAACATTGAATCCTTAATCAGCGACTGATTAAAACGGAAAATTAAATTTCCAAGCAATGGCACTTCGCCCTTGGCGTTGGTAAATTCCAAACTAACCGGACTTTGCTTACAGGCAGACAAAAAAATAGTTCCGAGAAGGATCGGAACAAATAAAGTTTTGATACGCATAGAAGGAGATGGTTAATTGTAAATAAGAATGTAAAAGTTAAAGAAAATACTTAAACAAAAAACTGAATAATGGTTTTTTCATAAAAAGTTTTTCTATTCATTGATGAAAATTGGTATGTCATACTTCCAAAGTATGGCATACCTTCGAAAACACTAAACCTTTCAGGACATATGGAATTTTCGGAAGGCCGGCTTTATCATATTTATAACCGGGGAAACAACAAGCAACAAATCTTCTTTAACCCGGATAATTACGATTACTTTCTGAAGAAAATAATAAAATTCATTGCTCCTCATTGCGATCTTATGGCTTATTGCATGATGCCAAATCATTTTCATTTCATGGTACATTCCAGCTACAAAACTGTTCAAACAGTTAAAATAGGGAATAATGATAGAAATATTCTTTCTGAAGGTATCCGGAATCTTCTTCAGACTTATACAAAAGCCATCAACAAACAGAATAATACAACCGGCTCATTATTTCAACAAAACACAAAAGCAAAATGTCTGTCCAACGGAAGTAAGCTTTATGATTTTGTATGCCTGCATTATATTCATCAAAATCCGATGAAAGCAAAGCTGGTGAAAAAAATGGAACTCTGGCCTTATTCATCATTCAATGACTATTGTGGCACAAACAATGCAGCTTTGTGCAATATAAAATTGACTGTTCAATTGCTGGATATTAATATGAAAACATTTTATGAAGATTCTTATAAAATTATTAATGAAAATGATTTAAAAAATATTTTTTGATTGATGAGGCAAGATCAGGGTATGCCATACCTCAGAAGTATTCCTAAGTAGGTATGCCATACTTTGAAAGTATGGCATACCTGTTAAACCATGAAACTCAAAATTACCAAACAACATATCACCAAATTCTTCAAGCGCCTCGGCATCATTATCGTTGCTTTCATTCTTTTATTCTTTCTGCTGAACTGGATATTTCCTTTGCCGGATAAAATTGAATACTCCACCATCATCACAGACAATAAAGGAAATATTGTGAATGCCTTCCTGACCAAAGATCAGAAATGGAGAATGAAAACAGAGTTAACTGAAATTTCTCCGCTGTTAAGAAAAACTATTATTGCTAAAGAAGACAAATATTTTTATGCTCACCCGGGTGTAAATCCTTTTGCTGTTATCAGGGCTTTCTTTAATAATATTTTTAAAATGAAAATAACTTCCGGCGCCAGTACTATTACTATGCAGGTAGCGAGAGCTTTGGAACCGGGCAAAAGAAATATTGGGAGCAAGATCCGGGAAATGTTCCGGGCTTTTCAACTGGAATTAAAATACAGCAAAAATGAAATCTTGCAGATGTATCTGAACCTGGTTCCATACGGCGGAAACATCGAAGGAGTGAAAGCTGCATCTCTTCTGTATTTCAACAAGAATCCCGATCACTTATCATTAGCAGAGATAACAGCATTAAGTATCATTCCCAACAGGCCTTCTTCATTAGTCATCGGCAAAAACAATGACCGCATTATAAAAGAAAGAAACAGGTGGCTGAAAAAATTTGCAAGAGATAGAGTCTTTTCCGAAAAAGAAATTCAGGATGCATTAGCAGAACCTCTTACAGCAACCCGGGGAACAGTACCGCATTATATTCCTCATCTTTCTTATAAACTGAAACAGCAGGGCGGTAGTATAATTAAAACAAATATTGATCTGAATACCCAATTGAAAACAGAAAAACTGGTACAAGATTATGTAAGAGCATTGCGGCTGCGCAATATAAAAAATGCAGCCGTAGAGATTATTGATAACAAAACACATAAAGTAATTACTTATGTAGGGTCTTCAGATTTTAAAGATTCCACAGATGGCGGACAGGTTAATGGCGCCGATGCTGTTCGTGAACCGGGAAGCACGTTAAAACCTCTTTTATATGCCATGTGTTTTGATGAAGGATTACTGACTCCAAAAATGGTGATCACTGATGTGCCCGTAAACTATGAAGGTTATGCGCCTGAAAATTATGATCAGAAATTCAATGGCTATATAACTGTGGAATATGCACTCGAACATTCATTAAATATTCCCGCAGTAAAAAGCCTTAAGATGCTGGGTTATGAAAAACTGATCCGTAAACTTATCAGATTGCAATTTCAAACAAATAAGAAAGGATCAGAAGAAATTGGGGCTGTCCATGATCCTTGGCGGTTGCGGAACAACGCTGGAAGAAATGACCGGCCTGTTTTCATCATTTGCTAATGATGGAATTTATATTTCTCCTTCTTTCACGCAAAGCGATACAAATAGCCCCAAAGTAGTGGTAGCAAGTCCGGCAGCCACATTCATGATCAATGAAATTTTATCCAACCTGAGCCGTCCTGATTTTCCATTAAGCTGGCAGGCGACTGAAAGAATGCCGAAGATCGCATGGAAAACAGGAACCAGCTATGGACGAAGGGATGCCTGGAGTATTGGGTATAATAAAAATTATACAGTTGGGGTTTGGACAGGAAACTTTTCTGGTACAGGCGTTGCCGATCTCAGCGGTGCTAATACAGCAACACCTTTATTATTTAAGATTTTCAATACAATTGATTACAACAATGATCAGGATTGGTTCATGCAACCTAAAGATTGTGACATCAGGAAAGTATGCAGTGAAACAGGACTCATCCCATCTGATCACTGCACAAACCTGGTGACAGATTATTTTATTCCGCTGGTATCTCCAACGAAGACTTGCGACAATTGGCAGGAGATTATGGTCAGCCCGGATGAAAAAATTTCTTATTGCAAAAGCTGTGCACCCGAAACAGGATATAAAAAGAAATGGTATAGAATAGTAGATCCCGACATGCAGGCCTGGTACCGTGAAAATAATATCAGTTATGAGAAAATACCTCCGCATAATCCCAACTGCGAAAAAATTTTCAAAGGCTCTGCTCCATTTATCACTTCACCCGCAAATGGTTCGGAATATTTAATCAGTAAAAAAAATCCGGAACCCTTACAACTCACCTGCAAGACTGCAAACGATGTAATGAAAGTGTACTGGTATATTGATAATAAATTTTACAAGGTCTGCAATGCAGGCGATAAACAGTTTTTTATCCCCGCTGAAGGACCAGTAAAAATTTCCTGCACTGATGATAAAGGAAGAAACAGGGATATCAAGATAAGTGTGAAGTATGTGAATTTATAGCAGCTACCAAATTTGTATCGTATACTCAACTAATATAAAAATTCCTGAAATAATACTAATTGCTCCCCAAAAAAGATTATTATACTTATCGTATTTATTTTTTAAGAGCTTTTTTAAACCGGTAGAATAACCAAAATTTACCCAGTAACTTTTTTTTCGTTTTTAATTCCTCCAATGAAACTTCTAAAGCCATAGAAAACTAAAAAAATTGCTGTTATATAAACTAAGACTTTATACCACATAAACTCGGATACTGAATCACAATTTAAATAATTCAGATTATAAGTACAGCTAACCAAGACACTATTCACTATTCACTATTCCCTATTCACTATTCACTATTCCCTATTCCCTATTCACCATTCACCATTCACTATTCACTATTCCCTATTCACTATTCACCATTCACCATTCACTATTCACTATTATCTATTCACTATTATCTATTCACTATTCTTCATTCATAATTCCTTTCATTCCACCTTATCTACGCTTCCCGATCCGCTTATCCGTTGACTCACAGATGGATTGCCTTTATACTTAATGCTGCCCGAACCACTCACATCTATATTTAATTTCACGCTGGCAAACACTTCTGCATCACCCGAACCGCTTATATCTACGTTTACATTTTCTGCTTTCATATCAAAACACCTGAAATCTGAACTACCTGATCCGCCAATACTCAGATCCTTTGTTTCGCCGGTTAGAATCAGTTTGCCCGAACCACTAAGTTCTGCATGGATCTTGGGAGCGCTTAATTCCATCTTGGCATCACAGGCGCCACTCAGGTCAATAGAAATATCGTCTGAATTAGTAATCTTATTATCGGTATAATAATCACAGGCGCCGGATGCTTCAAACTTTTTGAAATCAGAACCTGCTACATAAACTTTAATCGTTCCTGTTGGACGCAGATTATAATTATCCCTGGGATAAATTTCTAACACAGTGCCTTCCACTCTCACCGTAACATATTGAAGCAGGTTTTCATCCGTTTCTATTTTTACGGATTGAGCAGAATCCTCCCTTACATACACATCAATAGAACCGCTGACATCAATACTGTTGTAACCTGTCACCGAACGATTTTCCGTTTTCACATTACCATCGCCCCGGACACGTTTGCCAAACATATCCCAGCAAGAACTGAATACGATCAAAAAAAGAAGTGATAAAATAAATAGCCGTTTCATATTGACTTGTTTTAAAGAATGCAAAGATGTTCCAATGTTTTGGTTTTATAAAATGTTTGACGCTTACTTTTCAATTCAGGTTACAAGATGAACAGATCTTTTGTTATTTATCTTCTTCATCAGCATCCAATAACCAGTATCCGGAAACCAGCGACAAGCATCCGGCAACTATTATCCAGCCCTCAGTATCCGCTTTCTGTCATTTTTATATTCATTATTCTGTCAACCTATTTCAGTAGAAGACAACATTCACTATTAACTATTCACTTTTCACCATTCACTATTCACTTTTCACTATTCACTATTAACTTTTCACTATTCCCTATTCACCATTCACTATTCACCTCTCTTCTCTATCTTCGCCCCATGGCAGAAAAAATCCTCATCCTTGATTTTGGCTCCCAATATACTCAACTGATTGCCCGTGCTGTCAGGGAAGCGAATGTGTACTGCGAAATCATCCCTTACAATAAAACATTTGAATTTGAACCAGGACTAAAAGGCATTATTCTTTCCGGATCGCCATTTTCAGTGAATGAAGAAAAAGCTCCTGATATAAATGTGCAGGAATTTATCAATAAAGTACCGGTACTCGGAATTTGTTACGGTGCGCAGTTAACAGCAAAACGATTTGGCGGCCGCGTAGAAAAAAGCAATAAACGGGAATACGGAAGAGCGCTTCTTCATAAAATAAAAGATGATGTGATCCTGCATGACGTAATGGAGAAATCACAGGTGTGGATGAGCCATGCTGATTCTATTCTTGAAATGCCAAAAGGTTTTGAATTATTAGCCACCACTGATTCAATTCCAATTGCTGCATTCAAAAAATCATCGGATGATACTCACGATTCACCATTCACTATTCACCATTCACCATTCACCACTCAGGATTTCCCTCTCTACGGTCTCCAGTTTCATCCGGAAGTATACCACACGATCGAAGGGAAAAAAATTCTGAATAATTTTTTAGTAAATATATGTGGTTGCTCTCAGGATTGGACAGCAGCTCATTTCATAACGGATACTGTCTCCAACCTTAAAAAACAAATTGGAAATCGTAAAGTAGTAATGGCTTTGAGCGGCGGTGTGGATTCAACAGTAGCCGCTACTTTAATTCATAAAGCTATTGGCGATCGCTTATATGGAATTTTTGTGGACAATGGCGTACTGCGTAAAAATGAATTTGAAAATGTCTTAGCTACCTATGCAAAACTGGGACTAAATGTAAAAGGCATCGATGCCAGGCAACGATTCTATAAAGAACTTGCAGGTAAAACAGAACCCGAAGCAAAACGAAAAGCGATCGGAAAATTATTCATTGATATCTTCCAGGAAGAAGCGATAAAGATTAAAGACATCGAACTGTTAGGACAGGGAACCATTTATCCCGACGTGATCGAAAGTGTTTCAGTTCACGGACCTTCCATGACTATAAAATCACATCATAATGTCGGCGGATTACCAGAGCATTTACATCTTGAATTGGTAGAGCCACTTCGTTTTTTATTTAAAGATGAAGTGAGAAAAGTGGGAAAGGAATTGGAAATACCGGATGAAATGATCAGTCGTCATCCGTTTCCGGGACCAGGTTTAGCAATCAGAATTTTAGGCGAAGTGACTGAAGAAAAAGTAAAATTGTTGCAGGAAGCGGATTATTTATATGTGAAAGCATTGAAAGATCATCATCTTTATGCAACGGTTTGGCAGGCCGGCGCTATCTTGCTTCCGGTAAAAAGCGTCGGTGTGATGGGTGATGAAAGAACCTATGAATTTACTATTGCATTGCGGGCCGTGACCAGCGTGGATGGAATGACCGCCGATTGGGCCCATCTTCCCTATGATTTCCTGGCAAATATTTCTAATGAGATTATAAACAGCGTAAAAGGAATTAACCGGGTGGTATATGATATCAGCAGCAAACCTCCCGCAACGATTGAATGGGAATGATTTTTTCATCACACAATTAACCATTAACTTTTAACTATTATCTATTTCACTATTCACTATTCACTATTCACTATCCGCCATTGACAAATAATAAAAATATGAACCTGGCAATATTTTTTTCGCTCTTTCTCTTTGCGCAGACAATATACTCATCCGCACAAAAAGTTACAGTCATACCAAAACACCATATCGCCATCTTTGCACCATTATATCTGGATTCTGCATTTGATGCAGCCAACAATTATCGGTACGCAAATACTGTTCCCGGGTTTATCAGCTCCGGTCTTGAATTTTATGAAGGCGTTCAATTAGCGCTGGACTCAATGAATAAAGAAAATCTCCCGCTTGAAGTTTTTGTATTTGATACCCGTTCTGCTACCAAGAATATTTCAAAGGAACTTGCCGAAGCGGAAAAAGATTCGGTGGAACTGATTATTGCTTATTCAGCAACGAACGAGATCCAGTCCTTTGCCCCGTTAGCACAAAAAATGAAAATCCCATTCATCAATGCTAATCTCCCCAACGATGGTGGCGTGTATAACAATCCTTATTTCGTATTGATGAACCCCACCCTGAAAACACATATCGAAGCTATCTACCGCTATATACAAGGATATTACCCATTGGATAATGTATTTGTTTTCCGGAAGAAAGGGCAGTCCGGTGATCTGATAAAATCATACTTCGATGATATAGGAAAAAATACCCCTGCAATCCCTTTGAAAATAAAATATACTGAATTGCCGGATAGTTTTTCTGTGAATCAAATTACCCGGGTGCTGGATAGTAATGAACACAGTCTCTGCATTGCAGGAAGCCTTGACGAAAACTTTGGACGCCGGCTGGCTTTACAACTTGCAGTGGCCAGTAAATCCTATCCACTTACGCTGATGGGCATGCCCACTTTTGATAACCTGGCAAGTGATTTCATCAAACCGGAATATAAAGGACTTGAAATCATTTACAGCAACCCTTTTTTTAATCCCCGCACGGATAAATTCACCCAGACCATTACTAACTATTACAGTTCGAAAATGTATGCTTCACCCAGTGACTGGGTACTGATGGGCTATGAAACCACCTGGCGATTCAGCAAACTGTTGCTGAAATATAAAAACGATATTGCCTCTAATCTCACCCGCAAAGAGTTTGATACTTTTCGTGATATTGATATCCAGCCGGTGCTCAACCTGCCTGCCGGACAGGCAGGTAAGAAGAGCTATTCACTGGATTATTTTGAGAACAAGAAATTATTCTTCATCAAATGGCTGGATGGAAAAATCATTAGCGTAAACTGAATGCTGGCAGTATAATTGGTGTCTCTTCGCTCTTGTTGGCGTCTCCGCTAACAAGTGATTTGATACCCTTCTTTCTGTGTGAGGTCATTGATTTTCTTCGCTCTTGTTGGCGTCCCCGCCAACAAGTGATTTGATACCCCTCTTTCTGTGTCAGGTCATTTACTAGCGCTCATTCGCTCCCTCTCTACTTGTAGAGAGGGTTGGGGTGAGTTAAAAAAAAGACCACCCGCTTTCGCGAATGGTCTTGATCCATGTTCTTAATAAGTAAACCCGTGCTCTATTGCTTTATAACCTCTGCTCTTGTTGGCGTCCCCGCCAACAAGAAATCGCTCAATACTTTATATTGTAAGAAGTCATTCATCAGCACGATAATGAAGCAACCTGATTCGCTGTAGCAAAAACACTCGCAGCAGGGAATAGCTGCTGGCGGCACGCCAATAGCTGTCGTCTCACAAATATTTTTTTATCCGTTCCAACACTTCAGAAACATCTCTGTTTATTTCCTCATTCGTTATACGAAGAACTGCCAAATTCATTTCTTTCATCACAATATCTCTTGCTTCATCATAATCTATCTGCTTTAAATGTATTTGCCCGTCAACTTCAACTACCAGTCTTTTTTCTGCGCAATAAAAATCGGCAATATAGAATTGCTTTTTACCACAGGCATCGTGAATCATAACCGGATGCTGCCTCAGGAATTTGTAACCCTTCAATTTTCTGTTGCGTAAATATTGCCAGACAATACCCTCCTCCGGAGTTTGATTCTTTCTCAGATCTCTTGCATATTTGATCTGTATTGGCCATTTATTTATCATGGGCGTAAATAAACCGTTCGGCTATTGTTTTAATTCGGTAAATGAATATACGGATTTTTATACTCACCCCTGCCCCTCTCTTCTGTGAAGAGAGGGGTGAGGAGCCTCCGCAAATTTATCATTCATTACTCATCTCTATTCCCTGAAAGCCTGGCGGTATACAGCAGCTCAAAAAATATTCTATTGCTCATCAGCGCTCATTCGCTCCCTCTCTACTTGTAGAGAGGGCTGGGGTGAGTTTTGATACCATTCTTTCTATGTCAGGTCATTTACTAGCGCTCATTCGCTCCCTCTCTACTTGTAGAGTATAGAACGAATTAAATTCATGTTTCCTAAAATAGGACTTTTTTAACCTCACTCTATGATCACTCCGAATATCGAAGACTCCGACACCTCTCCTCAAGGAGTGGGATAAAGAGTTTTCAAATAGAAGACTCCAGAGGGGTGAGGAGCCTCCGCAAATTCAGCACTTATTACTCATCTCTATTCCCTGAAAGCCTGGCGGTATACAGCAGCTAAAAAAATATTCTATTGCTCATCAGCGCTCATTCGCTCCCTCTCTACTTGTAGAGAGGGCGGGGGTGAGTTTTGATACCATTCTTGCTGTGTCAGGTCATTTACTAGCGCTCATTCGCTCCCTCTCTACTTGTAGAGAGGGTTGGGGTGAGTTAAAAAAAAAAGGACCACCCGCTTTCGCGAATGGTCTTGATCCATGTTCTTAATAAGTAAACCCGTGCTTTATTGCTTTATAACCTTCGCTCTTGTTGGCGTCCCCGCCAACAAGAAATCGCTCAATACTTTATATTGTAAGAAGTCATTCATCAGCACGATAATGAAGCATCCTGATTCGCTGTAGCAAAAACACTCGCAGCAGGGAATAGCTGCTGGCGGCACGCCAATAGCTGTCGTCTCACAAATATTTTTTTATCCGTTCCAACACTTCAGAAACATCTCTGTTTATTTCCTCATTCGTTATACGAAGAACTGCCAAATTCATTTCTTTCATCACAATATCTCTTGCTTCATCATAATCTATCTGCTTTAAATGTATTTGCCCGTCAACTTCAACTACCAGTCTTTTTTCTGCGCAATAAAAATCGGCAATATAGAATTGCTTTTTACCACAGGCATCGTGAATCATAACCGGATGCTGCCTCAGGAATTTGTAACCCTTCAATTTTCTGTTGCGTAAATATTGCCAGACAATACCCTCCTCCGGAGTTTGATTCTTCCTCAGATCTCTTGCATATTTGATCTGTATTGGCCATTTATTTATCATGGGCGTAAATAAACCGTTCTGCTATTGTTTTAATTCGGTAAATGAATATACGGTTTTTATACTCACCCCTGCCCCTCTCTTCTGTGAAGAGAGGGGTGAGGAGCCTCCGCAAATTTATCATTCATTACTCATCTCTATTCCCTGAAAGCCTGGCGGTATACAGCAGCTCAAAAAATATTCTATTGCTCATCAGCGCTCATTCGCTCCCTCTCTACTTGTAGAGAGGGCTGGGGTGAGTTTTGATACCATTCTTTCTGTGTCAGGTCATTTACTAGCGCTCATTCGCTCCCTCTCTACTTGTAGAGAGGGCTGGGGTGAGTTTTGATACCCCTTCTTTCTATGTCAGGTCATTTACTAGCGCTCATTCGCTCCCTCTCTACTTGTAGAGAGGGCTGGGGTGAGTTTTGATACCCTTCTTTCTGTGTCAGGTCATTTACTAGCGCTCATTCGCTCCCTCTCTACTTGTAGAGAGGGCTGGGGTGAGTTAAAAAAAAGACCACCCGCTTTCGCGAATGGTCTTGATCCATGTTCTTCATAAGTAAAACCCTGTGCTTTATTGCTTTATTACCTTCGTCGTTGCACTTTGAGTTCCCTGTTGTACCTGTACCACATAAACTCCCGCTACAAATGTTTCTCCGAAGTGGTATACCTGATCCACTGATCCGCTCATCTGCACGATCAGCCTACCCGATATATCAAATACCCTGACCACTACATCTGCCTCGCTACTGCTCGAAATCTTCAGGTTGAAGTAATTCTGAGTCGGGTTCGGGAAGGCATTTATTGACAGGTTACTTACCGCCAACTGTTTCAGGTTTCCATTATTGCCGCCATTATTTACATTGGCATTACCGCAATTATTGATGGTCACACTGGCAGTTGCTGTATTTGTACAGGTACCGTTACTGAATGTATAGGTTACTATATAGGTTCCCGGAGTACTCCTGTCAAGATTAATGCTTCCAGTTGAGCTGCTGATACTAAGCCCCCTTGCAGAAGAATATCTACCACCCGATTGACCGCTGCGGGTTACAGTTGCTGTTCCACCATTCGTGCAATACGGACTGTGAGTGTATGCAATCGTTGCAGTTGGCGTAGCATTTACAGTTACTGTTCTTGTAGCCGTAGCTATGCCGCAACCATTATTTACAACATAACTTATAGTTACACTTCCTGCCCCCACTCCTGTCACAAAGCCTGTATTGTCTACAGTAGCTCTGGATACATTGCTGCTGCTCCAGACCCCGCCTGAGACAGCATCTGATAACTGGGTGGAATTACCCACACATACCGTAGCTGTACCAGTGATAGAAGATACGTTTGGCGCACCGAATATGGTCACAGTGGTTGAAGTAGTACCCGAACAGCTTCCATTGCTAAAGGTATAGGTCACTGTATAGGTACCTGCCGTACTAGCAGCAAGGTTAATAGTTCCTGTAGAAGAATTAATGTTTAACCCTCCTGTAGATGAATAGGTGCCGCCTGTTTGTCCACTACGTGTTACCGTGGCTGTTCCTGTTCTGCAATAAGGACTTCCGGCATAACTGATGCTTGCCGCTGGCAATGCAACTATAGTTACGCTGGTGGTAGCTGTATTCGAACAGTTACCGTTACTGAAGCTATAGGTTACCGTGTAAGTACCGGCTGCACTTGCTCCAAGATTAATAGCACCTGTTGAACTATTGATGCTCAATCCTGCGCTTGATGAATAAGTACCGCCTGACTGTCCGCTACGGGATACTGTTGCAGTTCCTGTTTCGCAAAATGCACTGCTGCTGTAATGGATACTGGCTGTCGGCGACGAATTTACTGTTATAAATCTCGAAGCCGTTATGGTACCGCAACTGTTGCTGATCGTGTACATAATCGTTACTCCGTTACCGTTTGAACTTACTCCGGTTACAAAACCGGTATTATCTACTGTAGCTCTGAAATTATTGCTGCTGCTCCATGTTCCTCCCGGCGTTGCATCAGACAATTGAATGCTGTTGCCAACACATACTGAAGTTGGGCCTGTTATGGATGCTACGGTCGGTGATGACGGCTGTGCATTGATGACAACCGCTACTGATGATGAAGTACATCCGGCTGCATTGGTAACCGTAAAGTTGTAGGTTGTTCCTGCTGCCAGGTTACTGATCGTTGCCGATGCTGTATTTCCTGTAATAGCTCCTGGGTTGATCGTCCAGTTTCCTGATGGTAATCCATTCAACACAACGGTACCGGTTGGAATAGCACAGGTTGGTTGTGTAATTGACACAATGTTCGGTGCCGATGGCGTTGCGGGTTGTGCATTCACCACCGCAGATGTTCCGTTGGAAACACATCCGCTGGCATTCTTTACGGTTACTGTATAGCTGTTAGCAGCCAGCCCGCTGAACGTTGTACCCGCTTGATAATTGATTCCGTCAATACTATAGCTATAACTTCCCAATGGTGCGATTACTGTTATAGTTCCTGTAGCTACTGAACAAGTCGGTTGTGTTATCGTTACTGCCGGTGCTGCAGGTCCTGTTGGTGCCGTATTGATTACTGCATTGGTTGCAGTTGAAATACATCCGCTGCTGTTCTTTACCGTTACATTATAGCTATTCGCAGCAAGTCCACTGAACACTCCTGAACTATTGCTGTAGTTCACTCCATCAATACTGAAGGTTAATCCTCCTCCTGTCGGAGATGTTACCGTTATCGTTCCCGTTTGCAGCAGGCATGTTGGTTGTGTTAAACTAACCGTCGGTGCTGATGGTGTTGATGGCGCTGCATTGATCATGGCATTGGTTGCACTGGATATACATCCACTGCTGTTCTTCTCTGTTACATTATAACTGCCATTTCCAAGTCCGCTGAACACACCGGTTACATTGGTATAAGTAACTCCGTCAATGCTGAACGATAAACCGCCACCTGTGGGCGATGTTACCGTTATAGTTCCTGTAGCAGTCGAACAGGTCGGTTGTGTGATACTTACTGTCGGTGCTGAAGGTATCGTTGGAGCTGTGTTGATCACGGCATTGGTAGCACTGGATATACATCCGTTGCTGTTCTTCACTGTTACATTATAGCTGTTACCAGCCAGGCCACTGAACACACCGGAAGCATTACTGTAATTGATTCCGTCAATACTGAAGGTCAATCCTCCACCTGTCGGAGATGTTACCGTTATGGTTCCGCTCTCCACCTGGCATGTTGGTTGTGTGATGCTGATTGTCGGTGCCGCTGGTGTTGATGGCGCTGCATTGATCACGGCATTTCTTGCATTGGAAATACATCCGCTGCTGTTCTTTACCGTAACATTATAACTATTTGCAGCAAGGCCATTGAAAACACCTGAAGTATTGCTGTAATCAACTCCGTCAATACTATAGCTGTATCCTGCTCCTGTCGGCGATGTAACCGTTATAGTTCCGGTCGCTATCGAACAGGTCGGTTGAGTGATACTTACTGTCGGTGCTGCTGGTGTTGCAGGTTGTGCATTCACCACAGCTGTTGTTCCACCAGATACACATCCGCTTGAATTTTTACACGGTCACAGTATAGTTGTTCGGCGCAACTCCGCTAAAGACCGTGCTGACCTGGTAGGTAGTTCCATTGATGCTATAAGTCAGTCCGGCACCTGTTGGCGACGTTACGGTTATAGTTCCTGTTGCTGTTGCGCAGGTAGGTTGTGTAATATTTACAACCGGTGCTGCTGGCGTTGCAGGTTGTGCATTTACCACAGCCGTTGTTCCGCCAGATACACATCCGCTTGAGTTTTTAACTGTTACCGTATAGCTGTTCGGCGCAAGTCCACTAAAGGTTCTGCTTGATCTGGTACGTAGTTCCGTTGATACTATAGGTCAATCCCGCTCCTGTTGGTGCACTTACCGTTATAGTTCCTGTAGCTGTCGCACAGGTAGGTTGCGTTATACTTACTGTCGGCGCAGCAGGCCCTGAAGGTTGTGCATTGATGACAACAGTGGTAGCATTGGATATACATCCGCTGCCATTCTTATCTGTTACATCATAGCTACCCTGTGCAAGTCCGCTGAACACACCTGAGGCATTGCTGTAATTCGTACCATCAATACTATAACTATATCCTCCGCCCGTCGGAGCTGTTATGGTTATCGTTCCTGTTGGCACTGTGCAAGTCGGTTGTGTTAAAGTAATGGTTGGCGCTGCTGGTGTGACAGGCGCTGTACTGATCACGGCATTGGTAGCGCTGGAAATACATCCGCTGCTGTTCTTTACCGTTACATTATAACTGTTACCTGCAAGTCCGCTGAACACACCTGTTATATTACTGTAATTAACGCCATCAATACTATAACTGTATCCTGCCCCTGTTGGTGAGGTTACTGTTATAGTTCCACTCTGCAGCAGGCATGTCGGTTGTATAACACTTAATGACGGCGCTACTGGTGTTGATGGAGCTGCATTGATCACGGCAATGGTTTCATTGGATATACATCCATTACTGTTTTTCACTGTAACACTATAACTGTTCGCACCCAATCCGCTGAACACACCTGATACATTGCTGTAATTAATTCCATCAATACTATAGCTATATCCGGCTCCCGTTGGTGATGTCACCGTAATAGTTCCGGTTGCAGTTGAACAGGTCGGTTGTGTAATGTTTACCGAAGGAGCTCCCGGCACGGTGATATTCTGAGTGATGTTGATGTTAGCTGTTGCTGTACATCCGTTAGACCCTGTTACCGTCACTGTGTAAGTTCCCGGCTGGGTTATCGTTGCTCCTGCATTATTGCCAAGACCTCCGCTCCATGCATAGCTTACTCCGCCTGTTGCTGTTACACTGATTGATTGTGTTGCACAGGTCAGTACTGTTGTATTGCTGTTGTTAGTGATCGCTGCTACCGGTGGCGTCACATTCTGGGTGACCGTAATGCTGGCTGTATTTGTACATCCATTCGCACCCGTTACTGTCACGGTATATGTACCGGCTGAAGTAATGGATGCATCGGCATTATTCCCAAGACCGCCACTCCATGAGTAGCTTACTCCACCCGTCGCTGTTACACTGATTGTTTGTGTTGCACAGGTCAGCACCGTTGTTCCTGTATTATTGCTGATCGCTGCTGTTGGCGGCGTTACATCCTGTGTGATCAGTATGCTGGCTGTAGCTGTACATCCTCCTGCTCCTGTTACCGTCACTGTATAAGTTCCCGGCGCTGTGAAGCTGTTCGTTGCTGAGTTCGGCGTTGCTCCACCATTCCATGAGTAGCTTGCTCCACCCGTTGCCGTTACATTGATGGATGTTGTTGTACAGTTCAGTACCGTTACTCCTGTATTGTTCGTGATACCTGCTGTTGGTACTGTTACATCCTGCGTGATCTGTATGCTGGATGTATTGGTACATCCATTAGCTCCTGTTACGGTTACCGTATAAGTTCCCGCTGCATTGAAGCTGTTCGTAGCTGTGGATGGCGATGAACCTCCATTCCACGAGTAGCTTACTCCGCCTGTTGCCGTAACGCTTACTGATGTAGTTGAGCAGGTCAACACCGTTGTTCCTGTGATATTATTGATCGCTACTGTTGGTTGCGTCAGATCCTGTGTGATATCAATGCTGGCTGTTGCTGTACATCCGTTAGCCCCTGTTACCGTCACTGTGTATGTTCCCGGCTGGGTTATCGTTGCTCCTGCATTATTGCCAAGACCTCCGCTCCATGCATAGCTTACTCCGCCTGTTGCTGTTACACTGATCGATTGTGTTGCACAGGTCAGTGTTGTTGTATTGCTGTTGTTAGTGATCGCTGCTACCGGTGGCGTCACATTCTGGGTGACCGTAATGCTGGCTGTATTTGTACATCCATTCGCACCCGTTACTGTCACGGTATATGTACCGGCTGAAGTAATGGATGCATCGGCATTATTCCCAAGACCGCCACTCCATGAGTAGCTTACTCCACCCGTCGCTGTTACACTGATTGTTTGTGTTGCACAGGTCAGCACCGTTGTTCCTGTATTATTGCTGATCGCTGCTGTTGGCGGCGTTACATCCTGTGTGATCAGTGATGCTGGCTGTACTTGTACATCCTCCTGCTCCTGTTACCGTCACTGTATAAGTTCCCGGCGCTGTGAAGCTGTTCGTTGCTGAGTTCGGCGTTGCTCCGCCATTCCATGAGTAGCTTACTCCACCCGTTGCCGTTACATTGATCGATGTTGTTGTACAGTTCAGTACCGTTACTCCTGTATTGTTCGTGATACCTGCTGCAGGTACTGTTACATCCTGGGTGATCTGTATGCTGGATGTATTGGTACATCCATTAGCTCCTGTTACGGTTACCGTATAAGTTCCCGCTGCATTGAAGCTGTTCGTAGCTGTGGATGCTGATGAACCTCCATTCCACGAGTAGCTTACTCCGCCTGTTGCCGTAACGCTTACTGATGTAGTTGAGCAGGTCAACACCGTTGTTCCTGTGATATTATTGATCGCTACGGTTGGTTGCGTCAGATCCTGTGTGATATCAATGCTGGCTGTTGCTGTACATCCGTTAGACCCTGTTACCGTCACTGTGTAAGTTCCCGGCTGGGTTATCGTTGCTCCTGCATTATTGCCAAGACCTCCGCTCCATGCATAGCTTACTCCGCCTGTTGCTGTTACACTGATCGATTGTGTTGCACAGGTCAGTGCTGTTGTATTGCTGTTGTTAGTGATCGCTGCTACCGGTGGCGTCACATTCTGGGTGACCGTAATGCTGGCTGTATTTGTACATCCATTCGCACCCGTTACTGTCACGGTATATGTACCGGCTGAAGTAATGGATGCATCGGCATTATTCCCAAGACCGCCACTCCATGAGTAGCTTACTCCACCCGTCGCTGTTACACTGATCGTTTGTGTTGCACAGGTCAGCACCGTTGTTCCTGTATTATTGCTGATCGCTGCTGTTGGCGGCGTTACATCCTGTGTGATCAGTATGCTGGCTGTACTTGTACATCCTCCTGCTCCTGTTACCGTCACTGTATAAGTTCCCGGCGCTGTGAAGCTGTTCGTTGCTGAGTTCGGCGTTGCTCCGCCATTCCACGAGTAGCTTGCTCCACCCGTTGCTGTTACATTGATCGATGTTGTTGTACAGTTCAGTACCGTTACTCCTGTATTGTTCGTGATACCTGCTGTTGGTAAGTCATTTACTGTAAGTGAAGTGCTTACCGTTGTAGGCCCGCAACCATTGGTCACTGTATAATTCACAGTTACCGTACCGGCTGTTAAGCCTGTTACTACTCCGGTTGGAGATATAGAAGCTGAACCCGTTCCATTGGTTATTGACCAGGTTCCGCTACCTGTCGCATCTGTGAATGCTGCTGTAGTTGCTCCCACGCAGACATTGGATGATCCGTTTGCTATTGCCGCAACAGTTGGTACTCCGGTCACTGAAACAGTTGTACTTGTCGTTGCTGTGCCGCAACCATTGGTCACTGTATAGTAAATAGTAGCTGTACCAACAGAAACGCCGGTTACATTACCATTCTGATCTACGGTAGCTGTACCTGAACCACTACTCCATGATCCACCAGAAACTGAGCTGCTCAATTGTACAGATGAGCCTGCGCAAACTGATCCGGGTCCGCTAAGAGTGCCTGCATTCGCTCCGGCACTGACAGTAACCTGGAAGAATTGCATAGATGCCGTGCATCCGCTATTGAGAACAAGATAATAGATCGTAGAAGTTCCGGCTGAAAGTCCGGTTACAAATACTGATGAACCTAATGAAGTGATGCTGGTATACGGCGAGCCATTTAACCAGGTTCCGTTAGGATCTCCACCAATATCGCTTAAGAGAATACTGTTACCAACGCAAACTGAATTAGAACCTGTAATAGTTCCTGCACTGGCAACCGGGTTCACAAATACCATGAAGTTTGCACTGGTCGCTGTTCCGCATGCATTGGTTACACTATAGGTAATGGTTGTATATCCACTAGCTACACCGGTTACCATTCCACTCTGAGTCACTGTTGCATTACCGGGTGTGCTGCTGGTCCATAAACCTCCGGCGGTACCACTGCTGCTTAGATTGATCGTTGATCCCACGCAAACCGTTGTGGCGCCACTGATCGATCCTGCATTTGGATTTGCACTAACCGTCACACTATAAGTCGCATAGTTAGAACCGCAGGTATTGGTAACTGTGTATTTAATAATTACGGTTCCTGCGCTAACTCCATATACGTTTCCGCTGGCATCCACCGTAGCAACTGATGGTGTTCCGCTGCTCCAGCTTCCGCCGATATCTCCATTACTGCTTAGAGTTATATTAGATCCAACACATACACCGGTTAATCCGCTGATCGTTCCCGGATTTGCAGCCGGAGTTATTCTGACCAGTACATTAAGGCGGTCAATGCTTTCGCAACTGCCCACAGTCTGACTGGCAAAATAATGTATGCCATCCACCAAAACAGTTGAACCTGCTAATGCTGAACCTCCGCTCGATGCTGCATACCACTGAATCCCTAACCCACTTGCCACAAGATCATTCACGGTCTTCCCGCTACAGAATGTTTGCGGAGAAGCTCCTGTTGGCGCTGCTGGTAATACTGGTTGTGCATTAACAACGGCCAGTGCCTGTAAGGATACACATCCGCTGCTGGCATCTTTCACCGTTACATAATAGCTGTTTGAAGCAAGACCAGTGAAGAGGGTACCTGTTTGATAGTTTACTCCGTCAATACTATAAGTCAGCCCTGATCCGGTTGGAGTATTGATCGAAATCGTTCCGCTCGGCACCGTACAGGTTGGTTGCGTAATCGTAAATGTTGGCGTCGCAGGCAAAGCCTTGGGCGCTGCAATGCCTGAACCAGCCGCACTGGCACATCCGTTTACTGTTGCTGTCACTGTATAGGTTCCCGGGCTGGTTACAACTATTGAAGAAGTTGTTTCACCCGTGCTCCATAACAAGTTTCCGCTTGCTGATGTAAACAATATTGAAGAACCACAATTGTCCCCTACAGCTACAACCGGTGTTGGAGGTGTCGGGTAAACCGTGATCGTGAATGATTGCGATGCACCCGGACAACCATTATTGTAAGGTGTAACGGTGATCGTTGCCACCTGTGTGGTTGCTCCGGTATTGGTTACAATAAATGATCCAATGTCGCCACTGCCACTGGCTCCAAGACCAATACTTGTATTATTATTTGTCCAGTTGTAAACCGTTCCGGCAACTGCGCCTGTAAAGCTTACTGTTGCAGTAGCTGTATTGTTGCAGAGTGCCTGGTTGTCAGGAACATTTACTGTTGGTGTTTGATAAACTGTTACTGTAGTTGAACAGGTTGCTGTCAGCCCGCATGCGTCCGTTGCTGTCCATGAAATTGTTGACACACCTATTGCAAATGTTCCGCTGGCATCATTACTGTTTCCGCTACGGTTAGTAGCGCCGGTAATGCTGTAAGAGACTAACGGGGCTGGGCCACAATTTGAAGTTGCTACGAGAATCGGGATCGTATACATATTATCCGTTGACTGGCAGAATATCTGCGGCGCAGGGCATGTGCTGATCGATGGCGGTATTGTATTACCACCGGTATTGGAATACGATTGATCAGTAAGTGTATTACCACAAGCGTCGCTCACTGAGAATGTATAAGTAACCGTCCAACTGCAGTCGGATCCTGTTACTGAAGTATTGGTCAGTACTGCTGTTACAGTTCCGCTGCAATTATCTGTATAACCCTGTATTGCTTTCGTTGCATCAAATGGCACAGTTGTTACTGCATTAGCCTGGCACACATTAGTACCCGATGTACCCGCATAGGCTGTTCCCGTCAGAGTTGGCGCCGTTTCATCATCAACCGTTATAGTTTGAATCATTGATGAATGAGTTACCGTCAGGATCCGTAGCCGTGTAAGTCCGTGCAATGCTGAAGCGGTTGGCACAAGTGCCCGGCGTTACCACATCATTATGCGTGATGGTAATATATCCACTGCAATTATCCGTAGCAATTACATCTCCATCATTGGCCACAGGTACCAATCCTGCACAGCTTACGGTAATATCTGCCGGTATAGATATGATCTGTGGCGCTTCATTATCGTTGACAATAACATTGAATGTACAGGTTGATTGTTTCAATCCGTCAGAAACTGTCCAGCTTACCTGTGTAGTGCCTTTGCCAAATATTATACCGCTCAAAGTATTGCTACCGGTACCTGTTGTTGCACCGCTTAATGAATAAGTATAAGTAAGCGGGCAATTGCTTGTAGCTGTTACATCAAATTCGCTGCCGACTGCTTTATGCTGGCATAAGGTCGGATCCGTATTTACTGTAATGTCAGATGAAGGGCAATTATTAATTACCGGCGCTGCATTATTAACGTAGGAAATAGTTACACTGTTAGTAAGTGTAAAGCAATTATCAGTCACCGTTAAAGTGTAAACTCCTATAGGCAGACCATTGACTGTAGCTGTAGTTCCAACTACAGCATTCGAAGCATTTGTCCAGGTATAATTTACTGTACCCACTGCGTTGCTTACAGTGCCTGCTGTTACTGAACCATCTGATCCGCTAAAGCAGCTTACATCAGTTTCACTTGATGCATCGAGAACTAAGGCTGCTGGCTCGGTGATCGTCACTGTCTTCTCCAGGTAACATGTACTTACATTGTTACCATCAGGGAAGCTTACTCTTATTATATGTAATCCCGGTGCATAGGTAGCTGCTGGTGCAAGACCATCTACTGTTACTGTTGCTGTCTGTGTTGGCAGACCTCCTAAGATATTGCTTACCGTAATCGTTGCATCATTTGTTCCGTTGCAACTCTCATTGGTGTTAGCAACATCAAAGCTTACTGCTGCCGGTTCAAGTATCGTTACTGTCTTCTCCAGGTAACATGTACTTACATTGTTACCATCAGGGAAGCTTACTCTTATTGTATGTAATCCCGGTGCATAGGTAGCTGCTGGTGCAAGACCATCTACTGTTACTGTTGCTGTCTGTGTTGGCAGACCTCCTAAGATATTGCTTACCGTAATCGTTGCATCATTTGTTCCGTTGCAACTCTCATTGGTATTAGCAACATCAAAGCTTACTGCTGCCGGTTCAAGTATCGTTACTGTCTTCTCCAGGTAACATGTACTTACATTGTTACCATCAGGGAAGCTTACTCTTATTGTATGTAATCCCGGTGCATAGGTAGCTGCTGGTGCAAGACCATCTACTGTTACTGTTGCTGTCTGTGTTGGCAGACCTCCTAAGATATTGCTTACTGTGATCGTTGCATCATTTGTTCCGTTGCAACTCTCATTGGTATTAGCAACATCAAAGCTTACTGCTGCCGGTTCAAGTATCGTCACCGTCTTCTCCAGGTAACATGTACTTACATTGTTACCATCAGGGAAGCTTACTCTTATTGTATGTAATCCCGGTGCATAAGTAAGTGCTGGTGCAAGACCATCTACTGTTACTGTTGCTGTCTGTGTTGGCAGACCACCTAAAATATTGCTTACCGTAATCGTTGCATCGTTTGTTCCGTTGCAACTCTCATTGGTATTAGCAACATCAAAGCTTACTGCTGCCGGCTCAAGTATCGTCACTGTCTTCTCCAGGTAACATGTACTTACATTGTTACCATCAGGGAAGCTTACTCTTATTGTATGTAATCCCGGTGCATAGGTAGCTGCTGGTGCAAGACCATCCACAGTTACTGTTGCTGTCTGTGTTGGCAGACCTCCTAAGATATTGCTTACTGTGATCGTTGCATCATTTGTTCCGTTGCAACTCTCATTGGTATTAGCAACATCAAAGCTTACTGCTACCGGCTCAAGTATCGTCACTGTCTTCTCCAGGTAACATGTACTTACATTGTTACCATCAGGGAAGCTTACCCTTATTGTATGTAATCCCGGTGCATAGGTAGCTGCTGGTGCAAGACCATCTACTGTTACTGTTGCTGTCTGTGTTGGCAGACCACCTAAAATATTGCTTACTGTGATCGTTGCATCGTTTGTTCCGTTGCAACTCTCATTGGTATTAGCAACATCAAAGCTTACTGCTGCCGGTTCAAGTATCGTTACTGTCTTCTCCAGGTAACATGTACTTACATTGTTACCATCAGGGAAGCTTACTCTTATTGTATGTAATCCCGGTGCATAGGTAGCTGCTGGTGCAAGACCATCTACTGTTACTGTTGCTGTCTGTGTTGGCAGACCTCCTAAGATATTGCTTACCGTAATCGTTGCATCATTTGTTCCGTTGCAACTCTCATTGGTGTTAGCAACATCAAAGCTTACTGCTGCCGGTTCAAGTATCGTTACTGTCTTCTCCAGGTAACATGTACTTACATTGTTACCATCAGGGAAGCTTACTCTTATTGTATGTAATCCCGGTGCATAGGTAGCTGCTGGTGCAAGACCATCTACTGTTACTGTTGCTGTCTGTGTTGGCAGACCTCCTAAGATATTGCTTACCGTAATCGTTGCATCATTTGTTCCGTTGCAACTCTCATTGGTATTAGCAACATCAAAGCTTACTGCTACCGGCTCAAGTATCGTCACTGTCTTCTCCAGGTAACATGTACTTACATTGTTACCATCAGGGAAGCTTACTCTTATTGTATGTAATCCCGGTGCATAGGTAGCTGCTGGTGCAAGACCATCTACTGTTACTGTTGCTGTCTGTGTTGGCAGACCTCCTAAGATATTGCTTACTGTGATCGTTGCATCATTTGTTCCGTTGCAACTCTCATTGGTGTTAGCAACATCAAAGCTTACTGCTGCCGGTTCAAGTATCGTCACTGTCTTCTCCAGGTAACATGTACTTACATTGTTACCATCAGGGAAGCTTACCCTTATTGTATGTAATCCCGGTGCATAGGTAGCTGCTGGTGCAAGACCATCTACTGTTACTGTTGCTGTCTGTGTTGGCAGACCTCCTAAGATATTGCTTACCGTAATCGTTGCATCATTTGTTCCGTTGCAACTCTCATTGGTATTAGCAACATCAAAGCTTATTGATGTGGATTCAAGTATCGTCACTGTCTTCTCCAGGTAACATGTACTTACATTGTTACCATCAGGGAAGCTTACCCTTATTGTATGTAATCCCGGTGCATAGGTAGCTGCTGGTGCAAGACCATCTACTGTTACTGTTGCTGTCTGTGTTGGCAGACCTCCTAAGATATTGCTTACCGTAATCGTTGCATCATTTGTTCCGTTGCAACTCTCATTGGTGTTAGCAACATCAAAGCTTACTGCTCCGGCTCAAGTATCGTCACTGTCTTCTCCAGGTAACATGTACTTACATTGTTACCATCAGGGAAGCTTACCCTTATTGTATGTAATCCCGGTGCATAAGTAAGTGCTGGTGCAAGACCATCCACAGTTACTGTTGCTGTCTGTGTTGGCAGACCACCTAAAATATTGCTTACTGTGATCGTTGCATCGTTTGTTCCGTTGCAACTCTCATTGGTATTAGCAACATCAAAGCTTACTGCTGCCGGCTCAAGTATCGTTACTGTCTTCTCCAGGTAACATGGATTCAATGTACCACCATTACCATCAGGGAAGCTTACTCTTATTGTATGTAATCCCGGTGCATAGGTAGCTGCTGGTGCAAGACCATCTACTGTTACTGTTGCTGTCTGTGTTGGCAGACCTCCTAAGATATTGCTTACCGTAATCGTTGCATCATTTGTTCCGTTGCAACTCTCATTGGTGTTAGCAACATCAAAGCTTACTGCTGCCGGTTCAAGTATCGTCACCGTCTTCTCCAGGTAACATGTACTTACATTGTTACCATCAGGGAAGCTTACCCTTATTGTATGTAATCCCGGTGCATAGGTAGCTGCTGGTGCAAGACCATCTACTGTTACTGTTGCTGTCTGTGTTGGCAGACCACCTAAAATATTGCTTACTGTGATCGTTGCATCGTTTGTTCCGTTGCAACTCTCATTGGTATTAGCAACATCAAAGCTTACTGCTGCCGGTTCAAGTATCGTTACTGTCTTCTCCAGGTAACATGTACTTACATTGTTACCATCAGGGAAGCTTACTCTTATTGTATGTAATCCCGGTGCATAGGTAGCTGCTGGTGCAAGACCATCTACTGTTACTGTTGCTGTCTGTGTTGGCAGACCTCCTAAGATATTGCTTACCGTAATCGTTGCATCATTTGTTCCGTTGCAACTCTCATTGGTATTAGCAACATCAAAGCTTACTGCTACCGGCTCAAGTATCGTCACTGTCTTCTCCAGGTAACATGTACTTACATTGTTACCATCAGGGAAGCTTACTCTTATTGTATGTAATCCCGGTGCATAGGTAGCTGCTGGTGCAAGACCATCTACTGTTACTGTTGCTGTCTGTGTTGGCAGACCTCCTAAGATATTGCTTACTGTGATCGTTGCATCATTTGTTCCGTTGCAACTCTCATTGGTATTAGCAACATCAAAGCTTACTGCTACCGGCTCAAGTATCGTCACTGTCTTCTCCAGGTAACATGTACTTACATTGTTACCATCAGGGAAGCTTACCCTTATTGTATGTAATCCCGGTGCATAGGTAGCTGCTGGTGCAAGACCATCTACTGTTACTGTTGCTGTCTGTGTTGGCAGACCACCTAAAATATTGCTTACTGTGATCGTTGCATCGTTTGTTCCGTTGCAACTCTCATTGGTATTAGCAACATCAAAGCTTACTGCTGCCGGTTCAAGTATCGTTACTGTCTTCTCCAGGTAACATGTACTTACATTGTTACCATCAGGGAAGCTTACTCTTATTGTATGTAATCCCGGTGCATAGGTAGCTGCTGGTGCAAGACCATCTACTGTTACTGTTGCTGTCTGTGTTGGCAGACCTCCTAAGATATTGCTTACCGTAATCGTTGCATCATTTGTTCCGTTGCAACTCTCATTGGTATTCGCAACATCAAAGCTTACTGCTACCGGCTCAAGAATCGTTACTGTCTTCTCCAGGTAACATGTACTTACATTGTTACCATCAGGGAAGCTTACTCTTATTGTATGTAATCCCGGTGCATAGGTAGCTGCTGGTGCAAGACCATCTACTGTTACTGTTGCTGTCTGTGTTGGCAGACCTCCTAAGATATTGCTTACCGTAATCGTTGCATCATTTGTTCCGTTGCAACTCTCATTGGTGTTAGCAACATCAAAGCTTACTGCTGCCGGTTCAAGTATCGTTACATCCAATTCATTCGAAGAACAGCCATTGGCTCCGGTAACAATCAATTTATAAGTACCGGCTGTAAGACCCGTAGGATTTTGTTGACTCTCCTGACCTGCTGGTATTGTTCCGTCTGACGTTGTCCATGAATATGTGAATGGAGAAGTTCCACCTGTTACAGTGACATCAATAGCACCATCATTTCCCCCATTGCAGGAAACGTTGGTTTGAGTAGAAAGACCGATAGTAGCAGTTGCTACATCTTTTGTTATAGTAATAAAATTGGTATTAACACAACTATGGGCATCCGTTACCGTAACGGTATACGTGCCCGGTTGCGTAATAGTAAGATCTGCTGAAGTACTTACTGTATTAGTACCATCACTCCATGAATAAGAAACACCACCTGATGCCGTCACACTGATAGATGGATAAGTACAATTGAGTTCTGTTGAATTAGTATTGTTATTGATCACTACCACAGGCAATGCATAAATGGTAAGTGTAACAGGAGTTCTCGTTGCACTATAACAACCGGAAGCATTATCCTGTGAAGCGGCATAATAAGTTACCGTCCCGGTAGTATTGAGTGATGGATCTGCTACGATATTTCCATCTGTTGCTGCATCAAACCAAACTACAGTTGTTGAATCGTTTGGAGCAGTTGCAGTAGCCGTCAGCGTTTGAATGGTTGGTGTATTCTCACACTGAGCCTGATCGCCACCACTTGCCGGCACTGCCGGTAAAGAAAGATTGATTGTCTGATCGCAGGTTGCCGTATTGCCTGCAGCATCTGTTACGGTAAATGTTCTGGTTACCACGAGTGGGTTTGTACCAACTGCGGCATCTTGGTAAGTAATGGATCCGATCGTACAATTATCTGAAGCTGTTCCGCCTTCAGCCACTAACTGATCTAATGTTATGGTCGAGGCTGTTGAAGAATAAGGCAGATGATGAATTGCAATATTATCCGTGCTGCAACCGATCATATTGATGGTTGGAGGGCAAGTAATCTGCGGCGCTGCGTTGTCAATAATAATATGATGGAAAGTATAGGATGATTCATTACCACACTCATCCTGTACAGAAACAATGATATCGTGATGGCAGCCATCTACTAAATTAAACCCTGATGAGATACCCGATGAAATAACTGCACCTGTGCAGTGTGAAGTGGCTGTGATAGCATGAATAGCTGCTGCCTCAGCATCATTTTCCGTTTGATATGCTGAATCTATGGTTCCTGTTACAATAATGGAAGGGCCGGCTTTGTTCTTTCCGGTATTGAAATAAGACAGTGTTGTAGATGTATTACCGCAGGCATCTGTTACCGTGAATGTATAGGTAACTTTCCATGCCACCGGGCACCGTTCTCGTCCCGGTGCCGCTGCCGCCCAGGGACACCACAATGACCCGCGAGGCTGCGATCCGCGCCATCGTCGCCGCCGCCTACGGTGCCACTCACCTGCTCGTGGACGAACGGGACGCCGACCGTGGCGGCCGGCCCTCGATGACAGCCAACATCCAGACGCCGATCCCGGTGATGCCCGGTGGTGAATGGGCCTACGACCGGGCGGCCGAGGTGTGGCGCCCGCTTGCGCTCATCGAGCCGGGCACCGAGCAGTCCGACCTGGCCGCGGGCGAGCTGGAGGATCTGCTCGACCGCGGCGAGAACGTGCCCGCGTGGTACGCGCCGCCCGGGGTGACCGCCGAACTGCGCCGGGCCCGCCCGCCGCGCCGGGAGCGCGGCGTGGTCGTGTTCTTCACCGGGCTGTCCGGCTCCGGCAAGTCGACGATCGCCCGGGCGCTGCGCGACGCCCTGGCCGAGCGCGGGGACCGGACGGTGTCGCTGCTCGACGGCGACCTGGTCCGCCAGCTCCTGTCCGCGGGGCTCAGCTTCTCCCGGGCCGACCGTGATCTGAACATCGCGCGCGTCGGGTACGTGGCCACCGAGGTGGCACGGCATGGTGGCATCGCGATCTGCGCGCCGATCGCCCCGTACGAGGCGGCCCGCGCGCAGGTGCGCCGCATGGTCAGCGAGGTGGGCGACTTCCTGCTGATCCATGTCGCCACGCCGGTGGCGGTCTGCGAGGCCCGCGACCGCAAGGGCCTGTACGCCAAGGCCCGCGCCGGGCTCATCGACCACTTCACCGGGATCTCCGATCCGTACGAGGAGCCAAGGAACGCCGACCTGACCATCGACACGTCGGTGATGAGCAGGCAGGAGGCGGTCCAGGCGGTGCTGGGGCTGCTCGTCAGCGGCGGCTGGCTGAAAGACGCCGCGGCCGGGTGACGGTCGAGGCCGGGCTGCCTGCGGCGCGTAGTCCTTCGTCCTCCACCCGGGCGCCCGCGTCGAGCCTGGACCGGACCGAGCCCAGCCGCCGGGTCAGCGCGCCTGCCATGGCGTCCCGCTGACGGGACAGGAGGATGTAGCTGGCGGCCCCGCTCACCAGCAGGGCCAGCCCGAGCAGCAGCAGCCCGCGTGCACCGGCCAGGTAGATCAGGCCGGTAGCCGCGACGAACAGCAGGATCCGTGCGGTGGTGTAGGCAAAAGTCGCGCGCATAACGAGTCCAGCCTAGGGCAACGGATGCCCCGGCCGGCGCCAGCCCGCCGCCGGTCAGCGGGGCACGGCGCGCGGCCCAGTTCGGGACCGCGGCGCCGGGGCGGGGCGCGGGGCCCGGCGGGCCGTCGAGGATCTCGGCGAGCAGGGCGGGGGCGATGTTGCCGCCGGACAGTACCGCCACCGGGGCCCGCGCGCGCGGCAGGTCCCGGCGGAACAGCCAGGCGGCCACGGCCACCGCGCCGCCGGGCTCCGCGACCAGCCGGGCCCGGGTCGCGGTCAGCCGGACCGCCTCGCGGATCTCGTCCTCGGTCACCGTGACGATGTCGTGGACCAGGCCGAGTATGTGCCGCAGCGGCAGGGCGCCGACCTGCTCCACCCGCAGCGCGTCCGCGATGGTCCGCGCCGTGTCGCTGGGCGGCCAGGCGACCCGCTCGCCGCGCCGCAGCGAGTCCCTGGCGTCCGCCGCGAGTTCCGGCTCGACGCCGATCACCTTGGCTCCCGGGCATGCCGCGCGGACGGCCGCCGCGATGCCCGAGATCAGGCCGCCGCCGCTGATCGGGACCAGCACCATGTCGGCGTCCGGGCAGTCGGCCGCGATCTCCAGGCCGACCGTGCCCTGGCCCGCGATCACCTCGCGGTGGTCGAACGGCGGGATGAGCGTGTACCCGTGCCGGTCGACAAGTTCCTGCGCGCCCGCGATCCGGGCTTCCAGCGTGGGCTCGACGGTCACGATCCGCGCCCCGTGCCGGGCCGCTGCCGCGACCTTGACCTCGGCCGCGTTGTGCGGCACGACCACGACCGCCGGGACGCCCAGCACCTCGGCCGCGTACGCGACGGCGAGGCCGTGGTTGCCGCTGGAGTGCGCCACCACCCCCCGCGCGCGCTGCCCGGCGGGCAGCGCGCTGATCGCCGCGAAGGCGCCGCGCAGCTTGAAGGACCCGGTCGGCTGCAGGGACTCGGGCTTGACGAGCAGGCGCGGCTCGGTGTCGGGGAACGGCACCAGCGGCGTCCTGACGATGACTCCCGTCCAGGCGCCGCGCCGCAGCCCTGATCTCCTCGACCGTGACCAGCGCGGTCACCGGTCACCCCGATGCGGCGGTACGCAGAGCAGCGTGCGCCAGCACCGCCGGCGACGACGCGAATCTGACATCCAGCCCACCCTAGCGACCGGCTTCGGGCCTTGCGATTGGTTCGTGGCGTTCCGCATCATGCGCAACTCCGCTTACCGGGATTGCCGGAAACCCGATCAGTGCGGCACGCTCCGCTATCGGCGAACTCCGGATAATCACAACCGGTGCTTAATAGCGCCTTGCACATTCTGTAATCACGTGCAGCACATCCCGCGACACCCGGCCGCCTTGCCGGCACATCCCGCCACTTCCCGTGTACAGCAGGCGAGATCGGCCGGCAAACCCGTATCGCCACGGCCACGCACGGCGGTGCCCGCCAGGCCCGAAGCTGACAAGGGACACCAGCGGCCTATTTTTGGGGAAAACAAGGAAGTAAACGGATGTTTTCGCGACACTGAAGACATGCTCCGAAACGGAGATAGGAGGGGGAGATCCGTGGATGGCAACAATGAGCGCCTTCTCACGCCGGGTGAGGTGGCAGCGCTCTTCCGAGTAGACCCGAAGACGGTCACTCGGTGGGCGGCATCTGGCCGCATCAGCAGCATCCGGACTCCCGGGGGGCACCGCAGGTTCCGCGAATCGGAAGTGCGCGCATTGCTCCGCGGCGAGTCACAAGCGGCAGGCGGTTCGCGTAACCAGCGCTGAGCTGGGAAACTGACGCGACGACGACCCCCTCCAACCCCAGGCCAGATCCCCGGCCAAGCGGCCGGACAGTCATGCGCGGACGATCCAGACCGCACGGCCGCGGGCAACCACGGACGGGCAACGGGGCACCACGGGCGGGGGCCACGCTGACGCGGAGATGGGCGGCAGGCGTCAGGCGCCGGGGGACTCCCCGCGGCCTGGCGTCCTGCCGCTCGTTCGCGAGGTAGTCCTCGAACTCACGGCGCAGCGCCTCGTCATCCTCCCGCCAGCGGCGCCGCCGCTGGTCCAGTGTCCTCTTCGGAGATCGCCTGGCTGGCGAGCCGCGCGTACTCCGGGTCCGCCGGGCCTGACCTCGACGTAGGCGTCACCCACCACCTGGCCCTCGTGGTCAATGGCGGACTCGGGGGCGATGAGATGTCCGTTTGGGAGCCTGATGACAAACATCACGAATCACTTAGATCCCGTAGCGCACATTGAAGTACAGCATGACATCCAAGGCGATCCTTGTGTCGCCGCCCAGCATGTCCACGAGCGCGGGCCGCTGCCTGGACGCGATCGCCGCGAACGCGTCCGCGAAGAACTCACGCCGGCCCAGCGCCCCGTCCTGCCGGTGGAAGTCGCTCACCAGGCGGGGCAGGCAGCGGCCGTACAGCGCGCGGAACTCCTCCGAGTCCGACTGCCATATGCCGCCCGATCCGTCGAGGTCATCGAGGGCATGGCCGACCTCGTGGCACATCACGTCCGGGGTGGCCGAGGGCCGGGTGCCAATGATGATCTTGCGTTCGCCATAGGCCCCGGCGCAGGCATCCCAGGTCGCGCGCCCCGACGGCAGCGGCACCCCGTGCAGGCGGCCCATGTCGTCCAGGTCGGGCACGCCGCCGGGGCCCACGAAGATCGCATCAAGGCCGTCGGCGAGGCGCTCGACGACCGAGGGGGGCAGTTCGGCCAGGCGGTCGATGGCGCGGACCACCTCCGGCGGCGGGACGCGTCCCGTCGCCCAGTCACGGCACAGCACCTTCTCCAGCGGGCCGCAGTCCCGGTGGCCCACCGGCCACCGCGGCGTGCGCGATCCGTACCAGGGCAGCCCGGCACCACGACGAAGCCGGCGCTCCCTGGCCTGCACGGCCACGCCGGCGGCGCGCTTTTGGCGGCCGGGCGCGTCTCGGCGCGCGCCGCCGCGGCCGCACGTGGGCGCGTCGCGGACGGCGGCCCAGGCGGCCCCGGCCCGGCGGGGCCGCCGCGCCCGGGTGCCTCGGTCCGGGCGGGCCTGGCGGGACCTGGGACGGCCGGGCCGGGCGGCCCGGGCCTCCTGCAGCGGCGAGGCGAAGCGGCGCGTTGCCCGGCGGCTGCGCCGCGGCATGGCTTCTGCCGCGGGCGGGTGCCGACTGGGGCACCGGCGGCCGCGGCGGTGCCGCCCTCCGGCGCGCCGGCGGTTGCTCGGTCACCCCGGCCCGGCCGCGGCTGCCCTCGTCCGCCCGGGAGCGTGCCGATCCTGGCCACCGCAGCCAGCGGAGGCTGTCAAAGAGCCGCAGCCGCATAGTCGCACTCCCCGCGATCGCTTGCCAGGCCGCCAGATTACGACGAAATTACGTCATCGTCATCTGTCGTAACTGACTGTCATGTGTTACGGACTGCCGGGTAGACGCCCATGAGTCAGCCGATTTGCCCGCCAGGTACGACAGAGGTTAGGCTGCGGCCATGGTGCTGCTGGGAGTGCTATCTGCGCTTCTCATCGCGGCTGCTGGTGGCCGCGCCCTGGGCATGCTGCTGCTGCCGCGGCCGCGGCATCTGTCCCGTCAGGGCGGACCGAGGCCGGTCTGGCGTCACCCGGCGGGCCGTGACCGGCGGGTAGGACGCACTGACGCGCTCCCGGCCCGGTCGGGCCCGGACGGCAAAATCCGCCGGGCGCCGACCGGGCCGGAAGACGATCCCGATTTCATCAGCGAGCTGGAGCGACTGCTCCGCGGCGGGCGGCCAAGAACCCTGACGTCTCCCGGGTCTAGTTGATGCCGGCGTAGGAGTGCAGGCCGGTGACCAGAGGTTGACGCCGATGACGTTGAACAGCAGGCAGCCGAAGCCGACCAGCTGGATGTAGGCGGCCCTGCGGCCCCGCCAGCCCGCGGTGGCACGGGCGTGCAGGTAGCCGGCGTAGACGACCCAGGTGATGAACGCCCAGGTCTCCTTCGGGTCCCAGCCCCAGTACCGGCCCCAGGCCTGGTCCGCCCAGATCGCCCCGGCGATGATGCCGAACGTCCAGAGCGGGAAGCCGAACAGCACGGTCCGGTAGGCGAGCCGGTCGAGCGCCGTCGGGGCCGGGCAGGTGCGAGATCGCGCCGAACCCGGCGGCAGCCGGGCGGCGACCCGCTTGCTGGCGTGCCGGTCCGCGAGCAGGTACAGCGACCGTGAACACGGCCGCCGACGATGAACAGGCCCGATCGCGACGGTCATCGCGGTGACGTGGATGGCGATCCAGTAGGAGTGCAGCGCGGGGACCAGCGGCCCGGCCGGGGTGTAGAGCACGGTCGCGTCGACAGCCCGAGCGCGAGCACGACCGGCGCCAGCACGAACAGGCCCGACGGAGTAGGCCCGGAACCGGACCGACACGGCCGAAGAACGACGATCACCGCCATGCAGGTGAACGCGGTGATGAACTCGTACATGTTGCCCCACGGCACCCGGTGCTCGGCGAGCCCGCGGGTGACGATGCCGAGGATGTGCGCGGCGAGCCCGAGCACGGTCAGCGCGAGCGCCGCCCGGAGCCAGAGCCCGGCGGGCGGCCCGCCCGCGCGCCAGCGGCTCGCCGACCGGCACCCGCCGGCTCGCCGCCGGCGGCGGCAGCCGCCGGGATCACGGCCGCCCGGCGGTCCCGGCCCGCGGCCCGGTGCCCGTCGCCGGCGGCACCGCCGCGCCTGGCCGGCACCCTGCTGCCGCACCGCGACCCGGGCCGTGGTCAGCCGCCTCGCGCAGCGGGCACCGCCGCCGCGCTGGCCGCTTGCCGCGTCGCCCGAAGGCGAAGTCGCAGGCGTAGGCCAGCACGGCCAGCGCGTAGAAGCAACACCGTCGCCAGCAGCGAGATGGTCGCTGAGCGTGGGCCAGCCCGAAGTTGACGGGCACGAGCCTCACTCCCTCCCGGTCGGCTGATCGAGGGCAGGTCGATGCTCGGCAGCGGAGTCTGGCTGCGCGGGCGCGACGGAGCCGGCCGACGGTCGCCTGCCCTGGCATGCGGCCGCGAGTTCACTCGGCCAGCTCGGCGAACTCGGCCTCGAAGCCGCCTGCGGCGTCGGACCGGGCCAGGCCGCCGAACTCGACCACGCGTGCCGCCCGTCGGCGCCGGCAGCGGCCCGCACGAACACCCGGCGGCGGCGGACCAGGAACGACAGGATCAGCCCGGCCAGCGCGGCGATGCGCGGCGATCAGCGCGGGCAGCTGGCCGGGGTCGTAGGTGATGGCCAGGCTGATCCACTGCCGGTAGCCGGTGAAGGTGAGCGTGCCCGTGGCCGTCCGGCAGCTTGATCGACTGGCCCGGCGCCAGCGGCCGCGGCGCGATCGCCAGCCGGTGCAGGCCCGCGGTGTCGAGCTGGTAGACCGACTGCGACGGCCCGCTGTTCATGCCGAGGTTGCCCGCGTAGGAGACCAGGCTCACCCGGCGGGTTGAGCGGCGCGGGGAAGGCCGACTCCAGCTTGCCGCTGACGTCGACGGCGGTGGGCAGGAACACCCCGGCGAAGCCAAGCTGCTGCGGGTGGGCGTCCGGGCACCTTGATCACGCCCTCGGAGGTGAGCCCGGTCTGCGTCGACCGGGATGAACGGCACCGGGCCGTCGAAGACGCACCTTGCCCGTGCCGTCGGTGACCTTGAACACCGGCGCGTACCCGTGGCCGATCAGGTAGACCTGCACGCCGTCCACGACCAGCGGATGATTCACCTGCAGGTCGTAGTCGCTGCATCGGCGCGCCCGGCTGCGTCTGTGTAGCGCGAGGCCGGCGTTGAAGGCAGCGGCTGGTCCGCGTCGGGCCCGGAGGTGACGTAGTGCGCGCGGAACCTGTTGCAGCGTTGATCGAGAACGGCTGCAGGTCGCTCGGCGGAGACCAGCGCGGCCGGGGCGGAACGTGTCGAGCGCGGTCAGCGTGTTGCGCGAAGCGACTGGCCGACCACGAGCAGCCGGTTGGCCTTGTAGCCGAACATCCCGCCCAGGCCGACCGACGACCAGCAGGGCCAGCAGCGCGAGGTGGAACAGCAGGTTGCCGACCTCGCGCAGGTAGCCCTTCTCGGCCGAGACCCAGCCGTCGCCCGGTGCGCAGCCGGAACCGCTTGCCCGCCAGCAGCGCCGACGCCGCCGCGAGCGCCTCGTCCGGCGCCGAGCGGTGACTGTAGCCGTGGCCGCCAGCGGCAGCCGGGCCAGGTTGCGCGGCGCGCGCGGCGGCTGCTGCCGGGCCGAGCCGACCAGCCGGAACGTGCGCGGCAGCACGCAGCCGGCCAGGGAGAGGAACAGCAGCAGGTAGATGGCCGCGAACCAGGGCGCGGCGAAGACGTTGAACAGCGACAGCCTGGTCAGGATCGGCGCCAGCGCCGGGTGCGCGGGTAGTACTGGGTGACCGCCTGCCGGGTCGATGCCCTCCTGCGGCAGCACCGACCCGGGCACGCTGGCCAGGGCGAGCAGGAACAGCAGGATCAGCGCGGTGCGCATCGAGGTGAGCTGCCGCCAGGCCCACCGCAGCCAGCCGATGAGGCCGAACGGTCCCCGTGGGCGGCCTGCGCCGCCGCGGCGCCGGCCCGCGGGGCCGGCTGGACTCGGCCGTCCGCGGCACCCGTCGCGGCGCCCGGTCGGGCGCGGTGCGGACCGTCCGGTCGCCGGCCTGCCCCGCGCGGCTGGCACCCGGTCATCGGGTCACTGCCGCATCGCCCGTCATGCCGGCTGCGCCATCACCTTGGCTGATCAGCCCTCGCAGGCCCGGCGTAGGACACCTCGCCGAAGATCCTGGCGGCGATCCGGCCGTTGCGGTCGATGACCAGCGTGGTCGGGATGCCGGCCGGCGGCACCGTGCTGTGGAAGGCCAGCGCGATCTCGTCGCCGGGATCGTTCAGGCTCGGGTAGCTGATGTGGAAGTCGTGCATGAACGCCTCGGCGCTCGTCGGGCTGTCCCGGATGTCGACGCCGAGGAACCGGACGCCGCGCGGCCGTGAGCTGCCGGGCCAGCTGGGCCAGCGCGGGCGCCTCGGCCCGGCACGGCGCGCACCAGGAGCCCCAGAAGTTCAGGACGACGACGTGCCCGTGGTACGGCGGCCAGGGTGAACCTGCCGCCGGCCAGCGTCGTCCCGGCGACCGCGGCGCGGCCGGGCCGGCGGCTGCCGCCGTAGAAGGTGGTGCCGGGGCTGCCGGAGACGAAGCTCTGGCCGTTGCTGCCGGGCGCTGTTCCCGATCGCCCCGCTGTCGCAGGCGCCGAGCGCAGCGCGCCGGCACCCAGCGCGCCAGCGCGCGGCCGGCCGCGCGGGCGCGCGGGCGCCGCGGCAGCGGCCGGGGGAGGATGCCCCCGTGGCGCGGGCATCGCGGCAAACGGGACAGAGTGATCTCCTACAGGCAGTAGTACCGCGCCCTATTGTGCCGGACCACGGCTTCGCGCCGCGACAGGCGGGCCGGCGGTCGACCCTGAGCCGACCTGAGCAGTGCTGCCCCAGGCGGCCCCCGGACCCCGGCGACCTGGCCCCGTGGCCCGCGCCGGGATGCCGGCGGGCTCGGCGTAGCTGACGCCCACGATGGCGTCCCGGCGAAGGTGAAGCTGGTCACGCTGCCCAGCGCGCACTCGCGGCGGCGCGGGTCGTGCCACAGCCTGCGCCCCTCGGCCGCCCGGCGGGCCACCCAGATCGGCAGCTGGTGGCTGACGCAGACCGCCTCGTGCCCGCGGGCCGTCCGCGCCGCGTCGGCCATGACGGCGAGCATCCGGGCGGCGATGCTCCGTACGGCTCGCCCCAGGACGGGCCGGAACGGGTTCGCCATGCGCGGCCAGTGCCCGGCCTGCGCAGCGCAGCGATCGCCGACCCCGAAACGCTCCCCTCGAAGTAGTTCCACGGCTCGATCAGCCGCTCGTCGACCTGCGCCTCCAGGCCGAACTGCGCGGCCATCGGGGCGGCGGTCTCCAGCGCCCGCTCCAGCGGCGAGGACCGCAGCACGGTGACGTCGCGGCCGGCCAGGAAATCGGCGGCCGCCTTGGCCATGTGCTGGCCGTCCGGCGGACAGGTGGAAGCCGGGCAGGCGGCCGTACAGGACGCCGCGCGGGTTGCTGACCTCGCCGTGGCGGAGCAGGTGGAACCGTCATGTCGGGCATGGCGCGCTCAGCCTACCTGTGCCTGGTCACGCCTGGACTCCAGATAGCGGCGGCGCTCGCCGATCAGGCCACTGGTGCTTCCTCTCGCTCCCGTAACGGCGGCCCAGGCTGCGCCGCCGGGGCCATGCCCCGGATCCTGGCAGGCAGGCCCGGTCTAGACGGCGGCCGCCGCCCGGGCGGCGGCCGGGAGCGCCGCGGCGATGCGGCCCAGCGCCTCGTCATCGTGCGCGGCCGACAGGAACCACGCCTCGTACGGCGACGGCGGCAGGTAGACCCCGCCGTCCAGCATGGCGTGGAAGAACGCCGCGTAGGCGGCGCCGGACTGGCGCGGGCGCCGTCGAAATCCCGGACCTGGCTGGTGCCGCCGAGGAACACCGAGAACAGGTTCCCGGCCTCCTGCAGGCGGAACGGCACGCCCGCCGCGCCGAGCGCCTCGCGCCGCCAGCTTGGCCACCTCGGCGGCGGCCACATCCACCCGCGCGTACACCTCCGGTGTGCAGGCACGCAGCGTGGCCAGGCCCGCGGCGGTGGCCAGCGGGTTCCCCGACAGCGTGCCCGCCTGGTAGACCGGGCCGAGCGGGGCGAGCAGGTCCATGATCTCGGCCCGGCCGCCGAACGCCGCCGCGGGCAGGCCGCCGCCCATCACCTTGCCGAACGTCATCAGGTCCCCGGCCACGCCCTCCCGGCCGTACCAGCCAGACCTGGTGACCCGGAACCCGGTAAGCACCTCGTCCATGATCAGCAGCGCGCCATGCTCGGCGCAGATCCCCGGAGCAACTCGTTGAAGCCGGGCTCGGGCGGCACCACGCCCATGTTGGCCGGGCAGGCCTCGGTGATCAGGCAGGCGATCTGCGCCCCGTGCGCGGCGAACGCCTCCGCAACCGCTGCGGTGTCGTTGTAGGGCAGGACCACGGTGTCGCCGGCCGCGGCGCCGGTCACGCCGGGCGAGTCCGGCAGGCCGAGCGTGGCGACCCCGGACCCCGCCGCAGCCAGCAGCGCGTCCACATGCCCGTGGTAGCAGCCGGCGAACTTCACGACCAGCCGCCTGCCGGTGAACCCCCGGGCCAGCCGCACCGCCGACATCGTCGCCTCGGTGCCGGAGTTGACCAGCCGGACCTTGTCCACCGGGGCCCGCGCGGCGATCTGCTCGGCAAGCTCGACCTCGGCCAGGGTCGCGGCGCCGAACGAGGTGCCCCGGGCCGCCGCCGCGGTGACAGCGGCCACCACCTCGGGATGCGCGTGGCCCGAGGATCATCGGGCCCCACGAGCAGACCAGGTCCACGTAGCTGTTGCCGTCGATGTCGGTCAGGTACGGGCCGTGGCCGGACGCGATGAACACCGGGTCGCCGCCGACCGCCCGGAACGCCCGGACGGGTGAGTTCACCCCGCCGGGGATGACTTCGCAGGCGCGGCGGTACAGGCTGCGGGTGGGGTCCGCCTGGCTCAGCTCAGCACCTCCTCGCAGGCGTCGGCAAGGTATTCGAGCAGCCGCAGGCAGTCCGGCAGGGCGTGCTCCCGCGGGTCCCGGATCCAGTGTGCGCCAGGCCCGCGGCTGGTGCGGGCGGGGGCCACCACATAACTGTCCCGGCAGTGCCAGCGCAGCCCGGCCACCGGGGCGAAGCTGTCCGGCTCACAGTCCAGGTGACACGACCACCATTCGTCCTCGTCGGCGGGCGCGCCGCGGGTGGTGGCAAAAAACAGGGCCCGGTTGTCCGCGCTCAGCGCAACCGGGCCCGTGACCGCCGGAGAGCGGCCCATCCGCTCAAGGGCCTGCAAGCCGGCCCTGGCCGGGACGTCGAGTACGTCGAACACCCGCCCCGTGACCAGGATGATGCTCGCGTCCGGGCGGTCCCGCCACCACCTGCTCACCTCGGCCGGGTCGCTGGACGCCTCGATCTGCCAGGCGGCGGAGATCGGGTGGGCCCCGGGCGCGGGGCAGCCGATCCGGTCACAGGAGCAGGCGCGGCCGCTGCCACTGCTGCGCGGCTGGCCCCGGGCAACCATCGCGGGCACCCGGTGCCGGGCGGAGTCTGTGCGCGGCGCGATCGCCCCAGCACAAACCGGCCAGCCGAGTTCCGCGAACTCGACCGCGGCGGCCGCCCGTTTGCCCGCGTCGGCGCGCCGCCGCGCGCGGCGCGGCAATACCTCAACCATCGGCGGCCCCACTCCTCTTCCGCCTGTTACTACCCCCGATGATGCCGTGTGTGCGGCGGGCATGCAGGCGACCTCGCTGAGTAAGGCGCAGAAGATACCTAACGGTGACGTCGGGGCACCCTCGCGGTAGGCCGGGTCAGGTGAGGCGGCGGGCTGCCTCGGCGGCCCAGTAGGTGAGGATGATGCCCGCACCGGCCCGCTTGATCGCGGTCAGCGTCTCCATGATCGCCCGGTCCCGGTCGAGCCAGCCCCGCGCGGCGGCCGCCTCGGCCATCGCGTACTCACCGCTGACCTGATAGGCCGCCACCGGCACCGGCGCGGCCGCCGCGACCTGCGCGACGATGTCCAGGTAGGGCAGGGCGGGCTTGACGATGACGATGTCGGCGCCCTCGTCCACGTCGAGCATGGCCTCACGGAGCGCGTCCCCGGCGCTCGGGTCCTGCTGGTAGGACGCCCGGTCGCCGAAGCGGGGCGCGCCCTCGGCGGCATCGCGGAACGGCCCGTAGAAGCACGAGGCGTACTTGACCGCGTAGGCGCAGATCGCCACCTCCGGCTCGCCGGCCTCGTCGAGGGCGCGCCTGATCGCGGCCACCTGCCCGTCCATCATCCCGCTCGGGGCGACGACGTGGGCCCCCGCGCGGGCCTGCGCCACCGCGACCGCGGCGTAACGCTCAAGCGTGGCGTCGTTGTCCACCGCACCCGAGCCGGTCAGCACGCCGCAGTGCCCGTGGTCGGTGTACTCGCACAGGCACAGGTCGGCCATGATCACGACCTCGTCGCCGACCTCCGCGACCACGTCGCGCAGGGCCTGCCTGGATGATGCCGCCGGGATCGTCGGCGGCAGAGCCACGGCCGTCCTTGACGGCCGGGATGCCGAACAGGATCAGGCCGCCGACCCCGGCCTCGGCCGCCTCGGCCGCAGCCTTGCGCAGGCTGTCCCTGGTGTGCTGGACCACGCCGGGCATGGAGGGCACCGGCACGGGCTCGGTGATCCCCTCCTTGACGAACATCGGCAGCACCAGGTCGGCACCTCGGACGCTGGTGTGCGCGGCGAGGCGGCGCAGCGCCGGGGTACGGCGCAGCCTCCGGGGCCGGATAGCGGGGAAGCCAGTCACGACTACCTCCTTCAAGGCTCCGGGACCTGGGCGCTCCCGGACTGCCGTGCTCCGCGACTACCGTATGCGGCGGCGGCCGCCGCGGCGGCGCTCGCTGGGCCTGCGCACCGGTTCGCCCGCGGCCAGGGCGGCGTCCCGCAGCCGCGCGCCGTGCTCGGCCAGCGCGTCCACCAGCGCCGTGGCCGACGGCCGCGGCGCCGTGACGTCGACGCGGAGCCCGTACTCGGCCGCGGTCTGCGCGGTCTGTGGGCCGATCACCGCCACCGCGGTCACCGCGTGCGGCTTGCCAGCGATGCCGATGAGGTTCCGCACGGTGGAGGAGGAGGTGAACAGCACGGCGTCGAAGCCGCCGCCCTTGATCGCCTCCCGGATGGGGGCAGGCGGCGGTGCGGCGCGCACCGTGCGGTACGCGGTCACGTCCTCGGTCTCCCAGCCCAGGTCGGTCAGCCGCGCCACCAGGGTTTCCGTGGCGATGTCCGCCCTGGGCAGCAGCACCCGGTTGATCGGGTCGAGCACGTCGTCATAGGGCGGCCAGGCAGCCGCCAGGCCCTCGCTCGACTGCTCGGCCTCCGGCACCAGGTCGGGCTTGATGCCGAACTCACCGAGCGCCGCGGCCGTCTGCTCTCCCACCGCGGCCACCTTGATCCCGGCGAAGGCCCGCGCGTCCAGGCCGTACTCCTCCAGCTTCTCGCGCACCGCGCGCACCGCGTTCGCCGAGGTGAACGCGATCCACTGGTACCGGCCGGTGACCAGGCCCTTGATGGCGCGCTCCATCTGCTGCGGAGCGCGTGGCGGCTCGACCGCGATGGTGGGAACCACCTGCGGCACCGCACCGTAGGAGCGCAGCCGCTCCGACACCGAGGCGGCCTGCTCCTTGGTGCGCGGCACGAGCACCCGCCAGCCGAACAGCGGCTTGTTCTCGAACCAGGAAAGCCCCCGGTGGCCGGCCGCCTCGCCGACCACCGCGATCGCCGGGCCGTCCTCGGTCAGCACGCTCACCCCGGCCGCCTTGAGGTCGGCGGCCACCGACGACAGCTTGGTCAGCACCGTGTGCTGGTCGGTGGTGGTGCCGTTCCAGGTGATGGCCAGCGGGGTGGCGTCCGGCCCAGCCCGGCCGCCATCAGCATCTTCGCCAGATCGACCGGCCCGGCCTCCGCGCCCAGGATGACGAGGCTGCCCGCCGCCTGGAACTCGGCCGACGCCCGGCTCAGCTCGGATGCGTGCACGACCCGCACGTCCGCCGGTGGCGTCGCTGGTCAGCGGCAGGCCAGCGTAGGCGGGGACGGCGGTGGCGGCGGGCATCCCCGGCACGATCTCCAGCGGCACCCCGGCCTTGCGCGCACGCGTCCGCCTCGGCGGCCGCCTGGCCGAACAGCAGCGGGTCGCCCGGGCACAGCCGGACCACGATCTGGCCCGCCTGCGCGGCACTGATCAGCGCCGCGGCGTCGGCGCCGGCCTGGCCCGCCTCGATGACCGCCGCCGCCTCGGGCAGCAGGTGGGCCACGCGGCCGGTCAGTTCCGCACTGCCGACCACCATGTCGGCCTGGCCGAGCAACTCGGCGGCCCGCAGGGTGAGCAGGCCGGTGTCACCGGGGCCGGTCCCGGTGAAGGCCGCCAGGCCCGGCCGGGACCGCGCCGCCGTCGGCCGCCTGGCCGTGACCGGCAGCGCACCCGCTGCCGGTTCCTCGGTCTTCTGCATCACGGGTGTGAGGTTCACTGCGCATCGTCCCCGTTACCTAGAGCACCCGGCGGCATCGCCGGGCCTGGCGCCCTCTTGCCGGGCGCGCCCATGGCGGTCGAGCCCGCCACGATCGTTCCTGCCCCGTGCCGCAGCAGTTCAGCGGCCACCTCGCGGCCGAGCCTGGCCGCCTGCGCGGCGGGGCCGCTCATCGAAGCCCGCACGGCCGTCCCGCCATCCACCGCGATGACAGCCGCCGTGAGCTGCAGTATGTCGGTCCCGGCTGCGTAAGCGCCAAGCGGCGCGCTGCATCCGGCCTCGAGCTCGGCGAGCACCGCGCGCTCCGCCGTCACGGCCGCGCGGCTGCCCGGGTCGTCCACCGCGGCGAGCAGGGCCGCCAGGTCGCCCGCGGCGGCGCAGGCATTCCACCGCCAGCGCGCCCTGCCCCGGTGCGGGAATCATCGCGTCCGGCTCGAAAACCTCGCTGACCCCTCGAGCGCGCCGATCCGGGCCAGTCCGGCGTAGGCGAGCACCACCGCGTCCAGTTCCCCCGAGGTCACCTTTGCCAGCCGGGTGCCGGCATTGCCGCGGACCGGCACCGGGCGGATATCCGGCCGCATCAGCCGCAGCTGGGCAGCCCGGCGCGGCGAGCCGGTGCCGATCATCGCGCCCGGCGGCAGGTCGGCCAGCTTGGCGCCGTCCCTGCCGACCAGCGCGTCCCTGGGGTCTTCCCTGGCCGGCACGGCCGCGAGGATGATGCCGGGCAGCGGCGCCGTGGGCAGGTCCTTGAGCGAGTGCACGGCCAGGTCGACGTCGCCGTGCCAGCAGGCTTTCCCGCAGGGCGCTCACGAAGACGCCGGTGCCGCCGATGTCGGGCAGGTGGACCTGGGTGACGTCGCCGAACGAGGTCAGCCCGACGAGTTCGACCTGCCTGCCGGTGCGCGCGGTGATGAGCTGCGCCACATGACCGGCCTGGGCCATCGCCATCGGGCTCTTGCGGGTACCCAGCCGCAGCACCGACCTGCTCACCTGGCCTCCTGCTCGGGCGGCGCGGCAGGCGGCGGGCCGCCTGCCGCCAGCCCGGCATCGGCCCTGGTCACCGCCTCGACCGCCTCGGGGTCGAGATCAAAAAGCACCCGTAGCGCTGCCTCATAGGAATCGCCGCCCGGAGACCCGGCCAGCTCCTTGACTCGCACTGTCGGCGCATGTAGCAGCTTATCCATGACCCGGTGCATGGCCTGGGCGATCTCGGCGCGGGCACGGTCGTCGACGAACAGCCCCTCGTCGAGGGTTTCGATGTCCCGCACGACGTCCATGCCCGGTAGGACAGGCGTCCACCAGGAACATCGTCGCACCGCCGCGCGCGCCCGGCGCGCCGTTCGTTCGGGCCATGCAGATCGCGAAACCCAGCCGTGGGCGCCGCTGATGAACCACTTCCGTCCGTCGATGCGCCATCCACCGTCGACCTTCGCCGCGATTGTCGACAGCATCGACGGGTCGGACCCCGGAACCAGGCGCG
>CAWGKD010000003.1:0-1016783 GCA_963823125.1 uncultured Bacteroidota bacterium
TTGTTTATTAATTTGGGATTGCTGATCTTTTTTGAGAATCTGGAACTTTTTGCTGGGGAATCTGCTGGATTTGCTGGGAGTTTCTCATGCAAATAATTCTAATTTGTTTCTGGATATTGTCTTGCCTCTTTGGTCTTTCCTATTATACTTTTCAGTCTATTGGATATATTTTTGATATTTACCGGGGTTCGCAAAAGGCGGAAAAAGATCTGTCTTCCTTTTCCTTGTTTATTTTATTTTTCCCAAAACTACTGGTGGGGCCAATAGAAAGAGCTAACCGCTTTCTACCTCAATTGAAAAAGAGAATCTTTTTTGAAAAAGAAAATATGATTGAAGGGGGAAGACGCATCACATGGGGTCTGTTTAAAAAACTAGTAGTTGCCGATAGAATTTCCATTTATCAGGCAACGGTCATTCAAAATTTGCAGCATCAAAGTGGCTTGACAATATTGTTTGCTTCCTTTTTATATACTTTCCAGGTATATGCTGATTTTTCTGGCTATACGGATATTGCAATTGGTACCGCTCGCTTGTTTGGGATTAATTTAATGGAAAATTTCAGGCAGCCATTATTAGCAAAAAACATGAGTGATTTCTGGCGCCGCTGGCATATTTCACTTTCTTCATGGGTGAATGATTATATTTTTAATCCAACGGCTTTGAATCGCCATCATTGGGTCAACTGGGGTATTATTTATGCATTGTTCATCAGCTTTATTGTCGTTGGAATTTGGCATGGCGCCACTTGGAATTATGTGTTATTTGGAGTGCTGCAGGCCATTGCCCTTTATTATGAGTTCCTTACAAGAAAAACGAGAAAAAAATTATCTAAAAAAATTCCTTCTCTTTTTTACAGCAACCTGAGCATAGTCCTGACTTTTGTTTATGTTACCTTCTCGCTCATTATTTTTCGGACGGATTCATTCGCTGATGCAAGCCACATCATTAATGGAATATTTGTTCATTCCGGAGCGCTGTTTTTTGATAAACCATCTACCCTTTTATTCATGCTGATAGGTTGTGCAATAATTATAATTCATCGACGTACAGGAGGAATTTAAATGTTTTCATTTCGGTTTTATTTCTGATAATAATTGGATCAGACAACAGATATGATATGCTTTATTGCTCATTTATATTTTGGCAGCAGGTGTTTTTGACGGTGGCCAGTTTACTTATTTTGCTTATTAATATATGGAAATTATGAAGACTATCTGGCTGGATAGAGTTAAGAGTAATGGGTTTTTTTATTTTCTCGCAAAATTATTGCTGCTTTTAATTATTTTATTTTTGCTTGATCTTGGAATCGGCAGCACACTGAAACATTTTTATTTTAAACAAAAATCCGAATTACTGCTAGGACCACTTATGCGATTGATAAGCGCCCAGGCAGATACTGCTGATATTTGGCACTTCCACGGCAAATCACCACTATTACCCCCCTGTTTTTGAAAAGAGTTTCAATACGATTCTTGCTATAATACGGGCCGGGATGGTAATAATATTTTCTATTATTATGCAATTCTGAAAGCTGTATTAATGAGATACCATCCAGAATAATTATACTCGATATGAATCGTGAGGAATTTCTGAAAGACCAGTCAAGCTATAACAAAATATCCTCGCTCCTGCCTTATTACAATTATCATCCTGAAATGAGATCAGTCATTCTGTTAAAAAGTCCCTTCGAGAAATACAAGTTACTTTCGAAAATTTATCCTTATAATTCTTTACTCTTTGCCATTATCGCTGGGAATTCTGAATTTAATAAGAGTAGGGATAACAATAATGACGAAAATGGATATGTTCCTTTAGAAAGGATCTGGAAAGGGCAATTAACAACGGATTCATCGCAGGCAAAATATGAATTGGACTCGGTCAAAATAAATGTCTTCAACTCTTTTATCAGAGATTGCCTTGCTTCAGATATTAAGCTTTATATTTTCATTTCACCTGCATATATTAAATATAAAATGGAGGATCAATCTGTTGAGATTGCAAAAAAAATAGCAAAAAAAAGTTAATGTTCCGTTTTACGATTTTACAAATGATTCATCCTTTTTAAACCATGGAAATTTATATTTTAATCCGGGTCATTTGAATGAGAGCGGCGCAAAAAAATATTCAGAAATGGTCGTTGAAAAGATTCTTCATGATCAGCGGCAAGCCCATTCAATGACTGATTCAACGTTAAAAAAATAAATACTTTCGGTTCTCACCCGGTTAAATCATTTCATTAATGAATGTAGAAATCAAAGCTTTTTTCGAAAGATATCCTTCATATCACTGATATAGAAGCCAAAGTTGAAAATATTACTTAAAAGCTGAAGGATGACATGTCATGGTATTGAAACGTAATGGTGCTGTTGTTGGAATAAGCGGGGGGATTGATTCATCTGTAACATTGGCCTTGACAGCTAAAGCCCTTGGGGGAGAAAAGGTTTTGGGAATCTTGATTCCTGAAAAAGATTCCAGTCCGGAAAGCAAAGAATTTGCCTCAATGCTTGCCAAACAGTTTGATGTTCAAACAGTTGAAGAAAATATAACCATGGCCCTCGAAGGTCTTGGCTCTTACCAGCGTAGGGATGAAGCGGTCGCTTCAATTTTTCCGGAATACAATCCGCTTGACTTTCCCATGAAGATAGGCACTAATCCAAAAGTGGATAAATCAAAATTTACCTCCTGTATTTTCAATTACTATAATTGATAAAAATGGGTATGCAAAAAGCCAATTAATTCCTTCTAAAGAATATTTGCAAATTGTAGCTGCTTCCAATTTCAAACAACGAAGCCGGATGTCAATGCTTTATTATCATGCCGAGCGGAAATATTATGCAGTAATTGGCACACCCAATAAACACGAAGTGGAACAGGGCTTTTTCGTAAAATACGGTGATGGAGGAGCTCATATAATGCCCATTGGGAATTTATATAAAACACAGGTTTACCGGTTCGCTGAATATTTAGAAATTCCTAATGAGATTATTCAACGCATACCGACTTCAGATACCTATCCTGCAAAACAAACCCAGGAGGAATTTTTCTCCAGATTCCGTATAAGGAAATGGATTTATTATGGTATGCCTTTGAGAATGGATATGATCCGGAAGAAGTGGGAAAAATTCTTGGAAAAACTCAGGAAGAGATAAGATCAATATATACGAATTTCGAGAGAAAGCGAAAAACAACTGAATATTTAAGAACTGGCTCAATTCAATGATTAACAATAATTTTATTTGCTTGAATAACCCGGACTATTTATCTTATTAAAATAGATAATTCACTTTTAAGTTTTTAACTGATTCAATGTTTTATCTTAAAAGTAATCGATTCCCCACAGCGATTATTGGGAGAAGCCTTGGAAATTTCAGCCAAAAAAAATCCATCGAAAGTTGCAATATTTTAAAAGGGAAGGAATATTCCTATCCAAGTTGAAAGAAAGCGCTGAGAACCTGGCTTTTCAGTTAATAGATATTGGTTTCAAAAAGGAGACCGGATTGCAAATTTAATGGATAATTCATGGCAGAGTATTATTTCAATTTATGCTGTATTACACTTGCTGGTGCTGCCTTCCTGGTTATCAATCCTCAAACTAAAGCTGATAAGTTACATTACATTTTGAACGATTGTGCTGCAAAAATGCTGTATTTCAGGCGTATTAAAGAGTGAACTGTCAATTGCTTTGGAAAATTGCAAAATATGTAACAGAGTGATGATTTCCAGGGAATCCGGAACATCTAAAAAAGCAGCCGCAATTTGAACTACTGATTTTGAAAAGGTAATTCCGAAAATAAAAAAAAATCAATTCTTCCCAACATAATTCCAAACGATTTCGCAGCTTTAATATATACTTCAGGCAGTACGGGTTTCCCCAAAGGAGTGATGATGACGCACCAAAAAATGGTTTTTACTTCTTGGAGTTTGATCCAATGCTTCCGATTATCCGAAGAAGAGCGAATTAGTTACTGTTTCCCTTGGCATTTGATTATGGTTTATATCAGTTGATAATGTCGGTTACAATCGGAGGAACTTTAATTGTTGAACATTCATTAATCTTCACAGCTTCCAATAATAAGGCAAATTGAAAAATATAATCAGCGAACAGTTTTTCCCGGCGTTCCTTCTATTTATGCGATGATGATTGCTTCATACAAAGAAAACGGAATATCATTTGATTCCATTGAAAAGGTTACCGATACAGCAGCTGCGCTTCCGGCTGAATTTATTACCGACTTGAAGGAAATATTTTCTAAAGCGCTTATTTTCAAAATGTATGGATTAACAGAATGTAAGCGGTTTGTTATTTTGAACCGGAGTTAATTGATTTAAAGCCTGATTCAGTAGGTAAAGCTATTCCTGGTACAGAAGTTTTTCTTTTATCGCCTGAAGGTGATCCGGTTCCTCCCGGTGAACCTGGAATATTACACGTACGAGGACCGCATGTTATGTTAGGATATTGGAACAAAACGGAATTGATGCAAGAAATGTTAAAACCCGGTATGTTGCCGGGAGAAAGGAGTTGATGTTCCCATGACTTATTCAGGATGGATGAAGAAGGATTTTTATATTTCCTGGGACGAAATGACGATATTATTAAAACAAAGGTAAAAAAGTAAGTCCGGTAGAAGTTGAAAATATTATTTATAAGAATAAATGGATAAAAGAAGTGGCATGCTGGGAATACCGGATTCCGTTATAGGAGAGTCAATTATTGTTTGTTACTTCCTATGATAAGGTTAAGTTAAGTGAAAGGGAAATTCAAAGGGAATGTATGTCACAATTGGAATCATTTATGATTCCCCAGAAAATTATTTTCCTGAAGGAAATGCCAAAAGTTATAATGGTGAAGTTGATAGAAAGACTAAAAAAAATAGTGTAAGATGAATCTTTCACGGAGCAAAATTCTGGATCACTTTGATATTTGGCTTGCAGCATGGAATGAACATGTCTGAAAAGAGTCATGGAATTTATGCACGATGATGTTCTGTTTGAAAACTGGAACGGCGCAATAGTATTTGGTAAAAATTCGCTGCAAAAATCATGGACTCCCTGGTTTATCATTCATGGTAATTTTAAATTCATTAAAGAAGATATTTTTTTTGATGAACAGCAACAGAAAATAATTTTTCAATGGCGGTTGAATGGCTTCTGTTGAAAAAAAGTTTAAAGGAAAACACGAAGTAAGACGTGGAGTGGATATTCTTCATTTTTTGGGCGGTAATATTTATAAAATATATATTATTTAAAACTTGGATTCAGATAGATTCTGTACTTATAGACATATATGCAGATTGACAAGGGCTTTTTAATACAACAAGTACAAATACTTATTTGAAGGAAATGAGTACACAAGAACTTTACAATAATATAAAGATTCATTTCGAACCAAAACTTCATTTTCTTGAGGATAAGCCGGAAGAAACAGTGGATTCTACATTGAAAGCTTGCTGGCACACTGCCTCGGGGAATTCAATGTCTGCAGAAGAAGCTGTAAAACATTCGCTCCCGGAGCCCTGGCTGATAAGCGGTTCAAATTTTGTATAGTCTTATAGAACTAAAGATCGAACAGCGTACCATTGGCTTTTATTACAGGTCGGCAAAACTTTATGGGAGTTGAATTATTATCCGATAAGAGAGCATTGATACCAAGAAAAGAAACTGAAATATTGGGAAAAAAAGCTTTGGACTTATCTTATCAGGTGGCAAAAGAAAAAAAGATTGTCCGGGTTATGGATATCTGTTGCGGTTCAGGAAATTTAGGGCTGGCATTGGCTATTTTAATCAAAACGTTTTTGTTAATGCAACAGATTATCTCCGGAAGCAGTTGAACTTACTAAGGATAATATATCTTTTCTGAAACTTCAGGAACGGGTGCAATTGCGCAGGGAGATTTATTTTCTGCTTTTGAAAATAAAAATATTATGGAAATACGGACATGATTATTTGCATTCTTCCATATATATCCACGCTAAAGTGAAAAAAAATGGATGCAGAAATTTCAGTTCATGAACCGGTGCTTGCATTTGATGGCGGCATGTTTGGTTTAAAAATAATTCAAAGACTGATTGAAGAGTCTCCAAAATTTCTGGTGAAAAATGGTTGGTTAATATTTGAAGTGGGGCTGGGGCAGGGTGAATTTATTATGCGTTTATGTGAAAGCGCAAATAAGTATGACAAGATTGAATCGGTATCGGATAATGTGGGAAATATAAGGGTGATATCGGCCAGGAAGAATTAGCAATTACTTTTTAAAATCTCATGTAATAGAATGACCCGATTCCTGAACGTAAAAAATAAATTAGCAGTAAGCAACTCAGATATCCGGCCCAGCGCAGCCAGAAAGGTTGTTTAAAATAAAGTGATAATAAATTTTTTCCTTTTTCATTATACATTTCAATGATAAAAAGTATCAAAAAACAAAATAAGGCAATAAGAAATTCAGGCTTATTATTGATAAAAGAAATTTGCTTCAGATTAAATTGAATTCCTGCAAATAAATGAGACAAAAATACCAGGCATCGGCAACGGAATTGGAAAAGAAAAAAATCATCGATAGGCTCATGAAAAGAAAGACTATGATACGGCTTAGTCCGTTCACAATATTTTTTGGAAGTTTAGAAGCAACTCTCAGCCTGGATCGCTTGCTGTAAAATTCATAAACAATAGCAATTCCCTGTAGAATCCCAAGAATGACAAAAGTTAAATTGGCTCCGTGCCAGATTCCGACAATAAAAAAGGTAATAAATATGCCGGGAATTACAGCTGCATTTCCGAATCTTCTGTATTTAACAATAAAAGGATTGTATATAAAATCATTGCACCAGGAGGATAGGGAAATATGCCACCTTCTCCAGAAATCGGATATATTCCTGGCAAGAAATGGCCGGTTGAAATTGTCAATGAGATTAATGCCAAAAATTTTTGCGGATCCCAAAGCCATATCTGTATAACCGGAAAAATCAAAATAGATATAAATTAATTGAACCAGCAATACAACAATAAGAGATACACCTGCATAGTTGTGAACGTTGCCATAAACTTTGGTTACGGGTTCATATAAGTTATTGGCGATGACAAATTTTTTAAATAAACCCCATAAAAATAATTGAACACCTTGGTCAATATTATTCCGGTCAAAATTCATGGGTTTATCTGATTGTGGAAAAAAATGATTGGATCGCTCTACCGGACCTGATAAAAATTTGGGAAAGAACAAAAGCCAGGTGGCAAATACAATAAAATTTTGCTCGGCTTTTTCGCTTCCGCGGTTGATCCGGATAATGTAACCAAGCGCCTGGAATGTATAATAAGATATACCGATCGGTATGATCACATTTAAATAGGGAACCTGTGCATGGATATTAAGTAATGAAAACAGCGGGTTGATGCTTTCGGAAAAGAAATTAAAAAACTTAAAGAATGAAAGAATGCCAACATCCAGAATGATACTCGTCCAGAACAATTTGATTTTAATATTGGGTTTGCTGCTATGCTTATCCAATAACAGACCCAGGAAATAATTCAGAATAGTGAATAATATTGCAAACAGCGCAACACGGAGAGAAATAGCAGTGATAAAAACAATACTCGCAATAAATAAAACGTAAAACTTATACTTGTTATTTATCAAATAATATAAAAGAAAAATGATTGTGAGGAAGATTAAATAATAATAGGATAAGAAAAACATGATCCGCTTTTTTAAGTAAAAATAAATATTACAAGGCAGCATTTACAATTTATAATAAATCCGTCAGAATTTATGGAACAAACATCCGTTATCAAAGACAAGATCAGGCAATACATTATTGAAACAACTTACGCTCCACCGGATCAGGTGAAAGATGATTCACTGATTTTTGTGGAAGGTCTGTTCGACTCTATGGGATTTGTTTTACTGATTAATTTTATTGAGGAAACATTTTCTATAAAAGCAAAAGATTCTGAGCTGCTGGAGGACAATTTTGAATCAATCAATGCGATGGCGAGGTTTGTAGAAAATAAAATTCGTTAAACCAGATACCATGTGCGGAATTGCAGGAATCTATAATTATTCTTCTCAAAACGAATCTCCGCCGGAACTAAGCATTAAAAAAATGCTTTCAGTGATCCGCCACAGGGGACCGGATGAAAGCGGAATATATTTAGGTGAAAATATAGCCATTGGCAGTGTGAGATTAAGCATTATTGATTTGGAATCCGGTCAGCAACCCATGTCAGATGAATCGGGGAATTACTGGATTGTTTACAATGGCGAAATATTTAATTATCCCGAATTGCGGAATGAAATTGAAAAGAAAGGCATTCATTTGAAAACCCAGAGTGATACAGAAGTAGTGGTCCAGATGTATGCCATACATGGCGCAAAATGCCTGCAACATTTCAATGGGCAGTTCGCATTTTGTATCTGGGATAAGAAAAAGCATGAATTTTTTCTGGCCCGGGACAGGGTTGGCATTCGTCCATTGTTTTACTGGAGAAAAAACAATGGCTTCGCTTTTTGTTCAGAAATAAAAGGATTATTTACACTCAGCCAGGTTAACAAAACCATAAAACCGGAAAGCCTGGCGCAGATTTTTACTTTCTGGACAACTCTTTCGCCAAATACTCCTTTTGAAAATATTTATGAATTGCCGCCCGGCCATTATATGCAGGTAACCAATTCTGAAATTCATATTGAAAAATATTGGAGCCTGGATTTTACTGCGGATAAAAATATGCAATCCTATACTTTGTCAAATGCTGTTGAAGAATTTGCAGATTTGCTTAAGGATGCAGTTAAAATAAGATTGCGTGCCGACGTACCGGTAGGCGCTTATTTAAGTGGCGGACTTGATTCAACTGTTACAACATCTTTAATTCATGAAATCAATCCCGGCATTCTGAATACTTTCTCCATCGGATTTAAGGATAAAACATTTGATGAAACGGCTTATCAGTTGGAAGCTGCAAAGTATTTCAATACGAATCATACGGCTTTCGAATGTACTTCTGCAGAAATAGCTGAACAATTTGCTGATACTGTCTGGCATACGGAGTTTCCGATATTGAGAACAGCGCCAACACCTATGATGATGTTATCAAAAAAAGTAAGGGAACGCAACATTAAAGTTGTTATTACCGGGGAAGGCGCAGATGAATTCCTGGCCGGGTATGATATTTTCAAAGAGTCTAAGGTCAGGAGATTCTGGGCCAGGGAACCGGATTCATCCATCAGGCCAAAGTTATTGGGCAGGTTGTATCCTTATCTTCCAATGATGAAGGATATGAACAACATGGCGCTCAAAATGTTTTTCGGTTATAAACTTACTGAAACAAATGATCCGCTTTATTCTCATTTACTCCGTTGGCATAACACTTCAAGAATAAAAACTTTTTTTTCAGAAGATTTAACCTCAAAATTGAATGGTTACGATCCATTGAAAATACTTTATCCTAAACTGCCTGGCAATTTTAATCAATGGAGCGACTTAACTAAATCGCAATATCTCGAAGCCACCATTTTTATGTCAGGGTACCTGCTTTCCTCACAGGGAGACCGGATGGCAATGGCAAATTCTGTGGAAGGGCGATATCCTTTTCTTGATTACCGGGTGATTGAATTTTGCAATAAGCAACCGGATAATTTTAAGTTGAACGGGTTAAATGAAAAATTCTTATTAAAGAAAATGAGCGCTGGCAGAATACCGGAATCAATCACCATGCGACCGAAACAACCTTATCGTGCTCCAATCACAGACAGTTTTTTCTCGGATGGTGCTCCTGCTTATATTTCGGAAATATTATCGGAGAAAAGCGTGAGATCAGCCGGATTATTTAATGCTCAGAAAATACAATTACTGGTTAATAAAATAAATAAACAGAAAGAAATTCCCGAAGTTGATCAGATGGCTGTTGCCGGAATTCTTTCCACGCAATTACTTTACAAAATGTTTATACAGGAACCAATAAAAACAGATTTAGATAAACTGGCGGATATTAAAATTGTAAAAGAAGGGAATGTTAGGTAAAAAGTTAGTTAGCTCCAGGTTATTAGAACGTGAAAGGATTGCATTTAAATATAGGGCATTTCTACTGGCATGGTTCGTGTCCCACCATAACTGTTCGGAAGAAATTATGGATTAGGTTATTAGTTATCCAGCCACGTTGATAAATAATCCTTTGTTAAACGAAGGCGGTTTAGTTCTTTGAAAAGAAATTTAAAAGATGGAAATGATCAGTAATCTATTGTTATTTGTTCCGGATAAGTTATTGAAACAATTAGCTGTTTCGGTAGGGATAGATAAATATTCTAAAAAACTTCAGGGGCAATTGATCTTTAAGCTGCTGGTTTATTGTATGGTCACAGAAAAGGAGAATAGCCTCAGGGGTATGCAATCGGCATTTGAATCAGCATTATTTCAAAGCCTGGCTGGCAGTTTATCTTCCGGCACTATCAGTTACAGTTCTATCAGTGAAAGGTTGGGGAAGATTAAATGGGAATATTTTCAGCAGATTTTCAATGCTTGCGTAGCCGCCTATAGTGAAGCATTGGGCAAAGAAAAGAATGCTGTTATACGTTTTGATTCCACGATAGTTTCTTTATCAGGCAAATTACTTCAAATAGGATATCGCTTAAAAGGTGGAGATGCCGATAAATACAGGTTGCTTAAGTATACAATTGGCTTTACTAATATACCGGAGGCTGTTTATTTTTATAATGACCAAACCCACAATAGTGAAAATGTGGCATTGAGTGAAAGCATGATTGCTCATAACCGAACCGCCGGCAGAAAGATAAATGTATTTGACCGTGGAATTACTGCCAGGGATCACTATGACAAGCTAACAGAAAATCAAATCCACTTCATATCCAGAATAAATAATGACCCGAAGCGAACCGTGTATAAGAGCAATACCATTGCCAAAAATATTTCTACTCCTACACTAAAAATCATCAGTGATTGCTGGGTATATTTATACACAATGTATAGCAAAAGGACCAAGCATCCTGTCCGGTTGATAAAGGCTGTAAAAAAAGAGAATAAAGAAACCATAACTTTTATAACCAACATAAAGACTATTGACGTAAAGGAGATCACAGAAATATATAGGTCAAGATGGGAAATAGAGGTGTTTTTCAAATTTATAAAGCAACATCTTAATTTCAGTCATTTGGTAAACAGAACTGAAAATGGGATCAGGTCTATACTCTATATAACCATGACGGTAGCAATATTGCTACAACAATACAAAAAAGAAAAAAAGCTAAAAGGATATAAAATAGCCAAACAAAAATTTTCACAGGACCTTGAACGGGACATTATCTATCACATAGTGGTTTTATGTGGCGGAAATGTTCAAAAAGCAAGAAAAGTGTTATTTCAAAACTCATCTTAAATCTTCCGAACAGTTATGGTGTCCCACGAACCGCATTAGAGAAAGCTTAGACACCAATTCTTTGTATATTCTTGGCTAGAATATAAACGCTATTCATATTTCAAATCATTGAATTCATAATTTATTTTTCTTTTCCTAAAACTAAGTTTTAAATTAAATGTGCGGCTTTGTTGGTATAATAAATAAGAATGGGCATGACGCAGACAGCAACTTGCTGAAGAAAATGGCTGCTACTATTCATCATCGCGGACCAGATGAGGAAGGTTCCCTTATCAGAAGGTTCTGTCGGTTTCTTTCATAAAAGGCTATCAATAATTGATCTTTCTACCGGTCAGCAACCGATGACTTTTAATGATTGTACGATCGTTTATAATGGTGAGATATATAATTATATTGAGCTGAGAGAAAATTTAATAAAAAGAGGCCACCAGTTTCATACTACTTCTGATACAGAAGTGATTCTTCATCTTTATACAGAGTACGGAAATGAATTTGTAAATCTTCTTAATGGAATGTTTGCATTTATCATTTTTGATCGTAAGAATAACAAATTATTTATTTCGAGAGATCATTTTGGGATCAAGCCTTTATATTGGTATCACGACAGGGAAAAAATTGTATTTGGAAGTGAAATCAAAGCTTTGCTCGCCCATCCGGGAATTAAGGCAGAACCGGAAATAGAAAATTTGTATGAATATTTCACTTTCCAGTTTGTGATGGGTGAGGGAACCATGTTCAAAGATATTTTCAAAGTTCAGCCCGGCCATTTTATGACTATTGACCTGCTGTCATGGGAAACTAAAATTGTAAAATATTGGGAACCGAATTTTAAAACTGACCAGTACCATACAGAAGAATATTTTGTACATGAACTTCAAAAAATTCTTAATGAAACTATTTCGCAGCAATTGCGCAGTGATGTTTCGTTAGGAACCTATTTAAGTGGCGGACTTGATTCATCATTGGTAACAATTATGGCTTCGAAACTTCTTAATAAGCCGGTTAAGTCTTTTAGTGGCGCTTTTAATGAGGGACCGGAATTTAATGAGCTTGAATATGCCCGCATTGCAGCCAAAGAAGCCCATGCGGAATTATTTGAAATATTTCCGAAGGAAGATGAGTTCATTGAACTGATGCCAAAATTGATTTATCATTTGGATGAGCCGGTTGCAGGTCCGGGACTTTTTCCGCAATATATTGTCTCGAAGTTTGCCTCCAATCATGTCAAAGTTATTCTGGGCGGTCAGGGTGGTGATGAAATTTTCGGAGGTTATACAAGATACCTTGTCGCTTATCTTGAACAAGCTATCAAAGGCGCTATTTTCGAATCCAATGAAGAAGGCGAACATATTGTATCATTGGTTTCCATTCTTCCCAATCTTCCTTCGTTGAAACAATATTTGCCCATGATGAAAAGTTTTTGGAAGGCTGATGCATTTGAACCGATGGACCGCCGCTATTACAATTTGATAAACGAATGGGATCAACCATTGAATTTCTGGATGCTGATTTCAGATACAAACGCTGCGATGAATTTATTTTTAAAAAATTCTCAGCTTACTTTAATAACCCCGATACAAAAAGTTATTTTAATAAGATGACTCATTTTGATATGTTCGGAAGTCTTCCGGGTTTATTGCAGGTAGAAGATCGTGTTAGCATGGCGGTTTCCATTGAATCCAGGGTTCCCCTTCTTGACCGTCGTATTGTAGATCTTATTTCGAGAATGCCTGCCGGAATGAAATTTAAGGGCGGTGAAATGAAATATTTATTGAAGAAAGCTGTGAAAGATATTATACCGGAAAAGATCATGAATCGGAAAGATAAAATGGGTTTCCCGGTTCCTCTGCATCTCTGGACAAAGGGTAAAACAAAAAAATTTATTATGGATGTCTTGCTTTCTAAAAAAGCGAGAGAAAGAAATATCATTGACACAAAAAACGTGGAAAAACTTATTCATTCAGAACAACCATTCAGCAGGGGATTATGGGGTTTTCTCTCTCTGGAATTATGGTTTAATCAGTTTATTGATAAATAATCTAACGATATATCAATCGGGATTATCAATCAAAATGAAGTTAAAATCAGTAATCATCAAAGCATCGGAGTGTTGTCATTGCGATCACGCCCACGGTGTGAGAAGCCTGCCTACCGGACAGGTAGGCAATCTATCATCAAACTATCGGAGAGACTGTCATTGCGAAGCATTAAAAATTTGTTCCTAAGATTTCAGAACCCACCAATGCTGAAGCAATCTATAATCAAAACGACAGCTTATTTCCCAGGCGATGTCTCGGCCAGCAAGCTTTGCGGAAAAAGTGAATGTGGCGGCCGGACTCGCCGTCCACAATGGAGCTATCTCTTATCGCCTTACAATGACTCACAAAAAATAATATTTAATTGAAAAAAAAACAGAATGGAATTAAAATCAGCCCCCATCAATGCAGAATCATGGAAGATTGAAAAAATTGGCGTGATCGGCCCGGGTATCGTTGGAATGCCAATGGCAGCCATGTTGGCTCATGCAAAAATTAAAATTGGTACAGATAAACCGGCAAAAGTTATTGTTATTCAAAGAAACTCTCACAACTCAGGATGGAAAGTGGATGCAATTAATAATGGAAAATCGGTGATTGGTGGCATTGAACCCAATCTGGATGATATTACAAATGAATCTGTTAAAGCAGGACTTCTTTCTGCGAGCTCGGATTTTTCAGTGCTTTCTGATGCAGATGTGATTCTTGTTTCTGTTCAAACAGATAAAAAGGGTTTTGAACCTGATTATGGTCCTATGTTCGGTGCGCTTGAAAAATTGGGAGAAGCTTTGAAGAATAAACCGGCTTCAAAAATTCCATTGGTGATCTTTGAATCAACACTGGCTCCGACTACGATGGATACTTTATTCAGGGAGCATTTTAAAAAATATGGATTGGAAGAAGGGAAAGATATTTTGTTGGGAAATAGTCCCAACCGTGTGATGCCCGGCCGGCTTGTTGAACGGATTCGTCAATCGGATAAACTGGCCGGCGGTCTGCATCCTGAAACACCAAAGTTGATAGCAAAACTTTATAAACACATCGTAACGGAAGGAAAAGTTTATCAGACAAATAGTCTGACTGCTGAAATTGTAAAGACTCTTGAAAATGCTTATCGTGATGTGAGAATTGCTTTCTCCACAGAGATCGTAAGATACTGCGATGAAAACAATATTGATTTTTATAAGGTGAGGGAAAAAGTAAATGACAATGCTTTCCCAATCAGATGCTGCCAGCAATGATCCCAATGCTGTTCCCAGCGGCGGTTTATTGATTCCAATGCTTGGCGTGGGCGGACATTGCTTACCAAAAGATGGTATTCTTCTCTGGTGGAGAAATATTCAGAAAGGAAATGATACATCGGCCAGTCTTATACTTGCATCAAGATTGATCAATGATGAATCTCCCTCTTACACATTTCATCAGGCTGAAAAAGTTTTCGGAAATATCAGGGATAAGAAGATTGCATTATTGGGAGTGGCATACAGATTTAATTCAGAGGATACAAGAAATTCTCCAACCCTGGCGCTGGCTAATTATCTAAGAGATAATAAAGTAAATTACCTCATGCATGATCCCTATGTAAAACCGGATGATCAGAATATTGAAAAATTTAATCAACAGGATTATTTTACGCAGGATATTAATAAATCGCTTCAATTTGCTGACTATATTTTTATTTGTACGGCGCACAAAGAATATATTGATAGGTTTGAACAGATAACATCTGTGGAAAATATTAAAGGGAATAATGGATGCATGTAATATTTATAACAGGAAGCAATTTGAAAATAAACCAATCTCATATTCAGGCATTGGAAGAGGAACTGGTGAGCCTCAAAAAGAATTTATCAATTTTGTCTATGAAAGTTTCAGGGCAATGGAGAAAGGACTAGCCAATGAACTTCAGGGCCTTATTAATTTCTACAATGATAATTATGCTTATGATGAATATAACAAAGTGAAATTTGCAGATGTACAGCGGCTGGCAAAAACCTGTTCAACAGGTTGTGAAATTGCTGATCCGGAGAAAGTAGAAACAGTTCCGGTTTATAAAGGGTTTTCGTCCGTTCTTGCAAATAAAGCAATGCTTATAAGTAAATCCTTTCACGGATGAAAATTTTTTCAATCGTTGGCGCCCGGCCTCAATTTATAAAGTTGGCTCCCTTGTCATCAGCGCTAACGGGTTTACATAAAGAATTTATTGTTCATACCGGCCAGCATTATGATTATGCGATGTCTGAAAAAATCTTTTCTGATCTTGGAATAAGAAAACCGGATATTCATTTGGAAATTGGTTCCGGAACTCAGGCGGCACAAACAGGTAAAATGATGATCGGATTAGAATCATCAATGATGGAACAGAAGCCGGATTTGGTTATTGTTTTTGGAGATACGAATTCAACGCTTGCCGGAGCTTTGACAGCAGCAAAACTTAATATACCTATTTTACATATTGAAGCCGGATTGAGAAGTTATAATAAAACCATGCCTGAAGAAATTAACCGCGTAGTTACGGATCATGTTTCTTCATACTTATTTGCGCCTACTCAAACCGCAGTAGAAATTTTGAAAACCGAAGGATTGGCAAAGAATACATATTTCACCGGGGACATTATGGTTGACAGCATGAAAAACAATATCGGGGTCGCTTTGAAAAAATCAACTGTAATTTCTGATTTGAAACTGGATGCTGTTGATTATAATTTATTGACGCTGCACCGGAATTATAATGTTGACGATATTACTGTTCTTCATCATTTACTGAAGCAGGTTGGAAAACTTAAGGAAAAAATAATCTTTCCTATACATCCGAGGACAAAGAAAATGCTTTCGGCATCATTCCATCTCCCTGGAAATATTCAGATTATTGAACCGCAGGGATACCTGGATTTTATAACTCTTGAATATTTTGCTAAAAGAATAATTACCGATTCCGGAGGCATTCAGAAAGAAGCCTACATTCTTGCAAAACCTTGCATCACTTTGCGTACTGAAACAGAATGGGTGGAAACTGTTGAAGAAAAATGGAATTTGCTGATCAATCCAAAAGAAAAAAAGATAGCTGAAAAAATTTCTTCTTTTTACATTCCCAAAAAACAAAAAGAAGTTTTTGGGAAAAATGTAACGATAAAAATGATCAGGCTGATCAATTCTTTTAATTAAATTATGTCTGAACAAAAAACCTGGGCAATTATTGGCGGCGGAATGATGGGCATGACACTGGCCTTGCGACTTTCTCAGCAGGGACATCAGGTTACAATCTTTGAATCCGCTGAAAAACCCGGAGGACTCACCGGTTCATGGAAAATGCCTGCCCCGGCTGGCACAGAAGGGGACGGCATTGTTTGGGATCGTTTCTATCATGTGATCCTCATGTCAGATCTTTATACCAGGAAAATTCTAAAAGAAATTGGATTGGAAAATGATATTCGCTGGGTGGAAACAAAAACCGGTTTTTATTCCGGTGGAAAATTATATTCAATGTCAAACCTGGTTGAATTTTTCAAATTCCCGCCAATTAATATCATTGATAAATTCAGATTGGGGTTGACAATCTTTGCCGCATCGCGGATAAAAAATTGGCAAAAGTTGGAAAATATTTTTGTTGAGGATTGGTTAACCCGTTGGTCAGGTAAAAGAGTTTTTCAAAAAATATGGCTTCCGTTATTGAAAGCAAAACTGGGCGATAATTATAAAAACACTTCCGCATCATTCATCTGGGCTACCATTCAACGCATGTATGCTGCAAGGAAAAGCGGGCTGAAAAAGGAAATGTTTGGTTATGTGACCGGCGGTTATGAAAAGATTAATTCCCGGCTTACCGAACATTTACATAAATCAGGAATTAAAATTCAATGCAATTCGAAAGTGAATTCAATAAGAAAAAATGTATCAGGTAAGCTTGAAGTTTTTTTAGATGATAATTCCTCCCAGCTTTTTGATAAGGTTATCTCCACGCTTCCTTCTCAGTTGTCAGTAAAAATAGCTGTTGAACTTAAAGAAGAAGAAAAACAAAAGCACAATGCAATTAAATACCTTGGTGTGATATGTCCGTCAGTTTTGCTGAAAAAACAAATCTCACCGTTTTATGTTACAAATATTACAGATGATGGAGCGCCGTTTACAGGTATTATTGAAATGACTGCGTTGATTGATAAAAATGAAATCAAAGGAAATCATCTTGTTTATCTTCCAAAATATGTAAATCCGGATGATGAATTATTTGATGAGCAGGATCACGAGATTCGGAAAATATTTTTGGGTGCATTATATAAAATGTATCCTCACTATTTCCGATGAAGATATTTTATTCTGGGGCGTATCCAAGGCACGGATTGTTTTTGCATTACCGACAATAAATTATTCAAAAAATTTACCGGGAATATTTACATCAGTCAGTAATTTTTATATCGTTAACTCGGCCCAGATTATTAATGGCACTCTGAATGTCAATGAAACAATACAGGTAGCAGAAAATAAACTTAAAGAAATTCTAAGCAGAAATGGCTAAGAAGAAACAAATGGCAGGCATTTCATTGGATCTCGACAATCAATGGTCTTACATGAAAATTCATGGTGATGAAGGTTGGGATAAATATCCTTCTTATTTTGATATTTTCATTCCGCATGTTCTTGACTTATTGGATGAACTGGATTTAAAGATTACTTTTTTTATTGTAGGTAAGGATGCTGATTCTGAAGAAAACAGAAAATATCTCAGAATGATTACAGACCGTGGCCATGAAGTGGGTAACCATTCCTACCATCATGAGTCATGGCTTCAGACATATAGTTATGATGAAATAGAAAAGGAAATTATTTCGGCAGAAGTAGCAATTGAAAAAGCGACAGGACAAAAACCTTTGGGATTCAGAGGACCCGGATTCAGTTGGAGCAAAGATCTGTTGAAAGTTTTGGAAAGCAGGGGATATTTATATGATGCATCAACATTACCGACCTACTTAGGGCCATTGGCAAGAATGTATTATTTCCATAAATCTGATCTATCCAAAACTGAGAAAAAAGCGAGAAAAGAACTCTTTGGAAAATTCAGTGAAGGATTCAGAAAATTAAAACCTTATAAATGGGATTTGGGAAATGGCAAAACCATAGCTGAAATTCCGGTTACTACAATGCCCATATTTAAACTGCCATTTCATTTAAGCTATTTGATATACATAGGAAATATTTCAATGGCCTTAATGCGTATTTACCTGGGCTTCGCTTTATTTCTTTGCAAATTGACAAAGACACCTGTCAGTTTTTTGCTTCATCCCCTTGATCTGGTTGGCGGCGACCAGGTAAAACAGCTTTCTTTTTTTCCCGGGATGAATGTGACCAGTATTAAAAAAGTTGCAGTATTCAAAAAAGTAATTCAAACGCTTTTGCAGAATTATAATGTCGTCAATATGAGTACTTATGGTAACTATTTGATAAAAAATTCAAAAATGAGAAAAATCGGCCTCAATTAGATTGCAAGCCATGAAAGGGCATACTAAAAATATTGACTGGGTAGATGGCCTTAAAGGATTCGCAATCATCGCAATCCTGCTTAATCATTTTGTCGAATCTTTTGGAACCGGACCGTGGTTTTCAAATCCTTCCTATAATTGGCCGGAATTCTCTGTAAGAATGGCAAACATATTTCCTGCCGGTGGAGCTTTGCCGGTAAGAGCAGCTAAATTTTTGGGATGGTTAGGAGACATGGGACCTGGAGTATTTATTCTTTTGAGCGGCTTGACATTGACATTGTCAGCATTGAGCAAGCCCATTAAACCTTTTGATTTTTATATTAAGCGTCTGTTAAGGATTTATCCTTTATATATAGCTATACATGTTATCATTTTAATTGTAGCTAGGTATTGGTTTAAGTGGGATGTCCATTTTGTTTCTGTTCCTGCAATACTTAGTTTATTGGGTCTTCGTTTTACGGATTCGCTGTTTTTTTATATCAATCCATCCTGGTGGTTCATTTGGGTGATTATTCAATTATATTTTCTATTTCCCTTTTTATTAATTCTGTTGAAAAAAAGAGGGATCAGAATATTCCTTTTGGTAACTTTTACAATAACAATTTTATCTCGACTCTGTGGGATTCTGGGTTTTACATACTCAAAAGACTTATACTTTTGGATGACAGGCATTTTTGCAGGAACCCGGTTATTTGAATTTGCTTTTGGTATGTACCTGGGCAATTTATTATTTCATAACAGCAGTTCACTGGCCAGATTATTATCTGACAAACTCAAATGTTTTGCTATTTCCTTTTGCATCTATACATTAGGATTTATTTTTTATGGTCTTACCTCGGGAGTATTTTTTCAAACATTTTTATAACAATAGGTCTTTCTGGTTTGTTTTATACCATTTATCAAATAATTTCTAAAAATAGAAATGGTATTAAAAACTCCTTGCTTTGGTTGGGTAAAAATTCTTTTAGTGTATTTCTATTACATCAACCGTTCATGATATACATAAGTTCCGTTACGAAAGGAACGCCAAAAATAATTTTATTAATTGCTGTAATAGTAATTTCCTTCATAGCCGGGAATATCATTGGAAAGAATAGTTGCGCTTATTATAAAATTTATCAGAATTAACCGCCAATTCATTATAAACTTTTCAAATAGTAAGCCTTACCGTCTTTTGATCTTTGCACTATTAAACTTAGCGGTGTTAATTAGTTTTGGAATTATGCTGGGCTTTCATAGGGTTGATAAATATTAAAGGTTTTACTTTTCTGTTTGATTGTCGGTATTATACTGTTTAGAATTACTAAAAGAATAGTAACCAATTTAATAATAATTAAATTCTTGGATATTGCTTTGATTATATCTGCTGTTATGATTTTGATCACTGCAAATTGGCTTTCAACATATTGGTTAATGATAGTTTTATCTTTTATCTTTTTGATAACCACCTATAAGACTTAAATATTTTGTTTCGATTTTAATTACATTGGGACTACTGGTTAGTTTTATTGTTGTCATTGAGAATGATTTAAGGAAAAACTACTCGCTTGAAATAGTTAAATGGGGAGAGTTCCCGGTATTGCGGATGGACTCGGTTACAGTTTATTCTTTGATTCCAAACAAAACCACACATTTAAGGTATAACAATTATGATTATTTCGTAAAAACAAATTCTTATGGGTTTACTTCGCCGGAGATAAATTTAAATGTTAAGACAGATAATGAAAAAAGAGTTTTGATTATTGGTGATGCTTTCTCTATGCCGGAAGGAGTGGACTATACCAGTTCTTATCCTTACTTACTGGAACAGAAACTAAGGGAATATTATCCTCATTATAAAATTAACGTAATTGATGCCGGTGTCACCGGATACGGCCCAAACGAAGAATGGGCGCAGTTAAATAAATATATAAAAATTATAAAACCCGATATTGTTATTAATCAGTTTTTTGTCAATGACTATGATGATATTAATATTTTAAAAGAACAAAGAAGGAGCGGGATTGGATTTTATTTTGATAAATCATTCATGAATAGATATTTTGGAAATGCGCAAATACCTATGCGATTAGATTTATGGGCACAAAAGAAAATGGGTATTATCGACAAATCGTATCTCTATAATAAAAGTTTACTTTCATTTTACAAAAAAAATGCAACTTATTATGATGATACAGTAATAAATAAAGTAAGTAAATACTTTGACGAAATGAAAAATTTATGTTTGACCAGCAATTCTGAATATTTGGTCATGTATGTTCCGGGACAGATTGAAGTTTCCAAACCCCGCGATATAGCATATTATCCTTATTTTGAAGATATGAAAGATACAACTGCTTTTGATTTCAACCGGCCTCAGAAGGTTGCCGGTAATTTATGTACAAAAAAAAAGATCGATTATCTTAACACCACAACCTATTTGAAAGATTATTCTGTTCAGCCGGTTTATTTTACTGAATCCTGGCATTGGAATAAAGAAGGTCACAAAGCAATTGCGGATTATTTATATAATTATTTGATCACTAATAATCTGTTATTTGGCACTCCGCAAGTGAAAACCGTCAATAGAGGTATTTAAAATTCTATTTATAAATTATATTAAAATAAAATCCTTCACTCAATGGGCAACATTAATAGGCCATTTGTAACCATAATTACTCCATGTTATAATGAAGAAGCAATTCTTCAAAATAATATCAATGTAATTACAACTTATTTGGAAAGCAAAATATATAAATTTAGCTGGGAAGTTTTAATTATTGATGATGGCAGCAAGGATAGGACAGGAGAAATAGCCGACCTATTAGCCGGGCAGACAGAAGTAATATCCGGGTTATTCATCACCCCGCTAATCTGAATTTAGGTCATGCATTACAAACGGGCTTCTCGTAATTCGAAAGGGAGATATAATTGTTGTATTGGATATTGACCTAAGCTATTCCGTTGAGTACATTGGAAAGATGGTTGATAAATTGATAGGAAACATCTGCTGATATTGTCATAGCTTCTCCTTATATGAAAGGCGGTAAAGTCACGGCGGTCCCATTTACGAGAAGGATAATGAGCAGGTGGGTAAACAGGTTTATGAGAATGGCTGCTCAGGATAAATATCATACTTATACAGGCATGGTTCAGGGCTTACAGAGGCAAATTTTATCCGTTCTTTAAACCTTAAAACAAAAGATTATGAGGTGAATCCTGAAATTATTTATAAAGCCATGATACTCTGCGGGCAAGAATTGTTGAAATTCCAGCCCACCTGGATTGGACAGAACAAAATAAGTTTAAAGGTAAAAGAACTTCAAGTATCAAAATGATTGAGAGGGTTTCTTTCAGGCATCATGTCTGCGATTTATTTTCCGTCCATATTTGTTTTTCTTAGGGTGTGGGATGCGATCGTAATGGCGACTTTCACTATTCGAGCTGATTTGGTTGCTGCACGATACTTTATCCGGTATGCACCAGGTTCATCTTCAATCTCCGGGTATTGAAAATGCATTTTCAGCAAGCCTGGCCCTCCAGTTCAGAAAAAACCCACAAACGTTTATAGTAGGGTGGGATAACCTTTGTTGCAGCCATTCAATTCTTAAGTCTTGGTTTTTTGTCTCTTCAGAATAAACGCTATTTTGAAGAGCTTTTTCATTTGGGAACATCTTTAAAAAAACAGGATAAAAAGGAAAATTATTCGTAAATGTTTAGGTAAATATTCCGCCACTTAAATGAAGTTAAACTTAAATCATAATTTGCAATGATAGAATTAAGTAATAAGGCATATTGGGTACGGAGTAAAAATCTTATTTTCTTAGGATTTTTGGTTATTTATACTGCTTCTTTACTTTATCTATCTAATGAATTAGTTATTTGGCAAGATGATACCTTTACATTACACACGACAGCAAATAATTTATCTCTAGTAATAAGGCAGTCGTATAATTTTGAGGGTCAACCGCCTGTATATTTTATTCTTCTTTCAATCTGGCGAAAATTAGATCAAGGAATATTTTTTGCAAGATTATTTTCATTACTTTTTATAGGACTGGCGGCATATTTCTTTCACAGGGTTGTTCGATTAGTTTTTGGTGACGACAGTGCAAGATGGTTGTTGATTATTTTTCTTTTAAACCCATTCACCATTTGGGCCACCCTGACTATTCGGCTCTATGCCTTCCTGATATTTCTTTCAACAATTTCAATTTATTTTTTCTTTCGATTTTATATTGATAAAAAAAATAGATATTTATATTATTTTTTAAGCACTTGTATAATTGGATTATATACACAATATTTTTTTGCACTCTTAATTGCATCCCTTGCGGTTCCCTTATTGATATTTAAAGGGATGAAAGCCTTTTTTAAATTCTGCCTTTACATGATACCTGTAGGTTTACTTTTTTTGCCCAACTTGATTTTCATGCCTGATCAATTAGAAATAGCTCACACTTTCGGGTTGGAACAATCTACTAGAGATAAGGCTTTTACAATCTTATCCTCTCCGGAAAGTTTTATATATGGATTGGACGCGATACCAGATGATAGGGGGGTAAGGTGGGGCATCAGGATAATCTTTTTTTTGTTTATTGCGTATACATATTTCAAATTATATAAGAAAAACAAGACTTTAAATAACGCTTATCTTGAAAGAATAAATGTTACATTAAACGCTATAATAGCTTTTATAATTCTCCTGAGCAGTCTTATTACATTAACGGGAATAATTTACGAAGTGAGATATATGACAGTAATATTTCCGTTGTTTATTTTATTATTTTCTTTATTTAAAATACATTCTTCTTTAAGTCGGAGCTTAATATACTGTACGGTATCAATATATTTTATTATACTGGCAATGTCAAATTATAAATATCCGGCAATGACATATGATTATAGGTCAATGGCAAATTATGTTAATAGAGTTGAACGATATCAAGAGCCAATTCTAGTTTATGATAATACATTTTCTCTTCCGTTTACGCTTTATTATAATGGGGATAATCCCATAGTTCCTCTACCTCATGGCATCACGTTTGATAAAAATTTTATTGTAAATGTGAAAGATACTTTTAGTTGAAAAAGATAGTTGGAAAATTAAAAACCCCTACTGAATCATTTCTGCTAATATCCAACTATACAACGACAGATTATTTGCTAAAGGCTAATAGAAAAATGATTGATGATTACTTAAGTATTCATTTTGAAACTTCTCTGGATACTTTTTTCTTTGATAAAAATAAATTTCGCTATCTCAGAATTAGACGATTGGAAAATAAAGAAACTTACAATTCGAGATAAATGTTTTGCAAATAAGGAAACCAAGCATATAAGCCTTTTATAATTACTTACCTGTAACCTTTTGACAAATTAAGTATTTTGAAGGTTACATAATTCTTATTGGCTATTATAACTGTAGAAAAGAGAAAGTCTTAATTTTTTGAGACTTTTTCTTTTTAATTCCGGAGTATTTATATTTTTGAAAGATTGAATCTATGGTAAGGATATTATAACTGCCTATTTAATTATTTTTATATTCTGGATTTCAGAATCATCAATTAAAGATAAGAAGATAAATTCCTTTCGCAAATTTTGTCATATCGATAGTATTAGTGCCACTTATCATTGGATCCACTATAAATCAGATTTCCCGTAACTGTCAAATAGCTTGGCGATAGTTAAATTATTTTGTGAGTTGGTGATATTCACATTTAAAATATCAGTTACTGGATTAGGATACACAAACGTTGAGCTTTTAGAACAATCGAGTTTTAGAGCAATGATTTTACTGTACTCAAATTTGCCATCTATATCTACCATTTTTAAACGGTAATAAATATTACCCTGTTGTGGATTATTATGCTGGTAAGAATAGCTTTGATCAGTACTATTACTCTGTAGTGCTGCGGGGATAGTTGCAATGGTTTGAAAATTGCTGCCATTAGTACTGTATTGAACCTCATAGTCTTTGAAATTTGTTTCACTGGCTGATGCCCAATTTAAATTCACAACACAATTATTCACGTTGGCATCAAATGAAATGAGTTTTACTGGCAATATCCCCGGGCAATTAGTTCCAGGTACGAAAGGAGAGCCATTTAATGTAGTATTACTGATAGTGAAACTAAAATTTGGACCAGGCGATGGAACGGCACTGTTTGGATTTATAATCATTCCATAGGCATAATAATGTCCAGCTGTTGTAGTAAAAGTGCCATCAGCAGTTCCGGGACCACCAGGTATCCCATAAGAGCCGCCTGTATTACAGGCAACTTCCGTCCATAAAGTGTGGTCAATGGGACAAGTAATAGAGGATGGAGCAGAAGTCCCAATATCATACATAACCCAATCTATATCTAAGCCGGGAGCGCCATCCGTTGGAGTAAAGGTTTGAGTAAAATCTCCTCCGGCATTTGAATAAAAAAATTGCCAGTAGATTTGTTTGTAATTGTAAATACCATTGTAGCAACTTCCCGTTACAGTACTGGGTAAATAAGGCAATGCGTTATCAGTGGTTATTGAACCATAATCAGAGGCACATCCCAAAACGACACAGGAATCTGCTTGTGAATAACCTTTTCCATAAAAAAGGATAAATAAAAAACCAAAGAGCAAGTAAATTTTTTTCATAACATAACATTTAAATTTTAAAGAGTGAAATTTGGTTATTCGCAGAATTGGATTTGAATACCTAGTATTTAAAATACATTCCAAAGAAATTTTAACATTTGAAGTTAATTAATTTTCCAATACAAAAATCGCATTTCGATGAATGCTATAAAAAATATTTGTCGTTCGGTCTTTATTTCAAAGCGATATGGCTGGCGAAACCTGACTGGAATTTATAATGCCTTTATTGTAAGTCCGGGTCATCCGTTGTAAAAACCAAGGGGAATAAGACTTGGTTAGTACTTTGGAACTGATCAATAGACAACAACTTCATCTTTAAAAAAAAGGCTTAACTAACTGTCCTGAAATTAGGGAACATCATAATTCTAAAAGAGGATAAGATTAATCAGTTTATGAAAAACGATTAATCTTATCCTTAATAAATGTCTCTTACAATTAATTTTGACTAAGGTGCCTTACCATATCTTAAAGCAGCAAATGCTGTTAACGAAACAGAAAACAAATAAGATGGTACTGTAAACGTGCTAAGAGGAGCATTAGTGACATTAGTTGACCATCCATTTATAGTTCCACAATTGCCTGCATTCCATAGATTATCTTGTGCACCTAGTCTATTTGTAAAATTTATTTGATTGTTTGAAACGGTAATTATGGCGCACGAAGTTGTTGTTTGTTGATTCCAGACATATATTCCAATATTTGTGAATGGTTGCATCACACCATAAATTTTGTTGCTCGAAACATTAATATTGGTTCCTCCCGCAACCCCTATTCCAACTTGCCCCGGATTAATTAATATATTGTTTTGAACACTTATATATGTTCCACCAAAATCACCAGTCATAATGCCACTTCCACTTGTGCTTGGTCCGCCACCACGAAACAGATTATTCTGGATTAAAATAGGGTCATTTGATAACCCACTAGATTTAAACAGGCTGATTAAATCTTCTGAAGAAGATTCTCCCGGAAAACATTCTCCAACATTATTTAGAACTCGGTTCCCTCCCCCATAACATTTATCAAATTGTACATATTGGCCACTTGGCATTGGTCCCTGAACATTAACAAACTGATTGTTAAGAACCTGGATACCTGTGCTTGTATCTGCGTATACACAAGAAGAATTATTGGAAAAAAAGCAATTTTGTATGGTTATATTTTTACAATTATAAAGATGTATGCCATGGCCAAATGATTTCCCAAAATAGCAATTATTGATAATTATATTACTGCAATTAATTAGAGTGAAATTATCTCCCGATGGATTTGTAAAATACAAATTTTGGTAGGTTAAATTGCTTTGACCGAGAATGTTATGGGAGAGACTGGAGTTGTTGGTATTTTGCTAAGATCAAATAATGAGCTGTTACTTGTGGTTACTGGTATTGTAGGTGGGACATTACCATATCGCAAAGCTGCAAATGCAGTTGTAGAAACTGAAAATAAATAAGATGGAATGGTGAATGTGCTTAGGGGGGCATTAGTAACGTTGGTTGACCAGCCCATTTACAGTTCCACAATTGCCTGCATTCCATAGACTATTTAGACGCCTGAGGAATTTGTAAAATTTATTTGGTTGTTTGACACGGTAATTATGGCGCAGGAACTCGTTTGTTGATTCCAGACGTATAAGCCAACATTTGTGAAGGGTTGGCTTTTGCCATAAATATTATTACCCGAAACAATAATATTGGTACAGCCCGCAACACCTAAACCAACTTGTCCAGGATCAATTAGTATATTGCTTTGAATAGTTTGATATGAACCACCACCTCCGGTTATGATACCAATTCCGCTGGTGCTTGGGCCGCCACCGCGGAATACGTTATTCTCAATTAAAATGGGGTCACTTGATAGCCCATTAGATTGATATATACTGATCAAAGATTCAGAGGAGGATTCTCCTTGAAAACATTCTCCTACATTATTTAGAATTCTATTTCCGCCCCCATAGCAATTATTAAATTGTACATATTGGCCTCTTGGCAATGGCCCAAGTACATTCACAAACTGATTATTAAGAATCTGGACACCTGTGCTCGTTGATGCATATACACAAGAAGCATTATTGGAAAAGAAACTATTTTGAATGGTAATATTAGCGCAATTTACAAGGGTTATCCCATGCCGGATGATTTTCCAAAATAGCAATTATTGATAATGATATTACTGCAATTAGTTAGAATGAGATTATCTCCCGATGGATTTGTAAAATACAAATTTTGGTAAGTCAGATTGGATTTGCCCGTAATATTAACAGGGGCAGAGGAAGTTGTTGGTATTTTACTAAGGTCAAATAAGGAACTACTGATCGTAGTAGCTGCTAAACTCTTAAATCCAACTGTGGAAGTAATCAAACTATCCTTTTGTGTCGAAGGAAACAATTTATCCGTTTGTTTTTGACACGAGATTAAAACTATAGTTGCAATGAAAAAGATAGATATTATTTTCTCAGGAAAGTTAATTATTTTTTTCATAGGGATAGAATTCCCAATTTGCGGCAACTATCATGCTACAATTTTTTTCATTGGAATTAAGTAGGTATTAATCTATAACATTAGTAAGTAGTAATTTAAAAAAAGCCAGCGATCAATTTTAGAATTGTTGCCTGCTGCGGCTTTCAGACAATTGTTAATATATTATAAAAATTCCTTGTTGTTTACATACATAATGAGTTTGTAGTAAGAATTATAATGAGTTTGCAGAAGAGACACTACAAACTTTGTCTGCAACGATGTTTTCCGTTGCTCTGCTGTGCACGAATACAAGTATTAGTTCCCCACCAACATGCTTTCTGCATACTGTATAAAAAGCCAATGAAGTTAGTGCCTTAGTTGAAGTACCATAGTCCACTTCATTGGGGAAAATTAGAACGCCATTGCGATCACGCCCATCATGAGAAGCTTGCCTACTCCAAAGGAATCCTTTGGACCGGACAGGCAGGCTTGCCTACCGCATAGGTAGGCAAGCTGAATATAACCTCACCCTGTCTGCCGGACAGGCAGGCCCATCATCATTCAGGAAAAAAGTAACTACCCCCTCTCCAGGCGGAGAGGGGGAGAAAAGTCAGTCGAATTAATAAGAAAAATTCATCAGGGGGTGAGGCCTTGTTGTCGCCCCGGGGTCTTCAAAGCAATGCTCCGTGTGTGGCGAGACCCTGGGGATTCTGGATTTGTTTTCACTGCAATTGATTCCCCACCAATATATTTTTGGCTATTGTTATAGTCTCTGTCATTTTTGAAGCGAACCAAAAGAATCTGTTGTAGCTGCTGTTGGCACCATTTGAGATAAAAATAGAAAATACAATTCCTCCTCTAAACATAATTACAACGGTAAAGAATAGGGGGAAAAACCTGTCTTAAAATTTCACCTTGGCTTTACAGGAAAAATAAATTTTAATAACTTCTAGGTTAAATGAATCAAAGCTTTTATAAAGGCCAGGATTGATTGGCTTGTGTTAAACATTGAACCAATTTCAAATGAAAGTATAAAAAATAGAGCATAAAATAATCCGGGAAATTTATCGGAGAATTTAAAAATAATTTTAAGGAAAGATCGGCTGATTCTGTCTGATGAAAGAACTAATGTTATGAAAATACCAATAATAGCGCCTGCTAAAATATCAGTCGGGTAGTGTAGCCCAAATAAATTCTTGGGAAGCAAATAATAAAAAAAACATATAGATAAGAAAATATTCCGATTTTTTTTGAAATTAAAAAAATGCCTGTTGCTAGTACAAAATACAAAACTGCATGATCGCTGGGGAATGAACTCCATGAAATCAATTCATTATGTACACTATTGTAGGGTATTAAAAAATGCAGCTGCGGATTATAACGGGGCCTTAATCTGAATGAAAGTAAATTAGACATTCCTCTGGCAACAAATAGTGATACGATACATGAAAACATGCCAATAATAATTCGCTCCCTGATAAAGGTAATTCTGTTACTCTTACTGAACCAAAAAAACCAAAGTATGGAAACTAAAATTCCTCCTTTAATAAAAATATTATCGGCAAAAAAAGCCATAAGAGAGTCAAAAAAAAATGACTTTTGGGAGAACTCATTAAGAAACTTAATAACAGATGTATCAAAATAATTCATAAATAAAAGTCAGGTTAAAAATTAACTCTGTGATTACTCCTTAAATTACAATAACTTTTCAAAATACCATACTCTCATTGCGGAAAATTAGAACGCCATTCCGATCACGCCCATCATGAGAAGCTTGCCTACCGGACAGGCAGGCTTGCCTACCGCATAGGTAAGCTTGCCTACTCCAAAGGAGTCCTTTGGACCGGACAGGTAAGCAAACTATAATGAAGATGGCAACTTCATAGTTCGAATTAATCTTCAAAGCATCGGAGAGATTGTCATTGCGAAGCATTAAAAAATAGCTGATAAGAATTCAAAAGCAACCAATGCTGAAGCCTGCCTACCGCATAGGTAGGCAATCTGAATATAACCTCACCCAATCATCATTCAGGAAAAAAGTAACTACCCCCTCTCCAGGCGGAGAGGGGGAGAAAAGTCAGTCGAATTAAAAAGAAAAATTCATCAGGGGTGAGGCTTTGTTTGCTGCTGTTGGCGATTGACCCGATGTATATCGTGGGTCCCCGCCAGCGGTTATTGTTTGTTCATTTTATTAGTCTAAAAAAAATATTTGTTAGCTTTTTTAATAACAAAAAAAATTGAAACTTATAAGTAGGCAACTTGAATTTTATGTACTGGCAAAATCGCAGCTACTGCAGGTAACAACTTTGCTGCAGGTATAACAGTGCCGAATTCAACATTCACTGATAATTTCGGTGAAGTTGACTTTTTATTTATGAAAGATTTTAAATAATGAATTTAGTTGCTTACGACAAATTTTTCATTTGCTATTGTCTGGCCGTTTAACTCCAGCGTGGCTATATAAAATCCGGAAAGAAGACCCAGGTTATTGAATAAATAATTGTGCTTTCCTGCGCTTTGCCCGGAGATGGAAACATTTTGTAAAATCTTACCACTTAGATCAGTTATTTTTAAAACAACATTCCCTTGTTGGATTAGTTTATACCGGATAGTTAACATTGAACCATAAGATGGATTAGGAATTACCAACAATACAGGAGTTTCATCAATTGAAAATGATACGCCCTTTACCGCAACTATATCACTGTAAGTTCGATTGCCGTCAAGATTAACTTCAGCAAGACGGTAAAAAGTTTCATTTACGGAACTATTCGTATCTGAAAGCTGATAACTCAGAGGAGTTGTACTATTCCCATTTGATGCTTTTGAAGGAACAAAGGAAATAGATTGAAATTGATTGAAAGTATTATTATCACTCCGTTGAACTTCAAACCCCTTATTATTCTGTTCTGAAGCAGTCTCCCAACTCAGAGAAACCATTGAAGAATTCGGTCTGTGAGCATTTAATGATATTAATGAAACGGGAAGGGCTACATTAGTTTTTAAACCATATACCATTAATTTATTTGAAAAAGTGGCTAAATACACTTTCCCGTTTGCAATGGTAGGACATGAAAACTTGGCAAAGTTCCCTACTGCATCAGTAGGTATAAGATTCGAATTCCATAGTTCTTTTGTAATATCGTTGGCATTTACGGCTCTTAAAATTCCAGGGCACGTATTATGGTTTGCATCACAACCTCCTGTTGAATGAGATACCCATAATATAGCTGTTGAATCTACTATACCATTTGAAGATAGAGATAAATATGCTCCGGTTTCTCCAGTGGGCCCCGATAATGTATTATTATTGATAGGAGTGCCTAAAAGTTTAGTCGTTCTATTAAATGGTATTGCTACTAAGTTGGTGTTTGCCGACCACACATATATAAATTCATTTATTAATCCTTTATAATAACCCAAAGAAGCATCCATGTAACCGCCAATATTAAGAGTTTGTAAATTGGTATTAAATGTTGAGCCTAGTCCTCCCATTGTATCTTTATTAGCTAAATATAGATTCCCATCTTTACATCCTGTTAAAGCTAAATTGGTATTAGGTATCAGCAATACCTGCATAGGCCCAAAATCCATGTCAATTTTAGACAAAGAATCATAATCATATGGAGTAAAATAACAGGTCATTGATAAAGTGTTTGCAATATTATCTGGTGTTAATTTTATTAAACTCATTTGCAAATTTGAACTGCTTACTGTACCAGAACCGTTTCCTGATGACACAAACACATTGCCTAAGCTATCAGCAGCTGGGCCAGCGCCACTCATCCATATCCCACCCTCACCATTATCAGGATTATCCACATAAACATATTTTTGAGAAAGTGTATTTTCATCATATCCCAAAACCCAGCCATGATAAGGATTTGTATCGCAATGTGAAGCATAAGCAATATAAATCACACCATTCACCAATAACAAAGCGCACCGCTGATTTTGTGTAATAGGATCAAAAGGAAGATTGCCACTTGTGCTTCCAACGCCGGTTCCGGCAATATTTGCTGTAATAAGAATTTTTGAATCAGCGCCATTGGTTATATCAATAGAATGCAGGTATTGATAAAAATTTCCACTTCCATCAGTACTTCTGGCAACTACGAATAACCTTTGACTAATAGTGTCAATAACGGGTGTTCCAACAATACCGATCTTACCTGTAAAATCCATGTATGTTCCGCAGACGCTCCCAACATCAGTATTATTAGGAGTTCTCATTCCGCTTTCGGTCAGGTTGATTTGCCAGTAAGGTGTTGTAATAGATGCACTATCCGCGTTATATGCATAGACTGTATTGTTTACTGTGGCGGCATAAACTACATTTCTTCTTCCCACACCTGAAATCAATACATTGGAAACAACAAGAGGCTGCGCATACATCTGGTCATCCAACGGCCTGGAAAATAAATAGCCGAAATTATTTACGTTTACGTTTGAATCATTTAAAATGGTCTCGGTACTATCCCAGCCGGTTCTCATGATATCATTATGCTGTGTCAATACGCTTGTCTGGGAAAAAACAGAAAAATTTATTAACAGCAATACACAAATAAAACCTGAATAACGCATTTTTTGCATTTTTAATCTTAAAAAATATTGTAGTCTTGATTTCTCGAAGGAGTGTATTCGGGATTAAATCATAGTGGATTTACTGGAAAGTAATATCGGGTTAAAAATAATAATTATTCCTTATTTGTCCAATGTAATCAGCAGTTTTTTTTTCATCTGAATAAAAATGATTTAAATCAAACATTACGCCGTGGCGGGTGTTTTTCTTTCACCCGCCACTGATCTGTAGTTAGTCATGATATGAGTTTTTGTCGCCCCGGGGTCTTCACCGCCAAGCCTCGTGTGTGGCGAGACCCCGGGGATTCTGAATTTGTTTACTTTTATAATCATGTCCGTTCGTTCTCCACATGACCAGCAGGATAACAGTCATTATTTCGTAACCTTTACCTGTTATCAATGGTTGCCGCTTTTCCAAATCACTGATGCATACAGCTGCGTTTACAAATGGTTTGATAGTTTATATGAAAAAGAAATCCGGGTAACGGCATATGTTATTATGCCCAATCACATTCATGTATTAATCTGTTTCCCGAAAATGAAACAATCGCTCAATATTGTTATTGGCAATGCCAAAAGATTTATGGCTTATGAAATAATCAGGAAATTAAAAGAAAAAAAGGATCATGAAATTTTAGGAAAATTAGCTGCAGGGGTCAATAACCGGGAAAAGAAAAAGGGTCAACTCCATAAAGTGTTTGAAGAAAGTTTTGAAGCAAAGGAATGCCACTCAGCAAAATTTATTTTTCAAAAGCTCAATTATATTCACAGGAATCCTGTCAGTGGTAAATGGCAACTGGCTAAAGATTTTGTTGACTATCCTTACTCCAGTGCATCCTTTTATGAAACAGGTGTTAATAGCTATGATAAATTATTACATATAGGAGAAATATAGTGCTGTCGTCCCGGTTCTTCATCACATTTGTCGCCCCGGGGTCTACGTGTGTGGCGAGACCCGGGGATTCTGAATTTCTGTTTTAAAACAATTCTTTCGGATTCATCTTCAAAAAATCCTGCCAGGGCAAACCTGCATTTCCAATCAATAAAACTTTCTTCGGTTTGAATTGCTTTTGAAAAGCAGCCATCCCGGAAGATTTCTTAATGACTCCGCTCTTTACTTCCAGGCCAATTACTTTCCCTTTTCTTTTTATAACAAAATCTATTTCATCATTTCGCTCTCTCCAATAATGCAGTTGAATTCCTTCCGTGATTGAGTGATTGATTAAATGAGCCCCGGTTGCAGATTCAACCATCCGTCCCCATTCATCAGGTTTATGAAGCGCTTCTTTAAACAAGCTATCCGTTTGGCCACTGATTAATGCAGTATTATGCACCTTTGTCGCCCCGGGGTCTTCACCACCAAGCCTCGTGTGTGGCGAGACCCTGGGGATTCCGAAATTATTCTGTTTTAAAACAATTCTTTCGGATTCATCTTCAAAAAATCCTGCCAGGGCAAACCTGTATTTCCAATCAATAAAACTTTCTTTGGTTTGAATTGCTTTTGAAAAGCAGCCATCCCGGAAGATTTCTTAATGGCTCCGCTCTTTACTTCCAGGCCAATTACTTTCCCTTTTCTTTCTATAACAAAATCTATTTCATCATTTCTCTCTCCAATAATGAAGTTGAAATCCTTCCGTGATTGAGTGGTTGATTAGATGAGCCCCGGTTGCAGATTCAACCATCCGCCCCCATTCATCAGGTTTATGAAGCGCTTCTTTAAACAAGCTATCCGTTTGGCCACTGATTAATGCAGTATTATACACCTGGAATTTTGGACTTGATGATCGTTCACGGATAATATCCTTTGCATATTTTTCAATACCGGCCAGCAGACCAGCTGTATCCAATAACTCCGGGTAATGTGATAAAGTAGTTGTATTTCCTGCATCATGTAATTGGCCCGGCATTTTTGTATAAGAAAGTATTTGACCCGAATAGGAACAGCCCAATTCAAAAAGCCGCTTCATCAATGCCGGTTTATCAATCCGGGTAAGCATCAGAATGTCTTTGGAAATACTTGTTTCAATCAATGATTCCTTTACAAATTGTTGGCATTGTTTGTAAAAAATCTATATTTCATAAAATGAAACATTATTTCATTTTATGAAATATTATTATCTTTGTGCAATGGTCATAATTTCACATAAAGCCATCAGGGAATTTACGAATGATCATCCAAAACTTCTGCCCCCATTAGAGCGTTGGTACAAAATAACGTTAAAGGCAGACTGGCAGGGATTTAATGATGTAAAAAAGAATTTTAATTCAGTTGATGCGGTTGGTGATGGCTTGTTTGTTTTTAATGTAAAAGGAAATGATTGTAGATTAATTGCAAGAATAATTTTTAAAACAAGAACTGTTTTTATTCGTTTTGTTGGCACACATAAAGAGTATGACTTGTTGGATATTTCGCAACTTTAAATTTATTGACATGAAAAAGATAACTACAGAAAAAGCATATAAAAAAGCCCTTACAGAAGTATATAAACTTATGAAAAAGGGAGAAAAAAATATTACAGATAAAGAAGCAGGCACAATTGCTGCTATGGCAAAAGCCATTCAGAATTATGAAAAGATTTATTACCCCTTTCCTATGCCAAAGACATTAAACGAAATGGTAGAACTAAAAATATTTGAAAAGAAGATAAACAGAGTTGCTTTGGCAAAAACATTAGGCATCGGTACACCAAAACTTTCTCAGATACTTAATGGCAAACGCCAGCCTGATGTAACTTTTTTAAAAGCTGTTCATGAGAAACTAGATATTGATGGCAATTTTATTTTAGCGGTTATATAAATCAAGTAGCATAAACATTGCTGAAATAAAATGCTTTTTGTCGCCCCTGTATGATGTACCCCATCTTCAGTACAGAATTTTTGTCGCCCCGGGGTCTTCACCACCAAGCCTCGTGTGTGGCGAGACCCTGGGGATTCTGAATTTCTGTTTTAAAACAATTCTTTCGGATTCATCTTCAAAAAATCCTGCCAGGGCAAACCTGCATTTCCAATCAATAAAACTTTCTTCGGTTTGAATTGCTTTTGAAAAGCAGCCATCCCGGAAGATTTCTTAATGACTCCGCTCTTTACTTCAAGGCCAATTACTTTCCCTTTTCTTTCTATAACAAAATCTATTTCATCATTTTACCACCAAGCCTCGTGTGTGGCGAGACCCTGGGGATTCTGAATTTCTGTTTTAAAACAATTCTTTCGGATTCATCTTCAAAAAATCCTGCCAGGGCAAACCTGCATTTCCAATCAATAAAACTTTCTTTGGTTTGAATTGCTTTTGAAAAGCAGCCATCCCGGAAGATTTCTTAATGGCTCCGCTCTTTACTTCCAGGCCAATTACTTTCCCTTTTCTTTCTATAACAAAATCTATTTCATCATTTTGTCGCCCCGGGGTCTTCACCGCCAAGCCTCGTGTGTGGCGAGACCCCGGGGATTCTGAATTTGTTTACTTTTATAATCATGTCCGTTCGTTCTCCACATGACCAGCAGGATAACAGTCATTATTTCGTAACCTTTACCTGTTATCAATGGTTGCCGCTTTTCCAAATCGCTGATGCATACAGCTGCGTTTACAAATGGTTTGATAGTTTATATGAAAAAGAAATCCGGGTAACGGCATATGTTATTATGCCCAATCACATTCATGTATTAATCTGTTTCCCGAAAATGAAACAATCGCTCAATATTGTTATTGGCAATGCCAAAAGATTTATGGCTTATGAAATAATCAGGAAATTAAAAGAAAAAAAGGATCATGAAATTTTAGGAAAATTAGCTCCAGGGGTCAATAACCGGGAAAAGAAAAAGGGTCAACTCCATAAAGTGTTTGAAGAAAGTTTTGAAGCAAAGGAATGCCACTCAGCAAAATTTATTTTTCAAAATTTTGTCGCCCCGGGGTCTTCACCACCAAGCCTCGTGTGTGGCGAGACCCTGGGGATTCTGAATTTCTGTTTTAAAACAATTCTTTCGGATTCATCTTCAAAAAATCCTGCCAGGGCAAACCTGCATTTCCAATCAATAAAACTTTCTTCGGTTTGAATTGCTTTTGAAAAGCAGCCATCCCGGAAGATTTCTTAATGGCTCCGCTCTTTACTTCCAGGCCAATTACTTTCCCTTTTCTTTCTATAACAAAATCTATTTCATCATTTCTCTCTCTCCAGTAATGAAGTCGAAATCCTTCCGTGATTGAGTGGTTGATTAAATGAGCCCCGGTTGCAGATTCAACCATCCGCCCCCATTCATCAGGTTTATGAAGCGTTTCTTTAAACAAGCTATCCGTTTGGCCACTGATTAATGCAGTATTATACACCTGGAATTTTGGACTTGATGATCGTTCACGGATAATATCCTTTGCATATTTTTCAATACCGGCCAGCAAACCAGCCGTATCCAATAACTCCAGGTAATGTGATAAAGTAGTTGTATTTCCCGCATCATGTAATTGGCCCAGCATTTTTGTATAAGAAAGTATTTGACCCGAATAGGAACAGCCCAATTCAAAAAGCCGCTTCATCAATGCCGGTTTATCAATCCGGGTAAGCATCAGAATGTCTTTGGAAATACTTGTTTCAATCAATGATTCCTTCACATATTTTTTCCATCTTTCCTCATCAGAAATTAACGCTGCAGACCCGGGATATCCGCCAAACCATACATATTGATTGACATTCCATCCAAAGGCTTTTTGCATTTCATCAAAAGACCAATGACTCATGTAGATCGTTTCAAATCTTCCTGCCAATGATTCACTAAGCCCTTTATGAAGTAACAACCGTGAAGAACCCGACAGGATTACTTTCAGGTTCCTCTTATTTCGGGTATCTTCATCCCACATTTGTTTTACGCTTTCACTCCAGTCGTTTATTTTTTGAATTTCGTCAATGACTAATAAAAATTCCTTTGCACCAGCCTGGTCCATTTTTATACGGGTTGCTTCCCATTGCTGTTCCAGCCAGGAGGCATTCGCGGCAGCTACGGCATCAGCAGAAGTGAAATGATACCCCTTCTTTAAAATTTCTACCAGTTGGTTCAATAAAGTTGTTTTGCCGGTCTGGCGGGGACCCATCAATACCTGGATAAATTTCCGGGGTTCTTTCATCCTCTTCTTGAGTGTTGATAAATGATTACGTTCAAACATGGTATACAATTTACTCAATATACTGAGTAAAATTACTCAATATTATGAGCATCTCAATAACTTTTTTTTGTTTTGCTGATCTTGCTGTCCCCGCTAACATGTATTTTGGTTATGTTGGCATCTATTATGTATTTACAATAAAACCAATTTCCTGAACTTTTAATATACATACCAAAATCTGCATGGCATTTTGACATTAATTGGATATTAACATCAGTAATAAACGCTATTTTATGCTTTTGGTGCCCATCCTAAAATAACTATACACTAAAATTGTATAGTTTATGTCGGTAAAGAAGTACAATGAGTATCCCAAGTAAGAGGAGTGATCCGGGTACAAGGTTTACAAAAGCAATTAATTCTTCAGGTAGTCAAAGAAGTTGAAGATGGGCTTTCCCGAAAAGATGCTTGTGGTAATATATGGAATGTCCTATTGTACCCTTGGATGAATGGATGTCAAGATTTGGATCAGAAATTTACCATGCTACCAAAAGATTACATTTTTCAGTTCACCGGAAAGAAGAAACATAGTCCGAGCCCTTCAAGAAGGAGAGAATGACTAAAGCATGAAGCACCAATTGATCCATAAAGTTGGTAAAAAAACGCTTACCACCTGGTTACGTGAAGCGCAAACAACAGGATAGAGCTGAACTTGCCGGCTTTAATCAGAAAGATATGACTGCAAAACAAATTAGCTTATTCAGGTAATGGAACTTCAAAATGCAACTGGTGGAGGCAAGGTTGAAAATAAAAGCACTTGGAAACAATGATTGATATTGCTGAAGAAGCAATTTAAAATTGCTATCAGAAAAAAGTCTGGTGCCAAACAGTAGCAAAGATGAAATACGAAAATCCTAAAGCAGGAATTGAGAAGTTGAGTAGACTGTTTGGCAAAACCCGGCATGCTTATTACGATCATCAATGGAGAAAGCAAAATGATTTTTTAAAAGATGAATTTCGTTCTTCAACTGGTACATGAAATAAGACAAACACTGCCGAAGAGTAGGAACACGAAAATTACATTATATGATCAATCAAAAACTCTCAGAACATAAGCTGCGAAGCGGGACGTGACTATTTATTTGGTTTGCTGGCAAGGTATAAGCTCTTAATCAGGATCAGAAGAAGAAGACGCTGATCACTACAACTGATTCCCGTCATTGGATGCGTAAGTATAGCAACCTGGTATATTGGAGCTTGAAATAATCAGACCTGAACAATTATGGGTTAGTGATATCACTTATATCCGGTTCATAAATGGGTTTGTCTATCTGAGCCTTATTACAGATGCATATTCTCATAAGATTGTTGGATTTAACTTGCGAAAAGATCTGGCTGCAGAAGGTTGTTTAAAAGCATCTGCGAAATGGCTCTGACTGAATCGCAGTTTATCTAAGCAACCATTGATCCATCATTCTGACCGGGGTACCCAGTATTGTTGCAAAGAATATGTTGATTTGCTTAACTCAAATAAAATTGCTATCAGCATGACCAATAATGGCGATCCTTACGAAAATGCAATTGCAGAACGTCTAAACGGTATTATCAAATCCGAGTTTAATCTTTATAGCAGCCAGTTCGGTTTTGAAGAAACCAACTACAAAGATTGAAAAAAGCATTGCAGTGCTTATAATAACTTAAGACCTCATGCCAGTTGTAATTATTTAACTCCTGAACAAACACATCAAATATCAGGACCACTAAAAAAAAGATGGAAAAATTATTATCAAAACTTACTTTCTAACCCATAAATTTGAAATCAAATGGTCCTGTATAGCTTTTTTAGGATTACATCTTCCGGGTGTATAGCTATTCCAGGATTTATTCTTTAACCTGTATAGTTATTTTAGGACTAGACATATGCCTTTTAGGGGCATGGCTCCTGTATAGCCGAGCTATGGCCGAAGTATGGATAAAGCATGGATAGTGTATGAAAAAGACTTCCCCCTCCTTAATAAAGGCCATCTGACTTTTCAGCATGCTGATCACTAAATACTTGAGTCTACCCAGCAAGATTCTGGCATTATTTCAAAAAAAAGACCACCCGCTTTGTTGGATGGTCTTGGATATTTAATATGCAGTTCCTCTATTTCTTGATTATTTTCGCAACCCCTCTTTGTGTGCCTTGAAGGACTTCTGCCACATATGTTCCGGCTGCAAATGTTTCCCCAAACCGGTACAATTGATCAACAGATCCACTCATTTGTTGCAACAATCTTCCTGAAATATCAAACACTCTGATCGTCACGGTCTCCCTGCTATCGCTCTTTATCGCCAGGTTGAAGTAACTCTGTGTTGGGTTTGGGAATGCATTAATGGACAGGTTATTTACAGTCACTACCGGAAGTTTCAGATTCCCGGATGTACTTATACTTGCAGATTGATTACATCCATTATTGGTACTGGTTACAGTAACCGTAAATGAACAACTGGTACTGTTGCCTGCTGCATCCTTTGCTGTATAAGTAATGGTTGTAACTCCTTTATTGAAAGTCCTCTTGCCAACATAATTAATACCACTTGATGAAGAATTACCGCTCGTTGCTCCGGTCATTCCCCATGAAAGAATAACAACCCCGCAATTATCACTGAACGTAGGATTTGCTGTGCTTACACTTACACTACAATTTTTGCCTGCACTTACCGTAATATTTGAAGGGCATTTGATCGACGGTGCTGTATTATCATTAACCGTTACTCTGAACGAACAGGAACTTGAATTACCTGCTGCATCTTTTGCAGTATAGGTAATCGTTGTTATTCCTTTATTAAATGTCTTAGTCCCAATGTAATTAATTCCTCCGGAAGAAGAGCTACCAGTTGTTGCTCCTGTCATGACCCATATAAGTTTAGTTACTATACCACAGTTATCGCTGAATACTGGTTTTGGTATAGCAATGCTTGCGCTGCAATTGCTGCCTGCATTAGCCGTTATGTTGCCTGCGCATGAGATTGCAGGGGGAGTATTATCAGTAACGGTGAATGTAGTGGTACAACTTGCAGCATTACCCGATGCGTCTTTCACAGTAATGATTACATTAGTCACTCCTGTTGATACAATACTTCCGGCTGCAGGCTGCTGAGTAATCACAAGCTGACTCTGAGATGTACAGTTATCGGATGCATTTATACTTCCTGTAAAGTCAGGAACCATAGCCCGGCAATTAATATCAGCATAAGCTGACTTCGGATTTGCACAATGTGATATCACTGGCTTTACTTTCTCTGTCACAGTCACCAATTGAGTACAACTACCGAACCCACACTCCGAACTTGTTACAATCCATGTTACTATTGTTGTGCCAACAGGAAATATTGATGGAGCATTGTTGGTTATTGTCAATGTCCCGGAACCAGTTGTAACTGTTGTGCCAAGTTTTATGTTGGTTGCATAACATTGATTTGTGTTAGCGCTTACTGTTATTGCTTTTGGACAAATGATACTTACTGACGAAGAATTATTATTAGTTAATACCACATCATCCGATACAGTGCAGATACCATTCGTTACAGTCCATCTTACTTTTACACTAGATCCAGCTGCTACTCCTGTTACTGTTGTTGTAGGCGAAGACACTGTAGTAATTGATGCCGATCCGCTTATCAATGACCATGTACCTGTACCACTTTGTGTCATTGTGAACGTTGAATTATTACACTGGGTTTGGTCGGGCTGATTACTCGCTATCGGTGTTATTGGCTGATCTGTGATAGTAGCAATTGTCATTGCTGAAATACATCCATCACTATTTTTCGCAGTTACATTATAACTGTCTGCTATGAGTGAACTGAACACGCCGCTGGTATTAAAATAACCTGATCCATTGATACTATAATTCATTCCTGGAAATGTATTTACTGTAATAGTTCCTGTTGCTATACTGCATGTCGGTTGAGTGACAGTTACTATTGGTGCATCCGGTATTAATTTTGGCGTAGCTGTTCCTTTTCCTGCCGGACTTGTACAACCATCTGTTGTTTGTGTTACTGAATAGGAAGTAGCATCGGTTACTGTGATTGATGAATTTGTTGATGAATTACTCCACAATAATGATCCCGTATAATTGGATGCCGTTAATGTTGTAGAGCCGCAGTTATTAATTACAGTTACAATTGGCGCAATTGGTGTATTTACTGTCACAGTAAAGCTACGGGTAGTTGAATTCCCTGCTGCATCCGATGCAGTATAAGTAACTGTTGTGGTTCCTGCAGGGAATCTGTAACCTGGGCTATAATTACTTGAAAAATTTGTTACTCCGCAGTTGTCTGAAGCTTTAGGTGCTGTCCAGGTAACTACAGGATTACAAGAAATAATATTTGAAGGACAATCGCTAATAACTGGCGGCTGGTTGTCATTTACAGTAATAGTTTGTAAACAAGTAGCCACGGCATTAAAACTGTAGTCAAGTGCAATCCAGGTAATAGTAGTTGTGCCTCCTGGATATGGATCAGTTAATAGAAGTGGATGACCTGTAATATGCGGATCGTCGCTTCTGACTCCTATTACAGTGAGAATAGCACATGCCGGACTTACATCCGGTAATCCAACACTTACATTAGAAGCGGAACAGTATCCGTTATCAGCATCAACAATTATATTCGAAGGACATTTCATGTTAATTATATTTCCTGTTACTGTAATGGTCTGCATACAATATGATGCATTACCATGTATATCGGTAACAGACCATGTTATAGTTGTTGTGCCTATTGGATAAGGCGCTGTAAGCCTTGAATTATTATCACTTCGGTGAAATGAATAGGGAAATATTCTGCAATTGTCTGAAGTTGTTGGTGTGCCTATTGCATCAGCAGTTAGTGTAGCAAAGCATGCTTCATTGTCTGCACTTGTTACAATATCAGAAGGACATATAATTGTTGGCGGAGCATTATCCGTAACAATTATATCAAATGTGCAACTGCTGCTGTTGTTATTTGCATCGGTAAATGTGTAAGTCAAAGTAGTTGTTCCTACTGGAAATCTTGATCCGGCAGGTAATACACCCGGGCCAGTTGGTAATGCATCTGTAAATGTGGCGTCAATGCTTGCAGCAATATTCACAGCATGTATGCTGGTTGTTACAGGAGCGCAGCTTGAGGTTGCATAAGGCGGCGTAAAATGTCCTGCTACTTCCACATCGCATGAAGTGCTCCCTGGTCCTGTAGAAAATTCAATAGTTGCCGGCCAGTTGTTTATGAATGGCGCTGCGGCTACTGTTACTGTTGCTGTTTGACCTGTGATGGTATTGGGACAGCTTGGTATACCCTGATATTGTACGCTGGTAAGCGTATATATAAATGTGCCTGCAACGTTAGTTGGTGCAGTCACCGTATTGGTACTATTTGCATCAACATTTATTGTAAGATCAGCACCTGAGTTAATATGATAAGTTATAGCTACCGGTAATTCCTTAGGATTGCTAAAAGTTATTGAAGGAGGCGCAGAGTTCAGGCAAACAGCAGTTGTTCCACTGATTGTTGCTATTGGTAGTGGCTGAATTGTAACAATAGTTGTTGCGATATTCGAACAATCATAACCATCTGTGAAGCTATAGGTAACTGTATATGTACCCGGCGTACTTGCAACCAAATCAATATCACCTGTTCCTTCATTAATACTCAATCCGGTTGTCGAACTATACGTTCCATTACCTTGTCCCTTCTGTGTTACTGTTGCTGTTCCTACTGCACAATAGGGTGAACCCTTATAACTAATCGTCGCTGTTGGTAACGCATGCACATTTATAACCGAACTTGCTTCATTGATTGCAGTACAACCGTTTGCATCCGTATAATTAACTGTTACTGTCTTGCTGCCTGATGTCAGCCACTTTAATGTTACTGTATTATCTGTCAGACTAATTCCACCCGATATAATCGAATAGTCTGTACCCAATGCTCCCGGAACATTCCATACATAATTTGACATTAATGGTTGTGTAGTATAGGTTACATTGATGCTTGCGCAGATATTTTCATTTGGTGATTTGCTAAATGTTGCTATGGGTAATGCTGCTACCGACCATTGAACCACATTTATAGCTCCATTATTACATCCCATCCCACTTGCCATGCGTTGTGTGCGGATTATTATTTTATTTGTTCCAACCATTTCTGTTGTAGCCGTAATAAAAGCTCCTGAAGTATAATCATTCCAGGAGTTGCCGCCATCGGTACTATATTGAAAAATATCTGATATTGTTCCTGTACCGTCGCTGCCATTGTTAAATGTTGCTGAAACATTTGATCCTACACAAATTGTAGTACCAGATATTGGCGAGGGATTTATTGAGTTAGAAACAGGATCCGGAACTACATTATAAGTTTTAATATCAGAGTATCCTGTGTTGCCGCATCCATCAGTTATTTTTAATCGGTAACAAGTTGATGTGCTTAATGCTGGTGGATTAAAACTTAAAAGATTTGTTATGCCATCTTCCGCAACTGCATTTATCCAGATATCAGTACATCCTTCTGACTGTTGCCACTGATAAGAATAATTTCCATCTCCACCGCTTGGAGTACTCACACTAAATATAATAGGATTTCCTTCTGCACATAAATTAGCAGGTGAACTACAGCTCTCACAAACGCCACTTGTTATTGTAGTTCCATAAATACTCACCGTTGCACTACCATCGACTATTCCGGAACAACCATTATTATCAACTACCGATATCAGCGAATAATTTGTATTGCTGTTAGGTGAAACCGATAAAGAATAAGGATTGTCGCTTGTTGTTACGGAATGATTACTACCGTCAGTATAAACAAATGTCCATGGAGCTACACCGTTAGTAAATGAAACAGAAAGATTGGTTGAATTTCCGGAACAAATTGTTGGGTTACCACTGATGCTTGCACTTATTGCTAAAGGTTGAGTGACCGTAATATTTGAAATATTAGTACTGCAACCATTCATGTCAGTAACAGCTAAATTGTATGTTCCCGTTTTGAGCGCTGAAATATTTTGACTTGAACTGGTATAAGAATTGTTAAGGTAATCGGTTCCTGTCCATGAATAAACATAATTATTACTTCCTCCGCTAATGGTTACATTGATAGCACCATCACTTGCACCAAAGCAACTTGAATTATGAGGATAGTTAGCATCAACAGATGCTGTTATTGCACAAGTTGTACAAACTTCATTAGTCTGGAAACCTATAGTTGCCGGTTGTGCATCTGTTTCCCTGGTTAAATATGGAATATAATCTACCGTGCCATGAATAGAAGATGCAATAGTAGCCGACACTGTAGTTCCCCACCAGTTGCAACTCATATTTATATTATTTGTACCTGCACTTATTACACTTACTGCGCTATTGTTGTTGCCAGTAACGGAATTAAAGTGTGCATCGAAATTTAAAATATAACCGGCGCTTGTTTCAAGATCAAATCCGTCGGCATTATTTATAATGTAGTTATTGATAAAACTGGTGCTATTATTGCCATCCCCATATCCCCAAATTTGTGTAGTGGCATACATGCCGATGCTGTATTCTTTATTTTGACCGTCAATAATATTATTTGAGAAAACAGGCGTTACAGCAACATAAGAACCCGAGCTGGCTAAACCTACATCAACATTTGAAATGCTATTTTCATGCACCGTCACATTTTTATAAGGAGCAAATACCCAAATACCGTAGCCTCCTGTAGTACTATTGCTGATGGTATTACCAAAAATATCATCGGAAATACCTCCGCCATCACCATTGTTATCAGTGTGGATACCGCTTCCGCAATTACTTATTGTATTTCCGGAATAAGTGGTTCCTGATGAATGATTCGAAGAGATTGCGTCGTTTGAATTGGTAACTGTATTATTTGAAAAACTTCCAGAGCCGCCATAATTAAACATAGCAATAGACGAAGGATCAGCCTGAATATTGTTTACGATATTATCATAAAAACTAAATGTACCCCCGGTTGAAGCATAGATACCTCTTAAAAAAATATTTTTTACTGTAACATGATTCACATTCAGATTATTGAAAATAAGGCCTGATGTATGATCTGTAATAATGCCATTACGTGCATCAATATCGCTCCCGCCGGCATTTACACCGCTGCTAATTGACGGGTTATTTCCATCAATAGTCAGATTTTGTATAGTTACATTATTTGCCTGAACAAGGAATATATTACTTGCATCAGGGCATAATGAAGAACCGCTACATGAATTCGGAGAAGATATAGCTGGCATAATGATAGTGTTAATCTGACCTGCTCCGTTGATTGATACTTCTTTTGTAACTACAACATTTTCCGCATAAGTTCCTGCATCAACATAAATAGTATTTCCAGGATTGGCTACACTAATTGCATGTTGGATTGTAGCGAATGGAGCTGCAGGTGTTCCCGGGTTGGCATCATTACCTATAGCTGTTGTGTAAATATTGCCTGTTATGGAATTATCATTGACATAAAAATTAGATTGCAATGCAGCCGTGCCGTTGATTATAATAGAACTTGGCCCACCAGTTCCCGTTCCTGCAATAGTTGAAGAACAACCGGTTTGAATCCCAACAATTCTGAAAGTGATTGAAATTATATCATTGTAACCTGTTGCTGGCAATGTTATCATATTGTCCTGTTGACCAGAACAACTTGAATTTAGAGTTCCCAGTGATACGGTATAATTATCTACACTTGAATAAACATAATATCCACTTGGACCGCCCCCTGAGCTTCCCATTGCAATAGAAATGGTTTGGCTATTCATTTTCAAAGTATATCCTGCTTTCGCGGTAATTAAAATAGCGAGATAATAATTGCTGTTGTTCCAGTCCCTGGAACTGTACCTGGTTGTCGAAGAAGCTCCACCTAATATATAACGGGATAATGTTGCACTGCTGACATTAGTGCCAAGAGTGGATGCATTCAATGGACTTACTCCTATACCTGACCACGGACCACTCCAGGTCGCAAGTTGAGCATGGGTCAAATTATTCGCTAAAGAAAAAAATAACACCATCAAAAAAATGATACTGGTTTTTAATGAATCGCTTAAGAAAAAAAATCTTTTTGCACTGCTCTCCAGGCGGAGAGGTTTGTGTTGGATAGTTGATTGTTTCATAAAACAGGTTTAGTGTGGTTAATAGATAAAATAAAAAAACCAATGACGCTTGATTAATCTTTGCGCCATTGGCAATAAAACTTTTATTTGAGATTTGAATCCTCTTAATCATGATATAGCTTTGTTTGTCTATCATTTTTTGATGATAAATAAATTATTCATACTGGTGTTAACCAGTAGCTACATCAGAGGCTAAACTTAATTTAAAGAAGTATTTCTAAGGGTGGAGAGGATCGTTAAATTTTTCTTTGGAAGAAAGATTTAAAAAATGAAAATATATTACGCCGCAAGAAAAAAACATGATTTTTGTCATGTGAATTCAAAGAAGAAAATAAAATTTCTTACTTGTCTTTTCAATTTTGTGGTGAAATATTTTTTACAAGGATGTCATTTATTAATGATTGATAAATAGAATAAGGCAAAAAACTCAGAGGCTGCTCATGTCAATAACAAATCTATACCTCACATCATTCCTGATCATTCTTTCATAGGCATCATTTATCTTTTGAATAGGAATTACTTCCACATCAGCTACTATATTTTTTGCTGCGCAATAATCCAGCATCTCCTGTGTTTCTTTTGTTCCGCCGATCATGGATCCGGTAATTGATCTCCGGTTTTTTAATAAAGCAAAAGGACTGACTTTGGGATTTTCGGAAGGTAAACCTACTACAAGCATTTTCCCATTGAAGTCAAGAAGATTTAAATATTTTTCATAATCATGATTGGCAGAAACCGTATTGAGAATAACATCAAAATAACTGTCAGAGCTTTTCATTTGCTTTTTATCCGTTGAGAGCAGAAACTTATGTGCCCCCAATCGTTCTGCATCTTTTTGTTTTGATAGCGATGTGCTGACTAAAGTAACTTCAGCGCCGAAGGAAACCGCAAATTTTACGCCCATATGTCCCAAACCGCCCAAACCAATCACTGCCACTTTCATTCCTTTTGTAACACCGGCATATCGCAAAGGAGAATACGTGGTGATGCCTGCGCATAGAAGAGGAGCTACAGCTTTTAAATCCAGTTTTGGTGAAATTGAATATACATATCTTTCATCGGTAACAATCCTTGATGAATAACCACCCTGTGCAATTGTTCTTCTATCCCGCTCCAATGTATTGTATGTGCCCGTCATTCCTTCCACACAATATTGTTCCATCAGGTTTACACAATTCTTACATGTCCTGCAACTGTCAATCATTACACCAACACCTGCAATGTCGCCAACTTTAAATTTGTTTACTTCGTTACCAATCTTCGATATTTTACCAATAATTTCATGGCCCGGAACCATTGGATAAATAGAACCTCCCCATTCATTACGAACCTGGTGAATATCGCTGTGGCAAACACCGCAATACATGATCTCCACCTGAACATCATGCGGCCGTAAATCTCTTCTTTCAATTTGAAAAGGCGCCAAAGGTTCTTTAGCATTCAATGCGGCATAAGCTTTTGTAGTTGTCATATAAGTGGTTTTGCCTGAAATGAATTTCAAACAACCTGATTTGTTATTGTTTGATTTGCATTTTCGTTTTTATATCTCAAAATTACTATTTGATAAATGTTCTCAGAAAATTTAGGAGTATAATTTTTTTTGGATGTTTTAATTGTTCTATTTTCAGTTTTCAATCAGGAATTTTTTTATGAAAAGAAACTATTATATTGTCGGGCTGATCGTTCTCACTTTTTTTGTCATCTCTTTTTTTACAAATATACTTGGAGCATTAAATCCGAGTGTTTCTGAAAGTTTCAGTCTTAACAAATCGATGGCGGGTTTTTTACCATTTGCTTTTTTTATTGCTTATGGGCTAATGTCTATCCCTTCGGGTTTCATGGTAGAAAAGTATAGAGAAAAGAAAATGATGATTGCGGGATTTCTTTTGGGACTTGCGGGAGCTATTTTATTTGCAAGCTTTCCATCGTTTAAGATATATTTAATTTCTTTGTTTTTACTCGGAGCCGGAATGACTATACTTCAAGTCGTTATTAATCCGTTGTTGCGGGTTTCAGGTGGCGAAGAAAACTATGCTTTTTATTCTGTTCTTTCGCAATTATTTTTTGGTTCCGCTTCTTTTATTGGTCCTAAATTATATTCATGGGTTATTGAAAATGTACATGTAAAGCAGATAGGAACAAACAAAATAATTCATTTATTAAACCAATTAACTCCCAACAACCTTTCATGGGTAGCTGTATATTGGATTTTTGCAATTATCGGGTTATTCATGATTTTATTGATCGCTGTTAGTAGATTTCCAATTGTTGAGTTAAAGGAAGATGAAAAAACCGGGGCGCTGCAGAGTTATTCTTCTTTATTTAAAAACAAATATGTGATCCTTTTTTTTCTTGGCATCTTTACTTATGTTGGTACTGAACAAGGAGTATCTTACTGGATGTCGCAATTTTTATCTGACTATCATGGTTACGATTTTAAAACAACCGGGTCCGATGCCGTAGGATATTTTTGGGGCTTGATGACGGTTGGAGGAATTCTTGGCCTGGTTCTTCTGAAATTTTTTGATAGTAAAAAAATTCTTCGCTGGTTTACAGTTGTTGCCATAATTTGTTTAAGCTTTGGTTTATTTGGACCAAGAAATATTTCATTGTTTGCTTTTCCGCTGATGGGCTTTTTTATGTCGGTAATGTATCCGATTATTATTTCACTCGCTTTAAATTCTGTGGATAAACATCATGGTTCGTTTGCAGGGATTCTTATGACAGGTATTATGGGGGGTGCAGTGGTACAACTTCTGATTGGCGCAATGGCAGATATTTTTTCATTAAAAACAGGCATGTTCTTTAATTATCTCACGTTGGCCTATATATTGAGCATAAGCTTTTGGGCAAAACCTATCATTACCAATAAAACAATCAAACTCTTTCGAAGAAAAAAGGATATGCAACAGGCATAAGTTGATCATATGAATGATAAAAAAATTATTGGAATTGATCTTGGTGCCACAAATATCCGGGGTGGTTTGGTAAACGGGAAAAAACTTTCTCAAATAAAGTCTAAGCGTATTAATAGTACAGGTTCGGTGGATGATGTAATGCAGGATATTTTTTCTGTCATTGATAATTTTTTTGATAAAGAAATAAAAGCCGTCGGAATTGGCGTACCAAGTGTAGTAGATATAAAAAATGGAATTGTTTTTGACGTGCAATACATTCCATCCTGGAAAGAAGTGCATCTGAAAAAAATTATTGAGGATCGTTATAAGATTCCCGTACTCGTGAATAATGATGCCAATTGTTTTGCACTTGGCGAATATTATTTTGGAAAAGGAAGTAGCAGTGAAAACATGATTGGGCTGACAATCGGCACAGGACTCGGAGCCGGAGTGATTATAAATCATCATTTATATGCAGGACTCAATTGTGGTGCTGGTGAATTTGGTATGGTGGATTATCTGGATCACTGTTTTGAATATTATGCCAGCGGACAATTTTTTCAAAATGTATATAAGCAGGATGGGCAGGAAGTATTTGAAAAAGCAAAATCAGGAAATAAGCAGGCTCAACAATGGTATGCTGAAATGGGAATGCATCTCGGCAATGCAATTAAAATGATTTTGTACACATATGATGCTTCGCTGATTGTAATGGGCGGTTCGGTTCGGTTTGCTTATCCTTACTTTCAGGAAAAAATGTGGCAGCGCATCAATACTTTCGCATATACAAAGTCATTAAAAAATCTCAGGATAGAATTATCTGAACTGGAGAATGCTGCCATCCTTGGTGCTGCAGGATTATACTATGATTATTTTGAATAGGTGCAACTTTTTTATAATTATAGTAAAAATATTCTGGATTAAAATTTTGTTGGCTTCAGCAATTTTGCTGCTTCTGCATCTAAATAAATTCTTGTGGCGGGATGATTTCTTAATAAACTGCCGGGTACTTCTTCGGAGATTTTTCCCTCTAATAATTGTTTTACAATACCGGCTTTCTTTTCACCACTGATCAATAATAAAATTGTTTTTGCTTTTATCAATGTTCCGATGCCTAATGTAATTCCTTCTTTCAGATGTTGTCGTTCTTTAAAATATTTCTGACCCACTTGTTGCGTGGTAGGATGCAATTCCTGTATGTGTGTTCGTGATGAAACAGAAGTATTGGGTTCATTCATTCCGATATGTCCGTTCATACCGAGACCTAATATAGCGACATCCATTCCACCATGGTGTTTGATGTAATTTTCTGCATCATCACATTCTTTATTCACATCTTTGGTTCTTCCGTTAAAAAAGAAAACTTTTTTATTATCAATTTTCAATGGATGAAAAAAATAATTGTTGAGATGAAACTTACAACTGCCCTGGTCATTTTCATTCATACCGATCCATTCATCCAAACCGACAAATGACCAGTTCGAAATTTCCAATTCATTCTTCTGAAATTTATTGACAAGATATTTATACATTCCTGCAGGAGAATCGCCTGAAGCCACACAAAGCAGTGGATCTTTTCTTCGCTGCATTAATTCAACCAGATCTTCAGCAGCTTGTTGTGACAGTTCTTCATAAGAATTAAATTTAAAAATTTGCATAATTGAATCAGGTTTTTCTGAGAGAATTTGTAATTCAAATGTGCCTATGAAGTAAAATAAATTTTACGACGTAAGCACATAGATTATCGGGTAAGAAAAATGTTATCAAATATTTCAGAGTACCAATTCACCCCAACCTTTGCGGTATTCCCGTTTTATAAATTGATTGGCCGGTTCAAAATTTGTTATCCTCATATTTTCTCCATCCCATTTATAAGAGATGTACCTGCCCGGCGTTTCAACGTCTTCCACATCTCCATATACCGGATCTTTTCTTTTCACTTTTTTGCGCATAGTAAAACAGCGTAACAATAAGTTGCCCATTAAAACTGTTTCAGTAAGTGGGCCCGCATATCCCTCAAAAGGAGAATCTACTTCAGCATTTCCATAGCCTGCAATACATGCATCAATCCACTGCCACCAATGTCCGTCCATGCCACCTTCAATACGGGGATATTTTTTTGGAATATTTATATCCTTATTTAAAGAAAGCGGTAATAACTTCGGGTAAGCTCCGCCCCAGCCGCAGGCAACTTTTCCTTTTGTTCCGATAAATATAGTTCCACCTTCAAAACTATTTTCTTCGGGCACAAAAGCCAAAGCATCATTCATATTCAGATCCGGGTCGAGCTCTTCCGGACGGTCAGGTGCAATACCGCCATCCATCCAATACAATTTTAAGTCACGTCCATCTTTCAATTTAAATGTGTAACGAAGAACACTTGAAGGCGGAATACTATCCGGGAAATTTGCTTCTTTAAAAACACCAGAATAAACAGTTGTTGCGCTGCAGGTAACTTCAGTAGGATAGCCAAGCTGCAGCAATTTGAATGAAGGTCCAATAATATGACAACCCATATCGCCCAGCGCTCCTGTCCCAAATTGCCACCATCCGCGCCAGTTAAAAGGAACTAAATTATCAATGTAATCTACATATTCAGCAGTACCTAACCAAAGATCCCAATTCAATTCATTTGGAACAGGTGGTTTTGCTGTTGGCCATGGGATTCCCTGCGGCCAAACAGGACGATCTGTCCAGTTATATACCGTATGAATATCACCTATCAATCCTGCTTCAAACCATTCACGCAATGTGCGCATGCCATCACAGGAAGCTCCCTGGTCGCCCATTTGTGTAATCACTTTATATTTTGATGCAGCCTGTGTAAGAATTCTTGCCTCATAAATATCATGCGTCAAAGGTTTTTGCAGATAAAGATGTTTATGCATTTGCATAGCATGAAGACCAACGATGGCATGATTGTGATCGGGTATTGCAACCGTAACTGCATCGAAGTTTTTTTGTTCTTTCTCAAACATTTCACGCCAATCATGATAAAATTTTGCAGAAGGAAATTCTTTGCGCCGGGGTGCAGCCATTCTTTCATCTACATCACACAAAAATGCGATCTCTGCGTTTTTCTTGGGAGCTGTGGCAAAATGATGAATATCGTTTTGCGCTTCACCACTACAACCCACAGCAGCAATATATAGTTTATCACTCGGCGGCACATAACCTTTGCCACCTAATACATGACGTGGTACAATGGAAAAAGCTGCTGCGGTTAAAGCAGTAGTTTTTATAAATTCTCCACGGTTAATCAATTTTTTATTGGATTCTTTTTTATTTTCTTCCATAATTTTTCTTTTAAAATAATAGTTTGATATGTGTATATAAATGAACTATATTATTTATCGGCAATCGGATGAGTAATTTTAATTTACTCCCGCCTTACAATTTTTTGATTTTAATATTACGAAACCAAAGCTTGCCGGTTTCTGTCCCCTGGAAGGAAATATGTCCTTTTTTAAAAGTTCCGAAGCCAGGCCATTCAACGAACTTGCTGTTCTTGATCATATCACGCCAATGATCATCCCACATTTGAGTTTGGATTATTTTATGGCCGTTCTGAATAAATTCGAGATGACCATTTTTTGATATTATTTCATATTGATTCCATTGGCCTCCTTTTTTTACCCACTCAGTATCTGCTGCAATAAGATCATACAGATCACCTGCCCTGCATTTTAAAATACGGCCATCATCATCGCAAGCTAAATCTGCAATCTGCATTTCTGGTCCTGATTCATAAGTATTTTTAAATTCAGGAGACTCATGAACATAAAACATGACGCCACTATTGGCGCAGGGCTCCATTTTCCATTCCAATTTCAAATCAAAATTTTCGTATTCATCATCCGTTACAAGATCAGCATAATCTTTATAAACACTTTTGCTGTTCTTATTAAGAAAGATGGTTCCGTTCTGAACCTGCCATGCTTTGCCAGGAGTTTTTTCAAGATAAGAATGCCATCCGTTTAAGTTTTTTCCATTAAAGAGCTGAATCCATCCTGTCTCGGAAGATTTAGCCGGTTTTGATTGAGCATTACTATTTAAAATGCATAATGCAAATAATAAACTTAATGGTAAGTAAAAAAGAAACTTTGTTTTGATCATAAAATTTGTTTTTTCAGTAAGTTAATAAATTAATGCATACGATTAACCAAACCATATCAAAAAAAATAATAATTGTAAAAATTAATAGTGTTTGTATCTTTTACACTAATAAACAAAAATGAAAAAAAATATGGCACAGGCAATCTTTCCCAATCGTTTATATTCTTTGGATGCATTGCGTGGTTTTGATATGTTCTGGATAATGGGCGCTGATGAACTTTTTCATGAATGGGCAAAAGTTTCCCATAATGCTGTTGTTACTGCAATATCAAATCAAATGGAGCATCCGCTTTGGAATGGTTTTGCAGCTTATGATTTAATATTTCCTCTTTTTCTTTTCATTGCCGGTGTTGCTACACCTTATTCGGTTGGAAGAGAATTAGAAAAAGGAACATCCAGACAAAAATTATTATTGCGCGTAATTAAAAGAGGATTGATCCTTGTCGTTTTTGGTTTCATTTATAATAATGGATTACATTTTGCACCGCTTGATCACCTTAGGTTCCCAAGTGTATTGGGAAGAATTGGATTGGCTTATATGTTTGCCAACATTATTTATCTATACTCAGCAAAAAAATTCCGTGTGATATGGTTTGGTTCTTTATGGGTTGGTTACTGGCTGTTACTTCTGTTTACATCAGCGCCTGGTTTTCATCCGGGCGACTTAACCATGCAGGGAAATTTTGCGTCGTATGTGGATCGGTTATTGCTTCCGGGAAGTTTATATCGCGTCATTCATGATCCTGAAGGAATATTATCCACCATTCCTGCTATTGGTACCGGGCTATTGGGAATTGTGACCGGAGATTATCTGAAAAATAATTTATCAACTCAAATAAAGAAAGTAGTAATGATGATTGTGACAGGAATTATTTTTATTGGCATTGCACAACTCTGGAATCTTGTATTTCCCATTAATAAAAATTTATGGACAAGTTCATTTGCAATGCAGGCAGGTGGAATCAGTTTATTGCTGTTGTCTGTTTTTTATTACATCATTGACGTACTGGGTTATCAGAAATGGGCTTTTTTCTTCCGCGTCATAGGAATGAATTCGATCCTTATTTATATGTCTGGAGTTTTTATAGACTGGACCTTTACAGGAGATGCTATATTGGGGTGGGTGCCTCAGTTATTCAGTAAATCATTAGAAGCTGTCATCGTTGTTTTATGCATCATTGCTGTTAAATGGCTATTTCTTTATTTCATGTACAGGAAGAAAATATTTCTGAAAGTATAAGCAATAATAAAACCTTGTACCAAACTTAATTTGCTACTCTTTGTTTTGAGGTGACGGCAGCTGCGCTAAAATAACCCAACGCATTATTGGAAATATTGCTGATAGGATTAGCCGGACTCAGCGCTTGTACATCGTTACTGGTAGCCTGAATTAATGTAGTGAAATAATTCCATACATTCTTATCAATACAATTCATTTGGAGCATCACAGTGTCTCCGATATTTACATGGCTGCTGTCGGAATATATTTGTTGTGAAATATATCTGCCATCGGAAAGCCGGTCATCAAACGGGAATATTATATTTAATTTCTTGCCATTCACAAACTCATTAAAAGAATAATAATTTGCTATTCCAGCCGGATCCTGGAAATGAGCAATGGGTTCAATATAGGTGGAACCAAATCTGTTGTCATTTATAAATGAAATAGAATCCAATGGAACAATTTGTGGCATTGTGGAAGATGAAGTATAAATTTTTCCTCCGGTGGAAATATATAATTGGTATGTATGACCGGGTATTCCATTTATAATATGAGTGATATAAATTCCCGGTGAAGATTCAGTGAGAATATCCGTCATACCTATGGTGCTGTCGGTAATCTTTACAGTAGCTCCTGAAACAGGAGGAAAAATATTTGTTGCGCTGAAATTAACTGTCTTACTGATCTGAACCTGGAAAGGACCAGTACTGTTTGTTATATTTCCTTCAATGACTATCTGTGGTGCGGCATCATTCAGGTTTACGCTTATCACTTTAGTACACGAATTAAGCACAATAACCATTGAGAGTAAAATCAAAAATATTTTAGTGTGCCTCATTTCATTAAAATTTAAAGTTGTAAGTAACTGAAGGAACCCAGCGAAACAGAGAAGTCTGAACCGCTTGCGTTTTCGTCGGATCATTTGGATCAGTCCTGAATTGAATAAAATATGCATTCTCCCTTCCGTAAACATTATACAAGGAGAAAGTCCAGCTTCCATTCCACTTCTTCTTTTTTTGTCCTTGTAAAGTAGCTGCAAAATCCAACCGATGATAGGCCGGCATTCGGTAACCATTTCTTTCTGTATAATAAAATGCCGTCTGGCCATTGATTTGGTATTTGCCACTTGGAAAAGTAACAGCATTGCCGGTATTGTAAACCCAATTTGCTGAGAGAGTCCATTTCCTGCTTAACTGGTACATTCCTACGATGGCAATATTATGAGTTTGATCTTGCCGGGCTGGATACCAGTTATTATTATTAATACCTTCAATTTGTCTTTCGGTTCTTGATAGTGTATAACTTACCCAACCGGTAAGCTTGCCATATTTTTTCTTGAAAAAAAGCTCAAGTCCGTAAGCCCTTCCTTTACCAAATAATAATTGCGATTCTACATTTTCATTGGCTCTCAGTTCGGCGCCGTTTTTATAATCAATCTGATTTTGCATTAACTTATAATACACTTCTGATGAGAACTCATATTTATTATCATTAAAATTTCTATAATAGCCTGTTGAAAACTGGTCTGCAATTTCAGGCTTTACATTAAGGCTGCTGGGAATCCACAAATCGGTTGGATCGGTCGCAGCAGAATTAGAAAGCAAATGAAGGTTCTGCACATTTCTTGTGTAAGAAATTTTCAGGGAACTTGTTCCATTCAATTGATAGCTGGCAGAAAAACGCGGTTCGATATTAAAATAAGTTTTTACAATTGTTCTGTTATTATAAGTTGCGGTATCAATAGTATTGCCGACGCTGTCATAAGCGAAAAAGCTTCCCGGTCCTAAAATGCTGAAAGCAGAAAACCGGAGTCCGTAATTAAGTCTTATTTTTTCAGAAGGAGAAAATTCATGCGTTACATAAACTGCATTTTCCAGATCATATTTGCTTTGTAAGGTCAGTGAATTAAAGCTGGAAGTTGCAGAAGCATCAACGATTCCCGGCGAGATGGTATGATGAATGGCATTAAATCCAAAATTTAATTTATTCTCCCCGTTGATGAAATATTGCAGGTCTTCTTTTAAAGAAAAATCTTCAATCTTGGATTTAATGATTAAATTATTTGTTCCCGAGTTAACCCTTATATTATAATTATAATTGCTGTAGATAAAGGAAGTATTGGAAAACAGTCTGCTGTTAAAAATATGATTCCATCTTGCTGTTGCGGTACTGTTCCCATAATCTATTCCGAAGATGCTGCCTAATCCAAAATTGTCTCTTCCGAAATAACCCGAAAGATAAACCCGGTTTTTAGCATTCAATTTATAATTGGCTTTTGCATTCAGATCATAGAAATACAGTTTATTGTTTTTAATGGAAGAATCACTGGATAATTTCAGAAACAGGTCGGCATAAGTTCTTCTGGCACTCACAATAAATGAACCATCATTTTTTACAATAGGACCTTCAATGTTCAGGCGGGAAGAAATCAATCCAATTCCTCCGCTGGCATGGTAATCCTGGTTGTTGCCGTCATTCATTTTAATATCTACCACAGAAGATAATCTTCCTCCGTATTCGGCAGGTATGGCGCCTTTATACAGTGTCAAATCTTTAATAGCATCAGAATTAAATGCTGAAAAGAATCCGAGCAAATGAGAAGCATTGTAAACTGTGGCTTCATCAAGCAGGATAAGATTTTGGTCGGCTCCGCCACCGCGAACATAAAAGCCGGTACTTCCTTCACCGGCAGATTTTATTCCGGGCAAAAGCTGTATTGTCTTTAATACATCCCTTTCTCCAAATATTACCGGCACATTTTTTATTTCTTCTGCAGAAAGTTTCTGCACGCCCATCAAAGGTTTAATGACATTTTCATTTCTTCGCCTTGAAAAAACAGTTACTCCCTGCAATTCATCGCTTCGGTATACTAATTCAACATCCTGCGAAATATTTTTATTCAGAATTATTTTTATTGAATCCGGTATATAACCCGAAAAGCTTATAATTAAAGTATAAATACCTGCCGGTGCTGTAATAGAATAAAAACCGTATGCATTACTGATTGTTCCGGAATGGGGAAGTTCAAGCAGGTATAGTGATGCGCCGATTAATACTTCTCCTGATTTTTTTTCTCTGACTGTGCCATCAACAGTATGCTTCTGCTGCGCTGCTGCGGTATTAAAGAAAATAAAGGAAACAAAACTTAATAAAACGATAGTAATATTCTTCATTAGGTTGCTGATAATAAAAGCAATATTATTCCTGCTGAATAGAATATCATAAGAATAATGATGAAACAATTGTTAAAACGTTGTCATAGCAAGAATAACGCTATTTCAGGGCGCATAAAAAAACCTAAGAGTAAAAAATAACTTAAACATAAAATGATTTTATCCTATATCAATAGAAAATTGTAACAGACTGTAATAAATATCTTCGGAAACTCAGGAAGCAAATCATTTGCATTGTATATTTTTTCCTACATTGAGTTAATTCTCCTGCTTATTGTAAAATATTTCCTATAATCAATGGAAACACAAAATATAATGATGGAAGTGCTGAGCAAAGTTCCACAACAATATCCTTTTCGGTTTATTGATGAGATTACTTACCTTGATCCCGAACGCATACAAGGAAATTATTTTTTGCATGAAGACCTGGATTTTTATAAAGGACATTTTCCCGGCTACCCGGTTACACCGGGTGTCATTCTTACCGAGATCATGGCGCAAACCGGTATGGTGGCTTTCGGAATTTATTTAATGATGCTGGAAGGAGAAACGGAATTCTTTAATATGGCCGCCCTGCTTACAGAAACCAGTATCAAAATAAAAAAACAGGTATTACCGGACCAAAGAGTATTCGTAGAATCAGAAAAAATATTGTTTCGTCACGGAAGATTAAAATGTAATGTTTTTCTGAAGGATAAAGAGAACAATTTACTTTCTTATGGAAATATGAACGGAATGCTTTTCGTTAAATCTTAATTTGCAATGAGGAAATAAATTAATGAATCGTGTTGTCATCACAGGATTAGGAGTCGTAGCACCTAACGGCTCAAATATTAATGTATTTACCAATGCTATTAAAAATGGCATCAGCGGTATCCGCTACTTTCAGCACATGAAAGATTCAGCTATGGGTTGCTGCGTAGCAGGTGCTCCTGCAGATTTTGATGATTTGGTTTTAGAAAAATATTTAAGTCCCGGTGCTTATAAAAGCCTTCGCAGTACAACTGTGAAATATGCATTGGCAGCAGCTATTGAAGCATGGACAAATGCCGGACTTGCTATAAATGGAAATGAAAGAGATTCTGATACTGGCTGCATTTTTGGAAGCGGCGTTTGTGATGTGGATCATATGCGATATGCTATAGGAAAATTTGAAAACCTCGAAGTACAAAAATTGGGAGTGCGACATATTGAACAGTTAATGACCAGCGGACCTGCTGCTTATATTGGCGGCTTGCTGGGTCTCGGTAACCAGGTTTCCGCCAATAGCAGTGCATGCAGTACCGGCACAGAGGCAGTGATTATAGCATATGAAAAAATAAAATCAGGCCAGGCTAAAAGAATGATTGCAGGAAGTTGTGAAGCAAGCAGTCCATATATATGGGCGGTATTTGATGCAATGCGTGTGCTTACCCGCAATCATAATGATAATCCAACAGCGGCCAGTCGTCCGATGAATATTGATAGTGCGGGCTTTGTTCCCGGCAGTGGCGCAGGCGCATTGATTTTAGAAGATCTGGAAACGGCTACAAAACGAAATGCAGTTATTTATGCCGAAGTTGTGGGAGGTTTTGTAAATAGTGGCGGTCAGCGTAACGGAGGATCTATGACTGCACCATCTCCAGAAGGAGTAAAAAGTTGTATTGAATCGGCCGTCAGCAATGCAGGTATTGATTCCGGTGAAATTGATCTTATCTGCGGGCATCTTACCGGAACTGGTGCAGATAAAATGGAAATCGCCAATTGGTCTTCTGCATTAAGGCGGAGTGGGAAAAATTTCCCATTTATTAATACACTCAAATCATTGACCGGCCATTGCATCAGCGCTACCGGATCTATTGAATGTGTGGCAGCTGTTTTGCAAATGCATCATGGTTTTATTCAACCCAATATCAATTGTGAAAATATTCAACCGGAAATTCTGGATATAATCAGCGAAGACTGTATTGTTCGGAAACCTGTGAATCGGAATATTAACACAGTTATAAAAGCCAACTTTGGTTTTGGTGATGTAAACAGTTGTGTTATCTTCAGAAAAAATATTTCATAATATATATATAATGGAAAGAACAGACCTTTTAGAAGACCTGAAATCAATGATGGATGAATATCTTGATGCTGAACAGAAATCTAAACTGGCCCATATTAAAGAAGACAGTGATTTTGTAAAGGATATTAATATGGACTCTATTGATTTGGTGGATGTGGTGATCAAAGTGGAAAACAAGTATGGTATTGAAATTAAAAATGAGGATATTCCTAAAATGAAGACAGTAAGAAATTGCCTGGATGTCATACAGGAACAATTAGCTGCAAAAGGAAAATAAAATTCAGGTAATAATTACAACATGGAATAAAATCTGAAGTAGTCTTCTTTCTTTTTTATTCTTTGCCTCATTTTTTCGGTTCTATTAAATCCCATAGATTTCCATACAAATCTTTGAATACAGCAACCGTTCCATATTTTTCTTTTACGGGTTCCTTGACAAATGAAACTCCATTTTCCTGCATGTCTTTATAATCTTTCCGGATATCATCAGTATTAAGAAATAAGAAAACCCTGCCGCCGGTTTGATTACCAATCCTGCTTTTTTGTTCTTCATTGGCTGCCCGAGCCAATAGTAAATTGCATGTTGAACCTTTTGGAGCAACTATAACCCAGCGTTTAGTTTCACTTAATACGGTATCCTCAATGAGAGTGAAACCCATCTTTTCGGTATAGAATTTAATGGCTTTATCATAATCATCCACTACCAATGTAATTTGAGCTATTTGTTGTGGCATCGGGTGAAGTTAGGAAATCCTTTGAAGGTGAAATATTGAAAACAACTTAATTTGCAGCTTCAGGGTTCATTAATGCTTTACTGAAATCTTTAATAACAAAAATTTATTTATGAACAGGCTTGTACTTACAATTATTTTCTATGCAATTGTTTCTTCTGCATTCGCACAACCAGGTAATTCTTTAACTGCAAAAGATTATGATCATGCTGAAAGTTTTCTGGGATACAATACCCAAAAATTTATTGATCATGGCAATGTTTCTCCCAACTGGTTGGATGGCGATCGTTTTTGGTATCGCACATTAACAGCAACGGGCAGTGAATTTATTTTAGTGGACCCTTCCAAAGGAAGTCGAACAGCAGCTTTCAACCAGAAAAAACTGGCTGCTGCACTTTCATTGGCAAGCGGAAAAAACTATTCAGCAGACATGTTGCCATTTCAATTTTTCAGTTATACTCCCGATGGAAATTCAATCATCTTCCGTGCCGACGGGAAAGAATGGAAATGCGATCTGCAGAATTATACCTGCATGGCCGATACTTCACAAGTTCGTGGGAATGGAAGAAGACAAGGATTTGGGCAAGGAGGATTCAGAGGCCGCGGAAGAGGTAATGAAGTGTTATCTCTTGACGGCAGCAAATCTGCATTCATTAAAGATTATAATTTGTGGGTGCGTGATATGAAGACCAACGAGCAAACTCAACTGACTACAGATGGAGAAAAAGATTTTGGATACGCTACTGATAATGCCGGCTGGACAAGCAGTGACCGGCCAACACTTCGCTGGTCACCCGATTCAAAAAAAATTGCTACATATAAACAGGATCAGCGGAATGTAGGTGATATGTACCTGATCACTACCAATGTCGGACATCCTGCTTTGCGTGAATGGAAATACCCTTTGCCCGGTGATAAAAATATTCCCATGATCCAGCGTTGTATTATTAATGTAGATGAACCTAAAGTGATTTTTTTAAATATTCCTCCTGACCCACATCGTGCCACTCTCAGCGATAATATTTCAAGCAGCGGAACTTTTGATGATGTAGACTGGAGTGACGACGATTCACAGCTGGCATTTGTTTCTACATCCCGCGACCATAAACAGGAAAAATTCAGAATTGCAAATACCGCCACGGGCGATGTTCGTGAAGTGTTTGAAGAAGATGTATCTACACAATTTGAATCGGGACAAGGCGCCATCAACTGGAGATATTTATCAAAGACCAATGAGATCATCTGGTATTCGGAAAGAGACAATTGGGGACATTTGTATTTATATGATGCTGCAACAGGAAAATTAAAAAATCAAATTACTGAAGGCGATTGGGTGGTCACAAGATTACTTAAAGTGGATGAAAAAAACAGGGAATTGTATTTTATGGTAGATGGAAGAGAAACAGAAAATCCTTATTTTAGCCAGTTTTATAAAATGGGATTTGATGGAAAAAACCTTACGTTGCTGACTCCTGAAAAAGGTACACACCAGGTTACTTTATCACCTTCAGAAAATTATTTTATAGACAGTTATTCCAAACCCGATGTGCCAACCGTAACTGTATTGCGTAATATGAATGGGAAATTGATTGCAGGTTTGGAAAAAATGGATGTATCAAGGCTTAAAGCCACAGGATGGAAACCGCCAACTCCGATAACAGTCATAGCACACGATGGTAAAACAGATTTGTATGGACTCATGTTTACTCCAACAAATCTTGATCCAACAAAAAAATATCCCGTCATTGATTATATTTATCCCGGTCCGCAGGGTGGAAGCGTGGGCAGTTGGTCATTCAGCGCTTCAAGAGGAGATCACCAATCATTGGCTGAGTTAGGATTTATTGTAGTGTTGATTGAAGGCACAGGAAATCCTTTACGTTCCAAGAGTTTTCATGATATGTATTATCCAAACATGAGTGAGAATACATTACCGGATCAGGTCGCCGGTATCAGGCAGCTGGCACAAAAATATTCTTATATGGATACCAGCCGTATCGGTATCTGGGGACATTCAGGCGGAGGTTTTGCAACAGCATGCGCTATGTTTCGCTATCCTGATTTTTTCAAAGTTGGAATTTCAGAATCAGGCAATCATGACAATCGTAATTATGAAGACGACTGGGGAGAACGCTATATTGGTTTGCTGACAAAGAATGCAGACGGTACAGACAATTACACAGCGCAAGCCAATGAAATTTATGCAAAGAACCTGAAAGGAAAACTGATGCTGGCTCATGGACTGATGGATAATAATGTTCCTTATTCCAATACCATGTTGGTGATTGATGCATTGGAAAAAGCAAATAAAGATTATGACCTGGTCATTTTCCCAAACAGCGCTCATGGTTATGGTGCTTATTCATCGTATATGATGCGTCGTCGCTGGGATTATTTTGTAAAAAATCTGTCAGGCATGGAGCCGCCTAAGGAATATTTGCTGGAAGCCAAGCCTGATCCAAGAAATGGCGGGCAGCAAATGGGGTACTGAGAATAAGGTGTATTGAACATGTCCTGGCACCGCTGTAGATATTTTACCAATAACTTGATCGTAACGTTTATTGTTAATGGATAAAATCCCTTTCGCATTATTATATACACTTACCGGAGCTGAGATTCTGTTGAATATATAATAATTGTTGTGTAATCAAAAAATTTGAAACGGGAAATTGTTAAAGAAAAAAAACCTTTTCAATAAATCCAGAAAGAAAAATGCAGAAAGAAAAAAGGTACTGGATAATACGAGGTGTTGCTGCCAATTTTTTTGATTAATAAAAATGAACATTAATACTTTTAAAGCATTTCGCAGCCGCAATTACAGGTTGTATTTTTCGGGACAATCCATTTCACTGATAGGAACGTGGATGCAACGCACAGCAGTATACTGGTTGATTTATGTGCAAACGCATTCAGAATTTATGTTGGGTCTGGCAATGTTTGCAACTCAATTCCCTTCCTTTTTACTTTCTCCTCTTGGAGGTGTAATAGCTGACCGGTACAATCGTTACCGGGTATTGCTGACCACGCAAATTGCTTCCCTGGTTCAGGCTACTTTACTGATGGCATTAGTGATGTTTACTCTCATATACTATCTGGGAAATCTTTGCACTTAGTGTGTTGTTAGGTACCATCAATGCTTTTGATGTGCCGGCGCGGCAATCATTGATTCATGAAATCGTAAATCACAAAGAAGATCTGCCCAATGCCATTGCGCTTAACTCATCCATGGTAAATTTAGCCCGGTTGATAGGGCCTGCCATTTCAGGAATTGTATTGGAAAAACTTGGCGCCGGAATCTGCTTTATGATTAATGCAATAAGTTTTTTAGCAGTCATTACCTCTCTTCTGTTCATGCGTTTCCCGAAATTTATTCATCATCCTGTTTCTAAAAAAGTAATGCATGAATTTAAGGAGGGATTGAAATACCTGAGACGTACACCATCCATTGGATTTGTAATTTTATTACTGGCATGCATCAGTTTAATAGTACTTCCGTTTATCACATTGCTTCCTGTTTATGCCAAAGTAATATTTAAAGGGAATGCTTCCACTTTCGGTTACCTCAACAGTGCCATCGGTCTCGGTGCAATAGGCGGCGCTATTTTCTTAGCTTCTCTGAAAAGCGGGACTGATTTGAAAAGAATTTTATTCATCAATATATTAATCTTTGGAGCAGCGCTGATTTTATTTTCACACATGACCAATCTCCCGGTTGCTTTATTCTTTGCAATGCTGGCAGGTTTTGGAATGATGTCGCAGACAACGATCAGTAATACTATTATTCAAACCAGTGTTTCAGCCGAGATGAGAGGAAGAGCGATCAGTTATTTTGCCATGGCATTTTTTGGAATGCAACCTCTGGGCGCATTATTGATTGGAACAGTGTCACAATATATTGGTGCGCCCGATACAATTATAGCAGAAGGAATTTCCGCCATAATAATTGCTCTCATTTTTCTACCGTTTTTGCGGAAAGATATATTGAATAAAAAAGATAAAATAACACTTATCGAACTGGAAGATCCTTCAGTGAAAACCAATTAATAAATAAGAATAAGGAAAGAATATCTATTCATAGTTCTAAGTTGACCATGATTTATTGTTTTTATTTGATCAAATATATTTTCAATGGCCATTGTTATTCTAACCAGCTACTGGATGGAATGTGTCGCTGGCCTGTTTCATTTGTTAATCAAAAGACTAACAGTGCCTAAAGCTAATGTTAAATCATTTCTTATAAATGAGTTTTTACTGGGGATTAGCTTGTAAGAACAGATTCCAAGACTGGAGAGATGAGCAAATAAAAGTAAATTTGTTAATGTGAAGTATGATAGAATAAAAGCGGAATTATAACTTCAATACAGATCGGAATATGTTGCTAAGTGGCTCACTGGAAAATAACTGGCTGTTGCAAAAACGCTGGTTCTCACGGATCATCCGGTACATAAGGCGGCGAAAAAGTATTACCCCCGGGATGCAGTCTCAGGATTCTTCATCACGGGGGTTTAGCGCAGCAAGTCTTTCAATAGTGTCGGTTGTAGTTGGGATAGTTGCAGGCTTAGGTGCTATTATATTCCGTGCAATGATTGCACTTTTGCATAATCTTTTTTTCTTGGAAAGTTTTCTTTTGTATATGATGCTAATGTCTATACTCCTCATTCACATTGGGGGCCATTAGTAATTCTGGCACCAGTATTGGGCGCTGCTGGAGTTGCATATCTGGTAAAAAATTTTGCTCCTGAGGCACGCGGACATGGTGTACCTGAAGTGATGGATGCAATACATTATAACAAAGGAATTATCCGGCCGGTAGTGGCTGCGATCAAATCGATAGCTTCGGCTATTTCGATTGGAAGTGGTGGGTCGGTAGGAAGGGAAGGTCCCATTATTCAAATCGGTTCTTCATTCGGTTCTTCCATGGCGCAGATGTTGCGATTGCCTGCCTGGGCTCGTCTGACTTTGATTGCATGCGGAGCCGGCGGCGGCATTGCGGCTACTTTCAATACTCCTGTTGGCGGTATCCTGTTTGCTGTCGAAATCATGATGCATGAAGTCAGTGCCCGTACGCTTGTTCCGGTAACCATCTCAACTGTCACCGCTACTTATATAGGCAGGCTGGCTTTTGGGCAACATCCTTCTTTTATTATTCCGTCTTTCCAGACGCTTGATTTCCGGATTGTAAACCCCATGCTGTTATTGTCCTACATCGTCCTTGGCATTCTTGCCGGAATGTTAGCAGCGCTTTTCATTAGGTCTATCTATTGGTTCGAAGATATTTTCGAGAAGCGGATAAAGGGAGGTTACTACCGTCAGCACTTGCTGGGTATGGCTCTAGTTGGTCTGTTGTTTTATGTTTTGATGATTGCATTCGGGGAATATTATACTGAAGGAGTCGGCTACGCTACAATTCAGAACATATTGATTGGTTGGAAAGGTCCTGCACTTTTACTGGTGCTGCTCTGCGCAGCCAAACTTCTGGCAACTAGCCTGACATTAGGGTCGGGAGCTTCAGGCGGAATTTTCTCACCTGCACTTTTTATGGGAGCCTCTCTTGGCGGAGCTTATGGATTTCTCCTTGCAAAGATATTTCCCTTTGCAGGCATCAGTCCTGCAGCCTTTGCAGTTGCTGGTATGGCAGGCCTGATAGGTGGCTCAACAGGAGCAGCACTTGCAGCAATTGTTATGATCTTTGAGATGACACTTGATTATAACGTTATTATTCCTATGACTCTGACAGTGGCAATTGCTTACGAGGTGCGAAAGTTATTCTCCCCGGAAAGTATTTATTCTTATAAGCTGGTTCGGCGTGGTCACAATATGCCTGAAGGACTTGAAACGAATGCATATATCTCACGTCGCGCCCACGACCTGATGAATACCCGAATATCTTTAGTTCCGGATTCTCTTACTAATACTGATCTTATGCATAAAGCTGCGGAGCAACCCAATGTTGAATATTTTCTTCTCGAAAATAAAGGAGAAATTACAGGTGTAAGTCTTCGTGGTCAGAAATCTATTACAGATTTTTGTATTCTTCCTGAAAATTTTACTGTAACAAAAAGCCTGGGTCGCATGAGAAGCTCAGGTGCACAAATCGCAGTAGTGTCATTGGATGGCAGTTTAGCAATTCGCCGTGTGAAGGGGATCATCACCCGAATGCAGTTAGAAGACGCCCTGGTTGAGTCAATCGAGCGTTATAACGATAAGCTGTAATAATATTGAATTTGCTTTTTGAATTTTTCCCCTTTATAAGCTTATTAACAAACTTTATTTCAGGGAAAAGAAAGTTATTCCGGGCCATGTTAATATTTTGAAATAATATTTATTTCATGGGCTGTTAATGAAATCTTGCCAGGAAGAACACTAGCTCATAAAATTTATTTTTTCTCAAGTGCATTATTGATAATGAACTGCAAATTTTCCCGGTGAGCTTTTGTTTCTTCATTCCCTGAAACAGCATTAGCCACTACAACTTTTAATTTCTTCATGGTATTCAATGCTGCTGCTTTGGAAGCCTCATCGTAAGTTACATTTTGGGGGTCAATGATTGAAGCAATAATTTGCACGTATGCAGTCTGTATATGTTGATGATAGATATTTACATTTCCATTCATGCCTTCACTAAAAATAGCTTTGGTCAAATCGTTCATTATATTTTTCACGCTATGTTTAGTGCGATCCAAAAAGCTATTTGTTAAATGTTGCATAGTCTTGGGATGCAATATATGTGCCAGCGCTATAGAGACGGATAAAACAATAATCAGAACGTGGTACCTAAATAGGTTTAATCTGGATATTTTAACTTTTTGTCTTCACCTGCTTAATTCCGTTGTTGTTGCTGACTTACATATTCAATCTTTTTATCACCTACTCATTATTTGCTGATCAATAAACCCGTGTCAGCAAATATTTATAGTATTAAGCATAAAAAAATTTAATCATAATAATTGAAAAGAACTTTTTCAAAGAAAACTTAACTTTATTGACAGTTGCCATGTGACTGTGATTAAACTTTAATTATGCTCTGCAGAGTTTTTATTTCAATTAATTATTTATATAATTTATTTGCCGGGGACTTAATACTATGAAAATTCAGAAGCATAGCTAAGTCGGAGAGCAATCAAAATGAAACAAGAACATAAACCTTTTGTATTACCCTTAAACATTTATCTATGAGAAAGTATCTTGTTGTTTTCTTCTTTTTTTCTGTAATGATTGATTCATCTGGCCAAACAATTCAGGTACTGGATGATTTTCTTAATTACAAGAATGGAGAAAGTTCTTCCGGTGTTAATCGTTCCGGTTCGAATGATATAAATAATTTTTCCATTAAAGAGAATGCTGAGGGGAGCCGTTATTTGCTGACTAATTGGGTCAGGGCAAAGGTTTTTATTACAGACACTACTATGATTAACACGGAAGGCTATGTGTTTAATTATGATAAAATGCTTAAAAAATTAATAGCTACAAAAGATGGCCAAACTTTAATTGAAGTAAATACTGATCATATAAAGTCTTTTGTTCTGATTGGTGCAGATGAAACAGATAGCTTTGAAAGAGTACCTGCCATCAGCAATGAATTTTTTATAAGCTTAGTGAAGGATGATAAAAAATATTCGTTATATAAATCTGTAAAGACCAAATTCCAAAAAGCAAACTATTATAATAATGGAATTGTTGAATCGGGGAATAAATATGATTCCTATACCGATGTATTTGAATATTATGTCGTCTTTGCGGATGGGAAATATAAAAAGGTTGAATTAAAGAAAAAATCGGTTAAAAATATTTTTAGCGGGGAAGCAACAAAAGTCAGCCAATATTTTTCAAATAAGGATGAGGAGGTTGGCGGATTAGGCACAGTTAATGAGAGCTTTCTTATAGGCTTGGTCAATTTTTTAAACCAGGAGTAGTCGGAGAAAAAAAATGAATTCTTTTATTGAATATGCATAGAATGGTTCTTGTAAAACTGATTACCTGAAAGATAATTTCATTTAAAGATTTTTTTGTTCAGAACATTCCCTTTATCCATCCTCCATCTACCGGCAATGAAATACCGGTAATATAGCTGGCACGTTGACTGGCTAAGAATGTAACAGCAGCAGCAAACTCCTCTGGTTTCCCTATTCGTCCCAGAGGTATTTCTTTTTTCAATGATTCAAAAGATGAATTTTTTTTATTCAATTCTTTTAATCTTTCGGTTTCTGTATAACCAGGTACAACATTATTAACAGTGACATTATAAGAACCTAATTCATTAGCGAGAGTTTTCATCAAACCTACTACAGAAACTCTGACAGAGTTAGACAGGATCAGATTATGAACAGGTTGTTTCACTGTTATGGATGTAATGGAAATAATCCGCCCCCAACACTGTTGTTTCATTCCCGGCAAAAAGCCTTTTACCAAATCTACTGTACTTACCAGTAAGTTATTATAAGCTTTGTCCCAATCTGTTATTTTAAAATCTTCAAACTTTCCTGCGGGAGGTCCGCCGGTGTTGGTAATAAGAATATCAATAACTGGAAATGCTTTCAATGCACTATTAATGATTTGCTGCCGGTCAGCAGAAACGGATAAATCTCCTGATATGGCCAGTACTTTTGTTTGAGTTTGTTTTTCTATTTCCTGTTTTGCTTTTTCAAGATTTTCTTTATTGCGTCCGCAAATAATTACGTGAGCACCTTCCTTTGCCAGTTCAAACGCAACAGCTTTGCCAAGTCCTTGGCTGGAAGCAGCAATAAAAGCAACTTTATTTTTTAATCCGAGCTCCATAATTTATTTTCTTAAATAATCATCAGTTTTATCTAACCAGTCCTGTCTTGGTGGCGACCATGTATCTACTTCTTCCACATCGCCAATCATCAGCGCTTCATGCGGCAAGTTCGATGGAATGACTACAACATCTCCGGCAGATAAATCCATGATTTGTTCTTTATTTTCACCAAACCAGAAACGCATCTTTCCTGAGATTACCTGTGTCACCTGCTCATGGATATGCTGATGCAACGGTACCAAAAAACCATCTTTGAATTTCATTTTCGCAATCATCAGTTTTTCTCCACTGACAATCTTTCTTGACATTGATGGCGTCACTTCTTCAGTAGGAACAGATTCCCAGTTCATTTTTTGAATCATATTAAATTCTGTTTTTAATAAAAAGAAACGATACAACAAACTAAGTTATTACTTTGAGATGTTACAGGAAAAAGTTTTTAGATTTTTTCAATCTTCTGTTTTCTGTTGTAGTTATGCGGATCAATACCTATTCCTTGATTTGTAATAAATATCAACTGCCCTGAAGGAACAAATGATTCCCGCAAATCCCAGTCCTGAACGCAACCAGTTCATCTTCCTCCATTCTGTTGCAGCGTTTTTTATCAGGTCTGTGTTTCCGGGGATAGGTTTTGTGAAAAGTATCAGATCCCGTGGAATAAAATAAAGGAATGTGAGGAGTATAATACCTGCATAAAACAAAAATGAAAACGCAAAATAGATTCTTAGTTTCTTCGGGTCTTTCCAGAAAAGAATCAGGGCAAGTAGAATTAGTATCATGTTAGCGGGGCCAAAGATTATATAGAAATTCCTGGGATCAACATATTTATAATAATCCCTTGCAGTTTGAATGGAAGCTGGAATATCTGCGCTCCAGCTTTTCGCATCAATGATCGAATTGTAAATGCTTACGCCTAAAAGACATGATGCAACTATGATGGAAAGGAAAAGTATTCTTGTTTTCACACAAATATTGCATCTAAATTTATGCCAGTTAATGTCTTGAACTGAAAGAGATACTAATGTTTTTTCAACCTGGGTTAGCAGTTTGAATTTTTATTTGAACAAATCTCCGTCCAAATATTTTAATCCTGAATCAACAATGATAGTAACTATTTTTTTCCCTGCGCCAATAATTCTTGCTCTTTGAATGGCTGCCCATACATTAGCTCCCGAAGTAGTTCCTCCAAATATTCCTTCCTCTCTTGCCAATCTTCTCGCAGTTTCATATGCATCTTCATCTTTTACTGCAATGATTTCATCTGCTAAATCTAACCTGCATATTGATGGTACAAAACCCGATCCTATTCCTTCTAATTTATGCTTTCCTGAAATATCACCACCGGAAAGAGCCCTGACATGAAATGGTTCCAGCGCAATGCAACGGATACCGGGGATTTCTATTTTTAATACTTCTGCATTTCCGGAAAAACTTCCGCCGGTTCCAACGCCCATGATAAATTCATCAATATTTTTTCCCAACACATCAATTATTTCTTTTGCCATGCCATGATATGCATTCCTGTTATCAACATTATTAAACTGATCGGTCCAGAAAGTATTGGATTCGGTGCTGAGTTGTTTTGCTCTTTTCACCATTGTGTCAATCAACCTGGCAGTAATGGAGCCATTTTCGCTGGGAAAAATTTCCAATGAAGCTCCAAATGCTTTCATGGTTTGCAATTTTTCTTTTGAAAATGCATCTGAAGAAACAAAGTGTGCATGATAGCCTTTGGTGGCGCATACCATTGCCAAAGAACTTCCGGTGCTCCCGCCAGTGTAATCAACAACTTTTCCTCCGGGTTTTAACTGGCCTCTTCTTTCAGCTCCTTCGATCATGGAAAGTGCCATGCGGTCTTTCATACTTCCTGTAGGATTGGCTCCTTCATATTTTACATATATCTCAGCGCAACCTTGTTCAGACAATCGTTCTAATTTTATCAACGGTGTGTTACCTATAAAATTCATTTTTTTAAGAGATTTTTCTTTGATGAAGAGAATGAAAATTAGTTTTGTTTTGTAACTGCTCTCATGGAATAAACTTCGTATCTATTCAGTCCATTTGCCGGATCATTGGCAATAAGCTCATCAAGCAGTTCTTTATTTTCAACGGCTACTACTGCAATTCCATAACCTCCTTTTGGGTCCATAACAGGACCTAACACAATGACAGTTCCGTTATTTACATAAGGTGACCAATAGGCAACATGTTTTAGCATAATATTTCTTTCTTCTTCAGACATATCAATGGTAAAGGTTGGTCTTGGTGGATTAAGTTTTAAAAAGAAATGTTTTTTCTCGTTGCTCATATTTAAAGATTTGTTTTGTTGATGAAAAGCTAAATTTTTTAACTGACAATTTCTTTATGCACTCCCGGAATTTCCATTATAAGGTTTTCTCCATAAGCGCTGGCAGGTGTTTGATAGCCGGGAGTAAAATTTCCATTCAATATTTTTTGCACAATGATCAGTGCGCTGTAAGTAGTTAAAGTATATCCTTCGGGACCGCTCAAACGCACTATGGCAGTTTTCCCTTCTGTATTCTTTGCCTGACCCCAGATTAAACTGATGGCTTTGTTTCGTTGTTCATCGTTGGGACCAGAAGGGCGCTGGTTAATTTTCTTTTTGATATAATTACGGATAAGCTTTGTACGAAGTAACCAGTTAAATAGCGTCTGTAACTTTAGTATCGTATAAACTTTTTTCGGAATGCCGGTATAAGTTTCTATATCGGGTATTCCGGTAGTAAAATAGGCAGTTGAAATATCACCCCAGGGAATAGTCATTACAAATAATTTTTTTGTTTCACCGGGAGAACCAGAAGAAAAGTTGACCCTCATACCTTTTTGCCCGAGCGGCTTGCGGATTATTTTTCCATCTTTTCTTACAGCTCCTTTTTCACCTAATCTGTTTGCCATAGTAGTTGCAGTTCCATGAGATAATCCACCGCCTAATGTGGCAAAAGCTAATTGTAATGAAACTGCATCAGGTAAAAGTTTTTTTAACTGCAAAGCAACACAATCAGTCGGCACTACATCGAAACCTGCGCCGGGAAGTAACATGATGCCGGTTTTCTTTGCAGCGTCATCAAATCGCTTTATCATTTCAAACACAGCGATGTCACCATTTATATCCAGGTAATGCGTTTGGGTTTGCAAACAAGCCTCAATCATTTGTTTGGAAGTGAATTGGAAAGGCCCGGCAGCATGAATTACTGCTTTCACTTCTTTTAATGCAGCTTGCAGAGCAGTGGAATCGCTGAGATCAAAAACTTTATAAGGTAGATGAAGCTTGTTTGCCAATGGTTCTATCACATCCTTTCGGCGACCGGCAAGAACAGGCTGTAAGCCATATTGATTTGCATAACGGGCAATGAGTTCGCCCGTATATCCGTTAGCGCCATATAACAAGAATGAGTTTGATTGCATCATGAAAATTACGACAAAGAATAATAAGCTGATTTATCTTCAATATGTAACAGAAATTCAGAAATTGTTGTAAATGATAAAAACTTTTATGAAAGAATCTACAATTGCTTATATCCAAATTCTTTATTAATATGGAAATTGGCCAATAAAATTGCCCGATGGATAATAATTAGCAACTATAATAATTGATCCATTTGAACAGGTGGCCAGTCCTATTCCTAATTCTTTGGTATTCTTCCATATCATTTGAGTATAATGGCCTGTTTGGTACCAATTTTTTTCAGTAAGTTTTCCATAAGAATATTTTTGTTTTTCATTGTACCAGGCAATAGTAGCATCAATAGGTTTATAAAATTGAGACGAACTTCCCATAAATAAATTCTCTCCATATTGAAGGCCATTTTCTCCGCAATCCTTTCTGTGAAAAATGCGGCAATTATATGTACTGGACAGCGAGTCCGCCCATGTCTGTGCATAGGTGGATAATTTTTGACTCCATTGTAATGGAGGAATGCCCAATTCTTTTCTTATTTTATTATGATAATCCAAAACCGTTTGGGCATCTTTTGAAGAAATATTACTACCTGTAATAATAATTGTTTTCTGTGAGAAACAGAGTCCGGAATAAAACAACAATGTGAGAAGTAATATTTTGGGCATAATTTTTAATTATTGGCTGGTAATAAACTTAAAGAAAGATATATTCAAAAAAATATTGTAATTCAATGGTTAAAATTAGCAACTAAATGCCTTTTCAAGTTGTCTTATATAACAAGTGTTTGCATTTCTTTCGGGCAAAGCCCTGAGCAGAATGTTGAAAACATAAATTGGCTGATAAGAACCACTATCGTTATTTTATAATATGGAACCGAAGTACACCACCTTAAGAACGATCTATGAAATCGTTAAGAATGAAACTAACCCTGCTACCTACAACTGCAGTCTTCGGCAAATCATCTTACGTCAAATGCAGCCCTGGGATAATATCATGCAACATCTTGAAGATTTGGCTGAGGAAGGGTTTATCAGGATCCAAAAACCTGCAGCCATAGTTTGTATAACAGAAAAGGGAATTGAACAGGCAAAATCCGTTAGTTCCATTACCCCTAAATAACGCCTTCTTACCGGGTTAAGATTTTACTGATAATTATTGATGCTTGAATAAAGAAAAAAAGTCCACTCAGGTAAGCTAAAATTTGACAAGCATCTTTAGAATTATGCTTTCATTTTTTCCTTTTTCATTGGCAATACTCTGAATGGTCCAGAGATCGGAAAGATTATCACCATCAACAGTGCTTCCGCTGTAATCACCCCATGATTCACCATCTGTAGCTCCGCGACCTTCGCCAAAGTGAAATATTTTCCGGGTTTTATTCTTTGGATCTTTCGCAAGCCGGTAAGTGAATCGCGGGCTTATAAATGAATGTTCATTGGTTTCCTGGAAACCAATCAGCACATCATTTCTCTTATTTACAGCTATAGTTGTTTGTATAAAATTTGATGTATCGCTGCTGATCAAACCTTTTTGAATAATTTTTCCATCGAAAGCCCTGATCTGCAACCATTGAACAGCCGAGCGGCCATTGCAATTAACAGCCTGCGAAAACCAAATACATCCATTTTGAAAAACTAAATTTTTAGGATTTCTGTCACCGCTTGCCACTTTTTGTTGCGTTCCTTTTTGCGGAGAAGAAGGTGGATAGTCAATGTATTTAAGATCGTGTTTTTTTCTAACAACGATCTGGCTAAATGGAATTCCATTTGCATCTTCTGAAACTTTTCTTATTACAAATGTTGAATCATCAATTGCAAAGAAATAAAGATCATTGATCGGATCCTGCATAAATACCGGTTCACCAAGACTTCCCTTAAAATGATAAATTGTTACTGGCTTTCCGGCTTTGGCTTCAGCAGTTTTTAAAATAAATGTATTGTCTTCACCTCCGGGATATGAATATCCGATCCATTTTTTACTATAGCCGATGCCACCGCCATCTTCTTCTTCTTTCCGGGAAATGGGATAAATATTCCATGCTCCTCGGGGATCACTTTGTTCGGAGACAGCAATATTGACAGGCTTGTTTTTCTCTTTATCATAATACCACCAGTAATCAAAAATGAAAACTTTATTGTGAATGTCGTACACCAGTTTGGGATCAATTCCATTATTAAAACATTTTTGAGAAACTCCCTCTATGAATTCACCTTTTTTATTGTAAATAATCAGGCCGCCGTTTGATGCTTCCAGAACATATCCACCGCCTACTGCTATTTGCGGATCCACCTGGCGGTTACCATCCATGGATCCATTGAATACCTGGAATCCTTCAACCATTTTTGGATTGCCTCCCTGTTTTCTTTCCGGACACGTATTCTTATTATTGAAATCATCTTTATGAATGGGTTTGATAACTTCTGTCATTGAAGGATGAACCGTATCTGTAAATTGTTGAGCAGCACATTTTATAATAGAAATGTATGCAACAAAAAATATTGATGAATATTTTAAACAGATTTTGAAATACATAAGCTTTAAATTCTGGAGCAGTGTTCTTGCTTTGTTATTAATAATTTTTATTTATTTTCTTTTATAATAAACATCCAGCCCTTTCCTTTTTCCACGGTAAATTCACTTACTTCACCATTGCTTACATTTAGTGATAATGCAGGCTGAAAGTTTTTTACTTCCGGGGCAGTAATAGTTGCTTTAAATGGATTTATGCCCAGTTTTTCCCAATTAATATTCAATGAAACTTTTACCGTCGAGTCCGCCCAGCTTGCAACAGAGATCAATGCAGCTCCATTCTTTTTATAAACTGTTGCCAATACTTTATCATTATTTGTTTTTACCGGGCAATTCTCACTCCAATAACCGATCATTTCTGAACCTTTCATTCCGAAATCATCCCAAACTTTCCAAATCGGACGTGGATCAGCATTATCACTCCATGGCATGCGATTGGTCATTCCATAAATCATACCTCTCCAAGGATTGCCGCCACCCTGCAACATTTCGCCCATTAATCCGAAAGGGATTCCGCTTACTTCTGTTAAAAAGAAATCCGGGGAATTATTTTCATAATCAAAATATTCACCAAACCATAAGCGGTTGAGATAGGGAAAATGTTCCATGTACAAATAAGCGCTATTATTGAAGCCATCATTTTTATCGAATTGATTGGCAGAATGAAAATCAATGATTCCGGGATGGCCATTTTGTGTCAGCACACGTTTTATTCTTTTCATTGTAACCCGGTCAAAGGCAACATCATCCAGGTATATGCCATCAATGCCCACATTGTTTACAAGCCAGTTCATTCCTTCCACATAATAATTATGCCAGCGACTCATGCCACCGTTTAAAATAGCAGCATCTTTTATTTCGGGAACAAACCATCCGGCAATATAATCATCCCCTAAATGTTCCTGCAGCCAGCTAAACCCACCACCTTTTCCACTGGAATAAATTTCATGACCCAAACTTCTCATAGGAAATGTTTCATAAGCATGATCAGATAATTCCCTGATGGTATAATAAATTTTTACTTTCAATCCTTTACTATGTGCTTCATCAATATAGTTTTTCATTTTTCTCCACTCGATAAACGGATAGTTGATCCATGGATTAATGGGCGTGGCGTGATGGATGTTCACAACCGTAGCGCCGGTTGCTTTAATGCTATCAAGGTTATTGTATTTATGATAAAATCTTGTTTCCCATTGAAAGTCGGTGTTGATGGTATGAAAAGGAGTGATCAACAATGTAAAATTAAAATACAAAACTTCTCCCCGTTGCATATGACGGCTGCCGCTGTAATTATTAACAAGTATTGTTTTATTTTCATCACTGATATTGATTCCGCCTTTACCTTCATTGCCCCATGAAGTAGGAAGCAATAATGGTTTTTGTAAATAAAAATTTGTATTCAGTGGCCTGACATATTTTTCATCTCTCAAAGAATATTGCAATCCTGCATTGACATCGCCTATCCATGCTCCATCCTGGTTTTTTGTAGCCACATCCCATTTCCAGGAAAAAGAGGAAGGACGTTTTTCTCCCTTCAGTCCCAAACCCATTATATATTTTGATGCATCGGGATTAAATGGCAAAAGAAAATTTATGTCTTTTAAATCAACATCCTTCAGCGCTGTTACTTTAACGGTATAGGCAATAAATCCATCAAATTCCATAGAAGCGCTTACATCCATTTGCAGATCATCAGAAGTACTCAATGCATCCCATTTTACTGTACCGGGTTGGATACTGGTAAACTTAACGCCACCTAATTTCCATTCCACTTTCTTTGTTTGCCCGGTAATATGAAAATGAAAATGCATCGGTTCAGCTAAAATATCTTTAGGCACATCAGTGTAAGAAGTCATCTCTGGTGTAAAAAATGTTTGGATTTGTTTGGGCAATCCATCAGCGTTCAATTCAATTTTCCTTCCTAATAAACTGATTGAATTATTTTCAACCTGCAATGCCGTGTAAGGAGCTATGACGGTATTTTCCTGTGCCAGTGTAGAATTCAGCCATTTTAATCTTGTTTGTTTCCAGGGTTCATTCACGCCTCCATTCACAGCCATGTGATTGCTGACAATAATTTTTAGTTTTATTTCTTTGGAAACTTGTCCTTTGGCAGTTATCTGTAATTTACCTTCGTAGATTCCTGCTGTTATTGTTTCAGGAATATCAATACCGCACCACATAGCCTGCACTTTTCCTGCTTCAAGGTTTATAGTTTTATGAAATTCTGTTGCATCATAATTTATTCCATCGGTATTGATACAGGTAAAATGGTTGGAAGAAATGATTTGTCCCGTGTTGGATTTTAAATCACTGAATTGAATTTTTATTTCTTCCATGTTGTTCACGGCATATATTCCCAGTTGAAAAGCGAACCATTCTCCTTTATCCGAATTGCCTGTAAAATTATTCTGAGCGCCACTTTTTATCCAGTGCTGGGGAATATCATTTATCATTTTAATGGGATGCATCCGGTCCTCAGGAAAAACAAGATAAGTTTCTCCGGGATGTTCCTTTAATAATTGTTTTGTTTCTGCTGCTGTGGCGATTACTTCCATCGGGTAAAAACTGTTGAGTGAATCGATGGATTGAATTTCTTTTACAGTAGCAGACAAGATATTTTTTTTATTTTTTATGGAAGCCAGCCAGTTTAATGAAGCCGTGGAATCTGGTTTTAAATAAACTCCTTTTGGATAATTGGAACGTCCTTCATTTTTATAAGGCATGTAATAAATATAGTAGTCGCCTTTTCCGGATACAGGTTGAAAATAAATTTCTCCATACTCCCTGTTGATGAAGGATGCTTTTATATTTTGTATTTTTTGTTTTGTCTTCGCATCCTGGATGATGATGCGTTTATTTTGTGGATCGTAATCTCTTCTCCGCCAGGGAATGATAACTTTAGTTATATCATCATGTCCATTGTATGTTACCAAAGCCCGGTGATTACCGAGAGAATCAGGATTCCAGCAACCAGTACAAATTCCATACTTTACTTCCTGTCCGGATAAACTGCCGTATAAAAAATAAAATATTGCAATCAATGATCCTTTTTTCATCAGGCGAAGTGTTATGAGTTTTTCAATAAATTATTTAAAGGTCTTTTCATTTACACATTTCAGAGTTTAAAGAAGGTATATATTGTTAACATATTAATAAACGGAAAGATTGTATAAATTATCATTAATGCAGCTTGAAAGTTAGTTAACTTTAAAAACATTTTCATTATTCACCAAAAAAGAAAAGATTAACTAATAGTCAGAAAACTATTTAATAAGGAAATATTACAATATTTCATTGCAATCAATAAATTAAAATTTATGAAAAAATATTTATTCTTTATTCTCCTTAACGCAAATCTATTATCGGTATCTGCTCAGGAACAGGTAACTGTTTCTCAAATTGCGTCTACAGAAAAAATGATTGACCTTTCCTTCAGTGATGCTAAAAGAGATTCCATGGTTAGCGTTTTGTCCAATGAAATTAAAATCTACAAATACATTCATTCCAAAAACCTGGATAATAGTGTTCCCTTTCCTCTTTGGTTCAGCCCGGTATTACCGGGAACTATAATTCCCAAAAAATCATCTAAAGTTGTATTTGTTATACCTGGCAATGTTGAATTGCCAAAAAATCTTAATGATCTGGCATTTTACAGCATTCCTCAATTGGCTGCTCTTATTAAGAATAAAAAAATAACATCTGAAAAACTAACACAGTTTTTTTTAGCAAGATTAAAAAAATATGGACCGGTTTTGCATTGCGTTATTGAGCTTACTGAAGATATTGCTTTGGCACAGGCTAAAAAAGCAGACGCTGATTTAGCCAAAGGAATATATAAGTCTCCATTGCAGGGAATTCCATATGGCATCAAAGATCTTTTTGCTGTAAAGGGAACACATACAACATGGGGAACCCCTCCTTATAAAAACCAGGTCATTGATGAAACTTCTTTTGTTGCCCAAAAACTTCAGGATGCCGGCGCTGTCTTAGTAGCTAAATTATCATTGGGAGAATTGGCAATGGATGATGTCTGGTTCGGCGGACTTACTCGCAATCCATGGGATACCAGTAAAGGATCGGGTGGTTCTTCAGCAGGTTCAGCAGCTGCAACGGCTGCGGGGTTAGTACCTTTTGCTATCGGAACAGAAACTTACGGTTCTATTGTTGATCCGTCTATGCGTTGCGGAGTAACAGGACTTCGTCCAACTTATGGAAGTGTTGCAAGAACCGGGGGAATGACATTGGCATGGAGTTCTGATAAAATAGGTGCGCTGTGCCGTTCTGCAGAAGATGCAGCGATTGTATTCAATTATATTCATGGCGCTGATAGTTATGATCAGTCTTCAATCAACTTTGCTTTTAATTATACCGGATCGGTTGACATCAGCAAATTGAAAATTGCGTATGCAAAAAATTATATTGACACATTGCCGGAGACAAGTACAGAAAAACAAACATTGATTTCTTTAAAAAAAATGGGTGCGCATATAACGCCTATTGATTTCCCAGATAGTCTTCATGGTGATGAAATTCTTTCTTTGATCATTGGTGTAGAATCTGCCGCTGCATTTGATCCGCTGACACGTTCTAATCAGGATGATGAAATGGTACAGCAAAATAAAGACCGTTGGCCTAATACATTCAGAACATCAAGATTTATTCCTGCCGTGGAATATATTAATGCCTGCAGGTTACGTTACCTGATTATGAAAAAAATGGATCCCATACTCGATGCCTATGATATTATCATAACCCCACCTGAAGTTGGTGACCAGTTAGCGATTACTAACTTAACGGGCAATCCATCTATTACTCTTCCAAACGGATTTAAAAAGAATGGAATGCCGGCAAGTATTTCATTTATCGGGAAACATTTTGGCGAAGCCACATTGCTTGCATTCACAAAAAAATACCAGGAGATTACAGGGTTTAATTTAAAACACCCGAAATTATTTATGCAATAGTTGAATATAATTTTATTGAACCCTGATATACCAATGCGCCTGAATTAAATTAGCCAGGTTTAATCCGGGATATTCAACCCTTCCTTCAGTGGCTACATTTTGTGGAGTTGGATACGGATCTCTCACAACAATAGATTGAATGTTGGGCCCATAATTGGTTTGAATATAACTGCACGCTGTTATTACAACTGCATGTCCTGAATTGGGACCTGATTGGTATCCTATTAAAACGGGATGCTGGGCAGTAAGTTCCTGGATCAGATAAGCCGGCGTTGGCGCTCCCAAATTAAGTGTCGCTTCTACTACATATTGTCTTCCTTTATTGTCCACATTCCAGTTATTTAAGTTGGCGGTGATTACAGGAAAACTTCCGGCCCAGTTAGGCAGATTACCATAGGGATCCACTCCATAACTTCTTTTTACGATTTGTTCCTGAGTGATACTAACGCCATAGTAATTAAAAATCATTTGCAAAGAAGCTGCCCAGCACCAATTTGTGTTTCGCTGGCTTGATGCAAAATAGTTGAACTTGTTGGTAGGAATTCCTACATAAGTTAATTGTTGTCCATAAGTAAATTGCCCCAGGCAAATTATTAAAAGGAAAAACAAAATCAATTTTGATCTCTTTATCATAGAAGTTTATTTTAAGAATATTTACTCAGCGATTCATATTTAAAAGAACCAAATAAAGTTACAAAATTGACAAGAAAATATTCATCCATAAATTTTATATTACCAGTTTTATAAAATGAACAGCTTTGCTAATCTGAATAGGAATTAAAATATTAACTGATTAGTCTTAAGTTAGCAGGCATTATATTTTGTCAATGATCTTCATCTGCCGTATTCTCAAAAATGAAGCTGGATAGTGCTGCTGTATTGGTCTTGTATTCTATGGAAGCGGTAACCCATGTCAATATAAAAAGAGCATTCCAAAAATCAGTAAGTACAACGGAAAGAAAGTCTTTGAAGACTCCAGGTGGCAGGAAGTTTTTTGGGAACTCCTCTGCTTCCTGCATTTCCTATATCCAATAAATCAGATAAAGGATTGGAATCATTTCTCAATCCTCTGGATGCAACTCCTGAATGAACTCCTTCCTGGTTAAAAATGAGTGATGCATTTGTTATCGGTTCATCACAAGCCAATAAAAAATAATTATCAGTACCGGAAGGAGGAGGAACTGTATTGCTAAGTAAAGTAACTTCCTGAACCAGGTTATCATTTATAAATTTCGGGTATTTATTAGTTACGTTTCCGTCATCCCCCGGATAATAGAGTTGCATGGCGCCGGATTGATCAATTGCAAAAACATAAACGTATTGTGCATGGGTGGCAGGCAGTGAATAATAATCTTTATTGGCTACCAATTTTATGGAAATATGATCACCAATGTGGTACTCCCCATTCAAAATAGTTTGTTGTTTATCATCATTGAATAATTCCAAATGATAGGAAAATTCTTTCTTAGAGGCATCAGGACCTGCCATATTCAGCCATCCTCTTAATTTTGAAAGCTTCAATACCATATTAAATAAACTGTCAGCAATATTTTTCAAATTGTTTGAATTTGCTTCACCGGTTTCAAAGCAGTCTGTCTCAACAGGCATGGATTCCAGACTGTCACGGGATGCAACTTCAGTTTTCCTGAATCCATAAGCAGGCCGGCCATTAATTCCTAAACGACCAAATAAAGTATAATCGGAGTTGTTTAATGAATCAACCAGTTTGATGCTCTTATTTTCTAGTAACCGGTTATAAAATTGGATGGAATTTTGTTTCGATACCGGCAATTCAACATAAAGTGTTGAATCTTTTTTACAAAATTGTAAAATATTCTGAGTCGTAATATTTTTAATTTCTTTCGCAACGCCGGTATCAACTTTAATAAAGCATTTATCATTTAACCAGAATACGGTTGTATAAGGTTCTCTTTCTCCTTTGCCAATTGTATTTACCCATTTTATTTTTAGAGATTTCTTTAATTCATTTGCGACGCTGGTAAATTTTGCAACCTCATTTTCGGATAATTCTGATTTTGGTATATACAGTTTTATTAATGGTCTTCCTGAAGATACCCAATTGGTAACTCTGAATTGGTAACCCGGTTTTATTTCCCGAATGTTTCCTTTTATTACAGAAGCCAGTGATTTAGTTATTCCAATAACCGTGTCAACTCTTAATTTAAAGAGAGTATCGTTTGCATCATTCATCATTGACAGTTCATTATCTTTTAAAAGCCCTAATGCAAATCCAGCCTGCAATTGCACTTGTTTGCCGAAAATACCTGAAACAGCAACATAAGAATAGTCCGAAAGTTTTCCCTTCTTAATCCCGAATAAAGTTTCTTGCTGGCGTTCCATTATCCCGCCAATAACAGGCTCCTGGCTTTTCCCATTACTTTTTATAATAGCCCGTGCTGAATTAAAAATATCCAAAGCGCTTGCATCCACAGACTGTTGGTTTAAAGCTTCAATCAATGCGGATGTAAATACTCCGTGATGAATACCCTGGTCATCCATTTGTTCAGCTGCGTTTTCATTCGACTGCGCAGCAGAAAAGATTAAAAAATTACCATCACTTCTCAGCTCAGGGATTTCATATTTGCTTGGATCTTTTGAATCCCAGTTAGCCATCGGCATAAATCTTATTTTGTCTGAGGAAACATTTGGCCCCCGTGAAATAGAACCGCTGTGGCAGCAATCAAATATTACAGTCAGCTTTATTTTTTTATCTATAAAATCATTAAATATTTTTGATAGTTCTTTATCTCTTATATCTTTTATTCCTTCTTGCCATGCATTTTCAGGGACAATGGTTTGATCTTTCTTGTCTGTTTCAAATGATAAGCTATTCTTTACCTCACTGCCATGACCTGCATAATATATAAATGCAATATCACCGGGATTGCTTTTTTCCAGCAATTGCTTCATGGCATTTAAAATGCCATCACGGGTGGCTGATGCATCCAATAAAGTATCAATATTATTTGGAAGGAAACCGAATTTAGAAGTGATGATTGAATAAATGGCCAAAGCATCATTCTTACAACCATCCAGGTTTGGATAAATCAATCTTCCGGAATTTGTTGAAGGAGTATACCCGGGCGGAGGAGCATAATGATCAATTCCGATAATTAAAGCCTGTTGTTGTTGCGCATTAGCAAGTAAAACATTAAGAGATAAATAAAAAAGAAATAGAAGCTTACTTTTCATCCCTTTAATAATTAGGATTAATTTGCTGCTGTCTTTACAGTTACTTTGACATTGGTAGGCGGAGGAGGAGAATATCTCTTCTGCAGGGAAGCATTTCCAATTGATAAAACATCTTGAGAACTGTATATAATTACTTTATCAATGAAATTGTTTTTAGAAGATTCTTTAACAGCTACCCTTATTGAATAAATTCCTTGTCCCCAGCACGGTTCCACTTTTTTAGTTTCGTCATTTTTAAAATATCCGGCAGATCTTGGAATTAAAAAAGATTGGCCGGTACAATAGGGATTTTTTAAAGGTAAAGAATCATAGTATTCTTTATAAGATGGGTCATTTGGATCGAGTGGCGCATTTCTTATCGTATAAATAAATTTACCTACCAGATCGTCAGTGTTGATCTCTCCATTATTGCTGATGAATGATGCTATAAAGCTTATTTCGAAATCCATATTCAAAGTTCTCTGATGCTTTGGCACTCTTACTCTGGCGCTTTTCAGGACAAACTTATCTAACTTAAGTCTGAAAATTCCATCATTCATTATTTCACTTACTCTTTCCGCAGAAGTGTCAATGCTGAAGCAGGCAACAAATGCCGTATCGGGTGCAGAACTTGGTCCATTTATTAATCTTACAATCTTAAAGCCTTTAAACCGGATGCCTGTTGGATCAAACGGGCCAAGCGTCGAAACCTGGTCATAAAAACTTTCATCTTTGATCGCAAAAGAATAAGCAGTGGAAAATCTTCTGCGGTGATTATCTATCAAACTTTGAATACCCTGAATACTTTTAGAAATCAGGAAAGAAGCTATAATTCCCCGCCCTTCTCTTTCTTCCATTGTGTATGCTTTTTGCGATTTAATCTTATCCAATGAAATTATATTACTGGATGTGTCCACAATCATCTCAAATTTTTCGGTAGCGGAAGATTTGCCTTTGAATTGAGAATAGCAAAGGTTTACAAGTATAAGCATGATGCTAAGTATAACCAGTCTCATTGTTACATCTTTTTTCATGTTTAGTAATTAGAATTATAATTTCCGGTTAATAAAACTCAATATGAATATATGGCATTTTCACATAATCTATTTCTGCATAAATTAAGATTTATAGTCGTTGATATAAGAACGAGTATAAAGATTAAAAAACAACCAGAATCCACAACAGAACATGTTAAATTTTGCACCTCCAACAAGCTAAACTATACTTAATTTGTAGTAGAGTTTATAATAATAAGGTAAATATATTCAGAATCCCCTTTTGACTTTCCTTGTTTGTAGTAACTTAGGAATTCCTTTCTTTAGTCAGCCATGAAAAAATCTTTTATGTTTTCCAGGGTATTTATTATTCACCTCTTTTGCCTGACTTTATTTTACAATGGATATTCTCAGAATGTGAATGAACGGGGCATAATAAAAAAAACAGATACCACCGTTGTTAAAGGTACAACCTATGCTATTATTATTGGAATCAGCAAATATAAAAATGTAACTCCTTTGCAATTCGCTGACAGGGATGCTCAGGCTTTTCAGAATTTTCTTCTTAGCGATGCAGGAGGTAAAGTGCCGGCCGTAAACATCGAAACATTTCTGAATGATAAAGCCACGCGGACATATGTGGGAGATGCAATTTCTGAAGTGGCGCATAAAGCCAAACCTGGCGACAGGGTTTATTTTTTCTTTGCAGGCCATGGCGATATGGAAGACCTTACCCAGATAGAAAACGGCCTCTTACTTCTTTATAATAGTCCCAATGGAAATTATTTTGGAATGAATGATGACGTACTCGAGATTCTGGACCTGAAAAGATATCTATCTCCATTAGCTGAACGTGGTATTGAAATGATATTTATTGTGGATGCTTGTCATTCCGGCAACCTGAAAGGAGGTGTTCAGGGAGAACAACAGACTGCCTCAGCACTGGCCGCCTCCTGGGGAAAAGAATATAAAATACTTTCTTGTCAGCCTAATCAGATTTCATTAGAAAGCACTGAATGGGGGGGAGGAAGAGGTCTTTTTTCTTTCGAACTGGAAGAAGGAATGAAAGGAATGGCCGACCTGAACAATGATGGCATAGTCAGCATGTATGAACTGCAGAGTTATATTCAGACCAATGTTGCCAAATACAGTGAGGGTAAACAGATTCCCATGTTAACAGGTGATCTAAGTAAACCTTTTATCAAAGTAATTCCTTCAGTGCTTGCAGCTTTGAAAAAACAAAATGAAGAAAATTATCCGATGTTAGCGGTAGTCAATACCAAAGGAAACGAAGAAAAGTTTATTGATTCTCTTGATCCATCCGGGAAAAAGCTATATGCTTCTTTTAATAAAAATATTGCCGATAAGAGATTGATATGGCCGAAAGATACGAATGCACTCAAAGATTACAGGGCCTTTGTACAAAAATATGCCGACGATCCGCTGACCATTACCATGAGGCGTAATCTTGCAACCAGTTTGAATGAACGCTTCAATAAGATTGTGGGGCCATTGCTTAAAGGAGAAACAAGTTATTCCAGCCGGAATGAGTGCTATTATGCTGCTATGGAATTGGACAGCTGCATGAGCTTGTTGGGCGAAGAACATTATATGTATTCCAACCTGAAGGCAAGAAAATTGTTTATGAATGCCATGTCATACACCTGGGCTATTAATGAGAATGAATACAATATCGGCATGAAGCCAACGATTTTAAAATGTATTAATTATCTGGATGAATCAGCCGAACTGGAACCTAATGCGGCTTATACCTATTATCAGCTCGGTATTCTGAATTATTTTATATACGAATACGATAAAGCCAACCAGGCTTTTCAGAAATACATTGACTTGCGTCCCAACGATATTTCAGCTAAATATTCTCTGGCAATGATCTATACCAGGCTGAAACAATATGACAAGGCGGAAACACTATTGGAATCCTTATTGCAGAAATACCCGGATGATTTGAATATTCAACTTCAGTTAACTGAGGTGTATTGGTATAATGATAAAACAGAAAAACTGAATTCATTGATGAATAAAATGATCGCATCGGATAAAAGCAGATTTTACGGATATTTTGCAAAGGGAGAATTCTTTTCCAAAAAAATAAATCTTGACAGCGCTGTTCATTATTACGAAATGGCGAGAAAATATTCCGCTGGCTATTGCTCACTTTGCGATAATAATATAGGCCAGATATATTTTGTCACCAATCATATTGATTCAGCGCGCAAATATTTTCTGAATATTTTGACGCATGACAGTACTTATCCGTTTGCACATTTCAATCTGGGCACCATTGAGCAAAAGGACGGCCATATGTATGCTGCATGGAAACAGTATGATTCAACCGTTATTTATTCTTCCGTTTCCCTGGAGGGTTTTGTAACCAACCTGCAATTGTATTTTGGCAAAACCTATGATACTACTGATAAAATTGCATACCGGGATTTTACTCGGAAGACATTTACTTTCAATATGCAGTATGCTTCTTATCTCTCAATGCTGTATACCTATATGCGTGTTAATGGAAATATAGACAGTAGCCGTAATATTGATTATTATTTCCAACTGCTTTTTAATTATAAACAGCATGAAGATCTAACCTGGTTCCACCATGCTTGTTATAAAGCGTTGCAAAAAGATAAGGACGGTGCCTTGCAAAGTGTTGAAAAAGCACTGAAATTGGGATTTGGTAATTACTTTATGCTAACCAGTGATAATGACCTCGCTTTTATAAGGCAAACACCGGAATTCAAAGCACTTTTGGAAAAATATTTTCCCCAATTATTCCAGGTAATGGTTTTATTCTGCATTATTAATCCCTGAAAATAAATAAAACAGATAGAGTCTTTCTTAAAATGCAGTAACAGGTTTTTTTGTCTTCTTTTTGTCGTATAGTATTATTATTTATAGAGTCTTTTAAAATTTGTATTTGTTTGTATCAGTATTTGGTTGATTGGTCAGGATTTCATTATTGGTAAGAGCATTCTGAACATCACACCAATATTGTTTTCCATCGATAAACTGAAGAACGATAATATTATAGCCGTAATCATTTTTATGAGTACCGTGCTGTTTTTCAAATTTCTTGATCATGCAGGTATGCCCAGAATACAATATGGATATTGGTTTTCTTTTTTTCGGATAAAATATTCTTAATGAAGTAGGTGATTCGTAAACGTAAACAAATGATTTATCCGGAGACTAATCCGGTACCCAATGTAACTTCTTCACCGATCCAGAATTTTGTACCATTTTCCAGTATCAGTGTATCCCCCTTTACCATAATATTATTGGATTGGGCAAAGCTGTTGCTGGCAACAAGAAAAAAAATAATAAACAGAATTTTACCTTTTAATATTGTTTTTATAGAAATTGCCGCATAATTTACTTATTGTTTTGGAGCGGGTTTAGGAATGGGTGGGTTTAGCTTTGCTGTACGCACAAAGAATACTATTGAAGATAATATCAGGAGCACACCAAGAATATTATTCCATGACATTAGGGAAGAGTTTCCCCCGCCAAGTTTATAAGTAAATTTTGTTTTGCCAAAATCATCAGTCGTCTGCTGAACATCCTTTGCTCCGGATTGGGAAAGAGAATTTTTATATTTTCATGGACTAACATCCGCCCATTTCATATGTATTTGAGAGTATCATATATTCCTTATCTGTCAATTTTTCTATTTGGGGGTTTTTTTAATTTGTTTTTACTTCCCAGTTCCCATCTCCATCATATAGTGCTTCGGCTTTCACTGTAACACTGAGCTTAAAAGTTCGGTTCACTTCATCTATATCTCTTTTGAAGTCTTCAATAACATAAGTGGACAGTGAATATTCTATATTACGTTTAGCAATTGAAACATCGGTCATTAAAGGGCTTTGCCTGAAAAATTCCCATTGGATTTCTGTCATTTTAATAGTTGTGAAACTTCCATATTGTGCATCGCCCAAATTATTAATTGATTGAAAATTTCTCTGTATAAATCTGTTACATCCTGAGAAGAAACCTGGCGAATGTTGCTTGACAAATAACCACAAAGGTAAAGGGATCAAAGATCTTATTTTTCTTAATTGTTTTCATAAACAAATTTTAAATAAATTCAATTAATAGAGTTGATTATTTGACGGAGAGTTGCTGTGTCATGCCACCATTACTGCCAACTACAACAGCTTCAACTCCTTCAGCGTACAGTCCGAAAATATCCAACCCAGCTAAAATTACCACCGCCACCATTAGAAGTTCCTGAAAATTGTACCATTCCGTTTCGTTGACCAACAATTGAAAATCTGGACATTAATTCCTAACCTAGCAAGCGATTGTTGAATATACTTCATTGCTTGTGCTGGATGTCTGAGCATTGCAACTTGGTAAATCTCCACAACACCTTCACCGTTAGGAGAGCTGATTTTTGTAGCAAGAATTGGCAATTGTTGTTCCGGATGATTTATTACAGACCAGTTTCGGGGATACATAAAATTCATATATTGATCACTATACCTGAGCATACTGCTTGTGTTATCATGATTATTATCTCCCTTATTGTTTCGATTATCATTTCTATTATTATCTGTCACCTGCTTGGTTTTTTTTTTATTCATTTCGTTAATTGCTGTGATAAGGCAATCAGGCCACTTGCCTATTAATTTCATCTACTTTCTCCGTAATTGGATCTTCTTTCATTTCCATATCCTTATAACCTGCATTATAAAGATCATCAATATCTAAGAGTACAAACGCTGGATTGCCATTCCTTTGTTTAAAAAAAGAATCGTATTCATACATTCCCCGATTAAAAGCTGCTTGGGCACTCATTACTCCACCTATTCCATCTCCATTAATACCTGTTGATTCAATGGAATAATATTTATCCGTTCATCTACTCTTATTCCGGGTATGCATGTCGTTGTTAAGAAAAATTACTGGATGTAATCCGGCTGCTTTATAAACGCTGGCATGTAAGAGAGATAGTTCAATACATAACCCGGTATTGCCGCTGACAACTTCCCGGGGTAGTCTGACATGTTGTGTTAATGTAGTATTATCACCGTAGTTTGTTTCATCTCCTCCGAAGAGTTTCGCTATATACCATACCACTGATTGCTGTGGCAATATAAACTTCATCCCATAACTTACTCGTGTTTTTCGCCCTTCTACATCTGGGTCACCGGATATTTCTCCACACAATATTTGGTTTTGATGATTGGGCATAATGCTTGATAATAGGATCTTCCGAAGAAACCATACATGCATACATCGAGCATTATTATTATAATCACTAAAAGCTTTATCATCATCGTACCATAAGAATAGAGAATATCATTCACAGAAGTCATATCAAAAGGAAATGACTCATCTTTTTCCGTAGGTTTGGATGAGGTGCCGTAAGTGATTTTTATATCGGTCCTTTCTTTAGAAGTTGTATTCTTTTCAGTAACACTTTGAGGAAAGGAAGGAAAACAGGTAACCACTGCAGTTTGTCCCGGCAACAGATCTTTTGTAGAGGGCACATCGGTCCACTCATCAATATACTTTGGAACACGGAATTGAACTTTCAGATTTTTAATCTCCGATTTGCCGGTATTTTTTATAACAGCTTTAAATAGATTGAATCGTCCTCCGGCTACATCAGAATTGGAATAAACTTTATATGCAGCTGGCATAATAACACTATTTGGTTTTATACTAATATCAATATTTCCACTCCCTGAAAAGAATTTAGGGAAGAATATTAATACGATTCCGGCAAGTGCCAAAATAGCGGGCAATAGTAATCTTTTCATAAACAATATTTTAGATTTTTAAACGGCTTGAGCTTGTAAGTAAGTTAAAAAAGAAGCTGTGAAGATTTGTTATTGCGACAAACCGAACAATACTTAATTTGTAGTAGTATTCATTAATGATAAGAGTATTCAAAGTCAATGCTGACTATTAAGAATATTTTATATAAGTTTTGTGTTCACCAGGTAAGCTATATATTTTTTCTAGCTGTAACTATAAGTGCGCAATTTAGTTGCCTGGCACAATTCGTTCCTACGGATAAGTATAAAAGATGTCCGGTAAATACAATCAACTTCGAAAACGGGCTTCTTAACAATTCTACTACAGATATAATTACAGATTCATTAGGGTTTCACATGGGTGTCTACTAAAACAGGACTGCAACGTTATAATGGGTATGCCTTAGAAACAGTTAAACCTGTAGTAAACAAGGACACTTTTAACATTAATTACCCCGTATATTTTTTTGGGTTAAAAAATGGCGCAATCTGGATTAGTTTTAAAGAAGGGTATTCTGGAATATAATCCCGATTCAAATTCGTTTCACCGGTTGATATCCCATCATTCAGTTGCCATCTGTATTATTCAATTATTCCTCTGAAAGAAACGAATGATGGAATTTGGTGTTTGCAGGAAAATAAAGGGATTGTTCTTTATAACCTGAGAAAGGAATGTTAAGTCATGAGTATTTTTTCGATTCAAAAACAATCAACAACATTTTAATATCTAAACAATTCCAGTATTCAAATTCGGTTGTTGCCAATGATAAATATATTTTTATTAATAGTACTGCTAATAAAAGAATTTTAAGCTTCAATATTATTAAATAAAACTTTTGGAATAATAAATACTGAAAATGAAAATATATTCAGCTTAGCTTGCCTCTATGATCATTTATACGTTCTTTCAGATTCGGATTTGCTTTGCCTGAATATTAACACTACAGAAAAAAAAGAAAGTATTAAGCTGAACAGTTTTACAAAAGAAAAAATACTTAATGGATGTTTAAGAATAGGAGATTATAACCAGCTGCTGGTAAGCGCAAATAATCATTTATATGAATTAGATTCAAACTGTGTTTACCATTCTGAAATTACTGATTTAAACAGAAACCCGATCGTTTGGAACCGGAACTATCTTTAAAATATATACTGATAAATTCAGAAGAATATGGATTTTAACAAATAATGATATCAAGCGGATACAAAATACAGAAACAGCTTTCATTCACTTCATTTATCCTGCTGAGAAAAGCAATTTTGTAAGAGCCATTTATTATGATAAGCAAAACAAATTTTTATTGGCCGGCTGCTTTAATGATGGTATTCAATTGTATGACACTTTAGCAAACCCTTTATGGAAAAAATCACTGCAGACAAAAGACGTAAAAGATATTATCGCAATTGAGAGACTCACGGACGATGAATATCTTGTGATAACGTTTCAAAGAGGCTGGTACCAGCTCAAGCTTTCAACAAAACAAATAAAACCCTTCACCTTAACCGGCGGCGCAAAAACAAACATGCCGGCAACATCTGCAAATTATTGTAATAATGTGCAGCGGATTAATGATTCGACCCTTTATATTGCCACTGCTACCAACATTTTCAAATGTATTTTCCATAAAAACAAATTAATATATTCAGATCCGTTGCTGCAATTTGATGCTACCGGTACAGTAAATTGTTTTTTATATTCGGCAGATAAAACATTATGGACAGGGACAAATACAGGGTTATTATATCGGTTTACATCAGGCGGGTTTTTACAAACCATTCATATACCGGATAATTATGCGATCCGGTGTATTACTGAAGATGCACAACATAATATATGGGTGGGCACAGATAAGGGATTATATATTTTTTCAGTAACCGGAACTTTAATAAAAAAAGTTTCCCGGGAAACCGGACTACTGAATGATTGTATTTATTCCATTTTACCGGAAACCGGTCAAACGGCTGTTTTTGCAAGCAGTAATATGGGCCTTTCATATATTACTTTGGATGGCACGATTAAAAACTTTACAAGAGAAATAGGGCTGCAGGAAAATGAATTCAATTCGGAGTCTGCAATTAAAACAGTAACTGGTAAATTTTATTTCGGAGGAGTTAATGGCATTACGGCTTTTTATCCTTCTGGTTTATCTGAAATGAAAGACAGACCGGTTTTAAACCTTACCCATTTGATGATAAATGATTCTTTATTTAATCTTTCACCGTTTGGTTGGAGAAGTGATTCCATCATTTTACATTACAATCAAAACCATCTTGAGATGGATGTAGCTGCTTTAGGTCTTTTAAATGCAGATGAATACGAATACCAATATCGCTTAAAAGGATTTGAAAACAACTGGCAGACTACCCATCACCCAACGGGAATAAAATATGTTTTGCAACCCGGCATTTATTCATTCGAAATTAATTGTACACCTATATTTTCTTCATCCATTGTTTTTAAAAAAATCATTACAATCATTATTTCTCCTCCCTGGTGGCAAACCTGGTGGTTTAAAATTGTAGTGGCGGTTTTAGGAATAGGTATGATTGTTTTAATTCTTCAGCAATATAACCGCCGAAAATATCAGGATAAAATCCGATCCATGCAGATGCAACAGGAAATTCAACAGGAGCGGGAACGAATCAGTCGCGATTTGCATGATAATCTTGGGGCCTATGCAGCTTCAATTGCTTCCAACATTGACCATATTGTAATTAATCAGTCCGATCGTGAAAGTGAATCGGCTCTGGAGGAATTAAGAAGTAATTCTCAGTCAATCGTTTCCCAGTTGGGCGATACAATTTGGGCTTTAAAAAAAGAAGCATTGTCTCTGACTGCAATCAGCGACAGGATCAAAATATTTATGAATAAAATTCAATCAAGTTACCCCGGAATAAAAATGTCCGTTTCTGAAAATATCACTACGGATCATGTTTTACCTTCTTTTCAGGCATTTCATCTTTTGCAAATCATTCAGGAAGCAATAACTAATGCGGTCAGGCACAGTAAAGGCAGCTATATAATATTGAATATTGAAGGAAATAAAAATTGGAAAATCATTGTAAAAGATGACGGCAAAGGAATGAGCGGAGATAATAATAACAGGAATAAAGGCAATGGCTTGATAAATATGAAAAGCAGGGCAGAGGAAGCAGGTTGGAAAATCAAATGGGAAAAGAATGATCCTGGCGGCACCTGTGTTGTCATAGAAACTTATACTACAAATTGATTATTGGTGGCATAATTACCTTTCATAGTTTTATGAAATAATTATATGAGTATTCCCATTGCACTGGCAGAAGATAATAAAATAAACCGCAATACTTTTCTGCAGAAAATAAGTTTGTACGATGATCTTCAATTGGTTTTTTCTGCAGTTAATGGTAATGAATGCCTGGAAGAATTGAAAGGATTGCCATTGGCTAAAATACCACAGGTTATTTTTATTGATCTTGAAATGCCCCAAATGAATGGAGTACAAACCATAGGAATTGCTAAATCGCTTTATCCCCAGATAAAATTTATTGTTCTCACTATTTTTGACGATGATGAAAAAATATTTGAAGCTATTAAAGCCGGAGCTTCAGGTTATTTACTTAAATCTGAAACGGCTGCTGTTTTACGGGGAGCCATCAGCAACGTATTGGAATTCGGTGGCGCCCCTATGAGCCCGGCCATTGCACGTAAATCCCTGGCGATGTTATCCAGGTCAGATTTTTTAAATCATCCGGCAGATGTGGCTAATGAAGTTGACAACATATTATCCGAAAGGGAAAAAGAAATTCTTCAACATACTATCAATGGATTGGATGCAAAAAAAATCGCAGAGCTTCTTAAAATAAGTGTTCTGACCGTCCGCAAGCATATAGCCAATATCTACGAGAAATTGCATGTGCATTCAAAAGCACAAATTATTCACCTTGCTCACAAGAGAAAATGGTTCAGGTAAAAAAAACCGGTTTCTATTCTTGTTAAAAACCGGGTTCAAATATTTTCTTTGCCAGCTTATCAAAATTTAATAAGGCAATACTAATACTGTTATTGATTCTGAATTGCGGTGCCTACTACTTCGTAACTGGTAGCTCCATTGTCAACTTTTTGTTTTAAATAAAAATTATCAGGAGAAACAAAAAGAGTTTCTCCATTAATAGTTACTTGTCTGCTGTTGTCAGGAAGTGTGGTAACAACATCACCAATCTGCATCGGTAAATTAGAGGATACATTGCCCTGATCTGTGTTGTTAATATCACCATACTTGCCCACTACCGTATACACTACTTCATTTTTACTGTTGGTTCCTTCTTTGTAATAAGTGCCGTTAAATTCATAAAACTTTTCACCATTTACTGTAGCTATGGTGGCTCCTTTTGGCAACTCAGTAACTACAGCACCCATAGGTGCATCAACCACTTCGTATTGCGAGTCGCCATAATTGGTGTAATACACTCCATCATAATAATAATATGGGGTTGATCCAATGTAAAATGGATAATAACCATAGGGAAGCATACCTATGCGAATACCAAATGGCGCATAAACAGGATCATAAAAACCATCATAATAACTATAAAACAATCCGTCATAAAAATAATAGGGATAGCCGCCAAAATAAATAGATAAACAGGTTCTTGGGAGCACTGAATAACGACGGTAGCCATCATATTCATACCGGCGTGGTTCATAATTGTAGCGGGAAGAATATCCGCCACGGCTATAACTGTATCTTGAATTATTATAACCGCGATAGCCGTTATTCATCCTGGAATTGTTGGATTGAAAACCACCCCGATTGTTTGTAACAACCGGATTTCGGTTACCGGAACCAATAGGATTCCTGTTATTTGTGACAATAGAATTACTGTTACGCGGAAAACGGTTGTTGAAATTAGCAGATGTTGAATTTCCTCCACCTCTGTTCATCGTCTGGAAGTTTTGCCTTGGTTGTATTGAAGGTGTTTGGCGAAACTGCCTGTTGGAAGAAGAAAAATTCTGGCGGGGAGAATAGCTTTGTTGACTACTTCCACCCCGGCTTTGATAGCCACCACCACCTCCGCCTCGGCTTTGATAGCCACCACCACCTCCGCCCCGGCTTTGATAGCCGCCGCCACCTCCACCACGATGGTCACCTCGTTGAGAAAATGCAGGATTAAAGAAACAAACTGCTGCGAGCAGTAAGCCGAAAGATATTTTTGAAGTTTTCATATTGATCCATTTATGTAAGTTAGAAAGCAATTATTATATAAAGTTTACTAAAATTAGACGTATTTAAAAGCCAATAATTGTTAATTTATTTTTATATCGCCTTTTTAGGTTTAAACTTCAAGAAAAATAAGGAAAAATGGTGGGCTTATTCTGTTCACATATGGTAGTTAAGACTAGTGAACTTGGTTGCATCGGAAATTATGTCTTTACACATTTTATGAATTTTTAGATTCTTGGTTAAATTTTGCATATCTATTAAAGGGAGGCTTTGATTACAAAAAATGTTTATCTCTATAATCAGATCATATGAGTATTTTATGAGTGCAATTACTTTAATTAAATAATACATAATGTATCTTTCCCTATAGTGCAGAAAATGCGTTATCTTTTATTTTTCAATCATAATGAAACGATTTACCAACTCCTGCTTATTATTTGCTTGCTTATTGGTAGTTATTTTTCTCCCTGCTTGCAATTATACTCCATCTGCAATTCCATTTCCGGAACATGAAACTGAATTTTTGCAGCCGGTGAGTACGCCCTACAAATTCAGCGAACCGAAAAAAATAAATGGGAAATCCCAAACCCGGACAGTATTAAACCGGCTATTGAAACAAAGTTTGATTTTAATAAACTTCCTTCAAAGCCATTTGACATTGGGGATTTTCGTCCTTTGAAAAAGCCCATGGATGAAATAAAATTTGACCTGAGCAGTTTACCGGATACGACCTTTGATTTGAACAAGCTTCCATCGCAAAAATTTACTTTCAAAGTTTCATTACTTGGCCAACCCATCCGTACAAAAGCCACGAAGCCACGTATTCGTGATAAAGCTACGCAGACCACATTTGAATATGGATTGGATCAGGGTCTGGCGACTGGTGGCGTAATCAATACGATGTTTCAGGATAGCCGGAGTTTTTTATGGATCAGTACAGGCAATGGCCTTTACCGTTATGATGGTGAAAATTTTGATCTATATACAGCTGCACAGGGCTTAGCTTCTTTCCCTTTTATTAATAGCTTATCTGAAGATCATAATGGCCAGATCTGGGCTTTTGGTCCCGGGAGTATTGATATTATTGATCTGAATGATGGAGTACTCAAACAGCTGGTTACTTCACAAAAATTTACTGTTCATGATATCTTCCAGTTCATTGGTAGATAGCCAGGGTAAGATATGGCTTTCCACAGATAAGGGGATTTATATCATTGATCCCGAAAATAAAACACTGAAACAGCTAACAGTGGCTCAGGGGTTGAGCCAAAATAACGTCGTTAGCCTATTAGAAGATAATTGGGGGAATATCTGGATAGGATCACCGGGAAGAATTGATATTGCAAACCCAAACAGCAGAACGCTGAAGCGCCTGACGACCGCCGGTGGACTTCCCAATAGATTTACTAAAGATGATAAAGGCAGGATACTGATCCGTACTTCCGGGGGTGGCCTTAATATTGTTGACCTGCAGAAAGGTATTTTGAAACAATTGGGTACAGCCCAGGGAGTCAGCAGCGATACAATTTTTAGATTAAAGCCTGATCATCTCGGTCATATATGGCTTGCCTCGACAGCCGGTATTGATATAGTTGATGCAGATAGCGGAGAAATAAAACATATTTCCAAGACTGACTTGGGTCTGACCGATAATTTTATTGTAGATTTTTTGCCCGATAACCAGGGTCATTTATGGATGAGCGATGGTTATGCCGAAGTTTATATTCTAAATCTGAATGGCGGAATGTTTAAAAAGCTGAGTACTCATCAGGGATTGAGTATTAATGTTATTTGGGGTTTATACGAAGATGACCAGGGAAAGATTTGGATCAGCAACGGTGATATCGTTGACCTGAAAGCAGGTACAATCAAACATATGGACAGTTCACAGGGACTGAAACTTATACCTAATGGGTTTTTTGAAGATGAAAAAAGCCAAATCTGGATCCATGGAGAACTTGGTGATAAAGGCGTTTATGTATTTAACCAGAAATCCGGGACCTTAAAATACCTGACAGCATCAAACGGACTGAATGGTGATAATGTGTTTGGTATTTATAAGGATAAAATGGATAATATCTGGCTATATTGTAGTGGTGGAATTTCTGTTTATGATCCCCGGAGTAAAACGTTTAAATATTTAACCACTGCAGGGGGGCTAAGCGATAATGGTGTTTGGAGTTGCATGGAAGATAACCAGGGAAATATGTGGGTTTTGACTATTGGACATGGCCTGGATGTCATTGATCCTAAAAAAGAAACCATTAAAGCATTTTATTACCGGAAAGGGGGAAAGCTTTAATCCGGTTAGCCAAATTTTAGTGAAGGATGAAGAGGGGAAAATATTGATGAGTAGTGATGGATATGGTATCTATATCATTGATCCGGTAAAAGGAACTTTCATCAACTTTACAACTAAAGAGGGATTGATCAGTAATCAGGTGCAATCATTAACAGAAAAAAATGGAGTTATCTATGTGGCAACAACCGAAGGATTGACCATTATTACGCCGATCAGCGAAAGCGGAGAAGGCCCTGAATGGCGGCTAAAATCTTACGGAAAGCCACAGCTGATTGATCATGTTGATTTTAATTCCAACGCAGTTCTGTTTACAAAAAAAAATCAAATCTGGTGGGGTGAAGGCGGTGATGGCATCCTCATTATGGATGAGCCAAAAAAAGATACGATCATACCTCCTGACTTATATTACCGGTATTGATATTATGGAACAGCCCCAACTATTTGCAAACAAACAATTGTTTCAAAATAATTCGGGAATATCAGATACTTTCTGGAGTATGGACAAGAATACTTTTTATTTAAATGGTAAATATGCCTGCGGATACGGGTTACTCTGAAAAAAAACAATATCACATGGGACAGCGTATCCGGTCCATGGAATCTCCCGGTCAATCTACACTTACCCTACTACCGGAATTTTATCAGGTTCCATTTTACCGGAACACATTTAGGAAATCCTGAGAAAACAAGATATCGTTATATCCTCGAAGGAATTGATAAATCATGGAGCAGCATCAGCGATAAAGCTTTTACTGATGACTACAGGAACCTATCTCCCGGTCATTATACATTTAAAGTTTCCAGCAGGGGTTTTAACGGATTATGGAGTAAACCTGCAGAAATGAGTTTCACGATCACACCGCCCTGGTGGGAAACCTGGTGGTTCAGAACACTAATGGGAATTGCTTTTGTTTTTATTTTATACGGTATCTATCGCTGGCGCACCGCGTCGCTTCGCAAACAAAAAAGAGTGCTGGAACAAACAGTAAAAGAAAGAACAGCAGAAGTGGTGGAAGAAAAAGCTCAGATAGAAAAACAAAAAGACGTCATACAAAAAGAAAAAGATAAATCAGACGTGTTATTATTGAATATACTTCCATATGAAGTTGCAGAAGAACTTAAAGAAAAGGGATACACCACGGCAAAATCTTTTGATGAAGTAACGGTTTTGTTCAGCGATATAAAAGGATTTACCCATGTTGCTGAAAGAATGACGGCGCAGGAACTGGTAAAAGAAATAGATACTTACTTCAGCGCTTTTGATCGCATCATGCAGCAATACGGATTGGAGAAAATTAAAACGATCGGTGATGCCTATATTGCCGCGGGTGGATTGCCGGAAGAAAATAAAGCTACTGCGATTAAAGTAGTGGAAGCTGCCATAGCCATGCAACATGCTGTTGAAGGTTTTAAGAAAGAAAGAATAGAAAAGGATCTGCCGCATTTTGAATTACGCATTGGTATACACACAGGGCCTGTGGTAGCCGGGGTAGTGGGCATCAAAAAATTCCAGTATGATATCTGGGGCGACACGGTAAACATGGCGGCAAGAATGGAGCAATCCGGAGTGCCGGGAAAGATCAACATTTCTCAAGACACTTATGACAAAGTAAAAGATCAGTTTACCTGTACTCATCGTGGTAAGATTGAGGCCAAGAATAAAGGTGATGTTGATATGTATTTTGTAGAAGTGAAGAAATAATGAGGATCGTAAAATATAAGAAGCAAATAATCATAATTTGTAATAGCAGAATGAACCCTCTAAAAAAAATTTTACTGCTTTTCGTCCAACTTTTTTTTGTTGTACCCTTTTTATTTGCCCAGGACAAATACCGTCTGGTACACTGGGGAGTCGACGAAGGTCTCAGCGGTTCTCATAATGCAATGCTGAAAGATGTAAACGGTTTTTTGTGGATCGGCACAACGAATGGGCTGAATCGTTTTGATGGAAGCAATTTTAAAAATTATATACCTGATAAAAATAAGCGGGGATCTGTTATTGACGGTGGTATCACTAATTTAATCGAGGACAGCCTGCACAATATATGGGTGGGGACACGCATTGGATTGTCCCGCTATGATATTAAAGCGGATACATTCAGTAATTTTCAGGCAACTCAGCCCGTTTATAAATTTGTTATTCCTTTCTGGGCTACTGAGAATGAAGTATACTGCCTGGAAGGTGGTTGGAGCCTCACTGCATATAATATCCACTCTTTTAAGAAGAAGTTATTGGCTATGATATCTCCTCCTGAATATGTCGGCGGCGACGACGAATCATATCATTCTTTTTTTGATGCCCAATCAAATAGTCTATGGGTACCAAAGAGCTATCTTGAAGGACAAAGCATCGCTGGCCTTTTCGAGGTCTCTCTGACCACTGGGAAAAGAAATTTTTATACATGGCCCTGTTTTAAGAATATTCCCGGCCACATTCATCGTATAAAAGATATGCGCTATGACCGAAAAAGAAATGTGGTTTGGATCAGCAGTACTGATGGACTATTAGAGTTCACATTAAATGATAAACAATTTCATCGTGTTGATGTATTAAAAGAGATAAGTAACCCAAAAGACTTTATTTATCCCGAAGGTGTCGACCTGGATTCACAAGGTCGTATATGGTGGTGTAGCTTCCCGAGAGGCCCTATTATTTATGACCCCCCAACACAATCGTTTATCAATGTATTCTCTGATTTACGCAAACAGCGGCAAATTGCTTCTGACAACTTATATATTTATTGTGATCGTGACGGAATGGTTTGGACAAGTTCAGGAGGTATTTACCAGATCATCCCTGCTTCTCTTCCTATTATCCATTATACAGGAGATACATCCCAGCTACACCATTTATTTAATGGTACTGCTATTAACCGTATCGCAATTGCTGGTCATGGAAAACTATGGATAGGTGTGGGAGATGAACTTAATGTTTATGATATTCAATCTGGCTCTTTTCAGTTGATCAGCTCTGAAAAAGATCTGCCGGTTTTTTCCCATAAACTTATCTCTCCTGTGAGTGTAGACACGATCCATCAAAAGGCACTATTTGATATTTGGGACCAAACCAAACAAGTAAGCAGTTTATATGAAATGGACATTGCTACAAAGAAATGCCGATTGGTAATTTTTAAGGATAGTACCGGTCGGACGGTTGACCCTCCACTGGGATATAGGATTTTCTCTTATAAAAATGATGCTATTCTTTTTAGTGATGTAATCAACAAAGAAAGCAGTGTAGCAATGTTTGTAATAAACACTGACAGTGCATTAGCCCGTTGGATAGCTCCCTTGGTAAATAATTTTGATCGCTTTGCTACAAACAATGATCGTTTATTTTTTATCAAAGGTGACAACAACATAACCTATTCCTGGCTTAATGATAAACTAACGAGAATAAAGTCTCCTATAGACAGTATGGCATGGACTGCTATTTATTATAATGAAAAAGATAAAACTTATTGGGTTGGCTCTGGTGATTCGCTGATCCATTATACTAAAGATTTCGGGGTAATAAATAGTTATTACATAAAAGGAATAGCATTTGGAGATGGCATTATTGATGTTTTACCTGATAACCGTAGTCATATCTGGATACAATTCAATCGGACTATTTCATGGCTTAACATTGAAACAGGAAAGATCACCCCCTTATCGGAAAAGGATGGATTTATAAAAAGGGGATTAGCTGAAGGAACCGTTATGACAGATGGTGACCTTTATTTTTGGGGTGGCGGTTTAGACCGTCTCAATCCGGATAAGCTGATGGAGAGTTATCCTCCTTCTTTTGCATATTTTAAATCATTAGAGATAAACCAAAAACCTTTTTCTTTATCTACCGGCATCAATGATGTTCAAGAATTATCACTCCGGTATAATCAGAATAAAATAAGTATCGAAACCGGTATTATAGATTACTATACAAAAGGAGGCAGTAGTATCCGCTACAAATTAAAAGGATTGAGTGAAAAATGGCAGATCGCTCCAGCCGATTATACCATCCGTTATGATGTATTGCCACCGGCAAAATATACATTGGAGATAGAAGCATCCAATGCAGGTGGTGATTTTAACGGTCCTAAAAAAATACTTGTCATTAATATCAGCCCGCCTTTCTGGCAAACATGGTGGTTCAGAATATCGATGGGAATACTTGTGCTATTAATTTTCTATGGCATTTATCGTTGGCGGACAGCAACCCTAAGAAAACAAAAAAGAATTCTGGAACAAACTGTAAAAGAAAGAACAGCAGAAGTAGTTGAAGAAAAAGCTCAGATAGAAAAACAAAAGGATGTTATTCAAAAAGAAAAAGAAAGATCTGATGAGTTGTTATTGAACATTCTTCCTTCCGAAGTAGCAGAAGAATTAAAAGAAAAAGGATATACTACAGCAAAATCTTTTGATGAGGTAACCATTCTGTTCAGCGACATTAAAGGATTCACCCATGTAGCAGAAAGAATGACGGCGCAGGAACTGGTAAAAGAAATTGATACTTATTTCAGCGCTTTTGATCACATCATGCAGCTATACGGATTAGAGAAAATCAAAACAATTGGTGATGCCTATATTGCTGCAGGTGGATTGCCGGAAGGCAATTCAGCCAATGCTTCAAAAGTAGTGGACGCAGCCATTGCTATGCAAAATGCCGTTGAAAATTTTAAGAAAGAACGAATAGAAAAGGATCTGCCGCATTTTGAATTGCGCATTGGTATTCATACAGGGCCCGTGGTAGCCGGGGTGGTGGGCATCAAAAAATTCCAGTATGATATCTGGGGTGATACCGTAAACATGGCGGCAAGAATGGAGCAATCCGGAGTGCCGGGAAAGATCAATATTTCACAATACACTTATGATAAAGTAAAAGATCAATTTATCTGTACTCACCGTGGTAAAATTGAAGCAAAGAATAAAGGAGATGTTGATATGTATTTTGTGGAAATGAAGATTCTGTAAAAAAAATAAAATGCGGAACCATTAGGAACAATAATTAAACCTTAATTTTAAATAGCTATTCCATTATTATTTTTCAAAACCAACGAATGAGTAAACTAACCTGTTTGGTAACAAGCATGGTAATACTGTTAAGTACAACAGTGTTTGCTCAGGCTAAACTGGAATTGACAGGAAAGGTGATTGATGACAAAGGAGTCATTGTGCCATTTGTTACAGTATCAGTTAAAGGAACAAAAACTACTGTTGCTGCAAATGAAAATGGAAATTTCACTATTAAAGCTAATGTAAATGATATTTTAGTTATAACTGCTGTTGGTTTACTGCCGAAAGAAGTTAAAGTAACGAATGGATCAGACTTAATCATCTCTCTCTCCAGGTTAAATGAAAATTTATCCGAAGTTGTTGTTACTGCTTTAGGCATAAAGAAAGAAAGTAAATCCTTAGGTTATAGTGCTGCGACTCTTAATTCAGATATTATAAATATTTCCAAGCCAATAAACCCGGTTCAGTCTTTGATCGGTCAGGTATCAGGAGCACAGGTGAGTATTATTAATAATGGTGTAGATCCAGAGATCCGTGTTCAATTAAGGGGAGAGAGGCATATTCTTAGTGACAACCAGCCCTTATATATTGTTGACGGTATGGAAGTAGAAGCTAATTTTGTTTTTACTATCAATCCGGAAGACATTGATAACATCACTGTATTAAAAGGCGCCAGTTCGGCTGCTTTATATGGATCTGAAGCCAGTAATGGAGTAATAGTAATAACTACAAAGAGGGGCAGTAAGAATGGTAAACAGAGTATTAATCTTATCCAGACAACAACACTGGAAACTATAGCTTATTTACCTCCTTTACAAAATCAATTTGGAGGCTATGGAGGTGAATCAGGTGTATATCTTCCGGGAACGCCCTATCAGTTCAATGCCACTAATCTTTATACTGGGTTTACCAATTATATACCATTTGAGAACCAGTCATTCGGACCCGCTTTTAATGGAGCTCCCTCTTATATTGGTATTCCTAATTCAAACGGACAGGTTGATTCGATGCCATATGCAGCGCAGTCAAAAAACATCATTCAACAATTCATGGTTAAAGGATTTACCAATCAAACAGATCTTTCTGTATCTGACGGTGACTCAAAAAATTCAAATTTCCTAGGCGTACAATATGTAAAAGTTACCGGTACTGTTCCTAATGATGAGTCACAAAGAACCAATGTCAGGCTCGCAGGTAAAAAAACCTATGGATTTTTTTACTATGATTATTCTTTTAATTATTCTCATAAATACATAAATGTCGTAGGTGCTGACATGACGCAAGGCTGGCCTATTTACTGGACATTATTAAATACTTCTGCTAATATCCCGATCGAGGCTTTGAAAGATTGGCAATCCCCAAATTCATGGGGCAATTTGAATAATTATTACAATGCCTTTTATATTAACCCCTATTGGCAAATTGCCAATTCCAGAAATATTAGCAAACAAGATAATTTGCAAGGTTCAGTTTCTCTAAATTTAAAACCCGCTTATTGGATCGATTTATCTTACAGGATAAATGCACAAGTGACCAATTCTGTTTATGAAGGTTATAGAAATGCAGTGTTATACACTCCATTTGCTATTGCAAATTATGCTGCCCTTAATGTGGGGGCAACACCCGGCTATGGTAGTGTTCCTGGTGCTGTCCTAAATGAAACTGTGTTAACAAAAAGATTGCAACAGGATATGATCGCCATTCTTACTCACAATTTTGGGAAAAATATACAAGCAAAATTGCTTCTTGGCAGCTCGGTCTGGGATAGGTTTGGGAATATACAGGCACAGTGGGTTGGAAATAGTGTTGGGGCAATCAATGGAGCGGGGATTCTTGGTGGCGATGGGTTACAGGGTATTGGTTACCCGGGTCCTCAGGGCCAGACAAATGGTTTAACATTGCCGAATCTATATAATGTATCCTATTCTTATGGTATTCCAAATGTATATAACAATGTTCAGGACACAAGGCTGATCGGTTATTTTTCAGACCTTTCTTTTGATTATAAGAATTCTGTTTTTCTGCATGGTAATTTCAGAAGAGATTATTCCTCTTTATTGGCAACTGGTAATAACTCATATAATGTATATGGTTTGGATGCTGCTGTTATCATTACTGATATTTTCCCGGTATTGAAAAATAGCAGCTTATTGAGTTATGGAAAATTAAGAGTTGCTTATAGTCATACGGGTCAGATAGCTAATGTAAATCCGTTCAGTATTTTTAATACATTCAATGTTGCACAAGGTTATCCTTATGGCGGTTTAGTATCACTTTCATTAAATGGCCAATATAATAATCCAGCCAATATACCAGAGGCGACCAATGAAGAAGAAACAGGTATCGAAATTGGTTTATGGAAAAATAGATTTCTGGGGGAAGCCACTTATTATCACCAAAATAACTTGAACCAGATATTCCCGATTGGAGTTAGTTCTACAACAGGTTATACATCTGCTAACGTGAATGCTGCCAATACAGTTTCTGATGGATGGGAATTTGATGCAAAAGCACTTATTGTAAAAAAGAAGAATTTTAATTTTAATATTGGAGCAAACCTCTCTATCCAGACGACAAAGGTTACAAGTCTTTATTCTAGTCCCAGTGCTGGTAAAACTTTGCAAGTTGATATCGGGAATCTTAATGAAGCTATAGTGGGAATGCAGTTTCCCCAAATGTACGTTTCTGACCTTAATCGTGATCCCACCAATGGTAAAATTATTGTAGATGGTACTACCGGATATCCTTCTCTCAGTAATACATCAGTAGCGGCAGGAAGAACTACACCTAAATATATATTAGGATTGACGCCCAGTTTCCGTTACAAAGAATTTTCATTACAGATCATCGCTGATTACAGAGGCGACTATGTGTTTTTTAATAGTGCAGAACAAAACCTGGATTTTGCAGGACTGACAACCCATACCACATCAAATGGTCGCCAGAATTTTATTTTTCCAAATTCAGAGATATTGGATCCATCCAGTGGTAAATATGTACGCAATACAAATGTTTATACCCAAGATGGAAATTTTTTCTTTTGGGTGGCAAGTGATTATAGAAATGCAGGTACATCTTATATAGAGAGTGCAGCAGCCTGGAAAATACGAACGATCAGTTTGAGTTATGATTTTACAAAACTGATCTCCCATCAAAAAATTATCAAGGGAGCGAAACTGACTGCCTTATGTAATAATGTTTTAATGTTCAGGCCAAAACAAAATGATTTTACTGACCCAGAATTTAATTACAGTAACAACAATGGTTTGGGGTATAACACCTTTTATCAATTGCCGCCTACCAGGCAATATTCATTAATAGCAAATTTTAACTTTTAATTCTAACTAACTCCAAAGCTCAAGCGGTGAAAAAGTTTTTATTTTTTATAGATCGCTATATAGCCGGTAGATTAATTATTTTATTTATGTAATCTAAAGTTAATAATAAATCGATTCCTGAACGAATGATGAGGTTAACGTTTGGATGCTAACCGAGATCAAAATACATTTGAAAATAATGGTGATGGCCTGACTCATAGAGAAGCAATATGGAATTATCCGAAAGCAGAAATTGTCACAGCTTCCGTTTTTTTTAATTCCTTAGAAAATTTATTCTTTAACCAGTGTATTTGTGTTAGGACTAGACGATAGCTATTTTCGGACTAGACATCTGCCTAGCATCTCCCACTCAAAGCCCACTCAAAAGCGTTCATAAAGGCACTTTCTGCTAAATCCTTCATATTAAGTCTTAAAATTGTCCCTTCCTTTTAATACTATAGGCAACTTCCATCTTTAGGTTCCAATAGAGGGATTTTCTATAACTTACAGCAATTGTTTATTCCTTTAACTAAAAAGATAATGGAATCATTAATTGAAAATTAAACCAACATAATATGGAATCAGGTACAGCCACAACGGAATTATTTATAAAAATGTCACTATCTGCATGGGAGAAAGAAAACAGTAACCTTAATAAATATCTGGCCTCTTTAACTGACGAACAACTTTCTAAAGAAATAGCTCCCGGCAGAAATACGGGTATTTATTTATTGGGGCATTTAATAGCAGTAAGTGATAATATGTTGCCGATATTAGGATTTGGTGAAAAGCTTTTCCCGGATCTGGGAAATATTTTTATTGTGAATCCGGATAAGTCTGGGTTAGAAAAACCATCTGTTGCAGAATTGAAAGAATATCTCAAGACTGTTAATGCAAAACTGGCAAAGCATATCCAATCAACTACTACTGATGAATGGTTTGAGAGACATATGTCAGTAACAGCGGAAGATTTTGCAAAAGAACCTCACAGGAATAAGTTGAACATTATTATCAACCGTACCAACCATATGAGCTATCATCTGGGACAGTTGGCTTTGTTGAAATAGTATTAAATGATTAAACTCTGTTTACTAATAATGGATTCTTCTGATAAAAGTTGTTATTCCGTTTATAGCTCAATATTTTCTCTTAAAGCTTTAATGGATTGATAAAGCAGATTGCGGGATACCTGGTAAGTTATATCCATTATTTGACAAATATTATTATAATCCAGGTCTTGGTAAAACCGCAGATAAATAATTTCCTGCTGGCTTTTAGTAAGCTTGTCGATTGATTTCTTTAAAATAATTCTCTTTTCTGAATTTTCTTCATCGCTGATCATAAAGTCTTCGATACTTAAAGTGAAACTTGAATTATTCCCATTACTTTCTTTAAGGGAATCATATTTTTTCAAACGTTCTAAATGCCGGTATAACTTAAAACGAAACGATTGAAATAAATAACCACGGAATGATTGAATATTTGTTTGAGGAGCTTTTTCCCATAATTCAAGAAATAATTCCTGTACGCAATCTTCCAAAAGGCTTTCATTTCGGCAGTGTTTCAGTCCGTAATGAATTAAAAACTGATAGTAGTATTTGAATAGTTGTTCAAACGAAGCTTTATCACCACTCCTTGATGATTCCCAAAGTTCTATATCGTTAATAAGATATTTCAAGCAGGTTATTTCAGATTCTAATATCGGGTATTATAAAAATAAATATAAAAATTTGATTTTAATTACTTTATAAAAACGTCTAAAATATTCTGTATGACAACATTACAAAAAAGCAATTAGCTGTACTACATTCTAAGAGATCATCATATTATGGAAAAAGAAATAACAAACATTGAACAGCTCTTAGCCGATGAAACCATCCTTCTTTGGTATTTTAAATGTGACCAAACCAAAATAAATGAATGGGAAAATTGGGCAGGCAAAAGCTACGAAAACGGGAAATTGTTAAAAGAAGCAAAAGCCTTTTTAGATACAATTAAGTTCAGGGAAACTCAAATTCCTGATGAAAAAGTAAATAATGCATGGGCAGAGCTTTCCGGCAAAATAGAATCAGACAAAAAAGCAATACCCAAAAAAGTATTCAGTCTTTTGAATTATAAAAAGTGGGTTGCTGCAGCTGCTGTTTTCATTTTAATGATCGGGGGATATTATTTTTTCGAAACCCATTCTAAAACTCAGCATATAAAAACTTCTTACGGACAAATAGCTGAGAAAGTATTGTCGGATGGTTCTTCTGTAGTATTGAATGCAAACAGCTATATTTCAACAAATAAATTCGAAGAAGGTAAACCAAGAGAAGTTTGGTTAGACGGTGAGGCATTTTTCAAAGTGCATAAAACGGCTACCAAAGACAAATTTGTGGTGCATACAGGCAAAGTAGATATCGTTGTTACAGGTACTCAATTTAATGTTAGTAACCGTGATAATAAAACTTCAGTGTATTTAAAGGAAGGCAGTGTATACCTGGTTGCGGAAGATGGCTCTCATCTGAATATGAAACCGGGAGATTATGTGGAAATCATCAATAACAAAATGACGCCAAAGAGCGCAAACGGAAAGAATGTATTGGATTGGCAGGATAAAAAAATGGTATTTGACAGCACTACTCTGGAAGAAGTTGCTCAAAGATTGAAAGATGTATATGGTGTGGATGTTGAAATTAATGATGCAATAAAGGGTAAAGTAATTACCGGGGTAATGCCAAATGATGACCTGGATGTTTTCTTAAAAGCTTTTGAAATTTCCCAGGATTTTAAAGTTACCAGAACAAAACAAACAATTACGATATCGCCAAAATAATAATCAAAACTAAAATCAGCGTTATGAAAAAATATAGACTGCTAAAATGGGTATTTGCGATTGCTGTTTCGTATGTACTCCAGAATTCAAATTTGTTTGCCCAGAATAATCTCTACACATATGTTGGCGAATCACACAGCCTTCTTTCAGCAAAACATAATGTAAATGCTGACATTGTAATAAAGGATGAAAGCAGAACATTACAATCTGTATTAATGCAGCTGAATAAAACACGCGGAATTTATTTTTTATTGACTGATCAGACGATCGGGAGCAGGTTAGTGAATGCTGTTGATTTAAGCAAAGGAGAGACTGAAAAGATATTGGACAATCTTTTAGTCAATACCAATTTAGGGTTTAAAAAAGTTAATAACCAGACCTTTATTATTGAGCAGATAAAAGATAAGGAGAAAGAAAGGACCAGTGATGTTGTAAAAGTAAACAGCTCGTTAACTGAAGTAAATAATCTGGAAGACAAAAAAGAGACTAATGATTTTGCTATTATAAAAGGTAAAGTCGTTTCCAGTGACGGATCGCCGTTGTCTGGGGCATCCGTTTTGGTTAAAGGAACTACCCGGGGAACTACAACAAATTCAAATGGGGAATTTTCTATCAATGCAGAACCTACAGATGTTCTGGTCGTTTCATTTATCGGTTATGATAGCCGTGAAATAACTGTTGGAACCCATACAAGTTTAAGTATTACACTTTCTGCAGCGAAACAAGAATTATCTGAAGTAACAATATCAACTGCATTGGGCATTCAACGAAAATTAAAAACTTTAACGTATGCAACTCAACAGGTAAATAATTCGGATCTGACTACAGTTAAAGATGCCAGTTTTGTTAATAGTCTTACTGGTAAAGTTGCTGGCGTTAATATTACCAAAAGTTCATCAGGTATAGGAGGTTCTACCAGAGTGATAATTCGGGGAAATAAATCCACCCGTGAAAATCAGCCTTTATATGTTGTAGACGGTGTTCCTCTTGTTAATTTTTCTCCCGCACAACCCGGAGATGAGTGGGGACAATCAGGAGTTGGTTTTGTGGGTCTTGATGGAGGAGACGGGATTGCAAATTTGAATCCTGATGATATTGAAAGTGTAACCATATTGAAAGGAGCATCTGCCGCAGCACTTTACGGAAGCAGCGCTTCAAATGGGGTTATTTTAATTACAACTAAAAAAGGAAGAATTGGCAAAACGAGAATTGATGTTTCATCTGAATTGACTTTTGACAATCCTTTATATAAACAACCTCTGCAATTTAAATATGGTCAAACAACTCCTCCATCACCAGGGAATGCAGGAAGCGTAGATAGTTGGGGAGGAATAGTGAATGCACCTGATCACGTAACTCCTTTTTTTCAAACCGGTGTTACTTCTTTCAATTCCATTTCTCTCTCAGGAGGAACGGACAGATCCCAAACTTATTTTTCTTATTCATATACTGATAATAAGGGAATCGAACCTACTGATGCCATTAAAAAACACAATATTAATATTCGACAGACATCAAAGTTTTTTAATGACAGGCTTACATCAGATGTAAATGTTTTATTCATTAATCAGAATTCTCACAATCGTCCCGTCAGCGGTTTATATGATAATCCTTTAACGGGCTTATATGAATTTCCGAGGGGGCTTGATTTTAATAAATACAAACAATATGAAGTTTATTCCAGTGTCAGAAATACTAAAATTCAAAACTGGTGGGATAACAATTACGACAGTTCATTTGCAGGATCTGAAACCGAACAAAATCCTTACTGGCTATTAAACCGAAATACCAGCGATAATTCTCTTAACAGGCTTTACACAAATGTTACTCTTAAATACAAAATCAATGATTGGCTAAATATACAGGCACGGGGCAATGTAGATAAATCCTATAATGATATTAACCTGGAAAGTTATGCTACTACTTCCACAGTATTAACTGGTAAAAATGGAAGCTATAATCTTTTAAAAGCAGTGAATACACAATTATATGCTGATCTGCTTTTAACAGCAACAAGGAAATTAAATAAACACCTGGGGTTAACTGCAACAGTTGGTACAAGCATCAATGACGGTAAAGCCGAACAGACAAATTTTGGTACTGCTGCCGGGACAGATGGCCTTCATATTCCAAATATTTTTGTTTTAGCTAACATTATTCCAGATAATTTGAGTATTAATGAAACAATTTCACACAGGCAGGTTCAATCATTAATGGCTACAACTCAGTTAGGCCTCAATGATTATCTCTTCCTTGATCTCTCCGGTAGAAACGATTGGTCATCTACATTAGCATACACGCCGGTAATGAATAAAGGATATTTTTATTATTCAGGAGGTGTAACAGCCATACTGAATCAAATGATTCATTTACCTACGGCTATTACTTACAGCAAATTCAGAGTTTCTTACGCTAAAGTGGGAAATGATGTTTCACCTTATGTGACCAACCCTCCGCCATTTTATGTAACATTCAGTCCCACACAATCTACAAGTGCTAATGGAAAAGGACCTGTTCCCGGAACTTACCTGCAGCCTGAAGACAACCGTTCATTTGAAACAGGAACTGAATGGAGATTTTTGAAAGACAGACTTGGATTTGATTTTACTTATTATGAAAACAATAATTTCAAACAGTATTTAGAAGTACCGGCACCAAACGGTTCCGGACTGAATACATATTATCTAAATGGTGGTAATATCCGCAATAATGGTGTAGAACTTACTATATCTGCAACTCCGGTTTCGACAAAAAATATTAGTTGGATAACCAATTTCAATTATGCAAAGAATCATAATAAAGTCATTAGTTTAACCAACGATCAGCTCCATGTTACAGCTCCTTTCTATACATTAACTGGTCTTGGTAATTTATTATATGCATCTTATCTCGTAGCTGGTGGCTCATGGGGTGATATTTATGGTAGATATTTTCAGAGAAGTGCAAGTGGCGCTATTGTAGTTGATAATACAGGGGCTCCTGTAAAAGGCAGTGACCCGAATAATACGGTTGGTGGGAACGATCAGAAGTTGTTAGGAAATCCTAATCCAAAATATAGTTTTGGTTGGAACAATACCATTAATGTTAAAAACATTTCTATCAGCTTTTTAATTGATGGCAAAATTGGCGGTAAAGTGATGAGTGTTACTAATGCAGTCTTAGATGGGTTTGGTGATAGTAAAGCAACTGGTGATGCAAGAGACGCCGGGGGTGTTAAAATAAATGCCGAATACGCTAATGGTCAGAATAGCAGGGCCGTTAAATGCGCAGATATTTTATCAGGCTGTTGGCGGCAGAGACGGAATTTCAGAATATTATATGTATGATGCTACCAATGTGAGGCTAAGAGAAATGGCTATTGGATATCTATTCAAATTAAACGTTAAATGGATAAATTCTTTGAAACTTTCTGTTATTAGTAGAAACCTGTTCTTTATTACTAAAAAAGCACCCTTTGATCCGGATATTTCTATGGCAACCAATAATGGCTTACAGGGTACAGAAACTTTTGGAATTCCCTCTACCCGCAGCATAGGGTTTTCAATAAAGGCAGGCTTTTAATTTACAATTAATAAAATTATTATGAGACAAACATCATTTAAACAAATTCCCCGGCTTTTAATATTGGTGCTAAGTTTAGCATACCTCACCAGTTGTACCAGGAATTATAAAGAGTTTAATACTGACCCAACGGGAATCAGTAGTCAACAACTAGCAGTTGATTACCAAAATTTGGGCGCTCCTTTGGAGCAGGCACAGTTAAACATTTATGTTGGCAATCCGGCATGGGCATACCAGTTGCAACAGAATCTTATAGCTGATGTTTACTCAGGATATATGATGTCCCCAGACCCGTTTCAGAGTAACGTAAATAACACTAATTATTTCCTGGTTGATGGATGGAATTCTTATCCCTGGGATTGGGCATATAACAATGTGATGAATAACATAAAATCAGTTTTAGATCAGACAACGGATCCAAAATATGCCAGCTATCGTGCATGGGCGAAGATTCTGAGGGTTGAGGCGATGCATAGAGTGAGTGATATTTATGGACCAATTATATATACACATTACGGTACTACCAATGCAGATGGTAGTGTGACCTATGATTCACAAAAAGATGCTTATTATGCTTTTTTCAATGATCTCGATTCTGCTATTAACACATTGACAAGTTTAGTACAATCCGGCGCTCCGGAAACTTTTAGCAAATATGATCTCGCTTATGGGGGCAGCTTTTCGGAATGGCTGAAATTTGCAAATACTTTGCGTTTACGTCTTGCTTTGCGAATTGTAAAAGTTGACCCAACGAAAGCTCAGACTGAAGGTGAGAAAGCTTTAGCTAATCCAATTGGATTATTAACTACTAATGATGATAATTGCTTTATTGATTGCGGACCGGTTGATCACCCGGTTGACGTAATTAATAATAGCTGGGGTGATATTCGTTTAGGTGCTCCGGTAGGTTCTATTATGAATGGCTATAATGATCCAAGAATCAGTAAATATGCCGGCAAAGCTTCAGATCCATTGGTTGCAGGGCAATATATAGGAATCAGAAATGGTATTAATATTGATGCTATTGGCCGGTATGAAAATTATTCCAGTATAGTTCTTGCTTATCCAGGTCCTGATGCATCAGCTCCAAATGCTTCTGCTACATCGAAAGTACAGCTAATGGTTGCGGCAGAAGCATGGTTTTTGAAAGCAGAGGCTGCCATTCGTGGTTGGGCTAATGCCGGTGATGCTGCAACAGACTATAATACTGGTATTATGACATCCTTTCAACAATACGGCCTTGATGCTTCTTCTTATATTAATGACGCAACAAGTACTGCCCAACCGTATGTTGATCCAAGAGCAATTACTCCAGGACAAAATGATGTTCTTACAGGATCTCCTTATTTAAGTACGATAACAATTAAATGGGACCCCGCTGCAACTTTTCAGCAACAGCTCGAAAGAATTATTACTCAAAAATGGATTGCTATGTACCCGGAAGGTCAGGAAGCATGGAGTGAATTCAGGCGGACTGGTTATCCTAAATTATTTCCTGTTGTAATCAATAACAGTGGTGGTACTATTTCTACTGCAAATTTTATCCGGAGAATTAACTTTCCGGCTGATGAAAGAAGCAATAATCCAAAAGGAGTAGCCGCCGCTGTGCTCACTTTAGGCGGACCAGATAATGGAGGAACGAGATTATGGTGGGACGTGCCATAATAAATAATTTTAGTTTTGAATTCTGATATAGGGTAGGAGAATATTCTGCCCTATATTATTATGTTAATTCATAAGAGTAAATATTTTCTTATGCAATTTTCCAAAAACAGATTTATTCTTTCTGTAGTGTTTTTTTTAATCTTACTGAGCTCCTGTAAAGAAGACAAATCAAAACTTTTTACAAAACTTCCTTCTTCTGAAACTGGTATTCATTTCAGAAATCTTTTACAGGAAAATCATCCGGAATTCAACATACTTTCCTATCCCTATTTTTATAATGGCGGTGGTGTTGCTGTAGGAGATATTAATAATGATGGGCTATTGGATATTTTCTTTACGGGAAATATGGTAAAAAACAGGTTGTATCTGAATAAAGGAAATATGCAATTTGAAGATATCACTGAAAAAGCCGGTATTGCAAACAAAGAAGGATGGTGCACAGGTGTTACGATGGTTGACATTAATGGTGACGGGTTGATGGATATTTATATTTGCCGTTCCGGGTTATCGGATCCTGCCTACAGGAAAAATCTGCTTTATATAAACAATGGAGATCTGACATTTACTGAAGAAGCAGCCAAATATGGATTGGATGATGTAGGATATGGAACACAGGCTGTTTTTTTCGATTATGATAAGGATGGCGACCTGGATATGTTTCTCATTAATCAATCACAACCAAAATATTCGATTGGTAAAATTGATTATGTCGGGACAAGAAAATTGCCTGTAGATTCTGTGTATGAAAATAAATTGTTCAGAAATGATAACGGCCATTTTGTAGATGTTACTAAAACTTCAGGAATAAAAAGCAATCCGTTGACTTATTCATTAGGAGTGAATGTTTCAGATATTAATGGTGACGGATGGCCTGATATTTATATTTCAAATGATTTTAAAGAACCGGATTATTTATACATCAATAATCATGATGGAACTTTTACAGATAGCTTAAAATATAAAATAAAGAACACTTCCTTGTATGGGATGGGCGTTGATATAAATGATTATAACAATGATCTGTTACCTGATATTGTCCAGTTGGATATGTTGCCGGAAGATAATCATGCACAAAAAATGCATATGGGGGCTGATAATTTTAATCAATACAATACACTTTTCAGAGAGGGAATACTTCCTCAGTTTATGCGTAATACATTGCAAAAAAATAATGGAGACGGCACTTTTTCCGAAGTAGGCCAATTGGCCGGAATATCCAATACAGATTGGAGCTGGAGTCCTTTGCTGGCTGATTTTGATAATGACGGTTTCAAAGATCTTTTTATAAGCAATGGATATAAAAGAGATAATACCAATCTGAAGTTTTTAAAATATTCTTACAACGAATCAAAAAGATTGCAGGAAGGTGGAACTTTCAATCTTCCGGAATATATATCTCATATGGAGGGTATTCATTTGCATAACTATATATACAGGAATAACGGGAATGAACAATTTGAAAATAAAGTGGAAGAATGGGGTTTTGAGGAAAATACTTTTTCTCAGGGAGCTGTTTATGCTGATCTGGATAATGACGGCGCACTGGATTTAATTATAAATAATACGGATGCTGAAGCATCCATCTATCGAAATAATGCAAGAAAACAGAATCAGAATCATTTTTTGAGAGTTCAGCTGATAGGTAACAAATTGAATAGTCTTGGTTATGGCGCAAAAGTTTTTTTATATGCTGGTGGTCAAAAACAATACCAGGAGCAATTACCGGTTCGGGGTTTTCAATCTTCTGTTGATCCGGTTATTCATTTCGGTCTGGGAAAAAACACATTAATAGATTCAGTAATTGTTATCTGGCCAGACAACCGTAAACAGGTTTTGAAACAAGTAACAGCCGATCAAACTCTGATTCTTAATATCAATCAGGCAGAGACAATTGAAAATTATTCCGCAAAAAAGAATAATGCAGTTTTTGAAGAAATGAAATCTCCAATCAATTTCAGGCACATTGAAAATGATTTTAATGATTTCTCAATTCAATCTTTATTGCCGCATTATTTTTCAAGAAGCGGTCCCTGTATGGCAAAGGCAGATGTGAACGGTGACGGATTAGAAGATGTTTTTATCGGTGGTGCAAAGGGCCAGCCTGCCACACTCTGGTTGCAAACGAAGAATGGATTTACAGAAAAAAAATGTTCTGATTTTATCACAGATAAAGAAAGTGAAGATGTCAGCGCTGTATTTTTTGATGCTGATAATGATGGCGACATGGATCTGCTGGTTTGCAGCGGCGGTTATGAATTTGCAGCAAACGATTCGGCTTTGCAATGCCGGCTATATATTAATGACGGGAAAGGGAATTTTACCAGAAGCAAAAATGCTTTGCCGCCAATATTTGTAAGTGCAGGTGTTGTAAAAGCAGCGGACTTTGATAAAGACGGAAATATTGATTTGTTTATCGGAGGGAAAGTAGTACCCGGAGAATTCCCGGCCTCACCACGTTCTTACTTATTAAAAAATAATGGGAAAGGGATTTTCAAAGATGTATCGGCTACCATCGGAAAAAATATTTCCAATATAGGTATGATAAGTGATGCATTGTGGCTGGACGTAAATGGTGATGGTTATCCTGATTTGATTACTGCCGGTGAATGGAATTCTATAAAAGTTTTTATCAATAAAAAGGGATACTTTGAAGATGCATCAAAGCAATATATTCCTTTTGCATCTCAAGGTTGGTGGAATTGTTTACAACTGGCAGATGTAGACGGAGACGGAGACCTGGATATTATTGCAGGCAACCAGGGATGGAATAATCAGTTTCACGCTTCGGTAAAAGAACCAATGGATTTATACGCAAAAGATTTTGATAATAACGGTACAATTGACCCCATTTTATGTTATTATATTCTTGGAAAATCTTATCCTGCTATAGGAAGAGATGATTTGATTTCGCAAATTCCATCGCTGAATAAAAGATACCCGGAATATACTGATTATGCTGATGCAACTATTGACCAGATATTTACTGACGATGAATTAAAGAGTGCTCTTCATCTGCAGACAAATATTCTTTCCAGTGTCTGGTTAGAAAATAGAGGTAAGGAAGGCTTTGTCCTGCACGAATTGCCGGTACAGGCACAGCAAGCGCCGGTATATTCAATTGCAGTTGCCGATTTAAATAAAGATGGGAAGCCGGATTTGATACTTGCTGGTAATGACAGTTATACTCCAATTAAATTTGGACGTTTTAATGGAAGCAATGCTGTTGTTCTTTTGAATAATGGTCAAAGAAATTTTAAACCAATTCCTTCTTTTAATTCGGGTTTAAGTATGCCGGGTGATGTAAGAAGTCTTTTGATTATTTCAGATAAATTATTTGTAGGCGTGAATGATGCGCCACTGCAATGTTTTGAAATCAAATAATAATTATTTCAAATCTTCAGCAAAAGCGGACTGAAAGTTTGCTAACGTTAGAGACAGTTTCCATTGGTAATCTTAAAAACAGTTTGTATAGAAACAAAGCAAAGAAAATACTATTGCTTTTTGGGTTCTTCTTTTACAGCATTTTGACTGTCTTCTGTTGAATAGTTAATGAAATATTTTGGCGAAGATACTTTGGCAGCCTGTTCCTCATCTGTTGTATTGGAAATCTTAACTCTCTCAGCAGAAATATTTTTTTGTGCAAAATAATTTGCCAGTGAAGCATTTCTTTTTTCCATTAACTGGTTCACCTCAGCCGTTAATTTTTCTTTACCAATAAGCTGTATACACTTGTTCTGTATGGAATTAAGCGTAGCAGTGGTATTTAATTTCTGGTTAAGCCAATTGTCGAAGAGCGAATCTGTATTGGAAAGATCAGAAAGTTTTTTTGATTGCTCAACCGAAATACTATCACCAGCCGGCATTCCTAAGAATTGCATCTTGGCTTCCGTGAGTGCTAATTGTTCCAGTTCATCCTCTTTATTATTTACCTGCACAAACTCAACTTTCAGATCAGGCTTATCATTTAAAACCTTAACAATATTATCCAGATTGTGCAACTGGTCTTCATTCATTGCTTTTTGCAAATATTGAAATGGCACTTCATTATAATCTTCTTCTTTTCCTCCAAACGCTCTTGCTAGCAATCTTGTAGGCGCTGTTGCCGCTTTTACAATTATGTTTTTCACAATTCCCCAGATCACTTTCCCTAATTTGTATTTTGGATCATTCAGATTACCCGACACAGGAATATCCAGGTTGATATTTCCTTTCACGTCTCTCAACAGGGAAACGGCCAGCCTTACCGGAAGATTATAAGCAGTTTTATTTTTCACTTTCTTACCGGCTTCTATTTTTTCAATCAACACCTTGTTCTCACTCTTTAGTTTATTGTCTCTGATCGTTGTTTTGCATACATATATTACACTGCCTTTGTTGAATGGTGTGGCTACATAATATTTTGTATAAGGATTCACATCAGGCAAAAGAAAGTTTTTAACTACGAAGTTTAAATCCATATCACGGAATCCGTCGGGATTCACACTTAATGTCCCGTTCAGCATACCGGAACTGTTAAGCCGTGAATCAACGGTCAGATTAATTCTTTCTTTTTTGGAACTCAGATCACCGGAAGTGATAAGAAGATTATCCAGATCATAACGGAATTTATCTTCAAGAGTATAATCGGAGAAAATGAAATGACCATTATTCACACTGAATTTATTAACTGTGTAATTACTCACCACGTATTGCTGAGCAATATCCTTTATATATCCAGCCAGCATCTGGAAAATATTGGAATATCCCGAAGATGATGAACCCGAAGAATCAGCAACCGTTGCTGGCTGCGTCATGATACGGTCAAAATTATAACCATCCTTATACATGGACAAAGCGAGGTAAGGACGGGTAAATGAAATACTGTCGAAACGGTACAGGTCATGTTTGGTATTTATAGAATCAATACCCATTTTAAAATAACCTACCGACGTAAGTTTTTCACCGGTATTATCAACCAGCGAAAATCCTTCAGCTTCTGTGGAACCGGCGATTGCTACATCTGCCGGTTTGTTGAAATTACCGGCGATCTTCATTTTTGTTGAAATCAATCCATCTACGGAATTTAGTTTCATGTATTCTGCAAGATAAGGGTACAGAAAATTCAGGTTAAGCTTATAAACATTCAATCCAAGATTATAATCCAGTGAATCAGCATTCAGATGTAAATCAGCGTTTACATCTCCTCCGCTCTTCAAACTAAAAAAAGTCTTCAATGATATGTCGGGTTTGTTCCAGGCAATCAGCGGACAATCAGCTTTTATATATAATACCGATACAGATGCATGGGGTTGAGTGGTGGAATAATTGATAATACCGGAGGTTACAGAAATATTTTTTATCCAATATCGTGAAGGAGCGGCATTCGTTTCCTTTTTGGTGCTGGAAGTATCGCTGAAGCGTTTCACCAAATCATCATAATTAAAATGACTGCCGTTTTGAATGATATTTATTTCCGGCGAAGTCAGTTCCAGTTCTTTAATATCATACCGGGATGATAATAATTCCCTGAGCGAGATCTTTACATACAATTTGCCGAAGCTCAGAAAAGTCTTATCACTTTTATTCTCAAAAACTTTTAAACCGGTTGCCTTCACGCTTCCGGTAAATAAATTGACCCAGAGTTTTTCCATCCTGATCTTTCTGCCGGTCCATTGCTCGCTGTTTTTTTCAATCACATATTTTGCAATCGGGGAAATGAAAATAAAAGCAAGCAGAAGGATGCTTGCAACAGCAATAAGCAGTATATATAGTATCCTTTTCAGCTTCATAAGAAATAAAGCTTGCAAAATTACCGAATATCAGTTTATATTGAACCTTAGGTTTCGGAGAATCATCATGCCGGCTTTGCCCGCAGGTTAGTGGAGTATCATCCTTACCGGCAGATGCTGGTATCAGGAAGGTATTTCCTCTGCTTTTATAAACTTGTAAGTGGTAGATTCTTTTGAAAAAGATATTAAGAATTCAATTCCTGTATATTTCCCGCGGTATTCATATAAATAAATGAAGTCTTTATTTTCCAGCATGATGCCGGTAATCATTCTCACATGATTATTATAGCTGTAGGTGATCAATTGTTTTTTGTCCGGGAAAGACCGGGTCTCAAGCTTCGAGTAAAAATCATAACGATTATCATACATAGTTTACTATTTCTATGGTGCAAGTTAAAGTATTCAGGGTAGGGTTACTTTTCTCTTTCCAAAATGGATGCCAAATTTTAACAAATTCACAGACCATGTTTCACAAGCCATTTATTATGTACGAATGGACCCGATAGCTCCTGATGGCTATTCGGAAGAGGCTGGCATAAATAATAAATAACTTTTCGATCTTTCAGATAATTGTCATGCCGGGGTAAGAATAATATCTTTTCCGGGCAGCGTCTCCCTACAGGCCAGGTGCTCAGGCAAGGGACCTTTAGATTGGTAAAAAAATTATTAACTTGTGAATAACTGAATCCTTGAAATATCAGTACTTCGTAATGATCATTTTTAATGATCCCGACCCGCGTTTCCTGAAAACTGAGTTTTAGCTCTGATCAAAGTATAGCAGTAAACCTATAAAAATGCCAGTCATAATTATCTGGGTCTTTACCCTGTAGTGACTGAATAATATATTGGCATTTATATTGTAAATCGGTTTTATGAGATTTAACTATGCGCAAAAAAGAAACAAATAAAATAAAAAAACCGGGTAAAGCAATCATTACCGGCAAAGACTCTTCTTCGAAAGAAAAGGAAAAAAAGAAACGGGCAGAAGAGTTATATAAAACTACCGAAGAAATAAGTTTAATAAAAGAAGCAGAACAAAGATTCCATAAAATCAATCGTATTTATCATTTCACCAGCCAAATTAACAAAATGCTTGTGCGTGTTAAGGATGAACATACTCTTTTCAAAGATACATGCAACATTGCTGTTGATACCGGGAAATACAGAATGGCCTGGATAGTAAAAACAGAGGCGGATACTAAAAAGGTGATTTCATTAATGCATTCAGGCGAAGAGCGGGGATATCATTCTGTAATAAAAGCAATGTCAGCAGATGATTCAATTGTCGGAAAAATTCTTAGGGGTGCAGCTTCGCACAAAATGAAATATGATATTTCTAATAATATCAGGAATAACCCACAGGCGAAGTCATGGAAAACTGAAGCATTAAATTATGGGTGTCGTTCTTTTATTTTATTGGTATTAAATAAAAATAAAAAAGCTGAATGTGCATTATTTTTATTTTCTTCTGAACCCGGTTTTTTTGATAAGGAAGAAATTGCTTTGCTCGTTGAATTGGCCGGAGATATTTCATTTGCACTTGAAAATTTTGAAAAAGAAAAACGTCGGAAAGAAGCAGAAGCAAAAATTTTAAAAACACTTAAAGAAATTTCGGATTATAAATATGCAATGGATCAGTCCTCCATTATAACTATAACCGACGAGAATGGGATAATAAAATATGCGAACAAAAAATTTTGTGAGATTTCTAAATATAACCAGAAAGAATTAATAGGGCAAAACCATCGGATTGTTAATTCAGGTTTTCACCCGAAAGAACTCTTTAAAGATTTATGGGAAACTGTTAAAGAGGGAAAGGTGTGGAGAAACGAAGTGAAAAGCAAAGCAAAAGATGGAACTTATTTTTGGGCGGATACTATTATTGTTCCTTTCCTGGACGAGAACAGGAAGCCATTTCAATTCACAGCGATAAGGACTGATATTACTAAACGGAAAAAGGCCGAAGCGGCGTTTGTCAAAAGTGAAAAACGTTACCGCCAGATTGTGGAAACAACGCAAGAAGGAATCTGGGTCATTGATAAAAATAATAAAACAGTTTTTGTGAATAGGAGGTTTTCTGAAATATTCGGCTATTCATATGAAGAAATGATGAGCAAAACTAATTTCGATCTGCTGGATGAAGGAGAAAAGTCATTAATGAAAGAAAAAATGGAGCAGCGTCAGAAAGGATTAAGAGAAAATTTTGAACAGGAATATATTGCTAAAAGCGGGGAAAAAATATGGGCTAATGTATCCGCAAACCCTCTGTTCGATGCTGATGGAAATTATACTGGTGCATTAGCCATGCTCACCGACAACACCGACCGCAAAAAAGCAGAAGATGCAATACGTGAAAGTGAAGAGATCTTCCGGCGGTTGTTTAATGAATCTGCTGATCCTGTTTTATTGCTTGATGATAGAGGTTTTTTTGATTGTAATTATGCAGCAGTTTCCATTTTAGGATATTCTTTCAAGAAGCAAGTTCTCAATAAGAAACCCTGGGATATTTCACCCCCCAAACAACCCGATGGCAGGTTTTCAAAGGAAAAAGCAGAAGCGATGATTGCAAAGGCATCGCAAAAGGGTTATAACCGCTTTGAATGGGTGCATACAAAATCAGATGGAACTGAATTTTCTGTTGAAGTGATGCTGACGGCGATTACTTTAAAAGGAAAACAATTGTTCTATACTATCTGGCGTGATATTACCGAAAGGAAAAAAGCGGAAGAAGAAATAAAAGAGAAAGAATATTTTCTGAGAGAATCGCAACGTGTCGCTAATATTGGTTCTTATAAAGTAAATTTTGTAAAAGGATACTGGCAATCCTCAGAAAAGCTTGACAGCATTTTCAGCATAAATAAAGACTACAACCGGAGTATCTCAGGATGGCTGGCAATTGTGCACCCTGACGATAAACAAAAAATGGATGAATACCTCCGTTTGGAAGTTTTATCCAAAAGAAAAAAGTTTGACAAAGAATACAGAATCATTAGTGTTAATGATAAAAAAACCAAGTGGGTTCATGGGCTTGGTGAATTGAAAATTGATGATAATGATACTGTTGTAGAAATGATAGGAACTATAGAGGATATTACCAAGCGTAAAAAAACTGAAGAAAAAATAAGGGAAACACTTAAACGATACGAGCTGGCAAACAAAGCTACCCACGATGTGATCTGGGAATGGGATTTGCAGACAAATGAAATAACCCGGAGCCTTGTTTTTACAACTTTATATGGGTATAAAAGGGATGAAATAAAAAATAGCCATGACTGGATGATTCAGAAAATTCATCCTTTGGATAAAGAAAGAGTAAAAAAGACTATTAAAAATTGTATTGAAAATGGCTTTAAAGATTGGGAAGCTGAGTACCGTTTTCTTGCAGCCGACGGTTCTTACAGGAATGTTTACGACCGTGCCTTTGTGTTGTTTGATAAGAATCACAATCCTACCCGGATAGTAGGCGCTATGACGGATTTAACAGAAAACAGAAAACTGGAAAATGAACTGTTAGAACAAAGAATCAGGGAACAGAAATTAATAATAGAGACAACTACACAAGCTCAGGAAAAAGAAAGAAACGAATTAGGAAGAGAATTGCATGATAATATCAACCAGTTACTGGCTACTGTAAAAATGTATCTCGGAATGAAAATAGCTGGTCAGGAAGTTCAGGAAGATCTGGTAGGAAAAAGTTATGAATATATAAATGAAGCTATAGAGGAGATACGCAAACTGTCTCACTCGTTGGTGGCGCCATCTCTGGGAAATATTAGCCTTAAAACGGCCTTAGAGGAATTGATAAATGATGCTGGATTACTTAAAGGTCTGCAGATCCGGTTATTGATTGATAAAAGATATGATGAAAAAGGCACTGATAAAAATATAGAACTCATGCTTTACCGAATTGTACAGGAACAATTAAACAATATCATTAAATACGCCAAAGCAAATAAAGTAGTCATAACTATAAAAAAAGATAATGATAAAATAGTATTTTCTGTTGTTGACGATGGAATAGGATTTGATACTACGAAAAAGAGCAGAGGCATTGGTTTTAAAAATATCAGCAACCGTGTTGAATTTTATTCCGGTAAAATGAATATCATTTCCTTTCCCGGCAAAGGTTGCACACTTGAAATACATATACCCGTTAAAAGCAAATAAGATTTAATATGAAAAGGGTTACCATAGTAGCAGTGGATGATCATATATTAATGCAGGAACTGTGGACAAAAATGTTTTCAGTGAATAATAAAATTGAGGTAACAGGAGGAAACGGGAAATCAGATGAAGCCATAGAAATGATTAAAATAAAAGGACGGATATCTGTTTGCTTGATATTAACCTGAGGAAAAATTCAGGTTTGTATCACCAAAATTATTGAGAAAGTCATTTTTTGAACTAATAGAACTTTAAACAGCAGAAGAAAAGAGCATTCTTTTCACAACTGATTTACCATCAAAAATTTAAAATGTTTCACGAACCTAATTTAAAAATAATCTATTTTATCATGTGATTCTGCCGGAATTCAATAATTTAAAATTTATGATTTTATTCCCCCGATTGTCCCCTAAAAAAGGCAAACACGCATAAATTATTAATTTATAAAGACTTAAAAATTAGATCTAAGTCTCGCCGGGGTCTTTTGCAAGAAACTCCGGCGCAACAAAAAGAGGTTTTGTTTTACTCTTGTTTTACTCTCCTTTTACTCATGTTTTACTCATGTCTTGAGATTGCTTTGGAAAGGCTCATTGCAGACATTAAGGAAATTTTACCCATTTGTCCAGAATGCAAAACATGGGTAAAAGAAGAGAGGAAGAAGTCCAGAAGAAGAGCAGGCTGCGACAGATTGCTTTCTGTTTTTGCCTGATGTGATCATTTATCTTGTTTGTCTTATTTCACCAGATCATCCTTATTTTCTTTGTCTTTTCCATCGCATTCTTTCGGAGAAAAAAAAGAAAAGAATCTGAAGAAAACCCAGCGCAAACCCAACGATGAATGCATACAATAATTTTTTTTTCACACTCTCTAAACGCAGAGACTTCGTAGAACAGGGATCATAATAGTTAATATTTTTAAAGGTCGAATTATAATGAATACAAGTCTATACAAATTATAATTCAGCGGAGCTATGATATATGTCCATCTGTTAAGTTGATATCATTTCATATTCGTAAAACTACGATTCAACACATCATGGTTTTCACATAAATTAAACTTGCAACATTATTTTTTGTCCATAAGATTGCAAGCGAGGAAAACAGTAATTATTTTGGTAGCCATGCTTCAACTTCTGCTTAGGGATTGATTTCTTTTATTGCCAAAATCATCTGGCACAATATTTTCACTTATAAAAAAGCTTAAACTTCCATATTAATAATACAAAAACCATCGATTATGAAAACTTTAAAACAAACAATCATTCTGACAGCGGCAATTTTTGCTTCTGCTTTCACCTTCGGGCAACTTACTGCCGGGGTTAAGTCAACCACCCAGGCAACACTGCACACAACCAATGCTATAAATGCCAGTACTAATGCGGCTCGGACCACAGTAAAAACTTCTGCCAATAAAACGTCTGCTGTTAAGGCAAGAACAAGAAGTACGGTAAATGCAAAAAGAAAGCATTTACACAAAACCACGACGGATGCAAAGAACGATCTAAAAGAAAATTCTGATATAAAAGCTGGTGCCAGCACGAAAGTTTCTTCTAAGTCCAGTACCAATGTTAAAAATCAGAACGGAAATAATTCAACGCAGGCAGGAATGAATTCTGATAATTCAGTAAACAGCGGTGCATCAGTGCATGTAAACGGAAGTAAAGTAATTGATAAGGCCAGCACAACATCTGCTAACACTGCTACTACAGCAAAAAACACTACTTCTGCCAGTCTTCATAAAGCAAAAACAGCAAAAACAAAATTGCAGAATAATGTAAAATCTGACACAAAGGCGACAGAAAAAACTAATGTGTCAGTTGATGCAAAAACAGAAACAAAAACAACTGTTACCAAACAGTAAATCATGACCATAAATATCGTAAACCAAAATAGTGAATATTTTACAAGCTGATTAAGACCTATTGAAAATTTACAGGTGCCGCAGGAATGTGGGTTGAAGGCAACAATCTTCTGCGGCCTTTTTTTAAAAAAATATCCTGAAAATCCATCTCTGTTCACCAAATTTTGCACAATGAAACAAATATTTTCAGGCTGGATTATTTTGTTGTTTTTTTTATTGCCAGCCACTTTGCATGCTCAATCTGATTCCACTGAAGAAAACAATAGTGTACAATTTAAAATAGGCATTTATTATAATAGCACCTTAAATTATTACGGTCGCACTGATAGTTTGCGAAGCAGCGGTGTTTTCCCGGTAGCTGAACTTTGGTTCAACAAAAATTTTTATATCAATGCATCTCCTGTATTTGTAAATAACAGTACTGCTTCATTTCAATATGCAGGAACGGTTGCTACTGCCGGTTACCAGTTTAGTTCAAACAATAAGCTAAGCGGGGATTTTTATTTTGTAAAACCCTTTTACCAAAAGAACAGCCAGCTTGTAGCATCTGCAGTCAGGGAACAGGCAGGATTTACTCTTACCGGACTCAATAAGTTTCTGAATGTAACCGGTGGAGCTGATGTAAAGTTCAGCGATAACGTTGATTTTGGACTCACTGCAGGATTGGACCATATATTCCGCAACGAATTTAATAATGGTTCTGTTTTGGTTATTGACCCATCTGCCTACCTGTACATGGGAACACAACAGTTCACTGAGAGTTATTTAAAGAATGTGGGTGGTTTCTTGATTCTTCCCGGCACAGAGCAATTAGTTACCCAATCATCACAAAAGTTTAATATCCTCTCTTATGAATTTTCAATACCCATCATTTTTGGAATAGGAAAATTTACAGCTCTGGTTACACCTGCTTATGTGATTCCGCAGAATCTGGTTAGTGTTCCTAACCGTCCTGATCTTTCTGAAAGAGGAAAACAAATGTTTTATATTACTGCCGGGATTAAAATTGCTTTTTAAGGAATGATTTTGTGCTTGTCTTTCTGGATACGCTCACTTGTGTATTAGAATATAGTGCTCTGCATAGACCGAGACTTGATAGAGCACGACGGGTTTATTCAAAATAATTTAATTTTAATTTGCTGTTCTATGACTGTTGAGAGTTTGTAGGGTAAAAAGAAAATAACCAAAGGGAAATTCTTAAATACAGAATATATGAAAAAGATGAACCCGGTAGTACATTTTGAAATGCCTGCTGAAGACAGAAAGCGCATGGCAAATTTTTATTCGAATGTATTTGGTTGGCAAACACAGTTATTTGGTGAAGAGATGGGAAATTATGTTTTGGTTTCAACCACTGAGACTGATGAAACTGGCAGACCTAAAATACCTGGTGCTATTAATGGAGGCTTTTACCCCAAAAAAGAAAACGGGCCTGCTCAGGTTCCTTCCATTGTTATAGCAGTTGATGACATTAAAGAATCTATGAAGCAATTGACCCAGGCAGGTGGAAAAGTTCTTGATGAACCTGTTGAAATACCCGGGGTCGGTCTGTATGTTTCTTTTCTTGATACAGAAGGAAATCGGGTTACCTTACTTCAACCCAAAACGAGATAAGATCAGGTATTTATTATATTACTGATGAAATCGCTGGAAAGGGCTTTCAGGCAGGTCGGGTTACCATAAGATTCCCGTTTCTTGTTTTAATGTTGTCTGCCTTTTAAAAGGAAAAATTATTCTATAATAAAGCAGCGTTTAATTTATTTTATTATATACTTTTAGTGAAGCAAAACTAAAATGCTTTTTATATGAAACGATTAACCAATGTTTTATTTATTACCCTGCTAACATCTACGGTTTTCTTCTGGAGTTGTACTAAATCAGTTAACTCAGACAACCTGCAAACAACAACAGTTAATTCCGGTATCGGCTTACATAATTATGGTGTACTGCCGATGCAACCGGAACAATGGTCTTCTGTCCCAACTTATTCTCAGAATATTTTTTCTGGCAGAGTATCCGGATTGCCTGCAACTACATTACCCGGCAGTTATTTATTGTCTTCACCTGCAGTCAGAGATCAGGGACAAATTGGTTCCTGTACCGGATTCTGCGGAGTTGAAACAGATGAAATCCTGTATTATTACAAATCAAATTCCAATTCATCTACAGGTTTGACCACCTCCGGAGGATTATCAACAGCAACCACTACTCAGCTTGTAAATTCACCGTTGTTTGGCACATTATCGGAGTTGAGCCCCTTGTTTGTTTATTATGTAGAACGTTGCGTTATTCTGAAAAAATCAATTAGTTCTGATGGCGGCGCTTATATGGTTAATATACCTCAGACTTTACAGGGATTGACCAATAATTCCGGTACCGGCACTTCCCTTACTCTTAATAGAGTAAAATATGCCGGTGATTCATATGAGAATTTGTATCCTTATCCTTCTAATGGTTCTGACAGATCTACACAATACAGAACTGCACCTTCCGGTACAGCAATAGCAAATGCTACAAACTTTACTATATCTTCTCAATCCGGTACTAATCGGAAGTAGCGGAACAACTAGCCATGGTTATTATGTTATTAATTCTACTGATCCTGTTAGTGATGCTAAAACAGCAATTGCAAATAATAAGCCTGTCATGATGGGTTTTAATGTGTATGATAATTCCAGTTATCTGTATTTTGAAGGATTAGGAGTGCCCGGTTATGCTCCTAATAATTATACCTATAATCCGCTTAATTCAAATGGTTCATTAATATCCGGATTAAGATTGCTGGGAGGCCATGCCGTTCCTCTTATTGGTTATATTGATGATCCTTCTCAACCAGGTGGCGGGGTTTTTATTTGTGAAAATTCATGGAGTACTTCATGGGGATATAAAGGTTATTTTTATCTGCCTTATTCTGTTTTGAGAAGTACTACTATTGTTCCGGCAGGAAATTTATATGTGGCAATCCTTTAAATTATAATTCAGATTTTCGATTCATATTCTATTTCTTTTGCCTGCCCTTTATTTATTTTAAAAATAAAGGGCAGGCATTTATATTTATGGGAGATATCAAACCTGCATTGATTTACTCTTTTATTATCTCTTGATTTAATTTTGGACTATATAGGAAATCGAAAAATAAAAGGATCAGTAATTATAAAGAATAACCTATGATAGAAAAACTACTGCCCGGCACTCATCATGCAGAAGAAACCATCCGCAGAACAATTGTAAAAACCATTAGCTACAGAGTGGTGATTTTAATTCTTGACTTTACTTCCATATACCTGTTTACCGGGCAAATAAAAGTAGCACTAGGTTTTATGATTGTGAGTAATGTTTATACAACCCTTGCTTATTTTTTTCATGAGAGAATATGGGATAAAATAAAGTGGGGTAAAATAATTTATAAAAAGACTGAGGGATAATAAACAGACGCATTATCAAGAATGGTAATCGCCAGATATAAAGGTTTATCATGTTTTATTCTGCCGGCGGTCATTTCTGCAGCAAATCAGATGAGTTAACTTACGGCCGGAATTTTAATAAGTGTTTATTCACTTATTAGAAACAAAAGAATTATTTATCACTCATTATCATTATGGCTACAGCAACCAGTCACTTAGGCAGCAATGGTAAAAATGCCGGATCACGTAAAGCAAAAATCTCAAAGGAAAGTTTGCGGCAGGCTCTCATTCTTTTTACTTATCTGAAACCTTATCGCAGTAAATTCATATTCGGACTGATATTTATCGCACTCTCCGCATTTACGACCAGTTTATTTCCATTATTTCTCGGTAAAATGATTGATGCAGCATCGCCGGATACTGTGATACCGGGCATGAATACAGCTTCACAATTTGGGTTTGGGTTAAAAAATATTCATTGGAGTTTAAACACAACGCTTCTTCTGATCTTTTGCCAGTTAAGTATACAAACTGTCTTTTCGTTCATGCGGGTATATTTATTGACCTGGGTAGGCGAAAGATCATTGGCTGATATGCGCAAAGATGTTTACAGCAAATTGCTTACGATGCCCATGAATTTTTTTACGGAAAAAAGAGTAGGAGAGTTAAGTAACCGCATCTCTTCCGACTTATCACAAATTCAGGATGCGATCTCTTTTACTTTAGCCGAATTTTTGCGGGGCATATTTACATTACTCATCGGTTTGTTTTTTATTTTCTGGATCAGCGCTAAACTGGCCCTGGTCATGCTTGCAGTAGTGCCCATTATTGCAATACTGGCTGTAGTATTCGGCATGCGTATCCGCAAAATGGCAAGAAGAGCGCAGGATCAGTTGGCGGATAGCGGCACTATTGTTCAGGAAACTTTCCAGGGAATCTCTATAGTAAAATCTTTCACCAGTGAATTTCATGAAATCGGACGCTATGTAAAAAGTATCAGTGACGTCGTGAAAACTGCCATCAGTAATGCGAGGTATCGGGGTGCTTTTATTTCGTTTATGATCTTTAGCGTGTTTGGTACTATTGCTTTTGTAATGTGGTATGGCGCCGGTATGATAAAATCCGGAGAACTTACAATGGGCGCTCTCACCATGTTTGTAATTTTCTCCATGTTTGTAGGCGGCACGTTTGCAGGCTTTGCTGACATGTTCAGCCAATTGCAAAAAACATTAGGCGCTACGCAAAGTGTAAGGGAAATCTTGCGCAGCAATGGGGAAGCTGTGGAATTGAAACCAATCGTAGTAGAGTCTAAATATATTTTAAAAGGAAATGTGCGCTTCGATCATGTGGCATTCAGCTATCCCAGCCGTAAGGATATAATGGTATTAAAAGATCTTTCTCTTACTGCAAGTAATGGCGAACAGGTTGCAATTGTTGGACCAAGTGGTGCAGGCAAATCCACCATTGCTTCTTTATTGCTTCATTTTTATGAAGCCGATAGCGGAACCTTGTTTTTTGATGAACGACCGGTTGGCGAATTTCCTCTTTCGCAATTACGAAGGCAAATGGCTTTTGTACCGCAGGAAGTTATTTTGTTTGGAGGAAGTATTAAAGAAAATATTGCTTATGGAAATCCCAATGCAAGCGATGAAGAAATAATTGCAGCAGCAAAAAATGCCAATGCCCATGAGTTTATAAATAAATTTCCGGAACATTATGAAACGATTGTAGGCGAACGTGGGGTTAAGCTAAGCGGAGGGCAACGGCAGCGTATTGCCATTGCACGAGCTATTTTAAAAGATCCGGCGATATTAATTTTAGATGAAGCTACTTCTTCATTGGATAGTGAAAGTGAACAATTGGTGCAGGAAGCTCTCGACAACTTAATGAAAGGCCGCACTTCTTTTGTTATTGCTCATCGTCTTTCTACAATCCGTAAAGGCCGATAAAATTGTTCTTATTGACAAAGGAATGGTGAGTGAGTCAGGTACTCATACTGAACTTATGAACCATAACGGGTTCTACAGAAAATTAAACGATATGCAATTTGAATTTGGCGTGGTCACACAATCTGCCTTAGTTGAGAATTTGAATGATTAGCATTTTTATTTTTTAAAACAATTTAAATAATAAAAGTTGTAGTGATAAAAATTAACCGGTTACAAATTCATTACCCGTATTAAAACAAGACTTTTGTCTTAATTATTTTCATTATTGCAATATCAATCATTATGCTTTAAGGTTTTGAAATATACATTTAGATTTGCTTTGATTTTATCAATAAATTTAAGCAGGGAGATAAAGAAAAACAGGAAGTAATTAATTTTTTAAAGCATTATTAATGGTTATAGTATTTACGATCATCACTTTTCTTTCAACGCTATTGGGAGGTTTGCTTGCATTAAGGTTCAGAGATAAACTCCATATGATTTTGGGATTCAGCGCCGGCGCGGTTATTGGCGTCAGTTTTTTTGATTTGTTACCGGAAGCCATTGCGCTGGGTAAGAAATATTACCAATCCAATATAATTACTGAATTTGTTGCTCTGGGTTTTCTGGTCTATATGATCCTGGACAGGATGGCATTACTTCATTTTCATTCCCATGAAATGCAAATGAAAAACCGGAGAAATCTTGGTGCGGGAAGTTTGTCGGTACACAGTTTTTTTGATGGTATTGCTATCGGGATTGCTTTTCAGGTTTCCCATTCAGCAGGTATTTTTGTTGCAGTAGCCGTGATTGCTCATGATTTTTCTGATGGCTTAAATACAGTAAGCATCGTATTAAAAGACAAAGGGAAAAGTAAGGATGCTTTTAAATGGCTGATCGCTGATTCACTGGCGCCAGTGCTGGGTGTTGTTTCTACATTTTTCTTCAGGCTTCCTGAATCCACTTTTGCATTGGTGCTGGCTTTATTAACAGGGTTCTTTTTTTATATCGGCGCCAGCGATTTACTTCCGGAAAGCCAGCATGAGCATCCTTCATTATGGACAACCATTATGACAGTCTTGGGAGTTGGTCTTATTTATTTCGCCATTAAATTTTTTAATGCCTGATTGATAAAATATCAATTAGATAATAAAATGAGATGTATAAATGGTAAGCAGATTAAACTAATTATTTACTGAATTAATAACTAAAGACTTTTTATCTGATTAATCATGCTGGTAAAATTTAAATTTCCGGGAGAAAGAAAATCAAATCAACTGGTGCTTGCCGGAGATACAGGTGGTACAAAAACCAATCTTGCTCTTTATAAAACAGAAAGGGATCACTTGTCTTTATTGCAGGAGGCAAGCTACAAATCGCATGAGTATAAAAGCATTATTGAAATGACCGATCTGTTCATAAAAGATCTTCCGCGTCCTGATTCTATTTGTTTTGGAGTAGCCGGTCCGGTTTTAAATGGACATGCAAAACTTTCAAACTTATCATGGGAGATTGACAACAAAGAATTATCAGCTCATTTCGGAATAAATAAAGTTTTCCTGATTAATGACCTGGAAGCAAATGCCTATGGTTTAGCCATGTTGAATGAAGAAGATGTCTCAGTCATTCATAAAAGCGGTAATACACTTGAAGGTAATATAGCAGTAATTGCACCGGGAACGGGTTTGGGTGAAGCTGGAATTTTCTGGAATGGAAATTATTACCAGCCTTTTGCAACAGAAGGCGGTCATTCTGATTTTGCTCCGCGAAATGAATTTGATTTTGAATTATACAACCATCTCCGGCAAAAGTTTGGACATGTGAGTTGGGAACGATTAATCTCCGGACCTGGTATTATAAATATTTATGAGTTTCTGCGTGATGAAAAGAAGATAGGAGAACCAGAGTGGTTAAAAGAGAAAATTGAAAAAGCAGATGAAGCAGCAGTGATCAGTCATTATATAAATCAAAGTGAACTTTGTAAGGAAACGATGCAGCTTTTTATTCGTTACCTCGCTTATGAATCCGCCAACCTGGTTTTAAAATTGAAGGCAACAGGCGGATTATATATAGGTGGTGGTATTGCTCCGCAGATAGCTTCTCTATTCTTAAATGATGACTTTTATTCTTCATTTTGTCAGAGTGGACGACTGAATTATTTGTTGGAAGAAGTTTCGGTAAAAATTATTCTGAACAGCAAAACGGCCTTGCTGGGAGCTGTTTATTATGGTATGTGCAATTAGCGAATGAAATCTTGTATTATTGAATACGGAGATATTTTTTTACCAAATACTTCCTCATAGACTTTGTATTGGCAAGACTGTTTTCTCGGGATATATTTACATTCCATAGACATAATTTCCTTATTATATTTTGTAAGTCTGCTAAAGCTTATATATTTGCGACAAAGTGGTTGTTTTTAACCATTACATCGTATCATGTAAATGTCTTTACAACCAATTCGCATCAATATATTATTTCAAATAAAACCAGGCTTATGAGAAAATTAAGATTCTTAATTACAATCCTTTCTTTATCCGTTGTCAAAACTTTAACTGCACAGACTCCAGCAACGAATCATATGATGATGGATAACAAAAACTCCACATCAAAGGAAACCAATAAAGCTGTAAATCCTTTTACGGGGAAAGTTCGCACCTATTATATCGCTGCAGATGAAATACCCTGGGATTATATGCCCGGAGATGTTGATCCAATGACTGGTAAACCTTATACCGGCGTTGAAAAATTATTTGCCACAAGGGATTCTGTTCGTATCGGCAAAGTTTATATCAAAGCCATTTATCGTGAATACACTGATTCAACATTTACACATTTAAAACCAAGACCTGCGGATCAACAATATCTTGGACTTTTGGGTCCGGTCATTCGTGCAGAAGTGGGAGATATCATTCATGTTGTATTTAAGAACAATGCCACGATACCTTACAGCGTTCATCCTCATGGTGTCTTTTATGAAAAACCATCTGAAGGAGCATTATATAATAAGGATGATGTAAATAAAAATGTGGATGGAAATTCAGTAGCGCCCGGCAGCATCTTTAATTATGTTTGGGAAGTTCCTGAAAGAGCTGGCCCCGGGCCTAATGATCCAAACTCTATTGTTTGGTTTTATCATTCACATGTCAATGAACCCAAAGATGTAAATGCCGGGCTTGTTGGTCCCATGATAATTAGTGCCAAAGGAACTACGAAGCCTGATGGAACTCCAAAAGGAGTAGATAAAGAATTTATTACACTGTTTATGATTTTTGATGAAAACAGTAGTTGGTATCTTGATCAGAATATCAGAACTTATTGCGGAGTAAAAGACAGTCTTATGAAAGTAAAAACAGATATCCCAAGACCTGCCGGGCATAGTATCTATCCAGGATTCTGTTCATGCCTCTTCTTTTTTATTGTTAGGTTTTGCCGGCGCTAATTTCAGATTTACCATCAACGGTTATAGTTTTGGCAGCATGCCTATGATGACAATGAAAAAAGGTGAAAGAGTAAGATGGTATCTTTTGGCTTTGGGTGATGGTTTTAATTTTCATACTCCGCATTGGCACGGCAATACGATATTATATAATGGGAACCGGACTGATGTGATTGCTCTTTCGCCGGCACAAATGGCGGTTGCAGATATGATACCTGATAATCCCGGTATGTGGATGTATCATTGCCATGTTGACGATCATATGGAAGCCGGCATGATGGCGATGTACCAGGTACTGGAATAAATAAATTTTGATTTGATCAGAAAACATTTTTTGAATTTACGGCCCGGATCAGGTTATTTAAACTGAATCAAACCATTGATTTGTTTATTATAATTGAACGGCAGTAGAAAAATGTGTATAATAAAATGAAATTGTATCATGGATAATATTGTAACTTTTCCAGAATAACTTCAATGAGTCAGTGATTGGAAGAATCAATTTTTCAATGATCGTCAAACAAGCTTGTTTCATTTTAAATACTTCATCTTATGATAGAACTGACAGTGAATCAAAAAAAATATGAAGTGGATGTTTCTCCGGATATGCCACTATTGTGGGTAATCCGGGATATTATTGGACTTACTGGTACAAAGTACGGATGTGGAATTGCACAATGTGGAGCCTGTACCGTTCATCTGAACGGTGAAGCAATTCGATCCTGTTCGACTCCGGTATCAAAAGCCGCAGGTAAAAACATTACAACCATTGAAGGTCTTTCATCTGATAACAGTCATCCATTGCAACGGGCCTGGATCGAAGCAGATACTCCGCAATGCGGCTATTGCCAATCGGGTCAGTTGATGTCTGCTGCAGCATTATTAAAAGAAAAATCGGATCCTACTGATGAAGATATTGATGATGCTATGTCGGGAAATATCTGCCGCTGCGGTACTTATCCGCGCATACGAAAAGCGATTCATATAGCTGCTAAACTTCAAAAAGAAGGAGGTGTTAAATGAGAAATATCAAAAGCCTACACAATATCAGCCGCCGCAGTTTCATAAGGACAGGTAGTTTATTTGGAGGCGGACTTATGATATCATTTAATATCCCTGCTTATTCCGGAAGACAAAATACTTTTTTTGACAAAGAGGGAACTGACGAGCTTTTTAAACCCAATGCTTTTTTGCAGGTTGGATCTGATAATAAAATAAAAATATGGCTGTCTCATTGTGAAATGGGACAGGGTATCTGGACTACCCTGACAATGTTGATTGCAGAGGAACTGGATGCAGATTGGAAAAAAATTACAGTAGAACATGCGCCTGTAGATAAGGCTTATGATCACACTGCATGGCATATGCAGCTTACAGGTGGCTCTTCCACCACATGGTCTGAGTTTGATCGTTACCGTACAGCCGGAGCTACTGCAAGGATATTACTCGTTCAGGCAGCAGCAAAAAAATGGGGAGTGCCGGTTAGCGAATGCAAAACAGAAAATGGTTTTGTAATATCAGGAACTAAAAAATTAAGCTATGGGGAATTAGCTGATAGTGCAGCCACATTGCCACCACTCACTAATGTACCACTCAGAAAAAAAGAACAGTGGAAATATATTGGCAAAGGAGTGAAAAGATTGGATGCCCCGGTAAAAGTAAATGGCAAAGCTTTATATGGAATCGATGTGAAGTTTGATGGGTTGCTGACAGCAGTAGTAGCTCATCCGCCGGTGTTTGGAGGAAAAGTAAAATCATTTGATGACAGCAAAGCCAAACTGGTAAAAGGGGTTGTGCAGATTGTGCAGGTGCCAAACGGTGTAGCCGTGATTGCGGAAAATTTCTGGTCGGCACTACAGGGAAAAAATGCATTACAAATTAATTGGGATCTGGGTGAAAATGTAAATGTTGACACTACCAGCCAGTTAGCCAATTTTAAAAGACTCGCAGATACTGAAGGAACTTCTGTAGTTAAGGTTGGTGATGTAGATACTGCTATGAAGCAGGCCGCAAAAACAATTGAAGCGGAATATATTTTTCCTTACCTGGCACATGCCACCATGGAACCACTTAATTGTACCATAAAAGTTGATGGTGATAAATGTGATATATGGACTGGTACCCAGGCTCCGGGATTTGAACAGGCGGCAGCAGCAAAAATATTGGGATTGAAACCGGGTAACATTAAAGTACACACGCCGTTTTTGGGCGGCGGCTTTGGTAGAAGAGGAAATCCCGATACAGATTTTGTAAGTGAGGCTGCGCATATTGCAAAAGCTTCCGGTAAGCCAATAAAAATGATCTGGACAAGAGAAGATGATATGCAAGCTGCATATTACAGGCCTTCATTTCTTCACCGGGCAAAAGTTGGCGTTGATGCCAACGGCATGCCACTGGCATTTCACAATATTTCTGTTGGCCAGACAATCGTGATGGATAATGGTGGAGCTTCTACAGAAGGGATTTCCGATTCTCCATATTTAAATGCAATACCCAATTATTATGTAGGCTTGCATTCACCAGACATAAAGATTCCCGTATTGTATTACAGGTCGGTTGGCAACTCCCATACTGCTTTTGTAATGGAAAGCCTGGTAGATGAGCTTGCTCATAATGCCGGTAAAGATCCGGTTGAATACAGGAGAATGTTATTGAAAGGTAAAGTTAGAAATTTAGGAGTGCTGAATACAGCAGCAGAAAAAGCGGGTTGGGGTAACCCACTTCCACAAGGTCATTTTCATGGAATAGCTACACATGAAAGCTTCGGCAGCTATGCAGCTGAAGTTGCTGAAGTGTCGCTGGATGAAAACGGTTTGGTAAAAGTTCATAAGGTTACTGTTGCCATTGATTGCGGTCTGGCAGTGAACCCTGATGGAATAAAAGCACAGATGGAAAGCGCTGTAAACTTTGGATTATCGGCTGCATTATACAGCATCATCAGTTTTAAAAATGGTATAGTTCAGCAAATAAATTTTGATGATTACCGGGTATTGAGGATGAATGAAGCACCTGCTGAAATTGAAGTGCATATTGTTGAAGGGGTAGGAAAAATGGGTGGGATCGGTGAACCCGGAATGCCACCCGTAGCTCCCGCTGTTGCCAACGCAATATTTGCGGCATGCGGCAAACGTATCAGGCAACTGCCATTTGGTGAAACTAATTTCAAAGCCTGATGTAATTATATTTTTTGCATTCATTCTTTTATCAATAGAAGTGCATCAATGATTGCAAACTTTCTATTGTGAATCTTGCCGTGAATACAATAGATTTTTATTTATAAACAGCAACCCAAGGCTATGCAAAAGAAATATTCTGCAACATGGTTGGTAAACGGAAAATACATTTTCGTTTTACTGTTTGCCATGACTGCATATATTATTTCCTCCTCTTTTAAAATAAATAATAATACAAACCGTCGTGCTGCCGACACAATGATAAATGAATCAGACAGCCTCGTTTCTAAAAAGGCATTCCTGGAAGTATATAAAGTATTGATGAGCCCGCGATGTATGAACTGCCATCCTTCCGGTGACATTCCTCTTGTTGGCGAAGACAGTCACCTGCATGGTCAAAGAGTGAAAAGAGGAGAGGATGGAAGAGGTATGTATGCATCAAAATGTGTCAACTGCCATATGGATAAAAATACACCGGGCATTAATAAACCTCCGGGCTGTCCTGACTGGCATATGCCGCCTGCCAATATGAAAATGATATTCCAGGGAAGAACTGCAAGAGAACTTGCTGTTCAATTATTAGACACAGCTGATAATGGCAATAAAAATTCTTCAGGTATCTTGAATTTTCTTGAAGCAAATCAATATGTACTGGCAGCATGGAATCCTGCTGAAGGAAGAAACCCTCCTCCGCTTTCCCATGAAGAATTTATAAAACAATTCAGGCTATGGATTGATAATGGTGCTTTTTTACCTGATCATTGAAGGACTGATAATTCAATTCCTTTAACGAACACGATGTTGTAAATTATTTCTGAAATACAGATACACGAACATATATTGTCAGGGCAAAAAAATGGGCTTTAATGCAAACCATCCAACCACCGGAAAGAAATGCATCGGTATTACCAGGCCGGGAAAGAATTCAGGATTTTGTACATCCAGTGGTAATGAAACCGTCATTGGAACATAAATGCTGAGAAAGGAAAGAAGCGTGAAGCTGATATTAAAAACAATATCTGCTTTTTTGGGGATATATTTTTTCGCCGCCCAATATCCAAAACCCGCAAGCAGGCATACAGCCACATTCAATCCAATCAATGTTCCATAATTTACCAGTTTGCCGAAACTGATTTCAAAGGCGAAGAAATAAACCCGGTTAAAAACAATACTGGCAACGGAAGCAAATATTCCGGTTGCCAGGCTCATGATAAATATCTTTTTATACATCCTTTTATTGGGTTACCGGAACAGAAATATCAACATGTACTACCTGTGCTCCATGATTCGGCTCTGCCGTATTGATATTATAATCCATGCGGTTAATATCAAAGCCGGAAGTGAATGTTCCGCCAATAGCTGATTTTGCAAAAGTGAAAGGCATAACAAATTCTTTGGTCACACCATGTATTTGCAAATCGCCTTTGGCTTCATATCCGGTCGCAGTTTTAGTAATTTCTTTAGATACAAAAGTGATGGCAGGATATTTTTCAGCATCAAACCATTTGTCGCTTTTTGCATGGATGTTCTTCATCCCGTTGCCGGTATTGATAGTAGATACATCAATAGATACATCAAATGAGGAAGTAGCCAGGTTGGCTTCATCAAAATTGATTGTGCCTTTTAATCCGCGAAAAACTCCGGAAGGATCTTTGCTGGTAAACTTAATGGAATAATCATCACTGATTTTCCAGTTCTGAAACTTAACAACTGTAAATGCAGATGCAACAAGTAATACAATTGCGGAAACAGGATATAAATATTTTTTCATTCTAAGTGGTTTAATAAAAAATCTGGCTGCAAAGCAATTTAAACTTTTCAATCTATTCAAATTCTGGCTATTCTTTTTAAAGAGAAATTACAAATGAATGATGTTTTAACAATGCTCCAACAATTAACAGATTTGATTTTTACCGGTTGACCGCATAGTTTATAAAAAAGTGTAAAGTATTTTTCTCTTCCTTGATATAGAATAAGATTATGTGACTGGTATTTATTTATTGAAATCAGTTCTTTTATAATAACAGCAGTTTGTGTAATGAAATAAGTTATTTCAATTTTATAAAATCCAGATTTTTTATTTCTGCTAAATAACCAATTCGGAAAATAAAACTGGGATGAATACTTTTCCGGAATTTAAATCAGTGCACCACCCGGCAACATGGGTAACGTATTCAAAGCTGAGTTTGTGGCGTCTGCTATAGCATTACGGATAGCAGGAGCAACACCAATAATGGATGCTTCGCCTGCACCGGCAGATGGAAGGTCTTTACGGTCTATTAATATGATTTCAATTTTTGGCATATCACTAAATCGCGGAACTCTGTAATCGGAAAGACCGGAGTTGAGAATTTTTCCATCTGCAAATTCAATGGCTTCAAATAATGCACCTCCGAGACCTTGCATGATGGAACCTGTTGCCTGGTTTTCCAGGTGATGCGGATTGACGATTGCGCCACATTCAAATGCCTGTGTTACTCTCAGCACTTTTACTTCCTTGTTACTATTAACCACCACTTCCACACAAGTGCCTACATGACCACCTTTTTCAAAACCACCGGCAATACCAAAACCATGACCCGGAGCTTTTGATCCATTCCAGCCAAAAGCTTTGGCAGCTGTTTGCAATACGGTAATAAAACGATCGTCATCTAAATTCTTTATACGAAAATCAAGTTGATCCATTTTAATCAACCTCGCCAGATCAGTCATATGACATTCCCTTGCAAAAACATTTGCTGTTGCAGCAAGGCCACGATATGATCCTTGTCTTAATGGCGTATGAGAAGGGATATATGCTATTTGCTGGTTGCTGACTTTGTATTGTGTTTCCAGTCCGGCGCCGCCGGAATTATAATTAATAAATTTCCATGCAATAATGGTTCCATCTTTTTTTACTCCGGCATCCACTTCAATTACTCCACCCGGCCTGAAGTATGCCCATGTAAATTCTTCTTCTCTTGTCCAAACAACTTTAACGGGCCTCTTTGCTTCCTGAGCGAGACGTGCGGCTTCAATGGCAACCTCTCCGGTATGCTTTCCTCCATAACCCGATCCTGTATCAGGCATTATTACCTGCACTTTTTCTTTACTCAATTTAAAAGCATCCATCAATTCCTGCTGAACGCCGAACGGTCTTTGTGTTCCGGTCCAGACAGTAAGTTTTCCATTGACCCATTCTGCTAACGCTGCCCGTGGTTCCAATGGTACATGGGCTATGTAATTGATATTATAAGATTGGGAGTGTTTAAAATCTGCCTCCGATAAACCAAGCTCCACATCACCTTTGGTAGTACCTGAATTTCTTCCACCACTTTCTTCGGATGCATTCTTGATCAGGTAAACAAAAATGTTTGCGTTTGATGGCTGCCCTTTAGTTTCATCCCATTTGGCTTCTATTGCATTTAAAGCTTTCCGTGCAGTCGGTATTTCAGGTGCTGCTACGCCAACAAAGTCTCCATCCTTTACTGCGATTACTCCTTCCATGTTCTTTGCTTTTGTAATATCTGCTTCAAGAAGTTTTGCGCCATAAGATGGTGCCCGCAATATTTTACCATATAACATACCCGGCAACTTCATGTCTGAAACATAAAAATGTTTACCGGTAATAAAGTCCCGTTCGTTTATTTTAGGTACTGATTTCCCAGCCACTTTCCAATCTTTGGCAGCAATCACCGGCACGTTATCAGGAATTGACATCATCAGTTGCTGCCCTTTTGTTAGTTCTCCATATCCTGCTTTTTGATCTCCAACGGTATTTACTATCATTCCATTTTCTGCTTTGAGATCTGACGCTGATACATTCCATTTTTTTGCAGCCATTTCTATTAATGCTTCCCGTGCAGTGGCAGCAGCTCTGCGCAGTTGAGGACCCATTTGCGGAATGGTGCGGCTACCAAAAGTACCTGCATCCCAGGGTACAAGGTCGGTATCACCCATTATCATTTTAATTGATGACAATGGCGCCATCAGTTCTTCTGCAACAATCTGTGATAATGATGTGCGTATGTTTTGTCCCACTTCAACTTTACCGGTGTAAACAATTATTTTTCCATCTTCACCAATATGAATCCATGCAGCAACGTCACCCGGAAGAGCTGCTGAACTACCGGGTGTAAATTTATCATCAAAAGAAATCAGGTCGCCTAATACAAAGGCAACAATTAAACCGCCGCCGGTTAATTTGAAAAATTTACGCCGGTCAAGTGAAAAATGATAACCGGGTTTAGATGGCAGTTCATCCTCCGCCGGTTCAAATGGATGCTGCATATAATTTGAATTGGCCATCTTTGGTTATTTATGATTCAGAAGCCAGTTGAATAGCTTTTATAATGTATGGATATGTTCCACATCGGCAGATATTCCCATCCATGGCTTTTATTATTGCATCTTCAGAAGGAGCAGCATTACTTTCAAGCAGCGCCGCTGCCGACATGATCATACCGGATGCACAGTAAGAACATTGAAAAGCATCTGTTTTAAGAAAGGCTTCCTGCACCTTATGAAGCATTCCGTTTTTTTCAAGGCCTTCAATCGTTGTTACTTCTTTTCCCACGGCATAACTTACAGGTGTTATACAGGATCGTCTGGGATTACCATTTATCAGCACGGTACAGGCGCCGCATTCTCCTTCGCCGCAGCCATATTTGCTGCCGGTTAAATCTAGGTAATCCCGTAAAACGGTCAGTAATTCAAGATCAGGATCCACGTTTACTTCATGCTTTTCACCGTTTACACTTAATATCATGACTTGAGTTTTTTTCCTGATTGTAATTTACAAAAAATGAGAGTAAGAATGATCAGATGCTTATATAATAATTTTGAAATATACTTATTACAATCTGCCCTCAGCAACATATTCCTTATTTACTTATATCTCCTTTTTGTGATTTATCAGTATTTTAATAACAGTTCAGTAAACAGATTTATTAGCCTTGCAGTATACCAAAAGCATAGTTTCTCCGTATCTTTGATATTACAAGTGCGTTATAAGTGCGCTATTTAGCGCATTTGTAGCGCACTTGATATGGAGTATCTATGGATCAAACCAGAGGATGCCATAGGGCAAAGAGGCCTTTGATCGGCTTAGAGTAAACAGTAAAACAGTTAAAACAATATATTATGGCTAGACAAAAATCCACTTTTATCAGTGGCAAGATGGGAAATATCATATTCTATAAGCGAAATGGTAACTATTTTGCCAGGATGGCGCCCGACAAAGTGAAACAAACGGCCCCGACTAAAAAACGCAGCAGCAATTTCGGTATCGCCTCTTCAGCAGGGAAAACTTTGCGAAAACTGCTGTTGCCTTCACTGCATTTCCCAAAGGATAAAAAAATGCAGAATGATTTCATGGGAGCTATTGCCAAATGGCTTCGGTTAAATAATATGAAGGATCTGAAAGCAGCTACCCGCTTACCATTTTTGACAAATTTTAATTTCAATGAAAAGACGGGCATTGCAGAAAGATGGAGAGTGGCCATTGCGGTGACTCAATCTGCTGCGAACCAGATTGAAGTGAGTGTCCCGGCTTATTCGCCTGCAAAAAAAATTGATGCTCCTGCTTATACAACAGCTGTGATATGCACCTTTTCTGCCGCGTCATGCAGGTTGAAAGATGGTTTTGCATTGGGAAGTTTTACTGAAACAATTAATATCCCTTATAAAAATGACACAGTAAGTGCCAGCACATTATCAATGCCTGTACCGACTAACAAAAGGCGCTTTGATCATTGTAGCTGCATCATTCACTTATATATTGTCAGGGCGTAAAATGAATAATAAGATTGCCTTCATGCCTTCTTCGGTTATTGATGCACGTTATTGCTGAGATTTTTTTGCTGGTTGTGTCTTTCTACAAGCTTTTGAGTGACGGTAGAAACAGGGTATAAAATAACCCTGATCCCAGCTCGTGTTTGGCCGGTAAAGACCATGAGTGTATTTGAAGCGGAATCCGTTATAGTTATACTTCTGCTAATGCCTTTTATAACCGACATTTTCTGGTACTTTCGATGGAGATTTAAGAAAAATATTGTCGCCTGAAAATAATATCCATGAACGTTATTTTATTTACACTATTTCTTTGTGCGGTGTCTGTTGCTGCGGGCCTGTTAGGTTCCCTTACCGGTCTTGGTGGTGGCGTGGTTTTGATCCCGGTTCTTACTTTATTGTTTAAGGTGGATATTCATTACGCTATTGGCACGTCGCTGATCAGCGTTATTGCTACTTCTTCCGGTGCTGCTTCAGCTTATGTAAAAGAAGGAATCTCAAACATACGGCTGGGTATATTCCTGGAACTTGCAACAACGACCGGTGCTATAACCGGCGCTGTTATTGCCGCCTACATTTCAACTTCGGCAATTGCTGTGATCTTTGGAATAATACTGGTCTTTTCCGCGATAGTTTCATTATCAAAACATATTGATAACCTTGTGCAGGGGCCGGGTGGTTACCTGGCACGTTTGTTTAAACTTAGCAACAGCTTTTCATCAGGGGGTGAAAAAAAGAACTATACAGTAAAAAATATTATCGGTGGTTTTTTTATGATGAACGTGGCAGGAATAGTATCGGGTTTGTTGGGTATAGGCTCAGGTGCTTTAAAAGTGATCGCTATGGACAATGTTATGCGTGTTCCATTTAAAGTATCTACTACAACAAGCAATTTTATGATTGGTGTTACCGCGGCGGCCAGTGCAGGTATTTATTTGAAGCGGGGCTATATAGATCCCGGGTTGTCTATGCCTGTAGTAATTGGCGTATTGATTGGCGCATTCATCGGTTCAAAAATACTTTTTACTGCCGGAACACGGTCTTTAAAAATTCTTTTTGCCATAGTGATCCTTTTGCTGGCAGCAGAGATGATCTACAATGGCCTGATTCATCACATTTAGTTATGAACTCATCAAAGCATCAGATTAAAGACAGGGATATTGAAAAGATCATGGGCAGCCTGCTGCGGTATGGAGTGCTCACTTCGGCAATTATTGTTTTGACAGGCGCCATTTTTTACCTGTGTCAACACGGCTTTGATAGTCCACAGTATCGTCGCTTTTTAGGTGAACCCAAGCGGATCACAGAATTTAAAGAAGTATGGAGAACGGCTCTCCAGGGAAGAGGACGCTCAATTATTCAAATGGGATTATTTTTCCTAATAGCTACTCCCATAGCAAGAATTATATTTTCGGTGGTTGGGTACCTGTTGGAAAAAGATTATCTGTACGTTATCATTACTATCATCGTGCTGAGTATAATCCTGTATAATCTTTAAAGAGAAAAGGCTAAAGATTTTTGTTTGCCTGAACCTGCTTCCCTGGCGGGTTTTCATAAGAAGAACTTCTCCTCCTTTGGCGGAAAACATCGCCTGAGAAATTAATGAGACACATGGCATGGAAGCAGAGACATTCGCATAGCTTTTGCTTTTTGAACAATGTGAATAAAAAAAATCTCTTTTATTCATTTTTGGAACGATGTTGGTGGATTACGACAATAATAAACACATGAACCGAACTAACTTTCAGAAGAACTAAAACAATTTTTATGAAAAACGGAAACGTTATCTCCGGCGAATTTTTGCATCCTGTTCTTTTTTTTGCAGGCGTTTATATTATGGCAATTTCGCTTTCTATCTTTATTCCTTCTTCATTGTTTTACAGTTTGCATTCAGGCAACAGCAGGGCACCCATCAAACAAGAAATTCATTTAAAACGACAGGCATTGGTAAGCGCTCAAAATCTACAGGGGAATAAGGATTGATAGAAGGTGAAAAGTTTTTACGTAAATGCTGGAATTTGAACTAATGCCCGCACTTTAGTCCAACTGGCCATAGTTCAATTATTTTTGTAAGGGATTTATACAATATCTTACTAATACCGGCGACTTAATGTCTTTCCATAATACTGTCCCGTTATCAGGAAAGCACGGTTATACATACAGTATCTATGCTTGTTAGCAGGCCAGATTGGTCGAATCATGCCGATAAAAGGAAAAGTATAGAAGGCTTTTATTTATTAAGGAGGATCATTAGGGTATTGTCTTCCTGATTGCCAACTAAAATATCATTCTTCCCATCGCCGTTCATATCATGAATGGCCACACCGTCCGGATGGTTTCCTACTGAAATTGTTTTGCTTGTTTTAACCCCATTCTTTCCCATATAAAAAATGCTTATACTTTTATCATTGTAATTAGTTGTCACAATATCATTAATACCATCGCCATTCAAATCGCCTATTGCAAGGCGGCTTGGACTTTTGCCGGTTCTAAAAGGAGAACCTTTTAAAGTTGAAAACCCACCGCTGCCGTTTCCTAACAAAATCCAAAGTCCGTCTATTCCTTTGCTTTCTGCTGTTATAGTAGGAGAATTGGCTATAACAAGATCAGGATTGCCATCATCATTTACATCACCAATCGCAACGGCAAAAGGAGCATCGCCGCAAGGAAACGGAGAGCCTTCCGCTTCCCGAAACTTACCATTGCCTTGTCCTAAAAGCACTGTGGCATTATTACCCTCAAGGTTCGTGGTAACTATATCGGCATTTCCATCATGATTTACATCTGCAGTTCTTAAACGCTGGTATGGACGATCACCAACTTTATAAAAACTTTCATTGGTAAAATTTCCTTTGCCATCTCCAAATAGTATTATAATCTTGTTTTCAGCCCAATCATCTGTCGCCAGGTCAATGTAACCATCACCATTAAAATCAGCAGCTGCAATTCCATGTGTATGTGGCCTGGAGTGAACCATAAACGGAGAGTTTTTAACCTGCTGAAACTGTCCCTTACCATTACCTGCAAAAACTGTTAAAAGGCTTAATTCTGTATTTGCAATACATAAATCCAGGTTGCCATCCTTATTAAAATCTGTAATTGCTATATCGTTTGGGAAACAGTTTGCAAAAAAAGGAGAACCGGTTGCTTTAGTAAAATTTCCTTTGCCATCGTTAAGCCAAATTGTGAGGGTACTATCCTCAGAATTGGCGACTACTATATCCGGGAAACCATCTTTATTAAAGTCTGCAACCTCTACACTGCCCGTGCCCCTTCCTGTTTTAATGATTTTTACAATAAAGTCTGCATCATGACTTTTAAATGAATTTGCACAACTAAAAATAATAATGACAGCAATTACAGCAGTTGGGGTTATTAATTTCACAAATGATTTGTTCATGTTACTTCTATTTATGTGTTATAAAATGATCTGGTGTTACATCATCCGTCTTGCATGAGAAAATATGCAAAAGACAAAGCAACAAAAGAAAAGTAGTTAATCCATTGTTGAGTATGTGGCCATGATGAAAGAGAAACGTTGCCACTACCATATCTATGACAAGAAAAATGCAGGCGGGCTATTTTATTAACAAAAGTTCGCGACGTTCTTTATTGTTTACAAGCTTTAAGAGTATTGATTCAACCGCTTTAAAAATCAACAGGGTTTAAAAAAAAGAAGGGACCAGGCCTGCCAGCTTTATAATTGAAATAATTAGTTTTTAAGCACCGCTTTCAGTTAAAATATCAAATCCCTTCTTTTGTATAAAAAAATGCATTGCTTATTTCAGCCCTGTGAAAATTGACAACATTATTGCTAAGATGCCAGAGGCTTTTTGTTTTGCATCCACAAATAACCGCAAACCAAAGCAATGGCAACCTGAATTATAATGGCAAATATTGGAACATTGATGTGGTCTATAAACATATGTTTTAGAGTAAGGAGGCTAAATAAGGCAAAGCCTATCGTATATGCCCATAAAACCTGAGATGTGTTTCTTGCCCCAAATGAAATCAGTCCAACGGTAATTGATAATATTCCCATTACCTGCATGAGTTTGACGGTAGCATTCCTGCCTGCTTCATCAAGGTTGGGGAAAGTGCCTGAGCTCATTTTGTCTCCCATAAAATAAAAAAGAATTCCCTGAAGCACAAGTATTGCTCCAATAACTGTAAAGGCGGTTTTCTGTTTCATTGTATTAATGATTTAATTTCCTACTGTATGGCTTTTCGGATTCGCCCCCGCAAAAATGCCTGTGCGGGGCAGGCCCGTTTTTTAAAGTGTTAGCTGGTCTGCACTTTTGATTTTTAATTTCTTTAAAAAATAGTACAGATATTAAATTGCACAGGATTCAGCAGGAGTTCAGGGGAAGGGATATTCCGACGCACGGGTTTCTTAATAAAGCTAACAATATTTTTATTAAGCTTCCAATTATTTCTTAAAGATGAGATTGAAGTTAGCCTCTCTTTCTTCCCTCCATATCTTTGCACAGGAAAACACAGCTGGAAAATAAATGCAAGCAATTGTAATGGAACAACAATTATATGAACGATACCATCGCCAGATTATCCTGTCAGAATTTGGTGAAGAAGGCCAGCAAAAATTGTTGAATGCAAAAGTGCTTGTGATCGGCGCAGGTGGATTGGGTTGCCCTGTATTGCAATACCTGGCGGCAGCCGGAACAGGTACTGTTGGTATTGTGGATGATGATTTGGTAACGCTGAATAATTTGCAGCGGCAGGTGCTGTATTCGGTAAAAGATATCGGATCATCTAAAGCAGAAACAGCTGCACGGGTATTAAATCAGCTAAACCCGGAAATTAAAATTATTCCCTACAATAAAAGACTCACAACAGAAAATGCACTTGGCCTCATTGATGAATTTGACATTATTATAGATGGCACGGATAATTTTTCTACACGCTATATGATCAACGATGCCTGCATATTGCTTGATAAACCGCTTGTGTATGGAGCTATTTCACAATTTGAAGGGCAGACATCCGTATTCAATTACTCTTCAAAACAAAATCAGGAAAAAATTAATTACCGTGATATTTTTCCTAATCCTCCCAAAGAAGATGAAGTGCTGAACTGTGCCGAAGCCGGAGTGCTCGGTGTATTGCCGGGTATCATTGGAACTATGATGGCGAATGAAACGATAAAGATGATCACAGGCATGGGAGAAGTATTAGCTGGCCAATTATTTACTTATAATGCATTGAATAACCAGGTTTATATACTGGACTTGTCAGCCGCTAAAGAAACAAGATCACTTATACCAAAGAATAAGGAAGAATTTTTAAAGACGGATTATGTATGGCTTTGTTCTTCCTCCATTTCGGAACTTGAAATAGATACAGATACATTTAAAGCAATTCTTGCCAATGAAAAAGCTAACGATATAATAGATGTACGTGAGCCGGGTGAAATACCTGTTGTGACAGAATTCAGCACGATAAAAATTCCCTTAGGAAGGTTGAGTGATCAAACGGATTTGATACAATCAGATACGGTCATAGTGTTTTGCCAGAGTGGTAAAAGAAGTTTACAGGCAGCAAGGATTTTAAGCGGTATTTTTGGGAATACAAAAAAGATATACAGTTTGAAAGGAGGAATCGTGCAATGGAAGAAAGAGCAGCAAACAGTTTGAATGTTTGCAATGAATGCAACCACTATTCATTCAGCTTTTCTTTTAATCAGCAAATTGCACTGAATATACCATCGGTAAATAGTTGCTCAGTACCTGCCATCTTTCACCCCGGTCGGGGGAATAAAATAGATTTCCAGTGGTAGTACCAAATGCAACTGCTTCACCAGACGAAGCAAGGCAATGACGGTATACAATATCAAAACAATTTTCCTGAGGTAACCCATTTCTTTGTTCTTTCCAGGTTTTACCAGCATCGTCTGTTCTGCAGATGCAAAATGATTTTTTTATTGGCGTCCGGATAGTATCACTGTTTGCAGGAGCTACCCATGCCTGTTCCGGATTATCATCAGCGACGGCAATGGCAAATCCAAAGTGTGCAGTACCGCCTGACTGTCCTATTTCCGTCCAGTTCTTTGCTCCATCAGCAGAACGGAATATTCCGCAATGATTCTGTTGCCATAGCACATCCGGATTAGTGGGTGCAGCCACAACGATATGCGGATCGTAACCGGTTTCTGCATTGGGATCAGGAAGAAAATCTGCTTTCATTCCTTTATTACGAATACTCCAGGTTTTCCCGGAATCATAGGTTTCAAATACGCCGGCACAACTGATTCCAATATGAACATGATTTTCATCTCTTGGATCAACAATGATAGAGTGAATTCCCGGCAGATCGCGGCCACCTCCAAACCATCCTTCTTTACGTGTGGGATGATTCCATAATGATTCAACAAGTTGAAAACTGTTACCTCCATTTTCGCTGACAAATAATCCTCCGGGGTCAGTACCAATCCATAAGCGGGAAGGATATTTTTTGCCACCATGGGCCATGGCCCAAAGATAACGGGTGGTGGCAGGCACAGCATCTTTCACTTCTTCTCCTTTAGGGTAAGCAGGAGCTGCAAGTTCTTCCCATGTTTGCCCCCTGTCTAAAGAGCAATGGAGCTTTACTCCCCAATGGCCATGATCCTGGCAAGCCCACCAGGTTCCTGTTCTTTCATCTGCATATGCAATGGAAACCGGGATACCTTCAAAAGAAACATTTTCTGCTGACCAATTTCCTTTTTCATACTTGTAAGCGATCAATCCCTTTCGGGTTCCCAGGAGAAGGGTTGGTTTCATATAACTGTGTTTATGTTTATCCTCCAGATAATGCCTGAATAATATAAATTTCGCTGTTGATGTTAAAAGAATCGCTCAATGTCTTCCGGTCACTGATCATTTTACCATCAATAAATATGTTGACGTGTTTTCGCAGGCTGCCCTGTTCATCCAATATATAAGAAGAGATACCCGGGTAATGTTTTTCCAGTTCGGTGAAAATTTCAGGAAATGATTTTCCCCCGGCAGATTCTTCTTTCAGGCCGGGAAAAAATCTTTTCAGTGCATAAGTGAATCTGACCTTTGGCATCTCGTTTCATTGATTGGATTTGTAAGTTAAGAAAAATCAGAAATAAGAAGAAAACATCCGTTATTCGATTCACTTTTTATTTGTGAGAATTCGATTTCCTCTTTTTTTTTTATAGAAATAAAGAAGTGGCTCAGACAAATACAATATGTTTCTTTTTTGGAAAGAGCCAACTGAAATGAAATTTCAGCTTAATAATTTTAAAAGCTCCACTTGAATCGTATGAAAATTATTTTTCCATAGTTTCCATACAGGCTATTTGTTTTGCCAAAAAACAATTGCCCGGCAGTAAGCAATTCAATTGTATTGGTTAAAGAAAAAGTAATAAATGGTCCTGCAAAAAAAGATCCATCAGAGGGATTGATAATTCCTGAAAGATCAGCACGAATTAATGGTGAGAATTGAAATGCTCCTTCCGCAAATAAAGAATGACGGGAAGGTGATAATGATTTTGCAGAAACATTGTTCAGCAACAGATCAGCCGTAAGACTATCTGCCGTCAATGAGCCTGCTGTATTTAATAAATAAGCTCCATGCAGGTACAGGCTATTGGGAAATGTATAGTTTACTCCGAGTGAAGCGGATATAACGGTTTCAGATATCTGGAATTTATCTTTCGGTACAAAGGCAGTTATTTCCCCGTTAAAGCCAGCCTTTCCAAGTACACCAGACCATCCTCCGCCTAAAACAAAATCTTTATTCATTATGCCACTGAGCACTTGTATATCATAATTGCCACTGTTAAATTTATAAAGTCCTGCAGCTACTGTTTCGCCCGGATGCTTTCCAGGTTTGTATGCAAACTCTGCAGATGAAGTGCTGTTTAAATAATATTGAATTCTTATCGCATCAGTTCCGGGCCTTTCTTCATAATCAAAATCAAAATAGGAATAAGCATTAAAAATATCATTGGGATTCCATACCAGGTTCAGTCCCCAATTGATTCTCTGTCTTCCTGCAGTAACCTGCCATTTTCCTTTTGTAAAATCAAGTGATGCGCGGTCGATAGTACTGTGTAATAAAAAAGATTCACCACCGGCTATTGTTTTTGAAAGGTCAAAATAATCATTACTGCCATCCAACAAAGATGAATTCTGCGTATAAAGAGCAACTGATTCACCATAGAATAACCGGTTTCTTATTCCCAGATGAAATTTCCATAAACTGTCTGCATGCCAATGCACATCAATGCGGTTATGAATAAGATTGTCGAGTGTCCACTTTTTATTGATGTCGGTAAATTGCAGGCTCTGCAGATCTTTCAGATATCCATTCACATCCCAGTGAGATTTTTTTTCCTGCGATGATCCGCTGCTTATTGAATCACTTTGTGCATTCACAAAATGAAAACTGCCCAGCAACTCAATACAAATGGTAAATAATATTTTATAATTGCTTCGCATGACCGCTCATTTCCCTTTTTATATCACTGATCACTTTTCCGTCTTCGAGGGTAACAATCCGGCGGGCTTTATCCATTACCCGCTGGTCATGTGTTGAAAAAATAAAAGTTACTTCTTCTTTCTGATTTAATTCAGCCATCAGGTCGAGCAAAGTATCAGTTGATTTTGAATCGAGATTCGCAGTTGGCTCATCAGCCAGAATAAATTTTGGTTTTGATGCCAGTGCCCTTGCAACGGCCACACGCTGCTGCTGACCGCCCGATAAATATTTCGGGCGAACATTTATTTTATCTTCCAGTCCCATTATATTAAGGAGGTAACGCACACGGCTATCCATTTCTTTCCTTTTGCGATGCTGCAGCTCCATGATAAATTCAATATTTTCTTTCACCGTAAGAACCGGAATAAGATTGTATGATTGAAATATAAAACCAATATTATGCAGCCGGTAATCCACCAATTCACCTTCTTTCATTTTTGTGATGTCTTCCTTTTCAATCATCACTTCACCAGAAGTCGGACGATCAAGTCCTCCCATTAAATTCAGCAATGTAGTTTTACCACATCCTGATGGACCGACAATTGCTGTAAACTCAGCCTTAGCAAATGAAAGATTTACACCATTCAGTGCATGAACAGGCACTATCGTTTCATTATAAGTTTTTTCCAGGTTCTTAATTTCAATAACCATCATGGCAATTTATTTATTCAGTTATTTATTTTTAGTATACCAGCTTTAGTTTTTTATGGCATCACCTGTTGTGTTACTCACTTCATCGTTCAGTTTTCATGGCATCTTTTTTTTCTGTTCTCAATCTCCTCTCACAGCTTCAGCAGGTTTTAAACGAATAGCTCTTCCCGCTGGAAATAACCCTGCTATTATTGCAATCACTATAACCATTATGGACAAACCGAAATAAAAGCCGGGACCCAGCGTAGGATACACCATACTGCTGTAACCTAAAGCATTGAATCCTTCCGCAATCATCGAAAGGTTGATTCCTGTTTTTCCAAACCAGGCTATAGACGCAATCGCAATGGCCACACCTGTAACAGCCCCGGTGACTGAAAGGAAAATCGTTTCAAGCATTATCATTCTGAATACACGTGAAGGTTTCATTCCTACTGAAAGCAACATACCTATTTCCCTTGTGCGGTCAAGTACCGCCATCAGCATAGTATTAATAATTCCAAAAGCCAGTGCCACCAGAATAATTCCTACAAAAATGAATGTTATCATACTGGTTTTCCCTGTTACCAGTTGAAGAATGGGCGATAATTGCGACCATGACTGAACCTGAAAACCGGGAAAGCTTTCAGCTAACCGGTCAGCAACACTGTCTGCATCCTTATCTTTTTTCAGCATAATAGTGATGATTGAAGCATCTGTTGACGGGAAATTTATTAATGGTTTCAGATCACTGTTTTTCACAAACACCATTTGCATATCATAGTCACTGTTATTCGTACGATAAATTCCTTCAATGCGAAAGGAACCATAAGTAATGTCTCCTGAAAGTGTTTGCAGGGTTAGTACGATTCTTGAATGTATTTTCACATGAAGTTTATCAGCAAGTTTCTGGCTGATAATTGCCTGGTCATGTTCATTACTTTTAAAATATGCTCCTTCGGTTACTGACTGGTTTAAGTTACTGATGCGCTGCTGCAATTCAGGGTTAATTCCGTTTAACATGATTCCTGTAGAACCAGACGCTGCAGAAGCCATTGCTGTTATTTGTGTAACGGGAGCGGCTGCTGCAACTTGCGGATTGCTTTGAATGATTTTCATAATGCTGTCTGCATTCTCAATCCGGAGCTTCATATCATAATTCAGCCGGAAGCCATTCCGGTTTAACTGAATATCGCCGGTTTCAGTATGAATAGTTGAATAGACCTGCTGCTCCCCCATACCATTCATAAAAGCATCGGAAAAAATTCCTCCCCATAAACCCAGCGCCACCGCAAGAATAATCACCAGGCTGCGGGTCTTGTTCCTCCAAACATTTCTCCAGGCAATCCTAATTAACATACTACTATTGTTTTAAGGTTTCGGCTAAGGGAAACCGTTTGACATACCATAACGGGTATATAATAGAAAAAACAGAAATAGCCAGCACTGTTAGTCCCTGGTAAAGAAATATAGAAGGCTCCAGAGATGTTGGCAATAATGGTTCAATTCCAAACTGCTGATAGCCTTCTGCAGCTTTTCCCATAAGCCTGATGGGATGCTGATTCAGATAAATGATCACAGGTAATATCACGATGCATCCTGAAATAATTCCGATGAGCCCGATAAAAATTGTTTCGAGAATCATGATGAATGTAAGTTTTGTTCTGTGCATTCCGATTGCAATCAAAACCGCAAATTCTTTTCTTCTTTCCATTGACATCATCAATATGGTTCCAAAAACACCAAACGCAACAACCAGATACAAAATGCCGATCATAATGATACCACCTGCATTATCACCTTTTATCTCTTCCACCAGTGATTTATTCATAGCGGGCCAATCCATTACTTCATAATCATTGCCCAGTTTTTTCTCAAGATTATTTGAGACCTTCCCAATCTCATTCGGATTATTAAGCATAATGCTAACAGAAGTAACCCTGCCGGTTGCGCCAAAAAGATTTTGCATTTCCGTTAGTGTTAAATAGGTCATCGAATTATTCATTTGTTCAATGGGGTAATGAAAGATTCCCTGAATGGGATACTGTCCAGCTGCTGTAACTCCATGAAATCCCTGCCCGAGTAAAATAATCGTATCTCCCAGATGTAACTGAAGATATTTTGCGAGACCATCTCCAATTAAAATTCCCCGCTGACTATTGTTATTAAAATAATGTCCTTCAGTAATTTTTTCAGCAAGTCCGTTCATACTATTTTCTTTACCGGGATCAATACCTGTTACTCCAACACCTTTAGAATACTGGCCGGATGAAGCTAATGCGAAGGATTCCAGCCTCGGCACAAACAATGAAATATTTTTTTCTTTTTGAAATGTTTCTGACAATGAACTGTCATATTCAACCGAATTATTTATCGTCTGATCATCCCAATACCCTTTTGCATGTACCTGAATATAACCAGTGGAAAACCGAATTGCATTTCCCGTCATATTTGCATATACACCTTTTTGCAACGAACGTATGCCAATAGCCAGCACCACTGCCATAAATACGGAAGCAAGTGTGATTAATGTTCTTCGGCGGTTACGCCACAGGTTTCGCCATGCGAGTGCAATAAACTGTTTCATCAAAAAAGAATTTGATTTTACGGGAGAACTCCATTTTGCTTATCGTATGTTTTTCATATTCTGTTGAGAAAAAAAATCCGGTTTCAATGGTATATTGAATTTCAGCTGTTGAAATTCAAGAATTGTTTGTTTATCTTTTTCTTTGACAGGAGCCATTACCAGTTTGGCAGGCAGATCCCTGTCGTCAAAGTGACGAATATCTGATTGCGTTTCTCTATTCACCAACTCGCCATCTTCATTGTAATATTCTTCCTTCAGCATAAAATATTTGTCTTTTGCAATCCATACAATGATCTTGTCCCATACGACGGCCGCATTTGGTTTTGGGGTTAGTTCAATTTTATAGCAGTCGTATCCTTCAATTGTTTCATTGCCCAGAATCTTATGGGTATAATCATCTACAATTGAATTAGCTTTTACCAGGTCATTATTTGTAAAATCAGAGCCCATCCAGTTTTGTCCCATCATAGATGGTGGTATTCTGATGATGCGGCTGATATTAGGCATCCAATTCCACATTTCGCTGTAACGCTTCAGAAAAACTTGTCCTTTATCCTGCACAGGTGCTGTTATAAGGATCATATAATAATCATTTCCCAGCGACCATGTTTTCAGGGTCACTTTTCTTGTCCAAGTCGGTCTTACTACGGTCATGGTAGCTGTGCTTTGACTTGAGCGTCCTATCATCAGGTCATTTGCTTTACGAACAATTTCTGTTGCATCGGGTTGACAATATGTTTTGCCTGAGAAAAAAGGGATACAAAAAAGTGAGATTAAAATCAGCTTCTTCATCTTATCAATTTTTTGTTGTTAACTGATCACGCAAATTTTTTAACGATCATTTTTATTACATCTTCTAATGGATAGACATCAGGCGCTATCAGCAGGTCAAACATTAATCCATCAAGTATTGATCCTAACAACATAGCTTCTGCCATTGGGTTTTTTGATTTTTTCTTTTGAAAATAGATCATAAATACTCCAAGGTATTGCTCAATAAAAGCAATTGCTTCTTTTTTGAATTTCGCAGCCAGCTTTGGTTGCAAGGCAAGCATGGTATATAGCCGCCAGAAATCAGCTTCCTTCAAAAAAAGGTTTACCATTTTGCGCAAGCTGTCTTCAAAAGCCTTTTTTGTACTTAATTCTTTGATTGGTGTTTCTTCTAAAAAAGATGCAGCTTTTTGTAATCCGAAAATGATCAGTTCTTCAACCAATTTTTCTTTGCTTTTATAATATGAATACATGAGGCCTTTAGCCATGCCTGCTTCTTTGGCTATCATATCAATGGTGGCACCGTCATAGCCATTTTTGGCAAATACTTTTAATGCAGCTTGCAATATTTGCTGTTTTTTATTTTCCCTTAATTGCTGTAACTGGTCTGAAGTTCTTGGAGACATATTTTGACTGAACGTTCGGTCAAAATTAAATTATTCAGAATAAAATTCCAAATATGGAATGAAGAAATCAATAAAAAAGGAATTAAACAGGAATTATTTACAAATACAAAGTATGTTGTAGTCTCCTCTCAAAAACATGGCCGTTGCAAAATAGAAAATCGGGCAATTATTCATAGCTTTTAGAAATGGGGAAGAAAAAATTTACCGATCAGCAAATTGTTTTTGTTTTCAAAGCATGCATAAAACAGAGTTTGATGGGATGAAGTATATCACAAACTTGGGATTAACGAGACGATTTTTACAACTGGAAAAATAAATACTTCTTTTTAAGGAATCGAACCTCAAGAATTATGTTTATATAAACCAATGTTTTCAAACAGAACCTACATTTGGGTGAAAATCTGGTGAAGCACCTACGTTAGAACTTTATTTGGAACAATTCCAAGAACTGTGTGCAATAGTAACAAGTTTTTTGAAAGAAGTAAAAATTTTATAAACCATTGCTTTAAATATCTAAATCCTCACTACTATTCTTGTTACTAATTTCAAAGTGACTCTTCATCATATTGGCATATAAATTCTGTATCGTTACTCTTTAGATGTTACGCCCTCGAAAATCAAGAATGTTATTTCGCCAATTATTTCCCCTTTTGATAGAAGGGTAAGATTAAATTTGAAGAACTAATTGTAGACTTTGATTTCCTGAATAAGCCATTCTTTTAATAGCCGATAACATTAAGCTCAAATTTTTCTGGAGATTTACAAGAATGTTTATTCTTTTTTGATCTTTAGAAAAAGAATACAAATACTGTTATCTTTAATTATCTGTTGTTTTTATTTGAAAAAATTGATTCATGGGCGTACTACTTGGTATTATTTTTCATTTCATCGGCGGCTTTGCTTCCGGCAGTTTTTATATGCCTTTTAAAAAAGTAAAGAAATGGAAATGGGAAAGTTATTGGATCATTGGTGGATTATTTTCATGGTTGATCGTTCCTCCTTTAGCAGCCTGGTTGACGGTACCTGGCTTTTCTGAAATAATAAGAAGCACTTCAACAGAGACAATAAAATATACTTTACTGTTTGGAATACTGTGGGGATTTGGCGGATTGACTTATGGCCTCGGTGTTCGTTATCTTGGAATGTCTCTTGGTAATTCTGTGGTATTAGGTTTTTGTTCTGCATTTGGCGCTTTGGTTCCTTCCATCTATTATAATTTTTATCCTGCGAAAGGCAAAACCACTTTTCATGATTTGCTTACAACATCATGGGGACGGATCGTATTGGCAGGTATAATTATTTGCTTGATTGGAATTTATATCTGTGGCAGAGCAGGTATGTTGAAAGAAAAAGAATTATCTGACGAAGAAAAGAAAAAAAGCATTGCTGAATTCAGTTTGATCAAAGGATTAATTGTTGCTGTTTTCTCCGGCATAATGAGTGCTTGTTTTAACTTTGGAATAGAAGCAGGCAAGCCAATGGCTGAAGCTGCTGTCAGAGCGGGGATGAATCCTTTATACCAGAATAACGTCACCTATGTGGTGTTATTATGGGGCGGACTTACCACTAACTTTATATGGTGTATGATTCTTAATATGAAGAACAGGTCATTCAAAAATTATATTGATACCGGTACGCCGCTTGCAAAAAATTATTTATTTGCTGCATTAGCCGGAACAACATGGTTTCTGCAGTTTTTCTTTTACGGAATGGGCGAAAGCAAACTGGGAAACGGAGCAAGCTCATGGATACTGCACATGGCATTTATAATTTTGGTTGCCAATATGTGGGGAATAATTTTGAAAGAATGGAAAGGCGTGAGCAAGAAAACAAAAAATATTATCACGATCGGCATTTTAACAATTATTATTTCTGTTATTCTGGTTGGTTATGGAAATTCAATTAAATGATCTTTTCGATTTGTCTAAATAAAAAGTATGTCTTCAGTCGAAAATAAAAAATTCAAACACGTAAGTTATCTCTGGGATGAAACACATGCCAGTCAGTTAGCCGGTGATGAAATAGCTTTATTGATCTATCGTTCTAATTTGCTTGGCGCTGATCTTCGCCTGACAAATTATGGCGGAGGAAATACTTCGTGTAAAATAATTGCTAAAGATCCGTTGACAGATGAAAATACAGAAGTAATGTGGGTAAAAGGATCAGGAGGAGATTTGGGTACATTGAAAAAAAATGGGTTAGCCGCTTTGTATTTAGATCGTTTTCGTAAATTAAAAAATGTTTATCGCGGATTAGAACATGAAGATGAAATGGTTGAACTTTTTAACCATTGCATTTTTGATCCTGCTTCAAAAGCTCCTTCCATTGATACGCCTCTTCACGCATTTCTTCCATTCAAACATATAGATCATTTGCATCCTGATGCAGCTATTGCTATCGCCGCTGCAAAAGATGGAGAAAAAATTACCAAAGAAATTTTTAATGGAAAAATTGGTTGGGTTAAATGGCAACGACCCGGATTTGATCTCGGATTAAAAATGCTGGAATGTCTTGAAGCCAATCTGGAGATTAAAGGCATTATGCTTGGCTCACATGGCTTGTTTACATGGGGCGATACGGCTTATGAAAGTTATATCAATACATTGGAAGTGATTGAACATTGTGCAGAATATTTGGATAAAAAAATCGTAAAACAAAATTCAATATTTGGTGGTGCTAAAATAAAATCATTAGAAAAAGAAGATCGTTTAAAAAAAGCTTCATCATTGATGCCTTTGTTGAGAGGATTTTGTTCAAACAGCCATCAAACAAACTCCCCTTCAGGGGTTGGGGGTATGATCGGACATTTTACCGATGATGAAAGAGTTTTAGAATTTATTACTTCAAACAACCTGGAAAGACTGGCAGCGATGGGCACAAGTTGTCCCGATCATTTTCTCAGAACAAAAATTTCTCCGCTTATTTTAAATCTTAACACTGATGAAGATTTGAAGAATATTTCAGTAGTAACTGAAAAACTCAAACCACAATTTGAAGCATACCGGAAATTGTATGGAGATTATTATAATAGTTATAAACATCTCAACAGTCCAGCCATGCGTGATGGCAATCCTGTAATCATTTTATATCCTGGTATCGGCATGTTTAGTTTTGCAAAAGACAAACAAACAGCGAGAGTAGCATCTGAATTTTATATAAATGCCATCAATGTTATGAAAGGAGCCGAAGCAATCAGCGAATACACATCTTTACCAAGGCAGGAAGCATTTAACATTGAATATTGGTTATTGGAAGAAGCAAAACTGCAAAGAATGCCAAAACCAAAAACATTAAGCGGCAGAATTGCATTGATTACTGGTAGTGCAGGTGGCATCGGAAAGGCTATTGCAAAAAAGTTTGCAGAAGAAGGCGCCTGTGTGGTGATTAATGATATCAATGGTGAAAGATTAAAGACTACTGACGAAGAATTCAAAAATCAATTTGGGAAGGATGCGTCATCCTCCGTTATATTGGATGTTACAGATCTGAATTCAATTGCAAAAGCTTTTGAATCAGCATCTCTTGCCTTTGGTGGTGTTGATATTATTGTAAATAATGCGGGTATCAGTATTTCAAAATCTATTCAGGAACATTCTATAGAAGATTGGAATAGGTTGTATGATATTTTGGTGAAAGGGCAGTTTCTTGTTTCAAAATTGGGTGTTGAGATTATGCGCAAGCAAAAGTCTGCCGGACAGGCGGTTTCGGCGGTGATATTGTGAACATTGTTTCAAAGAATTCAGTTGTTGCTGGTCCAAACAATTCCGGATACGGCTCTGCCAAGGCTGCACAGGCACATCTTTCAAGATTGCTTGCAACAGAACTTGGAAGTGATAAGATTCGTGTGAATTCAGTGAATCCCGATGCAGTGATTGCTGATAGTAATATCTGGGCTGGTGGTTGGGCAGAAGGCCGAGCGAAAGCATACGGAATTACGGTGGAAGAACTTCCTGCTTATTATGCAAAACGTACATTGCTCAATGAAATTATTTTGCCAGAAGATATCGCCAATGCCTGTTTTGTATTCGTAAGCGGATTATTAAATAAATCTACCGGCAATGTACTGAATGTAGATGGTGGGATCGCGGCAGCATTTTTAAGATAGCGTGAATAGTGTTGATGAAATGTAAAAAAAGCGCCGCGAGAAAATTTATGTTGTCAATTTTATTTATCCGGTTAACATAATCAAAACTGTATAAAAAGTATTTTATTTTACTCAAATAACTTTTTAAAAATCACTTCAATGAAATATATTTTTTTCTTTTTCCCTATTTTAATTGTTTTCCATACTCATGCACAGGAAAACGCTGATGCTGTGGATACACTTGATGTGAAATGGGAAAAGCAATTAATGGTTTCCAAATCTACTCCTACTTTGCAGGTAGTTGTTAATCCTATGTTGCGACAAGGATCGCCTATTCATGATCAGTCTTTTGAAGCGCTTAAAAAATTAGGTTGTGATTATGTTCGCTATGTTCCATGGTTGCCTTATCCAAAACTTGTTGTAGCGGAATTAGAACCGCCTTCGAAAAATAAAACATCCTGGGATTTTAATCTTATTGACCCCATGACAACTGATTTTTTGAATGCAACAAAAGGCCATTCTGTTATTTTAAATTTCAGTACTATACCGTCATGGATGTATAAAACTGAAAAACCTGTTGCGTATCCAGAAAACCCCGATTCAGTTTTTTGGAATTATACACAAGGCATGGTTCCACGCGATTCTACGCTGAAAGAAATAGCCAGTTATTTTGCAAGAGTATATAGCTGGTATACTAAGGGAGGATTTGCCGATGAATTGGGAAAATATTATACATCCGATTTTCATTTTGACGTTCCCTATTGGGAAGTATTGAATGAACCTGACTTTGAACATAACAATACACCGCAACAATACACAAAGCTCTATGATGCTATTGTTAGCGCCATAAAAAAAGAATCGCCCGCTACAAAGTTCGTGGGGCTGGCGCTGGCATTTGAAAACAATCCCGAGTTCTTCGAATATTTTCTTAATCATAAAAATCATAAAGCGGGAATCCCTCTTGATATGATCTCTTATCATTTTTATGCATCACCTCCCATGGATCAGGATATTAACATTATGCAGTATACTTTTTTTGATCAGGCTGATGGTTTTTTGAATAAAGTTCGTTTTATCGAAAGCATTCGCAAGCGGCTTTCTCCTTCTACAAAAACAACAGTTGATGAGATAGGCAGTATTTTACCCACTGACAATGGTCCGAAAGAAGTTCCCATTCCAGATGAATACTGGAATTTATCAGCAGCAACATACGCTTATGTTTTTTTAGATCTGATCCATCAGGGCATTGATGTGATAGGCGAATCACAATTGGTTGGTTATCCTTCTCAGTTTCCAAGTGTCAGCATGATGAATTGGAAAAATGGCAAACCCAATGCCCGTTATTGGGCACTTAAATTAATAAAAGACAATTTTGGTAAAGGCGATGAATTGGTGGAAGCAAATGTTTTTGGTAACGGTTTGGCAGGATCGGCACTTTCATTCCAGGCATTCAATACAGAGCAGGGGAAAAAGGTATTGCTCATTAATAAAAGAAATAAAACATTACAACTGGCCCTACCTTCAGCTTTCAGGGGAGGAACATTGTATGTGGTGGATCCATCTACCGGAGATAATGAGCCGACTTCATCGATGATTGGTACAGATGCAATAGAACTGAAGCCTTTTGCAGTAGCAGTGATTACAGCCAAATAAAAAAATTTAAACAACCGGTTCATGAATCAAACACAACTGAAAATAGGATTGTTCGGGATCGGGTTAGAAGCGTATTGGGAACAATTCATCGGTTTAAAAGAAAGACTGGAAGGATATCTTTCAACAATAAATCAAAAATTATCTTTCATTCATCCAGAGATCATTAATCCGGGACTTATTGATACTCCTGAAAAAGCTTTTGCAGCCGGTAGAAAATTCCGGACTGAAGATGTTGACCTGATCTTCCTTTATGTTACCACTTATGCTTTATCATCAACAGTATTGCCTGTTGTGCAGCGAGCTAAAGTGCCCGTAATTATATTAAACCTTTCTCCGGATGTGGCTATTGATTATGCATCGTTCAATGCAATGAATGACCGTACTAAAATGACCGGTGAATGGCTGGCATTTTGTTCAGCATGTACTGTTCCTGAAATTGCCAATGTATTCAACAGAACTGGAATTGCATTTCATCAGATTACAGGTACGCTGCTCAATGATGATGAATGCTGGAATGAAATAAAAGAATGGGTGGAAGCAGCAAAAGTTGCAAATATTATGCAGTATAATCGTCTGGGTTGCATGGGGCATTATTATAGTGGTATGCTGGATATTTATACTGATCTTACAAAACACTACGCCTATTTTGGCGGCCATATTGAATTGATTGAAGTAGAAGAATTAGTTTCTTTGCGCAGAGAAGTTACGGATGCAGAAATGAAAGAGAGGGTTGATCTATTTTATAAAATATTCGACGTTCAATCTGATTGCCCGATGGAGGAAATAGAAAAAGCAGCTGTTACTTCCGTTGCCTTAGACAGGTTAGTTAGTAAATATAAATTGGGATCCTTGGCTTACTATTACAAGGGCACGGGGAATTCAGAGAACGAAGAAACCATTAGTTCAATTATTCTTGGCAATTCATTATTAACGGCAAACGGAATTCCTGTTGCCGGGGAATATGAAATTAAAAATGTTCAGGCGATGAAAATCATGGACAGTTTTGGTGCAGGCGGATCTTTCACTGAATATTATGCCATGGATTTTAAAGATGATGTTGTGCTGATGGGGCATGATGGCCCCGGGCATATTGCTATAGCTGAAGGAAAAACAAAAGTTCGCCCTTTGCATGTATATCATGGTAAGGTTGGCAAAGGTGTATCTGTAGAAATGTCTGTAAAAAACGGGCCTGTGACTTTGTTGAGTGTAGTTGAAAAAAAAGATGGCGGATTAATGTTGCTGGTGGCAGAAAGTGAATCTGTTCCGGGGCCGATTCTCGAAATTGGCAATACCAATAGCCGTTATAAGTTCCCTTTGGGTGCAAGAAAGTTTGTAAACGATTGGAACAGTTATGGGCCTGCGCATCATTGTGCAGTTGGGATTGGGCATATCAGTTCTAAGATTCAAAAACTTGGGAGCTTACTGAATATGGATGTTGTGAAAGTATGTTAGGCATTTATATTTTATTATTGAAAAAATATTCTGAATTATGCAACGGGTTGCTTTCAAAATGAAATTATTCAAAGGCTGTGAAGAAATATACAAGAAACGCCATGATGAAATTGGTGCTGAATTAAAAAATTTGTTGAAACAAACAGGTATAAAGGATTATTCTATTTTCCTGGATGAAAAAACCAATGATTTGTTTGCTTACCTTACCATTGACGATGCTAAGAATCTGGATGAATTGCCCAAAGAACCCATCATGATAAAATGGTGGGCATTTATGAAAGATATTATGGAAACAAATCCGGATCATTCTCCAGTCAGTATTCCTTTAAAGGAAGTTTTTTTTCTTCCCTAAAACATTTATCATGCTTATAGATCAAAATAAAATAGACGAGCATAATCATTCTTTGAATAAAGAGCATAAGAAAGATTTTGAATTTATCTCTCAAAAAATTTCTGATGTTGACAAGATAATTGAAAAGCTCAGGCTTTTCCAGGTAGCCATTCCCAGTTGGGCATTGGGTACTGGCGGAACAAGGTTCGCCCGTTTTTCCGGTGGCGGTGAACCGCGAATTCTTGAGGAAAAAATGGAAGATGTTGCATTGCTTCATCAATTAAATAAATCCGGTGGCGCTATTTCTCTGCATATTCCCTGGGATATTCCTTCCGATTCAAAAAAAATAAAAAAACTGGCCGTTCAATTGAATTTAAAATTTGATGCAGTCAATTCCAATACATTTCAGGATCAGTCTGGCCAAAAACATAGTTACAAATTTGGGTCATTGCAGCATGTTGACAAAGCAGTTCGCCGGCAGGCGATTGATCATAATATTGAAGTGATTGGATATGGAAAAGAATTGGGTTCCAAATCCATCACAATTTGGCTGGCTGATGGTTCTTGTTTCCCCGGTCAATTGAATTTCAGAAAAGCATTTCAAAATACGCTGGCTGGTTTGCAAGAGATTTATAAAGCGTTACCAGGAGATTGGAAAATGTTTGTAGAATATAAAGCATACGAACCAAATTTTTATTCAATGACAGTTGGCGATTGGGGTCAATCATTACTCTATGCACAAAAACTGGGACCCAAAGCATTTTCCCTGGTTGACCTGGGACATCATTTACCTAATGCTAACATTGAACAGATTGTTGCTTTATTATTAATGGAAGGCAAGCTTGGTGGTTTTCATTTCAATGATTCAAAATACGGTGATGATGATCTGACTGTCGGGAGCATTAAACCCTATCAGTTATTTTTAATTTTCAATGAGCTGGTGGAAGGGATGAATGCAAAAGAAATGAATCATGCTACGGATCTTGCCTGGATGATTGATGCATCCCATAACGTGAAAGATCCGTTAGAAGATTTATTGCAATCAGTGGAAGCCATTCAAATTGCTTATGCACAAGCTTTGCTGATCAATACAAAAGCCTTGAAAACAGCACAGGAAAATAATGATGTGGTTGCAGCACAGGAAATTTTACAGTTTGCCTATCGTACTGATGTAAGGCCATTGATAGCAGAAGCAAGATTACGGGAAAATGGCGCTCTTCAACCCATAAAATTATTCCGGGATCTTAAAGTCAGGGACCAGCTTATCAAAAACAGAGGTAAGAAAGTAATAGCTACAGGATTATAATGAAACCGCTTCCTGTCATAGCGATCTTTGATGTTGGTAAGACCAATAAAAAATTATTCCTGTTCAATGAACAATATAAGGTGGTTTATGAAAAAAGTATTTCGCTGAATGAAACGATAGATGAAGATGGAGAATCCTGTGAAGATATTAATGCCCTCAGGGAATTTGTATTAACATCTTTAAAAGAGATTCTTAGCAATGCTGATTACAATGTCATTGCTGTGAATTTTTCAACTTATGGAGCAAGCTTTGTGTATATCAATAATGAAGGCAAGCCGCTTACTCCGCTTTATAATTATTTAAAAAAATATCCCGAGGAATTGTATCGCCGGTTTTACAATGCTCATGGAAGTGAAGAAAAAATTTCGCTTGAAACTGCATCACCGGTTTTGAAAAGTTTAAATTCCGGGTTACAGATTTATAGATTAAAATATTTGAATCCCGGAATCTTTGCTCAGGTTGCATTTGCACTTCACTTACCGCAATATGTCAGTTATCTGGTCCATAATTATCCGGCAACTGATATGACTAGCATTGGTTGTCATACGGCGTTATGGAATTTTAAACTGCAGGATTATCATCATTGGGTCAAACAAGAAGGGATAGACAAAAAATTTGCACCGGTTATTCCCTCTTCAGCTTCTGTTCCTATAAGAATCGGAAACAAAGAAATCAAAGTAGGAATTGGCCTGCATGACAGTTCAGCCGCATTGATACCATACCTTCTTAATTTTAAAGAACCATTTGTTTTGATATCTACGGGTACGTGGAATATAACGCTTAATCCTTTTAACAAAACACCGCTAACTGATTCTGAACTTCGAAATGATTGTTTGTGTTATATGAGTTATAAAGGAATTCCGGTGAAAGCTTCCCGGTTATTTGCCGGCTTTGAACATGACGAACAGGTAAAATTAATTGCATCTCATTTTCATAAATCCCCTCAGTTTTATAAACAGGTTAGCTATGAACCATCTATTATAAATAATTCAAAAAATATAAGTGATACATTACCAGACCCGGCTTTATTTAAAAGTTTTGAAGAGGCCTATCATCATTTAATATTTAATCTTGTAAAAAAACAATCTGTTTCTTCCGGGTATATAATGACTAAAAATGTAAAAAACATTTTTGTAGATGGCGGTTTTTCCCAAAATACTGTTTTTATGAATTTGCTTGCATCTTTTTATTCCGGGAAAGAAGTATATGCCGCTACGGTAGCGCAATCAACAGCTTTGGGCGCTGCATTGGCTGTTCATGATAAATGGAATACTAATTCAATGCCTTCTGATTTAATCAATTTAAAATATTATACGCCAGATTTTAAAATTATTTAATCATTTTTAAAAAATAGATGAGCAGATGAAAGACCAACAACCAAATTACAAAGATGAATCATCGCATTTTCTTGTTTTCTCAGCCTCATTAAGAAAAGATTCTTTAAATACACGGTTAGCAAAATTAGCTACAACTGTTATTGAAAAGAATGGCGGTAAGGTGGACTTTGCAAATATGAGTGAGTTTGATTGCCCTTCCTATAACCAGGATTTGGAATCGAAGGCTGCTATTCCAGAGGGAGCAAAAGAGTTTCTCAACAGGCTTCTTGCAAATGACGCATTGATCATATCATCGCCTGAATATAATGCTTCGATGCCCGGTCATCTTAAAAATGTAATTGATTGGGTTTCACGTTTCCGCCCTCAGCCATTTAACGAACGTCACTCTTTGCTTTTATCAGCATCACCTTCTATGGTTGGCGGGAACCGTTCTCTTTGGTCATTGCGTATTCCTTTAGAACACCTTGGATCAAGAGTTTTCCCTGATATGTTCTCTTTAGCGATGGCACAGCAGGCATTTAATCCTGATGGAAGTATCAATAATGCCTCTTTAGCAAAACGATTCGAAGACAATCTTCTTGCCTTTATGAGCCTTGTTGAGGCAGCAAAGAATTATCCATGTATCAAAAAAGCATGGATTGAATTTTTGGGAGAGAAGTCTGACTAAGTAACAGAAAGAGTTTCATAATTAAATAAAATCAGTTATTAAAATTATCTTTCCTAACATAGATAGTTCTAAATTTATCTCAGGTTGTTTATGAGCAAAGAGAGAATAGGTGGGATTCATTTTTTATTTTTAGTGTGGGGAAAATAATTATCAAATTAAGAAATACACTAATCTAGCACTGACTGATCTTTTTTTGGGGATGAGTTTCAAAATATCAAGTCTGTTAATAACATGACGTATATACCTTCTGATAGCCGGTATTCTTCAATGAAGTACAACCGTTGTGGTAAAAGCGGCCTCATGTTGCCAATGATTTCTTTAGGGTTATGGCATAATTTCGGAGATGTAGATAACCTTGAAAATGGAAGAGCGATTATCCGTACTGCCTTTGATCATGGCATCACTCATTTCGATCTTGCTAATAATTATGGTCCTCCACCGGGTTCTGCAGAAATAAATTTTGGTTCCATATTACAAAAAGATTTTCCCGGAAATTTTCGTGACGAATTGATTATTTCTACCAAGGCTGGTTATACGATGTGGCCCGGTCCTTATGGAGATTGGGGATCAAGAAAATATTTGATGGCAAGTCTGGAACAAAGCCTGAAAAGAATGCAATTGAATTATGTGGATATTTTTTATTCCCACCGTCCCGACCCAGATACTCCTCTGGAAGAAACTATGCAGGCATTACATGATATTGTAAAAGCAGGTAAGGCTTTGTATGTTGGTATTTCGAATTATAGAGTACCAGAAGCAAAACGTGCTTTTGCAATATTAAACGATCTTGGTACGCCATGTCTTATTCATCAGCCAAAGTATTCCATGTTTGAAAGATGGGTAGAAAAAGGATTATTAGATCTGCTGGAAGAAAACGGTACCGGTTGTATTCCTTTTTCGCCTTTAGCACAGGGCTTATTGACTAATAGATATTTAAATGGTATTCCACCTGATTCCCGTGCAGCCAAGCCGCATGGATTCCTGAAACCCCATGAAATTACTCCACAGAAACTGAAAATGATTCATCAGTTAAATGATATCGCAAATAAGCGAAATCAATCTTTATCACAAATGGCAATCTCGTGGCTACTGAAAGATAAAAGGATTACATCTATATTGATCGGAGTTAGTTCTGAGAAACAATTACTGGATAATCTTGGTAGCTTAGATTACTGCACATTTTCATCCAATGAATTGAGTGAAATTGAAAATATACTATTACAACTGGAAACCTCTTGGTGACAGATTCGTTACAAAATTTATAACAATGCACTACAGGAACTCGAACCTGAACGAATAAACAACTGATAAATAAAGTGAGAAAAATCAATTCTGAAAAATGGTGAACAGTCAGCGAATAATCATAATTTCTTTTTCGCATTGCATTATTGGATCAATAATTAGAATCCTAATTTCTGAAAAAAAATAAAATTATTCCACCATTATTTTTCAATCCTTTAATTGAAGTGAGCATTGTGGTGAGTTCATAAAATGTTCGAGTATTAATATTTAAGAATTATTGTTTTATGAAGAAGGTTCGGGAGGAGGACATTCTGAAATATACATGAATCTTGAAACATTTAATACTACAAAAAATTCATAAACTAGAAAATCAAATTGGTCAATTCGCCGGTTAGTTCGCCTTTTGACAGGGTGAGACCAGTCAACTAAAGATTTAGGTGATTTTTTCCCCAAATCGGACAAAATAGCCAGAATTTTTAAACGTTATTTATACTTTTTTGTATAAATAGATTCATACCTTTGTCTTGTGGAAAAAGAAATAATTCAGCCTAAAAAGAGCAATATGAATGGCAGGCTTAGCACTATAGAAAAAACGGTTCTTAGCGATTATAAGTATGGATTTATTTCCGACATAGAAGCTGACGAGGCACCTAAAGGATTGAATGAGGATATCGTACGTTTTATCTCTGCAAAAAAGAAAGAGCCGCAATGGATGCTGGAGTGGAGATTAAAAGCTTACCGTCATTGGTCTCGTCTGGCGGGAGAAGAACCGACTTGGGCCAATGTAAAATATCCATCGATCAATTATCAGGATATTATTTATTATTCGGCTCCAAAGCAAAACAATAATGTCAAAAGTCTGGAGGAAATTGATCCTGAATTGAGGAGAACTTTTGAAAAACTGGGAATTTCATTGGATGAACAAAAACGTTTAACAGGTGTCGCAGTTGATGCTGTAATCGACAGTGTTTCTATCGGTACTTCATTTAAAGAACAGTTAGCGGAGCTAGGTATTGTATTCTGTTCTATGAGCGAAGCCATCCAGGAACATCCAGAATTGGTAAAACAATATTTAGGCTCGGTAGTTCCTGTTACTGATAATTATTTCGCTTCACTTAACTCTGCTGTATTTAGTGATGGTTCATTTTGTTATATTCCCAAAGGCGTTCGGTGTCCGATGGAATTATCAACTTATTTCCGCATCAATGCAGAAAATACCGGGCAGTTTGAAAGAACATTGATCATAGCTGAAGAAGGAAGTTATGTTAGTTATCTGGAAGGTTGTACAGCTCCGATGCGAGATGAACACCAATTGCATGCTGCTGTAGTGGAACTGGTTGCGCTTGACAGGGCAGAAATTAAATATTCAACAGTTCAAAACTGGTATCCAGGCGATAAAGAAGGTAAAGGAGGCATTTACAATTTTGTAACCAAGCGTGGTATTTGCAAGGGAGAAAGTTCAAAGATTTCATGGACACAAGTGGAAACCGGTTCAGCCATTACATGGAAATATCCAAGCGTAATTTTAAAAGGGGATAACTCTATTGGTGAGTTTTATTCTGTTGCGGTGACCAACAATCACCAGCAGGCAGATACAGGAACCAAGATGATGCACCTGGGAAAGAATACAAAAAGCCGTATCGTGTCAAAAGGAATTTCAGCAGGTGTCAGCAACAATAGTTACAGGGGTTTAGTACACGTAAATAAAAATGCAATTAATGCCCGTAATTATTCTCAATGTGATTCCTTGTTGTTAGGCGACAAATGCGGGGCACACACTTTTCCCTATATCGAGGTAAAAAATAATTCGGCAATTGTAGAACATGAAGCTACCACTTCTAAAATCGGTGAAGACCAGATATTTTATTGCAATCAACGAGGTATTAATACAGAAACGGCAGTAGCATTGATCGTAAATGGTTTTGCCAGAGAAGTAATGAACCAGTTGCCGATGGAATTTGCGGTAGAAGCACAAAAATTACTTGCCATCAGTTTGGAAGGAAGTGTAGGATAAAAATTTGAAATTAAAAATATAATTATGCTGACGATTCACAACTTACATGCAGGCATTGAAGGGAAGAAAATTTTAAACGGGATTAATCTTCAGATAAGGCCAGGCGAAGTGCATGCCATTATGGGACCAAATGGTTCCGGCAAAAGCACACTGGCATCTGTATTGGCCGGCAAAGAAAATTTTGAAGTAACTGAAGGTACTGTTGAATTTTCAGGAAAAAATCTTTTAGACATGTCAACTGAAAAAAGAGCAGGAGAAGGTTTGTTTCTTGCTTTTCAATACCCGGTAGAAATTCCAGGACTGACTACTACAAACTTCATAAAAACCGCGATGAATGAAATTCGGAAATATCGTGGTGAAAAACCGATGGATGCTTTGGCATTTCTCAAATTAATAAAGGAACAAATGGCAATGATGGATATTGATCAATCGCTGCTGAGTCGTTGCCTGAATGAAGGTTTTTCCGGCGGTGAAAAAAAACGCAATGAAATTTTCCAGATGGCAATGCTAAAACCTAAGCTCGCTATATTGGATGAGACCGACTCAGGCTTGGATATTGATGCTATCAGGATCGTTGCTAATGGCGTAAACAAATTACGAAGCCGGGATAATGCGGTGTTAGTCGTTACTCATTACCAACGTATGCTTGATTATATCATTCCCGATTTTGTACATGTCTTGTACAATGGCCGGATTGTAAAATCAGGTTCAAAAGAACTGGCATTGGAGCTGGAAGAAAGAGGTTATGATTTTATCAAAAATGAAATTGATGTTAGTGAAGAAGTGAATCAATAACTAAATATATGAACCCGGAAGAATATTTTAAAGAACAGTTTGATCAATTACAATCCCAGCAGGAGGATAGCGGCCTTACCGAGTTTCGCCAGAATGCATTTGATAATTTTATGCAGATGGGTATTCCGATCCGGCATGAAGAATGGAAATATACCCGCATAAATAGCTTGTTTAATAAAGAATATAAATTTGCTGTTAGTCAACCAGTGCCATCAATTTTTCCACAAGATCTGGATGCTCTCCGTTTGCCGGATTATGAAAATGCGAATGAACTGATATTTATAAACGGAATATTTTCTTTCCTATTTTCCACAATCCGTTCTAGAGACCAGTTGTTAGCGATGTCTTTGGAAGATGCATCAAAGAGTGAATACAAAGATATTGTTTCGAAATACCTGGGTAATAGCAGCAGCTATTTAAAAGATGGCATCAATGCGCTCAATACTGCATTTGTGTATAATGGTGTCTTCATTCATGTTAAAAAAGAACAGGTGACCGAACACCCCATTTACATATATAATATTACAGATGCCAGGTGGGGTAATATTTTAGCGCAGCCACGCAGCTTGGTGCATATAAGTGAAAATGCGCAAGTACAAATAGTGGAAACATATTCAACCATTGGGTTGGACGAAAGTTTTACAAACCAGGTGATGGAAATAATAGTGGAAAAAAACGCCAGGGTGGAATATTATAAAATCCAAAACGATTCCAGCCATTCAAACCAGGTTAGTACAACACATATCCGCTCAGTAGGAAAGAGCTATATACATACAGTAACTATTTCTCTGGACGGAGGCATTGTCCGGAATAATTTAAACGTAATACTTGATGCGGAGTATTGTGAAGCACATTTATATGGGCTGTATTTACAAAATGGGAGAAGCCATATTGATAACCATACTGTGGTGGATAATGTAAAGCCGAATTGCTTCAGTAATGAATTGTACAAAGGCATCATAGATGATAATGCTACCGGAGTATTCAACGGAAAAATATTTGTTCAGCCACAGGCGCAAAAAACAAATGCATATCAATCGAACAAGAATATATTGTTATCAGATGAAGCCAGTGTAAATACCAAACCTCAATTGGAAATTTTTGCTGATGATGTAAAATGCTCTCATGGCTGTACAGTCGGGCAACTGAATGAAGAAGGTTTATTCTACCTGCAGTCAAGAGGGATTCCTTTGAAAATTGCCAGGTCATTATTGCTTCACGCATTTGCAGTGGATATACTGGAACACATAAAACCAGAACCTATTCGCGAGTACGTTAGCAAATTAATTTCAGAACGTTTGGAATATGATATAACATGACAGAAACAGCAACCATACAAAAAAGCCTGAATGTATATGACATCCGCCAACAGTTTCCGATACTCAACCGGAAAGTGAAAGGCAGGCCATTGGTATACCTTGATAATGCAGCTACTTCGCAAAAGCCACAGTCAGTTATTGATGCGTTGTTAGATTATTACACAAATTATAATTCGAATATCCATCGTGGTATTCATACCCTGGCAGAAGAAGCAACTGCAGCTTTTGAAGCAACCCGGGATGCAGTTCAGCATTTTATTCATGCTTCATCAAGAGAAGAAATTATTTTCACTAAAGGAACTACGGAAGGAATCAATCTTGTGGCTTATACATGGGGCAGGCAGAATATCAAAGCCGGAGATGAAATAATTATTTCCACCATGGAACATCATTCCAATATTGTTCCCTGGCAGATTCTATGCGAAGAAAAAGATGCTGTATTAAAAATAATCCCTATCAATGATAAAGGAGAATTATTATTTGATGAATATAAAAAGTTATTAAGTCCGAAAACGAAATTGGTTTCAGTTATGCATGTATCCAATGCATTAGGGACTATTAACCCTATTAGACAAATTATTGATGCGGCTCACGAAGCAGGGGCTGTGATTTTGATAGATGGGGCCCAATCAATAGTACATCTTGATATTGATGTGCATGAGATAGACTGTGATTTCTTTGTTTTCTCGGGGCATAAATTATATGGACCTACAGGAATTGGCGTGTTGTATGGTAAAAAGGAATTGCTGGAAGTGATGCCCGTTTTTCATGGTGGCGGTGAGATGATCAAAGAAGTGACATTTGAAAAAACAACCTACAATGATCTGCCTTACAAATACGAGGCAGGTACGCCCAATGTTGCAGATGTCATTGCATTCCGGACAGCATTGAATTTCATCAACCAAATCGGGACAAATAATATTAGGAAATATGAAGATGGACTTTTGCATTATGCAACCAGACAATTACAGCAAATCCGGGGATTAAAAATTATTGGTGAAGCTAAAGAAAAAGTAAGTGTGATTTCATTTATCATTGAAGGGTTTCATCCGCAGGATATAGGGATATTATTGGATAACAGCGGCATTGCTGTAAGAACGGGGCATCATTGTGCGCAACCTCTTATGAACCGGTTTGGAATTACCGGCACCGTCAGATCCTCTTTTGCGATGTACAACACAAAGGAAGAAATTGATGAATTTGTAACCGGATTATATAAAGCAATAAAAATGTTATCATAAACCATCATGAAGACACAAAACACCATAGAAGAAATAGAAAAAGAAATAGCTGAAGAATTCTCTTTGTTCGATTCCTGGGACGATAAGTACGAATATATCATTGACCTGGGTAAGAAATTACCTGCATTGGACGATCAGTATAAAATTGATGAGAATAGAGTGCGTGGATGCCAGTCAATAGTGTGGTTAGTGGCCGATTACCGGGACGGAAAAATTTATTATAAAGCAGAAAGTGACGCAGTGATCGTAAAAGGATTGATAAGTTTGTTGATACGGGTATTATCCGGTCAAACCCCCGATAACATTATACAGGCAAAGTTGAATTTTATTCAGCAAATAGGAATGAACACACACCTGGCGCAAACCCGATCCAATGGATTGCTTGCAATGGTAAAGCAAATGAAAAATTTTGCACTGGCGTATAAAATTAAAAATTCTATATCACTAAGCGATTATGAATACAGAAGCATTGAAACAAAAAATAATTGAGTGTTTGCAAAACATTTACGATCCGGAAATACCGGTGAATATTTATGAACTGGGATTGGTCTATGAGATAGATATTTTACCAATCAATAATATTCAGATCGTCATGACATTGACTTCGCCGGCATGTCCTGCAGCACAAACAATACCTGTTGAAGTAGATCAGAAAGTCAGGCAAATCGAAGGAGTCAATGACGTTTATGTATCTGTAACATGGGATCCGCCGTGGAATAAAAGCATGATGTCTGAAGCTGCGCAACTCGAATTAGGAATGTTATGAAACTTTTTTAAAAAAAAATAGTATGTCACAAATAAGTTTAAAAAGTTTACTGAACAATTCAGCGCCCAGCTATCCAGCTGAGACAGCTCAACCTTTCAGGAATGAACTGACAAATGTAAATTTTAAAGAACTGCTTACACCCGCTGAGGTGGATGCAGCATTAAGCAGGCAAGATGATAAAATTATCCTTGTTGTACTTAATTCCGTTTGTGGATGTGCTGCCCGGGGTGCCCGGCCCGGTGCCATTTTATCAATGCTGAATGGTAATGTTCCCGATGAATATGTTACCCTTTTTGCCGGCATGGAAAAAGAAGCAACAGAGCACTTCCGGGTAAAATATTTACAGGGCATCACCCCTTCTTCTCCCAATATTGCATTATTTAAAAACGGGAAATTATTACACCTCCTGCAGCGCTACCAGATTGAAGGAAAAACAGCCGGGGATATAGCGAAAGAATTAACCACTGTATTTAATGTGTTTTGTACGAAAAGAAATTCCCCTGATGAGATGGATAAATTAAAAATTTATATTGAGAAGAGATATTATGCCAGCTTGTAATCTCTCAACTTATAATACAATTATATGAAAATAACTGCACAGGAAGAATACGGTTTACGTATACTGATACGGATTGCCAGTTGCAAGGATGAAGAAGGAATGAGTATTCCGCAATTAAGTGAGGCAGAAGGATTGAGTAGTCACTATGTAGCGAAACTTACCCGGATTCTCCGTCTGAAAGGATTTATTAACAGCACCCCTGGTTATAAAGGAGGTTATGTATTAGCTAAATCTGCAAAAAAAATAAGTATTAACAGATTACTGGAGGCCATGGGAGGTTCTCTATTTGATAAAGAATTCTGCGGATTGCATACGGGAACTTTAAACCTATGTACTAATTCAGTGGATTGTTCTGTACGTTCGCTCTGGCAAATGATCCAATTGAATATGGATAATTTTCTGGATAAAATTACCCTATACGATTTAGTGAATTCAGAAAGAGAATCTGGAAAAATTTTAGGCCAAATTCTTGAGAAAAATAACCCATAATACAATTATCCTGATTCATTAATTTGTATTGAGCATTCCGGTGAGTTAATGAAATAGTTTGCATTAATACTTAAGCATTATTATTTTTTCGAAGGGCTCAGGATGGGGATGCTCTTGAACCGAAACTAATCCTCCTATTTTTTAATTGCCGATTTCCTAACTTTAGAGGGCTATGAAAGTTCCTGCCACCAAACGCCACCTTCTTTCCAAAACTACTTTCATGTATGGATGCCAGTGTCCTAAACGACTCTGGCTGCATAAATTTAAACCTTCACTTAGGGATGAAGAAACTGAAGAACAAACAGCCATTTTTCAAACAGGTACAGATGTAGGCTTGTTGGCAAGAAAATTATTTCCTTACGGTATTGACGCCAGTCCTCAAACGCCTTATCAATATCAGCAATCGATAGCTGATACAGCCAAATATATCCGTAAAGGAGTAAATACTATTTATGAAGCTGCTTTTCAGTTTGACGGAATAATGGCTGCTATTGATATACTGGTAGAGAAGAAAGGGAAATGGTATGCATTTGAAGTGAAAAGCACTGCGAAGGTAAAATCTCAGCACATCCAGGATGCAGCTCTGCAATATTATGTGATTACAAACTCCGGTTTACCATTGGAAGATATCAGCATTGTTCATTTGAATACTGATTATGTCCGGTACGGTGACCTGGATATACAAAAACTTTTTACCTGTATCTCTATTCATAAAGAGGTTGAAGATCTACAACCCTTTATTATTGAAAAAGCTGCTGAACTGAAAGCGGTATTGAAATTGAAAAATTATCCTATAATAGAAGTCGGAGATCAATGTTTTAAACCTTATGATTGTGATTTCTATGGATTTTGCAGTAAAGACTTGGTAGATGAAACAGAAGAAGAAAAGAAGTACATCAACCACAAAGCAATAAAGGAGTTCCTGGAACAATTGAAATACCCTTTATACTTTATGGATTTTGAAACATGGATGACAGCGGTGCCGGAATATGATGGTCATTGGCCTTTCCGTCAGGTTCCTTTCCAGTTTTCAATACATATTCAGCAAGAAGAAGAGAGTGAATTAGAACATAAATATTACTTGGCTGAGGGACCCAATGGTAATCAACTGGAATTTGCAGAAAATTTGCTACAATGCATTGGCAAAAAGGGATCAGTGCTGGTGTATAATAAAACATTTGAAAACACTATTCTCAATCAACTCAAAGATGATTTTGATTATTTGTCAGCTGGAATTGAAAAATCCAGAAGAGATTGATTGACCTGATGACTCCTTTCAGGAAGAATTACCGCCTGCCCGGGATGAATGGTTCTTATTCCATCAAGTCTGTGTTACCTGCATTGGTTCCTGAGTTGAATTATGATTCATTGGCTATTGGAAATGGTGGAGATGCCAGTGCAGCTTTTTACAACCTGAAGAATGTGGATGATGAAACGGAGAAGCAGATACTCGTACAGCATTGCTGGAATATTGTGGGTTGGATACTTTGGCAATGGTAAAAATATTAGATAAAATGAAAACTTTATAATCAAAATCAATTTTAGGTGAAAGAAAGTATATCTAACAACCTATTACGGTTTGCTGGATTCAAAAGCCCCGACGAAACAACCATCCGTTTCAAGCACCGGCTGGTAAGCATCCATTGTTTTGCCAATGGTAACGGCAGGCACAGCAGGTTAATGGCCGATATTGTAATTGAGAAAATTTTTAAACTGCCGCATTACACCTGGGGTGCAGCTAATTTGGTAAAGCAGGGCGACACACGGAGTGCTTACCTAAATGCAATAAAAGCAGCAGACAAAGGAGATATTGAACCACTGATAAACTTTGCAAGGGCATAAACAATAACATAAGATGATCAAAGACATAATACAACAAAACGACAATACCACACCGAACAGCAAGCAATTGGCTGTACTTAAGGAGAATTTCCCTGCTTGTTTTAAAGCCGATGGCTCTTTTGACATCGAACGTTTTAAAGCGGAAATATCCTCTACATCCAATGTGGTACAGGAAGGTTATGAACTAAAGTTTTTGGGCAAAAGTTATGCAAAGCTTTTAGCAAGTACAGAGACCACCACAGTTATTCAGCCCAACGAAAATCACAACAGCCTGCCGGAAAATGCCAAAAGCGAAAATATTTATATCAGTGGTGATAATCTTGATGGATTAAAACATTTACTAAAATCATACAACGGAGAAATAAAATGTATTTACATAGATCCGCCTTACAATACAGGGTCGGATGGTTTCGTATATTTCGACAATTTCAATTACAACAAAGAGACCTTAGAGGAAAAGCTGAGTGTAAGCGAAGAAGAAGCTGATCGTATTTTGAACCTTACCAAGCGGGGCTCTGCTTCTCATAGTGCATGGCTCATGTTTATGTACAGCCGCCTGCTACTGGCAAGGGATTTATTGACAGATGATGGAGTGATTTTTATTTCGATTGACGACAATGAGCAAGCTAACCTGAAATTGTTGTGCGATGATGTGTTTAGAGAAGAGAATTGGGTAGGTACAATTGTGTGGAAGAACGCTACTGATAATAATCCAACACAAGTTGCCATTGAGCATGAATACGTCCTTTGTTTTACAAATAATAAAAACCTTTTGGAAAGTCAATGGAAAAGTAAGCTATCAGTTATAAAAGATTTACTTGTTGAAAAAGGTAATGAGTTGAATGATAAATTCAACAATTTAGATGAATTAAAAATCGAGTATAATAAATGGTATAGGGCTCACAAAAATGAAGTTTGGCCACTTGACCGCTATAAGTTCATTGATGAAGGAGGTATTTATACTGGCAGCTAAAGCGTTCATAACCCCGGCAAAGAAGGCTATCGTTATGATGTTATTCATCCAGTAACAAATAAGCCATGTAAACAACCCTTAATGGGGTATCGTTTTCCTGAAACAACAATGAAAGATTTGATTGACAATGGCAAAATTTTATTTGGAGATGATGAAACTAAAATCATTGAGCTAAAACTTTATGCAAAAGAATTTTCAGAGAAGCTTAGTAGCATCATTGATTTTGATGGCCGTATCGGTTCATATGATTTAAAAGAATTGTTTCCAGAAACTAAGACCCTTTTTACAAACCCTAAACCGGTTAATTTTATCAGCCAATTTATATCCTTTGTATTAACAAAGGATGATGATGTCTTTCTCGAATTTTTTTTCAGGCTCAGCATCGTCTGCTAATGCAGTAATCGATATAAATGCAAAAGATACCATCAGAAGAAAATTTATTGCTATACAAATTCCTGCCATTTTAGATTTAAATAATGCCCCTCAAAAGGAGGCTTACGAATTTCTAAAAGAAAATAACTACCTACTACCTTAGATTACATTGGCATAGAACGCATCAAACGGGCAGCAGCCAAAATAAAACAAGAGCAAATTGAAAGTAAGAAAAAATAACTCAGGCGATTTGTTTGAAAAAGAAACACCAAGGGAACTGGACTTAGGTTTCAAGCACTACATACTTTCCGAGCCAAATCAAAACACTTTAGATAAACTCGATAGTTTTGATAAGGCGGGGCTATTGGCTGACACCAGCATTTTGGATGATTTTGGCAAGCCCACCATTTTGGCTACCTGGCTTAATGCCAATCTGGGGATATGGCCTCACCCATACCGCTGAGGCGATAGATTTAGCTGGTTACACCGCTTACTATTGTCAAAAACATCTGTACCTGATAGACCAAGGATTTACACTGGAAAGCATGAAAGCCCTTTTAAGTAAATACGATGCAGAAGGGCACTTCAATCCTGAGAATCTGGTATTGTTTGGTTATAGCTTTCCTGATTGGAGTATCAATGAAATGATAGAGAAAAACCTTCGCATCCTTAACGATGGAGAGAAGAATTTAAAAATCAACTTCACCGTAAGGTACTAACAGCTATGGAACTGATATTAAAAAATGATTTGCCCCATCAGGTAAAAGCATACACGGCCATAGCCAATGTGCTGAGTGCGAACTTGATACAGAAGAACAGCCTGTATTATGAAAATCCTACGCTGCTTTTGGATAGGCAGACCCTGATGACCAATATGGCCCATGTACAAAAAGACAATGCTATTCCGGCTGAGTACAAAGCACTCAATGAAATAGGCAGCTATCTGAATCTGGATATTAAGATGGAAACTGGTACCGGTAAAACCTATGTGTACACTGCTGCCATGTTTGAGCTGCACAAGCGTTATGGTATTAATAAGTTTATAGTAGCTGTGCCTACACTCGCCATAAAAGCAGGAGCCAAGCAGTTTATGCAAGATGGCTATACCAAAAGGCATTTCAAAGACCAATGTGGCTATGGAACAGAATTGGATGTGTTGGTGCTGGAAGCTACAAAAAAGAAAAAAGGCAAGAACTATTTCCCCGGTGTGGTGAGAGAGTTTGTAGCAGGTAGTAGCCAGAATGCCAATAAAATTTATGTGCTGCTCACCAACATGAGTTTATTGGGTGGCACTTCAAAATTACTGACTGATACCTATGATTACGGTGTTGAAGGTTTTTATAAACCCATAGAAGGTATTAAGGCTACAAAACCTTTTGTGATTATTGATGAACCGCATCGTTTCAGCAAAACACAAAAAGCATATGAGTTTATCGAAAAAAATATTCGTCCTCAAACAATCATTCGCTTTGGTGCAACCTTTCCTGAAATAGAAACAGGCAGAGGCAGAAATAAAATAAAGCGGAAAGATTATCATAACCTGTTGTATGATTTAAACTCTTTTCAGGCATTTAACCAAAATCTGATTAAGGGCATTGCCAAAGAACATTTCGAGCCGGTAAGCCAAAAGCAGGATAAAGTAAAAATCATGGGCGTGCAGAGTAAAACATCCGCCAGGTTCAATCTTATCCAAAGAGATGTGCCCACAAAATCCTTTGAATTAAGCAAAGGTGATAGCTTGGGTATGATTGCCCCCGAGTTGGAGGGTATTGTTATTGACGGTGTAACTGCCAGCACGGTAGAGTTCTCGAATGGTCAGGCTAAATCTACCGGCGAAGAATTTAGTACCGACATTTATTCTACATCTTACCAGGAAAGCATGATTCGGCTTGCATTGGAAAGACACTTCGAAACGGAAGGAATTAATTTCAGGACAGAAACAATAAAATAAAAACACTTGCCTTGTTTTTTATTGATGATATTGCTTCATATCGTGCATTAGAAAACCAGGAAAAACAACCTTATCTCAAACATACCTTTGAAAGGTTGCTTGCAGAGAAAATTGATGTAATAATCCCAACACTTACGGAGCAGGAAAATGAATATAAGGATTACTTATTGGCTTCTAAAGCAGATTTGAACGCTACCCATGCAGGATACTTTTCACAGGACAATAGCAGTTCCGATGAAGCCATTGCACAGGAAGTACAGGAAATTTTATATGAGAAGAAAAAACTACTTGCAATCAAAGATGAACAGGGAAACTTTAGCACCCGCCGGTTTTTATTTTCTAAGTGGACTTTAAAAGAAGGATGGGACAATCCAAACGTTTTTACCATAGCCAAATTACGCAGTAGCGGCAGTGAAAACAGCAAGATTCAGGAAGTAGGCAGGGGTTTACGTTTGCCGGTTGATGAATTTGGTAACCGAATTTCCAATGAGGATTTTAAACTCAACTATGTTATTGATTTTACCGAAGCAGACTTTGCAGAAAAGTTGGTGAATGAAATAAATGCAGACTTACCGCAAGGCTTTACCATAACAGATGAAATGATTGCCGAGGTTGCTTTAAAACGAAATTTGGATACAGACGATCTTTTTTTGTAGAGTTACTCAGCAAAAAATATATTGACCGTAACAAAAATATCAAAGCAGAGAACAGCGATCAATTCTTTGAGGAGTACCCAGAGTTTACTGTTGGCTTGCAAAAAGGCAAGGTAGAAGACCGCAATAAAAAGAAAGAAAAGAAAATCAAAATCCGCAAAGCAGTATATGCTGAACTGAAAACCCTTTGGGAAGAAATAAACAGCAAATACATTCTGCATTATGAAAGAATTGAACAGGAGAACTTTCTCTTTAATGAGTTACTGGGCTTGCTCAGGAATGGTGTTTTTTCTGACACCTACATCACCAGCAGGCGGGAAGAATTAAATACAACTGGAGCAAAAGCAACCATAAATGAAGATACCGGGGTGCAGTTTAAGATCAATAAGCCTTTACCATATAATGATTTTTTAAAGCGTATCAATCGTCAAACGAACCTGTCTATTCAATTGCTTCATGCAGTTTTGTCTGAGTATGCCAAAGAAAACAATGTTCAAGCTGAAAGAATAAATGAGCAAAGTGCGGCCAATTTCGTAAAACTGTTTCAGGATTGGAAGATTGAAAAATTGAGTGGTAGATTTAGTTACTCCAAAGCAAACCTTCCCGTTAAAACAACCGCACTAACTTTTTCAGATGGCACACCCAAATCTGAAATTACCCAGGGTGTTATAGGCACAAAGTTTATTGACGGTACTCCGTCTGCAAAATACCTATATGATGTGTATGCTTTTGATTCACCGTTGGAAAAGGAGAATCTGTTAGTAGATGGTATTCAGGAAATTATTGTTTATGGTAAAATACCCAGAAGCAGTATTGCAATCCCCACTATCACAGGTCAGTCATACAGCCCCGATTTTATGTATGTGGTAAAGAAGGATAATGGCGAAAAGATTCTGAATGTAATTGTGGAAACAAAAGATGTTGAGAATCAGACTACGCTTAGAGGCATTGAACAAGCCAAAATTGATTGTGCAAAGGTTTTCTTTAATCAATTAACAATTGATGGTTATAAGGTGGAGTTCAAGACACAATTGAATAATAAGAAGATCAAACAGATTATTGATGAAGTGTTACAATAAAAAGTATTAATGTAATGTCAGAAAAAACACAACAACAAAAAATCACTGATTTCCAATACTGGCTTTTGCCAAGTTGGTGAACAGTCAGGTAAAGGAAAATTAAAATATAAATTGAAATAGTAAAGAGTATGCACATAACAATTCGATTAGCATGGCACAATAACGGTTGGAACGGTCATATCTGCGATGAGCCTGAAAAAAACACCTATTGCATAGGAAGGCATTCCTATCCAGGTGATTACATAAAAGGTGCAAGAGATTTGGATTGGGAAATGCAACCCGATGTAAAAGGCAAACCCTGCGGTTCTTTAACATCAGGCATTCCGGCATGTGGTTTTAGCATTAATGCTTTTGGTGCAGAAAAAACAAAAGCAAAAATAAATGCGCCTGCATGGTTTAACAAAGAAGCTAAACCTGCCATTCTTGATATTCCTGAATCCACTGTTTGTATTTGGAATTACGAAGGCATGTATTCAGACGATGTAGTTCGGGAAGCTGGCATAGGTCAGAAGTACGATTATGATACCCGGTTACAAAATGCAAAGGACTATTTCGGTGATTTAAAAGAAGGGCAGTCATTGCTATTTTATTATGCTAATTACAGCAATCCATTCAGCGAAGATGAAAGCCCGAAATATGTGATTGTAGGATTGTCAAGGCTAAAGAAAGTTGGCAAGATCCATTACTATGAAGGGGTGTCTGATGAAATGAAAGCAAAGTATGCAGGGGGTTTTGTTTGGCAGATGCCTGTTACATCTAACTATCCTGATGAAGGTTTTGCAATACCCTATCACAAGTACATGGATAGACCGGAAGTGTTGGAAAGGATTTTATTGGTCCCGGAGTATCAGCGAAATTTTAAATATGCAACACGGCCGGTTTCAGATGATGATTCGTTGGCATTGGTGGAAAGGTTTATAGAGATTGTTACCTACCTTATTGAAATTGGTGATGATTCACAGAACTGGGAAGAAAGAAGAAAATGGCTGCTATCGCTTTTCACGGAGTTATGGAAAAAGAGAGGAGCATATCCCGGCTTGCCGGAAGTATTGGCTCATATTGATTTTTATAAAGCAATAGACTATTATAAAAAGCAGGTTGCAAAGGGGCATGATAAACTTGCCTACAATAACATTAAAGATTTCCTTACCGGTGCTGCTAAAGATATACCAGGAATAACCATTGAAGCTGCAAGACTGAAAGAGGTAAAGCGTAACTGGCAGTTGATGGAGGAAGAAGAAAAGGAAATTCTTTTAGAACGATTAACAAGGTTTGCATTATCAGGTACGCAGATTGCCAATATACTCTCGGTAAAAAGAGTGCAGAACAGTATTCATGCTTCCTTAAAGAAAATCATTGAAAACCCATACCTGCTTTGTGAACAATATGTAGGTGATGATATAGATGATATTATTTCATTTCATTCAATAGATCATGGCATAATTCCTAATCCTGATTTAGGTATCGAAAATCTGTATCCAAAAAATGCAGCAGAAAGATTCAGGGCATTATGTGTAGATGTTTTGAAAAGGGAAACAGTACATTCTTTTGTATCACAAACAAAAGCACTCTTTCATATCAATAATAAACTTAGTTACCTGCCGGATTGGAAGAATCACCAGTTCACACCCAAATACTTTGATGTAGATGCTGACTTTATTGAAGAAGCAGTAAAGTTCAGAAAATACAACGAAGAAAATTATTTATACTTGAATGAAGTACATGAAGATGAACGGCTGATTGAATCAGTGATGAATGAATTACAGCAAAGGGCAAACATTCCTTTGAAAGTAGAGATTACAGACGATACTTTTTTCAACCTGCTTAAAGATTCTAACAGTCCGTTAAATAATAAAGCACCGGAACAGTATGAAGCAGCTTTGAGAGGACAGGCAAAGGTTTGTCAAAAAGTATTTACCAAGCCAGTATGTGTAATTGCAGGTGCAGCCGGTACAGGTAAAACAACTATTCTAAAATCTATTATTAAAAGCATTGAAAAAGCTCATGGGGTAGGTACTGGTATAATACTGTTAGCACCTACAGGCAAGGCTACAGAACGGATAAAAGAAAAGACGGGCAAAATAGCATCTACCATACATTCCTTTTTAGCAAATCCAAACAGGGCATGGCTCAATGAGAACTTCACTTTTAAACGCAAGGGCGGTAAAGTGGACGGTACCATCACCACATTAATCATTGACGAATGTTCAATGATTGATTTGTCCCTTTTCGCCACCCTATTCAGAAGCATAAACTGGAATAGTTTACAACGTTTGATTTTAGTGGGTGATCCAAACCAATTGCCGCCAATAGGCAGAGGAAAAGTATTTTCTGATGTGATTGAATGGATGATAAAATCCAGTAATGATAATTTAGGCAAGCTGGATATAAATGTTCGCCAGTTAGAGAACAAAGCCAAAGGAGATGGCAATGGCATACTGGAATTAGCAGAAATTTTCATACAGGAAAAACAATCAGAGGAGCAATTTGATAAAGCAAAGCAGGAACAGATACTTAAAAAAGTTCAGCAAGGCGGTATAATTGACAAAGACCTTTCAGTGCATTACTGGAAAGACATGGATGATTTGGAATTAATGCTAAAATCAATTATCATTAAAGATCTGGAAACAGAGACAGGAGAGGAAGCCGAAGCAGGTAAATTTTACAACATCTGGGGCAAAGCCATCAGGCTTACCAATGATTACCCCAACCCCACCTATTTGCAAATTCTTTCACCATTCAGAGGTGAGTTTTACGGTACAGATTATTTGAATACTTTCTTTCAGGAACTGCTTAACGGCTATCAGGCTAAAAAGGGCCAGCTTGATGGGATAGCATTATACGATAAAGTTATTCAGTTCAGGAACCGGCCAAAATCAAACCCTATTAGTGCATATAGCTGGAATGACAGGAAGAATGTAAAACTTGATATTTACAATGGCGAGATTGGTTTTGTAAACCCACATCCATTTGATAAATCGAAAGCTGGTTCTCCTTATTTCAGGTTAAAAAACTTTCAGGTAAAGTTTGATAGAAGAAATGACTTCAACATCAATTACGGGTTCAGAAAAGACGACTATGGCAAAATCATGTTCAATGAACCTGTTGAAGAGAATATTGAATTAGGGTACGTTATTTCAGTACATAAGGCACAGGGCAGCAGTTTAACAGGGTGTACTTCATTTTGCCAAAGAAAGCAGTCCGCTGATGTCAATGGAATTGCTTTACACAGCAGTTTACAAGGGCACAAAAACATCTTACAATTTTTGCTCAGGAGTATGACCGCCTGGTTGAATTAAGCAAGATTGAAAAGTCAAACATCCGCAAAATCAATTCATCCATATTTGAATTTGAACCTTTACCCGATTTGCTTTTTTGCTCTATCGTCCAATTGGTACGAAGACCAAAAAGTAATTGCAACGCTTTCAAAATATTTTGTCCGGTCTAAATCCGAAATGAACATTGCAAATATCCTGCAACTGAAAAATATTCCGTTTGAATATGAAGTGCCAAAATTTGCTACTAATGGTTCTATGTACCTCCCCGATTTCACCATCCGTTGGCAGGGCAATGAATATTTTTGGGAACATGTTGGCCGCTTAGATTTACCGGAATACAAAAGCCATTGGGAAACAAAAAGTAAATGGTATGACGAGCATTTTCCTGGGCAGTTGATAGTGACCTATGAAGGCCCGGATCAAACAAAACAGATTGCTGACATTCTAAGAGACTTTGTCAAAGTTTCAATTGATTGATAAACAAACAGACTATGACTGATGGACACATGAAAGAGTCTAATTACTTTGGTATGTTTAACCAAAATTATGCATCATTTTAATATATAAGAATTGTAATAACCTGAATATAAAAATGGAAACGGGAGAAAGGGTACGTATAATTGCAAACCCAGGCCGCATTGGTTTCTTTACCGGCAGATCAATGGAGCGAGGTGGAAAGGCATTGCTACAAATCAGATTTCCCGATGCTACTCAATATTATCCTGATAATGAACTGGAAATTATTTCGCAAGGGAAACAGCATCCTCTTGATCTTCTTTCTGAAGGACGTATTGGTCGTGCAGCAAGCCTCCCGCCGCCTATTAACCCATGTTAAGCTTAGCGGCAGACTTTGCCAATCTGCTTTATAGCATGGAAGTAACCAATACAGATTCCTATGCTTACCAGTTCAAGCCGGTTTTGAAATCCTTAATACTGTTGGTAACGGTATTCTCATAGCTGATGAAGTTGGCCTTGGTAAAACAATTGAAGCCGGGTTGATCTGGACGGAATTGAAAAGTCGTTTTGATTATCGAAGGCTTATGGTATTGTGTCCTGCTTTTTTGAGGGAAAAATGGCAAAGAGAATTAAAAAATCGTTTTGGAATCCAGGCTGAAATTCTCGATGCAAAGGGAGTATATGATAAGTTAAAAACAGCTTTGCAGGAAGGGCCAATGTCATCTTTTGCCATTATCGGAAGTATGCAGGGACTTCGCCCGCATAGAGGTTGGGAGGAAGAAGATAAAAAAGAACGCAGACCAGCATCACATCTCGCTCAACTTTTAAAAAAAAATCAACATGGAAATCCTTTAATTGATTTACTTATTATTGATGAAGCACATTATCTTCAGATACCCGACTTAAAACAAGCGGAAAAAAAGACAACAGTGCTTGGTCGCCATCTGCGTGATGTTTCGGAACAGGTAGTACTACTTTCTGCAACACCAATTCACTTAAGGATTCTGGATTTATATCAGCTGCTTAATATTGTAGATGAAGCTACTTTTAATCAGCCAAGAGTTTTTGACGATATTCTGAGTGCCAATGCACCACTTATAGAAGCAAGGGAGGCAGTGATAAGGAAAATTCTTACAGTTGAAGAATTTAAGAGACTCATTGAAGTTGCACTTGAACATCCTTTATTAGGTGGCAACCGCCAACTGACTTCACTTTATAAGAAAACCTTCCGGCAACTGATGAACTAAAAGATCCACGATTTTTAGAAGTGAACTGGCTTATAAACTGGATTCTATTAATTTATTGGGGCAAGTTGTCACAAGAACCCGTAAAATATTCGCGACGGAGCAGGTGTTAAGAGAAGTTGTTGCAGAAATGATTACTCTAACATCTGAAGAAGAAGATTTTTATAATGCAGTAACAGACGCAGTCCGTGAATATTGTTTGTTATACGGACAACATGAAGGATTTATATTATCTACACCTCAGCGTCAGATGGCGGCTGGTTCCAACAAGCGCTCCTTAAGAGAATGGCAAAAAAGAGCAGAAATAAATGAGGAGCGGGTATATGAAGATTATGGGTTGGAAAATGGGTTAAATGAAATCCAAAAAGGACCAATTGTTGCAGAACTAATATCCAAGGTAAAAAAGTTTGGAGATTTAGAAGTATTGTGGAAAAGTGACTCCAAATATTTGCGACTTAAAAAAATGATTCAAACGTACCTTAAACAGAACCCTTCTGAAAAAATTGTACTCTTTTCCTATTTCAGAGCTACATTAAGCTATCTGCATGAAAGGCTTACTGAAAATGGGATAAGCAGTATTATTTTAATGGGCGGTATTGACCAATCAAAGGAGGGTGTATTTGAAAAATTCAGCGAACACGGCGGCCCTAATATCCTGTTGTCATCGGAAGTGGGTAGTGAAGGTATAGATCTTCAATTTTCCAGGATAATCATTAATTATGATCTACCGTGGAACCCAATGAAAGTAGAACAACGGATCGGAAGGAATTGATCGTCTTGGGCAACAGGCAGATAAAATTCTGATATGGAATTTATTTTATGAAAACACTATTGATTCCCGTATCTATCAAAGGCTGCATAACCGGCTTGGCATTTTTACTTATGCGCTTGGCGGGTTGGAGCCAATACTTGGTGAACAGATTCAAAAACTCACAAAGGATCTTTTATTTTGGCAAATTAACACCTCAGCAGGGGAACAGATGAGCAAACTGCACAGGCAATAGCAAATATTCAAAAACACGAGGAAGAATTAGAACAACAGGCAGCACACCTGGTTGCTTATGGCGATTATATATTAAATCAGGTAAAAGCAGCACGGGAGCTACACCGATGGGTAACTGGTAATGATATTAAGGTTTATGTTACTGACTTTTTCAGGTTAAATTATCCCGGTTGTGAGTTTGTTCAGTTAAAAGAAGAATTAGAGTATGATATAACCTTAACAAATCAGGCCAAGCAAGATCTTGAAGAGTTTATAAGACAAAATCGCTTAGATAGCCGAACTACATTAATACGCAATGATCCTAATCCTGTAAAATGCCGCTTTGAAAACAAGATTAGCGAACCTGGAAAATTCCGTGTGGAAATAATAAATCAATCTCATCCGGTGGTTCGTTTTGTAAGTACAAGGATTAATAATGAGAAGACAATATTATCCAGCCGTAAGTGTGCTTTTAGATAATCAGAAGTTGAAGGCCAAAAAAGGGAAGGATTATATGTATTTACTATACAACAGTGGTCAATTGAGGGTTTACAAGAAGAAACTGAAAAACTATTTTATTCAGCTTTGTACTTGGACTCAAACGAAGAAATGCTTACAGAAGATGATGCAGAGCTTTTGATAACTACTGCCGCTTCTCAATCAAAGGATTGGCTGGAGGAAAAAATATAGTTGACTTGAAGAATGTATTGCGCCTCGCTAACGAAAAATGTTTATACAACTCCGACTTAAGATTTGCCGAATTTGTAAAAGACGTACAAAACCAGAATGAAGACCGTGCAGACTTACAGGAAAAGACACTGGAACTGCATTTAAGAAACCAGCTTGCGAATCTGAATGAGGTTTGTGATAAACATATAAAGGCTGGCCGTGATTCCCTTGTTAAAGCTACTGAAGGTCGGATTACAGCCCTTGAAAACAGGTTTGAAAGAAAGAGAATAGAAATATCTAGAAGACGAAAAATAATTTCTAGCAAAAATGAAATATGTGTCGGCATCATTTATGTGGCTTCCATTGAGAATGATATATTCAATAATTAGAACCATAAACAAATTCTAAAACATTAATTGGTTTACAATGGCATTGCATCATACTCAATTTCTTTATGGCTCGAAAAAGGAAAACCATACTATTGTAATGGGGTTAGACTTTGGGACATCCAGCTCGAAAGTGGTTCTAAATAACAGAACAGCTGTTAAAGCTTATGGTATTTCGTTTGGTAAAGCAGGTCATCCAAGTAACCCATATCTAATACCGACACGGGCCATATTTCAACAAATCAGGAATACTTGCCCTGTCATCTTTGAATGATAGTATGCCATTGAGGGAACTAAAAGGTTGAATAATAGGTGTTAGCCCAACGAAATTTGGTTTTGATTTAAATATTGAGCTGGAAACAGAACCTAAAATATTGGTTATTGCTTATCTGGCACATATTATTCGCTTATCCAGAAATTGGTTTTTTACAAATAAAAGAAAAGCATTTGGTCATGCCAAGTTGGACTGGCAATTAAATATAGGTATTCCTACAACTGGGAAAGAATTTGAAAGCAAGAAGCAATTATTTAAAGAAATTGCAACCAGCTCATGGTGGCTCTCTGTGCAGAAGAGGAAATTACGAATAAAATTGCAGAAAAGGCTATTGAAATTATTAAAAAGTCCAAGAGAGATGTTGATCTAAAGGATATTTTCCAGTATAATATAAATGTAATTCCTGAAATTGTCGCTGAGGTAATAGGGTATGCACATTCTGACCAACGGAATCAGGGGTTACATTTAATGATTGATGTTGGAGCCGGACGGATCATATTGCTAAGTTTTAATCTTGGCAAAAATGAGGATGGAGATAAGTATTCAATTTTTTCTGGCGATGTTCGATTGTTGGGCGCATTTGAATTATATAAATACAGAATTGGTTTTGTAAAAAAAGAGTCATAGATTGGTTTGATGATTTTGGAAGTAAGAAAGACCCTGTTAAATGCTATACCTAACTCGGGATCTTTTTATCTTCCGGACGCAGATAATCTTGGAATCAATAATAAGGAAATTGATTCTGAATATTTTAATAGTTTCGGCAAACCTTATTTACAGCAAACAATGGTTTACTTGCGTCAAAAAAGGGACCCTAATTCCCGGAATGGAAATCCGGGATACCTGTATTTCTTTGTGGTGGGGGAAGTCAAATATCACTCTACAGAGAGTAGTTGAAGATGTGAGCGTATACTTGGGTCAATAATAACACAGCCGGACTAAAATATAGATCTTTCCCATTCCTTTCTGATTTTGAAGCGCCAAATTTGACAAAAAAAGATTACCATCGTCTTGCAGTTGCTTATGGATTGAGTTTTGCAAATCATGATATTGGCGTAATTTATACCACCCCATGAAATTTCGGATATTCCCCCACCTGGTAGGAAAGATTATCAAGACAGGTTTCCGGATAAAGATCAGGTATGATACAATTAGAATAATTGCTACCGCTTTGATTTGTAACAATAAGAAAATTTATGTTTGTTTTCAGATTAGTTTTAAATTTGATTTGCTGTAATTATTTTTTTTCTTTTCCCTTATGAGTATTCTAAAAAATAAATTTAAAAATATTTGAAGCTTATAAACGGCTTTATGAAAATAAATTTTTTCTAAACAAGGTCTCCCGCTGGGGACATTGCCAAATAATTGAAATTTATATTTCAATTTCAATTAAAATCTCATTCAAGTGTTTCTTAATCCTATTCTCTTTCTTCAAATGAAAATTCTTATCAGTTGATTCTTTCTTCTCCGAAAGACCGGTAAAGTGGTCTCTCTTCGGCTGCGTTCCGTCGCCTACCAGTCCGCCTCTGGCGGAAAATCTATCTCCCACGGGGCCCCCTGCCACCGTATCCATCATCCATTATTTTCAGCTTCCTGCAAAAATTTCCCCAATCATTATATTTGCCCAATGACTAAAATTGTACCGCACCAAAACCTTATCCGGAATATCAAGACGCTCATTGAAGAAGCAAAAAATCAGGTTGTTCGTAGTCTCAACACAACAATGCTTATCACTTATTTTGAAATTGGCAGAATGATTGTTGAATATGAACAGAAAGGGCAGCACCGGGCCGAAATGCAAAAGAAACATTACTAACCTAAGCCGAGCACAAAACAATGCATTCGGCAAGGGCTATTCAGTAGATAACCTGCAGCTGATGCGTAATTTTTACCTTACCTATCAGAAATACGAACCAGTGGTTCGTATTTCTAAAAAAAATGTAAACCCAATTTCCAACCAGTGATTCGGAAATCTAAAAAGCCTCCTACAACCCTTGAAGTAACCCGGTTCCCATTTCAATTAAGTTGGTCTCATTACATCCAGCTGATAAAAATTGATAAACAAGAAGAACGTAGCTTTTATGAGATTGAAGCATTACAGAATAATTAGTCAAATAGAGAATTGATAAGGCAATACAATTCCGGTTTGTATGAAAGATTGGCTCTCAGCGGATAAAAAAGGCGTCAGTCTATTAGCTAAAAAAGGACAGATCATTGAGAAACCAACAGATGCTTTAAAGAGTCATTACGTTTTAGAATTCTTAGACCTTAAAGAAGACAATCGTTACACAGAAACCCAGTTGGAGACAGAGATTATAAATAAGCTGGAACACTTCATGCTGGAGTTAGGGAAGGGCTTTCTGTTTGAAGGAAGGCAACGGAGATTCACATTTGAAGGAGATAGTTTCTTTGTTGACCTTGTATTCTATAATCGGTTGTTAAGATGTTTTGTCATCATTGATTTGAAGATAGGAAAACTTGCTCACCAGGATATTGGGCAAATGCAGATGTATGTAAACTATTATGATAGAATGATGAAAACAGAAGAAGAAAATCCGACTATTGGCATTGTACTATGTCGCGAAGAAAATAAAACAGTTGTAGAATTTACATTACCAAAAAGCAACAATCAGATATTTACCAAAGAATACAAGCTTTACCTGCCAAGTAAGGAAGAATTGAAAAAACAATTGCAATAGTACCCTGAAAAAAATTATTTATACTCATAGCACCCGGATAGCAGCACCAAAATCAATTCAATACAGGAAAAACATCCGCATCCGTTTCTCTTTTTCTAAACAACGTCTCCTGAAAGGGACGTTGTTTCAATCCCTTCCGTGTCTTGCTTCTTCGGAGGGTTCACGGAAGAATAATTGCCAACTGTTTTATAATTTCATAATGCAGAAAGCCGTGTCCCTTGCCGGGATTCAGCAGCAGCAAGGACAAAATGTATGCGTAAAATCAGTCAGATTTTTATTATTGCTCAGATATTGATAATAATCTTTATTAAAATATTTGATTTTTATTTTCACAAAAGTGGGAACATTAAATGGATTGTTTTCGGTGAAGGATTCATGAAATATCGAATTATTCTAACGTTGACATTTATCTTAATTTTCATTATTACGTTTTTCATAAAAGAAAAATGGTGGCCCAGAATAATAATTTTCGTCTTAGCGATAATTGGTTTATTTATAATTAATAAGTTGTGGCTAAGTCCATAGTGATAGGTCTTTTTTCTAAACAACGTTTTCTATGACCTAAAAGGGACGTTGCCCAAATAATTTTGCTTTTACTTGCATTCTCACGAGCAAAATATTTTTGTTTTTGTTGTTATTGCCACTGTCATTGTTGTTGTTATTAGTATTATCATTCTGCTTTGTTGGTGCCCGCCCACTGTAGATAGGTTCTCACCAGCAAAATATTTCCCTAAACTGCATCTTACACCAGAATTATTGTCAATAATAATGTGTAATATTCTACTCAAAAAGGCTATATTTGTGTAATATTATACCAGTTATGGCAAAGACAACATTATTGCCCTCAGTTCAAAAAGCTCTATTGGACCTGGGGGAAAACATAAGACTAGCCCGTTTGAGAAGAAAGCTCAGCGCTGAACAAGTTGCTGAAAGGGCTAATATTAGTCGCAAAACTTTATGGGCTGTCGAAACAGGTTCCCCAGGTGTTGCCATAGGTACTTATGCCCAGGTACTTTTTGTACTAGGCTTGGAGAAAGATTTAATTAAAGTAGCTGAAGATGATAAGCTGGGTAGAAAAATTCAGGATGCCGCATTAGTGGTAAAAGAAAGAGCGCCTAAGAAAAAATCATTACGCTAAATTAATATGGCAACAAAGAATACAAAAAAGGAGATACTGGTATATGCTCATTGGGAAACATTTAAAGAGCCAGCTTTAATGGGCATTCTTACGGCTACATTATCTCGTGGTAAAGAAATCTTTTCATTTGAATATTCCAAAGATTGGTTGAATTCAGACAACGCCCAATATCTTGATCCCAATCTTCGGCTGTATTCAGGCCCTCAATACCTCGAAGAAGGGAAAACTAATTTTGGGGTATTCTTAAGATTCATCACCTGATCGTTGGGGCAGAATATTAATGCGAAGACATGAGGCTGCAATAGCAAGAAAAGAAGGTCGAAAAGAAAATAATCTCTATGAAACCGATTACCTTCTTGGGGTCTTTGACGGCCACAGAATGGGTGGTCTTCGTTTTAAAGAAAATGAGAATGGCCCATTTCTCAACGACAATAAAAAAATGGCTTCGCCGCCATGGACTTCTTTAAGAGAATTAGAACATGCAAGTTTGCAACTGGAGAGAGATGATGTAATCAACGATCCGGATTATTTAAAATGGCTTCTTATGTTGGTTGCACCTGGTTCTTCGCTGGGCGGCGCAAGACCAAAGGCCAGTGTCCTGGATACAAAAGGAAGTTTATGGATTGCAAAATTCCCAAGTCTGAATGACGACAAAGACACTGGCGCATGGGAAATGGTCGTAAATGATTTGGCAATCACAGCTGGTTTAAATGTTGCCACAGGGATGCTAAGAAAATTTTCAGGAAAGTATTCTACTTTCTTAACAAAAAGATTTGACAGAACTGAAAATGATGAAAGAATTCACTTCGCTTCTGCAATGACCTTATTGGGTTACAATGATGGAAGTGACTTTCATGATGGCGTTAGTTATTTAAAACTGGTAGAGTTTATAACAATTGCAGGCGCTTCGCCAAATAAGGATCTCGAGGAACTTTTTAGAAGAATTGTATTCAATATCTGTGTTAAGAATACAGATGATCATTTGCGAAACCATGGCTTCTTATTAACAAACAATGGTTGGATTCTTTCTCCGGCTTTTGACATGAATCCGGTTGAAACAGGAACTGGCCTGAAACTTAATATTTCCGAAACTGATAATTCTTTAAATCTCGATCTGGCGATGGAAGTAAGTAAATACTTCCGGCTTTCAGAACAACAGGCTTCTGAAATCATTACTGTAGTAAAGAATTCAATTAATAGCTGGAAAGATGTAGCTGCAAAATATAAAATTTCTCAAGCTGAACAGGAAAGAATGTCAAATGCATTTTGGAAAGATTGAATAGTTTTCAAGAATTCCTTGTCGGAAAAATTTCTTACTCAATGAATTTCTCTTCTCCGAAATGCGGTAAAAATAATTGGCCGATAATAGGCTCAGAAATGAATGTCTGTTTTAAATTACATTTTGCTCACAGATTGTTTTTTTATTGTCTTTAATTAATTTTTTCTGAACAACGTCTTCTGCAAGGGACGTTGTTCAAATAATTGAGAGTTTTTTGCCAGGATCAGCACAGGGACTCTGAACTATTACTCAGATGTTTAGTACATTCGTAAATCTTTAACTTACAACATCATCATAAAAAGTTCACAAAAAGAGAACTTTTCAAATATTAGCCTTACCTTTGGCATGAAAGTTCATTTAATAAGAAAAGAGACAATTTAAGAATTTGCCAAGCATAATGCTCAAAGCAGGATTTCTTTTGCAGAATGGCTGACCAAAATCAAATATGCCGACTGGGAAAAACCAGCAGACATAGAAAGGACTTTTGGCACAGCCGATTTGTTAGGCAATAGTTCAAACAGGGTGGTTTTTAATATAGCGGGCAACAATTACCGGATGATTTGTAAGTATGCATTTAGCGAAAAACAGGTTCATTTGTTCGTCTGTTGGATAGGGACACATAGTAAATACGATGAACTTTGTGATGATAACAAACAATATACTGTTAGTGATTATTAAAGTAAAACTATGGCAACATTAAAATATAAAGTCATTAAGAATAAAACTCAATACAACAAGTACGCAAACAAACTCGAAGAGCTTGTCTTTTCTGATTCAAGGAATAAAAATATTAAAGACGAAATCGCTTTGCTTACTTTACTGATTGAAACATGGGATGAAGAACATAACACTTTTGACGATGCTGATCCCATTGAATTACTAAAATCCTTAATGAAAGAACACAAGATAAAAGCAGTTGATTTATCAGACCTGCTTGATGTAAGTGAAGGGCTGGTTTCTGATATGCTCAACTACAAAAAAGGTTTGTCCAAAGACACAATCCGCATCCTTTCTGAAAAATTCAAAGTGAACCAGGAAGCTTTTAACAGATCCTACGAATTGCATATACCTGTAAATTCCAGATTCAAGGATGCTAAGATGATGAACTCCCGCAAGAATTTGGCAACTGCATGATAATTCTACTACCTGCGTCTTCCTTTCTTCATAATGTATTCGTTCGCCTGTTTTTCAATTTCTTCCTTGGTGCTAATTTTTAGCCCAGTCATCCAATCGTCCAATTCACTTCGTTTAAAATAAAGTTTCTTACCCTGCTTAAAGTGTGGGATACCTCTTTCAGAAGTCTTTTTGTAGATAGCCGATTTGGATAAGCTAACATATTCAGCAGCCTGTTTCAGATTTAATACTTCGGTAATTGTTTTTGTGCCGTTGTCATTTTTCAAATTGCTTCTGATTAATGTTTCAATGTTATCAAGCTTTTCAATAATCAATTCAAATGGATTTTCCATAATAAAAATTTTTGATTGCAATAATAAACACTTCCCCCTGCTGTCTGTAGCATTCTTTTTCTAAACAATGTCTCCTTAAAGGGACGTTGTATTAATAATTGGAAATTATGTTTCAATCACAATTAAAATCACTTTTAAATAATTCCGAATTCTTTCATTTTCTTCTGATGAGAATTCTTATCGATTGAATCTCTCTTCTCCGAAAGACCAGCAAAGCCGTCCTGCTTCTGCAGTCACCCCACCATGTCATTATGGATTTAAAGATGTTTTTTTGGTCCCTTTGCCTCTCTCTCCCAATTCAGTAATTGTTCAATTATTCTATTTCGCTTTGATAATATTTCTCTCCAATAATTTTTCAAGAGAAATATTTTCAATAAATTTTCTTTTCCGATCTGAGTTGTTATCAATTCGTCGATTTTAATGAATTCCCCCATCTGAGTATCCCCATAATCTTATCCAATTCATGACCTTAATTCTGGGAATCCAATTTTCCAAGGCCGAATATCTTGGTGCTTGTTGGGCTGATATTTCCTTTTTTAATTCGACAATTTCATTCTTCAGGCTGACGATATCCTGTTTAATTGACAGGAGAAGTTCGATTTCATTCATAATGACTCATTTTGAACAGAAATGAAATTTTCAATTTGTTCATCATGAACCAGAATTCTATGAAATTGAATATTATTTCTTATAAATCCATTTTCTCAGAAATTGGGCTTGAATCGTAGATATTTCCTTTCCCTCGTATTGTTCATAAGTAATATCTTCCAGCTCAGGGATTTTTTTGATCCCAAAATAAAATCTCTAATGGCTACTGCTGAGGAAGAAGGAAGGGTTGAAAAATTCAATAATATGAAATCATTAAATTTCTGATTTAGTCTTTCCAATAGGTGATTGATAGCTGAATTACGTTCGTCAATTCTCAAGCTAATCGGATTCCATTTAAGCACCTCCGATTCTGTTATTTCTGCATTCAATCGGCATTCACATTTCTTTGCTTGGTAACAGATTCTCATATAGATTGGAATCTTACCGGTTTTAAGGTTTTTTTTTGCTTCATTTGGAAAGAAAACAATTGATGCTTTCATCGTTTAGAAATTTGGAAACTTGGTGAAACAAGGTCATTTGGTGAAACAACAGGTGAACCAAAAAGTGACGAAAAGTGTTTCTAAGCGGGGTTATTGAAAATAAAAATCCCCGCCAACACTGCATTTGCGGGGATTCGTATTGTACTGAGCTGTACTGAAACTGTTTTTTGTAGCCCGTACGAGATTCGAACTCGTATCACCACCGTGAAAGGGTGGTGTCCTAGCCCTTAGACGAACGGGCCTTTTTTAAAGGAGGGCAAAGATACTCGTGCACCTGTGTTCAGCCAAAAGTTTTTCCGTTGATTTCATTTTTTTACCGAAATCTGATAGAGTTAAACATCCGCACATTTCTTACCTTTGCACCTCTCAAACAAGACTCCAATGGAGTTGCTTAACGTTTGGATATTATTAACTCTAAAATTATTTTGAAAAATGAGTTCAGTTAAAGTTGCTATCAATGGTTTTGGCCGAATCGGCAGATTGGTTTATCGCCAGATATATAAAATGAAAGACATTGAAGTAGTTGCTATCAATGATCTCACAAGTCCGAAAGTGCTGGCGCATCTTCTGAAATATGACAGTGCCCAGGGACGTTTTGATGCTGAAGTAAAATCAACGGATAATTCTATTATAGTGAATGGAGATACTGTAAAAATTTATACGCAGAAAGATCCGTCGCAAATTCCATGGAAAGATCATCATGTTGACGTGGTATTAGAATGCACGGGTTTTTTTGCAGATAAAGACAAAGCATCGGCTCATTTAAAAGCTGGCGCCAGAAAAGTGGTGATCTCTGCTCCTGCAACCGGTGATCTGAAAACAATTGTATTTAATGTAAATCATAATATTCTTGATGGAAGCGAAACCGTAATCTCTTGCGCATCCTGCACTACAAATTGCCTGGCGCCGATGGCAGATGTATTGGATAAAAAGTTCGGAATTGCTGTTGGACTAATGACCACCGTTCATGCTTATACCAATGACCAGAATACACAGGATTCTCCGCATCCCAAAGGAGATCTTCGCAGAGCAAGAGCTGCAGCACAAAATATTGTTCCTAACAGTACAGGCGCTGCTAAAGCAATCGGTTTAGTGCTACCAAATTTAAAAGGAAAATTAGATGGCAATGCACAGCGTGTACCTACATTGACAGGCTCATTAACGGAACTGAATTGTATATTAAACAAGAAAACAAATGTTGAGGAAGTAAATGCTGCCATGAAAGCTGCCGCTAATGAAAGTTTTGGTTATAATGAAGATGAAATTGTAAGCAGCGATATCATCGGGATTCATTACGGTTCACTGTTCGATGCTACACAAACAAAAGTGCAGACGGTTGGGGATTCACAATTAGTGAGAACCGTAAGCTGGTATGATAATGAAATGAGTTATGCAAGTCAGCTTGTGAGAACGCTGCATTATTTTGCCAGGCTGATCTCAAAATAACCCCCATCCCCTGAAGGGGTGGAAACAAATATCTATTGTGTAATTATTTATTTTAGGATCGTCTAAGTAATAATATCGGGTGATTTTTTTAATGAATTAAAAAATTCCTTTTTGGGATAGAGGTATATGTCAAAATTTTCTGATTATAATTTTAAAGGACAAAAAGCTTTAATCCGCGTTGATTTCAATGTGCCGCTGAATGAAAAGTACGAGATCACAGATGATACCAGAATGAAAGCATCTGTTCCAACTATCCGGAAAATATTAAGTGATGGCGGCTCTGTCATTCTGATGAGTCATTTGGGAAGACCGAAAGACGGACCGACGGATAAATATTCTCTCAAACACCTGGTCATTCCTTTAAAGAAATTATTACAAGGAGCTACTGTTCTTTTTGCCAATGATTGTATCGGAAAAGAAGCGGTTCAAATGTCGGCATCATTACAGGCGGGTGAAATCCTGTTATTAGAAAATCTCCGCTTTTATAAGGAAGAAGAAAAAGGTGATAAAGGATTTGCAGAAAAATTATCAAAGCTGGGTGATGTTTATGTTAATGACGCATTTGGCACGGCTCATCGTGCTCATGCATCTACAGCTGTCATTGCGCAATTTTTTCCCCAGGGGAAAAAAATGTTTGGTCTGTTGATGGAAAGTGAAGTGGCCAATGCAGAAAAGGTTTTGCATAAAGCAGAAAAACCTTTTGTTGCAATCATTGGTGGGGCAAAGGTTTCCGATAAAATTCTGATTCTCGAGAATTTATTGGAGAAAGCGACGGATATTATCATTGGCGGTGGAATGGCTTATACCTTTATAAAAGCAATGGGTGGTAAAATCGGTAATTCATTGTGTGAAGAAGAACGTATTCAAACAGCAAAGGAAATTTTAAAAAAGGCTGATGAAAAAGATGTGAATATTCATTTACCATCTGATTCGATTATTGCCGATAAGTTTGATGCGAATGCGCAAACTTCTGATGCGCCAAGTGATCACATACCTGATGGCTGGATGGGATTGGACATTGGCCCCAATGCCTGTGAACAATTTTCCAATGTTATCATTCATTCCAAAACTATTTTGTGGAACGGCCCGATGGGAGTTTTTGAAATGCATAATTTCCAGCACGGAACCAAATGCGTGGCTAAAGTTGTGGCCGACGCAACAGCGAAAGGAGCATTTTCTTTAGTAGGCGGGGGTGACAGTGTGGCTGCTGTTAATCAATTTGGCTATGCCAATAAGGTAAGTTATGTATCCACCGGCGGCGGCGCTATGCTGGAATATTTTGAAGGGAAAACCTTGCCAGGAATAGCAGCTATACAATCATAATCATAATTTGTTGATGACTGATTGAATATCCCTGCATAAGGTGAATTAGCAATTTTGTCATAAAAAATTAATTGGCCTCTGCTTTGCGACAGCCATTGTTACTTTATAAAGACCTAATTTTAATCTTCATTAAAAATTTAAAACAATGAAAGGAACCCGCAATCTTACATTACTGATAATTGCTGCATTAGTGCTTATCCTGTTTGTTTGGGGATGTGGTGGGTATAATAGCCTTATTACAGGAAACCAAAATGTAAAAACTGCATGGAGCAATGTGGAAACAAATTATCAACGCAGAACGGATTTATACAGCAGCGTAGTTAAAACGGTTCAGGCTTCTGCCAATTTTGAAAAATCAACTTTGCAGGCAGTGGTTGATGCAAGGGCCAAAGCTACTTCAGTCAATGTGGATATTAATGATCCGAAAACTTTACAAGCTTTTCAGCAAGCACAAAACAATTTGCAAGGATCATTTGGACGATTGATTGCCACATTCGAACAATATCCTGATCTGAAAACAACACAATCTTTCCGTGACTTTCAAACACAAATTGAAGGGACCGAAAACAGAATCAATGTGGCCAGGCAGGATTATAACAATGCAGTCCGGGGATATAATCTGAAAGTACAGCGCTTTCCCAATAATATGTTGGCCAATATGTTTGGCTTCAAAGAAAAGAGTTATTACGAAGCTGATAAAGGAACAGAAAAAAATCCTGACATCAATTTTGACATTAAATAATTTAAGATCAACCAATGTTTTCTCTTTTCAGGAAGAAAAATAAATTCATTACTGCTGAAGAAAATCAACGTATCGTTGAAGCCATTCAGCAGGCAGAACAACAAACAAGTGGTGAAGTTCGTGTGTTCATTGAGAGCAAGTGCAGCTATATGGATGCAATAGACAGAGCTGCTGAAATTTTCTCAAAATTGCAAATGCAGAAAACGGCGGAAAGAAATGCTGTTTTAATTTATGTGGCAATGAAAGACCGTCAGCTGGCTATTTTTGGTGATGAAGCCATTCATAAAAAAGTGGGGAATGAATATTGGGGCCGGTTGGTAAAACATATGATCTCTCATTTTAGCAAGAATAATTTTGCTGAAGGTCTCCGGACTTCCATAATAGAAATTGGGCAGGATTTACAAAAACATTTTCCGCATCATAAATACACCGATAAAAATGAATTGCCGGATGATATTGTTTTCGGCAGATAATAATTAATGAAAAAATTCCTTTTACTCATACCTGTTTTTCTTTTATCCATTTTTGCTTCGGCACAGATGGATAAAATTGTGCCTCGTCGTCCCAACCCGCCGAGACTGGTAAATGATTTTACCAATACATTGACCGGTGAACAAATTGATGCACTGGAAAGAAAACTGGTAGCTTATGATGATAGTACATCCAATCAAATAGCCGTTGTATTAATTCCTACTCTTGGTAATTACACAGATGAAGAAGTTGGATTGCAAATTATTCGTAGTTGGGGCGTTGGTAATAAAGACAAGAATAATGGCATTGTTTTACTGGTTGCAAAAGATGATCACAAGGTTCGCATCGAAGTTGGTTATGGTTTGGAAGGTGCCATTCCTGATATCACTGCAAAAAGTATTATTGATAATTCGATCACTCCAAACTTTAAAGCCGGCAATTTTTATCGGGGTCTTGATGAAGCTACGGATGATATTATCAAAGCTGCTGCGGGCGAATACACAGCTCCGCAAGGTTATGGTAACAGAAAAAGAGGAATTGGTATTGGTGCAATCTTTTTTATAATCATCATCATTTTAGGAATTCTTGGTAGTATTGGCAGAAAAGGTGGTGGCAGTGGACTTGGCGGATTTGGAACAGGCATGATCATCGGTAGTTTATTGGGAGGAGGTGGTAGTGGTGGTGGATGGTCTGGTGGTGGTGGCGGAGGATTTGGAGGATTCGGTGGCGGCGGCGGCGGCGGCGGCGGAGCAAGCGGAGGTTGGTAAAAAATATTTTTATTAAAAAAAGTCCTGATAATTATCGGGACTTTTTGTTTTCATGCCGTCTCGCCTCAGGCGAGATGATCTAGCATCTTTCACTTTCAACTGCTAAAAATTCATGTGCATAATCAAATACTAATAAGAACAGAAAGACTTTAAATTTGTATTTTGTAATAAGGAATATGAAAAATTTAGAAGTATTGGTTGGTGATAGTTTAGAACTATTGCCAAAATTGCCAGATGTATCAATACAATGTTGTGTTACTTCTCCACCTTATTGGGGATTGAGAGACTATGAACACTCTGCACAAATCGGCTCAGAGCCTTCTCCAGTTGCTTACGTACAGAACCTTGTAAATGTCTTTAGGGAAGTAAAACGCAAATTACGAGATAATGGAACACTGTGGCTGAATATTGGAGATGGCTATGCACGAAACGGAGGTGTGGGAAAACATGGTCCAAATGCAATAGTCGGAAATACCAAAAAGCAAATCCAAAAAAGAAACTGTAAAGTTCCTGATTGCTGGGGGCTTAAGGATCGTGATCTTTTAGGAATGCCTTGGCGTATTGCATTTGCGCTTCAGGAAGATGGATGGATTCTACGCTCTAAGATTACATGGGTAAAGAAAAATCCTATGCCTGAAAGTGTAAAGAATCGCCCCACAAGCGCAACAGAAGAAATTTTCCTTTTTGCAAAATCGGCAAATTACTATTATAATCCTGATAGTGTTAGAGAAGAAAGCGGAGCTAACCTTAGAAACTACTGGATATTAAATCAAGAAGCAGGAAAATATGGACATCCAGCTGCTTTTCCCCGTGAGCTTGCGCGGAGATGCATTCTATTAGGATCAAATAAAGGACAACTCATACTTGATCCTTTCGGTGGATCTGGAACAACAGGAGTTGTTGCAAATGAGCTTCACCGTAAGGCAATCATTATTGAACTAAATCCAATTTATGCAGAGATGGCAATATCAAGAGGTTTGTCTATTCAACCGCAGTTTCAATCTTTCGTTGCAGAAGATTAATCAATAATAAAATGGCTAGCAAACCAGGCTCAAAAAAACTCATCTTAGGATTTTTTCTAAAGAACATTGGGAAAGTTCTCGAATCCCGACAGATACAAGCAGCAAGTGGAGGTGTTTCAGAATGGGCTAGACGTGTACGCGAACTTCGAGATGAAGATGGTTATCAAATTTTAACGCACAAAGACAGAGTAGATCTAAAGCCAAACCAATATCTGATAGAAACTGAAAAGCGTATCCCTGCATTTGCTCGCAACATCTCAAAAGAAACACGTGCACAGGTATTAGAAAGGAATGGTTATACTTGTCAAATGTGCGGACTAGCCGCAGGTGACCCAGATCCTTATAATCCAAACCGAACGGTTAGGTTAACAATGGGTCATATTGTAGATAAGTCAAAAGGTGGCGATGACTCTCTACAAAATTTACGAGCTATTTGCACAAATTGCAATGAAGGGCTTCAAAATACTGCATTACCCAAGCCTGACCGGATTCATCTTTTGGCTCAAATTCGCCGTGCAACAATAAGTGATCAACAAGCCGTGCTTGAATGGCTACTTAAAAAGTTCAAGAAAAAATTACAGGAATAATAGTATTTCTTTTTGTGTCAAGTATCGTCTCCCAACGGAGACGATACGGAACTCCGAAGAGACATCTTTTTTATAAGATAGCTCTTCTATAAAAATAATTTTTCAATGCACCCCTTTTGGGCCTGCCTGTCCGGTAGGCAGGGATGGGGGTTCAAAATCCCTTCTTCATATCTTCCGGCAACTTAGAAATAATATAATCGGCCTGGTCTTTTAATCCGGCTTCAATTTTCTCTTTTGCTAATCCTCTTAAAAGCATACCATTAATAAATGGATCGGTTTGACTTTTATATGTTTCGGGAATAGCATCGCGGAAACTTGCAATATCATCAACACCTCTTTTTACAATGTCCATATTTTTAGATTTTGCCAGGAATTTTCCGATAGGCATCAATAACTGGAATTTACCTTCTGACAATGGCATGTTTTCAAAACTATTCAGAATAGCATCGGCTGAGGATTCATCACCTGATTGTACCATGATGGTGGTTATAGCCGATGATAATTTTCCTTTGGAAGGCTGCGCTGATAATCGCTTTGCTTCATGAAATGCAGTGGCGCTGTCAATTTCTGATAATGCTTCCAAAGCATTTCCTGAAACAGAATACGAAGAATCATTAACGGCGACTTTAAATAGATCCGCATATTCTGGTTTTTTATATTCGCCCAGCAAACTGATTGCTTCTGCTTTTACCAAACGTTTAGGATCATTTTTGGCAAGGTCGAGTAATATTGGTTCTACCGCTGTTCTTACATTCTCGTTTTTAAGATCCAATTTTGACATGGCGAAATTCCGAAGTCCATCAAATTTATCTTTTAATGCCATCTTAAGGAATTCAACTGCCTGCTCATCATCCTGGTGCTTCGCAGCAAAATCAATGGCTTCTCTTCTGTCAAGATATGTGCCGGCATATTTATACTGATAAATGTATTCATCCAAATTCTTGTTTTCTTTTTTAGTGCAAAGAAGCATTTTATCACCGTCAAAATTTACGAGATCAGGTTTTTTATCTGCATTGAAATAAAATGTATCAGTTTTATCCTGATCCCATACATTGTAACGGGTTTTGCCAGTGCCGTTATAAACATCAATGGCAACCGGAAGTTTGAATATTTTATTTCCACTTTGAGTTTGGTCCACTATCACTCTTTCTTTTTTGGTTTCTTCATTATAACTGTAATTGATATCGAGGTTTGGCTGACCACTTCCATAATACCATTGATTCCAGAACCAATTCAAATCTCTTCCCGTCACATCTTCAAATGCCAGCCGAAGATTCTGCGCTTCTGCTGACTTGAATTTATTAGTTGTCAAATAAAGGTTCAGCGATTTGAAAAAAGCTTTATCGCCAACGAAATTGCGCAGCATATTAAGAATGCGTCCGCCTTTATTATAGCTCACGGCATCAAATACATCTTCTTTATCCCTGTAATAAAAACGTACCAGGTCTTTGTTGCTGCTGTTACTTTGCAAGTAGCCTTGCATTTCAGTGAAATTCTGTTGATCGCCTGCGTCTTTTCCGTACTTGTATGCATTCCAGAGTGTTTCACTATAATCAGCGAAAGATTCATTCAGAGTGATATTACTCCAGCTTTCGCAGGTTACCAGGTCGCCAAACCACTGGTGAAACAGTTCATGCGCAACCACATCTTCCCATTCGTTACCATCCGTTAATTGTCTCGCATCCTGCTGGGCAGCGTCTGAATGTAATGTTGCAGTTGTATTTTCCATAGCGCCACTGACGTAATCATGTCCGGTAATCTGTGAGTATTTTGGCCAGGGAAAATCTATGCCTGTGATTTTAGAATAATAAGCGATCATTTCAGGAGTATGACCAAATATTTTTCTGGCAACCGGTGCATATTCTTTGTCCACATAATAACTTACTTCTTTGCCTTTATACGAATCTTTGATGATGGCATAATCGCCAACTCCCATAAAGAAAAGATACGGTGCATGAGGCAAATCCATTTTCCAGTAATCAGTCCTGGTGCCGTTGGCATTTTTCTTTTTACTGATCAAAAGACCATTTGAAAGAGTAACAAATTTATCGGGAACGGTCATATAAATTTCTTCCGTGGTTTTCTGGTTAGGTTTATCAATTGTTGGTAACCATACTGAGTTAGATTCTGTTTCGCCCTGTGTCCATATTTCTGTAGGTTTATTTTTCTCTTCACCTTTTGGATTAATAAAATAAAGACCTTTTGCATCAGTAATGGCAGCGCTTCCTTTTACTTTTACTTCATTGGGTTTAGAAGTATAATCAATATAAATAGTATAAGGTTCTCCTCCCTGATATGTTTTATCAAGCGATATTCTGATTTGCCAGCCATTATATTCATATTTCAGATTTTTCATGCCGGAACCTTTTACCAAAGCGACTTTGTGAAGATCCATTCCTTTGGCATCCAATGTAAGCGAATCTGTAGGGTAAAAATGTGGCTTTAATGTTATCCATACTTTGCCATACATATAGGATTTGTCGAAATCAAAATTGGCTTCCAGTTTTGTATGCACAAGATCATTGATGCGGGTGGCTGTAGCCCTGTATTCTTTTTTCCAGGATGTATCTTTTACATTCTGCTGTGCAGATAAGATAGAAACTGTGCTCAACAGGGTTATGGCAAGAAAAAGTTTTTTCATATTATTTATTTAGTCAGCAAATATAAAAGAGTCGGATATTTTTGAATGCATAAAAAGGATAAGAGGTCGCAGTTTTAACAAGTTGTCGTAGCTTTATTTCAATTATTTTTGCTTATAACTAATATGAAAATGAAGAAATTCATCCTGTGCTTTTTTATTTTAATGACTTTGCGAAGTGCATTTGCCCAGAAAGTATATTTTGTTTACCTGCAGACCCAGCCTGAACAACCTTTTTTTGTAAGGATGAATGATAAGGTATTCAGTTCTACTGCTTCCGGGTATCTTATTCTTTCCAATTTATACGATAGCACATATAATTTAGTTGTAGGATTTCCGCAAAATAAATGGCCGGATCAAAAATTTTCTATTACAGTAAATAAAAAGGATTATGGGTATTTAATAGAAAATTTTGGTGAAAAGGGTTGGGGGCTTTATGATTTGCAAACTATGGCTGTACAAATGGCATCTGCAAATGAGACGACAAGCAATGTTGCTGTTAATAATTCAAAGGTTTCGGCTTTTACGGAGGTCCTTGCAAAAGCTACTGATGACTCTACCTTACTTCAAAAACCAGTAGCGCAAATAACCGAAGAAAAAAAGACAGAACCTCTGGTTCAGACTGTTGAAAAGAATGATACTAACAAAGTTTCACTGACAGAACAAAGCATAAAAAAGCAAGAAGCTGATAAGAATGATACATTAAAGATGGAAACAAAAAGTGATGAACAAAAACCTTTAATACCTGAAATTTACAAAAGATCGGTTGTTACACGAAAATCAGAAAGTTCAACAACCACCGGATTTAGCATGGTATTTCTTGATGATTATGGAAATGGAATGCAGGACACGATCCGGATTTTTATTCCTGCAATTAAAGAAGTAGTTAAGACAGAGAATCAGGAACCGAAGCAAGAAAGAAAATTTCTTGATATTATTTCTGATACGCAAAAGCCGGATTCTGCTGTTACTAACAAGCCAACAGATAACAGCAAAACTATTCAGGATAGTTCGGCAATAATCAGCAATTCTTCCACGAATAATTGTAAACAAATTGCTGAAGAAAGTGATTTCTTTGAATTGAGAAAATCCATGGCAGCAGATACCACTGATGATGACATGATTAATGAAGCCAAAAAGTATTTTAAGACAAAATGCTTTTCAACAGAACAGATTAAAAATCTCAGCACGCTTTTTTTAAACGATGAAGGAAAGTATAAATTTTTTGATGCTGCTTATTCTTATGTTTCTGATGCGAATAATTTCAATTCCTTACAGTCAGAGTTGAAAGATAATTATTACATCAACCGGTTTAAAGCGATGCTGCGAAATTAAATTCATTATGCCTCGTTATTTCCTCGAAGTTTCTTATAAAGGTACTCATTATAGTGGCCTTCAATCCCAGAAGAATGCCAATACCATTCAGGCAGAAGTGGAAAAAGCTTTTGAAATTTTGCAAAAACAGAAGGTTGTGATGACTGGTTCATCCAGAACCGATGCAGGCGTTCATGCTTTGCAAAACTTTTTTCATTTTGATTGCAGTGAATTGAACAATTATCATTTTGTTTATAAGATGAATGCAATATTGCCAAAAGATATTGCAGTAAAAAGAGTCATTCCTGTGAACGCAGATGCAAACTGCCGTTTTGATGCGATAAGCCGGGAGTACAAATATTTTATCTACCGTCATAAAGATCCTTTATTATTAGACCGGGCATTTTATTTTCCCTATAAAATTGATATTGAAATTTTGCAGGAGGCTGCATCCATTATTAAAGGATGTTCTGATTTCACTTCCTTTTCAAAACGGAAAACTCAGGCAAAAACTTTTATTTGTTCAATTGCAGAAAGTGAATGGCATTATGAAAACGACATTCTTACTTATCATGTAAAAGCAAACCGGTTTTTACGCGGAATGGTAAGAGCCTTAACGGCAACAATGCTGAAGGTTGGAAGAAAAAAAATGACTTTAGATGAATTCAGGAATATCATTGATGCAAAAGATTGCACGCAGGCAAGTTTTTCTGTTCCTGCACGGGGATTATTTTTAATGGCAGTAGAATATCCTGCAAATTATCTGGGAGAAAGTTTGTGAAATGAATTTTTAACAATACTTATTTTTCTCTTGGTTTAATGTTTTCGAAAATTATGTTCTAAAAGGTTTGCCAGCAACTTTCACTACCGTATCTTTGCAACCCGCTTTGAAAAAGCGTTAAGCTCTATAATTTTTTGTCGGTAATATAAAATCAAAGGACTATTGGTCAGGTTGTGTGGCAAATGTGAACAAATTCGGTGAATAAAATTTGTCCAGAAAATCACACTACTTATCTTTGCCGTCCATTTTTTGAAATTGACTCAGTTCTTCGCAAAACAAATTGAGAATCACACCAAGATCCAGAAAAATAATCTGGAAAAGATTTGGTAGATAGTATACGGCCCTTACCTTTGCACTCCTTTTAAAAAGGGTGGCATTTAACGGCCAAAAGTTCTTTGAAAGTTGGGAAACAACAGCATCCCGGTTTTATATCGGGATCAAGGTAAGTCAAGCGAAATACATTCGATTTGACACGTTAATTTTTTGAGAAGTTAATAATGTCAGTATCAAACAACATTTACAATGGAGAGTTTGATCCTGGCTCAGGATGAACGCTAGCGGCAGGCTTAATACATGCAAGTCGTGGGGCAGCAGCTTTGTAGCAATACAGAGGCTGGCGACCGGCAAACGGGTGCGGAACACGTACACAACCTTCCTTTAAGCGGGGAATAGCCCAGGGAAACTTGGATTAATACCCCATAACATTATGAAGTGGCATCACTTTATAATTAAAAGCTCCGGCACTTAATGATGGGTGTGCGTCTGATTAGGTAGTTGGCGGGGTAATGGCCCACCAAGCCTACGATGAGTAACTGGTGTGAGAGCACGACCAGTCACACGGGCACTGAGACACGGGCCCGACTCCTACGGGAGGCAGCAGTAAGGAATATTGGTCAATGGACGCAAGTCTGACCCAGCCATGCCGCGTGGAGGATGAAGGCCCTCTGGGTTGTAAACTTCTTTTATCTGGGAAGAAATCTATGGTTTCTACTGTGGTTGACGGTACCAGATGAATAAGCACCGGCTAACTCCGTGCCAGCAGCCGCGGTAATACGGAGGGTGCAAGCGTTATCCGGATTCACTGGGTTTAAAGGGTGCGTAGGCTGGCAGGTAAGTCAGTGGTGAAATCTCCGGGCTTAACCCGGAAACTGCCATTGATACTATTTGTCTTGAATATTGTGGAGGTAGAGCGGAATATGTCATGTAGCGGTGAAATGCTTAGATATGACATAGAACACCCATTGCGAAGGCAGCTCGCTACACAAATATTGACGCTGAGGCACGAAAGCGTGGGGATCAAACAGGATTAGATACCCTGGTAGTCCACGCCCTAAACGATGATTACTCGACATCAGCGATACACTGTTGGTGTCTGAGCGAAAGCATTAAGTGATCCACCTGGGAAGTACGACCGCAAGGTTGAAACTCAAAGGAATTGGCGGGGGTCCGCACAAGCGGTGGAGCATGTGGTTTAATTCGATGATACGCGAGGAACCTTACCTGGGCTAGAATGCAGAATGACCGGAGGTGAAAGCGGTTCTTTGTAGCAATACACATTTTGTAAGGTGCTGCATGGCTGTCGTCAGCTCGTGCCGTGAGGTGTTGGGTTAAGTCCCGCAACGAGCGCAACCCCCATCACTAGTTGCCATCAGGTAATGCTGGGAACTCTAGTGAAACTGCCGTCGTAAGACGTGAGGAAGGAGGGGATGATGTCAAGTCATCATGGCCTTTATGCCCAGGGCTACACACGTGCTACAATGGGGCGTACAAAGGGCTGCAACACGGTAACGTGAAGCTAATCCCAAAAAACTCCTCTCAGTTCAGATTGAAGTCTGCAACTCGACTTCATGAAGCTGGAATCGCTAGTAATCGTATATCAGCAATGATACGGTGAATACGTTCCCGGACCTTGCACACACCGCCCGTCAAGCCATGGAAGCCGGGTGTACCTAAAGTCGGTAACCGTAAGGAGCCGCCTAGGGTAAAACTGGTGACTGGGGCTAAGTCGTAACAAGGTAGCCGTATCGGAAGGTGCGGCTGGAATACCTCCTTTTTAGAGCTTTTTCCGGTTTGTAAACCGGAACTTACTGCTGTTGTTTCCCCAAACTTTCATTTTTTTATAGCTCTTTTTTTAAGTAACCCGATTAAAAGGGGCTACAGTCAAAGATCCGTAGCTCAGCCTGGTTAGAGCACTACACTGATAATGTAGGGGTCACCAGTTCAAATCTGGTCGGGTCTACTAAACAGTAAGCTGCGAGCCATGGGCTTATGGGCTATGAGCAGATGCTCAATGCTTGAAGCTAGCCGCTCGGTGCTAAAATAAGCCGGGGGGATTAGCTCAGCTGGCCAGAGCATTAGCTTTGCAAGCTAAGGGTCATCGGTTCGACTCCGATATCCTCCACGAATAATTTGAGATTTGTTATTGCAGATTTCAGATTTAATAGTTCTTCAAAATAAATGATGTGACAGCCAGGTCTTAAAGGTTCGTAACCTTAACATCAGCACTTCAATCGCAAATCGACAATTGTCAATCTGCAATTGAACAGCTCTTTGACATATTGGGAAAAGTTGTTAGACGAGTATCTAATAATTTATCGATCACATAATTTTAAACATGCCATTTAGTATGGTGGTCTGGAAGAATGTGGTCGGGTAACAAACTACAAGAATAACAAATTCTAGTTTCTAATTTTTTTAAAGCAATTAAGGGCACATGGTGAATGCCTTGGCTCTAAGAGGCGATGAAGGACGTGGTAAGCTGCGATAAGCTGAGGGGAGCTGCACACAAGCATTATATCCTCAGATTTCCGAATGGGACAACCTGCTATACTGAAGGCATAGCATTCCGAGCAATCGGAAAGCCAACCCCGAGAACTGAAACATCTAAGTACCGGGAGGAAAAGAAAACAATAGTGATTCCCTGAGTAGTGGCGAGCGAAATGGGAACAGCCTAAACTTTGGCGGCGTGCCGCCGAAGGGTTGTAGGACTGCATTTAGAAATCATCATCAAGTAGAATCTTCTGGAAAGTTGAGCCATAGAGGGTGATAGCCCCGTAAACAAAAATTGATGAGGACGAGCAGTATCCTGAGTAAGGCGGGACCGGAGAAATCCTGCCTGAATCTGCCAGCACCATCTGGTAAGGCTAAATACTTCTTAGAGACCGATAGTGAACCAGTACCGTAAGGGAAAGGTGAAAAGCACCCTAAACAGGGGAGTGAAATAGTACCTGAAACCGTGCGCCTACAAGCGGTCGGAGGTGAAATTATTCTTCGGAATAATCTAACTGACGGCGTGCCTTTTGCATAATGAGCCTACGAGTTGCTCCTCACTGGCAAGGTTAAGTTCTTATTTAACGGAGCCGTAGCGAAAGCGAGTCCAAATAGGGCGTTTAGTCAGTGGGGGCAGACGCGAAACTTTGTGATCTATCCATGGGCAGGTTGAAGGGTGGGTAACACACACCTGGAGGACCGAACCCATTAGCGTTGAAAAGTTCTGGGATGACCTGTGGATAGGGGTGAAAGGCCAATCAAACTGAGAGATAGCTCGTTCTCCCCGAAATGTTTTTAGGAACAGCCTCGGATTAAAGTCTGTTAGAGGTAGAGCTACTGATTGGGCTAGGGGGCTTCACCGCCTACCAAACCCTGACAAACTCCGAATGCTAACAGATATCTCCGGGAGTGAGGCTACGGGTGCTAAGATCCGTGGCCGAGAGGGAAATAACCCAGAATAGCAGCTAAGGTCCCTAATACGTAGTTAAGTTGGTCAAACGAGGTAGGACTTCTAAAACAGCCAGGATGTTTGCTTGGAAGCAGCAATTCATTTAAAGAGTGCGTAACAGCTCACTGGTCGAGAGGTCCCGCACGGAAAATAATCGGGCATCAAACTACGAACCGAAGCTCTATGATCCCGCCTTTGGCGGGATTCGGTAGGGGAGCATTGAAACCTGCATCGAAGGTGATGGGCGACCATTGCTGGAGCGGTTTCAAAAGAAAATGTAGGCATAAGTAACGATAAATGAAGTGAAAAACTTCATCGCCAAAAGTCTAAGGGTTCCTGATCAACGTTAATCGGATCAGGGTTAGCCCGGTCCTTAGGCAAACCCGAAAGGGGTAGCTGATGGAAAGCAGGTTAATATTCCTGCGCCTGCTATACAATGAAAGTGACGGAGAGTCGTGGTGGCTACGTGCTGACGGATATGCACGTTGAGCCCAGCCTTCGGGCAAAGCGAAGCCATAAAAGCTCTCCCAAGAAAAACGAGTATAGCAGCCGGTACCGCAAACCGACACAGGTAGACGGGATGAATATTCTAAGGCGCTCGGGTGAGCCGTGGAGAAGGAACTAGGCAAATTGACGCTGTAACTTCGGGATAAAGCGTACCCACTTCGGTGGGTCTCAGTAAATTGGTTCAACCAACTGTTTAACAAAAACACAGGGCCCTGCAAAATCGAAAGATGACGTATAGAGCCTGATACCTGCCCGGTGCTGGAAGGTTAAGGAAGGATGTTCGGCGCAAGCCAAAGCTTCTGACTGAAGCCCCAGTAAACGGCGGCCGTAACTATAACGGTCCTAAGGTAGCGAAATTCCTTGTCGGGTAAGTTCCGACCTGCACGAATGGTCTAATGAGTTGAACTCTGTCTCCTCCACGAGCCCGGTGAAATTGTAGTATCGGTGAAGATGCCGGTTACCCGCCACGGGACGGAAAGACCCCGTGAACCTTCACTACAACTTTGCATTGATTTTGAGCTATAGATGTGTAGAATAGTTGGGACGCTTTGAAGCTTCGGCGCTAGCCGGGGTGGAGCGGTCGGTGAAATACCAACCTTCTGTCACTTAGAGTCTAATCCCGCCTTTGGCGGGAGACATTGCATGGTGGGTAGTTTGACTGGGGTGGTCGCCTCCTAAAGAGTAACGGAGGCTTGCAAAGGTACCCTCAGTACGGTTGGTAATCGTACGCAGAGCGCATTAGTATAAGGGTGCTTGACTGTGAGGCACACAAGCCGAGCAGGAACGAAAGTTGGCTAAAGTGATCCGGCGGTTCTGTATGGAAGGGCCGTCGCTCAAAGGATAAAAGGTACTCCGGGGATAACAGGCTGATCTCCCCCAAGAGCTCATATCGACGGGGAGGTTTGGCACCTCGATGTCGGTTCGTCACATCCTGGGGCTGGAGAAGGTCCCAAGGGTTCGGCTGTTCGCCGATTAAAGTGGCACGTGAACTGGGTTCAGAACGTCGCAAGACAGTTCGGTCCCTATCTGTGGTGGGCGTAAGTAAATTGAGAGGACGTGACCTTAGTACGAGAGGACCGGGTCGCACGTACCGCTGGTGTATCTGTTGTGCCGCCAGGTGCAATGCAGAGTAGCTATGTACGGACAGGATAAACGCTGAAAGCATCTAAGCGTGAAACCTTCCTCAAGATGAGTTTACTTTTAAGGGCCGTCAAAGACTATGACGTTGATAGGCTACAGGTGTAAAAGTGGTAACACTAAAGCCGAGTAGTACTAATTGCCCGTACGCTTTAATTTTTTTTTAATTAGATATTTGTCTAACATACCCAATATGATCTTATTTCAGCTTTGAGCCATGAGCTTCGAGCTGCGAGTCTTAAACTCGTAGCTCATAACTCGTAACTCTCAGCTTACATTCTTATGGTGGTTTTTCAGAGGGTGTTCACCTCTTCCCATACCGAACAGAGAAGTTAAGCCCCTCATGGCCGATGGTACTGTACCAAAATACGGGAGAGTAGGTAGCTGCCATATTTATTAAGCCCTAACAATTTTGTTAGGGCTTTTTTATGCAGTAACCTCATGAATAATTTATTTGGGAAATGAGAGAGGCTTTAATAACAAAAGAATTTTATTGCAGAAATATTTTAATTGTTTGCTTATAAACAAAATGAACATTTATATTTATTTATCAGTAACTCTATATACAGGATATCGCATGTTCACCGGCTCAAAATAAGGTGAATTCTTAAATACAAAATTTAGTTGCGCATTTGCACTTTTTGCAAATGCCGTATCCATCTCTCTTTTTTGTTCAAGTTTGATTTTTAGGTCAGGATTTTTTTTCAAATAATCTGCAGCAATATCTTCAAATGAATAACCCGAAAATCCTTCCTTTTGCCCTAATATCGGATCAAAAAAATTCCAGGCAAAGTAAGAATCTTCAGCCTGTGGTTCGAGAGTTTCAATAAGGAACCGGTTTGCAACCTGATTCATGAGAATATAATAGTCACCTTTCCTGAATTTCATTCTTTGTATACTGGTAGTGATTTTCACATCACTATTTGGATGATGCATTTCATATTGTCTTGCAGTTGATTTATAATCATCAATATGATAAACTTCCACTTCGATAGTTGTATCATTTTTAAATTGGCTCATTTCTACATTGTTTAGTTTAAGCAGTTCAATAACTTTCCACCAGCCTTGCGGAATGATATAAGCTTTAGGCTTTTGAATAACAGTTTGTACTTTATAATAATTAAAAAAAGGAACTTTCTTCTCAAAAGGTTTGGATCTGTCATAATACAATCTGGGAAGCCCTGATACTTCACTGGGCTTATGTCCTGCTTCGTAACCTTTATAAGTGATAGTAGCAAATTGTGATTTGTCCAGAGTCCAGCTAATTGGAAATTCTGTTTGCGTTTTGGAAGATTGTTTTGTTTGATCACGGAGATTTTTGATTATGCTATTATTTTTTTCAGTAAAATCAATGAAGCATTGCATCAACGCATAAGTTGCTTTTACTCTTTGATCATAGGGTTTCAACATATGAGTTTCAGGAACAAAAGCAAACGTATGCCATAGTGTAGCATAACCGCTGCTGTACCGGGGACTGTCCCAGTATTCTGACCATCCTTTTTCAGGAGTATCGCCAAATGAATTAACATAAGGAACAAGATCATAACCTTTTTCTTTCATTAATGAATAAATACCGGGTTCGAATTTTTTGTTCATAAACTCACCCATTGCACCACCTAATTTATTATGCTGAGAGACAAGCAGTGTCATGATATGCTGGTAGTCGGCGCCATCGCTAACATGGTTATCAATAAAAACATCCGGATCAAGAAGATGAAATATTTTTGCAAATGATCTAGCTTCTTTAGAATCAGATTTGATAAAATCGCGATTTAGATCAAGATTTTCAGAATTACCACGAAAACCTTTTTCTTCAGGTCCATTCTGATCTATCCGATAATTAGTACTTCGGTTAAGACAACCGCCGATATTATAAACCGGAATAATAGCAAGAACAATATCATCCGGAATTTTTATTTTTTTAATAACTATATCTCTTGCCAGTAACATACTGGCATCAATACCATCTGGTTCCCCGGGATGAATACCATTATTAATGAGTATAATTCTTTTGTTTTTTTTATGAATACTTGAAAAATTATAGTCGCCGTCATTTGATATCATTACAAGATTTAAGGGAAATCCTGCATCCGTTGGACCCATCGTCAGCATTTTTACTTTGCCTGATAGCTGATCCAGTTTTTTCCACCATGAAATGATTTCAGGATAAGCTGGAGATTCTTTCCCGTTTGATTGTTCAAATTTTGTTGTAATGTTTTGGGAAAAACCGCAGACATATGCGGATAGTAAAATGATCAAAAAAAGTTTTCTCATAATATGTTATTGAATATTAAAAGTAAAAAAGGCATCCCGATATGAGATGCCTTTCAAATAATTTATTTGAAAACTTATTTTGTGGTAACAGATTTCTTAGTGAGTTTGCTCTTCAGATTAGCCGCTTTATTTTTATGGATGATGCCGCGCTTTGCCAGTTTATCAATCATGCTGATTACTTCGGGAAGTTTTTTAGTCGCGTCTGCTGTAGTTGCGGCTCTTAAGTCGCGGACAGCATTGCGGGTGGTTTTACCATAAAACCTGTTTCTTTCCCTTCGTTTGGTTGCCTGTCTTACATCTTTTTTTGTTGCTTTGTGATTAGCCATTTTATACTTTTTTGGGGACCAAAGAACCATTTCTTTGGGGAGGGCAAAGGTAAGGGTTACGGCTGTAAAATGATGAATTAAACCCATAAAATTTTCCGCTGTCTCAGGGCTTTTATAGTTATAGCGTTTAAGTCCTCTTAAGCCAGGCAATCTCATTTCTGACATTTTAAACGATATTTGTATTCTGAAAAATCGGTCATTTCCGAATCTTTCTTTTTAATGAAGGATTTTACTTATATCACGAATTCTTCCCCTGAATTTATTGAAAAATTGTACCAGGACTTTTTAAAGAACCCGGATACTGTGGATATTGAATGGCGTAAGTTTTTTGAAGGATTTGATTTTGCTGTAAACCAGTTTTCGGGAAATGGAAATGCAGCAACAGAAAAAACTGATTCTTTATCAATGGATGCGTTTGATGCTATAAAGCTGGCTAAAGAATTTTCAGTTTATAATCTCATTCTTGCATATAGAAAGAAAGGTCACCTTATAGCAAAAACAAATTCCATCCGGAAAAGAAAAGACCGGGGTGCAAATCTTGACTTAAAATATTTTGGTCTTAGTGCAGATGATTTGAATACAGAATTTGAAGCCGGAAAATTTGTTGGATCAGGAAAATCTTCTTTACGGCAAATTATTGAGCACCTTGAAAAATGTTATACATATCATGTAGGCGTAGAGTATAATTCATTGATCAATCAAAACAAAGTGGATTGGCTGGAAAATGAAGTGGAGACAACAATTCTTCAACCGTTTTCATTAAAGCAACGCAAGCGTATTCTTGAAAAATTGAATGAAGGTGTAATGTTTGAAAAATTTTTGCATACAAAATATGTCGGGCAAAAAAGATTTTCGCTGGAAGGAGGAGAAACAACCATTGCAGCCCTGGATGCCATTATTAATATGGCTGCCGATCATGATGTGCATGAGATAGTGATTGGGATGGCGCATCGAGGAAGATTAAATGTTCTGGCAAACATTATGGGCAAAACCTATGAACAAATCTTTAGTGAGTTTGAAGCGACAGCAAAACCTGATCAAACCATGGGAACAGGTGATGTAAAATATCATCTGGGCTTCGGTAGCGAATTACAATCTGAAAATAAAAAAACAATTCATCTCAAATTAATGCCGAACCCATCTCATCTCGAAGCGGTGGATCCGGTAGTAGTGGGTTTTGCAAGAGCAAAAGCTGACGTGATGTATTCAAGTCAGTTTGAAAAAATTCTTCCCATTCTTATTCATGGTGATGCTTCTGTTGCAGGTCAGGGTATTGTATACGAAGTATTGCAGATGTCCAATCTCGACGGATATTATAGCGGCGGTACTATTCATTTTGTAATTAATAACCAGATTGGGTTTACAACTGATTTTGATGAGGCCAGAAGTTCAGATTATTGCACATCTTTAGCAGCAACTGTTCAGGCACCGGTATTGCATGTAAACGGTGATGATCCCGAAGCAGTAGTCAGATGTGTGGAAATTGCTACCCGTTATCGTCAAAAATTCAATGCTGATATTTTTGTTGACATGGTTTGTTATCGTCGTCATGGACATAATGAAGGCGATGATCCCAAATTCACGCAACCCCAATTATATGCATCTGATCGATAAACATTCCAACCCAAGAGAAGTTTATGTGAAATATTTATTGGAAAATGGTGAACCCGATGCTCAGGAACTGGCCAAAGAAATGGAGAAAAAATTCTGGGCTGATTTACAGGAAAGATTCGACGAAGTAAAGCAAAATCCTTTGCCTTATCATTATCAGCCGCCGGAATTGTGGTGGAAAAGTTTACGTAAAGCAACATTACAGGATTTTGATCAGTCGCCTTCGACATCAATAAGCAAGGAAAATTTTAAAACAATATTTGATGCATTAATGAAATGGCCTCCTGATTTTACGCCTTTAAGAAAAGTTGAAAAAATATTACAGGATAAGATAAAATTATTTGAAGCGGAACAAAAAGTGGATTGGGCTACCGGGGAATTAATGGCATACGGAAGTTTGTTACTTGAAGGAAAAGATGTAAGAATGAGCGGCCAGGATGTTAAACGGGGAACTTTCTCTCATCGTCATGCCGTACTTTTTGATTCGAATAATGATAAATCATACAATCGTGTAAATGCAATCCCGGGAAAAAGGGAGATTTCAGAATTTATAATTCTTTGTTGAGTGAATATGGCGTACTTGGTTTTGAATATGGATACGCATTAGCCAATCCCAATGCATTAGTATTATGGGAAGCTCAGTTTGGAGATTTTGCTAATGAAGCACAGGTAATCATTGACCAGTTTATAGCTTCCGGCGAACAAAAATGGAACCGGATGAATGGCGTTGTTTTGTTATTGCCGCATGGATATGAAGGACAGGGACCGGAACATAGCAGCGCAAGAATGGAAAGATTTTTACAAATGTGTGCTGAATTAAATATGGTGGTAACCAACATTACTACTGCTTCCAATTTTTTCCACGCATTAAGAAGACAATTGTCCTGGCCATTCCGCAAACCATTAATCAATTTTTCCCCGAAAGCAAATCTTCGTCACCCGGGAAGTCATTCTGTAATGGAAGAATTTATTAATGGTAGTTTTAAGGAAGTAATCGACGATTCTTTTGCTGATACGCCGAAAGTGAAAAAAGTATTGTTCTGCAGTGGAAAAATTTATTTTGACCTGGCAGAACGCCAGCAAAAAGATAACCGGAAAGATATTGCCCTGGTACGAGTTGAACAATTATATCCTTTGCCATTATTACAACTGGAATCATTGTATAAAAAATATAATAAAGCTACCTGGTTTTGGGTGCAGGAAGAACCGCAGAATATGGGTGCCGCCTCTTTTCTGCAAATAAATCTGAAGAATATTAATTATGGTGTCATCAGCCGGCAGTCATCGGCATCAACAGCTACCGGTTATGCAAAAATCCATGAACAGGAACAACATGAAATTATTGAAACAGCATTTTCAATTTGATGAATAGCAAATTTTAAAATGGACAAAAGGCATGATAGTTAAAAGTTATTAGTTAGTCTGAAACTAAAAACCATAAACAAGAAACATTTTTATGATAGAAATAAAAGTTCCGACTGTAGGTGAATCCATCAATGAAGTCACATTATTGAAATGGATAAAAAATAATGGCGACTATGTAGAAAGAGATGAAGTAATTGCTGAATTAGAAAGTGAAAAAGCAACGTTTGAGGTAAACGCCGAGAAAGCAGGAGTGTTAAAAACTGCTGCAAAGGAAGGCGACACATTAAAGATCGGAGATTTACTTGCTTTGATTGATGAGGCAGTTGCAAAAACTGTAAAAGCTTCATCAGCACCAACAGGCTCTAATGGTTCTCCGGAGAAAGAAAAGAAAGCGGCAAAATCTGATGAGGTAATTCAAAATAAAAATTCAGAAGATGTTGGTAAAAAAGCAACCCCGGTAGCTTCTGCAATTATCGCAGACAAGCATATTGATCCGTCCACAATTTCTGCATCTGGTGTTGGAGGCAAAATTTTAAAGGACGACGTGTTGGCTATCCTGGCAAATCCCGGTAAAATAACCGGGGGAAAACCATTATTCAGCCGTGAAGAAAGAAAAGATAAGATGAGTTTATTGAGGAAAACAATTTCAAGAAGATTAGTGGAAGCAAAGAACACGACGGCAATGCTCACCACTTTCAATGAAGTGGATATGAGCAGCATTCTTGAGATAAGGAATAAATACAAAGAGAAATTCAAAGAAATTCATGGAGTGGGTTTGGGATTCATGAGTTTTTTTGCCAAAGCCTGCAGTATTGCTTTACAGGAATGGCCGAATCTGAATGCATATATTGATGACGATTATCTTGTTTATCATGATTACTGCGATATTTCCATTGCCGTTTCTACTCCGAGAGGATTGACTGTTCCGGTTATTCGCAATGTTGAAAGTTTAAGTATGGCGGAAATTGAAATGAAAGTGATTGAAGTTGCGAACAAAGCAAGAGAAAATAAATTAAGCCTGGAAGAATTGCAGGGCGGAACATTCACCATTACAAATGGCGGTGTGTTTGGTTCTTTAATGAGCACACCAATCATCAATTTACCGCAGAGTGCAATTCTTGGTATGCACAAAATACAGGAAAGACCGGTTGTGATAAATGGTCAGATTGTTGCAAGGCCCATGATGTACCTGGCATTAAGTTATGATCACCGGATTGTGGATGGTCGTGAATCGGTAAGCTTTTTAGTGAGGGTGAAAGAGTTGCTGGAAAATCCTGAACAATTATTGATCGGGAAAGATCCTGTAAAAACTTTATTGGAAATATAATTCTGAAAAATATTCAGAAATAAGCTGTGCCACGGTTACAAATCGTGGCATAATTATTCCGGCAAAAAACATGAGCCGTTATTATTCATATCTGAATTCTGCAACAAAGATTTTATCTGCTTACAAAGGAGAAGAACCATTTGCGTCTTTTATCAAGAAACATTTCGCTCAGCATAAGAAATACGGTTCAAAAGACAGAAAACATATTGCTCATTTATGTTATTGCTACTTCAGGTCAGGAAAGGCATTAACAAATATCCCAGCCAGGAATAAAATTCTTACAGGTTTATTTCTTTGTTCGAATGAATCAAATGAAATTCTTCAGGAACTTGAACCGTCATGGAATGAAAAAATAAGTTTGCCTGTTCAAGAAAAACTTTCATTTCTCCATAATCCTTTCTCAATAGAAAATATTTTTCCGTGGAAAGATGAACTAAGTGCGGGGATAGATCATATACAATTCTGCGAATCATTTTTTGTTCAACCGGATTTATTTCTTCGATTGCGACCGAGAAAAGAAGACATTGTAAAGAAAAAATTATCAGAGGCTGAAATTGATTTTAAAATAATTTCTGAATCATGCATCGCTTTGAATAATTCTACAAGAATTGACTCAATAGTAGAATTAGATAAAGAAGCCGTAGTCCAGGATTATAGTTCTCGAAGAGTGGGAGAATTTATTAAATCTGAAATCCAATATCAAAAATCCAAAATTTCTCTATGGGATTGTTGTTCCGGCAGTGGTGGCAAATCAATCATGGTTCATGACATTAACCCGGAAATTGAATTGACTGTTTCAGATGTGAGAGAAAGTATTCTTGCCAATCTGAAAAAGAGATTTGAAAAAGCAGGAATAAAAAAATATAAATCGTTTATTGCTGACTTATCCTCTTCACGATTCACTATTCACCATTCACTATTTGATTTCATTATTTACGATGCGCCTTGTACAGGTAGCGGTACCTGGAGCCGTACGCCGGAGCAATTGTGTTTTTTTCAAGAAAGAAAAAATTGAGGATTATTCTTTGCGACAGAAAAAAATCGTTTCAAACATCATTCCTCATCTGAAAAGTGATGGCCATCTTCTTTACATTACCTGCTCAGTTTTCAAAAAGGAAAATGAAGAAGTAATTGAGTTTATGAAAGAACGATTTGATGTTGATGTATTGAGAATGGAAGTTTTGAAAGGCTATAATATGAAAACGGATACGATGTTTGCCGCCTTGTTGAAAAAACGATTATAATCTAAGCAATTCTGCAGTTCCAAATGCAGTCAGGTTATTAAATACCTTAATGATATATTTTCCCTTTGCAAGTTTGTTGATGGGAAGATCAAAATAAGCTTTGCCGGTTCCTTTGGATTGCAACATCTGAAACATCAGCTTTCCCTGCATATCAAAAATGGCAATGGGCATATTGGTTACAGCATAACTTGTCTCAACAGACAACGTGGCCTGATCCGTAGCCGGATTTGGTAAAACAACGATTGCATTATTATTTGCGGTCACATTATTTATGCCGGTTACGACGCAGGGAGATGAAACGGAAATGTTTGTTGTGTCAACATAAGAGGCAGTGAAAGTGGCGGTAGCAGTATCAATAATTTGCCTGATGCGATAGGAATAAGTTCCTGTTGATCCACCCGAAAGATTATCTATATACTGATAACTATGATTGGCCAGAATAGTTCCTGCTAACGGAGCGACCTGCCCGACCTTAGAATAACTGACATCGGTTGGCCCTTTTCTTTCAATTTCATATTTCATGGCGCCAACATCTTTGCTTGTCCAGTTCACAGTTATAGCACATCCATTTTGAGATGATGATGAAGTTGCGAAATCAATAAGCAGATTGCTGAATGCAAGTTTCATATTCGGAATTCCATAACCCATCCTGGTATCCGGAGATGAAGCAATGCTTCCTGCCTGCCACAATGCTGTTCTTATTTTTATATTATTAAATTCAGGAAAACCTTGCCAGAGGCAGGTTGCAAGTCCCGCCATTTTTGGACAGGCAAATGAAGTTCCGTTTGATAAACCAACACCTCCGCCAGCAGTTTGAATAATTGCATTTGAACCAATGGATGCAACATCGGGTTTGATTTGTCCGCTTGATGCAGGCCCATAACTTGAAAAACCTGCCACAACACCGCTGGTATTTACAGCGCCAACTGCAATTACACTATCACCATCAGCAGGAGTAAGAATATAATACCAGGATGAGGTTCCTTCATTGCCAGCTGCGGCGAAAACAAGTATTCCTTTTTTTGCTGCGATGTTAGCTGCAATAGCGGGCATCGTTGTATGACCATTCATGTCAGCATAAGTATGACTAAGATTGGTGAGCGGCGCATCGAATGTATTATAACCAAGCGATGTTGAAATTACATCAGCACCGCAACTGTCCGCTCTTTCTGCAGCACAAGCCCAGTTATGTTCTTCAATCGGATATTCACTTGTGTTATCTTCTGTCTGATACAATTCAAAATTTGCCAATGGCGCCATTCCAACGAACTGACCGGGAATATTGGCTACGATAGTTGAGAAACATGACATACCATGGCTGCCATCATTTAAAATGTTTTGCTGATGAAATACATAATTCCATGTATCGTAAACATGTCCATTAGTATTGAAGCTGTCAAATGCATGATAGCTGGATAAAGTATAATTATTAAATCCGTTGTCTAACATGGCGATCTGCATTCCTTGTCCGCGCAATCCAACATCATGAAGAAACTGGCCATTATGTAAACCGATCTCACTTAAAGAGGTTGCACCATAGTTATAATAATCGCCGGTAATACCAGTAACTCTTGCTGCATGGAATGACTGTGAAATATTTTCTTGTTGAAATTTATCAATGAGATTATTATTACCCGGCGCCATTCTTAATGCAATGCCACCTGTACTTTGAACAAAAGAAAAACCATTGATTGTATTAATGGCATTTGTATCGGATGTTTGAATGGTAACAGAGTTCAGCCATTTTGAAACATTAAGTATGGTTACGTTTGGCACATTTCTTATCTGTGTGATGTAAGAAGGTGTAACTGGTATATCAAAACTATCAATGGGAATATTATACCGGGTTCTCCGGTCAATGGCACGCTGTGATAAATAAGCAAGAGGATTGGAAAATGAATAAGGAGAGCCTCCTTTGTCTTTTAGCTTAATAATATACCGGGTGACCTGTGCGGAAGAATCTGAAATAATAAATATTCCTGCGATCGCTAAGAGTAAGAATCTTTTTATCCACTGGCCTCCTTGTCCTGGCATCCTGCAAATTTAAATAAATAAGAAAATCAATTGTGATCAATCATCCACTCTTTTATACCAAAACCTACCCGGTAACCACTTGGCCCGTTGGGATCAGGCTGATATTCCCACAAAACATATTCTCTGTAAACAAGACCGATATTTTTTGAATATTTATCAATGGACTTTGTTTCGGACGCATAAGCACTCAGATTGGTAATCGGTACATTGATGGAATCGTTGGCTTCTTCTATTGTCCAAACGTTTGTATAATTATTTCCTGCATAACTCATCGTGGAGTCAAATTGAGAATAAGTAAAATCCCAATCCTGCATTCCTCCATCAATACTGAAATTATAAACTGATTCATAAGGACCCGGAGGCAGGTAAGTATTCCCTTTCCATGTGTTGCTTTGCTGGATAGGCAAAACTAATTTGATAAAACGAAGATTATCTTCTATTAATTCTACATCTGCAGTTAACGGAGTAATGAAATAAGTTCCGGTGGATACCCAGGGTTGTGTGCCAGCTGTGTCCCTTGTATAACGAAATATCCGGTAGCTGGGCCTGCCCAGGTTGTCGGTTATTTGTGCATCAACTACATGCTTGACCTGGTAGCTGTGTATTTCTACATTACGGCCAAAGTTGGTGAATACCGTTGAGTCAATTCTGTATGTAATATATTTCCCTGCCTGCAAGGGGATATAATCACTTAAAGGTTCATTAGTGATCTGTTCAGTAACTTTTTTGCAGGAGAAAAATATTAAAGGAAATATGACCCATAAACAGAGCCTGGATATTGAAGCAAATCTCATAAGAGGTTTTTCTGAATTCACGGATACAAAGTTTGTACTTTAAAGACTTTTTTCACAGGAACTTAGCTGCTCTAAACTACAAACAAAAAAACGGGAATCATAATAATCCCCTTGTAAAACGGGGTTTTAAGATGATTATTGCCTTTTATGCGCTTAGTGCTGATCTGTAACAACCACGATTTGACCAGACAAAAAATAAATTATAGTAGCTACTTGATCTTTCACTTCCTTAATTCCTTTCATCCCAGATTACTAAAAGCATTAACTTCAAATTATTCTTTGGCATTTGACCTTTATTCTGTCGACTATAGACATTCAGAGCAAGGGAGTGAGTTTATTATTTTATTGCCTGTTGTCTGAATCACGGATTAATGGGATTAAAAGATTACACGGATGAAATACATTAAAAAGATAAAACGAAATCAAAAATCCGTGCAATCCATCAATCCGTGGCAATCAGTGATTCAGACAATTTATGATATTATCAAAGTACATGGAGGTGTCCCGATAGCTATCGGGATAAAAGTGGAAACAAAAGAAGGCGAAGGAAGTGAGTTTATAATTTTATTACCTTTCAAATAATATTATCGAAATGAAACCACCATTAAAGATTTTAATACTAATTAGTTTTTTTGCATTCTCCTGCAAAAGCAAAAAGGCACAACCTCCAATAAGCGAAAATGTCTCTGCCAAACGGGAAATGATTGTACCTCCAATGGTAATAAATATAGCCAACTTACCGGATAGCCTGCAACCAAAAACTAAAATGCTGAACAAAGTTTCTAAACCTTTAACAGTTGTTGTCCCTGCCAGAGAAGGTGGTTTTTATTCAAAAAAATTGAACAATGGTGATATCATTAAGATAATGCTTAAACCTCCGACAAAAAAAATGCCGGGTGTTTTGATGGATGAAAAAGGCAAGCCTGTCAAAGATGCGTCAGGTAAGCCCTTTATTATGGGAACCGGCGGCATTTCGTACTTTATTAATTATAACAGTGATGACGGGCTGGCGCTTGATGCAGTCAACTGTTCCATGAAGGATAAGGAAGGGAACTTGTGGTTTGGCACACAGGGTGGAGGCGCCAGCAGGTACGATGGCAAATCTTTTACCACCTTCACTACCACACAGAAGCTGGTCAGTAGTACCGTGTCTTGTCTCTTCCAGGACAAAGCGGGAAATATCTGGTTTGGTACACAAAACGGAGGCGCAAGTAAATACGACGGAAAATCTTTTTGCAGTTTCACTCCTGCTGAAGGGTTGGCAAGCCTTAACGTAAGAGATATAACTGAAGATAAGGCCGGCAATTTATGGTTCAGTACCCGTTTAGGCGCCAGCAAGTATGATGGTAAATCTTTTATTACTTTCAGCACAAAGCAGGGCTTGCCCAATAATGTTGTAAACAGTATTGTACAGGATAAAGCAGGGAATATTTGGTTTTGCACTACTGGCGGCGTAAGCAAATACGACGGTAAATCTTTTACCAATTACACTTCCCAACAAGGTTTGGTATCCAATAACGTAAACTGCATAGCTGAAGACAAGAATGGTTTTCTTTGGTTCGGGACCAACAGGGGCATAAGCAAATATGATGGTAAAGGCTTCACCAGTTTTACTACTGATCAGGGACTGGTAAACAACCAGGTTTGGACTATTTTTGCAGATGATGAAGGAAATTTATGGTTTGGCACTTATGGTGGTTTGAGTAAATATGCAGGAAACAATTCCTTCACCAATTACACTACCGCACAGGGGCTGGCAGATAATGATATAAGGAGCATATCCGAAGATAGAGACGGGAACCTATGGTTTGGGACCTATGCGGGAGGTGTGTGCAAATTCGCCGGAAACTCTTTCACCAGTTTTACTACCACCCAGGGGCTGCCCGGGATATTAGTTTTCTATATCAACCAGGATAAAGCCGGGAACTATTGGTTTTGTACTACTGATGGAGCCAGTAAATACGACGGCCAATCATTTACCAATTTCACTATCGCACAGGGACTGGCAGATAATTATGTTCAATGGATGATCCAAGATAAGTCTGGGAACCTCTGGTTTGGCACCCAAGGTGGCGTTAGCAAATATGATGGCAAAGCTTTCACCAATTATTCTACCGACCAAGGTCTCGCTGGTAATTCTGTTAACGGAATTGAAGAAGACAAAGACGGAAACTTTTGGATTGCTACTTCTGGCGGCTTGAGCAAGTTCAATGGGAGATCCTTCACTAATTATACTAAGGCACAAGGGCTCATAAATTCTGCAGCAAATACAATTTATAAAGATGAAGAAGGAATGATCTGGGTTGGCACAGATGGAGGTGTCAGCAGATTCGATGGTAAAACATTCATCAATTTTACCACAGCACAGGGGTTGGCCAATGATCAGGTGAATAATATCTTTGAAGATAAAGACAAAAATATCTGGATAGGTACTCAGGGCGGAATAAGTCGCCTATCAGCCAAAGAGAAGGGGAAATTGAAAATTTATGGCAATGCCCAGAATGGAGTGCCTGCAATTAAATTTGACAACTTCACTACTGAACAGGGACTGGCTGATGATATGGTTTATGCCATAACGCAGGATAAAAAAGGAAATATGTTTATTGGCACCAACCTTGGCTTCACCGTGATACCTGCTGAAATGAGCTCCCTTCCATTTTCGCAGGTAAGGAAGAAAATAGAATACTATAACAAACCCAATGGTTATCCTGTAAAAGACCTCAATTCGAATGCTATGTATTGCGACAGTCTGGGTGTTATATGGGGTGGCACCGGGAGCTCTTTGGTACGGTTTGATTATAGTTCTTTACATAAAACGGAAGCCCAGCCTGAATTGACTATTCAAAGAATAAAAGTAAATGGAGAAAACATTTGCTGGTATGATCTTCACTCTGGTGGAAAATTGAATAATGCTGAAGACAGCGCCAGAGCTATGTTTCAGGAATCCGTAGCTTATGGCAAAATAATTTCCCAGGCAGAGCGGGATTCTGTTATTAAAAGGTTTGGAGACATCAGGTTCGACAGCATCAGTGACTTTTCTCTGCTACCTCAAAACCTGAAACTGTCGCATGCTCACAACCAGCTTACTATTGATTTTAATGCTGTAGAAACCAGTAAACCGCAGCAGGTAGAATATCAGTATAATCTCCGGGGTTATGACAATGATTGGAGCCCCATAACGAAAAGTACTTCCGCCACATTTGGGAATATGAATGAAGGCTCTTATACATTTATGTTAAAAACCCGTGTATCCGGTGGAGAATGGAGCAAGCCCATTACTTATACTTTCAAAGTCCTTCCTCCATGGTGGAAAACCTGGTGGATGTACCTCAGTTACCTGCTTGTTCTTTCAGGCTCATTATATGGTTACAACAGATATCGTGTTGCATCGTTTAGAAAAGAAAACCGGTTACTGGAAGAAAAAGTATTCCAGCGTACAAGGGAGGTGAAACAACAGGCTGATGAATTGTCAACCATTAACCATATTAGCCAGGCCCTGGTCAGGCAGGCCAACCTGAACGATTTGATATTATTAGTTGGTAACCGGCTGCGTGATTTGTTCAATGCAGATATTGTCTACATTGCCTTGCTTGATGATAAAAGAGAAATCATCAATTTCCCCTATCAATATGGAGATGATATGCCGCCTATGAAATTGGGCGAAGGATTAGCTTCAAAAATAATTTTAACCGGGAAACCACTACTTATCAATAAAGACATTGAAGGAACAACATCCGCATTGGGTATTAATCGTAAAGGGTTGCCGGCGGTCTCTTACCTTGGCGTACCTATTCCGGTAAATGATGAGATCATTGGCGTGCTCAGCATACAGAGCACCCAAAAAGAAAATATGTTTTCTGAAAAAGACCAGCACTTATTGACCACCATTGCAGCAAATGTTGGGATTGTTATCAGGAAAGCGAAGTTGTATGAAGAGGTGCGGAAAGCAAATACCGAAGCCGATGCCGCACGAAAAATTGCGGAAGAGGCAAATGCAGCCAAAAGCGCATTTCTTTCTACTGTAAGCCACGAGCTACGTACTCCACTCACTTCTGTTTTGGGCTTTGCCAAGATCATCAAAAAAAGAATGGAAGAAAGAATATTTCCGTTAACAGATAAATCCGATCCCAAAACCGTCAAAACAATGGAACAGATTTCCGGGAATTTAAATGTTGTGATTTCTGAAGGCGAACGCCTGACCAATTTGATTAATAACGTGCTGGACCTTGCGAAAATTGAAGCTGGTAAGATGGATTGGAATATGGAGCCAGTTAATGTTACAGAAGTGGTAGAGAGAGCTATTGCCGCAACTTCATCATTATTTGATCAGAAAAACCTGAGGTTGGAAAGAAAATTTGAAAATGATTTGCCTGAAGTTTCAGGTGATCGTGATAAATTAATCCAGGTAGTAGTTAACCTATTATCCAACGCCGTAAAATTTACCAGGGATGGAAGTGTGACAGCCAGTATTTTTAAAAAAGAACAGGGAATTGTGGTAGGTATCACAGACACAGGGATAGGGATTTCTCCAGAAGACTACCATAAAGTATTTGAGCAATTCAAGCAGATTGGCGATACATTGACTGATAAGCCTAAAGGAACGGGTTTGGGACTTCCCATCTGCAAAGAAATTGTGGAACATCTTGGCGGTAAAATATGGCTTGAAAGTGAATTAGGCAAAGGGAGTACATTTTATTTTGAATTGCCTGCCATTTAAAACAGTTTAATATACATTTGATCCAGGTAGAAACGATTACATTTTAGTTTGCTATGACTCCCTCAATTCATATACAAGGATTGGGAAAAGACGATGACTGGGGAAAAATAAATCATCATGGCAAACGTGCAGATGCAATTGTAAAATGAATGCTGCAACACAGTCATATCAGTAGTGGCGTAAAAGAACCAACTGATATTAATGCACTAGGAGATGAATATTTGAGGTTGGCTTATCATGGTCTGAGAGCAAAAGATAAAAGTTTTAATGCAACGATGAAAACAGATTATGATAATAGCATTGGCAAAATAAATATCATACCACAGGATATTGGAAGAGTGTTATTGAATTTATACAACAATGCTTTTTATATAGTGACAGAAAAGAAGAAAGCACAGACGGACAACCTGCCTGCCGGACAGGCAGGTTACGAACCATTAGTGACTGTGACAACTAAAAGACTCAGCCCCCCTTCTGGGAATGGGGGCAAAATAGAAATAAGAGTAAAAGACAACGGCAACGGTATCCCTCAAAAAGTAATGGATAAAATATTTCAACCATTCTTCACCACCAAACCCACAGGACAGGGAACAGGATTGGGATTGAGTTTAAGTTATGATGTTATTAAAGCACATGGCGGGGAGATAAAAGTGGAGACTAAGGAGGGAGATGGGAGTGAGTTTATTATTCAGTTGCCAATAAGTTCATAAGAAAATCAAACCTTTAATAAAAATATGGAAGTTCATCACCATCCCAATGTAGAAAAAAAAAGATTCAAAGAATATTTCCTTGAGTTCTTAATGATATTCCTTGCCGTAACCATGGGATTTTTTGCGGAAAATATCAGGGAGCATTTTGGGGATGTAAAAACTGAAAAAGAATATCTCTCGTCTTTTAAGCAGCAACTACTCATAAATAAGGAGCTGTTTACAATTATACAAAATGGATTCATCGATTATAAGAATGCTCTCGATAGTTTAGCCAATCTGTTCTTTGACAAGAATGAAAATAAAGATCTCATCACAACTGCTCGACTCGTGGTTAAATCAAAACAACTTCCCTTTACAACTATCGATATTAATGCATACCAGCAACTGGTAAACTCGGCGGGATTAAAATACATACACAATATGGCGCTAAAAGATACCATGACACTTTATGCAGATGAAATAAGGGCATTTGAGAATTACAACAACTATGTTATGAATTTTATAACTCAGAGCTTTTCAGTCATAACCTCATTGGAAGATTGGCACGATTTCTTTCATGATCATACAGTTAAAATATTGCCGTATCCTGAGCTCACAGAACGAGAAAGAAGAGCTATGGTTGCATTCTTGAAAATGAGATATGCCAACGCTATGAGTATTGAATTTAATTCAAAAGAATTGCTCAGATTGAATGAACGATTGTCTGCAACTGTAATTGAAGAATTGGCTAAATAGTTTTGTCATTATAACTGTAATTTACACAGGTCAAAGATATTTGTGATAAATTAATTATGAAGGGGTTTATATTGAAAGAATCTGTTTATAAAGGGGGCTTCGATATATTAATAAAAGAAACTGAAAAATGTTTGCAATTCTTAATATGATTAGTGCAGCCATATCAATTTAAAGATAGGTCATCAAAAAACATGGTGTGGAAATAACATTGCAGACGAAAGAAGGAGAGGGGAGTGAGTTTATTATTCAATTGCCAGTTTAAAGTTGATGTTGCAGCCCTGGTCTTTTAAAGAATAAAAGAACTCCCTTTCAAACTCAGGATAACGTTCAGTTAACGGATTTCTTAGCCTTGCACTATGCCAAAAGCATAGATTATCCGAACCTGATATAACTCAAGTGCGTTATGAGTGCGTCATTTAGCGCACTTGTGACGCACTTGAGCAGAGACAACCATGAATCAGACCACAGGATAGCATAGTTCAAAGAGGCTTTTGGTCAGTTTTAAAGGGAGAAGCAAGTGAATTTATTATTCAATTATCCAATGTTTGAACCACGCCTGCTTGCCGGCAGCCAGGGATTAAATGGGTTTATAGATTTCATTGATTTCTTGCGAGAGTCTTAATCTGTTTAAACTTTAAATCTTACTAAGAAGTGATTCATAACTCATCATTCATCGTTCCCCTCTGAATTATTCCGCCACCAATCACATCATCTTCTTCATAAAATACGGCGCTTTGGCCCGGAGCAATGCCTTTTGCGTTTTCATAAAACTTAACTGTCACACGGAGCGAAGTCGAAGTGTCAGGATAGATTTTGGATAGAGTGCCTTTATCTTTATAGCGGATTTTTGTTATGACTTCCATTCCCGGAGTGATGCTTTCATACTTGATCATATTTATTTTCTGAACAGTCATTTCATTCTGATCAAGATCTTCTTCATCACCCAACACAATAGTGTTACTATCGGGATCGATCTTAGTTACAAATACAGGTTTGCCAAAAGTAATATCAAGTCCTTTTCTTTGACCGATGGTATAGAAAGGATAACCTTTGTGTTGGCCTAAAATTTTTCCATGCTTATCAATAAAATTTCCTCCCGCCACTTTTTCTTCCAGGCCATTTACCTTTCTTTTTAAAAATCCGCGATAATCATTATCAGGAACAAAACAAATTTCATAGCTCTCATTCTTTTTGGCCAGGTCGGGATAACCGTAATCAAAAGCCATTTGCCTGATCTCTGTTTTACGATAAGGAGCCAATGGTAATAATGTTCTGCTGAGCAAATCCTGTTGCAATCCCCATAATACATAACTCTGATCTTTTGTTTCATCAACAGCTTTGCTTACAACATATCTTCCGTTATCGTGCTGATAAATTTTTGCATAATGGCCGGTAGCAATAAATTCACAACCTAATGCATCCGCTCTTTTCAATAATGCCCTCCATTTAATATGTGTATTGCAAAGCACACAGGGATTGGGGGTGCGGCCCGCTAAATATTCTTCTACAAAATTGTCTATTACAAAATCACCGAACTCTTCCCGAAGATCAATGATGTAATGCGGAAATCCATGTTGCACCGCAGCCATACGGGCATCATTGAAACTATCCACATTGCAGCAGCCGGTTTCTTTTTTACTGCCGCCACTGGTAGAATAATCCCATGTCTTCATGGTGATGCCGATCACTTCATAACCTTCATCGTTGAGCATAAGGGAAGTAACAGTACTGTCAATACCGCCGCTCATAGCTACCAACACTTTTCCTTTTTTACTCATGATGCCTCATCCCCTGAAGGGAAGGTTTATTTTTTTGCAAGCTGCAAATATACGACGATAGGATGGCATGAATTATCAGTGACCCTTTCATTAATTCATCTGTTTTGTTCTTTGTCAAGACAAATAGAACAAAGAATTAAAAAAATGAGAGAAACGATTATTTATTAATTATGTATGGTCGACTGTTTAAACGCAAATCGTTTGCTCAAATTCAGCTGAAAGAAGATAAGCTTTCCCTTTTCTATCAAACAGGATTGTGTCGTTACAAAGAAATTGCCAACAAGCTGTATATTACAATAAAATAATCAGGGTATGGAAAAATCCAAATGCCATCAGTTCGTGTTGATTGGAGTAATTATATTCCTGTTGACATTCATTTACCCGTCAACGGAATCTAATGGACAATCGGTTTCCAAACAATCATTGCTTGCATTATCAAAATCCAATCATACACTGGCGATTGTAGATCCCGTGACATTAAAAGTTATGGCCCGCATTCCCGTTGGCGAAGATCCACATGAAGTTATCGCATCTGCTGACGGAAAGACTGCATACGTTTCTATTTATGGTGGCGGCAGCTTATATGAACTGAACGTAATTGATCTTGTTGCACAAAAACCTTTATTCAACATTGATACAAGACCGCTGTTTGGTCCACATGGTCTGACATTTGTAAATGGGAAAGCTTGGTTTACTGCGGAAGGTTCCAAATCTATTGGTCGTTACGATCCTGCAACCGGAAAACTTGACTGGTGTATGGGAACCGGTCAGGACAGAACACATATGATCTATGTTACTGCTGACGGGAAAAAGATTTACACTACAAATGTTTCTTCCGGAACTGTGAGTATTCTTGAAGATGAACTTATTCCTCCGGGAAAATTTGCGCCTCCGGGTGCTAAACCTCATGAGGATTGGACTCAGATTGTTATTCCTGTTTCCAGAGGTTCGGAAGGGTTTGATGTATCGCCCGATAATAAAGAGTTGTGGACTGCATCAAGTGATGATGGAAGGATTTTTATTATTGATCTGGGATCAAAAAAGTTGTCAACGAAAATTGATGCGGGGGTTAAAGGCGCTAACCGGTTGAAGTTTACGACGGATGGTAAGTTGGTATTCATTTCAAGTCTTCAGTCCGGCGATCTTGTGGTTTATGATGCTAAATCGCGTAAAGAAATGAAACGGATAAAAATTGGTCATGGTGCAGCAGGAATTCTAATGGATCCTGATGGTTCACGTGCGTTTGTTGCCTGTACTCCGGATAATTATGTGGCTGTTATAGATCTCAAAACTTTAGAAGTTACTGGTCATATTGATGTTGGCGGAGGACCGGATGGTCTTGCATGGGCAGTCCGGAAATAGTTTTGTCTTCAGTTTGCAGCGCTTTGCATATAGTAATGAAGATACGCGATGGAGATAAAATTCATTTCTTATTTCTTTGCCAAAAATAAATTGTACCTGAATAATCGCAGTCATCAGAATTGCTTACCCAAATTCCTCTCAACTCTGTGATCTTTTTCCTGACTTTTCTTTTTAAAAACATTTTTTGTGGACATTGCCTGGGCAAATCTTTAGGTCCAATTATTGCCACTTCCTCTAAATACAATGAATCTTTAAAAACCCGACCGGAAAGTTGGGCGATTACGGTTATTTTAGCGCCGTTTGTAATTCTCTCATCAGAAAAACTATAAACTGTATATGAACTGTCTTTATTTAAAGTGAATCTTAACCTGATCAGGTTATGGTCATTTGAAAAAAAAGAACTTTTTGTAGAAGAATTGTAAGACAATGTTTCAAATGCGCCTTTCCATTCTCCTTCAAATGACTGGGAAAAAGATGAACATGAAAGTAATATGAAATAAATTATTATTGTTATCCTCATCATTATTTCAAAGTTTCAAGATAAAAAATTCTTTGTCTTGCTGTCTTTTCCGTGACAGCGTTTTTATCAAGGCGTGTGTGTTGCCTGAGGACGTTTCGGCAATCTAAAGTTATTGCATTATGATTATTTACGTAACGCCTGTCACTTGGCAAAAGAGTATGCATTGCCGGGAAAAATTTCCTTCATATATTCTCTACATATTATTCATCGAATACCATCTTTCAATCTTTCATAACCGGTAATTCTATATAAGTTGACAATTCCTTATTGCAATAAATTGTTTGTGTTGCTTTAATATAATCACTTTCTTTTGCTTCAAAAATATTGGGAATAAATTTTTGAGGATTCCTGTCAATTAGCGGAAACCAACTACTTTGTATTTCTATCATCATCTTATGCCCTTTTAAGAAAGTATGATTGGCCTGGTGAAGATCAATAACTATTTCTTCCGCTTTGCCCGGCACAAATGCTTCCGGTTTCTCAAAGCTTTTTCTGAATCTTCCTCTGAATACTTCCATGGTGACAGGGAATTCATAACCGCTCATCAGTAGATTTCTTTTATCAAAGTTTGGATATACATCAATCAATTTAACTACAAAGTCTGCATCGGTGCCGGTTGTACTGACAAAAAGATGTGCTTTTATATCGCCCGTTACTGTTAAATTATCTGATAAACTATCCGACACAAAATTGATGACATCAGGTCTTGTTGAAACAAACCGCTGATCTTCCACTTGCCAGGTTCTCCATCTGCTGCCTCTTCCATAAGTTGCTTCAATCGGAAGTGTACGATAGGGAACAGGCCTGGCAGGATCACTTATATAACTTACAGAACCTTTGGTATTGTCAGGTTTATCAAAATTGCAGGTACCATCGGAATGGGTATATAATTTTTTTATAGTTGCATCTTTCGGTGGCCATGAACTGTAGGTCTTCCACTGGTCACTGCCTGTTTGAAAACATGTTGCTTCAGGAAATTTTCCATCACCGATTCCTTTCAGCCAATAATCAAACCATTGCTTTTGTAATTGCTGAAAGTAAGCAGAAGTTTTACTTTGAAAATCTATTTTACCTAAACTATCACCTTTGGGTCCTGCCCATCCGCCATGATACCAGGGACCTAAAAGAATAAAATTCCTGTTGAAACTATCTTTCTTTTCTAAATGACTGTACATGATCTGTGGGCCATTCAGATCTTCCTGGTCATAATAACCGCCTACATGTAAAACCGGTATGGGTGTATATTGAATCTGTGAAAGCATGGATTCCTTTTTCCAGTAACTATCATAATTGGGATGTTGAACAAAATCGTTCCATGAAGGAAGCCTGTTTTTATAATATTTCTCATTCACGTTTTTAGGTGAACCCAGTTTAAGGTACCAATCAAAGAGATCAAACTGAGGGAAAGGAAAACTGCTGTTTGCTTCTTTTTCATTTTCGACCAGGTAACTGTACTCGAAGCCATAACTCAAACGAAACGCACCGTTGTGATGGAAGTCATCGCCTAAAAACATATCGGCAGGAGATGCTTGCGGTGAACTCGCTTTCAATGCAGGATGAGGATCACTGATTGCATCCAATGCTGTGTATCCTAAATAAGAGATTCCAAATATTCCCGCCTTTCCGTTATTGTTCGGAATATTTTTTATTAACCAATCAATAGCATCGTAGGTATCTGTGCTCTCATCCGTTTTATTTTTATCTGTTAAATGATACAATGGCCTGTTCATTTCAAAACTTCCTTCACTTTTAAACTTTCCCCGTATATCCTGGAAAACAAAAATGTATCCTTCTTTAGCCATAGCTGAGATATATGAAACTTTCAATGGATCATAACTGTCAGGCAGGTCAGCTCCATAAGGTGTTCGTTGTATCAAAAACGGCAAAGGGCTGGTAACATCAGAAGGAGAAAGCACCATTGTAAATAATTTTATTCCGTCCCGCATAGGTATCATGTAAGTTTTTTTAACATAGGATTGAACAGATTCCTGTTGAGCTGTAGCTAAAAGGCAAATGCTGATGGTAACCGTCAGCATTAAAATAATTCTTTTCATAATCTTGTCAGTTGATTTTTAAAATTCATCAATAATATTAATTGATAAAATAAAGTGGGCTAAAAGGTACTGAATTTAGTAAGTCCATCCTTCATCTTTTCTTAAGGCTAAAGCAAGTATTCATTTTTAAGTTTATTTGGATACTTAAGACTTAGAATATTATTATAAGTTGGTGATATTTTCCCATTATTTCCCTGACGGGTGTCCCAAACAAAGAACTTCCAGGCTGATTTCTTCCCACCTGAGAAATTAAAGGAACACTCAGCCGGAAGAAAGCTCAGGGAGGTTTTCTAATTCATCATCATGACTAACTAAAAATCAGTAGTAGGTGGAAGAAAAATACCCGTCACGGTGAATGCACTCCAACAATGACTAATCTGTTTGTAACACCCGAACCATATTGAATCTTCTTATTTCAGAAATGGAACTGTGTCTTTATCCATTATCCGCCTTATTATCAGTAATACGTTTAATGTTGAAAAAAGGGCTGATCAGCAGATACCAGAAGGTTTGTTTTTTCTTATCATCAAATTCGTCCAGACCGAAAGGAACTTCCTGCACAGGCAGGTAGGTGAAGCTTCCAAAGATTCTGTCCCATAAAATAAAAATGTCGGCAAAGTTACTGTCTGTGTAACGTTGGTTTTTGTGATGGTGCATTTTATGCATGTTGGGTGTAGTAAAGATCAGTCCTATCGTTTTGTCAAGCCATTGGGGGAATTGTATGTTACCATGTTCCAGCATCATTACAGGTAAAAGAATCAGTAAATAAAATGTGAGAGTATTCACGTCTAGCCCGAATAAACCTGCCGCCAGTATTTGTGTGATGGCAAAAGTAAGTTCAAGCGGATGACCTCTGAAAGTGGTAGAAGCGTCCATTGTAGTATCGCTATGATGTACGCGGTGAAGCCTCCATATTAGTGGGATCTTGTGTGAGATCCGGTGTGTCCAGTAAGCTGTAAGATCGAAACAGGCAATGCCCAGAATTACTTTTACAGCATAAGGCAATTTTACTAAATAGAACAGACCAAGATGATTGCTGTTAAGTTTTTCAATGCTCCAGACCTGGAATAAAGCGACAAAATAAAATACTCCTACAAAGACAACCTGAAGAATAAGGTTATTAGCCAGGTGCCAGCCCCTTTCCTTAAACAGATGTGAGGTCTTAAATAATTGTTCGGTGGTATAAAAAACAGTGATCAGGATTACGGTCACTACATTCTGATCCAGTTGAACCATTTTTTGAAACAGATGGTGCATGGTGGAAGTTGGTTTTCGAATAACAATGTAAGAATATTTTACTCAAAAGAACCCTGCTATCCCGAATGTTCAATAATTTAATGAAGTTAGGAAAGCTGTTCTGAATCTGTGGCTCAGGCCAGCAATCATCTTCTTTATTTTAATGAACACTACTGAAAGCTGGGGGACAACAACCAAAGCAAAAAGATATAACATTTCTTTTGCTGAGTACTGCAACGGAAGCTAAGAAGGCTGTGTTTGCATCGGGAGGAAATATTTATGATTTTTCCCTAATACTGCTTTATTGTTAAGAAAAAGAAGAATGAGATTGTTTTCATACCACTAAAGTGGTATTGGCAGAATTATTAAATCATGTAACTTGCCGGTTCAACAATATTTACGCACATTAAAATTTGAGCACTATGATTAAAATGCAAATTATCGGAAACCTCGGCAAGGATTGCGTGGTTAACACGGTCAATGGGAAAAATGTGATCAACTTCACTGTTGCACATACCGAGAAGTACAAAGACAGCCAGGGCAATCAACAGGAAAAAACTACGTGGGTTGATTGTGCCTGGTGGACAGACCGTACTGCAATTGCGCAGTATTTAATGAAGGGAAAGCAAGTATTTGTAGAAGGCCAGCCTGAAGCAAGATCATTTCAGCGAAACGATGGCACACCGGGTGCATCTCTTTCACTCCGTGTAAGAGAAGTACAATTGTTAGGTGGCCGTGGTGATAGTGGTGGTGGATTGTCTTCAGTTCCCGCTTCTTCAACACATACTACTGTTGCGGCTTCCAGTAATATTCCTTCTCCAAGCGATATTACTGAGCCAATAGATGACCTCCCGTTTTAATACTTACCATTATGAATAAGATAGCCCCGGTACAAAATGCCGGGGCTTTTTATTAGTAAGTTTAGTTATGCCATACTTTGAAATATTGCATAGCTTATTTTTGCGACATGCAGGAACAAAACTTTTCATACCAGCAGTTATTCAATTTTACAAAAGCAATTTTTCAAAAGATCGGTTGTAATGATGAAGATGCAGAAACAGCTACCAAAGCTTTATTGTCTGCTGACATTCGTGGAATTGATTCGCATGGCGTGGCAAGACTTAGCGGTTATGTCCGTCTTTGGGAAGTGAAAAGAATTAATGCAAATCCAAGTATTAAAATCATTCATGAAACTCCTTCGACCGCAGTTGTTGATGGTGATAGTGGATTAGGATTGGTTGTTGCTCCTTTTGCCATGCAGATAGCTATTGAAAAAGCAAAACAAGTTGGAACAGGTTGGGTGAGCGTGCAAAACAGTAATCATTTTGGCATTGCTGCTCCTCATGCCATGATGGCTTTGCAATATGATATGATCGGCATTGCCATGACGAATGCAAGTGCATTAGTAGCGCCAACATTTTCTATTGACCGGATGCTGGGCACTAATCCCATTTGTGTTGCTGCACCGGCGAATGAAGAACCACCTTTTGTGGCTGATATGGCAACCACGACTGCTGCGAATGGCAAACTGGAAATTTTGCAAAGGAAAAATCAGCAGACACCAACAGGTTGGGTTCAGGATAGAGAAGGTAATGCATCAATTGATCCGCATGAATTAAAAAAAGGCGGCGCATTATTACCATTGGGTGGTGATAGAGAACATGGCAGTCATAAAGGTTATGCATTAGGCGCTATCGTTGATATTTTTTCAGCAATATTAAGTGGTGCAAATTATGCTCCGTGGGTTCCGCCTTTCCCGGCTTATGTTCCCATGCCAACTGAACAACCGGGTATAGGGATTGGACATTTCTTTGGTGCCATGAGAATAGATGCATTTCGTCCGGCTGATGAATTTAAGCAACATATGGACAAATGGATTCGTGGTTTCAGAAATGCAAAACCAATAAATGGTCAAAAGAAAGTTTTAGTTCCCGGTGATCCGGAAAGAGAAATGGAAACAGAAAGAATGAAGAATGGAATACCTCTTGTTGATGCTGTGGTGAAGGATCTTGAGAGCCTTGGAGAAAAGTTCGGAATTCCATTCTTGAAATAGAATATATTTCATTGTATGATGTTCAGTAGTCAGTCAAAATCGTTCACAACATTTAATGGACAACCGGTGAAAGTGCATTTGATTTCAACGGGCGGAGTAATTGTGAAAACAAGATTCCGTGCGGCAAGAAGAAAAGGGTTATTTGCGATGATTGATTTTATTCTTGATAAAACTTTTACTGAATGGATGCCAATATGGGTGATGATCATTGAACATCCTGAAGGAATATTTGTCATTGATACAGGCGAAAACGCCAATGTAAATGATCCGGGTTATTTTAAATCATCCGGCTGGTTTGCGAATTGGTTTGATACAACACAATTCAAATTCAAAGTGGAAAGAGAAGAAGAAATTGATAAACAACTGGAATTTCTTAAAATCCCGACAGATAAAATAAAAGCTGTTGTACTTACTCATCTGCATCTTGATCATATTGACGGATTAAAATATTTTCCTCAAACACCGGTTATTGTAAATAAAGCCGAATGGGAAAAACCTTTTGGTGATTTACCTAAACTTTATCCCAAATGGTTTAAACCAGTTCTTGTTGATTTGAATGATCAGTTTGATGTATTTGATCAGTCATATTTTCTCACTGAATCAAAAGACATAGCATTGGTAAGAACTCCGGGACATACCTGGCATCATTGTTCTGTGATTTTGAAAACAAGTAATGACTATATTTTCTTTGGCGCAGATATTTGTTATTTGCAGCAACAACTTATTGATGAAAAATATTCCGGAGCTAATGCCAGCAATAAATTGTCAAAAGAGACATATTCCAAATTGAGATCATTTTGCAAGAACAAAAAAGTCATTTTCATTCCTTCGCATGAAGCATCAGCATCGGAACGATTGAAAGATCTTCAATACTGTTTTATAAAATAAACTACAACTGCATCAATCTTTTTTGAAATTATGAAAAGAGAAGCTTACTGCTAACGATTGTTTTGCTTTTCTGCCTTTATATTTGCAGCTTATTTTAAATTAAATTTTCAGAAACAGAGTTTATGAAAGTAATGAAATTCGGTGGTACGAGTGTAGGTAGACCAGAAAGAATGCATCACATCACGACACTGATAACAAAAAATGCGGAACCGACGATCGTTGTATTATCGGCATTGTCAGGCACAACAAATGTATTAGTGGAAATTGGCGAAAATATTTCCAAAGGTGATCGTAGCGTAGCCAAACAATGCATTGATGCTTTGGAAACGCATTACCAGTCTTTCATCAAAGAACTGGTGAAAACGCACAGGGCTTTGGCAAAAGCTAAAACAGTCATTGCCGAACATTTTGAATTTCTGAATATCATTCTTAAAATTTCTTTCAGTGAGGCTTTGAATAAAGACATTCTTGCGCAAGGTGAATTATTATCCACTAAATTATTCTCTATTTACCTTGATGAGCAAAATATTGATCATAAGTTATTGCCGGCACTTGAATTCATGAGTATTGATGCTTATGATGAACCAGAGATCAGCGGCATCAGAACTAAATTGTCAAGGCTATTGAAAAAATATAAGAATAAAAAACTTTTCATCACGCAGGGATATATTTGCCGGAATGCAAAAGGAGAAGTGGATAATCTGAAGAGAGGAGGAAGTGATTATTCAGCTTCATTAATTGCTGCGGCCATTCATGCCAGTGTGTGTGAAATATGGACGGACATTGATGGCATGCACAATAACGACCCAAGGATGGTGAAGAAAACGATTCCAATTGAACAATTGAGTTTTGAAGAAGCGGCTGAGTTAGCATATTTCGGCGCCAAGATTTTGCATCCTGCATCAATCTGGCCGGCACAGCAATTTAAGATTCCTGTAAAGTTGCTCAACACGATGCAGCCGGAAGCAAAAGGAACATTGATCACAGAGAAAGCCGGAAGCGTTGGTGTGAAAGCGGTGGCTGCAAAGGATAATATCATTGCTATTCATATTAAGAGCAGCCGCATGTTACTGGCTTACGGATTTTTGAGAAAAATATTTGAGGTATTTGAAAAATACAGAACACCAATTGACATGATCACTACATCGGAAGTAGCAGTATCCCTTACCATTGATAATGCAGATCACCTGAAAGAAATTGTCAGGGAACTGGAACCTTTTGGCAGCATTGAAGTAGAGAGAAAACAAACCATTATTTCTGTAGTGGGTAATGAAATATCAAAGACAGAAGATATGGTAAAAAAGTTATTCGGGTCTATACGGAATATTCCCGTAAGCATGGTTTCTTATGGAGGCAGCCCGCACAATATTTCTTTGCTAGTGCCTGCTGAATTCAAAACAAAAATCCTGCAACAATTGAATAAGGGAATGTTTGGATTGGAGTAAATCAGGAATCATGGATTAGATATTGGGGAATAGTGATTAGGGTTCTTTGTATTAATCTTCGTCTTCTCCTTTTAGAGTATAAATTGCAATTGCGCTTTGACCTCCAAAATTACCAATGAATGGTTCCTTTATAATTTTAATCATTGCAATATCACTTACAGGAAGCATATTCAGATATCCGGGATCAATGGGAATTTCATCTAAAAAAACTCCAGCATAAGTTCCGCGGATAAAAGGAATCCGTACTCCGGTTGTTGTGGTGAATATTTGAAGACCTGCGACTCTTCCCTGGAGCCAATCTAATATATTCAGGTAACTTAATGCTGTTTGATTATTATCTTCCAGATCAAATATTGTCCCAGTATAACTTTTAAACAAACCTGAACAATATTGGTCATTTAATTTTTCTTCAGGTGTCTTTGTAATTTTTGATCCATTATAAACCTGTGCCGATGCCAGGATACTTAAAGTGGAGATCAATAAGAGCAGGAAAATCTTTTTCATACACTTCTCCTCCTTTTTACAATTTACTATTAAATAGTGTTATGGTATGGTTAAGATTTTGATGCTTTTTGTTGACATATTTCATAAATCCGGATAAAAAATTTGTAAAACACGGCATAAGATTAAGTTTTTTGTTATTCGATAAATCTGCTTTAATTTCAAAACAAAAAAAATGGACAGCAAAACCAAGATCATCATCAGCCGGTCATCGGAGTGGATGAACCGCCTCAGAACGTACAAAGTATTTATTAATGGAAAACAGGCAGGTACTGTAAAGAATGGAGGCTCTGAAGAATTTGCAGTGGAACCGGGAGTTAATTCAGTTCAATGCAAAGTGGACTGGTATAGTAGTCAGCCATTTAATGTAGATGTGAAAGAAGGAGAAACAAATTACCTACGTGTAAAAAGCGGTATAAAATATTATTGGTTGTTTATGGTTGCCATAATTGTTGGCGTGTTTATAATGTTCAGTTATAAAGGAAATCCAGACAAGCCACAATGGGTTACGCCGGTAACGCTGATACTTCTTATACCTGGCGCTCTTTATTCATTGTATTATACCACTCTTGGGAGAAAAAATTTTTTGCTGGTGGACAGAGATACAAAGAATGTGTTTGCATGAATGCTTTCTTAAAACTATTGCAAAAAAAGTCAAACAATCAACAACGCATCACCATAACTAAAGAAACGATATTTGTCTTTAATCGCTTTTTTATATGCTTCCATTGTTAATTGATAGCCGGCAAAAGCGCAAGTCATGATGAGCAAACTGGTTTTTGGTAAATGAAAATTAGTAACCAATGCGTCAGCGATATTAAAATCATATGGAGGATGAATGAAAGTATTGGTCCAGCCTTCCGAAGGTTTCAATAATTTTTGTGCGGTGAAAGAAGATTCCATTGCACGCATCGTTGTAGTGCCGATAGAACAAATGCGATGACCATATTCTTTTGCACGGTTCACAATTTTGCAAGCCGTATCATCAATGCGGTAATATTCTGCATCCATTTTATGTTTGCTCAAATCTTCCACTTCAATCGGGCGGAATGTACCAAGACCGGTATGCAATGTCACTTCTGCAAAACGAATTCCTTTTATTTCGAGACGTTTAATTAATTCACGGCTGAAATGCAAACCTGCTGTAGGAGCTGCCACGGCGCCTTCATGTTTTGCATAAACCGTTTGGTAACGTTCTTTATCTTCTTCATCGGGTTTGCGCTTAATGTATTTAGGCAATGGTGTTTCCCCTAATTTTTCCAACATAGCACGAAATTCTTCTTCACTTCCTTCCCACAGGAAACGAATCGTTCTGCCGCGGCTGGTGGTATTGTCAATCACTTCTGCTACCAGTTCTTCCGTTTCTCCAAAATATAATTTATTTCCAACACGGATTTTACGGGCAGGGTCAACGATCACATCCCATAAACGGTTTGGCTTATTCAGTTCACGTAAAAGAAAGACTTCAATTTTAGCGCCGGTCTTTTCTTTGCGACCATACATGCGAGCGGGGAAAACTTTTGTATTGTTCACTACAAAAACATCCTTATCATCAAAGTAATCAAGAATATCACGGAAATGTTTATTCTCCATTTGCCCGGTGTGCCTGTGCACAACCATCATGCGGGCATCTTCGCGGCGTTTTGTGGGGTGTTGTGCAATTAGATTTAATGGAAGGTCGAATCGGAATTGTGAAAGCTTCATGAGTTTTTTAATTTATAAATGATCTCATGACACAAACCGGGCAGGCAGAACCTGAAGATGAGTTACCAATTCTCCGGCCTTACGGCGCCGGGCCTGGTCATGCAGTCTTGTCCTTAATTATCAGAACAAGTTTTAAAGTTGGCAAAAGTAGGCTTTTCGGAGGCAAAATCCAGATTAATTTTTCACATTCATATTTTCTTATGAAGGGATTCAAATAAACAGTTCATAAAATATTTCATTTTTTTTATGAAACCAAAATTCCTTTTGGAATTGAAGCGATCAGATTTTTTGTATAATCAGATTTGGGATTAAAATAAATTTCATCGGCTTTGCCGCTTTCTTCAATTTTTCCCTGATTCATAACCATAATGCGGTCGCTTATATAATGAACAACAGAAAGATCATGAGAAATAAAAATGATGGTGAAACCAAATTCTTTTTTCAGGTCGTTCAAAAGATTCAGCACCTGCGCCTGCACACTAACATCAAGTGCTGACACCGATTCATCACAAACAATAAAAGAAGGATTCAGCGCCAAAGCTCTTGCAATTACGATTCGCTGTCTTTGCCCTCCGGAAAATTCATGCGGATACCTGGAAAAATGTTCAGGTTTCAGATCCACTTTTTCCAAAAGCTCAGCCACTTTTTCTTTCCTTTCTTTGTCGGTCGCTAATAATTTATGAACTTTTAATGGCTCGGCTATTGCTGATCCAATCGTTAATCTTGGATTTAATGAAGAATATGGATCCTGGAAAACAATCTGTATTTCTTTGCGAAGCGATTTTAGTTCATCACTTTTTTTGGCTGTAAGATCAATGCCATTGAAATAAATTTTTCCAGTGGTTGGTTCTATTAAACGCAATAAAGCTCTTCCTAAAGTTGTTTTTCCGCAACCACTTTCACCAACAAGACCAAGAGTTTCTCCTTTATAAACTCCGAAACTTACATCATCAATAGCTTTTGTAAATTCAGTTGTTTTGCCAAATAAAGTTTTTTTTGCCGGGAACCAGACAGAGAGATTTTGTGCTGAGAGAATAACTTCTGAGGACTCAGGTATTAGGTATTTGGAATCAGGTTTATTTGGTAATATGTTTTCGGAAAAGATCGGAGTTTCCTTAATTCCCAATTTCCAACCTTGCCTGCCGGCAGGCAGGTTACTAATATCATCAGCTTTTAGAAAATCCTGAATCACGGGCAGCCGCTCACCTTTTGGATGATTGACCGGCCTGCATGCGAGCAAAGCTTTTGTATAAGGATGTTGTGGATTGAAAAAAATTTCCTTTATCGTATTCTGTTCTACAATTTCACCTTTATACATCACAGAAACATAGTCAGCTATTTCCGCCACTACTCCCAAATCATGTGTAATAAAAATGACTCCCATATTGGATTGCTGCTGCAATTCTTTGATAAGTTGTAAGATCGTCTTCTGAACTGTTACATCCAGAGCTGTAGTAGGTTCATCACAAATCAGCAATGAGGGATGGCAGCACATCGCCATGGCAATCATTACTCTTTGTTTTTGTCCGCCGCTTAATTGGTGCGGGTAACGGTTAAAAATATTTTCAGGGTCAGGCAATTTTACTTTTTCAAACCATTCAACCGTTTGTTGCCTGGCATTTTCTTTTTTTATTTTTTTATGTTGTTGAATAGCTTCCATAACCTGGTTGCCGCAGGTAAGCACAGGATTGAGCGAGGTCATAGGTTCCTGGAAGATCATGGCAATTTTATTGCCACGGATATTTTGCATTTTAGTAAGATCCTGTTTCAAAAGATCAATTATCTCCTGACCGTTCTCAGAAAAAAAGATTTCACCTGAAGTATATTTTGCCGGAGGCGTGGGAAGAAGTTGAAGAATAGAAAGAGAAGAAACAGATTTACCGGAGCCGGATTCACCAACCAATGCCAATATTTCTCCACGGTTAACCTCAAAAGAAATATTTTTCAATGCGCTGGTAGTTTCATTTTCAGAAACAAAATCAACGGAAAGATTTTTTATTGAAAGGAGAGGGAACATTAAAATTTCAAATGTCGCACCGTCAAACCGTCGTTAATAAGTTGTTTCAATGAATCAATCCCGATCTTCAAATGTGTTTGAACAAATTTCGTTGTTACTTTTTTATCACTTGCCTCTGTTTTTACTCCTTCAGGAATCATGGGTTGATCGCTGACCAATAATAATGCACCGGTAGGAATTTTATTATAGAATCCAACTGTAAAAATAGTTGCCGATTCCATGTCAATGGCATAAGCTCTTATTTGTTGCAAATATTCTTTGAACTGTTCATCATGTTCCCACACCCGGCGGTTGGTAGTATAAACGGTGCCTGTCCAATAATCAACTGCATAATCACGAATGGTTGTTGAAACAGCTTTTTGCAAAGCGAAAGCCGGTAGTGCCGGAACTTCGGGTGGAAAATAATCATTTGATGTTCCTTCACCTCTTATAGCGGCAATAGGCAAGATCAGATCACCAAGTTTATTTCTTCTTTTCAATCCGCCGCATTTTCCAAGAAATAAAACTGCTTTGGGTTCGATGGCTGATAGCAGATCCATAATTGTGGCAGCAGATGGACTACCCATTCCAAAATTAATAATGCTGATATCGCCGGATGTTGCGCATTGCATGGGTTTGTCTTTGCCCACCACTTTTACTTTATTCCATTTAGCAAACAAATCAACATAATTGCTGAAATTGGTTAACAAAATATATTTACCAAATTGTTCCAGTTTTTTACCGGTATATCTAGGCAACCAGTTTTGTATGATCTCTTCTTTTGTCTTCATGTCTGCGAATTTAATCAATTACTTTTGAAGAATGATAGCTGTCAATTACCCCGAACCAACTTTCAGAACTGAAAAGAGAGAAGGGAAGGAATTGATTTTTGATTCTATACGCCGTCAATGGGTGCCGCTGACAGACGAAGAATGGGTAAGACAGAATTTTATTCAATTATTAATCCAGGTTCATTATTATCCAGCCACAATAATAGCAGTAGAAAAAGAAATAAAATTAGGCGAATTAAAAAAGCGATTCGATATTCTTGTTTACGATAAATTTCATCAACCATGGATGCTGGTGGAATGCAAAGCTGCAGATGTTACTTTAAATGAAAAAACTTTCCAACAGGTATTACGCTATCATATTTCTGTCCCGGCATCTTTTCTGATAATTACTAATGGGCATTATACTTATGGCTGGGAGAAAACAGGAACTGAACTAAAAGAAATTCATCAATTACCGCTGTGGAAATAAATTCTTCTTTTGATAATTATTTACACATTAGGAAAAAAAATCCCGCTTCTATTAGCAGGACTTTTTGCAATTTGAATTTGTAATTTATTTAGGCATCTCAAATATCTTTTCATCAACAGGTACATTCATTTCTATTTTTGTAAATTTTATTTCTTGTAAAACCTGGCCTTCTATTTTTTGTACCCGGCTCAAACTTAGCTTCAGGCCATTGAAGTCCTTGTAATCATTAAAATAAGTTTCTACATCATATTCCTGTCCTTGAATCTCTCTTGAACTTATGAATTTTATAAGCATGTTATCAGCGACTCTGATATAATATGTTGTTACTTTACCATCATCTTTACTGGTGAGCTTTATTTTATATGCTTTCACACTATCTACATCTTCTTGTCCTTGGAGTTCCACCTGGTGGCCACGGTCTTTATAATCCATCAATGGACTTGCCAGCATACTCTGGCTTCTGAAATCACTAAGCTCAGTTCCGGAAACTTCAGTGGGAGTTGTCACACCTATTAACGGGTTTAACTTCCAACCTTTTCCGTCTTTATAAGAATTGGTGATAGACTGTCCCTGTACTTCCACATCATTTCGCATGGCTTTTCCATTAATGATCTGAACTGTGATCGGTAAATCCATTCCCTGTACTGAAACATCACCACTCATTTTTATTGTTTTGATTGCATTGAAGGCATCCAATCCCCCAACAGCTGCAGAATATTTTTGAATGACTTCATCTACCGTCTGGGCCTGTGCTGAAATAAATGCAAAGCTCAGTAATGCGAAAAGTATTTTTTTCATTTTTTGAAATTTAAAGCATACGAAGATAATGGTTTAAGAAATGTTATTAAGCCGTTTATTTAAACTGCATTTTGAGCAGAGGAAAAATTACCTGAAGCTGTATTGCTCTTCAGAGCGTGGTTGCTTAACATCAACGGTTGACATTTTTTCTGAGAGCTTCACTGCGAGATAGATTACTGTTCCGGAAATCATGAAAAAGAACCAGAAATTATAATGAATAATCAGCTTTCCTGAAGAAATGAAAGAACCTGTTTCAAAGAAAATAAAATAAAGAATAGTTATAAGTAATAGTCCCGTTTTTTCCTGGTGAAAAACTTTTCTCACACTAAAGCGGGTTTGTGGGTTTTTATATTTGCTTAAATTCGGAACAAAGGTCGGAGTTTTATCAGCCCATTCTGAGAAAAGATTTCCGAATTTTCTTTGAAGAAATTGTTCTTCCGCGAACATGATTCTTTCATAGTATATCCAGTAAACAAAAATGAATGCACAAACAAACCAAAGATTTTCTGTTAACAATGCCAGCCCAAGCCACATAAAGAAATTTCCCAGGTATAATGGATGTCTGACTAATGAATACATGCCAGTAGTATTCAATTCATCAGCCACTTGGCCGTCAACATTTCTTCCAGAAGTATTTGGCGCACTAAATCCGACAGCATAAATTCTGATGGCAAATCCAATTAAAGTAATGAGCAGGCAGAAAAAGAAATACCATTGATTATTTGTGTTCTCGCCTTTATTTACCAGTTCTTTTACGTGTATGAAATAAACTATCAGGCCTGAGAACAAAATAAATATTGGCAAAATACCCCTGTTGCGAAATAAAAAGTTGCCTTCTTTTTCCAGTTGCTCGTTTAATGCCATAAACTTAGTTGTCTTTTTTATATTGAAATTAACACAATCATGATTCCATAAATTATAAGCGACGTCAGTTTATAAATTTAAATAAAACGGATTAAGATTCTATAGAAAACTTAATCCTCCATATAAATTAGACGCCCGTTGTCAAATCTTCTTGCAAAAAGTTTAGCTAAAATTGCTTCCCTGCTTAAAAGAAATCCCACTCAGCTTTGTGAATGGGATTTCTTTTAAGCAATTGGTTTCTTAGTCCTCCATATTATAAGGAGGTAGTTAGGGAGAAGTTTATGGGAATATTCCCAACTCTGCATAAGAGACTCCTACTTTATTAATAGCAACAACATAAGCAGCCGTTCGCATGTCAGGGATATTTGAATTACTCTTCCATGTGTTCATGATCTCATGTGTAGCAGAGATCATTGTTTCTTCCAAACCGCTATAAACCAAATCAACTTCATCTGGTCCGTGCATGATAAATTCTCTTTCATTCGATTTAACTCTTTTTCCGCTTAGTTCTTCCAACTGACCCAGAATATGTGTATTCAGGTTTTCAGTAAAACGTTTTTCTAAGCGACCATAACGGACGTGGCTCAGGTTTTTCAGCCATTCAAAATAAGACACAGTAACACCGCCTGCGTTTAAATACATATCCGGCACTACCAATATTCCTCTTTTAATAAATTCTTCATCTGCTTCAGGAGACAAAGGCCCGTTTGCAGCTTCACCGATTATTTTTGCTTTTATATTCGGGGCATTATTTCCATCAATTACATTTTCCAAAGCGGCAGGAATCAATATATCGCACTCCATTTCCAGCATCTCAGAATTCTTTTTAAAATTATTTGCTCCCGGATAATTTAAAATGGAACCTGTTTTCTTTCTGTGTTGAAATACGTCATCTACATCCAAACCATCATAATTCCATATTCCCCCATCTTGTTCAGACAAACCAACAATTATTGCACCGCCATCCTGAAAAAATTTAGCACTGTGATAACCCACATTTCCCAATCCTTGTACTGCGACTCTTTTTCCTTCAACGCCGAGTGTCAATCCAAGCTTCTTCATTACATCTTCCATTTTACAAACCTCACGCAGACCGAAAAATACTCCGAGACCTGTTGCTTCACGACGGCCACGAACACCGCCTTGAGTCACAGGCTTACCCGTTACGCATCCGGCGGCATCAATTTCACCCGGATGCATCGCAGAATAAGTATCAAGTATCCACGACATTTCTCTTTCTCCCGTTCCGTAATCTGGTGCAGGAACATCTGTTCCCGGTCCAATAAAATTTTTCTTGATTAACTCGGCAGTATAGCGGCGGGTAATTTTTTCAAGTTCATACGGAGAAAACTTTTTAGGGTTTATTTTAATGCCGCCTTTACCACCGCCGAAGGGAACATTTACAATAGCGCATTTAAACGTCATTAGTGCAGCCAGCGCCATAACTTCATCCTGGTTAACTTCTGCTGCAAAGCGAATGCCTCCTTTACAAGGTGCTTTATGTTGCGAATGCTGCACCCTGTATGCTTCTATTACTTCAATGTTTCCATTATCTCTTTTGATCGGAAATCTCATTTGATAAACAGCATTGCAGGTTTTAATCTGTTCAAGGATACCGGATTCCCATTTGGTGAATTTAGCCGCCTTATCAAAACTTTTTTCCACGGCTCCAAAAAAACTATATTGATTATCTGGCATGTTAATTTTTTTTATAAATGTTTTTAAATTGATTAAATGATCTATTTTTCTTTTTCCATTTTGCTGATCTTCTTATCAAGTCGTGCCACATACAATACCAATCCGATGAGGATGGTCAGCATTACTGCAACGACTACGTAAATGCGTCCATTACTGCGCATCAGGTCGGCCATTTCAACTTTTTTTGTTCCATTTTGCGCCCATGCTATTGAGCTTAATAATATCAGCATGATAGCTGTAAATAATTTTTTAAATCTGCTCATTGCATCATCTTTTTTTCTTTTAATAAACTCAACCGGATTTTTAATGTTGTTATCCATACTCCCAACAATGTCCAGCCAAGAACAGCAGGGTAAAATACTATACGAAGTCTGCTGTCAATATCCTTAAAATCAAGAGCAGGATTGCCGCTGCTGCCGCCGGGATGCAGACTGGGTAATATTCTTGGCACTATCCATATTGAAGGGAACAGCATAGCATAGGCAAAAATGTTGTAAACGGCACTTATCCTTGCTCTTTTATCCATATCGCTGATGGAATCCCGAAGTACCATGTAAGCAAAATAAATAAGCAAAGCAATGGCAGCACCGATCAGTTTAGGTTCTCTTGCCACAGCACTGAAAGATTGAAACGCGGGATTATTCGGATCAGCCCAGGTATAACTCATCCAAATAGCGCCGGTGGCATAACCTAATATTCCGAACACAATTCCAACAGCGGCATACTGGCGGGAAGAAATATCATATTTCAAATCCAATGTGCGGAGATAACGAATCGCATTTACAATGGAAATAGTAAACAGGATCATCATGCAGAACCACATGCATACATGAAAATATAGATTGCGGATTGTTTCCTGCAAAGCAGGCAAATGAGGAACGTCCAATAATAAACCAGCCGTAAATGTATAAACCAGTAATAAGACACTCAGGATCTTCCACCAGGATTTGTGCATATAGTTTTTAGCATCATTCATTGGGTTGGCCTAAGAATGGCCGCAATCGTAAAAAGTGGTGCAAAAATAGGGCAATTCAATTAATAGATAAAAGTGAAAAAATAATAAATAATTAAGCATGAAATAAAAGCCATTCAAATAATAAAAAAATAAAGGTTTTAAATTTCCCCTTTAGGGGTCAGGGGTTAATCTTTCCAAAGAAATGGGAATAATATAACAGCCATCAAAACTACCATAAAGTCGAGTGCAACCAGTAATAATACGGTATCTATCGGAATAGTCAGTACCGGAGTAAAAGCAGCATTAGACAAACGCATCAGTAATAATAATTGTGGAATAATTAACGGGAATCCCAATACCGCCATAATCGCTGCATTTTGTTGAGCTTTCGCTGCGATGGCTGCTAAAAAAGTAAATACAAGGCTGAGACTCCATCCACCCAGTAACACCAATCCGATAAATGGTAAAATTTTTTCAATTGGATTGCCAAGAAATAAAGTAAAGAGCAATAAGCTCAGCAAACTCATTACCAGCATAAGTAATGAGTTGAATAAAAGTTTTGATAATACAAAATCTCTTGGCCCGGCAATGGAATAGAAATAAAGCATGCGTCCACGACTTTCCTGCAAAAAACTTTTTGCTACAGCATTTATACATATAAATAACTGGATTACCCAAAACAAACCGTTCCAAACATTACTTTCCGGTTCCTCAATGGCCATGTACAAAACAAAAGTTGTAGCTCCAATATAAAGAAGAATGCCATAAAAGCTGTACTGCTGCCTGATTTCAAGCAGAAGATCTTTCTTTAAAAGCGAAAATATGTGGCGCAGTGAATGGATAAGCAAATTATTATTCTGCGAAAATAGTATTTAGCTCAGAATTGTATTTAGAAATGAATTTTCTAACTCAGTATGTTTTTTATTTCTCATTGTAACATTTTCTGCATCTTGGTTCATAAGCATCTTTTGCACCGAGCATCACCTGTTCTGGATTTTCAACTTTCCGGTATGAATAATTAGCAATGTTTCCACATTTCATACAAATAGCATGTACTTTGGTTACATAATCTGCTTTTGCCATAATTGATGGCATAGGTCCAAAAGGATTTCCCAAATAATCCATATCAAGTCCGGCAACAATTACCCGGATACCACGAGCTGCCAGCATATCGCAGACATCGGGCAATTGAGCATCAAAAAACTGTGCTTCATCTATTCCAATTACATCAACATCCTGAGCCATTAATAGTATTTTTTGCGAATTATCAACAGGAGTTGATTGAATGGCCGTTGTATCATGCGATACAATTTTCGTTTCATCAAACCGTGTATCAATAGCAGGCTTAAATATTTCCACTTTTTGATTGGCAATTTTTACTCTTCTCAGCCGGCGAATCAATTCTTCCGTTTTGCCACTGAACATGGAACCGCAGATTACTTCAATCCAGCCGCGGCGTTCTCCCCTGATATTAGGTTCAATAAACATTGTTAAGATTTAGTTTTTTCTTAAACGGATTTTGACATTATTGGCAAACTGTTTGTAATTTTAAAGGACTTTCAAAATTACCATAATGGAGCGAATTGGCACACTGATCAGCAAGTTAAAAGAACAATTTGAACAAAATGCTGACCCAACACAAATGTTATTGACTGTTCAATTACTGCAAATTGAATTTTTACAACTACAGGTGAATGGATCCAAATCACTGGGAACATCCAAAGTAGCAGTAGTTATGCCTCATTCAACCAACGTGGATTATTCTCAACACGAAAGATATTTACCAAAGAACGATAAGCCGGCTGTGAAAGAAGTGAAAGAAACGTTGTTGGTGGAAGAGGATTCCGTCTCGCTTTTGAAAAAGAATGGGCAACTGGATATGGTTTTTGATCCCATGATAGAAATTCCAACTTTATCACATCAGCCAAAGTCAAAAGATATTAATGAAATAACTGCATCACCGGAATCACTGAATGATAAATTAAAGAATGGCAAAACGGAATTGATGGAAGTGCTAAAAGAAACTCCCGTTCGGGATCTTCGCAGAGCCATTGGCATTAATGACCGGTTTCTTTTCATCAGTGAATTATTTTATGGCGATGAATCTGTTTATGAGAGGAGCATTAAAACGATTAACAGTTTTAGTATTCATGCCGAAGCAGAATACTGGATCAGCAAGGAACTAAAAACAAAATTAGGATGGGATAATGAAAAAGAATCTGTAAAAAATTTTGATCAGTTGGTCAAAAGGCGTTTTTCCTGAATATAACCGATGATATTTTGGGTAGCTCCTTTGTTATTTAATACGTAATTTTTTGCTGCCAGGCTCACCTTTATATATTGTTGTTCATTATTAAGAAGCAATAATATTTTTTCCTTTAGCTCTTCTGCCTTATTAAAAGAAATACCGCCGCCGGAGTGCAATAATTCAATAGCTTCATGATATTTCCGGTAAACAGGCCCAAACAGAACCGGTTTTCCATACACCGCAGCTTCTAATACATTATGAACTCCATTTTTTGTAAGACCTCCGCCGACATAAGAAATGTATGCATATTTATAAAGACGTGACAACATTCCGATATTATCAATGATCAGGATATTGCTGGATGGTTGTGGATTGTTTTTCAAACAAGTAAACAAAACTGCATCCGGAAAAAGTTCTTTGATGCTGTCAATATTTTTTTCATTCACTTCATGCGGTGCTATAATGAGTTTGAGAGAAATTTCGTTTTTATGTTTAATTATATTTTGCAAAACTTCTTCATCTTCTTTCCATGTACTACCAGCAATCATTGCTTTGCTGTTACCGATAAATTTTTCAATTTCAGGAATCGGCTCAAATTTTTCCGCAATTTCAATCACACGGTCAAATCGTGTATCACCGGAAATGCTGCATTTATTTCCCAGTCCGATTTTTTCCATTAATTTTTTTGATTCTTCATTTTGTACAAACAAATGATCAAAGCGGGAAAGCATCTTTCGTTGAAGAACGCCATACCATTTAAAGAAGTACAGGTCTTTTTGAAACAATGCTGAAATGAGTAGCAAGGGAATTTCCCTGTATTTCATTTTTTTAAGATAATAATACCAGAGATCATATTTTACAAAAATGACCAGCGAAGGATGAACAATATCAAGAAATTTTTTTGCCACTCTTGATCCATCCATTGGCAAATAAAAAACCCAGTCTGCTCCCGGATAATCTTTTCTCACTTCGTAACCGGAAGGGGAGAAGAACGTTAAAAGGAATTTGAAATTTGCATATTGGGATTTCAGTTTTTCAATTACTGGTCGTCCTTGTTCAAATTCTCCCAATGATGAACAATGGACCCAGATTATTTTTTCGTTTTTAGGAATATCTACTTTTAATTTTTCAATAATATTTTTTCTTCCCTGCACCCATTTTCTTGCTTTGGGGTTAAACAAAGATGAAATCCGGATGCCAGCTTTATAGATCAGCAGAAATATATTATAAAAAAGAACGCCCAAGTTTAGGTTTTTAACAGCAACAAATGTAAAAGCAATCGGGTAAACTACCTGTATTTTAGTATTTTTGCCCGCCCGAACACATCTATATTAATATTTTGTAAAAATTAACTTGTGTGTTCAGGTTTCACTTTCAAAAGTAAACAATTCAGAATGCGCCCCATCCAGATGGTTGACACAAATACTCAGTATCATAAAATAAAAACTGATATTGATAATGCCGTTTTACAGGTAATGGAAAGTTCCGCATTCATCAATGGAAAACCTGTTCATGAATTTGCCAACAATCTTTCTTCTTACCTCGGAACAAAACATACGATTACCTGTGCAAACGGAACCGATGCATTGCAAATAGCCATGATGGCATTAGGACTTCAACCTGGCGATGAAGTTATTACTCCTTCATTTACTTATATAGCAACAACGGAAGTAATTGCATTGCTTCGGTTGAAACCAGTTTTTGTAGAAGTGGATGCAAAAACATTTTGCATGGATCCCGCTGCTTTGGAAAATGCCATTACTTCAAAAACAAAAGCCATTGTTCCGGTTCATTTATATGGTCAGGCTGCGCCTATGGAAGAAATTATAGCGATCGCAAAAAAAAATAAATTGTTTGTGATAGAAGATAATGCGCAGGCTATCGGATGTGATTATATTTTTTCAAACGGATTAAAAAAGAAAACCGGCACTATTGGTACAATTGGAACCACTTCCTTTTATCCATCAAAAAATTTGGGCGCATTTGGTGATGGCGGCGCTATTCATACCGATGTCGATGAATTAGCCGTTAAATTGAAAATGATCGCTAATCATGGACAAAGCAAAAGATATTATCATGATATTGTCGGATGCAACAGTCGGTTAGATACAATTCAGGCCGCTATTCTTAACATTAAATTGAAACATCTTGATGAATATGCTGCCGCCAGAAGAAAAGCCGCTGATTTTTATAACAAGGCTTTTGCCTGTAATTCTAAAATCATAACACCTTTTCGTGCATCGTATTCACAACATGTTTTTCATCAATATACATTGATATTAGAAAATGTGGACAGGAATCAGTTGAATGAATTTCTTGCGCAGCATAAAATTCCTTCTATGATCTATTATCCGGTACCGGGCCACAGGCAAAAAATGTTTTCACAATTTAATACTGCCATGCAGTCAATGCCCGTTACAGATTGGCTGACAGAAAGAGTAATTTCATTACCAATTCATACCGAACTGGATGAAGAGCAACTGAATTTTATTACAACAAAAGTTCTGGAATTTGTAAACAAATAAAATCCCCTAAATGAAAATTGCAATTATTGGAACTGGTTATGTTGGTTTGGTAACGGGAACCTGTTTTGCTGAAACCGGGAATACAGTTATCTGTGTTGACATTGATGAAATTAAAATAAGAAAATTAGGCAGTGGCGAAATAACCATTTACGAACCCGGACTTGAAAAACTTTTTCTTCGCAATCAAAAAGAAGGCAGATTAAAATTTACAACTCATCTTAATGATGGAATTAGAGATGCGCAGATTATTGTACTTGCCTTACCAACACCGCCAGATGGTGATGGTAATGCTGATCTGAAATATGTTTTAAAAGTTGCGGATGATTTGGGCAGGATCATGAAAGATTATAAAGTGATTGTTGATAAAAGTACCGTGCCAGTTGGAACAGCTGAAAAAGTAGCAGATGCAATTCGTAAAAATTATAAAGAAGAATTTGATGTGGTAAGTAATCCTGAGTTTTTGCGTGAAGGAGTTGCGGTAGAAGATTTCATGAAACCAAACAGGGTAGTGATCGGAACTTCATCTGAAAAAGCAAAAAAAATTATGGGCGATCTGTTTGCTCCGTTTGTGCGGCAAGGCAATCCGGTAATTTATATGGATGAAAAATCTGCTGAGCTGACTAAATATGCGGCTAATTCTTTTTTAGCAGCCAAGATCACTTTCATGAATGAGATAGCATTGCTCTGTGAAAAATTTGGTGCTGATGTGGATATGGTTCGTCGCGGCATTGGAAGTGATGAACGGATAGGGAAAAGATTTTTATTTCCGGGAATTGGATATGGCGGTAGCTGTTTTCCTAAAGATGTAAAAGCATTGGCAAAAAATGCGGCTGAAACAGGATATGATTTTAAAATTCTGAATGCCGTGATGGAAGTTAATGAACATCAGAAACTGCATTTGGTCAATAGTATAAAAAAATATTTTAAAAATAATCTGAAAGGGAGACGCCTGGCACTTTGGGGACTTGCTTTCAAACCCAATACGGATGATATTCGTGAAGCTCCGGCATTATCAATGATTGAAGCATTGACAAAAGAAGGAGCTGAAATAATTGCTTTTGATCCTGAAGCCATGAAAAATGTCAAAAATCAAATTGGAGATAAAATAAAATATGTTTCAAGCCAGTATGATGCGTTGATTGATGCAGATGCTTTAATCATTGCTACAGAATGGAGCGAATTCCGTACGCCGGATTTTGAAAAAATGTCGTCACTTCTCAAAAGTAAAGTGATCTTTGATGGCAGAAATGTTTTTGATCTGAGCCAGATGAAAGAACTCGGTTTTTATTATCAGAGTATCGGAAGAAAAACTATCGTACCATAATTGATTTTTTATGCAGAAAAAAAGAGTTCTTATTACAGGCGCAGCAGGGTTTTTGGGGTCTCATCTTTGTGACCGATTTATCAAAGAGGATTATCATGTCATTGCGATGGATAACCTGATCACCGGTGATATAAAAAACATTGAGCATTTACTTAAACTGGAACAATTTGAATTTTACCATCATGATGTGACGAAACATATTGTTATAACTGGCCCGGTTGAATACATTCTTCACTTTGCATCACCTGCAAGCCCAATTGATTATTTGAAAATTCCTATTCAAACATTAAAAGTTGGAGCTTTAGGAACACATAATTGTTTAGGATTAGCCAAAGCAAAAGGTGCAAGAATACTTGTTGCATCTACCAGTGAGGTTTATGGTGATCCGTTGGTTCATCCGCAAACGGAAGAATATTGGGGAAATGTAAATCCTGTTGGTCCGCGTGGCGTTTATGATGAAGCCAAACGGTACATGGAATCAATCACCATGGCTTATCATAATTTTCACCGAGTAGAAACGAGAATCGTTCGCATATTTAATACTTATGGGCCAAGAATGAGATTGAATGATGGCCGGGCATTGCCTGCGTTTATTGGGCAGGCGTTACGTGGAGAAGACCTGACTGTTTTTGGTGATGGATCACAAACAAGAAGTTTTTGTTTTGTAGATGATCTCATCGAGGGAATTTACAGGTTGTTGTTAAGCGATTATCATATGCCGGTAAATATTGGCAATCCTGATGAAGTTTCTTTACTTGATTTTGCAAAAGAAATTTTAGCATTGACCGGAAATAAAGTAAAAATTATTTTTAAAACTTTACCCGAAGACGATCCGAAACAAAGAGAGCCTGATATTACAAAAGCAAAAAAAACATTAGGATGGGAACCAAAAGTGAATCGTAAAGATGGATTAAAGATCACTTATGAATATTTCAAATCACTTCCAAAAGAAGAATTGTTCAAGCTTCCGAAAGAATTTATTAGTAATAAATAGAGGCTGGAATCAGGGATCAAGATTTAGAAATTTGGAAAAATTTTCTTTTAATGTATAAAGAATTAATTGATAAAAAAGCAAAGCTCGCCGTGATCGGATTGGGATATGTTGGATTGCCAATTGCTTTAGAATTTGCAAAAAAAATATCCGTCATTGGTTTTGATATTAATGAAAAGCGTATCGGGCTGATGAAGCAAGGTATTGATCCGAGCAAGGAATTGGCTAAAGATGAGTTCAATGGTTGTGATATAATTTTTACCAATTCACTGGACATATTAAAACAGGCCCGCTTTTTTATTGTTGCTGTTCCTACACCTGTGGATGAACATAATGTTCCTGATCTTGTCCCGGTAAAAAAAGCATCCGAAACAATCGGCAAAGTGATTAAGAAAGGAGATTATGTGGTGTTTGAATCAACAGTGTATCCCGGTTGCACTGAAGAAGATTGTTTGCCGATCATTGAAAAATTATCAGGATTAAAAAGTGTAACTGATTTCAAGATTGGTTATTCTCCCGAAAGAATTAATCCTGGTGATAAAACAAGAACGTTATCTAAAATCATGAAAGTGGTTTCTGGTTGCGATAAAGAATCTGCTGAAGAAATTGCAAAAGTTTATGGTTTGGTTGTTGAAGCTGGGGTATTTAAAGCGTCCTCTATTAAAGTGGCAGAAGCAGCGAAAATAATTGAGAATACTCAGCGTGATCTGAACATTGCCTTGATGAATGAACTTTCCATCATTTTCAATATGATGAACATTAATACTTATGAAGTACTGGAAGCTGCGGGAACAAAATGGAATTTTTTAAAATTTCAACCCGGATTAGTAGGTGGACATTGTATCGGTGTTGATCCGTATTATCTCACTCATAAAGCTCAGGAGCTGGGCTATGATCCACAGGTAATTTTAGCGGGAAGAAATATTAATGATAATATGGGAAGTTATGTGGCAAGAAAAATTGTTCAACATATTATCAAGACGGGCAGTGATGTAAAAAAATCCAAAGTGCTGATCAAAGGAGCCACGTTTAAAGAAAATGTAAGTGATATAAGAAACTCAAAAGTGGCAGATGTAATTAAGGAATTAAAATCTTTTTATGTGAATGTAGATGTGGAAGATCCTTTTGCTGATTCGGAAGAATTGAAACATGAATATGGATTTGGTTTAACAAATAATATTGCCGCCGATTATGACGCCATTATTATTGCGGTACCTCACCGGCCATATTTAAAACTTGATGAAAATTATTTTGCTGGCATTACAAAACCAAATGCGCTGATCGCTGACCTGAAAGGAATTTATCAAAACAAAATCACAAACAGAAACTACTGGAGTTTATAATATGGCTTTTCATAAAACAGATTTTCCCGGGTTACTCATTTTTGAACCAAAAATGTTTGAAGATAACCGTGGCTATTTTTTTGAATCATTCAATGAAAAAATTTTTGCACAGGAAGGAGTTGATTATCGCTGGGTGCAGGACAATCAATCTTCATCTTCTTATGGGGTTATCCGCGGATTGCATTACCAGTTAAATCCTAACGCACAGACAAAACTTATTCGTGTTTTGCAGGGATTAATCCTTGATGTGGTTGTTGATATTCGCAAAGGTTCACCTTCCTTTGCAAAAGCATTCAGCATTGAATTGTCCGATAAAAATCAAAAACAATTATTCGTGCCAGCAGGGTTTGCACACGGATTTTCTGTATTAAGTGAAAAAGCGATTGTACTTTATAAATGCGATGCTTTTTATAACAAAGAAACTGAAACAGGTATTCGTTATAATGATGCTTCATTGAAAATTGATTGGAAAATTCCATTAGACAAAGCAATTGTTTCAGATAAAGATTTACGACTTCCTTTATTAGCTGACTGTAAAAATAATTTTGTGTTTGAAAAATAAATGACAGCTAACCCAAAGATATTGGTTACTGGGGCTAATGGTCAGCTTGGAAAAGAGCTGCGGGTTCTGGCGCTGTTGTACCCACAATTTGATTTTATTTTTCTTTCGAGAGATGATTTACCAATTCATCATTTTGAATTGATAAGAAATACTTTCAAAGCTTATCAACCGCATTACTGTATTAATTGCGCTGCTTATACCAATGTTGATAAAGCAGAATCAGAAAAAGAATTGGCATTCCTCATCAATGGCGAAGCAGTGGGAGTGTTGGCAGCAGTTTGTAAAGAACATCAAGCAAAGTTTATTCATATTTCTACTGATTATGTTTTTGACGGAACTGCCGGAACTCCTTATAAAGAAGATTCGCCAACCAATCCTGTAAATACTTATGGTGAATCAAAATTAAAAGGTGAACAACAAGCAATTCATTTTAATCCAGAATCTATTATCATCCGCAGTTCATGGGTTTATTCTGAGTTTGGAAAAAATTTTGTGAAGACGATATTGAAGCTGGTGAACGAAAAAAAAGAGATCAGTGTAGTGAATGATCAGGTCGGCTCACCAACTTATGCAGCTGATCTGGCGGAAGCAATTATGAAAATAATTGGCAGCATTCAATTGTCAATAGTCAATGGTAATCCCGGAATTTATCATTTTAGTAATAAAGGTGTAATAAGTTGGTATGATTTTGCTTTGGCAATAAAAGAATTAAGCAATAGCAATTGTAAAATAAATCCGATTACAACTTCACAGTATCCAACTCCAGCAAAGCGACCTGCTTATGCTGCTTTAGACAAAACAAAAATCCAGAAGATATTTAATATCAAATTAAAAGATTGGAAAGAAAGTCTTGCTATTTGCATGGAGGAAATAAAAAAGCATCCCGATTGAACAGGGATGCATAGTTGCCCGACAAGGATTCGAACCCTGACATAGAGAGCCAGAATCTCTCGTACTACCATTATACTATCGGGCAAAATAAATAAGAAAGAAAAAATGAGAAATCAGAAAGAGATCATTCTTACTTTCTTATTTCTCATTCAGCATTCATTATTTCCGTTGGCCTATGAGGATTCGAACCTCAACAGACAGAACCAAAATCTGTAGTGCTACCATTACACCATAGGCCAGTTACAATCAGGAGTGCAAAAATAAGGTTTGACCGCCTTCTTCCCAAATGACTTTAAAGAAGCTTTTTGATAACAGTCTATTCTGATTTTGTCATTTAAATAAGATTGCACGAAACTTTATTACATTTATAAAAATAAATTCTCATGCCAACATCCAACCGTCGCCGCTTTCTGCAAAAAGCAGGCGTATTTTCGGCTACAGCTTTTTTTGTGTCATTAACTAAACCAGCCTGGAGTCGTAATTTAGAAAAAGCTTTGCGTGAAGCAGAAGGTGTTTCTCCGTCTGATTTGGCCAGTGAAGAAGACTTTTGGTATTATATTCAGCAATCATTTACTGTTTCTCCCGCTATAATCAATTTGAACAATGGTGGTGTGTCACCGGCACCAAAAACTGTTCAGGATGCTATGAAGCGGTTTTATGATTACAGCAATGAAGCGCCGAGTTATTATATGTGGCGCATTCTTGATCAGGGCCGGGAACCGTTGAGAAGAAATTTGGCAAAATTGGCCGGTTGTTCACCCGATGAAATTGCCATTAACCGTAATTCATCAGAAGGTTTGGAAACGGTGATCTTTGGTTTGCAATTAAAAGCCGGTGATGAAGTGGTTGCCGCCAAACAAGATTATCCCAATATGATCAATGCTTATAAACAGCGTGAAAACCGTGAGGGAATAAAAATTAACTGGATAAATCTTGAATTGCCAAGCGAGGACGAAGATTATTTAGTGAGCCAGTATGTAAATGCTTTTACTTCCAAAACGAAAGTGGTTCATATTACGCATATCATTAATTGGGATGGACAAATATTACCCGTAACAAAAATTGCAAACGAGGCTCATAAAAGAGGTATTGAAGTAGTGGTTGATGGGGCACACAGTTTTGCGCATTTTCAATTTAAGGTTCCTGATCTGGACGCAGATTATTTTGCCAGCAGTCTTCATAAATGGTTATATGCTCCTATCGGAAGCGGAATGCTTTATGTGCGAAAAGAGAAGATTAAAGAAATCTATCCGTTGTTTGCGATGGGTGATCCGATGAGCGATGATATCAGGAAATTTGAAGCATTGGGAACAAGACCATTTTTTATTGAACAGGCCATTGGCAAAGCGCTGGAGTTTCATGAAATGATTGGCAGTGAAAGGAAAGAAAAACGTTTGCATTATCTGAAAAATTACTGGATGGGAAAAATAAAAGATATTCCTAAAGTAAAACTGAATACTTCACTTCATCCAAAATGGGGCTGCGCCATTGGCAATGTTGCCATAGAAGGAAAGAAGCCTGGTGAATTGGAATCATTTCTTTTTGACAAATATAAAATTCATACCGTAGGTATTGAGTGGGAAAATATTCATGGAACACGTATCACTCCGAGTGTTTACACCACTTTGGAAAATCTCGATCTGCTGGTAGAAGGAATTACAAAATTTGCAAAGGGTCAGGTTTAAAAAATAAAATATAGTAATCTTCAAATGCTTTAATTGATAAACGAAAAACTCTTTTGTCCTTACCAATTACTAATCGGAAAATAAATCTTCTCCAGGCCACTTCAATCAATATGATTGATATGGTGGGCATCGGGCCATTTATAGTGATGCCTTTTATTGTAGCACAATTTAATAGTGGATTGTTTTTATGGGCATGGATTTTCGGCGCATTCACAGCATTTGTTGACGCTATGATCTGGAGTGAACTGGGTGCGAAATTTCCATTAGCAGGGGGCACATATAATTTTCATCGCATTGCATTTGGAGAAAAAGGTGGAAGGCTAATGAGTTTTTTGTTTGTTTGGCAAACTGCGATCCAGGCTCCGCTGGTTGTAGCATCCGGAGCTATCGGGTTTGCACAATATCTTTCTTATATCGTTGATCTGAATTTTATTCAGCAAAAATTAGTTTCCGGAGGATTGATCATTTTAGTTTTCATTTTGCTTTACAGGAAAATTGAATCGGTAGGAAAAATTTCGGTTTTGCTTTGGTCTGTTGTATTAATTACTGTTGCCTGGATTATCTTCAGCGGTCTTTCACATCAGCAGCATTCCATTCCTCTTTTTCCAAAAGGCAATGCTTCACTTTTTTCTTATGCGTTTTGGGTCGCTATTGGAAATGGATCAATAAAAGCTATTTATAGTTATTTGGGTTATTACAATGTTTGTCATCTCGGTGGGGAAATAAAAAATCCGCAGAAAAATATTCCGCGAAGTATTTTTATTTCTATAGCAGGGATCACGATCTTGTATCTTTTGATGAACATAAGTGTAATAGGAGTAGTTCCCTGGCAATCCATTCATGAAAGCGACAAATATCTTGTCAGCACCTTTATGGAACATATTTATGGACATGGGGCAGGTGTTGTTGTTACAATTTTAATTCTTTGGATCGCTATGGCTTCCTTATTTGCTGTTGTATTAGGATATTCAAGAGTTCCTTATGCAGCAGCAGTTGACGGAAATTTTTTCAAAGTGTTTTCAAGATTACATCCCACTAAAAAATTTCCTTATGTTTCATTATTGGTTTTATGTGGGCTTGGATTTATTTTCAGTTTGCTGATGAAGCTTTCCGATGTGATCACCTCAATACTTGCAATGAGAATCATTGTACAATTCATTGCACAGGCGGTTGGCGTTGTTTTACTACGAAAACAATCAATTGGCGAAAAACTTCCTTTTAAAATGTGGTTATATCCTCTGCCGGTAATTCTTTCTATTGGAATCTGGATATTTGTATTTGTAAATACAGGTTGGTTCGCTTTGTGGGGCAGCCTGATTGCTGTAGCCGGAGTAATTGTATATTATCTGACAAATAGGGTTAAGAAAATATAGAGCGACAAAATCAGCTAACTAATCAAAACAAGATAATAATTCTTCTTTCCTTTTTGCGCAAGAATATATTTGTTGTGAAGAAGAAAAGAATTATTTATTGTCAATTGCACATTTTCAATTTTTTTTCTATTAATGCTTACACCACCACCCTGAATTGTTTTCCTCGCTTCACCTTTACTGGGGAATATGCCTGCATCAGCAAGAAAGGAAACAACATCAACTCCATTGGAAATTTTTTCTCTGGGGAAATCACATTTTATAATACCTTCCATTTCTTCCAGGTCTTTCACACTTAAACTTTCTGCAGTTGCATTTTGATTGGCAAATAATTTTTCAGTAGTGGCAACTGCTTTTTCATATTCTTCTTTGCCATGAATAAAAATTGTTATTTCCTGAGCCAATGATTTTTGTAATACTCTTGCAGACGGGTCAATTTTATGTTCGTGTGTAAGTATGTGGATGGCGTCTCTTGACAAAAACGTGAACATCTTAATCCATTTTTCTGCATCTTCATCGCTTATATTCAGCCAGAACTGGTAAAATTGATAAGGAGAAGTTTTTGCTGCATCAAGCCATACGTTTCCCTGTTCCGTTTTCCCGAATTTATTTCCATCAGCTTTTGTAATCAACGGACAGGTAAAAGCGAATGCTTCACCACCAGCTTTTCTGCGAATCAATTCTGTTCCGGTAACAATGTTTCCCCATTGATCACTGCCGCCCATTTGGAGTTTGCAATTTTTATTTTGATGCAACCATAAGAAATCGTATCCCTGAACCAACTGGTAAGAGAATTCAGTAAAGCTCATGCCGGCATCTCCCTCAATCCTTTTCCTTACACTTTCTTTTGCCATCATATAATTCACGGTAATATGTTTTCCCACATCCCGGATGAAATCAAGAAACTTCATTTGCTTAAACCAGTCATAATTATTTACCATTTCTGCAGAAGTATCTCCACAATTAAAATCAAGAAATTTTTCCAATTGTTTTTTTACACCTTGTTCATTTTTTCTTAATATTTCTTCGCTCAGTAAATTTCTTTCTTCACTTTTACCGCTTGGATCACCAACCATTCCGGTGGCGCCGCCAACAAGAGCGATAGGTTTATGTCCTGCTTTTTGTAAATGAACCAGCAGTAAAATGGGTACAAGACTACCGATGTGAAGTGAATCTGCGGTAGGATCAAATCCAATATAGCCAGCCGTCATTTCTTTGCTTAATTGTTCTTCAGTTCCCGGCATAATATCCTGGATCATTCCGCGCCATCTTAATTCTTCAATAAGGTTCATATCTAAGTCAATGATTTGCAACAAAAGTAAGGCAGAAAGACTTTAGGCATATGGCTCTGCAATATTTTTCTAAGTTATTCGTTTTCAGAAGATACCATTTTTCGAACAAGACCTATGTTTTTCGGGTGTTAAAGATTATTTTTACAAAGCAGCCCGACCTTATGAAAACAAGTCTTATTCAAACGCTTATTGAAAATTGTCCGGATGAAACCAACCAAAATATACCTGACCCTATTTACAACACTTTTCTATCTATCAGTCAATGCGCAATTCGTAAAATATTCTAATGAATTTTTGAACATTGGCGCTGGTGCCAGAGGTTTGGCGATGGGCAGTGCGCAAGTAGCTTCGGTAAATGATGGCACTTCCGGATACTGGAACCCTGCTGGTTTGGTTGGAGTGCAAGATCATCCTCAATTGAATTTAATGCATGCAGAATATTTTGCCGGCATTGGCAAATATGATTATGTTACGTTAGCTATTCCCACTGTTAATAAAAAAAGAGTCTTTGCAATAACCGGATTGCGGTTCGCTGTGGATGACATCATGAATACTTTATTTCTGGTTAATCCGGATGGTTCCATAAACTATAATAATATCCAGGCTTTTTCATCGGCTGATTATGCTTTTCTTTTTTCAGTTGCACAAAAAATAAAAGAAAGCGCAAAGCAAAATATTAATTTCGGCCTGAATGCAAAGATCATTTATCGCAATGTTGGAAGCTTTGCAAAAGCATGGGGATTTGGATTTGATGCCGGATTGCAGATCATTCAGAATAAATGGAAATTCGGTATCGTAGGCCGGGATATAACCAGCACTTTCAATGCCTGGTCATTCAGTTTTACAGATCAGGAAAAAGAAGTTCTTTATCTGACAAATAATGCAATTCCTGTTAAGTCAATTGAAATGACAGCGCCGCATTTAATTCTGGGAGTTGCCAGGGATTTCAAGATCAGTAAAAAAGTCAATCTATTGGCTGAAGCAAATTTTGATGTCACTTTTGATGGAAGACGCAATACGGTGATAAGTTCAAATCCTGTTAGCGCTGATCCAAAATTAGGATTGGAATGCAGTTTCAATAATGTTTTCTTTCTGAGAGCTGGAATTAATAATTTTCAACAGGCCTTAGCTGATGGGGATACACTGAATCAGAAAAAAGTCTGGATATATCAACCCAGTTTAGGTGCTGGTTTCCGCATTTCCAATGTAGTTATTGATTATGCATTTACCAACCTGGCTAACCAGTCAAATCCGTTATTTACCAATGTTTTTTCATTGCGACTGGATTTGGTGAATAATAAAAACAAAAAGAAAAAAAATTAATCCGTCCTTTAATAAATATCACCTGATGAAAAAAATCTTTCTTATGTTATTCTTGGCATCTGGTCTTATAGCACAGGCACAGGTGTACAATAATGAATGGATTGATTATAACAAAACGTATTATAAATTTCAGGTTGCAGTTACAGGTCTTTACCGTATTTCTCAACCTGCATTGGCAGCGATTGGATTAGACAGTACCCCGGTACAAAATTTCCAGTTATTCCGAAATGGGAAAGAAGTTCCATTATATACTTCAGTTTCTTCCGGAATGATGGGCTCGAGTGATTATATAGAGTTTTGGGGTCAGATGAATGATGGAAAGCCGGATAATTCATTATATAATCAAACGGATTTTCAATTGAGTAATATGTGGAGTCTGGAAACAGATACTGCTGCATACTTTCTTACTGTAAATTCTTTAGGTACAGGTTTAAGACTTGCCTCAACGCCTAATAATATTGCCGGAAACATTCTTCCTCCTGAGCCATATTTCGTTGACACTGTTGGTTCATATTTTAAAGGAAAAATTAATCCGGGATATGCGGCTATAGTTGGGGATTATCTTTATTCTTCAGTATATGATCAGGGTGAAGGCTGGAGTTCAGGAGATTTTTATCCCGGAACTCTTTATACTCTGGAAACTGAAAATAATTTAAATGTTTATACAGGAACCGGAGCGCCTGCACCACATCTCAGAATAAATGCTTCAGGAAATGCACTTAATACCAGATCTTTCAGAGTAAGAGTTAGTGGTGATTCTGTCCTTGGCCAGGAAATGGATTTTTTCAATTATGTAAAAGTAGATATCCCTATTTCGATGGCTGATATCACCGGAGCCAGTGTAACCGTTGATCTTTGGAACTGGAGTCCTGTTTCTACTGATCGGATGGTTGTTGCGCAAGACGAAATTGTTTATCCAAGACAATTCAATTTTGGAGGAGCCAAAAACTTTTTTTTCTCATTACCTGCAAACATAAATGGGAATTACCTGGAAATTTCCAATTTCAACTATGGTGGAACAGCTCCAGTATTATATGATCTTACTAATGGAAACAGATATGTTGCTGATATTACTAATCCGGCTTTGATTAAAATTGCTCTGCTTCCATCTTCCGTTGACCGTAACCTTGTTTTAGTCAGTGAGGATCCTTCTAATGTCAAGACTGTAAATACATTTAAGCAGAGAATTTTTAATAATCCGGGACTGGCAGCAAACCAGGGTAATTATTTGATTATTTCTAACCAGGCTTTGCTGACGGCTTCGAACGGTTCTCATCCGGTAGATGATTACAGCGCCTACCGCAGTTCCGCTGCAGGTGGTGGTTACAATGTCAAAGTTTATATGATTGATGAATTGGTGGATGAATTTGCTTTCGGAATAAAAATGGATCCTTTATCTATTCGCAACTTTATTCGTTGGGCAAGAAATAATTTCACTTCACCCGTTAAAGATGTGTTGCTGATTGGCAAAGGAGTTACTTATGATCAGGTTCGAGCCAATGAAAGTGATCCGAATATCAATAAACTTTGTTTTGTGCCTACGTTTGGAAATCCGGGATCGGACATGTTGCTTAGCGCTGAACCAGGAACAAGTCTTCCATTAACACCAATCGGAAGAATATCTGTAATTACAGCCGACGAATTAAATAACTATCTCAGCAAAGTAAAAGAATATGAGCAGGCTCAGGCTTTTTCATCATCACTCATCGCAGATAAAGCATGGATGAAAAATGTGGTGCATGTAATTGGTGGCAATGATCCTGTATTAGGTGCAATACTTACTGCTTATATGTCAAATTATCAAACAATCATCAGTGACACTTTATTCGGAGCAAACGTTGTTACTTTTAGCAAAACCAGCACGGGAACTGTTCAGCAGCTAACCAATACTGATATGCAGGCATATTTTCAGCAAGGTATAGGATTGCTTACTTATTTTGGACACTCTTCGGCAAGTACGCTTGATTTTAATCTTGATAATCCCCAGCAGTATAATAATCCTGGAAAATACCCGGTGATGATTGTAATGGGTTGTAATGCCGGTAATTTTTTTGATTATAATCTGCAACGTCTGTCTAATCCGGAAACTTTGACGGAAACATTTGTACTGGCACAGGAAAGAGGTTCTATAGCTTTTATAGCCAGTACTGCTCTAAGTATTGCTCAATATCTTGATATCTATAATACGGCTACTTATAATGCAGCAGCAAATACATTATATGGTAAAACTCTTGGTGAGTTGCTTCTTCATTCCATTAATCAAACTTATAGTATAACGACTCCTAATGATTATTATGCTCGTATTAATTGCGAGCAAACCACATTGGATGGAGATCCCGCTCTTAAGTTAAATACTTTTGCTAAGCCGGATTATGCTGTTGAAGATCCTTTAGTAAAAATCTCTCCTCAATTTATTTCACTTGCACAAACGCAGTTCAGGGTAGATGCGAAATTTATAAACCTGGGTAAGGCTATTAATACAAAAGTGATAATAGAAGTAAAACGCACTTATCCTGATCTTACGACAGCTGTTATTCTAAGAGACACTCTTCCCAATATCTTATACAGCGATTCGATAACATTTTATGTGCCTATTGTTGCCACAAGGGATAAGGGCGACAATAAAATTACTATTACTATAGATCCGGATAATCTGATAGATGAATTGTATAAGAATAATAATTCAATCACCAAAGATGTTTATATATACCAGGATGAAGCAAGTCCTGTTTATCCTTACAATTATGCGATTGTCAATAATGCGAACATAAAATTAGTTGCTTCTACAGCAGATCCGTTTGCTCCAACAAAACAATACATGATGGAGTTGGATACAACTGAGTTGTTCAGCTCTCCGTTTATGACTACGAAAACAATTAGTTCAACAGGAGGAATACTTGAATTTACTCCGGGCATTACATTTACTGACAGTACTGTTTATTATTGGCGGGTTGCTCCTGTGCCGGCTAGTGGTCAGCCAATTTGGAATACGGCATCATTCATTTATTTGCCAGCCAGCCAATTTGGATTTAACCAATCTCATTATTATCAGCATTTGAATTCTTCGATGGATAGAGTATATCTGGATTCAACAAGTCGGCAATGGAGATTTGGGACTATTTTAAATAATCTGTATATACTAAGTGGTGTATTTCCAACTTCTTTTACTCAAGCCGCTGCGTTTTCAGTTTCTGTTAATGGTAATGCCTATATTAATAGTGTATGTGGTGTTTCTAATGTGGTGTTTAATGTATTTGACCCTGATATCATTAAAGCCATGGTACAATGGTCCTGCTGGAAGTCTTGGCCAATATGGTAGTGATCCTGTTTGTGGTACCGGAAGAGAATATAATTTTCAGTTTAATATTCTTGATACTAACAAGCGTAGAAAAATTGTGGAGTTTATGGATATGATTCCCAATGGTTATTTTGTCGTTGTTCGAAATTGCTCATATTATACAGACGCAATTCCTGGATATAGTAATACTTATGCAAGCACATGGCAAGCTGATACCAGTTATTTGGGTCATGGAAATTCGATGTATAATCGATTATTAGTCTAGGGATTCACGGTATTGATTCATTTTACGACCAAGGGCTTTTGTTTTTGTTTATAAAAAAAACAGTAATATCATTTTCGCCAAAATTCATATTTAGTAACGGTATTTATGACCCTATATCTTTATCTGTTGATTGCAGCTCACTCCGATACTCTTGGTTACATAACATCACCAACATTTGGTCCGGCAAAAGCATGGAATCAATTAAAATGGCGGGGAACTGCTGATGCAATTCCGGGAGATGTTGCAACCGTAGATGTTATTGGGATCAGAAATGACAGCACTCAAACTACTTTATTCAGTGGGCTCAATTTATCCCAACAGGATTTTGATATTTCATCAATTAATGCCGGTCAGTATCCTTTTATAAAACTGAAATTGTTTACACAGGATACTGTTTATCACACACCATATCAGTTAAAGTATTGGCGGCTTACTTATACACCTGTTCCGGAAGGTGCCATTGCAGCAAATATTTATCTTAATACTCTGGATACTCTGGATGTTGGTGAACCCCTTAATTTTAAAGTGGCATTTAAAAATATAAGTGATGCTGCATTTGACAGTGTCAAAATAAAAATGGTCGTTACTGATAAAAACAATACGGCCAATATAATACCGGTTCCTCGCCGAAGGCCATTGCCGGTTGCAGATACGTTGCAGGCAGGAACTACTTTTAGTACAGCAAGTTTTCCCGGTTCCAATACACTATATATTGAAGTGAATCCTGACAATGATCAACCAGAACAATATCATTTCAACAATTTTGCTTATCGTAATTTTTATGTGAGGCCAGACACTCTCAATCCTTTGCTTGATGTAACTTTTGACGGTGTTCATATTCTGAACCAGGATATTGTTGCATCAAAGCCAAATATTTTGGTTAAACTGAAAGATGAATCAAAGTGGATGATCTTAAATGATACTTCGTCACTTACAGTACAAGTTATATACCCGGACGGAAGTCTTCATAATTTTTATTTCAGTAGTGATACTTTAAGATTTACTCCGGCATCCCCTGCCCCGAATACGGATAATACGGCAACTATAAATTTTCTACCTTATTTTCCACAGGATGGCCAGTACCTATTAATTGTAACCGGTAAAGACAGAAGTAATAATTCAGCCGGCAGCATACAATATAAAGTAGCGTTTCAGATCATTAATAAACCGATGATCTCAAATATGCTGAATTATCCAAACCCATTTACAACGTCAACCGCATTTGTATTTACTTTAACGGGAAGTGAAGTGCCACAAAATATTAAAATTGAAATTATGACTATCACTGGTAAAATTGTAAGAGAAATTACCAAAGAAGAATTAGGCCCACTTCATGTGGGAAGAAATATTACCGATTTCAAATGGGATGGAACTGATCAATATGGACAAAAATTAGCCAATGGAATTTATTTATATCGGGTGGTAACGAACCTGAATGGGAAAATGCTGGATAAATACACAGCGAATGGCGATAATACAGATAAGTATTTTGTTAAAGGTTATGGGAAAATGTATTTAATGCGGTAAATATCGCAATTCGAAAATCTTTAAAAGGCTGACATAAACTGACAGCCTTTTTTATTTGTTAATTTTGCGACTCATAATTTTAGAAAATTGGCAAAGATCAGTATCAATATCGCAACCGGAAGTTTGCAACAGCAAGAAGTAATTGTAGGAATTGATTTAGGTACAACGAATAGTCTTGTAGCAATCATTCATCCGGAAAGTAAACAGCCCGTTGTTTTAAAAGAACATGATGGTAACGCTTTGGTTCCTTCCATAATTCATTTTGGCAAAGCAAGCGAAATCACAGTTGGGGATGAAGCAAAGAAATTTCTTATTGCGGAACCGGAGAATACTATTTTCTCAGTCAAAAGACTCATGGGAAAATCATACCATGATATTTATGACCATGCTTCATTTTTCACTTATAAAATAATTGATGATGATACAGAAAGCCTGGTAAAAATTCAAGTGGGTGAAAAATTTTATTCTCCGATTGAATTATCATCTTTCATTTTGAAAGAATTAAAAAGCAGGGCAGAGCATATTCTGAAAACACCGGTTAGCAGAACTGTGATAACTGTACCTGCTTATTTTAACGATGCGCAACGGCAAGCCACCAGAGATGCAGGAAAACTTGCAGGACTTGATGTACTGCGCATCGTGAATGAACCAACGGCTGCAAGTCTTGCTTATGGATTAGGTTTGAATATGAATGAAACAAAAACAATTGCAGTTTATGATTTAGGCGGAGGAACTTTTGATATTTCTATTTTAAGAATAAGCAATGGAATTTTTGAAGTGCTTTCTACAAATGGAGATACTTATTTAGGCGGAGATGATTTTGACCGGGCCATTGTAAAATTTTGGTTATTACAATTGGGGCTTTCAGATCAGGATATGGTTTCTGATAAAAATTTATCACAAGAGTTCAGACTTTATGCTGAGGAAGCAAAAAAGCATCTTAGCAGGAATCTTTCATTCGATGGCAATATTAATGACCGCAATATTTCATTGGAGAAAAATGAGTTTGAAAAACTGGTTCAACCTTTGGTTGATAAAACAATTATTTGTTGTAAAAATGCTTTGCAGGATGCACAACTTTCAATCGGGGATATTGATGAAGTAATTATGGTAGGAGGATCGACAAGAATACCATTAGTAAAAAAAACAGTAAGTGATTTTTTTCAAAAAAATGTGAATGATTCTTTAAATCCGGATGAAGTAGTTGCATTAGGCGCAGCAGTTCAGGCAGATATTCTTGCTGGTAACAACAAAGATTTTCTTTTGCTTGATATTACTCCGCTTTCTCTTGGCATTGAAACAATGGGCGGATTGATGGATGTACTTATTCCCCGCAATTCAAAGATTCCAACTAAAGCCGGACGCCAGTATACGACACAAAAGGATGGACAAAGCGGAATGAGAATTTCTGTCTTTCAGGGCGAAAGGGATTTGGTAAATGATAACAGAAAGTTAGCTGAATTCAATCTCACTGGTATTCCGGCAATGCCTGCCGGGTTACCGAAAGTAGAAGTTTCATTTTTGGTAAATGCAGATGGAATTCTTGTAGTGAAAGCAAAAGAACTTCGCAGCGGAATAGAGCAAAGTATTGAAGTAAAACCTCAATATGGTTTGACAGATGAAGAAGTGGAAAAAATGCTGCTTGAATCCATCACGCATGCCGAAGATGATATGAAAGTGAGAGCTTTGGTAGAAGCAAGACAGAGGCAAAGCAATTGATTGATATGACAGCAAATTTCTTATCTAAAAACAGGAATATATCTTACTGAAAAAGAGATTAAGTCTACTCAGAAAGCTTTAGCCGATTTACAAAACATTATTCAATCAGGCAATAAAGACCAGATTCATGCAAAAATTGAAAAGCTGAATGAGATTTCAAAACCTTATGCAGAAAGGTTGATGGACGAAGCGATAGGTAAAGCAATGAAGGGAAAAAAGGTTTAGATAAAATTTCTTCTCATAAACTGCAAAAGGCAGCCACCCAAAAAGCTAATTGTGAGAACATGAAGTAATAAAGCGGAAATCCAAATTGATTTTCTTTCGTATTTAAAATCGATGATCCCTTTTCCTGCAGGGATTGCAACTGTTAATCCGGGTTTATCCCTTTCGATAAATCCAATATTGCTATTATTATAATAAGCTTTCCATCCCGGGAAATAATTTTGCAAAAGACGGATTTTTGTTTTTTCGGGAGAATTCACTTGGACAGATACATGAGATGGTTTCATGAAAATTATTTTTAAATTATTGCTATCATATGTGGTGCTGCCTTCAATAAAAACTGGTATATGGTTAAAATTTGACTCTCGTTTTGAGCTATCGCTCATGAGATTCAAGTTCTCTTTTAGTGCCAATGGTCCCCTGTAAGATGGATTTGCTGAGATTTCTTTATTGAATACATTTACGTTTGCCCAAGTATTATTTTTATTATCAGTAAAAGAAGCCGGAGCTTCAGTCAGAGGTTTAGTTTGTATTGGAAATCCTTTTGCAGAATATAAAATGGCATTTACTTTCCATAAAGAATAGCTGCTTACTGTAAAAAAGGGAGTGCATAGAAAAGCGTTAATAACTAGCTCTACAGCAAATACAATTTTTAATAAACGATATTTTTTTTGTTTGACAAATAAAAAAATCAGAATAAGAAAAAATATTTGAATAATTGAACTGATCGCAATTGTATTGTCAAGAGAAAGGTTTTTAATTATCAAAGGCATTGATTTAATCTGAAAAGTTTCAAAGCTTTTGATGTGAGTAAAAAGACATGTGATAAAAAATATCATTAACAACCATATTAACCATTTTATTTTTTTGCCTTCTTTATTGTAATTATTAAAGACGAAGAGTTGATTCCATTTGTTATTTGAAAGGGCAGAAGCCAGAAACAGAATAATGAAAAATATAAAATAGAGTCTAAAAATTCCGGGGTGCCTGAAATAAGTAAAGCCTGGAAGGATATTTAAAAGATTGCGCAGTGGCAAAATATTTCCGAATGAAACGAACAAAAAAAGTAATGCTATCATTCCTAATCCTAAAATATTCCAATTTCTTTTTCTTATTAAGTTAAATGTAATAACGGGAAATGTTAGCAAAATAAAAAGACCCATATAGGTATCAAACATAGTTCCTTCCGTGTTAGGATAGCTCAATCTAACTGATGATAAGGGGAGAAAAATGCTAAGCAACCCGGATGGAGGTAGGTAATTGGAATTAAAGAATTGCAGATTGTTTATAATCGGACTTCCACGGTCAATATTAGCCAATGTTTCAAATGTATAAACTAAACAAGGCAAACAAAGAATTCCTGCTAAAAGCCCAGCTAAAATCAGGTGGCGAATTGTATTGATGAACCTGATTTTGTCTTTTCGTATTGAAACTATCCAATGGATACAGAATAAAAGAATACAATAAGTGGAGATAATGCTTAATGGAATATATATGTTTGTAAACGTCAATAAATATATTATTGAGAAAGAAAATGAATTTTTTAGCGAAGGCGATTTTAATAATAGTAATAAAGAACTCAACAATATAGGTATAAATGCTGCTGCTGTGATATCGAAAAGCCATTGTGAGGAACCGACAATAAATCCCGAAAGCATATAAGAACACGCCAATATCTGTGCGATTATTTCATCCTTTAAAAAATGTGTTTTTAAAAGATAAAACATAGACCAACCTGCCAGCAAAACGTAGAATATAAATTCAATATGCAACACGTAAATATTATAATTAAATAAAGTAGAAAAGAACATTTGTGGGAGGCTATATATACCCCAGGTAAGATTGCTTTGTAAAGGAAAACCCATTCCCCAGGTGTTAAACCACAAGGGAATTTCTCTGTTATGGATACATTGACTTATAAAATATTTAATTGGGTAATCAAGAGCAATAATATCATTTTTCATCGACCTTAACATAAAACTTACCGGAGCAAAAGCAAACAAACCTATGCATCCAATAAAAGCATAAGGGCTCATCTTTTTAAATATGTTAGGAAGATTATATGGTCTGGAGTTCATCATTTTAAAATTGCATTTTAAGCTTTATTATTAGCTTTTCAGAAGGCTTATTAAAATTATAATAAATAATTTTTGATAAGGATAGGTCTCTTTTAATTAAATAAACAAATGAACAAGAATCCTTTTCAAGTAAAGTTATTTTTCAACCTTAAAAAATAACTTTCAAAATATCGGTAACTTAATACACTAATAATAATACTGATTAAGCTTACTAATATCGCACTTGTGATATTAGCTGAAAAGCTTGAAAATGAAATCCGTGAATTGAAGAATTGTTTAAAGAATGGGAATAATAATAAATAAATAGGCCAATGGTAAACATATAGACCATACGATATTTTTCCAAAAAATCTTAATAATGAATAATTAAAAACCTTATTGATTATCTTGTTTTCTCCCAGCACTCCTTCGTAAACCAGTAATCCAAAAAGAATGGCGAAAGTAAGGTATCCGACAATTGCGAAATAAGGCAAGTGGAACGAAAATATTTTATTTGATAAAAAAATAAGAAGATTAAATGCTGCTAATATGGTTGTGATCCATGCAATATTTCTTTTCAGAAAAAAAGGGTCAATCAACATTACTAAAGCAAGCAGGCAGCCTATACATATACTGTCGACTCTTGTAAACTGATAAAGGCTCGCATAAGCGAGATTTTCGACCTGCAAAATCCAAAGCAAAAGGCGGGTGGTCATTACGAGCAATAAGAAACCTCCAACTATTGCCAGAAGAGTTTTTGGTCTTCGGACTAATAAAATAATAATTGGCCATATTAAGTAAAATTGTTCTTCTACGGCAAGGGACCAGAAATGCAGTAATAACTTGCTTCCATGGAGAGGTTTAAATACGAAAAGCCAATTTTGAAGATAGATCCAAAACCATGCTTGGTTTTCCTGATAGTAACTTAGATCAAGATGAAGACTTTGAAAAAATGGCAAAACGACCAGAATGAGAATAAGAGCAAAATAATACAATGGGAAGATCCTCAATATCCGGCGAACATAAAAATTGCGTAGAAAATCAGGTTGGTAAAGGGTTCTCAACAAGATGTTGGTGATCAAAAAACCGGAAAGAACAAAGAATAAATCAACACCTAACCATCCCCAGAAAAAATAATTAGTGAAATCAAAGAAGTGATAAAAGACTACCAGTAATATAGCCACTCCCCTTAAGCCATCAAGGGCCGGATAATGCGATCGTTTATAGTTGATAGCAGTCATTTGCTAAGTGTAAGGATTAATCATTTCCCTTTATCAAAGATAGTCTTCCCTTTAATGGGCGATCAAGGCTATTAAAATCAAACAAGAGACTTTTATTATTTGCCTAAACCTATTATCTTTGCTCCCTCTAAAAAATAACAGGGAGGTATATACCATGTTGATTATTGATTCAAAAGATTGCGAAAACATTGACAAAGCGCTGAAAAAGTACAAGAAGAAATTTGAAAAATCAAAAGTATTGCTTCAGTTGCGGGAACGCCAAAGCTTTATCAAACCGTCTGTAAGGCGTCGCAGTCAGGTTTTGAAAGCTATTTATAAGCAAAATATACTTAGCGGAAAGATTGAAGAATAAGAATAAAGTGTAAACACATTACAGGATAGCTGCAAAGTTTTATAGCTTTGCAGCTATCCTTTTATGCAAGTATTAATCCATCCTGAAATCCAATCCTTTCTCGATTATCTTACCTACGAAAAAAGATATTCCTCTAACACTATTATCTCTTATGAAAATGACTTGAAGGATTTTTTTGATTACATCAAGTCGATCTATAAGAAGATAAAATTGGAAGAAATTACTCATAGTTTTATTCGCAGTTGGCTTGCAAATTTGAAAGAGAAAAAACTTAGCTCAAAATCCATCAATCGAAAGATATCAACTCTTCGATCTTTTTTCAGGTATTCATTAAAAAACGGCATTATTGAAAACACTCCGATGGCTAATGTAGTGGCGCCGAAAATAGGCAAACGACTTCCTGTTTTTGTGAAAGAAGAAGATACGAAAAGACTTGTTGAAACTCTGAACCATTTTACTGAGGATTGGAAAACCCTGAATGCAAAAATGATTATTACTCTTTTTTACAATACAGGTATGCGTTTAAGTGAATTGATAAATTTAAAAGAAAAGAATCTTGATCCAGGAAGATCCCAAATCAAAGTTTTAGGTAAGGGAAATAAAGAACGGATTATTCCCATAAACAGAGAAATTGCAGATCTTATAAAGGAATATCAGAAATTGAAGAAAAAGGATTTTGAAAATTCAGATGATGTATTGTTGATAACTGAGAAAGGCAAAAAAATATATCCTAAATATGCCTACCTGCTCGTGAATAAATATCTTGGAGAAGTAAGCAGTCTTGACCGGAAAAGTCCTCACGTATTACGGCATACTTTTGCAACACATCTCATGAATAACGGAGCAAATCTGAATGCCGTAAAAGAATTGTTGGGCCACAGCAGCCTTGCTGCTACGCAGATTTATACTCATAACACAATAGAGAAATTAAAAGATGTATATAAAAAGGCTCATCCCAAAGCATAGTTTATAACTAGTAAAAAAAAATTGTGATATTTTTTGTATAGAAAATTATTTTTTCATGTAACTTTCATGAGCAACCATAAATGCGGAATTATATAATTGAAATTTAATACAGAAAGTTCTTTATTTATTGTTTCACAGTTTAAAATGCGATTATTATGAACGTAAACATTCAGACAGTTCATTTTGATGCGGATGACAAATTAGTGGAGTATATAAAATCCAAATTACAGAAATTAAATACTTTTCACGACCGCATCATTAAAGTAAATGTGTTTCTGAAACTCGATAACGTGGTTCATACCATTAAGGATAAGATCGCTGAGATCAGAATACACGTACCCCGGTATAATTTTTTTGTCAAATCGACCAGCAAATCATTTGAAGAGTCGTTTGACGATGCCTTTGAATCCATCGTGACGCAGATAAAAAGAAAAAAAGAAAAGCTGGTGGCTTAAAAAAAATCAAGACTTCTTCGGAGGTCTTTTTTGTTTCTGATAATCAATAGAAAAATAGGTTGCAAAATTTTGAGAATAGGTAAATTCCTTTACCTTTGCCTCCCCAATATTTTGGGGTAGTTCTTTATTGCCTCGACCGCCGTAACATAGAAAGCAGAAAAAGTCTAAGGCGGGCTGAAGGACTTGCCACTTTAGCTCAGCTGGTAGAGCAACTGATTTGTAATCAGTAGGTCGTTGGTTCGATTCCGACAAGTGGCTCAAATCGGGCAAGTAGCCAAGTGGCCAACGGCAGCAGACTGTAAATCTGCCCTCTTACGAGTTCGGTGGTTCGAATCCATCCTTGCCCACAGGTCCAATGTGACAATTTGAAAATGTGCAAATTGATTCAATGGATTTAAAGTTCTTTATAGTTATGTGTTAGCTTTTGCGCCAAGATCATTGGCTAATTGGCACATTTGCTTATTATCACATTAAACTGCGGAAGTAGCTCAGTTGGTAGAGCGACAGCCTTCCAAGCTGTAGGTCGCGGGTTCGAACCTCGTCTTCCGCTCTGCTGAGAACAGATAACATAAGTCAACCCCGATTTTTATCGGGAGGTCAAATGGGGTTAATAAATAATTTGGCTTTTATGACTCACTGACTTCAATGACTAAATCAGCCGTTGTAGCTCAGTGGTAGAGCACTTCCTTGGTAAGGAAGAGGTCAAGGGTTCAATTCCCTTTAACGGCTCTTCAAAATATTTAGCACAAATGAAGTTGATCGTAGCAATACCTTCGGCTTCGCAATAATAAATAAAATAACAATAATTAGTCAACACAACTTAAAACCCGATAAAAATGTCAAAAGAGACCTTTAAGAGGGACAAACCTCACGTTAACGTTGGTACAATTGGTCACATTGACCATGGCAAGACCACTTTGACTGCTGCCATTACAACCATTCTTTCAAAAAGAGGTTTGGCAACAGCTAAAAAATATGATGAAATAGATGCCGCACCTGAAGAAAAGGAACGTGGTATCACCATCAATACAGCTCACGTAGAGTACTCGACAGCTAAGCGTCACTATGCTCACGTTGACTGCCCTGGTCACGCAGACTATGTAAAAAATATGATTACCGGTGCTGCTCAGATGGATGGTGCTATCCTTGTAGTTGCAGCCACAGATGGTCCAATGCCTCAAACCAAAGAGCACATCCTGCTTGCCCGCCAGGTTGGTGTACCTCGCATGGTAGTGTATATGAATAAAGTTGATCTGGTTGATGACCCGGAATTGCTTGACCTGGTAGAAATGGAAATTCGTGACCTGCTGACTTTTTATGGATTTGACGGCGCAAATACTCCAATCATAAAAGGATCTGCAACGGGAGCATTAGCTGGCGATGCAAAATGGCTTCCAAGTATTGATGAGCTGATGGATGCTGTTGATAATTATATTCCTCTTCCTCCTCGTCCGGTTGATCTGCCATTCCTGATGTCCGTTGAGGATGTATTTTCTATAACTGGTCGCGGCACTGTTGCAACAGGTCGTATTGAGAGAGGAAGAATTAAAGTAGGTGAAGCAGTTGAAATCGTAGGTTTAATTCCTCAGCCACTGAATTCAGTTGTAACTGGTGTGGAAATGTTTCGCAAACTTCTGGATGAAGGAGAAGCTGGAGATAATGCAGGATTATTGTTGCGTGGTATTGAGAAGAAAGATATTCGTCGTGGAATGGTTATCTGCAAACCCGGTTCTATTACGCCGCACACAGAATTCAAATGTGAAGTGTATGTGTTGAGCAAAGAAGAAGGTGGGCGCCATACTCCATTTTTTAATAAATACCGTCCTCAATTTTATTTCCGCACTACGGATGTTACCGGCGAAGTAGAATTGCAGGCTGGCACTGAAATGGTGATGCCCGGTGATAATACAGCGCTGACTGTAAAACTGATCCAGCCAATTGCAATGGAAAAAGGATTAAAGTTCGCTATTCGTGAAGGCGGCCGTACAGTTGGAGCAGGGCAGGTGACGGAGATATTGAAATAGGTGACAGTTACAAACCTTTAGCTTTTGGTAAAGGCATTTGTAAAAGATTTTTATCTTTGTATATAAGTTTCTAAGAGCTGTTCCGATTCGTTGGAATAGCTTTTAGCTTTCTTACGGGCATAGTTCAACGGCAGAATAGCGGTCTCCAAAACCGTTGATCTTGGTTCGAATCCAGGTGCCCGTGCTTGATGAAGTTATTTTTTTGACTTGTTGAAAGATTAATGAGTATTTTTTACACTTTAAACTTTCAGCTAATTAATATTTCAATTTTATATGAATAAAATAGCACATTATTTCAAAGATTCCTACAAAGAGTTAATGGAAAAAGTAAGCTGGCCTACCTGGGGAGAGCTTCAGCAATCTACTATGATTGTGTTGGTAGCTACTCTTGTAATTACCGGAATGGTTTGGGTAATGGATTTTGTAGCAGGTAATATTTTGAAATTTATTTACAATCAACTTTTTTAAGTAATGGAAACGAGTGCTAATACTGAAAATATTCAGCAAGAAACAAAATGGTTTGTTCTTCGCGTAGTAAGTGGAAAGGAACGCAAGGTCAAAGAATACCTTGATAAGGAGATTTCCCGTGGTGGCTGGGGTAGTATAGTTAAACAAGTATTCCTGCCGGTTGAAAAAGTATATAAAGTTCAAAATGGGAAAAAAGTAATGCGGGAAAGGAATTATTATCCCGGATATGTAATGATTGAAATCTCTGAGGGTAAACTTAGTGATGATCTGCGTGACACAATAAAACACACAGCTAATGTTATTCATTTTCTCGGGAAAGAAAATCCCATTGCATTACGCAAAGCTGAAGTGAATAAAATGCTTGGTAAAATGGATGAAATGGCAGAAGCAGGTGGCGCAAGCATGAGCGAACCATTTATAGTTGGAGAAACCATCAAAATTATTGAAGGCCCATTCAATGATTTCAATGGTGTCATTGAAGAAGTTAATGATGAAAAAAAGAAACTAAAAGTTACCGTGAAAATATTTGGCCGATCTACCCCGGTGGAATTAAATTATATGCAGGTTGAAAAGATCAGTTAACTTAAAGTTTAAACATTATTATTTGGCTGAATTTTTCTTAAAATATTGATAGGAAGTCGTTGTTGTAATTTCTTTTTAATCTCTTTTCTGGTACATTATTTTTACTATATTTGCACCCCCAATTAGTTCTTTAGTTTTTCGCCCAAGGCGGAATGAGGAATTTGGGAGACTGATTATTCTATAAAAGAAAAAAAGTCGTTAGAACCAATAAATCAAAGAAAAATGGCAAAAGAAGTCTCTGGCTTTGTAAAGCTACAATGCAAGGGAGGCCAGGCTAACCCGGCGCCTCCGATTGGCCCAGCATTAGGTTCCAAGGGTATCAATATAATGGAATTCTGCAAACAGTTCAATGCCCGCACACAGGACAAGATGGGCAAAGTAATTCCCGTTGTTATTACCGTCTATACTGATAAAAGTTTTGATTTCATTATCAAAACACCTCCGGCAGCAATTCAGTTGATGGAAGCTGCAAAAATTCAAAGCGGTTCCAAAGAAAGCAATCGTGATAAAGTTGGGAAAGTATCATGGTCTCAGGTAGAAGTTATCGCAAAAGATAAGATGCCCGACCTGAATTGCTTTACTATTGAAAGTGCCATGAAGATGATAGCCGGTACAGCTCGCAGCATGGGTTTGACTGTTGAAGGGAAAGCTCCCTGGGAAAATTAATTAACATTCCCGATTGTTATTGGGATCAAAAAGAATTGAGATGTCAATCATCAGTAAAAAAAGAAAAACAGCAGAGGCTAAAATTGATAATAATAAAGAGTATTCATTAAAAGATGCATCTGCTTTAGTAAAGCAAATTTCCACTTGTAAATTTGATGCATCTGTTGATCTGCATATTCGTTTGGGAGTTGATCCCAAAAAAGCTGATCAATCTATCCGAGGTACAGTAACGCTTCCTCACGGAACCGGAAAGACTAAAAAAGTATTGGTACTTTGTCCACCGGATAAAGAAGCTGAAGCTAAAGCAGCTGGTGCAGATTATGCAGGTTTGGATGAATTTGTTATTAAGATTGAAGGTGGTTGGGTTGATGTAGATGTCATTATTGCCACTCCTTCAGTGATGCCCAAAATCGGTAAATTAGGTAAAGTGTTAGGTCCCCGAAATCTAATGCCGAATCCAAGAACTGGAACAGTTACTAATGATGTAGCTGCTGCTATCAGCGATGTAAAAGGTGGTAAAATATCTTTTAAAATTGATAAAGCAGGAATTATTCATGCTTCAATAGGACGTGTAAGTTTTGCGCCAGAAAAAATTGCTGAAAATAGTCAGGAATTATTGAATGCTGTTATAAAAGCAAAACCCTCATCTGCAAAAGGTATTTATATGAAAGGTATCAGCATGGCAAGTTCAATGAGCCCGGGTATTTCTATAGATACAAAAGCATTTGCTCACTAATTTATAAAGTGATTTAAACTAATTATCATGACTAAAGAACAAAAAAGCGAAGTGATTGAACTGCTGAAAGGCAAGTTTTCTCAGTATAATAATTTCTATGTTACAGATACAGAATCACTGAGTGTAGAGCAGGTTGGCAAATTACGCCGTGCCTGTTTCAGTAAGAATGTAGAAATGAAAGTTGCCAAAAACACTTTGATCAAAAAAGCTATGGAAGCTCTGGATGTTGATCGCTATAAAGGAATATATGATTCGTTACATAATGTGACAGCATTAATGTTTTCAGAGAATCCTAAAAATCCAGCTTTGATCATTAGTTCATTCCGCAAAGAAAGTAATGCTGAGAAACCAGTATTGAAGGCTGCTTTCATCAATGGTGAAGTTTATACAGGTGATAATAATCTGGTGGCTTTGACTAAGCTGAAAACCAGGAACGAATTGATTGGCGAAGTTATTGGTTTATTACAATCACCTGCGAAGAGAGTGATTGCTGCTTTACTGCAACATGCAGAAAAGAAAGCTGAAACTGTAGCTGCGGAATAAAAATTCTTTTTGAAATATTTACCTGGCCAGATGGTGTAAAACAAAAGGCAGAAACAAATTTTTTTAATCACTCCGCCGGAGTTCACAAACTATGAAGGTGGAAAAAATTTAAATTAAAATGGCAGACGTAAAAGCATTAGCCGAAAGTTTAGTAGGCTTAACAGTAAAAGAAGTACAGGAATTAGCTGATTTTTTGAAAACTGAATACGGCATTGAACCGGCAGCTGCAGCAGTTGTTGTAAGTGGTGGCGGCGAAGGTGGTGGAGCAGCAGCAGCTGAAGAGAAAACTGCATTCAATGTTATTTTGAAAAGCGGCGGAGCTTCTAAACTGAACGTGGTTAAGATGGTTAAAGACATAACCGGTTTAGGATTAAAAGAAGCAAAAGAATTAGTTGATGGTGCTCCGAAGCCAATTAAAGAAGGCGTTTCCAAAGCGGAGGCTGAAGAAATTGCCAATAAATTGAAAGAAGCAGGTGCTGATGTTGAGATTGCTTAAACTATTTTCTAAAAAAAATAAAACCCTTCCCGAAATGCGAAGGGTTTTTTATTTTCATATTAATCAAATTATAGTTTCAAAGTTAATCCACCGCTAAGAATGTATTTACCATAACCAGCTTCAATAAATAAACCGGTTTGTTTGGATAGTTTGAATTTTACTCCTAAACTGGTTTGATAAGCCAACGTAGAAGAATTGTCCGACGATAATACTTTATTTCCAGAGGTATCTGTATAATTCTGTTGACCAATATTAACACCAATTGCAGTACGCAAATAAGGTGAAACTTTTTCACCAGCGGGGAAATACCTGACAAAGTTGAGCATGATTGCCCATGTTTCTGATTTACCATTAAAAGCAAGTGCATTATTGCCGTAGTTATAATAAGGAGCACTGACTTTTCCATAGCTTACCATGGCTCCTATACTCATTGCACGGTTGAATTGATAATCTACAGCGCCAAAAACGGGACCAGTCTGGCTGACTGAACCCTGATACTGATTTGGGAATCCAAATAAATTATATCTGTCAAGATTTGGAAATCCATATCCGAAAGAAAAATTTACAGTAGGTTTAAAATTGGGTAACTGATAATTTCTTTCATATCGCCTTGGATAAGGTCTTGGAACCATTCTTGGTCCAAATATGATCTGAGCATCTGAAGTAATAATTATAAACAGGGTAAAAAACATTAGAGCAAATAATTTTTTCATAACAATCCTTTTTTATTGAGATGCTTTTTTCTCATAGAGGTTTAAATAAAAATAATAGTTGGCTATTAAAAAAAATTATTCAATACTTAGATAAGGAACAATTTTAATATAGAGTTCATCAGTAATAAGAGCTATTTTCTTAATATCTTCTAATTTTAAAAAGTTACCGTGCTGATCCCGGTAGGCAACAATTGTATTGGCAACATTCCATTTTATGTATGGATGTGATTTTAAATCATCTGCTTTTGCAGTATTTATGTTGATTTTTTTTATAAAAGTATTTTCTAATTTAAAATATTGTTTTATGTGTTGAAAAGTAGAATCGGGCAATCCATAAGTTTCGCCGATTTGATCAATGGAATAAAAGCCTCCCAATTTTTCTCTGAATTTTATAATTCTTGATGCCAGTTTATTTCCGATCCCGGGTAATGAAATGAAAGCTGAAGTATCAGCTGAGTTGATATCAATGATTGAATAAGCGGGCGTATATTTATCTGATTGTTGATCTTTATTATTTGCATTTGTTGAAACAAACTCTTTTAAGTTCTTTTGATGAGGAAGTGATGATATCTGAACAAAAGGGACTAATCTTTTATAGTCATCTGGGTGTAGTCCATAAATTCTCTGAATATCTTCTGGTTTCTTAAACAATCCTCCTTTATTTAAATAATTTCGAATAGTTTGAATTGTCTTATCCTTCAATCCAAGTTTTTTCCAACCATCAATTGAAAGTGTATTTGGATCGAAATAGAATAATTCTTTTTTCAGCTCATCATTTTTATAGATGCTTTTTTCCTGGTCAAACCGGAATGTATAATTGTCATTGCTTTGCACTAATGATATCCTGTCATTATTCCCGGAATCCTTCCTTTCCAATTCTTTCATCGATTTGGCCCATATACTATCAGCGCTGGTATACTTTTGTTTAATTGAAGAAGGGAAAAAAGAAGGGATTAAGGCAACCAGTAAAATCAAAAAAAGCAAAACAATAATCCCGATCCGTTCTTTCCGAGTAAAAGTCAGATAGTCTTTTATAAATTGCTTCCATTTCATAAGATGGTTTTTGGCAAATTAAGGGTTTCTTGAAAGCAAGACAATGGCCACTTAGTGGTATTGCTAGCCAGGTTTTTGTGAAGAAACTTTTCTTGGCTATGAATTATAATTACTTACCTTTGCGTTCCTTTATTTTAGCCAGAAATATTTTGACGCTCCAAATCATGCTTAAATAGTTGAATTTCAATGATTCTTGTTTCAAATGATTCAGGAATCTGTGAGTGATTTGTACGTCCTTATCTCTTAAAAACCGGTTTTTACATCTATGTCTTCAACTAAAATGAATCAAAGAGTGGATTTCGGAAAGATCAAGCATTTGGCCGAAGCCCCTGACCTGCTCGAAGTACAAATTCAATCCTTTAAAGAATTTTTCCAATTAGAAACGACTCCGGATAAGCGGAATATTGAAGGTTTGTTCAAAGTGTTTAAGGAAAATTTTCCGATCACTGATACACGAAACATCTTCGTGCTGGAGTTCCTGGATTATTTTATTGATCCGCCCCGGTACACTATCGAAGAATGTATGGAACGAGGACTGACATATGCTGTTCCTTTAAAAGCAAAACTTCGTTTAAGCTGTAATGATGAAGAGCATGTGGACTTTCAAACTATTGTTCAGGATGTGTTTTTGGGAAATATCCCTTACATGACACCAAGAGGTACTTTCGTTATCAATGGAGCAGAACGGGTTGTTGTTTCTCAATTGCATCGTTCACCCGGTGTATTCTTTGGCCAAGTCGGTCCATCCGAACGGAACTAAAATATATTCTGCAAGAGTAATTCCTTTCAAAGGAGCTTGGATGGAGTTTGCTACCGACATCAACAATGTGATGTATGCTTACATTGATCGGAAGAAAAAATTCCCGGTAACTACTTTGCTTCGTTCTATTGGTTATGAAACAGATAAAGATATTCTGGAATTATTCGGTATGGCCGATGAAGTAAAATCAGACAAAAAAACTTTATCTAAATACATTGGCAAAAAATTAGCTGCCCGTGTGCTGAGAACCTGGGTAGAAGATTTTGTCGATGAAGATACCGGTGAAGTGGTTTCTATTGAAAGAAATGAAATTGTATTGGAACGTGATACGGTGCTGGATGAGGAAGCTATTGCTATGATCTCTGAAATGGACGTGAAGAGTGTCTTTATTCAAAAAGAAGATGTCGGTGGAGATTTTGCAATCATTTATAACACGTTGAATAAAGATACTTCCAACTAGCGAATTGGAAGCTGTACAACATATTTACCGCCAATTGCGGGGCGCTGATGCACCGGATGATGAAACAGCCACGAGGAATTATTGATAAATTATTTTTCAGTGATAAACGTTATGATCTGGGTGAAGTAGGTCGTTACAAGATCAATCGGAAATTAAATCTTGACGCTTCACTTGATCAGAAGACTTTAACCAAAGAAGATATTATTCCTATCATAAAATACCTTGTTCGGTTGACAAATGGCAAAGCTGAAATAGATGATATTGATCACCTGAGCAATCGTCGTGTTCGTACGGTAGGAGAACAATTGTATGCTCAGTTTGGTGTTGGTCTTGCGCGTATGGCACGAACCATTCGTGAAAGAATGAACGTTAGAGATAATGAAGTTTTCACTCCGGTTGATCTGATTAATGCAAGAACACTTTCATCTGTGATCAATTCATTCTTCGGAACATCGCAATTATCTCAGTTCCTCGATCAGACCAATCCGTTAAGTGAAATTACTCACAAGCGTCGTATCTCTGCATTAGGGCCTGGTGGTTTGAGTCGCGAACGTGCAGGCTTTGAAGTTCGTGACGTACATTATTCCCACTATGGCCGTTTGTGTACAATTGAAACTCCTGAAGGACCAAACATCGGTCTGATCTCTACTCTTTGCGTTCATGCCAAGATTAATGAAATGGGATTCATTGAAACACCCTACCGCAGAGTTGAAAATGGTAAGGTGGATATGAAAAAACTTTCTTTTCTAAGCGCTGAAGAAGAAGATCTGGCTAAAATTGCCCAGGCTAATTCTCCCTTGAATGATAAAGGCGAATTTATTGATGATAAAATTGTAAGCCGTCAAACCGGTGATTTCCCTATTCTGGAAAAACATGAAGTAGAATTTATGGATGTGGCGCCGAACCAGATCGTTGGTCTGAGTGCTTCGTTGATTCCATTTCTTGAGCATGATGATGCCAACCGTGCATTGATGGGATCAAATATGCAACGCCAGGCAGTTCCACTGATTCGTCCCGATGAACCCATTGTTGGTACAGGACTGGAAGGCAAAGCTGCACGGGATGCAAGAATTCAGATTCATGCTGAAGGAAATGGTATTGTTGAATTTGTTGATGCAAATGAAATTCATGTTCGTTATGATCGTGATGAAGCAGAAAAACTAGTAAGTTTTGAAGATGACTTAAGAATTTATAGACTCACCAAATTCATCAAGACCAACCAGGAAACCTGCATCAATTTAAAACCTGCTGTGACGAAAGGTCAGAAAGTTAAGAAAGGTGATTTTTTAACAGAAGGGTATGCGTACAAAGATGGTGAACTGGCTCTAGGAAGAAATCTGAAAGTAGCTTTCATGCCCTGGAAGGGATACAACTTTGAAGATGCCATTGTAATCAGTGAAAGAGTTGTTCGTGAAGATCTTTTTACTTCTGTTCACATTTCTGAGTATGAGTTGGAAGTTCGTGATACAAAATTGGGTGAGGAAGAATTAACGCCTGATATTCCAAACGTCTCAGAGGAAGCTACAAAAGATTTGGACGAAAATGGAATCATCCGTATCGGTGCACAAGTTAAAGAAGGTGATATTCTCATTGGAAAAATCACTCCAAAAGGAGAAAGTGACCCTACCCCGGAAGAAAAATTGTTGCGTGCTATTTTCGGTGATAAAGCGGGCGATGCAAAAGATGCTTCTTTAAAAGCTCCGAGTGGCGTAGAGGGTGTTGTTATAAGCAAGAAATTGTTCCAGAGAGCGAAGAAAGATAAAAACGCCAAATTGAGAGAAAGAGCATCGTTGGAAAAGATGGAGAAGATCCATGAAAAGAATGAAGTGGATCTTATGGAAGTATTGATCCATAAGCTTAGTTCATTATTAAAAGATCATACATCTGCAGGCGTTAGCAACAATTTTGGAGAAATACAGATCGGAAAAGGGGGCAAATTCACACCTAAAAATCTGACTGGATCGATTACCAGAATATTAATCCTCTCGGCTGGACCGGTGATAAAAAAGTTGACGAGCAGATCAATACAATGCTTCACAACTTTAATATTAAGTACAATGAAGAACTCGGTCGCTACAAAAGAGAAAAGTTTAATATTTCAATTGGAGATGAGTTACCTGCTGGTGTTTTGAAACTTGCAAAAGTTTACCTGGCAGTAAAACGTAAACTGAAAGTAGGAGATAAGATGGCTGGTCGTCATGGTAATAAAGGTATTGTAGCAAAGATTGTTCGTGCAGAAGACATGCCATTCCTGGAAGATGGAACACCCGTTGATGTTGTGTTGAATCCATTGGGTGTACCAAGTCGTATGAATCTTGGTCAGATTTATGAGACTGTACTTGGGTGGGCGGGCGAAACGTTTAGGAATGAAATTCGCTACTCCAATCTTTGATGGCGCTACAGTTGATGAAATAGCAGAGCATATTGCAAGCAGGCTAATATTCCAATGTATGGACATACCTATTTATATGATGGCGAAACTGGTGAACGTTTTCACCAAAAAGCAACTGTGGGTGTGATCTACATCATCAAACTTCATCATATGGTTGATGATAAGATGCATGCAAGAAGTATCGGGCCATACAGTCTGATTACCCAACAACCCTTGGGTGGTAAAGCTCAATTTGGTGGTCAGCGATTTGGTGAAATGGAAGTATGGGCTTTAGAAGCATATGGTGCATCTAACATTTTACAGGAGTTATTGACCATTAAATCAGATGATATTATTGGTCGTGCAAAGACGTATGAAAGCTATTGTAAAAGGAGATAATGTTCCAAGAGCCGGAGTACCGGAATCATTCAATGTATTGGTACACGAACTCCGCGGATTAGGATTAGATCTTAGGTTTGAGTAATTATGAACTGTTGGCTATAAGCAACCTGCTTTTAGCTAACAGAGATTTTAAAAATGTTTTGAATTATTTCTTTAGCTAAAAGTTCAGTAAGAATATGTCTATTAAAAAAGAAAATCGTCCCAAAGCTGCGTTTTCAAAAATTACAATTGGCCTTGCTTCTCCGGATGTTATTCTGGAAAGAAGCTATGGTGAAGTATTAAAACCGGAAACAATTAACTATCGTACATACAAACCAGAGCGTGATGGTTTGTTTTGCGAAAGGATTTTTGGTCCGGTAAAAGATTATGAATGTGCCTGCGGAAAATATAAACGTATTCGCTACAAAGGTATTGTATGTGACCGTTGCGGTGTGGAAGTGACAGAAAAGAAAGTTCGCCGTGAAAGAATGGGGCATATTAAATTAGTTGTTCCGGTTGTTCATATCTGGTACTTCAAATCGTTACCTAATAAGATTGGTTATTTATTGGGAGTGAGTTCCAAAAAACTGGAGACGATTGTTTATTATGAAAGGTTTGTAGTGATACAACCGGGCATACGTGTTGATAAAGGACAAAATCCCGGCGATCTGTTAACTGAAGAAGAATATTTAGAAATACTGGATACTTTACCGAAGGATAATCAGTATCTGCCTGATGATGATCCGAATAAATTTATTGCCAAGATGGGCGCAGAAGCTGTGCATGACATGTTGCAGCGTATTGATCTAGACCAATTATCATTTGATCTTCGCAATGCTGCGGCTAACGAAACATCTCAGCAACGTAAAGCAGATGCATTGAAACGTTTGAGTGTAGTTGAAGCATTTCGTGATGCTAATTCAAGAATTACCAATCGTCCTGAGTGGATGGTGATGCAATACATCCCGGTGATTCCGCCGGAACTTCGTCCGCTTGTTCCATTAGATGGTGGCCGTTTTGCTTCATCTGATTTGAATGATCTTTATCGTCGTGTTATTATCCGTAATAATCGTTTAAAAAGATTATTGGAAATCAAAGCACCTGAAGTGATACTGCGTAATGAAAAACGCATGTTGCAGGAAGCAGTTGATAGTTTGTTTGATAATTCAAGAAAATCAAATGCAGTTAAAGCGGAAGGGGGCCGTGCATTAAAATCTCTCAGTGATGTTTTGAAAGGAAAACAAGGGCGGTTCCGTCAAAATCTTCTTGGAAAACGTGTTGACTATTCAGGTCGTTCCGTAATTGTGGTCGGTCCTGAATTAAAATTGCATGAATGCGGTTTACCAAAGGATATGGCTGCTGAATTATTCAAGCCATTTATCATAAGAAAATTAATTGAAAGAGGTATTGTAAAAACAGTGAAGTCTGCAAGAAAACTTGTTGATAAAAAAGAAGCTGTTGTTTGGGATATTCTTGAAAACATACTGAAAGGTCATCCGATAATGCTGAATCGTGCCCCGACATTACACCGGTTATCTATTCAGGCATTTCAGCCAAAGTTGATTGAAGGCAAAGCGATACAATTACATCCTTTAGTTTGTACAGCTTTTAACGCAGACTTTGATGGTGACCAGATGGCGGTTCACGTTCCACTCAGCAATGCAGCTGTTCTTGAAGCACAATTATTGATGCTGGCTTCGCATAATATTCTGAATCCACAAAATGGAACTCCAATCACATTGCCTTCTCAAGACATGGTGTTGGGGCTTTATTATATTACAAAAGGGAAAAAGAGCACCGAAACAGAAAAAGTGCGTGGTGAAGGCAAAACATTTTATTCAAGTGAAGAAGTGATCATTGCTTACAATGAGGGTGTGATTGATCTGCATGCTTACATCAAGGTAAAAACAAATATTCGCAATACGGATGGATTGCTGGAACATAAATTGATTGAAACAACAGTGGGTCGTGTGATTTTTAATCAAAATGTTCCTGCGGAAGTTGGCTTTGTAAATGCATTACTTACTAAGAAAAATCTCAGAGAAATTATTGGTGATATCATTCGTATTACAAACATTCCGAAGACGGCGAAGTTCCTGGATGATATTAAACAATTGGGATTCCGTACTGCATTTCAGGGTGGTTTGTCTTTTAACATTAACGACCTTATTATTCCTGAAATTAAAGAACAACTTTTGGATAATGCAAAGGGTGAAGTAGATGAAGTGTGGGAGAATTACAACATGGGCCTTATTACCAATAATGAACGTTATAATCAGATAGTTGATATCTGGAGCCGTGTGGATACAAGAATTACTGAAACTTTAATTCATGAATTAAGTAATGATAAACAAGGTTTCAATTCTGTTTATATGATGCTTGATTCTGGTGCCCGAGGCTCTAAGCAACAGATCAAACAGCTAGCAGGTATGAGGGGATTGATGGCTAAACCAAGAAAAAGCGGTTCAACGGGAAGCGAAATCATTGAGAATCCAATTTTGTCCAACTTCAAAGGTGGATTGAATGTATTAGATTATTTCATCTCTACGCACGGCGCCCGCAAAGGTCTTGCTGATACAGCGTTGAAGACTGCTGATGCAGGTTATCTGACTCGTCGTTTGGTTGACGTTTCGCAGGACATGGTAATTACAGAGGAAGATTGCGGAACATTACGTGGCATTGCTACTTCTGCATTGAAGGATAATGAAGATATTATTGAACCGCTAAGTGATAGAATTGCCGGACGTACATCTTTACATGACATTTATGATCCACAAAGTGATGAACTTATCATTGCTGCAGGTGAAGAAATAACTCCTGATCTTTCTAAAAAGATTGAAGATTCCGGAGTAGAAACTGTTGAAATACGTTCTGTGCTTACCTGCGAAAGCAAGCGTGGAGTTTGCGTAAAATGTTACGGTAAGAATCTTGCAAACGGCAACCTTGCGCAGAAAGGCGATGCAGTGGGCATTATCGCTGCACAATCAATTGGTGAACCTGGTACACAGTTAACCTTGCGTACATTCCACGTGGGTGGTGTGGCCGGTTCTGCTGCAGTTGAATCTACATTGGTTGCAAAATTTGATGGAGCAATTCAATTTGATGGTCTGCGTTCTGTGTTTATAGAAAATAATGAAGGACACAAAGTACAGGTAGTTATCGGTCGTACCGGAGAAGTTCGAATCATCGATACAAAAAATGAACGTCTGCTCATTACCAACAATATTCCTTATGGTGCTACTTTGTCTGTAAAAGATGGACAAAAAGTTGCCAAGGGTGAAGTGATATGCACCTGGGATCCTTTTAATAACGTAATTATTTCAGAAATCAACGGTAAGCTGAAATTTGAAAATGTTATTGAAGGTGTTACTTTCCGTGAGGAAGCTGATGAACAAACTGGCCACCGGGAAAAAGTAGTAATTGAAACCCGGGACAAAACAAAGATCCCATCGATTATTGTTGAAGGAAAAGAAAATAAATCTTATAACCTGCCGACAGGTAGTCACATAATTATGGAAGAAGGAGATGATGTGAAGGCCGGACAAGTAATTGTGAAGATTCCCCGCGTTTTAGGAAAATTAAGAGACATTACCGGTGGTTTGCCTCGTGTAACAGAATTATTCGAAGCAAGAAATCCGAGCAATCCGGCGATTGTTTCTGAGATTGATGGTGTAGTGACAATGGGCGCTGTAAAACGCGGCAACAGGGAAATAATAATCGAAGCAAAAGACGGCGTGCAGAAAAAATATCTTGTTCCATTGACAAGACAGATACTTGCTCAGGATGGAGACTTTGTAAAAGCCGGTTCTTCATTGAGTGACGGCCAAACTTCACCTCAGGATATATTATCAATACAAGGACCTTTTGCAGTTCAGCAATATGTGGTAAATGAAATCCAGGAGGTATACCGTTTGCAGGGCGTGAAGATCAATGATAAACATATTGAAGTCATTGTTCGTCAAATGATGCGCAAGGTTAGCATTGTAGATCCGGGAGATACCAGGTTTCTGGAAGAAGATTCAGTTGATAAATTTGAATTCTTAGAAGAGAATGATTTTATTTTTGATAAAAAAGTAGTGACCGATCCCGGCGAATCATCCAAGCTTCGTGCTGGCCAGATTGTGAGCTTACGCGAAGTAAGAGAAGAAAATTCTCTATTGCGACGCAATGATAGAAAACCCATTGAATACAGAGATGCAAGACCAGCTACTTCAGCCCCAACATTACTCGGTATTACTAAAGCATCATTAGGTGTACAAAGTTGGATTTCTGCTGCTTCGTTCCAGGAAACAACCAAAGTTTTGTCTTCTGCAGCGATTCAAGGTAAGACTGATGACATGCTTGGCCTGAAAGAAAATGTTATCACAGGTCACCCAATACCGGCTGGTACTGGTCTACGTGAATTTGAAAATATGATTGTCGGCAGCAAAGAAGAATACGAATTGCTGCAAACAACCAAGGAAGCAATGGCATTTGACGAAGAAGAGTAATTTGCTTTGATAAAAAAACATAATTAAGGAGCAGATTATTTTGCTCCTTTTTTATTCATGAATATTTCCATTTTCTGATTGTTTATTGACTTTTTTCCCTGGGTGTTAAGGCTTTCCTAAAGTAAAATGAATCCTTATATTTGCCAGTTGATTCGTATTTAATTTGCAAAAAAGAATGCAATGAAAAGAGGGCTGCTTGCTTTAAATATATTGTTATTAATTTCCGTAGGTGTTTTGTTTTACTTGCACTTCAGGGAAAAAAGATATTATGGTACAGCAGCCAACCATTTCTCACAAAAAGAATTACCTTCTTCTCCTGTCCTGATTGCTTATTTTGAAATTGATTCTGTATCAGAACATTTTAATATGGTAAAAGATGTGAGGGCTGAATTGGACAAAAAGCAGGATTCTATGAATACAGAACTGGAAAGGCTTGATAAATCTTATCGTGACAAAATGAATGAATATCAGGGCAAAGCTTCTTCAATGTCGCAGGTTCAATCAGAATCAGCTACCCAGGATATGTTGAAAATGCAAGATTACATAAAGAACAGAAAACAAGAACTTGATCAGAAATATAATGATCTTGTTACACGGAGAATGAATACCGTAAAAGCAAAGATTGAGGAATTTCTTAAAGAGTATAATAAGGATAAAAAATATACTTACATTATATCTTATGAACCGGGCTTGTTTTATTATAAAGATCCGGCATATAATATTACAGATGATGTGGTCAAGGGTTTGAATGAAATGTACAAAACGAAAAAAGACTGATACAATAAATAAAATAAATTGAAACATCTCCGGCTTAACCGGGGATGTTTTGTTTTAAAGTATCTGCAAATCCGTTGAATTACTTATCTTGAATCTCCATCCGGACACAATGGATCAGGACAATGATTTAAGGCATTATCCGGATGTCCTAAACCAATACAATGACAGATCAACAGACTTCTTTTAAACAATCCCTTGGATTAATAGATGCAACAATGATTGTTGCCGGTTCCATGATCGGTTCGGGAATCTTTATTGTCAGCACTGATATTATAAGAAATGTTGGTAGCGCTGGCTGGCTCATTGCAGTATGGGCGATTACCGGTTTCATGACCATTGCTGCTGCTGTAAGTTATGGCGAATTAAGTGGAATGTATCCGAAAGCAGGAGGTCAGTATGTTTATCTTAAAGAAGCGTTCAATCCGCTGGCTGGTTTTTTATATGGCTGGAGTTTTTTTGCAGTAATACAAACTGCAACCATTGCTGCGGTCGGAGTTGCATTTGCAAGATTCACTGCTTACATGTTTCCAATTGTTGGAGAAAAAAATATTATCGCAAATCTCGGGGTTATAAAAATTTCTGCTGCACAGGTATTGGCCATTGTATTAATTTGTTTTCTGACTTATACTAATTCAAAAGGAATCAGGGGAGGCAAGATTGTTCAGACAACATTTACTACTGCCAAACTCTTGTCTCTTTTTGGGTTGACTGTGCTTGGATTTTTTTTGGCAAAACATAGCTTCTGGCACGAAAACTGGCAATCTGGATTTCATGCCCTTCACCTGGAAAAAGATGGGAATGGAAATTTTGTACAAAATGGGCAATGGCTTCCGATGAGTGGAACTGCGTTGATTGGCGCTGTAGCTGCAGCAATGGTAGGTTCAATATTCAGCAGTGATGCATGGAATAATGTAACTTTTATTGCCGGCGAAATAAAAAATCCAAAACGAAATATCGGGCTTGCTCTTTTTTTAGGAACGCTGATCGTTTCAATAATTTATGCATCAACCAACCTAATGTACCTGCATGTACTTCCATTGCAGGGGATCGCTTTTCCGGAAGGAGAAAGAGTCGCTGTTGCCGCTTCCAATTCTATATTCGGTACCAATGGTTCAGTTGTGATTGCTGTGATGATAATGGTTTCTACTTTCGGATGTAATAATGGATTAATATTGGCAGGAGCCAGAGTTTATTATGCTATGGCAAAAGATGGTGTTTTTTTTCGTCCTGCTGGTGAACTCAATAAAAATGCGGTACCTCAATGGTCATTATGGTCGCAGGCATTGGTTGCTTCTTTGCTTTGCCTGAGTGGTAGCTATAACAATTTATTAGACATGGTAGCTTTGGTAGCTGTTCTTTTTTATTCAATAACAATTATTGGCATTTTCAGGTTACGCAAAAAACGTCCTGACATTGAACGCCCATATAAAGCATTTGGGTACCCCGTCCTTCCTGCCGTTTATGTGATGCTAGCCATAACGTTTTGTATTTTTCTGATTAAAATGAAACCACTTTATGCCGGTGGCGGATTGGTCATTGCTCTTCTGGGCATTCCGCTTTATTACCTGGCCGTTTCTCAGAAGAAAAAATAAATTACCGATTTTTGCAGTATGGAAGATTTTAAAAAATTGTTTGAATCATTCGTTTCCCTGAAAGTAGGAGTGATCGGGGATGCCATGCTTGATACTTATATGTGGGGAAAAGTGGATCGTATTTCTCCGGAAGCTCCGGTGCCAGTTGTTTCTTTGGATCATAAAGAATATCGTATTGGCGGCGCCGGAAATGTAGCTTTAAATTGTCACTCACTGGGATCACAGGTCTTTATTTTATCAGTTTTGGGAGATGATACTGAAGGATTGTTGTTGGAAGAATTATTTGATGAAAGTCTGATTGACACTTCCTATATTGTAAAAAGCGCTGAACGCATCACAACCAGTAAAACAAGAATTATCAGTAGAAATCAGCAGATGATGAGATTGGACGCTGAGATTACAAATGACCTGAATTCAAGTGATGAAACGAAATTGTTGAATAAAGTGAAGTCCTTTATTGAAGAGGTTGATCCGGACGTTATCATTTTTGAAGACTACAATAAAGGTGTGTTGACCGAAAAGATCATTCATGAAGTAATTGCTTTAAGTAAGCAAGCTGGTATTATTACTGCAGTTGATCCCAAGAGAAAAAATTTCTTTTCCTATAATCAGGTTGATATATTTAAGCCTAATTTAAAAGAAGTCAAAGAAGGTTTGAGTTTGTTGTTTGAAGATATAAGCAAGCCTTTGCTTCAGAATATTCATCAGGAACTGAAAAATATTCTTCACCAGGATATTTCTTTTATCACATTGGCAGATAAAGGAATTTTTTATCAGCAGAATAGAGATGCAAAAATAATCCCTTCTCATTTGAGAAATATTGCTGATGTATCCGGCGCTGGCGATACAGTAATTGCAGTAGCATCATTAGTATATACGGTCACAAAAAATGTTCATTTAATGGCTGAAGTTGCGAACATTGCCGGAGGTTTGGTTTGCGAAGATGTGGGCACCGTTGCTATAAACAAAGAACAACTTTTGAATGAATGTGAACTATTGCTTTCGTGAAGCCTCACCCGATCTATATCATTTAAATATAATTTTAAAAGCGTAGTGAAATTAATGAAGAATCAAAATTCTTTTAGTCTTGAGCTACGATGGCAAACTCCTCCAGCTGACTTACATTTGCATCCATGCAGAAATATGCGATCATAGTAGCCGGAGGAACTGGAACAAGAATGGGCAGTGAAATTCCCAAACAATTTATGTCTTTGAAAGGTAAGCCTGTATTGTGGTACACGTTGCAGGCTTTTATTGATGCTTACGAGGATATGCAAATTATCCTTGTATTGCCGGAATCTCATATTGAAACAGGCCAGGCAATTGCCCGTAAATTTCCTTTCAATCGCATTCGCATTACTACCGGTGGACAAGAAAGATTTCACTCAGTAAAAAATGGTTTACGCTTGGTGGATGCACACTCATTGGTTTTTATTCATGATGGCGTTCGTTGCATGGTTACGCCTCAACTCATTCGCCGGTGTGGTGAAGCTGCATTGGAAAATGATAATGCAATTCCATCCATTGCAGCAACCGAGACCATCCGGATTGAAACTAGTAACGGCAATGAATTTATTGACCGCAATCGTGTCAGGATCATTCAAACTCCGCAAACTTTTTTTAGTAATGTGATTAAAGAAGCATTTGAACAACCTTATAATAAGTCGTTCACGGATGAAGCGAATGTTGTGGAAAAAATGGGAGTGAAAATAAATCTGATTGAAGGAGAATCAACGAATATTAAAATTACCAGGCCAATAGATTTATTGATTGCTGAGAAAATGCTGGAAGGAATCAGGTATTAGAAATTTGGAAACAGGAATTGAGTATTGGGAGTTAGAAAGAAATTTTGTTGAGATAAAGTTTGTTTATGCTAACTCTTCTCCTTTTTATAGTGGCAATTGTTGTGGGTCTGATTGCCGGATCTATCACATACTTCATTACTTATAGCGAATATGAACATCATTTCAAGGGTAAGCGTGTTTTTAAGGAATCACTAAAAAGCGGCGCAGTCTCTTTTGTATTTTTTTTCTTCTTGACATTATTTGTGGCAATTATAATCTACCGGCTGTTCAAATGAAATTTAAACACTCATTTCTTCATCCATCTCAGGTAAAAGGGCAAACGGTTCAATCTTATCGCTGAATATTTTTCTTCTGTTGATCCAAAGCTGCTGTAAAAAAAGGCAAGACTGGGAATATCTGAACCTTCAAAGTCAAGCAACAATTTTGTTCCTGCATGATCTTTAATAAAAGCATCAATCAGTGCATGAGAAGCGCCAATTGTTTTTCCGTCAGGATGATTGCCGACTAAAATATAACAGGCCCTGTTATGAGAAAAAAAGATAACACAGGAAGACAGCAATTGAGCTTGTGCAGAAACAATTCCATATGTGATGGCTTGTTTCTTTTTATGAAGAATTTTGTATAATTTTCTGAAACGATCAATGTTTTCGCCAGGCTCTTTGCTGAATGTTTTTAATTGTTGCAGAGCAAGTTCAATTACTTTTTCCAAATTGAAATCTTTTTGCACAACGCAACCTGCTTGTTCTGCCTTCTTAATATTTCGTCTGATATTTTCACGGTAAGATGCATAAATATCCTCATAAGGTTTGTTTAGATTAAGTATATAATTGCTTCTTTGGTAGAGTTTAAAATTTTCTAAAGCAAATACATTATTATAATTTAAATAAATATCCCAGTACAAAAATGTTTTTGGTATTGCCTGCAGAAAATTCTCCAGCAATTCTGCATTTACAGTGTTGCTAAATACACCCAATTGTGCAGTAAGAAAGGGCTGATACAAATAAAAAATATTATATTTTTTATTCCATGTTATTGGCATGACAGCTTCATAATCATTTTCGGAAAGAATTCCCTTGGACCAAACTAGCGCATCCCATTGTTTAGACATAGTGTCAAGATAAAATGAATAGCCATAAATCAAACCGTTGGATGAAGTATCAATGCAACGATCCCATTTTTGTTTATCAATGTCTTTATGCGAAAGATGTTTTATGGTAAACTGATCACTCATCTAAAAAACTAAGATTACGATCGAATTTTCCAATATGAAAATTTGAGATATCAATCTTAAAGGAAATTGTTTTCCAAAAACGGGTTTTGCCGGGAAGCGTAGACTTGAAGTAATCACTGAAAATCTGGCTGTAAAGTAACGGTACATAAATATTTACCGTTTCGCGGAACAATGGCAAATAAATTCCTGCATCAAAAATGAAACGATCAAGATTTGAATTTTGTTTCCATGCATCTGCATATGTGCCGACATCTGCAAAAAGTTTCAGCGGAATTTTGACAGGTAATAAATTCAATGGGTTGATTTTTTCAGGTATTGAAGATGTGAAGTTGGCAGCCATTAACCAGTCATCTGTTTTGCCTACTTTATCAGCGAGAAGATCGGTTCTGACTTTAAATGCACCATCACGAATCATGATCTGCTGACTAGCAAACCCCGTAAATTTATTTCTCCCAATGAAATAATCACTGTAAGTATAATCTTCATAACCGCTGGCACCAGTCATATTCAGGTGATAACGATCAGTTGCAAACTGCTCATTTATTGTTTTGGGATTTATATAGAAAAATTTACCGGCAAATAACCGGACATCCAGTCCGCCACCTTTAGAATAATTGAAAAAATATTTTCCTGTAAAAGTTGTACGGATAAAACCATTGGATTGTTCAATATTCAGATTACCTGAATAAGGATATAAAACCCTTTTATTTTCTACAACAAACTGAAGCTGGTTTAAAGTGCTGTTATTTTTTACGGTTTTGTAATTATTAAAAATGCTGGTATCAACTCCTGAAATAACGGTATCCCGGTAGAAAAGAAGTCCATCTTCTCCAATAAAAAAAGTTTTGAACTGAATATAACTATGTAATGTGCTTCGTGGGTCTTTTTGATTAAACGTGAATCTGATACCCGGCACAATTTTGCGAAAAGCATAAAAGTTTTTCTTTCCTGCTGAATCAGTGAATTCGTTCATTGTGAAAGTAGAACCATTCAGGAAAATATCAATCTTTCTGAAAGTTTTATTGGGAAAAAATGAATAATTCAATTTCCCGATTCCGGCAAAATGTTTTGAGCCGGTGGCATACATCGGCGCTGCAAAAAACTGAAATGAAGTAGGTGGTAATTTATAATTGGTAATCAATCCGCCGACCATCAATTTATCATAGCCATTAGCGCCAATGACGGGGCTTAACAAAAAAATATTTTTAATGTTGGAATGAGTATATGGGAAAAGTGTATTGTGTTGAAAGAGAACAACAAGTTTTGAACCGATTCTTTCTTCATTCGGTAGAATACCTTTTTTATGGAGATAAGAAAAAACAGAGTCTTGGTTTTTGCCCGTACTTTCTTCAATTACTTTCTTAAAATCTTCAGGTTGCGGATGTTTAAATTGCCATTGACGATAATATTCCTGCATGGCTTTGTTAAACGCTTCGCTACCCAATTGTGATTCCATGAATCGCATCCACTCAGAAGTTTTAAAATAAGCCACAAGATCGTAATTCATTACGTTGAATTTCTCAGAAGTAGTTTCAATAGGCTGATCAATTTTTTCTTTTGCAAAAGTTTCAAACAATATTTTTTCCTGCGGAATATAATCTTTGTATTTCAAGGCAGCATAGCCGTGTTCATAGTAAGTATTAATGCCTTCATCCATCCAAGGATGATCTCTTTCGTTAGTAGCAAGAGATCCGTAAAACCAGTTGTGTCCGATTTCATGAGCAATGGTAATATCCAGTTCCTGCAAAGAACTAGTTGGTGAAATGACAGTGATAGTGGGATACTCCATTCCTCCACCAAAACTTTCCGGTCCCTGCACTACCTGTACAATATTGAATGGATATTCGCCAATGCGAGATGAATAATAGCGGACTGCATCTTTACAAAACTTCAAACTATTTTGCCATAAATTTTTATGTTGCGGAGTATAATATGTGAAAATATCAATCACTTTGCCCGATGCCAGTTTGCATGTATCATAATCTACAATAAAACGTTTATCAGCAAACCAAGCAAAGTCATGAACATTATTTTGTTTATACTGAATTGTTTTTGTTTGTTTGTCTGAGGGTGGAAACTCATGAATAATATTTTTTATGCCGCCAAATTTTGTTTTTATTTTTTCTTTAAGCAGTTTCCACGAATAATTTTTTCTTGATAGAAGCCATTCTTTTTCTTTTTCATCCTGTAATTCACCCGTCGCAGCCACAACATAATTTTTGGGAACAGTAATGCGCACATCGAAACTTCCGAATTCACTATAATATTCTCCCTGATCCAGATATGGAATCGGGTGCCATCCTTTGCTGTCATATACAGCTGGTTTTGGATACCATTGCGTGATCTGGTAGCTCTGTCCATCATGCCCGCCTCTTGAAAAATTAAAAGGAAGTTTTTCATGAAATGGAGTGGTAATGATACATTTTTGACCCGGGGCCAATGGCGTTGGTAAAATTAATTTTACAATATCAATATATTCCGGGTGATCCTGCAATTCTGCTGTTGCATCGTTGACTTTAAAATCCAGCCGATTGATATAACCACGTTGGTCTTTATCAGAGAAATAAAATTTGGTATTCCTGTTTTCAAGCAATTGGTCACTGAAAGCAGTTTTGTCATTCTTATAAGCATTAGGCCACAAATGAAACCAGATGAAGTTTAATGTATCGGGTGAATTATTGATGTATTCTAATTTTTCAAAAGCGTCAAGTGTATTATCCTTGTCATTCAGAGTTACATCAATAATATAATTGACTTGTTGCTGCCAATATTGGGGAAAAGCGACGATCTGTGAGCTTTGAGCTATGAGAAAGAGAAGAGTTAGTTTCTTCACCAGGACATGTTTGTTCAAAAATAAAATCTAAAATCTGCAATCTAAAATCTAAAAGCGATTATTTACCTTTTCCAGAAAAAATTATTCTTAGTGTATGAATCATGATTTTGAAATCAAGAGCTAAAGAAATGTTTTCAATATATAAAAGATCAAACTTACTGCGTTCGATCATTTCTTCTACATTCTCTGCGTAACCAAATTGCACCATGCCCCAACTGGTGAGTCCGGGTTTGACTTTGAGCAAATATTTATAGTATGGAAAATGTGAAATAGCTTGTGTAATATAAAATTGCCGCTCTGGCCTTGGTCCCACCAGGCTCATTTCACCAATTAAAATATTCCATAATTGAGGCAATTCATCCAATCTCCAACGGCGCATAATTTTTCCCCATTTTGTAATTCGCGGATCATTTTTGGATGAAAGAGCAGGTCCGTTTTTTTCTGCATCAATATTCATAGAACGGAATTTATACATGGTAAAAGGTTTGCTCTTAAATCCAATTCGTTGTTGGGAATAAAAAACCGGTCCTTTTGAGGAAAGTTTTACCCTTAACATTACATATAAAATAATTGGTGAAAGTGTGATTAATCCGCATAAAGAAAAAATAACGTCAATCAATCTTTTAATGTTCTGTTGCCATTCGGGCATCAACCCGGTTTTCAGATCTATCAATGGTGCACCCATTACATTGCTGGTTTTTACAGAGCCGGAAAGAATGTCCAGTGTATTAGGTTGAATTTTTATTTCAACATCTTTTTCACTGAGCCTGTTTATAATATTTTCTAATAAAGATTGCTCCGATTTTTCCATACCCAAAACCACCTGGCGGATATTATTTTTATCAATGATTTTCTCCAAGTCATCAAGGGTACCCAACATGGGAATAAATTTAAGAATTGCATTTTTGCCTTTATCATCAAGTGTTACAAAACCTGCATAGCGGTAACCGTCAGTGAGCTGACTTTTTTCTGTTTCTTTATAAATACGGATAGCATTGTCACTACTGCCAATCATTAATATTTTAAAATATACTTTGCCGCTTAAAAGCTGTTGTTTTACTATATTCAATAAAATCCATCTCCCTGTAAACGTGAAAATAAACTGCAAAGCAAGTAAGCTGAGAAATGCCAGATAATAATAAGAAGAATCTTTTTTTACATCCTTAAGGATGAGAATAAAAAAAAGAATAATGACGCCAATCAGGCTATAAATAAAAGTATTGCTGAACTCGTAGAACCTGGATTTTTTATATAAAGAATGATAAGAACCCACCAGGGAAAAAAGAATTAGCCAGCCAAAGGGGATTAAAAAAATGCTCAGCCAAAATTTATCATTGACCGGCCATTGATCGGTTTGCTCAGCATTTCCTTTTAACAGCCATTGTCGAATGAAATAAAAACAGCTCCATGCCAGGGCGGCCGTAAAGTAATCTGTCACTGCATACCATACAATAGATATTTGTTTACCGGAGCGCATCAGTGAGTAATAATATTGTTGCCGATCTTTTGTAATATCTGGTGGGCAACATCCATTGCCATCATACCATCAATTTCTGAGACAATGGGTTTAGTATTGTTAGTAATGGCATTCTTAAATTCCTCAAGTTCTTTTTTTATTGCATTTACTTCTGGAATTGTAGGATTCGCAATCGCAATTGTTTTTTTGCCTGAAGGTGTTTCAATATCAAAAGCAAAAGAATTGGTATCAAGCGGCCCTTTCAATCTGATTATTTCTGTTTTTTTATTCAGAAAATCAATGCCGATATAAGCATCTTTCTGAAACAGCCGCATCTTTCTCATTTTTTTCATAGAGATTCGGCTGCTGGTAAGATTAGCCACGCAACCATTATTAAATTCAATCCGAACGTTTGCGATATCAGGTGTTTCCGTCATTACGCCCACACCACTTGCAGAAATATTTTTTACATCACTTTTTACAATACTCAATATAATATCAATGTCGTGAATCATCAGGTCGAGGATTACACTCACTTCAGTTCCTCTTGGATTAAATTGAGCCAACCGGTGTACTTCAATGAACATAGGATTGAGTTGCATATCTTTTACAGCGAGAAAAGCAGGATTGAATCTTTCTACATGACCTACCTGGAATTTTATATTTGATTCACGGGTAAGTTCTACTATCTGCTCTGCTTCTTTCATTGTATTGGCCAAAGGTTTTTCTACAAACACATGCTTTCCTTTTTTTATGGCTTCTTCGCATAATTCAAAATGGAAGGTGGTAGGAGCGACGATATCTACAGCGTCACAAACGTTCATCAATTCGTCGGCATTCAGAAAACGAGGGATCTGATATTTTTCATTAACATCTTTTGCGGTAATATCGTCAGGATCAAAAAAACCAACTAATTCTATTCCTGGAATTTCTTTCCAGTTGTTGAGATGAAATTTTCCTAAATGGCCAACACCGAAAACGCCGACTTTAAGCATGTATTTGTAATTTGAATTATCAAAAATATACAAAAGAAAATGCCTGAATTAAAAAACTAATACTATAAGCAGTTTTTATTTTAGATAGATAAAATATTTTTTGTTTTGATTTGAACTCTTATCAGAGTATATCAAAAAATTGTATATTCAATTATATTTTGGCTTATAAATTAATATGAGAAAACAAGCACAACAAGTTGATCATTCAAAAATGAAGCTGGGAAAACTTCCTGCAAAAAAAGATTCAAGAACTTTTAAATTGTCAACCTATTTGCGGCAGGAACATTTACCTAAAATACCTGCAGAATGGAATTGGGGACATAAAATCAAACCAGATAAATGGGGAATGATGGGTAATAAAAAAATAGACAACTGTACTTGTGCTGCCGCCGGTCATTTAATCATGACCTGGACTTCGAATACGGGAAAATTAATTAAGCCAAAGGATAAAGCAATTTTGAAAGCGTATAGTGACATTACAGGTTATAACCCTAAGACGGGAAAAAATGATACTGGAGCTTGCTTAATTGATGTGCTGAAATATTGGCGCAAGAACAATATAAGCATGCACCGGATATTTGCTTTTGCTGAACTGGAACAAAAAAATCATCAACATGTAAGGCAAAGCACTTATCTTTTTGGTGGTTGTTTTGTAGGTCTTCGACTTCCTTTGTCAGCTAAAAAACAGGAAACATGGACATTACTTCCGGAAGGCGCTAAAGGAAAAGGCAAAGTAGGATCGTGGGGCGGCCATGCTGTTCTTATAACTGGATATAATGAGGATGGTGTGAGGATTATAACCTGGGGAATAGAAAAAATAATGACATGGGAATTTTGGAAAGTTTACTCAGAAGAATCTTTCGCTGTATTCAGTGACGATTTTATCAAAAATAATAAAACCCCCGCCGGTATTGATGTCAATGCTTTAAGAAAAGACGTAGAATCTTTGAAGAAAAAAAAGAGCAAATAAAAAAAGCGGGCTTTTCACCCGCTAATTGGTTTTCGTTTCGATTTGAAATAATTTTCAATCAAGAAGATCAACCTTGATTTGGCACTCCACCACCACCTAATCCCATTTTAGTTGGCTTGTTTTTTTTAACAGCTTTTTTCGGTGCTGCCTTCTTTTTGGGTGTTGCTTTCTTTTTAGCCGCAGTTTTTTTTGCTTTTGCCATAATAATTTTTTTGTCAGTTAATAAAGATAAAACACATGGAATCTATGTAATGTCCAATTGGGAGTCACTTACATAATCAGCCTTATTACTATAGCAATATAAATAAAATAGTTCAGTACAATTTTTTTTCTATATCTTTTTCTAAACATCTTCTGAAATTATCATTATAAATTAGCATTCCTTCTTAGTGTCATAGAAAAGCAATAAATAATGGTTTCAATGTTTCCGAAAACAGGAAATGAGGCATGTAAGCCAAAGAAAAAAGGAAACTGATCTGAGCTTTAAATAAGGATACCAGCAAATTTGAAAATGGCAGAACAAGGAAAGTTAATTATCTTTCAACACGATATGAATACCAAGACGCAGAACTTGAGATGCGTTTATTGACTAACAACCGTTAATACTATGCTTCTGAAAAGCGGAACAAAGAAAGCAAATTCAGTACACTCAGGAATTCAACTAATACTTTTGAGCCTTATTGGAACATTATTCTTTGCGTGTTCCACTAAAAATAAGCCTGATGGAAATACAGTGATGAAGCAGGATGTTTTTGCATTACCCAAAGTTACTTTTTTAGCCAATCTGCCCGATAGCATCAAACCCAAACAGATATTTTTAAATACTGTACCCAAACCTTTAACTATAGGAATCCCTTTTAAGACCGGAGCTGGTTATATCAGACAAACTGTCGGGGGGCCTAAAAAGATTAAGCTCTTTCCTGCCTTAACTCATAGGTTCATTGACAGCATCACTCATCTTCCTATTGAAGCGGATGGACAAGGCAAAGGATTTTTTAGTTCTTATACAACTGACAATGGGCTTGCTTATGATGAAATATATTGTTGTTTCAAAGATAAAGCCGGTAATCTCTGGTTTGGAACTAACGGTGGAGGCGTAAGCAAATACGATGGAAAAAGTTTTACAAATTATACAACGGCTCATGGCCTGGCCAGTAATGTAGTATGGAGTATAACCCAGGATAAAAAAGGCGATCTCTGGTTTGGAACAGATGGAAGCGGAGCAAGTAAATATGACGGGAAAATTTTTACCAATTTTTCTACAGCGCAGGGTCTTGCCAGTAATGTCATTTATAATATTTTTTGTGATAAGAATGGTAATCTCTGGTTTGGAACATTAGGTGGAGGAGTAAGTAAGTACGATGGAGAACATTTTACAAATATTACGACTGCTCAGGGTTTGACAAATAATTCAGTAAGATGTATTATTGAAGATAAATTGGGTAATCTCTGGTTTGGTACTAACGGAGGGGGTGTAAGCAAATATGATGGTAAAAGTTTTACTAATTATATAACAACTCAGGGTTTGGCCAATAATGCGGTTTGGAGTATAGCAGAAGATAATAATGGAAATCTTTGGTTCGGAACCGATGGAAGTGGTGCAAGTAAATACGATGGCAAAAAGTTTATTAATTATTCCATTTCTCAAGGACTTGCCAATAATGTGGTGTGCTCTATTCTCTGCGATAAATCAGGAAATCTATGGTTTGGTACATTGGGTGGCGGTGTGAGCAGATATGATGGGAAAAGGTTTACCAATTTTACAACTGCTCAGGGTCTTACCAATAATTCTGTAAGGTGCATTATTGAAGATGATCCCGGTAATCTATGGCTCGGAACATTTGGTGGAGGTGTAAGTAAGTACCAAGGGAAAAGTTTTACGAATTATACAATGGAACGAGGGCTTGGAAACAGTGCTGTCTATAGTATTAATGAGGATATGACCGGCAATCTTTGGTTTGGCACCAATGGTGGTGGAGTAAATAAATATGATGGAAATGGGTTTAAGGAATTTACAATGTCACAGGGGCTTTCAAGCAATATTGTTTACAGTATTGGCAAAGACAGATTTGGAAATCTTTGGTTCGGTACCTCCGGCGGTGGAGTATGTAAATATGATGGGAAAAGTTTTGTCAATTATACAACTGCGCAGGGACTTGCAAACAATGTCGTTTTTAATATTATTGAAGATAAAACAGGTAATTTATGGTTCGGTACTTCGGGTGGTGGTGTAAGTAAATATGACGGAAAGAGTTTTACTAATTATACTAAAGCGCAGGGTCTTGCGGGTAATGTAGTTTACAGCATCGCTGAAGATGAAAAAGGAAATCTTTGGTTTGGAACCTTTGGAGGTGGTGTAAGTAAGTATGATGGGAAAAGTTTTACAAATTTTACCACAGATCAGGGACTTGCCAATAATGTAGTTTGGTGCATCACTAATGATAAAAAAGGAAATCTTTGGTTTGGAACTCAGGAAGGATTAAGCTTGTTATCCAGGAAATTATTATCCGGTATCCATGAAAATAAAAACGGCAAAAATTTTTTTAAAGAAAAATTATTTAAAAATTTTACAACAAAAGATGGCCTTCCTGATAATTTCGTAACTCAGGTTACGCAAGATGATGATGAAAATTTATTTGTCGGCACTAATCTTGGAATCTGCGAATTATCAGATGTAAACTCTTCCGATAACAATGGTAAACGATGGGTTGTAAGCAGAACATTTAATTCTCTGACAGGTTACCCGATAAAAGATGTAAATGTAGGACCTGGTGCTTTGTTTAAAGACAGCAAAGATATTTTCTGGATAGGTACTGGTTCAGATAAAACCGGGTTGGTTCGATTTGATCCAAAGGCAATCATTACTACAAACCAAACTCCTTCTACACTTGTTATTCAAAGCGTAAAAATAAATAATGAAAATATTTGCTGGAATGATTTAAGTACAAAGCCGGAAAATTCAAAATTAGACAGCAATTCCACATCTCCGAATATTACAGAGGAAGTAAGCACTTTTGGCAGAGCTTTAAGCGATAGAGAAAGAGACTCTATTCGTAAAAAATTCAGCGATATTTCGTTTGATAGTATTACAAAATGGTATCCAATCCCAGAAAATCTGGTGCTTCCTCATAAGCATAACAATATCAGTTTTGATTTTAATGCTATTGAAACAGGGAAAAATTTTGTGGTAAAATACCAATATATGCTGGAGGGTTATGATAAAGATTGGAGTCCACCTACTAATAAAACGTCTGCCAGTTTTGGGAATATTTATGAAGGCACTCATACTTTTAAAGTAAAAGCGCAAAGTCCTGACGGTGTTTGGAGCAAGCCTGCCAATTATACTTTTAAAGTTCTTCCTCCCTGGTGGAGAACATGGTGGATGTATACTGTGTATGCAATATTGGCAATAGCATTGATAATCTTATTTGTTTGGTGGAACAACAGAAGGATTATTGCACAGAAGAAAATACTTGAGCATAAGATTACCATCGCTACGAAACAAATAAGAGAAGAAAGAGATAAAGTGGAAGAACAAAAGAAAAAGATTGAAGAAACACTTTCGGAGTTGAAAACGACACAAAACCAACTTATTCAATCGGAGAAAATGGCTTCGTTGGGAGAACTTACTGCTGGCATTGCCCATGAAATACAAAACCCATTAAACTTTGTCAATAATTTTTCTGAGGTAAGCAATGAATTAATGGATGAAATGAATATTGAAATTGAAAAGGGAAATACTACCGAAGCAAAAGTTATTGCCGATGATATAAAACAAAATTTGGAAAAGATTGCCCATCATGGCAAAAGAGCCGATGCTATTGTAAAAGGAATGTTGCAACATAGTCGTGGCAGCACCGGCATAAAAGAACCTACTGATATTAATGCATTAGCAGATGAAAGTGCAAGACTTTGTTATCACGGGCAGCGTGCGAAAGACAATACATTCAACGTTACTCTGAAAACTGATTTTGATCCAACCATAGGAAAAATAAAAATCATTCCACAGGATATTGGTCGTGTATTATTAAACCTGATCAACAATGCATTTTATTCAGTAATTGAAAAGAAAAAAATGCATCCGGCTGGCTACGAACCGATCGTTTCGGTCAAAACAAAAAAGATAAATGATAAAATAGAAATAAGAGTTAGTGATAATGGTAGCGGCGTTCCCAAGAAAGTATTAGATAAAATATTTCAACCTTTCTTTACCACTAAGCCCACAGGAGTTGGAACGGGGTTGGGGTTATCTTTGAGTTATGATATTACCAAAGCGCATGGCGGAGAAATAAAACTTGAAACCAAAGAAGGAGAAGGAGCTGAATTTATCATTCTGATTCCCGCATAAAACTCATTGATCCTAATCTGATTTATAAATTTAAAAACCCTGCTATTATTTAGATTCGCAAGGCTTTTAAGCGGACCGGACGGGACTCGAACCCGCGACCTCTGCCGTGACAGGGCAGCATTCTAACCAACTGAACTACCGATCCGTTCCCTTAAATTAGGGGAGGGCAAAGATAGGCTTGCCACCCATTTTTGCCAAAAAGATTTGAACTTATATCCTTTGTAAAGAGCATTTTTCATTGGTAAAGATGTATTATTTTATAATCCTTAATTTAGCCGCTCATTTTATTGCCTATGCCAACTGATGCTAACAGACAATTTCTTGATTTTGAAAGGCCCATTAAAGACCTGATTGATGAGATCGAGAAATTAAAGCATACTGCCGAAAAGACGAAAGTAGATATGAGTGAAGCAATCGGCAAATTACAAGATAGCATTCTTGAAAAAAGAAAGGAGATCACTCAACAATTAAGCAGTTGGCAACGGGTACAACTGAGTCGACATCCCGACCGTCCTTATACATTGAAATATGTTGATAAAATAACTACACATTTTGTAGAGTTATTTGGTGACAGAAATGTGAGAGATGACAAAGCGATGGTAGGTGGATTTGCTTCCATTGATGATGAAACGGTGATGATTATTGGTCAGCAAAAAGGGATCAATACAAAAACGAGGCAGATGCGGAATTTTGGGATGGCTAATCCTGAAGGTTATCGCAAAGCATTACGATTGATGAAGCTGGCTGAAAAATTTAATAAACCAATCATAACGCTCATCGATACACCCGGTGCTTATCCCGGACTGGAGGCTGAAGAAAGAGGACAAGGCGAAGCTATTGCAAGAAATATTTATGAAATGATTCGTTTGAAAGTACCGGTGATTGTTATCATTATTGGTGAAGGTGCCAGCGGTGGTGCATTAGGTATTGGTGTTGGCGACAGAGTTTATATGATGGAGAATACATGGTATTCGGTTATCAGTCCTGAAAGTTGTTCATCTATTTTATGGCGTAGTTGGGATAAAAAAGAAGTAGCGGCAGAACAGTTGAGACTTACTGCAGATAAAATGCTTGGCTTTGGTTTGATTGATGGCATTATTCCTGAACCTGTAGGCGGTGCACACTGGGATTACAATGAATCGGCGCAGATTCTTAAAACTCATTTGATACCTGTATTGAAAGAATTGAAACAGATGAATGCGGAACAGCGAATAACTGATCGTATCAACAAGTTTGGAAAAATGGGATTTTGGGAAGAAGTAGATTAATTTCTTGTCGGTAGTTATTAGTTGATTTTTTTTGTTTGCCAGCGTCCCGATCTTTGGTCATCGTCCGTTGCGACGCTCCGTTCATCGTTCGGAACTTTATTCTTAAATTCATAACTCATAATTCTTAATTCATCACATGTCACTCCAAAAAAAATTTACAGGTACCGGAATTGCCATCGTTACACCATTTCATTCTGATGGAAAAATTGATTATGACAGTTTTCAAAAACTTATCAATTCCTGGATTGATGGTAAAGTAGAATATTTAGTTGTTTTGGGAACCACCGGTGAAAGCGCAACTATCCATGGAAAAGAAAAGCAGGAAGTTTTTTCATTTGTAAAAAAAGTGAATGCTGGACGTATTCCCTTAGTGGCTGGCATTGGTGGCAATGATACGCAGGAAGTATTGGAAGGTTTCAAAAATTTTGATCTGAAAGGTTATGATGCCATTCTTTCTGTTTCTCCATATTATAATAAACCAAACCAGGAAGGAATTTTTCAGCATTATAAAACGTTGAACAAAAAAACGCCGTTGCCTGTCATTATGTACAATGTCCCGTCACGTACAGGTCAGAATATAACGGCTGAGACACAACTCAGAATTGCGCATGAGTTCAAGAATATTTTTGCCACCAAAGAAGCATCGGGAAATTTTGACCAGGTCATGCAGATCGTCAAATACAAACCAAAAGATTTTATGGTAATCAGCGGCGATGATTTAATTACTTTGCCAATGATCGCCTGCGGTGCTGAGGGTGTGATATCGGTAGTGGCTAATGTTTATCCGAAAGATTTTTCTGATATGGTTCGTTTTTGCTTGGCTGGAAAATTTAACGAAGCGCAAAGACTTCATTACAAATACACCGACATTATTAACTCATTGTTTGCCGAAGGAAGTCCCAGTGGTGTGAAAGCATATCTTGCTGAAATGAAATTATGCGAAAACAATTTCCGTCAACCGGTTTGGAAAATAAGTGAAAAGCATCTGGGAAAGATTAAGGAGTTGATGAAGATGGCTGATTAGAATTTCCGGAATTTTATGAATGGATTATGAAATCCCGTTAGTGATTCCGGGTTCAAACCGGGTAAGTTACTCCTTCTATAGCCAACTCTGTATTTTCAAATATTTCTCTGGCTTCTTTTTCAAATTCTTCCAGCGTATCATACTTGCTGCTGAAGTGACCAATGAGTAATTTTTTTACATTGGCTTTTTTTGCAATTAAAGCCGCCTGTTTTGAAGTAGAATGAAAACGTTCTATTGCTTTTTCTTTCAGGTTGTCAAGATAAGTAGTCTCATGATAAATCATGTCAGCACCTTCAAAATGCGGGATGATCAGTTCGTCATATTTTGTATCGGCGCAAAAAGCATAAACTTTTTCTTTGGGACCCTCTTCTGTTACCCAATTATTCATTACGACCGTTCCGTCTTTCTTCGTATAGTTTTCTCCATATGTCAGTCGTTCATAAAATGAAGCTGGTATTTCATATTCTTTTGCTTTTTCCGGGATCAGTTTTCTTGGCCTTTTTTTCTCTGTAAAAACAAAACCATAACATTCTATACGGTGATTGGTTCGAAAGCATTTCACTGAAAATTTTCCTTCATCAACAAGCAATCCTTCATTATGTATGGTGTGAAAATAAAGATCGTATGGAAGGTTTGTTTTGGCAACTTTTAATTGCAATTCTATCAGTTGTTGTAAAGGCGACGGGGCAAATACATGCAACTCTTGTTGATGTCCCAATAATCCGAATGAGGTAATCAAGCCGGGCAAACCAAAATAATGGTCACCATGAAGATGTGAAATAAAAACGTGGGAAATTTTGCTTCGGCGGATTCTGTAGTTGATCATTTGAATTTGTGAACCTTCTCCACAATCCACTACTAAATTGTTACCGCCAATTGTAACTACCTGGCAGGTTGGATGCCTTTCAAATGCAGGAACTGCAGAATTGTTGCCAAGTATGGTAACAGCGAGCATGAGCGAAGTTAATAATTAGGATTTAGGTATTAGGAATCAGGAGTTAGCATTTATGAGTAACCATATAATATCTCAAGACCAAAATATGGTTGATTTGCTGCATCATATAAGAATAATCCCGGGAACTTATATCAGGACAAGACATCTTATACCTAAAACCTAATACCTCATTCACCTTGCTCATCCAGCATTTCTCTTTCAATTTCTTCCATCTGCACTATATCCCATGCCTCACTTTCGGTTGGTGTAACATTCATCATCTCTAAAAGTTCATTTTGATCAAGAAATTGCTCAACAGATTTTTGGAGTTCGCAGATAACGAATGAGGCATTATTTTCATAAAACTTTTGCTGAATTTTTACCAGGGCTTCAGCAGCAGCATTGTCCATGTTTTGGATGTCTTTTAAAATAAGCACCACGTTTTTAACGTCATTTTGCAGGTACGCAAGTAAGCAATCGTTCAATTCTTCTGTCATAGTAGCAGAAAGAACGGGTCCAAGCAGCGTGATGGCATGAAATTTCTCTTTGGTATTTGTTTTGACCTGCATAACAAATAAGTTTATCAACATTTCGTTTATAAATTGAGTAAAACTATAGTCAAATTTATTTGTTAATATTGTAATACAACCAATTATCTTAAAATGGATAATAATTTTTCGACACAGGTAAAAGAGATCATTTCGTTCAGCAGGGAAGAAGCTTTACGGTTGGGAAATGATTTTATTGGAACGGAGCACCTCTTACTCGGGTTGATCCGCGAAGGGGACAATACAGCTGTCCGCATTCTGAAAAGTTTTAACGTTGATCTTTATGAATTGCGTAAAGAAATTGAATTAGCTGTCAAGGATAAAACCGGGAAAAATATAGCAAATATTAACAGCCTTCCATTAACGAAGCAGGCTGAGAAAGTTATTCGTGTGACAGTGTTGGAAGCAAAAGCCTTGAAAAGCGCTACTGTTGAAACTGAGCATTTGATGCTTTCCATTCTCAAGAATAAAGAAAATATTGCTACGCAAATCTTAAATCAGTTTGATGTGGATTATGATCTTTTCAGACAGGAATTGGGAATTGTAAAATCAGGTGATCCCCGTGCTGAATTCACTGATGAAAATGAGGATGATTTTGATGAAGAAAAAAAATACTCCCAACAAAAAAGCGGCCGTCAGCAAAGCGCCGCAAAAAGTAAAACACCTGTTCTCGATAATTTCGGACGTGATATTACGAAGTTAGCAGAAATGGGAGCTTTGGATCCTATTGTTGGAAGAGAAAGAGAAATAGAAAGAGTTTCACAAATTTTATCCCGTCGCAAAAAGAACAACCCGATTTTGATTGGAGAACCCGGCGTTGGAAAAACGGCAATTGTGGAAGGTCTTGCTCTTCGTATTGTACAAAGAAAGGTTTCGAGAGTTTTGTTTGATAAAAGGGTTATTTCACTTGATCTGGCTGCTTTAGTAGCTGGTACAAAATATCGCGGTCAGTTTGAAGAAAGGATGAAAGCGATTATGAATGAACTGGAAAAAAATCGTGACGTGATTTTATTCATTGATGAATTGCATACAATAGTCGGAGCTGGTGGAGCCAGCGGCTCATTAGATGCAAGTAATATTTTTAAACCGGCATTATCCAGAGGTGAGTTGCAATGTATCGGCGCATCTACTTTAGACGAATACAGGATGTATATTGAAAAAGACGGTGCATTAGATCGCCGCTTTCAGAAAGTGATGGTAGATCCGCCAAGTGTTGATGAAACGATTCAAATTCTTATAAATATCAAAACTAAATACGAGGATTATCACAATGTAACTTATAGTGATGAAGCCATTGATGCATGTGTTAAATTAAGTGACCGTTACATTACAGATCGTCTTTTACCCGATAAAGCCATTGATGTGTTGGATGAAGTGGGAGCCAGGGTGCATTTGAAAAATATCAATGTACCGAAAAATATTGTTGATCTGGAAAAGAAGATCGAAGATGTGAAGAATGAAAAAAATAAAGTGGTAAAGAGCCAGAAGTTTGAAGAAGCTGCTTCACTTCGTGATACTGAAAAGCGTTTCCAGGAAGACCTTGAAAAAGCAAAACGTGATTGGGAAGAAGAAAGTAAGAATAAGCGTTATCCAATCGGTGAGGAAGATATTGCTGAAGTGGTGAGTATGATGACAGGCATTCCTGTGAAGAGGATGGTGGAAGCTGAAACTGAAAAGCTGCGAAAGATGGCTGATGATATGCAGGAGATGGTTGTGGGTCAAACTGAAGCAATTCAAAAAGTAGTGAAAGCTATTCAACGAAACAGGGTTGGTTTAAAAGATCCTAAGAAACCTATTGGAACATTTATATTTCTTGGGCCGACAGGTGTTGGTAAAACAGAGTTGGCGAGAGCATTGGCAAGATATATGTTCGATTCAGAAGATTCACTCATACGAATTGATATGAGTGAGTACATGGAAAAATTTACAGTAAGTCGTTTGATTGGCGCTCCTCCGGGTTATGTGGGTTATGAAGAAGGCGGACAACTTACAGAAAAAGTGCGTCGCAAACCATACAGCGTGATCCTGCTCGATGAAATTGAAAAAGCGCATCCTGATATATACAATATTTTATTGCAGGTTTTGGATGACGGTCAATTGACTGATGGCCTTGGAAGAAAAGTTGATTTCAAGAATACGTTAATAATAATGACTTCAAATATCGGAGCCCGTCAACTTAAAGATTTTGGAGATGGAGTTGGATTTGCAACACAAGCAAGAAGCCAGAATGTAGATGAAAATAATAAAGCCGTTATAGAAAAAGCATTAAAGCGTACATTCTCTCCGGAATTTCTGAATCGCGTTGATGATGTTGTCATATTCAACAGCCTGACAAGAGAGCATATTTTCCAGATCATTGATATTTTGATGAAAGGTGTTACAAAGAGATTAACTAATCTTGGTTTTTCACTGGACCTTACGGAAGATGCAAAATCTTTCCTGGCTGATAAAGGATATGATCAACAGTTTGGCGCCCGGCCATTGCACAGAGCTATTCAAAAGTATCTGGAAGATCCATTAGCTGAAGAAATACTTAACCTGCATGTAAAAGCGGGTGATTTGCTCGAGGCAGATCTTGATAAAGAAAAAGACAAACTAAAATTTTCTTTCAAAGCAAAGCTTGAAGAAAAATCAAAAGCGTAAAATAAAATTATTGGATTTGTAAAGCCGTCTGAAGATCAGATGGCTTTTTTGTTGCCTGTTAAAATTTCTATAATAAAATATTTTAAAGAGGATTTGAAGCTGTTTACACGCAATTGCATATTTCATAAATGATAATTATTAAAATAATTTTACAAAGGGAGAAGCATCATTTTATCGCTGGTAAATGCCTGAGAGAATATGAGAAAAGCCTTATCTCTTTTGATAATTCTATATCTGAATTGCCAGCGCTCTGCTGCACAAATTTTTATTGAACCTTTAGTCGGGTACCAGGTTGATGTAAATAATAAGCCCGGATTGAATCAATGGAATACCGGCGTTCAATTTGTATTTAAAAAAGCAAAGCATCATGAATTTCTGTTACAGGTTCAAAAAAGCTGGCCAATTAGTTCCTTATCTTATGATTCTTCATTTACTACAAATCCGGCTTTGCCAATATATGCTCCCGCACAAAAAAAAATATCTCCCGGCATTTTATCATTTATTCTCAGTGAAAGAATAAAAATTATTGGTACAGAAAAAACCGGATACTTATTTCTTCCTTTTTCAATGGGCATATCAACACAAAAGATAATTGTTGATTATAATTATGATAAAACGAATTACACCATCCTGAATCCTGATGAAACACTTAAAACGACAGTCTTGGTTTTAGGAACGGGCCTTGAATATCTGAAGCCAATAAAAAAAGGAAGATTGTTTGTTCAGGTACATGTTACAGCACCTATATCTTCAGGTTTAAGTTATCCTTTTTCATTTCGTCGTATTTCTCCTTTGTCATTTAATTTCGGTTATTCCTTTCAATTAAAGAAAAAACATGAAAAAAAATAGTGTCATCATATATTGCTTTGCTTTTTTGTTTTCGTGCTTTATCCTTATCTCATGTTCCCAAAATTATACTCAGTTTTATGCAGATAATCAGGCTCCGGATTTAGCTATCTTTTCTGATAATGCAAATAATATTATGACTTGTTATATTAATGGACATCCATGGAGAACATTTGACAGAGTTTCTGCCGTGTTTGGTGCAAACGGATTTGAAATTAATATTCAAAGAATTACATCTCAAAGTTTTCAAGATACATTGCTGATTAGCTGGAAAGGTAATTTTAAAGATACTTCTCATATTGATTTAGGGTGGATAAGCTTTGTCCTTCCCGTAACAAAAAATTTTAGTTACAAAGATTTTAATAACCTGCAGGGTAAACGTTTAGTTCTTAACACGGCAAATGGTTTTTTTACAGCATACGGGTTTATTAATTTTTATAACATAAATTATATTTTACATTATAGTACTCAGGGAAGCGGCAGCATTTATTTTCATACAGCACAACTTGATTCAATATCCCCCGGGAATTATCAGGGTATGATATCCGGAATATTTGAAGCCAATATTGGTTCATTCAAAATAAGTAATGGTAGATTTGATCATGGGCTCGATCCGGGAGAGCTTTTTAATTTCCCCTGATAAAATATTTTCGATAATTAAAATTCTTTTTAATGCACTGATATTGCTGGCTGGTTTATTTTTCGCATTTTTGCCCAGACAATTTCATGCAAAAAATTATTATCACCATAGATGGCTGGTCAGCTTGCGGAAAAAGTACGCTGGCAAAACAACTGTCAAAAAAATTGGGCTACTTGTATGTTGATAGTGGCGCCATGTACCGGGCTGTCACTTTATATTTCCTTAGAAATCATATTGACTGGACTGATAAAAAAGAAGTGAATAAAGCTTTGAAAAATATCCGGCTCAGTTTTATTATCAATTCAAAAACCCAAGCCAGCGAAATTTATCTCAATGATGAAAATGTGGAGTTTGTGATCAGAGATTTAGTTATTGCTGAAAAAGTGAGCGACATTGCAGCCATAAAAGAAGTAAGAGAATTTGCAGTAGAACAGCAACGGGAAATGGGAAAAGATAAAGGCATCGTTATGGACGGCCGGGATATTGGAACTGTAGTTTTTCCCAAAGCTGAATTAAAAATATTTATGACTGCCGATAACGCAGTAAGAGTGGAACGAAGATTCAAAGAACTCTTTACTCAAAATCCAAATATAACAATTGAAGAAGTAAAAGCCAATCTTGAAATGCGTGACTATATAGATTCGCACAGAAAAATAAGCCCATTGAAACAAGCCAAAGATGCAATTTTATTGGATAATACCAATCTTACCGAGAAAGAACAATTTCAAAAAGCATTGTCTTTGGTAAACAAAAAACTTAAAGAATTGAAATAAGTGTTTTCAGGATTCTTGAATTTATTTCCCGGAGTTAGCTTTTTTGACATTTAATAATTCCACTTCAAAAATTAATGCGGAACCACCGGGTATTGGACCATTATCAAAAGGACCATAACCAAGAGTATAAGGGATATAAAATTTGTACCTGGATCCGACCGTCATGAGTTGCAATCCTTCCGTCCATCCATGAATAACCCGATCCAACGCAAAAGTAACAGGCTGACCTCTTGAATAAGAATTATCAAATTCAGTTCCGTTAATCAGTGTTCCTCTGTAATTACAGGTTACACTATCTGTGGCTTCAGGTTTTACTCCGGTTCCTTCTGTAATAACTTCATATTGCAATCCGCTTGCAGTTGTTTTTACTCCGGGGCGTTTTTTGTTTTCTGCTAAAAATGTATTGCCGGCATCACAGTTAGGTTTTACTTTTTCTTCCTGGATTTTAGTCATGTACTTATTCATGATCAGGTTTGCAGTATTATCATCAAACGCAGGTGTTTTCCTTCCCATTATATCATTAATGGCTCTTGCAACCAATGAGGCATTTATTTTTTTAATCCCCTGTGATTTATAATAATTGGCCAGGCCACTGCCAAGTGCATAGCTAACCGAATCATCGAGATTTTTTAATAACGGCTTGACAGAAACAGGCTTCTTAATTACCGGCGCTTTTTTTTGCGCATATAAGAAAGTATTTGTGGATAATGCTAAAAATGCGATGACAAAAAGTTTCTTCATAAATTTTCAATTAGGTCGCAAAAATAAAGCCTATGAGCCGGATTTCACTGCGGCCAATCAATTAATTTCGTTTTGATTTATGATCCGCTCTTCTCTTGCATTATATCGCAACGCATATTCGGGGCTTTCCAGATCCATCTGGTGGCTGTCGCTGGTAATTTTTGTTAATCGCAGCGGCACTATGGTCATTGCATTCATGACTATTTACTTGACGCAAAGTCTTCATTATTCCATTGCGGAAGCTGGTTTTGTGATGGCCATGTTTGGCATGGGTTCTATATTAGGTGCATTTGCAGGTGGAAGGTTGGCCGACCGAATTGGATTTTATCCCGTGCAGTTCTGGAGTCTTTTTGTAAACGGTGTCATGTTTATTGTGCTGGGGCAAATGAAAGGACTCTGGCATATTGCCATCTGTATTTTTATATTGAGTACGCTTGGGGAATCATTCCGTCCGGCCAATGCAGCAGCTATTGCTGCTTACAGTGATGAAACAAACCGTACCCGATCTTTTTCTTTAAACAGGCTGGCGGTTAATCTTGGCTTTTCAATCGGACCTGCTCTGGGTGGAATTCTTTCCTCGATCAGTTACCAATGGCTTTTTTGGGTGGATGGTCTTACTTGTATAATTGCTGCTGTCATGCTTCGCTTTTTTTTAAGACCACAGGAAACAAAATTTAAATCTTATCATGAAGAAAAAAGAAATTTAAAAGAAGATTCCGTTTTAAAGGATGGAACATATTTGCGGTTTATGTTTTGTGTTTTTATGGTAGCGTTTTGTTTTCTCATGCTTTTTAGTATGGTTACGGTTTATTATAAAGAGCAGGTGCACATGAAAGAATCGTTGATTGGTTTTGTTCTGGCAATGAACGGTTTGATTATTGCAATCACTGAAATGATCATGGTGTATAAACTTGAAGGAAAAAAATCTGAAACATTTTATATCAGCATTGGCGCCTTTCTTATTGGGATTTCTTTTCTGGTATTAAATATTTCAGCAACGGTCAATATGGTTTTACTGGCAATGATTATTATTACTTTTGGCGAAATGATGATGTTTCCTTTTGTCAACACTTACTGGGTGTCCAGAAGTAAAAATCACAACAGAGCGCAATATGCATCCATATTTACAATTTCATTTTCCCTGGCTCATGTGCTGGCGCCTACCATTGGATCGCAAATAGTAGAGCATTTCGGATTTAATTCGCTTTGGTACACGTTAGCCGGAGTCTGCGTTTTGGCTTCTGTATTTTTTTATAGTTTTGGAAAAATAAAAATTACATCGTGAAAGATTTCATCAAAGATTTGCAAATACGCTGGTCTGATCTGGATCCTAATTTTCATTTGCGACATTCTGTTTATTATGACTGGGGAACTTTTTGCCGGTTTGAATTTTTAAATGAGCATGGATTCACTCCGCAAGTGATGATTGAATTGCAATCTGCGCCTATTCTATTTCGGGAAGAATGTGTATTCAGAAAAGAGATTCGCAGCGATGACAGAATAACTATCAATCTGATGCTTTTGAAATCAAAAAAGAATTTTTCACGCTGGACCATTCAACATGAAATTATTAAGAACGGAAATATTCTTGCAGCAATTATAACTGTTGATGGCGCATGGTTTGATACGGCTAAAAGAAAACTAACTCCACCTCCACAGAAAATGGTTGATGTCTTTAATCAAATGCCAAAGCATGGGAATTTTCAATGGCTCGATTGAACTTCTTCAAGCATCATAACTTTTGCAGGATGTTTTGCTGCATAGCCGTTAATAATATTCCGGATAAAACTATTTTCTTTATAAGGAGTAAGAAATTCTTTCAGAATTTCCAGTTCTGAAATTTGTATACTTGCAGGTAAATAACCCATTCCATAAAATTTTCCTTTCAACACCAATATGCAGGATTGTTCTTCATCATTCAGTCCTTTATCAATGATCGCATAAGTTGGCTGGGCGCTGAGTGATTCAACGGCAAACATTACTCTTTGATTATATTCATAGGGATTCTCGTTTTTTTCACAGGCACCGAAACAATAATTTTCTATTATCCCTGTGCATTTTTCAGTGTCGTTTTGAAGGAAGCAAAGTTTTGGACAGAGATTATATTCACGGATCATTTTCCGGAGCAAAGCATGACCATCTATCAAATAGTGAAAAGTACTTGCTGCGACCAGTTGGTTTTTATTTTTTTCGATTGCCAGGCGTTTATAACCATTTTGGTCTTCATACATAAAAATCCCATAAACGTTTTCCCATCGTTTTTGGGAATAATTGAAAACAGGCCATAATCTTTTTATTTCTGAAGATTCCAGTATGCATGCCATCAATTCTGTGGCGCATGGTTGAAAACTGATGTCGTGAACGTGACGGAGAAAATTTTGTTTTTGCCGGCTTTCAGAATTATTGCTGAAATGACTGTTCACCCGGTAACGGATATTTCTTGCTTTGCCAACATAAACTATTTTTCCTTTTTCATTATGGAAATAATAAACACCTGGAGTATAAGGAAGTTTATCAAATTGTTCTTTGGACACATTGGGTGGCAAGGATTGTTCTTTCGAATCCCGTTTTAAACTTTTATGAATATGTTGTTCTTTGTCATGCAATAATAGTTCTTGGAAAAGTTTTACCGTTGCTTCAGCATCTCCATCTGCACGGTGACGTGCATTGATTCGTATTCCCAACGATTGACATAGATTTCCCAGGCTGTAAGAAGGTAATCCCGGGAAAATTTTTCTGCTTAATCTTACGGTACAAAGTTTTTTTGAATTGAGGTCAAGGTTGCAGGCAGTCAGTGAAGCTTTTACAAATGAATAATCGAAATTCACATTATGGGCCACAAATATCTTCCCGTGAAGAAGTTTAAAAATATTTTCAGCTACCTGTTCAAATTTAGGAGCATTGGATACCATTTCATTTGTGATTCCTGTAAAGGCCTGGATATAACGGGGAATAGGCTGAAGAGGATTAATCAGTGTTTGAAATTTTTCTAACACCTTGACGCCATCAAAAATATGAACGGAAAATTCGGTGATTCCATTAGCAGCGGCATAGGTGCCTGTAGTCTCTATATCCACAATAGCATACATATGATCAGAAAGAGTACGAATTTCCGAAAAAAGATGACATATTCTGAAGACGATTTTTAAATAAAAAACCCTTCCGGTGAAATGGAAAGGCCTTTTATATGACACAGGGATTTATAATCTATAAAGTCTTAAGAACCTCATTCATATTTCTCACAGCAGCTGCACTTTTATTAAAAGCGGCTTGTTCTTCGGCATTTAAACCGAAATCAACAATTTTTTCCCAACCATTTTTTCCAATCACTACAGGAACACCCATGCAAATATCTTTTTGGCCATATTCGCCATTTAATAAAACACAGCAGGAAAAAAGTTTCTTTTCATCACGTACAATGGCTTCTACCAATGCAGCGCCTGTAGCGCCGGGAGCATACCAGGCTGATGTGCCCAATAATTTTGTTAATGTGGCACCGCCAACCATTGTATCAGCGATGATTTGTTTTTGCTGCTCTTCGGTCAGAAATTTTGTTACGGGAACAGAATTCCATGTTGCGAAACGCATCAAAGGAATCATTGTTGTATCGCCATGACCCCCTATAACAATTGCATTGAGGTCAGACGGATTACAATTTAACCGTAAGCTTAGCTGATACTTGAATCTTGAGCTGTCAAGAAGACCACCCATTCCGATAATACGATTCTTTGGTAAACCAGTTGATGTCAATGCCAGGTATGTCATTGTATCCATTGGATTGCTGATGACGACGATAACAGTGTTTGGAGAATGTTTTAAAATATTTTCACAAACTCCTCTTACAATGCCAGCGTTTGTACCAATTAATTCTTCTCTTGTCATTCCCGGTTTACGGGGAATACCGGAAGTAATTACTACTACATCACTGCCGGCAGTTTTTGAGTAATCATTCGTTGAACCGGAAATTTTAGTATCAAAACCAAGCAATGTCACAGTTTGCATCATGTCTTGTGCTTTTCCTTCGGCAAGTCCTTCTTTCACATCAAGCATAACAAGTTCAGTGCATAATTCTTTTCTAGCAATATTATCGGCTACGGTAGCTCCAACTGCTCCGACACCTACGACGGTAACTTTCATAGACAAAAAAATTATAGATGAAGAAATTATTTTCCGGGCAAAGGTAGGGGAAGCAGTTTGTCGTTGTTTATGACAAAGAAAAAATTTCGGAAATCATTTATTAAATTCTTCTATGACTTTGTGGATAGGTACAGCTCCTTCAAATGTTCTGATAAGTTTCCCTTTTTTATCATACAATGCAAGGAATGGAAGGCTGCTGATCCTGTAAAAGACCGGAAGGAAATATTGTGTATCCTGGCCAACTACAATATTTTTATGATCATTAAGTTTATATTTTTCAATAAAAGGTTTCATTGTTCCAAATGGCATCATCGTAGCCATTACGATCTGAATGTCTTTAAACTTATTGATACTATCCAGAAGCTCTTCCGTTTCTTTTTTGCAATGTTCGCATTCAGGATTGAACTGAATAATCAACACGGGAGTTTTTTTCTTAAAATCTTCCTTGGTAAAATAAGATGCACTATCAGGCAGTAATATCTTCAAAGGAGGAAGGGTGGGAAATTTTTTATACGGCGCTACAGAATCAACCTGGGCAAAAATGCCTGCACTTATAAAGAGAAGAATTAAAGGGATAATTATTTTTTTCATATCGGCTAAAATAAAACTTTTATAGTAAACTTTTCCAGATATAGACGCATTAACTTCTGATTAGTTGCAATGTCAGGAAGCAAAACCGCCCGACAATGCTTGTCTTATTTGCTTTGCTGACAAGCTCTGTTGCCTTATCTTTGCGACCCTTAAAACTCAATTGAAATGGCGAACACAGCAGATATAAGCCGCGGTATGATTCTGAATCTGGACGGTAGTCTTTATTCTGTAGTTGAATTTGGTGAAAACAAAACAGCCCGCGCAGCAGCTAAAGTATGGGCAAAACTAAAAGGAGTGGATAATAACCGCTCTATTGAAAAAACATGGAATAGTGGTGACACGATTTTTCCTGTGCGTGTGGAAAAGAGGACTTACCAGTTTTTATATAAAGATGATACCGGCTATAGTTTTATGGATACATCAACTTTTGAGCAAATATCATTACAAAAGGAATCTATTGATGCTCCGGAATATCTGAAAGAAGGTCAGGAAGTATCCGTTTTGATAAATACGGAAAATGATCTGGTTCTTGGCGCAGAATTACCGGATAAAATTGTATTGAAGATTGTTTATTGCGAACCGGGCATGAGGGGTGATACAGCAACCCGCACTTTAAAACCTGCTAAATTGGAAACTGGCGGTACCATTAATGTTCCTCTTTTTGTAAATGAAGGAGAGCTGATCAGAATAAATACAAAGACCGGAGAATATGTTGAAAGGGTAAAAGAATAGTTTTTTGATTTTGGTCTAAAAGGCAATCAATTTCTCCTGTTTTAAGCCATATTTGTCATTTTTTACTCCATTTTTGATCAAAAATCACAAAAAATAAGTTGGTGCGAAAATGATTGTATTATCTTAGCTCCCTTACTTTTATTTAAATTTCTTTCTAAATTGAAAAACATGGATTTTAAACAAATTCAGGAGTTGATCAAGATGGTCAACAAATCCAATATTGGAGAATTAACCATTGAACAGAAAGATTTTAGGGTTACTATAAAACAAAAGGAAGAGAAAATAACCCAGGTGATGGCAACTCCGTCTCAAACCATTCCGGTAATCACAACGGCTCCACTACCGGCAAATACTTCTGTTTCTCCTGAAAAGCCTAAAGCATTGGAGGCCCCTGCTGAAAATCTGGTAACAATCAAAAGTCCGATGATTGGAACATTTTATCGTAAATCAGCTCCTGACAAACCGAATCTTGTTGAAGTAGGAAATGAAGTAACGCCCGGTAAAATAGTATGCATTATTGAAGCAATGAAACTCTTCAACGAAATTGAAAGTGAAGTAAAAGGGAAAATTGTGAAAGTATTGGTTGAAGATGCATCTCCGGTAGAATATGACCAGCCCTTGTTTTTAGTAGAACCCAGTTAATTTGAAGATTAGTCAATTTGAAAATTTGGAAATGAGGTTATTCTGTTTTCAAATTCATAATTGACCGGTTGTTTTCATTTTCAAATTAACATATTTTCAAATTTTCAAATTGGCTTCATGTTTAATAAAATTCTTATAGCAAACCGTGGGGAAATAGCTCTTCGAGTTATCAGAACCTGTCGCGAAATGGGTATCAAAACGGTTGCTGTTTATTCCACAGCCGATCGTGATAGTCTGCATGTCAGGTTTGCTGATGAAGCTGTTTGCATTGGTAAGCCACAAAGCAGTGATTCTTATCTCAACATTGCTCATTTGATGGCCGCTGCTGAAATAACAAATGCTGATGCTGTGCATCCCGGTTATGGTTTCCTGGCAGAGAATTCAAAGTTTTCACAGATCTGCGCTGATCATGATATTAAATTCATCGGCCCCACTCCTGAGATGATCAATGCTATGGGCGACAAGATTACTGCTAAAGAAACAATGATAAATGCAGGAGTACCGGTAGTTCCCGGCGGGAAGGGCTTGTTGCAAAGCATTGATGAAGCAAAAGGTATTGCCAGGGAAATGGGTTTCCCAGTTATATTAAAAGCAACAGCCGGTGGCGGTGGCAAAGGAATGCGAATTGTTTGGGAAGAAAGTGAAATGGAAAGAGCTTATGATACAGCTAAAGCCGAAGCATCCGCAGCATTTAAGAACGATGGCATTTACATGGAGAAATATGTAGAGGAACCCCGGCATATTGAAATACAGATTGCAGGCGATCAATATGGAAATGTTTGCCATATGAGTGAAAGGGATTGTTCTATACAAAGACGCCATCAAAAATTAGTAGAGGAGTCACCTTCTCCTTTTATGACTAATGAACTGCGCCGGTTAATGGGCGAAGCTGCCAAGAAAGCTGCTGCTGCTATTAATTATGAAAGTGTAGGAACTGTTGAATTTCTTGTTGACAAGAACCGCAATTTTTATTTCATGGAAATGAACACCCGCATTCAGGTGGAGCATTGCGTCACGGAGGAGGTTATCAATTTTGATCTGATTAAAGAACAAATCAAAATTGCAATGGGAGAGAGAATCACGGGCAAAGATTATTTTCCGGAAATGCATGCCATAGAATGCCGGATCAATGCCGAAGATCCTTACAACGATTTTCGCCCTTCACCGGGAAAGATAACCACGCTTCACCAGCCCGGCGGCCACGGCGTCAGGGTGGACAGCCATATATATGCCGGCTATGTCATTCCTCCATATTATGATTCGATGATTGGTAAGCTTATTACCATGGCACAAACAAGACAAGAAGCTATTGACACCATGTACCGTGCCTTAAGCGAATATGTCATTGAAGGAGTGAAGACCACCATTCCTTTTCACCTGCAGCTGATGCAGGATCAGCGTTTCCGCAGTGGTAATTTCAATACAAAATTCCTTGAAGGTTTTGAATTGAGATAAATAGATCTGACAATTTTCCTGTTATCAAAGGGAGGCTCTTCTATTTCATTATTCGTTATTTATCTATTATGCTTTTTGCCGTACAGTTAAACATCCAATGAACAGCAAATTTATCTACACAACTTCCGTAATAAGCGCCCCAAAACATTTCCTGAAGCGGCATCGTTATTTTTCCGCCGGGAGATAATGCATCAAACAACTTTTTAGTTTCGGCTTTTGAATCAGGCTCAAGATTGATATGAACATTATTTCCAAAATTCATTTTAAAGCCCATTGATTCCGGTGCATCCGTTCCCATCAACATATGCCCGCCAAGAATGGGCAATTCAATATGCATGACCAGGTTTTTATCTTCTTCTGCTGTTGGCGGCATTCCATCGGAAGGAGGAATATCTCTGAAACGTGCAATAGTGTATTCTCCGCCAAAAATTGATTTGTAGAAATTAAATGCTTCTTCCGTGTTACGGGAAAAATTCAGGTAAGTAGCTACTCTTGCCATGGTTATTATTTTTTAGATGATTTTATTTATTACAACAGCAATTCTTCATCATCAATCATTCTTATTCTTTTTCCCGAATAATCGTTTAAGAAACCCCGGTTTCTTTTTTGGTTGTTCAACAGGTGAACCGATAGGCCTGCTTTCGTTTTTTATCTGTTTAGTTGTTGTATCTGTTGTTTCATCTTTCACCGGTTGCGATTCCGGCGGAATATATTCTTTACTTGAATTAAATTCTTTTTCCCTGATCAGTCCTTCATTGCCCCCTTCCTCGGAAGTATCAGGTATACTTTGCACAAGTCTTATGATATCGGCGGCGGTGATTACGTTTTCAATATCGGGAGGAACAACAAATTTTGCATCCTTATCAATACCTAAGGATTTATCTGCAAATACTTTTTCGAAGAAAGATCTCCAGATTGGCATAGCTGCCGCTCCACCAAATCCTAAATTATTTTTCAACTGTAAAAAAGGATCGTCGCATCCAATCCATACACCGCCCAGCAATTGTGGAGTATAACCCATGAACCATGCATCGGTATTATCATTAGTGGTTCCGGTTTTGCCACCCATTTCTGCAGCGCCTAAACTATTTCTTAATCCTGCTGCTGTTCCAACATCAACAGTTCCCTGCATCATTCTGCACATTTTATATGCGGTAGCTTCGCTGATTGCTTCCTTTCGGTTAGCGCTGTAATCAAAGCGTATGATCACATTGCCATTGCGGTCTTCAATCCTGGTAATGTAATAAGGTTTGGTAGAAAAGCCGCGACCGGCAAAAATGCTGTAACCCCAAAGCATTTCAAATAAGGAAAGATCGCAGGCTCCAAGTGCTAATGAAGGAACCACATCTACTTTGGTAGGAAGATTCAGGCGGGCTAAAAAATCAGCAAATGGTCGTGCGCCTACCTGCTGCATGATATATGCACTGGCGCAATTGAGAGAATGAGCCAATGCACCAGCCATTGTAACTTCCGGCGGGCCGAGACATTTTTTTCCGGCAGGCACCCAACCATTGCCGGGGAAATATTGCGGTTCGTTCTCACAAACGGTTTCGGGAGTAAAACCTCTTTCTTCCATAGCCTGGCAATACAGCAATGGTTTTATGGTAGAACCTACTTGTCGCTTTGTTTTTATATTGGCATGATCGAACTTATAAGTTTTATAGCTGATGCCGCCTACCCAGGCTTTTACTTCTCCGGTAACCGGATCCATCACCATAAATGCAGATTGCATCATTTGTCTATGATAAAGAATAGAATCGTACGGCGTCATGATGGTATCTTTTTCCCTTCGGGCATTCCAGGCAAATACTTTCATGTGTACTTTTTGGAAAAATGTAGCTCTTATATCTTTTTCACTTAATCCATCGTCTTCCAGATTTTGCCAGCGATCACTCTGCTTTATAGCGGCTTCAATGATATTCTCATGCCCTTTCCATGCTTGTCCTCTTTTTATGTACCCCTGGGCGCTAAATGCTTTTTGCAAAGTGGGCATCCATTGTGCCACCGCTTCTTCTGCATATTCCTGCATTTTGGTATTAATGGTGGTAAATATTTTCAGACCATCATCATAAATATTATAAGATCCACCGTCTGGCTTTTTTATATCTTTTAAAATATTCCTGACATCATCTTTCAAAATTTCACGGAAATACGGAGCGTATCCGGTATTCTCATCCATTTTTCTATAGCTTAACCTGATGGGTAATGTCTTCAACCGTTCAGCTTCCGCAAGAGGAATATTATTATTTTCCTCCATCCGGGTAATGACCAGATTTCTCCGATCTAATGCCGATTTGGGATTGCGTCGTGGATTATATAAACCGGGACCATTTATCATCCCAACCAGCAATGCAGCTTCATCAACATCTAATTGATCAGGTTCTTTTTGAAAAAATGTTCTTGATGCGTTCCTGATTCCAAAAACATTGTCGGAAAAAGGAACAGCATTTAAATATAAAGCAAGGATTTCCTGCTTGGTAAAATTGCGCTCAAGCTTAATGGCAATTATATATTCTTTTATCTTTTCAATAACACGCCATGCTTTGTTCCGGCTTCCCTGATCCAGTAAAGTTTTTGCCAGTTGTTGAGTAAGTGTGCTGCCACCACCCCGCATTCCAAGTAAAAAGACAGCCCGCATAGTACCTTTCATGTCAACGCCGGAGTGTTCATAGAAACGTTTGTCTTCTGTTGCAATCAATGCATCAATCACATTTTTTGAGATGTCTTTATAATCCACATTACTGCGGTTGCCATTTTCCCGGTAATATCTTCCCATCAATGTGCCGTCGCTTGAATATACTTCTGATGATTGGAGTATAGAAGGATTTTCCAGGTCTTTTAACGAAGGCATTTTTCCAAACACTCCAAAATTGGCCAGCAATACAACAATGATAAAACTGACAAGACCCGCCAGGAAAATGTACCAGAAAATGCGAACAGATCGACTCATAAATTGATTGATTAATGTTAAAATCCGGGAGACTTTTAAAAAATACGTTTATAAGTCTAAATTAAGGAAAACGTTTCCACCGGTTAAGTTAGGTAATTTAATTTTTTGCCAAAAGTTGTACCAATTATTTTGCCCAAACGACAAGTCTTTATGATTTAAACGAAATGGCAGTACCTCGGAAAGCTTGTTTTCGCTTTAGAATTGGCCAGGGAATTTTTGACTCAGGAATTTCTGGTAATTGTCAAAATTTTTGCTTGCTTTCAACAAGTCAAGATTTTTGTCTGTGATGATGGAGAAAGTGTACCTGCCACCTTTTAACCACGGAATGATCTCAGTTTTTGAAAGAGGTTTTGCTTTGTCAATATAATTGATGGCTTCCTGTGCATTTTTAAATGGACTGATCAGCAATAACCGGTTGCTGGCGTCCATATCCACAAGGTCAGCCGTCATTAATTTATTTTGATAAGTTTCCCTGTTATAACGAAAGAAAGCATTTTTTGCTTCACTTGAAAAAATCGGATCTACTTTAGTCAGCACGATCATTACATAATGCTCTGCATCCGGAGTAAAGCTATATGGCGATGTAAAAGTTTGTTGCAATGATTTATTTGAACTGGTATCAGTCGATTGTTTATTTGAGCTTACAACTGGTTGTTGAGGTTTCGCTGACAATGAATCTTTGTAAGTTTTATTGCTGGCAATTGTGTTCTTGGGATTGCTTGTACTGGTATCTTGTTTTGGAGTAACGATTATTAAATTCCGCAATTCTTCTTCTATTTGTTTCCTGCGACTTAAAACATCAAGCATGATTCTGGCTTTATCAGCCAGCGGTGATTTATTAAATTGAGTAATGATTGAAGTAAGAACTTTTTTTGCAGTACTATCTTCTCTTTGTTTGATATAATAGACAGCTTCAATATAAAGTAATTGTGGTGTCCAGTAATTTTTCCCGTATAAACTGTCAGCTATTTTCTTCTGAGCTATTGCTTCAGTGAAATTTCCTTCAATAAAAAGATCATATATTTTTTCATATTCTTTGGTAACCTCCGGGTCAGCTGCTTTGGAAAGCGGATTCCTGCCGGTAACAACAATGGTGGTGAAATTACTGTCGGGAAATTTTTCAGTCATCAATTTTTTTACCTGCTCTGCTTTATTGGTTTCACCGGATTTATCATAACAAAAATAAAGGTTGAATAAAACCTCATCCATTTTACCAAACTGTGGAAAACGATTTCGCAAATTCTCAAAGGTTTCTATAGTTGCGTTGCAATCTTCCAATTCCTGGGCATATGATTTTCCGAGAATGAACATGGCATTACTTACAGAGTCATTGGATACCTGCATTTTCTCTTTGGTCAATGGAAGATTGTTGTACAATTCATCATATGTGATACCGGCTTTCGTGCTGTTAGCACCCTTTTTAGAAGTTGACATCATTGAAGTATCATTGGACGCTATATTGTTATTGATGGCAGAAATAGCGCTGCTGCGACGCCAGTTATCTACATTGGGTCGGTTTCCCCATTGTGCTTTAAAATCACTGGCTCCTTTGGCACGATTGGCTGCATTATAAAAATACCAATCACTGCCTTGTTGTGTATTGGAAAAAAGTGATGGTGATGTTGGTTGAGATGATCCCAGATAATTCATATCATCTTTTAATCCTTTCTCTTTTAGCAGTTCTTTGGCTAATTTCTTTACAAAGTCTTTTCTTTCATCTTCCGGCATGGCTGCTATCCGCTGAAGACTGTCCTGTCTTTCTATCACTTCAATTTGTGTTGCAATCTTGCCTAACATTTCTTTTCTTTTGTTAAGTAAATCCGGGTTGGGCAATGTTTTATCAAAGAAATTCAGGCTATCATAAAAATTATACGCCTGGCGATATTTTTTTTTGGCAAATGCCAATTCTGCCAGTTGAAGAAAGGCTTTGTTGTGTTGCACATAATCGGAAGGATCATATTTAATGCTTTTCAACAGGAGGGGCAATGCTCCGTCAATATTATTCCGCTCCAATTCCATTTGTGCTGCCATATAGTAAATGATGTCACGATAGTTTTCATATTTTTCACGCCGGGCCATTTTCAGCAATTGGGCAATGTTCTTGTCAACATAATTTTCACCGCCAGATTTGTTTACTCTTATAGAATTGAGTCTTGCATAAATTTCCAGAACAGGATCACTTGCCTGGCTAATAACTTTTGTATAATATTCTTCCGCTTCCTTTGGTTTGCCGGTTAACTCATAGAGTTGTGCAACCAGGTATTCCCATCTTGCTTTTTCCTGTTTGTTCCGTGCATTATCAAGTGCTTTAATTAAATGTGGTGCAGCGCTGTCCCACATTTTTTGTTTATAAAACCAATAGGCTTGCACTTCTTCAAGATCGTTTTGTAATCTTTTAGGAAAATTCGGGTCGTTTTTAAGAACAACAATTAAACTGGCTGCTTCTGCAAACTGATCTTGTGCCAGAAAATCTCTTATCTGCCAGATAAAAGCATCGTTGCGGCTTGGCGGTTCTGAAAATATTTTTTTAGGTAAACTTGTTTTTTCTCTGGTTGCAATGCTGAAAGCCTGATTGCCATCAATCGAACTGCCAATCGTTTTATAATAGCCGTCTTTTTCCTTTGGTGCAAAAGCATAATTGATAAACTGGAACATCAGGTATGCAGAATCAAAATCTTTTTTCAGGTAATAAGCAGCGCCCCAAAGCAGGTACAAATTGTCTACCCAATCGTTTCGCAAATCATGCAGGGCAATTCCGGTTTCTGACTTGTAAATGACAGAGTCCAGTTGCACTCTATCTTTGGCTGTTACATTAAGACTATAATTATAAAATGGTAAAAGTTTGGAATAATCATCTTTGAAAGCTGCTTTAGCTCTTTCAATGATATCATTTAACTTGTTGTTGGCATTGAAGAAAAAATTGTAGTGAGTTACTGTGTTTTGAATGAATCTTCGTGGCAGATTAAATTTTTTCTGATCTGATTTTTCCGACCGTAATACACGGTCTTCAAATTGCTTGGGTTTCTTCAAATCAAAGGAAATTCCCAACTGTCCATAAGATGGTGTTAAAGCCTGACCAAGGATAAGGAGCATCACCGCAAAAGCAGTATTTCGGATGGATCGCATTCTCGGGGATAATCTTAACTCTTAATAACTGAATTTCAGATATTTTAGTATAAAGTTAAGCTGATTTATTTAACTATTGAATCAATCAGAAATGATATAGAAACAGCACCCTTTTATTACCTTTAATTCCTTAAAATGTGAGTTATGCTAAAATTAGATGCAGGCAACACCCTTAAACGACTCCGTAACCGCTATCGATTGGTAGTGATGAATGATGATACGTATGAAGAAGTCGTTACATTTAAATTGTCCAGATTGAGTGTTTATGTGGGATTGAGCACAATTTTTGTGTTGTTAGTAGGCCTGACTGTTGCTCTTATCGTCTTCACGCCTTTGAAATATTATATTCCGGGCTATGATGACCTGAGGATTGGGCGTGAATACCGGCAGATGAAATACAATGTTGATTCTTTGGAAAGAAAGGTGACTTACCAGGCTGAATATATTGATGGGATAAAAAAAGTTTTAATAGGCGATGTAACAACCGTCTTAGATACAACAAAGCTTCAACTGCCAAAAGAGGAATCTTCAAACGATTAATTTTTTAAACCTATGTTTAACACAAAACAAAAAATTGAAATGCAACCTGAAAAAACAAATGGCAGCAATGGTACTACACTTATCAGTACCGGAACCTCTTTAAAAGGTGATATCAGCAGCAACAGCGATCTTCGCATTGATGGCAACATTACCGGGAACATTTATAGCTCAGCAAAAATTGTGATTGGAGCAAACGGAGTGGTGGAAGGAGATATTTCCGGCAACCAGGCGGATATTGTTGGGAAAGTGTCCGGTAATATTCGTACCAAAGACCTTCTTCAATTAAGAGGCGAATGTGTTGTTGTAGGAAATATATTTGCCGGTAAGCTCCAGGTGGAAACATCTGCTACATTCAACGGGCAATGCCACATGGGTGCCAATGTTGTCGATATGATCAATGAAGAACAAGAATCGGCAATACATTAAAAAAAACGTGACCTGCTTATGCGAAAAAGTTTTATGCAACCGGTATTACCGGTAATCTTTTTGTTTGTTATTGTGAATGTTTTTTTTCTCATTGGGAAAACGATACTGGAGAAATGGAATATAGACCAAAACGTTTTTGTATTTGGTAACCTGATTTTATTCTTCGTTACTTTTCTTTCTTTTTGGCTCGGTTGGCGGGGATTGAATACTTCGAATCCGGTGGCTGTAGTGCGTTCAGTGTATGCAAGTTTTATGGTTAAATTTTTTGTCTGCATCATAGCAGCTTTTGTTTATATCCTGATGGCAAAGAAAAATCTGAATAAACCCGGGCTGATTGCCTGCATGATTTTTTACTTCGTATATACTTTTCTTGAAGTTTCTATTTTAATGAAATTATCGAAGCAGAAGAAAAATGCCTAAAAGAGAAGCACCGATCCATCATTTGCAGAATTATTTGCCGGCAGGAACTTATGAATCCGTACTGAATTATCTGCAGCAATACAGAGTTCATCTTACTATTGCCAGGGAAAGAAAAAGTATTTTGGGCGATTACCGGCATCCCACTTATTTTTCAAATCATCGCATAAGTGTAAATGGAAATTTAAATGCTTATTCTTTTCTTATTACTCTGCTGCATGAGCTGGCTCACTTATTAACTTTTGAAAAATTTGACCGCCATGTTCAGTCGCACGGCAGGGAATGGAAAATGATCTATTCGCAATTGCTGGATCAGTTTTTAAAGAATAAAATTTTTCCCGCTGATATTGAGAAGGAATTATTGTCTTCACTTAGAAATCCGGCTGCCAGCAGTTGTGCTGAGGATGATTTATTAAGGGTGTTAAGAAAGTATGATAAAAAAGAAAGTCATTATCATTTACTGGAAGAACTTCCTTTTCAAACCATATTTCGTATTAAGGATGGAAGAATTTTTCAAAAAGGAGAGAAGCTGAGAAAAAGATACAAATGCAAAGAAGTAAAAACCGGGAAAGAATATTTATTCAGCCCGGTGTATGAAGTAGAAATTGTGAATAGTGAATAGTGAATGGCGAGTGGTGAATAGTTAAACGTTAATGGTGAAAAGTTAATAGTTAAAAGTGAAAAGCGAATGATGAATTATTGTCTTTTATCTATTAACTATTATCTATCGTCCGATCCGCTTCATCATCCATAACTCGCAGCCGGTATGACCTGAATTTCCCATCGGTCCTTTTAAATATTCAAATCCGAATTTTTTATATACTTTCATGGCTTGTTTCAATTCGGGCATAGTTTCCAAGTAAATTTTTTTGAAGCCTGATTCTTTTGCTAATTGAATACATTTTTCAATCAATAATTTTCCCAATCCAATTCCTCTTGCTTCGGTAGCCAGCCACATTTTTACCAGTTCGCAGATATCCTGTTCTAATCCGGCTGTTGGATAAATGCCGCCACCGCCAACAATTTTTCCATCCACTTCAGCTACATTGTAAAAAGAATTTTTCTTTTGAAACAATTCATACAAATGATCAGTGGTAGGATCAGTAAAAACCGTGTTGGGGCGATTGACACTAAATTCAGTCATCGTATCCCTGATAATTTTTGCAAGAATCGGATTATCTGATTGCTGAATTGGTCGAATTAAAACGGTATTCATTCAAATGAAGTAATTAAATATGGAAAATGATCAGTGATTACTGAGGAATATTAGTCACTCAACTAGTATTCCTAAATTACGCCACCGCTTTCTTCACCAATTCCGCAGCTTCACTTAATAAAATAGCTGATTGAACTTTCAGTCCGCTTTCATCAATTATTTTTTTTGCTTCTTCAGCATTGGTCCCTTGCAGGCGAACGATGATGGGAATTTTTATATTGCCAAGATTTTTATAAGCATCAATTACTCCTTGTGCCACCCGGTCGCATCGAACAATACCGCCAAAAATGTTGATGAGAATAGCTTTTACATTTGGTTCTTTCAAAATGATTTTGAAACCGGCTTCTACTGTTTGTGCATTAGCAGTGCCACCAACATCCAAAAAATTTGCAGGCTCACCACCGCTTAATTTAATCATATCCATCGTGGCCATAGCAAGCCCGGCGCCATTGACCATGCAGCCAACATTTCCATCCAGTTTTACAAAATTGAGATTGTAATTACCGGCTTCCACTTCTGACGGATCTTCTTCTGTCAAATCTCTCAACGGCGCCAGATCAGGATGACGGACTAATGCATTATCATCTAAATTCATTTTGCAATCCACCGCAACGATTTTATCGTCTGACGCTTTGAACAATGGATTTATTTCCAGCATGGAACAATCCAAGCCTACATAAGCGTTGTAAAGATTGGTAACAAATTTCACGCAGTTTTTAAATGCTTCTCCACTCAATCCTAAATTGAATGCAATCTTTCTTGCCTGGAATCCCAATAAGCCGCCGGAAGGATGAACCAGCTCTTTGAAAATTTTTTCAGGAGTATTATGAGCTACATCTTCAATGTTCATGCCGCCTTCGGTGCTGTAGATGATCACGTTTTGACCTTTGCTGCGATCCAATAAAATAGATAAATAAAATTCTTTGCGTTCATGCGGCCCATCGTAATACATGTCCTGCGCTACTAAAATTTTATGAACAATTTTGCCAGCAGGCCCGGTTTGTAATGTTACCAAAGTGCCACCCAGAATCTTTTGGGAAATGTCTATTATTTCATCCAGTGACTTTGCAACTTTCACTCCGTTCATTCCGGTTTCTTTTATTTTTCCTTTACCACGACCACCGGCATGAATCTGTGCTTTTATAACGGCAAAGTTGCTTCCACTTTGCACTTTTATTTGTCTGTAAGCTTCTTCTGCTTCACGTACTGTACTGCATGCAAATCCTTCCTGTACAGTTACATTATATTTTTTTAATAATTCTTTTGCCTGGTACTCGTGTAAATTCATGAATGAAATAATTTGTCGCGAAGATAAGAAAGTAAGATAAAAAGATGACTGATGATCATTTTTCGGTTACCTTTCATTCATGAAGTACAAACTGCTTATCATTTCAATTCTTTTTCTTTCCGCCTGCACTTCTACAAAAAAAATCCATTGGCCGGAAAGAACATCTTCAATGACAGGAAATGAATTCTATCATGAGGCATTTGCTATGAAATGGCAAGCAAGGGATTCATTTGTTTTGAAAGAGGTTTTTGAAGGAGATATTCCATCTTTCCTGAAAAAATTTATACCAATACATACTTCAATCTTTGATTCAGCTACAGGTAAAATCATTAAGGCAACTTATTATGTGGCTAAAGATTATCTCAGCATTGGAACGGATCAGGATTGGGCAAGAATAAATATTACACCAAAGGCGGCGCAAAAAATTGCAGATAGTATCAATTGTTTTTTGCCAACAAAAAAAATGGTTGACGATATTTATCATACTGCAAAATTAAAATTAGAGCCGGTTCCATTGTATGCATTTCGCGACAGCACACCGACTATGTGGGATCATCATCTTATTGTGGAAGGACAAAGACGTGGAAGAAAAGGTTTGATTGCCGGCATTCAGAAAGATGTGGTCATCAGTGGGAAAATTTCAAGATATCCCAAACCAGATCATGTCGCTATTTACGGCTGGCATAAATTAAATGGTAAGCCAATTCAACCTTTATATATCGGACATATTTTTTGGTGGGTTGATTACAGCCAGGGTATCCGGTTGGTTTACCGCAAAATCAAAGTTGGCAAAAAGTGGATGGATTATATTGATGTATTGAAAGATCCAGTTCTTCAAAAACTTTTATGCGACGAAGAGTTTTGTGATTTTTACCGCTATTCTTATTAGAAGCAAATCCTATATTTGTTCCCTTATTCCTTTTTATGGCTAAAGCAATGAAGCAGTTGAAAGAAACAGTAAAGTTTCTTCATAAGAAATATCCGTATCAACCGCAAGTGGCAATTGTTCTTGGCAGTGGCCTGGGAAATTTTTCTGATGAGATTGAAGTGGGAAAAGAAATTGACTATCATGATATTCCTCATTTTCCCGTATCAACTGTTGAAGGGCATAAAGGAAAATTAATTTTTGGAAAACTTTCCGGTAAAAGAGTAATGGCAATGGCTGGACGATTTCATTTTTATGAAGGATATAATGCGGAAGAAATAGTATTTCCGATCCGCGTAATGAAATTACTTGGTGTTGAAGTATTGCTTTTGTCCAATGCAGCGGGTGGCGTAAACCCGGATTTTAAAGTTGGCGACCTGATGATCATTCGTGATCACATCAGCATTGATATACACAATCCACTCATTGGGAAAAACATGGATGAATTAGGTCCGCGTTTTCCTGACATGAGTGAACCGTATAAAAATTATCTTATTGAAAAAGCAAAAACAGTTGCTGCCGGTTTGAACATTCCGGTGAAAGAAGGAACTTATTTTGCTGTATCAGGACCAACCTTTGAAACGAAAGCTGAATATAAAATGATTCATATTCTCGGTGGTGACGCTGTTGGAATGAGCACCGCACAGGAATCTATTGTTGCTAATCACATGGGCATGCATGTATTTGCAATGAGCGTGATTACTGACATCGGATTAAGTAAAGAACATAATGTTATATCACATGAAGAAGTTTTAGAAGCTGCTAAAGCCTGTGAGCCTAAATTTGCATCTATTTTCAAAGGATTGATAAAGGCCATTTAATAAATTGATAGCGGCTGTTGTATTTTTGCTTTAGTAATTTTCATTTTTAATTGATCAGAACACTGACGAACAAGTTTACATATCTCCTGTTGATAGCTCTGCATGTTTTTTCTTTAAATGTCAAGGCACAGAATCCCATTCAGAATTTGCAGGGACGTTTCGGACGCTTGGGAAGTGGTTCTAAAACTTCGGATAGCATACATCACAGAAATAAATTTGAAGATTCTATTACTATCAGTTTTCATTATCTGGATTCAAGCCGAAGTTATAAACTTGATACTTCCATTCTGGATTTTACAACCCGGTTCCCGATTCCTGCTAGTAATATTTATCTGGGAAATGTAGGCAATGCGTCAAAGTCTATTTTATTTTCACCAAATTTAAGTCCCGGCTGGGATCCGGGTTTTCATGCCTTTGACATTTATAAATTTAAAATGGATCAGGTCAGGTTCTTTAATACTACGAGACCATATTCAGAATTAAATTATGTACTGGGTACCCGTGCAGAGCAGATCATCGAAGTACTGCATACACAGAATGTGAAACCATACTGGAATATATCACTACGGTACCGATTGATTAATTCGCCAGGTTTTTTTAAAAATCTGAAAACTAATCACAATAATTATTTATTTACATCCTGGTATCAATCAAAACGAAAGCGGTACAATAATTACTTTGTTATTCTCGCTAATAATTTGCAATCCGGTGAAAGTGGCGGAATATTGAGTGATAAAAATTATTTGTCTGATCCTGTTTACAAGGATCGTTTCAATATTCCTACACAAATCGGAGGCGACCCCGCATTTGGTACTAATTTTTTTTCTACTACTATTACAACAGGAAACAAGTACAAAGAATTTACATTTCTGATGCGCCAGCAATATGACCTGGGAAGAAAAGATTCGCTTGTGACTGATTCAACCGTGATTCCTTTATTTTATCCGCGGCTCAGGTTTGAGCATACATTTACTTATAGCTCATATAGCTATGCTTTTCAGGATTATTCAAATACGAGTATCGACGGTACAGTATATATACCGGATACTAATTATTATAAAAACAACTATGGCTACACATTGGTAAGTGATAGTGTTTATTTTCATGATAGCTGGAAGGAACTTCTGAATGATTTTTCCATTTACCAGTTTCCGGATGCCAAAAATCTGCAGCAGTTTATCAGGATTGGCGCAGCGGTACAAAATTTAACCGGCGAATTTTTATCAGGTAAAAAAGCATTTTATAATGTTTACGGTCACGCAGAATACCGTAACAAAACCAAAAACAAGAAATGGGATCTGGAAGCAAACGGGAAATTATATTTTACCGGCATGAACGCAGGCGATTACCAGGCTTATGGAAGTCTTCAGCGATATACAGGAAATAAGTTTGGTTATCTGCAATTAGGTGCTGAAAATATAAACCGGACGCCTTCATTTAACTTCAATAATCTGAGCAGTTTTTATTTTTTTGATCCGGCGGCAAGTTTTAAAAAGGAAAACGGCAGCCATCTTTTTGCGTCTATTTTTCAACCCGCTATTAATTTAAAATTAACCGGTAATTACTATTTGCTGACGAATTATACTTACATAACCGAATATTATAAATTACAACAACAAAGTTCTTTGTTTAATGTATTACAAATATCATTGGAAAAAACACTTAAACTGGCTAAGCATTGGTACTGGCATGCAGATGTTTATTTTCAACAGGCTGTTGGTAATGCTCCCGTGAATCTGCCTCTTGTTTTTACAAGAAACCGAATTGCATTTGAAGGAAATTTTGGATTGAAAAATTTGAATTTAACTTTTGGCACTGAAATACGTTATCATACACCGTATAATGCAGATGGATATTCTCCGGTTATCGGGCAATTTTACAAACAGGATAGTCTTCGTAATTCAGAGCAACTGCCTGACATCAGTTTATTTCTTCACTTACGCATTCGTACTTTCAAAGCATTCATACAGGCCGAAAACCTTAATACGGCACAACTTCAGGGAGGATTTGGCTTTATTAACAATAATTTGGCCGCTCCGGGTTATCCTTATCCCGGGTTTCAGTTAAGAATTGGAATTTACTGGAGTTTTATTAACTGATTTACAATTCTTATCCGTTTTATGATAAGAATCAGGTATTAAATTTTTACTTTCTGTATTACCTTTACAAGGATCATGAAAAAAGTATTAGCATCAATAATGATTGTTTGTTATCTCGCATTGAGTTGCGGCGTGGTCATTAATCTTCATTATTGCATGGGTCGACTTGATTCAGTGAAATTGTTTTCTGTAAAAGATGAAATGTGTGGTAAATGTGGCATGAAGAACAGCAAGTCTCATGGGTGCTGTGGCAATGAAATTAAGATCATCAAACTTCAGGATGATCAGAATAATGCCCATGTTTCTAATTCTATAAAAGGATTAGATATTTCAGTAAACACTCCTTCAGAATTCATAGCTTCACTTTATAGTAATGCTGGTTTATCTTTTCATTACAATAATTACCCACCTCCTTTATTAACTAAGCAGAATGCTTACCTGCAAAATTGTACTTTCAGAATCTGAGATATACTAAAACGGCAGATTTTTAGTTATTAACAATCAGCTATTTTTTTTTAATTTAGTTATACTTCCTTCAGTTGTATAATTTACAGTACTTAAAAATAATTTATCATGAAAACAGTAAAAATATATTCTCTTCTGATTTTATTCCTTGCCATTGCTGATTTCAGTTTTGCGCAGGAATTAAAGACTGAAACCTTAAATGTTTCCGGCGTATGTGGCACTTGTAAAAAGAAAATTGAGAAAGCAGCTGAAGAAGCTGGTGCTACTTATGCGGTATGGAGCACTAATACAAAAGTGTTGACTCTTCGTTACAACAGCCTTTCTACTAATACTGCAAAAATTCAAATGAAGATTGCAGAAGCAGGCTATGACACTCCTGATTTCAAAGCACCGGCTGATGCATATAATAAACTTGAAAAATGTTGTCAGTACGACAGAGAAGCAATGAATAAAAATGAAAAATGCTGCTCTGAGAAGTGTGAAATGAAAGATGGAAAATGCAAGGATGAAACTACCTGCAAAGAAAAGGGTAACTGCACAGACATGGCAAAATACAAATCAATGGGATGCTGTGGAAATGAAATGGCGGCCAATGCAAAAATGGATTGCACTATGAAAGGCGCTGATAGTAAATCTACAATGAATTGTAAAGATGATACTAAGAATTGTTGCAGTAAGAAAACTCAACAGTAATGTTTAACTTTAAAAGCTTCTGGCTCTGAAGCCAGAAGCTTTTTGAATTTTAATTATGATAAGACCACAAAATATTTGTTTTTTCTTTTTGGCTTTTATTTTTTCAATCAATGCAAAAGCGCAACCAAAATACGGGCAATATGCTTATGAAATTTCTTTGCCTTCTGTAAACGGAGATACTTTAAAACTTTCTTCTTTAAAAGGTAAAGTCGTACTGCTTGACTTTTGGGCCTCCTGGTGTTCGCCATGCCGTGCATCGAATAGAAGACTCACCAAGCTGTATCCCAAATACAAAAACGAAGGATTTGAAATTTTTGCTGTTTCTATTGATGATAAAAAAAAGGATTGGGAAAGAGCTATTAAAAGAGATAAAATAAGTTGGCTTGAGGTCATTGATCCGGGAGGATGGTCAGCGCCGGTAGTAGAGAAATGGAGGATAGATGGAATTCCAACTTCTTACCTGATTGATAAGACCGGCAAGTTAGTTGGGATGGATTTGGAGGGAAAGGATTTGGAAAATTCATTGAAAGAACTTTTAGAAAATAAAAATAATTAAAACCCTATTTAGGTGATAAGAAATTTTTTTGTAGCCATATTTTCGGTTGTCTACCTCGTTATCAGCAGTGGATTTACATTCGATCTCCATTATTGTATGGGTAAATCAACCGGTTGGAGTTTAGTTTCTTTCAATAACGATAAGTGTGATCATTGTGGCATGCAAAAAAGCAAGTCAAAAGGTTGTTGTAAAGAAGAAAGCAAGATTATAAAATTTACATTTGATCAAAAAATAACTGATAACGCTGTTTTAAAGATTCAGCAACCGCTTCATGGCGAATGTTTATCCACTGTTGATGAAACATCTTCTTCACTAACTCAACCCATACACGGAAAACTTACTAATCTTTCCCCACCTCATTGGCGAAGCATTCCTGTTTTTATTTACACTTGTAATTTCCGCATTTGATTTTATTTTCTCTTTAGTGCAGGTAAATGCAAATGCCGGGGCATTGACATTTTTTCAATGCCTGTTTATTATTTAAAATTCTAAAAATTAATTGTATGAAATCTTTCAAGCTATATGTAATGGCAGCATTAACCATGATAAGTTTATCAGTTTTGGCACAAACAGATAAGACTGACACCATCAAAGTTTATGGCAATTGTGGAATATGTAAAAGCCGGATTCAAAAGACATTAAAAACAGAAGGTATCACTATGGCGGATTGGAGTCCTGAAACTAAACTTCTGGTGGTTACTTATAATTCTTCTGAAATCAGTAATGACGATATTCAAAAGAAAATTGCATCAGTTGGTCATGATACAGAAAAATATACTGCTGATGATAAAGTGTATGATTATCTTCCGGCTTGCTGCCATTATAAACGTAAGAATGAGACCACTAAAGTTGAATCTCCGGAAAAACAATAATCAGTATATAAATCTAAAAAAGAAATCATGAAAACGTTTCAATATATCACTATAATGCTGGCAATTCTTTTCATCCATGATCCTTCGTTTTCTCAAAGCGGCAAAACATCGAATGACTCAACGATATCATTTAAAGTTTTTGGAGTTTGTGAGCAATGCAAAGGAAGGATTGAAGGCGCTTTAAAAGTGAAAGGAATAAAATCAGCTTCCTGGGATGTGGATACAAAAATGCTTTCATTGGCATATAATCCCAATGTTATTTCTCTTAGTAAAATTCAAAATAAGATTCTTGCCGTTGGTCATGATCTTGAAAATAAAAAAGCAAAGGATGCTGTTTACAATAAACTTCCTCCATGTTGTCACTACCGGGAAATGGACACATCATTGAGTAAATCAAATAAGATAACCGATGCAAAAATTGACACCTCGTTAAATAATGAAAACGAGTTACCGGGAAATCGGTTTATTAAAGGCATTGTTTTGGAAGAAAATAAAAAAGGTTCTTTCAAACCATTGTCAGGCGCTTCGGTTATTTGGCTCGGTACAAATAAAGGAACAATCACCGATTCGTCTGGTTTTTTTTCAATTAAACATGAAGCAAATATTGGAAGACTGATAGTCAGCTATTCCGGTTATTTGCCGGACACTATGAGCATTGTAAACTTTAATGAATTGAAAATTGTTTTAGCATCCGGAAAACAATTAAGTGAAATAAAAGTAACCGCAAGGCAGCGATCAACTTATTTGTCTTCCATTACACCCATTCGCACAATGGTAATGACGGAAAAAGAATTATTCAAAGCAGCGTGTTGCAACTTAAGTGAAAGCTTTGAAACTAATCCTTCGATAGATGTTTCATACAACGATGCAGTAACCGGAAGCAAACAAATTCAGTTGCTGGGCCTTAGTGGAATTTATACACAACTTACGGTAGAAAATCTTCCGGGACCCAGAGGTATTGCTACCGCACTGGGATTAAATTCTATTCCGGGTACATGGGTGGAATCTATTCAACTGAATAAAGGAGTTGGTTCGGTTGCCAACGGGTATGAAAGTATTGCCGGACAAATAAATATTGAATTGAAGAAGCCGGAAAATAGTGAAAAAGTTTTTGCCAATGTTTATGTGAATGACATGGGTAAGACAGATTTGAATCTGAATCTTTCTCAAAAAACCGGAAGGAAATGGAGCACTGCCCTGTTACTTCATAATGATTTTTTCAACAATAAGAATATTGATGTCAATAAAGACGGCTTTCGCGATTTGCCTACCGGTAATCTTTTCAGCGGAATGAACCGATGGAAATATGATGATGGAAAAGGATTCTTAATGCAATTTGGAGTGACGATATTATCTGATCAGAAAACCGGCGGACAAGTAAATTTTAATCCTTCAACAGATAAATTCACAACGAATTATTATGGATTGGGAATTGATACAAAACGGTATGAAGGGTTTGCGAAAATTGGTTATGTATTTCCGGCAAAAAAATATAAAAGTATCGGCCTGCAACTTTCTGCTTTTAATCATCAGCAGGATTCTTATTTCGGAATGACGACATACAATGCCGGGCAAAATAATTTTTACAGCAACCTCATTTATCAATCTATAATTGGAACTACTGCAAATAAATTCAGAACAGGATTAAGTTTTGTTTCCGATAAGTATAATGAAAATTTCAATACACTCAGTTATAAAAGAACAGAGATGGTTCCGGGCGCATTTTTCGAATATACATTTACTCCGGTTGATAACTTTAATATTGTAGCCGGTATCAGAGAAGATAATAATAGTTTGTTTGGATGGTTCACTACGCCAAGACTGCATATAAGATATGAGCCGGTAAAAGGAACCACTATCCGGTTGAGTGCAGGACGCGGACAAAGAACGGCCAGCATCTTTGCTGAAAACAGCAGTGTGTTTGTCAGTGCAAGACAAATAAATATTCTTTCGACAAATGCGGGTAAAGCTTATGGTTTTGATCCTGAAGTTGCTTGGAATAAAGGTATAAGTGTAGATCAGAAATTAAAACTTTTTAGCCATGATGCAACATTCAGTATTGACTATTTCAGAAATGATTTTAGCAAACAGGTGGTTGTTGATCTGGAAGATCCGAGACAAGTCAAATTTTATCAGCTTGCAGGAAAATCATATTCCAATAGTTTCCAGGCTGAATTGGATATTGAACCTGTTAATAAATTGGAAATGAGACTGGCTTACCGGCTCTTTGATGTGAAAGAAACGTATGGTAACCAACTTCTGGAAAAACCGCTTACGTCAAAAAACCGGGCATTCACGAATCTGGCATATGAAATAAATGGGTGGAAATTTGATTACACGGTCAATTATAATGGAAGGAAAAGAATTCCTGGTACAGCTACAAATCCTTCAGTTTATCAAAGAGAAAGTTTTTCTCCATCTTATATATTAATGAATGCACAGGTAAGTAAGACTTTGGGAAGAAAACATCCTTTTGATTTATATATTGGCGGAGAAAATCTGACTAATTATTTTCAGAAAGATCCAATCATTGCAGCTGATCAACCATTCAGTCAATATTTTGATGCTTCTTTGGTTTGGGGTCCTGTCAGTGGAAGAATGATGTATATAGGGTGGAGGTATAAATTGCAGTAACCAGGATTATCCAAATTTTTGTTAATGAAATACAAAAGGACTTTCATAAAAGTTTCTTACAGAGTATATTTGCCCCTGTCATGATTAAAAACCTTTTGGCTGCAATATTACTAATTGCCCATATTAACGGCACTATGTTCATCGCCCAGGTGGATGAAGTGGACACGTATGATGCAAAAGGAAATCCACAGAATGATATTAACACACTTACAGAATATATTCACGATATTTTGTTGCACCGGGATAAAAAGCCCAGGCCGGATGAAGATGATGATAATGCCCGTTACTTTCAGGGAAGCAATGCTTCTCTTTATGATTTGCAGCAATATAAAGTGAAAGTTTCCAATGAAGATGTCTTTGTTAATATTAAGGATCAATATTCTCTTTTTAAAGAAAATGAATTGCTATCTCCTTTTTTAGAAATTACTTCTCCTCCTCCCAAAGCATGATTATTAAATTCTTTCTATTTTTAATCATTGTCAAATGATCTTTTTAATCAGATCATTTTGTCCATTTTGATTAATTAAACTAACAGTTGAATGAACGATTTATTCAATTGTTATCAGCATTGTTTTAAAACAGTTTTTACCATGTCAAAATTTGCGATCAAAACATTATTAGCCATTATAGTTGTAAGTACAGGTATAACTACAAGCGCCCAAAAAAATGTTTTTGTTACCGATACGATTCATGTTCCGCTTGATAGCGCCGAAAATATTTTTTTGCAGAATAATTTATTACTGTTGGCACAGCGGTATAATGTGGATGCACAAAAAGCTTTGATCATTCAGGCTAAGCTTTTGCCGAATCCCAATTTTTCATATTCCCGCGGCCCGATATTTTCTATTTATGATAACCTGTCAAACTATCCTTCTTCCAATTTTTTTAATAATTCTGAAAGCCAGGCCGGTATTTCACAATTAATTTTACTGGCAGGAAAAAGGAATAAACAAATAAAGATTGCAGAAGGAAATGCTCAGTTGGCAGAATACCAGTTATTCGATTTGATCCGCACATTGAAATATGCTTTACGTTCAGATTTCTATAATATTTATTATTTGCAGCAATCGGCTAAAGTGTATGATAAAGAAATTCAATCACTGCAAAAAGTAGTTGCTGCTTTCAATCAACAGGAAGGGAAAGGTTATATTTCTGAAAAAGAGGTAGTGAGAATCAAAGCACAACTTTATAGTTTGCAAAGTGAATACAATGATTTGTCGAACCAGATTAATGACGCCGAAAGTGAATTGCGATTGATATTACAGGTTAAAAATGTTTATATCACACCAATAACAGATGAAGCAAAACTTTCTGCCTTGAATCCGCTGCAATATCCATTGGCAACGTTAATTGACACAGCCTATAAAAGCAGAACTGATTTACAGATTGCGAGAGCTAATACAAATATCAGCAAGCTTAATTACAATTATCAGAAAGCCCTGGCAGTTCCAGACCTTACTGCCGGTATTGATTGGGATAAACAGGGAAGTTATGCACGCAATCTTACTTCTGTCGGTATTTCGATGGATCTTCCATTCTTTAATAAAAACCAGGGGAATATAAAATCTGCCAAAGCAATGATTGATTATAATCTTGCGACACAAAAAAGTACTGAAGCTTCGGTTGAAGAACAGATTTCACGAGCCTTACAAAAAGCATTTGATAATGACAGGCTTTATAGAAGCATTGACTCAAAATTCATTAAAGATTTTGACAGGTTATTGAATGAAGTGTTCATTAATTATGAAAAAAGAAATATAGGTCTTCTTGAATTTCTTGATTTCTATGATTCGTATAAACAGAATACACTTCAAATTAATGCAATACAATATAAAAGAATACAATCTTTCGAGGATATTAATTTTTATACCGGCACAAATTTTTTCAATTAAATAATTTAAGATAATGCAACAACATTCTTCTGCTAAATGGGTTAAAAATTTTGTGATCCCTTTTTTCATTGCCATTGTACTCATGAGTTGCAAAAGCAATGAAGCGAAAAATACAGATGACAGGGCAAGGTATGTTCTTCCCGATTCTTTGCTTAAACATTTGGTAATGAGAACTGTGGAAAAACGTCCTTTAGTAAATATTTTGACACTTACCGGCAGTGTTGATTTTGATCAGGATCACCAGGTAAATATTTATCCGTTGGTTAGTGGAAATGTTCAGGATGTTAAAGTACAGTTGGGTGATTACGTTGCTGCAGGTCAGGTACTGGCAACAGTGAAAAGTAGTGAGATGGCAGGGTACAGCAATAGTTTATTGGTTGCTGAGACTAATGTGACGGCAACAAAAAAGCAATTAGATGCTACAAATGATCTTTTCAAAAGTGGATTATCTTCTCAGTTAGATGTTACAAATGCTCAGGTCAATTATGATCAGGCTTTATCCCAGCTTGAAATGGCCAAAAGAATTTTGAAGATTAATGGTAATAACACAGAAGGAGATTATGTTATAAAATCTCCATTGAGTGGTTTTATAGTTCAGAAAAATGTAACGAACAATATGTCTATCCGCTCTGACAATGGAACAAATTTATTTACGATATCTGATCTTAGGACCGTTTGGGTACAAGCCAATGTTTATGAATCCAATATTAATAATATTCATTTTGGAGATTCAGTAAACATAACCACGCTTTCATATCCGAACAAAATTTTCAAAGGAAAAGTTGATAAGTTGATTAATGTATTGGATCCTACAAATAAGGTAATGAAAGTGCGGATTGTTTTGCCAAATCCGGGTTATTTGTTGAAACCACAGATGTTTGCCAGTGTTACAGTTCTTACAAAAGAGACCGGAAGTAAAATGCTTTCTGTACCCAGCGATGCATTAATTTTTGATAACAGTCAATATTATGTTTTGGTTTATAAAAGTCCTTCGGATATTTCTATAAGAACTGTGGTAGTATCGCACGCCACTGGCGACATAGCTTATATTGAAAGTGGAGTGGAAGAGGGAGAAAAAGTGATTGCTTCCGATGCATTGTTAATATACCAGCAATTAAACAGTTAATCATTCTCACCAGCCAATTAATTTATGAATAAAGTTTTAAGAAATATTCTTGCATTTTCTCTGAAGAACAAACTTTTTGTTTTTTTCTGCACAGTCATATTAATTATTGCAGGTGTCATGACATTCAGAACTATGCCAATTGAGGCTTTCCCGGATGTTACAAATACAGAAATTACCGTAATTACTCAATGGCCGGGAAGAAGCGCTGAAGAAGTTGAAAAGTTTGTGACTATCCCGATTGAAATTGCGTTGAATCCCGTTCAGAAAAAAGTGAGTCTTCGGTCTACCAGCATCTTTGGTCTTTCCATGGTGAAATTGATTTTTGAAGATAAGGTAGAAGACATGTATGCCAGGATGCAGGTAAATAATTTATTGCCCAATGCAGATTTACCGGAAGGCGTTGTTCCTTCTGTGCAGCCGCCAACAGGTCCTACCGGAGAAATTTACAGGTACACACTTGAAAGTAAATTAAGAAATCCAAGAGAGTTAAAAACAATTCAGGATTGGGTTGTTGACCGGGAGCTTCGTTCGGTACCGGGTGTGGCTGATATTGTAAGTTTTGGGGGAATGGTTAAAACGTATGAGATACGGGTCAATCCTCAAAAGCTAAATGATTTTGGTATTACAGCTCTGGATATTTATTCTGCCATTGGTAAAAGCAATATCAATATTGGTGGCGATATTATTGAAAAAAATTCACAAGCATACGTTGTCAGGGGCATCGGACTTCTGAATGACATTAATGAAATAAAAAATATCATTGTACAAAATATAAATGGCTTGCCGATTCTTGTAAAAGATGTAGCCGAAGTTAGTATTTCAAATCTTCCGCGTTTAGGCAAAGTGGGAAGAACTGATGCTTTTGATACTTTAGGTCAAAGAACGCTTACTGATGACCCCGATGCCGTAGAAGGAATTATCCTGATGAGAAAAGGAGAGAATCCTGATGATGTAATTAATGGGGTTAAGGAAAAAATACAAAAATTAAATACCAGAGTTTTACCAGAAGATACTAAAATAGTTCCTTTTTATGACCGGGAAGAACTAATTCATTATGCCACGCATACTGTTTTACATAACCTGATTGAAGGTATTTTATTTGTCACGTTGATTGTATCACTGTTCATGTTCAACTGGAGAACAACGCTTATTGTTTCTATCATTATACCATTGTCCTTATTATTTTCTTTTATATGTCTGCATTTGATGGGAATGTCTGCGAATCTTTTATCATTAGGTGCTATTGATTTTGGTATCATAATCGACGGAGCAGTAGTCATGGTAGAAGGGTTATTTGTTCTCATGGATCGAAAAGCTCATGAAATTGGCATGGACCGGTTTAATAAGTTAACTAAGCTTGGCATGATACGGCGAAAAGGCGCTTCGCTCGGCAAAGCAATCTTTTTTGCAAAACTTATCATCATCACTGCGCTGATACCTATATTTTCTTTTCAAAAGGTGGAGGGAAAAATGTTTTCACCTCTTGCCTATACACTTGGCTTTGCGCTGTTAGGTGCATTGATTTTTACATTAACCCTTGTGCCGGTACTCATCAGCATATTATTGCGCAAGAATGTAAGAGAAAAGAAAAACCCATTTGTTCATTTTGTAACCGGCAAGGTTTTAAAAATATTTCATCTGGCATATCTGAATAAAAGAAAAGTTTTTGCGATTGCTTTAATAGTGATGGCGGTTGGATTATATTCTTTTAAATTTCTGGGTACGGAATTTTTACCGGAGTTGAATGAAGGTTCTTTATGGATTCGTGCCACATTGCCTTACAGCATTTCATTAAATAAATCGGTAGAAGTTGCAGATAGTTTGCGAAAGGCAATGCTGGGATTTCCGGAAGTCAGAAGAGTGATGTCGCAAACGGGCAGGCCGGATGATGGAACTGATGTAACAGGCTTCTATAATATTGAATTTAATGTTTCGCTTTATCCAAAAGATGAGTGGAAAAGTCATTTAACTTCTGAAGGCCTTGTGGATACCATGCAGAAACGACTTTCATTTATTCCCGGCGCTGATCTGAATTTTTCACAACCGATTATGGATAATGTGGAAGAAGCCGTATCAGGTGTAAAAGGATCAATCTGTGTTAAAGTTTTTGGAGATTCCTTAAATTATATGGAAGGGAAATGTAATGAAGTTTATGATATTCTGAAAACTGTCAGGGGAATTGAAGATCTGGGTGTAATTAAAAATATCGGGCAGCCGGAATTGCTAATCGATCTGGATCAAACTAAAATGGCGCTTTACGGTGTTACGACTGCCGATGCAAACGCAGTTATTGAAATGGCAATCGGTGGAAAAGCTGCTTCACAATTATATGAAGGCATCAGAAAATTTGGAATACGCATTCGGTTTCCTGAAGAATTCAGAAGTTCAGTAGATGATATTGGAAATTTATTAGTGCCAACTCTTCGTGGCACACAAGTTCCAGTTAGAGAAATAGCAAGTATTCAAATTCATACTGGCCCTTGTTTGATTTTTCGGGATGACAACGAAAGATATTCGGCGGTGAAATTTTCTGTTCGTGGCCGGGATATGGGAAGTGCTATTGCCGAAGCGCAGGCAAAAGTCAGGAAAAGTGTTTCTCTTAAAAAGGGATATTCAATGGTTTGGCAGGGTGATTTTGAAAATCAGCAGCGGGCATCAAAGAGATTAACTGAGGTTGTACCAATCAGTCTTATCTGTATATTTATTCTGCTGTTTGTTATGTTCGGAAATTTGAAAGACGCAGGATTGGTTTTCTTAAATGTTCCTTTTGCCGTCGTAGGTGGTATAATGGCATTATTGGCTACAGGAACTAATTTTAGTATTTCTGCAGGAATAGGTTTTATTGCTTTGTTTGGTATTTGTATTTTGGAAGGTGTTTTACTAATTTCTGCCTTTAAACAAAACCTTGAAAATATCCGGGGTGAAGAAAAAAATTCTCTGTATTCAGCCATAAGGATGGGAGTGAATTCATTGGTGCGCCCGGTTCTGATGACAGCATTAATGGCAATGATTGGTTTGCTGCCAGCTGCTGTTTCTACAGGGATCGGATCAGAAAGTTCACGTCCGCTGGCACGGGTGGTAATAGGTGGTTTGATTTGTGCAACTATTTTTTCGTTGATTGTTTTTCCATTGATATTTTCCTGGGCGTATAGAAATTTTGATACTAAGCATCTTGGAGCGATTGAAGAAAAAAGCCCGGATAAAGGATGACTTCATAATTTTATATTATGAACAAATGGCAGGCAGGAAGATTGATTCTTTGGGTTCAGTTTTTTTTGATATTTGCTGAAATAGCCAATGGTCAGCAATTTGCTTTTCCACCTTCACAGACTTATCAGCCGGATCGTTTAAAAAAGGTGGTAATAACAGAAGTAGCTGCAGGGGTTTTAGTTTCCGTCGGATTATATTATTTATGGTATAAAAAATTTCCCAAAAGCAGGTTCCATTTTTTTAATGATAATGGCGAGTGGTTGCAAATGGATAAAGTCGGGCATGCAACTACTGCATATAATATTGCTGCGATACAAAATGATTTGATGCGCTGGAGTGGCGTAAGTCAGGGAACTTCTATAGCAATCGGAGGATTAACTGCACTGGGTTATATGTCAATCATAGAAATTATGGATGGATTTTCCAAACATTGGGGATTTTCTCCGGGTGATATGGCAGCCAATATTTTTGGAGCAGCATTTTTTGCATCACAACAAAAATGGTGGGGAGAACAAAGAGTTGCTCTTAAATTTTCTTTTCATAATTCTCCATTTGCAAAATATAATCCCGGAGAATTAGGATCGAAATGGTCTTCACGATTATTGAAGGATTATAATGGTCAGACTTATTGGATGTCATTTAATATAAAATCGTTTTTATCTTCAAAAAGTAATTTTCCCCAATGGGCAAATATTGCTTTTGGTTATGGCGCTGAAGGAATGACTGGCGCACAGTTTAATCCAACTGAAGTTAACGGCAAGTCCATCCCATATTTTAGACGATACCGGCAATTTTATATTTCTCCGGATGTAGATTTGTTCCGCATTAATTCATCGGCTGCTTATAATGATTTAAGTTACCTGTTAAAAATTTCAAAAGTTCCTTTGCCTGCATTAGAAATTAATACTAACAATCAAGTGAAGTTTCATGCTTTGTATTACTAAATAGTATTCTTCAATTCTTTTTACTATTTTATTTGTCCTATAAAAGGTTTAAAAATTTTTACCAACGAAGTCTCTTATTCTCTCCCAGTCCTTAATTTGTTTTTCAAAGGTTCTATTCATGTTTTGAGATATTTTACCACAATGATAAACAGGAAAGAGATGAAAGAAATTTTCTGGATATTTTCCAACATTAACCTTTGTATATTCTTTTCCAATAGCTTCAGTCATTGTTTTAAAAGCAGAATGCTCAAATGCCTTAAGAATTGAATTAGTTGTTTCAAGCCCTAATGCTATAATGATTTTGGGTCTAATCAACCGTATAGATCCCTTAATAAATTTTGAACAATTAGTGTAAACCTGTTGAGGAAGCTTAGATTGCATATTACCATTTTTCAAGCACAATACTACATTTGAAAAAAATAAGTCTTCGTGTTTTATTGGCTGGTTAGGAAAACCAATTTTATAACCTAAAATTTCAAATAATTTTCTTAAAGCGGCATTTGTCGGATTTGCATCTCTGTCTTTGCCATAAGGTTTGCTATTATCTATTTTTTCATAATAGTCAACCGAACCCCAATCTTGACCAAATAAAATGATTTTAGCTTTTAAACTGTTTTGCCAATCGCTCCACGGTCCAATATTATCTGTATCACTTTTTAGCTCATTTGGGTTAATCATGTTCATCGAACGACACAATCCGCAACCCTTTCTTTCTGAAACCAGATTGTAATAATCAATTTCTAATTGTCGACTTAAATAGTCAATCATAATCTTCTATATGTGTTAATCCAAATATATAAATTTCGGTTTCATCGTTATATATTTCTTTTATATCAATTAGGGCCAGTGTTAACATATTATCACTACTATTGATTGTCTTTTTGGGACTATCGCAAACGTAAACTTCTATTTCGTTATCCGACATTCCTAAAATCCCTAATTTAAATTTTTTAATTAAAAAGTTTAAATAATTCTCTGTCAGATAAATCCAACAATCAACAATTATTTTACCATCTGTTACTTCGCCGATGATTTTAAAATACTTTTCTGGCAACCTTTCTTTAAAAAATTCGTAGCCATTATATTCTTTATCTTCTAAAATAATTGAATAGATATTATAAATATGATAATTTTTTTCTAATGTTGTCATCAGATATTTGACTTTACTCTTCAAATAAACAAAAACTTCCACCTACCCATTCTTTATCTTTGTTGTAACGAACGCCAATCATTTTTCCTTTGCTGATTCTTGCCAGGTTATTTGCAGAGATTGGTCTTACCGCACCATCTTTCCAGAAATAAAAAATTCTTATTTCGGCTTTAGCTGGAATATCGGGTGTTTCGATTACATCCGCATATTTTACCTTACTTTGTAAAATCCAGTTCTCGGGGTTTTTTACATTTTCAATATCTTCTCTTTTTAGATCAACGATCACCCCTTGTCCAGCAAATGAAAACAAAGGTTTCAAGACATAATTTTCAAGGTCGGCGGGAATTTGTTTTACTTCATTTAAAAAATAAGTTTTTGGAACAAACGGATGATGGATTAAAGGAAGCGTGTATTTACTGATGCGATAAAACCAGTTGGGATGAGTAATCCACTCTACATCCAGTTCTTCAAACATGATCTTTCCTTTTTCCTGCACTTCTGGACTCTGATGCATCAGGTCATCAAAAATGATGCGATTGTAAATGCGTTTAACTTCTGTCTTTTTCCCTTCATTCAGATAATAAAGTTTTTTTCCTTCTTTGATTAGTTCAGTCAGGCAAACCATTTTAATACCTAGATAATCTTCCGTACAATAAAAATCAATTCTTGTTTTTTGTTTTCTGGGAAATATTTCAAGCAGAATTACATGTTCGGTTTTTTCATTCGCTATAATGATTTCTTTTAGTAACTGGATATAAGTTTCTTTCGTATAACCATTCAGAAACTTGGAAAAACCTGGTGGAGTATAAAAATGTTTGTGGTGAATTTCCGGAACTAAAGCTTCGTAGGCAAAGAGACTTGCGAATCCCTGCATCTCGACAAGTTGAGGTTCATATTCTCCATTTTCATTTATACAAATGCCGAAATCAAAACAAATGAAATGCGAATAGTTATTTTCATTGGGTACTTCCAGGTTTTTTGGAATAGCATTTTTTGTAAGCTCCTTAAATTTTGGGTCAATGATAATATCAATAATGCTTTCGCATGCGGCCAGCATTTTTTTTGTAAAATCTTTTGGAACAAATATTGGGGTTTCTGCTACCCTGAATTCTATTTGACCCGGATGAATATTGTCCAGGTCTTTTAAAAATGCTTCATACTTTTCTTTGGTAAACGAAGAATTATAAATCTGTCGGATGTTGGGGATCATTTCCCTTGTTTGGGTGGGAAGTTAGCGAATGAAGAGCGGATAGCCAAAACAGTACAAATATTTTATACCAGCATTTCGTGCAATTGTTCGACCGACTGATTTAAAAAATTGGGAAGCACATGATCATGAGTCCACATAATTTTATCCGGATCATTCAATTGTTCCAGCATACTGTTATATTTTTCTTCGCCGTAATTTTCGATTACTGTTTTCTTTTTGTCTTCTCCTTCCAAACGGATTTTCATACCAATTGGATCAGCTTCAGGATGAAATTGAGTGCCGATCATATACTTATTGAAACGAATTCCCATCATAGCTCTTTCATAAGGAACATGTGATCTTTCTTTTTCAATACACAGTACATGGGCTCCCATATTGTTCAGTAAATCGTTATTCGGTTGAACCACCTGGAAGTCGCGGCTGTCAACTGCATAGAAAGGATCATTTAAGCCATCGAAAACAGGTTCTTCTTTTCCGGCTTCCAGCATATGAACAGGAAAAACCCCAAAGGCAGTGGATCTTCTTTTCCGAACAAGACCAACATTAAAATACCGGCTGGCTAATTGAAAAGAATGGCAGACAAATAATATATATTTTTTTTGTGAATGAGAAGGGTTTTCATTCCAGCGAACCATTTCATTCAACCAATGACACCAGGCAATATCCCAATTTTCAAAACGGCTTTCCAATGGACTGCCGGGCCCACCGCTGGAAATATAAATGTCGTAAGAAGTATCGGGCAATTCATTTTTTAATCTCACATCAAATTCATCTTTTTGCACATCCAGGTCATTGCTTTTTAACCAATGACTGATAATGTCACGGATACAACGCATACCCTGGTTGGGCTGGCCTTCATAGAGATCAAGTACAGCAATACGGATCTTTCTTTTTTCATTCCAATTCATCGGGTAAAATTAATATTTTTTTTGCGCTTGCTATTATGAATTTGGCTATTAGTTTATCACAGCTTTTTATGTATCAATGCAAAAATAATTTATTTGACTTCATAAACTTTTTCTCCTCCTGAAAAAGTCTTCAACACTTTTGCCTGCAATAATTTATCAGGAACTTCTTTCATCAGGTCTTCATCAAGAATTACAAAGTCAGCAAACTTTCCTTTTTCCAAAGAACCTTTTTCATTCTCTTCAAAATTTGCTCTGGCTGCCCAGATGGTCATTCCTCTTAATGTTTCTTCTCTTGTCAATGCATTTTCCATTTGAAATCCTTCCGGCGGCCAGCCGTTTGCATCTTTACGTACAACGGCTGCATAAAATGTTTTTATTGGAGAAATATCTTCTACAGGAAAATCTGTTCCCAATGGAATCCATCCGTTTTGCTGCAACAATTGTTTATATGCATAAGCGCCTTTCAGCCTTTCTTTTCCCAAACGGTCGCCAGCCCAATACATATCACTGGTGGCATGTGTTGGCTGAACAGACGGAATAATACTGTAATCACTAAAAAATTTAAAATCATTTTCATTGATCACCTGTGCATGTTCCACTCTCCAGCGAAGATCATTTTTCCCTTTTAAATATTTTGCATAGACATTTAATATCATCCGGTTGCCACTGTCACCAATAGCATGAGTACACATCTGCCAACCCTTTTCATAAATTAGTTTGGCAACAGAATCATAATGTGCGATCGGGCTTAATAAAAATCCATACCAATCTGGTCTGTCAGAATAGGGTTGTAATAAGCATGCTCCTCTTGAACCCAATGCGCCGTCTGCGTACATTTTATATGCGCAAACGTTTAATTTATCTGTTTTTATTTTCCCTTTGGTCAATGCAAAATCAAGATCTGTTTTATTATCACTCAACATTGCATAAATCCGCATTTTTAACTTGCCATTTTTTTGAAGACTGTCAATAAAAAGAATCGTATTGTAATCCAACCCGCAATCTTCAACAGTAGTCAACCCAACGGCAAAACAATTTTTTTGAGCGGCTACAAGCCATTTTTCATAATCAATTTTTGACGTGGTAGGAATTTTTGCTGCAACAAGGCCTACTGCGTTGTCAATTAAAATACCTGTAAGTTTTCCATTTTTTACTTCAATAAGTCCCCCTGTTAATTTGTCTCCTGCTTTTATTCCTGCTAAGTCCAATGCCTTTTGATTTGCTATTGCAGCATGACCATCTACTCTTCCGAGTAACACAGGTTTGTCAGGGAAAAGTTCATTGAGTTTATCATTGCTTGGAAATTCCTCGCCAGAGAATTTATTTTGATCCCACCCACGACCTCGTATCCAGAATTCATTGGGATGGATAGATACAAAGTCTTTTACTCTTTGAAGTACTTCATCAAAACTTTTACAGTCATACAGATTAACTGTAAACAAAGACTGACCATATCCAACAAAATGAGCATGCGCATCAATGAATCCGGGGTAAATAAATTTGCCTTCAGCATCCAATTTTTCTTTTGCATCATATTTTTTCAGCAAATCATTTGTTTTTCCCACTTCAACAATCTTCCCATCTTTTACTGCCATTGCTTCAGCAATTGAAAAAGAAGAATCAACAGTATAAATAGTGGCGTTGTAAACGAGAAGATCAACTTTAGCTTTTGATGAACAGGAGGAAAACATGGCTATAAGTAGTAAGGCAAAAATATTTCTCATTTCTTTTAAATTAAAAAACATGAAATTAATCAAAATCTTTACCTTTTGGTCAAAATCATTTGTATGAAATCAACGATCATTTGTCTTACCATCTTTTTAATATTTTTCTCTTGTAAACAATCTGATATAAAAACAGGTGGAAGTATGCCGGTATCCGAATATTTCAATTATGGTGATACTGGTGTTCAAAGCGGCGGTGTAAGAATGATTCCGATAAAAACTCCGGTTGGAGAATTTAAAGTATGGACAAAAAGGTTTGGAAATAATCCAAAAATAAAAATCTTGTTGCTTCATGGAGGTCCTGCTGCCGGACATGAATACATGGAATGCTTCGAAAGTTTTTTTCCTAAGGAAGGGTTTGAATTTTATGAATATGACCAATTGGGCGCTCCCTATAGTGATCAACCGAAAGATACCAGTCTCTGGACAATTGATAGATACGTGGATGAAGTAGAACAAGTAAGAAAAGCAATTGATGCTGATTCAACAAATTTTTATGTATTGGGAAATTCATGGGGCGGCATATTGGGAATGGAATATGCTTTGAAATATCAGAATAATATGAAAGCATTGATTGTTGCTGATATGATGGCTAGCTGTCCTGATTACGGAAAATATGCCGAAGATGTTTTATCAAAGACAATGGATCCTAAAGTGTTGACGGAATTAAAAGAAATCATTGCCAAAAATGATTACAGCAATCCCCGTTACATGGAATTGTTGATGCCGAATTTTTATAAACAGCATTTATGCAGATTGCAGGAATGGCCTGATGCAGTAAACCGGACATTTGCACATCTGGGTGGAATGGCCGTGCCTTCACAAATTTATACCATTATGCAAGGTCCGTCTGAATTCGGAATTGCAGGAAGACTTGCCAACTGGAATATTAAAGACAGGTTGAAAGAAATAAGAATACCAACATTAATGGTAGGAGCAAAGTATGATACGATGGATCCAAAAGCGATGGAAGAACAAAGTAAAGCAGTGCAACATGGACGATATTTATTTTGCCCCAACGGCAGCCACATGTGTATGTGGGATGATCAGAAGGTTTTTATGACTGGAGTGATCAAGTTTATTCATGACGTAGAAGAGGGGAATTTTTAATTGTCTTCATTATGCGTGAACTCACTTAACTCTTTAAAAGTATCATCAAATTTTTCAACGATTTTTATTTTTCTTCCTTGTGCACCGAGTATCATTTCCAAAGCGCCGGCGACTTGTTTTTTTAACGGCGTGAGAACCCATTCCATTTCTACAGGACCGTTCTTCACTTCTTCATTAATGCGCTTGCGGTAATTTTCCTTCATATCACTATTCAATGCCTCCAATTCTTTTGTTGTTTGCCAATACTTATCGCCGATCAGTGGCACGGTGTATAATAATACTTCTGCAACTTTCCAATCATAATTTAAATCGGAGAATGAAAGAAACTTTGGTTTGATATTCGCTACAGTAACTTCATTTTTATCGGGATCAAATTTTACACGAAGATCTTTCATATCTAATCCATATTTAGCCACAATACTCACCTGCAATGCGCCGATAAAACGGATCTGTTTTTTTTCATACTCACTTTTTTCATTCCACACACGGGTGAAGTTTGCGTTTACTTCCATTAGCCCAAGGTCAACGGCGCTTTTTATTTCAGAAATATTTAATTTACGGTTTCTTAATTCTGTGTTTTCACTTTTCAGTGAAGCTGAAGCGTTATTACTTTCTTTCAACTGCGCTCTCAATTTGAATAATTCATCGTCTTTTTGTTTAATGAAAATGTGGTATAATGTAACGGCTGCCATACCAACTCCAAACACAATTAATCCATAAACCAGAAATTTATTCAGGATAAGCAAAATGGTTGCTGCTATAATAATTGCAAGAATCAGATACATTTTTAGTTTGCGAAACATAATCTTAAAATTTTAGGATGATGAGACTGGGCAAGATTAAAATTGCACATCCAATATACTGAAGTTGAAGAAAAGAGCAAAAGTTCCGGGAACTTATCAAATTAATTTAAAGTGATTTTTAATTGTTTTTATTGAAACTATCCTATATCCCGTTTAAATATTGACTTTGTATATAGTCAACCACATTCATAAGATTTTTATTTTTTTCAAATATGGCTAATTGCCGGTCGGCGCCGGTACCTTGTTCCAAAATTTTATGTACATAAGCGATCCTTTGGCGACTGCCAAGATGATCAAGTACAGGATCAAGAAATTCAAGCAACTCATAAATGAGGGAACGGGTATTCACTTCTTCTTCTTTTCCAAAATCAATCAGCATTCCATCCACACCATATCGGCTGGCTCTCCATTTATTTTCATTCAGTAATGCCCTTGAATATTGTATGAAATTTAAATTTTTTGATCGCAGCATGTATATTCTTGCGCAGATTGCCTGAAACAAAGCGGCAATAGTTATCGTTTCATCTACTGTCATCGGCACATCGCAAATACGAAATTCAACAGTATTGAAAAATGGATGTACTCTCAGGTCCCACCATATTTTTTTTGCATTATCAATACAATTAGTTTTTATCAGAAGTTTTACATAATTGTCATACGCTTCAATGCTTTCAAAACTGTCGGGAATACCGGTGCGTGGAAATTTATCAAATACTTTTGTGCGGTAAGATTTATAACCGGTTAGCCTTCCTTCCCAAAAAGGAGAATTAGTGCTAAGTGCATAGATATGGGGTAAAAAATATCTTGTTGAGTTTGCAATGTGATTAGCCATCTCACGATTTTCCATTCCTACATGTACGTGCAAACCAAAAATTAGATTACTGCGTGCTGCTTCCTGTAATTCATTTACAATTTCATTATATCGTTCATGATTGGTGATAAGTTGGCTTTCCCAATGGCTAAAAGGATGTGTTCCGGAAGCTCCCATACCAAATCCCAGGTTCTTTGCAATTCCTGAAATAGTTTTGCGAAGATTGGCAACATCTATAAATGCTTCATCCGCGTCAGCACAAATATCGGTGCCCACTTCAACTACAGCCTGGTGCATTTCTGCTTTTACTTTATCCTTGATCACCTTTTGTCCTTCATGTACAATTTTCTGTTCGTGACTTTTTAATTCCCTGGTTTCCGGATCGAGAACCATGTATTCTTCTTCCACGCCGAGTGTAAAAGTTTTATAGTTGAGCTTTGCCATGTTGTAATTGGTATTTTTAAATTGAATAATTGATAACCTTCTATCATGAAAACTAATTTTGATTTATCAATTATCCACTATTAACCGAGGGGTAATTGATTGCTGCTTCTTTTTATATACTCACCCCATGTGAGATTATCTTGTCCTTCTTTATTCTCCAATGCTTTTTCAATAGCATAATTGGCTGCTGTTTCTACCACCCATTCAAAATTTTCTTCCCCTACACCTGTTCTTTCAGCGTCCGGCGCCGGATTACAAAAATCAATTGCATATGGTACTCCATTACGCACAGCCAATTCTACCGTATTAAAATCGTAACCCAAATATTTATTTATGCGAAGAACAATTTCTGTCATTTGTTGTAATCTTTCTGCTGATGGCTTAAAGTCTGCAACATAACGAAGATGATGCGGATTGCGAGGTTCATAAGACATAATACGGACATGGTTTCCTCCGATGCAATAGCAACGATAGTATTCGGTAAATACAATTTCTTCCTGAAGCAACATTACCAGTTGTCCAGTTTCCGTATGCTTCTTGAAAAAATCTTCAGCATCTTTTAATTTGTATACATGTTTCCACCCACCACCTTCAAAGGGTTTCATATAAGCGGGAAATCCAACATATTTGAAAATAGAATTCCAATCGAGCGGATACGCCAAGTTGCTGAAAGAATCGTTTGAAGTATCATGCGGATGATCGCGTGAAGGAATAATAACAGTTTTAGGAACCGGAACTTCCACTTTTGTCATCAGGCAGTTGTTGAAATATTTATCATCAGCGCTCCACCAAAAAGGGTTATTGATAACCGATGTTCCGGTAAGGGCTGCGTTTTTTAACCAGGTTCTGTAAAAAGGAACATCCTGGGAAATACGGTCAACGATAACTGTGTAGCCGCTATACTCACCTTGCATTGCTTTGTCTATCAGCACTGGTTCTGCAATAATGCCTTCGATATTTTTCCCATTTACTCTTTCAATAAATGCATTTGGGAAAGAACGCTCTTTGCCAAAAAGAATTCCAATCTTCTTCATAAGTTGTTTTTAGTATGTTGATGAAATAGCGGTAAAATTCAGCACAGTCAGTACCTTTATCAAATTTATTTTTTAGCCTGCATATAAACAAATTAACACAGAAATTCACTTGCCGGATAATTCACATAAAAAAGGTACTGGTATAAATGAAATCCTTATTTTTGAAACCATGCATCTGGCAAAAACATCCCGTATTTCACTTGAAAATATATCTATTAAATCTGAATTTCTGCAACGGGAAGTGAAAATTGATTTTTTCCTTCCAAAAAATGTAGTTGATCCGTCTCAAATGAGTTTATTGCTCATCAACGATGGCCAAAATCTTAAGGAACTTGGGTTGGCCAATATTCTTGACCGATTATTTTCGGAGAAAATTATTGAACCATTATTTTGCGCAGGTATTCATGCCGGAGAAGAAAGAAAAATGGAATATGGGATAGCTTCCCAACCTGATTATCTGGGAAGAGGAGCTAAAGCGGGTTTATATTCTTCTTTTGTAATTAATGAATTGCTGCCCTTCATTCAGAAAAAATATTTTGTTCATTCTTTTAAAGAAAAAGTGTTTGCTGGTTTTTCGCTTGGAGGATTGAGTGCAATGGATATTGTGTGGAACTATCCTGAAATTTTTTTTAAAGTTGGAGTTTTCTCAGGTTCGTTCTGGTGGCGTTCCGTTGATCAGGATGATAAAAAGTATAACGATGAGAAACATCGCATCATGCAGCAACAGGTACGCAACAGTGAATACAGGTCAGGATTAAAATTCTTTTTTCAATGTGGCAATAAAGATGAAACAATGGATCGTAATAGAAATGGAATCATAGATTCGGTTGATGATACATTGGATTTGATAAAAGAGTTAACTGCAAAAGGTTACAATGCAAATAAAGATATTTACTATGTTGAAATGAAAGATGGAAGACACGATATTACTACATGGGCCCAGGTTATGCCAGAATTTTTAAAATGGGGTTGGGGAACAAATAGGTAATAATTAAATATGGGAGACATAAAAAAGTCCCGAAATTTAATCGGGACTTTTTTAAGAGAAATATTGATTTCTTAATTTCCAAAAATGTATCGTATACTAAATTGCATATAGTATGTAGAATTAATACTTACATCATCTCTGAATGAACTTATGATAGGAGCATTTCTGGTGTCATAGGCTAACCTGAAAGTTGGAACGATTGTACCACCTGCATTAAAAATAGTACCAGACGTTGCATTTGTTGGAACCAGAATTTGACCTGAAGTAGCATTTAGTATTTTGTATTTTCCCCAATTATGATTTAAGAAATTTCCAAAATTAAATATGTCAATACCAAATTGTACTGTATTTCTGGTTTTGCCAACATTGACAAATAAGTCTTGTAAAAATTTAAAATCAACTTCATTATGCCATGGATATTGTCCCCCATTGCGTTCCGCCATCTGACCTTGATGACTACGCAAATATTTATCCTGTGCGATATAGTTGAAGAATATTGCGCTTTGTTGTGCAGCTGTATAAGTCACACCATTTGGATAAGTAAAAGGTGTAAATGTTATTTCAGAAGGATTTTTTGGAATGTAGATAAGATCATTTCCCGTCACTCCATCACGATTGAAATCTCCACCATAAACATAGGAGAATCTGCCGTTGCTTGATCCATTATAAAACACTGAAATAGTAGTCGCCAGGTGCTTTATATATTCTTTTCTCAAAGTTAAACCTGAAGAAAGACGATCAGGATTTACAAAGCTGGCATAACTTAACTCGGGAACATTAGGCCCTTGTGAAATAGCGGTTCCCTGCCATGCTGAAAGTGGTTGGTCCCCACCTCCGTCAAAAATCTTACCCGAGAAGGATTTAGTATATGCTGCAAAAAATGAAAGTCCTTTTGTTAATTGCTTTTGAAGTTCAAAGTTCAGAGAGAAATAGAATCCTTGCGTTCCATTTTTCATTGAAATAACATTGGCCGCCCCTATTGATGAACCAGCAGGAGCTGAAGTTCCATTAGGAACGAATACTACAGTACCTGCTGCAGGAGTTGACATAACAGGATTTATGAATTTAATACTATTATTAGTATTGCCATTTGTTGATGCCGGATAAATTAAGCGATTGTCAGGATAACCAGACACATTTAAAGGTGATGGGTTTACCAGATTTACATTTGTAAAATAAGGAGCTTTCAGGTCTTTATTAAATATAGCTTCAACGGTAAATATAGTATTGCCAGCCAATTTTTTATCTAATCCCAAACTTGTCTTCCATGTTTGAGGGAACTTATAATTTGGGGTAAGAACTTCTATGGTTGTTGGAATTATTGACCCTGGTATTGGTGTTGAATGCGGTAAATAAGCCTTGGGATCAGGGCTAAATGGTCCGGGTGTATTTGCAGTACCATTGTAACCAACTGTTGTTTGGAGCATTCCATTATCTCCTGATTGGCTCACTATCCATACAAAAGGTACTTTACCAGTAAAGATACCTGTACCGCCGCGTATCTGTAGGGACCGGTCTCCATAAAGATCATAGTTAAATCCAATGCGCGGTGAAGCCATAATGGTTTTGCTGGGAAGGACACCTGTATTCATCTTTGCTCCGTCAGCAAAATTAACCGCTAGTACATATGGATTTGTTACAATCTGTGAAACATTAGGATAAGTCGGTTGATCAAAACGGATCCCAAAAGTCAGGTGAAATTTTTTATTAAAGGCGACTTCGTCTTGGGCATAAGCTGAATACTGCGCGAATTTAAAACTTGGAAAAGCCTGTGCAAAACCCGGAAGGAAGGAATATGTCTGGGCAAAGTTGTAAGGATTAGCACCTGTAATAAAATCATTCCAACTATTGAAAACATAATAGCTGGTTCCAAAGCGCATGAATCCATTTGTAGTCTGGCTATAGTCTAATTGAATACCAGCTGTTACACTATGCTTACCGCTATTCCAGGTCAGATTATCCACATAGGAATGCATTTTGACTTTTCTTAGATTGCCATAAGAAAAAAGCTCATAACCAAAAGAAGTGTATGTAGTACCGCCATTTAAATTACTTGTCATCCCATTTAAAATGTCTACAAAAGGAAAGATTGTGCTCGGAGTAGACCGGGATTCATTTTGAAATGTATAAGTGGCACGTATTACATTGGAAAGTCTTCTACTGATTTTAGAGGTTAACTCGGCTGCCAAAGAGTAAAAATTAATTCCCTGGTAATAGATGGAATTTGAGAAGAACAATGAATTTATATCCTGACGATTACCTGTTACCCCAACAAGATTAGAACCGCTGGTAGAAGTGCTAGGTGGAGAAGGCGAGCCACCTTCAACCTGGCTATATCTTACCATAAAGTGATTGTTTTTGTTGATATTCCAGTCAAGCCTGCCTAAGTATCTTGTAGTTGAAGTTTGCGTGCTGTAGTGATCATAAGGGCCAGTGACATAATTATATGTATTTAAAAGATAGGAACTGATTGCATCTAAATCTGATGCCAAAGGTCTGGCAATATTTGATGAACTTCCAAAAGGAGCAGCAGAAGTTGCAGCAAAATTTGTTTGCACCTGTTTAGGCTGGTTATCAGTTTCGTAGTTGAAGAAGAAAAACAGCTTATTCTTAATCACGGGACCACCGAGTCTGAATCCCCATTGAGTGAATGAAAAAGGATTTCTTATAACCGTAGTATTTCCAACATGGTTGCCCTGATTATTTTGGTTTCTCCAATATTTATAAACAGACCCGGAGAAAGTGTTTGTCCCAGAGCGAGTGACAGCATTAATAGCTCCACCTATAAAACCTGATTGACGAATATCAAATGGCGAAATGTTTACCGAAATTTCATCAACTGCGTCCAAAGAAATTGGTGTACCTCCACCAGGAAGGTTTCCAGCACCGTTGGTACTGATACCAAAACTATTATTGAAATCAGCTCCGTCAATTGTAAAGTTGTTTTGCCTGAAATCACCACCTGCAATAGAAACGCCATTCGCCTGAGGTGTAGCCCGCGTGAGATCATTTATGCTGCGGGAAATGCTCGGCATAATTTCAATTTGGCTGCGGCTAAGATTTGTTACAGCCCCGGTTCTACTCGCATTTAATATCGGATTTTTTTTCAAAGATGTGGTTATTACCACATTTTCAAGTGAACTAACTGCTTTTTGCATTTGAACATTAAGGTAGAAGGATTCGGCAAGTTTCAAGTAAACGTCTTCAAATTTTTGTGTCTCGAACCCAACAAAAGTTATTTCTATAATATAAGGTCCGCCAGGCCGCATATTTTCAATATTAAACTGTCCACCCTTTGATGATATTGTAGTATATATTGTTCCAGTGGGTACATGGGTGGCTTTGATGGTAGCACCAACAAGCGATTCATCAGTAGTAGTTTTTATAGTACCGGTAATGGTACTGGTGGTTACCTGTGCAAGTAAAATACTGGTTGTCATAAATGCGCAGGCACATAGAAAGAGTAATCTCTTAAGCATATAGTTTAGTTTTTCTGGTGCAAAGAAATGGAATATTCCGGCAATAAATATAGGTAAATATTAACAATATCAAAGTTCAGAAATGGCTTTGTTCCGACAATGCCAGTTTCCAGAATTACTGTTTTTAATTAATAAATTGAAACAGGAGTTGACAAATCGATATCCTCCTAATAAAAAAGAGATTTTTATGACAAATTGATCTATGGGAAATTTGAAGATTTGAAAGTGAATTATTTTTGATCCTTGCTCTGTTCCTGTTTTTGCCGGTGAAGTTTCTCTTTTTTCCTGTTATTTTTCTTATTAAATATTTCTCCAAGATTATCAAATTCCGTTCGGTATTCAATGCTGCTTCCATAACGACGGGCACGACCGGGCGCTCCGGTAACAGTTGTAGTCAGATAATCTGTATTTTCTCTATAAAAGAAAGAAGCCCGAATGGTGCCGCTTTGATTAATCAGCCATTCAGTAGTTACATCAGGAAGAAGCTGGATGCTTTGCTGAATGCTGCTTTGTTGCAATGGCGCTTCCAAACCGCCCGCAAAAGTGATGATGAAGCGATCATTAAAGAAAGAGCGCCCAATGGATAAATTCACATTGCTGCCAAGGTTCAATGCTGTTTTATTGGTGGGATCAATCAGGTTTCTGTTATAAACTGAACTGGAAAAATTTACCCGGAACTTATCATTCTTTAGCATTTTGGAGAGTATTTTATTTAATTCATTATTTAATACTCCCATAAATATTCCGGAAATCGTATTGGTTGCGATATCACCAAAATTAGATGTTGAATTTGCACTGGAAGCGCCAATTTCACTGGGAGCAAAGCTATTAAAGACAATAAGGTATGTTACCTGTTTATTTATGTCGTTAGGATTTTTTTCGATTTGGCGAATATTAAAAGCAAAAGTTGGATCAGTGACAGCTGGACTGGATGCAGGAAAATCCAGGCTGAATTTAATATCAGGTTTGAATAAATCATTAGTCAGAGATGCAATAACGTATACATCTCCTCTTGCTCTTGAAATGTTAGGATCCAGTTGTAAAGAATTGGCTAAAGGAGCAAAACTAACCTTCTCAGCTTTGTACACTGCATCAAAATTTATTTTGGCCTTATTAGGATCACCACTCCATCTTATATAATTGTTTTCTCCTTTTTTGATTTCAAATGATTTTTTGAAGAAAGACTGAAAAGTAAAAAGATAACTTCCTTCATCAATTTCAAAATTGCCGTTGAGACTTAATGGTTCAGAAGTGCCTGCTTTGATGTTCAGATCACCGCGACCCCGGCCTTTAATCTCATCACCAGTCAGTTCATCCAGGATCACCTTAAAATTCACCATCGGGTTTGCAGTTACGTCTACATCATAAATAATGTTGGATGTATTATTTCCGGAAGCATTATCATTTAATTCATGGCCGTATTTTTTCTCTACTAAAAAATCAGCGATCCCGTTTTCCCTGCTGCGTGTAGAAGGAATTGTAATATAACCGCTATCTTGTTTTGAAGCGATAGCGTCTATCTTCATAAACATTTCTGATTCGGGACCGGTTAAAGAAAGAGATCCTGTTCCTTTTATTTTGCCGTAGAAATCGTTGTTATCTTTACTTGTAGTATTTAATAGCAAAACCGGCCTGTTATTCTCACTTCCAAGAGTGCTGGGTTTGCGGGTAGAAACAGTGAGATCAAAAAACATATCTCTGAATGATTGGTGCTGAATGGTTCCATTCAGATAAATCGGATTTTTAGTTACAGGATCAATGAGTACAATTCCATCGAGATCTATCTCAGCTGGCTTAAGTTCAATATCAGCATCTTCAATTTTATAAAAGCATTGGGTAAAATTTACTTTTAATCCTGCATCATGTAACCTTGCTTTGCCTACATATTTCCGGTTATCTCCTTTTCCCAGAATTTTTATTTGACCAGTGGCATAACCCTGCAAGTCAGAAAAAAGATCACCAATAAATCGTTCTAATATTTTAATGGGATAATTATCCGGGCTCAGGTTGATCACATCTTCAAATTTATTTGCAGTGTCTTTCAGATAAAGATGCAGATCAAAGTTTATCTTATGATCAGAATTCAGATTTCTGCCATTGGCCAGCAATTCTCCGGTCCCATTATTATATTCTGCCTGGGCTGTTACACTACCTATCGAATCATTATCCAACCGCAATTCATCTGTTCTCAGATTAGCAGTAATATTAAATTTTTTGTAAGGATCTTCTATTTTTATTGTACCTGAGGCTAATCCTTCAAGCCGGTTTTGTGGTAAAATAAATGGGGAAAAGTCGCCAATATTTACTTTACTTAATTCGATATTCAGATCGTTCCAGTTCCCTTTTGTGGAAGGGACAGTATTAAATTTTATTTCCTGATAACTTTCATGCAAAAACAATTGGCTGTTTGTTACCGAGTTTTTGCCAAATTGTAACTCGCCGTTTTTATCAATTGTCCAGGTTTTCCCATTTAAAGAAAACGAAGTAGTATCAAATTTTATCATCACGCCACCATCAAAAACTTTCACCATTGCATTGATGTTGGCTTTATTTAAACCAATATTTGATCCGGTAACGATACTTACATTTGAAGAATCGTTGGCAGCTTCAATTTTAAAAGTAGTTGTTGGCAGATTCAAGGTATCATTAATAATAGTGCTTCCTGCTTTTCCATACAATGAAAGACGTGAAAGTGTGCTGATACTTTTTACTTCAGCATCTGTAAAAACATATTGTTTATACGAAAAATTGGGGACGTCTGCATCAAAATCAAAATGATTGTCAGAAAGGTCCAGTCGACCGGAAATATGGCTGTAATCAAAACCACTTAAATCAGTATTTAAGAGACTAAAATAATCTTCTATGTTGCGTGTGTTAATTTGAAAAGTAAATGTTTCTTTGGCCGGAAGGATAAGAGGCGCTTTGATATAAGAAGGATAATATTTATTCAAAAAAAGTTTAAATGCATCAGGCAGACCTTTAATACTGAAGTTACCCGAAATAGTCCCATCAAATTCATTTGAATAAACCGATAATGTTTTTTTACCATTGTCAATAGCAGATGAAATAATGAGAGTATCAAACGGAAGACGATTGCCGTTTTTTGTCAATGAAGCTTCTGTAATTTTTGCATTGCCTAAAAAATCATCAAGATTATCTCCTGTAAAATCGAGCTTGAATTTTCCGTTGAAGGCAATAGCGCTATCCGTGATATTCAATTTTTTAAGATCAGCTTTTTTTACATCTGCAAAAAGATTAAACGAAGGAACAGAGTCGTTGAAATCAATTTTCCCATTCATGGTCATTTCCCCATTCGGATCATTAAAGGAAGCAAAACCGTCAAAAAAATTCTTGTCCAGTTTACCATTAATAACAATATTGGTATAGCGGTAATTGTTATAATCCAGAAAATTGATCTTGCCATTTAACTCGGCATTGCGGGATTTTTCATTCAGGCCACTTCCTTTCACTACACCGGCAGTTGAGATCATTCCTATGTCGGGATTATCTAATAATTCACCAAGTTTAAAACTGTCGGTGGAAATATTGCCTGAATAAATAGGTTGCTGATGAGCAGGCAATTTCATATTCAAGTCACATTTAACAATGCCAAGGTTGGTTTCAAAAGTTCCGGATGTTACAAAGTCTCTGAGAAACCCGGTATAACTTCCGGTAAAATGAACATACTGGATTTTGCTCAGGTAAGGTTGAATTTTTTTCAGGTCCTGATTGTTTTTATCGCGAAGTTGCGGCAATATGATAGCTGCATCAGAATACGTAGTCTTGAAATCATTGGCCTTAAAATCAATAAAGGTTTTATTTATTTCAGGTAGCCCGGTCAGGCTCAGGTCACCATTCAGCAATGTATTTTCACCGGCACGAATAATCAAATTTTTCCCGGCCAATTCGTCAACTGAACCTTTTATTTTTCCTCTCAGATTTATTTTCTTTTTCCAGGATGATAACTCCGGCGCAAAAAAAGAAATATCATCACTGTCGATCTGAGAATCATCAAAATCTCCTGTCATTTTTATTTTGTGGATAAAGTCATCCATGTCACTGAAATTATGATAACTCATCGCAAAGAAATTTTTGATGACACTATTGTTGGTATGAATATCGAGATTTCTGAATACCATTTCCTGTGGCGTGAACTTAACATCTGCCAGCATTTTTTTTACTTCAAGTCCGCTTCGTTCTTTCGTTTGCAATGCCAGGTGAGTTGTGATTGTATCTTTATTCCAGCGAGCATCAATAAACTCTCCGTTTATGTGGTTAAAATCAATATGTCGGCCATCAAATGACGTGAGAACGGCATCGGGCGATTGTACATCATCTTTGAAAGTTCCGTTAACGATTTTCATTTTTGCAAGATGCACCAGCCAGTTGCCAGGGTTCCATTGCAGAGATGATTCTACCGCTGAATTGGCAGTATTATTACCGGAATTATATATTCTCCAACCATTATATGAGTAGAGACTTACTATCGGGTCGGTTATGTCGAGTGAATTGACATCGATTATATTTTTAGAAAAATTGATTTCTTTGGCATCAAGGTTCAAGAGGCCAATCTTTATTGTCATGTCATTACCGATCCATCCATCTTTCTGAACATACAAAACATTTTTTAAATCTACTTTTTTCAGGTCGAGTTCAATGCCACCACTTTTTGCAGTATCGGGTGAAGAAAAATAATCAAATAAAAATTGTTCACTCCAGATTGAATCGCTGCGCTGGAATTTTACAACAGCATTTTCCAAACCGATATATTTTAGTTCTGCTTTCTTTTTAAAAAAGAACCAGTCCGTGATTCGAACTTTCAGGTCGCCGGCATAGAGTAATGTATCGTTTTTTTGATCCTGTATAAGTACATCATCAAGATGTATGCGGTTGAAAAGAGAGAGGTCAACATGCCGGATGGAAATTTTTGTTTTCAGTTCTTTGGAAAAGCGGTTAGTGATCTGTCCAACAATCCAGTTTTGTCCATAAGGAGTATGTATAAATATCCACCCTGCAATTATTAGAAATGCAAGCGAAATGAAAAACCAGAACAATATTTTTTTGAATCTCTTCAGGATCAGCGTATTGATTTGCAAAAATAGACAATCGTACCCTTAGGGCAAATTCAATACCAGTTTGATTCTATTAATTGGATATTTGATGGAAGGTTTTAACAAAGCTGAAAGAAATGGGAGAGAGATTTTTTTAGATAGTAAATGATATTTTGATTAGATCTGATTTTTAATATTTGATTTTGAAACGCAAATTTGGCGGGAAAATAATTTTACTCTTTATTCCTGGTATCAATCACAATCTTTTTGTTGTTAAAATATTTACCGACAGAAATGCCGGTAACAATATGGCGGATGCTTGGACCGAAATCTACATTGCTGAGGTTGGTTAATCCGTAACCATATTGAGCATAAACAGAAAAACCATTTGCAGTTTCATAACCAAATTGTGCAATGGCATTGGCTGCATAATGACCATATTCCGCAAAACCATATTTCATATCCTGACTGATGTAAGTGCCATTAATCAAATGAAATTTTTGCCGGCCAAACAACTGGAAATCTAGTGAAGGTCCGCCCCTGAAGAAAAAATGATCAGGTCTGTTGCTGAAATCATATTGAAGCAAAGCGGCTATTTCAACACAATGTATTGTAGTGTTGTTATCCGTTGCAGTGGAGTCTGGCGGATATGTGTATTGACTCAACGCAACCCGATATCCTTTCAGGCTGTAAAAAATTTCAGGAGAAAAATATAGTTTGTTATCAAAAGGCACTTTCCATGCCGCTCCCAACTGGAAGCCGTATTTATAACGGGTTGATTGTTTGACACCGTTCACAGTATAAAGAGAATTAGTTGGCTGCGGGCCTGCAAATAGACCAAATTCATATTGAGCCGTTGCCGATTTAATTATTATAAATGTGATGGAAATGCAAAGCAGATTTCTCATAAGCTATTTAGCGGTATAAGTGATAAAAGTAGAGATTATATCCGGTTGGCCAAAATGAAGGAGGGATAAGTTTGCCTGTAAAACTATTTACTTCTTTTTTGGAATGCTCAGTGTTTTCCATTCCATTCCTTTAATTATTTTTCCCAATAAAATTATTTGCCCGACATGAGAAGCATAATGTGTAAGCTGCCGATTAATGGCAGCTACAACAGTATGGGGTTGATTGCGTATATAAATCGTTTTCGAAAGGTCTTCTTCTTTGAGTGATTCGATAACATTAAATACAAGCTTCCATCCTTCCTCCCATAAATGAATGAGTTGTTCATTGCTCAATAAAGACGTTTCAAATTCGTCATCTCTTTTGCGCCAGTTTTTTTCTCCGTCTTCTGATAAAAAATTTGTCCAGCGGCTAAGCATATTTCCGTGCATATGCTGAATAATGATGGCAATACTGTTACTTTCTTCATTCGGCTGGAAATGAAAATCTTTTTCTGTGATCTGTTCAAATGTTCTGTCACCAAGATTTTTATAATCATGGAATTCTTTCAGGGCACTTTGCAAAAATATTTCTTCGACCATCTTAAGGGAATTTATAATTCATAATTCTTTCAACTACCATCCTTCAGCATCATCATCACCTCTGTTATCTGCTACGGCTTCGAATTTTTTGCCTGGTAAAACTTTGATCACTTCCGTTCTTCCTATACTACTTCGTTGAACAATTTTATAGCCCATCTTTTCTAATTTGGCACTCACATCCTGAGGAAAACCTTTTTCCACAAACAAGGTATCCGGCAGCCATTGATGATGAAACTTAGGTTTGTAATCAGCGTCTTCTGTACTCATACCAAATTCAATAATATCAACAATAGTTTGAAAAACTGAAGTTGGAATTGTTGTTCCACCGGGGGTACCAACGAGGAGATATGGATCATTATTTTTTAAAACAATTGTTGGAGCCATAGAACTCAGCATTCTTTTTCCGGCAACGATAGCATTAGCTTCGCCACCAACAGCGCCATATAAATTCGGTACGCCAGGTTTTATACTGAAATCATCCATTTCATCATTGATGAAAAATCCTGCGCCACCAATGACTACTTTGCTGCCATATGAATCATTGAGTGTCGTTGTAACCGATACTGCATTTCCATCTTTGTCTATTACATTAAAGTGTGTTGTTTCCTCGCTTTCATGAGCAATTGGCCGCACTTTTTTCAACGTATTGCTTGGTGTGGCTTTTGTTGGATCGTAATCTTTCATTTTTTCCTGTAAGTAAACATTATCTGTTATCATACCTACAGGCACTTTATAAAAATCAGCATCGCCCATATATTCAGCCCGATCTGCGAAAGCACGGCGCTCTACCTCAGTCATTAATTGCACGGATTGGACCGATTCAAATCCCATTGATGCAATATTTCTGTTCTCAATCATTTTCATCATCTGGTGAATCAAAACACCTCCACTGCTTGGCATTGGCATGCCAACGATAGTATAATCTTTATAATTAAACACATGCGGTTCTCTGAATATAGCCTTATAATTTTTTAAATCGTTATAGGAAATAATTCCACCACCTCTTTTCATTTCATCTACGATCAGCTTTGCCGTTTCGCCTTCATAGAATCCGGCAGCGCCGTGGTTACGGATTCTTTTTAAAGTATTGGCTAAATCTTTTTGAACAAGGGTATCACCAGCTTTCCAGGGAACATTTTTTACAAAAGCTGAAATTCTTGTATTGAATTTTTTCAGATTTTTTTGAAGATGGTTCAGGTTTGCTGCTTCTTTTTCATTGATCACAAATCCTTTTTCGGCCAGATCAATAGCTGGTTGTATTAATTTTTTGAAAGAAAGCTTGCCATATTTTGCCGCTGCAAATAACCCGGCAATTGTTCCGGGCACGCCGCTTGATAAATGTCCATCTTGGCTTCTGTCTGTTCTTGCATTTCCTTTTTCATCAATATACATATTACGAGTGGCTTTGCCAGGCGCCATTTCACGGTAATCAAGTGCAATCAGTTTTCCATTACTCAATCTTGCAACCATAAAACCGCCTCCGCCAATATTTCCTGCGTTGGCAAATACGACGGCTAATGCCAGTTGTGTTGCAATAGCTGCATCAATTGCATTGCCATCTTGTTTTAAAATTTCAACGCCAATTTTACTCGCTAATGCGTGTGCTGAAACCACAGCGCCATTCTGACAAATAATTTTTTTCTGAATTACATATGAACTATGATTTACATTGTTCGGAGCAACTGAAGTTATTTTTTGAGAATAAATAACTAAAGCAGGCAGGATAGCTATTACTAAAAGGATTCTTTTTTTCATACTCAAAAGTAATGAAGTTGTGAGAAAGCATTTGTTTAATGATATGGCAAATCGTAAATGGTTTCCTAAATTGCCTTATTAAAAGGACTGCACATGATCAAAAGAATTTTATTTTTTTCATTTTTGGTTATTACAATTACCGTTTCAAATGCCCAGTTAAAATCACCCGAAGAATTTTTGGGATACAAGAATGGAACAAAATATACACCTCATTGGAAAATCGTCCCTGATTATTATACACTAAAAATGGATGATAAGGTTTATGAGTTTATGAAAGATGGCTGGAATGTAGGTGTGATTAAGAAAGACAACCAGGTGTCAGGATTTGTCGGCGCTAAACTGAAAGATAAATTAAAAGACGGTCTACTATTTGGCGTTCAAAATTCAAGTGAAGGAACCATTACTTACCTCGTTGATGACGTTTTGTTCCGGAGTTTTTGGGAAAATGGAAAGCTGATGTTTTGTAATGCTGTTTTTTTTGTTGGAAATTGATTGAAAAATAAAAGTTAAAAGTATTGACAATAATTTTTTGAAAAAAAGAATAGAGATAAATAACGTTTAACATTCTTTAGACATTTTTTATAAATGGGGATTACATCTTCATAACATGATTTATATTCGTTGAATAAATTTTATCGATGCGAAAACTATCTATCATTACTTGTGCCTTGTGCCTTGTATTTTGTTCGTTGTATTTTTCACCTTGTGTTAATTCTCAGTCTCCTCAGACATGGACATCCGCCGATATTTACCAGGCTCTTCAGAAATTGAATGTGCTGGGTTCAGTATTGTATGTGGCTGCACATCCTGACGATGAAAATACAAGATTGATCGCTTATTTATCCAAAGACAGACTTTACCGCACTGGTTATTTGTCATTGACAAGAGGTGATGGTGGTCAAAATCTTTTAGGTGATGAACAAGGGGTTGCATTAGGATTAATAAGAACCCAGGAATTATTGGCAGCCAGAAGAATTGACGGCGGCGAACAATTTTTTACAAGAGCTTTTGATTTCGGATATTCAAAAAGTCCGCAGGAAACTTTTACCAAATGGGACAAAGAAAAAATTCTGAGTGATGTTGTTTGGGTAATAAGAAAATTTCAGCCGGATGTTATCATTACAAGATTTCCTACGACAGGCGAAGGTGGTCATGGTCATCATACTGCATCAGCTATTCTTGCCAACGAAGCATTTACAGCTGCGGCTGATCCGAATCGTTTTCCGGAGCAATTGAAATATGTAAAACCATGGCAGGCAAAAAGAATTTTATGGAATACATTCAATTTCGGAAGCATTAATACAACAAATAACAGCCAGTTTCATTTTGATGTTGGTGGATATAATCCATTATTGGGAAAAAGCTATGGTGAGATTGCTGCTCTCAGCCGGAGCAATCATAAAAGCCAGGGTTTTGGCGCATCTGCATCAAGAGGAGAAGCACTGGAATTTTTTAAAACTACAGGAGGAACTCCGCCAACAAACGATTTGATGGATGATGTTGACATAACATGGAAAAGAGTGAGCGGTGGTGAAGCAATAGAAAAAATAGTTTCTAACCTTTTAGCTTCCTTCGATTTTTTACATCCTGAAAGATCAGTGAAAAATTTGGTGAAATTATACCAGGCATTGCAAAAATTACCTGACGGATATTGGAAAACCCAAAAGCTGAAAGAAACGAAACAACTCATCGGGCAATGCAGCGGTTTGTTTATTGATGCTACAACTTCAGAGGAATTTGCAGTGCAGACTGATTCAATCCGTATTAATTTTTTGTTGAATGATCGCCTTGGCGTCAATGCAACATTAAGAGAAGTAAAAGTGGATGACTTTGATTCTACTCTCAACAAGGGGTTGATTAAAAACCAGAATTTATTTTTTAGTAAAACTTTTTTTGTTCCTGATTCAAAGCCAATCACGCAACCATATTGGCTGGTCAACAAAATGGAAGAAGGATATTTTAATGTCAATGATCAGCGGAAAATCGGGCAGGCCGATGTTGACCCGGCATATGTCGCGGATATTACTTTGAATATCGATGGTCAGGATTTCAATTTCTCAGAACCGGTTAAATATAAATTTACTGATCCTGTGCAAGGAGAATTATATGAACCTGTAGTCGTAATTCCTCCTTTTAATGCATCAGTTGCTAATGATTTGTTGGTTTATAAAATTGGTTCTGGTGAAAAATTGGATCAGACTATTTCTATAAATGCGAATAAAAATTGGAATAATATCAAGATATATGGAGAGGGGATAGCCTTTCCCAAAAATTATACCCTCAATTTAAATAAAGGTCAAACTGCCGATCTTGATATTCCGCAGGAAAAAGCTATGGATGGTATTACTTCATCTGTATTGGTTGAAACTCCTTTTCGTTATAAACCGGATAGTGATTTTGTAAAGTCGATTCAAATAATTAAATATAATCACATACCATATATCGCCTATTTTAAAGATGTTGTTACTAAAACTTTAGCATTAAAAATTGAAACCTACGGTAAAAAAATTGGTTACATTGTTGGCGCTGGTGATAAAGTTCCTGAAGCTTTAACACAAATGGGTTATGAAGTTACATTGCTGGATGATAAAGAACTTGAAAGAAACAACCTTGATCAATTTGATGCAATCATCGCCGGTGTGAGAGCATATAATACCAAAGACTGGTTGAATAACTATTATGATAAGTTGATGAAATATGTGAATGACGGCGGTAATCTGATTGTACAGTATAACACCAGCAATTACATTAGATCTGTCAGAACAAAAATGGGTCCTTATAATTTCGATATTACACGAACAAGAGTTTCGGTAGAAACTGCTCCGGTTACTTTTTTAAAAACCGATCATCCGGTTCTGAATTTTCCGAATAAGATTACCGAAGAAGATTTTAACGGGTGGTTCCAGGATCGCAGCATCAATGATGCCGGGAATTTGGATAAACATTTTGAAACAATCCTCTCCATGCACGATCCAAATGAGAATCCGGATGAAGGAAGCCTGATCATTGCAAATTATGGCAAAGGAGTTTTTGTTTATACCGGGCTGGCATTTTTCCGTCAATTGCCGGCAGGTGTTCCAGGTTCTTATCGGTTGCTGGCAAACATTATTGCATTGAATAGAAAGAAAGGATTTTAATGAACCAATATCGGCCTGACTTTGCTGATATTTTTATATACGAAGATTTAATTGGATAGAATTCCAACTCAGAGATGGAATAACAATGAAAATTGTAATGAGTTCGCAACGAAAACAATATGTCACAACAGAAAAATGATAAAACGCCATTGTTCAAAAACTGGAATTACTGGTATGCACTTATAATTATTTTTCTGCTTTTACTTATTATCTTCTTTTATTTTTTTACCAAAAAATTTTCATGAACCATTCGCTTGATTGGATAGTGCTTATCTTAACCTTGCTGTGCACCATTGCATACGGTTTGTATAAAAGCCGTGTTACTCATAACCTGGATGGTTATTTTCTTTCCAATCGCAGTATGCCATGGGGATTGGTATTGCTGAGCATTATGGGAACGCAAGCCAGCGCCGTTACATTTTTATCGGCGCCGGGACAGGCATATACAGATGGAATGCGTTTCGTTCAATATTATTTTGGTCTACCAGTTGCCATGGTTGTTATCTGTATTGCATTTGTTCCCATTTTCAGTAAACTAAAAGTTTATACTGCGTATGAATTTTTGGAAAATCGTTTTGACGGCAAGACAAGAACGCTTACATCATTTTTATTTTTATTATCAAGAGGTTTATCCACCGGCATCAGTGTATTTGCTCCATCTATCATTCTTTCATCTTTGCTTGGCTGGAATATTTACTGGACAAATATTTTCATGGGCGGTTTACTGATCATTTATACAATGAGCGGCGGTGCCAAAGCTGTGGCTTATACACAACAATTGCAGTTGGCTATTATCTTCATCGGAATGTTTCTTGCAGCTTACATGGTAGTAAGAATGTTACCGCATAATGTCGGATTCATGGATGCATTGCATGTAAGTGGAAAACTGGGAAAGCTGAATGTGATCACAACTGGTATTTCTAAAAAAGGATTTGATTGGAGTGATCAATACAATTTATTAAGCGGAATTATCGGTGGTTTTTTTCTCGCCTTATCTTATTTTGGAACCGATCAATCACAGGTAGGAAGATATTTGACCGCAAAATCAGTGTCACAAAGCAGGATCGGTTTGTTGATGAACGGGTTGGTGAAAGTTCCCATGCAATTTTTGATTTTGTTGATTGGCGCTTTGGTTTTTACATTCTATCAATTTAATAAAGCTCCTATATTTTTCAATCATTCTCAGATTGTAAAAATTGAGAATTCTTCTTTAAAAGATTCTTTTCATCTGGCTCAAAACGAATTTGACAAATTGTCTTTGCAAAAACAACGGGCGGTAGCTGCATTTTCCCAATCATTACATTCAGGAAGCAAGCAGGAAGAGGAAATAAGGGCGAATGAATTAATAATATTGCAAAAGCATTCGGATAGTTTGAGGGAAAAAGTAAAAGAGTGGATCAGTTCAAAAGAAGTTGGCGGTGATAGTAATGATACTAATTATATTTTTCTTCGGTTTGTTGTGGATTATTTGCCGGCGGGTCTTGTAGGCTTGCTTATTGCTATTATTTTCCTGGCATCATGGGGAAGTATTGCGGCTGCACTTAATTCTCTTGCTTCCTGTAGTATGGTTGATTTTCGCAGACGATTCAGTAAAACTGAAATAGCAGCCGACAAAGAATATCGTATTTCAAAATGGCATACTTTATTATGGGGCATCTTCTGTATTGTGGTTGCCATGTTCACTTATAATATCGGGAACAGCCTGATTGAAGCGGTAAATGTATTAGGCTCGTTATTTTATGGTGTAATACTTGGAGTTTTCCTGGTTGCATTCTTTATGAAGAAAGTTAAAAGTGGTACGGCAGTTTTCTGGGCTGCAGTATTGGCTGAATGTATAGTATTGTTTGTATTTGCATTGGCTAAATACAAAGTTATTCAATTAGGATTTTTATGGTTAAATCCCATTGGTGCTCTTGGTGTTATTGCTTTTACAGCGTTGTTGAATAGTTTTACAGGACAAAAGAAAACGTCAAATAGATTTGCCTGAGCAATTTATTTGCGTGTAAATCTTCTTTGAGAATTTTTATTAAAAGGCCTTTACTAACCGACAGCAGGTTTATTGATAATATCTTTCAGCGCCGGCACTTCACCGGCGGTAGTCCATTTGGGAAGCGGATCGTACCATATAGCTGTTTCGGCTGTAATATTTTTCTCCTTTAATTGTTCCAGTTTGTAAGGACCCTGCTGGGCTCCTGTTTCATCCATGATAAAAAATAATTTATTATTCCATTCTCCTTCCTTCAAAGCTGCTGCTGTTTTGTTAATAATATCTTTCAATGCAGGTATTTCTCCGGCGGTAGTCCATTTCGGAAGCGGATCATACCAGATAGCTGTTTGCGCAGAAATATTTTTTCCTTCCAGTTGATTTAATTTGAAAGGTCCGTTCTGTTTTCCTGTACTATCAATAAAGAAATACATTTTGTTGATCCAATCATCTTCTTTAGGTAAAGTAGCAGATGCCGTAACGGGAGAAGGAACAGCTGCTGGTTTATTAATAATTTCTTTCAAAGCGGGAACTTCGCCAGCAGTGGTCCATTTCGGAAGCGGATCGTACCAGATGGCTGTTTTATCAGTAATATTTTTTCCTTCTAATTGATTTAGTTTGAAAGGACCTTGTTGTGTCCCTGTACTATCTGTAAAGTAAAATTGTTTGTTGCTCCAATCTTCTTCTTTAGGTGCAGCAGTAGCTGTAGTAACGGGAGAAGGAACCACTGCTGGTTTATTAATAATATCCTTTAATGCCGGTACTTCGCCAACAGTTGTCCATTTCGGAAGAGGATCGTACCAGATAGCAGTATGTACAGAAATGTTTTGTCCTTTAAGGTCACTGAGTCTGAGAGGTCCGTTTTGTTTTCCTGCATTGTCTAAAAAATAATACAATTTATTATTCCAGTCATCCTCTTTAGGTGTGGGTGTAGTATTAGTTGTTGTGGCCGGGGCTGTGGGGACAAACAAAATTTTCAATTCTTCTACTTCTCCTGCAGGTTTCCACTGGGGCATTGGGTCAAACCATACGGATGTTTGTGCAGTAATTTGTTTAGCCTTTAACTCTTCAAAATTAAAAGGACCGTGTTGAGTAGTTCCATCAAAGAAATAATATTTTTTCATACGCCGATTATTTTAAAATTTAATTTCAAATATACTTTAAATTTTAAAACGGGTTTTTGATAGATTGTATTTCTATTAAATTCAAATTAAAGTATCCGGCATCTGAAGAATATCTTATGGTAAATATTAAACATTTTTAAAAAAGATGTTGGATTCACGCCAACATCTTTTTTAAATGAAGGATGAGTCTTAATTATTTCAATTGCTCCAATAACTTCTCATTCAATCTTACATAATCATCACTCTTGGCTTCTTTGGAAAGTTCCAATGATTTTTTTGCGGCTGCTATGGCTTCTTCTTTTCTTCCCAATTTTTCAAGGCAACTTGCCCTGTCATAATGAATAAAAAATGCATTTGGTTGTTGTTCGACGGCTTTATCAAACCATGCCAGTGCCTGGTTAAGATCTTTACCATTTTCCATATAATACATCGCTGCGTTAAAATATGGACGATTGTCTTTGCTCATCACGTCCTTAATCTGAGCCATTACTTTACTGTCAATGTCAGTTGTTATTGGCACATTAACATAAGTGCTATCCCACATCAACTCAAGTCTGCAACTGTTACCGGTAATATTTCCGAATTCTATAGTAAATGTTTCGATTGAAAACGGAAGTTGAAATGGTTTTGCAGAAAAACGAACGACATCCTGATCCTGTTTATAAGCGGCCGGACTTGTTACGTCGAGTTGTTTGGTCAAAATTATCGTCCATTCATTTTCACCGGGAATCGTGAGCAAACCATATTTTCCGACAGGCACTTTCGTGTCGCCAAATGTCACATCATCGCCGAATGTAACGGTGGTAGCACCATTGGCGCCGGTACGCCATATTTTTCCAAATGGAACCAGGTCACCGAAAATTTTTCTTCCTTTCACTCCCGGACGGGAATAGGAAAGTTCTATAGACGAAACACCAAAATCCTGTTTTACATTTTGTGTGGGACTTGGTGCCGGAGTTTTTAATGATTGTGCATTAGTAAAATGAAATGCACCTATTACAGCTGCAATAAATAATATTTTTCTCATGATAAAAGGTTTTAGAAAGGTAAAGTTAGGGAAATGAAATATGAAGTATGAAGTATGAGGTAGGAAAGAATTGTCTTGTGTCTTGTCCTGATATCAGATGATAGATATGGATACTGCTTACTTATTGCTGCTTACCTTATTCCTAAACCTTATACTTTGATTCTTGTTTCTAAAATGAGACGGTAACAGTTGCTCTTCTTTTTTTTGCTTTATGTTTCCACTTTGGACCTTCCTTAATCAAACGGATCGCTTCTTTATCACATTCATTACAAAGGGATTTTTCTATTCTAAGATCAACCGGTTCGCCATTTTTATTTACTTCAAAGGAAACTTCCACTTCTCCATTTTCATGTTTTGATCTTAATGTTTTGGGGACTTTAAGATTATTGGCAAGATAAATATCATAACTGTTCCATCCATCTGCCGGTTCAGGTTCTTCTATTTTTACATTGTTTTCCAGAAATCGCTTGCTGTTAATTTTTTTCCTGCTGACAACGACTTCGTTTAAGCTGTTACTTTCCTGCTGAAGCACTATCTTATTTTCAGTAAGACTATTATGAAGTTGTGTATTTGTATTATTAAAGCCAATTGATTGAACCCGAACATTCAAAACAGAGTCGGGTGAAATGATATTAAAATTCCCCTGGGCATCAGCATAAGTTCCAATGCTGTCACTTGTATTAGTGATTGAAGCAAAAGGCAAAGCATTATCATTGTTGTCTACAATTTTGCCGCGGAAAATATTATTGTGAACCAAATTTGCATTGCCTGAGTTAGCAGAAGCCGGGCGGCTTGTTTTTAAAGCCATTGCATTATTTCCATTATCAAAACTACCCTTCATTTTATTTTCATCTGAAGATTCTAATGCTTTAAAAGTGCTTGCATTTCCGGTATTATCTTTCTCTTCAAGTTCTTTTGATTTGATTACTTCAGATAAGGTTACACTTTTATCATTCACATCTTTCTTAACGCGGATATTAGGATCAATACCATTATTTATTATTGACGAATTAGGAACTGATGCAACATAACCTTTATCTGTGTTTTCATTTCTGATGGCGCGGGGAACTGTCATTTTTTTGCTGGAACCGGAATTAAGATTTGAAGGATTCTTTTCATTTGTCACCTTATTTTCTTTTGGAACTTTAGTTTTTGCAGTTTCAGCACTATTAGATTTTTCGTGTGATTTTAGTGTAACAATCCCTTTAGTCTGGTCGGTATCTTTTAATTCAGTTCCGGAATTACTTTCTTCGTTTTCAGCAACTTCCTTAGTTTTTTTATTGAACGTATACTGATAAACCAGCAATCCTGCGCCGGCAATAAGAATTATCATTGCTGCAATCTTCAACCATTCAAAAGCTGATTTCCTGATAATGGGAATCGGAATTATTTTTCCCTTCTCAATTTTTTCTGCAAGTCTTTTTTTCAGTTCAGTAATATCGGCAGTTGTATTTACTCCTTTTGTTGAAAAGCCTTCCAAAGCATCGGCAAGAAACGGATCATCCAAAGCTGCTTTTTCCAATGCATGTCTTTCTTTTGGAAGAAAGCAAACCCTTGTGATATTTTTCAATATCCGCTGCGGTAAAATCAATATGGTTTGTTTCTTCTGGCAACTTTAAATTTCTTTCAAAATTATTAACGATCTTTTTACTTCAACCATCATATTTCCGATTTCTGGTTTTCCATGCAATTCTTTAAATTTCTCCTTCCATTCTGGATAAAACTTCTTACCTGGTTCCATTCCTGACCGGTTATTTCCACAATTTCATTATAACATTTCTCCTCTAAGTAAAACAGTCGGATAGCAGTACGCTGATCTTCAGTCAGGGTGCTGAGGCAATATTCCAGTTTTTTAAAATTTTCTTCTTTTTCGAGCACACCATTCAGATGCACATTTTCATCATTTTGCATAAGGGTAGGGCTTATTTCTACTGTTTTCAGGTTTTTTGGTGTCCTGAGTTGCATAAGACAATAATTCTTAGCCACCTGGTAAAGCCAGCTTTTGAAATTTTCCACCTCATGTTTTTTCAGTTTTAAAACCAGTTCCTCAAAGATTTGCATCACGCTGTCTTTGGAAGTTTCGGGTTCTTTAAAATATTTCAGGCAAACACCATAGACTAGTTCCATATAACGCTGGTATAGCTCACCAAGGAGAGAAAGATCACCGGATTGCTTGTAGAGGAGCACAAGCTCTTTATCTGTCTGGGTACTGTTTGATATGTTCTTGATAAACGACACTGTAATAAAAGTAACAAATTAAAAATTCTTTGTCTCTTATGCAATTCTTAAAAGCGCTGCATCTAAGTTTTAAACACATTTTATGAAACGGTTACTATTCCTCGTCGCTCCACCACTGATGTTATTTTTCGCTTTTCGCCCGGTTAGTTCAACTACAATTTCCGGTAAGATTACTGATGGTAAGGGAATTCCCCTTGCCTCGGTGACAGTTATTGAGAGAGGGACTTCCACTTCGGTCTCTTCGGCCAACAACGGAACTTATAAAATAATGGTCGCAAATAATAACGGAACACTTGTATTTAGCGGGATTGGTTACCAAACTAAAGAAGTAAAAATAAAGGGACGGACAACAATTAATGTGAGTCTTACTCCGGTTCAAAATGCATTGTCGGAAGTAATAATTGCGAATGGAATTGATCCGCTAATAAGTACAGAAAATAATAAATCCTTAATATCGGATCAATTTTTTAAGAATAATCCTTCGCTACCATATTCTATTTCTGGTAAATCATCAGGCTTAATTGCCAATAATAATCAGGGATATTTTAACAATAATTATAATTCAGTGACCGGAGATTTTAATACAGAATCCTACGATCAAATCACCGAAAATCGTTTCTTAAAAGTAAAAGATAATCCTCTTTCTACTTTTTCCATTGATGTGGATCCGGGATCATATAGTAATGTCCGTCGTTTCTTGAATTTGGGTCAATTACCGCCTGCCGGTGCAGTCAGGATTGAAGAAATGATCAACTATTTTCATTATGAATATCCACAGCCAGACAACGGTGATCCTTTTTCTATTAATACAGAAATTTCAGATTGTCCCTGGAATAAAGAAAATAAACTAGTGTTGATTGGTTTGCAGGGAAAAAAGATTTCTACGGAAAATCTTCCAGCTTCCAATTTTGTTTTTCTTATTGATGTTTCCGGTTCCATGGATGAACCTAATAAATTACCATTGGTAAAAGCATCTATGAAAATTCTGGCAGATCAACTTCGGGGGAAAGATAGAGTGGCAATAGTTGTTTATGCCGGTAAAGCCGGATTAGTGCTGCCTTCAACGAGCGGGGATGAAAAAATAAAAATCAAAGATGCGATTGATGGTTTAGAGGCGGGCGGTTCTACAAACGGTGGCGAAGGAATTAAATTGGCGTATAAGATTGCTAAAGAAAATTTTAAAAAGGGCGGAAACAACCGGATCATTCTTTGCACAGATGGTGATTTTAATGTTGGCCCAAGCAGTGATGATGATATGGAGAGTCTGGTGGAGGCGCAAAGAAATAGCGGAGTTTTTCTTACTGTAATGGGTTTTGGTATGGGAAATTATAAAGACAGTAAAATGGAAAGGATAGCTGATAAAGGAAATGGTAACCATGCATATATTGACGGATTAAGTGAAGCAAAGAAATTTTTAATCAATGAATTCGGTGGATCACTTTTCACAATTGCAAAAGATGTAAAACTTCAGGTTGAATTTAATCCGGCGAAAGTTCAGGGTTATCGTTTAATCGGTTATGAAAATAGAATGCTGAACAAAGAAGATTTTAATAATGATAAAAAAGATGCCGGCGAATTGGGAAGTGATCATACTGTTACAGCGTTGTATGAAGTTGTTCCGGCAGGAGTGAAGAGTGAGTTTCTTGAAAATGTAGATCCATTGAAATACCAAAGCAATGTAGTTCCATTAAGCAGGTCTTCACATTCTGATGAAATAATGACGGTGAAGTTTCGGTACAAAGCGCCGGATGGAGATGTAAGCAAACTGATAGAACATCCGGTTATAGATAAACAAATTTCCATTGCTAAAACTTCAGATAATTTCAGGTTTGCAGCATCTGTAGCCGAGTTTGGTATGCTGCTTCGCAATTCTGAATTCAAATTGGCTTCAACTTTTTCAGGTGTGCTGGAGCTTGCCCGCAAAGCAAAAGGAAAGGATGAAGAAGGCTATCGTTCCGAATTTATCAGGCTTGTTGAAAATGCTCAATTACTGGCTAAAGAAGAAGACAAGATTGATAATGATAAAGCGGTAACTGGGAATTGAAGATGGTTTAACCGATGGTAGTTTTATAAATTAAATAAAGGAATTGTGATATAGCCAAAAGAATTTATTCATTGGGAAAGCCCTTAACCATTCGATTTATCCTTTATTAAACGCTGGATGATATTTCTCCAGCGTTTTTCTTAAGAAACTTCTGTCAAGATGAGTATAAATTTCAGTAGTGGTGATACTTTCATGTCCCAGCATTTCCTGCACGGCACGCAAGTCTGCGCCACCTTCAATTAAATGCGTGGCAAATGAATGGCGCAAAGTATGCGGCGAAATATTTTTTTTTATGCCAGCTTTTTTTGACAGGTCTTTTATGATCATAAAAATCATTACTCTTGAAAGTCGAGTTCCTCTCCGGTTCAGAAACAGAATATCTTTATTGTCTTTTTTAACCGGAATATGAACACGGATATCTTTATTATAAATTTTGATAAATTTTGCGGCGCTTCGTCCAATAGGAACAAGCCTTTCTTTATCACCTTTACCCACTACACGAATAAATCCAACATCGAGATATAATTGAGAAATTTTCAGATTCACCACTTCACTGACACGAAGACCGCAACTGTACATCGTCTCCAGGATTGCTTTATTTCTTCCACCTTCGGGTTTACTCAGGTCAATTTGTGCAATCATATTTTCTATTTCATCAAAACTTAACACATCCGGCAATATTCTTTTGAGCTTTGGCGCTTCCAGCAAAGTCGTAGGATCTTTTTTGCAAATGTTTTCGAGTAAGCAATATTTATAAAAGGAACGAATGCCTGAGATCATTCTTGCCTGCGAGGCTGAGTTAATTCCTGCTTTGGCGATCCATTTAAGGAATTGCTGCAAATCTTTTAGTTCTACTTCTGATGGAGCTTTCGGAGATTTTTCCTGCAGAAATTGTGTGAGTCTGTCAACGTCACGCAGATAAGCTTCTACTGAATTTTCAGACAAGGACTTTTCGAGTTGAAGAAAAGCTTTAAATCCTTTTTTATAAGATTCCCACATGCTTAGACAGGTTGCAGAAGTTTAAATGTTTAAAAGTTCAAAAGCAAACTTGTGGAACTTCTGAAACTTGTGAACTTTTGAAACTTTCTATTGTAGCGTAATATTTTTCTCCAGCGTTTTCCACTCATTATCAATCTTAACTTTTGCCCATATTCTTGATGGAGTTATATTCACCGAATCAATTGTCTTATGAATAGCATCGTAATCTACATCCAGTTGCTGGCCAAAAGTCATCATAGCTGTTTTCCCGGTTTTTATTTCTTCAACAAAAATGTTTCCGCGGTCCGTGTAAGCCGCTAATCCATCTGTCACTGAAAATTTGGGATCCAATGAATTAATAGCACTTCCTTTTCTGCCAATAGTTTTTTTCTTGTCAAATGGCAATTTCAACAAATAACCGCGTCCATTACTGCAATCATTCAGCATAAGCCATGCATAACTGGTATCATTGATGACGCAGCGTATAAAGTTTTTATTGAGACGTACATCGGTGCCGAGCAAATCACCAAGATCCATTTTGCGGTTTACTCCCATTCCGTCATAGCTCCATATCACTGTATCTCCGTTGCAATTTTTTACACTGATATAAACATAAGGTTTAAGATGATAATTATCATTGCTGAATTTCAATGTATCCGTTAAACAAACCGTATCACAAAACGGTTTTGGCTTTGATGAACTGCAGGCGCCTGATCCAAATACAAACATGATGATTATTATAAACCCGGCAAGTGTTCTCATAATTATTGGTTTGAGTTGCAGCAAAAATAGTTATTGCCTGGCTTTGAATAAAAATTCTTTCTCAGAGATAAACATCTTCGATCAGGAAGAATTCTGGCTCTTTATTTTTGTGCATGGTAATAGAAAGAATATCGTATTGTATAAGTTTATAACCGGGGTTCTGAAAAAGGAATTCATCTGTTGCTTTCTGAAGATATTTGAATTTTTTCCTGGTTACGCTGTCTTCTGGATTACCAAAAGCAGTTGATTTCCTCGCTTTTACTTCAACTATATGAAGCACATTATTTTTAAGCGCAATAATATCAATTTCATAATGCGAATAGCGCCAGTTGCGATGCAATATTTGATAGTTCTTTTCTTTCAGCCAGTTTTCGGCTAATTGCTCGGCTTCTTTTCCAAACACATTATGTGACGCCATTTATTATCTTTACTTCAAGTTATAAAAAGAAATTTATTCATGCCGGGAATTTATCTTTTAAAAGGGACCGTCAAACATTATGATTGGGGTGGAAATTCATTTATTCCTGCTTTACTACAGATGGATAATAATGATAAAAAACCTTTTGCAGAATATTGGCTGGGAGTTCATCCAAATGATGAATGTGTGGTTGAATTGAATAGCGGAAATTATAGGTTACTCCGTGAATATATAAATGAGAATAGTTCTGTTTTGGGTGATGAAGTAAGAAAACGTTTTGGCAACCTTCCTTATTTGTTGAAAATTCTGGATGTAAAAGATATGCTTTCTATCCAGGTTCATCCATCAAAAAAAATGGCTGAGAAAGAATTTGCGAAGGAAAATAAAGAAGACATTCCATTGAATTCACCAGAGAGAAATTATAAAGATGATAATCACAAACCGGAATTGATGGTGGCACTGAGTGACTTTTGGTTGCTGCATGGTTTTAAGCCAAAAGAAAAACTAATCAATATTCTGCAAACTGTTCCTGAATTAAAATTATTGATACTTGTTTTCGAGCGTTTCGGATATGAGGGATTATATAAAACTGTGATGGAGATGCCACAACAGGAAGTAAACAATATTCTTGAGCCGCTGGTAAGCCGCATTATACCATTATATAAGAAAGGGAAGTTAGATAAATCACAGGAAAATTTCTGGGCAGCCAGGGCAGCATTGACCTTTCATCATAATGCAAAACCCGATAGTTATCGGATTGACCGTGGTATTTTTTCTGTTTATTTTTTTAATGTGCTTCATTTAAAGAAAGGGCAGGGAATTTTCCAGGATGCTGGTGTGCCTCATGCTTACCTGGAAGGTCAGAATGTTGAGATCATGGCAAATTCTGATAATGTTTTACGTGGCGGACTTACCAATAAACATATTGACGTGAAAGAATTATTGAAACATGTAAAATGTGAAGAAACAGAAGCTAATATTTTAACTGGTGATAAAATTCAAAATGAGATTGTATATAAAACTCCAGCACCGGATTTCCAGTTAAGCAGTTTTCATCTTCAAAAAGGACAACAGGTTTCTGTTTCGGCGGATTGTGCAGAAATATTTTTATTAACCAATGGTCATATTGAAATAAAGGATGGAGATAAAACCGTTTCTTTACAACCAGGCAGTCCTTCAGCAGTTGTTTTTGCTGAACAAAAGGCAACATTATCGGCACTTGAAAATTCAACAGTATTCAGAGCTTCGGTTCCAATTAACAAAAGTGAATAACTTGAATGGCGGAATGATTCAATTCTTTTAAATTTGCATTGAAATAATATTATTATGAAAGTGAATAAGAATAATATCCTAGCTTTAGTTTTACTGGTAGTGATTGCGGCATTGTACCGTGTTTGGGAAAGCAGGCCGTTGGGTTTTGCTCCGCAAATAGCTATGGCATTATTTGCAGGTTCTGTAATACGCAATAAAAAGATTTCTTTTCTTTTTCCTCTTTTATCAATGTTTATTTCTGATATATTATACCAGGTTTTATATAACCAGGGTTTGACAAGTATCAAAGGTTTTTACGAAGGACAATGGGTAAATTATATTTTGTTTGCAGGAATTACAGTAATCGGATTCTGGATTAATCAAAAGAAAGTGTCCAGTATCATCATCGGCTCTTTGGCCGGCGCCATTTTCTTTTTCATTGCTTCCAATTTTTTAAACTGGATTGGCGGAGGATTGGATATCAATAATCTTCCTTATCCAAAAACATTTAATGGATTGATTACTTGTTTTGCTGCCGGAATTCCATTCTTCAAAGGAAGTTTGTATGCTACTTTTATTTTTAATGCTATTTTCTTTGGCAGTTATTTCTTCGCAGGAAAATATGTTTTGAAACCAGCAAAACAATTATAAAACTTAAACTTGAAAAGAACTTACTACCGGCAACTTGCCGGTTTTTTTATTTCAGGAAAAGAGATTTTTATTACCTGCTTCAAATCCCGTATCAATTAAAAGATGATTTCCATCTGCAGCGGAAGTAGCTAATTCATCGCAGCGATTGTTGAATGGATTATCAGCATGACCTTTTACCCAGATAAATTTAATTTTATGATTTTCTGCAAGATGATGATATTTCATCCACAGATCTTTATTTTTTTTACCACCTTTAAAATTTGTTTTTATCCAGTTGCGCAGCCAACCTTCTTCAATGGCTTTTACTATATATTGGCTGTCGGAATAAATTGTCACATTCAACTGATCTTTTTTCAATGCTTCTAATCCGGCGATCACGGCCATCAATTCCATCCGGTTATTGGTTGTTCTGCGAAATCCTTTCGATAATTCTTTTTTATGTGAACCACTCATCAATATTGCTCCGTAACCACCTGGCCCTGGATTTCCTCTTGAAGAACCGTCAGTGTATATAGTGACTGAGTTGCTCATTTAAGAAGTTATAAATGATGAATTATAAGTTAAGAATTTTTGGAGTGAAATTGAGAATGAATTTGGATTAAGATTGTCAAGATAATTCATAATTCTAAATTCATAACTCATAATTAGAATCATACTTGAAACACTCCAACTTTTAGTTCAGCAATCTCAGGATTATGATTGGCGGCACTGATTCCTTCGGAAATTACTTTTCTTGTATCAACCGGGTCAATGATATCGTCCACCCATAAACGTGCTGCGGCATAGTATGGACTGGTTTGGCTATCGTATCGGTTTTTTATTTCATTCAAAAGTTTTTGTTCATTCTCCACAGTTATTTCTTTGCCTTTTGCTTTTAATGCAGCAACCTGAATTTGTAAAAGAGTTTTTGCTGCCTGGTCTCCACCCATTACGGCAATTTTTGCCGAAGGCCAGGCATAAATAAATCTTGGATCATACGCCTTGCCACACATAGCATAATTCCCGGCACCATAAGAATTGCCAATGATGATCGTAATTTTTGGAACCACAGAATTAGCAACAGCATTCACCATCTTTGCTCCGTCTTTTATAATTCCTGCATGTTCACTGCGACTGCCAACCATAAATCCAGTAACATCCTGTAAAAAAATTAGCGGAATTTTTTTTTGATTGCAATTGAGAATAAACCGTGCAGCTTTATCGGCGCTGTCATTATAAATGACGCCACCTAATTGCACTTCACCTTTTTTTGTTTTCACCATTTTACGTTGATTAGCTACAATGCCAACTGCCCAGCCATCAATTCGTCCGTAACCACAAATAATAGTTTTGCCATAATCTTCCTTGAACTGTTCGAATTCTGAATCATCAACAATTCTTTCAATCACATCAAACATATCATAAGGTTTTCCATCGGAAGGAAAAATTCCATGCAGTTCCTCTATATTTTTCTTTGGTAAAATAGATTCAATGCGATTAAATCCTGCAGTTTTATTCTCGCCTAACATCGAAACTATTTTCCTGATATGATCCAAACATTCTTCTTCCGTTTTAAATTTATAATCAGCAATGCCGGAAATTTCATTATGTGTGGAAGCGCCACCTAAAGTTTCTGTATCAATTTTTTCTCCAATAGCAGCTTTCACTAAATATGGGCCGGCTAAAAAAATAGAAGCACCTTCCACCATCAATGTTTCATCACTCATGATGGGAAGATATGCACCACCGGCAACGCAAGCACCCATGACAGCTGCAATTTGTGTAATTCCTTTAGCGCTCATCTGCGCATTATTTCTGAAAATTCTTCCGAAATGTTCTTTATCAGGAAAAATTTCATCCTGCATAGGAAGATAAACTCCGGCGCTGTCAACGAGGTAAACGATTGGCAAACGATTTTCCAGTGCAATCTCCTGCATCCTGAGATTTTTTTTACCGGTTATAGGAAACCATGCTCCGGCTTTCACCGTTTGATCGTTGGCAACAATCACACATTGCCGCCCGCTGATGTAACCAACGCCGGCCACCGTGCCGCCAGCAGGACAACCGCCATCTTCTTTATACATCTCATATCCTGCAAAAGCGCCAATCTCAATAAAGGGTTTATCTGCATCAATGAGATAATTTATTCTCTCTCTTGCAACAAGTTTTTTTCTTTCCTTTTGTTTTGCAATCGCTTTCTTTCCGCCACCTTCATAAATTTTGTCCAGACGTTTCTGCCTTTCACTCAGCGACATTTTCATCACGTCTTCATTTTTATTGAATTCAATATTCATTTTGCAATCATTATGAGGCAAAGATAATTGATGAGATAAATAGAAGAGGATAAATAAAAAACCTCGGCATTTCTGCTGAGGTTTTGTGCCCGAGACCGGAATCGAACCAGCACATCCTTGCGGACGGCAGATTTTGAGTCTGCTGCGTCTACCAATTTCGCCACTCGGGCTTTTTCAGTCAAATGAGTCATATAAGTGAGACGGAATTTTATTTGACTGTTATGACCTATTTGACTTACTGACTGTAAAACAGGGCTGCAATATTACAGCTTTCCATCTAATTGCTGTTGAATGCGGCGGAGATATTTTTTCTTGTAATAATATTCTTTCACTTGCAGCAACTCTTTTTCGGAAGTAACGCCTTCCTGATAATGCTCCACAATTTCTTTAACAGGTTCATATATGTCAGATTGAAGATTATTAATTGTCAATTGCAAATTTTCTTTTACTGATTGATCTTCCGCATCCATTAACTGTTCATTGATCTCAAGTACTTCCATCAAAAATTCTGCAGATAATTCATATTTTTCTTCTTCCTCCAGCAAACTTTTTAACTGCAAAACATATTTAATTGTTTCATCAGTATTCTGAAATGTTTTATAGGCTTTGTTCAGCATCGCTGATTTTTCCAATGAATCAAGCTGCTCTTTTGAATCTTTGCTCACAAAATAATCCGGGTGATATTTTCTGCTTAATTCGAAAAAACGACCAGTCAGTGAGTTTTTGTCAATTTTTAATTGTACCGGTATTTCAAACAACTCAAAATAGTTCATGCTTTAGTGCTTAATTTTGCGCCCAGTTTTTAATGAATAATGCAAAGTTATAACTATGATCAGGATTGGACTTATTAAAGAAGGAAAAATTCCGGGTGACAACCGTGTGGCTCTTACCCGGCGCAATGCAAATGGATTCACATGAATTCTGATACTGTGAAAATAATTGCGCAAAGTTCTCCTATTCGTTGTTTTAGCGACAGAGAATATGCAATGGCTGGAGTAGAAATAAAAGATGATCTGAGCGATTGCGATATTCTTTTTGGTATAAAAGAAGTACCGGTGGAACAATTGATCGCCAATAAAACTTATTTATTCTTTTCTCATACGAGAAAGAAACAACCCAAGAATAAGAAATTGTTACAAACGATTTTGAAAAAAAATATTAGCTTGATTGATTACGAATGCCTGGAACATGAAGATGGCGAACGCATCATCGGATTCGGTTTTTTTGCTGGCGTTGTTGGCGCACATAATGGAATGATGGCTTATGGAAACAGAACCGGAACTTTTAAACTTGACCGTGTGTATAAACAAAGAAGTTTTCGTGAACTCATTCACACTTATTTTGGTTTAAAAATTCCCAATCTTAAAATTGTTGTTACCGGTTCAGGCAGAGTGGCGCATGGCATTGTAGAGATCATGAACCTGATGGGCATTTATGAAATGGATGCTGATGAATATTTAGAAAGAGATTTTGCATATCCGGTGTATACACAAATAAAAGGCGCCGACTTATACGAACACAAACAAACAAAGACATATAGTCGGGAGCATTTTCATAATTACCCATTGGAATATCAATGTAAATTTCTTCCTTATGCTTTTGCAAGTGATGTGTTGATGAACGGAGTTTTTTGGGATAAAAATATTCCACGGCTTTTCGAAAGAGAAATTGTTCAAGATGAAAAATTCAGGATAAAAACAATTGCTGATATAACCGATGATAGTGATGGTTCTGTACCAATTAACCTGGGCGATCAAACCATCGAAGATCCTATTTATGGAGTTGACAGAAATACATTTAAAAAAACTGCGCCGTATTTACAAAATTCAATTGACATTGTCGCTGTCGGAAATTTGCCGAATGAATTACCAAGAGATGCTTCACGATATTTTGGCGGACAACTGATCAAATATGTATTGGAAGATTTGGTTGGAAATGGTTCACGTACGATTGACAAAGCAACAATTGCGAAGAAAGGAAAACTGACTGAACATTTTTCCTATTTGAAAGATTATGCAGAAGGAGAGTAGGGTTTAGTAATTAGGAATTAGGGTTTGGTTTTTGACTTTTTACTTTCACAGATAGAGATAATAATCTTTCAACAGCCCAATAAATTCATTTGTGTATTGTTGTTGCTCATCCCAGATTGAAATTTCATCAAACAAAGTTTCTGTTAATTCCTCGGTTTCATGCCTACCGCTAATTATTATCCGGAAGTAATCGTGTTTAATGGATTGTTTCACCAAAATAATTTGTTCGAGGCTTAATTTGTGCGTCTTGGAAATTTTCCTGATCTCATTATGTCTTTTGTAAGGAAGCAAAAGAAAAAACATTCCTTCAGCAGCAAGATTTATTTTTATTATTGACAATAATTCTTTTAATGATAATTCATTGCTGTGCAAAGCAAGATTTCTTTTCGGATCATCTGACTTCAATTCATTTTCATAAAACGGCGGATTGCTGATGATGACATCATATTGATTTGAAAAATTAAAGTCTCTTGCATCGCCATGAAAAATATTTATTCTTTCTTTCCATGTGGAAGAATTAATATTTTCTGTTGCCTGTTGATATGGGTCTGCATCAATTTCTATTGCATCAATAATTGCATTTGGATTTTTTTGGGCACACATTAATGATAAAACTCCGGTTCCGGTTCCGATATCAAGAACATTTCTGATTTTAGTTTTTTGATTTTTGACTTGGTTGGCAGCTATTGCTCCAAACAAACAGGCATCAGTAGTCACTTTCATTGCACAGAGATCCTGCTGAATGGTGAATTGTTTGAATTGAAAATAATTGTTTGACACAAGAACCAAGGTACAAGATTCAAGGCATAAGGAAAAAGACGCAAGAATGAATATTTTGACTTGAGTGAGCCTTGTATCTTCTTACCATTTTGATCTTGCGGATGCACTCACGGAAAGATCAGAAAATTCACCGGCCTGAAATTTATAATAACCGGTAATGGCGATCATGGCTGCGTTATCAGTGCAATATTCAAATGCGGGAATGAAAGTATTCCAATTATATTTTTCTCCCGTCTCCAAAAAAGTTTTTCTTAATGCGCTGTTTGCTGAAACACCCCCGGCAATACAAATGTCTTTGATGCCGGTTTGAATGGCAGCTTTTTTAAGTTTGTTTAATAAAATAGAAATGATCCGGTTTTGAATCGAAGCACAAATATCAGGCAGATTCGTTTGAATAAAATTCTGCTTCTCTTTTTCCGATGCTAAAAATTTTTCTTTATAAATATGACTTTTACCGGCATTTTGTAAAAAGTAAAGGATGGAAGTTTTCAATCCACTGAAACTAAAATTCAAATCCGGAGTCTGCGGTTCAGGAAAATGAAATGCATCAGGATTTCCTTTTTGAGCATATTTATCAATCAACGGCCCACCGGGATATGGAAGGCCCAGCAATTTAGCCGATTTATCAAATGCTTCGCCGGCTGCATCGTCCATCGTTTCACCCAACACTTTCATTTTAATTGGGGCCTCGCACAAAACAATTTGTGTGTGACCTCCGCTTACTGTCAAACATAAAAATGGGAAAGAAGGTTTTTGTTCACTAATAAGATTTGCCAACACATGAGCTTGCATATGATGAACAGCGATCAATGGTTTATTCAATGCCAGCGCCAATGATTTTGCAAACTGAGATCCAACCAGCAATGCACCAATCAATCCCGGAGATTGTGTAAACGCAATCGCATCGACAGATTGCAATTGACAGTTTGCAGTTTTTAATGCTGTATCTACGACGGGGACGATATTCTGCATATGTGCCCTGGATGCCAGTTCCGGAACAACACCGCCATACTGTTCATGAATTTTTTGCCCGGCAATAATATTGGATAAAATTTTTCCATCACTGCATATTGCGGCACTGGTTTCATCGCAGGAAGATTCTATAGCGAGGACTGTTAACATGGTTAATTAGCCAATTTGATGATTAGCCGATATGCCGATTATTTTTTTGATGAAGCAATTATCTTATTGATGATCTTTTGAATTGATTTTAATTTTTCCATTAAAAATTCTACATCAGGATATCCATTTGATTTTTGGCAAATGAGTAACCAGTATTCTGTTTCTTCTGCTTCTTTAGCAGCAATTTTAAATTTGTGAATAAAATCGGTTTTACTTTCAGCATTTTGAGCTTCTCTAACATTTGCGCCAATAGAAGTTCCTGATTTTAGAAGTTGTGTTGCGATAACAAATCTCTTTCTCTCTTCCAATACGTCACAATATTTTACCAGTTCAATAGCAAACTCAAGAGTGATCCTGAGGATTAAATTTTCTTTTGCAATATTTTCCATTTGGAAACTAATTAAAACAAAAGTATGTATTTCTAAAATTGGCACATCAGCACATTGGCTAATTGTCAAATTATTTTGACCTGATTGCAACTACCGGATTCATTCTTGCTGCCTGGGAAGCTGGTATGAAACCAGCAATTATGCCAACAATAATACATATGGTGATAGCCATAATCATATTATCTGTAGAAATAAATATCGGGAAATTCAAAGCGCTGCTTAAAATTTTGGTAAGCACAAAAACCAATGTTAATCCCATCAATCCACCGATGATGCAGAGAAAAGCAGATTCTAATAAAAATTCAGTAAGGATGATTCGATTCTTGGCGCCGATAGCTTTCTTTAAACCAATTTGCCCCGTACGTTCCCGAACGGTTACAAACATGATATTGGCAACACCAAACATTCCAACAATAAGCGACAAAGCGGCAATTGCCCATCCACCAATATTCAAACTGACAAATGCTTTGCTGACAGCAGCACTGAAATCGTTAATATCATTTAATGTAAAATTGTCTTCCTTGGTCGGGCTCAATTTGTGAATAGCCCTTATCGTTCCGATTAAGTCTTCTTTTAATTCTTTACTGGTGAGATTATCCTGTCCTTGTATTAAAATAAGAGGATCAGCACGTCTTTCATCCATGATGTTTCGGGCAAAGCGATAAGGCATCACCACACTTTGATCAAAACCCCATCCGCCGATCATTGTCTTGCCTTGTTTTTTAAAAACACCAATCACAGTTCCTTTTTTACCTCTTATCGTCAGATCTTTTCCAACGGCTCTTTCAGAAGTACCAAATAATTTTTCTGCCACTTCATTGCCAATAACAAATGTATTATTTCCAAATTCAAAATCTGCATCGGATATATAACGGCCGTAACTGATCTCTACCGGTTGAATATTCAAAAACTCACTGCTAACACCATATAGATTAATACCAGACAAAACGCTATTTTCAAACTCCACATTATCATTGGCATCTATTTTAAAGGCAACATACTTTGCACCAGGTGTTCTGTCTTTAATCTCTTTCAGTTCATCATATTTTGGCGATGGACGATTTACATATTTCCACCAGGGATAATTCGGGCCACCACCGGCACTGTAATCCCATTTGTCAAGATAAAGAGTATTGGTGCCAAGTGCTTTCACTTCATTCTGGATATTATGTTCCAGACTGTTTACTGTTGCCAGAACGCCAATAATACAAAAAATACCAATGGTGATACCAAACAATGAAAGAAAAGTTCGGAGTTTGTTTTTCCATAATTCTTGTAATGCCATTTTAAAACTGCTGTAAACTATTTCAATTGTCCGGCGAATCATAGAACAAATTTAGTCATAACCTGGGTTTGTTTAATTAAATATGATTAATGGGAAACTGGGTTTATGTAAGGATTAAATCAATTTTTTTCAAAAGAAAAATCTGCTATCATAATCTTACCTTTGCGGCCTTTAATTATAATCAACAATTCCCCTTTAGGGGATAGGGGTATGAAATATCACAACGAAATACAAAGACGAAAAACTTTTGCCATAATCAGTCACCCGGATGCGGGAAAAACAACTTTGACGGAAAAACTATTGTTGTTTGGCGGAGCTATCCAGGTAGCCGGTGCAGTGAAAAGCAATAAAATAAAAAAATTTGCTACCAGCGATTTCATGGAGATAGAACGACAAAGAGGAATTTCAGTTGCCACTTCAGTGATGACTTTTGAATACAATAATATTCTTATCAATTTGCTTGATACACCGGGTCACAAGGATTTTGCAGAAGATACTTTCAGAACATTGACGGCGGTTGATAGTGTAATACTTGTTATTGACAGTGTGAATGGAGTAGAGGAACAAACAAGGCGATTGATGGAAGTTTGTCGGATGAGAGATACGCCGGTGATTGTCTTTATTAATAAAATGGATCGTGACGGAAAGAATCGTTTTGACTTGCTGGAAGAAATTGAGAAGGAACTTAAAATTTCCCTTCACCCGATGACTTGGCCGATCAATAGTGGAAAAGAATTCAAAGGCGTTTACAATTTGCATGATAAAAATCTTTTATTATTTACAGCAAATACAAAAGCAACAGGTGAGGATGTCATTTCCATTTCTGACCTGAATAATCCGGTCTTGGATCAAAAGCTGGGAGAAAAAGATGCAGCGCAACTGAGAGAAGATGTGGAATTAGTGGACGGCGTGCATGGAATTTTGAATGTGAATGATTATCTGGCTGGCAAAGTTGCTCCTGTTTTTTTTGGCAGCGCTATCAACAATTTTGGAGTAAAAGAAATGCTCGACACTTTCATTCGCATTGCGCCGACACCAAGAAGCCGGGAAACTTCAATGCGATTAGTCAATGTGGAAGAAGATAAAATGAGTGGGTTTGTTTTTAAGATTCATGCCAACCTTGATCCCAAGCATCGTGACCGGATTGCATTCTTCCGTGTTTGTTCAGGAAAATTTGAGCGGAACAAATATTTTCATCATGTACGACTGGATAAAGATATTCGGTTCAGTAATCCTTACAGTTTTATGGCAAGAGAAAAAAGTATCATTGAAGATGCATATCCCGGTGATGTTGTAGGCTTATTTGATACCGGCAATTTCAAAATTGGTGATACACTGACGGAAGGAGAAGATTTTTATTTTACAGGAATTCCATCTTTTTCTCCGGAAATTTTCAAAGAAGTGGTGAATAAAGATCCGATGAAAACCAAGCAGCTTGAAAAAGGATTGCTTCAATTGACAGATGAAGGAGTGGCACAATTATTCACCCAATTTGGAGGCCATAAAAAAATAATTGGTTGTGTTGGCGAACTGCAGTTTGAAGTAATTCAATATCGTTTATTACATGAGTATGGCGCATCGGTTGCATTTAATAATCTTCCTTATTATAAAGCCTGCTGGATCACCTGCAATGATTCTAAAAAGCTTTATGACTTCACCCGCTTCAAACAAGCTAATATTGCCGAAGATAAAGACGGACATTTGGTTTACCTGGCGCAGAGTGAATGGTTTTTGAATACAGAGAGAAACAATAACCCCGACATTGAATTTCATTTTACTTCGGAAATTCATAAAGAAGCGGTATGAAAATTTTCGAAACAAGCAGATTGATCGTTCGTCATTTTGACGAGAACGATAAAGAAAATTTCTTCTGTGTGAATGGAGATGAAGAAGTGATGAGGTATATCAGGGCAGCTAAAACAAAAGAAGAATGTGATCAGCTTCTGGAAGAAACTATTTTCGGGTACAATGAAAATCCTTACATGGGTCGTTTAGCTGCCGAGGAAAAAAGTTCAGGATCATTTATAGGATCATTTGCCATAATTCCTATTCCCAGTCAACCGGAGAAAATTCAATTAGGCTATGGATTGTTGAAAAAATTTTGGGGAAAAGGATTTGCCACTGAGCTTACAAAGACGGGAATTAATTTTGCTTTTGATCATCTTAACCTCGATATTGTATATGGAGTAACAGAAACTCCCAATACAGTTTCTCAGAAAGTATTACTCAAGTCAGGATTCAAAAACGCAGGCACAATAAATGAAAAGAAAAAAACTTTGAATCTTTTTTCAATTAGAAAGGATGATCGATTGCTTATCGGATGAGCATAAGAGTTCCTTTTCTAAAAACATATTTATCACAGATCGTTTTTGCTTTTACCATATAAATATATACATCAGCTTTTTGCGGCTGTCCTTTATAAGTTCCGTCCCAACAAGCTCCGGGTTGTGTGCTATGGAAAACCCTTTCACCCCAACGATTGAAAATACTGAAATCAAGTTCTGTAATTACACCCCAGAATTTTATTCCATAACAATCATTCAACCCGTCGTTATTAGGTGTAAAAGCAGTGGGCATTAAATAACCTCCTCTGTTGGCATCGGTGACGTAAACAGTAACAGTGTCTGTATTAATACAACCAGAAAAATCTGTTCCTGTTATAGTGTATTGAGTCGTTGTGACAGGAGTTGCAATAGGATTGACAATGTTTGGATCATTTAAAGTAGCTGATGGCGACCAACTATATTGTGCAGCGCCACTTGCATTCAATTGGCTGGCATCATTGCTGCAATCAATATCATTTGACTTGCTGGCATGAACTGTTGGTAAAGGAAGAACGGTTATTTGTGTAGTCAATGTAGCAGAATCATTGCAAGTGGTTTCTATTATATTCACAGAGTAAGTGGTCGTAGTTTGTGGATTCGCTATTGGATTATCGATGACAGGATTATTGAGAAAATTTGTTGGACTCCAGGAATAAACATTACCTCCACTTGCGCTTAGTTGTACAGGTGTGTTAAAACAAGTTGAAACGTCAGGTGAAATATTGAATGAAGCAGGAGGTCTTATGCTTACTTTGACAGAATCATTACTGCTGCAATTATTTGCATCTGTAACAGAAACATAATAAATAGTATTGATGATTGGAGTAGCAATTGGGTTGGAAATAGTTGAATTATTTAAAGTCCCCGAAGGAGACCAGACATAGTTAGTACCTCCGCTAGCAAATAGTTGTATGGAACTGTTCTTGCAAATGGTAGTATCATTTGATTTTATAACAAAAGGGTCGGGATTAATAGTGACATTGACAGTATCCTTAGCAGAACAGCCATTAACGGTTGTACCCGTAACAACATATTGAGTAGTAGAAATTGGAGACGCAATTGGGTTAGGAACGTTAGAATTGTTAAGTCCAGATGATGGTGACCATGAATAAGTGACAGCGCCGGTAGCATTTAATTGCAACTGGCTGCCTGTGCAAAGAGAAGTATCGTTGTTTATGCTAAGAAGAGGCAAAGCGTTAATTGTAATAGTAACAGAATCTACTGCAGTACAAACAGGGCCATTATTAACCGTTAGATAAAATTTTGATGTGGTGCTAACATTTGCAGTTGGGTTTTGTAATGTGCTATCATTCAAAAATGTTGCTGGTGTCCATGCGTAATTAGTTCCGCCTACACTACTGCCATGTAGCATGATTACAACTGGTGTATCAGAGCAAAAAGAAGTATCGTTTCCCGCTTGGGCGGCAATTGAAATAGCGGATACATTTTTTGCAATACTATCTTTGCAACCATTAATATCTATAGCAACAAAATTAACCGAATAAGTTCCTGCTGCATTATAATTGTACGAAGTATTCTGGGTATTAGCGGTATCGCCATTGCCAAAATTCCATAACCAATTGCTGATTGGATTTGAATTAGTATAAGCAAATCCGCTAAAATTAAAACTTCTGCAACTGGTAGCGCTATCCTTTATTTGAACTGAGTCAATATTGGGTTTAAAAGAAATAGAATCAATTGGGACACTAAGATTGTATAAAACAGTTCCATTTGTTCCGGGAGTAGCACCCCAGGGATCATTAGCATCGGTTGTCAATACACCATTTATTCCACCTGAACATTTATATTTGTTAAGTTGCCGGTAATAGAACTTTGTTTTAAACAACAGTATCCACCACCGCCACCACCGCCTGGTCCTATTCTTCCCCCTAAAGGAACCGAATCCAACCATATCAGCACCTTATCCTCCAATATTTTCTGTATAAACACTATCAATAAATTGATTAATATTCAATAAAATTGTTCCTGCACCACCGCCTCCTCCCATACCATTGTGGCAATCCGATGAAGGAGGCATTAGGCATGGAGGAGCATCCTGCCCATTTGTACGGATTTTATATCCGTTTGATTGTAAAAAATTTGCATTGATTATAATAATGCCACCACCGTTGCCGCCATTGTTTGGCAGATTTCCAAGATTGTCGGCATGACCTGCACCGCCGCCCATAAAAATTTTATTTATTAATGAACCGTATAAAATCATATGCCCACCGATTCCACGATTATCAAAAGGGGCACTCCCACAAGCATCTAGTTGATATCCACCAAATCCTCCTGTACCGCCATTCGAGCCACCACCGCCGCCGCTATTATGTCCTAAACCACCGCCACCGCCATTCGCAGGGCTGCCTTTTCCACAAATAATATTTTGTGAAATAGAAGCAATACTTTCCCCTTTTTGCCCGGCATCGCTATTATTGGTTATGGGATAATTGAAATTGTTTTGAAAACAATCAAGAGTATTATTATTAGAATTGTAACCCGGGGCTCCTGAGAAACCTTTTCCACTTACATCAATATCTGCATTAAGAGTTAAAGTATCTCCTACATTAAAGACCAAAACACCTCCCATGGTACCGTCCCAAGGCATACAAGTTAATGTAGAAGTTACAGTCGCATTCTGGTAATAAGGAACTCTTATCAATTGCACTTTGCCATTTGGCATATGATATTGACTTAAAAGTTTATTTTTTAGTTCTATTACATTCCCTGTCTTGCTTTTTACATAATTGAATTCATAATTTCCAGAATTTTTATAATCGGTAACTGTTCCAAAAGAAGATGTGTTACTGCTATCAATAACTGCGCCTTTCATTTGAATCAGTAATACAGTATCTCCTGTATTGAATGTTGTAGTATCTTCAACAGCTATTTTATTGTCACAAGTATTCAATGAAATTACTGGAGTGTATGAGTTTATAATACTTTCTACACCAGGAGGATTGCAAAGTGCGTGTATTTCATCTTCATTTAATACGCGATTATAAACCCGGACTTCATCTATTTTACCTTTAAAGGGAATAGAATCACCATCCCACCATCTTCCAATTAAAAAATTAGTGTTTGTGCAATAATCTAAATTGGAAAAATTGTAAGTTTTTGTTTGTACTAAAATTCCATCTACATACAATTTTTGAACGGAGTCTGCAAAAGTTCCAACAAGGCAATGCCAACTATTGATAGAAAAATACTAGGGAGATGTTAAAAATGGGTCATTCGGATTGTACGGAATTTGTTGGGAACAAGGATTGTTTGGTGGAGCCACCCCCCAAAAAAAACCACGTTGCACATCATAATTACTTCCTAAAATATATGATGCATGAAATCCGTTTGTTTTTTGAATTTTTCCAAGTATTGATTGTGCTGTTAGCTGTTCCGCATAAACCATTGCACATACAGTTATTTTTTGCGGCGATAGATTCCCGTTGTCATTAACTATGATATAACTACTAACTCCATCAAAATAATACGCACTGTTCGGATTGCCAAACCGATCAGTGGTTAATTGAACGCCATTCATTGGTATACCATTGTTACCATTTCCACTTGCATCATTAGCATTACCATTAAAAGGATAGTATGCCAGTAGTCCCTGGTTAAGATTTACCTGGGATAAGGCAGTATGAGAAAAAAGGAAAAGCAGAAATAAGGTTCTGGTCATCAATGGTAGATGATTAGCTGATAAATTTACACAAAAAAAATGCCTGATTATATTTTTTCAGGTTGTTTTATTGCTAACTTAAAGTCTTACAGGTTTATAAATTTTGGAATCCAGTTCGTTTAAAACTTTGCAGAAACACCGGTATAATTTTGGGGAGTGATTTTTTTGAGTTCTTTTTTAAGCGAATTATCAATCTTTAATCCTTCGATGAAATGATGGATTGATTTTTTATCAATCTGGTTATTTCCTCTTGTAAGTTCCTTAAGTGCTTCATAGGGTTTCGGATAATTTTCCCTGCGTAAAATGGTTTGTATGGCTTCAGAAACTACTGCCCAGTTATTTTCAAGGTCAGCATGAATCATTGAATCGTTAACCACCAGTTTGGCCAAACCTTTTTCAATGGATTTCAATGCAATTATTGAATGAGCAAAAGGAACACCAATATTGCGTAGCACTGTTGAGTCAGTCAGATCTCTTTGCAATCTTGAAACCGGAAGTTTGGCAGAAAAATGTTCAAACAATGCATTGGCAACTCCTAAATTTCCTTCTGCATTTTCAAAATCAATCGGGTTTACTTTATGCGGCATCGCTGAGGATCCCACTTCTCCTTTTTTTGTTTTTTGTTTAAAATATTCCATGGAAACATAAGTCCAGATATCGCGGCAAAAATCAATAAGGATATTATTGATCCGTTTCATGCAGTCAAAATGTGCAGCCAGATTATCATAATGTTCTATCTGGGTGGTAAATTGCTGGCGATGTAATCCAAGTTGGTCAACAAATTGATTTCCCAGTTTGATCCAGTCAGTTTTTGGAAAAGCAATAAGATGCGCATTAAAATTTCCCGTAGCTCCACCGAATTTTGCACTAAAGGGAATTTCGATAAATTGTTCAATCTGGTTTTCTATTCTTTCTACAAATACCATGATCTCTTTGCCAAGCATGGTCGGACTCGCCGGTTGACCATGAGTATGTGCCAACATAGGAATGTCTTTCCATTCTTTTGCTAATAATTTTAATTGTGTATTCAAATTCAGCAAGGCGGGCAAATATTCATACTCAACAGCATGTTTCCATAATAAAGGGATTGCAGTATTATTGATATCCTGAGAGGTTAATCCAAAATGCACCCATTCCTTCACATTTTTACCGCCATTATTGCGCAATTCATTTTTCAAAAAATATTCTACTGCTTTTACATCATGATTGGTTGTAAATTCAATCTGTTTAATTTCCTGTGCATCTTCCGGACCAAAATCTTCCTGGAGTTTTTCCAAATGTTTTATAGTCTTCCTGGAGAGTTTGAAAAAATTTTTCTTTTCAAGAAATAAAAGGTATTCAATTTCTACAAACACCCGGTATTTCATTAATGCATATTCTGAAAAATATTCATCAAGGTGCTGAACATATTTACGGTAACGGCCGTCAACGGGTGAAATGGCAGTCAGGAAAGTCAGTTCCATGTTTAGTTCCGGGTTTTAGTTGCTGGTTTTTAATTAATCAGGACTTACATTTGCTGCAAAGATAACGAACTGGAAAGTGAGCAGCGAAAGTTGATGGTCCCTACTTCTTTTAATATTGAAAAAAAATGGAAGAAAATAAAAACTCCCCTTTAGGGGTTGGGGGCAATAAGATAAGAGTAGGAACTGTCAATTATCTGAATACAAAACCGCTGGAGTTTGGACTTAAACGTCCTCCAATTGCTGATTTAATAATATTGAATGATGAGTATCCGGCTCGTCTTGCCGAGATGCTGTTAAATAATGAAATTGATTTGGGACTGATTCCTGTCGCCGCCATTCCCCAATTTCCAAATTATTATATTATCGGGGATTATTGTATTGGTGCAGATGGAGAAGTGGCTTCAGTTTGCTTATTCAGTGAAGTGCCGGTTGAAGAAATAAAAACAGTTTACCTGGATTACCAAAGTCGTTCTTCGGTTGCATTATTAAAATGGTTGATGAAAGAATACTGGGGCAGTGATGCCAAACTGATTCAGGCGACTGATGAAAGTTTCAGGGAAAAAATAAAAGGAACTACAGCAGGATTGGTCATTGGTGACCGGGCTCTCAGGCAAAGGAAAATTTCCACTTTTATATATGACCTGGGCCAGGAGTGGAAAAAAATTACCGGGTTGCCTTTCGTGTTTGCTGCCTGGGTAAGCACCAAAAAATTGCCACAGGATTTTATTGACATATTTAATAAAGCCAATGCGTTGGGCCTGGAGCATCTTGATGAGATTGTTGCAGCGAATCCATTTGACGCGTACGATTTAAAAAAATATTATTCATTGCATATCAGTTATACTTTGAACGATAAAAAGCGTGAAGCCATGAAGAAATTTTTAGAATTGATCATGTAAATTTCTTACTTTGTTTCATGTATCTGCTTAATGTTCGCCGGTTTCTTCTAAGTGGTTCAATTCTCTTTTTCTTTTTTTTACCTCAGATAGGATTTAACCAGCAATTAGTTTATAAGTTCAAACAATTTACAACTAATGAAGGTTTGCCAAGCTCTGAAGTACACCAGGTATTAAGAGACGATCGGAATTTTATGTGGTTCGCCACTGATCATGGCGTTTGTCGTTATGATGGGTACAATTTTGAAACTTTTAATCTTACAGATAATTCTGCGCTCTCTCTTTATGAAGATGTTAAACACAGGATTTGGGTTGCTACTTTTTCAGGAAGATTGTTTTATTATGAAAACGGAAAATTTAATGACTATAAATACAATGATATTTGTGTTCGCCTTGCTGAGCAATTAGCTATAAACCGGTTTTATGTTGACGATTTTGATAATGTATATGTAAGCACCACTGGTCCTGGTTGTTTTCTGATAAGATCAAATGGTGAAACAAAAAAATTATTTCACCCAAGCCCAAATTGTTTATTCGAAACTGTGGAGATAAAGGATGGGGAATATTTTTCATATGTGGCTGGCTTTTGTATGGCATCAAATAAAATTATTTCCCCTGTACAAATACGTAATTCAATTATATCTTTTAAAACAAGGAGTGGCATTTCACGAATTAAAATCCCAAGATTCTTCATAGGAAGAAAAAATAGTCTTAAGAAATTAAGTGATAACAGTCTGATTTTCTTTTCAGGGAAAACACTTGTCAGGATTTCAAAAAATGGCATTTATACGACAAAAAATTTTGGAAATGAAATATTAGACATTAAAGAGTTGGATTATAATAACCTTCTTGTTGCAACCATTCAAAATGGTTTTTATGTAATTAACCGGAATAACGAGATATTGTATAATTATTTTCCTGGACTTACGGTTACAAGTATTGAGTCAGATTATGAAGGTGGTTTATGGATTTCTACGACACAGGCCGGGCTATTTTATCTGAATTCGTTAGCTATAAAGCATTTAGCAGATAAAGATGTTATCATTAATAAAAAAATACTATGCCTCTATGTCGATAATTTTTCAGGTATATGGGCTGGTGAAGAAGACCAAGGTGTAATTTATTCTAAAGCCGGAGAGGAATTAAAGCAATTTAAATTTCCTATAGTTTCAGTAAATGGGATTCATGCTGGGTTAAAACCAAATACCATATTGCTTTGCATCGGACTTTTTGTAAATTACGAGAGCAATAATTTTTTTATTTCCAGAAACCAAGGGACTAATTTTATTTTAATTCAGGGTATTTCTGATCTTGTTTCTGAAAAGGGGAGCTTACTAAATGGTAATTTATTCGGTGTCTCAAGATTAAATTTTAATAAGAATATATTAGAGCCTCAAGGCAAGAAAAATTTTAGGGTATCTTCAATCTTCCTGGATGTTAACGGCAATGTTCTCATTGGCAATTTATTCGGTTTATGGAGGTTTGTTGATGGTAATCTTCAGCCCTATGATAGTACAAATAGAATTCTTTCTTCCCGGATAACCGATATAAATGAATATGATAAACAATATTTATGTCTTGGCACAAGGGGGAAGGGGTTTTTATTTTTAACAAAGGATAGTTTATATCAAATCGACGCTTCAAAAGGATTAGCCAGCGACAATATCCGCAAAATATTCATTGATGAAAATATTATATGGCTGGCGACCAACAGGGGTTTGTCACGTTTAGAGATGCAATCGCTCAATCCCTTTAAATATTCTATAAAAAATATTTCTGTTCAGGATGGCCTGTTATCTAATGAAGTGAACGATATCAAGAGACTTGATTCGAATATAATAGTAGCTACCAATGGCGGAATTTCATTTTTTAGACGGGATTTATTTTTAGTAAATAAACAAATCCCACTTTCATTATATATTACCGGAATAAAAATTAATGGGCTTGATACTACCGTCAATAAACAGTATTACCTTAAGTATCGGGACAGGAATCTTTCTATATCTTTTGTTGCACTTAGTTTCAGAGAAAGTTCCGGTATTCAATATCGGTATAGACTTTTAGGTATTGATTCCAGTTGGATAAATATTTCAGGCCGTGAAATTCAACTAAATCCTGTTCCTTATGGGCAAAATATAATACAGATTCAGGCACGACGGCAAGGAGAAGAATGGGTGAGCCAAAACAGTATAAAAATAAGCATATACCGTAGGTTACCATTTTGGAGAACCATATGGTTTGTAATAATATGTTTTTTAATCGCTGTATTTCTTATGTTGTTATTTTTTTTAAGCAGGACACGTAGAATAAAACAGAAGGAAAGTGAGAAAACAGCATTGAATAAAAAACTTGCAGAAATGGAATTGAAAGCATTGAGAGCACAAATGAATCCACATTTTATTTTCAATGTTCTGAATTCTATCCAATATTATATTATGCATAATGAAAATGAAGCAGCTCAGCGTTATATGAGCAAGTTCGCAAAGCTGGTCAGATTGACTCTTGACAATTCAAGATCTACGTTTATATCACTTGAAGATGAATTATTGTTATTGCGGCTTTATATAGAACTTGAAAAAATACGGTTTGAAGACAAGTTTGATTACCAGATTTCGATAAGTGACGCCGTTAATATCGGAACAATAAAAATGCCCAACATGCTTTTGCAACCATATGTGGAGAATTCAATAAAACATGGATTTAAAGAAAAAGGAGAAAAATATTTTCTTGATATTTCCATTTCAAAGCAAAATAGTAAAATTGTCTGTGTTATTGAAGATAACGGAATAGGTCGCGAGAATGCTGCAATTATCTCCGGCGCAAAAAAAGAAATGCATTCATCAACTGGTACACTTATCATTAAAGACAAAATAGAGGCACTTAAACTTTATTATAACTACGATCTTTCATCAGAGACTTTGGATATAAAAGATGACAATGGCAATGCAGTTGGTACAAAAGTAATATTGACTTTTGACGATAATTTTGATACAACAAGAATAATATGATAAAGGCAATACTTGTTGATGATGAAAGAAAAAGCATTTTGACGTTGCAAAAACTGCTTGAAAAGTATTGTACGGATTTTAAAGTATTGGGGACAGCGGATAATGTTCATGATGCAGTTAAAATTATAAACGAAAAGGAACCGGATGTAATTTTTCTGGATATTGAAATGACTGATGGCACTGGCTTTGATTTACTTAAAAAATTTGATAACCCCTTTTTTCGTTTTGTTTTTGTAACAGCTTATAGCCGTTACGCTGTCAAAGCGTTCAGGTATTCTGCAATAGATTATTTGCTGAAGCCGGTTGATGTGGATGATTTGAAAGTGGCAGCAGAAAAAATCAGAAACTCTGTTGAAAACGGAATTATTTTAAAACAACATAGATCTGTCAAAGGAAAAATGCTGAGGTTGAGGAGCAAAAAAGATTTTTTGCATGTTTCTTCAGATCAGATCATTCGTTTAAAGGCTTTTGGCAGTTATACAAAAATTATGATGCTTAATAATGAAGAACATTTGCTACCATATAATTTGGGAACATTAGAAAAAAAACTGAATGATAATAATTTTGTCCGCGTTCACAGATCGGAAACTATTAATATTAACTATATCGTTCGTATAATAAAGACACAAACTTTGCATGCCGAACTTGTAGGGGGGCATATGGTCGAAATTTCCCGGCGCAGTAAAATATTTCTATTTAATTTGATAGAGGAAAGAGGTAAGAATGACCACTTATAAATGATAATTGGCCGCTGGTTAGAAAACTCCATTTATAACAATTTTTTAAATATATTAAAGATATCTTCAGGTAAGGGTCTTAGGATAGAGAATTCTATAAAGCCATAACGTTAAACCTTATTGATTGCAAATCTTCACTTTTAAGAGGGATTTTAAAAAACCTTTTCCTATTCTTTTATACATGTTAAAAGGAAAAGCCATTAACTATTATTAAAATCCCTCTTTTTTCAATTATGATTCATTTCAATTTTACTTTTTCAACTTTCCCAATTGATAATTGCGGACAAAAATGAATTCAATTGCCTGTTTATTTTATTCTTTCTCATCTTTGACTGTAAAAAATAATTAAGACTTCAGAATGATTAGCAAAAACCGGGAATGTTATTTCTACTGGGGATGACGCGAAAAATATAAATGAATTGATAAATGACGTTTTTTTCTTTTGAATTCTGGTCTACTTAATTAATAAGGAAGAAGAAAGAAAAATGTTATATTGGAAAGTGCGCTTTGAAAAAATTAGCAATAAAAAATTCACTATAGCTTTACAAACAAGAAGGCTTTAGGAAATGTATGGGTGCAATTATCGGTAAGATCGGATTAGAAAACTTTTAACAAGCAGAAAGGAATAGATGGAAATTCAAGTGATGCAATCATTTCTTTCTTCATATTATAAAACAAAGAGGATTTTGGTAACCCGAAATATAGGGTTTAATGAAGGCTGTCTACTCTGTTGCTTGCTTTTACTTGGCCTTAAGATAAAAGTGTGTATTTTAGAATCTGGTAACGAAAACAATGTTTTGTACTAATATATTCTCATCTGTTTTGTGAAAGCGTCATTGTAGATCTGAAAATTAAGGAAAAGCTAGGAGAAAAATTAGATATTTTCAATCTGACTTTATTTTTAATATTGTGGTTCGGCACTATTATGAAATTTCAACAGATACCATTAAAGTGAATGTTTCAGGTGTGACCAATTTGCTGGAGAAAGAAAGTAAATAAGGTATAATAAAAATGCACTTAGTTATTATTACCAGTGGTAAAGTTTCTGATAAATACTTTAATAGAGAGGACGATGTCTTTAATGGTTACTATCCTTATTCTGCAAGTAAGGTTTGTACTGTTATTGAAGGAAACAGAATTGTTTTAAATTACTTAAGGGAAGCCATCATCTACTATAAATAATAAACCCGAGTATTAGCCAAAGATTAATTTTGACAAATGACTCCACGTGTAAGTATAATAGTTCCGTGTTTTAATCAGGGCAATTTCCTGAAAGAAGCTGTTGAAAGCATAAATTGTTGCAAACAGCAATTGCTTGAAGTAATTATTATTAATGATGGTTCTACTGATGAGTATACAAATGATTATATTGAAACTTTAAAAGGCAAGTATCAGGTGATCGTTCAGGAAAATAAAGGCCTTTCGGCAGCACGAAATAAGGGTATTTCTGTTTCGAATGGTGAATTTATTCTTCTCTTGGATTCTGATAATATGATTAGGCCTTCATACATCGACGAGAGTATTAAAATTTTTGATAATTATCCTAATGTTGCTGTTGTTTATGGGAATGCAGAATTTTTTGGGGAAAAGCAAGGAATATGGGAAGTCGGTGCGTTTAATATGCAAAGACTGATGATGACGAATTATATCGACGCTTGTGCGGTGATAAGGAAATCTGTATTTGACAAAGTAAATCTTTTTGATGTTAATATGAGATATGGATGGGAAGATTGGGACCTATGGTTACGAATTGCATTTGCAGGATATGATTTTTATTATATTCCTCAAATCGTATTCGATTATAGAACAAATAGCAATTCAATGTCGAGAACTCTTTATAAAAATCATGAAAGGCCAAATTCAATTGAGAACTATATTTATAGAAAATATTCAGATAGACTTGGACCTGATTGGATTGTTATTCATTATATAAAGCGCTTCAGAAAAAAGCCATTTCTTTTTCTTATTAAGCTGGTAATAAGAGCCTATTTTCCGAAGTATTACAATAAATTACTTGCTAAAAATAAAATACGTAACGGAATATAATTAAAATGATAGAACAAAAACATTACAATGATAAATTTTATTCTGATCAACAGGAAGGTTCTTTTATTTCAGCTCAAAAAGTTATATCTTTTATAAATGAAGTTTTTCATCCAAACTCGGTTGTTGATGTGGGATGTGGAGTTGGGTACTGGCTTAAAGTATGGGATGAAAAATTTGGTGTTAAAGATATTTTTGGTATAGAGGGCCCATATGTCAATGTAAATATGCTGCACGTATCTCCAAAGTTGGTACGTTTTCAGGATCTTAAATTACCTTTCGAAATTGACAGAAGATTTGACATCGCAATGTCACTAGAAGTCGCGGAACATTTGCCTGAATCTTGTTCAGATAATTTTGTTCAGTCACTTATCAAGTTAAGTGATATTATAATATTTTCGGCCGCGATAATAGGGCAAGTGGGGACATATCATATTAATGAACAAATGCCAGATTATTGGGCAAATAAATTTAAAAGACACAATTATATACCTATTGACTATATAAGACCTAAAATCTGGTTGAATGACGAAATTGATTGGTGGTACCGTCAGAATATTTTGATATATATTAAACAAGAGAGATTGAAGGATTTCCCTGCATTGCAAAATGCCTATGAATTAACAGCCCCCGATAATTTACTTAAAATCCATCCTAAATTGTATTTTGATAAATTAAATCAGTTAAAAAAAACAAAATCGATAATAGGTTATTTTAGATGGAAACTGTATCCTTGGAAAATTTATTTTAAAAAAATGTTTGACAGATAATAATATGATTAATGAAAATATCAGGTTAAGTAATTTGCAAATAAATAGAAATAGTAGAGATTATTTAGTAATGCGCTACTTGCTAAGGGATTTAAAAAAAAATATTCAAGATTTTGCATTCGGAAATGTATTGGATATTGGCTGTGGTAATAAACCTTATGAAGTTTTATTCAAAGACAGAATTACGAGTTATACTGGCTGTGACGTTGCTCAGAGTGATAAGAATAAAGTAGATATAATTTGCTCTGCAACAGATCTTAGTTTTGAAGAAAATAAGTTTGATATTGTTTTCTCTACTCAGGTTATTGAACATGTTAATGATCCAAGTCTGATGATAAAGGAAGCCTACAGAGTTTTAAGGCTAAATGGTGTAGCCATTTTTTCTGTTCCCTTTTGTTGGCAACTTCATGAAGAGCCTCATGATTATTTTCGGTTTACTAAATACGGATTAAAAGTACTTTTTGAGAAAGAAGGGTTTCAGGTTTTGCATATTCAAGCTAATGGAGGGAAATGGGCAGCCACTTTTCAAATGAATCTGAATACTATTTACTCTATTTTTAATAAGAATAGTTTTTTTCGAAGAATATTAAAATTCATCTTTATCAACCTTCGGGTTACATATCTCTTAAATATTATAGCTATATGGATAGATAAAAAGTATTATGATGAACTTCTCACTTTGAACTATGTTATAGTGGCAAAACGGATTTCATAGATAGGTAAATATTTTCTTATAATCGTATCAATTTATATATAGTTTTTGTTGTTATAGTGAGTTTCAAGGTTAATTGAATAGAAGTTCTATCATATAATAATTTAGAAATTTTAGCGTGATATAAATGTAGCTTATATAAATCACATGAAATTCAGTATTATAGTTCCAACTTTTAACAGTGAAAAATGGATACAGCAATGCGTCAATAGTATCCTTTCACAAGCTTTTAGAGATTTTGAAATAATAATTCTGGATAGTGGCAGCACAGACGAAACTTTAGGTTGGCTTAAAACTATAAAAGATGAAAGACTGATTTTATATAAAACCGATAAGCGTTTGAGCATTGAAGAGAATTGGGGAAGGATAATTAATGTACCAAAGAAAGAGTATATGACTATCCTCGGGCATGATGATATTTTACAACCTGGTTTTCTCAAAGAAATAAATCAACTGATATCGCTAAATCCAGATGCCAGCCTTTATCAAACTCATTTTGCTTTTATTAATGCTACGGGAAAAATAATTAGAAAATGCAAACCTATGAAGGAAAAATATTCAAAATATGATTTCCTGAATTCAGTAATGAATAACTCAATTGACCTGACCGCTACGGGTTATGTAATGAGATCAAAGGATTATGATGATATACATGGAATTCCTGTAAATTATCCCAATCTTTTATTTGCAGATTTTGAACTTTGGCAAAGGCTGATTAATAAAAGTTATATGGTGGTTTCCCCGTTGAACTTATTTTCATTCAGAGTACATAAAAGTGTTACCAGCGTTTCGCAGGATTATAGATTACACGCAGCCTTTGAAATATTTATACAATTCCTCGTCAATTTGAAACAACAGGACAACCAAATGAAAACGATAATCGAAAAATACGGATCTCAATTTCTTTTATTTTATTGTAAGGGGTTTTCACATCGGCTGTTGAGAACTCCTCTTGAGAACAGAAATGGATTGACTATTGATATGTTTATTGAAAAAACAAAAGAACTTGCAGAAGAACTTGGAGTAGAAAAAAAATATTCCCCTGAAAAACTATTCTCTATTCAAATTGCAAAGTTGATAGACTCCAATCCAGTATTCCGGAAAATGTTTTTGGGCTTCAAAAGAATTTATTCCCAGCCATTATATAAATAATCAAATGAAGACAAAAGTATTTTGGAATAATTTCTTCCTTAAAATTTTCTGAAAAGTTTTCCTGCCCACAAAGCTCCATACTGTTTGGTATAATAGATGGACGCAAAAATGTACCATCTGAAGTCAGGATAAAGCTTTTTCATAAATTTTGCATGATTGCGGATAGAAGTAATTCTGATCTGAAGCCATTTATCTTTAGTAACACTGCCTTTATGAACATGCATGACGTTGGCTTCCGGCAGGAAATGAATCTGGCATCCAAGCTGTTTGAAATCCCAGCACCATAAAACATCTTCGCAGTACATAAAAAAATCATCAGATAATTTTTTTTGCGGCAACTGCTGAATAATTGATTTTGGGAATAACATAAATGCGCCCCAAACCCAATCTGCTTTGACAAAACTTTTATGATCAAAATAATGGTGCAACATCAGCGCTTCTCTTTTTGCTTTCGGTAAGAATTTGTAAAGTGGAATTATTTCAAGCAGCTCCCAACTAATGGTTCGGAACCTTCGGGTATTACATTGAATTCTTCCATCGGGATAAATTAATTGGCAGGTAACCATACCAACTTCCTTATGTTGCTTAATATAATCCAGGCAAATCTTTGGAGCATTATTTATAAGTTCTGTATCGCTGTTAAGTAATAATAAATAGTCGCCGGCTGCCTGTTCGATTCCCAGATTGTTTCCTCCGGTAAATCCTGTATTTGTTTTAGAAACGATAAGCTTTATATCCGGAAATTTAGTTTTAAAAAGAGTAGCATCACATTCAACGGAAGCATTATCTACCAGGATAATTTCATATTCGACGTCAATAAGTTTCTCATGAATAGATTGGATGCATTGACAGGTCAGCTGGAATGTATTGTAATTGATTATGATAACAGACAACTGCATCAGGCTACTTTATAAAAATGTGGTTTGTTGATAAGAATTCTGAAAAAATAATTTATTAATCCGCCCGTATTTTTTACATAGCCTGTAAAATCTTTCCAACTGTATTTGGCTTTATCCGCTCTGAAAATTTTATCAATCAGTAAGCATATTAAAAAAACAGGTATCTCAAAAATGTACGAGCTAATGATAACAATATACCAGAAAATTCCAAATTGTTTTCGGATCCGCAGTATATTGGAAACAATGATTTGCTTCCCTTTTTTATTCCATAAGTTTTTACTGTTTCCGCTGTCTGAAGTATTATAATAATCACTACTGGTTGCGCCTCCGATATGAATAACTTTTGGTTCTGCAAATAAATACAGTTTACCTTGTTTTCGTAGCCGGCTGCACCATTCAATTTCCTCTGCATACATAAAAAAATCAGGATCAAAGAAACCGCTTTTAGATAAGGCTTCTTTTTTTACGAGTATATATGCTCCAACTATCCAATCAACTTCAATGCTGTCTTTAATAGTTTGAATACTTGGAATGGTTGATTTAAAACGATAACCTAGCCAGCGCACCAGTCTGCCAAAATAGGGTAGTGGTAATAATGTATTTAATCCGCCTTTAATAAAGTGTGCACCTGATATCTGGGTTGTTCCATCAGTATTAAGCAACTGCACTCCACAGCCAACAGCTTCCGGATGTCGCTTCAAAAGAGTAATACTATTATCAATGGCATGATCTAAAATGATGGTATCAGCATTAAGAATTAAAATAAATTCTCCCGTAGAAACTTTAATTCCGGCATTGTTAGCTCTTGCAAAACCGGCATTATATTCTAACGGCAGCCAATGTACTGAAGGATATTTTGATGATAATCTTTCTTTGCAATCATCCTCTGAATTATTATCTGCAACAATTATTTCAAACTTATATAATTGAGTCTGTTGAAAAATACTTTCGATACAGTCTAAAACAAGGTTAGCCGATTTGTAATTAATTATGATTATTGATACGTCAATCATGTTATTTATGCAATTCAACAGTTACAATTAACAGATGATAATTTTATTTCAATGAGAATAAGCTCCAAAAATATTGCAATAATATTCATTAATCCTGATTTCAGTTAGTCTATGGCAAGAAGGAAATATTTTGTTTAGATGATCATTCATATTTATTGTCTTTGATAATTTGAAAAAGTTTCAGCCGTTGGGGATGTTGTCAATTTTTTGTTTAAGTTTATTTATATTGGATTCCCAGCTATAGTCATTATAAAATTTTTCAGGAATGTTTTCTTGATTTTTTAATGCGAGAATAATGAGTTGAATATAGTCATTCCATGTTCCGGTTTTGTTTATAAATATTTTTTTATCCGATAAATATTCTGGCAGGCCAACAGCTGCATTTTTTGTTGATACTACATTTAGATTAAAACTCAGTGCATCTATTGTTTTGGTTTGAATGCCGCCTCCGATAATAACAGGATTGATAAAAAGATCAGCAGCTGAAAAATAATTCTCTATATCCTCTGCTTCACCAATCATGATAATATCCGGATGACGTAGTTTTTTAAGATAATGAAAAACTGGGATCCTGTTCCGTCCGCAAATTATTATCTTAAAAGGGAAATGGATTATTTGATTCATTGCCGGAGCAATTTCTTTATAAATTACTTCAACTGCTTTTGCATTAGGAATATAATCCAGTGTGCCGGCAAATAGTAACAATTTACACTCGGAAGGGATATTGTGCCTGTCAATAATCAGCTTTCTTGCCTGTAGTTTATCAATACTTTTTTTATTTTTTTCAACTCCATAAGGAATAACCATACATTTCGAAGCGGGGAGTTTGAAATGATTTACAGCATATTCAAGATCTTGGTTGGTTTTAAATAAACTCAGATCTGCGATTTGGTGTACCCATTTTTCGTATTTAATCATTATCGGCCACCACCATTTTCCGATCTCTTTAAATCGTAATGATTCTATATTATGAGAATGAACTATCAGTTTTACACCTATTATTTTTTTTGCAAAATAGCCTGCGATGCCATGATAAGGATGTTCCAGAATTAAATGTGTAGCGGAACTTTCTCTTAGAAACTTTATAATTTTTCGCCAGCAAAATGGATTCAGAAATTGAGTTTTATTTATAGGAAGTTTGGGCGAAACCCGATAAGGATTGTCACGGATAACTTCATTATCTCTTGAGCAAAGAAAAATTACTGGGTAAAAGCGAGACAAATATTTATTGAACAGAGCAATCCCTTTCTGGCCTCCGAATTTTGGCGGCAGTACTTTATACCAGCCAATGCTTACAATCTTTGTCATGCATTTGCAGCGCTTTTTTTCTTATCAGTTATCCATTGCATGAACAATCCGCCAAGGAAAAATATCAGTATGAGAAATGAAGCTATGTAGGCAATTCTTACTCCATTTTTATACGAAGATGGTTCAAAGACAAATTTTATTTCATGTTTTCCGGCCGGAATAGAGAGACCACGCAGAATATAATTCGTTCTGCAATACTCAACTTTTTTGCCATCAATATAAGCATTCCATCCATACGGATAATAGACCTCGCTGAATACGCCAAACTGCGGAGAACTACTGTTAAAAGAATATAGCATAACATCATTATCAAACTTTGAAAGTTTGAGGATGGCTGTTGAATCCCGGGCTGGTTGAATTACTGCATTAGCATAAGATTTCTCTACGAATGCCGTATCCTTTAAATCAGCTTTTCCAATGGATTCTATTTCCTGAACAGGTCCATCTACAATTTTTACATTCTTAACCAGCCAGCATGGGCCAAAAGCATTTGGATTTGGAATTAATGTTGGTTGCCCGTTTTGAGAATTGGCAGTGATCATATATTTCATGTTCAGCATGTTCAGCACATTCTGATTAAACGGACCTGATAAATATTTATCAATGATATCCTGGTAGATGCGAAGTTTGGCAGGGTGATACCCTCCGATATTCTTGAAAAAATAAGAAGGACGGGCATCGTTGTAGGGATTATTGGTTATATCAAAAACTCTGAAATCTTTTTGTTCAGAAGTATCTTTTAGAATTTGTTGATGAATCGGAGTGGGAACAAAATTTTGGGAAACAATTTCATCAGTAGAAACATAATTGTCTGCATTCAGGTAATCTTTATCAATGGATAAAAGATCAATAGTGCTGATAATTGCCAGTGTTATTCCTATCACCAAAGGTTTCATCCAATTTCGTAGGTATGCATAAAGAAAGCCAACTACAATAATTGCAAACCCAAAAGTTCTTAATATTTGTCCGCCAAACATATCACTTCGATCTGCTTTTAGACCCGAAACAATGAGACGTCCCATTTCATCGCTGCCGTTCTTATCAGTATAAGCATTAATAATATCTTTATCAATAGGCGAGCTGTAATCCATCATCAGGTACATGATCAGTAATAAGCCAAACAAGCCACCCAATGCGTATAAAATTTTTTTAAAATCAGCTTTTAAAAGTTCACGGCTATTTTCTCTGTAAAGTAAATACTGAAGTCCCAGGATGGCCATAATGGGTATAGTGAATTCTGTAATCACCATTGTCATGGATGGCGCCCGGAATTTATTATACAATGGAAGATGGTTAAAAAGAAAAGTATTGAAGCCGGGTAAATATTTTCCCCACGCCATCATTATTCCCAATGCTGTAATTGCAAGTAAACCCCATCGTAATGGTTTTTTATATAGCACAAATCCTATTAATGCCAGCAAACAAACAATAGCGCCAATGTATGGAGGACCTGCAGTGCCAACACCATCAATACCACCCCAGTATTTTGGCAAGCTGGATGCAAGTTGAATCGCTGAATTTTCAGGAACACCTCTGGCTGTGAGCTTTTTTACAACATCAGAATTTTCATCAAATTTTTTGTAACTGCTTCCACCAAATGCATTTGGCATCATAATAACAAATGATTCGGCTTTTCCCAAACTATATTGAAAAGCATAGCTTGTATCGAGGCCTGAAGTTTTAGTAGCTTTTACAGAATCTCCGGCAATGGCAATATCTTTTCCTCCACGCATTGTAGCTTTGACATATTCATAATTTGGCAATAGAAGAACTGCACTTCCTGCAATACCAACCATTGCAGAAATTATTGTAAGACCTGTTGCTATGGCAAAATGTTTCCACTCTTTATTCATTATCCATTGTATCACGTAAACTATTGTAACCGCTGCAGCCACGAGAGCAAAATAAAAATTGATTTGAGGATGGTTGACTGCAATTTCACAATATGCAAACATTGTGGTAAGAGCCAGACCAATCCAATATTTTTTTTCATAAATTAAAATAAGCCCGGCCAGCAATGCAGGCATATAAGCGATTGCCCACATTTTTGTTTCATGACCTACACTTATAATAACTGGATTATAAGTACAAAATGCAAAACTCAGGCTTCCCAAAATAGCAATCACAGTATTTACGCCCAGAACTAAGCAAAGAAGATAAAAAGATATGCAAGCCAGGAAGAAAAAATTAATTGGCTTAGGCAATCCCAACGTAAATATTTTTGTCAGATCCGGCAAAACGCTTTTTCCTTCCATCGCTATCTGGTAATTCGGCATACCACTGAAAAGATTTGGATTCCATAATGGCAGATGGCCGTTTTTTTCTTTATACTCAATGCCATTTTGCGACATTCCTTTCACACTAACCATATCGCTTTGGTTCAGCACATTTCCTTCCAAAGCAGGTTTGCAGAAGAAAACAGAAATCACCAGGAAAATAATTATTGCAATAAAATGAGGAAGTAATTTTTTAAAAATATTATTTTTCATGATATGGCCTTATTAGGCTGACAAAATAATGCTATTTTACACGAAAATCATTCATGCGCTGGCTTTTATTTTTGTCAAGATTATCATTTATATGCGGATTTTTTTTTCTTCTATCTATATCGTTGCTTATTAAAGATTGGTTAAAAGATGAAAACCTCGTTTCTACTGTTATTACGATTGGTTATTTAATGGGAATGATCATTGTGCCGGTTACCTGCCTGTGTTATTTTATTGTTTTGATAATAAAGAAAAAGCTGAAAGGAATAGTGCCGCTTTGGCTGGTCATTGCAAATATTTTGTTTTTGCTTTTATTTGTGATTTACCTTTTTCTCATCAATGAACATCATAGCGTGAATTTCGCGTTTGCAGGTTAATCAAAAATTTTCTTTTACTATTCTGGCTACAATTTTATCTATTGGCAATGACACAATTTCTTCTGAAAAATCTTTCCAGTCAATAAAACGAAATGTTTCTGTTTCCCCGGTGGCATTATAAACCTGTAGTTGATGTTCATCGAAATCGAAAGGAATATTCCTGAGTGGAAATTTTATTGGTTCCAATGCAGAGACCGCATAATAAATGGAAATGATCTGATGCTGTGGATTGAAGGCTGACATTTGAAAATAATCTGTCGTGTAAATATGGTTATCAATCTTTACCTGGAGATTCATTTCTTCCATAAATTCTCTTTTCAGGCAATCTCTCGTTCCCTCACCAAATTCTAATCCCCCACCGGGAAACTTGGTATAATAATTACCCCGGATAAATTCATCTGACACCAATACCTGTTTTTGATCATTGATCAGTATACCGTAAACTCTGATATTAAACATGGATTGTTTTTAGAAGTAAGATGCAGAATGCATGATAAAGAAATTCAAATTTTTTTATTCATAATTCTTATTTCATATCTCATATTTCCATTACTCCTTCAAAGACTTTTTCGGCAGGCCCGCAAAGCCAGATATTTTCATACCGGTCTTCATTTTCTCTTTCAAACTTTACATTAAGATTACCTCCTAATGTTTTTACTTCGACATCATTAAACCCGCTTTCATTATGAAAGCAAACCAGCGCAGCAGCGGTTACACCGGTACCACAGGAATATGTTTCATCTTCTACGCCACGTTCATAAGTTCGAACAATAATTTTATTAGGGTCGGTGGTTTGCTCTACAAAATTTACATTGATACCTTCTTCTTCAAATTCTTTGCTGAAACGGATTTCACTTCCCTTTTGGTAAACATCTAACTTCATTACATCGGTCACTATTTTGACATAATGAGGAGAACCTGTATTAATTATAAAGTCACTATGAAATTTTTTAATGCTGTTCACATCTTTCATTTTTAAGGATACAACTCCGTCAGCATCTATTTCTCCTTCGTGAATTCCATCAATAGCAAGGAATTTATATGATGTAGGGTGTATGCCAAGATGATAAGCAAACTTTATCATACAACGGCCGCCATTACCACACATAGTTCCTTCTTTACCATCTGAATTGTAATATTTCATTTCAAAATCATAGCCTGTCTTTTCACACATGATCATCATGCCATCGGCTCCAATGCCAAAACGCCGGTCGCACAAATGCTTTATCTGTTCTAAAGTAAAAAGCGGGTATTCTTTTTTTCGATTATCGAGAATGATGAAATCATTTCCGGTTCCCTGATATTTTAAAAAGTTCAGTGTCATGGTCAGTAGCAAGTAATTGGTTAAAAATTTTCAGAAAATATTTCTAATGTACGATGAATTAATTTTTCTATTGTTGCTTTACCGTCTTTTGAAAATTGTTTGCTCACCCGGTTGGCGATGATAGCATTCAAAGCAAGACAATTATGGCCTAACAGTTTTCCTAATCCGTAAATAGCCGATGTTTCCATTTCAAAATTAGCAATGCGATGCTGGCCAAAACGAAAATCAGTGAGGCGATCAACCAGTTCGGGATAACGGATGCCCAATCTTAACACTCTTCCCTGTGGTCCATAAAAGCCCGGGCAAGTCACTGTAATTCCCTGGTGGAAATCTTTTACAAAGTTTTTTATTAATGAGGCGGCAGCGCTGCTGATGTATGGGTAACTCATTTGGCCATGCATTTGGGTATGCGTAACAAATGAATGGAGCAATTGCTTCTCCTCTTCATTTTGCTCATGGCGGTAAAAATTCATCAGGTTGTCAATGCCAAGTCCGTGAGTGGAAGCAACAAAACTGTCTACAGGTATGTTTGCCTGCAAAGAACCAGAGGTTCCGATTCTCATTATATTCAGCGATGTAAGTTTTCTTTTGACCAGTCGGCTTTCAAAATCAATATTGGCTAGTGCGTCCAGTTCATTGATCACAATATCTATATTGTCGGGCCCGATGCCGGAAGATAAAACAGTAATTCTTTTTTTCCCGATGAATCCGGTATGAGAAATAAATTCCCGGTGATGAGCTTTCACTTCAACAGAATCAAAATGTTTGCTGACTTCTTTTACCCGATCCGGATCGCCAACGGTGATAATAGTGTTTGCGATCTCTTCGGGCCGCAGATCCAAATGATAAACTGCTCCGCGTGGATTAATAATTAATTCTGATTCTGCAATTCGATTCATGTTTTGTGGTTGATGTTGGCCCAAACAATTAACAAAAATATCTTATTTTCGTTGCGATTCAAAAGGTCCTGTGGCCGAGTGGCTAGGCTCAGCTCTGCAAAAGCTGCTACAGCGGTTCGAATCCGCTCGGGACCTCAAAAGTCATCTCAATCAAAGAGATGACTTTTTTAATAACTTTAATAGCTGGATATAAATATTCATAACATTTTATCTCTCCACAAATGCTTTGCTCCATGGTGGCGTGTATAAAATCCGGAGAGAGTCAAGTATTCTGGAAGTATCAGAAATATTAGCCGGGAGAAGAAAATAAAGTTTAAAAGTTGCGGAATCCTTTGTTTCCATTTGTATCTTAAGTGTCCAACCTTTTAAAGTATTGTAACGCTCCAAGGCTCTTTCTTTCTCTGCTACTTCAACCACAAACCTATAGTTTCCCTCGGGGATAACTGGTTTTTCTGTTATCACAGTATCCCTTTTTTTGGTTATTTGTAAACTATCAGAGGTTGCCGGTAATGTTTGTTCATTTTTTGGTTCTGTAGTTATTGTAACATCATTATTTGAAACCCTGTTCTTATAAACTTTATATCCGGTCCAAACAGCTACTGATATTCCTGATATGATTAACAATACCATGATGGCAGTTGCCCATTTTCGTTTTGTCTTTCTGGGCGATAAAATATTTTCATAGTTGGCAAAAGAATTATCTGGTGATGAAGGGGAAGTTATTTCTTTTGGGGAATATTCCTTGAGTTTTTCATTGCTTGCATTGTCAGAAGTAAATTCATATTCACCGGATTTAATTTTAACCAGATTACCAATACCTTCAAATAAGAATGGCTTGCTGATATTGAGAAATTGTTTTGCAAGTTCTAAATGGGAATTAAGATCAGCGACTGCCAGCGGTTTCATTTTGCCCGTTTGCGAAGTAATGAAATCAACCAATTCCGGCGCATCTTTAATAGCAGGGTCATTTTGAAAAGAAATCGTTCTTGTTTCTATTGGCTTACCCTGCTTGTCCAGTTTCAATTCAGTATTTACAATAACTTCAATCCTGAAAGTACCAATGCCGGGAAGATCAAGCCGGTTATTGGTGTAAAGATATTGAGCAAGCAGTTGGGCTATTTTCAAGATTGTTGGATTTGAATTGCTCACAATATATATATTTTGGGTATCTGTTGCAAGGGGACAATTCATAGTTAAATTAACTTTGCATGAATTATGTTAACCGAAGAAGAACAAAGATTCATTACTTATTGGCAGCAAAACCGGTTGAACCGAAAACGTGTCCTGAAGCAGTTTCTCATCGGACTTCCTTTGGGGCTGGTATTTGTAGTAGCCATTTTTACCAATTTCTTATCTGGCTGGTATAAAAGAGCCCAAATGGTTTGGAACACAGATTTGTCGGTTGTGCCTGTTTTGCTGATCGCTGGCATTCTGATCGTGGGATTTGTTGCTATTTTTTCTGCAAAGCATAAATGGGAAATGAATGAACAACGATACCAGGAACTAATGTCAAAAAAAGACAAACCATGATAATCGGACTTTGCGCCATTTCTTTATTCTAACTTTGCATAAACGATCATCTTTGTCACACGAAGCAATTTCCGTATTTGATATTTTTAAAATAGGAGTAGGGCCTTCCAGCTCACATACATTGGGGCCGTGGAGAGCAGCACAACGTTTTCTGCAAACGATTATTAAAAAGAATATTCTTCAGGATGTAACCGAAGTAAAAGTTTTGTTGTATGGTTCACTGGCTAAAACTGGTCGTGGTCATGGAACTGATATTGCCGTTCAATTAGGATTGAGCGGCGACGACCCGGTAACTTTTGAAATAAGCAGAATTCATTCCAAAATAGCAGACATTGCTATCATGAGAAAAATCTTATTGGCTGGCTTGCATGAAATTGATTTTGATCCGAGGGAAGACATCGAGTTCCTGATTTCCGAATCACTTCCGTTTCATCCTAACGCGTTATCTTTTTTAGCAACAACAAATAATGGTGATTCTATAGCAGAGACTTATTATTCAATTGGCGGAGGATTTGTTATAAAAGAAGGTGAGGCGTATTCAGCATCACAGTCTACTCAATTGCCATTTCCTATTAATACCAATGATGATCTTTTGCATTGGTGCATAAAAACAGGTTTAGCCATTCACGAAGTAGTAATGGAAAATGAAAATGCATGGAGGCCGGAAAATGAAACCCGAAAAGGGATATTGAATATCTGGAATGTAATGAAAGAATGTATTTATCGTGGTTGCCATGCACAAGGAATATTACCGGGAGGATTGGATGTAAAACGCCGTGCGGCCGACCTGAATAAAAGATTATTGCTTGGGAAAAGTTATTCTGATTATGATTCATGGATAGCAGGAGTTCGTGCCGGTGGTAATGATTTCAAATATATACTGGATTGGGTGAGTTGTTTTGCCCTTGCGGTAAATGAAGAGAATGCTTCCTTCGGAAGAGTGGTAACAGCTCCAACCAATGGTGCTGCTGGAGTCATTCCTGCCGTGCTGCAATATTACATTGCTTTTTGTGACAGCAACAATGAAGATAAGATCATTCAATTTTTATTAACCGCATCTGAGATAGGAAGTATCTTTAAAAAAGGCGCAACTATTTCTGCTGCCATGGGAGGATGCCAGGCAGAGATTGGTGTTTCGTCAGCAATGGCTGCTGCGGCCTTAACAGAAAGTATGGGAGGAACACAACGGCAGGCAATGATGGCGGCTGAGATAGCCATGGAACATCATTTAGGAATGACCTGCGATCCGATTGGTGGCTTGGTTCAGATACCATGCATTGAAAGAAATACAATGGGAGCTATTAAAGCCATAACTGCATCACAACTGGCTTTGCAAAGTTCTCCTGATTTTGCAAAAGTTTCATTGGATGGTGTTATTAAAACCATGTGGGATACGGCCAAGGACATGGATCATAAATACAAAGAAACTGCCGAAGGTGGATTAGCAGTAAATGTGCCGCTGAGTTTACCGGAGTGCTAATGAATAACTTTATTACTGATTTTAGCGATATTGCCTTATTTGTATTGCCTAAAATAAGGGGCAATCAGCATTAAGAGTTTAGTTGAAGTAGGCTCATGAACGCTTTTAAGTGGGCTTTGAGTGCACTTTGATTGGGAGATGCCTGCCGGAATCTGGTCATGAAATAGCTATATCAATACATTTAAAACGAATATAAATTCTATAACAAGGGGATTGTAACATTTAAAGTGCAACCCTGTCCCGGAGATGTTTGTATATCAAAAGTGCCATTATAAAACCGGGTTCTTTCATAAATATTTGATAAGCCTATGCCGCGTGGAGTTTGTTTTGGGTCAAAGCCAATACCATCATCTTTAATAATAAGTTCGCAGTCTTTGTCCTTACATTGCAAATGGATATCTACTTTTTTTGCCTGACTATATTTCAGGATATTCTTAAATTGCTCCTGAACAATTCGGAAAAAAGTAATTTTTTTCCCCTGACTCAACAGATCATTATCCAGATCATGAGTAAATTTTATCTTGATTTCAGTTGAAATGTGAATATCATCAATTAAATTTTGAATACTATCCGCCAGTCTTTTTTCTTTAAGGTGAGGTACTACAAGTTCCCTGGATAATTTACGGATTTCTTCAACGGCGGCAACAATATAATCTGAAGCTTTTTTCTTTATGTCTTTTTCATCGCTATTGGTTGTTGCCAGCATGTCGACAAACAATTTGGCTGTAGAAAGAATCTGGTTCACATTGTCATGCAGCTCATGACCTATTCGTGTCCTTTCTTTTTCCTGGACATGGATGATTGTTTCGGATATTTCTTTCTGGTGAAGAAGCTTTTCTTCAGTAAGCTGATCTTTCAATTCTTTCAATGTTGTAACGTCTTCGAGAGAACCAATCATTTTTACAGGCAGCTCATTTTCGTAAACAACAAATCCACGATCATGAATATGCTTGTAAGAGCCATCTGCACATTTGAAACGATATTCATCTTCCCAGGACATCTGACCCTTTTCAGCAATTTCTTTTACTTTATCACTTACCCGGTTACGATCTTCCGGATGAATACGGCGCAACCACCAGGTAAGACCTTTCGTTTCTTCAATTGGATAGCCGATCATGTCCAGCAAAGGTTCATTACGGGTTATAATACCGGTTTGCATATCCCATTCCCAAATCATATCAGAAGATACGCGGCTTAAATTCAAAAGCCTGTTGTTGGCATCTCTCAATTGTTTTTCTATTGCATATTTGTCAGCCAGGTTTACAGCATGTCCGCCAGCCATTTTTTTATTAGTGATGCCTTCAATTGGAAAAATATTAACGTGAAAAACCAGATTCGTGCCATCAGCCCATCTCAGCTTTTCAACTGTTTCTACCGGAATACCTGTTTGCAGAACCTGAACGTGTTTTTCATACAAGGCGTCAGCTACTGTGGCTGGTACCAGATCATAAATGTTTTTGTTCATTGATTTTTCAACATTCAGACCAAAGTATTGATGGAAAGCACGGTTACCAAAAATTAGATTGGCGTCCTCATCAACCACCCATGCCATATTTGGCGTTTTGTTCATAAAGACATCGAATAAAGCCTTTCGTTCCTTAACATCATTTGATAATTTTTTTTCCTGAGTGACATCTATAATATTGGAAACAACAGAAAAGGGTACAGACTTATTTGAATCGAAAAGAGGCTGTGAATTAAAAAGTATCCAGCGATCTTCACCATTACTAAGCCGGACTATTAATGTTTCCGCCTGTGCTTTACCGCTTTGCAAAGCCTTAATGAAAGGTGTCTTATCAAATGTGACAGGTTCATTATTTTCTGTTGTTATTTTCCAGATGGTTTTCCATAGGTTTTCAATATCGTTCAGTTGGTATAATCTTTCTAAAGTTGTATTAAATATCTCGGCGGCTTTCTGGTTGGCTGCTATAAGCTCGCCTTTTCTGTCTTGAAAAAGAATGCCGGCACTCAAGCCTTCAACTATTAACTGGTAATTCTTTTCTCCAAGCTGGTTAAACTGGTTAAGCCTTGCATCATCGATTAGTTTATATCCAATACATAAATAGCTCTTTTCATCATTCGTTTCATCTATTAAACAATTCACTTCCCATTTCATAGGATGATAATAGCCATTTTTCAAATAGAGTTCCATAGAGCGGGAACTTTTATTCTCTTCAGAATAACTAATGGCATTTTTGAATTCATCATGATGGGCGGGATGTATAAAGTCAAAAAAATTACACGCTGCCACCCGGGGATTTTCAAGATCCAGCTCTTTTAACATGGCGGCATTGACACAAATTATTTTTCCATCCGCATTGATCAATGATAGAAATATATCCTTGCGTCTTTCATCAGACTTTATGATTTGCTTTATAGTGGTCCACTGGTTTCTCATAATCTCACAGGATAATGGTTAGCACAGATAAAATTGATTGTAGTTTTTCAAAAGGAATAATAAATTTATGTAGCCAAAAAACTAATTTAGATTGATATTTGCAATGATTTCAGTTACCATACCGAAATCATTAGATTTATCGAGAAAGTGATTTGCTCCCAATTCCCTGCATTGCTGACGGTAATAATCATCTGTATGATTGGTGATCATGATGACTTCACAGTTCCAACCTAATTCTTTTATATTGCGCAACAACTCAATACCGCTTTTGCCTGGCAGATTAATGTCTAATAACACCAGATCCGGTCTTTCCTGTTCCAGTAACCGACGAGCCTCTTCATAATCTGAAGCTACATTGATGTGGCTGATATTATCCAATTCATCAAGCAGATCAATCATTCGGTCTACAAAACTTTTATTGTCATCAACTATCAGGATCGCCAATTTTTCTTTTTTCATAGTTCTTTAATTCGCCGGCAAAGAAAAAAAAATCAGGCATTACGAAAAATAGTATCCCGATATATTGTATTGTGGCGAATAATTAACGTAATGTGTAGAATAAATATTACAAAATTTCTTTAATTAGGGCATGGATCGAATGATTTCAGGCGTAGTTTAATTTTAGAAACGAGTCATAGCATTGTCATGTTGAACGATTTCTCAGCTATTAATTTTAAGCTATTTGGATAAGTATTTACTGAGTTACATATTAGAATTGTATGCCGATAAAAGTGTTTATGAATGGTTTATATTTTAAGTATCTCAATTGATGAATAATGGCGATAAATATAACTCTTAAGTAATCCGGTAGCTTTCACAAGTGTATAAATAAAGCAGAATAAACATAATGAGGAACTCCATCAGATCAATTTATTTTCCAAAGCATACCTTGCCAATTCTGCATTGGACTTCATATTCATCTTATTCATGACACGGGAACGATAAGTGCTGACAGTAGTTATGCTTAGTGAAAGTTGTTTTGCTATCACTGATAATGATTTACCTGAAGCGAGTAATTTGAATACATCGAATTCACGGTTAGACAGCATTTCATGAGGCGGCTGATTAAAATCCTGTCCAAATGAATCAACCAGTCTTTCAGCAATAGAAGGTGTAATAAATCTTTTACCGATTGAAACTGCCTCAATAGCATTAATCAATTCATCATGAATAGTTTCTTTACTTAAGAACCCATGTGCTCCTGCTTTTAAAACCCTTAAAGCATATTGATCTTCCGGATGCATACTCATAATAAGCACCGGAAGTGCAGGTACAATCCGTTTAATCTGTTGAAGAGCATCCAACCCGCTGCGGCCCGGCATCGTTATGTCGCAAATCACTACATCCCATTTACTATTCGTGACTTTTTGTATGAGGCTTTCAGCATCTCCCACCTCTTCTATTTTTGCTGAAGGATATTCTTCCAGCAAAAGTTGTTTTAATCCCTTTCGAACAATAGCGTGATCATCTGCAATGAGTATGCTCAACATAAATAATAACAGGTATTTAGTCAGACTCTGATTTATTTCAACAGGGAACAGATACAACTACTAATGTCCCTTTACCTGAAGCGCTGCTGATCTCGTAGCTTCCTCCCATCATAAAACTTCGTTCTTTCATTCCTAATATACCTAAAGTTTTTTTCTCTTCAGCTTTTCCCTTTTCAAATCCTTTGCCATCATCTTCAATACTTAGAACTAAATTCCCGTTTTTTTGCTGCAAGCTGACGTTTATATTTTCAGCTTCGGCATGCCGTAATACGTTGGTCAATGATTCCTGGAATATACGGAACAGACCTGTTTTTACCGTATCGGATAAGATCATCTCTGCTTTTGGTAATATGGAATGAGTTTTTATTGATGATCTTTTCTCAAATTCTTTTAAATGCCATTCCATTGCTGCCGCCAATCCCATATCATCGAGAATGCTGGGACGAAGCTCAGATGAAATGCGACGTATCGTTTTCACGGTATTATCCATCAATTTCAATAAATCTCTTAATTTCTCTTTAATGGCATTGTCTTCAGAAGAGATCAGTCTTTTATTCAACCATGAAGCATCCATTTTCATAACAGTAAGATGCTGTCCCAATTCATCATGAATTTCGCGGGCAATACCGGTACGTTCTTCTTCCCGGATATTCTGCAAGTGTTCAGTTAACTGACGAATCTGTTTATAAGATTGTTTCAATTCTTCTTCTGCTTTTTTGCGATCGGAAATGTCAATACCGGTTCCGAGTATACAAAGTTGGTTCTCATAATTGATCACAATACCTGACAAAAAGTATTGAATCTTATCACCGTTTTTTGTCACTATGCGAGCTTCTGTTGCGGCACTTCCGGTTTTCATCCCTTTTTCAACTTCTTCCTTTACTGATTTTCTGTCTTCTGCCGCTATAAAATCATAAAGCTTGCTTTTTGCAATTTCTTCATGTGTATAATTCAATACAGTTTCAAAATTTTTATTCCAGCGTAAACATTTTCCGGTGGAAATGTTACGCAAATAAAATACGCCCGGCAGGCTGTTAATAATTGATTCAGAAAGATCTCTTTCTCTTAAAATAAGTTCGGCTGCTTTTTTTTGCTCGGTAATATCAAGTAAGGTTCCAATGATGGCAGGCTTACCTGCATATTGAGTCATCGTGCCAAAGATCTCCGTACGGATAACTTCTCCGTTTTTCTTTAGCCCATTCGCTTCGTAATGCAAACTTTCTTTTTCCCCATGCATTCTTAAACGGATATTCTCAGTGACTTTTAATTTGTCATCCGGATGAACTACAATTTCAACCGGGAATGTTTCAATTAATTCTTCTTGTGTATATCCGAAAATTTCAGCAAATCTTGGATTTACATAGGCGAATTTTCCTTCCTGAATAATATAAGCACCCACTAACGATTTTTCTATAAGGTTTCTGAATTTGATCTCTGCTTCTCTAAGTTCCTGTTCGATTTTTTTACGTTCAGTAATATCCCGGATAATCATGCTGGCCCTTTGTTCAGCATTTGCATCTTTAAACTCGGATGTTGATATTTCAGCAGGGAATTTTATCCCACCTTTGCGAATAAGTGTAAGTTCGCCATTTACTTTTCCGGTCAGTTGTCTTTTTTCAAGAAATGGCGTCAGTCGTGAATCCTCTTTATCTACCAGCCCATCCCGGCCTGCTTTACATATTTCTTCTTCGGTCATATTAAATATGGAACAGGCTGCCCGATTAGCGGTTAGGACTTTGCCATCGCCGGTAGCAAGCAAAATTCCATCCATAGTGTTTTCAAATAAAGCCCGGTATTTTGCTTCACTTTCTTTAATTACTTTTTCAATCTGTTTACGTTCCCTGATATCTCTTGCAATAGCCAACACCCTGCCATCCGGGAGCATTTTAACATTTGCTTCTACTTCAATGATATTGCCATCGTGACTTACCATGCGTCTTTCTCTTAATATAGCCTGTCCAGACAAAAGAAGAGCAAAGTTGATTGGATCGTTCTTTAATTGTTCTTTATCTATTAAGTCATTTATATTCATTTGCAAAAGTTCCGCTCTTGAATAGCCAAATGTTTTACACAAACTGGAGTTCACATCAATGAATTTACCTTTCTGATCTGTGATCATAATATAATCGGATGCCTGTTCAATGAGAGAGCGGTAACGTTCATTGCTTTTTCGTAATTCTTCTTCTGAATTCTTACGTTCGGTAATATCTTTTGTTACGATATAGGCACCTGTAATGGTTCCCGAATCGTCAGTTACCGGCGCATAACTAACCAAAACCCATGTTGGAAGATCTTTTTCCGGGTGGTAAAGCTCATATTCCACTCTTTCACCCTGAAAGACTTTTTCAAAACTGTCTTGTATCGGCTCATCACTGTCTTTTGGTATCAGGTCCAGAATATTTGCGCCCCGTGCTACCTGCTTTCCCCAGGCCTTTGTCAGATTTTTTTCAGCAGATTCGTTTAATAAGGTTATCTGATAGTTCCTGTCAATAACATAAAAAATATCTGCGGTACTTGATAAAACCTGCCTGAGATTCTTTTCAGACGCTTCCAACCTTGCTTCGGCCTTTTTCCTGTCAATTATATCTCTTATAATTGCGATGATGCGGCCATCAGAAATCATTACTGCAGTAATCTCTACCGCGATCAGTGATCCATCTTTATGAAGCATATTTCTTTCTGCTGAAATCCTTTCACCACTGAGTAATTCTTTATACCTGATAGGTTTTTCAGCCAGTTCTCCCGCATCGAAAAGATCGTTGACAGTCATCTTAGTCAATTCCTCTTTTGTATAACCAATCAGTTTGCAGGCTTTATTATTTACTTCAAGCAAATTGCCATTGCCGTCACTGATCACAATTGCATCAGAAGCCTGCTCGATAACCGCACGATACTTTTCTTCGCTTTCCCTGATCGTGGCTGTCTTTAAACGTACCTGTTCTTCCAGGTCTTTGCTGAATTTTTTTAATTGTAATTCCATTTTTTCCCGAATGGAAAGAGACCTGCGGATACCGCGGACAATAAGAAGTATTAAGATCAGAATAATGACTAAAAGTCCAAGAAGGTAATAAGTCAGTCCTTTTATTGACGTGACGCTATTGTTTTCATATTGTTGAAGCGCCTCCATTTCCTTTGCCTGTAATTGGCTGTTAAAAGAGAATATCTGGTTGTTGTAGTCTCTTCCAAGACCACTTTGATATAATGCTGATGCAGCTGCATATCCTTTCCTTGCTGACTCATTAATAATTTCGTTGGAAAAGTCTATACGTTTATTCACATATTTTGATAATGAATCAAGAATTGCATTTTGCCCGGAGCTGAGTTTAAAAAAATCTTTAAGTGCAACCAATTCTTTCATGAGAACAGCTGCCGTTGATTGCATGGATGCAATGTGTCTCTTTTCTCCCGTTATTGCATAATCTCTTGCACTGCCAGCATGATCAATAACTTTAGAATTCAGGTCAGATAGCATGAGTAAAGCAGTCCGGGTATAGTCCAATCTTCCGGCGATCACATTTATTTTTTCCCTTTGATTAAGAAAAAAGAACACAACAATAATTATTGCTGTAATGGTCAGGATAAAACCGCCAGTCAATATTTTTCCCTGAGAATATTTCACGGTATAAAAGTACGGAGACATTAAATCCCAAGTCCTTAAAAATTATTTGGGAACCCTTGAGGAAAGTTATACAGGGAGATGATAAAAAACTTTTGAAGGCATGTCCACAAGTACAATAAAAGCCAGTTAAGAATACAGCAAAGACATCGGTTGGGAAGAACCTGCCGGTTACCCAATAAAGTATTTGCTTAGCTTAAGCATCTTCATAAGAATACTGATGGGAAAATCTATTTTATAGATGTAATGAGTGAGTAACCACTGGAACTCTGAGATTTTATTATACCAACGCCGGGTGCATACCATTCTGTCGTTTCTGTAATAATAGGCTGCAGGTCCCTGCCTGCCATGTTTCTTGTGACAGTATTAACAGAGTTTATTTTAAAACATGACCATGAACCCGCAGTAGTGGTAATCGTTTCCTGAGCTACCACTTTTCTTTGGGTTATGCTGATCGTAACCGATCCCTGCATAGGGCCCATTTTTATATTCATTGTGAAACCTCCGTCCTTTAATTGATCTCCTACATGGACACTTGAAGGAAACTCAAGATACTCATTGCCAACTGTAGCTTCCCCATTACCTCCAAATGGAGACTGTTGTGGCATATTCATTTTCATATCAACCATAAATATTCCTCCGCTGCATTTTATCACACTATTGGATTTTGCAATGGATTTTCCGGTCTTGCTAAAAATTTCAGAAGTAAGGTTACTTATAGTTGTGTCACCGGCAGTACTCACATCCAGCACCTGGTTAATTTTTTTACCATTTACTTCTCCTGCATTGTTGTAAATAGTCATTTCAATAGTCTTATCCTTTTGAAAAAAAAGAAAGTTAGTGCAGTCCTGGCCAAAAGTATTCATAGAAACCATAAGACAGGTTATAGTTATAATTTTTTTCATGGTAATTTAATTTTTATAGTTTGGGATATCGTCAAAACAAATTATACTTTTTGTTATGGAATATTACTTCTGATTGTAGGTGTAGGTACAGAAATAACATTACAATTTACATTGAACTTTGCGGCAGCAGATTGATACGTTATGGGTGAAAGGATTTTCAGACTGACTGAACCTGAATAATTTTTTCCTAATTCCCAGTTATAAACCTGTAGTTGATCTGTACCAGTTCCGCTAAGTTTTTGACTAAGTACAGGATTAATTCCTCCATCACTGGTTACCCAGGTATATTGAATGATCCCTGACCCATTGGAATGCATTATTGCATTGAAACTGAGAGTAACCGGACAAGTGCCTTTATAAGCAGGCTTATCAACTCTTACAATAATATTTTGAATTGCAAATAGTTTTTTAGGATTGTTAACAACACCGCTGTTATTGGTAACATTTCCATTAGAAGAATTGTTGGTTGTACCACTACTGGTGACTTTTCCTTTAGTAGGATTGTTAAGATTGCCACTAGCATTGACATTTGATCTGGCAGGATTGCTGTTTGAACTACTGCATGCCACACTAAAATTAGCCTGAGGAGACTGAAAACTAACAGGAGAAATTATCTGTAAAGACATCCAGCCGTTCATATTCTTAGCCATGTACCATGTATTTTGCAAAACTGTGCTGTGATGAAGCATATCTAAAAGTATGCTACCGGTTGCCCCTTTTCCCCCATCACTGCGCAGCCAGGTGTACTTCAAAGCACCAGCGCCGCTGTAATGAATAGTGGCTGTGAAAGCGATACTTACAGGACAAGCCCCGTTATAAGAAGGTTGATTAACAGCAATGTTTATGCTTTGTACTTGCTGGGCATTGAGGCATGAACATATTGCTACGCATGCCAAAACGATAAAAGATATTGATTTTCTCATGCTGGTATTTTTTATTTATTCTTATAATGTGGTTTTCACAAACTCTACTCGGCGGTTGTTGGCTCTTCCTTCCAATGTACTATTATCGCCGATGGGCTGAGTGTCGCCGAATCCTTTGGTTGTTAGTCTTGATGCATCAATACCCATGTTTACCAATTGATCTCTTACTGCATTGGCTCTCTGTTGTGATAAGGTGAGATTATGAGATGCATCACCGGTATTATCAGTATGTCCATCCACTTCAAATTTTAAATCCGGATTATTTTTCATTACCTGTACGATCATATTCAAAGTACCCATGCTCTCCGGTTTGATAGTAGCTTTATCAATATCGAAGTTGATACCATGAGTTACAATTTTTGCATCGGTGAACTTTTTCCCTATCATATTCATGCCACCGCCTGATGCAAACCTGAAGTTTTTAAAGATGATGTGATTATTTGCATCGGCAACACCGCCCATTTCAAGACTTACAGGCTGAAATATTCCGCAGTCAGGAATTACCAATACCCTGTACTGGTCTATATAACATTTTATCTGGCTTCCTTTTTTTACCATAGCAGCATGGTGCCAGTTATCCTTGAAGTTATCCTGGTCTCCCGGGTAAGATGCTTTGAAGTCTTTAGTGAAATAATAGGTAGTCACATCTTTTCCGAATTCAATATTCATATCTTTTCCGTCAGCAGTCTGAAACATAATCATTGGAGGGAAGTAGCCGCCATTTGCATAGAAATCAAATTCAATGGTAAAATTATCCGGGATATAATTCTTTTCTGTTTTCATTCGCGGCGAGACACGCACAAAATTTCCTTCTGTAAGAACGAGGGCAGGTTCATCATTGATTTTATTTATTACACCCTGACCATCCTGCAATTCCCAATGTGCGGGGAATTCACCATCCTGGTCCTCTGAAAAATTATCTTCAAATAATACCGTATCTCCTGGCACAAAATCATAATTGGAATAAGTTTTAAAGGCTGCTGCAGAAGTTGGGTTAATATTTGAGCTGGTAGTTGAATTTATATTTTGAGAATTATTGACGGTGGTTGTAATATTCTGTGAAGTACTATCAGTGACTTTATTCACCGTTGAATCTTTTTTCCCGGCTAATTTCTTTACCAGTTTATTAGCGGCGTTTTGTGTCGTATCGAGTCCGGTACTAATGGCCTGGTCGGTCTTGGAATCTACCCGCTGATTAGCCTGGGTTTTTATCTTATCTGTCAGTTTCTTAATTAACTGGGCATTTACCGTTAAGGATAAAAACAAAAATGCAAACAGGATGGTTAAAAATATAAATCGTCTCATTATTTATTTTTTTGATTACCGGAGGAAGATAAGTACTGATGTGTTCATAATTAAGACGGCGATTAAATTCAAGATTAATTCTCTTTTTATAAGACCGGATTATCAATCTATGCCACCTTATTTCATATCATTTCAATAAGAGTATGTTAAGCTACATTAATCTTTTGGCGAAAAGCTTGATTTACATAATTAATGATTTGTTAATGGAAGAGCAAGCATCAGATATTTACTTAAGCGGCTGCATCGGGATTACTCTTAAGTCAACTTATTTGAATCAATGTACTTGTGAAATAAAAGTGCGAATATATTTGTCTTGCAGCTTTGACTGCAGGAATGAATTTTATTTTATGCCCGTTACTGAGCTTTTATATTCAGATTTTTTTATTAATTCTTTTTGATTGGTAAATTAGGAGTTACAGTTGCTTTTTTATTAACGGGTATATTAAGCGTCGGAGAAGCTTTCCTGGCCACAACCCATATTGATGAATACCCGATATTGTTACTGGTATATTTTATCCACATATAACCATTTTCACCCCACCAGGTTCCCCATGAATTCTTTATCAGCCATGCGCCTTTACTGTCATCCCATCCAACAATCAGAACAGCATGGTTAGCGCCCAAAGAAGCGTTACTTGCAAATTCGTTAAAAACGCCGGTAGTATAGTTTTGAAATAATGCTGTTACCATTACACATGTAGAGATAGGGCCGTAAGAACAAAATGCCTGTTTTATTTCGTTTACAGAAGGAATGGTCTTTACGTTTCCTGCGGGATCCACTGTACCCCAATCGTTAGCATAGTAAGTAGTTGCCGGAACGCCGGAGGGGCAGGTACCGTTGGTGCCGTTATCCGGATCTACGGAAGCTTTCTCGAGGTTTTTATTATTATTTACCATCCATTCAAAAACTTTATAGGGCCATCCGCCTGAGCAATTTCCAGCCCCGGAACAACTAACTACATATTCTTCCGAGGCATCAATAATTGAAGGGCCTCCTAAATTGACCCTTAGATAACTGGATTCAAAAGCGCCAACAGCGGAGTAAGCCCAGCAGTTACCGCAATTTTGGTGTTTTACGGAGGTTACATCGTTTTGACTCCGTGCATCATAAGATGAAAGGTTAGCCGGGCAGACGCTAAGATTTGCTTTTATGATCGCAAGAGTAGCTGTATTCAATTTGCGGGTATTGAGGTATTGTTTTACCCGGGCGGCCTCAGCAGCGCTTATCTGATTTAATCCGGTTATTGATGCCAGACTCATACCACTTACCTGTGTATATCCGACATTGAATGATAATTTTTTTTGTATGATCAATGACCGCTGGGATATAAGCAAATTCTTGATTTGAAGAGGTGCATTTACTTCCCTGTCCAGATATAATTTTGGATTGACTGGTTGTGCCAATATGAAATTGAAAGTGACCAATAGAATTGCCAGCAGCAGTGTTAGTATCTTTTTCATAATTGAAAATTTTTGATTTATTAATTCTTTTGGTGAATGATAATATTATATTCTTTCTCATCGTTTTTCGAAGCTTTATTCCAGGGCTGTAAATGCACAAGATGAATTTTTATTTTTCCCTTACTAATGGCTTTAAATATAAAAGTCTGGGTACCTGTGCTTCCGGGAATTGAAATTTCAGCGTTCTTGTAAATGATATTTTCGAGTGACAGCAGTTTTTTATTCAATGAATCTTCTAATTCCCATCTGTATCCTGTACCCATTGATACTGGCAGACTAATTTCAAAACTGTCCTTTACCCGAACGGTAATTGTTGTATCCTTCATTGATTGACCACTCAAAGTATTGGGTTCACCTGAATAATAAGAGGAGTTAGTACAGGCAGCAATAAGCAGGATAATTGAAAGAGTCTTCATGCTCCCGGTTGTAATACAAGATAGGAAGTATTATAATCCACGCAATATTTCTTTATGCACCATTGAATTGTAATAAAAGGGAATAATTGGATAAATAACCAGTAAAGAATTTTGCTGCAGCTTTATACAAGGCGACAAGATAATTGCTGAGAAAATCATTTCTTCAAAAGAATGAAAGCACTACTACCAACAGTGCATTGGCGTTAAGTCGGCGGATGCCAGAACAAGTAATAGCTAATAGATTTCAATAAATCACTGCCACGATTTCAAAAGCGCAGCTGTGGTTGTAAATCTGAATCTTTTTTTGCAAACCAGAAAGTAGCGGGCAATGGACTACCAATAACGAATAACTTTTCCCATCATAAAGCAAATGTTACATGCAACATTCCTCTTACATTCATCTTTGTTTGGCCTGCAGCAAATTCTTGCTCTAAAGGAGCCTGGATATTAGCGCCGATCGTAAATTGTTTTAGTGTAACTTCTAATCCTGCCAAAGCATTTAAAGAATGTCCGCCGGTTGGATAAGAGCCGGAATTTAATCCATCACTCAGGTAAATTTTCTTTCCATTCAATTGATTGCATTCAACATTTTCATAAGTCAAACCGGCATTGGGAACCCAGCGTGTTGCCCTTTTTCCCATCCGGTAAAATGCAATGCTGTTAACCGTTAATTTATTTCCATATTTATAATCCTGGTTATTAGCTAAGGCAACTTTATAACTCGCCGAAGTGTTGACGCCAAAATTATTGAAGAGAATAGAATGTCTTGCATTTAAAAAAAGATCCACACTGCCTGTGCCGATCTGTGCATTAATATCAGCCAGCGTGGTAGTGCTGTCGTTGACGTTTACATTAAAAGAACCTGTGGGAACTTTTATTCCGCCCCCAATCCATACCTGTTGAGAAATGGACCGGGATTCTTTATTTAAATAATGCATATCAAATACTTTGTAATCTGCAAGAATGGTTATATCTCCTAACCCGCTTTTTGTAGTTCTTCCAAGGTCATCATCATTCTGAACATTGAAATGATAGGGGAGAAAGCCCAATACCTGCCATCTTTTACCAATATTAAAACCAGCCCAAACTTCAGTGGTATTATAATAATTATGACTGAACTGAGCTGGATTGTTCAATAACGAAGTATTATATTGGGCATAGCTGTACCGGACGCCAAAGAAATGATTTTTGAAATAAGGGAATAGCCCCATATATAAATTTCCACCGCCACAACCACAGATATTACATGCATTGCTGGTTGATACTGCTATTGATAAAATAGCGACAACTAAAATTTTTTTCATCTGAAAAAAGATTTAAACAATTAAATAGATAAATAAATAAGATTGAACTTTAAGGAAAAAGCCTATGCACAGGGCGGGTGAAAGAAACAGGACGACATGTCACGGGTTGTATTATTATTGAACGAAGTATATGATAATTGATTTCCCGGATTGACGGGCAGAAGACCGGATTGCTGCAAAGGGAAAAACAAAACTTCATTTCTGTTATCCATTCTGCGCTCCGGGTTTTGTTTGTCTTTATTGTCCTGCTGCTGCAGTTTTTTCATCAACTGGCATTTACCATTGCAATGAAGCATGGGTCTTGCTTTGTTGATACAATTTTTTGCATAAACTTTAGAGTCGAGATAATAACTGCCAATGATAATTGTATTGCTGAAAGTGGAAGCAAAAAATACTGCGAGGAAAATGATTGCAGTTAATTGTTTGTATAATAACTCACTTTTCAAAACTCAGGCAAATGTAAGAAGAAAGATGAAAAGATGAAATGATTTTGGAAAAGACAAAGCATTAGTTTACTTAACCAGCTTTAAAAAAATATATTAGTGAGGGAAAATGAGCAGAACAGCAAGTAACATTTAAGTTCTTAATTTTTTTAATTATTATTTATAAACGCAATATTCTGCTAAAACAATGCCAGAGGCAGAAGATATCGCAAGATTGAAATATTACAATTAATAGACTATTAGTTATTACCCTCCTTCAGCAAAAGCATTAACTTTAGATTTGATTTTTAGTAATTGACCCTATATGAACAAACTGTACAGACCCATTCTAACCATTTTCTTCCTGGTCGCCGTTACTTTTTCATTATTTGCACAGAACAATTTCTTCACTGATGCAGGAGAAAATAGCAAACCTCAAACAACCGGCCAGCGGGTTATTACTCCGGAAAAGTTTAGAACATCCGTTTTAAGTATTCAGGGAATGACGAATTTCTTAATGTCATTGCCTTCCGAAAAAAATGTACTAAACCATAATCAGGCTCCCATCATAGAATTACCTATGCCAAATGGCACGATAGCAAAATTTCATGTTTGGGAAAGTTCAATTATGGAGCCGGGGCTTGCAGCTAAATTTCCTGAAATAAAAACTTTTGCAGGCCAGGGAATTGATGATCCATATTCTACTATACGATTTGATTATAATCCCTATTTTGGTTTTCATGCACAAATATTATCTGTAAAGGGTGATACTTATATTGATCCCTACGCCAAAGGCGATATAAATTTTTATTCAAGCTATTATACCAATGATAACAAAAGGAACCCATCGTTTATTTGTTATTCTCCCGACAGCCTGACTCCATCTCCAAATATTTCAGCAAGAACCCAGGCCACATGCAGAGGAACTCAATTATACACCTATAGGTTGGCATTAGCCTGCACCGGCGAATATGCTGCCGCTGTTTGTTCACCCAACGCAGCAACCGTTCCCGCTACTATGGCTGCAATGGTAACCTCTGTAAACAGGATAGATGGCGTTTATGAAACAGAACTTTCAATAAGAATGATTTTGATAGCAAATGATGATCTGCTTATCTACCTGAACCCTGCTACTGAACCTTATTCCAATTTCAGTCCTTCAGCATTGCTTGGACAAAATCAAATTAACATTGATGCAGTAATAGGTTCTGCGAATTATGACTTTGGCCATGTATTTACTACAGGTGGCGGTGGTCTGTCAGCAGTAGGGGTTGTATGTGTTGATGGATATAAAGCTGAAAGTGAAACGGGATTACCAAATCCTGTGGGAGATAATTTTGATATTGATTATGCAGCTCATGAAATGGGTCATGAGTTTGGGGCACATCATCCTTTTAATGGCAGCACCGGAAACTGCGGAGGTGTGAACAGATGGGGAGCGACAGCTTATGAACCAGGCAGCGGAACAACTATCATGGCATATGCCGGAATTTGTCCCGGGCCACCTTCATATACTGACGATATACAACCGCACAGTGATCCGTACTTTCATTCAATCAGTTTCGATGAAATCAGCAATTACATATCGGGAACAGGCGGCGCTTGTGCAGTAATTACTAATACCGGAAACAGTATTCCGGTTATAACCGCTATGTATAATAACGGGGCAAACATTCCATTAAATACACCGTTTACTTTAACAGGAACAGCAACAGATCCCGATGGTGATCCATTAACATATTCATGGGAAGAATGGGACTTAGGCTCTGCCACGACATGGAGTGGTGGCGCAACAACTACTTCTTCGCCTCTTTTCAGATTCCGTCCTCCCAAGACAACAGGAAGCAGAACTTTTCCAGATAGCACTGTGATACTGGCTGGTTACCCAACCAATCCTCCATCGGTGATGGGTGGATTGAAAGGAGAAATACTTCCTTTGGTTGCGAGGAAAATGAATTTCAGATTTACGGTAAGAGATAATAAGGCTGGAGGAGGCGCTGTAACTTCTGGTGGCGCCGGAGGTTGCCAGGCAAGTTTTAATTCTCCGTTTACAATAAATGCAATCGCTTCAACCGGACCATTCGTAGTAACATCACCTAATGGCGGAGAAAGTTGGCCGGGTAATTCTTCACAAACTATTACATGGAATGTGGCCGGAACTAACATTGCACCGATAAACACTTCAATGGTTAAAATTTCATTGTCAACGGATGGTGGGTTAACTTATCCAACTGTATTAGGTGATAGCATAGCCAATAATGGTTCTGCAGTATTGAATATTCCAAATATGCAAACAACTATGGCCCGGATAAAAATAGAAGCTGTTGGAAATATTTATTTTGATATCTCAAATGCTGATTTTACAATCAGTGTACCAACTACAGGTTTTGGTTTTAGTGATCCTGCTCCTGCCGGTGCAGCCTGTAATACTTCCATTTCTGCTTCAGTAACATTAGGGACAACTTCCATATTGGGATTCAGCAGTCCTATCAATCTTTCCGCCACTGGTAATCCTATAGGAACAACCGTTGCCTTTGGCACAAATCCTTTAACTCCCGGCGATAGTACAACAGTAACGTTGAATGGGGTAAACGCACTTTCTTATGGAACTTATAATGTTACTATCACAGGCACTGCAGGTACTATAATAAATACAAGAGTTGTATCATACACAATTCAGCCCGGAGCAAGACCTGTAATAACAACTCAATCTTCTCCGCAAGCCGGATGTATTGGTTCTGATGTTACATTAAGTGTGGCAGCTACAGGAGCTATTTCTTATCAATGGCAATTAAGTACAGATGGGGGCAATACGTACAATAATGTTATTGGAGCTACAGCCGCTTCTTATATTTTAAATAATATCGCTTCTTTCCAATCAGGATATTATTATCGCTGTCTCGTTACCAGCCAATGTAATACTATTGTTTCCAATCCAAGTCTGCTTACTGTTCATTCTTTGCCAACGGTAACATTATCCGGTTCCCCTATTACGACTTTATTACCAGGTCAAACAACAACACTAACCGCTTCGCCAAGCTTATCCACCATCGGAAGCAGTACCATCGCAACGACATGGTATCAGAATGCAGCCGTTATTTCAAACGCAGGTAACATCAGAGTTGTTGATGTGGAACATTCAGGCAGCTACCAGGTGAATATTCAGGAAACATGGAATGACGGAAGCATTTGTAATAATCAATCAGCAATAGTTGCAATTAATGATTCTGTCAGTAATAAACTATTCATTTTCCCAAGCCCGAATAACGGACAGTTTACGATTTCATATTATAATAATGGCGGCGCCAGCGGTTCCCGCACGGTGACCATATTTGATTCAAAAGGTTCCAAAGTGTATAATGCAGTATTCGCTGTAACGGGGCCTTACACTTTAATGAACATTGATGCGAGGGAAATGCAGACCGGAATCTATTATGTAATAGTGGGCGATATGAATGGAAGAAAACTGGCAGACGGAAAAGTATTAATACATTGATGGAGTGATAAAATTATTATGAGATGATGACTTTGCTTCTGACTGGTTTTCCTGGTGGTCAATCGTGAAATCTGGAATAAGGTATGCGGAGAACTATTTAGCAGAACTTATATCTTCTAATGGGATACAATTTTTTGCATAAGCTTTAGAGTCGGGATAATAACTGCCAATCATAATTGTATTGCTGAAAGTGGAAGCAAAAAATACTGCGAGGAAAATGATTGCAGTTAATTGTTTGTATAATAATTCATTTTTCAAATCTCAGGGAAATGTAAGAAGAAAGATGAAAAGATGAAATGATTTTTGATTGATGAAAGTCTTTGCCTGGCATGCCGGGTCTGAAAAAAATACAATCTTTAAGCGAAAAAATTATCAAAAGAATTAAGCAATGACTTCTTTGTTTTATAAACTCTTTGTTTTGTGAAAGAAATCAAATGCATAAAAAAATTATTGTATTCATTTTCATTTTGGTGTTATCCGATATGTTGTTATTCTCTCCTTTGTTTTGCTTCTGTCGCGATAGTCATCGGGACAAGCGAAGGAAAGGAGCAAACCTGCCTGCCGGTAAGCAAGTCATATCTTGTTTGTACTTAAATCTTTTTGACAGACTATTTATTTTTACTTTACTTTTATTTTTGCCAATATATCTCAACTATCTTCTCAATCAATTAATATGAAAAAAATTATTTTATCTCTGTTTGCAATTATTTATTTACAGCAGTTTACTATGGCACAGGATGCCAGCCCTTATTTCGCATCTGCACCTGCGCTTAGTCCCGATGGGCAGACACTCATTTTCAGCTATGACGGCGATCTGTGGAAGGCCCCGGCTGCTGGCGGCGTATCTGCACGAATCATTTCCATGCAAGGAAACTCAACCGCTCCGCGGGTGTCACCTGATGGCAAATGGCTTGCATTCAGCAATTCACAATTTGGAAATTTTGACATTTACCTGATGCCTCTAGCAGGCGGAGATATAAAAAGACTGACCTTTCATGCTGCCAATGATATGGTTGAATCGTGGTCATGGGATAGTAAATATATTTACTTTACATCCAACCGCTATGATGAGATGTCTACTTATAAAGTAAGCATTGACGGAGGCACCCCTTTACGGGTATTCAGTAATAATATGTTCGATTTTACGCATAATGCCTTTGAAGATCCGGTAACGGGCGAAATATTTTTTGATGATACATGGGAGAGCGCCTTTTTTGCTAACCGGTTAGGTTACAAAGGTCCTTTCAATCCTGATATACAATCTTATAATCCTGCTACAAAGAAATATAAACGCTATACGGATTGGATTGGAAAAGATATGTGGGCAAGTGTAGATAAAAAAGGAAATGTATATTTTGTTTCTGATGAGGCAAACGGACAATATAATTTATATACGTTTGTAAACGGGAAGAAAACACAACTCACCGATTTCAGCACTTCCATCATGCATCCTTTTGTAGATGCTGCCGGAGATAAAGTTGTGTTCGAAAAAGATTTCCAATTGTTTTCCTATAATGTCTCCACTAAACAAACCAATAAAATACCACTGCAGGTATATAAGAACAATACATTAGCAGCATCGGAAGATTATAATATAGCTGGTAAAATTTCTAATTTCAATTTATCGGATGACGGTGAAAAATTAGCGTTTGTATCCCGGGGAAAATTATTCGTATCAGACAGTAAAGGAAAATTTATCCGCGAAATAGCCACCCTGCCACAGGAAAGAGTGATCGAAGTATATTGGCTGAAAGACAATAAAACTTTATTGTACGGGCAAACCTATAAAGGATTTGAAAACTTATATACGCAGGATGCCGAAGGAAACGAGCCCGGAAAACAAATCACCAATTTTGCAAAAAACAGCCGCTCGCTATCTTTCAACAGTGATAAAACAAAAGCCGTTTATCTGTGCGGATCCGATGAAGTGCGTTTACTGGATCTGAAAACCTTGCAAACTTCCCAAATCGTAAAAGATGAAATATGGGGATTTGATAATTCAGCGCCTTCATTTTCTCCCGATGATAAATATGTCATGTACACGGCCTACCGCAATTTTGAAGAGGATATTTTCCTTTACCGGATAAGTGATAAACAGGTAATTAATATTACTAACACCGGTGTTTCTGAAACTGATCCTGTCTGGTCACCCGATGGAAAATATATTTATTTTACTTCCGACAGAACTCATCCATCTTATCCGGGTGGCCCACAGGAACAGAAATTACTCCGCATGCCTTTGGAAAAAATTACAGAGCCTTACCGGTCGGATATGTTTGATTCATTATTTGTAAAAAAGAAAACGGATACAGAGAAAACAGATACTTCCGCAAAAGAAAAAAAGAAGGAAAATGAAACAGCGAAAAGCACTGCTCTTCCCAAGCCTGAAGTAAAAATTGATTTCAATAATATGATGGAAAGAATAGAGCAAATAGGGCCAGACTTTGGACAGCAGGAAAATGCAGAGGTGATCAAAAAAGATGACAAGACCTATGTATTTTTTATCTCCAATCATGCAGATGGTAAACCTTCCTTATGGAAACTGACCTTTGAACCTTTTGAAAAAAACAAGACAGAAAAAATAACAGGTGCAGAAGGATACTCTATTGAGATCAGGGGATACAAAGATCATTATTATGCACTCAGCAAAGGAATTATCAATAAGCTTGACCTGGATAAGAATTCGTTGGATAAGGTAGATATGGATTATCCGTTTACCATAAATATGAAAGATGAATTTAACGGTATGTTTTATGAGGCATGGGGTGACCTGCAGGAAAATTATTACAATGAAAAGTTCAACGGAGTAAACTGGGAATCTGTCAGGGACAGGTATGCTGCTTTTTTACCGCAATTACAAACCCGGAACGATTTCAGGATATTAATGAACAATATGATGGGTGAATTAAATACCTCTCATTACGGTTTTTACACCTTTGGCAATGAGGAAAAAACATTTTATAAAACTACTACCGCTGCTGAAGGAATTATGTTTGATAATGAGCATCCTTACATTGTGAACCACGTTGTGAAAAACAGTTGCGCAGATCTTGCTGACAGTAAAATTCAAAAAGGCGATGAATTGATCAGTGTGGATGGAGTAAAAACATCTCCTGACCAAAACCGGGAATATTATTTTATGAAATCAGCTATGCCTGCCGAAATGGCTTTAGAATTCAGGAGGGGCAATTCAGAATTCAAAATAAAAATTCATCCTGCTTCATATAATGTAATGGAGGATGAGTTGTATGATGAGTGGATTGCTGCCAACCGTAAACGGGTGGATGATCTAAGCAATAAACAGATCGGTTATGTATATATGAAAGATATGGGCGGTCAGGCGCTTGATGAGTTTGAGCAGGAGATGGTTTCGGATTCTATGAACCAGCGTAAAGCACTGATACTCGATCTGAGGTATAACACCGGAGGAAATGTACATGATAAAGTGTTACAATTCCTGTCCCAACGGCCTTACCTGCAATGGAAATACAGAGATGGGAAAATGAGTCCTCAACCGGATTTTGCACCATCAGCAAGACCAATAATTTTATTGGTAAATGAACAAACATTAAGTGATGGTGAAATGACAGCGGCTGGTTTTAAGCAGTTGCAGTTGGGAAAAATTGTGGGTACAGATACTTACCACTGGATCATTTTTACTTCAGGAAAAGGATTGGTAGACGGCTCATTCGTAAGGCTTCCTTCATGGGGTTGTTTTACTTTGGATGGAAAAAACCTGGAACATACAGGCGTAACCCCGGATATTTATGTAAAGAATACTTTCGAAGACAGAATGAATAACAGTGATCCGCAGATTAAGAAAGCGGTTGAAGAAATAATGAAGGAATTAAAATAATAAGAACAGAGAGTGATTAAATAAATAATGTCTCAGGGATGGGCTTATAGCAACGCACGCTATTATTAATATTTAATAATTTGATGTTGCGCCAGGGTCTTATTACAGAAAGCCTCCGGCAGTACTTAAAAAATTAATGTATTCATTTTCATTTTAGGTTTATTCTTCATTCTTTTATTTATTCAAAAGAGTACTATATGTCTTAAAAAATAATTTTATCATCTTTAGCTTTGATATTTATTCGATAATGCAATGGGATATGATTATTTTCTAAAAGAGAATTTCCTGTGTTACAAATTAAAATTTTGGTTATTGTGATTTGTTTAATTATTTTATTATCATAACTCACGTTTAGTTTTTCAAAATTTGTTTTCGATACATTAAGTAGGTTTAAACTATTAAATATAATTATTGGCCTAGTTCGCTTACTGTATTTCAAGGTCAAATAAATACCAACTAACCCTAAAGCGGTGCCTAAAAAAGCTAATATTCTATCAAAGTTTATTTCCATGGGCAAAAAAAAATATTTCCCAGCCGAGTTTCTAAAAGGACTCGTTGTTATTGTTATTTAGTTTTCATTTCCTCCCTTACTCAAACTTCCTTCTTTGAATAAATTAATTATATGCTTTATGATTTTATAAATTCTTTTTATGTAGCAGAAACAATTGGCAGCAATAATGAAAATGCTAAGAAGTTGGTGGAGAAATGTTTCATAGCAATAAGCTTTGGTGACAGTGTTTACTAAGCTACCAAATATTTTGTTAACTGGGTAAAATAATTGATTGTTGTGCTGTCGCTATTCAGCATAATAGCATTACTACAGTTACACAGTGTCTTATAATACGGAGCCGTATCTTTTTAGATTGCTTCGTCGTCACGCCTCGGCGTGACTCCTCGCAAAGACGAAGACTCCGATGCTTTGAAGAGTTATTGTGATTTACGGAGTTTCCGTCTTTGAGAGACGGGGAGAAAGTTTGTTGCATCTGATTAGTCTGCTATTGCCCGTCGAAGCCTGCCTACCGGACAGGCAGGCAATATATAGTTGTTTAATCATTAATCAAGATATTGGCAACTCGTGTAGGGTGTTGCTGTCCGGCATAATAGTGCGCTGCAATTACGCATAGTCTTGTCATGTTTCGTTGGCATGACAACAACCTGAAAGATTGAAAGCGTTTGAGGCAGTGTACGACAAGGAAATAAATTAAAAGAAACTGTTAAAGAAAGATTAACTATAAATGTTTTATTGAGTTTGCAGGAAGTTTCATGTTGTTTCATTAAAATAATAACAGCAATGGCATAAATAGTGCAATGAACGGTTATGATTTCTTTTAAAAATTTGTAATTTGCGCCCCTGTAGCATTTTCATGCATAATCATCCTTTTATAAAAAAGATAGTTAGCGGCTTGTTGTTTTGCGTTTTTGCATTCAGCATTACTCCGAAGCCCTGGCTTCATGATATAGTATTTAATCACAAAGACACTTATACTGTCTGCAACGATGGAAACCCAAGGGCGCATCTTCACAAAGCAGGCATTCATTGCGATTTTGATAATCTTGTTGTGCGGCCACCTTTTATTGATGACAGCAAGACGTTGGATTTAATCATTCCCCTGCTATTTTCAGAGCAGCAGGTAAGAACCGTTTACAACATAAATTCTGATCAGCTTTTCTTTTTTGAGCTTCGCGGACCTCCTTCAATCAGCTGAGAGCAGATTGATAAAAGCATTTTCAAAGGAAAACTTTTTGAGAGTCATCATCTCTGAAGTTTTTCCGATCATAATGTTGAACCAACGATTTTCCAGATTATTTTAAATGAATGATACTATGATATACAACCATAAAAATTATGCAATGAAAAATAACGTACTGTATTTTATTTTATCGCTTCTCTTTATTAATTCCCAGTCATTGTTTGGTCAAGGAACTTCTGAACGATCCATTAAAGAGCGTAATTTGTTGACAGGAATTCTATCGGGAAAAGTTATTGACAAAAATAGTGGTGCACCAATGGCCGGAGCCACAATATATATTGCTGATCTGAAAGATGGCGCTGTCACCGATTCATCCGGTCGTTATAGTTTCAGAGCATTACCTACCGGCAATTATCTTATTGAAGCGCGGTTTGTCGGATACAAGACAGTTATTAAAAACGTTTATATAAGCGGAAACACTGTAGAAAATTTTCAATTGGAAGTAAGTACCATTGAAGAAGGTGAAGTGGTAGTTACCGGATTTGCCAGAGCAACAGAAGTGAAAAAAAGCCCGATACCAATCATCTCTATCACTCATGGCTACATTTTAAAGAATCTCAGCACCAATATTATTGATGCTATTGCAAAAATTCCCGGAGTAAATGCTTTGACAACCGGGCCCAATATTTCAAAACCATTTATCCGTGGATTGGGCTACAACAGGATATTGACATTATACGATGGCGTCCGGCAGGAAGGTCAGCAATGGGGCGATGAGCACGGCATTGAAGTGGATCAATACAGCATTGACAGAATTGAAGTAATAAAAGGTCCCGCAAGTTTAAGTTATGGTTCCGATGCATTGGCCGGCGTTGTGAATTTGATTCCTTATCAACCAATGCCCGAAGGAAAAACGCAAGGCGATATTCTTGCAGAGTACCAGACAAACAATAAACTGTTTGGTGGTTCGGCCATGTTAGGCAGCACAAAGAATGGTTTTGAATGGATGGCAAGAGCATCACATAAGCAAGCAATTGATTATAAGAATAATGTTGATGGACGTGTTTATAATACGGCTTTTAATGAAACTGATGCTGATGCAACATTTGGCTTGCACCGTAAATGGGGCTATTCCCGTCTTAATTTAATTTTATACGATGATCTGCAGGAGATACCGGATGGAAGCCGTGATTCAGCTACAATGAAATTTACCAAACAAATCACTGAAGCTGATACTTTCCGTCCCATTGTTACTGACCAGGAACTGAATTCATATAAAATGTCAGTGCTTCATCAGCATGTGCAACATTACAGGATTTATTCGAGCAATAGTTTTAAAATTGGAAATGGACAATTAATAGTTAATCTCGGATATCAAAGAAGTGTGCGTCGTGAATTCAGTCATCCCGAAGTTCCTTATCAAAATGTGGCAGGTTTGTTTTTGCAGCTGAACACTTATACATATGATGTAAAATATAATTTCCCTGAAAAAAATGGATGGAGTGCAACGGCAGGAATCAATGGTATGTACCAGGAAAATACAACTACCAACGGAACTGAATTTGTGATACCATCTTATCATCAGTTTGATGCCGGTCCTTTTATGTTAGCAAAGAAGTCTTTCAGCAAGCTGGATATTACCGGTGGTATCAGGTTTGATACACGTTCATTTACCAATAAAGAATTATATACAAAGCCTGATCCCATTTCAGGATTTGACAGACCGGTTTACGGAAGTGATACTGTTGGCGCCGATCATCCTTTTTATAATTACAGCCATGTTTTCTCAGGATTCTCCGGCAGTATTGGTGCCACTTACAATTTTACCAATAAGTTTTATGTCAAAGCCAACATTGCAAATGGTTACCGGGCACCGAATATTTCTGAAATTTCTGCAAATGGCGTTCATCCGGGAACCAGTATCTACCAGATCGGTAATAAAAACTTCAAACCAGAATTCAGTTTTCAACAGGACATAGGCTTTGGATATTCATCCAAACAATTAGTGATAAACCTGAGTTTGTTTAATAATACTATTACCAATTATATTTTCAATCAGCGATTACTCAGTGTGAATGGCGGCGACTCTGTGATCATTGCCGGCAATCAAACATATAAATTTCAGCAGGGAAAAGCAGCATTATACGGTGGAGAAATCAGTGTGGATTTTCACCTGATCAATGCACTGCATTTTGAAAATAGTTTGTCAGTTGTTTATGCAAAAAATAAAGGCGTTGATCCAAAACTGCAAACTGACAGTAATAAATATTTACCTTTTATTCCTCCGTTGCATGGAATTTCTGAACTGCGCTATGATTTTGAAGCCAAAGAAAAACATATCGTAAATGGATTTGTGAAATTGCAGGTTGCTTATACCGCTGCACAAAACAGAGTTTATCTTACTGATAATACGGAAACTCCGACGGCGGGTTATACATTGGTCAATGCCGGCATTGGGGCAGGATTTACCAATAAGAAAAATAAAACCATGTTCAACCTGTTTATCATCGGCAATAATTTATTTGATGTGGCTTACCAGGATCACCTGAGTCGTTTGAAATATTTTATCTGGCAAACGCCTTCCGGTTATAATGTACCCGCACCAAACGGTGGTTATGGAATTTATAATATGGGAAGAAATATTCAGTTTAAGATTGATTTCCCTTTGGATTTTAAATAGGAATAATTTTTTTAAAGCAGGGAAGATTGTTGTTTGTTCAAACAATCTTCCCTTTTATATGGACAGAATTTTTAGTTTTAGCAATCTTAAATCTTAATGTTATGTCTCATGTAAAAAAGCCTCTTGGTTATGCAGCGGCATTAAATACAACTATTTTTATTGCGGAAGGATTTGGCGGTATAAAAGGTCATAGCAATAGTTTAATTATAGATGGGGTACATAATTTTTCAGATGAACTGGCGATGGTTTGTCTTTTTTTAGCTTATGTATTACCAATCACCATGTCAAGAAATTTTCAGCGGGTGGCAAACCTGTTTAATTCGTTAGGCCTGATTATTATCAGCGGACTTCTAATATGGGAGTCTATTGAAAGAGTAATTCATCCTGCATCTACAGTTGGTTATATTCCTTTAATAGTCGGAATTTTTGCTGTTCTTGCCAACTGGGGTGTTGCAGCGCTTTTATATCCGGTAAGCCATCAGAATGCAGCGATACGGCTGGCTTATTTTCATAACCTCGGAGATATTTATGTTTCATTTGCGCCGGTACTTGCCGGCATATTAGTGATCATAACCGGTAAAAGTTTTTTTGATCCTGTTATTGCTATTGTTATTGGCACATGGCTATTGTGGTCAACCATTAAGCAAGTATCTAAATTACATAATGAACTTATCTGGCCGGAGAATGCAGTATGCCATCATGAAGGGAACATAACAGCAGGTCAGCTTTAGATTTAAGACAGGAACTCCAACGCCGGTAATAGAATTTATAATATGGGGAGAAACGTCAGCCTGAAAATAGATGTGCCTTTGGATTTTAAAACGAAGAAGTCATAAGCAAATTTCATAGACATTTTACAGAGAAATCGAACATGATAAGTTGCGGTGCTTAATGATTATTATACTCTATGTTCTATGAAATAAAAAAATTGAGAAGAAGTTAATTAGGTTGCGTCGCGGGGAGCCTGTATTGCTGTCCATCCAATACAAAGAGTTCATCAATCTCGAAAGTCCAGAATTTATAGAGCGGGGATTTCTCCAGGATTCTTTTCACTTGTTTTTTGTCTTCGGCGTTCAATGTAATCCATGAGCGGTGCGTTTCCATACTAACTGCATAATGATCAATTGTTCCTTTATCAATAAGAGCATTGATATAAACACGATGTTGTGGTACAGAGCTCATAAATTCATCGCTCATTTTAAACTGTATCGTAACCTGAAATATTTTCATATACTTAAAAGACAAATCAAAATTAATGAAGTTGCACGGGTGACAAAAGAAAGTTGAAAACTCTTAATTTTATTATGCCGGAACGTTAGCTCAGTTGGTTCAGAGCGCTGCTTTGACAGAGCAGAGGTCACTGGTTCGAGCCCAGTACGTTCCACTTTTAGAAATGTTTTATTAGAGGATAATTATACGGATTGCTTCATATTTTCAGGAAGCCGAATAGCTTTATAGTTTAATCGTCAGTTCATTGTTATGAATAGTTGCAGGACATGAAAGAAATTCACGAAATAATAAAAGCATATGATGCTTCAGTGCATGCAGGGAAAAAATCAGCATTAGCTACAGTCGTTCACCTGGATGGTTCATCATATCGTCGTCCGGGTGCACGCATGTTGGTGACAGATGATGGGGAATTGACCGGAGCTATCAGTGGCGGTTGTCTTGAAGGAGATGCTTTGCGTAAAGCGATGATGGTTTTATCGCAGCAGCAATCGAAACTGGTAACTTATGATACCAATGACGAAGAAGATGCAACGATCGGTATTCAACTCGGATGTGCAGGAATTATCCAGGTTTTATTTGAACCAATTGATCCAAACAATCATAATAATCCAATCCAGTTATTAAGAAAAGCGGTCGCATTAAGACAAAGATCAGTGCTGGTCACTTTATTTTCACCGGAAGATAAAAGAAACGATCAGGCCGGCACATGTATGCTGGCGGAAGAGAATGGAAATATTTCAGGGAAAATTCCTTTTTCGGAATTGCATGATGTTATTATGAAAGATGTTGATGAAGCCATGCAAATGCGGTCATCAGGATTTAAAAATTATACAGGTAAGAATTTTTCTATCGCTGCATTTATAGAATTTCTGCAACCTGAAATTAATTTAATAGTAATTGGCGCAGGTAATGATGCAATACCGATGATGCAGATCGCTGATAGTATGGGTTGGAAAGTAAGAGTGGTAGATGGACGGGTCACTCATGCAAAACCCGAACGTTTTATAAATGCGTGCCAGGTATTGGTAAGTAAACCTGAAAAAGTTTTGGAGCAAATACCCATTGATGAACAGACTGTTTTTGTTTTGATGACGCATAATTATAATTATGATCTTGCCATGCTGAAAGAGTTGTTGCGGCGGAAAGTAACTTACATTGGATATATTGGGGCCAAAGAAAAAAATGGATCGCATGCTGGAAGAATTAAGGGATAAAGGAATAATGTTGAGCCAGGAACAATTGAACAGTATTTATGGACCAGTTGGATTGGAGATTGGTGCAGAAACATCCGAAGAAATAGCGCTCAGCATTATTGCCGAAATTAAAGCCGTGCTTGCCGGTAAACCGGGTGGATCATTGCGAAACAAACAAGATGTGATTCATTCCGGACAAAATATATTCACTGGTGAAAATAGATCGTTGTGAGTAAGATTCATTATAAAGTTGAACATTGTGCCATTGTAATTCTTGCAGCAGGAATAAGTAACCGGTTGGGAAGTCCGAAGCAGTTGCTTACATTTAATGGGGAAAGCCTGGTGAAGCATTCGGTGAATGCTGCTTTGAAAACAAAGATGCGCCCGGTGATCGTAGTGGCAGGAGCCAATAACGAAGCAGTGAAAAAAGAATTGAAAGGAATGGAAATTAAAATAGCAGATAACGAAAACTGGCAGGAAGGAATTGCTTCATCAATCCGATGTGGATTAAGTCATGCACAGAAATTGAATGACGCTTTGAATGGAATTATTTTTATGGTTTGTGATCAGCCTTTCATTACTACGAAACTGCTTGAATCATTATTAATGAAACAATACGAAACCGGTTTGCCTATTGTGGCCAGCAGTTATGGGAATACAACAGGTGTGCCGGCTTTATTTCATAAAATATATTTTCAGGAATTAATGGAATTGAAAGGCGATGGCGGTGCAAGGAAATTGATCAAAGAACATGAAGACATGGTGGCAAGTGTTGATTTTCCGAAAGGGATCATTGATATTGACACAAAGAAAGATTATGAGGATTTACTTAAATAAGAAAATAATTGCATGATAACAGACAGGTTCAACAGAGTTCATAACTATCTCCGCATTTCACTGACGGATAATTGCAACCTGCGATGTTTTTATTGCATGCCGGAGGAAGACTATGAATTTACTCCGACCAGCAGGTTGATGCAGGCTGAAGAGATTGAAGCGATTGCAAAAATCTTTGTTTCAAACGGAGTCAATAAGATTCGTCTTACGGGTGGAGAGCCTTTGGTACGCAAAGATGCCGCTGATATCATTATGCGTTTGTCGAAGCTGCCCATTAAACTTACCATTACTACCAATGGAACCAGGCTGCATGAATTTACAGATATATTAGAGCAGGCGAACATCAAATCATTGAATATAAGTTTGGATACACTCCAGGCTGAAAAATTTAATCTCATTACAAGGCGTAATCAATTCCAGGTTGTGTATGATAATATTCATCTTTTGTTGAACAAAGGTTTTCATGTAAAAGTGAATATGGTGGTGATGAAAGGTTTAAATGATAATGAGATCAATGATTTTATTGAATGGACAAAAGTTGAACCTGTTCATGTTCGCTTCATCGAGTTTATGCCTTTTACCGGGAACAAATGGACAAGCAACAAAGTGTTTACCATGCAGGAGATGCTGGAAGTTATCAAAGAAAAATATGAAGTTGTAAGATTGCAGGATGAAAAACATGATACCGCCAAAGGATATAAGGTGACGGGCCATGCAGGAACTTTTGCTATCATCAGTACTATGAGCGCTAACTTTTGCGGTGATTGTAACCGAATGAGATTAACAGCTGATGGCAAAATGAAAAATTGTTTGTTCTCTCAGACAGAAACAGATTTGCTTACAGCTTTCCGGAATGGAGAAGATATTTTTCCATTAATCAATCAAAGCATTCTTGCTAAAGCAAAAGAATTGGGTGGTCAGTTTAATGCTGACTTTGAACACCTGAATGCAGAAGGAATTCATAACCGGAGTATGATAACAATTGGTGGTTAAAACCCCCAAACCCCCTAAAGGGGGCTTTAGAATATTCAGGTTAATTGAAAGAATAAGATGTTTGTTGAATTAGTTAAATGTAAGTGGTGAAAGAATAATGAAACATTTAAATACTCCTTAAGGGGACAATGGTAATGATTTCAGTGGACGAAGCAAAAAAAATCATTGAAGAAAATGTTGTTGCATTAAAGCCAGCAATATTATCCTTGCCACTGGCAGCAGGAAAAATATTGACTGAAGATATTTATTCATCCATTGACATTCCTGCATTTCCTCAATCTTCCATGGATGGTTATGCTTTTTCATTCAGTGAATGGGGGAAAAATAAAAGACTGAAGATTGAAGGAGAAATAGCTGCCGGGACAAATCGAAAACTTTCTCTTGCTCCGGGAAAAGCAGTCCGCATTTTTACCGGCGCTCCGGTGCCTCCGGGAGCTGATACAGTTGTAATGCAGGAAAAAGTTAAGATACAAAATGGGGAATTGATCATTGAAGACGAATCAATAATAACGGGAATGAATGTAAGACCGAAAGGTTCTGAAATGAAAGCTGGTGAATTAGCTTTGAAAAAAGGAAACTTACTTTCACCCGCAGCCATTGGATTCCTTGCCGGTATTGGAATTACTGAAGTGAAAATTTATCCCAATCCTTCAGTCAGTATTATAATTACCGGTAAAGAATTACAGCAACCCGGAAAGCCTTTGGAATATGGACAGGTGTATGAATCAAATTCTTTTTCTCTTAGTTCGGCTTTGCGTTGTGCCGGTATTGAAAACGTAAATATTCATTATGCGGATGATAATTTAGAAATCCTAACAAACATTCTGAAGAAAGCTTTGAGTCAAAGTGATATAGTATTTCTTACGGGCGGTATCAGTGTCGGTGATTATGATTTCGTATTGCAGGCTGCGAATAATTGTAGTGTAAATAAACTTTTTCATAAAATAAAACAACGACCCGGTAAACCATTATATTTCGGAAAAAAAGAGAATAAACTGGTTTTTGGGTTACCCGGCAACCCTTCCTCCGTGCTGACTTGTTTCTATGAATATGTTTTACCAACTTTGGAACTCTTAACGAAACGAAAACTAAGTTTGTTGGTTATTCAGGCTCCATTATCTGAACCATTCCGGAAAACTGTTGCTTTAACCCAGTTCTTAAAAGGATTTTATAATGGAAAAACAGTAACCGTGTTGGATGCGCAGGAATCTTTTCGACTGAGTTCTTTTGCCAAAGCCAACTGCTTTGTAAAAATAAATGAGGAGGTAATGGAATGTAAGGCAGGCGAAATAGTCGAAGTACATTTATTGCCATTATAATTTCTGTTCATGGAGAAAATTATACTGTTTTATAGTTTGTTATTCCTGATTGCGTTCTTATATTCATCGGTTGGACATGGCGGCGCCAGTGGTTACCTGGCATTGATGGCAATTTTCAGTATTGCACCGGTGGTGATGAAGCCAACGGCACTGACGCTAAACCTGTTTGTATCCCTGACTTCCTTTATCCAGTTTTACAGAGGCAAACATTTTAACTGGAAATTATTTTTACCCTTTGCCATTGCATCTGTTCCTATGGCTTTTGTCGGTGGATTGATCACCGTAGACACATTACTTTATAAAAAAATATTGGGTATTCTTTTATTGATTCCTATTATCCGGTTTTTATTCTTTAGTAATATATCGGTAAAGGATTTAAAAAAGTCAAACACATTTTTATCGTTGCTGATTGGTGCAGCTATTGGATTTCTTTCAGGGCTTGTTGGCATCGGTGGCGGAATTATTTTATCACCAATACTGCTTTTGCTGAAATGGGCGGACATGAAACAAACAGCAGCGATCAGCGCTTTATTCATTTTCGTCAATTCATTTTCCGGCTTATCCGGGCAGTTAACCCAGGGAATTCATTTCAGCCCGGATATGTATGCTTATGTGGGAGTTGCTTTTATCGGAGGACTCTGTGGCGCTTATTTTGGTTCTATTCGTTTTAAATCATCTGTATTAAAATATCTGCTGGCTGTAGTTCTGATGGTGGCTGCATATAAATTATTATTTAGCACTTCCTGAATAAAAGGAATATCTTATTCTTAAATTTGTATCATATTTAATAAAGTGATGGAAGTTAATATTATTACATTTGGTCAGCTTCGTGACCTTCTCGGTGATAATTTTATTCTTCAGGATATTGAGGATACTAATAGTTTATCCGATAAGTTAAAAGAGAAATTTCCAAAGTTGTCTGGTATGAAGTATGTGATAGCAGTAAATAAAAAGATCGTGAATGAAAATATATCATTAGACAAAGATTGTGTGGTGGCATTGCTTCCGCCTTTTTCGGGTGGATAAAATGAATGATTCTTTTTTATATGAACGTTATCATCGCCAGATGATTTTAAAAGATTTTGGCGAATAAGGTCAACAAAAATTGTTGCAGGCAAAACAATTATCATGAAAGACAGAAAGCCAAAAAATATATTCGTTCAGGGGCCGATTGGGGCTTCTTTTATTGCTGATAGTATTCAAAAGCACAATACGAAAACTGAGATAGGCGGCCACAGTATTTTCCTGGGACAAGTAAGAGCAGATACCATTGATGAGAAAAAAGTTTCAGCGATTGAATACACCGCTTATGAAGAAATGGCATTGGAAAAAATGCATGTGATCAGGGAAGAAATGTTTACAAAATATAATTTGACCTGTATGCATGCATATCACAGTCTGGGTAAAGTCGCTGTCGGAGAAATTAGTTTATTTGTATTTACTTCTTCACCACATCGCAAAGCAGCCATAGAAGCATGCAATGAAACAGTGGAAAGAATAAAGGCAGAATTACCAATCTGGGGCAAAGAATTATTTACTGATGAAACATATCAATGGAAAGAGAACCGCCCCTAAATCCCCTGAAGGGGACTTGTAAGTATTAACTAATTTGCAGCATTTATATTTCATCTTATTTTTTTACAATGATAAACATTACTCATAAATCAAATAGTTTACGAAAGGCAATTGCTTCATCAATAGTAACTGTTTCCAAAGCTGAAACAATAGAAGCGGTAAAAAATAAACTGGTGCCTAAAGGTGATGTATTTGAATTTTCCAGAGCAGCAGGATTGCTGGCTATTAAAAAAACCAGCGATGTAATTCCCGACTGTCATCCTCTCCCGATAGAATTTACTTCCATCAAACATGAAATAAATGGTTTGAATATTTTAATAACAGTTGAAGTTCATACTATCTACAAGACCGGAGTGGAAGTGGAAGCTATGCATGGCGCTGCCATCACCGCTCTTACCATTTATGATATGCTGAAACCAATTGATAAGGGAATTTGTATTTCAATGATCAAACTGGAATCTAAAAAAGGAGGCAAATCAGATTTTAAAGATCAGCAGGGGGCAGGTTTAAAAGCAGTAGTGATTGTTTGTTCGGATAGCGTTTCAAAAAAAATCAATGAAGATACTTCAGGAAGAAAAGTTGTAGAGAAATTGAAAGGTTATCAAATTGAAATTATGGCTCATGAAACTATTCCTGATGATTTTAAATTGATACAGGGAAAAGCAAAAAAATATTCTGAGAATGGATGTGATCTTCTTTTTTTTGTAGGTGGCACCGGACTTTCAGCAACCGATGTAACGCCAGAAGCTATCAAACCATTATTCACCCGGGAAATTCCCGGCATTATGGAAGTTGCCCGGAACTATGGACAACAAAGAATGCCTTATGCCATGTTATCAAGAGGAGTTGCTGGTTTTATCAATAAAACATTAGTGATCACTTTGCCGGGCTCTCCACGAGGCGCTGCAGAAACGATTGATGCTTTATTCCCTTATTTGCTTCATGTCTTTAAAATTGCAGATGGGAAAAGACATGATTAATCAAAACGCTTTCAAACTCTTATAAAGTGGTTCATCCATAAATGGCTGACTTCTCAAACGTTTACCTGTTGCTTTAAAAATTGCATTGGCAATGACGCCACCGGTTGGAGGCATGGCCGGTTCACCAAGACCTGTTGGATCTATTCCATTATCAACAAAGTGCACTTCAATCTCTGGGATTTCTTTCATACGAATGAGACGGTAATCATCAAAATTCATTTGTTGTGGCGCGCCATCTTTAAAAGTTAGTTTTCCAAACATTGCATGTCCATATCCATCTACAATAGCGCCCATCACCTGCTGAAGAGCACCACTTTTATTAATCACTTCTCCGCAATCCACAGCAGCATAAACTTTTTTCACAACAGGAATTCCTGAATCCATCACTACTTCACAAACCTGTGCCACATAAGATGCATGCGCAAAATAGACACTGAAGCCTTGCGAAACGCCACTTTTTGTTCCCCATCCTGATCTTTCCGCCACCTGTTTGATCACTGTTTCCATTCTGTCAATATTATATTTAATAGCGCCGACAGGATTCGTTCTTGCTTTTTGTAAAAGTTCTAATCTGAATTGCACCGGATCTTTTCCTGCAGCCATCGCCACTTCATCTATAAAACTCTGTTCTGCGAATCCTAAAAAATTTGTAACAGGCGCACGCCATGCACCGGTAGTGATAGGCGAATTATATCCAACGGAATCAATCAAAAGATTATCAACTGCGCCGGAAGGAAAATTATCTTCACGGGTTGCATTATCAAGATTAATTCCCGCACCCCTGAGTTTATAGCCAATCAGATTTCCCTGCGCATCCAACGCCGCTTCGAAACGATAACGAACGGCAGGACGATAACTTCCTCCGGTCATATCATCTTCTCTTGTCCAGATAAGTTTAACGGGTTTCTTAATGATGCTGGATAATTCAGCAGCTTCCAATACATAATCATATTTAAGTCTTCTTCCAAAACCTCCGCCCAGTCGTGTAATGGTAAGTGTGATTTTATTTTCAGGAATATTTAAAAGTTTTGCAGTGGCCGCACGGGCGCTGCCGGGTGTTTGAGTGGGACCAACTAGTTCTACTCCATCCGGGCGAACGTCTGCAAAAAAATTCATTGGCTCCATTGTATTATGCGGAAGAAAAGGACACTGAAATTCACCCTTAATTGTTTTCGCTGCATTCTTAAATGCAGTTTCAACATAACCGTCTTTTCTGCGAACAGTTGCTTTATCACTATCCAGCATGGAAAGTAAAATGCGATCGTGATCTGAAGTACTTTCTATATTCCCGTCTTTTTCGTATTCGATCTTTACTGCATTTCTTGCTTTGATCACTTCCCAGGTGGATTTGCCAACAACTGCTACATTATTTTTAAATGTTACTACATCAATAATGCCGGGCATTGCTTTTGCAGTCGCGTCATCTACTGATTTTATTTTTGTTCCAAATGCCGGCGGGCGTTGAATCATGGCAAAAACCATTCCTTCCCGATAAAAATCGAGACCAAACATTCCTTTACCAGTAACTATATTTTTATTTTCAACATTCCTGACGGCAGTACCGATGAGTTTAAAATCTTTTCTGTTTTTAAGAGGAACATTTGATGGAACAGTTATTTTAGAAGCTTCTTCAGCCAATTCACCATACCCAAGTTTTTTTCCTGATGCCTTATGTGTTACAAAACCATCATTGGTAATACATGTAGAAGGATCTACATTCCACCGATTGGCAGCAGCAGCAATTAACAAATACCTGGCCGTTGCTCCGGCAACACGCAATCTTTTATATGAATGAGGAATGGCGCCACTTCCTCCAGTCAACTGCCGTTCATATTTTTCTGTATCAAGCGGAGCTTGCAGCACTTTCACTTTACTCCAATCAGCATCTAATTCATCAGCGACAATCATTGGGAAAGAAGTCATGATGTTTTGACCCAATTCAGGATTGGGAGAAAAGATAGTGATGGTGCCATCCGTTGAAATGGATAAATAACTATTGAATCCAAGTTCACCGGTAAAGTTTTCTTTCGTTACAATCACCGGCGTTTCTCCATCAGCACTGAACCAACTGAATCCCAACAACAATCCACCTGTAGTGAATGATGTTATTTTCAGAAAATCTCTCCGGTTTGTTTTATTTAATGTAAGCATATATTATTTTTTTGTACTGGCTAATATTACAGCTTCACGGATACGATGATAAGCGCCGCAACGGCAAAGATTTTCATGCATGGTGTCTTCAATTTCCTGTTTGGTCGGGTGAGGATTTTGATTTAATAAAGCTGCTGCAGCCATGATCTGTCCTGACTGACAATAACCGCATTGAGGTACATCCACTTCATCCCATGCCAACTGTAATGGATGGTCACCATTTTCGGACAAACCTTCAATGGTTGTAATAGCGGAGGACTTGACAGAAGATACCTGGAAGACACATGACCGGACAGCTTTGCCATCGAGATGAACAGTGCATGCGCCGCATTCCGCAATTCCGCAGCCGAATTTTGTACCTACTAAACCAAGATGATCTCTGAGCACCCATAACAGAGGCGTGTCGGAAGCAACATCAACCTTGTATTGCTTTCCGTTTACCTGAAGATTATAAATAGCCATTGGATTTTTAATTAGTTGTCTGAAGTTAAAAAAAACCGACTGCTTTAAAAAAAGAATTATGCAAATGGTTGTATTAAAGGGTTTATGATATTAAAGTATTATCATAAATGATGATTTATTATAATAGCCGGATTCAATACTTACATGTAAAATCAGCAGCAAATTAAAAGTTGATGCATACTTTAAATCTTCCAATCTACAATTCCATTCACCCAATCTTTTCTGAAAGGAATTGTAACCTTAATATAATTATCCGTGTATCCTTCCATTACATCATTTGCATGATAACCTTCAAATAAAATCTTTCTTGTTTGTCCGTTGTGTTGCTGAGTGAAGTATTGCATCTTCATATAAGAAAGATTGCGGAGTGATTTGTTTCTTTCATGACGAACTTGCATCGGCACAACAGGTTTTATATTCAATGCCGCTGTATTATCTCTTTCGGAATAAGTAAATACGTGCAGGTAAGAAATATCCAGTGAATGAAGAAAATCAAATGTTTCTTTGAAATCCTTATCACCTTCACTGGGGAAACCAACGATTACATCCGCGCCAATGCAGCAATGAGGCATCAGAGTTTTTATAAGTTTAACTCTTTCTGAATATAATTCTCTTTTGTACCGCCTGCGCATCAAACCTAATATGCGGTTGCTTCCGCTCTGCAATGGAATATGAAAATGCGGCATGAATTTATCACTGTTGGCAACGAACTCAATGATTTCATTTGTCAATAAGTTTGGCTCAATGGATGATATTCTATATCGGTTAATGCCTTCTACTTTATCTAGTGCTTGTATAAGAGAATAAAAATTTTCTTTTTTTGAAGAAGTTTCTAGAGCCCCCTTCAGGGGGTTGGGGGTTTTAAAGTCTCCAAGATTTACTCCTGTCAATACAATTTCTTTAATACCATGTTCAGCTAAATGTTCTGCATTGCGAACTACATTTTCAATCGTATCGCTTCTGCTTTTGCCTCTTGCCATCGGGATGGTGCAGAAAGAACAATTGTAATCACAGCCATCCTGCACTTTCAGAAAAGTTCTTGTTCGATCATTGATGGAATAAGAAGAATGAAAATCAGAAACATCTTCAATATCGCAGGAACAGATCTTTGCAGAATCACCTTTTGATAATTCACGGATATGTTTTGCAATATTGAATTTTTCGGAAGCACCGAGAACAAGATCAACGCCGGGAATCTCAGCAATCTCTTTTGGCTTCAATTGGGCATAGCAACCCGTAATGACCACTAAACTCTCAGGCGCTTTGCGTTGAATGCGGCGAACGATCTGTCTGCATTCTTTATCTGCATTGTCTGTTACCGAGCAAGTGTTGATTACATACACATCAGCCTTATCGTCAAATTCTTTTTTCTGAAAACCTTCATTTTCCAAAATGCGGGAAAGAGAAGATGTCTCTGAAAAATTGAGCTTGCAACCCAATGTATGAAATGCTATAGTTCTTGCTTCTGACACGGGCGGCAAAGATAAATAATAGATTAGAGAAGAAGTAAGTTATAAGTTAAAGGATAAAAGTTAAAAGTGTCTTATGCCTTGTTCATTGCAAATTGAAAATTGCCTATTGCATATTGTCTATTGAAACTTGCTCCCTTGTATCTTGTCCTTTGATTCTTGTATCTTGAACCTTTATTCTTGTGTATTAATTCAATTTACCAATTGATGAAATATATCCTGAAGCCATTTCAATGGATCTATTGTATTTATGCAGCCATACTTTTTGTTGCCATCATGCTGCTTATCTTTCCATTTGTATTAATAGCCAGTTTATTTGGTCATATAAAAGGTGGCAATATGATCCTTGGTCTTTGCAGGTTATGGGGCGATATATGGTTCCCGTTGATTTTTATCCGGATAAAAAGAATATTTGAAAGCCCACATGACAAGACAAAGCCATATATTTTCGTGAGCAATCATATCTCGAATCTGGATGCTGCTTTTCTTGTGATGGCTTACCGACAGCCACTGCGTCCATTGGGAAAAGTGGAAATGAGTAAAGTGCCTGTGTTCGGATTTATTTATAAGAATGCCATTGTAACGGTTGACCGTGGCAGCGCCACTGACAGAATGAAAAGCCTGAGAATATTAAAATCAGTTATCAGCAAAGGAATCTCAGTTCTCGTTTTTCCCGAAGGAACATTTAATATGACGAATGAGCCGGTAAAAGATTTTTATGACGGCGCTTTCCGCATTGCTATTGAAATGCAAACTCCTGTGAAGCCTGTCTTATTTCTTGATACTTATGACCGCATGCGATATGGTCAATTCTTTTCATATGAATCCCGGTCGTTGCCGTGCTGTTTATCTTGAAGAAATTTCCGTGGAGGGATTAACTGTCAAAGACACTGCGATGCTTAAAGAAAAAGTGAGGAATATCATGGAGAATAAATTGAGAGAGTATAAAGTAAGTTGGTTGCACACCCCCTTAACCCCCTAAAGGGGGAATTAAGAAAGTCATTTACTTTCGTTCTTATCTTTAGTCTTTAATGTCAATTGTGAATTCTGATAAAAAAAATATAGACTTTCCTTTAGGTGCCGGGGGTATGAGTAGCAATATTTACGCTGAGATCATCATCCCGCTTGCTCTTCCCAAAAACTACACATGGTATGTTCCATCTCATTTGCAAGAACTGGTAAAAGTAGGATGCAGGGTAGAAGTGAATCTTGGAAAAAATAAAAAATATGCAGGTATTGTAAAACGTTTGCATAATGAAAAACCCGAATTGTTCGAACCCAAAGAAATTCTGAATGTGCTCGATGTGGAACCGGTTGTCTTTCCACAGCAACTTCAACTGTGGGAATGGATGGCTTCTTATTATATGTGCAGCGAAGGTGAAGTGATGTCGGCAGCCTTGCCTTCGCATTTTAAATTATCAAGTGAAACAATTGTTGTTTTCAATGAAGAATACGGTGAAGATTTTTCTGCACTCGATCACGATGAATATCTGGTGGCGGAAGCATTGCTGATAAAAAAAGAATTGAAATTGGCCGAAGTGCAGCAGATATTGGATTCGTCACATGTCTATCCTGTCATCAATCAACTGATCAATAAGAAAGTTTGTTTTGTATGGGAATCATTGAAGCAAACTTATTCTCCACGTAAGGAAGTGTATGTGCTGTTGAATACTCAGTATAATAATGAAGATGAACTGGCAAAACTTTTAAATGAGGATAAAAAACTACATCGTGCAGAAAAACAAATGGAGTTATTGCTAAGTTATCTTCATTTAATAAAAACAGAAGGCGAGGTCACCAAATCAGGATTGCTGAAAAAGTCCGGAGCTTCCGATGCACAACTCAAAGGTTTGATAGATAAAAAAATTCTTTTCACGGAGAAAAGAAATATTGACCGCCTGCAATATTTACCCAAGGATATAAAAATTGACTTTGAATTATCCGGCAATCAGCAAAAAGCTCTTAAAGAAATACAACAATCATTTCAATCCAAACAGGTTTGTTTATTGCATGGAGTTACCTCCAGTGGAAAAACACAGATATATATCAAGCTTATCGAGCAATATATCCGGCAGGGAAAACAGGTATTGTATATGTTGCCGGAGATCGCATTGACATCGCAGATCATCCGTCGCTTGCAAAAACATTTTGGCGGATATATCGGCATTTATCATTCTAAATTTTCACAAAATGAAAGAGTGGAAATATGGAACAAAGTGAAAACAGGAGAACTGAAAGTGATACTCGGCGCAAGGTCTTCTGTCTTTTTACCTTTCTCCAATATCGGTTTGATCATCTGCGATGAAGAACATGATTCTTCTTTTAAACAACAGGATCCTGCGCCAAGATATCATGGTCGTGATGCAGCTGTTTATTTTGCTTCAATGTTTGGAAATGCCAATGAAACCAATGGAGCAAAAGTTATTTTGGGAAGTGCCACACCTTCACTCGAGAGCTATCACAATGCCTCCACCGGAAAATATGGATTGGCAGAATTGAACCAGCGTTATGGTGATCTGCAGTTACCACCCATCGAAATTATTGATACAAGAAAAACACCGCAAAAAGATAAAACAAAATTGATTCTGTCACCGCCATTGATCGAAGCGATCAGAGAAGTGATAGCAAGAAACAAGCAGGTTATCTTATTTCAGAATCGGAGAGGATATACGCCTTACCAGGTTTGTAATGTATGCGGATGGATACCGCAATGCAGAAAGCTGTGATGTATCGCTTACTTATCATAAACTCTCGAATAAATTAATTTGCCATTATTGTGGCAGAACTTATCCGCCCTTGCATACCTGTCTGGTTTGCGGCAATCATAATTTTGTGCAACGGAATTTTGGAACTGAAAGGATTGAAGAACAATTACGTGAAATCTTTCCGGATGCAAAGATTGCACGTATGGATATGGATACAGTGAGAGGAAAAAATGCTCATGATGTTTTAATTCAGCAATTTGAACAAAGACGGATTGATATTTTAGTGGGCACGCAGATGGTGGTGAAAGGACTTGATTTTGACAACGTGGATCTTGTAGGAATATTAGATGCAGATGGATTGCTTCATTTCGCTGATTTCAGAGTGAACGAAAGAGCCTTTCAACTGATGGAGCAGGTGAGTGGGAGAGCAGGGCGAAAAGAAATGACGGGGAAAGTGCTGATACAAACCGCCAACCCAACTCACCCTGTTTTGAAATATGTGGAGGAACATGATTATAAAAAGATGTATTCAGATGAACTGGAAAAACGAAAACAGTTTTTCTATCCTCCCTTCTCCCGCATCATTCATCTCAGTTTTAAACATAAGTTCAAAGAAGTGGCGGAAAGGGCAGCATATCATTATGGAAATGCTTTGCGGAATAAATATGAAAAATATCTTGTGGGTCCTGCCGAGCCGGTGATCAACCGCATCCGCAATCAATTCCTGATGGAATTGCTACTGAAACTTCCAAGGGATGCAAGAGTTATTGCCAAATGCAAAAAAGACTTGCTGGAACTGATCGCCATTTTGCATAATGAAAAAAGTTTTCGTGCTGTGACGGTGATTCCTGAAGTGGATGCTGTGTGATGTGCCGATGTGCAAATGAGATAATATGCAGATAGAAAAATATGATAGCATTGAAATATGCTGATATGTTAATATATTAATTTGCATATTGGAATATTTGCATACTTACTATTAAATCACAATGATATTAAAGCCACATGTCGAACCTCCAAGTGGTGCGGGCCCAATGATCTGCGGGAGAAATAAAAAGTTGCCCGATGATAATGCTGTGCCTGTTCCATTTAATACTACTGTTTGTGCACCTGTCGTTGTAAAGGTGCCTGTAGCAGAGAATACCATTCCATTTACTTTATTGGTTGAAATGGAATAATTGCCAACAACAGTTACATATACACCTATTGTGACGGTATTGGTATTATCAAGCAAAGTTCCCGATACATAATTTCCCTGGGCAGTTTGGGGCGTACAGGGATTCGGGGATCCGGATCCTGATTCAAGAACATAAGTTGCTAACGGGTCTGCACTTCGTACCGGAAGACTGAAATTGCATTGCGAAGAATCTGCTGTTAAAGTAAAAAATATAAGCCCGGGCAAAGCAGGGGTTCCTGTTCCTGTAAGAATAACAGACTGGTTGCCGGTGGCGGAAAAATATCCGGAAGCTGAAAAATATATTCCATCAAGCGTATCCGTATGTATGCTGTAAGTTCCCGGAATAACAATATTCACGCTGATCGTTACAGTATTAGTGTTAGAAAAACTTTGCCCGTCGATATAAGTTCCTTTAATGATGGGATTTTGACAATCGTTTGGATAACCTGATAAAGTATAACCGGAAGGAAGTGGCTTGTTCACAATGAGATTAAAATAACAACCATTACTGCCGGGAATAGCAACAACAAAATTACCAGCTGAATCCGGAACGCCTGAGCAATTCAAAGTAACAGAATAGCTGCCCGTATCAGAAAAATTACCAGATGAAGAAAATGTTAAGCCATTCACTTGTGTAGTGTAAATATTAAATCTTCCGGCAACGGTAACATTCACTGTCACCTGGACTGAATTGCTGGAGTCGGTTTCTATACCGGCATAATAATGACCATTAACGTTTGCCTGTGTGCATTGCGTTGGTGAACCAGCTAATGTATAAACGGCAAAGGGTCCGCCCTCGTAACTGTACTCTTTGGCACAGGTGACTAATAACAATACGGCAAGAACTGCAATTATTATAAAAGAAAAAATCAATGCTGACTTCCGCCTGATCCGATCCATTAGTTAACTACTTTATTATACTGCTGATTGGTTCCTGTTATTCCGCAATAAACCAAATTTAACTCATTCATTCTTCATGGCTTTTTATAAAAACAACATACTGTCCTCATGTACTGTGGAAAAATGGCAGTGAGTATAAAGCAATAACGATACCGGAAATGAATTCGTATGCCGGTTAGCCGATGATCTGATTACTGAATTAGCAAATATCCAAACATGCATATCGGCATGTCTACAAATTTTTACATTAGTACATTGGCATATCGGCACATCTTCAAATTGGCTAATTTGCACATTGACTCATCCCGCATTTTCCAGTTATTCCGGCATCCCTTTTCCTTCATTAATAAATTTTACCAAGCTCATTGTGATATGACCGTCCCAGCCCACTTCACAATCCTTATAACATTCAACAACCGGCACTAAACCAACATGAGTAAAATCTATTTGTGCTGCTTTATTCTTTCCTGAAATTTCGAAAACAACTTCAGTCCCGTTCCATTCTTTTTTATTATTTATCCAATGCAGGTTGCAATCGGTCACTTTCCAAACTACTTTTTTATTGGGTACTAATTCCCTGATCTGAAAATCAACAAATGTTTCGCCGAAGTGAACACTAAACTTATCATTCAGCTTTTCTGCTTTGCCGGTAAAATTCTTAGCCCACCAGAGATTTACCTGCCCGATCTTTTTCATCGCTTCTTTTGTGGAAGCATTTACTTTAATAGTTCTGTGAAAATTTTTATTTACCATATTTAGTTGTTTTAAAATTTACTTTGCTTTACCATTAGTTATAAAGTTGAATAAGTTCTCTTTGATCACCATATCACAAACCTGTGCTAATCTCTTCAATTCGTTTTCAAGAACAAATCCGTCATAAGTATATACGAGAATTGTATTGTTGCCTTTGGGGGTCAATTCGAAGATCATTTTTGTTCCGGTCCAATCAAAGTTGTCAGTTTTGCGTATGCTTTCGGTTACCAGCCATACTAATTTTTTGTTTGGCAACAATTCAATCACCTTGTTTTTTGAATAATGAGAATCACCTGTCTTGAATACAAACTCATCATTCAGTTTGGAACTTTCCCCTTCAAATTCTTCCGGCCAAAATTTTGCAATATTATGGAGGAGATGATCAAACACTTCATTAGCAGGTTTTGTTACCTCAATGCTTACTGTATATTTTGTTGCAATGCGTTTTTTGAATTGACCTTTTCCTGTTGTAAAATAAGATAGCAAGCTTGTCCTGATCCAGTGAGTCCAACCTGTCTCACAATCTTTGTAACACTCGACCCCAGGCGTAAGACCTGCATGTGTAAAATGCAGTGTAGTTACTCCGTTATTTTCAGAGAGATCATAAATTAATCTTGTGTTAGTCCATTCTTTTTTGTCCGCATACCAGGGCATATAACAATCTGTAACCAACCAAACAACTCTTTTTCCGGGAATTAATTCTTCTACAGTCATGTTAAAGAAAGAATCTCCTCCCATCTTTATTATAAACTTATCATTTTGTTTTTCAGAACTTCCACTAAAAGTTACTCCCCACCACTCAGGTATTTTGCTGATTCTTTTGATTGCCTCATTTGCCCTGATCTTTGCAGAGATGCTGCTTTGGAAATTTTTCTTTTCCATTTTGATCTATTTTGATTTTGCCTTGTTGTTTAATAATGTTTCCAGTTTTTTCAGTTTGCTTTCCCAGAATTTATCAAAGTAGTTGATGAAATCCTGCACTTCATTAAAGCCTTCCTGTTTCAAAGTGCAATAACGTTCTCTTCCAATATCAGTAATAGAAATATAGCCTGCGTTGTAAAGTATCTTTATATGTTTTGAAACAGCGGGACGGCTCATATCAAAATTTTCTGCCAATGCGTTAATGGTCATATTGTCTTTTGATAGCATCATGAGCATTTGCCTGCGACTTGGATCGGCAATTACCTGGAAGGCATCAAGAGTTTGAACTGTCATTTTATAACGGTATTTAATAGTTCTTCAATTTTAGCAATGTTCTTGCCCCATCCAATATCCATCATAGTATAAGCATTTATGTTCTCATCCCTGAAGCCGCTGTGCTCCAGCATAAGTTCACAGCCAATTTCCGTTGGTTTTAATATCCATGTTACGATAGAGTCGAGTGTAAAAGCAACGCTGTCTCCCGGACCGCCTTTCCATGAATAGACAAGTTTTTTGAAAGGAATTATTTCAAGCACCTTGCAATAGATCATGCCATTGAAACCAAATTGCGGCAATGGCCTGGTAGTAAAATTAAATTCATGTCCGACAATAGGTTTAAAATCATTAGCCATAAGCCACTGGGCAATTAATTCAGGCTTTGTTAAATAATCCCATACCGTCTCGGGTTTGTGCGAGTAGTGAAAGCTATGTTTAATACTCTTTGCCATACTATTTAATTTAAATTTATGACTGCAGGGTTTTTGAGTTTATTAATTCTTCAAGTCGTTTTATGCAATTGTCCCAACCACCGGAGTGAGTTAGTATATCTTCCAATATTGTAAATCCATCGTGCAATAGTTGTAATTCTGTTCCATTTTCTTTCGGTATAAGTGTCCACACAACTGTAGAATTAAAAGTTCTGCCATCATCATGGGTGCTTCCATTCCACGAATAAGAAAGTCTGGTAAATGGTTTTATTTCCAGTACTTCGCAATCTACAATGCCGGCATACTTACTTTCATTCTTTGGGATGAAAGTGAACTGGAATTTGTGTCCGGCAACCGGTTTAAAATCATTTTTCATTAACCATTGCTCAATGAGTTCGGGTTTTGTCAGGTATTCCCAAACTTCCTGTGGCGACTGATTGAAGCGCCATGTTTTTTTGATTTCTTTTTGCATAATAGGTAACTTTTAGGTTACGCAAACATAAGCGTAACTTTTGAGTTACCCAAATAATTTATAAAAAAAATTTATTTTCCTGATAAATGAGTTGGTTGAATACCGCCATTCTTTCGTGTCTGACGGAGATTATACGCTTTTTCTTCTGAAAGAAATCTTTTCTTTCGCTGAAAACATAACATGACTTTCACATTTCATACAAAAGATTCAGGCAAATGATTTGACGGTTAAAAAAACTTTCATTTACCTTTAAAAGAAAATTTGTAAGCCAAAACTTTATTTATGAAAAAGATATCACGCTTGCTCCGGTACAGCTTATTTATTTTAAGTGTACTGTTCTTCCAGTTAACCGCATTCTCCCAATTCAATCTTAATGATAAATTGCCCGTTGATCCTAATGTCAGGATTGGCAAACTGAGCAACGGTCTTACTTATTATATCCGCAAAAACACGAAGCCGGAAAAGAAAGTTCAGCTTCGGGTTGTCGTCAATGCCGGATCCGTTCTTGAAGATACCGATCAGTTGGGTCTTGCACACATGATGGAACACATGAACTTCAATGGTTCGAAACATTTCGCCAGGAATGAACTGGTCAGTTATCTTCAGTCTATAGGCGTGCAGTTTGGCGCCGACCTCAATGCCTATACCGGTTTTGATGAAACCGTTTACATATTACCGATACCTTCAGATGATTCAGAAAAAGTGGAAAAAGGTTTTACCATTCTCGAAGATTGGGCAGGCAATGCTTTATTAGACACTTCGGCTATTAATAAAGAAAGGCATGTTGTACTTGAAGAATCACGACTGGGGAAAGGAGCTGCTGAAAGAATGAGAAATAAATATTTCCCCGTCTTATTCAACGGTTCAAAATATGCGCAACGGTTGCCCATTGGCAAAGATGAAACGATAAGGAATTTTAAGCCCGCATCATTAAAACGGTTTTACAAAACATGGTACCGCCCTGACCTGGAAGCGGTGATCGTAGTGGGTGATATTGATCCTGCATTTGCCGAAAAAGAGATCATCAAACTTTTCAGCCATTTTAAAAATCCTGCTAATGAAAAAACAAGACCAGCTATCATTCCCATTCCAAACAGAACAGCGAATGAGGGTATGGTTCTGACAGACAAGGAGCAACCCTATAACATTCTGGAGATAATAAATTATTTTGAAAAAGAAAAAGAGATAAAGACATGGGCCGATTATCGCAATTCTATAGTGGAAGACTTATTTTCAGCGATCATCAATCAGCGTTTAAGTGAATTGACGCAGTCCGCCAATCCGCCTTTTGTTTTTGCAAATAGCGGTCTCGGCAATTTTATAAGAGGCTATCGTGCATTTTCGTCCTTTGCTTTGCTTGGCGACAAACCGGTTAAAGATGCTATTGATGCATTGGTAACAACAACTGAAAGCGTGAGGAAATTTGGTTTCCTTCAATCAGAATTAGACAGAGCCAAAAGTAATCTGCTCAACCAGTCACAGACTGCATTTGAAAACAAAGACAAAACCGAATCGTCAAACTTTGTACAGGGATATATCAACAATTATTTAGAACATTCACCGCTGACGGGCATTGCTAACCGCTATGAATTTATCAAACAGGTTTTGCCGACCATTACACTGAAAGAAGTGAATGCAGTGGCTGCTAAAACAGAAAGCTCACAGGGAAAATTTGTTCTGTTAATGGCTCCTGAAAAAAATGCTTCTCAGTTACCCGGCAATAAAGAGCTGCTGGTTATGCTATCTGCAGCGCATCAGCTACCAGTAAAACCTTATGAAGAAAAAGCCATTGCCAAATCATTGATGGATCAATTACCCAAAGCAGGAAAGATCACCAATGAAACCAGCAACAAAGTATTGGGCACTACTGATCTCACGCTGAGCAACGGAATTACTATTACCATTCGCCCCACTGATTTTAAGAATGATGATATCCAGATGGATTCATGGCGCTGGGGTGGCTCACACAATTTTCCCCTTGCCGATAAAGAGAATGCGGAGAATGCCGCATCCATTGTTGAGAATATGGGAGTAAAAGATTTATCGTCTGTTGAGCTGCGAAAATTTCTTGCCGGTAAAACAGTGGATGTTCAGCCATATATTAATCCTTATGATGAGGGGATCCAGGGAAACTGCACTATAAAGGATATGGAAACCATGCTGCAACTGGTCAATTTATATTTCACTCAACCGAGAAAAGATGAAACACTTTTCAAAGCCTATATTGCCAGCCAGAAAGCATTTATAAAAAATATGATGGCTAATCCGAGATATTTTTTCCAGGATACGCTTACTAAAATAGAATACAACAACAATCCATGGGCAAGCACTTTGCCTATACCTGAAGATTATGATAAGATCAACCTGGACAGGGCTTTCTCTATTTACAAAGAAATTTATGGCAATGCTTACGGGTGGCATTTCACTTTTGTCGGCAATGTGGATATTGCAAAGGCAAAACCATTGTTTGAAACTTATTTGGGAAGTTTGCCCACAGAAAAGAAAGAAAATAAATATACGGATGTGGGCCTGAGGCCGGTGAAGGGAATAGTGGATGCAGCAATAAAAAAAGGTGAGGAGAAGCAAAGTTTTGTTGATGTCATCTTCACCGGAGAGGCGCCATACAGTAACGAAGATGTTTTGAAATTAAATGCGCTCACTGATTTGCTGAATATAAAGATCATTGAAAAACTTCGTGAAGATATGAATGGCATATACGGCGGCGGCATGTCCGGCACGATTCAAAACAGGCCATACAATCATTATTCAGTTATGCTCTCATTTCCCTGTGGCCCGGAAAATGTGGACAAGCTGACCAAAGCTGCTTTTGATATTATCAGGGATATACAGGAAAAGGGCGCAGAGCAAAAAGACCTTGACAAAGTGAAAGAAACTTTGATAAAGAAAAATGAGGACGCTCTGAAGGATAATGAACATTGGCTCGAATCACTCAGCACTGCATGGATAGAAAGAACCGATCCTCAATGGGTATTGGACTATTCAAAGAGTGTAGAAGCATTAACGCTGAAAGATATCCAGGATGCTGCTAATAAATATCTGAACATGCAGAATTATATAAAGGCAGTATTGTATCCGGAGAAATGATTGAGCTGATGTGCCAATATGCCGATTTGAAAATGTGCTGATGTGACAATATGCTGATATGCCGATGTGAAAATGTGCAGATATTGTAGTAATATTTTGCCTGAGAATTCAATCAGGCTTTTTTATTTAGTTGCCGTCTTTTTCTAACCCAGATTGTTTACGGAACTGAAGATTATATAAAAATTGTTCTTCAGCCGGAACAGGTGTTTTAGTACTTTTTTCAACATCTTTACCTTCCTGCGACCACAATGGCGGTAAGATGTGGAACACTTCATCTGCTTTCAAACCCTGCAGATCTTTTTGCCATGAATTCCATCTGATGCCTTCATAAAATTTTTTCAGATCTCCATTAAAGCAAAACCAAATAAAATTTTCATAGTCTATATTCATAGGCTCCCATTGCAATTCGTCTGGCGATAAATAATAAATATTGCCTTCGTCTTTCCCGAAGGAGCCATAATTGATAGCAAAAAAACCTCCGGCTGCATCGTCAGCAACCAGGAAAAATGCAGGCGGGTCACCAAATTCCTTAAAAGCTTTTCCTTTATTCCAGTCAGGTAGTGTTCTTTTCATTTTTGAACAACCCGAACCTAAGATTCTGATCCAACCATTGTCAACTAAAAGTCCGCCAGATGAATAAACAATTGCTCCCATTATTGAATGGGTTGTCACCTGCGTTTTATAAAGAGCATCTTTTGCGTTTGAAGTATCAACCGGAAGTATCTCCACTTTATTTTTTGCAGAATCAATCCATTGTTTAACAACCGGCCAACCCGGATCAGTATTAGTAATTAATTCTTCAATAGGCCGCATTTTGTATTGGGCAAAAGAAACCAGAATTGAAAAGGATAAAATTAAAGTTGAAATAATTTTATTCATGGTAAGGGTAAAATGATTGCTGATACTTAAAGATACGAAATAGGTCATTCTTCTTTTAAAATGCATTTACCTGATTTCAATATCAATTCTTTCTGTTCAATCAAATCAAAACGTCTTTCTTTCTCCATTCAAATCGGACACACACCTACATTTTACATATACCAAACTCATGTTTTATCCGTTATTTATCCGCAACCGGTGCGTCACCTGTGCGTCAGTTGACGCAGAGATGATGCACTAATGTGGAAGGAGGTTACTCTCATTCCAATATCATCATTAACCAAAACCTTAACCGTATGGCTATTCAAGCTGCTGCTTACCTGAAAGGCAAAATTGACAATATCGTTTTTTATCAACGCTCAGGCATATACATTGCCAGGTCAATCCCTGATAAAGTAAAACAATCAGCTGCTACAAAACAGCGCAGCATCAATTTCGGTATTGCATCATCTGCGGGAAAAACATTGCGACAATTGTTATCAGGCTCTATTGCTTATCCAAAGGATAAAAGAATGCAGAGCCGTTTATCCGGTGCTATTGCTCAGTGGCTTGGCGTCAACAACATATCAGAAGTGCTGCCAGTTATCAATATTCCATTTACAAAAAGTTTCTCGTTCAATGAGATCAGCACTATTGTAGAACGTTTTAAAGTTCCTGTCACTTTCAGTCAGCCTGCTGATAATATGCTACAGGTATTTATTCCTTCCTTTGTTCCTGTTGTTTCCATTGCTGCACCTGTCAATACTGTTGAAATAGAATTCACAATTACTGCCGCTGTATGCAGATTGAAAGATGCAACGTCAATGGGAAATTGTTCAGCAACATTTACTATCCCTTATACCAATGAAACAATTAATGAACAAACAATTTCTTTCCCGTTGAAAACAGATTCAGGCAATATTGTAATAACAGCAGGATTGATGAAATTTAAATTGAACAACGGACAAACAGATAAGAGACCTTCTTTTATGCCTTCTTCGGTGATGGATGCGAGGTATTGTTGATTAATAAAATCAGAACTAATAAGAATGTTGTTATGTCGAGGTACGAGACATCTCAGAGATTTGTATCAGATTGCCTTTTGTGATCTTTCAGATTCCTCCTTCGTCGGAATGACAATATCCCTTTAGTTTGAATTTCATTTTTGCCATTTGGCTTTTCAATTTTCCAGTTTCATCTTTCCATTCTCCCAAACAAAAAACCCTTCTTCATTCTTCTTGGCCGCAGCAATCATGGCCCTGGCCACTTTCATGGCATGTATGGGTTTGTATTTTGGTGGAAGCAAAAAAGAGATGGATTTCGTTACTCCTTTAGCAATCTTTTCGCGGAGGCGAAATTCTTTTCTGTCGCCAAGAAGCTGTGATGGCCGCATAATATAAACGGATCTCAGGCCAACGGTATTTATTGCATCTTCCACTTCGCCTTTTAATTTCAGGTAAAAATTGTTGCTCTTGCTGTTGGCACCGACAGAAGAAACGAGAACAAATGTTTCGCAACCAGTCATTTTGCAGAAGCGTGCTGCTTTTACCGGTATATCAAAATCCACTTTCCGGTAAGCTTCCCTATCACCTTTCACTTTTCGTTGGGTGGTGCCGACAGTACAGAAAACAACGTCGCTGCCATCAAGCGCTAATTGAAGTGATTCCGCATCGTAGAAGTCAACCAACTTTACTTTTGTTCTGGCATCACTTTTTATAAATGGCCTGCGGACAATCAATCGGATGGTTTCAAAATAATCATCCTTTTTCAGCAGTTCATAAAGATGGCTGCCGATCAGGCCGGTGACTCCAATTATAGTTGCTGTTTTTCCGCTCATGACTTACTGTTATTTTATTTTATCTCTTTTATGCTGTCTACGGTTCTGAACCGGGGCAGGAATAATATTCGAATGCAAATTCAGAAATCTTTTTAAGAATCATACTGTATTGATTGAAAAATTTGGTGCGGGCGTCGGAAAAGGAGTTAATATTATTTGAAATAGGGAATCAGGAGTGATGAATAATGAGTACTATATAGTAACAAAGCTTGTATTCAACATTCATAATTCATCACTCATCATTTCCTCTCATGCTTCTTCATCAAATTCATAATCCTTTTCACCCATATTCATCATGCTGCCGATAAGATCTTTGAATTCGATTCCGCCCTCAAATATTTTTTTACTGATCATAGAGTAAGAGGATAATCCATGTAAGACAAACTCCATCAGCAATGCAGCTTCCTGTTCGTTGGCTCCCTTGAAATATTTTTTTACCAATGCATTCAGTCCGTCCACTTTGTAAAGCAAAAGAATTTTTTCTTTATCGGGAGTGTTGAAAGAAATATTCAGATTATTTCCTTTGTCAAACCAACCGGTGATGGCACGATAAGGATTTTCTTCTTTAGGTGATGCTGTCGCTTCTGCTTTAGCTCTCATTTTTTTCTTCACAATTTCCGGGTTGGGAAAATATTGAATGAATTGTGAACGGATCGCTTTGTCCAGCAAATTCATAGCAACCTGGAAAGGACCTTCCTGCTCGCCTTCATATACCAGTTCAATTTTTCCGGTAATAGAAGGAATGATTCCGATAAGATCGCCAATCCATACCTGCGTTTGTTTTTCATTGTTTACTATGGCTCTTCTTTCAGCAGCGCTGATAGCATTTTCAAATGCAGAAATAGTCAGCCTTGCACTCACGCCGCTTTTTTTATCAACAAACTCGCTGCCTCTTGCTTCAAAGGCAACTTGCTCAATTAATCTTTTCACCAGGTCACTTATTTTTATTTTTTCTTTTTGTTCTTTATCGATCACAGCTTCCTGTTCGGTTATCTCAAGAGCGCTTTCTAATGATTTGGGATAGTGAGTCAATATCTGGCTTTCGATGCGATCTTTAAGAGGTGTAACAATAGCGCCACGGTTGGTATAATCTTCGGGGTTGGCTGTAAAAACAAATAAAATATCCAGGGACATTCTCAGTTTGAATCCACGAATCTGTATATCTCCTTCTTCCAGAATATTAAACAAAGCAACCTGTATTCTTGCCTGAAGGTCAGGCAATTCATTGATGACAAATATTCCGCGATTGCTTCTTGGGATAATTCCATAATGAATCACTCTTTCATCTGCAAAATTCAATCGCAGGTTAGCTGCTTTAATGGGATCAATATCACCAATCAGATCGGCTACACTTACATCAGGCGTGGCAAGCTTTTCTCCATATCTTTCGCTGCGGTGAATCCAATGGATCGGCGTTTCATCTCCATGAGCTGCAATCAGGTCTTGTGAATATTTGGAAACCGGATTCAACGGGTCATCATTGATTTCACTTCCGGAAATGGAAGGAATATATTCATCCAGTAATTCGGTCATCAATCTTGCCATTCTTGTTTTTGCCTGACCGCGCAAGCCAAGAAAAAGAATATTGTGTTTACTCAGCAAAGCTCTTTCCACATCAGGTATCACACTGTCTTCGTATCCGATGATGCCCGGAAAAGTGTTTTCTTTTCTTTTAAGTTTAGCGATAAGATTTTGCCGCAGTTCATCTTTAATGCTACGTGACTGATAGCCGCTGGCTTTTAATTCTCCAAGGGTTTTGATACCCCCCAATCCCTTAAAGGGGGCTTTTGACGCTTCATTCATTTTAATCAATTAATATTTTTTGTTTTTATTATTTAAAATATATTTTTTCTTCAGTATAATGAGTTCCTGCAATAGGAAATAATCAATCTAAGTTTCCTCTTCAGGGGGACAGGGGGTTTAATACACTGTCTTTCGTTTCCCGCTTTCAAAATCTTTAAATATAAATGCACCCAGTTTATCCAGTGATGCAAAGAATGCCTTCCCATTATTTGTTTCGGTAAATTCCTGAACAAATCTTTGCAAGTAAGGATCAGTAGCAATCATGAAAGTTGTGATTGGTATTTTTAATTTCTTGCATTGCGCTGCAAGATTCATACAGCGGCTCACGACTTTTCTATCCAAACCAAATGCATTCTTATAATATCGTTTCCCTATTTTTAAACAAGTTGGTTTTCCATCAGTGATCATGAATATCTGCTTATTCGGATTTTTTCTTCTTCTTAAAATATCCATAGCTAATTCCAAACCCGCCACAGTGTTTGTATGATAAGGGCCGACTTGTAAATAAGGCAAATCTTTTATTTCAACGGGCCATGCATCATTACCAAACACGACTATGTCCAGTGTGTCTTTCGGATATTTAGTGGTGATAAGTTCACTCAGCGCCATGGCAACTTTTTTTGCAGGAGTTATTCTGTCTTCGCCATAAAGAATCATGGAATGAGAAATATCAATCATTAACACGGTAGAGGTCTGTGCTTTGAAATCTGTTTCCCTGATGGAAAGATCATCTTCCTGCATATTAAAATTTTCCACACCATGATTGATCTGTGCATTGCGGATAGATTCGGTGAAATCAATTTGCTCCAGCATATCACCAAACTGGAAAGGTCTTGTTTCGGGATTTACTTCATCACCTAATCCCGGTTTGAAACTGTGGTGATCGCCTTGTTTGGTTTTCTTCAGTTTCCCGAATATTTCTTCAAGGCTTCTTCTTCTTATTCCCTGTTCGGTTTTTGGAGTAATTTTTATTTGACCTTTCTCATTATTTTCTGTGATGTAACCTTTGTCCTTCAATTCGTCAATAAAATCACCCATGCCATACTCTTCATTGGTAAGCTCAAAATTTTTATCCAGTTCATTCATCCAGCGTAAAGCTTCCTCCACATCGCCGTTGGTATAAGTGAGCAATTGCATGAAAATATCAAGCAGTTGTTCAAACTTGCTTTTGCCTTCAGCTTCGGAATCATATTTTGTAAAATGAAAGCCTTTCATGTAAGAATTCTTTACAGCAATTTACGGTAAATATGCCAGCAGTTTTTGTTCTTAACAACAACTTAAACTATCAATTGTTCGAAATTTAAAACCCCTGCAATTTGCAGGGGTTTTGGTTTTATTTTTGTTTGGAAGAATCCTTCTTCTTTGCACTGTCACTATTAGTAGCTTTTAAGATTGGGGGACTGGTATTAATATTTTGTTTTGTCTGCACTTCAGGTGCATATTTTTTCTCTATAGCATCCAAAATATCCAGCATGGCATCGTTTGCGGGGTCTTCTGAACGTTCAAACGAGCCATATAAATCGGGCTTTTCTGTTTTGATATACTGGTAATAACTTCTTTGTTGTTCCAGGTCTTTTCTCAATGCTACTCTTACCTTTTCTGCCAAATCTTTCATGCCAGCTTTATAGCAAGCTTCCAGGTAAATTAATGTTATCTGATTGTGACTATCATAGCGGCTGGCTAAACCATAGGGAAAATATTTGGGGTATACTCCAGTTTCAATTTTATTCAGCAGTCTTTGTGCATCTTCTTTTCTGCCCAGGTCGGCGAGGTTGCCGGCAGCTTCTGCAAAAGTTTCCCGGATGTCAAGAAGGTGACGACGATTTTCTTCATCAAAATAAATTCCTTTCTTATTTGCTCCGCCAAATACAAAATTTTTCATGAGTGTGTTGTACATGAAATTGCTGTTATTATCACGGATAGAAGTACCTCCGAGGAAACGTATTTTTCTTAGTTCCTGTTCAACCACCCAATTTGATTGCGGAGATTTAGTGATTATCGGCACCAGGCGATAAGTCAAACCATCCTTCCGTAAATATTGGCCAAAGCCCAGATCACCGATGGGTGATGTAAAATAGATAGGCCTTTTCCAACCATTAGCAGCAATAATATTCAGCATGATAAGATCATTGCGTCCCAACGCATTTTTATCAGCAGGTAATTCAAATTTAAGTTGCGACAGTACGCTATCATCGGGGTTCACTGTTCCGTTTCTGCGCACCAAGGCTGTATCAACAGGGACTGTGAATTTTTTTACGGGAAATGTTTGCGGACCCACATCTCTTTTTGTATCCGGGTCAATATATTTTACAGAGTCTCCGATTACGTTTTTCATTACATCATACAAATCGTAATAAGTATTGGGAGAACCTTGTTGTTGAAATTGTAGATATTCTCTGTTGTGCCCTTCAATTTGTTCGGGGCTCCATATCACATCTACTCCATCAGCATCGTTTACTTTAGAGCGAAGCTGGTTGATATACCAGTCAATACCCAGTAAACTGTTATTGATAATACGCACATCCGGTCGTACACCTTCTACTTCCTGGTCATACCATAATGGATAAGTATCGTTATCCCCAAAAGTGAAAAGAATTGCATTGGGAGCACAACTTTCCAGGTAGTCTTTTGCCATATCCGGTGCAAGAGTTTTTTTGCTACGGTCATGATCATCCCATTCCTGGTTCCACATGATAACCGGAGCTGCCATGCAAATAACAGTTGCAGAAATGCTTAGCATCTTTGCATTTTGTCCTGCCGAAGAAATAGCTCTTATGCCATAAGTAACGACCATAGTAAAAATTACATATAGTACTGCTACCATGAAAGATGCTACAATCATATCACCGAATGAATTAGGCGCTGAACTCATTAATACAATCAGGAAAGTAAGAATGCCTCCATATATAATCGTGTCCTTAAATAATTTCTTATCCTCTTTTTCGTAAGCCAATTTAAAAAATGCAACAACGGCAAGTCCAACCCATATTGCATAGGCATAGAAAGAGCCGGCATATGCATAATCACGTTCACGGGGCTGATTACCCGGTTGATTAAGGTAAAGAACAATCGCAATACCTGTAAAAAAGAAGAGCAGAAAACTTACAACCCAATCTTTTCTGTACTTCAGGAATTGATATACACAACCTACAATGCCTAATAGAAATGGAAGGAAATAAAGTTTGTTATGTGATTTATTGGTTTTTAAAGTGTCCGGTAATTTATCCTGGTCTCCCAGCAATCTGTTATCAATAAAAGAAATGCCACTAAGCCAGTTGCCATCTCTTTTATTACCGAGACCTTCAATATCATTTTGCTTGCCTGTAAAATTCCACATGAAGTATCGCCAATACATCAGACTCATCTGGTAACTAAAAAACCAGCGAATGTTATCGGCATATGTCGGCGCCTCATATTTCCCGGTTTGTTGATCCTGCCCCAGGTTGAGCCATTCGGCATAGAATTCTGCATGGAATTGTCCTTCAGGCCCACCATTTGGATCCCATATACGCGGGAAAAGTTGTTTGTCTTCGCTGTTATAGACATATGATTTGTCGCGGCCAATAGGTATATACCTGTTTTTCCCCTGAACATACTGCATATCACCTTCTTTAACATCAATTGGCCTTGCAGCGAAATTCGCTCCATATAATAAAGGTGCTTCACCATATTGCTCACGGCTTAAATAATAAACCAGTTGAATAGGGTTTTTCACTGCATTCATATTGATGGATGGGTCAGCATTTGCACGGATCATTGCTGTGATATAAATTAAATTTCCCATCGTAATAAATACGAATGACCATAATGACAATCTGAATATTTTCAGCGTTGAAGGCTTAAAGAAATATCCGGCTATGGCGCCGATAGCTGCAATTAAAAGAAATTTTGCTATGGCTCCACCGAAAGAAATTGTTGTGGCAAAAAATGGTACTGTAAACAATGCAAGAAAAAGAATGAACCATAAAATCACCTTTCCCTTAGAAATGTTTTTTTCATTAAACCGCATTCCCCATACTACGGTAGCGGCTAATGCAAGGAAGTAAAATGTAAAACCTGAGAAGAAAGGCAGATGCAATGAATTTACAAAGAAGATATCAAAGAGTCCTCCTGATTCTATGGAATATTGAATAATGCCAATCTGCACTGCACCTGTAACCGCACAGCCTATAAGAAAAGCCATAATAGCTCCTTTGGTAGTTACTTTATAACGACGGTAATAATAGATCATAATAATCGCCGGTATAGTTAATAAGCCCAGCAGGTGTATACATATAGCCAGGCCCAACATGAAGAAAAGAAAGACAATCCACCGGTCAGCCTTTTTTCTTGCAACTTCATCAATGCCTGCCTTTTCATCTGCATGCTCCCATTTTAACATAGCCCAAAACACAAGAGCAGTAAAAAAAGATGATAGTGCATATACTTCACCTTCACCGGCGCTGTACCAGAATGAATCACAATAAGTGTAAGCCAAGCCACCAACAGCACCTGCACCCATGATAGCAATTAATTGATATCCGTTTAATTGTTCGCCAGCTTTTACAAACATTTTACGGGCAAAATGAGTAACGGTCCAGAAAAGAAATAAGATAGTAGCAGCACTGGCAAGCGAATTCAACGTATTAACTGCATTCGCAGCAGTCATTGGATGATTGCCAAATAAAATAATAAAGAATCGCCCAAGAATTGTGAATAACGGTGCTCCGGGAGGATGGGGCAGTTGCATTTTGTAAGCGCAGGATACAAATTCGCCACAGTCCCAAAAGCTACCTCTTGCTTCACGGGTTAAAAAATATGTTGCAAAAGCAATGAAGAAGACAAACCATCCGGTGAGGTTGTTGATTTTTTTGAAGTTCATAAAGGTTGGGTTTGATTTATCCCGATAAATGCCTCGATTTGAGACAGGCAAAAATAGGGTTTCGTGTGTAGATTTCTCATTGAAGATTAAAGATTTAAGAATTTAACATGAATTGGGCTTTGCCAAGGATTAAATTATTATTCTGTATTCATATCAAATACTAAAATTTTCAACTTTAATTTTAGTTGCATTCTTATAAATTTTCTGAAAGATTTTGAAAATTACCAGGTCAAAGCTTTAATCAAAATATACTCTTATTGTTTGGTAAAGCAGTTGGTTTTGAGAAATACCGGAAGCCTGCATATTTTTTTCTGAAAAGCCTTTTAATCCAAACAAGCCGGCAGCATTTCCTTTATTGATTGCTATTTCGAGGTAACCGGCGCTGTTAAATAAAGCCAGCTTTTGACCTTCCGGCATATCTGCATAAGTTTCGCTGATGTGATCAATCTCTTCATCTCTTTTAAAAACGATGCGGAATTTTCTTCCCTTTCTTTGTTCCTCAAATTGTTCCTGTGTGATATTGACGATTACGTTTTCAAAATTGTCAATAAAAATAATTTGTCCTTCTATCCAGTTATTGTCGAGCATTGGCCGCAGATGATTTTTTTGAATATAGTTTACATCGGGCAAACCGATATTTTGAATAGCTTCACCTTCGTTCAATTGATTGATTACTTTGCCGATTAAAGAACCATACCGGATCATATTTCTTTCTGCTCCATTATTCAACGGAATGCCTACAACTATTTCTGGTTTTTCTTCCAGAATCATAGTGAGCAGTCCGTTATCAGCACATAATAAATATTGATTTTTATGAAAGGCAAGTAATAATTGTTGTGGCCTGGTTTCAAAAAGATTAACTAAAACAATATGATAAGTGAATTCCGGAAAGTTTTTCATGGAACTTCTGCAGACATAGGCTGCATGTGGAGCATTAAAAGGAGAAATATTGTGAGTAATATCAATAATGTTGAATCCGGGATTTGTCTGAAGCAGTTGTGCTTTAATAGCGCCTACCAGGTAATCCTGGCTTCCAAAGTCAGATGTAAGGGTTAATAAAGGCATATTATGCAATACGAATAGTTGTCGGTTCTTAGTTATTCGTTAATGGTTCATTTAATAAGTTTGCCATTTTTAAAGAAAAATTTCCTGGTAAAATTATCAGCCAGCTTCGGGAAAAATTTATTCATAAAAACAGTTTCTTTTCCACGGAAGGTTAATACCAAAGTTCTTTTTTTCTTTTTAATAGCTTTTAATATATGCTTCGCACATTCTGCTGCACTCATCATTTTTCCTTCATCCATCGGACTTTCTCCCTGTGGCTTTCCTTCTTTATTCAGTGCTGCATTTCGGATATTAGATGTTGTAAATCCTGGACAAACCCACATCACATGCACATCATCATTCACTAATTCTGTTTTTATAGATTCAAGCCAACCTTGCAATGCAAATTTACTGGCTGAATATCCACTTCTTCCGGGCAAACCACGATAGCCAGCGATAGACGAAATACCAACAATGGTTCCTTTTCTTTCTATAATCGAACTCAATGCATATTTGGTACAATAAACAGTGCCAAAAAAATTAATATCCATCACTTTTTTGATGACATCAATACTAGCATCTTTAATCAAGGATCTCATAGAAATGCCTGCATTGTTAATAATAATATCAATATGTCCGTACATTTTTAAAGTTAATTCGATGAAACGGCGACAATCATTTTCGCTGCTTACATCGCAGACCATTGTGTGTAGTGGCGCTGACGCATATTCTGAATGCAGTTGGTAAAGTTTATCAGAATTGCGGCTGCAGGTAGCAATCTTAGCGCCTTCGGCTATTAAAGCGTCAACCAGTGCTTTTCCAATTCCGTCGGTTCCACCGGTTACGATTACAACTTTGTCTTTAAAATAAGCGGACATTATTTAAACATTATGTATTGCAAACCTACTTTAAAAATGCACAATCCGAAAGACTTAAAAATGAAAAAGCCTCTTTCAAAGAGGCTTTTGTGATCCCGCTGGGACTCGAACCCAGGGCCCCAACATTAAAAGTGTTGTGCTCTACCAACTGAGCTACGAGATCTCCGATAAACAATTTTTTGTTATAATAGCTTTTGGAATTGGGAGTGCAAAAATACGGTCATGTCTCCTTCATGCCAAAACTTTTCTTTAATGAGGTTAACTTTTATCTGCGGTCAGACAAGCTCTTCTTTCATTTTTTGCAGCACGTTTTTTTCTAACATTTTTTGTGCTACATTAATCATGTTCTTAAATGCTTTTGCCTTGGAAATACCATGGCCGATAATTACTGGTTTGTTTACTCCCAACACGGGAGTGCCGCCATAAATTTCAAAATTGAATCGTTCAAAGTAGTCGTTCTTTATTTCCTTCCGAACAGATACGTCATAAAGTGATTCAGCAAATTTTAAAATAATATTTCCAGCAAAACCATCGCAAACCATTACATCTGCTTTTTCCATGAATATATCCCTTCCTTCCACATTTCCAATAAAGGTAATGTGCTTGTTTTCTTTTAACAGGGGATAAGCAGCCTGTGCAAGGATATTTCCTTTCCCTTCTTCTTCACCTACATTCATCAAACCCACTTTTGGATTTTCTATACCCAGGATCAATTGAGCAAACACAGATCCCATCACAGCAAATTGGTTCAGATGTTCAGGTTTGCAATCCACGTTCAAACCTACATCCAGTAATAAACCCGTACCTCCGCTTTCTTTTGGAATCACAGATGATATTGTTGGTCGTAATACTCCTTCAATTGCCTTTATACTGAACAAAGCGCCTACCAGCATTGCACCAGTATTTCCTGCGCTGATAAATGCATCAGTTTTTCCGGAAGCCAATAAATGAAATCCAATAGCGATAGAAGATTTTTGCTTTTCTTTCAAGGCCTTGGTCGGATGTTCATGCATTCCAATTACTTCTTCGGCATGAACGATTGTAAAACGGTCCTGTGATATTTTGTATTCTACTGTTAGTTGTTCTAATTGTTGTTTATTGCCAATTAAAGTCAATGATGCGGAATTGTTTTGACCTGATAAATATTCTATCATACCCTTCACTGCTTCCAGCGGAGCGAAATCACCACCCATCATATCTATAGCAATATTCATAGAATTCATTAAATACGAAATTCCAAATCCCAACTAAACAGAGTGCTAATCGGATTTTGGAATTCAGAATTTCAGTTTAGTCAGCTACTTTTTTACAGGAGATTTTTCCGTAACTACTTTTCCTTTATAATATAATTTTCCTTCACTTACATGAGCACGATGACGAACATGTGTTTCACCCGTAGTACTATCAGTGCTCAAAGTAGCAGCAACGGCTTTGTAATGAGTTCTGCGTTTAGCGCTGCGTTGCTGACTATGTCTGCGTTTCGGATTTGGCATAAATTAAATATTATTTTTAAAAACTCTTTTAGCGTTATTAATAGTTAATGGGGTAATATGTTTTGACTTATAAAATTACTTATTATCACTACTGCTTTTAATTTTCAAGATCTTTAAATTTTTCTAATCCTTTCCATATCGGGTTAGCAGTCTTTTCTTCTTTTGCATCTAATTTTTTCAGAATATCCATTGCTGCTTTATTGCAATAAGGTCCGTCCATTTTTTCATAAGCACATACTTTGTGCATGGGAATACTCAGGTTAATAAATTCATAGATCCAGTTGGAAACATCCAGATGGCTTTCCCCACGACTGATATAATACACATCCGGGTCATCATCTTCTTTATTCATTTGCTCCGGCTCATCTGTCATTTTCACGATGATGTTAAATTCTTCCCATAATTCCAACGGCAAATTACTGTTGCAACGATCACAGGTGACTTCAAGTTTACCGCCTATTTCAAACTTAAGCAAAAGAAAACCGGATTGTTTATCTAATGTCAGCTTTACCTTGGCATTGCAATTATGAAAATCCTGCTGTTGAAAAGGCTCAAAGAACTTATCCGTAATCTCATAACTGAATTCATGGATGCCTGGCTTTAACCCTACGAACGCAATCTCATATTCCCGGCGATGACTCATCACTCAGCTTTTAATCTCAAAAATTAATTCGGGACGCAAAGGTAGGGGAATAATCTAAAAATTTGAGAGCAGATTTAGATTATTTTTGTCTGCCTTACCTTAGTTTAAGGTCTTGATTTGAAGATATTTAAAATTATTTCATTTGCAAAAGTTTCTTTCCCGTTTGTTTAGCCGGTTAATGAAAAGCTGGAGTTGGGTTTTGCTGATTGTTTTGGTTGTTGCCATTAAATGGGTTTCATTTTACCCGGAGTGGGTAGAAAAAAATTATACATATGGCATTTATCCTTTTATTTCAAAACTTCAACGTTACTTGTTTGGATGGCTGCCCTTCAGTATCGGCGACCTTTTTTATGCGTTTCTGATATTAGTGATCATTATAAAAACAGTTCAGTTTTTCAGATTTCTTTTTAAAAAACGAATTACCAGGAAATATTTTATTGCAGCATTACAACAGATCATTTTCTTTTTTCTGTTTCTCTACGTTGTGTTCTATTTATTTTGGGGATTAAACTATGACCGGAAAGGAATAGCTGCTCAGCTAAAACTTGAAGTGAAAAGCTATACCCTTTCTGACCTTGATACGCTGACAACAGTTCTTCAAAGCCGCCTGAATGAATATGCAGTTCTGGTAAATCAATCAGGGAGAGATTCATTGAATAGAAAAAGAAATTTATTCCATGAATCTTATGAAGCTTATAAGAATATTGCAAAGCAATATCCATTCTTAAAATATGATCCTGAATCTGTCAAGCCATCCATTTTCAGTTATGCAGGAAATTATTTGGGTTTTGAAGGCTATTATAATCCGTTTTCCGGTGAGGGACAGGTGAATACTACTATTCCTGGTTTTATAGAACCTTTTGTAACGGCACATGAAATTGCACATCAGATTGGATATGCCAAAGAAAACGAAGCCAATTTTGTTGGATTCCTTGCCTGCAAATCATATCCTTCAAATACATTCCGTTATTCACTTTATTTTGATATGTATAATTATTCTGTTGGAGAATTATACCGAAGAGATTCGGCGATGGCCAAAGAATTTCAGAAGAAATTAAATTCACAGGTAATAAAAGATATTGAAGAATACCGGAGATTTTATAACAAGTATAAGAATCCTATTGAACCGGTTATTATGTGGTTCTACGGACATTATCTGAAAGCAAATAACCAACCAGCAGGGAAACAAACTTATAATGAAGTGGTAACCTGGCTGATTGCTTATTATAAAAAATATGGGATAGAATCTCTTTAGAATTTATTCTTCCACATCATACTTTCCACAGGTTTATCAGGTTGGCCGCTGTATTTGGCATCTTTTTTCTGGTTATATTTTACCAGAGTTTCACCTTCTACGGGAAAATATATTAATTGACCTATTGGCATTCCTTTATAAATTTTTACCGGCTGTTTAACTGAAATTTCCAATGTCCAGTGGCCGCAAAAACCAATATCACCTTTACCAGCTGTTGCATGTATATCAATTCCCAAACGGCCGGTGGATGATTTTCCTTCAAGGAATGGAACATGGGCATGAGTTTCCGTATATTCTTCCGTAACTCCCAGATATAAAATATCAGGCATTAAAATGAATCCATCGTCCGGTATTTCAAAATGCCCAATAACATTATGTTTTTTTGCATCCAGAATCTCATCTTTATATTTTGCCAGCCATTTACCCAAATGCACGTCATAAGAATTACTGCCCAGGCATTCTCTGCTGTAAGGTTCAATTTTAATAGTTCCTTTTTCTATTTCTTCCAGTATTCGTTTGTCGGATAGAATCATTATGGTTATTAATTATTGACGATTAAATGGCAGGTCTTATATTACTTTTGCAATAATAAATCTAAAATCTTCAATCACAAATCTAAAATTTTTCTCGTGCCGATTTTTTTTCAACAACCAATAAATGATACTACCCGGCTCGGTATATGGAAGATTGAAGAAACGGAAGAATTTTTTAAAAGAAATGTGCCACTTCATAGGGACGTTACACATCCGCATAAACGGTTACAACATCTTGCCGGACGATTCCTGCTTCCGTATCTGTTCCCGGATTTCCCTCCCGAACTGATTCAGATAGCTGATACCCGAAAACCTTTTCTGCCTGATGAACAATTTCATTTTTCCATTTCTCATTGCGGAGATTATGCTGCAGCAATTGTTAGTAAGAATAATCGGGTAGGAATTGATATTGAAATTCCAACACCGAAAGTTGAAACTATCATTCACAAATTTCTCAGTCAGCAGGAACAACAATTATTTCACGCCTCACGTATCATAGTTCACCAGCCGACATTTACGACTCTTCTTTGGTCAGCCAAGGAAGCCATCTTTAAATGGAATGGAAGCCGTGAAGTAGATTTTATAGAACATATTCACTTGAAAAAACAACATGACGCAGATGCTACTATTGAATGTCTCTTTACCCGGCTCAACGAGACATTAACTGTTCATTACCACTTGTTTGATCGTTTGGTGCTGGCATGGGTGATGAGTTAACAAAATGTTTTTGTGCATATAGAAAAAAATGATTTTCTTTCCTGAAACTTTTCATATGAAAAAGAGCTTCTTAATCACTATGTCTTTAATTTTTCTGTTGGCATCCTGTGGCCCCAAAATTTATAAATCTTCCGAGTTTGATGCTGCATTTGCCAAACATAGAATAGTAGCTATTCTTCCGGCAGATGTTACTTCAAGATTAAGGCCCAATGAGGCAAAAAAAGTTTCAGTCGAGCAATTAGAAGATATGAATGAGAAAACAGGTTATGACATACAGGATAAAATGTACAGTTGGTTTTTACGCCGCTCGGAAAAATATAAATACACTGTTACGTTTCAGGATATAAGCCGAACCAATTCCTTGCTGAAAAAAGCTGGTATTGATTATAAAGATATTGATTCAAGAGACAAAGCCGAGTTGGCAAAATTACTGGGAGTAGATGCTGTGATACAAAACAGATCGAGCATGGATAAACCCATGTCAGAAGGTGCTGCGGTTGCACTGGGTGTGCTGGTAGGTGTTTGGGGCAATACTAACAATGTACAAACTGCAATTAATATTTATGATGGTAAAACGGGTCATTTATTATGGAAATATGATTACCAGGCCTCTGGTTCTGTAGGATCATCTACTACAAGACTGGTTGATGCTTTGATGAGAAATGCATCTAAAAAATTTCCGTATTCAGCAAGATAAATTAAAATGAATTATTTTAAACTGCAAAAGCCAATGTAGCTTTTGCAGTTTTTTTATGTACTTGCTTCTTCAGAACCCGTAGAGTTTTCGAGCAGATTCAAATCAACCTCCGTTCCTGAGATTCCTTCTATTGATCCTGAAACATGAGAAGAATTGTCTATTATAGTTTGAATCATTTTCCTTTTCCTTTGCCAGTTTTTTTCGAAGTCTTCTTTTTCTTTGTCCAATTGCATTTGAAGGTTTCTGAAATTTTCTCTCATCATCTGGAGGCTTCTCCGAAATTCCTGGCCAGTAACATAGTTGTAGATCGCATTCATTTTATCGCCTTTATTTTCCTGTATATTTTTTGTTTCTGCAACTTTCAAAATTGCATTTCTTAAGACAACGACCAAACTTTTAACTTCATTGAAAGAACAGATATAAACTCCTTCCTTTTCGCCAAATTGGGACATGTCTTTTGGTAAAGTCTTTGTGACTATTACCGCAATATCTGCACTTTGGTTATGCATATCTATTTTCAATTTTTCAATCCATTCTCCTGCAAAGTTTTCAGTCCGTTTACTTTCAAAAATAATTTTGCCGCATTCCTGGCCAAAATTGTTGCGAACCGTTTGAATACAATCTGCCCCGCGAACACCTTTGCCAACTTCCTTTACCAAATCAAAAGGAAAAGCGGTTCTCAATAAATCTTCCAATAACAATTCCTGTACCTCACCTTGTGTTTGCATGCTGCCCTGTTCTGCTTTTCGCTTCATTTCGTCAGCTAACTTTTTCTGATCATCTCTTTGTTTTTCCAGCTCCTTAATTTTTAGTTGGTATTCCGTTTCTTTAGCGGCAATTTTCTGTTCTTCAATTCGACGAATATCCTGAGTAAGTTTTTCCCTGTCTATTTGCAATTGTTTTTGAACGGTAATGTCTATTTCAGCTTCCCTATTTTTTAATTCTTGTTCTTTTCGGAGAAAATCTGCTTCCTTTTGTCTTGCTGATTTCAATTTTTCTTCATTGTCTTTGTTATTCTGCTCTAACAGCCGCAGCTTGGTTTCAAAATCAGAAGAAAGATTTTTCCTGAGGGTTTCTTCCAACTCTTTTTCTTTTTTCTTTTTCCATTCTTCCGCTTTACGGTTTACTTCTTTTAGTATTTCTTCACGGATAGATTCGTTTGGCTCAAATTCATGACCACAGTTTGGACATTTAATAGTTGAAGGCATCCTTATATTCTTTGTTTCAAATCTACAAATAAAAAAGCGTCCCGGATTTCCGGAACGCTAAGTGCCCCAGGCGGGAGTTGAACCCGCACAGGCCTTGCGGCCCACAGGATTTTAAGTCCTGCGTGTCTACCAGTTTCACCACCAGGGCAAAAAGGTTTAAGAAGTTTAATGCGTTTAATGGTTTAAAAGTTAAGATTTTATTTCTGGAACTATTTAAACGTTTTGAACTCATTAAACTTTTTAAGTCTAAAAAAAATCCATCAGCGTTTAACTGATGGACTCCTGAGCGGAAGACCGGGCTCGAACCGGCCACCCCGACCTTGGCAAGGTCGTGCTCTACCAAATGAGCTACTTCCGCTAATGGAAAAGAACTTCAGGGCTGCAAAAATAATGATTGAGCCCATGTGAAAAAAATTTTGAAATGATTATTTATACTTGGGTGTGTACAGAGAACTATCCTGTATTTTAACAGTTGGCTTTTCAAAACGCTTGGTGTATAACATATAACATCCGCCCAGAACAAAAGCAACGATGCAGGCTACTTGCAGATAGAAAAGAAATGCTGAAGATGAAACCCAATTGTGGGTGAAATCTCTGTCCTGAATTTTTTCAAGTTCTTGTTGATACTCTTGTTGATTCTCCATTGCCTGATTTTGAATTACAAAAATAAGGTTTCAAGATAAAACTTACGGTCTATTTACTCACAATTTCTGAGAAATATTTTTTCTTTTTTATGAAATGCTGCCATACCATGTTTTTCGAAAGATAACCGGAAAGAGGTTTGGTTTTATCTTTAGGAAAAATACTTTTCTTGCGATAAATCAACCGCCATTTTAAAAAAGCGGCATGAGCTCTTATGATGGCAATGAAATAGCCACCATCTCCAGTCAATAGTCCTTTCCATGCAGAGAGTGCATCGAGCAGATATCTTGAAGGCATTAACCAGATCTTTTTTGAAAAAGGAAGGTTCTTCGACATCATGATACGGTTGTTGCGAAAATTAAGATATGTTTTCAATGAATTTCCTCTTGGTAAAGTGCCTCCGCCCACATGATAAATAACCGAAGCAGGACATGAATAAATTTTATATCCTGACAATTGTATGCGCCAGCACAGATCAATCTCTTCCTGGTGTGCAAAAAAATATTCATCAAAACCATTCATATCATGGAAAATTTTTGCCCTGATGAATAAGGCTGCACCGCTTGCCCAGAAAATGGGTTCTGACTGATCATACTGTCCATGATCTTCTTCACAAACATCGAAGACTCTTCCTTTGGCAAATGGATAACCGTATTTATCAAGCCAGCCACCAGCAGCGCCGGAATATTCAAATATTTTTTTGTTATTGAAAGAAAGAATCTTCGGCTGACAAGCGGCGATTTCTTTATTTTGTTCAAGAAGAAGAACCATGGGCTCCAACCAATCGGGCTTTACTTCAACATCAGAATTAAGCAATACATAATAGTCCGAACTGATTTCTTTTAATGCTTCATTATATCCTTTGGCAAACCCAAGGTTTTTGTCAAAGCAGATTATCCTTATGTCCGGATATTTGTTTTGAAGAAAAGAAACTGAATCATCTGCTGAGCCATTGTCGGCAATGATTATCTCTGTATTGGAATATGTGGAAGCAAGTACAGAAGGCAAAAATTTTTCAAGCCAATTTTCCCCATTCCAGTTTAATATTACGACAGCGACTTTGGGTGATGAACTCAAGATTTAAAATATTTGTTCAAAAATACGGGAAGCCGGTTTATCCTTATTAAATTCGAAACATGGTTCCACAAATTTTTAACTGGAGGACTGGTCTTTCATTTATAGCAATCCTGATTGTAAGCGGTACTATATTTTATTCTCAATACCTGGCCCGAAAAATTGCAAGGGAAGAAAGACAAAAAGTGGAACAATGGATCGAAGCAGGTAAATCGCTTATAAATTCACCGGCTGATGCGGATACCAGGCTGCCTTCTATGATCCTGACTGAAAACAAATCCATACCTATCATTGAAACAAACGAAAAAGACAGTATCATTCAGTATATTAATATTGATTCCGCAAAGTCTGCCAATAATATTTCTTTTGTTGAGAATAAACTCAGTCAGTTCAAATCACAGAATAAACCAATTGAATGGATTGATCCCAAAGATTTCAGCAGGCGAAACAGGTATTATTATGGTGAATCGAAATTGTTAAAAGAAGTGCGCTATTATCCTTTGGTACAGTTATTCATTGTTAGTTTATTTATCATCATCACTTTACTTGCTTTACGAAGCAGTTATCGTTCGGTACAAAATCAGGTATGGGCTGGGTTGGCTAAAGAAACGGCTCATCAGTTAGGCACTCCGGTTTCTTCGCTGGAAGGTTGGGTGGAAATGCTGAAAGAAAAACCGGGGAATGAAAAGATTGCTCAGGAATTGGGAAAAGATGTCGGACGTCTTCGTTTAATTTCTGATCGTTTTGGAAAGATCGGCAGCACTCCGCATCTCGAAGAAATTGATTTGGTACAACAGATCAGTAACATGGTTGATTATATAAAGAAAAGAGCCACGGGAAAGGTTAATTTTTTTATGGAAACTCATAACCAGCAAAAAATTCCTGTCATGATCTCTGCGCCATTATTTGACTGGGTAATTGAAAATCTTTTAAAAAATGCACTTGATGCTATGGAAGGTAAAGGGAATATTACCATTGACATTCAAACCAACAACGATACTGTAAATGTTGATATCATTGATACAGGAAAGGGAATCAGCAGACAAAATATTTCTAAAGTTTTTAAACCAGGATTTACAACAAAAAAACGAGGCTGGGGCTTAGGACTCACACTTTCAAAAAGAATTATTGAACAATATCATAAGGGAGAAATATTTGTGAAGCAATCAGAAGTGGGAAAAGGGACAACTTTCAGAGTTGTGTTAAAAAAATAAAACCACTTACATTTGCCGTCCCCGATTGCCCGGGTGGCGAACCTGCCTGACGGCAGGCAGCATTGGTAGACGCAATGGTCTTGTATATGTTTTATGTTTATGCTAAAGAAAGTATTTTAAGAAATTACATTTACGTTGGTATAACAAATAATATTGAAAGAAGATTAGATGAACATAACAAAGGAGAAAACAAGTCGACAAAAGCATATAGACCATTTATATTGTTGGTGAAAGAAGAGTATCGAACGAGGATTGAAGCAAGAAAGAGAGGAATATATTTGAAAAGTGGAGTTGGGAAAGAGTATTTGAAATCTTTGAAGAAATAATTGCCCGGGTGGCGAAATTGGTAGACGCACTACTTTGAGGTGGTAGCGCCGGAAACGGTGTGCTGGTTCGAATCCGGTCCCGGGCACAAACAAATAAATTTATACTAATCCCGTACTGGTTATTCAGGTTTTTTTTGAATAGATTCTGTAAAAAAATCTTTAGCAGCTTTTTCAGCTTTCTGCAAATGCACTTTATTTTTTTTCTTTAATCTTTTTTCCAGTGTTTTATACAATAGATATTCTTCCGTTTTTTTTGGCAGCAGATCACTTCTGAAATATTTTATTTTTGTCAGAAAAACATTCATGTCCTGCCAATTTCCAAACTTGTCTGTTATATTTCCTAAATTATTTAATCTGTCAGTTATGTTTGGGACAGGAAAAGGAGAGATAGTCGCCCAATACAAAAGATCTTTCATTAATTTTCTGAGTTCATGTGCATTTTTTTGGCTGAAATTTTTAAGTAATTCTGATATTTTTTTAATCTGCTTGAAAATTATATCCACTGTGCGCTCCTGTAATTTTTCATCATTGATATTTGAAAGCTCAAGTAATATATATTCATAAGCTTTTAGAAGTTCATTGTCATCAAAAGAATGAATTGTCAGATCTGTTCTTTTCTGAGTCACGGTAAAAGAATAATTCAGATAAGATTTGAATGAAGAATATTTTACATTGTTTTTTTTCTCGGCTTCATCAAGCAGGAATTGGCTCATGGATATATCCCGGAGTTTACCTGTAATTCTGAAAAGCTTTTCTGATTTACTTAACCAGTCTTTGTCAAATTTTCGTTCCAGAATAAGAAAAAATAATTTTAAGTAGGAGCGAAGTTTTTTTACGGACACTCTCCAGTCATGAATAGCATTATTTTCAGACTTACTTTTCAGTAATATGAGATTAGCAGTAAAGGTATTTTGCTGTTTCTTCCAATGCTGAATAAGAAAAACGGGCTCAGCCATTAATCGGCTTTTAGTTTACAGAATGCGGGCCAGGTTTCAACTGGCTGGAACTATTGAGCAAAGGTATAGCTGTATTCAATCTTTCCTGTCATTTCTTTGTATTTGTCAAAAAGCGCTTCTTTTGTTTTCAATCCCTGGTCATTGTAAGCATAGCGCCAGATCAGATAGCCTAAATGCAGATTGGAAAGTAATGTTATCTTTTGTATCACATGGTTATCGTCATCATACTCAAACATATAATCAGGTAATAATTTTTTTAATCTTTCATTATATCGCACAATATCGGTCAGCCGATTTTTATCATCATAATAATAGTAAATAAGTTCACCGGGAATTCCTTTCCTGAAAGATTGTTCATCAATCACATTTCCTTTTTCATCAAGATGAAACCTGATTTCAGTGGTATCTGTTTTATTGACAATGTCAAGCATCTTCTGTGGCTGGCCGGCAGCATTATAAAACCATTGATGTTTTTCGGTGTCTTCGATTTGCTGGCTGGTATCACTTGTAATATTTTTGATTGTAATTATTTTTCCATTTTCATCATAGCTAAAAACAGTTGAGCTTTTCACATCAATGCTGGAATCGGTAACGCTGATTACTTTTGCCTGATTGTCAAAATGTGTAAAAAGTAAAGTTGTAATAAGTTTGTGACGGGTTGTAGTTTTCAGCAGTTCGCCATTTTGTAAGACATCCTGTTGCTCAGAAAAGTCATTTGTTTTTTGTCCCTGTGGATCGAATCCCGTAGAAATTACTGAAAGTACTTTATTGGAAATGTAGGTTTTCATCAAGCGATTTGTTTCCCCGGTACTGATAATGTCTTTGTAAAAGTATTGCGCTTGCAGGGAAAGTGAAATAAACATGACAGAGAGCAAAATGGGATTTTTCATTGGGGTTGATGTATTTCGGTCAAAATTAGCTGAATTGTTTAGTAACGAAAAAGAAAGTCCGCTTGATTTTTTGTCCTTATTTTTAAGAAAAATTTTACCGTGTCTCATTCACCGGAAAGAAAGGAGAGAGATTGCCTGAATTGCGGGGCTACATTGCATGGCAGATATTGCCATGTTTGCGGTCAGGAAAACATCGTTCCCAAAGAAACTTTCTGGAGCATGTTCCTGCATTTTTTTTATGACATCACTCATTTCGACAGTAAGTTTTTTTTAACGGTGAAAGACCTGGTTTTTCGTCCCGGATTTTTATCCAAAGAATTTATCAAAGGTCGGCGGGCCAGATATCTGCACCCGGTAAGAATGTATATGTTCACATCGGCTGTTTTCTTTTTGCTTTTTTTCAGTTTCTTCAAACCCAAGACTTCAATTAATACGAATTTGAATACTCCGATGAGCAGGGTGGAAAGAGTTAAAATGATCAATGACGTCCAGGAAAGTCTGAAAGGCGCACCTGCCAACGCAAATTTTCAAAAAGAATTGGAATTGTTAAAAGATACTACAAGACCTGTAACTATGATGGAATTAAATCCATTTTCCGACAGTACAAATTTTATAACATTAGGCCACCAGTCTTATAGAAACAAGGAAGAATATGATTCCATACAAAATAATTTGCAACCTCCGCAAAGAGATGGTTGGTTTAAAAGACGATTGATTAAAAAGGCATTTGAAATTAATGACAAGTATCGTGAAAATCCAAATGGGCTAATGAACGAATTCGGGGAAAGTATTTTGCACAGACTTCCTTATATGTTATTTGTGACGTTACCGTTATTTGCTTTAATACTAAAATTGCTTTATATCCGGAGAAAACAATTCTATTACGCAGATCATGGTGCATTCACTATTCATTTTTATATTTTTAGTTTTCTTCTTTTATTGTTAATTTTTTCTTTGAGTGCATTGCGGGATGCTACGCATTGGAATTTTATTAATGTAATAAATTTACTTTTTTATTTAGCATGGTTTTTTTATTTATATAAAGCCATGAGGAATTTTTATCAGCAAAAGCGTTTTAAAACGTTTATGAAATTTATATTGGTGACTTTTTGTTCGTTCATAATGATGTTAATTGTATTTGTTTTTTTCATTTTCTTTTCGGCTGTTACACTATAATATTTTAATGTATGGATACAAAACTGAGTGATGCTTTTCTGCGGCTTGTTTCTATCATGGATGATCTGCGTGAGAAATGTCCCTGGGATAAAAAGCAAACGATTCAATCGCTTCGTCAACTGACAATCGAAGAAACGTATGAACTTGCAGATTCTATCTCGGAAGAAGACTGGAAAGGTATCAAAGAAGAATTGGGTGATTTGTTGCTGCATATTGTTTTTTATGCAAAGATTGGCGGCGAGCAAAACCAGTTTTCATTAACAGATGTAATTAATGGAATTTGTGATAAACTTATTGCGCGGCATCCTCATGTTTATGGGAATGTAAAAGTAAATGATGAAGAAGATGTTAAAAAGAATTGGGAAAAACTGAAGCTGAAAGAGGGAAAAAGTTCTGTTTTAAGTGGTGTACCTGAATCATTACCTTCTCTGATTAAAGCAATGCGTTTGCAGGAAAAAGCAAAACAGGTTGGTTTTGAGTGGGAGAATAAAGAACAGGTTTGGGAGAAGGTGGAAGAAGAAACATTTGAATTAAAATCTGCAGTAAATAACGAAGTACAATCAAAGATTGAAGAAGAGTTCGGTGATCTTCTTTTCTCATTGGTTAATTATGCACGGTTTTTGCGGCTGGATGCAGATAATGCACTGGAAAGAACAAACAAAAAATTCATCCACCGGTTTACAACTATGGAACAGGTAGCTTTGAAAAACGGAAAAAATCTGAATGATATGAGTTTGCCCGAGATGAATGCCATTTGGGACGCCATTAAACACGAAGGAGAATTGTGAAGAAAATATCGGGACATATTTTTTTGAGTAAATACAACCTGCTTTTCCTGGCTGTTTTGCTTTTTATTTTTTCTGTAAGCTTTAATTCACTTTATTCTGACAAGTCTTCAGTAGCCATTGAAGCCCGGTTGCTGGAAAAGCATTTATATCAGCAACAGAGGGATTTTAATTCATTTCTATCGGACAATACACTTATTCAACATCTCATTGAAAAAAAAGAATCGCAACAGGAATTTGAAAAAGTTTCTTCAAAGAATTATGGAATTTATATTGTAAATAAGAATGTTTATGGAAAGTTTGTTTTGAATTTCTGGAGTGAACAATTAATTCTTCCACCGCCAGAAAGCTATTCAATGCCAGATGGTGATTATTTTGAGAAACTTGCCAATGGATATTATCTTCTTTCAAAAAATACATTATCTAAAAGTGACGCATCCGGAAAAACGATAATCTTCGCATTGTTTCCTATCGAGTCATTTTTTTTTATTGAAACGGAGTACCTGCCGCAGCGGTTTGCTTATAGTAAGTCAGCAGAAAAAAAAGTTTTTATCAGTGAAATGCCAACTGATTTTCCTATCAGGTCTTTAAATGGTAAAACAATTTTTTACCTGGATAAAAAAGCAACCGGTGCAGTTCCGTACAATGATAGTATTACAATCATTCTTCGTTTTTCAGCTGTTTTTCTGCTTTTGCTTTTTTTCCATTTATTAGCTGAATCCGTAGTTAGAAAGAAAGGAGCGCTAACAGGAATTAGTGTACTCACCGTATCCTTGGTTACTCTGCGGTTGTCTATCTATTTTTTTCCTTCCTTATTCAATCTTCGCCAGTTTGAATTATTTAATCCTGCCATTTATGGCTCTAATTCAGTGCAGCGGTCTTTGGGCGATCTGCTTATCAATGCTACTTTTTTTTGCTGGATCATATTATTTGCGTGGTCAAAACTTCAGCGCCGGGAGAATATTATTGAAATATTACCACGCCGGTTAAGATGGCTGGCAGGCTTTGCTGCTTTATGTGTGCTGATTCTTTCCACGTTCCTTTTGTCCACGGTTGTACGCAGTATGGTGGCCGATTCGAAAATATCCTTTGATGTTACAGATTTTTTCAGCATGAACATATATACTATCATTGGCTTTGTGGTGCTTGCCTGTTTATCTTTTTCATATTATTATTTTACGCAGCTTTTGTTTCGTCTTATTTTTCCTCTTTTCAAAGGCAGAACTATAATTGTTTATTTCGTTATTGGTTTTGCCGGCCTGCTATATCTTACTCTTAATTCTGGCGACACAACCGTTTTATTTTACATTCCCGTTTTGCTGTGGTTATTGTTATACACATGGTTGGTAAACCGTCAGGGAATTTTGTTCAGAAGTTTTCGCATTAACATTGCCGGCATTCTTTTCTGGATATTTGTTTTCTCTGCTTCAATTACTGCTATTATGTTCACCGAAAACAAGAAGGTGGAATGGGAGAGAAGAAAACTATATGCAGAAAAATTGGTAGATCAAACCGATCCTTCCAGCGAAAGATTGCTCAGTATAGCGCTTCAGTATCTTGACAAAACATTTTTAGCCGATAATTTTTCACGGTTTTCTGATTCAGCAAAAAACAAAATTTTCCGGGATAGTATTCTCACAGAGAATTATTCGGGGTATCTTAATAAATATGACACAAGACTATATGCTTATAACGCAAATAATAAGGGATTAAACAATGAAGACTCACTTTCCTACGATGCCTTGAACACAATGACTTCCCAGGCAACTCCCACCAAAATTCCCAGTATATATTATTATGAGAATTCCTATGATAAGTTTTCGTATATAACAAAGCGGGAAGTAATCAATGATAGTGGCAGGATGATCGGGTCGCTGTTTATTATTTCTTTTCCCAAAAGATACAGCAGCGAAGCATTGTTTCCTGAATTATTTAAACAACGCAAGCAGGCTGATGACGAAAATTCAAACATTTATTCCTATGCAATTTATAATAACCAGAGATTGGTTTCTCCGAATAATAAATATCCTTTTGCCACTTCATTGACAGATGATGAAATGCCAAAGCAAGAATTTGAAAAAAGGATAAACGGAGATTATGATGAATTATGGCATCTGGCCAGTAATGAAAAAGTGGTGGTGATAGCCCGTAAGCGGGATACATTTATTGAAACGATTACATTATTCTCTTATATTTTTTGTTCTTTTCTTTTCATGGTTTCACTCGTACAGTTACTTTCATTAATTCTGAAAACAGGATATAATCCGAAAGGATTGCGAAAACTTCTGCAATTCAATATACGCACGCAGGTTCACAGTACAATCATTTTTATCAGTGTTGTTTCATTTCTGGTTATTGCTATTGCTACTATTTCTTTTTTCATTAACCGGTATAACCGAAACAATTATGATAAACTAAGCCGCACTATGAAGATCATGGTAAATGAAATGCAGAAGAAGCAGGCAGCTTACAGCACTTTTGATAGTGCTGTAAAAATTTATGACAGCATTGATAATAATGCTTTAAAAAAGCTTGTGGATGAAATTTCTGACATTCATGATGTAGATGTGAACGTATATGACCTTGATGGCAATTTGAGAGTTTCGTCTGAGCCAAATGTATATCGCAAAGGTGTATTAAGTACAAAAATTAATCCAACTGCGTTTTTTCATTTGAGCCAGCTAAGGGAAGTGGAGCATGCACAGGAAGAGCGCATTGCTAACTTGTCTTATCTGAGTATTTATGCGCCCGTCCGGAATGAAGATGGGAAAGTCTATGCCTATCTTAATATTCCTTATTTCGCATCGCAGCAGGAGCTAAGCCAGGAAATATCCAACTTCCTTGTGGCTATCATCACCCTGAATGCATTTATCTTTCTTATTGCAGGAATTATTGCATTATTTATTGCCAATCGCATTACCCGGTCATTTTCACTCATCAGCGATAAAATGAGAGAAGTGAATCTGGGTAAAATGAACGAAGCTATTGTATGGAAGCGTGACGATGAAATTGGTGACCTGGTAACAGAATATAATAAAATGGTATCCAAACTAAGCGAAAGTGCTGCGGCACTTGCCAAAAGCGAAAGAGAAGGAGCCTGGCGAGAAATGGCAAGACAAGTGGCGCATGAAATAAAAAATCCGTTGACACCAATGAAATTGAGTATTCAATATTTGCAAAAGGCAATTAATAATAATCAGCCGAACGTAAAAGAATTATCCGGAAGTGTAGCAAAAACTTTAGTGGAACAAATAGATCATTTATCAAAGATTGCAGCTGACTTTTCTCAATTTGCCAATATTGGAAATGTAAATGCAGAGATGTTTGATCTGCATGACGTAATTGGTTCCCTGAAGGATTTGTATCAACCGAATCCTAAAGTGGAGATTGTCTGGAAACCCATTCATGAAAAAGCAATACTTCGTGCAGATAAGACACAGATGAATCGATTATTCACTAACCTTCTTGCTAATGCTGTAGATGCTTGCAATGGAGCCGGCCTTTGTCATATCGAACTTCACGAAGAAAAAAATAATGGCACAATAAAAGTAAGTGTGAAAGATGATGGTGAAGGAATAGCTCCTGAAATGCAATCGAAGATTTTCATTCCCAATTTTACAACTAAATCATCAGGTACCGGTTTGGGACTTGCTATGTGCAAGGGAATTGTAGAACAAGCCAAAGGGAAAATATGGTTTGAAACCGGAGAAGGAACAGGAACTACTTTCTTTGTTGAATTGCCACTTGCAAATTAAAAAATCCAGCGACTCATATTAATGGTCATAAAACTGATGGACAAAACTTAGAATAATAAATGTTGATCAAAAATAAGTTATGACATCATCTTTCCCATTACTCAGTTAAGTAAAATTTGTTTTGGCAAGGAATTTGCCCAAAACTGTTTCAAAATTCCAATAATCAATTTGCAGTTCTATGAAAAATCCTTTACTCCTGATTATTAGTTGTCTGTTGACTTTGAATATGTTTTCGCAGGGTTATGGAAAACCGATTCAATTCAAAAGCATTGAAATGGTTGACAGTGGCACCCGAAAAGAAACCCTTTATTGGAACGGAATGGAATGGTTGGGCAAGCATTTTAATAATTCAAATAAAGTGATTCAGATTGCAGACAAAGACGCCGGGATCATTCTGGCAAGAGGAAATTTTGGATATGATGCTCCCGGAACTCTTTTATCGGGCACTGAAAGCAGGATAATTACTTTTATGATAAAATTTTCATTTAAAGATGGAAAATATAAACTGGAGTTATCTGACTTCAATGATTCGCAGCTGGGAATAATAACCGATGGGGATTATGAAGAACATAGCATGAATAAGAAAAATGTAGCTAAACAATGGAAAGCGGCGCAGGATAAGACCCGAGAAAACATTTCTTACATGTACAATTCCATAAAAGAATTTATGCTGCAGACCAGTAATTGGTAAATATAATTTTGTAAAAAAATCTTCAACTAATTTTAAATTCCCTTAATCTTTCGATTTTTTTTCAACCATTCTTCAAATTGTTTTAAAGAAAAGCTACTGAGGTTTTGCTCTTTTGACAACCCTGCTTTTTGTGCAGTCATCACACCATATTTCACGTCATCAAATCCATCCAAAGTGTGTGCATCGGGATCAATGGAAATCAAAACATTTTTTTCAATAGCATAATCAATGTATTTCCAGTCTATGTCCAATCTTCTTGGGTGGGCATTTAATTCTATAACAACATGATTGGCGGCACAGGCATCAATTATTTTTTTATGATCAACCGGGTAACCATTGCGGCTTAGAAGCAAACGGCCGGTCATATGGCCAAGAATCCTGGTAAAAGGATTTTCAATTGCTTTCATCAATCTTGCCATGGCTTTTTCTTCCGTCATCTTCAGGTTACTGTGAACTGATGCAATGACAAGATCGAATGTGGAAAGCATTTTTTCATTATAATCCAATGAACCATCATTCAGGATATCACTTTCAATGCTTTTAAAAATCTTAAATGGAGATAGCCTGGAGTTTAATTCATCTACATAATGGTGTTGTTCTTTTATTCTTTCTTCAGAAAGCCCGTTAGCGTAAAAAGCGGATTTAGAATGATCAGAAATGACAAGGTATTCAAAACCTCTTTTAATAAGATCATTTGCCATTTCTTCGATTGTATTTACACCGTCGCTCCAGTTACTGTGTGAATGAATTAATCCTTTTATATCTGATGGTTTTATCAATTCAGGTAATGAATTCTTTTTCGCTTTTTCAATAATGACTGCTGATTCTCTCAGGCATGGATCAATATACTGGATCTTTACCTGTTTAAAAATGGCTTCATCATTATCCGGTTCTTTATTTTCAAATTTCAGGGATGGAAAAGATTTTTTGAATGCTGCAACAAAATCCTTTGAACCGGTTGTCAGGAACAGCTTTTCTTCCATTAAGCCTTTTCCTGTATAAAGACGAAGCTTCAATCCGTTTCTAAGTTGATACAATAATGTGTTTTCTTTTTCTTCAAGAAGTTGAGGTGGCTGCGCTGTCTGGAATTTTGGTTTTATTACATCACTATTCTCAAGAATTACAAACCCCATTTCTTCAATTATTGGCTCCTGTCTTCTGAATGCACCGGTGATATGAATAGTTTGAGGAGAAAATATTTTTTCCAGGTAAGTATTTATTTGTGGAAACAAAGCATCAGCTTCAGCATATAAGAATTGACCCTTGTGTTGTGCGTAAAATTCGATGGCTTCCTTAACATTTCTTTGTGTTTTTTCGCCAAAACCTTTGTACAGAGTAAGACGGTTTTCATTGCAGGCATACAACAACTCGCCAATTGATTCAATCTCCATTTCTTTCCAGACAGTATTTATTTTTTTGGGACCGAGTCCTTTGATATTTAGCATTTCAACAACACCAGACGGTGTTTTTTGCAACCATTCATCCAGCACTGAAAGTTTGCCGGTATCCAGCATTTCAATTATTTTTTTCCCAACACTTTCTCCAATTCCTTTTATTGCGAAGATTTTATCTCTTGGCGTATCTTTCAGTTGGCCGGGAAGTTTTTCAATATTGAAAGCAGCTACTGCATAGGTTTTTGTTTTGAATGGATTTTCACCATGGATATCCATCAACCTGGCAAGAAGTGAGAAGTTATCAGCAATGGCATAATTATCCATAACTGCAATTTAAGATTTTTGATAAAGAAGGAAACGCCGGAGTTTCTCAGGGGGGATTTAAATAAAAAAGTCTCCCGGTACTTCGGAAGACTTTCTATTACTGTTTTAAAGTTCAGTCTTTACTTTTTCTTTTTAGCTGCTTTTTTCTTAGTAGCTTTTTTCTTTACAACTTTTTTCTTAGTAGCCATGTTGTTGAATTTAATGGTAAGTAAAATGGGTTAACGTTTGTAAAAGTAATAATTATTTCATATTACTCAAACTTTTTTTCAACAAGACCAAAAATTGAAGAATGAAATTATGCTTCAGCAGCAGAAACAGAAACGTATGTTCTGTTGTTTCTTCCTTTTTTAAATTCAACCATGCCATCAGTCAATGCAAACAAAGTAAAATCTTTTCCAACGCCAACATTTTTTCCGGGATGATAAACAGTTCCGCGTTGGCGAATGATTATATTACCTGCTACAACAGCCTGGCCACCGAATATTTTTACACCGAGTCGTTTGCTTTGCGAATCGCGACCATTCTTTACACTGCCTTCACCTTTTTTATGTGCCATATTGAAAGAATTTTGGAATTGAGAAATTTGGAATTGGAAAATTTTGAAATTTCTCAATTCAACTTTTCAAAATTTATTGAATATTAGTAATTTTTATTTGAGTGTATGCGGTGCGATGTCCTCTCTTTTTGTGAAAACCTTTTCTTCTTTTTTGTTTGTAAGCAATTACCGTATCGCCCTTCACCTGGTCAAGGATCTCTGCTTTTACTTTTGTTTTAACTGCGGAACCTACGGAAATTTTTCCGTCCTTATCAGCCAGCAACACTTCAAGGTCCATTTTATCCCCGGCTTTTCCTTCCAAATGGGGAACATAAAGAGTCTGGTCTTTTTCCACTTTAAATTGCTGACCGGCTATTTTTACGATTGCTAACATAGTATGAAAAATTAATCCTGAAAATCAGGGTGGCAAAGGTAAGGGGAAAACTTCAACCGGCAAACGGAAGATTGAAGTTTTATACCTTGAAAATGACAGGGTTTGGCTACCCTTACTTTATATTTGCGGCCTATTTGTTATCTATTTCTCAAGTCATGAAAATCAAGTCCTTCTTAGCTAAACCTTTCGCTTCCTATATATATAGAGGTATTCGTAAAAGTATAGCCACGGCAATAGCTGATCAGGAAAGCATTCTTAAAATGCTGATCAATGTTGGAAAAACTACAGAGTTTGGGAAAGAAACAGGTTTGGATAAAATTAACACTTACGAAGAATTCAGACATGCAGTTCTCATACGTGATTATGAAAAGATGAAGCCCTATATTGAACGCATCAAAGAAGGAAAACATAACGTTTTATGGAAAGGCAAACCAATCTATTTTGCCAAAACATCCGGAACTACCAGTGGAACAAAATATATTCCTATTACTAAAGAATCTATTCCTAATCATATGAACACGGCACGTAATGCACTGCTCTGTTATATGGCTGAAACAGGGAATTCAAATTTCGCTAATGGTAAAATGATTTTTTTATCCGGCTCGCCTGAACTGGAAAGAGTAGGAGGAATACCAACCGGGAGGTTGAGCGGTATTGTGAACCATCATATTCCCCGCTATTTGCGGACCAATCAACTTCCTTCCTATGAAACAAATTGTATTGATGACTGGGAAACCAAGTTGAGTAAGATCGTGGATGAAACGATTGAAAAAGATATGACGCTCATCAGCGGCATTCCGCCATGGATGCAAATGTATTTTGATGAACTGATCAAAAGAAAAGGAAAGAAAGTGAAAGATATTTTTCCAAACCTTTCTGTTATTGTTTATGGTGGTGTAAACTTCGATCCATATCGGGCAAAGCTGTTTGACAGTATTGGAAAGAAAATTGATGGAATTGAAACATTTCCAGCCTCTGAAGGTTTTCTTGCTTTTCAGGATAGTCGTGATGCTGAAGGATTGCTGTTAAATACTGATAGTGGCATTTTTTTTGAGTTTATTCCTGCTGATGAAATTTTTAAAGAAAACCCAAATCGTTTATGGCTGAAAGATGTTAAGCTGGGAGAGAACTATGCGCTTATCATCAACAATAATGCAGGGCTTTGGGGATATGATATTGGTGATACCGTGAAATTTATTTCTTTAGATCCTTATCGGTTGGTAGTAACAGGACGCACTAAACATTTTATATCTGCCTTTGGAGAACATGTGATCAGCGAGGAAGTAGAATATAGTTTACTGAAAGCAGCCGAAGATGGAAATATTCACATTACAGAATTTACGGTTGCACCATTTATCAACAAAAACGAAGGGAAATCTTATCATGAATGGTTTATTGAATTTGAAAATAAACCGGAAGATATAAGCGCATTTGCAATTAAGCTGGATCAAAATCTTAGAAAAAAGAATGCTTATTATGATGATTTGGTTGGAGGCTCAATCCTATCTTCTTTAAAAATTACCCCGGTTCGGAAAAATGGTTTTATTGATTACATGAAATCAATTGGTAAATTAGGTGGCCAAAACAAGGTGCCTCGGTTAAGCAATGACCGGAAAATTGCTGATGAGTTAATGAAATGGACCGAAAAATAATTTGCATATGTGCTAATTTGATGATGTGATAGTGAATAAACAAAATGAGTGAGCAAACCAAAATACAATTTTCTTCGCCAGGTTCTTCCTTAAAAGAAGAAGCAAAACGAATTGCCATATTTGGTTCTACCGGTTCCATCGGGACGCAGGCATTAGATGTTATTTCCGGCAATCCTGACAAATTCAGTGTTGAAGTCTTAACTGCTCAGAATAATGAAGAACTTCTTATACACCAGGCACTGAATTTTTCTCCGAATATTGTGGTCATTGGTGATGAAAAAAAATATCTGAAGGTTAAGGAAGCATTGGCTTCAACTAATGTAAAAGTTTTTACCGGTGAGCAGGCGCTTGAGGAAGTAGCTTCCATGGATTGTTATGATCTGATGCTGGCAGCCATTGTTGGTTTTGCCGGATTAAAACCAACACTCAACGCTATTGGGGCAGGTAAAACAGTTGCTTTAGCCAATAAAGAAACTTTAGTGGTAGCTGGTGATATTGTAATGAAAAAAGCTGTCGAGAAAAGAGTTCCGGTTATACCTGTTGATTCCGAACACTCAGCCATCTTTCAATGTCTGGTTGGTGAGACAAGAAATAAAATTGAAAAAATACTTCTGACTGCATCCGGTGGCCCATTTCTCGGCCGAAAACCAAATTACCTGGTAAATGTAAAAAGAGAACACGCATTGCAGCATCCCAACTGGAATATGGGTGCCAAAGTCACTATTGATTCGGCAACATTGATGAACAAAGGGCTGGAGATGATAGAAGCAAAATGGTTGTTTAATTTAAAACCCAGCCAGATACAAGTACTTATTCACCCGCAAAGCATCATTCACAGCATGGTACAGTTTGAGGATGGTAGCATTAAAGCACAGTTAGGATTGCCGGATATGCGGCTACCGATTCAATATGCAATGGCGTTTCCAAAACGAATTCAAAATAGTTTTCCCCGATACGATTTTAAAAAAGTCAGCTCTCTTAATTTTGAAGAACCCGATATAAAAACTTTCAGAAACCTTGTTTTGGCTAAAGAATCTCTGAATAAAGGAGGCAATCTTCCCTGTGTGATGAATGCTGCCAATGAGATTGCAGTGTATGCTTTTCTTCGCAATCGCATCGGGTTTTTGGAAATGACTGATTTAATAGAAAAAACAATGCAAAAAGTTAATTTTATAGATAGTCCTTCTCTGGAAGAATATTTTGAAAGTGACGCAGAAGCCCGCACTTATGCTGCCGATGTTGTTAAACTTTAATACTTCAGTTTATAGAATTTATAAACAGTTTAGAGAAGTCTTTTTTTTCACAGATATTTGCGGTTCGTTTTAAAAATTAAAAATCACTAAGAGAAATATCATATGGTTTTATTAGTATTTAACTGGCCATCATTCTTTGCCAATCTGGGACAATTTATTCTTTCCTTTTCTATTCTGATTATTCTTCATGAAATGGGACATTTCCTGACGGCTAAATGGTTTGGTTGTCGCGTAGAAAAATTCTATTTGTTTTTTAATCCCTGGTTTTCTTTATGGAAAAAGAAAAAAGGTGAGACAGAATATGGGTTGGGTTGGGTTCCCTTGGGTGGTTATGTGAAGATATCAGGAATGATTGATGAAAGTATGGACAAAGAGCAAATGAAATTGCCGCCGGAACCTTATGAATTCAGAGCAAAACCAGCATGGCAGCGATTGATCATAATGCTGGCAGGCGTTGTGATAAATTTTATACTGGCGCTGGTAATATTTGCTGGGATTCTTTTTGTGTGGGGTGAAGAAAAATTGCCGGTTGCCAATATGAAATATGGACTGGCTGCTGATTCACTCGGTCTTTCCGCCGGATTGAAAGACGGTGACTTGATTACTGCAGTGAATGGCAAGCCACTTGTTTATTATAATAATCTGAATAAAGATATTTTGCTGAGTGAAAAAGTATCGTTATTGGTTTTAAGAAATGGAAAAGATACATCCGTTACATTGCCGGAAGGATTTATTGCAAAATATACAAAAAATCAGTTGCAGGGTTTTGTTTCTCCCCGCGTACCGGTGATTGTGGATGATGATAAAGATGTAAAATACGTAGAAGGAAAAATTCAGAAAGGAGATAAAGTTATTGGCGTAAATGGAAAGTATTTTAATTACTTCGATGAATATATAAAAGCTAAGAATGGTTTGAAAGATACTATCATCACCTTGTCGCTTTTAAGAAATAATAAAGATACTGTCACTGTAAAAGTCAAAACAAATGAAAATGCTGCCACACAACTGATGGCAAAGGATCCCGGAGAAATTTTGGGAACTGATAAAATCACTTATTCATTTTTTCAAGCCATTCCGGCAGGCGTAAAATATGGTGTTGGAAGATTAGGCGATTATGTTCATGGCATTCGTCTATTATTTACATCAAAGGAACATCGCGTTCAGGACAATCTGGGCAGTGTGGTCAGCATTGGAAAAATGTTTGGCGGCAGTTGGGACTGGCTTCGCTTTTGGACCATGACAGCTTTATTCTCCATCATTCTTGCATTCATGAATATTTTACCAATTCCGGCGTTGGATGGAGGTCATGCTTTGTTCACTATTTATGAAATGATCACTGGCAGAAAACCCAGTGATAAATTTATGGAGTATGCGCAAATGGTTGGAATGATATTACTTCTTGGATTGATGGCTTATGCACTGGGTCTGGATATTTTCAGAATGTTTAAATGATATTATAAATTAATCCCGATTTTTTTCATAAGAAGAGAGGCATTCATGCTTTGGCAAATGCCTCTCTTTAATTTATAATCAAAATATAATTCATCATTGGATACCTGCACATCAAAATGATAGTTGTGAATGCTACCGGGAAATTCATCTGCAAGTTTTGCAAGTTCCAGATCATGGGTTGCTATAATACCTGCTGCTTGATGATTAATCAGTTGTTTAATCAGCGCTTTAGAACCAGTATGCCTGTCAGCAGAATTAGTGCCTCTTAAAATTTCATCTAACAGAAGAAATACTTTTTCATTTTTATAAACTGCATCAATTATGTCTTTCAGCTTTTTTAATTCTGCATAAAAAGTCGAGGCGCTCTCTTCGAGATTATCATTAACCCGCATGTTGCTTAATACCTTCATTGGAGATAAAGTAAGCGATTTTGCAAAAACTGATGAGCCCATCATCGCCAAAACAATATTGATTCCAACACTTCGTAAAAAAGTGCTTTTGCCTGCCATATTAGAACCGGTGATTAAATTCAATTGGTTTAAGCCTTCAGTTGAAAAATCATTTCTGATTAATTTTTCTTTTGGAATTAATGGATGTCCTAATTCTTCAGCAATAAATACTCCTTCTTTATCCGATAAGAGAGGAAATGAATTTTCAGGATGATTGAAGTGGAAATTAGCCAATGAGGAAATTGATTCTATTTCAGCGAGAGCATTAAACCAGTCGTCTATATTTTGTTGGTTGGTCACCTTCCATTTTTCCAAAATAAAAACTTGTTGTAAGTCCCAGAACAAAAAAGTATTGAGTGGGATAAAAACTAATGGATTCAGACGAATATCAAGCAGGTCCAGTATTTTTTTCAATTTTTTTATTGATCGGGATGAGATAATGGAATTTGTGACGTATTTATTTCTTAATTGCTGTAGCAATCCTGTTTTAAAATCTTTTTTTTCAATCCAATAAATGCTGTCGGAAAGTGATTCTAATTCGGGAGATATTTTATTTAGTTGAATGTAGGAGCGCTGCACCAGTTTGGAAATTGAAATTGAGATAATGAACATTAATGCTATTAACGGGTAAAAAGCAGATGAATAGAGAATGTTTGTAAAATAAAGAACCAGAAACGTTAAGCTGATTGCAGGTAATAGGTATTGCAAAACCTTCCAATAGAAATTATTTAAAAAAGTATTAGGTTGTTGCAGCCAGTCATCAATTTTGTGCTGGATATTTATTGTAATTGGCGTTGCCTTTCCATATGATTGAAGTTGTTGTCGCCACTTTATTTCTGCTGATAGTTCTTTAATGGACTGTTGGCGTTGTAAAATAAAATCCGGTGAGGAAGGATGAAGCAGCAAGTCTGCAAACAATTTATTCCCTTGTTCACTGTTGGTGCGATTGATATATTGATATAGGGACGCCTTGCCAAAAATGTCAAGGTCATTCGCATAGTCATGAACGTCGGGTTTGTAATTGCTTCCGGAAGGTAAATGGGAGAAATGATGGTTCAGGACTTCTATTTCTGTTTGATTAATTTGTTGAAGTCTAATCATATTTTCAATAGCTGAATTATTATTGAGGTCTTTTGTGAGAATAAAAAGGAAAAGACCTGAAAGAATAAGAAAAGCAGAAAATGCGATGAGCAAACCGTATGACCAGAATAACCAGATTGCAAAAAATGCGGCAATGAATGTGATAAACCTTAACCAGCCAAATAGCGATTTACGTTTTTGAACTATTGCAAGTTCATTGCCAAGAACATTTATTTGATCCTGATAGGTTTTTAATGGATTTGCCATTTAGTAAAAATAAAATATTTAAGAGAGTGTAAGGAAAAATTTGCGCTGCGACTGATTAAAGATTTCTATTTTTGCAGGCTGTTTCTCTGGTATTGGCTAAAAGTTGATTTGGGGGTGCCCGGTATTGACAGCATAGATCTTTGAGAGTGTAAGCATGTTCTGCGTTGCGTAATTAGCAGGCTAATCTGAATACGCAAAACACAAATGGCAATACACAATTTGCCATGGCTGCTTAATCAGTGATTGAGTAGTCATTATGGCCGAGTGAGAGGTAGGCTTGTAACCAACTCCTCCGCCCAATCAAAAAAATACAGGCTGCTGTTGCGGAAGGCTGTGCCTGCAACATAAGACTATTCAGCTAAGGAATTAATCGGTTGTCAGTTCCCAGTTAATTCCCGACAATACAAAACAGAATAAACATGTAGAAAGCTTTTGAAGAATATGTTTGGACAGGAGTTCGATTCTCCTCACCTCCACGAAGTTCAGATGCAAAAAAATGCAAGCGGCTGCAAAACGAAGATTAGCGGTCGCTTTTGTTTTTCTAAAATGGAAGAATGCTGCAAATAGATACATTTTGGCGGTGTACTTTTGGTGTAGTTTTCAACATTACCCGTTCATTTTTGAAAATCCTCTAAAATGCTTGATCCTGCTTGATTTTGCACTTTGAAAAAGTACACCAGTCTGTAAATTTTATAACCTTAAAAATTTACAGTATGCTGGAATTACTTGATGTCTGAGTATATAACAATTGTCATGACGTCAAATTCTTCTAGAGGAATTTTTATTGATGAAATCAAAAAATTTCTTGAGAGGTTTCCTGAATTGAAGGTGTCGCAAGATTAAGCCCAATAAATTCAATTTACATTTATTCACAATAGCCCCAATCTTAAATGAAAAAATTTGATACCTTGTAAAACATAAAACCGGGTTTAATGGATATCAGGGAAATGGTACTGACATCGGTCATTCTGGCTCTCGCTTTTATAGCTTCTTATTTTGCCCGTAAAGCGCTTACCCGGTATTCGCTGAATTCTTCCGAAAAATTAAATGTTGATCCGACAAATTACCGGGCTCTGAAAACGGCATCAAGTTTCATCATCTTTATTATTGCACTCATAATTATTTTCCATTTTTTGCCGGGCCTGGAAAAGATCGGCACGGCATTATTGGCCAGTGCAGGAATATTATCTGTTATCATAGGTCTCGCCGCACAACAGACATTCGGCAACATCATCAGTGGTATCTTCATTTTTATTTACAAACCGTTCCGGGTCGGAGAATATGTTGAATTGAATAACGGGAAAAACGGAATGGTAGAAGATATCAATCTCCGGTTTACAATAATCCGGAACAGTGAAAACAGGAGAATGATTATCCCAAATACCCTGATCAGCAATGAAGTGATCATTAATTCAAATCCGCAATTCAATAAAGTCTGCACCTTAATAAATATTCATGTAGATTATGAAACTGATATTGATAAAGCGGTTACTGAAATTCAAAAGCTTGTGATAAGCCATCCTGCTTTTTTGGATAACAGGACACCTGAAATGATTGCTGCAGATAAACCCGCTGTTCCCGTCCGACAGACTAGCCTCGATAATTTTTACATGAATTTGTGTGCGGAAGTATGGAGCATGGAAGCGGCATCCTATGTTATGAAATGTGATTTATTGTATTCCATTAAGAAAAGGTTTGAAGAATCCGGGATCAGGTTAGCTGCTCAAAACAGGAAAATCATTTTTGCCGGTAAAGATTTAACCTTTAATCGGGAAACAAAAAACGAATAAATATTCCCTTTATGATACCATCAAATAAACCGGGAAAAAAAATCAAATCTCATTTTGCAATCTTTGGACTGGAGAGAATTCCGTCACCGGATCCGGATGATGATAAATCCGGGCAGCCTTATTTATTCAGGAAATATCCGGAACAATATGAATCCTATAAGAAAGCCCAGGAAGAATTGCTTGAAATAATGAATGGCAAATCGCCCTTTTCACATTTTAAGTTTAACTATTACGTCATTCTCGAAACTTTTTCTTAGAAAAGCCCTCGTGATTTATTTTATAAAATCAAGAAAAAAGGATGTTTGAAGATAATAATGGATGAAAGAACAGGCAAAGAAAATTCGGGAATCAGTAAATCGCCAGTAAAATTTTCATTTGAATTTTCTGTGGTAGCCGGATAAGCCAGATTGTAATCATTTTATTCCGGCATTTAAAGAAATAAAACAGGAGTGAACATAGTAATAAGCGCCCTGTAACAGAGTAAGATTGTTCAAAAATGAATTACAAAGGACATCAGCAATCCAAGTACAACCAGGATACCAAACCCGCTAACCAACCGCCAATGGATGGATTGATCGGAAAATGAAATGCCGTAAATCATTTTAAGTAAATTATTACTGGTGACTGCATTGATTACAGCTATGACAATTACTGAATTTGCAATATCCCATTTGCTTTGGAACAGGTTTAAAATAAATGGGTCAATATCCGTGACTCCGACTACAAATGAAAGAACATGGATACCCCCTGTCCCGTAATTTTTTGATACAAACCCGGTAATGATTGCAAAAAAAATGAACAAAGCAGCAAACAGCAATGCCGTTTTAAATTCCAGGGGATTATTATGCGGCCTGAAGGTTTTATCGTCTGGTTGTTGCTTTTGTTTTTGATGAAACTTTAAAAAATAAAAAGCAATCAGGAAAGATACAGCTGTAAAAATGCCAAAGGAAGGAGCAAGATTGATGGCAACACTTTTATTGAAGAACAAAGCAAGTAAGAACAATCTTACATACATCATCATCGTCGCCAGCATTATGGCCGCCACTACTTTATTATTTTCAGGAAGTTCTTTGCTTTTTCTCGCAAGAATAATAGTGGTGGCGGTACTGCTGTACAAACCACCGAGAATTCCGGTAAGAATAATTCCGGAATCCGGGAATACGAATTTTTTAAGAAGATAACTGAAGTAAGAAATCCCCGATACGGCTACAATGGCCAGCCAGAATTTGAAAGGAGAAAAATTAAATTCCGGAGATACAGGTTGATTGGGAAGCAAAGGAAGAATCACTCCCGTGAGCACCAGGAATTTTGCAAGAGTGATAAATTCGTTGTCATCGAATTTTTCTGAAAACTTAAAAAGTGTCTCTTTTAATTCAGTGATCACCAGGACGCATACAACAATCAAAAGCACCAGCCAGTTGGGCTGGGTGTATACAAGCGGCGCCAGGCAATAAGTGATCAGCGCGATAACAAGTGAAGTGATTCCGAATTTTTTCTGAATGGTGATTTTCTGAAAATAATAGATTGAAAGTAAAACAGTAATAGCAAATCCACCACCTAAAAAAGGTATCAGTGTTTGCGGGCTGATAATATAAAGAACAAATCCTAAGATACCGATCAGGGTAAATGTTCTGTCAGTTCCATAACGGCTTTCAAACTCTTCTTTGATATAATGACGTCTCTGTTCCAGCCCGATCAGCAGTGAAAACAAAGTAACGAGGATGAAATTAACAATCCCGGGAGGAATCAGATGTTGTATTTCTTCACTCATTTTGTCTCTGATTTAGCAATCTTTATTTGAAACCCTTTTTTTATGTTTCCTCAATCCATTTTATTGCCTCTTCCATTGAAGCTTTAATAAAGATACGTAACTCATAAAGTAACAGGTAACTCAAATTTTTTGTAAACATATTTATTGAAGGATGATCCGGGATCAGAGCAACCCTGTCCCATGAAGATAAATGTTACATCCTGATTTTGGCATCATCAACCATAGTGCTGAGTTAAAAGCCTGTTCCGGGATAATATAAAAGCTTAAATTTTATTTGTTGTAAAATTATTTTCTACACTGCAGGGATTAATAAAGTTTCATAATCCCGGCCGGTAATTTCACTTCTGCCGAAACACCTGGAACATTTTCAGTTAAATTATTCAATAGTTTCAACATAGCTATCATTTCAAAAATGAAAAATCCGGTACTTGTTTTAAAAAATGATGAACGAATTTTAATATACCATATTGAAAAAGAAAAAGTATTGATGAGGGAAAGCTGAAGTTCTAATTTGATATTTTTTTCCCAGGCAAGATTCCGCATGATTCACTTATACTGGCAGTTTGTTGAAAAAAGGAACTATTGAATTATAATAAAATAGAGAAACTGCCCTGAGCCAAGGAAATATTTGAAGGCGTTCAAATAGAAATAAATTTCTTCATTAATCAAAAGCCCGATATAAAAAAAATATGAGAAGGATATAATGTTAGGCATTTTCATTAATGCCTATTCATTCTCAATAGTTCAGGATTATCTGCGAAACTCTTACGTAAGATAAACAATAGCGCATTGTTCCTTTAATATGTGAATTATACAACTTATTTCAAAAATTGTGTAACACTTGTGGAAGAAATGGCAATTAATTTTAAGGAATACAGTATTAAAAGCTTGGTGACACTGGAAAAAGGGAATAATGATTTTATTATTTGATCATTCCTTGTTCATTCTCATAAAGACCCTTCATGAAAGTTTAATCTTAACGGATTATGAAAACAAAAAAGTTTTTAAAATTTTTATTGATAGCTGCTGTAAGCTTTCTATGCAGCCCTATATCATCCAAGGCTTATTCGGTGCTTACGCATGAAGCAATTGTTGACGCAATCTGGGAGAAATCAATTCAAACTTTACTAAGGCAGAAGTATCCCGGTGTAACGGAAGAACAATTAAAAGAAGCACACTCTTATGCTTATGGCGGAGCCATTGCACCTGATATGGGTTATTTTCCATTTGGCAGCCGGCTATTTACTGACCTTGTACATTATGTGCGCAGCGGTGATTTTGTAAATGCCTTATTGGATGAGGCACAGGATGTAGATGAGTATGCATTTGCCTTAGGTTTTTTGAGTCATTATATAGCCGATAAAGACGGACATTCTTTAGGAACTAATCTGTGTGTGCCGATTGTTTATCCCAAAATGAAGAAGAAATATGGAAGCATGGTCACCTATGGTGAAGATAAAGTTTCACACAGGAGAATGGAATTTGCTTTTGATGTTTTGCAAACAGCATCAGGCAACTACGCTTCGCAGGCCTATCACGATTTTATTGGCTTTAATGTTTCCCGCTCTTTGCTGGAAAGAGCATTTCGCAAAACCTATGGGTTGGAAATTAATGATGTTTTCAAAAACTTTTCTCTTGCCATTGAAACATTCAGATGGTCAGTTATGAGTTTATTTCCGGTATTAACTAAAGCAGCGTGGGTTATGAAAAAAAATGATATTCTTAAGTTACAACCCACTGCAACCAGCCGGAGTTTCCGCTACAAGATGAGTAAGGCCAATTATTATGAAGAGTATGGTAAAAAACACCGTAAGCCAGGTTTTTTCACCGAAGTATTATCATGGGTTATTCTTGTTTCACCGAAAATAGGACCTTTGAAGACGCTTAAAATTAAAGAACCAGGACCCGCAGCAGAAAAATTATTCATTCAAAGTTTTGATACGGTATTAGTGAAATGTAAATATTCAATGCAAACTTTAGGTTCAGGAGATATTGATTTTGCAAATATTGATTTTGACACAGGAAATAATACAGCTCCGGGAGAATATAAACTCGCTGATATAAATTATGGCAACCTGCTACTAAAGCTCAGGAAAGAAAAATTCAATCTTTTAAGTGCATCGCTCAAGCAAAACATAATTGAATTTTACAGTAACCCCAATATAAAAATAGCTACAAAAAAATGCCATAGGCATTCGAAAAAAATAACAGAGGCACTAGAACAGCTTAAGATTTCACAGCCACATGACTTATAATCTTCAATTAAAGGAAGAAGGATCTGCCAGTGAAATGGAAAATAAAAAAACCTGCTACATTGTGGGTTTGAGATTCAATTTTTAAAACGGATAATTTTTTTAAACTTTATTTAAACCTTAACTCAATTATTATCCACTCCTCTTGGTGCAATGAATTCCAATTTAATCAAAATATGCACTTTTCCGGTATTTAGTTTCCTGAAAAATAATTGAAAGTCTGAATTAAGATTTGCTTTTACGCAGTAAACTTTACTTAGAAAATTATTGCCAGAAGCAAACGCAGGAAGAAACAATATGAAAGCTTAGCATTTCTTTTCTTACAAGAGATTTCTAAAGAACCCTTCGCCCTTGTACAAGTCTTACTACAATGCATACCAGAGCAATAACAAGCAGGACGTGACTGATGGGACCAGCTTGAAATCCCATAAACACAATTATCCATAAAAGTATAAGGAAGAAGGCAATCAGGTAGAGTAGATTCCGCATAAAGTTATTTTTTGAGTTTTTTAAAAATATTTTTACTGATCAAATGCAAAAGCAAAATCCCATTCATGGTATAATCAGTAATTAATCACTTAGCGCTGGAAAAATATAAATTTCAACATGTTTTTACTTCCTGAATTCTAAAGAACTCTTCTTCCCTGAATAACTCTTACCACGATACAAATAATTGCAATAACAAGCAAAAGGTGAATTAAACTACCAGCATGAAGCATGAAGAATCCCAGCAGCCATCCAACTATCAGAATGACGGCAATGACAGTGAGCAGATCTCGCATAAAAATTAATTTTTAGAGTTATTAATAAATACCGAATACATTTAAAAACAAAATCGTACTTAATGAAATCATCGTTATTATTTAATTTGTCATCCCTTCCAGAAAACGACGGAAGTATTAATGAATAGCGATCACTTTATTCTGACAACTAGTTATTGTGGTCACCACCACGGCCACGATCATTCTTGTTGCCATTACGATTTCCCTGCTTATCATTTCCGTGGTTACCATTATTTTTCCATTTATTGTGTTCGGGGTGGTTTTTGTTTACAAAATATCTTGAATCGTGGCTATTACGGATCGCTTCCTGGTTGTGATTGCCTTTGTATTGTGCATATCTTGTCCGGTAGCTTCCGGCATTGCGATAAGGTCTATCATCATCATTGATCACCACTTTATACCCGTTGTAGAAATCATAATTACGATACCTATAAGGTAAGGAGGTACTGAATATCCAGCGTCCGCCATCCTCATAAACATATTGATGTCTTGGGACATTGTAGAACATGTCTATATCGGGCATATAATAATACTCAACGTGATCATATCCTACGGGTCCCCATATTGGTTGAGTAGCAATATTGACATTAAGACGCACACGAACTTGCGCAGTAGCAGCTTGAAATATAAAACCGCTTAGCAAGAGAGTGACGATGAGAATTGTTTTTTTCATTTTGTAGATTGTTTTTTGGACTTGATAAGATTGATTTTGTATATGAGATGAAAGACATGACTACAGGGCAGCAATAATCCTATTTAGTTCTTCTTTTGTTTTCCCCAATTTGATTTGGAGTTTTCCTAACATTTCACCTCTCTTACCTGTTTCAAACAGGAGATCATTATCTGTCAGTACTGCAAACTTTTGTTTTAGTTTTCCTTTCTGTTCATTCCAGTTTCCATTTAATACTGTCATGTTTGTCATTTTAAGTTGTTTTAATTTTGAATAGGTAGTTCGTCATACAAAGGTGAAGCCCATCTCACCTTTAAGTGTTACACAATTGAAGAAATAGTTTACATCATTCACACATTGGTATCAATATTATTACTTTTTATGTCTATCGAAATTCGCTAATACCATTTTTAGCTTATCAATATTTTTCGATCTATCGATAATTTTAATTATGAATTGTCCACTTATAATAATAAGCCCCTGTAAAAACAGGGGCTGTAACCAAAACTAACTGCTTGAGAAAAAGTTTGTTTTTTGCGAAAGAGTTTATATTACCACAAAAAGCGAAGATTGTTTTTGCGTTCAATGATCGTGTGCAATATTTTAAGTTTTTCAACGATTTTATTTCTAAAGTTGGTATTGTATCTGACATTTTTCACTTTCTTCAGTGCACTTTCATAACTAATTACAGCGGCCTCAAAATGCCCGTTATTTTCATTTCTTAACGCTTCGGTAAATAATGCAACTGGTGTAGCACTTTTCTGCATAAAGAATGAACGGATGAAAAGAACAAGTATCGACAATCCCAGGAAGTAAAGAAAAGAGTAGTAATAAAGTGGCATAAAAATATTTTTTAGTTTAGAAATAAATATAGCCAAAGGTGATCCCTTTGGCATTCATAACTGTTACAAAATTTCAGGAAAGATTTATATGATTCACACATCTTCAAGCATATCACGTCTTTTCTCCCGAAGTAGCTTGAAGTGTGTGGGTGTGAGGCCGGTTATTTTCTTGAACTGAGCAGAAAGATGCGCTACACTGCTGTAATGCATCTGGTAGGCAATCTCTGTAAGATTGAGTTCATCATAAACGAGTAATTCTTTTACCCGCTCAATTTTATGTAAAATATAAAAATGTTCAATCGTAGTGCCTTGTACTTCTGAAAATAAATTGGCGAGATAAGTATAATTGTGATTTAATTTCTGGCTTAAATAATCGGAAAAATTAATTTCCAAAGGCTCTTCTGAATAATGAGCCAGTTCTATAATGACATTTTTTATTTTCTGAATCAGCACAGCCTTTTTATCATCCAATAATTCAAGACCTGATTTCAAGAGGCCTTCTTTGAATTGACCATGCTGCTCAGGCGTAATATTTTCCATGATCTCCACCTCACCTAATTCCACTGTAGCAAAGTGCAGCCCCAATTTTTCCAGTTCTGATTTTACTACCATTTTGCAGCGTATGCAAACCATATTTTTAATATATAGTTTCAGCGGATTTAATTTATTATTTTAAAAAATGTTGAATTGTATAGCCGTGCTGACGAAATAAAATTCTGACTTGTTCAGGCATTACGTTCGGGACGTACGTTCGGGACGTACGTTCGGGACGTACGTTCGGGACGTATTGAAGATAAGAAAAATTTTCCATGTTTACAAATGAATTTATCAACATCACCTGAAATTTCCCGAAATAGTATAGCACACTTTATCATTAATTCTTTTAAATATTTCTCCATTTAGTTTCCGGAGTCTGCGGAGTTTTCGTTTGTCCAGCAATCTTCCTTCACTGTCGAAATATTGTGGTTGCGGAAAATAGGTAAGGATATAATATTTCTTATAAGAAAAGAGTGATTTTAGTGCTACAGGTTTTATAGACATAAAGATCAAAGAACGTTTTTTTTCATCAACATAATAATAAAAATTATTGATCCATGCACAATGGATTGACTGCATTTGCTGAATTAATTCAACAACCTTTGGCGCATTAAAGTGAAATTTAATCAGTGTGTCAGTTAAACGCGGTTCATTTACGGTAAATTCATAAATGTAGTTCAGCGTATCTGTAATGATCTGTAGAGATACAGTTTTAAAACTCCGGTCAGTAAAGGCAATTGTGAATGGCTGTTGCAGGAATAATTTTTTATAAGATTCTTCCATCTTATCCAGCACGTTTTTATTCTGATAATAATATTTTGTGGAAATATTTTTAGGAGAACAGGATAGAATAAAAAAAGTAATTCCCGGTAGTAGTATTGTTTTTGTCAATTTATTCAGCATCGTTCTGTTTTTTAGTCAGCCAGGTAATTCCGAAAATTATTCTTTTTAAAAAAGCAGGAGACAATTGTAATAATGTTTTACCGCCATAATCCCAATAAACCAATGTGACAATATTATTTTCTTCGATGATACTTTTTACCACTATATAATGAGTGGGAACTCCCAGTTTAATAGTTACCTGATTTTTTTTGTGCACTATCCGGTTATTGATATATAAAACGACAGGCCCGGTTTTCATTTTTTCGCTGATAAATTGGTACAGATCGCCAACGCGGGGGCGAAAGAAATCAGCGCCTTTTGCACTGACATGATATCGAAGAAGTTTTCTTACCATGCGGTTAAACTTGGCATAATTAACCGATGCCCAGAAAGTATTTTCATCACCGGGATTGTATTTGTGGTTGAAAAAATTCAGGTATCCTTTAAAATGATCGGCCAGGCATAAGAACCACATTTGATCAGCAGGATGAATGTCCAGTATGCCTTTGTATTTAAGAAGGCCAGCTTCTTTTTTTATAGAAGAAGAGGGTTTGAAAATTGCATTCCCAAATTCAACTTTTCCTTCCCGGTATAATTGCAGTATTAATTTAGCATATCCTAAAGGGTCATCCTGTAAAAATAAATAGGTTAATGCAGCATATCCGCAAAAGTTAGTTCCCAGGCCTGGATAAATGCTCTCAGGCTGGTGAATATTTATTTTTAGATTTTCCAAGAACAGAACAGGTTTGATGTTTGGCCAAAATTCACTTGGACTCAATTCTTTTATTTCCTCAACAAATGCAATGGCTTGTTGTTGGGTAGAAGTTACAGTAGAATCTTTTATTGGATCGTATTGAGGAATGGCATTACAATAACCAATTACACAAAAACATATTCCAAGAGTCAGTAAAATCTTTTTAATAAACCTTCCTGTCCCAAAAATTTGTTCCGCTTTCAAATTGCATGTTATTTAGTATTGGTAAATGTAGTTATAAAAAGAAGTCGCTTCCTGGAAAGGCTCTTAAATAAAAAAGAATAAAAGTCTGATTGTGCTTTAGTGTTTCTAAATGATTTAAGGTTTTGTTTTTCAATATGTGAATTATGTAACTAAATTAAAAGAACATGTAACACTTATAAACAAAAAGCCTCTCAACTTTACTTTGCAATTAACAAAACTCCTCGTATTGTTTACAGAGCAGCGAAGGGTAATATAAATAACCTTTAATAAAATAAAAAATGACACTAAAAAAGCTTTTGCCAATGGCATCATTTGTTATGCTTATGGCCTTTTCATTACCGGCCAACTCTGCTATGATTGTTCCCGGTTCTTCTCCAACCAATAGTACTCCCAAAACCGAAAATCCAAGGGCTCAGGAATTACTTAGCCGTTTAGAAGTGATTAAAGGAATGAATAAATCAGAATTGTCTTCGACTGAGAAGAAAGATCTCCGTAAAGAAGTAAAAGGAATCAGGAAAGAAATGAGGCACATCAGTGGTGGAATTTATCTTTCTGCAGGTGCGATCATCATCATTATTTTAGTGTTGATCCTTGTTTTATAAGATTTCCTGTGAAAGACTACCTCAATCAGCAGCCGCAAGCCAACAACTTGCAGCAGCAGATGGGTAGTATAATAATAAAAGCAAAAAGCCCTTTATCCTGTAGATATCAGGTGAGGGCTTTTGTTTTGAGTGAAACAAAATAATTGATGTAGGAATTATATAAATTTTTTCTGAAGTTATGTAACACTGATTCCGCAGATGAATTTCACCTTTGGAGTAAAATAATTTAATTGTTCTTGTGTGCATTAAGCGGGAAATAAAATCCAATCACTTTTCATAAAACAATTTATGTATGGAAAACAAAGAGTTCGATATGGTATTATCAGCTGCGGAAAAAAATCTTGATGATTTACAAAAGATAATTAAGGATACTGTTAAAGAAGAGGAGCTCATCATTCAAAATTTTTTAGATTCACAAATGAATAGTAAACAATTGAATCAACTTTTACTCAGAAAGCTATAGATGATGCCAACAATTTTCCTGGGTTATGAAAAGTGGTTACAGTTATAAGAAAGGCAAATTGACAATTTATTTATAAAAAGAATTATAAAAGGAAGAACAGAAAAAATTCGAAGCTCAAAAACAACTCTCAGATTCAGCTAATCAAAATTGAAAAAATACACTACAATATTATTCCTTCTTTTATCAATTGCAGTTAAATCCATACATGGCCAGGTAACATGGCAATTAAATAAAGATTCCACTGAATTGATAATGACTGTAGGTGCCATTATGCCAACGATCAGGTGCGATAAATATGTTTATAAACAGTCGGGAGTTGTTTTGACGATCAAATCAACTTACCTGATGCCGATAAAATCGGCAGATGGATCTGCTGCTTATTATCTGGATGACCATAACAGGAAAGTGACTAATCTTATCAAATATCATCGGCCAGGTGAAGCTGCACCCAATGACTGGTTGTGGGTAGTAAGCCCGATGGATGTGAGTAAGGCGCCACGTTTGAGTAAAGCAACATTGGATAGTTTGAATAATTTGTTTAAAATGGATTAAGATGAAAATGAAATAGTAAGTACGTTGGCCTATTCCAGAAAACTCTTCCCATAACATAGACATATTTTTTAAAAGTCATTCAATAAAAAAAGCTCCCATTATAGAAGCTTTTGAATTTTCTGATTATTCAGATTTAATGATGATCATTATATTTTCTTTCTTTGCCCCCTTTATCCATATAAACGGTGCGATCCTTTCCTCCGTTTTGAATCTTTATCTGATATAGTGATGTATTATTAGGACGGTCTATCCTTACGGCTTTATAGTTTCCGTTGGCATGATACTTACTATTGATTTTGCCATCAATATTCAGAGGTACATCCCTGTTATCCCATGCCGTATGTGTATCTCCCTTTATTCCATTGCGGTCATAATACACATCTACGTTTCTATTGTGATCGTCGTTATAATTTGCACGCCATTGATTATTACTTTGACTCCAGCTTTCATTATTTACGTTGGGATTGTCTCTATGAAAGGATTCCAGAACTGTAGCCGGCGCATCATTGCTGGGTTGGTTCCTGTCCCGTGTAGTTTTACTGTTTTGGGCAAACATTGCGGTGCTGCTTAAAAGAAGTATCGCAAGAAACATTTTTTTCATAATTATATTTTTTTTGTTGTGAATGAATTTTCACTATATAAAAGTAGCTTCCTTATAGGTCGTAAACGTTACACAACTTTATAAATATGTTGCATCATTCACACATGATTTCAAATTTATGGGATTAATAAACTGATAATGATGAAAGAATTTGTGATTGTAATATCAGGAAGTTCAAAACGATTTCTGGCTGGAGCCAGACTGAAGTAAATATTATCGGGTATTTATCATTATTCCGGCGTTGTCTTCGACAACAATAGTTTGCTCAATTCGGCTTTCAGAGGTAATATAACTTTCAATTCATATCCCTCTCCTGGCTTTGAAAAAATGGTAACTGTTCCGTCATATAATAACGCTCTGCTCTTGATATTTGTAATACCGATTCCATTTTTTTTTGAACTATCGCAGCCTTTCCCATCATCTGAAATGAGCAAGCTGATCTCATTTTCATGTCTGCTTAAAATAATAACAGCCTGAGTAGCTTTAGAATGTTTTAAAATATTGTTCAACTGTTCCTGCACAATCCGGAAAATAGTAAGTTGAAGCTGTTTATCCAGATCATTTTCATCAAACCCATTCTTATAAAATTGAATTTTTATTGGATGTATCTCGCTCAAATCATCTAATGTATTTTCTATCCTGTCAAACAGGCCGATTCCTTCTACACCCGGGACTACCAACTTTTTGGAAATCCCCCTGATCTCTTCTATGCTATTCACTATAAGACGGCAAGCTTTTTTAAGATATATTCTCTTTTTCTTCTCGTTTGTATATGCCATTTGTATATACCATTTGGCAACGGCTAGAACCTGGTTTATGTTGTCATGCAATTCTCTTCCAATTTCTTCCCGTTCATTTTCCTGTGCTGTCAGCACAGCATCGGTAATTTCCTTTTGTCTTGTCAGTCTTTCCAGATTTAATTTATTTTCCAGTAAAATCTTTTCGGTAATATCCTTAGTGGCGCCGATCATCCTCACTGGTTTCTTGTTTTCATCATAAATTATATGCCCACGATCGTGAACATCAGCATAGCTGCCATCGGCCTTTTTAAATCTGTATTCAGCTTCCCATATTGTGTCGGATCCTTCAGCGATAATTTTATTCAATCCTGTCAATACACGTACTTTATCATCAGAATGCAGGCAACTCTCCCAAAAACTTTGAGAGATCAATGCATTCTCTACCTGATAACCAAAAACTCTTTTATGGCCGCCATCTATCCAGAATATTTCGCCAGATTGAAAATTCCATTCCCAAAGACAATCATTCGTAACTTCTGTTACCAGCCGGTATAATTCATTCAGTGTCTTTAATCGCAACGCAGGTTGATCCGGCTGATTACTACTTTTAAAAGAGACAGATAATGTATCATCGCAATGGTAGATAATTACGTCAAACCAGGCACCCATTTCTCCCCAATATTCTTCAAAGTGAACAGGTGTATTTAGCTGAAATGCTTTGTGGTAGATTGCATAAAAATTTACCGGAATGACTCCCGCAAATTTTTCCCATATATTCTTCCCGACTATATCTTTCGCCTGAACTCCTAATAATTTTTCTGCAGCTTTGTTCCAATATTTTACAATCCATTTGCGATCCACTGTAAAGAAACCATTGGCGATAGTTTCAGTGATAGGATTCTTTGGATAGAGTCCGTTGGTGCCAGCCGTTTTTTTAAGGCCATTTGAATTAGAATAAGATTTAATGGCAATATTTTCCATTGTACGATTAATTTGTTCCGGGTACAGAATTTTTATCTTCTATCCAGAAGCAATTTACTCATACCCGCTTTTAATAATCGTTGAAATCATTTTGAACCGCCCGTTTGGTTTTATAAAATTTGGCGAATGTGCAGGAATAACAATTCCCTGGCCCGATACAAGGAGATGAGATATTTTATCAATAACAATCTCTGCCTTGCCCTCTATAATCTGGGCAAATGTGTCGAATGGAGAGGTTTTCTCTGTTAAGCCTTCTCCACTATCAAAAGACATTACACTAATATTTCCTGTTGATTTTCTGATTATGGTTTTGCTCACCACCGAATTGGCCATATATTCAATAATTTCAACAATGATATGTGCTTTTGATTTTTCCAGTTCGCTACCATTTAGTTTTCCTTTTTCAGCACCATTTTGTTTTGCTTTGTTTTCGGGTTTATTATTTTCTCCATCTTTATTCATGATCTGCGTTTTTGATTTTTTCAATTGGGCTGAATCTGGTTTTCCTTTGCTTTTGTGCATCATATTAGTGATAAGAGGTTCAGAAGTTTCCGTTACCGGATTGTATAGCTTTACTAAGCTTATGTTTTTATCATTTAGTACTATATGCATAATTTTTAGTTTAATAGCTCTGTGGATAATCCATACAAAGTTGCAACTCCTTTTCCCGGTAAGCGTTACACTATTTCGTAATTAAATTATATAATTCACATATTTTAAATGACAATTGTGAGAGTATTCTGTAAACTATTGCTATATATAATCTATTTTTTATTTCCATTAATTCTGATTCTTTTCAAGAATAAAAAGCCTCTGCTAAACAGAGGCTTTACCAAAACCGACCGCTATGAAAACTAACCCGTCAATAATTCAGGATCTTAAGAACTATGTGTTGGTTTTTCTTATATTTCTTTAACAATTTGGATTGACATATTATCATTCTCGGCTTTCTGTAACCTATAGACTATTTCCCGATTACATAATATTGAAACACATACACTGAATCAGCGCAGATATGGTACATCGTTGGCTTCAACCCAGAAATTCTTTTTAGATCATTTCCATATACTGTGGCCCAAGCCAACGAATCCGTTCTAAGATAATTGAATCTTTCATCGTACCTGACAGTTACCATTGTAAACCAATTACCGGTTGGATTTTGGATAGCAGGTTTACTGCAACTACATAGTAAGAATAGGGCGAGTGCAATAATCCTGTTTTGGCTCTTCATTTTTGTTTTCTTAAAATTTAATAAAAAGGAACCCGAATAGAAATTCAGCTCCGGTTATTATTCTCTTTCCTTCGTGAAACTATAACAAATATATACTCACTATATAACGGAACTGTTATACGATTTCAATATTCTGTTACATAATTCACACATTGTTTTGTTTTATTAAACGGGCGTTTGGAATAGTATTTTGCCCTATTGTCTCAGAGTAATGAAGAAGAAATTATTTAAAGATTTGGGTATGTCCTCCTCAATATTTTGAATACAATTAAGATCAACATCCCCTTGGATTTAGAAACAGTTTTCCGTGCAATCTCTTATTGAGGACAATCAATAATCGTTAATTTATGTGTTAGACTGAATGTTGCTTTTGTATTCCATGATAATATGCAGCAGTTTAATCTTTTCAATGACTTTATTTTTTAAAACGCCGTAAAACTTCTTTCGTTTCACTTCATTCAGAACACTTTCATAATTGATTATAGCTGCTTCAAAATGCCTGTTATTTTCATTCTGTAATGCATCGGTAAATAACTGAATAAGAATTCTCTTTCTTTTGGTTAGAAAAAAACGAATCAGAAAGACAAAGACTAAGAGCGCCTGAAATAATAAAATGAGGAAGAATAATTGCATAAGCGGAGTTTTATCAAAGGGGTTTTTAACTGTATAAAGTTGAGCACTTTTGTATTTGTAATTGTTATATAAATTCAGGAAAGTTTTACATAATTCACACTTTCAATGAAATCAATTTTACTTCTGAAAGTTCCGACTAAACGATGGAGTAATTATTCCCAATAGCTTTCTCTGATTGTTGAAAGGAGTCGTGTCAATTAAATAATAAATATTTAATAGTGGCTGTTGAATGAATAATTCTATCAGTTTTTATAATAGCAGGTAAATTAAAACCACCGCAGCGGCAGTCATAATGAATAATGTTGCAAATCCGAGAACGTTGGAAATTTTTCCGTTTGTATATTTCCCCATGACTTTTTTGTTATTCGAAATGTGCAGAATGATTGCAATTAAAACCGGCGCAGTAAGTCCATAAAGAATGGCAGAATAAATCAGCGCCCTGATAGGCGAAATGCCAATATAATTAAGCGATAATCCCAGCATAAGAGAAATAGCAATAATGCTATAAAATGATTTTGCTTGGTGAAATTTTTTATCAAGCCCTTCTTTCCAGCCAAATGTTTCAGTGACAATGTATGAAAGTGAACCACTCAAAACGGGAATGGCCAGGAGCCCTGTCCCTATGACACCAAGAGCAAAAAGCAAGTATGCTGAATTTCCTGCCAATGGTTTTAATGCCTGCGCTGCCTGTTCAACAGTGTTAATCTGGTGTATGCCACCATTAAATAAAATAGACCCGGCAGTAAGAATGATGAAGAACATGACAATGTTTGAAAACAACATTCCAAAATCAACATCCTGTTTCATGTCATGCATTATTCTTTTATTGATTATCATTCGTCTTTTATTCTTCTTCATTTTTTCCACTTCCATCGTTGCCTGCCAAAAGAAAAGATAAGGCGAAATTGTCGTGCCAAGAATACCCACGAGAATACTGACAAAGTTTTTGTCAAACTTAATGGTTGGAATAAAAGTAGCTTTCAAAACTGATGCCCAGTTTTGTTTATATAAAAAGGGAACAATCAGGTAAACCAGAAGAACGACTGAAAGGTATTTCAAGACGGTCGCAATTTTTTGATAAGGCAAATAAATAAGTAACACTAAAAGCAGGATGGTGAAACCAATACTGAAAAAAGTTGCCCGAATAGAAGGGAATAAAAGATTTCCTACAGCGCCCATTCCTGCAATGTCAGCGCCAATATTCATAACAATAGCCGGAAAACTGAACAATAGCATTAAATACAGAATAGGCTTTGAATAATTTTTTTTAAGTGTTCCTGTCAAACCTTGTGAAGTCACCAGTCCAATTCTTGCACATATTTCCTGGATAGAAGCCATAAGTGGAAATGTGATCAATGCGGTCCAGAGTGTTGAAAGTCCATAAGCAGCGCCTGCCTGAGAATAGGTAGCAATACCTGAAGGGTCATCGTCACTGGCACCTGTAATAAGCCCCGGTCCAAGTAGTTTCCAAAAACTTAAAAGTTTCGCTGAAATTTTTCTTTTGGCTTTCATTCTATAAATCGCTGCTGAATTGTTTGTAAAACACACAAACCGGATATGAAAAGATAGTTGTTCTATGAATTCCGTGAAAAGCTAAAGGTAGATGTCTTTTTGAAAATGATTATAAAAAACCGGCATCAAAAAATGCAAGCCAATTAACGGCATGAACTGATAGGAATCACTGTTTCTGCTTTTCTTCATCAGTTTTTTCAGTAGCAACCTCATATACATTTACGTTTACATTGAATTAATATGCAACCCGACACAGCAACTTCTTCCAGCTATAAACTCATCATTTTTAAACCTTCAACAGAAAGTAAAATTGAAGGGCAATCAGCCAACTGCAATTGGTACGAGAATAAAAAGTTAAAAGACACTGACCTGATCCCAATTGAAGAAAGTGGGAATCAATCGCCAGCTATTATCCATACACATGGAAATGAAGTCAGAAATCCAGTTAATACCATAAGATTATATATAAAAAATATGGTTAGCCTTCGTTGTAAAATGATGGTGAAATCAGAATTAGCAAAACTGGGCATACAGAATGCTATTGTGCGATTGGGTGAAGTAGAGCTAAAAAATGAATTATCCCATGAGAATTACGATAAATTTAATGACGCTCTAAAAAGAATCGGATTTGAATTGATTAAAGACAAGAGAAGTATTTTGGTCGAAAAAATAAAAAACGTGATTGTAGAAATGATTCATTACTCAGAAGAACCAACTAAAATCAAAATCTCCCGACACCTAAGCAACAAATTAAATTATCATTATACTTATCTCTCTAATCTTTTTTCAAGAGTTCATGGTACTTCGATAGAAAAATTCTTAATAGCCCACAAAATCGAGCGGGCAAAAGAACTACTCTTGTATAATCAACTTTCTCTTTCAGAAATCTCATTGGAACTTCATTACAGCAGCGTGGCACATCTGTCAGCTCAATTTAAAAAAGTTACAGGTTTCACACCAAGACTCTTTAAAAAGATGAAGCACATAAGACTCATTCCCCTTGATAGTTTGTGAATGGTTTTCGTGTTTGGGAATTTTCCTAATGTGTGAATTATATAACTTATTTACATTAGGCTGTAACACTTATAAACGAAAAGACTCTCAACTTTATGCTGTAATCAGCAAAACTCTTCTGAATAATGAAAAGCTCAGTGAAGAGCTATTTATAATGGTAAAAGAAATTACCACACTAATTGAAAGTATCTGAAGTATCATTGAACACTTTATCGAAGATTTAAGCAGTGAACGAATTTGAATTTATTAGTGGCATAAAAAAGTAAATGAAAATCTTAAAAACAAAGGGCAAGAAGGCTAGATTCATTTCTAAAAGACTACTTGTAACACTTAGTATTCTTATTTTCTTTATTGCAATTATTTCAAGTGGCATTTGGTACTGGAATGCTCACAAAAAAGCGATGATAAAAAATAAAATGCAGACTACAGTCCGTGAAAAGAGCAACGGACTTTACAAAATAAAATATGATAGCCTTCAAATGGATGAGATAGCAGGAGATTTATCCATTTCCAATATGAACTTAACTTATGACAGTACCCGCTATACAGATCTTGTCAGGATGGGAAAAGAACCTTCCATTCTTTTGAACATTCATATCCCTGAGATTACTGTAGTGGGAGTACAAACTCCGCGGGCATTAATCAGTAACGAGATCGTTGGCCGGAAATTAGAATTAAAAAATCCGGTGATCAATATTATTTATACTAATGCCGGTAATGATTCAACTCCGGTCGTACCACAAAAAGAATTATATGCACAGATATTAGGTGAGTTGGATCTTATACAGGCTGACACAGTGCTGATAAGTAACGCACAGATAACTACAAGCAGTTGGAGATCAAAAAAAACAACTATCCAAATAAAGGATGTTTCTATCACGCTGATGAATGTAAAAATTGACAGCATAAGTAATGCAGATATTTCCCGAATGCTTTTTGCAAAGGATGTCAATATTACCTGCGGAAAACTGACCTGGCCATCTGCCGACAAATTTTACAATTTCAGGGCTGATAGCCTTTCCTTAAGTACTGCCCGCAAACAGCTTTTTATTAAAAGCTTCAGGGTTATTCCCATTTTGAATGAAGATGCTTTTGTAAAAACCCTTCCTATACAGGATGACCGCTTTGATCTTTCCATACGAAATATTCAATTACAAAATATAAACATGCAGCAGTTGTTTGAACAAAACCTGATAGCAGATAGTATGCTGGTCGGCGCTGCTGACTTTAAAATATTCTGTGATCTTGGGATACCACATGAAAAAAAGAACAGAGTAGGGACTTACCCGCAAGAAATGATCGAAAAAATTTCTATGCCTTTCCGGATTGGAAAAATTAATATATCAAACGGTTTTATCGAGTACAAGGAAAGAAGCAAGGTCAACCGTCAATCTGGTAAAGTTCAATTTTATCAGGTAAATGCAAGCATCAGCAATTTTACCAATGATAAAAAAGTAATTGCAGTCAACAATGTCATGACACTTGATATGAATTCAAGATTCTTGAATAAAACCCCATTTGAAGTCAACTGGCTTTTTTACCTCCTGGATCCCAAAGGCCGCTTCGATGTGAAAGGCTCTTTTGGCCCAATTGATGGTAATTTATTAAATTCTTTCTCCGAGCCCATGGGAGATATTAGCATTAAAAGAGGAACGATCAATGTAGCAGAATTCAACTTACAAGGAAATGATTACAACATGGATGGCAATGTAAAAATGCTTTACCAGGATCTTAATGTAACAATGCTTAAGCAGGACAGGCGGTTAAATGGAAAGCACAAGAAACCTATGTTGAGCTTGCTGGCGAATATCCTCATGATAAATTCAAACCCTAAGAAGAATGAAGAACCCAGAGAGGCAAATGTATATCTGGACCGCGACCTTAATCATACGATTTTTAATTTTTCCTGGCTAACAGTGCTCAAAGGAATAAGAGAAATAGTAGGGATTAAGCAATGATCAAAACGGTAATAATATATTTCTAAAATTTCTATTCTATTGTTGATGAGATTGAATCTTTCGGAATATCCTATAACTCTTTAAACCGTTTTTTATGAATCAAATTCGTCAACCTTATATTCTTCGACTTGCAGCTATTCTAATTGTCATCACTTTAATAATACTTGTCCTGTATCAACTTAAAGTGGTGATAATTCCTCTTTTGTTTTCCATTATTTTTTCGGTAATAATTTTCCCTTTTTGCCGAAAGCTTGAAAAATGGGGTTTTCCGAAAGGCATAGCAGCATTCACTGCTGTTTTTATTGCTACGCTTATCCTGGGGCTTCTTAGTTATGTTTTATTTACACAGATCAGCATTTTTACAGATAATATTCCGCAGATATCAAAAAAAATAAGCCTGCTGGTTAACAATCTGAGAGATTTTGCTGCCCAAAAATTGTCAATAAAAAAATCTGTAGTAGGAGTGCAGATTCAGGAACAGCTTACGCAATTACAGAACAGTTCCGGATTTATAGCGGCCAATATGCTGAAGGTTATTTCTAACATACTTATCAATATATTCCTGATTCCATTATATTCTTTCTTTTTGATTTATTTCAGACACTTTTTTATTGAATTTTTTTACAAGGTTTTTCACAGTGCTCATAAAGAACTGATAGATGATATCATTCAAAAAATGGAAGTGGTGATAAAAGGGTATTTGTTTGGTCAGTTTTTGGATATTCTGATCATTGGCAGTGCTAATGCGGCCGTTCTTTACTTTACAGGAATTGGCTACCCTATAATATTGGGATTTCTTATTGCCACTTTTTGCATCATTCCTTATCTGGGCATGATCGTCGGCTCTTTATTAACATTGCTGGTTGCTTTTGTTACAACCGATACCAGTTGGCAACCGCTTACAGCTTTTGGATTGTTGTGGCTCATCCATATTATTGATTCCAACCTGGTAACACCGTTGATCATCGGCCACAAAGTGAACATCAATCCGCTGGTGGCTATTTTTCTATTATTTCTTTTTGGCGAACTATGGGGATTGGCTGGTCTTTTCCTTGCTATTCCTCTTACTGCTATTCTGAAAGTAATATTTGATGCAGTTCCCGGATTGCATCCTTATGGATTTTTATTGGGTGAGCCGCAAAAGTATCATCTGAAAAAATATTCTCTGTTTTATATTAATGCATTTCAGCGAAAAAAAGAAATGGAAAATAAAAAACCTATGGGTGAATCATAGTTGGATAAAACAGTAATTGAGTCTTCTCAATAAAAAATAATAAGAAGGCACTTCATTTGTACTGCTGTGATTTTTTTTCAGCCAATTTATAAACCTGGCTTTTACAGATAATTGACCATGTATGAAAGCAGGAAAAAGTAATGTCATCTGAAATGTGTGAATGATATAACTTTTTTCCAGAGTTATATAACACTTAAGAAAATAAAGAGACTCACCTTTGCCTATATCATTTTAAAATCATTTATTATGTCTCTCTTTAATATTCTAATTGTACTGGCTGTTGTGGGTGTTCTCCTTTGGCTTCTGAATACCTACATACCAATGGATCGCAAGATCAAAAGCATTCTTAATGCCGTGGTTGTAATTGCTGTCGTTCTTTGGTTGTTGAATGCGTTTGGGCTTTTGAGCTCCTTGAAAAGTTTGCACACTTAAAGAAGGAAGCAGATTGATTAGATGATCTGGTTTTTTTCATAAAGCTTTCACAATTGTAAGAAGTTGTTCATTTAACTGGTTAGTCATTGTCATTAGTTATTCATCAATGTGTGAATTATATAACTTCTTTCAAGAATTGTATAACACTTAGCAGCATATAATCATGGAACTTACCCGGTGTTGCTTAAAAGTTGAATTTATTTGAAAATATACATCAAATACATGGTTAGTACCCGCTGTAAAATGGCGGTTAAAGAAGAATTGATGAAGCTTGGATTGCATTTTATCGTTGTTGATTTAGGTGAAGTGGAGATTATGGAAAACATTTCTGAGGAACAACGTGAGCAACTAAAGACGGGCCTGCTCAACTCAGGGCTAGAATTAATGGATGACAAAAAAGCCATATTGATTGAAAGAATAAAAAATACGGTTGTTGAAATGGTTCACCATTCAGATGAAGTGATTAAAACAAATTTTTCAGATTTTATTAGTAAAAAATTGGATTACGATTATACTTATCTGGCAAATTTATTTTCAGAAGTACAGGGTACTACTATTGAGCAATTCATCATTTCCCATAAAATTGAACGGATAAAAGAATTGATCATATATGACGAACTGAATATAACTGAAATTGCCTGGAAGATGAATTACAGCAGTGTAGCCCATTTATCCAATCAGTTTAAAAAAGTTACAGGACTATCACCTTCTCATTTTAAACAACTGAAAGACAAAAGGCGAAACCCAATTGAAGAAATCGGCAAACCGATAACTATCATGAAGCAAACGGGAAAAAATAAACAATCCGTTATCGATACAAAGTGATGGCTAAAATAAAAAAATCGGAAAAGGATGAGTTAATCACTGTTCGTAAAGAACTAGCTTTTCAAAACAAAGAAAAAGAATAAAAGGGCAGCAGAGTTAACCATTGCCAATAAAGAACTAGCCTTTCAAAACAAAGAAAAAAAGAAAAGGGCCGATGAGTTAGGCATTGCTAATAAAGAACTTGCTTTTCAGGATAAAGAGAAAGGAAAACGGGCAAAGGAGTTAGATATTGCCAATAAAGAACTGGTTTTTCAAAATGATGAAAAAGAAAAACGGGCAGCGGAGTTAATTATTGCAAACTATGCCCTCAGTCTTATTGAAGCAGTCTTGATCCATTATTTACAATTAGCCCTGAAGGAAAAATCACTGATATGAATGAGGCAACTGTAAAAATAACAGGATTATCACGGAAAAATTAATCGGTACAGATTTTTTCAATTATTTCACTGAACCCAAAAGGCCCGGAAGTTTATCAGGAGGTATTTGCAAAAGGATTTGTGGCAGATTATCCTCTTAACCATTTAAGGATGGCAAACTGACCGATGTATTATTCAATGGATCGGTTTATAAAGATGACAGGGGAAATGTACTTGGGTGTAGTGATTGTGGCAAGAGATATTACCGAACAAAAAAGAATTGAAACAGAATTGACCGAAGCAAAAGTATTTGCCGAACTGGCAACAGGAATTGCTGAAGAAGCAAAAACAAAGCTGAAAATGCCACACGAATTGCAGAAAATGCAGTAAAAGCAAAACAGCAGTTTTTGTCAAACATGAGTCATGAAATCCGCACTCCAATGAATGCGATTATTGGATTTACAAAAGTGTTGTTGAAAACAGATTTATCGGCAAAACAAAAAGAATATTTAACAGCCATAAAAATGAGTGGCGATGCATTGATCGTACTAATTAACGACATCCTCGACCTGGCAAAAGTAGATGCAGGGAAAATGACATTTGAACAAATACCTTTTAAAATGGCATTATCCATATCAGCCATGCTTCATTTGTTTGAAACAAAAATTCAGGAAAAGAATTTAGAGTCTGGTCAAAGAATATGACAATAAATATTCCTGAAGTATTGGTTGGCGACCCGGTGCGTTTGCACCAGATTATTTTAAATCTGGTGAGCAATGCAGTAAAGTTTACAACAAAGGAAAAATTACAGTAAGTGTTCGTTTACTGAAGTGAAGATGAAGAAAAGGTAACCATTGAATTTGCAGTTACAGATACCGGAATTGGGATACCTGAAAATAAAATGGAAAAGATTTTTGAAAACTTTCAGCAGGCATCCAGCGGCACTTCAAGATTATATGGAGGAACAGGATTAGGGCTTGCAATTGTCAAACAATTGGTAGAACCCCAGGGTGGAACATTCAGTGTAAAAAGCAAAATTGATGAAGGTTCTACTTTTAGTTTTACATTAAGTTTTCAAAAAACAGAATCAGAAGCAGAATCTGAAATCAGAATTAGTGGAATTGGATGCGGAAATTAAAAATATAAAAGTATTGGTGGTTGAAGACATTCCACTCAATCAATTGCTGATGAAAACACTTCTGGATGATTTCGGATTTGAACGCGATATTGCCGCAAATGGAAAAATAGCCATTGAAAAACTTCAAGAATCCGAAAACGTTATGATATTATTTTAATGGACTTGCAGATGCCCGAAATGAATGGATTTGAAGCAACTGAATACATTCGGAATACAATGAATTCAAAAATTCCTATCATTGCTTTAACTGCCGATGTAACCACAGTTGATCTGGCAAAATGCAAAGCAGTGGGCATGAATGATTACATTGCAAAACCTGTTGACGAAAGATTATTGTATCAGTAAAATTATATGGATTGGTAAAGAAATCAGCGCTGGTCAAAATTTGAAGATAAAGAAAACGGAAATGCACAAGTTAAAAAGTTAAGATGCATTGATCCTGGATTATTTAATCCACCGTACAAAATCAAATCCGAAATTGATGATGGAAATGATTTCACTTTACCTGGAACAAACTCCACCATTAATCAATGACAATGAAACAAAGTTTCCAGGATAAAGATTGGGAATTCATTGTACTCAGCAGTACATAAAATGATTCCTTCATTTTCAATAATGGGAATCAGTATGGATTTTGAAAACATGGCAAAAAAAGTTCAGGAATATGCAAGCACACAACAACAGACAGATGGAATACCGAATATGGTTTTACAGCTTGAAAATGTTTGTGCTCAGGCATGTAAAGAATTGAAAGAAGAGTTTAACACGATTAAAAAACAATACTCATGAAAAACGGAAAATAAAATAAAACTTTTTCTGGTTGATGATGATGCTTTGTTTTTAAAATCATTGGAAATTGAATTTCATCATCATGCCGATTTTACCATTGAAACGTTTGCATACCGGCGAACTTTGCATGGAGAATTTATCACACAAGCCGGATGTAATCATTTTGGATTATCATCTTGATGGCATTGATAAAAATGCAATGAATGGAATTGAAACACTGGATAAAATAAAAGCTTTCAATCCGGATATTCCCGTAGTAATGTTATCCTCCCAGGATAAAATTGATGTGGCAATAAACTGCATGCATCACAGGGCTTTTGATTATGTGGTGAAAAGCGAAACTGCTTTCCTGCGTCTGCAAAAAATTATTACCACCATTTTCCATTATAAAAAAATGGAAAAAGAATTGAGTTGGTATATGGAGAGAATGTAAGCTTTCATCCATCTTCCTCTTTTTATATCCTATAACCTGTAGATGTTTGAGTCATATCAATCATTTCAAGACGTGTGAATAATATAACTAATTTCACAATTTGTATAATAAAACAACAACATAAATCAGCGAACTTTATTATTAAAAATTGACATAGCATATAATCCATCTATAAAGTATAAAAAATATTTTTTCTCTACGAATGGAAAAGTGCAAGGACATCATTTTTAAATAGAATCACAATTCGAATATTTAATAAATATTAACAAAATGGAAGCCCTCATAACGTTAGGAAGTAATGGAGTGAAAGAAAAGAAAACAAAAATTAAAAAGAAAAAAATATTACACGATCTCTTTATAGAATTGGTGAAGTTTCAAAAAGAGGTTATTGCTTCTGATCTCAAACTACTCGTAATACTGGAAGGAAGGGATGCTGCCGGAAAAGACGGCACAATAAAAAGGATTATTAAACACCTTAGTCCACGCGACACAAAAGTAGTGGCATTAGGGAAACCCACCGACTTCCAGGAACGTGAATGGTATTTTCAGCGCTACACCGCTCACTTACCCGTATCAGGAGAATTTGTTCTTTTCAACAGGAGCTGGTATAACCGCCTGGGCGTTGAAAAAGTCATGGGCTTCTGCACTCATAAACAATACAAATCATTTTTTACCGAAGTGGAATCATTTGAGCAAGGACTGGTTGATGGGGGTTTCATCATTCTGAAATATTATCTCGATATCAGTAAAGAGGAACAGGAAAAGAGACTGAAAGACCGGGAAAAAGATCCGTTGAAGCAATGGAAAATAAGCCCCATTGACCAGGTGGCACTAAAGCATTGGAAAGATTATTCCGAAGCAAGGGATGAAATGTTGTTGAAAACAAATTTCAAACATGCGCCCTGGTTTATCGTAAATGCAAATGATAAAGATAAAACTCATATCGCTCTAATAACACATCTTTTACAAAGAATGAAATACGATAAGAAGGATGAAAAATTACTATCGCATAATTATGGATTGATTGATCCTGCTTCACCCGAAATCATAAAGGATAAGCTTTTCTGATATGTAATCCGGTTATGAAATGTGAGATCGTGCATTCTGAAAGAATAAGAAACTTTCCCGATAATCTTAATAAAAATTACTTCTATGAACAAAGAGAAAATCACAACCCTGTTCCTGGATATCGGAGGCGTTTTGCTTTCTGACGGTTGGGGCCATGATTTCAGGCAGCGGGCAGCTGAAAAATTTCACCTGGATAAACAGGAAATGGAAGAGCGGCACAGCCTCATGTTCGTTACTTATGAAGAAGGAAAAATAACTCTGGAGGAATATCTTAACCGGGTTGTGTTTTATAAAAAACGTGATTTCACATATGCTGAATTTCGTGACTTCATGTTTTCTTTAACTACACCTGATCCGGACATGATAGCATTTTTTAAAAAATTAAAGGTACAGTACGGATTAAAAATAGTTGCAGTAAGCAATGAAGCAAGAGAACTAAATGCATATAGAATAAATACATTCAGATTAAACGAAATTTTTGACTTCTTCATATCCTCCTGCTTTGTTCATTTAAGAAAACCGGATGCAGCAATTTTTAAGATGGCGCTTGATACTGCACAGGTATCCCTGGACAAGGTAATATATATTGATAATGTGCAGATGTTTGTGGATGTGGCCACAGATTTGTGCATCAGGAGTATCAGGCATATTAATTATTTAACAACTTCCAATACTCTGGCAGCAGTGGGACTCATAGTGGAGCAAAACAAAAAAAGGAATGCCTGAAAAACAATGTATATTAACTATTAATGGAGGCTCCTCCAGCATAAAGTTTGCTTTATATAGAATGGAAGAATCGCTGGAGCAATTGTTTTATGGGGAAATAGAAAACATCGGTATTAAAAACACTACGCTCAGTTTTACCAATATTATTTCCCGGGAAAAAAATTTCATCAATATTAAAGCTACAGATCATAATGAAGCGGCAACTTTTCTTATAAGCTGGCTTGAAAAACAAAATGGTTTTGATTCAGTAAAAGCAATCGGGCACCGCATCGTTCATGGAATGAAACATACCGAGCCTGAGATTATCACTTCTGCACTATTGGAGGAATTAAAAAAGATCAGCTCCTATGATCCTGACCATTTGCCGGAAGAAATAAAATTGATAGAAGTCTTTTGCAATCGTTATCCTTCATTAAAACAGATAGCTTGTTTTGACACCTCTTTTCATACTTCCATGCCAACACTGGCAAAATTGTTAGCCATTCCGCGTTGCTATTATAAAATGGGTGTTCAACGATACGGCTTTCACGGTCTTTCTTATGCATACCTGATGGAAGAACTTAAACGTGTTGCCGGAAATGAAATTGCCCAAGGCAAAATAATATTGGCGCATCTCGGCAGCGGTGCAAGTCTTGCGGCGGTTAAAAATGGCAAAAGCATAGATACCAGCATGGGTTTTACACCAGCATCCGGATTAATGATGAGTACACGTAGTGGTGATCTTGATCCAGGTGTTGCCTGGTATTTAATTCAGTTTGAAAAACTAAGTCCGGAAGAATTTAATCATTTGATTAATCACGAATCCGGCCTGCTCGGTGTATCAGAAACAAGTTCCGATATGCGGGAATTAACGAAAGTTGAAAATACTGACCATCGTGCTGCTGAAGCAATTGAATTGTTTTGTTATCAAACCAAAAAATGGATTGGATCATTTGCTGCTGTGCTTGGCGGCCTGGACACACTGGTATTTTCTGGTGGAATTGGTGAACATTCACCGGAAGTAAGAAGTAAGATATGTAACAATCTTAAGTTTTTGGGAATCGAATTGGACGAAATAAAAAATATGAACAGCGATGCTGTTATTTCAACTCAAGAAAGCAAGGTGAATGTTCGTGTTATTAAAACCAATGAAGAAGTAATGATAGCAAGATTGGTTAACGATATTTTGAATAAGTAAATCAATTAAAAATAATTACAGGAAAAACAAAAGTTAATAATTGAAAATGTGTGAATAATATAACTAATATCAATAATTGTATAACACTGATTCCAGTTAAGAAATATAAATTTCAGCAATGATTATAAAATGCAAACATATAGCAACAAAAGGTTCCGTTTAATATGTAAAACTAAAGAATAAACATAATGACCATTCAAATAAATACAGATAAAAACTTAAGTGTTCATAAAGCATTCGAAGCTCAGTTAGACAGTTTGCTTTCAGAAGAATTGAGCCGATTCAGCGAACACATCACGAGGCTGGAAGTTCACCTTTCAGACGAGAATGGAAACAAACAAGGGCTTAATGATAAAAGATGCATGATTGAAGCACGCCTTGAAGGAAGACAACCAATCGCTGTTACCGACAGAGCGAATGATTATGATCTTGCAGTAAGCGGCGCAATTGAAAAATTAAAAGCTTCGCTGGATACAATAGTGGGAAAATTGAGACATCATTAACACAACGAACTAATAGCAATAGAGTTAGTATTTCTACATTTTAATGAATTGATTAAAATATAATAATTATGGAAACAGAAATTATGCACCCTGAAGTAAAAGGAACTTTATCTCCTTCATTATTGCAAAAGATGCATGCCTACTGGCGTGCCGCCAATTACCTTTCAGTAGGGCAAATATATCTTTATGACAATCCGTTGCTGAAAGAGCCACTAAAACTGGAGCATGTGAAGCCATTGGTGGTAGGACATTGGGGAACTACACCGGGACAAAATTTTATTTATGTCCATCTGAACCGCATCATCAAAAAGTATGATTTAGATATGTTCTATGTCGCTGGTCCGGGGCATGGCGGTCCTGCATTAGTCGGTAATGTTTATCTTGAAGGAACATGGAGTGAAGTATACCCTAACATAACACAGGATGAAGCAGGGCTAAAAAAATTATTTACGCAATTTTCTTTTCCCGGGGGCATTTCAAGTCATGTTGCACCTACTACGCCGGGTTCTATCCATGAAGGAGGAGAATTGGGTTATTCTTTAAGTCATGCTTTTGGTGCAGCATTCGACAATCCGGATTTGATCGTTGCCTGTGTTGTTGGCGACGGAGAAGCAGAAACTGGTCCTTTAGCAACTTCATGGCAATCTAATAAATTGCTGAATCCAATTACTGATGGAGCCGTTCTGCCAATCCTTCACCTTAATGGTTATAAAATCAGCAACCCAACAGTATTGGCAAGAATTGAAGATGATGAACTCGAACAATTTTTTCGTGGCTGCGGATGGACACCTCACTTTGTGGAAGGTGATGATCCTGAAAAGATGCATCAACTCATGGCTAGCACACTTGATGAAGTGATTCATAACATTCATGAAATACAAAACAATGCAAGAAGTAACAATGTTAATACCCGCCCACGCTGGCCAATGATCGTTTTAAAATCACCTAAAGGATGGACAGGTCCAAAGGTGGTGGATGGCTTGCATATCGAAGGCACGTTTCGCTCACATCAGGTGCCACTTCTTGTGGACGCTGAACATCCTGATCATGTGAAGCTTTTGGAAAATTGGATGAAGAGCTATAAACCCGAAGAATTGTTTGACGAGAAAGGAACTCTTAAATCAGAACTCGCAGAACTGGCGCCAAAGGGTAATCAAAGAATGGGAGCTAACCTGCATACTAACGGTGGAGTACTTCTGAAAGACTTACGGATGCCCGATTTTCATGAACATGCTGTGCATGTTCCTTCACCCGGCGCTGTTAATGGACAAGATACCATGGTACTTGGAAAGTTTCTGAAAGATGTTGCGAAACTAAATCGTGATGAACATAATTTTCGTGTATTCGGCCCCGATGAAACGGTCTCGAACTTATTAGGTGCCATATTTGAAACAACCAATCGCCAGTGGGATGCAAGAACAGAAAAGTATGATGAATTTCTTTCACCATCCGGTGAAGTAGTGGATTCTATGCTAAGTGAACATCAATGTGAGGGTTTTCTGGAAGGATATTTATTAACCGGAAGACATGGGCTGTTTAATAGTTATGAAGCATTCATCCGCATCGTTGATTCTATGTTCAGCCAACATGCAAAATGGCTTAAAGTAACATTAGAACTTCCCTGGAGACATAAAATTGCTTCGCTGAATTATTTATTGGCTTCACATGTTTGGCAACAGGATCACAACGGATTCACTCACCAGGATCCCGGTTTTTTAGATCATGTTATAAATAAGAAAGCTGATGTGGTAAGAGTCTATCTTCCTCCTGACGCCAACTGTCTTTTATCTGTTTTTGATCATTGTCTGCGAAGCCGTCATTATGTAAACGTTGTGGTGGCCGGTAAACATCCGCTACCGCAATGGCTTACTATGGGTCAGGCAGTCGTTCATTGCACCGAAGGAATTGGCATCTGGCAATGGGCAAGCAATGATCAGGGCTCAGAGCCGGATGTGGTGATGGCTTGTTGTGGAGATACACCCACATTGGAATTGCTCGCAGCCGTCTCAATATTACGGGAACACTTACCCGAAGTTAAAATAAGAGTGATCAATGTAGTTGACCTGATGAAATTACAACCGCATACGGAACATCCGCATGGACTGAGTGAAAAGGATTATGATTCGCTTTTCACGAAAGACAAGCACATCATATTTAACTTTCATGGTTATCCATGGCTCGTTCATCGGCTTACATATCGCAGGGCCAATCATAACCTGCATGTAAGAGGTTATAAAGAAGAGGGCACTATTACAACACCGTTTGATTTAAGAGTGCAGAATGATATTGACCGCTTTCATTTAGTTATAGATGTAATAGACCGATTACCGAAATTAGGCAGTAAAGGCGCTTACCTGAAACAACAATTGCAGGATAAACTGATTCAACATAAGCATTATGTAAATAAACATGGCAAAGACATGCCGGAAATACTTAACTGGAAATGGAACAAAGACTGAAACTGAAAAAAGGTATTAAATAAAAAAGAAAATATGAAAATTGGTATAGCATCTGATCATGGAGGATTCGAATTGAAACTGCAATTGATATCATTGCTCAATACAACGGATTATGTTGTTACAGACTTCGGTGCATATGAGTTGGATAAAGAAGATGATTATCCTGATTTTGTAGTACCTATGGCAAAGGCGGTAGCAAAGGGCGATGTCTCACGAGGTTTAGCCATCTGCGGCAGCGGAGTAGGTGCATGCGTTGCTTCCAATAAAGTGCATGGTATACGTGCAGCATTGATCACCGATTCCTTTTCTGCCCATCAAGGGGTGGAGGATGATAACATGAATGTAATGTGTTTGGGAGGCAGAGTTACTGGTTCTTCACTTGCATGGGAATTGGTACAAACATTCCTGAACGCTCATTTTAAGGGAGATGAAAGATTCAAACGTCGTCTTGAAAAAGTGTTGGCATTGGAAATGGATAAGTAAAAGATTTAATTAAGCAAAATCTGTCAAAACCTGTTTGTAGTGATTTAGATGAATGAGTAAAGGTGCAATTTTTTATGAGGAAACAATTCACAAGGAACTTTGAAAATGAACAATATCTTATAATTAATCTCGAAATAAAATGAAAACAAATCATTCCTAAAAATTAAACGACAATGGCAATAAAAAAAAGTTTAGGCATCTGGATGGATCATGCAAGCGCACATATAATGGAATTAGCTGATCCTATGGTAACAACTATAGTAACATCCGAATCTACACATGAGGGAAAAGAAAAAACTTTGCAGAAAGGGGAAAGAATGATGCATAACAAAAACCAGCAACAGCAGGCGGAATACTATAAAAAGTTAGGTGAGTCCATTAAAGATTATGAAGAGGTATCTATTGTTTGGCCCTACGAATGCCAAAGTTGAGTTGCTTAATATTTTAAAAGCAGATATGCACTTCGATAAAATTAAAATCGAAACGATACCATCAGATAAAATGACTGAAAACCAGGAGCATGCCTTTGTGAGAGAATATTTTTCAAAAATGCTGAAACGGAATCTTAAATGATGTATTCATTTGACATATAAAATATCAATGCATAAACAAATTTTGACAGATACAGTTAACAGGTTATTTGCCGATAGCAAAGGTTTGCTGGCAATGGATGAAAGTAACCCAACCTGTAATAAACGATTTGCTAAATTAAACATTCCGCAAACGGAAGATGCCCGCCGAAACTGGAGAGAATTAATCGTGAGCACACCAGGTATTAATGAATGCATCAGTGGCGCTATACTATATGATGAAACGATCCGGCAAAAAAAGAAAGATGGAACTCCTATTATTAAAGCAATTATAGATGCAGGCATAATTCCCGGAATTAAAGTAGATAAAGGCGCCAAATTGATGGCAGGACATCCCGGAGAAAAAGTAACAGAGGGATTAGATGGATTACGTGACCGGCTGAAAGAATATTTCCAGATGGGTGCAAGGTTTGCAAAGTGGCGTGCGGTAATTTCTATTAGCGATGATATTCCCAGCCGGGGATGTATAGAAGCGAATGCAAATGCACTTGCTCTTTACGCAAGCCTCTGCCAGGAAGCAGGATTGGTTCCGATTGTAGAACCGGAAGTTCTTATGAATGGTGAACATGATTTAGATAAATGTTTTACTGTTACAGAAGAAGTATTAAGATCTGTTTTTGCCCAGCTTTATTTACAAAGAGTAATGCTGGAAGGAGTTATTTTAAAACCCAACATGGTGATTCCAGGATTGAGTTGTTCAAAGCAGGCCACAGTTGATGAGGTTGCAGATGCCACAATAAAATGTTTGCTGCAATCAGTACCTGCTGCAGTTGCAGGAGTTGCATTTTTATCTGGCGGTCAGTCAGGCGAGCTTGCTTCGGCTCATTTGAATGCTATGCACGTAAAGTACAATTCAAAATTACCCTGGCCATTGACATTTTCTTTTGCGCGAGCCATTCAACAACCGGCCATGGAGATTTGGGATGGGAGAGATGAAAACGTAAATGCGGCGCAGCAAGCCTTATTTCACCGGGCCAAATGTGATCAGTCAGCACGACAGGGATTGTACAATATTGTGATGGAGGATCCAGTGCTTCATAGCAATTAATCAAGGCTTCACTTTTATCTATTTTAAGAAAAAGGAGAAAACATATTATGAAATCGGACAACAACAAGCCTAATACAACCAAGTCAAAAACCCCATCTGCGCCTGCGCCTGAAAACGATTTGAAAACACTGCCAATAGCAGAAGTGGAAAAAAAATTGGATTCTTCTCCTGATGGCCTCACTGGGGCAGAGGCGCAAAAACGGTTGGCACAATATGGTCCTAATGAGCTGGAAGAAAAGAAAACTAATATGCTCCTGAAATTTCTTACATATTTCTGGGGACCAATTCCATGGATGATTGAAGCTGCTGTGATTCTTTCTGCAGTCGCCCGGCACTGGCCGGATTTTTTCATTATCATGGTTTTACTTTTTGCCAATGCTCTTGTAGGATTTTTGGAAGAACGTCAGGCCGGAAATGCAATTGCTGCACTGAAGGCCAAACTGGCAATTAATGCAAGGGTGAAGAGAGATGGGAAATGGGTAACTCCACCAGCACGTGAATTGGTACCAGGAGATGTAATACGCATGCGCCTTGGCGACATCGTTCCGGCGGATGCCAGGTTACTGAAAGGTGATGAAATTTCTGTTGACCAGTCGGCACTAACAGGTGAATCTTTACCGGCTACACGCAAATCCGGTGAAGCTGTATTTTCAGGTTCCATCATTCGAAGAGGTGAAATTGACGCTTTGGTTTATGCAACCGGCACCAATACTTATTTTGGCAAAACGGCAAAATTGGTGGCCGAAGCGCATACGGTTAGCCATTTTCAAAAGGCAGTCCTGAAGATTGGCAATTACCTGATCATCCTCGCAATTGCCTTGGTTGGCATTATTATTACCGTCGCTATTTTACGCGGAGACCCGATTCTCAGCACATTGCAATTTGCTCTGGTGCTAACCATTGCTGCAATACCTGTTGCTATGCCAACAGTGTTATCAGTAACAATGGCGGTTGGTGCCCGCCTGCTTGCAAAAAAGAAAGCTGTTGTGAGCAAGCTTGTGGCTATTGAAGAATTAGCTGGTGTTGATGTGCTTTGCGCTGATAAAACAGGAACGCTCACACAGAACAAACTTACATTGGGCGATCCATTCAGCATGAACAACATTCCAGCCGATCAGGTGATTCTTGATGGCGCTTTGGCATCCCGTGCAGAAAATAATGATACCATCGACCTGGCTGTTCTCGGCGGGATGAAAAACAAAGATGACTTAAAGGAATACAATGTCTTGCATTTTCAACCATTCGACTCGGTACACAAACGCACGGAGGCACAGGTAAAAAGCAAAGATGGAAAAACGTTTAAGGTAACGAAAGGAGCACCGCAGGTTATTCTGGCATTATCAGCAAATCTTACGGAGGTAAAACCTGCAGTTGATAAAGCTGTCAACGATTTTGCTGCAAAAGGTTTCAGGGCTTTGGGGGTAGCACGTGCTGAAAATGATGGCCAATGGCAGTTTGTTGGTGTATTGCCTTTGTTTGACCCTCCCCGGGATGATGCGAAAGAAACCATCGCAACAGCAGTGAAAATGGGCGTGAAGATAAAGATGGTAACAGGTGATGCATTGGCTATCGCCAAAGAAACTGCCCAGAAATTAAATATGGGCACAAACATACTGGATGCAGCCAGCCTGGGTGATTCAAAGAAGGATGAGAGTTCGGCAGTGACTGAATCTATCGAAAACACAGACGGTTTTGCACAAGTTTTCCCAGAGCATAAATATCACATTATTGATGTACTGCAAAAGCACGGGCACATAGTAGGCATGACAGGAGATGGCGTGAATGATGCTCCTGCTTTAAAGAAAGCAGACTGCGGCATAGCCGTTTCCGGTGCAACAGATGCTGCACGGGCTGCAGCTTCCATTGTTTTGTTAACCCCTGGTCTCTCAGTAATTATTGATGCCATCAAGGAAAGCCGCCGCATTTTCCAACGCATGAACAGCTACTCGATATATAGGATAGCTGAAACATTGCGGGTGTTGTTTTTTATGACACTGGCCATTATAGTATTTAATTTTTACCCGGTAACAGCAGTAATGATTGTAATGATAGCATTACTGAATGACGGAGCAATCCTTTCCATCGCTTATGATAATGTTCATTATAAAGACAAGCCGGAGGCATGGAATATGCGTATGGTGCTCGGGATTTCAACTGTACTTGGTATTATAGGAGTTGTTGCCGCCTTTGGACTCTTCTATCTTGCAGAACGTGTCTTTCATATTGATCGTTCGCATACACAGACTATGATGTATTTGAAACTTTCAGTAGCAGGACACCTTACGATATTCCTGACCCGTACACGGGGTGCTTTTTGGTCCATCCGTCCTGCAAAAATTTTATGGATAGCCGTACTCGGTACACAAATCGTTGCAACGTTGATAGCTGTTTATGGTTTGTTTATGGCGCCACTTGGATGGGGTTGGGCAGGCTTTGTGTGGGGTTATGCTTTGATTTGGTTCTTTATTAATGATCGCATAAAATTGCTTGCCTATCGGATATTTGACCGGACAAAATCTAAATCAAAAACCGGAACTGCAGTATTACAAAAAACAGAAGATAAAACAAATTCGGCGATAGACTCCAAAAATCAACCTATAGCAAATGTAAAATCTGATATAAAGACTGCGAGTTCTAGCAATAAAAAGAAAGATACAAAATCTGAAGTAAAAGCAGAATCAAAACCGGAGCCTGCTACTGATACCAAAAAAGAAACAAAACCTGAACTAAAAGCTGAGGCGAAACTGCCAGATAAAACGGAACCGAAACCCGATATAAATGCCGGGGAGAAACCCAAGGTAACATCAGAAATACCTCCTGATTTAAATTCAAAAATAGCAAAACGAGCTTATGAAATTTTCGAGAAGCGCGGAAGTAAGGAAGGATGGCCAATAAAGGATTGGGAACAGGCGAAAGAGGAGATAGGGAATGATAATTCAAAAGCTGAGTCAAACAAAGAAGACACAGCTCCAAAAAATAAAGAGGAGCCAGCAAAGGATTTAGAACCCAAAATTGTTCAGCGGGTTCATAAACTCTATGAAGAGTTAGGTCGAGAAGACGTCAAGGAAGCAGAGGATTGGGAGGAGGCGGAGAAGAAAAAAAATGTACATGAATCGCATGAATAAATACATTATGAAAGACTCAAAGTCAGCAACGGGCATACGCATGTTGCATCCGCAGAATTCGCCGGACTTTCTCGATAACAGGCTTGAATGGCGGCGCCTCTTTGCAGAAACATGGGGAACGTTTCTACTCGTAGTGGTAGCTGCTGGTGCTGATGTTGTTGCCGCAAAAAGTCATGGCGCAGTATCGTTAGGAATGGCAGTCGTGGCGCCCGGACTTATGGTAATGGCCATCATTTATTTTATGGGCGCTGTAAGCGGAGCGCATTTGAATCCGGCTGTTACACTTGCATTTGCCTTGCGAAGAAACTTCCCCTGGCGCCGCGTACCTGGTTATATTATTGCACAAATAATTGGAGGTATTGTCGCTGCTCTATTTCTCCGGAATCTCTTTGGTACGATAGGATTTCTTGGTGCCACGCACCCTGGAGACGGAGTGAGTAATTTTACAGCACTTGCCATAGAAATATTGTTGACAGCCGGATTGGTGAATACTATTCTGGGCACATCATCTGGCGCAAGAAACATCGGCTCTAATGGAGCTCTTGCTGTGGGGGGATACATTGCTCTCGCTGGATTGTGGGCAGCGCCGATTAGCGGCGCATCAATGAACCCGGCACGATCTTTTGCACCTGACCTGATTCGTGGTAATTTAAGTACAACATGGATTTATATTATTGGGCCAATTATCGGAGCGATTATCGGTGTTTTATTTGAACTCATTCTTAAAGGAAAAGCAACTGATGCGGGTGCTATTGCCGCGCAAGGAACGAACTCTTGAGGTTTCGATAAAAGATCTTTAAATAAAAAAAATGCAAATATCACCCTTAGCAGGAAAACCGGCAGAACAAAATATATTAGTCAATATTCCGCACCTTGTTACTGCCTATTACACAGGAATACCTGACCCATCTGTTACCGCTGAGAAGGTTTCGTTCGGCACTTCCGGTCATCGCGGTTCTTCATTAAAGAACTCTTTCAACGAAAATCATATTCTTGCCATCACTCAGGCCATCTGCCTTTATCGCAAAGATCAAAAAACTGATGGCCCCTTATATCTTGGTTTCGATACCCATGCATTGTCAGCGCCTTCTTATGCTACCACCTTGGAAGTATTGGCGGCAAATAATGTTGAAGTGATGATTGCTTACGAAGATGAATACACACCTACTCCAGTAATTTCTCATGCAATATTAAAATACAATAAGGGACGTAAGAAAGGATTAGCCGATGGTATTGTCATAACGCCATCGCACAATCCGCCGGATGATGGCGGCTTTAAATACAATCCGCCTAACGGTGGCCCTGCGGGAAATGATGTGACCAACTGGATTGAAAAGAAAGCAAATGAGTTGCTTCATAATAATCTTCAGGGTATAAAAAGAATTTCTTTTGATAAAGCGGTTAAAGCTTCAACAACGCATCGTTATGATTACCTGAATAACTATGTCAATGATCTTGGAAATATCATAGACATGGATACCATTCGTAATGCAAAAATAAAAATGGGTGTTGATCCTCTTGGCGGCGCAGGTGTTCATTATTGGGAACCAATTACCGAACGTTATAAATTGGATTTAACGGTTACCAATAAAATTATCGACCCCACATTTAGTTTCATGACGGTAGATTGGGATGGACAAATCCGTATGGATCCTTCTTCTCCTTATGCGATGCAACAATTAATTGCTATGAAAGATAAATTTGATATTTCTTTTGCCTGCGATACGGATCATGACCGGCATGGTATTGTAACAAAAAGTGCAGGACTGTTAAATCCAAATCATTATTTATCCGTTGCAATTTTTTACTTACTTCAAAATCGTCCGCAATGGAAAAAAACATCAGCGATCGGCAAGACGATTGTTACCACACAACTTATGGATCGTATAACTGATAAATTAAGTAGAAAAGCATATAATGTTCCCGTTGGATTCAAATGGTTCGTTGACGGCTTGCTTGATGGTTCACTTTGTTTTGGCGGTGAAGAAAGTGCAGGCGCTTCTTTTTCAAGATTGGATGGAAGTGTATGGACAACAGATAAAGATGGATTTATACCGGCATTATTATCTGCAGAGATCACCGCTAAAATGGGAAGTGATCCCGGTAAAATATATACCAACCTTACCAAAGAATATGGCGAACCTTTTTATGATCGCATCGAAGCAAAGGCGACTCCGGAACAAAAAAAGAAATTGAAAAATCTCACTGCTTCGCAAATAAAACACAAAGAACTTGCAGGAGAAAAAATTAAAAGCATTCTTACTAATGCAACCGGAAATAATGCACCGATTGGAGGCCTGAAAGTAATAACAGATAATGGATGGTTTGCCGCCAGACCATCGGGAACGGAAGACATTTATAAAATCTATGCTGAAAGTTTTTTGAATAAAGATCATTTGAAAAAAATAACTAATGAAGCACAAACTATTGTCAATGCTGCATTACAGATGAAATAAACGAACTCATGAAATTAAAATTAATACCTGCAGCGCATGAACTCATATCTAATATGAGGAACTTTTTTCAGATAAGTGATAAGATCAATAGTTTAAATGAAGAACCGCTCAGGGAAGAATTATTCAGTTCCGACCAGATGGAGCATTTCGGAAAAGCGCTGGCGTCAAGACATAAGTTAAGCACAAAACCTGGAAAAGATCATTTACTCAAAAGACTTGCAGACAACGAAACCACTTTGCAGGAAGTGCGAAAGCTTCTTACAGATTCAATAAAAAGAAAAAACCAGGTTACACCAGCAGGAGAATGGCTGATAGATAATTTTTACCTGATAGAAGAACACATCCGGATTGCTAAAGCACATTTTCCTAAAAATTACAGTGAAGACCTGCCTCAACTTTTGGATGGCACATCTGCAGGGCTCACCCGGTGTTATGATATTGTTCTCCAGATAATTTCTCACAGTGATGGCCGGATAAACATGGAAAGCCTGAGCAGTTTTGTAAAGGCATATCAAACAATTACTTTTTTGAAATTGGGAGAATTATGGGCTATACCTATTATGCTTCGACTTGCGCTGATTGAAAATATCCGCCGTGTTTCTGCCCACATTGCTATTGACAAGGTAGATAGAAACCTTGCCGATTATTGGGCGAAACGAATGATTGAAACTACTGAGAAAGCGCCAAAAAATCTCATTCTTGTAATAGCCGACATGGCCAGGTCCAATCCTCCGATTGTGAGTGCATTTGTTTCAGAATTAATCCGTCAATTAAGAGGTAAGGGGCCAGACCTTGCATTAGTACTTAACTGGATTGAACAGCAATTATCAGGTAGCGGGTTAACCAGTACGGAATTGGTAAACGCTGAAAATCAAAAGCAGGCTGCAGACCAGATTTCAATCAGCAACAGTATCGGGAGTCTTCGGTTGCTTGGTGCAATGGATTGGCGTGAATTTGTTGAAACACATAGTATCGTTGAACAAACCTTGCTTGAAGATAATGAAGGAATTTATGGCCTCATGGATTTTTCAACCCGTGACCGTTACCGGCATGTGGTAGAATTAATTGCAAAAAAAAGTTCTGCCAGCGAGCAGGAAGTTGCCCGGATTGCCATTCAATTAATGCATGAAAATTCACCAATAGCAGGAAGTGATCAACGCATTGCCCATGTTGGTTACTACCTGATAGGAAATGGAGTAATTCAAACAAAAAAATTGGCAAAGATTCAGGAACCGGGTGTTCAAAGGATACAATACTCCGTCATGCGACATGCATTCCCTGTGTATTTAACTTTAATTCTATTAATAACACTTGCTATCAGCGGAGGCATTTTTCTTATTACCCATTCAGAAACAAAAAATACCTGGCTTCTTCTGGTAATTATTTTCCTGACAATATTATGTGCAAGCCAGTTGGCAATATCCCTTGTAAACTTTTTTGCTACTTTATTGGTTAAGCCCAACTTGCTGCCAAGAATGGATTATTCCCGAAAAATTCCTAACGATTCAAGTTCAATGGTAGTGATTCCGGCAATGCTTACCAGCATTGAGGAAATAGAAAATTTAACAGAGGCTTTAGAAGTTCGTTTCCTGGCAAACAGGGACGACAATTTACATTTTGGTTTATTAACTGATTTTACGGATGCCCCGAATGAAACACTTCCGCAAGACCAGTCACTTTTGGACACAGCAAAGAATGGAATTAAAGAACTGAATAAAAAATACAACCGGAAAAATGATGATTTGTTTTTTCTGTTTCACCGGCCAAGAATATGGAATGCAAAGGAAAGTGTATGGATGGGTTATGAAAGAAAACGCGGAAAGCTTTCCGATTTAAATAATTTATTAAGCGGTATCTCCAAAGAAAATTTTTCCCTTATTGCAGGTGATCAATCCATTTTTCCGAAAATAAAATATGTAATTACTCTTGATGCCGATACGCAATTACCACTTGGTTCCGCCTGGAAATTAATCGGAACGATGTCACATCCGTTAAATCGTCCCTGGTACGATGAAAAAAAGAAACGGGTAACAAAAGGTTATGGCATTCTTCAACCAAGGATTACCGTTAGTTTACCGGATATAACCGGATCCTTATATGCAAGGATGCATGGAAATGAACCTGGCATTGATCCTTATACCCGTGCATCTTCCGATGTTTACCAGGATTTATTTGCAGAGGGCTCTTATATCGGTAAAGGAATTTATGAAGTGGATACATTTCAGAAAGTGCTTAACGGAAAGTTTTTGGAAAACCGCATACTAAGCCATGATCTTTTGGAAGGTTGCTATATCCGGTCAGGATTAATGAGTGATGTACAACTTTTTGAAAAATATCCAACGACTTATAATGCAGATATGAAAATGCGTATTCGCTGGATTCGCGGCGACTGGCAGATTTTTTCCTGGATATTACCATTTGTTACAGGAGCGGGAAATCATTTTTATAAAAATCCGATCTCGGGATTGTCAAAATGGAAAATATTTGACAACATACGACGAAGTCTTGTGCCACTGGCTCTTACAGCTTTACTTTTATTAGGATGGATTGTATTGCCTGATTCTTTATTCTGGACCATTGTTGTTTCAGGTATTATTGTTTTCCCGATTATTATTACTTCAGTCTGGGATATTTTAAGAAAACCCAAAGACGTAGTATTCAGATATCACATAAAAAATTCAATTCGTAGTCTGGCTGACATTTCTGTTAAAACTTTATTCACACTCATCTGCCTTCCTTATGAAGCATTTTCTAATTTGAAAGCTATAATGAGAACATTATGGCGAATGCTGATTACCGGGAAAAAATTGCTGGAATGGAATCCATCTTCTCATAATATAATTGCTAACCAAACAAGTTTGACTTCTTCTTATGTAACCATGGGAATCGAACCGGTTCTTACAATAGTTCTGGTTAGCTGGTTAGCGATTGACTCACCGGAAAAATTATTTATAGCCGTTCCTGTTCTTGTGTTATGGCTTATAGCTCCCTTTATCACCTGGTTTACAAGTAAACCATTGGAGAAACAAGTAACCATCCTTACCGATGAACAAAATATTTTTCTTCAAAAAATGGCAAGAAAAACCTGGAGTTTCTTTGAAAAATTTATAGGACCTGAAGACAACTGGTTACCACCTGATAATTTCCAGGAACAACCTGTGGAACAAATTGCACACCGTACATCTCCCACCAACATCGGGCTCTCATTACTTTCCGGCCTGACCGCCTGCGACTTTGGTTACATAACTACAAGCCAATTTATTGAACGAACAGCAAAGACCTTAACCACGATGAAAAGAATGGAGCGCTACAAAGGTCATTTTTATAATTGGTACGATACCCAATCATTGAATCCTCTGCAACCAAAATATATTTCTACTGTTGACAGTGGAAATCTTGCTGGTCATTTACTGGTATTAAGACAAGGATTATTAGCGATACCACATCAAAAAATTACCGGAGTACAATTATTTGAAGGGCTCCGCGATACATTACATGTGCTTACAGAAATGGTAAAGGAAAATGAAATTGAATTGCTGAGGAATTTTACAGTTGAGCTGGAAGAAGTCTGCAAAAAAAATTTAGTTCCTGTTTATGAAATAAAAAAACAAAGTGAATCTTTACTGAAGAATTTTAATTTAATAACTCAAAAACTGAATGGTGACCCGAAAACCGAAGTATTCAGATGGAAGCAGATACTTATTGGGCAATTAGAGGAGATCAATAAACATGTTGAGGTTTTTTCACCTTGGTTTTTGTTACCAACAGCCCCATCTAAATTTACAGATATTATTTCTTTGAATGAAAATTTCACTTGGATTGAACTATTAAAAACAGTACAGGAATTACAGATTGTAATAAATTGTAAACAATCAGAGAACAACACGCCTGATGAAAAACATTGGCTTGAGCTATTTCAAACCGCTTTAACAAAATCAAATCAACAGGCAAATATTTTAATTAAGGCAACCGAAAATCTTGCTCAGCAATGCAATGAGTTGGCAGATATGGAATGGGATTTCCTGTACGATAATTCAAACCACTTATTTACTATTGGATATAATGTTCAGGAACACATTAAAGACATAAGCTATTATGATCTGCTGGCATCAGAAGTCAGACTCTGTATTTTTATTTGCATTGCTCAGGGAAAACTTCCGCAGGAAAGCTGGTTTGCACTGGGACGTTTGCTAACCAACGTAGATGGCAATCCTATTCTTCTTTCCTGGAGTGGTTCTATGTTTGAATACCTGATGCCTCTTTTAGTAATGCCCACTTATGAAAATACTTTGCTTGACCAAACTTATAAGGCCGCTGTAAAATGGCAGATTAAATACGGTAAAAAAACAGGGTTGCCCTGGGGAATTTCAGAATCAGGATACAATATGATAAATGCCAGCTCCAATTATCAATACCGTGCGTTTGGCGCACCCGGTCTTGGATTAAAACGAGGATTGGAAGAAGATGCAGTTATTGCTCCTTATGCATCTGCACTGGCGTTGATGGTATCACCAGAAAAAGCATGTGAAAACCTGGAACTGCTTAAGAAAAAAGGATTAGAAGGACGTTATGGATTTTATGAAGCCATTGATTATACTCCTTCACGATTACAACGGGGAAAATCCAGTGCAACCGTATATTCGTTCATGGCGCATCACCATGGGATGAGTTTTCTTTCATTGGCCTACCTGCTTCATGACAAACCTATGCAAAAGCTATTTGAATCAGAACCACAGTTTAAAGCAACTGTTTTATTATTACAGGAAAGAATTCCAAAAGCGACAACTTTCTTTGCTCACACTACAGACATAGCAGATATTAATTATACAGCAAACGTACAGGAAACGCGGATCATCAAAACTCCGGATACAGCAATACCAGAAGTTCAATTATTATCGAATGGCAGGTATCATGTCATGTTAACAAATGCCGGTGGTGGTTACAGCCGTTGGAAAAATATTGCTGTTACCCGATGGCGTGAGGATTGCACCTGCGATAATTGGGGAACATTTTGCTATATACGGGATTTGAAAAGCGGAACCTATTGGTCAAATTCACATCAGCCCGCACTTAAGAAAGCAGACAAATATGAAGCTGCCTTTTCACAGGGTCGCGTGGATTTTCGTACTTCTAATAATGATATTGACACGCATACCGAAATTGTGGTATCTCCGGAAGACGACATAGAAATGAGGAGAGTGCGGATAACCAACTCTTCCCGCATTTCCAAAATCATTGAAGTAACCAGTTATGCAGAAGTAGTGCTGGCACCTGCTGCTTCGGATCTGATGCAGCCTGCATTCAGCAATCTTTTTGTGCAAACCGAGATCATTCCCCAGCAACATGCCATCCTTTGTACCAGAAGACCACGATCTGCGGAAGAAAAGTCGCCATGGATGTTTCATTTAATGTCCATCGAAGGAAAACATACGGAAGAAATATCCTATGAAACTGACCGGATGGAATTTATTGGTCGTGGAAATACAATTGTGAATCCAAAAGTGATGAACAAGCCAGGACCTCTTTTAGGGAATGAAGGTTCAGTGCTGGATCCCATTGTTGCTATCCGGTATAAAATAAAAATTGAGTCTGACGAAACAGTTACTATTGATATGGTGATTGGTATTGCTGAATCCAAAGAAATTTGCCAGGGACTGATTAATAAATACCAGGATAATAAATCTCATAAGGACCGTGTTTTTGAAATGGCCTGGACACATAGCCAGGTAGTACTGCGGCAAATCAATTCATCGGAAGCAGATGCTCAATTATATGGTCGGCTGGCAAGCTCTATTCTTTTTACTAACGCTTCATTTCGTGCAGATCCAGCTATTCTTATCAACAATCACAAGCAACAGTCAGGTTTATGGGGTTATTCCATTTCAGGAGATTTGCCCATTGTACTGCTGAAAATTGAAAAACAGGCTAACGTGCAATTGGTAAAGCAATTGATACAGGCGCATGCATATTGGCGTTTGAAAGGGCTTTTGGTGGATATGGTGATCTGGAATGAAGAACATGATGGCTACAGGCAATCATTTCAAAATGAAATTAAGGCACTCATTCCTGCGGAAATGATGGATCGGTCGGGAGGCATTTTTTTAAGAGCATCCGATCAGATTTCAAACGAGGATAGAATATTATTTCAAACGGTTGCACGTATTATCATTTTCGACAGTGGTGGAACATTAGCTGATCATGTAAAAAGAAAAGCACTAGCAAAAGCGGCAGTTCCTTTTATTAACCCATCTGAAACGCATTTACTTTCCTTAACGCCAATTTCTCTTCCAAATGATTTAACCTTTTTTAATGGACTGGGAGGCTTTTCTCCGGATAGTATGGAGTATGTTATTGTTGTTGATGACAAAAACAAAACTCCCGCCCCATGGGTAAACGTGATTGCAAATCCATATTTCGGGACAGTTGTTTCAGAAAGCGGGTCAGCTTACACATGGACTGAAAATGCACATGAATTAAGGCTTACATCCTGGAATAATGATCCAGTATCTAATTCAGGTGGAGAAGCATTTTATATCAGGGATGAAGAGAGCGGACATTTTTGGTCAACTGCATTATTGCCTACCGGAGGTCACTCACCTTATATAGCACGCCATGGATTTGGATACAGTGTTTTTGAACATCTTGAAGATGGAATTTATTCAGAAATGTTAGTGTATGTTGATATGGAATCAACTATTAAATTCATTGTATTGAAAATACGTAATCAATCAGGAAGATCGCGAAAATTATCCGTTACCGGTTATGCAGAATGGGTACTGGGAGATAACAGAATGAAAACAGCTATGCATATTCGTACAGAAATTGATCCGGATAGCGGTGCTCTTTTTGCAAAAAATCAATACAATACAGAATTTCATAATAGAGTAGCATTTTTTGATGTAGATTATTTGAAAAAAACATTTACAGGGGATCGTACCGAGTTTATTGGCCGTAACGGCACTTTGCAAAATCCCGATGCGATGTCCCGTTTAAAACTTTCCGGAAAAATCGGGCTGGCGTTGGATCCTTGTGCAGCTATCCAGGTTCCATTTTTTGTGGCGGATGGAGAAGAACAGGAAATTGTTTTCAGATTGGGAGCAGGTAAAAACTCAAATGAAGCTAGCGCAATAGCCAAACATTTCAGAGGAACTGCAAAGGCCAATGAATCTCTAAAAAAAGTAAAACAATATTGGAAAAACACCATTGATGTTTTACAAGTGGAAACTCCGGACAAAGCAATAAACCTGATTACAAACGGTTGGCTTACTTATCAAACACTTTCTTCACGTCTTTGGGGCCGTAGTGGATTTTACCAATCAGGCGGGGCTTTCGGTTTCAGGGACCAGTTGCAGGACGTAATGTCGCTGCTTCATACCAGGCCGGAACTTGCTCGCCAACAAATATTACTTTGCGCTTCACGTCAATTCACTGAAGGTGATGTTCAACATTGGTGGCATCCCCCAATTGGACGTGGGGTTCGTACCCGTATTTCAGATGATTTTCTTTGGTTACCCTTTGTAACCGCTTATTATATAAAAGTTACCGGAGATTCAGCAGTGTTGGATGAGCCGGTAACTTTTCTGGAAGGGAGACCATTAAATCCTGGTGAAGATTCATATTTTGATCTCCCAATCCTGTCCACTCAATCGGCTACGCTTTATGAGCATTGTGTTCGGGCAATTAAACATGGATTTAAGTATGGTGATAACGGTCTCCCTTTAATTGGTACAGGAGACTGGAATGATGGCTTTGATAAAGTAGGTCAGCATGGTAAAGGTGAAAGTGTTTGGTTGGCATTTTTTCTTTATGAGATACTTGTGCATTTCTCCGGCATTGCGGATTTACAAAATGATGCAGCTTTCGCAAATGAATGTAAAAAACAAGCGCAGCAGTTAAAAGAAAACATCAATAAAAATGCATGGGATGGTGAATGGTATAAACGTGCCTGGTTCGATGATGGAACGCCATTAGGTTCTTCAGTCAATGAAGAGTGTAAAATTGATTCCATTGCACAAAGCTGGTCAGTCTTATCTGGAGCAGGAGATATTAATCGTGTGCATATAGCAATGGAATCTGCCTACAAAAACCTCGTGCAAAAAGATGTCCGGATCATTCAGTTATTGGAACCTGCATTTGATAAATCTGATTTAAATCCCGGTTACATCAAAGGTTATGTGCCTGGTGTAAGAGAAAATGGGGGGCAATACACTCACGCTGCCGTATGGATGATTATGGCCTTTGCAAAATTGAGAGATACTGAACGTGTCGGGGAATTATTAAACATGATCAACCCAGTTAATCACGGTAAAACTGCCGAAGAAATTTATTCCTATAAAGTGGAGCCTTATGTATTGGCTGCAGATGTATATTCACGCACTCCACATGCCGGCCGTGGCGGATGGACGTGGTATACAGGCTCTGCAGGCTGGTTGTATCGTCTCATTACAGAATTCTTTCTTGGTATGCAACAAGAAGGAAACAAACTAAAAATTGTTCCTTGTGTTCCGGCAGAATGGGAATCATATAAAATCCGTTACCGGTATAAGAACTCAGTTTACCATATTGTTGTTATACAAAAATTCATTGATGAAGAAATGATAGTGTCAGTGGACGGAGTGGATCAGGAAGATAAACTGATCACACTTGCAGATGATGGAAGAGAACACAATGTTCAAATTACCGGCACTTATCAGGAAAAATCAAATTCAAAGGGAAATGCTATTATAATGGCTTAAAGAAATAATTGTATAACTATATACAAAGACAATCTTAGCATTCCACATCTTTCCACTCATTTTTTGTAAATCACCCAAACTGAACAATCCCAATTTAATGCTGCTAAAACAAAAATTCTATCCTTTATTGGATATGTGAATGATATAACTTATTTCTAAAGTTGTGTAACATTTTAGAGAATAAAGAGGTTCACCTTTACTATGTATTAATTCAAACACAACTTTAAATCAAAAACATGAAAATAATTGGAATTCTTCTATTGGTCGGCATAGTTTTCAGCACTGGTGCTAAGGCACAAACAAAAGATGTTACAAAAGACAAGCAAGTTCTTCAGAACACTATTAAAGATAAAAAAGAAGACAAAAAAGAGGTCGGAAGTGATCTTAGTAAATTAAAAGTAAAATCTGCTATGCAGGAACGCAGAGAAGTAAGGCGTCATCGCAGAAGCATACGTAAACAAGGCAAGCATTTACAAAAACACGGTGTAAGGCATCCGATTGAAAAAGCAAAACAAGAAGTAAAAGGTCAAAAGGAAATTCAAAAAGGGAAAGACTAAACAGCTAAAGAATGGTTCCCACTTCTTGTCTTTTTTATAAATAACGACCATAATAAATAAAATGAAAAAGGTACTAATAGCACTGGATTATAACCCAACCGCACAAAAGGTAGCGGAAGCGGGTTTTTCATTAGCTAAAGCTATGGGCGCTGAAGTTACATTGATACATGTGATAACAGACCCAGTATATTATTCTTCAACTGCATATTCACCTATTATGGGCTTTAGCGGTTACATGGATTTAAACTATTCTCAACCAGGCATTATTGATGAGTTAAAAAAGGTATCTGAAGATTTTCTTGATCAGTCAAAAAAACATCTGGGAGACACAAATATACAAACCCAGGTAAAAGAAGGGGATATAGCGGGAACTATATTAGAATTTGCAAAAGAATTTAAAGCAGATATTATTGTGCTAGGCTCCCATAGCCAAAGATGGTTAGAAGCAGTAGTGATGGGAAGTGTAACAAAAAAAGTTTTGCATAATACTACTATCCCGCTTTTTATCATTCCGACTAAAAAACAAAACTGATTTTATGATCACTTAAATCCAGTCATCTCAAGACAAATTATAACCCCATTCGGAAAATAAATAATTAAATAAAATACAATGACAACAAAAACAAAATGGTCAATAGACCATGCACATAGTGAAATTGCTTTTAAGGTCAGACACTTAATGATTTCATATGTTAAGGGAACTTTCAAAACATTTGATGCCAGTATCTATACAATTGGTAAAAATTTTAAAACAGCTGATATTGATCTGTGGATAGATGCGTCATCTATAAATACAGGCGATACAAAACGGGATGAGCATTTAAAAAGCGCTGACTTTTTTGATACAGAAAAACACAAACAAATAACTTTTACTTCAAGTACCATGAGGAAATCGGGACCCGAAGGCAATCATGAATTATGGGGAGAATTAACTCTGAAAGGGATTACAAAAAATTTAAAACTAAATGCACAATTCGGAGGTACTTCAAAAGACCCCTGGGGAAATGAAAAAGTCGGGTTTTCTGTTTCAGGAATTATCAAAAGAAGTGATTGGGAACTTGAATGGAACAAAGCTTTAGAAACCGGAGGATTAATTCTGGGTAATGAAGTGACTGTTTCATGTGAAGTTGAACTCATCAATGCCGGTCAGGAAGAATTGACGATGGAATTAGAACCGATAGTTGATAAAACAGGTGTTTTGTAATCAATTCAACTACCAAGCTTGTTAAATTTAATATTCTTGCAATAATAAAAGTTAAAAAATAAAAACTTAAAATAAAAGCTATATGAAAAGGGAGAAGACATACCACCAATTGTTAAAAGAAAATCGTGGCATGGTTATGGGCTTAGGTATTAAGATGCGAAAAATTCTTTTCAAATGAAGAACAGTAACAAAATAAATTTTCTTGTTAATCTCTTAACTATTTAAAAAATTAAAATCAATTTTATGACCTACACAAATGAGCCAATGGCTCCAGCCGAAAATCAAAAACCAGCCAATAAAAGCTATAAGAATATTATTATTGGTGTATTAGCGCTTGCCCTGGTAGGCACTGCGGGATACTTAATTGTAGATAAAAGCAAAACCGGGAATGTTATTGAACAACAGCAAACACAAATTGCTAAAGTAAGTGACGAAAAAAGCGATATCCAGAAAAGTTTTGATGGATCGTTGGCCCGGCTTGATTCTATGACAGGAATCAATAGTGATCTAAATAAGAAATTGTCAGAAAAAAGTAGTGAGATTACTAAAACAAAGATGGAGATCCGCAGCATTCTGAATAAGAAAAACGCTACCGCTGCAGAATTAGCAAAAGCTAAAGATCTGATCGCTTCGCTGAATGATAAGATAACCAACATGGAGCAGGAAGTAGCCCGGTTAACACAGGATAATCAAAATTTAACCCAGGACAAAGTGGTGTTAACACAGGATAAAGAAAAATTAACTCAGGATCTTACAGCTACCAACGTTATTAAAGAAGATCTTACAAAGAAAGTGGACATTGCTTCTACGCTGAATGCATCCAATATTTCAATTACTCCTGTTAATGTAAGAAAGAACGACAAAGAAAAAGTTACTTCTACAGCAAAAAGAGTTGACAAACTGGTGATATCTTTTGATGTAAATAATCGAATTGCAGAACCTGGTAAGACGGATATTTATATAATAGTCACTGGACCTGACGGTAAACTTATATCCACAGAAGCGTTAGGGTCAAATACTTTTACAACCCGCGATCAGGGTGACATGCTTTACACTTCTAAATTATCTATTGATGTAGAAACCGCCATAAAGAAAAAGGTGGAGTATTCCTTTACATCAGGACGAAATTTCAAGCAGGGAAATTATAAGATACAGATTTATCAAAACGGATTTATGATTGGCGAAGGAACACGTGAATTAAAGAAAGGTGGATTATTCAGTTAATGGAAATCGTCTTTACAGATTTTACCTTATAGAATATTTTATTATGAAAGAAGCAGCCAGTTTTGGTTGCTTCTTTTTTTGATACATCAAATCAGGCTTAACTATTCATCTTTAAAGATGAATTCATTTAAAGTGTGAAAGATGTAACTTTTTTTAAAAGTTGTATAACATTTACCAGTTTAAATGTGCTGACCTTTATGTCGAGGCTTTATACGGGGAAAAATCAATAAAATGGAACAACATTATGTAAGGGTAAAATCAGTTGATAAAATCACTCATGATGTACTGAAAATTGTTACCGGAAAACCTCAACAATACAACTTCACTCCGGGACAGGCTACTGAAGTTTCAATCAATAAAAATGGATGGAAGGATGAAAGAAGACCTTTTACTTTCACTTGCTTGCCAGAGAATGATTACCTCGAGTTTACCATTAAAACTTACCCTTCACACAAAGGTGTTACCAACCAGCTTCTGCAACTTAAAATGGATGATGAGTTAATTTTGCATGATGTTTTTGGTGATATAGCTTACAAAGGAGAAGGTGTTTTTATTGCCGGAGGTGCAGGAGTTACTCCCTTTATTTCCATCATCAGGTATCTGCATTCAAAAAATGAAACAGGCAATAACAAACTCATCTTCGCTAATAAAACAAAAGCAGATATTATACTCGAAGAGGAATTTAAAAAATTATTAGGTAATAATTTCATCAACATTTTATCTTATGAAAAAGTGCAAGGGTATGCGAACGGGCAAATCACAGAAGATTTTTTAAAAACAAATGTTGACATCCCCAACAAAATGTTTTATGTATGTGGGCCACCGCCAATGATGGAGGCAATAGAAAAGCAGTTGGCGAATTTGCAAGTGGATAAAAATTCAATTGTAAAAGAAGCATTTTAAATAAGTATCTAAATTAAAATTTCAAATGAATACAAACAGACTTTCAAAAACACTTGCAGCTGCATTGAATACGCAAATGACTAAAGAAGCACATGCTTCGCAAATTTATTTATCATATGCTTCCTGGGCAGAAAACCAGGGGTTCAGTGGTATAGCTAATTTTCTTTTCAGGCATTCACATGAAGAACGTAACCATATGATGAAAATACTGGAGTACATTTTAAAAAGGGGTGCGAAAGTACAGCTGGCAGAAATTCCTGCTCCTTATGAAAACCCGGCAAGTATAAATAGTTGTTTCGAAAAAGTATTTGAACACGAAGTAGATAATACGAAAGCAATTTATAAACTGGTAAAAATAAGTTTGGATGAAGAAGATTGGGCAACCTGGAACTTTATGCAATGGTTTGTGAAAGAGCAAATAGAAGAAGAAACGTTAGCGTTGAATTTACTGGATAAAATAAAAATAGCTGGTGGGGAAAAAGCGAACGGTGAAGTTTTATATTCATTGGACCGGGATCTGGAAAAAACACCCGGTGATGCGAGATCAGCACAGGATGTTACAGCTGATAATCCTTAAAGTAAAGCCTTCCTCTTAGATTTTCATGACCATAAAATTCCAGCCGCAGTTTATTCTGCATCAAGCGGGAGAAAAGAAGCTTTGGGAAAGAGGAAATTTTTATTGAAATAATTCTTCGGATATATTTATTAATTCAGCATGACAACAATATACAGACACATAGAAAAAGGATTTGAAAAACTTACTTCTTTAGCCATGGCCATACTCGGCAATTCCATCACCTTTATTATTGCCTTATGCACGGTAATATTCTGGCTCAGCAACAAGCGGTTTTACAAACAAAATATTCATTACAGCATCGGAGATGTAATTCTCGGAGTTACTTTTTTAAGTTTATTTATTATTCAAAAATCATTCAACCGTTTCTCCGCCTCACTTCATTTAAAGGTGAATGAATTAGTAGCTTCACACGAGCCTGCCAGCAATACCGTAATCAATGTAGAAGAAAAAACAGAACACGAAATAGCTGAACTTTCAAAAGAATATGCGGAACTGGTTGCAAAAGCTAAAGAGGAAAAGGTAGACAAATCAGAACTGAGGCAATCTATACCAGAATGTGAATGATGTAATTTGTTGCACAAATTGTATAATTCTTTCCTTTTAAAGTAGCCTATCTTTAAACCCCCTTTTATCAATACAATTTTTTTCCCTATTTGATTTTTATTTATCCTGCAATGGCTTAGAGACACTTGACAGCAAAAGCAGATCCCTGCAACTTTACAAAATCCGTCTTGCCTTTTGCACTGCCATTGGATATCAAAACCGGTCAAGAAAATATCAGGTCAACTTAATAAAATTAATTTCTGTTTTCCCGGTCTCCTTCATGATGTCTTTGATTATAACGGTTGCCGCGATGATTTTCATGTTGATAATAATAAGGCTCCATACATCCCGAAATAAAGAAGGCAATTATTAAAGTAATAATAATGGCGCCGAATACATTTTTTTTCATGTTCTGCAATTTAAGATAGTGTTTAAAATAATGCCGGTTGCATTCAGATATATTGCTATTGAACCAACCAATAATAGAATTTTTTTACAATTACATTTAGCAAATTGTTGTTTAACGAATCAATGATATGTAAAATTAAACAGCTTGTAAATGATAAATGTTACATAAACTGTGAAATAACTTGTATAATTCACATATTCAAAAAATCTGAGGTTGTTTGATTCTTAATTGCCGGATGTCCGTCTGTCTGGAGAAGAGATTAGACAATTCGACGACTTTTAAATTATAGCTATTTCATAAAAATGTGTGAATTATATAATTTTTACAGAAGATTATATAACACTTCTGTTATTGTATATAAATATATTTAGTGTCTATAAAATATTTTTTCTTAACAAACTATTGATGTATGAAAAAGATTAAAAAATATTATGCTGTGAACAACCAGGAGGATGAAGACGGAATTAATCGTCATTCCGCCGATGAAATCTTTAATAAGAATGAAAATAATAAGGAAGACATAAACTTGCATGAGAATATTGAAAATAAAGGTTCCAACTCTGCCAAACTACAGTTTCGAAACTTAGTTCGCTCCCGTTCTGTAATGGCAAGAGAGATTCTCGAAAAAAGGATGGATTAGGTCTCCGCTTTTAATGCGGCAAAATTTCTTTGCTTGGTTTATCTCAATCTGCCAGACGGGCTCAAGGTTTCTTTCATTTACTGATAAAATGAAAGAACAGGCTGAAGAATTAACCGGGACCGGCTTATTAGCCACCAATCCCATAATAGTGACTTTGTTGAATAGTTGTTTAAACAATTTTTTGAATGAGCAATTACCAGATGCTATATGTGTGAATGATATAACTTTTTTCTAAAGTTATATAACATTTACCCCGGGGAAGTCGCTGACCTTTACATTAAACTTTTTCAGTAATAAGTTTGAATCAAAAAAATAATTATACATCTGTTATGAAAGCAATAAGTAAGATTTTTATTCTGTTTCTGATTCTCAATTCAGTTTCATGGATAGGATTGACAAAAGCATGTGCACAAGAATCTGTCGGCTTCCAGGTATTTTATGATGATTTAAGCCCTTACGGTAGTTGGGTAGATAACTCAAACTATGGATATGTTTGGATTCCCAATGTATCTAGTGGGTTTACTCCCTATGGCACCGATGGGTATTGGGTATTCACTGATGCGGGGTGGACATGGGTTTCTGATTATTCATGGGGATGGGCTCCATTTCATTATGGCCGTTGGTATTATGACAATAATTATGGGTGGGAATGGGTGCCGGATAACGAATGGGGTCCCGGATGGGTTACCTGGAGAAGTTCCCAGGGTTATTATGGATGGGCGCCAATAGGTCCAGGCATTAGTCTTGATCTTGCTTATAGTAATGGCTATAATGTTCCAAATGACAGATGGAGATTTGTAAGAGATAGAGATTTCGGTAGAACTAATATTAATAATTATTATGTCAGTTCATCAAGCAACAATGCTATTATTAGAAATTCCGCTGTAATTAATAATATTCAAGTTGGTCGTTCAAATAATGTAAGATACAATGCAGGACCGAATAGAACTGAAGCAGAAAAAAATGCCGGTAGAACTTTTACACCGGTTGCAATAAGAGAAAGCAATAAGCCGGGACAGCATTTAAGTAAAGGTGAACTTCAGCTATATAGACCGCAAGTGCAAAAAAATATTTCTGGCGGCCCAAAACAAGCTCCATCCAAAGTGGCGAGTTTAAAAAATATAAGACAGGTAGGCGGACATGGGAATACCCGAACTCAGCCACAGCAAAAAATACAAACAAACAAAGGGCAGCAAGTACAAAATCAAAATAATAAACAACCAACAAGGCAACAACCAACGAAACAACAACCAACGAAACAACAACCAACAAAACAACAACCAACAAGGCAACAACCAACGAAACAACAACCAACGAAACAACAACCAACAAGGCAACAACCAACAAGGCAACAACCAACAAGGCAACAACCAACAAGGCAACAACCAACAAGGCAACAACCAACGAAACAACAACCAACAAGGCAACAACCAACAAGGCAACAACCAACGAGACAACAACCAACAAGGCAACAACCAACGAGACAACAACCAACAAGGCAACAACCAACAAGGCAACAACCAACGAGACAACAACCAACAAGGCAACAACCAACGAGACAACAACCAACAAGGCAACAACCAACGAGACAACAACCAACGAGACAACAACCAACAAGGCAACAACCAACGAGACAACAACCAACAAAACAACAACCAACAAGGGAGCAACAGCAGCCAACAAAAAAGCAGCAATCCAGAATGCCAACAGTAGTTATCGTAACTTAACAAGTTAATTTATCTAAAAAAGATTTGAGCTGTAAGGAAAAAAATAACTTGTAATTACTGAATAGTTTCTAATAAAAAGTCTATTTTATTTTGACGACATACAGAATGATTTGTATCAGACTTTTACATTGACCTCGGTAGTCGGTACAAAAGAATTGCTCAATTGTTCTGCAGTGATTTCTTCCAACTTGCGTTTTCGCGTCTCTACACCAAAGAAGATTACGGCAATAGCAGCAAGTATCAGTGGAACAGCGCCAATGAGTGCAGTTGTTGCAATGGATGGCGGAGCTACTGCCACAACGACCATTGCAATTATAAGAACTCCTCCGAATTTACTAAATCCCGCTATCAGGCCGCTTCCACGTGAACGTATCCTGGTGGGATATATCTCGGCTGCATAGGCCGAGAGGAGAGATATTACCGAACTTATTCCCCAAATAGGAACAATAAGTAAGATGTAAAGCAATACGTGATGATGTATAATTGAGTTGCCGGAAAACATAAAGCCAAGCATGGAAGCGGCAGTAAGTAGGGTTAACAGGATAATTGTTCGTTTACTGCTCCAGAATCCGTAAGTCCAGGCAACTAAAAAATTAAGAGGGAAACCAATAAGAGCAGCATTTCTTAATAACTGAAAGGAACCAGCTTGTGTGAATCCGAGATGCTGAAGATTAGATGGTATCCACAGCTCAAATCCAAACTCTACAAAACCACCACCAAGAGCCAGAATTGCCAGGGTAGCCGTAATTCCCAGGAAAGGTGAACGAAATAGTTGTCCAAATTTATCCTTGATTTTGGTGTCAATAATGTTTATAGAAACTTCTTCTTTTATAGCGACCGCACCAAAGCGTTTCATGACAGCCTGTGCTTCCTTTACTCTACCATGATTAAGAAGATATCTTGGCGATTCCGGAATCCATCTATTTAACAGGATAAGCATAAAACCAGTAGGAAAACCAATCAGCCAAAGTATCCGCCATGTGTAATGAGGAACAAGCCACGATGCCAGAGCGCTGCTTATAATATAAGCGCCTGCAATATCACCTCCCAAAAGAACCATCAGCCAGCCACGGTGTCTTGCAGGAATACTTTCCGCCATTAGGGTAAACATAATAGGAAGCATTCCTCCAACGCCCCATCCCATCACAAGGCACATCACACAATTCATCCAGAAGGAAGGCATGGAACCGCAAGCGCTTGTTGCAATGAATGTGATCCCGGCCATTAGTATCGAGGAGCGCCGACCAATTTTATCCCCCATCCATCCCCACAAAAAAGATCCTATCACAGTGCCCGTGATTCCGGAAAGCGGAAGCAATGCGACGGGAATGGTTCCGCTGGGATTCACAGGTGATTTTAATCCATATTCTCTTGCCACACCTGGCACTACAAAAGAAAGAATTGTTGGTTTCATCACATCAAGAGTTATGGCGATCGCCATAATTATTAGCAGCCCGATATGTGTATAATTGATAGGTGCATCATCAAGTGCTTGCACTTTCAGATTGAAATTCTCCGGCTCCCTGGTTGTGTTGGTCGGAATGAGACTGTATAACGTAATAAAAAGTCCCAGAACTACTAATACCATCCCGAAGTCCATTGAGGTATTCATGCGCATTCCCACCAGCCGGTAACCCATATTACTTGCGTTAATATACATAGGAAGTTGTAAGGCCACGCCAACTGTAACTGCCAAAAAACCTATCCAAAATGCGCCTTTGCTTCTGAATGCAATTTTGCCGTTATCACGAAAATTCCTGAGAGATTTCATATCAATTCTGGTTTTTATCACAAAGCCTAATAAACATTTCTATATTTAAATTTAAAACAAAGATGTGAAAATAGTAATTGTATGTTGACTATTTTTTTTAAAAGTAATCATTGATTTGCAATTGCCTGATCAAGCCTGGTAATTTTGTAACAACGTTATTCTTCTTTCACTTTTAATAAAAGCTTCCCAATGTTGAAAAATTTTATCCATCAAGTAAATTATCGAAAAGTGGATTAAACTTAAAATGATTTTGAAGTTAATTTTCTTTTAAAATCGCATCAACTTTTTTTTACCATGAGCAGTCAAAACAAAGAATATAATACTTCCAGCCAAAAAACTGACAATTGAAAAAAGCAACAATCTACCAACAGGCTTAATAATAAAAAGAGCTCCCAAAAATTGAACCAGGATAATAATGCATAGAAAATTTACAATAAGCAAGCGTTTCACTTTGCTAACGATATATGCACCAATTGGCGCTCCTAACATAACAACAGGTATGCATACCAGCCAATAATTATATACAGCCGGAGTCACATCCCTCATAACAAATTGATGCAGTAAGAAACCCACAATTGCATTGGAAGCCATAAGGACTACGGAAGTGGGCGTAGCCACTTTTTCAGATAAATTATATTTCATGGTAACGAATGCAAACGTGCAAATATCAACGCCACTTCCAAGTAAGGCGCTCAAAATTCCACCAATAAATCCGATAAAAATAAGTTGAACCTTTTGATAATTACTCATATCCATAAGTTGACTACGTACAAGACGCTGCCGGTAATAATTTACCACAAATAAAGCGATGCCGAAACTTAGCCAGAATGATACAAATAACATTTTGGCGTATGCCGGGAAAATATATGGGACTATAAAATAACTGCCGAAAATAATGCCCGCACTTCCCCCGATGATAGCCAGTTTAAGATAAGTTTTCTCTATTTGAATTTTCCGGGCAATGATCCATAGCGTAGCAGCAGTCATGCCGATACTTTGAATGGCAAGGCTAAAATTCCTTGCATCTGCAGGATGAATTTTAAAAATAAGTGTCATGACCGGGAACGCAACAGAGCCTCCGCCTTCTGAACTGCTTCCTGCGACAAACGAGCCAAATACCATTGTAATGCTCATATAAAAATAATGGTAAAAAAGTCTCCAGCTATTTGTCAAAATCATATAAATAGTCCAAACGATGTAAGTGGTTGCAACAGGTAAGACAAATAATAAAATTCGGTTTGACTTTTTAGTCAAATGTTTTTCGCTTAAAGAAGAATCAGCATTTTGTTTCATAAGCTCGGCTTGTTTCCTACAGCTTGTATAATCACTTTCTTTGCATGTATCTTCAGGTCAATAAATTTGGCAATTGGCCCAACAATGAAAAGTGCATAAAAAGGCGCATAAATAAAACTATTCAACCGTAAAATAAATTCCACGATAGCTATGAGAACGGCAACCAGTATTTGTCCTCTTCTGGTAGATACAGATGTTGGTGGATCTGTCATCATAAAGAATACAAAAAGTTGGTACATCGGTCCGGTTATTGGTGAGACCTCTGCGAGAAAAACATCTCCTGTAATAAGGCTTCGGACATAGGCCAGGATTACAAAACTTATTACATAAGTTAAAGTAACATGAAGCCTTTTTGCGTGAGAAACAATCACTAAACCTAATATCCATATTACCGCCAGCGACAAAAAATTACTACCCCACTGAATACTTAATCCAGCTACATCCAAAGGAGCCATAAACAACATCCAGGAAACTCCAAAGTTTGAAGGGTTCCATAAATGCTTCCCTTTATATCTTAACACATACTTTGACATGATTGACAGCATAGCTGTAATAATGTAGGGCCAGATCAAAGTTGATCGTATGAGAATGCCAACACTTATTCCGGTTATATAAGCGCTGGCAAGATTTTTCCATGTTCCCAGTAGAAATCTTGCTAAAATAATTTCAGTAATTATGGCTGTAAATATTGATGCAACAAGATTAGTATAGCTATCCAGCATACCGAAACTTAACTGGCCAATCAAAAGCAGCAGTGTAATAAATGCTGGTGGAATGTATTGAAAATAACCTGTCGGACGTTTAAAAAGCCATGGCATATTTTAGATGATTTGAAAGTTTGTTATCAATCTGATTATTTAATACCGGTATATTTTTACCTGCTATTTTTATTGGTGTTGCTTATTTTAATAAATCTTAAATAATGTTTGAATGATTTTCGGGTTGGCATCCTGGATTAAATTACTATTCCTTTTTTTTATTTTCTTTTATAATATGGAGTTGATCAATTTGAGGATTAATAATAGTTGTATCTCCGCCAGATGGCCAATAAATCTTCACCTGGTCTACCTTACTGCTATTACCTAATCCAAAATGAAGCCGGTGTTGGTTTTGGGAAGAAAAACCCATACCACCTGTAATTATCTGAGTTTGTTTCATGTCATTCCACTCTAAAACTACTTTGGCTCCAACTGCATCTGCGTTGCTCAAAGTTCCCTGCAGATCAAATTCTATCCAATGGTTATTATTTTGAAGATCGTTTTTATAAACAAGGGGAATATTATTTTGATTGGCAACAACAACATCTAACTTACCATTATTCCATAGGTCTGCAGTGGCAACTGACCTGCCATCAAACGTAGCATAAGGACACACTTCACTGGATACATCTTCGAATAAGCCATTCCCCTTGTTTAACCATATTTTGTCTTGTTCATAACCAGATTGACTTTTACCTTTCATATCAGGCCAGTTTGCAGCATCTTCTATAATTGAACTGTTGCCACCGGTAACCTTTGAATAATCATACCAATATGAAGTACCTTTTTTTGCAGAGATAAATCCGTTAGCAACATAAAGGTCCATATAGCCATCATTATTTAAATCTCCAAATTGTGCTCCGTAGCTCCAACCTGCATTATTGATTCCTGCCAACTGTGCTAAATTTACAAATCTCGGGTAGGTGTTATTTGTTTGTTCGGTTTCAGGTTGCCAATAATTATTGTCTTGAATCAGGATTCCTTTTTCTGTAATTGTTGTATTATAAATTCCAAGAATTCCGCTATTATCTATATCTCCAAATGAAACACTCATACCACTTTTTGGAATATTACCTATTCCTGATTGTTTACCAATTTCTGTAAATTTTTTTCCCTTTTCATTAATATACAATTCATTTACATTATAATCGTTTGCAATAAATAAGTCAGGGTATCCATCTCCATTAAAATCGGCAGATGCTGCTGCAAGGGTCCATTTTGTGGAACTTAAACCATATTCATCTGTAACATCTTTGAATTTTCCATTTCCCATGTTTTCCAAAAGATAATTTCTGCCGCCGTTATTGGCATACCGGAAACTTTCGGGCATTACATTTGTCGTACTTATGTGGCTTAAATCAAATTTTTCATTGTAATATCCACCTAAAAATAGATCCAGCAATCCATCGTTATTAAAATCAAACCAGATCGCAGAATTAGCGTTAACCCATTTGGGCAATCCGCTTCCTTCAGTTACATTCACAAATTTCTTACCTCCAACATTATGAAATAATTCAGGTTTGCCCCATTTGTACAAAAACAAATCTTCGTAACCGTCATTGTCATAATCGCCCCATATTGCGCCCATTGAAACACCGGTTCCATCTTTATTCACGTCAGCAATTCCCATTTTGTCAGCCACGTTTTCAAATTTACCATTATGCATATTATGATAAAGCGCATTTTGGCTACCAGTCCGGCTGTTTGTAAAATAAATATCGTCCCATCCATCTTTGTCATAATCAACAATGGATACTGAAGCTCCCATCGAAGCTATTTGTGCTTCAATGTTTTTCAATTTTGGATCCAGTTGAGGACACAAATGCCGGAAATTTATATTTGCGTCTTCATTGACAGGTTCCAGGTAAAAGCCATATTCTTTTAAGGCTAATTCTTTTTGCCTTGCATCACCAGGATGAAGTAACTTTTTCCTGGATGGAAGAGCAGTGCCTAAAAGCAATCCAGCAAAAATTATAATCGTAATTATTTTTGATATTTTTTTTTGCCAATTCATCATAGCAACCCGTTATAAATTATTTTATTCAATACGAATCTCTGAATATGTTAAAAATGAGATATTAAAACAACAGCAAGTTAAAAATAAATCAGTCGTTAACACAAGCGAAAAAAGATTTCCTTAATTTCATTTTCTATATTTACAATTATCTCACTATAATATCTAAAATGTTTGCTTTTCTAGATTCCCGTGGAAGTTATTTAAAGATTTTTTTTGCTTCTTATGTTATTCTTACAATAGTACAGGGTTTATCAGGTTGCGGCAGAAAAACAAAAGAGAATAGCAATCCAACTAATACCGATCCAAAATCCCTGGCACTGCTTTATCTTTCTCAGAACCACCTTGATGAAGCTGAAGCGGCTTTCCAACAAGCCATAAAAATGGAGCCAAACGATACCTTCAGTTATATTGGTCTGACACATCTCTATTTATTACAAAAAAATTACAATGCAGCAGAAAACGTGGATAAAAAAGGATTGAAAATTATACCAGATAATGAAGATCTGAAATTGCTGTTAGCTGAAATATACAGCCTGAAAAATGATAAAGAAACTGCTATTGCCGAATTAAAAGAAATACTCGGAAAAAATCCGAAAAGTATTAAAGCTTATTATAAATTATCCGAACTGGATACTTCCGGTGCAAACAAAGGATTGGAAAAATATTATTTGCTGAAAGTGCAAAGCCTGGTGCCAGCCAATATTGTGGTACGTCTTCAGTTAGCAGAACTTTTTGCCAGCCAGGGTAAAACTGATTCTTCTCTGTTTTATTTGCAAAGTATAAAAAAGATTGCCCCCGGTTTATCTGATGCAGCGGAAACGTTTTATCAGAAAGCCGCTTCGTTATTGGATGCTGATCAGCCTTCCGGTGCTTTAGTCTACATAAAACAATTTCATGATCTGATGAAAATAGCTCCTGAATATGCAACAGGAAGTGATGAAATTGAAATATCGAAAATGCATGCCGGTTATTTTGATTTTGATACTAATATAACAGTTTCAGCTCTTGATACTTCAAAAGTATCTACTGCGAACGAAAACACTTTGTATGAAGTGCCTTTAAAGTTTAAAGATGTTTCAGGAATACCGGGATCTATCATTGAAAAAGGATCGGCAGTTAAAAATGCCGTATTGGCTGTTGCTGACTATGATGCGGAAGGAAATATGTATTTATATTATAGTTATCTGCCGCCGGGAGCTTCTGCTTCCAAATCATATTTGTCAATCAGCCGGATGGGAAACTTTAAGGAATGCACAGTTGCTGGGGGAATTAATCATAAAGGAGAAGATTTAGATGCCAGCTTTGCAGATTATGATAATGATGGTTACCAGGATCTTTTTATCACCACAACTAACGGGATTCTTGTATACAAAAACAAAGGAGATGGAACTTTTTCCAGGGTAACCGAAGATATCGGGCTGCATAATGCTGATAATGGAAATAAAATTCTCATTGCAGATTTTGACCAGGATGGTGATCTTGACATATATATTTCGCGAAAAGGAGGAAACAAGTTTTTCCGCAATAATGGCGATGGCACTTTTACTGAAAATGCTGCAGCGATGGGTCTCGCAGGCGACCAACAAAGTATAATTAATATGGACTTTGGGGATTGGGATAATGATGGAGATTTGGATATTGTCGGTTTGAAAGAAAATGGCGGTGTTGAATTATTAAACAATAACAGGCATTCTAATTTTTCGGATATCAGTAATTCCCTTGGACTTAATAATTCAAAATATGCAGGTACTTCTATTGCCTTTGGAGATTATAACAATGATGGTAAATTGGATATACTTATTGCCGGCGCTGATGGAAAATGTTTTTTACTTAAAAATGAAGGAGAACATTTTGTTGTTGATGATAAAGTATCAGAACAGTTAAGCCACTTTCTAAAAGGCATTCAGGTATATAATGTTGCGTTTGTGGATTATGATAATGACGGTCATCAGGATATAGTAGTGGCAGGTGCTAATGTTGACAGTTCCAATAAAGGAGTAAGATTATTTCACAATGATGGTTCAAAAGGATTTAGTGATGTAAGTTCTTTGTTACCTGAAAATGTCAGCCAGGGATATCGTATTGCAATAGCAGACTATAATTTTGATGGTGACAGAGATATTTTTTTATGCGGGCCATCGGGTGTTCAGTTGGCCAGAAACGATGGAGGAAATTATAAAAATTATGTTCAGGTTCAACTGACAGGTCTTTCATTCGGCAATAGTAAAAATAACAGGTTTGGAATTGGTGCACAGGTAGAATTAAAATCCGGAGATTTATATCAAATGCAAACAGTTAAAGGAACTCTTACAGAATTTGGCGTAGGTACAAGAATCAAAGTTGATGCTTTGCGTATTATATGGCCAAATGGTGTTCCGCAAACCGTTGTTGATCCCATGCGTAAGCAAAGAGTTTTGGAAGAAGAAAAATTGAAGGGATCATGTCCTTTTCTTTTCACCTGGAATGGTAAGGAATTTGAATTCCAAAAAGACATGATGTGGAGAAGTGCACTTGGAATGCCCGTTGCCATTCATGATGCTGATACCACGTATGCATATCCGAATCCTTCAAAAGAATATTTGCTTATTCCCGGGGAAAAATTAAAACCTCAAAACGGACTTTATACTGTTAAGATCACTGAGGAATTATGGGAGGCCGTTTATTTCGACAAAGCCGCATTGGTTGCAGTGGATCATCCTGATTCAGTTGATGTGTTTGTTGATGAACGATTTGTTGCACCACCTTACCCAGGCAAAAGACTATATGTGGTTTCTCAACAGAATTTACCTGTTTCTGCAGTTGATGCTTTCCAAAATAATTTAATGCCGAAAATCAGCAAGTATGATTTTCAATACGTGTCCAATTTTTCATTGGGAAAATTCCAGGGAGTTGCAAAAGATCATGATTTGATTTTGGACTTAGGAAAAAAAGCAAATGCAGACAGCGTCTTTCTTTTTTTAAGAGGATGGGTTTTCCCGACGGATGCCAGCATCAACACTGAACTTTTGCAAACTAATAAATACAAACAGCAATCTCCATCCTTGCAGGTAATCAATAAAAAAGGAGAGTGGCAAACCGTCATCAATAATATTGGTTATCCTATGGGAAGAGATAAAATGGTTGTTGTTAATCTTACCGGCAAATTTCTGATACCCAATGACAGGAGAGTGAGAATCCGCACGAACATGCAAATTTATTGGGATCACATATTTTTTTCTACAGGAAATGTAAATGCTCCTGTAAAAATGCAGGATTTGAAAATGATGAATGCACAATTAAATTATCGCGGCTATTCTGCTTCTTTCAACAAAGGTGGACCGTATGGCCCGCAGTGGTTCGACTATTATCATGTCACCAAGGGACAAAAATGGAGAGACCTTACAGGAAACTATACCCGCTACGGAAATGTGATGCCCTTACTGCAGAATGCGGATGATCAATATATCATTGCAGATGGTGGTGATGAAGTAACTATTGATTTTGATGCAACACATTTAGCACCATTACCCAAAGGATGGAAGAGAGACTTCCTGATTTATAGTGAAGGATGGGTGAAAGATGGTGACATGAATACAGCTTATGGTCAAACAGTGGCGCCATTGCCATTTCATAATATGCCATCATATCCTTATGGGAAAAATATTTTTTACCCGGAGGATAAAGGACACAAGGAATATCAGCAAAAGTACAATACAAGGAAAGTAACAACTTATGATTTCAGAAATGCATTGAGGCTTGGCACTTTTGGAAATGCATCTGATAAATAGAATTCTTTTTTATAATTAAAAATAACAGATCGTCATTTATAATGCCACAGCTGTATGTTGGTACATGTTTTTTAAAGAAGGATCAAGTAAACCAGCTGTATTGAAGGGCGCTATTCTTTCTCTGACTACATTTGTAAATCTTCTGATTTCCTTATGGGATGGATGTTGCTGAGAAATTATTTTCATTAAATCAGCATAAGATTTTTGCACCATATCCTGGATAGCCGGATCATCAGCATTCAGAAAATATCCGGGTGATTGATGTTGGATTCTCCGCTTTTCATGAGCAATTAACGCAGCAAAATAAACCATTGACCAGGCATTGAAGAGTTCAAAATGAGCCATTGTTTTATAGCATCCGGCAATAAGCAGATCCATTAATTTCAACTCTTCGAAAATGGAATGTTCGTATTCTTTTAAATTTTGTTGCAGATGTTCTTCATGCTTCCAATGCTGACTGATGGCCTGGATAATTTTTTCTACTCCGGAAAGAGTATGAGCAATACCGGAACTAAATAAAGGATCCACAAATCCTGCTGTATGAGGAAGACAAACCCATCCAGGTCCGAAGCATTGTTTTATTTTCCTTTGCAATCTTTCCGAACGGATAATTTTTCCGGGTTGTGCAGCCAAAGAAGCATCTTTTACAATATCATTAATAGAAGGATATTTTTTCAAAATATTATTCCATATACTTTCTGTTGACTGCTTCGAATAAAATTCATCTTCATTATTGAGAACCATTCCCAGGCTGAGACGTTCATCATTGAACAGGAGCATCCATAGCCAACCTTCATCCAGAATTTGATGCAACGCCGAATTATCCGGATCATAAGGAAAATCATTTGTTGAAATACCCTTTTGTTGCAGCATGTCTTTCCATCGCGGAGTGTGAATGAAATGAGAAAATATAGTGAATGAATTAGTCTTAAAATCTTTTGCTGAAGATTCAATCCCGAACAGAGTATTAAGCAAACTGCTGCTGCCGGTGGCATCAATAAAAAATGAAGCGTAAACAATGTTGTGTTCATTAAAACTGTTAGTATGAAATTCCCATTGTGTATTTTTCTTTGCGGAAATGATTTCAGTAAGATCAAAATAATCAATCCCGGTTTCTTTTACTTTATTTACTAAAAAAGCATCAACATCAGCACGCAGCCAATTCGTATCTGATTGCATATCGCCAACACTTGCAGCAACAAGAAGTTCATTTGAATGATTTTCATCTGTAAAAAAATCTTTTCCCGGAAAGTGTTTGAAAAAACTGAATCCTCTTTTAATACCACAAACTATTTCAGGATGAGATTTCTGCCAGCTTCCATAACGGGAGAAATCATGCAACCAGGGCAGATTGTATTTCGATGAAAGGTTGCGTAATATCATATCGGCAACAGGTGTTGAAGATTCTCCAATGGCAAAACGCGGATGTTTCTCTTTTTCCAACAGGCAAACTTTAAATCCAAGATCATTTAAAATAAGTGCAGTAAGTGATCCGGCAAAGCCAGAACCAGCGATCAAAATATCATAATGGTTCTTATTAGTTTGATGCATGATCTGAACAATAGCTACAGACTATTCGCTGATGGATTATTTGATCTGAATTCATTTCTTCCAAACGATGTTTTCTTTCATCAAAACAATATGGACAGTTGGAAAGAAAATCAATATTCCAGCAATCTACAAACACTCTGCCTTTTTTTAATTCAAGAGCCTTCTCAAAAACTTCTTCTAAAGCATTCAATGTTGGTGGAATATAATCTCCTTTCTTCTGAAGTGATTCCATAATTCCATTTCCCGGTCGCGTTGGAATAATGGAACAACAAACCACTCCGCATTCAAAAGCAAACTGAACAGTTTTCAGCGTCCATTCAATATTTTCTTTTTCTCCGATAAGAAATGGTGGATTTAAAAGAATGAATGCACGAATATCTATATCATGCCTTCTTAAAAAAGCAGTAGCCTTTTTAAAATCTTCCGGACTTAATTGTTTATTAAGTTTTGGCAATACATCGGGATGAATGGTTTCAAGTCCCATTGCTATTTCTAACTTTCCATTTAGCTTTTCATTAAATTCAATGCAGGCTTGCCCACAAAGTTTAGGATGATTTTCTACGATCACTTTATTGTAGGAGTGGAGACGTTTAATTATTCCCGGATAGTCTGACAATGGAATAGCTTTTGTGTCAAAGAAATTTCCATTATTATATAACTTAATTATATCTGCCCTGGGCAATCTTTCTAAAGCGTAGTCTATTTGTTTTAAAATGGCTCCTGAAGCTGTTGATTCTTTCAATGTGTTTTTCCAGAGATCACACATAACACATTTGAATGAACATTCTTTACTGGTAAGAAAAATTGTATTTACATTCTGTAAATTACCTTCCTGGTCCGGTTCCTGTTCATGCAAAAAGTGATACGGAATATCAGGACTTACTATATTTCTTTCAGGCCGGAGTTTTTCAATTTCCTGAGTGTGCATAAAGTGAATTGAAATAGCTGCGGTATTCCGTTTCATCATCAGAAAAAATTTCTTTAAATATTTCTTCCGGAACAGCACCACGTTGAAATCTGCGTTTTTCAAATACAGGCATATTAAAACCTGTGATGGCTTTTATTCCTCTCTTTACGATTTCACCTTTTAATGCATACAATGCTTCTTCTTTCCAGTTAGTTAATTCAATGAAAGGAATTCCTTCCGACACTTCAATAACATTCGGCAATGCATAAGGACTAAAACCTCGAAAGCCAAGTAATCGTGAAGGTGCATAAGAACGGACATGACCTCTGCTTTGACCACCAGTATAAGTAAGCGAGTGTTTGATCTTGTCAACACCCCAGCCTTCCTGGTAGAGCATTGTATTGTTCAAAACACTTCGGATTGTCAGTTCTGTATTTTCAGCTATTGGATAATCTTTCAGGTTTTCATCACCACCATCTCCATCGGCAAGATATTTCCAGTCAGGATATAATTTTCTTATTTGCTTACATAGTGCCAGAGCCATTGTTGCTGATTCAATATCCAGCGGTTTATAATCTTCTACCACTTTAATGGCAGCTTTATAATCAATTGATGATTGTGGCACATCCAATACTTCAAGAAAAATAGACAATCCAAGTTGATCCAAAAATTCGTGAGCCTGTTCTGCATCAGCTCCATTATTTATAGAAAGAGTGAAAGCTTTTAAACGCTGCGGAGATAAGCCCAAGTTTAAGCATGAGATGATAGATCACCAGGAATACCGAGCCACTATCAACGCCTCCTGAAAATAATACACCGACCGGTTCATTTTCCGGAATAGACTTTAACCATTTCTCACATTCATCAGCCAATGCCTGCATATATGTTTTACCGATCTCATCAAGGTTATTGGTTAAACGATTTCTTTTTGGTTCAAAAAATCGGGTGTAAACAGGATTGGGATCAGGACATCCAACTACTTCTAACCTCACAACAAAATGTGCAGGTACCATTCTTGTATAAGAAGGATGGAATTGCGTGTGAAGCCCTTTTGTTTTCAGATAATCATAAATTTCATCTATGCGCTCAGCAACGATAAGCAACGGACCGGATACTTGTTTGGCAAGAAAATAACGCATCGGCCTTCCGATGGAACGTGCCATGAAAACTTGTTGCCCCACTTTTTCTACAATGGCGAATTGTCCGTCAATTTTACGAACTCTTGATGCATCACCTGAGATGACAGCAGCCGAAACTTCTTCCGGCGTCATATTAAATATGGTGTTGTTATTATAATCGAGCAGGTTTACAAAGTCATGTGACGGGTTGTGTGGTAGGATTCATTTTTAAAAAACTTTTTTATTCTAATAAAGCAAATTTATAATTTATACCCATTGGCGAAGTTACTTTAAAAATTGGGGCAAAAGATGAATCGAAGTTCTGGATAGTGTCTCATTTTGAAATTTTGAAAGTACCCGAATTTTCCAGAATGCTGTCATTTTAATTGATTATATGCTCAATTGAATCAGTATCAGCAAAAGAAGATTTTTAATGGAGCAAATCACCCAATAAATTGCTGGTGCGGGATAAGAGTTATCTGAAAGGAGCGCAAAAGCCAGCTTTGCCCTATACCATCTAGTAGTCTGATCCGTAGATACTCCTACTCAAGTGCGCTACAAGTGCGCAATATATCGCACTTGTAGCGCACTTGTAATATATAAGATATGGATAAACTATGCTTTTGTTATACTGCTGGGCTAAGGAATCTTTTAACTTGTTTAAAGAGTGTTTTGCTGCAACACCGTATATAGTTCGGTAGTTTTTTTCAACATTATTAATCGCAATAAATATGAAACAAGCAGGATGTATAATGAACATTTGTTAGTTAATCATTTGTGATTCAAGTCAATTATTTTTTATTTTATGCAGTAAATGACACAAATATGACAAAGGGGTCTTTTATTAATTTTACTTTCATTTAACGTTAAATTTTCATAAAATTTATTTTTTTGTCAGAAAACGATTGCACTTGTGTTATTCCATTCATGTTATGCATATGAAAAGCACTATATATTTTCCAATATTTTTTATAATGAATCAATTTAGATTTAACAACGTTTAAACTACTATTATGCTTATGAAACGATTGCTACACCAGATTGGTCTGCCAATCCTATTATTACTGTTATCAACAGTTGCATTCTCTCAAAACAAGACAGTAACAGGAAAAGTAAAAGATAATTCAGGTAATCCTGTTCCTGAAGTATCTGTTGTTGCTAAAGGCTCTACGCTTGGTACAACAACTGATGCACAAGGTAATTTTTCACTTAAGTGTTCCTAATGACGTAAAAGTTCTTATGTTTAGCTCTATTGGTTATGAGACTCAGGAGGTAAATATTCAGGGAAAGCCATCCGTTAATGTAACCATGGTTATTTCGAATTCTACCCTGAATGAAATAGTAGTAACAGGTTATGGTACTTCCAGAAGAAAAGATCTTACCGGAGCCATAAGTTCAGTTCAGGCTAAAGATTTTAATAAAGGTATTATTCTTACACCTGATCAATTGCTTCAGAACAAAGTTCCCGGCGTGGAGGTTACTCAAAGTTCAGGGCAACCAGGGGCTGCAACAACAGTAAAGATCAGAGGTAACAATTCTATCCGTTCCGGAGACAATCCATTATATGTTATTGATGGAGTTCCTTTGGATGGAAGAACTGCCAGGCCAAATCCCGGAAATCCGACATTTGGCTCTACTCCGGATGCAAACCCGCTGGTATTTATTAATCCTTATGACATTGCTTCTATTGATGTGTTGAAAGACGCTTCTTCTGCAGCAATCTATGGTTCCCGTGGTGCCAATGGTGTGATCGCGATTACCACTAGAACTGGTGCAGCAGGTCCGGCAAAAGTTGAATTTGGGACAAGTTGGGGAGTGAATGCTGGTTATATGAAGAAATTTGATATCCTCAGTGTAAGCCAATTCCGTAGTGCTTTAGCCAAATATGGAGTTACCGGTCAGGATAATGGTGCTAGTGTAGATGCTATGAAAGAAATTACAAGTTCAAAACTTTCTCAGGAATACAATCTTGCTTTTAGCGGAGGTAACGATAATGGCAAATTCCGGGCTTCTTTTTTAGGTTCCAGAAACAATGGACTTATAAAAAATTCATCATTGGACAAATATGTAGGAACCTTTAACGGCAGTTATAAATTTTTGGACAAAAAATTAACCTTTGCATTTAATTTAATTGCTGGTCATACTACCGAGCATATAATAGAAGTTGCGAATACTTCTGGCTCGCAGGGTAACTTAATTAGTACAGCATTGGAGTGGAACCCCACAACCAAATTTACTGATGCATCGGGCAATTTTATTTATCCAACTAACGGATCTGGTAATCCCTTAGCTCTTTTGGCCGGGGTATCCGATATTGCAAATGTTAATTCAGTTTTAGGTAATATTTCTGCTGCTTATAAGTTATTGCCTAACTTGGAATATAAGTTCTTATATGCCATTAATAATAGTGTAGGTGACCGAGCTACAAATCTCTATGGGTTTATGCAGGGTTATGCCGGCTTATCTGGTTTAGGATTCGGCGATTTATCTGCAGCACGCTTAACTTCTCAAACATTTACGCATACCCTGACTTATAATGCTCATCTTACAAGCCAGCTGAATTTGGATGCAGTAGTAGGTTATGAATATTGGAAGACAAACTATTCCAATAATTCATTTGCAGCTTCTGGCTTTAATACAAATCTGACCCAGGCAAACTTTATCAATCTCCCTTATACGAATATGCTCCAGGATGGCAACACACAATTAGTTCCAAGCACTTATGTAGACCCGCAAACAGAATTGCAATCAATTTTCGGAAGAGCAGTTTTAAATTATGCTGGTAGATATGTTTTAACAGCTACCTTGAGAGCAGATGGCTCAAACAAATTTGGGGCGAACAACAAATATGGTTATTTTCCTTCTGTAGGTTTCAGATGGTCTTTGAACGATGAAAGTTTCATGAAGAACAGCAATATGTTTTCCAATCTGGCTTTGAGGGCTTCCTGGGGTATTACAGGTAACCAGGAATATCCTGCAGGTGCTGCTCAGGAACAATTTGGTTTTTCTGCATATAACTCGGCCAATCAAAATGTTGTTGCTAACCCGAATTTAAAATGGGAGCAAACCCAGTCTTATAATATTGGATTAGACGTTGCTTCCAGAAGCGGTAGAATTTCTGGAAGTATAGATTATTATAATAAAAACACAACTAATATAATATACCAGAGTATTGCAATTCAACCGGCCCCACCAGCAAATACTTATATCAATCTTCCTGCAAATTTGATCAATAGTGGGGTTGAAATTGGCATTGGAGTGACCTTGATTAAAAAGAGTAATTTTACCTGGGATATTAGTGCAAATTATGCTTACAACAAAAACCTCTTGAAGAACTTTACTACTAATGGTAAGCCTGTACAAATCATAACCGGTCAAATTGATGGTCAGGGTGTATCCGGAACATTGAGTCAGATCATTACTAACAATGAGCCGGTAGATGAATTCTACCTGAAACATTTTACGGGATTTGATGCAAACGGTAACCAACAAATCAGTGCTAACCCTGCATTTGCAGGCGACCCTAACCCTCATTCTCTTTATGGTGCCAGCACAACATTAGAGTACAAAAAATTGACCTTATTAATAAATGGAGGCGGGGCTGGTGGCTTCATGATTTATAATAATACGGCTACAAACATTACCAATATCAGTGGTATTGCACAGGGAAGAAATATTGATAAGAATGCTTTTAACTCTGCAGAAAAACCCACCAGTGCTGTTGCAGCTTCTGACAGATTCCTGGAAAAGGGCAATTACTTCAAACTAAGAGGTGTTTCTTTGTCATATCAAGTGGGCAATGTTGGGAAATATGTTAAAAACCTGTATGTTTTTGCAAGGGGTAACAATTTGTTCGTGATAACTAAATTCTCGGGATTCGATCCGGAAGTTAATATTGACAAAAGCTCAGGTAATTATCCTTCCCGGTCTGAGGAGTATGTTCCTTATCCAACTGCAAGAACAATTTCATTTGGTTTCAACTTTTCTTTATAAATCATTACAAAATCAAAACTTATGATAAAGTATAAAAATATTAAATTTCTAAATTCTCTTTTATTAGTGGCAGCCCTTACAAGCTGCACTAAATTAAATCAGAATTTAAATTCGTCCTTAACAAATGGTCAAACTGCCAATGCCCTTGGCTCAGCAGGAGTAGGTTTATTGTTACAAGGTACTTATACAGACTTAGCAGTACCTTTTACAAACCAGGATCAGTTATTTTCGTTAGAAGAAAATACTGCTGATGAATCCCTGGTGCCAACGAGAGGAGGTGACTGGGATGATAATGGAGTATGGCGAGTATTACACAATCACACATGGAATGCAGATCATGGCCAGATTTTATCAGTATTTAATAATTTAAACAAGATCAATTTTGATGCAACCAATGTGTTAGGTTTTAACCCCTCGACACAGCAAGCTGCAGAAGCAAAATTCTTAAGAGCATTGTCCTTGTATTATTTGTTGGATCTGTATGGGCAATATCCTGTAAGAAATCCAGGTGATAACTTGTTGAATGCTCCAACTGTAAAAACAGGTGCAGCAGCAGCCCAATTTATTATTGATGAGTTGACGGCCATTATTCCTAATCTTCCGGCTTCTCCTGCACGAGGTCAGGCTGGCCAGGATGCGGGAAAAACTTTGTTGATGAAATGTTATCTGAACAGAGGCGCATGGGCAAACAGAGCCGCACCAACTTTTAGCGATGCTGATATGCAACAAGTAATTACTTTAGGTAACAGTATTATCTCAGGGGGCCATTACAGCTATGCAACTGATTATTTCAGTAATTTCTCTGCAACCAACCATTCATCTACTGAGAATATACTTGTTTATCCAAACAATTCAGGTTCTCCGGCTAATAATAGCGGACCTGATGCACGTTGGATGATGACTGAACATTATAACCAGGAAACTGATTATAATCCTAATTCAGGTTGGAATGGATTTTCTACTATCAGTGATTTCTACAATAGTTTTGGTACTACGGCCCTACCAATGGTAGGTGTAACACAATTTGCAGGTGGAAATACCAGTGGATTATATGCAGACACTGCTGCTGATTCAAGACTCGGCGGCAGGTTTTATCCCGGCGTTACCAATGTTTCTGGTCAAAGAGTAGGCTTTCAAATTGGCCAACAACGTGATCAGACTGGTGCTGCATTAAAAGACAGAAAAGGGAACCCTCTTGCATTTACTCCCACTATTGATCCTACAATGAAAGAGACTGGACCTAACCTGGAAGTTACTGGTATTCGTGTTGTTAAATATCCTCCGGATTTTACCAATGGTACAAAATATTATGAAGGTCCTTCAGGTAATGATTTAGTGCTTTTCCGTTATTCTGATGTAGTGCTGATGGTGGCAGAAGCTAAATTGCGTGAAGCGGCTCCAGATAATGCTGGTGCACTAGCTTTGGTCAATGGATTGAGAGCTGCAAGAGGTGCCGCTGCTTTACCTTCTATTAAATTAGTTGGAACAGGAACGGTTCAACAAACATTGTACGATCCAAATGCAATTTTAACTGAAAGAGGCAGAGAATTGTATTGGGAAAGTGTTAGAAGAACAGACTTAATTCGTTTTGGAGTTGAACTTCAATTATACCAATACAAGCCAACTGATGACGCTCATTATTTAGTATTCCCAATTCCTACTCAGGCATTATCGGCTAATCCTAATTTAACTCAGAACACGGGTTACTAATTATAAAATAAGTTTTGATTTTATACGCAAGAGGCCGAGCTGAAAAGACGGCCTCTTTTTATATTTAGAAAATTTAGGTTTAATAAGGTAACCGGCTAATGAGCACTTTTCACATTACCGGATAATATAAACGGGTTACCCATTTCGTGCTGTCTTTTTCAGTCAGCCTGTTTGTGATCAGCATTTCATAAGGAATAGCCGGAGAAGCTCTTTCGGAATCAATCAAATATAATTTCAATTGCTCCATCCCTTTTTGCACATTAGCCGTTCCTCCTGTAATAACTGAAACAAACATGCTTTTTCCATAAGGCATTCTTTTTGTATGAATATCTTTTGATCCGGGTATATCTTTATTAATTGGTAATCCAACCATCATTTCATATTCTAAGGAATCCAATTTTTCAACGTGCAGCATAACGGAATCGGTTGGCCCGGCACCCTTAGATTTTGCATATGCTTTTAGCTTATCAGCTTCTTTGTAAATATCCGGTTCCGTGGGATAATGATTCAGCATGGTTTTAGCAGAAATGAGTAACGAATCTCTGAGATTTATCTCTTCAACATGGATGCCGTAAATATTTTCGTTTTTGTCAAGGAATGATTTGAGATGATTGGCTACCTCATTCATATTTTCTTTGAGTCTTTTGATTTCAAAATATTTTTTAATTCTTGCAAATGGATTAATTCCTGTTTTGATCTTTGTTTCCCAATATATGTTGGAAGAATCTTTATAAACTGGCATCGAGAAAAGTACACTTTCAACTTTAAAATTTGAATTCCTTATAAATACTTTTACCAACGAACTCAATCCTTTTTTGAATGTATAAGTGTACCCTTTCAGTGTAAATCCATTATTTTCCTGCAAGGCAAATGTTTTCCCCCATTCTCTAATTTTATTACTATCCCTGAAAAACCTGGTTATACCGTTTTGATAAGATCTGATGGGGTCTATTCTGGAAATAATAATTGTAGAAGGGATAATCAAATAAATACAACTTAAACAAATAATCAAGAACACTGTCACTGCAAGTATTATTTTTTTCATTCTATGATGTTTTTTGCAAAATAAGGTATTTGAGATAGAAAAATTTTAAGCATTATCTATAATTTAGAATTAGATTTGTCTTATTAGTTGTCGATAATAATTATAAAAAATCTGCTTCAAAAAGCAGATAATCCCGGAAATTGTAGCGCCAATCCTATCAGCCTGGTAAAATAATAATTACAATTTAAACATAATCCTGTATAACAGGGAAGGATGTTTTTAACTAAATTTGAAAAATCATTCTGCAAAATATTACTTTAATCCAACCCGAATAAAACTATTGAAACGATGCGATCAGTATACTTTGCTGCTGTGACAATACTTTTTTTATTTTCCTGCAAAAACAATAAGCGGCCAACTCCTCTGTTTCAACTTATGGAGAATACAGGAATAAATTTCGTCAATAAAGTTGAAGACGATAGCCTGGAGAATAGTTTTCTATTCCGGAACTTTTATAATGGCGGAGGCGTTGCGATTGGTGATATTAATAATGACGGATTACCGGATATATTTCTTACTTCCAATACCGGTGAAAATAAATTATATCTCAATAAAGGCAATTTTAAGTTTGAAGACATCAGTGATAAAGCCGGTATTATTAAAGATGATAAATGGAATACAGGCGTTGTATTTGCTGATGTCAATGGCGATGGCTGGCTGGATATTTATGTTTGTTCATCGGGACATATGGGCACCGGCAACAGGAAAAACAAGTTATACATCAATAATCATGATCTCACATTTACTGAAGAGGGGGCAAAATATGGATTGGATATTTCAGGGTACACTACACAGGTTTCTTTTTTTGATTATGATGGCGATGGTGATCTTGATTGTTTCATGATCAACAACAGCCCAGTTCCTATCGACCAGTTGAATTATACTAATCAACGTGACTTACCTGAACAAGATTGGCCCGTTGGAAATTTTTTAAAAGGCGGTGGCGATCATTTATACCGGAACGATAACGGACATTTTACCGAAGTAACTAAGCAAGCCGGTATTCATGGATCATTGATCAGTTTTGGACTTGGAGTTTCAGTAGGAGATATAAATGGTGATGGTTATCCTGACATATTTGTTTCAAACGATTCTTACGAAAGAGATTATTTATACATCAATCAGAAAAACGGAACGTTCAGAGATGAATTTGAAGATTATTTTCAGCACACCAGTTTTTCTTCCATGGGGGCCGATATTGCTGACATCAATAATGATGGCTATCCGGATTTGTTTACAACAGATATGCTACCATTGAATGATTATCGTTTGAAAACGACCGGCGCATTTGACAATATTGGGTTATTCAATAAAAAATTGGACTCTGGGTTTTATTATCAATACACGCAAAATTGCTTGCAGTTGAATAATAAGAATGGAATGTTCAAAGACATTGCCAATTATGCCGGAGTTTCTGCCACCGACTGGAGTTGGGGTGCATTGATGTTTGATATGGATAATGACGGACTGAATGATATCTATGTCTGCAACGGTATCAATCGTGATGTCACCAACCTTGATTTCATGAATTTCTTTGCCGATGAAACGTATCATAAAATGGTACTGAGCGGTAAGAAAAAAGCGATTGAGGAATTATTGAAAAAAATTCCACGAACACCTCTGCCTAATAAAGTTTTTCGAAATAATGGGAACCTGAAGTTTACTGATATTGGCTCCCAATGGGGATTTACTCAACCCAGTTTTTCCAATGGCGCTGCTTATGGCGATCTGGATAATGATGGTGATTTGGATTTGGTGATCAACAATGAAAATCAACCGGCATTTATTTATAAAAATAATTCCCGTGAGATTAATCATAATAATTACATCGGAATTTTTTTGAAAGGGAAGGGAAAAAACACTTTTGCCATCGGGAGCAAAGTAAAAGTATTTGCAGGCGGGCAAATTTTTACACGTGAAATGTTTCCAAGCCGGGGCTTTCAATCTTCCGTAGATTATAAAATGATTTTTGGTCTGGGGAAGATTCCACAAATAGATTCGATGATCGTCATCTGGCCTGACAGGACATTTATTACAATTGAAAAACCGGTCATCAATCAAACGCATATCATTCAACAGGATGATGAAAAAAATATTTTTCCGATTATTGATAAAAAAGATCAGCCAACTTATTTCTCATCTGTAAAAAGCAATTTTGAAAAACACCAGGAAAATAATGTCATTGATTTTTACAGGGAGCGAAATATTCCACGTATGCTTTCCCGCGAAGGACCCAAAGCTGCTGTTGGCGATGTGAATGGAGACGGATTAGAAGATGTTTTCATTGGTGGCACGCCGGGTCACCCGGGTCAATTATATCTTCAAACACCGGATGGAAAATTTGTAAAGAAAGAAGAAAAAGCATTTGAACAATTTTCTGACTTTGAAGACGTGGCTGTTTTATTGTTCGATTGTGATCATGATGGTGACCTTGATTTATTGATTTGCCCCGGAGGTAATAATGCACCACCCAACAGCCGCGAACTTCAACTTCGATTATTTAAAAATGATGGGAAAGGGAATTTCACATTGGATCCATCAGCATTTCCAAATGTAGGGATGAATATTTCGGTTGCCATTGCCAATGATTTTAATAATGACGGCTATCCCGATCTGTTTATTGGTGCAAGAAGCTTTCCTGAAGAGTATGGCATTGATCCGACAAGTTATCTTTTTGTAAATGATGGTAAAGGACATTTTACAGATATAGCTAAAGAAAAAAATCCCGATATTGCTCATATCGGGATGGTTTGTGATGCGGCGTGGGCTGATGTTTCCGGAGATTCACAAAAGGAGTTGATTATTGTGGGTGAATGGATGACACCGAGAATTTTCAAGTATAATAAGGACCAGGGAAAATTTGATGAATTGCAGAATACCGGATTGCAGAATTTATATGGTTGGTGGCAATCCCTTGCAGTGGCAGATGTAAATGGTGATGGTAAACAGGATTTGTTGCTTGGAAATATTGGTGAAAATTTTTATCTGCATCCCGATAAAAATAAGCCGGTTAAATTATGGATCAATGATTTTGGTCAGAGTGGTAATCTTGAAAAAATTATGACCTATACGATTGACGGAAAAGATATGCCCGTATTTCTGAAAAAAGATATGGAAAGCCAGCTACCGCTGATCAAAAAAGAATTTTTTAAAAATGAATCCTATGCCACAAAATCAATCCAGGAATTATTTTCAAGTGACATAATGGGAAAATGTATAATGAAACAATTTAATTATCCCAGTTCCTGTGTGGCTATAAATAATGGTGATGGCAGTTTCATTGTTCATAAATTGCCGCCGATGGCTCAACTTTCCTCCGTTAACAAATTTGAATGCATGGATTTGAATAATGATGGTTACCTTGATTTGGTTCTTGGCGGCAACCAGTTTGGTTTTTTACCACAATTTGAAAGGCTGGATGCAAATCTTGGTGATGTGTTTATGAATGACGGCAAAGGAGAATTTATTTTTCAGGATGCTCCAAAGACCGGATTAAAATTAAGAGGAGAGGTAAGAGACATTGCAGAAATCAAAGGCCGAAAGAACAGATACCTGTTGTTTCTTCAGAATAACGAATACCCTTTATTATACAAAGTGAACGATTACAATAAAAAGAATTGATCTTTTCATTGCTACCAAATTTTTTTGATGAAATATTTTTTTTGTTCCATATTGGTTGTTCCTTTTTTCATTTCTTCCTGCAACCATAAGGCTGATAAAGAACCACTATTCACCTTGATGGATAATACCGGAATTAATTTCATCAATACTGTTCATGATACAAAGGAGATGAATATTCTGAACTACCGGAATTTTTATAATGGTGGTGGTGTGGCAATCGGTGATATTAATAATGATGGGTTGCCTGATATTTTTTTTACAGCAAATCAGGGCAGCAATAAATTATATCTGAACAAAGGGAACTTTCAGTTTGAAGATATTTCTGAAAAAGCCGGATTCAAAGATAAAAAGCTATGGAGCACCGGCGTGGTGATGGTGGATATTAATAATGATGGTTGGCTCGATATTTTTGTTTGCAATGCAGGAAACATGGGCGATTCTTCATTGCGCAAAAATCAACTCTTCATCAATAATCATGATCTCACATTTACTGAAGAAGCGGCGAAATATGGTTTGGACAATATTGGTTATTGTACGCAGGTTTCTTTTTTTGATTATGATATGGACGGTGATCTGGATTGTTTTGCGATCAACAATAGCCCGATTTCTCCCAATAGTTTGAATTATGAAAATAAGCGTGATTTGCCCGATGCAGAATGGCCGGTAGCTTCAGTTTGGAAAGGAGGCGGGGATCATTTATATCGAAACGATAACGGACATTTTACCGAGGTAACGAAAAAAGCTGGCATTCATGGGAGCCTGATTAGTTTTGGGATGGGCGTGACGATAGGCGACGTGAACAATGACGGTTATCCTGATATTTATGTGAGCAATGATTATTTTGAAAGAGATTATTTATATATCAACCAAAAAAACGGAACGTTCAAAGATGAATTGGAAGATTATATGCAGCATACCAGTCTTGCATCCATGGGAGCAGATATTGGCGACATCAACAACGACGGCTACCCGGATATTTTTACAACCGATATGCTGCCCGATGATGATTATCGTCTCAAAACAACTTTAAATTTTGATGATATTAATGCTTATCGTCTTAAAGAAAAAAATGGTTTTTATCATCAGTTTTTTCAAAACACGTTGCAGTTAAATAAAAAAAACGGAAGGTTTGCAGATATTGCCAATTATGCCGGTGTTGCTGCTACCGATTGGAGTTGGGGGGACTCATGTTCGATGCGGACAATGATGGATTTCTTGATCTGTATGTTTGTAATGGAATTAATCATGATCTTATCAACCAGGATTTTCTTGATTTTTCTGCCAGTGATATCATGAAACGAATGATTGCTACCGGAAAGAAAGAAGATATGAATGAGATCATTGATAAAATACCATCCATTGGTGTACTAAACAAAGCATACAAGAATGACGGTAATTTGAAATTTACCGATACAGGTAAACAATGGGGATTTACCACTACATCATTTTCCAATGGCGCTGCCTACGGTGACCTGGATAATGATGGGGATCTGGATCTGGTGATTAATAATGTTAATCAACCTGCATTTATTTACCGGAACAATGCCAGACAACTCAATCATAATAATTACATCGGAGTTTTTTTGCAAGGCACTGATAAAAACAGATTTGCAGTTGGAAGTAAAATTAAAGTGTATGAAGGGGGACAGGTATTGAGTCGTGAAGTAATTCCCAGCCGGGGCTTTCAGTCTTCTATGGATTACAAGGTCATTATTGGTTTGGGCAAAGCAGCTCAAATTGATTCTATGATTATTCAATGGCCCGATCTTACTTATTCGGAATACTTTCATCCGGAGATCAATAAAGTTCATTTACTAAAAGAAACTGAAGAAAAAAGATTTCCTTTTCAGCCACCAAGACCATCAGTTGATAGCGCTATATTTATTCCAAAGAAAAATAATTTTGAAAAACACACTGAGGATGATTATGTAGATTTCTATTATGAAAGCAATATTCCAAAAATGCTTTCACGAGAAGGACCTAAAGCCGCAGTTGGTGATGTAAATGGTGATGGATTGGAAGATGTTTTCATCGGTGGCACCAATGGCCATCCGGGACAATTGTATTTGCAAAAACCAGATGGAAGTTTTGAAAAGAAAGATGAAAAAATTTTTCATCAATTCTCCGATTTTGAAGATGTGGCTGTTTTATTGTTTGATTGCGATAATGACGGTGATCTTGATTTATTAGTTTGTCCCGGTGGTAATAATGTTCCTGCTGACAGCCGGCAGATGCAATTGAGATTATTTAAGAATGATGGCAAAGGAAATTTCTCTTTAGATGCCGAAGCATTTCCGCTCAACAATGCAAACATCAGCGTGGCGATTGCTTATGATTTTAATCACGATGGCTACCCGGATTTGTTTGTTGGCGGCAGGAGTGTACCGCAGGAATATGGGCTAAATCCACGAAGCTATTTATTTGTAAATGACGGCAAAGGGCATTTTACAGATATTGCAAAAACAAAAAATCCTGATATTGCCAATATCGGAATGGTAACCGGAGCAGCGTGGGCCGATATTACCGGCAATGGACAAAAAGATCTGGTCATTGTTGGTGAATGGATGACGCCAAGAATATTTTCATTCGACAAAGATCATTTTAAAGAAATAAAAACTAATCTTGGTAATTTATACGGTTGGTGGCAAACTGTTTCTGTTGCCGATGTAAATGGCGATGGCAAACCAGATTTATTACTGGGCAACATTGGCGATAATTTTTATTTGCGTCCTGATGCAAAACACCCGGTAAAACTTTTCGTAGGTGATTTTGATGAGAATGGAATTATTGATAAAATTCTTACTTATACCATTGATGGAAAAGATAAGCCGGTATTTTTAAAACACGACTTGGAGAATGCAATGCCCGGATTGAAAAAGGATAATCTGAGGAATTCTGAGTATGCTACCAAATCGGTTCAGGAACTTATTGGGATTGAAAAGATAAACAAAGCGTTGGTGAAGGAATTTAATTATTCTTCATCTTGTGTGGCTATTAATAATGGGGGTGGACAATTTTCTATTAAAAAGCTTCCCCCTATGGTACAAATGTCATCGGTGAATGCCATTCATTGCGAAGATATAAATCATGATGGAAAAATGGATCTTGTACTTGGCGGAAATCAATTTGATTTTCAACCACAATTGGAAAGATTAGATGCCAGCCAGGGTGATATTCTGATCAATGACGGGAGAGGAAATTTCAAATGGATGGAACCAGAGCAAACCGGATTACAGTTGAGAGGGCAATTAAGAGATATTGAAGAAATTCATTGTGGAAATAAAAATGATTTGCTGTTTTTGCAGAATGATGAGTTTCCGGTATTATACGAATTAAACAATCACAGGGAAAAAAATAAAAAGAACTGATGTTGGGGTAAGCTTAATAATAAAATGGAATGATTATATTTTATCATAAAATAATGAATATTGTTCGTACTGTAATTTTTATTGGGCTGATTTCTTCTTTATATCAATGCGGCACTCCTATTAAAAATAATAATCCTCTTTTTGAAGTATTGAACGACGACAGAACAGATTTGCATTTTGTAAATAAACTAACTCCTACACCTAAGTTTAATATGTTTAACTATATGTATTTCTACAATGGTGCAGGCATAGGTGCAGGCGATTTTAATAATGACGGATTGGTTGATCTTTTCTTTGCATCGAACCAGGGAGAGAATAAATTGTATATGAATACAGGAAACATGCATTTTAAGGATGTGACCGCTGAAGCCAAAATTCCACAGGATGGTGGCTGGTCAACAGGAGTATCGGTTGTTGACATTAATAATGACGGGTTATTGGACATTTACATTTGCCGTGTAGGAAATTTTGAAACATTACACAGCAAAAATCAATTGCTGATTTGCAAAGGTATTGATAAGAATGGGGTGCCATATTATGAAGACGAAGCGAAGCAATACGGGCTTGATTTTTCCGGCTTTAGCTCCCAGGCTGTTTTTTTTGACTATGATCATGATGGCGATCTTGATATGTTTTTATTGAATCATTCCGTGCATCAGATTGGAAACTTTGGCCCGCGAAGTAATTTTTTAGGCACTTATGATCCTTTATCCGGCGACCGGTTGTTCCGAAACGATGGGAATACATTTACAGATGTAACAAAAGAATCAGCAATCAATAGTTCTACTATTAGTTATGGACTTGGCGTTGTTGTTTCTGACATTAATCTGGATGGGTGGCCAGATATATATGTTGGCAATGATTTTCATGAAAACGATTATTTATATATCAACCAGAAGAATGGAAAATTTTCTGATGAATCTTCTAACCGCATGATGCATACCAGTATGTATTCAATGGGTGTAGATGCCGGTGATATTAATAATGATGGCTACCCTGACATTATTTCTATGGATATGCTTCCTTCAGATCCCTATATGATAAGACGAACGTTGGGGGAAGATGATTATGATATTTATAATTACAAAATAAAAATTGGCTATGACTACCAATATTCACGAAATAACTTACAACTAAATCGGCGAAATGGGATGTTTAGTGAAGTTGGATTGTATGCTGGTATTTATGCCACTGACTGGAGCTGGAGTGCGTTGTGGATGGATTTTGATAATGATGGTTGGAAAGATCTTTTTATTTCCAATGGAATTCCCAAACGCATGAATGATATTGACTATGTCAATTTTGTTTCAAATTCTGAAATTCAGGAAAAACTCAGGACAAACAAGATGGCTGACAAAGACATGGCTTTGATTAATAAGTTCCCTGAAATCAAATTGCCAAATAGGTTTTTTCTTAATCAGCATAATGTTTCTTTCCGGGATATGTCTTCTTCGATACAAGGAAATGTACCCACTTTTTCCAACGGAGCTATTTATGCTGATCTCGATAATGACGGTGATTTGGATATTGTAACCAATAATATAAATGAACCGGTATTGGTTTATGAAAATAAAACAAGCGGGCACACTAAAAATCATTATGAGGATTTAAAATTAAAAGGTCCTGAAAAAAATATAAATGCACTGGGTACAAAGGTTTTTATTTTTTCAAAGGGTAGTATAAAAAATTACGAGAATTATCCGGTCAGAGGTTTTCTGTCCAGTATGCAAATTCCGATGCATATTGGATTTGACAATACAAAAGTGGATTCTGCTTTCTTGGTTTGGCCGGATAACACATATCAGGCTTTATCATTTACAAAATTAGATACTGTACAAACTGTTACTTTTAGAAAGGGATTACCCGTATTTGACTATTCAATAGTTACTTCTTATTTTAAGAATCCCGGTCGCCAGTTTAAAGACATTACCAACGAAACGAAATTATTTTATAAGCACGAGGAAAACTCATTTCAGGAGTTTAACCGTGAACCGCTGATTCCTCATATGATATCTACAGAGGGACCAGCTTTGGCGGTAGCAGATATAAACCACGATGGGTTAGAAGATATTTTTATTGGCGCTTCCAAAACATACAAGCCGGCAGTTTTTGTGCAAAAAAAGAATGGAACTTATTTAAAACTAAACGAACCTGATTTGGATAAAGATAGTATGAATGAGGAAGTGGCTGCCTGTTGGGCCGATATTAATAATGACGGATTCCCTGATTTAATTGTAGCAAATGGCGGAAACGAATTTTATGGAAAGGACGAACATTTAACTCCATGTATATACTTAAATAATGGGAAAGGATTATTGACCAAGATGGAGAATCCTTTTGATAGTTTATATATTAATTCCAGTTGTGTATGCGCTTACGATTTTAACGGAGATGGGTTTGTAGATTTATTTATTGGTGGACGTACCGTACCCTGGGATTATGGGAAAATTCCCAGATCATATCTGTTACTTAATGATAAAAAAGGACATTTCATTGATGTGACTGATAAAATTTCCAAAGGACTTTCAGATATAGGTATGGTTACAGATGCACAATGGTTCGATATAGATAAGGATGGCGATAAAGATTTACTGCTTACTTGTGAATGGGGTGGCATCACTGCATTTATAAATAATAAAGGAACATTTGTTAAAAAGGTGTTGACGGATAGCAGTGGATGGTGGAATTTTTTGCTTCCTGTAGATATAAATAATGACGGAGTTATTGACTTGATAGCTGGAAATCTTGGATTAAATAGTCGCCTGAAAGCTTCCTCAAAAGAACCCATCCGTTTATACTATAACGATTTTGATAATAATGGGAAAAAGGAACAGGTGCTTACTTACTACTTGAACGGACAAGAGATCCCTTTTGCTAATAAAGAAGAACTAGAAAAGCAATTACCTCAATTAAAGAAAAAATTCTTGTTAGCCGAGGATTTTGCAAAGGCTTCGCTTAAACAAATTTTTTCATGGGAAAAGCTTTCTGAAGCGGATACACTGAAAGCAAATTATTTTTCTAATTCCGTTTTAATGAATGATGGCAAAATGAATTTCAAAACACAGCCCTTACCTTGGGAAGCCCAGTTAACGCCATACAGAACAGCAGTGGTTGTGGATGCTAATCATGATAGTCTTCCGGATATTTTATTAATGGGAAATTATTATGATAATAATATTCAAATGGGAAGAAATGATGCTGATTTCGGAACTATTTTAATTAATAAGGGGAAAGGACAATTTGATGCAGAATCAATAAACGGTTTAGCTATTAAAGGACAGGTGAGACATATTGCGAAAACTATTATTAAAGGAAAAGAAGCATTTATACTGGCAATGAATAACGACAGTCTGCGTGTAATAACTTATAAATAGCTAATCCGGTAATCCATATTTAGCAATTAAGGCTAGCAATACACCATTAGTCCAGCCAAAGCCATCCTGGCCAGCATATTCACCACCACCTGCTTCCAGTTTTGTATTTACAACATTATATTTTTCCATAAGTTTACCGGTTCGTAAAAAAACAGCAATATTTAAATGCATCCATCTTTCGGCAATTGTTTTTGCCAAAGTTTTTTGTCCGCAACGGTTCAATCCCCAGATGCACATCCATTCAAGAGGCGCCCAGCCATTAGGTGCATCCCATTGCTGACCCGTATTATTTTCTGTAGTTTGAATTCCTCCTGATTGTAATAACTTCTTTTTTAAAATGACTGTTGCCTGCTCACATTTTTTCTTTAATGACTCCATATTGTGTGTCATCATGCAAAAAGGATACATGCCTGCTGGTGTGACAACCATGCTTTGTTTCCGCGTTTTGAAATTATAATCTGTATAATATTGAAGGGATGAGTTCCAGCAATATTTATTAATTGATGCTTCCCGCTGCCATGATTTTTTTAAAAGATTTTCGTAATCGTTTTTATTCTGCAACTTCCTTGCCTTGGCAATGGTTTTTTCGAGATGAACCATCAGCGCATTCAAATCCACAGGAATAAAATTGGTTACTTCAATAGTTGATATGTTTTTTTTATCAGCAAACCATCTGCTGCTGAAATCAATTCCGCTTTCAGCACCTGCTCTGAGATTGCGATACATTTCTTCTTTATTTCTTCCTGATTTTTCAGCGGCTTCAACATCTTCACTGTAACCTTCAGGTCTTGGTGTTGCCGCATCATCCCAATAACGGTTCATAATAGTTCCATCCGGCAGCATAACAACTCTTCGGTATGCATCACCGGGTTTTAATTTATCAGCGCCATCCATCCAGAAATTATATTCTTTTTCCATGGCTGGCATATAAGTAAGATAAACACTGTCACCTTTTATACCAGCCAATAGTTCTACCATCAATGAAAAAAAAGGAGGTTGTGAACGGCTGATGTAATAACTCCTGTTTCCATTGGGGATATGACCATACGTATCAATCAGGTAAGCAAAATTTTTAACCATGTTTTCAATCATATCCACTTTGCCGCTTTCTTTTAATCCCAGCATGGTAAAATAGGAATCCCAATAATACACTTCACGAAAACGACCGCCCGGAACTATATAAGGATAGGGAAGAGGAAGCAAAGAACTTCCTTTTATATCCTGATCTGGCTCACGCTTAAGAACATTCCATAAATCATTGATATGCGTTACGATATTTTTTTCTTTGGTTACATAACCTGATTGTGGAGCTTTTGGCAAATCAAAATTTTCGGTAACAAATTGTTTCAGGTTAAAACGAACAGCCTGGCTATATTTTTCTTCTTTATATTCTTTTACAATTTCTTCCGGATCTTTTTTGGGCACACAATCTGCAAAGGTTTTACTATCAGGAAAAACCTTTGCCATTTGTACATCGGTAAAAAGCTGGCCATAAATCTCAGCAGGTGTTTGTACTTTTTCTTGTGCAAAAACAGTGAGGGTGATAATAATGCCAGATAAGAAAGTTGCAATTTTTTTCATACTCCGAATATAAAAAATAAAATCATTTAAAATCAATAAGTTTTTGATCGCAGATTAAACCTGTGTTAGTTATGACAAATCTGAAGAAGGGTATAAAAAAAATTAATGAAAATGAGGACCTTTTTTTTTGCTTATAAATCCGTATTACTGATTACAAATAAAGCCGGTTTTCCAAAACTAAAAACTCCCCCGTAGAAACGGAGGAGGATTTTAGATTGAAATGAATCAATATTAACAACGATTAAACTCTATATACTTTCTAATGATTAAGCTAGATAAGTTCTACGATAATAATTTATTCTGCTCCATCTGTCAGTGCACGTTGAACAGCATAATTACCTACATTATTACCCACCACGAGTCCAACTGCACAATCACTTTCGTTATAATGAAGCCCGCCCACAAATCTTGATCTCGCTGCTTCCTGTCCCATCGCATTGTAAGCCGAAGCTCTTTCAGGAATAATATGTGAAAGTATTGCAACAGCAGCGCCGCTAAAAGTCGAATGGCCTGATATGTAAGATGGAAAATTAGGAACGCCGGTCAATGATTTTATTGCCGGATTCATCTGACTTGGGCGTGGATTAAAATAATAATACTTGGTATTCCAGCAAACAATCGCTGCATCCATTTCTGCCATATTTAATAAGGCCATATTCCGGGCCCAGCGTACCTCACTATAATTTTGTTTAACAAAATCCTCTGCTGCTATTGCATCCCAATGACCCGGAGGTGTAACCGTTCCAATTCCATCAGACCAGAAGTGAACGATACGGAAATATTCACGAGTTGGATTTGAAGTATTCGCATACACTTCGCTAGTTTCTTTTTTCATTTCATCACTCGAAGTTGGTGGTGGCGGACCTGGACGCAACGCAATTGTTGTTAAGGAATCAAACAAAAACGGTTTTACATTTCCAAAAAATGGCAGCATGGGAGGACGCTTGGGTGATTCCAAACTTATCCACGGAATTTCGCCTCTTGCTCTTGTATCAGATTCCAATTGTGCCCACTGCGTCGGAGTCCCTACTGCTTTGCCTGCGTTGTCGGCTCTGCCACGAGCTGCAAATACCGATGCAATTTGCCGGCCCAGCGCTTCGCCAGCAACCCAATCGCTTCTTGTATTTTTTCCAGATGCAATACTGCTGATTTCAGCCTCAGCAGCTTTTTGATTTACATAAGCAACTTCTGTTGGAAAAAACATTTTCATCAGTTCAGCAGTAACCCCTGCAAGAACCGCCTCTTCTGAAGGATATGAAGGCAAATCAGTTTTTGCAATGAATGTAGAATTTGCATTAATAAGTGAATCTACTTTATAGGGAGCAGGACGGTTGTATAATTTTTTATAATACCAACATGATACCAAAGCATCATATTGTGCCGCGCTGATATATGCAAAAGCCCTGGCAGCATACGGTGGATTAGCAAAAGGAAATTCCGGGTAAGCAAAAGGATTAGCGCTATTAGGAATAGGATAGGTTCCATCTGGATTTTGATACGGCGGTAAATTGTATTTTGCCACAAGATCCCTCATGATTTCATTCCATCTTAATACACCACCTGCGCTCCAGTATTTGATTGAGCTTTTCTGATCATTTGTAAGGTTTTGTTGTAACCCTTTTATCTCATTCAACTCGCCGATATACCCAGGTGTATTTGTGGCTGCCGGTGCGGCTACTGTAAAAGAATCAGGACGTGAAAGCAAAACCAGTTTCCACGAGCCTGCATTGATATCAATATTTACAGGATTCAGCGGAAGTAAATTATCTGTACGACCTTCTATATTTTTTTTGCAGGCAATACCGATAATGATTGCCGTAACTATAGCAAACATTAAAAACCAAATATTTCTTTTCATAAAATTTTTTTTTTAGTAATTATGATTTTTTGGCAAAATAAAAAGCATAAAAAGCACCTATATTAAACGCTTTTGATTGACCCACATTTCGACCGGCTATAGTGTAACTACCCCCACCAACCAGTGACAGGTGAGTAAATTTTTTAAATGTGTATTTGACATTGGCGCCAATCATTGTTGAATTCATACGATTACTTGGAAATGGCATATTATCTCGTGTTATATCGAAACCACCCAGTGTGGTCCATCTAGTTAACGAGGCCTCTGCAATCAGATACCTGCCCCGATAGCCAGAACGCAACTGAAATAAAGTGGCATTGGGCATTTGCACTACATTGGTAAGATGTAATTGTGTGTCGAAATAAGAATCCCTGTCAAGTTTTACATTACTGCGCCATAAATACGTTCCTGAACCAGTAATGGTAAACCTTCCACGCCGATAATCTATCATTCCTCTCCAGATCAGGTTTGTAGAACCTAAGCCAATAGACAATGGCAAAAAGTCAATTACATAATTTGATAAAGGCGTAGAGAACCCACCAATAGCAAAAACTGAAAACTGATTTTTCCCAAATGTTTTCGTTAGAGGTTTCCATTTTACAAAAACTGATAAATCTTGAATGCCTTTCAATCCGATCAATGTTCCCTGTGTTGCTTTTGTCCATATATATGGGGCAGATGCCATCACATTCAGCTTCCCGTTAATTCCATAAGTAGCCATATACATTACTGACTGAGTAGAAACAGTGCCAAGATTTGCATTATCCCGCTTAAATGTTCCTTCCCAATAATGATTCCATGAAGAATAATCATAAGTAAATCCTTCGCAAAATTGCTTTTTATTCATCATGATAGCATCCATATCCGTTTGTGCCAACGTTGAACTACACCATGCGATGCAGTTCAACATCATAGCAACCATCATTATATTTCTTATAATTTTTTTCATAATAAGAATTTATTTTTTTATAGACGAAATGTTGCGCCAACACTAACCAGGTAATCTGCAAAAGCAGCATCACCTTGTACATGAATGCCTGTATCTGCTGACTGACGTTTATCCGCATTACTTTGTGTACGATTGCGGATCAAAGCAACAGGAACAAAAATATTATAACTGACTTTTTTTGTCATCCATGTAATTCCCGGTTCAGCAGAAATAATATAACCCGGTCTTCTGAAGCCAAGACTGCCACCGATTAAATCTGAAGAAGGAAGACCTTCTATACGAAGGCCGCCGGAAAAAGTAAATTCATTGACCATATACGCTGCGCCTCCTCTTGCCATATAGAGATCGGGAACACTCATTACATCTGTATTATATTTTTTAGCTGTGACAGAAGCAACTCCTCCTCTGGCTGTTGAAGTGCCGTTGACATCACGGGGATTTGAAAGGTAATAACCGTCGCCATATACGCCGAACTTGTGACTGAAATTATAAAAGCCATTCAGTTCAAGGGTTATTCCTGTGCCGCCATCACCGGGTTGTATGGATTGATCCACCGGGCCAAGAACCAGCGAGTCTGGTTTTCTGTAAAAATAATCCTGGTAATTATAATTTCCCGTCGGGAATTTTATTCCGAGACCGATTTGCAGATTTCCTTTGTGTGATGTCCTGGGATCGAACATCCATCTGTAAGCTGCAAACCGTGCGTCACCAATACCAAACGAATGAGTAACATGCCGGTTGATGCCATCGTGCTCATACAAAGATGAACGTGAAAAATCCATGATAGGAAGGATCATGGCAAGTGACCATCTTGAATTAAGAGTACGTGTGGCAGTGATATCCAATTCTTCAGAATGATTGATCACGTTAGTGCCCAGTTTTATCCTTTGCGGTTGCTCAATGGTGCCAACAAAATGTTTGTATGATCTGAAATAACGGTTATTAATATTCAGATCCCATCCTTTTGCATCAGCAGGGCGGCTGCAAATACCTGCTGTACCTTTAATCGCAACACAACCTTGTGCGTTTGTTTTTTGAGTCGATAAGACTATTGTAATAATTAGAATTATAAAAAGGCGTTTCATGATGAAATATTTTAATGATCGTTGGTTTATTTTTTGCTACACTTATAATGGGTATTTTATTCCTCCATATCCCTGATTAATAAGACTTGTATGCCGAAACAATTTTTCCTGTTTATAAATCATTGGAGTTGCCTGCAGTTTATTTCCCGGACAGATGGTAAGCGAAATATTTCCTGTTCTATACTGTCAGATCAGATAGCTCATTTAGAAAATATGCAGCTAGGCAACTAAAAGCACCTCCAAACAACAAGTAGTGCTACCCATATAAAATAATTGTATTTCGGATAGATGAAAATGGGACAAAGAAGAGAAGGCTCAGCATTCCGGCGGCTGATCAGGAATGGCCAGGCTGACATCGGGGATAAAAAATAAATAACGGGATGTGCATTCTCCCTTTAAAAAGTTATGATTATTGAAAGCATTATAATTGAGTTGATTTTCGTATTCACTCCAGAAGTTTTTAGCAAAAGAAGATTGTTCCTGCTTTCCTGGATGGGTTGTTTCAATATCAGCATTTGTTTTAGCCCATTCATTTTTTATAGACTTGAGTTCCTGCTTTGACTCATTGGCAATACATTTTAAAATAACCACATCACCCTCAATCTTTCTTTCTACGCAGGTATAAGATTTACCATCAATTTCCATTTCGCCATATTGTCTTTCGAAGCCGGTGAATCTTTCCTGGTAAGGCATATTAAGCGCAATCCTTATTTCAATAAGCTGCGATTTATCATAATCACCATTGTCAATTCTGGATTCAAGTTGACGGTCAGCATTGTCCTGCAATATTGATATTACAATCCGGTATCCATACCAGTTGAAGAAAAGGAGGAGAGTCAATAATATGGCTGCAATCTTTCTCAAGTGTCAATTTGAGTATACAAATTAACTTAATTATTTTATTTAATTATGGATTAACTGTAAAAAAAACGCTTGTTTTTGCACTCTATTTTTGTGATACTTTGAATGTTTTTTTATCAGGTCCCACACCAACGATTGTTAGGCTTTTCCATTGTTTTGGCAAGACAGTCTTTATCTGAATAATTCCCTTTGCAGTGATGTCCAATCCGCCGAAACCCATTAATACGCTTTGTAAAACTCCGCCGGCGCCTGTTGCAAAATAAGGATTTGTTCCTCCTTTTGTTTCAGCGATCACCCGAAACGGCGGATCAAGATTTGGTAAGTATGCTTCTTTAAACCAACGATATGCTTTTTCAGCATCACCAAGCCTTGCATATAAGAGTAGTAAACACTGCATGCGTCATAGCAGGGGTTCCTTCATTGGGTATTCTTGTCACATAATATTCGAGATCCTTTCTGATTTGTTTCGGATCAGTTATTTCTTTTAACGGATAGGCCAATAAATTGACATCGGCTTGTTTGATTAATTCGCCATGGTAAGTAGGCAAATTCTTTCGTAACACCATTTTCCATTTTTAAAATGGGAATATTATTGGCCACATTCGCTCCAATCAGGATTTGGCGATAATGCCTAAGAACTATTGCAGCTTCTGTTGCATATTGAAGATTAGCTTTTGCAGCTGCATTAGTCAAGGCATCATTATCAACATTTTCTGCCCTTTCATCGGCTGCTATAACATTTTTTATGTCATATTTTCCAGGGCCGTTTCTTTCTACCCGGCTTGCCCAAAAATCTGCTGTGGCCGATAAAACAGGCCAGCCTTTTTCTTTCAGCCATTCTTTGTCCTGTGTAACGCAATAATAATTCCACGCAGCAATGCCAACACTGCGGTGATATGATGTTGAAATGGACCACTTAATGCCCACACAGGTGTTTCTTCAACGCCGGTTTCTGCACTTTCCCAAGGATACATTGCTCCTTTATATCCATGATTAAAAGCATTTCGTTTTGCAGCATCCAACCGCTGAAAACGATATTCAATCATACTTTTTGCCAATTCCGGATGCATGACAAGTAATGCCGGATACATCCATAGTTCGGCATCCCAGAATACATGGCCATTGTAACCCAACCCGCTCAAGCCCATGGGCGAAGGAGACAAAGATGTTCCTTCACTTGGAAAAGGAATATAAATGATACATCATACTATGAATATCCTGCTGCGATTGCGGATCACCATCAATAATAATATCGCTTGCCCATAATTTATCCCAGGCTTCATTATGAAATTTCAATAACCGATCCCTTCCTTCCAGTTTTGCATAAATCGTTAATCGTTCTGCTTCATTCAATGGATCATCATGATGGGCAGAAGTGATGGAAGAATCCGACAATAGAGAACTGATAAGTTTCACCGGCTTTTATTTCTTTTGAAAATTTCATCAGGTGCATGTTGTTGTCCCACATCTCATGAATCACCTTTGGTTCTTCTCCATGAGGTTCATTGAAACAAAAAAGTATTGGATGCACACATGAATAATTTTCCGGTAGGACTTTTTGCTGTTGATGTCAGTAAGCTAATGACTACATGAGGACCTTTATCAATTTCATTGTAATAATTCTGTACATCTTTCAATCATCCGGAGCTTCCATTACACTGGCAGCGTTTATTGAAATATCTTTTTTGGCAATAACAGTAACATCCATCAATACAGTAAAAGGTAACTGGCGAAGGGCATAATACGTGTAAGAAACAGTTGCCTTATCCCCATAATCAAACATAGTTGTGAATGATGCGTGACGCATATCCAATTCCTGCTTCAGGTTCAGCGCATCTTTATCTACTGATCGTCTTTCCATCAATGTCCATTCGCATGTTCAGCAGGTTAAAACTGCGCAGGAAATTGCTTACACGTCCTCTTCCATATAAGTCGTAGGCACCGGCAAGTACCACATCTTTAACTTTAAATGGTTCCGGTGATGAAACAATGCCGATCATTCCATTAGCAACGGTCACTCCATAATAATTGGACGGATCAATGCCTGAAGCTGAAATCTTCCAGGGATCAATCTGTGCATTGATGAACAATGAAAAAAACAATAAAAGAGAAAATAACTGTCAAACGTCTGCAATTCATAAGAAATGTTTCCTGAAAGTTAATTATTCCTGATTGATTAATCCTTTATTTGTATCCAAATTGTTCAGGTAAAACATGGATTTGAAATTGGCAAAAAGTATTATAATATTTATTTGACGATTAAGAATTTAGACTGAATTAAAGATAAAATTTAAAAATACAGAAATATCTCCCATTTTGAAAATTAGCTGTATAGTCCTAAAATAACTATACAGGTTAGGTAATTAGTCCATAAACAGATATACAGGCGTCTTTGTTAATCCCAAAAGAGCTATGCAAGACCATTTTGATCTTCACCAAGCAGTATGAAAAGCCGCATCTTTATTATGAGAAGCCTTGTTATCGGGAGAATTTTATTCCAATCAAAGAGGTATTAAAAGAAATAAAGAAAAGCGGCAAAAAATGCCTGCCATCAGACCGGCACATGTAATAGAAGATGGAATATTTAAACTGGTATATCAATAAATTATGGTGTTTATAGTAACGGTAATTTATTCTTTCCTTAATCACTTATCTTTAGCATTCTACCAAATATTTGCTATATGAAACGTCTTTTATTTCTATTGCTTCTTGCCTCACCTTATTTTTTAATTGCACAATTACATTATCCGGCTACGAGGAAAGATGATGTAGTGGATGATTATCATGGTACCAAAGTGGCTGACCCCTACCGCTGGCTGGAAGATGATAACAGTGAAGAAACTAAAGCATGGGTTACAGAAGAAAATAAAGTAACGTTCGGGTATCTTGATAAAATTCCTTATCGTTCCCAGTGGTTATCCAGCATGGAAGAGATCAGTAATTATCCAAGGTATTCCGCGCCTTCAAGAAACCATGATTATTTTTATTATTTCCGGAATGATGGATTGCAAAATCAGAGTGTATTGTTCCGTCAGAAAGGTTTGGATGGAAAACCTGAAGAAGTTCTTGATCCCAATAATTTTTCTACCGATGGAACAACGAGCCTTGCTACATTTTCACTTTCTAAAGATGGTCATTATGCTGTGATCGGTAAATCAAAAGGCGGTAGTGACTGGAGAACTTTTTTGGTAATGGATATGACCACGCTAAAATATTTACCTGACTCATTGGTTTGGGTAAAAGTTTCCGGTGCATCATGGCGGGGAGATGGATTTTATTACAGCCGTTATCCTACGCCTGAAAAGGGGAAAGAACTTTCTACAAAAAATGAAAACCACATGGTGTATTATCACAAGGTTGGTACTTCGCAGGATCAGGATGAATTAGTGTATGAAGACAAAGCAAACCCACAGCGTTTTCATGAAGTATTCACCAGCGAAGATGAACGATATGTTTTTCTTAATATCAGTGATCGTGGCAAAGGAAAAGATGGAAACGCACTCTGGTATTTTGATAATAAAAGCAGCGACAAAACTTTTAAACCCATCATAAAAGAAGTAAGCAATTATTCTTACGGTTTTGTAGATGAAGTCAATGGAAAATTTTTGATCGGTACAAATGACGGTGCAAAAAACAGAAGATTGATACTTGTTGATCCGCAACATCCGGAACCTTCTAACTGGAAAACGGTTATTCCGGAAAAACCGGAAGTGATGTCTTCCATTTCATCAGCGGGGAAAAAACTTTTTGTGAGTTACCTGAAAGATGTCGCAACTCATGTTTATGTTTATGATCTGAACGGAAAACCGGAGCAAGAAGTTAAGATGCCGACATTGGGAACTGCCAGTGGCTTCGATGGATTGCGGGATGATAAATTTGTTTTTTACACATTTACTTCTTTCACTTTTCCTCCTACGATTTATAAGTACGATATTGCCAGCGGAGTTAGTACAATGTTTCGAAAACCTGAAGTGAAATTTAATCCGGAAGATTTTGTCACGGAGCAGGTATTTTATCCCAGCAAGGATGGAACAAAGATTCCGATGTTCATTGTATATAAAAAAGGAACATTAAGAAACGGAAAGAATCCAACTATACTCACAGGATATGGTGGTTTTAATATCAGCATCAACCCATCATTCAGTGCAACAAGAATAACATGGTTGGAACAAGGTGCTGTGTTTGCCCAGGCAAATATGCGTGGTGGCAGCGAGTACGGAGAAAAATGGCATCAGGCTGGTATGCGGTTTAATAAGCAGAATGTTTTTGATGATTTTATTGCGGGTGCAGAATATCTGATCAATAAAAAATATACTTCCAGTAAATATCTCTGTGTGCAGGGTGGTTCCAACGGAGGATTACTGATCGGTGCGGTCATCAATCAACGGCCTGAATTGTTCAGGGTGGCAGTTGCCATGGCAGGTGTGATGGATATGCTCCGTTATCAAAAGTTTACTATTGGGTGGAACTGGATAGCTGAATATGGCAGCAGTGACAGCGCTGCGGATTTTAAGAACCTATATAAGTATTCACCGGTTCACAATATTAAAAGCGGGTTGAATTATCCGGCAACATTTGTTACTACTGCCGATCACGATGATCGGGTAGTGCCGGCGCATTCGTTTAAATACATTGCTACGTTGCAGGAAAAATATAAAGGAGATAATCCGCTACTGATCCGGATAGAAACTAATTCCGGTCATGGCGCCAGTAATTTGAAAAAAGGACTTGAGATCACTTCAGATATTTATTCTTTTATTTTTTACAATATGGGTTTGACGCCAAAGTTTGATAAAATGAAAATTCAGAAAGGGTTTTAATTTTTTTTTGTGATGTTTAATGGTATGTGTCACGGTTCAGAACCGAGACACAGTTTTTAAATTTTATTCATTAACATCCCGATAAAATAATGCAAACAGGAAATGATGAATATTGGCATTATATTTAGCAAAAAATATGTTGAGTCGTTTTCTTTTTGTTTTTTTCTTATTTGCGTCAACTAAAAATTTTGGACAAAAAGATTCTGTTCTGCATTTTTTTGCATTTCGACTCACTGAATATTCTGTAAAGCAGAATGATTCCACAACCATCGTTCAGGTAAACCTGCCTGCCAATTGGCCAATTACTATTAAAAGAAATCAAGCGGCGATAATAAAACATCGTTATGAAAGTGGTCTATCATATGATACATCCATGATAGGCTGGGGTCATTGCGAACTTATTGAATCCGGGTATTATTATTTTACAGTTCATCATAGTAAAAACAAACCGCCGCAGGAAGGCGATCTTCTTTATGTTAAATTGAATTTACCTTTTTTATATAATGGCTTGCTGTTTAAAATTGCTACACATGATATTAGTTTTACTAAAGTGAACAAAATTCCATTTTATAGCCCTGTTGATGTTTTTACCATGACAAAACAAAGAGAAAACAGGATACTTGATTCCATGCTGGCTGATATAAAATTTACTGCAAGAGTTATGCTCAGGCAAATGCCCAAAGAAAATAATATTATTCAAGGAGGAATTTTTAACGGAAAGAGATTGTTTGTCGCCATGCAGCAGGTAAATAAAAATGAGCTGGAAGTATTCTTAAAATATGTTTTTGCGAAACCTTTCCGGTATGCCGGCAATGTCTGGAAGATTTCTGAAGTTTTTGCTACCTGGATGGTAAATGGAACTCCACAGGTTGTGAATTAATGATAACTCTATATTTGCTTCATGAAAGTTCTCGTTACCGGTGCGAATGGATTTTTAGGGTATTATTTAGTTCAACATCTTTTACAAAAAGATTATACAGTTTTGGCTACCAGCAAAGGCGAAAACCTTTTGCCTTTCATGGACCGGGAAAATTTCAGTTACGCTTCGATGGACATTACTGATCCTTTTGCAGTGCATGATGTGTTTGAAAAATTTCAACCTGAAGTTGTGGTTCACGCAGGCGCTATGAGCAAGCCAGATGATTGTGAACAGAACCAGTGGGATTCTTATATGACGAATGTTGAAGGAACAATTTCTGTTTTGCTGAATGCAGGTGAATATAAAAGCCATTTTATCTTTATGTCTACGGATTTCATTTTTGATGGCGAAAGAGGCATGTATAAAGAGGACGATATTTCTAATCCTGTGAATTTTTATGGCCGTACAAAATTGGAAGCAGAAGAAGCGGTAAGGGAATATGAACATAGATGGACAATTGTCCGTACCGTTTTAGTTTACGGAAAACAATATTCTATAAGAGGAAATATTTTATCGATAGTAAAAGAAAAACTGGAGAAAGGAGAGGAGTATAAAGTTTTTGATGACCAGGCGCGAACGCCCACTTATGCAGAAGATCTTGCCAAAGGAATTGTTTTGGTCATTGAAAAAAAAGCTAAAGGAGTATTTCATTTATCAGGAAAAGATGTTCTTACTCCATACCAGATGGCATGCCTGGCTGCTGATTATCTGGGATTAAACAAATCATTAATAATAAAAGTAACAGCAGATGAATTTCCGCAGCCAGCTAAACGACCGGCAAGAACGGGATTTAATATTGATAAAGCCCGAAAAGAATTGGGATTTGAACCGGTAAGTTTCGAAGAAGGGTTGAAGAAAACATTTCAATAAAACCCGAAGCCTAGTTCATCATCAATACATTCACACTACGCTGTAAAATATTAAAAGCAATTTCTGCCATCAGGTTTTCTTTATCCAGTGTGGGATTTACCTCAGTTATTTCAAAGCAGCAGATTTTTCGGTTTTGCATGAATTTACTAATCAGGTCTTCCGCTTCTCTTTCCCGTAAACCATTGCCCACCGGCGTACCTGTTCCTTTGCTGATGGAGGCATCCAGGCTGTCTACATCAAATGAAATATAAATATCTGTGCAGTCAGCAAGATAACGGATCACAGCTCTCACTATGTTTTCTGGTCCATTCACTCTCACTTCTTTGGTAGTAAAAACTTTCATGCGGTATTTGTCAATGAGATGCTTTTCTTCTTTTTCATAATCACGAAGGGAAATGAAGACAATATCTTCTGGTAATACATTTGATGACGATTTACCTGCGCTTTTTAAATGATTCCAGTGTTTAGCGGTTTCATCATCTATTTTATGAACGGCACAATCTTTATTATTTTCATTGATAGCTGCTGCCATTGCCATGCCATGCACATTTCCTGAAGGGGTTGTATAAGGTGTATGCAGGTCGGCGTGTGCATCAATCCATATCACGCCTAATTTACTTTTCGGTTTTGCTGATTTGATACCTGCTATAGTGGCTCCGGCAGTACTGTGATCGCCACTGATTACTACCGGAAAAAAATTATTTTTAATAGAATCATGCACTGCTTTGCTCACACGATCATACATGGTAGCTACACCTTTAATGCGTTTGGCATAAGGTGATTCAATAGGTTCATATAATAATTTATTTTCGGTCGGTATTTTTTCTGAAGGGAAATGAATAAAAAAATTACTCATGAAATCCAATGCGGCAATCCTGATAGCTTCAATGCCAAGGCTGGCACCACGGGTTCCGGCGCCAATTTCTGAAGGAACTTCTATCAGCTTTATGTTTTTCATAATGCAGGCAAACGTTTGATCAATCAAATGGATGAGTCAACAAATCAGTAAGTAAGCAATCCGGAGGTTAATCCGGAATGTAATAGTTAGCCGGCAATGATTGCTCAGCAAACGAATAAATGTGGGTTAGTATAAAGGAAAGTGTATTCATAAAATAACGGCAAAGAACAAAGTTAGCTATTTGTTTCCTTGCCGTCAAGTAAAGAAATTTTAAATAAGCTGCTCCTATTGATGAGCTGCCAATATGGGGATAATGCTATGATATGCCAGCTTTCTGGTGCTTGTACTTTTAAATAATGTTTTTACAGACTTGTGATAGTGGGGCATTGTAAGCAAGAGGTCAATTTTATAATCTCTGATAAAGTTATCAATTGCTTCCTGGAAATCAGTTATGCCGATAAAATAAAATTCAGTGTCATATTCTTTGAACATTTCTTTAAGCTGAGCTTTTCCCAATTGGTATTCTTCAGTTACAGAAACGTAATGTTCCGGATTCACATTTACAATATGAAGGAATGGATGGAATAGTTCCAATACTGATTTAATAAATACAGCCGGCGTTGTCATCTCCACATTAATAAAATTGGAAGCAAAAGCCACATTTTTTATTTCCCTGAAAGTTGCATCCGGGGGAACAATCATTACCGGGCAGATATTGCGTTCTACCATTTCCAATGTATTACTTCCCATCAATACATTGCGGAGCGAGGAATGTCCTTTTATTCCCATAACAATCATGGTAGCACGCCGCGTATGAGCCAATCTTTCCAGGTTGTCAACAAAATTGCCACCGAGTTCATTTTCATATTCTACTGTATTTACTCCTTTCTCCAGAAATTCTTTTTTCAAACTTTCCAGGTATTCAATACAATTATCACAGTCATGTGAATGCTCATAATTATGATATAGAATGGCCAGTGTATCAGGCTTACCGGCAAGCATTTGTGCAGCAAACCTTGCTGCATTCATGGATGTTTCTGAAAAGTCTACAGCTACTATTACTCTATGCATATGTTTATTTTATGGTTTTGCTTCGTGAGGTATAAATTTACATGATTTACCGATGAATTATCAAAAGTTTTTAGACAAGTATTTTATCTTTAATGATCCGCCAGGTAATGATATTTATTGCTTAGATTAGCATTCACTTCTAACAGTTATCTGTTATTATTTAATGTCAAAGGTATTTTGAAATAATTGGATTATGTCATCATCTTTTCATCCCATATTTTTTCGATTGCGGGAAATTCTTCAAAAAAATTCCGGATTATTGATTATTCAGACTGATAAGCCTGATCATTATGGATTAGAGGCTGAAACGGGACCTGCTACATTAAAAGTCTGGCATGGTAAATTAAAAAGCCCGGTGATACCGGTTGCCTGGGTTCAGACAAAGAAAGCCTATGTAAGCTACCATCTTATGGGTATTTATATGAATACACGATTATTGAAAAACATTTCTAATGAATTAATGGCCCGTATGCAGGGAAAAACCTGCTTCAATTTTAAAAAAATTGATGAAGCACTTTTTAAAGAGCTTGACCAGTTAACCGCCCAAAGTATTGCTTCTTTCAGAAAAGCTGGTTATATTATCTGACGCTGATCATATAATCGGGTAACCACTGGCAGCCTTTTGCAAATAAATCATATATGTGTACCTGTTAAAAGGTGTTTCCACTTAGCAATATGAAATAAATTCTACCTGCTGCCATATTAATCATTACAGTTGGATCATCAATTTTTCTGTACTGAATGATTCAACATACTATTTTCCCTTGTTCATTCAGTTCCTTCCTTTGCATCATCCTACCCGATGTAAAACGAAATAAACCGTATTACTAATTAAAAACTATTGGGTATGAGACATCTTAGCATCACGAAATCCATCACGGTTCGTGAATCCGAAAGCCTCGAAAAATATCTTCGGGAAATCAGCAAAATAGAATTACTAAAGCCGGATGAAGAGGAACGATTATTTTTTTTAGTCAAAAAATGTGATCAGAAAGCAGCGGAGCAATTAGTAGTAGCCAATCTAAGGTTTGTGGTTTCAGTCGCCAAGCAATACCAGGGATTGGGACTTTCATTACCAGACCTTATTGATGAAGGAAATATTGGATTAATCAGAGCGGTTAAAAAGTTTGACCATACCCGTGGCTTCAAATTTATTTCTTTTGGCGTTTGGTGGATCCGTCAGAATATCATCCAGGCACTGGCAGCAAATTCAAGGATGATCCGCCTTCCATTAAATAAAGTAGCATTAAGCAGCCGGATTCACAAGGCCACATCTTTACTTGAACAGAAACTGGAAAGATTACCTTCTGAGGAGGAACTTGCGGAATTTATGAACGTTGAACCTGCGGAAATAAGTCTTAGTTTACTCTCCGATAATTCAATGGCAAGTCTTGATACAACTCTTATTGATGATGATGAGAATAGTTTACTTGACGTTACAGAAAACAAAAATGCTGAAAAAGTTGATGAAAAATTAAGTCACACGGAATCTCTGAAAACAGAAATGGATGATCTGATGGAAATTCTTACAGAACGTCAGAAAAAAACTATTTGTTTATTTTTTGGGATTGGCATTGACCATCCATTAAGCCTGGATGAAATTGCAAGGCAATTTAATGTGACCACTGAAAGAGCGAGACAGATCAAAGAAAAAGCAATCAATAAACTAAGAGCCAGCGTCAACTTTAATTTATTAAGACCTTTTCTGGCTGCATAATTATTTTTTTTCAGATAGCCATTTTGCAACTTCTTTTTTTAATGCTTCGCCCATCTTTTTCTGGTTCTCAGGGTTTAATAAAAATGCGCGGCTTGCTGCATTATCTCCAATTTCAAGAAGCACCCGGTAAGGAGCTGTATTTACATTTTCATCCAGGCTATAAAATGAAAGTTTGCCAGTGGTTTTGCAACGGTAATCATTTCTTCCTGTTGAGCTGTCAACCCATATACCACGGTTTTCTAAATCAGTAACAGCACAAATCGCATTTACTAATCTTGTTGCCAATTCACGATTCTCGGATTCATATTTATCTCCGAAATGAATATATCCCCAGATGGCATGCCGGCGTGTGCCGCCATTATTATGCACTGCAATAAAAACAAATGGATGTTTTTTATTGGCTTCCCGCAATTCATATGCATATCCTGAAATTTTTCCGTCAATGATTGCTGTTGTATGTAATATTTTGGTATTACTCCCTGAATCAGCATGATGATATTGTTCTTTTCCGAGACTCCATACTTTATACTCTTTTAATTTTGGCTCACTGGCCATTGCCGCTTCAACAATGGCATTACAAACCGCCGCTTCGCTGAAATCTTTCCCCGTGTCTGTTTGGTGTGAGGGTTGCCATACAACAGTTTTCTCTGATTTGCTCATTGCATTATAACGATTGCAGGATTGAGTGAGAAGAAAAATGAGCGGAATGAAAAATTTGAGTTTCTTCATAACAGTTTTTGTTTTGGTTGCGGAAAGACGTTCCGGTAAATCTTCAAAAATTTTTCATAACTCATCATCCATAAATTCACCGGTTGTTCAAAGTTAAGCCAGCCGGGAATAGTGATATATTCTTTCATAAATTCAAACCCCATTTTCGCTAATGTCTTATTGGGCGCTGGATTCAGGGCATAGGGTTCACAATACAATCTTTTTAATTTATATTTTTCAAAGTACAAGGGAATAGTCATTCTGATAAAAGCTGTGCCCAAACCTTCCTTCCTGATATCTTTTAGCCAGATGTGGAGATGCATGTAAGCTTCTTCTCCGAAAATTATTTTATTGATATTAGAATGACCAATAGCTTTTCCATTCAATTCCCAGATAATGCAATAAGATTTTTTCTGTTCATAGGTTTGCTTTATTTGTTCTGCCAGCATTTCATTCCATTTTTCTTTCGATGGAATTTTGGTTACATCAACTCCCATTCCTTCCATAAATGATTTTTCAGCGCTTAACCAATAATGAGTGATGGGATTAATATCTTTTTCCTGTAATTCCCTGACTGAAAGAACTTCTTTATACATCATTAAAAGTTTTTTCAAAATAACGGAATATTTGCCGTCGTAAGAAGCAAATTGTACCGGGACTTTACGAAAATGTTATACAGGTTATGGTATTGCTTACCATTATTACTGATTAAGCGTGCAAATGCAAAACGGATTAAATACTTGCGCTAATTTTGAATTCTGAATTTATTGATCATGGATAAAATCTAAAAAATTACAACTATGCAAAAAAGAAAATTAGGAAACAGTGGTCTTGAAGTATCCGCCATCGGATTGGGTTGTATGGGAATGAGTTTTTCTTTTCCGCCTTTCCCTGATAAAAAAGATATGATACCTCTTATCCGGTCTGCAGTAGAGAAAGGAATTACTTTTTTTGATACTGCCGAAGTGTATGGACCATATACCAATGAAGAATTGGTTGGTGAAGCTTTGGCTCCTGTTCGGAACAAAGTGGTAATTGCTACCAAATTTGGTTTTAAATTTCAGGACGGAAAAAACATTGGAATTGATAGTCATCCTGAAACCATCAAAAAAGCTGTGGAAGGGTCACTTAAAAGATTGCGAGTTGATGTCATTGACTTGTTGTATCAGCATCGTGTTGACCCCAATGTTCCCATCGAAGATGTTGCTGGTACTGTAAAAGATTTGATCAAAGAAGGAAAAGTAAAATATTTCGGTCTTTCCGAAGCTGGTGCAAATACAATCCGCAGGGCAAATGCTGTACAAACTGTATCAGCACTTCAAAGTGAATACTCACTGTGGACAAGACAACATGAAAAAGAAATCATTCCAACGATTGAAGAATTAGGAATTGGTTTGGTAGCATTCAGTCCGTTGGGTAAAGGTTTTTTAACGGGTAAGATTGATGAGAAAACGAAATTTCAACAAGGCGATTTCAGGAATTCTTTACCAAGATTTACCGAAGAAGCACGAATTGCAAACAAAGCATTGCTGGATCTGATCAACCGGTTTGCCGAAAGAAAAAATGCTACTCCTGCACAAATTGCTCTTGCATGGGTGTTGGCACAAAAACCATGGACAGTTCCAATTCCTGGTACAACAAAATTGCATCGCTTGGACAGAAAACATCGGTGCAGTTGATATAAAACTTACTTCAAAGGAATTACAGGAAATGGAAGCAGCATCCGCACAGATAAAAGTATTGGGCGATCGTTATCCGGAAGCATTAGAAAAAACTACAGGATTATAAATTTTAAAAGAAGAAGCAATACGAATATTTCAGAAAATCCAAAAATGGAGGTACTCTTTTCCCGAATGAGAGTTATTAATTTAAAAAATCAATATCATTTTTATCCAAAGCTAGTGATACAATGAAAAGATTTTGATTGAAACTAAACGGATAACTTAAGGAATGTTCGTCTTTGCAATCCCGCCAAATACAGGCTATATGAAAAAAAATCAGGAAGAACATAATCTTGCCAAGTCGTAGACTTCCCAAAGCAAGTTATTTGTGGAAATAACCCCGCGGGGGTTTAATGTTGATAGAAAGATGAGTTAATATGTTTTCGGTACTCCGTAGGAGTGCAATATATATTATTGTTCGACCCCTGCGGGGTCGGGCTTCTCTGTTATTGGCTTCTGTTACCAACATTATGCTCCTACGGAGCAAAGCGAACATTAAAAAATGGAAATCAGCAAAGTAATCCGAACAAGGTTCAGGAAAAATATTAATCATTAAGAAGTGGAAGACTTAGCAGATCGATTGCTTCTGTACTTTAATATTCACATGATAATTTAGATTGCTTCGTCGCAGCCAGCACACTTTGCTTTTCGCTCCTCGCAAAGACAGAAACTCTGAGTGTTTGTTTTCCTCCTCAACCTTTCAGGGTTTTCGTCTTTGCGAGGCCTGCTGGTTGAATGATGAATTATATTGACAAATGAAGCGGGCCGAAGCAATCTAAAATAGATGCCATGAAAACGGGACGCTGAACTGAGCGTAGCAACAGCCGATGCCCAATGAACGGGACGATGGCTACATAAAAAAACCTTCTGTTAAAAAGAAGGTTTCAGGTTTTTACTTTTTATTTTTTAATTTTTAAGCTACCGTAATAGTTTTATCCAAATACACATCCTGAATTGCATTGAGAATTTCAACTCCTTCTTTCATCGGACGCTGAAATGCTTTGCGTCCGGAAATTAATCCCATGCCACCGGCACGTTTATTTATCACAGCAGTAGTTACTGCTTCGGCCATATCACCTGCACCAGATGATGCGCCACCGGAATTAATTAATCCGGCACGACCCATATAACAATTAGCAACCTGGTAACGGCAAAGATCAATCGGATGATCAGATGTAAGTTTGGAATAAATCAACGGATCATTTTTACCGTAAGCAGATTCTTTTGTGTTGAGTGCAAGATATCCGCCATTATTCTCCGGAAGTTTTTGTTTGATAATGTCTGCTTCAATAGTAACGCCAAGATGATTGGCTTGCCCGGTAAGATCGGCAGAAACATGAAAATCTTTTTCTTTGGTCTTGAAAGCAGGATTTCTTAAATAGCACCAGAGAATAGTTGCCATTCCCAATTCATGTGCCATTTCAAATGCTTTGCTAACTTCCTGAATCTGTCTTGTTGATTCATCACTGCCAAAATAAATGGTAGCGCCGATAGCAGCAGCGCCAAGATTCCAGCTGGCTTTTACCGAAGCAAACATGATCTGATCAAATTTATTCGGGTAAGTAAGAAATTCGTTGTGATTGATTTTTACAATCAAAGGAACTTTATGTGCGTACTTTCTTGCGAGCAATCCAAGTCCGCCAAAAGTTGTTGCCACAGCATTGCAGCCACCTTCAATTCCAAGCTTAATAATATTTTCCGGATCAAAATAAATCGGATTTTTTGCAAATGATGCACCGGCGCTATGTTCAATGCCCTGGTCAACGGGAAGAATGGAAAGATAACCGGTGCCGGATAATCTTCCTGTATTATACATTGACTGAAGGTTGCGGAGCACTTGCGGATTGCGGTCACTGCTCACAAATATGTTATCAACAAAATCAGGACCGGGGAGATGTATCTGATCTTTTGTGATCGTTTTTGATTGATGATTCAACAGAGATTCAGCTTTGCTGCCAAGCAACTCAACGATCTTTTTGTTAGCCATGAGTGATTTGATTTTTAAAGGAGAGCAAAGATAAGTTAATGTGCCAATTTGCCAATTTGCTGAATGGGCTATTCATCTTTCCAATAGTTTTATTGACTTAATTCAAAAGTTGTGGGAGCTAATTATAAAAGAAGAATAAATGTTCGTATGTTATCAGAGGTTTTTCTTCAGCATTTGTTCCAGGTTAGCTTTTACAAGTGCACCGGAAGAATGACAATTCAGAAAATCAGGGTTATGATGATAATCGGCCAGTTCACTGGCGAGTTGATTTATTTTTTCTGTAGTAGAAATGGGATCAGTCTCCATAATGTCGAGCAATTGGCTGATTCTTTTTTTTGAAGAAGCGTAACGAAGTGTCATCATTGTTTTTTCTTCGGCCTGGTATTGTTCAATAGAATCCCGGTTCAGGTTATTTAATACCATTTCTACAAGCGGATAATTTTCTTTGAAAAACTGCGGCAGGTATAAATTCTTTCTTCCTTCATAACATTGCTGGTCAAAATCAATGGCACGGATGCGATACTGGCTGTCTTCAACATCCGGAGTGATGCTGACAACGAAATTATAACTGCGCATATCACCAAGCAATCTTATAAAACATCTTTCATTGAATTTCACAAACTCTTTTGCCAGGCGGATTTTATTACTGGATGGATCATTCAGCATTTTTTCAATAAAAAGATCTCCAGGAATGCCAGGAATATGTTCTTCAACTAATGTATCGAAACAAGTAAGAAAAGTGATCCGGTTAGGAGAGAGGATATGTTCTAATTCCAAACCATAAATCCGGGATGCATCAGCCATCTTGATATAATAATGATCGTAATTATCATTAAACTTATTTACAATACGGATACGAAAAGGATTAGAGTTGCCGAATGAACAGTAATCAATTCTTGCTACATCAAGATGAGGAGTAAAACTAAAATCTCCTTCGGTTTTAAGAATCGCATACATATTCACCAATTCGGAACGAAGGAAATCGAGTTCTTTCATATCATATAAAGTCGTTTCCCATAAAGTAGCATTTCCATTTTTGTCTTTTAATGGAATTGAATAAGTAAAACGAAGAAGGTCCTGGTAAAGAACAGGCAGGTTCACTTCTCTTGCATGTTGCTTCAAATAATTCCTTAACGGTTCGCAAACAGGAAAGATTGGTTTCTTTCTGGAAGGTTTATTTTCTTGCTTTGCCTGGATGCTATTTTGGTTATCAGCAAAACTCATTTCACAAGATTAGTGGCTTTAAAGATAATTAAAGGCAGGCAAGTAATTATGAAACTGATTTTTCAGAATGATTTGTCAATTGAAAAGAGATGGAACCTTAAGAAGAATTGTAAAGTGTAAAGGAGAAGATTTGATCACCGCTCCTCCTGCTAAATGAATTTAGCAGGAGGGTTCCGGACCATTAATCTTTTCATTGGATTTGGATACGACGGTGATTAGCAGTTGTTTTCAAGGAATTGGATGGTTTTCTTCGGATCTTGGATTTCGGTCGAGGTTTTTCAGGGATCTGGTTTTTCTAAGGCGTCATTCCTAAAAAGGAAGAAGTTGACTGATATTGGATTTTTTATCCTGGTTTTTCAAGGGATTTGGCTAAGTTAGTTATTGGACGGTTTTTCTTTGGGACATCGGATAGATTGATATTGTATCAATCAACTTCTGACACAAAAGTAATTGTGATTCCTTTAAGATTATAGAGCAAAACTGCCCTGTTTTTTGGCATCGGTATTTACCGGTTTTATCGTAAAGTGGCGAAAAAGAGTTGTAACAATAACTGTATTGTTATCCGTAATTTTACGAAGGGAAAATGATATTTTCAGTTTAGAAATATTGTAAAGCAATATTTATTTCTCTGCATGACATTTATTATCCCATAAGAGGTCTTCAATTTCCCAATGCCTGAATCACATCATATTTTGTAACGATATGGTAATTGCCTGCATCATCTTTAGCAAGAACGGCTCCATTTTCTTTATTAATAAGATGACTGAGCTTTTCAACTGGAGTATCAAATTCGACAATTGGGAAAACAGGTTCTAATACTTCGGATACGGCAGAATTTTTAATCTCAGGGTTATTAAATATTTTTTGGAATAAACCACCTTCACTGATTGCACCTACTGGCCCCGAACCATTCATAACAGGGATTTGTTCAATATCATTTTTCTTCATCAACTCTACTGCTTCTAAAACAGTTTGAGCAGGAGTAACTGTTATAAGTTTTTTTCCCGAGCCTCTTGAACTGATAATATCTTTAAATGTTTTCACATCGAGAAAACCACGTTCTATCATCCACTGATCATTATAAATCTTTGCGACATAACGACTGCCATGATCATGGAATATGCAAACAACCAAATCATTTTTCTTTAAGCGGTTTTTTAATTGCATCAGACCCTGCATACAACTTCCGGAGCTATATCCGCAAAAAAGTCCTTCTTCTTTTGCAAGCTTTCTTGCCATTATTGCTCCGTCTTTATCTGTTACCTGCTCAAAATGGTCAATCACGCTCATGTCATAATTATCAGGAACGAAATCTTCTCCGAAACCTTCGCTGATATAAGGATGCACTTCTTTCATATCTGTTTCACCTGTGCGGAAAAATTTTGTAAGCAGTGAGCCAAATACGTCAATTGCCCAAACCTGTATGTCCGGATTTTTTTCTTTCAGATACATTGCTGTTCCTGTAACTGTTCCTCCTGTTCCGGCAGTACAAACAAGATGAGTAATTTTTCCATCAGTCTGTTTCCATATTTCAGGGCCAGTAGTTTCATAATGAGCCAGGCGATTGGCAAGATTATCATATTGATTGCAATGAAATGAATTAGGAATTTCTTTTGCTAAACGTCTTGCTACTGAATAATAACTTCTGGGATCTTCGGGACCAACATTGGTGGGACACACGATCACTTCAGCACCGACTGCTTTTAAAATATCTGACTTTTCTTTTGATTGTTTATCGGTAGTTGTGAAAATACATTTGTAACCTTTCACTACGGCGGCAAGAGCAAGTCCCATTCCGGTATTGCCTGATGTGCATTCAATGATTGTTCCTCCAGGCTTCAATTTTCCTTCCTTTTCAGCTACTTCGATCATTTTTACTGCCATGCGATCTTTCACTGAATTTCCGGGATTAAAATATTCCACTTTAGCCAGAACCGTACAGGGAAAATCTTTGGTCAATTTATTCAAGCGCACCAAGGGCGTATTGCCAATGGTTTCAAGTATGTTATTTTTAATATCCATAATTATTGTTTCTGCCGCAAAGTTAAGTTTTTGCAGGTGCAGTAAGGAATGACAATGTGAAAATAAAAACTCCTCCCGAAACCGGAAGGAGTTTACCGGACCTGATGATATGAGATCATCAAGATTCTTTGCGGTATGATTTTCTTTTATTGCTTAAATAATTATCAAGCAGGAAAAGACCCAGCACTATATTGATCATCATAAACACATTTACCCAGGTATTATCGAAAAATCTGCTGATATCAAATTTGCTGAGATCGACGGGCAAAGTACTGTCGTTTTTTGCAGTCCAATCAATTTGACCAAAACCATAAATCAGGAATCCAATAATAAGAGCCAGAAAGAAGAAGCTGATTCCCCAGATGATTTTTTTATTGATATAAGATTTAGTAGCGGGAGCAATATGATACTTGGCAATTTCCTCCATCACATTTTTTGTAAACCGTAAAGACGGTTCTTCCAGCTCTGATGAACTTATAAGTTGATGAACTTCCAGTAATTCATGATATTTTATTTTCCATTCGGAATCGCTTTCCAGCAATTTTTCGATAGTTGTCTTTTCATTGTCAGAACTGATTCCATCAAGATAGTTCCACAATCTCTCGTCAATATTTTTTTGAGTTTCCATAACTAATTCATGTCTTTTATTTCTTCTACAAAATAAGTTTCCATCTTTTCTTTAAGTCTTTGCCTTGCCCGATGCAATCGCACTTTAGCTGTTTTTGGATCAAGCCCTAATATTTCCCCAATTTCTTCAAGACTTTGCTCTGCTTTATAGAACAAAGTTATTATCTCGGCATCATTATGATCCAGTAATGCGATTGCCTTATTAACCATTGAAGTTTTTGACTTTTGTTCTATTTGGTCAGCCCTGAAAGCCGAATTTTGATTATCAGCAGTTTCAAAAACTCTTTCATCATCCAGCGAATGAGTTACTAACCTTTTTTTCCTCAGGAAAGTGATGCAAGTGGTATTTACAATGGTATAAAGCCAGGTGCTGAATTTAGAAGCCCCTCTGAAATCTGACAAAGAACGATAGGCTTTTACAAAAATATCCTGGGCTACCTCCTCAGCATCTTCCCTGTTTTTTGTAAACCGAAATGCTAATGTGAAAACATAGTTTTGATAGCGGTTCACAATTCCTGCATAAGCCTGTTGATCACCACTTAGTACTTTGCTAATGATTTCTATATCATTCAGTCCGGTTGACATTCTGTTTACTAAGACTACTATTTATGAGCACTGGTTACACTCCAAATTACAATAATTTTACAGTCAGCATATATAATTGTAACCAATTTCAAATACAGGTAGTCATAGTTTTTGTAAGCGATTTGAAAAGTTCTTTAAGGCTGTAACCTTACTTAATAATTGGTAGTCTTATTGAATAACAAAACAAAATTAGTAACTATAAAAATTTAAGTTATGCACGAAGCAGGAATTTTAGTACCGATAGTAATGTTTGCAGGCGGTTTTGCCATGGTATTTGGAATTGTGTACCTGAGAACACGCCAAAATCTGGCGATGATAGAAAAAGGAATGAACCCAAAAGAATTTGCCAACCGTCCCGCACCCTATAAGAATCTGAAATGGGCTTTACTACTGATTGGTTCCGGTCTTGGGTTGTTTGTTGCATTCCTGTTAGATAATTATGTATTGCAGGTACAACAATTTAGCGACCGGTTTCATGATCACGATCAAAATGTAGCCATCTACTTTGCCCTGATTGCAATTGGAGGCGGTTTGGGTTTGCTTGGCTCTTACAGAATAGAAAAGAAATGGTGGGATGATAATAAAGAGAAGCAATAAAGAAATAAGTAAAAAGGTTCTTACGACATAAGTCAAATGATTTAAGCAACCAACCTGGTTGCTTTTTACTTATCTAATACTTCCAGAGCTTTTTTGACAACTGTATCATCCGTATTCAATACTTCATAAAAGCCATTATTTCTCCATCTGAATCGGGCCAGGTATGCTTTGAGTCTTTTTTGTAATGATTCTTTATCTTTTGAGGAGATTGATTTTAAATTTACAGAATCCTTTGATGCATATTTCACAAATTGATTCCACAATTCATTTTCATTTTTAAAATGTTCGTTATAATCTGAGGCAGATGTGTATTGTTGAATTTCTTTTTTATGTTGTAAATAATAATGGTAAACATATTTATTAAGGCTGCCATCAATTAAAAGTTTGCTGATGTTGGGTTGAAAAGTACTGGTATCAAGCGGTACAAAAACATCGGGCATAATACCACCGCCGCCGTAAACGATTTTTCCTTTTGGCGTTTTATATTCTTTTCCATTACTGATCTTGTTGGAGTCGGCATACAAATCTTCCCCATTTGAGTAACGATTCCATATTTCATCCATGTAAACCTTCTTTCCTTTATTATAGGGTCGCTGAATACTACGTCCAAGTGGTGTGTAATACCGGGCAACTGTCAGGCGGATAGCTGACCCATCACTTAACGGATATTGTTCCTGCACCAATCCTTTTCCAAAAGTTCGTCTACCAACAATAGTGGCGCGGTCCCAATCCTGTAATGCACCCGCTAACACTTCGCTGGCACTTGCTGTAAGTTCATCAACAAGTACAGTTAGTTTTCCTGTTTCAAATATTCCAGGACGTTTTGCACGGTATTCCCGTTTTGGACTGTTGAGTCCCTTTGTATACACTATTAATTTATCATCATCAAGAAATTCATCAGCAATATTTACTGCTTCATTCATAAAACCACCACCATTACCCCGAAGATCAAGAACCAGCTTTTTTAAACCCTGCTTTTGCAAATCTTCCAGCGATTGCATGAAATCAATATAAGTATGATCGGAAAACTTATCGAGTTTAATATATCCGGTTTCTTTGTCAATCATATAAGCTGCATCTACTGCTGAAACCGGAATTATATCCCGTACAACTGGCACAGATATTAATTGATTGTCGCGCAAAATCTGTAAAACGGTTTTAGTTCCTCTTTCTCCCCGGATCATTGTTTTTACATAATCACTTTCCGGGTTTTTCCTGACTAATGAAGAATCATTTGCTTTTAAAAGTTTATCACCAATTTGCAAGCCGGCTTTATCGCCCGGACCTCCGGGAATTACATAAAGAATATTTACTGTATCACTGAAAATATTGAACTCAACGCCGATGCCGTCAAATTTTCCGGCCAGGTCTTCATTCACTTCCTGCAAATTGGCCGGAGGAATATAAACAGAATGAGGGTCCAGCTCATTCATAATTTGTGATATTGCAGTTCCTTCCAGGGAATCTATGTGAACAGAATCAACATATTTCAACTGTATCAGATCCAGCGCTTCCTGCAGGGAATTGCGTTTATCTGCTTCAAAAAAACCTTTATTCGTTCCGGTTTCCTTATGAAGATTGAATCCGAAAAATATTCCGGCAATCATTACCAGCGAGAAAAGCAGGGGTAACCAGACTTGAAGTTTTTTATTTCTCATCACTTATCTTTAGCTATTATTTTGACACAAAATAACGGATTTGACGGTAAATGAAGATACCGCTAAACAAATCAACAATTCTTTAATGGCAGTAATAAAATTAATAGCTGATAGTGGCGCTACAAAAGCAGAATGGTGCCTGATCCGAAATGGGAAAAAAAAGTCAGTATTTACTCAGGGAATCAGCCCTTATTTTTTCAATGAAGAGAAAATTGAGAACTTGTTAAAGAATGAATTATTATCTCAATTACCGGGGAATTTAAATATCAATGAAATTTATTATTATGGCACAGGTATGCGAAATCCCGAAAACGTTAAAATGCTGGAAAAGTCATTCCGAAAAGTTTTTAATAATGCCAAAATTGAAGTTAATGATGATATGCTTGCGGCAGCCAGGGCGCTGAACGGGAAGAATAAAGGACTTGCCTGTAATTTAGGAACCGGTTCATTTTGCTGCTATTTTAACGGGAATAAGATTGCTAAGCAAACTCCGGGTATTGGTTTTATTTTGGGAGATGAGGGCAGTGGTGCTTATCTTGGAAAAAAAGTTATCCAATATTATTTATACAACACATTTGACGATGATCTGAGGCATAAATTTGATAAAAAGTACAATACAAACCCGGTGGAAATTTTAGAAATTGTATATCGTAAACCACTGGCAAATCGTTACCTTTCTTCTTTTTGTTTGTTTTTGTCGGAAAACCGGGGTCATTATATGGTTGAAAATATTATTGAAGATGGATTAAATGACTTTTTTTTCATTCATTTATCCAGGTATAAAGAAGCTCAAACGCTGCCTGTTCATTTTACCGGAGGTGTGGCATTTGGATTTAAAGATGTATTACAAGAACTTTGTTTAACTTATAATTTTAAATTGGGAAAAGTGCTTAAGAATCCGATGCAGGGTTTAGTGGAATATCATAGTTAAAGAATGGAATAATGGCTTTTGAAAAAATAACTGAACAATCCAGTAAGTACCGTCATCTTGAAAAGATGACTATTGCCGAAATTCTTAAAGGCATCAATAAAGAGGATAACACTGTTCCCCGTTCTGTTAAAAAAGCAATTCCCCAAATTGAAAAATTAGTTGAGGCAATCAGTGATAAAATGCTGATGGGCGGCAGATTATTTTATATCGGCGCTGGTACCAGTGGAAGATTGGGTATTATAGATGCCAGTGAATGTCCCCCCACATATGGTGTTCCATACGGATTAGTAATCGGGATAATTGCAGGCGGCGAAAAAGCGATTACAACAGCTGTCGAATTTGCCGAAGATGATAAAAAACAAGGATGGAAAGATCTTAAAGCTCATCGTGTATCTGAGAAAGATGTGGTTATTGGAATTGCTGCCAGCGGTACCACACCTTATGTTATTGGTGCTTTGGAGGAATGCAGAAAGAAAGGAATACTAACCGGAAGTATTTCCTGTAATCTCGGTTCTCCGGTTAGTTCTGCGGCCGATTTCCCGATAGAAGTGATCGTTGGACCGGAATTTGTAACGGGAAGTACGAGAATGAAAAGTGGGACAGCACAAAAATTAGTGTTGAACATGATTTCAACTTCTGTAATGATTCAATTGGGCAGGGTAGAGGATAATAAAATGGTGAATATGCAACTGACTAATGAAAAACTGGTGGATCGCGGCGTTAAAATGCTAATGGAAAGATCAAAAATTACTGACTACAAAAAGGCTAAAAAACTTCTGCTTAAATATGGGAGTGTAAAAAAAGCATCTGAACTGGCCGGTAAATAAATCTTTTATTTACCAAACCTATTTTGTATTTTGCCTTCCTATTTGATTCATGTGATAGTTAAATTAATCCATATTAATTCTTCTTTGATCCTGCTTGCCGGGTTCATTCCTGATAGTTTTTCAATTATTACAACAACTATCACAACAACCCGTTAGGGTTGTACTATTCCATATAAACAATCGGGCATTTTGCCGCAATAAGACAATAATCTTTTATAAATAATTATCAATTCATTCTTATAATCAAACATATGCAGGTTTTAAAATTTGGCGGCACATCGGTTGCCAATTCAGAAAATATACATAAAGTAATTGATGTTGTTAAAAAGGCAACACAAAGAGGAAAGACCGTTGTTGTGGTATCAGCGCTGGGAGGTATTACAGATTTGTTATTAAATGCTGCATCATTAGCGGCTTCAGGTGATGAAAAATATAAAGAAAAATTGGCAACAATTGAGCAAAGACATCTTGATACAGTTAAACAACTGATTCCGGTTACTCAACAAAGTCAGTTACTCAGCCTGGTAAAAAAGGCATGTAATGAGATCGAAGATATCTGCAACGGAATTTTTCTTTTGGCTGAATTGACAGCAAGAACCAAAGACCGGATCGGAAGTTATGGGGAATGGCTTTCCTCGCAAATTATTTCTGCTAAACTAAATATTGATGGGATTCAGAATGAATGGATAGATACAAGAGAATTGATTGTTACTGATTCATCTTTCTCAGCAGCCGAAGTTGATTTTTTAGTTACGGATGAAAAGATCAAAGATTTTTTTTCATCTTCAAATTCTTTGCTTTTTATTATTCCGGGTTTTATTGCAGCAGACAAAAAAGGTATAACGACCACGCTGGGCAGAGGCGGTTCCGATTACACGGCTGCTATTTTTGCTTCAGCATTAAATGCAGACTTATTGGAAATATGGACTGATGTCAGTGGTATGATGACAGCAGATCCAAGATTGACAAATAATGCCCGGATCATTCCACACATTTCTTATCAGGAAGCTATGGAGCTTTCTCATTTTGGTGCTAAAGTTATTTATCCGCCAACTATCCAACCAGTAATGAGTAAAAATATTCCGGTATGGATCAAGAATACGTTTGCCCCGTCAGATGAAGGAACTCTGATCGAATCTATTTCAAAAAGAAATGGAAGCATAGTAACCGGAATTTCAAGTATAAATAATATTGCATTAATTAGTCTGGAAGGAAGCGGCATGATTGGAATTCCCGGCTTCTCAAAACGGCTATTTGAAGCATTAAGCCATGAAAAGATCAATGTGATTCTTATCACACAAAGTTCATCAGAACATTCAATCTGCGTAGGCATTGAAGCTGCTTCAGCTTCTAAAGCAAAGCAAACTGTTGACGATACGTTTTCAAATGAAATTTCATTGCACAAAGTGGAGCCGTTGAAAGTGGAATCGGATCTTTCCATTGTTGCGCTTGTGGGAGAAAATATGAAAAACCATTCGGGCATCAGTGGCCGAATGTTTAGTGCTATTGGGAAAAATGGTGTAAACGTTCGTGCCATTGCACAGGGATCATCAGAAAAAAATATTTCTGCTGTTGTCTCCACTCAGGATGTTCGCAAAGTCATTAACGTTTTGCATGAAGAATTTTTTGAATCAACCTATAAGCAGGTAAATCTTTTTATAGTGGGAACCGGAAACGTCGGATCTAAATTACTCGCTCAATTAAATCAACAGGTTTCTTTTTTAAGAGAACAAATGCGGTTGCAGATACGGGTTGTTGGTTTATCCAATAGCCGCAAAATGTTGATTGACGAAGAAGGTATTGACCTTTCCAATTGGAAAGAAAAGTTAGAAAAAGGAGAAATTGCTGATTCAAAAAAGTTTGTGGATGAAATCATTCACAAGAATCTCCGCAATTCTGTTTTTGCAGATGTAACGGCCAGTCATAAAATTGCCGGGTTGTACGATCTGTTATTGAGGAAAAGTATTTCCATTGTCGCCTGCAATAAAGTAGCTGCTTCTTCATCGTATATCCATTATAAAAAATTGAAGGATCTGGCCAGAGAATATACTTGTCATTATCTTTTTGAAACGAATGTTGGCGCCGGTCTGCCGGTTATTGGTACACTGAATGATTTACTCAGCAGCGGTGACCGGGTTCATCGTATTGAAGCTGTCTTGAGTGGCACACTGAATTTTGTTTTTAATCATTATGACGGCACACGAAAATTTGCCGAGGTGGTAAAGCAGGCGCAGGACGAAGGATATACTGAACCAGACCCCAGGTTGGACCTTAGCGGAATGGATGTCATGAGAAAGATTATGATCCTGGCAAGAGAAGCCGGTGAAAAAATTGAGATGGAAGATATAACCAATCATTCCTTTATGCCGGAATCGTGTATGAAAGGTGATGTCGGGAATTTTTATAAAGAGATGGCTAAGGAAGAATCTCATTTTGAAAAACTTTTTGAATCAGCTGATAAGAATGGCAATAAATTAAAATTTGTAGCATCCTATAATAATGGTAAAGCTTCTGTGGGATTACAACAGATTGATCCGAAGCACGACCTTTATCATTTATACGGGAAAGATAATGTTGTCTTATTTTATACCGATCGTTACAAAGAACAACCGCTGGTAGTAAAAGGAGCGGGAGCCGGGGCAGAAGTAACGGCCAGTGGAGTATTTGCAGATATAATAAGAGCATCAAAAATGTAGACCCCAAACCCCTAAAGGGGGCTTTGAAGAGTTACAAAATATTTTTTTGAAAAGTTTTTTATTATGAACGAAAAAAACAAATACGCTCCATCAAGGGATGGGGGCATAAAAATAAAATCACCGGCTACGGTCGCAAATCTTGTTTGTGGATTTGATATTCTGGGAATGGCTTTGCATGAACCGTATGATATAATGGAAATGAAATTACTTGAAGAACCCAAAGTTATCATCCATCATAAAGACGCATTTGGATTACCAACTGAACCGGAAAAAAATGTTGCAGGTGTTGTTTTGCTTTCCATTATGGAAAGATTGAATCATAAAATTGGTTTTGAAGTTGAAATAGAAAAGCATATTAAGCCCGGCAGTGGTTTAGGTTCAAGTGCCGCCAGCGCAGCAGGAGCAGCCGTTGCTGCCAATCATTTATTAGAAAATATTTTTTCAAATGATGAGTTGGTTCACTTTGCTATGAATGGAGAAAAGCTGGCGTCAGGAGTTAAACACGCTGATAACATTTCTCCGTGTATTGTTGGGGGAATCAGTTTGATCCGTTGCATTCATCCTTTGGATATTGTTTCCATTTCTGCGCCAAACTTATTTATCACCGTTGTTCATCCGCAAATTGAAGTACGAACTTCCGATGCACGACAAATATTAAAGAAGCAGGTGCAACTAAAAGATGCTATCAAACAATGGGGAAATATTGCCGGGTTGGTTACGGGATTTCTGAAAAATGATTATGCTCTCATTGGCCGGTCACTTGAAGATGTAATTATTGAACCAGTCAGAAGTATCTTAATCCCCGGATATGATGAAGTGAAAACAAAATGCAAAGAAGCCGGAGCTTTGGGCGGTGGGATTTCTGGTTCGGGTCCTTCAATTTTTATGTTTAGTAAAGATGATAAAACAGCAAAAGCCATTGAAGAAGTCATGAGAAATATTTATCAAAAAATAGGGATTGCAAACAATACTTATGTGACAACGATTAATGCGAAAGGAGCGGAAATTATATAATGAAATACTATAGTACAAACAGGCAATCTTCTTTAGCAGATTTTAAAGAAGCGGCAATCCGCGGACAGGCTCCGGATAAAGGATTATACTTTCCCGAACACATCCCTTTGTTGGAAAAAAATTTTATAGATCAGATCAAAAATTTATCAAATGAAGAAATTGCTTTAAGGGTTATCAGACCCTATGTTGACGACACAATTCCTGATGAACAACTTTTCCAAATCATAAAAGAAACAATTAATTTTCCCATTCCTTTAGTCAAGGTAAATGAAGATATTTTTTCACTTGAATTATTTCATGGTCCAACATTAGCATTTAAAGACGTCGGGGCAAGATTCATGAGTCGCTGTCTTGGTTATTTTTTAAAAGACCAGGATCGGAAGGTGACTGTTCTTGTCGCCACTTCGGGTGATACAGGTGGAGCAGTTGCCAACGGATTTTTTGAAGTTAAAGGAGTTAAAGTAGTAGTTCTTTATCCTTCAGGCAAAGTAAGCCCGGTGCAGGAAAAACAATTAACGACACTTGGAAAAAACATTCATGCTTTGGAAGTGGCAGGTACATTTGATGACTGCCAGCAAATGGTGAAAAACGCTTTTGCTGATATTGAAATAAATAAAAAAATATTTCTTACATCAGCAAACTCTATCAATGTGGCAAGATGGTTACCGCAACAATTCTATTATTTTTTTGCATATAAGCAATGGCCGGAAAAAGAAAATCCGCCGGTCATCAGTGTACCCAGCGGTAATTTTGGAAATATTTGTGCCGGTATGCTTGCCAATAAATCCGGGTTGCCGGTTCAACGCTTCATTGCTGCCTGCAATGCCAATGACGTAATTACTAAATATCTTGTGACTGAAAATTATCAACCACAAAAAGCGGTTGCTACGCTTTCCAACGCCATGGATGTTGCAGAACCCAGTAATTTTATCCGGATAATGGAAATATTCCAGCATCAGTTTCCTGAACTTAAAAAACGGCTGACATCATGCAGCATTTCAGATAAAGAGACAGTACAAACTATTGCTGATGTTTTTAAAAATTTTAATTACCTGTTAGATCCTCATGGCGCTGTTGGTTATTTAGCTTTGCAAAACTATCTTAAGGATCACGCTGGTGAAAAAGGAATATTTCTTGAGACGGCACACCCGGTAAAATTTCCCGGCGCTGTTGAAAGAATAACGAAGCAAGTTATTAAAGTACCTGATTCTATTCAAAGCATAATGACAAAAGAAGAAAAATCTCTTAAGATCGGTCCGCATTTTTCAGAATTAAAAAATTATTTATTGCAATAAAGATTTTAAATCCTCAAAACTGATTTTATATTTGTAGCGGAGAGTCAGATCATGCACGACATTGAACCCTATTATAACTGGCGGCATATTTATACCAGCGAAGAAGATGAACGGTCCCCGTTTTATGGACGAACTTATTCTGAATTTGAATTTACTCAAACTGTTTACAATTATTATATCCATCCTCAATGGGATGATTTTGGCAGTCATACATTATATGTAAAAGTGTTGCTTGCCGATTATGAAGAGAAATATGCAATTATTGAAATGCTGGGAGAATGGAACGACGCCATTGAGAATGATATTATGGAATTGAAACGGGAAGTTCTTGAAAAATTTATGGATGAAGGAATATCTAAATTTGTTTTAATAGCTGAAAATGTTCTCAATTATCATAATGATGGCAAAGATTATTATGAAGAATTGTATGAAGAAGTAAAGGATAGCAAAGGTTGGGTTGTATGTCTGAATATGCCCGAACAAACCCAACATGATTTTAAAAAAGGACATCTCGATCGTTATATAGAATTAATGGAATTGGACAACTGGCGTATCTATAAGCCTTTTCATCTTTTCAGAAAAATAGATAATGAGTTAACAACACGCCTGCTTTCAGAATAATTTTTACTTTTTTTATATTTCTCATTGTAATTAGCGAATGGATAGTATTTTTGCATCCTATTTATTAACGCTCCTTGATTCATCTTTATGAAATGGTCTGAATTATTTACCTCTTCGGTTGGGAAAAAGTTAGTGATGAGTTTGACAGGTTTGTTTCTTATTTCTTTCCTCGTAGTGCATGTAGGAGTCAACGCATGTATTTGGGCAAATGATGGCGGAGTCATGTTTAACAAAGCTGCTCATTTCATGGGCTCAATGATTGTTATCAGGATTATTGAAGTCGGATTGTTTGTTGGTTTTTTTATTCATATTATTCAAGGGTTGGTATTGGAGTTGCAAAATCGCAGCAAACGCGGAATAGGTTACAATGTAAAAATGGGAAATCAAGGAAGCAAATGGTATAGCCGGAGCATGGGATTGCTTGGCACCATTTTATTAATGTTTCTTTTGCTTCACTGGTGGCATTTCTGGATTCCTTCAAGATTCGGTCATATAAACGGTATTATCATTGGGGGAAAGGAAATGCACAATCTTTTTAACCTGATGAAAATCACATTCAGTAATTTATGGATTGTGATCATATATGTGCTGGCTTGTTTTTCTTTATGCTGGCATTTGATTCATGGATTTCAAAGTGCTTTCAGAACTTTAGGTGTGAGCAATCATCGTTATTTAAAAATAATTAATAATATAGGCATTGGCTTTTCAGTAATTGTTTCAGTTGCGTTTGCGATGATGCCAATAAGTATGTATTTGAATTGGGTGAATTAATGAATAGTGAATGATGAGTGAATTGAAGAAACTGGTAATTTAAAATAAAAAAAGAATTCTTTTCTCATGTTGAATTCAAAAAATCCCGGAGGACCGTTAGACCAGAAATGGACCAGTTACAAAGGACATTGCAAGCTGGTAAATCCTTCTAATAAGAGAAAGTTGGAAGTAATTGTTGTAGGAACAGGACTGGCAGGCGCATCTGCCGCTGCATCTTTAGGTGAGCTTGGTTATAAAGTAAAAGCATTTTGTTTCCAGGATTCTCCCCGAAGAGCACACAGTATCGCAGCGCAGGGTGGTATCAATGCATCCAAAAATTATCAGAACGACGGAGATAGTGTATACCGTTTATTTTATGATACTATAAAAGGTGGAGATTATCGTTCCAGAGAATCTAATGTTCACCGCCTTGCTGAAGTAAGTGGAAATATTATTGATCAATGTGTGGCACAAGGTGTTCCTTTTGCCCGTGAATATGGAGGCTTATTGAGCAACCGGTCTTTTGGAGGTACTCAGGTTCAGAGAACTTTTTATGCAGCCGGACAAACGGGCCAACAATTATTGATTGGTGCATACCAGGCTTTGGAAAGACAGGTAGCTTTAGGTACAGTTGAAATATTTTCCCGACATGAAATGCAGGATGTGGTTATCATTGATGGTAAGGCAAGAGGAATAATTGTTCGTGATTTAATAACCGGCGAACTGGAAAGACATTTTGGTCATGCAGTTTTATTATGCAGTGGTGGTTACGGAAATGTTTTTTATCTTTCTACGAATGCAATGGGTTGTAATGCGACTGCTATCTGGAAATCGCACAAAAAAGGGGCTTACTTCGGCAATCCTTGTTTTACACAAATTCACCCAACATGTATTCCTGTTGCAGGCGATCATCAATCCAAACTCACTTTGATGTCTGAGTCGCTCCGAAATGATGGAAGAATATGGGTTCCGAAAAAACAAGGAGATAATCGCAAAGCCAATGAAATACCGGAAGAAGAAAGAGATTATTATTTGGAAAGAAGATATCCTGCTTTTGGAAATTTAGTGCCAAGGGATGTTGCTTCAAGAGCCGCGAAAGAAAGATGTGACGCGGGCTATGGTGTTGGTACTTCAAAGCAGGCTGTTTACCTGGACTATGCTGATGCCATTCAGCGGTTTGGAAAAGCAGAATGCAGTAAACATGGCATTCATACTCCCGGTCAAGAGGAAATTCGTCATCATGGTATAGAAGTAGTTAAAGAGAAATATGGAAATCTTTTTGACATGTATGAAAAGATAACTGGTGAAAATCCTTATGAAGTACCCATGAGGATTTATCCCGCCGTACACTATACAATGGGTGGCTTGTGGGTTGATTATGAATTAATGACGACTATTCCCGGATTATATGCTTTAGGTGAATGTAATTTCAGCGATCATGGTGCTAACCGACTTGGTGCATCTGCGCTTATGCAGGGATTGGCTGACGGGTATTTTGTAATTCCATATACTGTTGGAAATTATCTGGCTGATGAAATTGCTGTTAAACCTATTTCAACTTCTCATCCTGCATTTATAGAAGCTGAAAAGACAGTGGCAGACCGCATCAGTGAATTGATGAATGTGAAAGGTTCCCAGACTATTGAAAGTTTTCATAAGCGCCTGGGAAAAATTATGTGGGAAAAATGCGGCATGGCCAGAAATGCAAAAGGTTTACAGGAAGCCATTACAGAGATACAAGAGCTTAGAAAAGAATTTTGGAAAGATGTCCGGGTTCCCGGAGCTGTTAATGAAATGAATCCCGAATTAGACAAAGCAAACAGGGTGGCTGATTTTATGGAATTGGGAGAACTAATATGCAGAGATGCTTTACAAAGAGAAGAAAGTTGTGGTGGTCATTTCCGGGAAGAACATCAGACTCCTGACGGAGAAGCTTTACGCCAAGATGATAAGTTTATGTATGTATCAGCATGGGAATATAAAAGTGACAGTAATTGGGAATTACATAAAGAGGAATTGAATTATGAAGAAGTGAAACCAAGTCAGAGAAGTTATAAATAATGCGAGCTTAAGAATTATGGAACACTACACAATGAATCTTACTCTCAAAGTCTGGAAGCAGAAGAATGCTGCTTCAAAAGGAGGATTTGAAACGTTCGAAGTGAAAGATATTTCTTCTGAAATGTCTTTTCTCGAAATGTTTGATGTATTGAATGAAAGATTAATCCGTGAAGGAAAGGAACCGATTGCTTTTGATCATGATTGCAGGGAAGGAATTTGTGGAGCCTGTTCTATGTATATTAATGGTCGTCCGCATGGCCCATGGCATGGAACAACAACCTGCCAGTTACACATGAGAGCTTTTAAAGACGGCGACACGATTGTTGTAGAACCCTGGAGAGCAAAAGCATTTCCGGTTATTAAAGATCTTATAGTTGACCGTAGCGCTTTTGACCGGATTATTCAAGCTGGCGGATATGTTTCTGTAAATACCGGCAGTGCTGTTGATGGAAATGCCATTCTGATTGAAAAAGATAATGCTGATAAATCATTTGCTGCTGCTTCCTGTATTGGTTGCGGAGCTTGTGTGGCAGCCTGCAAAAATTCTTCTGCATTATTATTTCTATCTGCAAAAGTTTCTCATCTGTCCCTTCTGCCACAAGGCAACCCTGAAAGAAAATCAAGGGTATTGAATATGGTTGCCCAAATGGATAATGAGGGATTTGGTGCTTGTACAAATACCGGTGCTTGTGAAGCTGTTTGTCCGAAAGAAATTTCTATCACAAATATTGCCAGGCTTAATTCAGAGTATATGCTGGCTGGTTTATCTTCAGAAAAATAAGCCAGTCATAATATTCTCCTTCTGAAAATAATTCCGAATTAGTAAATTTTACAACTGGTATTTCCTCTATAAAAAATTTTGATTACTGATTAATCTACGCGTAAAACAGTAACCAAAATATTTCTTTTAAACATCTTGATTTAAAGAGTGTCTGACTTTTTGAAAGTATTAGCATCGGCGATTATTATATGAAATTGCCGTATTTGCTGGTAATTAACAGCATAGGAAAACTTTTGAGCAATAAAACCCCCGGATTTTACGATTTTGAGTTAAACATACTGCTATTGAGTTATATTGTTAGAATATGGATCCTTCTTAATATGTCGCTATTGACTTTATGGTGCTATGGCCAACTTCCTGTTTCTAAAATTCGTCCTTCCAATCTTCGCCAGAAAAGCTTTAAAGTAGCAGATAGCATCCGGATTGATTCACTCAGTATTGTTCCTAATACATTTTCAGTTACAGGAATCCCCGCATCGGATTACCGGGTTGATTACGTAAAGTCTATTTTGCATTGGAATAAAAAACCTGCATCGGATAGTATCAAGGTCACGTACCGGGTTTTTTCATTTCAATTGAACTCTGTTGTGCAGCGGATAAATTTCGACAGCATACGAAAAAAACTTTTTGTGATTCCGTATGAATACAATAATGATCTGACAACACAACAAAAAGGAATTTTTGATTTTGGAAATGTAAAAGCAAATGGAAGTTTTGGACGGCAAATAGCCTTTGGCAACAGCCAGGATGCCGTATTGAATTCATCGCTTAATTTTCAATTAAGCGGTATGCTTCGGGACAGTATCGAAATCCAGGCTGCTATTACGGACAATAACATTCCCATTCAACCTGATGGAACTACTCAGCAACTCAATGAATTTGACCAGGTATTTCTTCAATTTAAAAAGAAAGGATGGCAGCTTGATCTTGGTGACATTGATATTCGCCAGAGTCAAAGTTATTTTTTGAATTTTTATAAAAGATTGCAGGGAGTTTCTTTTCAAAACACAAGTCGCATATCCAAAAACACTATTTCCAAAACTTTAGTGAGCGGTTCTATTGCGAAAGGAAAATTTACCAGCAATATTATCCAGGGATTAGAAGGAAATCAGGGACCTTATCTTTTGCAGGGAGCCAATAAAGAATCTTTTTTGATTGTTCTTGCAAATACGGAAAGAGTTTTTCTGGATGGTGAATTGTTGCAACGCGGACAGGACCAGGACTACGTGATTAATTATAACACAGCAGAAATAACTTTTACGCCAAAAAGAATGATCACTAAAGACAGTCGAATACAGGTAGAATTTGAATATGCAGACCGCAATTATCTCAATTCAAATCTTTATTTGTCCCAGGAATTTGATTTCAATAAAAAATTAAAACTTCATCTTGGTGTTTTCAATAACGCCGATGCAAAGAACTCACAGATTAACCAGGTGCTTGATTCAAAGCAACGACAACTTCTCGCTAATGTTGGCGATAGTGTGCAAAATGCTCTTTACCCTTCAGCTGCCCTTGACACTTTTGCTGCCGGAAAAATATTATATGAAAAGATTATCGTTACTCCCAATGTAGATTCTTTCTACCAATATTCGACTGATTCAACAAAAATATTGTATAATCTTTCTTTCACTGATGTTGGACAAGGCAATGGCAATTACATAGTAAATTATAACGGAGCAAATGGCAACGTATACCAGTATGTTGCTCCGGTGGCAGGAATAAAGCAGGGAAATTATGAACCAGTTATTCTGCTCGTGGCTCCTCATAAGCAACAAATATTTGATGTAGGTCTTGATTATTCCATTAATAAAAATACTTCGCTGAAAACCGAGGTAGCAATGAGTAATTTTAATGTAAATACTTTTTCTACGTTAAATAAAGGAGATCATTTAGGATATGCAGCAAAAATTCAGCTGAATAATCATAAGCAATTTGCTACCAGGAATAAGTTAACTCTTAGTTCCGGCATAGATTATGAATATGTTCAGGATAAATTCCAACCATTAGAACGGTTAAGGGCGGTTGAATTTACAAGAGATTGGGGATTACCGCTGACTACTACATTTTTACCCGCAACAGAAAACCTGGTCAGTTTTTCAGCAGGGTTAAAAAACGCAAAAAACCAGGCTCTTAGTTACCAGTTTACCAATTACCATCGTAGTGATAACTATAATGGCTTTCAAAATTCTATTTTGCAAACACTTGGGTTGAAAGGATGGGTGTTTAATAATCAGTATGTAATTACCAATTACAATACTTTGGTTGATAAAGGAAGTTTTTTCCGTCCCGTGATTGATCTCAGCAAGGCATTGAAGAAAATGAATAACTGGCGCATTGGTTTTAATTATTCACTCCAACAAAATACATCCAGAAATAAAAACACGGATACTTTAAACGCTGCTGCATTTTGGTTTGACACCTATAGTGCTTACCTGAAATCCAATGAAGCAAAAAAGAATCATTATAATATTAATTTTTCCACCCGCTCAGATAAATATCCTGTTGGTAAAAACTTTATCCGGGGTGACAGAAGTTATAATCTGAATCTTCAAACCGAATTGCTGGCTAATTCCAGGCGCAAGCTTTATCTGAATACTACATTCCGCCAACTGAAAGTTTATAATGATTCCATATCTAATCAAAAGCAAGACCGGACTATTCTGGGTCGTTTAGAATATGTAATGACAGAATGGAATGGATTATTAGCGGGCAATATATTATATGAGGTGGGAGCAGGCCAGGAACAAAAAAGAGATTTTTCTTATCTCCAGGTACCGGTTGGAACCGGGCAATATGTATGGGTTGATTATAATAATGATGGTGTGCAACAGTTAAATGAATTTGAGTTGTCAGCATTTCCTGACCAGGCAAATTTTATCCGCGTTTATACACCTACCAATGAATATATCAAAGCAAATTATATTACGCTTAATTACAGTTTCAATGTAAACCCGAAAGCCATTATGAAATCATCACACCTGAAGGGCATGAAGAAATTCATTTCTGATTTTAATCTGAAAACTTCCCTGCAGGTAAATAAAAAATCTATTGCACAGGGTGATTTTGAATTTAACCCGTTTAAATATAACGTGAATGACACAGCATTAATAACCTTAAATACAGTATGGCTGAACACAGTTTCTTTTAACCGGTTCAGCAGCAAATGGGGAATAGACTTTAGTAATCTTCGCAATAATGGACAGTCGTTACTTACCTATGGAATAGAAAGTCAAAAATTGAATAACTGGACGATAAAAGGGCGTTGGAATATCAACCGTTCTTTATTAATAAATTTGAACGGTATTAAGGAACTTAACGCTTTATATACTCCCCAATACGAAAACCGAAATTATCAATTGGACATTTACAGTATCGAATCCAGGATTGTCTATATCAAAGGCAGTTTCTTTCGTTTGTCTGCCGGATATAAATTTGAAAATAAAAATGATCTTCCGTTGTACGGCGGAGAAAAGTCAAAATCCAATTCATTTAATTTAGAAACGAAGTATAATATTTTACAAAAAAGTTCCATTACCTCAACTTTCACTTTCAATAATATAAATTTTGATTTCCCTACCAATACAACGGTGAGTTATATTATGCTGGATGGATTATTGCCGGGTAAAAATTATTTGTGGTCATTAAGTTTTAGTAAACGGTTAATCAATAATCTTGAGTTAAGCATTCAATATGACGGAAGAAAACCAGCTTCTTCAAGAACCGTTCATGTGGGAAGAGCTTCTATCACAGCATTATTTTAATACCATAGATTTTAGGAATCTGTGACTATACATTAAATCTGAAATGCATTACATCACCATCTTTCACTACATATTCTTTCCCTTCAATTTTTAATTTTCCGGCTTCACGACATGCGGCTTCGGAAACAAAATGAATATAATCATCATAAGCAATCACTTCAGCTTTGATGAAACCCTTTTCAAAATCGGTATGAATAACTCCGGCAGCTTGTGGTGCTTTCCATCCTTCATGAATGGTCCATGCTCTTACTTCCAGCGGGCCAGCTGTAAAAAAGGTATGAAGATCAAGTAATTTATAGGCAGACCGGATCAGCCGGTTCAACGCAGGTTCTTTCATTTTATATTCATCCATGAAAAGTTTTCGATCATCTTCATTATCCATTTCTGAAATCTGTGCTTCTATTGAATTGTTCATAATGATGACTTCAGCTTTTTCATTTTTAACAGCTTCTTTCAATGCATCCGAAAATTTATTTCCGTTATGCATGGAAACTTCATCTACATTAGCAACATATAGAACAGGTTTATCCGTTAAAAGAAAAATATCAGCAATAGCGCTTTTTTCTTCTTTATAAAGATCCAGTTCCCTGATATTTTTCCCTTTGTCGAGATGTTGTTTGCATTTTAATAAAATGTCATATTCGTATTTTAATTTGGCGTCGCCGGATTTGGCCAATTTTTCCACTCTTGAAATTTTCTTTTCTACACTGTCCAGATCTTTTAACTGAAGTTCCGTATCAATAACCTCTTTATCACTTACCGGATCAATGGGTCCTTCTTCCCTAAGTATATTTTCATCTTCAAAACAACGGATTACATGAATGATGGCATCTACTTCACGGATGTTGGCTAAAAATTTATTGCCAAGACCTTCGCCTTTACTGGCGCCGCGGACAAGACCGGCGATATCAACGATTTCAATTTGTGCAGGTACAATACGGTTGGGATTTACCAATGCCGCCAGTCTGTTTAATCTTTCATCGGGCACATCCACTAAGCCAATATTTGGCTCAATGGTGCAGAAACGATAATTACTTGCCTGCGCTTTAGCGCTGTTACTTACTGCGTTGAATAACGTTGACTTGCCTACGTTAGGCAATCCCACAATTCCTGCCTGCAATGCCATATGAAAAAATTGAGGCGCAAAGATAATAGCAAAAAATTGGTTTTTTATTTTTGGTTAATCAGAACTCCAATACTTTAAAATATTTTATACGAAAATATTTTGATTTTTTTGGTTGCCTTCAGTGTTACAAGCTAATAGGAAATAATTTTACTAAATTCACTGCTTAATATTTTTTATGGCATTAAGCAGAATCTGGTCGGCATTTATACTTGTTTCCATTTTAGTCGCAGTTTTTAAATGGATCACATGGCATGATACCGATATTTTCAACCGAATGGTTGTAGGAAAATCTGATGATAGTTATGGATACTATATGATCGGAGAACCGACAAATGCTGGTATTTCAAAAGATAGTTTTGTCAGGAAAATGAGTATAGCTAATTTTTCTCCGAAGGATAATAGTAGCTGCCAGTAAATATCTTTTTGCAAACGATCTTTCATCCGATTCAATTAACATATTGAAAAGTCAGAACTCCGGATTAATTGTAATGACATATAAGCAGGCTTTAAAAAGAATTCAAAAGCCTGTTGATGGAATTATAGAAACATGCTGGGTTTCTGTGAACATAGCTCTTAAACTGATAGGAATTATGGCACTTTTCATGGGCTTGATGGGTATTGCTGAACAGGCGGGTGGTATCAGATTATTATCAAGGATCATCGGGCCGTTTCTCACGAAACTGTTTCCTGAAATTCCTAAGGGTCATCCTGCATTGGGTCACATGACTATGAATTTTTCTGCCAATCTTCTGGGACTCGACAATGCTGCCACACCTTTCGGTTTGAAAACAATGGAAAGTTTGCAGGAACTAAATCCCAATAAAGCAGTTGCATCCAATTCGCAGATTATGTTTCTTTGTCTCCATGCATGTGGCCCTACATTAATACCAGTGAGCATTATTGCTGTAAGGGCTTCAGCAGGCGCCAGTAATCCAACCGATATATTCCTCCCATGTATGATCGTGACATTTGCATCCACACTTGCTGCAATGTGTATTGTGTCATTCAAACAAAAGATCAATATATTCCAACCCGCAATTTTACTTTGGGTGTTTTCTATATCTGCAGTTATTGTTTTATTGGTATTATATCTAATTTCTTTGAGCCCGGCAGGTCTTCAATCTTTTTCAGGGTTATTAAGTAATGGGTTAATATTATTGATCTTCCTGTTGATCATATTTGGTGCAGTGTATAAAAAGATTGACGTTTTTGATGCATTCATAACGGGAGCAAAAGGTGGATTTGAAATAGCTGTAAAAATTATTCCTTACCTCGTTGGCATGCTGGTTGCTATCAGTTTGCTTCGCAGCAGCGGAACATTTGATGTGATTATAAGCGGCATGAAACATTTTTTTAGCTGGCTCGGCGCAGACACACGTTTTGTAGAAGGTCTCCCTACAGCATTGGTTCGTCCTTTAAGTGCAAGCGGGGCAAGAGGTATGATGGTTAGTACAATGACAACTTATGGCGCTGATTCTTTTTCCGGAAGGTTGGCTAGTATCATGCAGGGTTCATCTGATTCTACTTTTTATGTAGTGGCCGTTTATTTTGGATCTGTTGCCATTAAAAACACAAGATATTCAATAGGAGCAATGCTATTAGCTGATCTTGTCGGCATTATTACCTCTATTATTCTTTGTTATTTATTTTTTGGAAGTTGATAAAAAAAACAGGTTGCTTTCATGAAAACAACCTATTTTTTCTATATCTGTAATTTTTTTACCAGTTATTATAAACGAATGCTCCTCTTGCTTTAGTTCCACTTGTGAGTGTTCCGTTTCCTCTATAAATTAAAGTGTAAACGCGTTGGTTATTTGTGAAACTAACTGTGTTCAAACGAGCAAGTTCAAAAGTTGTTCCTGATCTGCGAATACTAAACGAATCAGGAATACTGTTGAAGACTGTAGAATTAAAGCTTGTAACAGTACCTGGAGATATATTTTTAAAGATGGTAGTGCCCGCCCTGAAAGAATAAACATCTACTGTCTTGCCGGTTGTATCATTCATTACCGCATCAATAAATCTTAAAAAGTACGTTCCTGATGTAGGGACGGCAAAAATATCCTGTGTAAATATTTTAGAATAATTGGAAGTTGTGGTAATAGAATCAGTTATAACCAAAGTATAATAATTGCCAGGCGCAAGATTTTGCGGAATCGTTGCTACTGTTATTGAATCTATATTCACAACTCCTTTTAATACCAATCTTATATCCTGTGAGCCTGATGGAACTGCAGCATATGTATCAAGGTTGAATGTATTGGCAGGAAAAGCTGAACCATAGGTAAAAGCAGATGCCAATCTTTGTCCGTTTATTCCGCCGACGATTACATTAAAGTTATCCGGGGCATTAAAAACCTGGGCAAATCCGGGTGCTGCATGTATCACTTTTAAATACGATTGATAAAGATTTGAATTCACTCCTATGTGTGATGTATCTTTTTTACAGGAATAAAAAAGAGCAAATACAAAAACTAAAATAACTGCTAATGATATATATTTTTTCATTGTTTTGGTTTTTTATTTGGCATTATGGTTGAGAGAACCAGCATTCTTTCGTGTGATAATCATTACCTACAGGGTAAGCTCCAATGGCTGTCAGTGCAGGAATATTATATAAATATTCTGAGTTATAATTAGGTCTGCAGCGGTAAACCAGTTTACCATTATTTTGAACAAAGAGGCTGGATCCGGATGGTGGAGTGAAATTAACATAAACCTGTGCGCTTGTTACGGGATCAATATCTGTGTAATGGAAACGACGCATGTCTGCCCATGTTTCCTGAACTCCCCAACCGTAAAGAGCAATATATTTTTGAAGCATAATCATTGACAAAGTCAAACCAGATGATGAGGCAGGAACGACTGCTGTATTCGATAAATAAGCTGACTTTATTGAAGGCGTAATAAGTGAACCTGCCGGAACATTAAGCGAATAGTTATTTGTCAGCATATCAATATTAAGACTAATGCCATTTGTATATGCTGTCAAGGCAGTTGCATTATCATGTTTTCTCAAAGCAGCTTCAGCGATCAGAAATTGCATTTCAGAAGCAGTCATAAGTGGAAAAGGGGCATTGTCACGAAACAGGTAACGACCTTGTACGCTGCTTGGTGCACCAGTCGATGTATATGGGTTTCCCCAGAAATTACTAGGTTCTTCAGTAGTTAAAAGACCAGTAGGAGGAACGACATAGCTGGTTCCGGAGGCACCGAGCCAAGGAGTAATGCCTTTATAGGTGCCAAGAGAATTTTCGCGTAAAATATATGCAGCTCTGGGATCAGCTGCGCCTGTAAAAACACCTGGATTAGCACCTCTCATCAAATCAGCTATATATGCTGATTGCCTCAGCGATCCAACATTACCTCTGAATGGACCATAATAATTAGATGTTCCTGAAGTGCTAAGTGCTGCATAAGTGGCAACGATATTGTCTGCATTTGTGGCACATGATAGACTTGCATATTTGATTACAGAATCAGCGCTATAGGTAGATTTATTACTTATATAAGCATAAGAGCGTGCTAAAACTCCATACACAAATTTTTTCCATTTATCCAGACTGCCACCGTTAAGATAATAATCACTCGCAGCAAAATTTGTAGGGTTCATGTTTCCACCGGTCATATTCAGAAAACTCAAAGCCCGGAAACATGTAGCTCTTACTGAGTCATAAGTCTGTGATTGCGGATTATAATCAAACTGTTGGCGGCTTTGATCAAATGCTTCTGTCAGAATGATATCACTATATTGATTGGTAGCTTCCAGCATGCCCCATGCACGTAGCGCCCACGCAGCTCCGACAAAATCCCACTTTTGTTGTTCACTACCCCATTGGATGATTCGATTAATTGCCTGGCCCTGTGCGAAATAATACATTCCCCACACATTACCTAAAGAGGCACTTGAACCTACTGTGCCACCCATTTCATCATAATTGGATTGGTCAGCAGCCGTAGTTGAAATAGGAGAATAGTTTGTTGCAAATGTGCCCCAATATTGAATATATCTTCCAATTAATAGTGCATCGCCTGCAATCCCAAAAGAATTGGCAGCTCCAGAACTATTTCCAATCATGGCACCGATCATGCTCGGTAATAATTGTTCAACTGGCTCTACTACCGCTGCGTTAGGGTTTAAATATGCCTCATCTAATTTTTTGTTACAGGATGTACTTACCACAACAGCAACTACTCCTATGATGAGCAAGTATTTTAAATTATTTCTCATAATATTTTTATTTTTTGTTTTTATTTAAAATCCTGCACGTAATCCAAAATTCAATGAAATTGGGGTTGCAAGAGTGCCATAGTCAAATCCAAAAGCTCCAACTCCCAGTTCTGTTGCATTGTTCCCGTTCACTGCAGGGTCTGCACCATTGTAATTAGTGAGAAGCCACAAATCATTTCCGGTTGCAAAAAAGCTCAACGATTTAATATAGCCCATATTTTTGAGTTTGTTAGGAGGTAAAGAATAGCTCAGCGTTACATCTCTAAGTCTTAACCAATTTACATTGTGCTGCACAAATTCCTGCTCAGGCATATTCTGATAATAGTTTTGCATATAAGCAACAGGGATTGCAATTGTATTTTTTGTCGGGTTTGCTGTATTTTGTAATCCATCATTCAATACTCCTTGCACCACTAAAGGCGTAGTTCTGTTTGCAGTTCTTTTGCTTTTCCCCTGGTAAGTTAAATATTGTTCTGTTGCGTCATATATATCTCCGCCAACTTTTAGATCAAGCAGGAAATTCAAACTCCAGTTCTTGTAACGGAAAGAATTTAAAGTTCCCAAAGTGAATGTTGGATTTCTATCCCCAATTACAGTAAATGTTCCTTCCACCATTGGTAGTCCATTGGCAGGATTTACAATCACACTTCCTGCATTATTCCTTAAATAATGAAATCCTGTAATGGTAGTGGTTGTTCCACCGACATGCATCCCTCCTCTTGCATTACCATATAACCATGTGTCAGCTATATAATATTCCTGTTGAATGGAAGGAGGAAGTTTTAATACTTTGCTCCACATGTGATTAAAATTAAAACGCATATTCCAGCTGAAGTCTTTGTTTCTTATTGGGGAAACATCGAGCACAATTTCTACTCCCTGATTTCTTGAACTCGCAAAGTTGGCTGTGTTCAAAATATATCCGGTACCATAACTGGCTCTATAACCCACGTTAATTTGGTTTGTGCACAGAGTATTATAATAATCAGCATCAATTCCAAGCTTATTATTAAAAAACCTGGCTTCAGTACCTACTTCATAAGTCTTTTGTTTCTCAGGCGTCAAATATTCATTGTTGTTATAAAACCCATAAGCATAGATGGGACCAACCTGAGAACTTACCAAACTGTTTACAAAAACAGATTGGTTACTATAAGGATCGGGTTGCCGTGCAGTTTGTGCTAAAGAAGAACGAACTTTCCAATAGGTTAGTTTACCCTTCTTCAATTGAGGAAACATATCTGAAACAATAGCACTGAAACTAAAAGCAGGATAATTAAAATTGCGGAAAGCACTTGGAAAAACAGATGCGGCTTCGAAACGCTGTGTATAGTTAAAGAACAAATAATTATTGAAGCTTATGCCAGCTTCTCCAAAATATGCGATTTGTCTTACTTCCGATATATTATACTGTCCATTATAATTTCTCAAAAGTTTAATTCTTGAACTGGCTCTCGTAATACTGGTATCATAAGGATTCCCCAATAATTGGCCTGCATTCAGATTAGTTACTATGGCTCCACTTTTATATAGCCAACCGTTTGATGAAAGAGAATCTGCGATGTTAGTCCCGTAAACAGCAAACATTTCCGTTTTATAATCCTGCCACATAGTACCCACCATTACATGACCTGAAAACTTGCCAAGACTTTTTTTAGCCGTAGCAGTGATTGTGTGATTATATCCATGATATTGTCTCCAGTAATTATCCAATGCTCCCATTTGAGCTCTGGAAGTCAAATAAGAAAGAGGGTTATAATAAGTATAGCCTTTTGTGCTATAGACATCATATCCAAAACGACCTGAAACTGTTAACCAGTTGAAAGGAGTAATATTTAAACCTCCTGAAATGATGTATCGTTCTTGTAAATCCTGGCTGTGGTTTGCTCTTACATCATAAAGAGGGTTGTCTGTTTGTAAATAAGGATCCGCAGCATAGAGCGGTATTTTATAACCGTAAGAATTTTCATAATTTCTGATGTCATTATCTTTCGGCCATACGTACAAGTCTAAAAGGTATCCGCCAGCGCCCCTGACAGCTTTATCATTTGTTGAATTTATATATTGGAATGAAGGAGTGAACTCAATCCATTTTCCAATCTTCGTTGTATTAGTAAGTCTTACATTATATTTTTTATAATCGTTGGTTGGAACAACGCCCTCTTGGTTCAGATAAGAACCAGAAAGCCGGAATGCTGAATTTTTAAAGCCAAAATCAGCGCTTAAATTATGTGTTTGAGTAAATCCGGTACGAAAGAAATTATGCAGATTATCATAGCTCGGCGTACCGGAAGGGTATTTTGGTCCCCAATAAGAAAAAGTAGTTGTACCAGCAACTCCGCCTAAACCCGGGCTGTAATCATTATTCAACTCTGCAAAGTGAGTTTGCTTCTGCATTCTAAAACTATTATCATAAGTCAGAGAAAGTTTTCCGGTTGTTGCTTTTTTTGTAGTAATAACTATTGCGCCAGAACTTGCCTGGCTGCCGTATAATGCAGTTGCTTCTGGTCCTTTCAATACAGTTACAGATTCTATATCACTCGGATTCAGATCAGCAATTCTGTTTGTATAATCATTATTTCTGTTAGGCCTGTCTGATGCCAATCCTAATCCTGTTCCACCATTTGAAGTTTCATTCATGGTAGAATTGTCAATGATAATTCCATCTACAATAAATAAAGGTTGGTTACTTAGTGACATTGAGTTGAAGCCTCTCAAAATGATTTGTGACGAAGCTCCGGCAAGTCCTGATGTTGGATTAATTGTCAATCCGGCTACACGGCCTTGCAAGCTATTCAGAAAATTTTCTCTTTGAGATTCAGCAATGTCTTTCCCACTTACCTGCTGTACCGAATATCCCAACTCCCTGGGATTTCTTTTGATGTCCATGGCTGTAACCACTACTTCACCCATCGTATTGTCGGATATCTTTAAATTAAGGGAAATACTTTTTGAAGTTCCTAGTTTTAAGTCCACGGTTTGATAACCTACGAAGGTAAATTGAAGAGTCTCACCTGAAGTTGCCTTAATAGTGAAAGCACCCTTTGCGTCAGTTTGTGTAATGCGCTTGGTTCCCTTAACTTTTACGGTTACGCCTTGCAGTGGAGTTTTATTATCTTCAGACAAAACAGTGCCACTAACGGTTCGTTCCTGTGCAAATAGTGAAGGAGAGAGTAAAAGCAACATCAGCAAATAAGCAAAGAACAGTTGGATAAATTTTCTCATAGCTGTTTTTTTTGATTTAAATAAGCAGTAGCCAATAAAGTTAATATTTAAAATGATATTTCACAGAATAGGATAAAAATTATTACTACAGAACTAATTATTAGATTTTACAATAATAATTATAAAACTTCTATACCTGCGTCTTTATAAGGTTTAAGCAATGGATCGTCCGGTGGCAATTCTGTGATCAGCACATCAATATGACTTAAATCACAAATCTGTATCGGTTGAAACGAATTAATTTTTTCGGCAATAGACAGGCACACTACCTTTTGAGAAGACTCTATCATAGCCCTCTTTAGCTGCACCACTTCCCAATCATTGTCGGAAATTCCGTGTTCCATATCAAGTGCATTAGTACCCAATATGCATAAATCGACTTCCATTTGCCTGATTTTTGCAATGGCTTCGGTACCTACTGTGATTTTTGCATTTTTAGAAATCCTATCTCCAATCAGGATCACTTCTATATTAGGATGATTCATGTATTCCAGGATAACCGGAATGCTGCCAGAAATAAATGTAGCTTTAAGTTGTGGTGGGAGAGAGCGGGCTAATTCTAATACAGTGGTACCTCCACTGGTTAGTACAAACATCCCATTGCTGATAAGATGAACAGCTTTCTGTGCAATTTTCTTTTTCTGACTTTGGGAATAAACTCCATTTGTTGGGAAATGTACATGATTAAAAGAATGAGAGAGAGCACCACCGTGAACTTTAATAACTTTTCCTTCATCAGCCAATTCATACAGATCACGGCGAATAGTATCTTCGGATACATTTATCTCTTGACACAGAGTAGAAGAAAGCACTTTATTATGAAGGTTAACCTGATGTAAAATATAGGCCTGTCTTTCTTTCTTAAGCATTAATTAGTTTTAGTAGCAATAAAAATAAGTTAATTTCCTGCAATAAAACGCAGAAACCTGAAAATGTTTGCAAGATTCTAAAAAGATGTGAATAAATATATTAAGCAAACAAAAAAACCTGGTTCAAACCAGGTCTTTTATCTAATCTACAGGTTTTTCTATTTTGCAAATGTAAATCTGGCGGTAAAGCCAACTGCTCCGGCTTCAAAATTAATATCGCTGACTAAATTCAATTCGGGTTTCCAATCCAATGAAAGATTTAATGGAAGATTCGCAAATTTATAATCCAAGCCCAGCACTCCCTGAGCTCCAAAATCTGCATTTGTCACATCCTTTCCTTTATTTGGGTCATAAGTTTTTATAAATGCTAAGTAGCCACCACCACCATAATACCATTTGATGCTTGATCCTGCAATCGGCTTGTGAAGTTCATATAAAACTCCAAGTGCAAGAGGATCTCCAAATGAGAAAAGCCCTTCAATAGCAGCCCTGTCATTCATAAAATACTTCAATGAAATTGAATTATTTACCGTAGCCTGAGCACTGCTAAGTCTTATTCCTAGCCCGATTTTATAATCCTGCGCCGACACAACATTCAGAAAGCCAAGGCTTACCACAAGTAGAGAACATAGAAGTAATTTTTTCATGGTTTTAAGTTTATTAGGGTTTAACGAAAATGATGCCAGCTAATTTTAAATAAAATGTAAAAGCTTTGCCAAAGAACAAAATTTGGCGTGTATCAATTATTTTTTTATTAATAATAAAAATGGCCGAGATAATCTTTTCAGTTTTTTTCAGGGAGAATTCAGTGAAACAAGATCACGTAACAGAGATTTCTGAATCTGCAATTAAAAATTGGCACAAATCCGGTTACCTGTCAATTAATTCAAATTTTGTTTTTGGCCTTCTTGATTCAAGCCAATGAAAATTGGAGAGACGCATTTCTCTTGGATTTTTTTGCCGTATGGGCCAAAGTGTACCTGTGACATCACTGCGAAAGACAACTTTTTGTATTTCCTGTTTTTTAAAATAAATGTCAAGCATATCCGATTTTGATTCATTGATACCTGTGTATGCACTGTCTTCATCTTGTATAAAATAAATACTTTCTGCAAATCCTTTTGCCCGAACCGAATCAAGAGATCCATCTTTAAAATAGCCATCCATTTTTGTCGCTTTCACCTGGTTATATATTCCTGAGTCAATCCTGCTTATCAGGAAACTATTTTCAATTACTTTGATATGATCCGCTTTTTTGTTTTTTGTATATAGTAGAATAGTATCTCCTGTGATTTGATTTTGTTTTGACCATACAACAGGGTTAGTAAATAACCTGAAAACTGAATCTTTAAAAGAATAAAACATGCTGTCGCAAACTGCCTGCATAGAATCAGAAAAAATGCGTACGTTATGATAAGCATGGAAGTAGCGGTTGGTACTGTCTTTTTCATTAATACTGACTGCTTTTTTTTCTTTAACAGTATCTATCTCTTTTTGTGTGTCTGTTTTTTTGACAGAATCTTCTCTTTTTAAAGTGTTACTTTTTTTTATACTGTCTTTTTTATTGGTAGAATCTTTTTTTGAATAAAGATCAGTTAGCCTTGCAGAATAAAGTGTATCTGCTGTTATATATATAGAATCGTTGTCCTGTTTTATAATCATCAATGGTTTTTTGACGGCAAGAAAAGAGTTCGTTTTTTTATTGATATAAATTTCGTCAGCCATTACTGTCTGGCTTTCTGCAGTATCTATCATCACTGCTTTGCCTTTTATTTCTATTTTACCTGTGCTGTCGTCACTGGTTACATGATTGCCGGTAATAAATAATTTCCCGTCTCTTATTTTGGGATTTGCACCAAATTCTGCTTTGCCGATTTTCATATTGTAGAAGCCATCGTTTGTTTCTATGGTGCGGCCACTACTGTCTTTGATGAAAGTGTAAGCGATAAATTTTGCTATTTGATTGTCTGTATTATAAAGCAATGAATCTGTTTTCAGGTGATATAACGGATCTGCCATTACCACATTCTTTTTGAAATACACATCTTTTAAATCTGTATAATAGTAACCTTCCTGGCTGCTGATCACTGTTTTTTTGTTAACTATAATACCTCCATTCTTATAAATTCCGATTTTGGTATCTACATCATATTCAAGATCAGGAGTAGTCAGTGTCCCTTTTCCATCAGTCAGTCTTACATTGCCCTTCAGATAAGCAACTTTTGTTTGCATTAAATATTGAAGGTAATCTGAGTAAATATTGGTGGTATCTGCATCATTAATATGTACATGGCCATAAGCATCAAATATATTTGTACGGTTATTGATCACACAACTATCGCAGTCAAATAAAGTATTGCCTTGTTTCAATTTTACATTACCGGCTAAAATCTGCAGACTGGTTGAGTCATCAATTTTCCTCAGCTCCATTTTTGTGGCGTGTTGAATTTCTACCAGATGCAATGTATCGTTCATGCGGGTACTATCCGAATTCAAAGTCTTAGCTGTTTTTTGAGAAAAACAAATCTGTGGGGTGATGATCAACCCGGTAATCAGGATGCGGTAAAATAATTTAGTATAACTCATCAGTTACCCTTGGCAGAAAGAGAATCTTTCTTAAGCGGCGAAGTTAGCGGACCGGTTTTATCTTTCCTGTTAAAAATGATATTACCTGTGTAACGCTTTGGATGAACCCGAATATCATCCATGAGTGTTTCAGCAGATAAAACAGCATCATTAAGTTTATTATAAAGTTTTTTGTCATTGATTAAGGAGCCCAGAGTTCCGTTATCGCTTGTCATTTTCACTAATGTGGCTTTTAATTCTGAAAGTAAAGATTGAACAGAGTCCACGACTTGCTGAAGATTTAGCCTTGCTAATTTTCCCGTCAATTGCTTTGCATTGCTGATTACCTCCGTAATTGAATCGTTATTCTTCTTAAAATTATCCGTTATAGAGCTGGCATTATTTAATATTTTAGCCAGCGGTCCTGTTTGGTAGTTCATCAGTTTTTTTAGTGAATTGCTTGCATCATTCAGGTTAGCGATTGTCTGTTCCATGTTCCCTTTTGTTTCAGGATTAAAAAGCTTATTTACATTTTGAAAAACCACACTCAATGTATCTAAGGCATTACGGACTTTGAGAAGTGTTGGATTCATTTGCTCTTTCATATCGCCCAGAATGCCATTTTCCATTTTTGTTTTCAAAGTATCGCCGGGTTTCAGAAATGTTGTTGAGTTTCCTTTTTCAATTACTATAAAAGAGGAGCCCACAAGCGGTGTAGATATATACGCCTGTGAATTATCAGGAATGTTTACGTTTCTGCTAAGATTGATCGAAACAACAATGCCGCTTACATCTTTATCTTTTTCATTATAGTCATAAACTTTGCCAATTGGCAGGCCATTCAGTTTTACATCATCTGATTTTTCAAGAGATCCGAGGTTATCGAAAACTGCATATAGCTTTTTACTTTTATTAAAAAGCTCTTTCCCTTTCAGAAAATTAAAACCAAGAATAAGAAGAGTAAGGGATACAATGGTTATGACACCGACTTTAGTTTCGTTGCTGATCTTCATCGATTAATTTTTCTTAGGAAGTTCACCGGTAGAAAATTTTATAATCCTATCGATGACTATCACCCACCAAATTAATCAATTATTTTTAAACATTTCTGAAGAGATGATTACCCGTATCAGGGAGTGCCAACTGTTTTTGACTCAACTTTTTGTTTATAAATTTTAAAGGCATTCAGAATGTTGGATACAATTTCATCCTGTCCTTTCTCACTATTGATGTATTCTTCTTCTCCTTTATCTGAAATAAACCCGATTTCCACCAGCACACTTGGCATGCCCGCTGCCTGAAGCACCCAAATTCCTCTGTCATTTCTTTGTTTCACACCACCGCGGTCAACCCGGCCCTGGCTTTGAAAACCTTTTTCAATCAGGTCGGCAAAGGTCAGACTCTTGCGGAAATAATTCTGCTCATAGATCAGCATTCTTGCTTTCTCGGCAGGATCCGATGGGTCAGGAAGTGAAATATTTGAAGTTGAATCAATTTCTCCAGAATAGTCATTGTTCTGAGATATGGAACTGACCTTAGCATCATGTTTGCCTACAGCCCAGATATAAGTTTCTGTTCCTTTAGCCGGGTTGGGCGTATACCAATAATGATATGTACGAACCTTGCGGGAAACTTTCTTTCTTTTTTTTCCTTTCCCAACATAATAGGTAGACATTTTATAGCCTGCAAATTCCTGGTGACGAATATCCCGGGCAGAATTACAGTGGATCGCAATGTAAAGGTCGCCCCCTGATGAATTGGCAAGATCCGCACGGTAGCGGAGCCCTTCTTTTACAGAAGTTTTATTTCCGGGCATTATATCCGTTGTTCTTGTGTATACAATTTTTATATCGGGAAATTCTTTTTGTATTGCCGCACCCAATTTCAACGAAACTTCCAGGCTTACCTGGGATTCCGTGGAAAAAGATCCCCTTGCTCCCGTGTCAAAACCACCGTGCCCGGGGTCAATTACAATAGTTTTAATTGTATTTCTTGGGTTTCCTTCTTCATAATTTTCATTTGTGAATGAAAAGAGCATGGAGGTGGAAGAAAAAAGAAATAAAATCAGCAATGTTTTTTTCATCATACGGAATTTCATTTAACAGGTTATTGTAATCTTCACATATTCTTTAGGTTCGAAAGATATATTTTTGCTTCATACCTCATGAAGCGACTGTGCAAATTTAGACCAAATTACCTGTTTACAGGAATCCTGCCCGTTGCTATGTTATGCACAGTAACGTGGAAAACTTCAATGCATGATGAAGTAACGAGGAACTTTTGCAGTCTGTTAACAACGATTACAGATACCACAAAGCTTCCGCCAAAAAGTGATAGTGCTTCGTTGATAAAAAATTCTTCAGTTGATACTTTTCCTAATAAAGATTCATTGGCGCTCAGGCAAAAAGTTGATTCATTTCCTCTCAAACTTTCTAAAGACTCACTGGATGCTCCGGTCAATTATGAAGCAAAAGATTCGGCTGTGATATTGATACAAGAGAAAAAAATTCTGATGTATGGCAAAACTAAAACAGAATACAAGGATATAACTTTGACGGCGCCCAAAGTTGAACTGGACCAGCAAACAGAAATAGTAACTGCAGTAAACAAAAAAGACAGCACCGGCGCTGTGGTGGAAACTGCTCATTTCAAGCAAAAGGACAATGAATTTACCAGTGACACTATACGCTACAATTTCAAAACGCAGAAAGGAATTACTGAAAACACCATTTCAAAAGAAAGTGAATTCTTTGTTCATGGCCTGAAAGTGAAAAAAGTGAATGGTAATACAACTTATATAAAAGATGCTATGTTCACGACCTGCGATCTTGATGATCCTCATTTTGCCATCATTGCCAATAAAATGAAAGTGATCAGTAATAAACTCGCGGTGTCGGGTCCGGCGCATATTGAATTTGAAGGAGTGCCCATACCAATCTATATTCCGTTTGGGTTTTATCCTATTACTCAGGGAAGACATTCAGGACTTTTAGCACCGCAGTTTACAACGAACCAAACCTTTGGTTTGGGGCTTGAAGGAGGAGGATATTACAAAGTAATAAATGACTATTGGGATGCAAAAATTTATGGCAATATTTATTCTTATGGAAGTTGGTCTTTTAACCTGGCTCCAACTTATAATAAACGATACCATTACAGAGGTAATTTCAATATCAGCATTCAAAATTCAAGACTTAATTTCCCCGGCGATCCGGATTTTTCTAAAACCAAAACTTTTAATATTACCTGGACACATGCCGTTGACCCTAAGGCAAGACCGGGGACTACTTTTTCAGCAAGTGTAAATGCAGGTTCTTCAAAATATAATCAACTGATACCAAACGGCAGCCAACTTACCAATCCTATAACAACATCTTCCTATTCTTCTGTTTCGACGGGAGCGCAGATGGGAACTCCAATTAATTTTCAAAATCAAATGAGTTCCTCAATAGCATTTGCAAAAACCTGGACCGGATTGGGAACACCCAATCTTACACTCAGTGCAAACCATAATCAGAATAACTTAAATCATTTGATTAATGTTAGTCTTCCTGATGCGGGCTTTACAGTTAATACTATTTACCCGTTTCAGAAAAAAGATTTTTCGGGTGGCACCAGATGGTACGATAAACTTGGATTGGGATATAATGGGACATTGAGAAACCAGATTTCTTTTTATGATACGGCATTTCAATTCCATAAACTGCTTGATACTTTGCAATGGGGAGCACAACATAATTTCCCGATTACTTTGTCATTGCCGCCAATACTTGGCGGCGCCGTGATTGTTTCTCCCGGCGTTTCTTACAGTCAGACATGGATAGCACAGAAGTTCAGGCAAAGTTGGGACACGGCGAATCAAAAACTCGACACTTCAATTACAAAAGGTCTCTTCATGGATCAAACTGCTTCATTCAGTCTTTCTTTGAGTACAGCCATGTATGGCATGTATACATTTAAGAATAAAAGCCATACACGTATTCGTCATGTCATCAGGCCCACTCTCAGTTTTAGTTATAAACCTGATCTTTCTAAAAAACATTATTATACAACGCAGGTTGACAGTACCGGGCAAAAACTGAGTTTCTCAGAATACCAAAGAAGCCTTTATGGATATTATACACAAGGGAAATTTGGCGGCATGACCATTCAAATAGACAATAACCTGGAGATGAAAAGAAAGTCAAAAAAGGAAGGCGATACAACGGATAAAAAGATTCACCTGATTGATAATTTTGGTGTGTCAACAAGCTATAACTTTTTTGCGCCTACGTTAAAACTGTCTCCACTTCAGTTTTATTTAAATACTGTTTTGTTTGAAAAACTTAATTTTTCTGCTCATACCACTTTGGATCCTTACCAGGTTAATCATTATGGTCAGGATACAAATGTCTACGCATGGCGGGGAGCAAATTTTAATCTCGGGCGTTTAACTAACGGAAGTGTTTCTTTAAGCTATAGTTTTAAAAGCAAACCAAAAGACCCTAAGAAAGAGGAGGAACGAAAACAACAAATACAGCAGCAACTGGGAGATCCTTCATTGATTGGCGATCAGCAGCGATTGCTGGATTATATGCAACAAAATCCAGCCCAATTTGTCGACTTTAATATTCCGTGGCAACTGACTTTTTCATATTCACTTAATTTTAATCAGCAATTAAAACCCGATTTTAGTGGGTTTACCAATATTACAAACTCCAATTTAAGTTTTAATGAAAGTGTAACCCTGACTCCAAAATGGAATCTTGGCATGAATGGCTTTTATGATCCCCGAACCAACCGGTTACAAACTTTCCAAATGAATATTTCAAGAGATATGCACTGCTGGCAAATGACGATCAGTGTAACACCGGTGGGTTTATATCGCTCATTCAATATCACCATCAGTCCTAAAGCTTCCGTATTGCAGGATCTGAGAATTAACCGTACCCGGTTTTTCAACAATTAGTTTTTCTTGTACTGAATGTAATGATCCTTTATCAGGTTAAAAATCTTTTCTTTCAATTGCTCCGGTGTTAGTGAAGAAGGTGACACCGCTTCCAGGAAATGCATTTCAATTTTTCCGGGCCAGAAATAAAATGTTTTGTTATTGGGAACTATATTCGATGTATTGGAAATGACTGCGGGTAAAATGGAGCAACCGGTTTCTGCAGAAAGTCTGAATGCTCCATCATGAAATCGTTGTAAGGGTTCATTAGTTCTGTTTCTTGTTCCTTCGGGATAAATGCACATATGCATGCCAAGATCAAGTATTTTTTTCATTTTTATATAACTGGCTTTCCGGCTGTCTTCATTTTTTCTGTCAACCAAAACACTTCCTCTTTTATACATCATACCAAAAAGTGGAACCCGTGACATCTCAATTTTGGCAATCGTTTTATTGGCTCCCGGTATTTGCGGTGTGGAAACAGGAACATCAATAAGTGTGTTGTGATTGCAAACAACAATGTAAGTTTCCCCTTTTTTAAAATTTTCTTTTCCTTTAACTTTTAACCGAAGGCCGGTAATGAAAAAGAAAAAACGCATCCAGATACGAAAAATATTGCAGAGCAAAACAGTTCGTTCTTGGTTCCGGCCAGATACCAATGATGAAAACAGGAATAAAAACAATGAGCATAGTAACAATAAACCAGATGATTGCCCATAATGCTAAAACTCTTGCCAGTATTTCTTTAATCAATTTCATGATCATTCAATGTCTTTAAAAATAGTTTGCTTTAATTGAGACCATTCATTTTTCAACACACTATAATAAACTGAACTGCGCCGGCGATCATTCCACATCGTCATGTGACTTCGCAAAACTCCTTCTTCAATGCCGCCGATCTTCCGCAAACCATTCCTTGCCCTTTCATTTAAAACATCTGTTTTAAATTCCACTCTTTCAAAATTCAATTCTTCAAATGCATATCTCATCATGGAAAATTTAGAATGCCGGTTAACATCTGTTCCTCTGAAATCTTTTCCCAGCCACGAAGAACCGATCTCAAGACGAAGATCATGATAAGAAATATTCAGGAAGCTCATGCTCCGGCAATTTTATTAGTGGTTTTGTCCGTAATAGTAAATGGAATTCTTGCACCAACACTTTTATCTTGTAAAGTTGAGTCCAACCATTTTTTGAATTGTGATTTGTCAGCGAGATTTAATGTAAAATACTTCCACATATCTTCATCCTCTGCAAGGTTGAACAGAACATCAGAATCTTCTTCCATCAACGGGCGAAGAAAAACTTTATTCGTTTCTAATTTTAAATCAGCAGGGATCATTATAAAAAAGTAAAAAGTAAAAAATCAAAATTCAAAATATCTAACAAGATATCTGAAATTCATAATTCATAATTCATAATTCATAATTCTTTCTTCACAGCTTCCAGTCAATCGGATCAATTCCATGACTCACTAAATATTCATTGGCTTTGGAAAAATGGCGGCAACCAAAGAATCCGGCACTGGCAGAAAGGGGAGAAGGATGAGTAGCTCTTAATACCAAATGTTTGCTTTGATCAATCAATGTTCTTTTCTCCTGCGCAAACTTTCCCCATAACATAAAAACAACATGTTCTTTTTTCTCTGAAATTTTCCTGATAACACAATCTGTGAATTCTGCCCAGCCTATTTTTGAATGACTCATCGGTTCACCGGCGCGAACTGTTAAGGATGCATTTAATAAGAACACACCTTGTTCCGCCCAATGAGTAAGATTCCCATGATTAGGCACAGAGATTCCAATATCTTCATGCAACTCTTTAAAAATATTTACTAATGATGGAGGTGGCGGAACTCCATTAGGAACAGAAAAACAAAGTCCGTGTGCCTGCCCGGGGCCATGATAAGGATCTTGTCCGAGTATTACCACTTTCACTTTATCAATGGGAGTGGTGTCGAATGCATTAAAAATAAGATTGCCTGGAGGATAAATAATTTTCCCCTGCGATTTCTCTGTCTTCAAATGCAAAACGATCTGTTGAAAGTAGGGTTTGTTAAATTCAGGCTTCAATAATTCTTTCCAGGAAGATTCTATCTTAACATCCATGTGTGCAAGCTAAAAAAAATTATCTTTGCCGGCCGAATGAATTTTATTCGTCGGTTGTAGTTCTTTAAATACATGGTCCGGTAGCTCAGTGAATAGAGCAACTGCCTTCAAATTAGGAGCCGAAAGAAAGGAAACTACTTTCGGGATCCTGGCTGATCAGGAAAATCTTCGGAATGAACGATTCGATGACAGTTTGCACAAAGGAGGATGCATTTATCTAATTCACTTTTTATGGCTGTCCATGATTTCAATCTCAACTTTGTCCAATTGCTTTCTTTAGCCTTTGGATCGTGATGGTGAAATTCAAAAACAGCATAATAAGAATCGCTTAAATGTAAATGGCATCTTTGACATCGTGAGCCCTTGTAAATTATTGCATCAATCTTTCGTTTTATCCAACGTTGGGTGATACGTTTATTGAAACATGATTTACAATAACACATTACACCGTATGAGTGTGTAGCCGATTTGTAAAATCCGGTTAAGGGTTTATTTTTTTTGCAATCTGTACAACGTTTTGTTGTTTTCATGACAATCGTGAGTCCTGATGTTTATTCGGGACGCAGAGACTGTACGCCAGGCACCTAAATCTTTCTGATATGGTGAAGAGACAGTCCAGACCACAAACATAATTATTTGAAAGATTATGGTAGTGAAAACTATAGTGGTAAGCTAAGCAGTAGGCCATTGGTTTGAATCCAATCCGGATCACAGAAGAGGTTGTTTCGAAAGAAATAACCTCTTTTTATTTCACTCCTTGTTAAAGCCATAATTTTGACCATCAATTCTTGCTTTATGGGAAATATATTTCAATACGGCTTAGATAATCTTACCATTGGGAAAACGATCGCCATCGCTTCCGGAAAAATGAAAGCTGCTTTAAATGATGATGCCATTAAAAAAATAAAAGCAAGCCAGCAACATGTAAAGAAGATTGTTGAAAATAATAAGACTGTTTACGGCATCAATACCGGCTTCGGGATTTTATCTGATACAAAAATTTCAGAAGAAGATACAACAACACTTCAGCATAAGATATTGGAGAGTCATAGTGTGGGAGTAGGAGATCCGATACCAACTGAGATTGCGAAGATCATGCTCATTACAAAAGTTCATGCGCTGGCACAAGGATATTCAGGTGTACAATTAGAAACATTACAAAGGATCATCTGGCATATAGAAAATGATGTGATCCCGGTTGTCCCCGAAAAAGGAAGTGTTGGTGCAAGTGGCGACCTGGCTCCATTGGCTCATTTGTTCTTACCCCTGATTGGTCTTGGCGAAGTTTTTTTTAAAGGGACAAGATGCAAGACTCAGGAAACACTGAATCAATTCAAACTTCCGCCTATTCAACTTGGACCGAAAGAGGGATTAGCGCTGATCAACGGAACACAATTCATTTTATCTTATGCAGTGAAATGCGTGCAGCGTATGCATAATTGTCTCGAGGCAGCTGATATTATTGGCGCTATGAGTTTGGAAGCATTGACAGGAACCAAAGCGCCATTCGATGAACGTCTTCATGAGTTACGTCCTTTCAATGGAAATAAATTAGTGGCACAACGATTGAGAATATTACTGAAAGATTCTGCGATCATGAAAAGTCATGTGGATTGTGGCCGTGTGCAAGATCCTTATTCCCTTCGATGCATGCCGCAGGTGCATGGTGCATCACGCAATGCATGGCTGCATTTAAAAGAACTGACAGAAATAGAATTGAATGCTGTCACAGATAATCCGATCATTTTTTCTGCTGATGATACGATCAGCGGCGGTAACTTTCATGGACAACCATTAGCGCTGCCATTGGATTATTGTTGCTTCGCTGCTTCAGAAATTGGAAATATTTCTGATCGTCGCTGTTATTTATTGTTAGAAGGAAAATGGGGTTTGCCTATGTTGTTGATGAAAGATGTAGGATTAAACAGTGGTTTCATGATACCTCAATATACTACCGCAGCATTGGTGACAGAAAATAAAACACTTTGTTTTCCGGCAAGCGCCGATAGTATTCCCACTTCACTTGGACAGGAAGATCATGTAAGTATGGGGAGCATCAGTGGAAGAAAGTTAAGTCGTGTGCTGGATAATCTTGAATATATTTTAGCTATTGAATTGATGACGGCTTGCCAGGCAATTGAATTCCGTCGTCCGTTAAAGAGCAGCGAGATTCTTGAGTTTGCTCATGAATATGTAAGGAAGTTTGTTGGCTTTGCGGAAGAAGACAGAATTTTTGCCGATGATATCAATATTATCAAAAGCATCATCAGTGATTTTTCTTTTGTGGAAAAAGTGAATGAGTTTGCAAAAAATAGTCTGAACCAGGATTTTGAAGGATTTAATGGATTATAAAGAAAATATCAATTGAAAGTCTCCTTAATCTTATTAATCATTCTAAATCCAGGTTCAGACAACTCTCCAATGCCAACCTCGTCATTACCGCCAATGATCTTTCTCTTTCATCAGCAGATATTTTTTGATGAGTAGCAATATTATCAGAAACTGTCAGCAATGTGGCTGCCATTTTATTAAAATGTTTTGCATTGGCGAATAAAGCAAATGCTTCCATCTCAGCAGCGAGACAATTATTATCTGTGGCAATCTTTGGTAACTCTTTGTCTGTTCTGTAAAAAGCATCACCGGAATGAATTGGTCCATTCAACAAAGAGATGTTCAATTTCTTTGCTGTTTCATTAATAAGATCAAAAGCTTTTCCCTGGTGAACAAAATGATCTTCCGGAAAACCCAAAGCATTTTGCACATATGTTGATTCACTGTATGATCTTTCTGCATTGATCACATCAAAAAGATTGATAGTGGAAAGATAGGCGCCACAAGTACCGATGCGAATGATGCATTCAACATCATATTCATTATATAATTCGTAAGAATAAATTCCGATGGAAGGACAACCCATTCCACTGGCGCCGATTGTTAGTCTTACTCCTTTATACGTACCTGTATGATAAAAAATGTTTCGTATGCAACTTACCTGTTTCACATTCTCCAGATTATTTTCTGCAATATATTTTGCCCGCAACGGATCACCGGGCATTAAAACGATGGATGCAATTTCTTCTTTCTTTGCGCTGATATGAATACTCATTCAAATACTCTCCTTTAAATGAAGATATTTAATTTTGCGGAGTAAAATGTCTGAACCGGGATTTTGAAGGATTTAATGGATTAGGAGGAATTGATAATTTTTTGTAGTAATAATCTTTCAACCAGGTTCTGGCAAAATCATCTTAATCCCAAAAATCTACCCAAATCATGGTTCAGACTGCCTCCAGATACGACGCAATAAAATATAAAACCCCAACTGGAAATAAACTTTCCTGCAAAGGATGGATACAGGAAGCAGCATTAAGAATGTTATTAAATAACCTGAATCCCGAAGTTGCAGAAAAACCAGATGAATTAATTGTCTACGGCGGCAGGGGAAAAGCGGCAAGAAACTTCGAAGCATTGGATAATATCATAGCTGCATTAAAGATTTTAGAGAATAATGAAAGCTTACTCATTCAGTCCGGCAAACCCGTTGGTATTTTAAAAACACATAAAGACGCACCAAGAATTTTAATCAGCAATTCACAATTGGTTCCTAAATGGGCTACATGGGAACATTTTGATGAACTCGAGAAAAAAGGATTGATGATGTATGGACAAATGACTGCCGGCAGTTGGATCTATATTGGAAGTCAGGGTATCGTTCAAGGGACATACGAAACCTATGCTGCTGTTGCTGATAAACATTTTTCCAATCAAGTGGAGTCTTCCAAGAACCTCCCTTTAGGGGGGCAGGGGGGCAGCTCACTCAAAGGAACATTAAATGTAACCGCAGGTCTTGGTGGAATGGGTGGAGCACAACCACTCGCTATTACCATGAACGAAGGTGTGGCTCTCATCGCTGAAGTGGAAGAATGGAGAATTGATAAAAGAATTCAAACAAAATATTTAGATGAGAAGTTTACTGACATTGATGAGGCTATTACTCGCAGCTCGCAGCTCAAAGCGCAAGGCTTAGCAAGAAGCATCGGAGTCTTATGTAATGCTGTTCACCTTTTGGAAAGATTAGTTGAGAGAAATATTATTCCCGATACTCTCACCGATCAGACATCAGCACATGATCCTATCAGTTACTGGCCGCATGAAATTTCTTATGAACAGGCAAAAGTTTTAAGAGAGAAAAACCCACAGCAGTATATTGATTACAGCTACCGCAGCATGTATCGTCATGTACAACTGATGTTGCAACTCAGAGATAAAGGATCTGTTACATTCGATTATGGAAACAATATAAGAGCTCGTGCTTTAGAGTATGAAGCAAAAAATAACGGAGTGCTTCAGGTTCCCCCTTTAGGGGGCGGAGGGGGTCTCTTCCCCGGCTTTGTTCCCGCATACATTCGTCCATTGTTTTGTGAAGGCAAAGGACCTTTCCGTTGGGCGGCATTAAGTGGTGATCCCAATGATATTGCTGTTACTGATGATACCGTTCGGAAATTATTCCCTTATAATAAATCTTTGATTCGCTGGCTTGATCTTGCAAAAGAAAAGATTGCTTTCCAGGGATTACCGGCAAGAATATGTTGGCTTGGTCAGGGAGAAAGAGAAAAAGCAGGACTTGCATTCAATGAACTGGTAAGAACAGGAAAAGTAAAAGCTCCCATTGTTATTGGTCGTGATCATCTCGATACAGGCAGTGTTGCTTCTCCCAATAGAGAAACAGAAGCCATGATGGATGGCAGTGACGCTGTGGCTGATTGGCCCATATTAAATGCATTGGTAAATACTGCCGGTGGTGCCAGTTGGGTTTCATTGCATCATGGTGGTGGAGTAGGAATGGGATACAGTATTCATGCCGGCATGGTGATCGTTTGTGATGGAACTAAGGATGCAGATGAAAGATTAAAAAGAGTGTCTTCGCAATGATCCCGGACTTGGTGTTATTCGTCATGCTGATGCCGGGTATGAATTAGCAAAGGAAACAGCTAAAGCAAATAATTTAGATATAGCTGACAGAATAAGATAGCAACTTCCATTCTCTTTGATATTATTTCTTGCTACCATCTTTTTTATGAACTCCTTCATCCCCATCTTTTTTGGGATAGAAATGAACAAGCCTGATCACTCTTGCCTTTTCGCGAAATAAAGGAGGAACAGACAATAATGCCTCTTCATGACTGTTGGCTTCAATGATCGCATAGGCATTGTGATCATTGTCTTTGCAGCCCCATTCGAAATGGGTAATATAGCCTGCATGGAATTCAGCAAAATATTTTACTGCCCGCCGGCAATCTTCAGCCGTATGTCCTGAAATAACTATGTAACGATCCATAATTTTTTAGTTTAGATTATTCAATAACGAATTTTATTCTCAATCTTTTCTTTTCAGATTGTTTTTAAAAGAAGAGCTTTTATTTTTTAAATACTAAATCAAAACTCGGAATTCAACATATAGCATTCAACATAATCCTACACTTCACTCAGATATTTTCGAACAAACCTGATAGCCATTGCTCCTTCACCCACGGCGGAAGAAATACCTGTCATAGCGCCAAACCTTACATCTCCCGATGCAAAAATTCCTGGCACACTGGTTTCAGGCATATAAGGTTGCCGCTCCAATTTCCAGAATGTATGAAATGATTTTTCTTTCAGCAGGTCACTACCGGTGATGATGAACCCATTCTCATTTTTTAGCGCAATATTTTCCAGCCAGTCTGTGCCGGGTTTCATTCCGATATAAACAAAAAGAGCTTTTGCAGGTATTGTTCTTTCTTCTCTTGTCTTTACATCTTTTAATGTAATGCATTCCAGCACTGCATTACCGGAACAACCAACCACATCCGTACCGGTGATTACATGGATATTGGGAGTGTGGCTTATATTTTCTACGAGATAATTGGCAGCTGTTTTTGACAATGCTTCTTTGCGGATAACAATATTTACTGATCTAGCAAATTTGCTCATGTACAAAGCAGCCTGGCAGGCAGAGTTGCCTCCACCTACTATATATATGTCTTCGTTGCGGCAGGCATGTGCTTCTACTGATGCAGCACCATAATAAACACCGGCACCGGAAAATTGATCCATTCCCGGGATATCTAATTTTCTATAGGATACGCCGGTTGCGATCACGACAGTCTTGCTATGTATCATCGAACCATCCATCATTTCCATGATCTTATATCCATCTTTCACCGTTATCTTTTTTACTTCCTGTGCAGTCAATATCTCTGTACCGAAACGGAGTGTTTGTGCAATGGCTCTCTGGCTGAGTTCTGCTCCTGAAAGACCTTTTGGAAAACCAAGATAATTCTCAATTCTTGCGCTGCTGCTTGCCTGTCCTCCCGGGTTACTTCTTTCGATCAGCACTGTCTTCAATCCTTCGCAGGAACCATACACAGAAGCTGCTAAACCTGCAGGACCCCCACCAATAATGAGCACATCATACATTTCTTTCGAAGCTGTTTGCTGCAAACCGATACCCGATGCTAAAGCAGGCAATGAAGGATCAACAATGAATGAACCATCTCTTAATACAACAAGAGGCAGATTTCCATGTGTCACGTTTGCGCTGGTTAAATATTTTTCAGCGTATGCATCATTCTCTACATCCATCCATAAATAAGGAATAAGATTTCCTGAAAGAAATTCTTTGAGCCGGTGTGATTTGGGCGACCATTGAAATCCGATGATCCGAATGCCATCATGATCAGGTTTATAAAGTGCCTGCCATTCATCTAACAGATCATTTATAACAGGATATAATTTTTCTTCAGGAGGGTTCCATGGTTTCAGTAAATAATGATCAAGCTTTATTGTATTGATGGCGCTGATGGCTGCTTCAATATCGGAATAAGCCGTGAGCAAAATAGATTTTGCATCCGGATAAATATCTTTTGCTTTTTCCAGAAATTCAATGCCTTCCATTTCCGGCATTCGCTGATCAGAAATAAATAAAGCCACCGTTTCATTCTTCAGTTTTAATTCCTTGATCAGTTCCAGTGCTTCATTAGCGGATTCAGTAGCACTTACACGATAAGTTTCCCGGTATTCATTACGGATGTCACGGTTAATGGCACGCAACACCTGCTCATCATCGTCCAGCAATATGATGAAAGGAAGTTTCATTCGTTATGCTTTTTTTGTTTCGGTTACCGGCAGGCAAATAGCAAACTCTGTTCTCCCGGGTTTTGAATTTACTTTTACTTCACCGTTGTGATGTTTAATGACCTGCTTTACCAAATCAAGACCGATGCCTGTTCCTTCTCCCACTTTTTTGGTAGTGAAGAACGGATCAAATATTCTTGAAATGATTTCCGGTGGAATGCCGCTGCCATTATCAATTATTTTTATTCTTACATCTTTATCATCAAATGTTGTTTCAATAGTAAGCTCACCATCCTTTGGCATGGCATAGATCGCATTGTCAATTATATTCGTCCATACCTGGTTCAGCTCACCTACATAAGCAGGAACATGAGGAAGATTCTCGCAGAAACTTTTCTTGACTGTAATATTTTTTTCACGCAGTTTATATCCCAGAAGTGTCAATGTATTCTCAATATCGTTATGCAGATCGGTATGCTGGAGATCATTTGTCTGATCCATATGCACATGACTCTTGATGGCGCCTACAAGATGTGATATTCTTGTTGATGCTTCTTCCAGGTCTTTGATGACACGCTGAGAACTCAACAGGTTTTCGATCCATAACAATACCTGGATAAAAGCCTCCTTCCCGACTTCATTGCGGATGCTTTCCAGGTCTTCGCCTGAAAAACCTGCTTCCACAAATGTTTCTCCTGCTACGTTATTACCATGAAGTCCATTCTGCTCCAGCCAATCGTTTATCTCATCTTCTTTTTCTAAGCGTTGCATCGGGCTCAGTTTTTTCCTGGTTGCATATTCTTTTTCTTTTTGTTCCACCATCAGGCGGATGCTATGAAGATGTTCTCCGGTAATATTATTTTCCTGCAGCTTTTCAGTGAGCTTATAGTTTTCATTTAATCGTTTGGTCAACTCTTCAGATATCCTGTTAATGGCAGCAGCGGGATTATTCAGTTCATGTGCAATACCTGCGGCGAGTCTTCCTAATGCGTTCACTTTTTCCTGCTGTAGTTGCGTTGTGGCAAATGATCTTGCCCGTTCCGTCATGTAACCAATGAGTCGCTGGATCAGTTCAGGGTTGAGTTGCTCCAGTTCGGTAAAATATTTTTTATGTATCCTGTATCCACGCAACTTGCCGGCTGCAAAGGAAGTACCCGGCATGGTTTTCATTCTGGAATAAGGAAGCAAACCGGAAGCTCCGCCTGTAGCTTCATCATTCGCAAAATCGAAATAGTGAACCAGCTTTCCGTTTTTGTCCATGTAGAATGAAATGCCGCCTTCTGCAATGAACATCATGTATTCTGCCAGTTCGCCTGTTTTAACTACTATAGTTCCATCTTCATATTCATGATATTCCGAATGGTCTGCGATCCATTGCAGATGCTCTTCAGGCAGTCCACGGAGGGCCGTAACTTTTCTCAAGTCTTCAATTACGTTGGCTTTCATTATTATTAAAATTACATTTTTTGTCCGATTACTGTGACCATACATTTATCCTTCTTTCCATAGTTATTAATTCAAAGGCAGCTTTGCGTTCTTGGCGTTGTATTTTCTTTGTGCCCTTTGCGGTTACTGTATTTTTTACCGCAAAGTCGCAAAGTGAACGCCAAGTTCGCAAAGGGTTATTCATTATTGCTGTGACTATACATTTATCCTTCTTTCCATAGTTATTAATTCAAAGGCAGCTTTGCGTTCTTGGCGTTGTATTTTCTTTGTGCCCTTTGCGGTTACTGTATTTTTTACCGCAAAGACGCAAAGTGATCGCCAAGTTCGCAAAGGATTATTCATTATTGCTGTGGCTATACATTTATCCTTCTTTCCATAGTTATTAATTCAAAAGCAAGCTTTGTCGTTCTTGGCGTTGTATTTTCTTTGTGCCCTTTGCGGTTACTGTATTTTTTACCGCAAAGACGCAAAGTGATCGCCAAGTTCGCAAAGGATTATTCATTATTGCTGTGACTATACATTTATCCTTCTTTCCATAGTTATTAATTCAAAGGCAGCTTTGTGTTCTTAGCGTTGTATTTTCTTTGCGCTCTTTGCGGTTACTGTATTTTTTACCGCAAAGACGCAAAGTGATCGCCAAGTTCGCAAAGGATTATTCATTATTGCTGTGACTATACATTTATCCTTCTTTCCATAGTTATTAATTCAAAGGCAGCTTTGCGTTCTTGGCGTTGTATTTTCTTTGTGCCCTTTGCGGTTACTGTATTTTTTACCGCAAAGACGCAAAGTGATCGCCAAGTTCGCAAAGGATTATTCATTATTGCTGTGACTATACATTTATCCTTCTTTCCATAGTTATTAATTCAAAGGCAGCTTTGCGTTCTTGGCGTTGTATTTTCTTTGTGCCCTTTGCGGTTACTGTATTTTTTACCGCAAAGACGCAAAGTGATCGCCAAGTTCGCAAAGGATTATTCATTATTGCTGTGACTATACATTTATCCTTCTTTCCATAGTTATTAATTCAAAGGCAGCTTTGCGTTCTTGGCGTTGTATTTTCTTTGTGCCCTTTGCGGTTACTGTATTTTTTACCGCAAAGACGCAAAGTGATCGCCAAGTTCGCAAAGGATTATTCATTATTGCTGTGACTATACATTTATCCTTCTTTCCATAGTTATTAATTCAAAGGCAGCTTTGCGTTCTTGGCGTTGTATTTTCTTTGTGCCCTTTGCGGTTACTGTATTTTTTACCGCAAAGACGCAAAGTGATCGCCAAGTTCGCAAAGACTATTAATCATTTCCTTCACTATCATATCACTCATTCTTAAAATTTGGTAATTTTTAATCAAAAGCTATAACTTAGATACCGTAAGCGCTTATCATTCCGCGTTTGGTGGAAACAAACAACTAAACACTAAACTTCAAACACAAAACCAACATATGGAACCATCTGCACTCACCATCAAAGACAGTTCTGCCAACCCTGCACCACTGGGACTTTTCGGATTTGGCATGACCACTGTATTACTCAACCTGCACAATGCAGGCATTTATGAAATGAACTCCATGATCCTTGCCATGGGGCTTTGTTATGGCGGCCTTGCACAGATCATTGCCGGCATCATGGAATCAAAAAAGAACAATACATTCGGCATGACGGCTTTTATCTCTTACGGATTCTTCTGGATATCGTTTGTTGTGCTGATAACCATGCCCAAATGGGGTTGGGTAGATGCTGCCAGTTCTTCCAAAGGCGTCATTGCTTATCTTATTATGTGGGGCATATTTACTCTGCTGCTTTTCTTTGGCACGTTAAAGATCAGCAAAGCATTGCAGGTTGTATTTGGCACACTGATCATTTTGTTTTTCCTGTTAGCAGCCGGTGATGCAACAGGCAATGCCACATTAAAAACATTTACAGGTTACGAAGGTATTCTCTGTGGTGCTTCTGCTATTTATACCGGTGCAGCTTCTTTGCTGAATGAAGTTTATGGAAAGGAAGTATTGCCGGTAGGACTTGTGAAGAAGGGATGAGTGTTGAAATTTGATCATATGATTATGTAGCCAGCATTAGTGCTACTATCATCTTCTGTTGCGTCGCACACTTGTACGTTCGGTAATTCTATTGAGCAAACTTAGAAATTAGATTATGACTACTGAAGAAAAACAAGTAATAGATATTATATTTCATAGTTTGAAAACGTATGCTTTTGGAGATATTAAATTTTTGCTTGAGAGTAAGAAGCCAATAGCCGCATTTATACTATGTACTTGCTTTTTAGAGCAAATAAGTCACTTTGTTTATGGACCTAATAGAAGAAATAAGGACAAGGCAATTGACTTTATAAATGAATACTTGAATGAAGGGAAAAATATTAAGTATGCTGCAAATGAATTAGTTGATATACTTAGGAATAAACTTGTTCATAATTATTCTTTATCTGATAAAAGGAACCCTAACATTAAAAGATATGCGCTAAATTATGATAATCCAAAAACACATCTGCATAATGAAAACAATGTTACTTATGTTAATATAGATTGTTTTGTAAAGGATATAGAGGCAGCGTTGCTTTTGTATCAAATAAGAATTGAAAAAGAACCAAGATTGATCAAGAATGCATTAAATCAGTTTAATCAACATGGAATTTTAGTGCATAGGGAAGAAATACTATTTAACATTAAGGAATAGCTTCTTTTAGAGAATGGCACGGTCACAGACTTGCAATAGCAAGGTTTGTAACTACTGAAATGCGTAAATAGTTACAGCACTAAATTTTTCCATTTCTTCCATAATTGTTAAACCAATAGCATAATAAATATTCTTGTATAAGTTGGAGGATAAGTTTTCTAATTTATTATATCGGTTTATTAACTCATTTCTGGTAACTGGCTTTTTCTCGAACACTAATTCGAAATCTTTTGCCATTTGATACCAGTCCTTTAGTTCCCTCTTGTTTTTTAAAAAAGAAATATAATAAGACACTTTATCAAATCTTGCCAGTAGCAATTCATCTTTTCTTGTAAACTGAATTGCTATTTCATTTTTTTAAACTTACTTCTAATTTTTCAAGCAAAACAGATAAACTGGCATCTGAATTATTTCCAAGAAATCCCGCAAAAACAAACATTTGGCTTTGCATTTTTAAAAGTAAGACTATGCGAATAATAAATATCGCATAAAAATTAAATAGTACGGCTACAGACTTGCGCAGCGATAAAGGGATTATAATCTATAAATAATACTGTAGAGACTTTGTAAAAATAGTTATGGGTAATAAGTGACATCTAAATTTAGAAAAAGAAATGTTAATGTTTTTACATAAAGCAAACTCTTATCGATAATATACCTATATTATATGTATGCCATGAGGAAGAAGATTGAGCATGCACTTTCTAACTAGAGAACCTGTTTAAGAAAAAGATTCATGATTGTTAGCATCGAAGAAATATTAGCACATGATCCAACAAATAAATGAATCAATGATTTACAAAGGGATATTTAAACCTTAAGAGCTCTCTATTGGCGATGTATGGATTAGGAGAAGAAAAGAAGAATAAGTATCAGCTTATACATTTCTCCAACAGTTAATGCAAGTGTTCCATTCCATCACTAATACAAGAAAGATAATAAGAAGTAGTGCTGGCGCAAGACTGGTAGCAGGGCAAAGCGGGTGGCTAGTCTTGTGCCATAACTTTACTTATATTTAATTAGAATAAAGATTTCTTTATAAATTAATATAGATTTGGGTAAAAGAAGGAAGGTAAAAAATTGGATTATAATTATAGCAATGTGTAGCTTTATTCTTTATCTGGCAAATCTATTTGAGACTTCAGAATATAATTCTGAAAAAAATGATTATTACATAAGTAATAGGAAACATTGTAATAGAAAAAAAGTATATTCTTTTTCATAAGAAATTACTAATATGAAAGCAATTAAAATCAATTGATTAAGATTAAACAAGTTCACTATAAAGACAAGCACTACAGGCTTATACTGATATTAAAAAAAACATTTAAAGAAAAATATTGCAATTCAATTTGGCAACACTTATAGTAAGTGAATTAAAAAAAGAAAACTCTCTGATGACAGCCGAAAAAGAATTAAGAACTTTAAGAAATGTTGCTAAAAATATAGAAACAACAAACATTAAAACTATTAAAAACCCGAGCATTTTAGATAACCATTTCTTTCCGGGATATTTTGTAACTGGAAAAGTTTCTGAAAATAAAGGTAACGGGAAAGGATATATATGTTATGGAGTCTTAACTAATGAAAAAATAATTATTATAGCGTCTGGTATATTTCAGAATTCAAATGAAATTGATATTCTAAAAAAAGTTTTGATGTCGATTAAAGATGAATATATAAGTTTTCATTTCCGCCTTGGCAGGTGTTCCATAAAAGAAACCTGCCTACCGCAGGCAGGCACGCCGTGATTGGTGTTTTTTTTGTCCCGATGTGCTTATTCATTGTAATAAATGTACGATTTGCGATGCTTGATCTTCTCAGCTAATGATCTAATTTTATTGCATGAGATCATCATCCATCCATGAAATAAAACAAGAACTGGTTACTCTTAAAGCAGGGGAGGTAACTGCTCTCTGTCTGCGGCTCGCAAGATTTAAAAAAGAAAACAAAGAATTACTTACCTATCTGCTGTTTGAGGCTCAGGATGAACAGAACTATATAAAAAACATCAGGGAGGATATTGAGGAGTTGTTTGCTGAGATCAATCTCAGCCATTTATATTTTGCCAAGAAAACACTTCGGAAGATACTGCGGGTGATCAATAAACACTCCCGTTACAGCGGCAACAAACAAACCGATATGGAACTGCGGATCTTTTTTTGCCAGCAATTAAGAGCATCCGGTATTCCCTTCCGGCAAAATGCGGTTCTAAGCAACATCTTTGATGGACAACTAAAAAAGATCGATGCAGCATTTGCCACCCTGCATGAAGACCTGCAACACGATTACAAGAAAGAGATAGCCGCATTACGATAGCAAGATTCCCCAGTTAGCGCAAGCTTGCCTACCATAGGTAAGTGTTTCATTTCGTCATTAATACAAGAAAGATCATAAGAAGTAGTGACGATGCTTAAAATGAGTATAGTTCTTAACCCACTCAACCATCTTTTATAAAGATCAAAGCATAAAAAGCCCGATTTTCATACTTCTTTCAGCTTATTAATGGATTATCAGCCTTTTCTGCAACCAACAAATCCGAAAAGCATACAATACAACGCCAAATTGTAACCCAACAATACGGCAAAGTTAACCAACAATGAGAAAAAGTAACCCAGCAATGCGGCAATGTTAACCAACAATGAGAAAAAGTAACCCAACAATGCGGCAATGTTAACCAACAATGAGGAAAAGTTACCTAACAATGCGGCAATGTTAACCAACAATGAGAAAAAGTAATCTAACAATGCGGCAATGTTAACCAACAATGCGGCAAAGCAACCAAATAAATCGGCAATGCATACAAGCAAATCCATACAAGATGCTGCATCTACCTTGAAAAATGAATAACAAAAGAATATGCTTATAAAGATTAGCGGAGAATGAATAGAACCTCATCGCAAGCAAGACCGGAACAAATGCCACAATATTAAATAGATTAGTTAGCTGTCCTTAATTAGACTATCTTTATTGGGTGACCATTTAGTTAGGCTCACATTCAGTATAAGACCGACTCAAAGTTTTACTTTCTTCACGGTACTATTTTATCCTTCTTTACTCTTTGTATCTGACCTCAGTCACTGGTATTTTATTTTATTATTTTAAATCATTTATTTATGAACATGTATGTTTCTAACTTAAGCTTTCACACAGATGAGGAAGCATTAAGAAATTTATTTACCCCATTTGGTAATGTAACTTCAGCAAAAGTGATCAACGACAGGGAAAGCGGCCAAAGCCGTGGTTTTGGTTTTGTTGAAATGGATGTGGTAGCCGAAGCGCAGACTGCCATGAAGAGCCTGGATAAAAAGGAAATTGAAGGCAGAACATTGTCGGTTACTGTGGCAAAAGAGAGAGCACCCCGTACCGAAAACAGAAGATGGTAAGACAGTAGCATAAACGAAATCTTTTGATTACATGATCTGCGAAATTTTTGTTTCGCAGATTTTTTTTGCATGGCTGTTAATAAGCAGGTGTCATGTACGCAGAGCTGTAAATAATTTCACATTCCTTTTAGAAATAGAAATTACTGAACCAGCTCTCCAAAGTCTCTGACTTTGGAAATATTATGTTCTTGCCCGACTAAGTCGGGATAGAACATAGTGCTCTGCGAAGTCAGAGACTTTGTATAGCAAGTGGAGCTGGCGTATTGTTTTTTATACAAAAGAAAAATATTCTTTAAACTTCAGCGTCTAATCCTATAGAAGCAACCTTTAATTTTTTGATTCCTTCATTTTTTTTGACTAGCTTAACATGGAAGATTGCGTAGCTCTTTAAAAGAATTGAGAAAAAACCTTGAACTTAAATATACTTGCTATGAAACATTCATTTTTAATATTACTGACTTCGCTTCAGCTAATATCATTTAGCCAAACCAATAATAATAACAACAATAACAAAAACAATACTGGTTCAGGCACTTATTACAATCCTGCACAGTACCAGGATTATTCAACTCGGCTGGCTTCAGATCCGGTAGCCTCTTACCTTGCACGCCCAGACCTATACCCATATAATTATGATCCTTTTCAACGATATTGGCAAAATGGAAAACAATACTTGTCCTTTAATACAGATTTATTAAAAAGTTGTGGTATCGTTTTACCTGCCAGGTATATAACAGGAGAAACGGTAGATGCAGTTATATTTATTAAGAAATATTACAAAACCCTGATTCAAAATGTAAAACAAACCAATTTATCGCAAAAACAAAAAAGAAAAAAGATTCATAGTATAAGAGCGCAAAAAAGAGGATTACTGACACAAATATTTCAGTCAAAACATTTTTAAAGCAAACATTCATTTTACTAAAGAGACAAAATATTATTGCCTCTTGATAAAATCCTTTTCTTTTCAATTCAATAATTTCCACCTGCCGTCGCAAGTTTGCCGCTTTGGCAGCTGTTGCTAAAAGAAACACGCCGGTGGTCGGTGTTTTCAGGCTGACCGAGAACGATTTTAATAAAAGTAATTTAAAAGCACTGTCAGCAATCCTTTCTTATTGTCTTTGGGAAATAAAAAAATACCAGTTCATTACAACTGGTATTTTGCTTTCCAGATTTGTTTAATGTTGTGTGTTAAACAGATTAATTGCCATTCTCCATTTACTTTTTTCAATGTTCGAAGATGCATCATGATATATTGAAGATTATGTTTGATATTACCAAAAATTGGTTCAATGATCTGTTGACGCAGTTTGTACAGCTGCTTTCCTGGCGGGCTATTTAGTAATTGACGTATAGTTTCACGCAATGGCATCCTGGTTTCGATGTGTAGTTGTCTTGCTTTTCCCTTTGTACACAATGCTTTTTTCGAACAGCCCCTACATTGTATGCCACGGTAAATTTTGCAGTGCTGTTTAGTTCTTTTATGAAGATGAGCGGCACGATGCAGCGTAAGCAACTTTCCTTCAGGACAGATGAACCGATCTGTAGTTATATCATAGCGAAAGTGATTCTTATGAAAAGGATCCACCGCAGCTTTGATGATTTCATCCTCTTTTTGCTGATCAGGTATGAGTATAGTTTTACATAAGCGAGTTAACTCCTCGTAGTTATCATAAGAAGCATAACCACTATCTGCCAATATGGTTTTTGTTTGTTGCATCGTATTTTTTTCTGCCTGTTCAATGACAGGCACTAAATGCTCTCTGTCACTAGCTGCATTGGTAGCATAAGCGCTTACTATAATCCCGTTAGTGGTTACAGATGCCTGACAGTTGTAATTCGTTCTTAGTAATCCGCCGCTCTTTATTACTTTGGCATCTGCGTCTGTCAGGTTTTGTTTTTCTCCTTCTTTAAGCTGATTAATTGCTTCTTTTATTTTACTTTTCAGTTTGACTTTGCTATTGATCTCTTTAGGTAATTCATCACCTCTGTTATTCCCATATTTTTCATCTTCATCTTTATCGGTAGCATCAGCTTGCTCCATTACTTCTCTTACCTGTTGTTCTATACCAGTCAGCCATTGCTCATATTGTTCTTTGGTTTTTGTACGACGATTATTAGCGTTAGCTCTCAGCTTAGTTGAATCAATTACGAGTGTACCAATATTTATCATGTTCATGGCTGAGCACAACTTTATTACTTGTTTAAATAACTCCTCAATCACTTCCACATTATCTTTTCTAAAGTCATTAATGGTTCTGAAATCAGGTTTGTACATGCTGGCTAAATACATAAAAGCTACATCACTCTCGCAGGCAGCAGCTATTTTTCTTCCTGAGCGAATGCCGATGGAATATCCATAAAAAAGTAGCTTCAATAACAGTTTAGGATGATAGCTTTTTTGACCAAGATAACTATACCGCTTTTCGATTGCAGAAGTGTCTAAGTTGTCTACAACTTCAGCGACTAATCTTGCTAAATGATCTTCTTTGATGAAATCTTCAACTGAAGGTGGCAATAAAAAATATTGCTGGCGATTAATAGGCTTAAATTTTTCCATGATAGTAAGACAACAGACACATGCACTTTGTTGTTTTTTAAATATCAACAAGTGTGAATTCTCGGTCAGTCTGAAGAACACCCACCACGGCGTAAAATAATTTCACATTCCTTTTAGAAATAGAAACTATTGAATGATGAATTATATCGCTGGCGTTTTTTTTAACAGTCTACATAAAAAACACTTACTCATTATTATAGAAACACATTGGCGGTAAGAAAATTCTTTTGGCATAATGTTTGGCCGCCATGAATTGGAATTGATCAGAACAGACGAATTATAAAGACTAAAACGAATGGATCAATGTTGGTTGGAAACAATATTTCATCACTAAATCTTTATTATTATGAAAGTCAAAAGTTTCTTGATGAGCCTGACAATGCTGTTTATGTTATCAGCATTTACGGCTAATGCAACTACGGTTGATCACGGTAATAATAAAGCCGCCGTCACCGAAAACGTTGCTAAGATGACAAAAGAACAAAAAGAAGCACGTATCACCGTAATAAGAGATCGGGAGAAAGAAATCAGGCAAATGGACAAATCGGAACTTAGCAAAAGCGAACGCAAAGACCTCCGCATAGAAGCAAGAGGGTTGGCCAGAGAAGCACGTCATATGGGATACTATGATGTATCGATTGTTCTGGTTAGTGCCTGTTTAGTAAGTGTCATCTTCATCGCGGTTGCCATAGGTTAAAGTAGCTCCTGAATATCATGGTAATTAATGATCGGGGTCAGTGAACTGGCCCCGATCTGTTTTCCTCACGGCAGGTGTTTGATAAAAGATGCACACCGTTGGCACAAATGTTCTATTCCATCATTAATATAAGAAAGATAATAAGAAGAAATGCTGACGATGAAGTTGCTTACAAAAGGATCAACAGGATTAGTGAATCTTTTCAAAAAGACTTAGTATTTTTTAAGAACGACCTGCATTATATATTTCCAATACCTGTTTTCTTTTTTGTTTTCTAAGATCGAGTATTATTTTTCTTTTTTGGTCTTTTGACAGATTAGATTTTTTTACTTTCTTAATCAGAGAATTATAATATTCTATAACCTTATAAGCATCATTAAACCTTTGTTCCGGAAGATTATATTGAAGTTGATAAGGAAATTTAGTATAGCCCAATGCCGGAGGAAAGTTTACTAAATCTGGATTTAGATAGATAAAATTACTCGGATAAGTATAAGGGTTCAAAAGATTTGGAGTTACATAATCCTGGTACTGTGCAGGGTTATAATATGTGCCGGATCCGGTATTTGCCTTGGTATTTGTTTGGGCAAACGATATGATCTGAAGCGATGCCAACAATATTAAAAATGAATGTTTCATAGCAAGTATTTTTAGGTTATAAGGTATATGCTGTTCAATTGTTTTAAAGAGCTTCACAAGGTCGTATTACAAGTTAGTCATAAAAAATGAATTAGAATATCAATGAGCTACCGCTATATATATTAGACGCACAAAGTTTAAAAAAAATTCACCCCGGGAGGTGTTTGATAAATGAAACACGTCGTTGGCTCAAATGTTCTATTCCATCATTAATATAAGAAAGCTAATAAGTAATAGTGCTGGCGCAAGACTAGCAGTCTTGAAAAATTAAAATGGCGTATAAAATATGCGAATTATGTAACATTATTCAAAAATGATGTAACGATTATTCTTTTAAAAGGAAGGAACTTTATAGAACTATAGTTAAGTTTCAACTAATTCAATTTGACATGACTGAAAATCAAATTGACCAACGCAATCAGAAATCTGATAGCGAGTCAAATCAGGAATCAGCACAGAATAATTCGACTTCTATTCAGGATAAATCGAATGTTAATGTAGAGATACATGAAAAGGGGGAAGATGTGGAAGAGGTAAAAGAAGAAACAACTTTTCAAAGAAGACCCCAATTTCGATTAGAGGAAATCAATAAGAGAAAATATTTTTAAATGTCCTTTCTGCCCCAGCTAGTGCAAATGTTCCAAACAACAACTAATACAAGAAAGACAAAAACGGGGAAAAGGTTACCTTTAAGAAGAGTATAATAAAAACTATAACCACAAATACATTACGCCATGAATAAAAGAAACGGAAGTATAATATATTTCCTCCTTGGGATATATTCAATATTGATAAGCTGGCATTATAATCATTCTATTTTATTAGTTATTGTGCATTATATATTCTGGCCAATTTACCTGGTGTATGAAATTATTACAGGTCATCTTTCCCATGACATGTGGAAGACCATTCCTGAATCTTATTTTAAGTGAGCAAAACATTGTCGCTCCTTTAGCATAAGCTTGCACACCGCATGTAGGTGTTCCATTCCATCACTAATACAAGAAACGGAATAAGAAATAGTATTGTTTACATTAAACTAAAAGCTTATTGATCGCCTCAGTAAATTCAGGAAGAGAAAAAGGTTTTTCAAAAAACATATCAGCGCCGTTTGCAAGAGCTACATCACGGGCAGAAATCAAACCGGAAATCATGATGATCTTAATAGAAGGATATTTTTTTCGGATATAACTGATGAAATCAACGCCGAATCCATCCGGAAGCTTATTGTCCAACACAATGACAGAAGGTTGTTGTTTCTGAAGATATTCGTCGGCAGATAAAAGGCTGCTCACAAAATCCAGTTGGAAATTTTCTTCAAAAAGCACCAGGTCAAGCACCAATTTCAGTTCGCCCTCGTCTTCAACAACGAGCACCTTTTTTGCCGCATTGCTTTTCTGTTTGCCTTTATTTGGCATAAGGTATTATTTGAAATGAAGATTATCGCTTGTTTGAGTCCAGCCTCAAAGGTATACGGAATCAAATAATTGCAAATTTTCGGCCACAACCATCTTTTATAAAAGTCGAAGCATAAAAAGCCGGGGTTTTATGCTTCATTCGGCTTAATAATGGATTATCAGCCTTTTCTGCAACCAACAAATCCAAAATGCATGTTAACAAATCCGCAATGCATGCATGAAAAATTTATGAAAGGAATCTATCTGAAGCAAAGCAAACAAAGAAATGCGCAAATGATGCCTGAACTTTTTAAAAGATGTGAACAAAATGGATATACTTATAAGAAAAAGATTGTTTTATTGCCCCGGTTTTTTCGGGGCTTCTCACAATTTTAAAAGTCAGAATAAGATTTAAGTTTATTACTACTTCAGTCTTTCATAAACTTCCACACTCTTGCTGCCATCGGGATTATTGATGGTCTGCTTAAATCCATCCTTACCCATTAGTTCAAGATCAATATCAAAATCATGACCGCGGACTGTATAATAAGTGGAGGCCGTCATTGATTCCTTTAATTTATTATCACCGCTCATAGTGAATTTGCCGAATGCAACTGCAGTATGCAATTTATTGAGTGAATCTTTGAAGGTATTGCCCCAGATACAATAGCCGGAGAAATAAGCTTTATACTGGGTAAGAACATTGTTGGTCGTATCCTTACCTTTTATCCAGTAACTCTTTACTAATTTCCAGGCGCCATCTACAGGCGAGGTAACTCCTGTACCTAAAGATTCATAAATTTCCGTGTAGTCATATTTTCCTCCGTTATTATCCAGCATACCCGAAATGAGCTGATTATATCCTTTCCTGGTTTTTTTAATCTTAAGTTTGAAAGAACCAGGATTATCATTGCTTACTGTATCGTTTGCATTGTAAACCACGTTTTCAGTAACAGTGTCTTTATTAAATGTGTAAGAGCCAACACCAAAACCACTGACAGAATCCGGCTCATCAATATGTGCATACATCATATAATCACCTGTGAATATTTTGAACTGGTTCAGATTTAAAAAGGTTGTATCGCTTTTGTCCGATTTGACGGATATTGAAATCATTTTATAAACACCGGACATTCCATGAGATCCATTATTGTCGGATACCTTACAACCAATTAATAATAGCAGAATTGCTGTAATTGAGATTTTCATAATTGGCAATTTTGAATGAATAATAATCGAAGCAAGAGTACCGGGTCTGTAGAGATTTTACAGGAATACGATTAGAAGTATTATACACAATATAAGATTATTAATTGAAAAAAGTACAAATGTTCATTAGTAATTAAAATGTCTGAAAAGAAATAATAAATTAGCGTCTTAAAGTACTTCTTATGTTTATTGGCCATTATGGATTAGGATTAGCTTCAAAAAAAATAAGCCCTGCCATTAAATTAGGCACAGCCATTTTGGCCGCACAGTTTTTAGATCTGTTATGGCCTGTATTTACGTTGTTAGGTTGGGAAAGATTTTCCATTGTTCCGGGCAATCCAAAGCTAACGCAACTTAATTTTGAAAGCTATCCCTATTCCCACAGTTTGATGGGCAGCATTGTGCTGGCTATTGCATTTGCACTTGCTTACTTTATTATTAAAAAAGATTTTAAGACTTCTGTCATCTATGGGTTGCTTGTGTTCAGTCACTGGCTGTTGGATTTCATTACTCATCAACCTGATCTGCCATTGACTTATGGTTCTTCAGAAAAAGTTGGTTTAGGTTTATGGAATCATCCGGCAGCAGCTATTATTATTGAATGCATGATTTACGGAGCAGGAATTTATTTGTATTTCAAAAGCACAAAACCGGTAAACAGAAAAGGAACGATACTCATTTGGGTGATGCTTTCATTGCTCCTTATATTTTACATAATGAATTTGGTAGGTCCGCCACCACCATCTCCCGAAATGGTTTCCTGGTCTGCATTATCTCTCTGGTTATTTGTTTTCCTGGGCTACTGGATAGATAGAAATACTGTGGACATTGAATGATGCATCCTTCTTTTCTGTTACCGGCTTCTGCAGTTTCATTCTTAAGGCTAAGGGTATGTTTAAAATTATGGATTGAAGAAAAGAAAACGAAAATCCTTAAATGAATTGTGATTATTTAATTAGTATATTTAGTTAAACAATTAAACCATGCTAACTATTTTATTAGACGGCGGCATTTCAACGAAGGGATTACAAGCTCTTTTTTTCACCGTAATAGCTTTATTAATTCTTATAGTACTTATTGAAGCAGTTGTTATGTTGTTTTTCAATTTCAACAAATTTGGAAAATGCTTACTCGACTCATTTTTAGTAAACCTGGCTTCATTAATTGCTGGATTTATCTTGTCGTCGCTTAACCTTAGTATCAGCGTTCTTGATAATCCAGGTAATATCACTGTAATATTAATCGCTTTGCTGGTCACCATCGTGGTAGAAGGCTGGGTGCTTCAGCTTTTAAATATGAAGAAACCAGCTAAGAAAGTATGGCTTGTTTGTGCAGTCATGAATATTATTAGTTATGCTGCTTTAATCGGGTTCTATTATATGTTTGGATAAATATGAAAAACTTCAGATTACTTGTTTTGTTCCTTGGCTTTGGTCATGGACTAAATGATCTGATAGCTGGCTATTTCCTGGGCTTGCTGGTACAGATGAAAATGGATTTGCTGCAGATCAGTACCGGATTATTATTGTATAATCTTCTTGCTTTTGGTGGTCAATATTTTATTGCTCTGCTTATTGAAAAAGCCGGGACATCTAAAAAATTCCTTTTGATTTCTTATGGATTAAATGTTACTGCTCTTGCCTTTTTCTTTTATTCACCTCAGCTTTCCATTGTGTTGGCAGGTATTGCTTCAGCTATTTATCATGTAGCAGGAGGTTCAGTTTGTGCACAAAAGAATAAAGCTTTCAATATAGGACTGTTTGCTGCACCGGGAGTAGCCGGATTGATTGCCGGAGGTTATTTTGCTTTTGAAAAATTTCATATAACAGGATGGCTGCTTGCGATGGCAGCAATCTTTTTCATACTGCTCATATTAATCCGGATAAAGAATTCTGCTGCAATCAGAAAAGATGAAACGACCAATAATAAATTTTCTTTTGATCAGCATGACCTGGTTATGATCCTTTTGCTTACGGTAATTTCACTTCGCTCTGTGATCTGGGATATTTTTCAACTCATTCATGAAAACAATTATGATTGGCTTCTCGCTATTGGTGCAGCAGCTTTTGCAGGAAAGATATTCGGAGGCTGGCTTGCTGATAAGATCGGATGGCGCTTATATACCTATTCAGCGCTTTCAATTGCCACGCCACTTATAACTTTCTTTAAAAACGAACTGATTTTATTTTGTATTGGCATTGGTTTGTTGCAGTCTGTAATACCGCCAACAACTTCCCTGCTTATTCATTCACTGAAAGGAAAGACGGAAAGAGGAATCAGCTTGTCGTTTGGAGCTACGATCATGTTTGGCGCTATTGTTTTTTACACACCACTGAGAACTATTCTTTATTCGGATTATTCAATATTAATAATCGTTGCTGCAATGCTTTTGATATTTTTTATTTCGGAGAAAAAAATCTTGCTAATCTCTCACAAATGAGTAATTTATTTTAGGTTTTGATTGTATTCCCCCAAGGCAGCTATTAAACAATGGAATTTGTAAGTTAAAAATTATTTGCTGTCTTTGCCCCATTGAGACAGCGCAATCAACATGTAAAATTCAAATAGCAAAGCACAACTGCAATAATGCCGGTTATAAAATAGATGCTGTTTCTAATCGCTTTGCTGTTTTCTCTATTCTCATTCCAGTACTCCTCATCATTTATTTAAATTTATAATTTGGGATGAAGCAACCTTTCATTATTAAATTACGATTTAACTTTGAAATCTAACTTAAACATAATACTTGCTTTCCTCTCAGGAATTGACCTACCATATCGGGGCATGTGCCTTAAACAGTAGAGAGAGTCAAAAAGTTTTATATAGCTCCTTTTACGGGTATGCCATGGCCATATGCGATCGTTATGCCAATAAGCAGGAAGATGCAGTTGAAATTCTTAATGACGGATTTCTCAAGGTATTTAAAGAAATAATTCATTTTACTCCTGCATATACAGATGTAGTCAGCTCTTTTAAAGGTTGGTTGAGGAAAATTATGATATATACTGCTATTGATCATTTTCGTAAAAATCATAAACACGAGATGGTGATTGATCTGGAAAGTATCGTTTATCAAATAGAAACAGTGGGTGAAGATGCAGTGGAGAAATTATCTTATGAGGAGATAATAAAAGCCATACAGGATCTTACACCTGCCTACCGGACAATTTTTAATCTTTTTGTGATTGAGGGATTAAGTCATGAAGAAATAGCACAGAAGCTTGAAATATCTTCCGGAACTTCTAAGTCAAATCTGTCGAAAGCAAGAAAGCAATTACAGAAAATATTATTCAAACAAAACCAAAATCAATTATCCAAAAATGCAATTTGACCCTTTAGATAAAAAAGTCAGAGACGCGGCCGGCTATCATCATCCTCCTTATGATGAAGATGCATGGAAGAAAATGGAAAAACTGCTTGACAGGCAGATGCCTCAGAAAAAAGAGGACAAAAGAAGAATTATTTTCTTTTTGTTGTTGTTTATGTTACTGGGAGGAGGAATCTGGTTTTTTGTGTCCAATAACAAGATCTCAGGAAAATTAGTAAGAGTCGTTGAACAAAAAGATCAGCAAAATATTTCGTCAGGAAAAGCTTTGCACGACTTATCATCAAATAATAAAGAAACGGAATTCAAAACGAAAAATGCAACCGATAAAGAGAACAGCCTAAATGCCGGGAATCAGGAAGGTAATGATGAGTTGCATTCAACTATAATTAACCGGAAGCCCATTAAACCGGATGATGCAAGTTTGATTAACCCTGTAATAAACCGCACTTTCAAAACAATGAATGCTGCCCATAATAAAAGGTTTTCTGAAAATAATACTTCTTCAGCTATTTCTCTTATTCCTGATAATACAAACAGACCAACAGCAACTACAGGTAAAATGGAAGAAATAAATAGCCACAATCATATAGCTGAAAATATTTTGCCTGCAAATAACAATCTGGAAAATGATATTACTTCAACTGAACCTGTTACAAGGCAAGTGTTGGTTAATAAAAAAGTAAATGAGGCGGGCCTCACGAATAATAGTAATTCATCAGCTTCTGTTATTGTTGCTAAAACGAAAAAAAATATTGGTAAAAAGAAAATAAATAATTCGTTTTTCTTTTTATTATCTGCCGGAGCTGATATAAGTTCTGCTGGTATTACCAATGCGGGCAAAGTAAAGCCTGATTATGGCGCCGGAATTGGATATACTTTTCATAATAAATTTACATTGCGCACGGGATTTTATTCTACCAGGAAGATTTATACAACTTCTCCTGAATATTATCATCCACCTGCAAGTTTCTGGTCTTATTATCCTGATTTGAAACAAGTGAAGTCTGATTGCCTCGTTTATGAAATACCACTTTTACTGAGTTATGATTTTGCCAGTTCTTCGGATCATTCTTTTTTTGGTACACGTGGGTCTTTCATCTTACCTTATGAAAAGAGAAACATATAATTATCTGTATAAGACATCATCCGGTCAACTTTTAAACTCGAGTTACAGCATTCAGAATAGGAATAAAAATTACTTTTCAGTGCTTACCCTTTCCGGTGGTTACGAACGCCACATTAATAATATTTTTTCTGTATTAGCTGAGCCCTATGTAAAAATTCCTTTTGAAGGCATCGGTTTTGGCAAAGTGCAGCTTTACAGTGCAGGAGTTTTATTGACTTTGAAAGTGAATCCGTTCAAGGCGTGGGAAAAAATAAACCGAAATAATTTTCTGAATTATAATTTTTGTCACGGCGGGCTATTTCTTATTTAATTTAAGATTGATATTCTTTTTGTCTGATGGTTTTCTCTGATGAAGAACGTTTACCTGAATAAAATACGAAATGATACAAAGCGAAGATTTGCGTCGTTTTAATGACTTTATTCATAGATATTGTTATTAGGAATACTATTATAATAACTCCGTTAACAGCAACATTGAGTCCCTCTTGTATTATTGAGTTACTATTAGAACACCCGACATGGCAAGACCATGAATGAGACAATGGTAATTAAAAGTACCGGTAACAGTAGTGGTATAAGAAAATGAACCGCCGGGATTAACATTTCCACTGTTAAATGTAGAACCATCATTGGAAGTGATTGTATGCGTAACGTTGTCATTATTCGTCCATTTGACAGTCGTTCCTACTTTTACTGTTGTGCTGGATGGTGAATAAGCTAAATTTTGCAATGAAATACTATTCGATGTGCTACCGCCATTATTTCCCCCTCCATAAGAATTACTGCTTTTGCCACATGCAAATCCTATGACCAAAGCGATTCCGCCCAGGGTCATGAAGTTTATCAAAGATTTCGCTTTCATAAAAAGAATTGATTTTAATAAAATGAAACTCTCGGGAATTTAATCGCAGAATAATTTAGATTGGTTGCCTGTTCTTTTTCAAAATGGAATGAACACATTTGCTGGTTAAACTTTCAACTAACCCTGGAGAAAACTGGGAACTGCTTTTATGGCGGTTTTTTTCCTGATTAGATGTGCAAGAAAAAGGCATCATGTAAAAAACCCGCAACGTAACTTAGCCCCAAAACTCAAAAGCATGGAATTAGGAGTTGGTATGTTTGGTGATCTGCACATTGGTAAAAACGGCGAGATACAACCAACTAAACAGCGATTACAGGAACTGATTGAAGAAATAAAACTGATGGATGAAGTGGGCCTTGACTTTTATGGTATCGGCGAACATCATCGTCCTGATTATGCCGTATCAACACCTGAAATAATTTTAGCTGCTGCTGCAACCGTAACAAAAAATATCAAACTTGGAAGCGCAGTTAATGTATTAAGTTCATCAGACCCGGTGAAACTTTATCAAAGTTTTGCTACTCTTGATTTAATATCTGACGGAAGAGCAGAGTTAATGGCAGGCCGTGGAAGTTTTATAGAATCCTTTCCATTATTTGGTTATAATCTGGAGGATTATGATGATCTGTTTGAAGAAAAGCTGGACCTGCTGGTGAAAATAAATAAGGAGAACCCAATTACATGGAAAGGAAAATTCAGACCGGCATTAAAAGACCAACTGATATTACCACGTGCAGTTAACGATCATCTGAATATTTGGGTTGCTGTTGGTGGTACACCTGAATCTGTATTAAGGGCAGGCAGACATGGATTACCGGTAATATTTGCAATCATTGGCGGCAGCCCCGTACAGTTCAAACCTTTGTTTGAATATTACAAAGATGTGTACAAACATTTTAATCATGATATGAACAAGTTCCAGGTAGGTGTGCATATGCATTCTTTTTTTGGTGATGACAGCAAACAAACTGCCGATGAATATTATCCTGTTTATTCAGCGCAAATGGATAGGGTAGGAAGAAGTCGCGGCTGGCCTCCGTATCAGCCACAACAATATGAAACGGGAAGAAGAAGAAACGGACATTTAATTATTGGTGATGCCAATGAATCTATTGATAAAATTTTGCATCTGGAACAACTCTTTGGGCTAACCCGTTTTTCTGCGCACATGGATGTTGGCGGACCTTCTCATACATCACTTATGAAATCCATCGAAATCTTTGGAACCAGGATTGCTCCAAAAGTAAGAGAAGCATTGAAGGATAAGTAGATGGGAATAATCCGCAACAAAATTCAATTTGCTTTATTTTGTTTTTTCCTGAAAAAATCTTCTAACTTTATAGGTACTTTTTATAACCAACGAATTTTTCATCCTTTCACTTTTAAATTCATTCTGTATGAGTAGGAATATTTTAAAACAATTTTCAGGAATTGCTATTCTTGGAATTTTCTTTTTGGCGTTGTTTTCATTCGTTACTAAAAATTCAGGCACCAAAACAGTAACAGGAGAAATCCTGGACATGAAATGCTACATGACTTCAGGTGCTCATGGCCCGGATCATAAAGAATGCGCAGCCACTTGTATTGATGGTGGTGCCCCGATGGGTATTCTTTGTGATGATGGAAAAGTTTACTTACTGATAAAAGATGATAAAAATTCATCAGCTTATGAAGATGCCAAAAAATATGCTGGTGAAGATGTTACTTTAACAGGCACTGAATCAGAAAAAGGGGGTGTACAGGCTTTGATTGTGGCAGATGTAAAACCGAAAAAATAAATAAAAGCAAAGCGCTTTCTGTAAAGTTATTCATTTTTTTATTTGTGAATGACCTGCTCTCTTATATTAGTAAGAGGGAGAAAGAAACTTTTATTCTTCATCAATTTCCTTTCTTTTATTGTAACATACCCGCCAGAATCTTTTTACCGGATGCATCTAGTGTTGCTCTTAGTCCTTCACGAGCTAATGCCCACGCATCTTTTATGTTTTGATTTTCGTTAGTCGAAATAAATATCTTTCCAATATACTGATCGACTGTGAAAGTAAAGCAAAACTGTTGTTGTTTTAGTCCTAGTGCATCCATCATTCTTTGATTGCTTTCGCTGGCACCGTATACATTCCATTCATCCACCCCAACTGGTTTGCTGATAGAATAGGAAAGATCTTTTCCATCTTCGCTCAGGGTTTTCGTATTGGAACGGTACCAGTTGATGGCAGCATCTTTATCAGCAGCCTGCCAGCGAATATCATTCACACGGATAACAGGAGCCTGGTCCGATTCATTGTTATATACTTTCATATATTCATCATTCTGGCCAAGCTGGAGATTGTACTGTTGTAAAACATTATTGGCTATAAAAAAACTATTTCTGTTTGGCTGTGATATTGCAGGAGGTTCATTTTGGGCATTTGCCAGGTTAATGCAGATGACTAGCATCAGTCCTGAAAGAAATGTTTTCATACTATATTTTTATTAAATGTAAATTATCGGAAAAGCAAAACGAGAAAGCTTCGGTATTTTTTTTGCACTAATTTATCACCTCTTTTATAGAGCGTTTAAATTCTGGTTATTTATTTTCCGGGTTTCATAAAAAGTAAAAACCGCTATCTCAAAGAAAACTAAACCCTTTAACAGTCCGGTAAATAATTACATTTGGCAAAAGAAGTATTATGTTATTCCGGTCTTTTTTTATGCTCTCATTACTTGCATCTGTAGTTATTCCGTTAATGGCTCAGCCAGGTACAACAAAACAAAAACCTTTGCGGGTAGGTATTGTTGGTTTAGTTCATACGCATGTGCATGGAATACTAAGCAGAGCCAATAAAGGGGATATAGAAATTGTGGGCATTGCTGAACCCAATCGTGCATTGGCCGAAAAATATTCCAAACAACATGGATATAGCATGAGCTTAGTTTATAGTTCCATGGAAGAGATGATCAAAAAAACAAAACCGGAAGCTGTACTTGTCTTCACCTCGATTTATGATCATTTAAAAGTAGTAGAATATTGTGCGCCACGGCACATTCATGTAATGGTAGAAAAACCATTGGCGGTAAGCTGGGATCATGCATCAAAGATGCTGGCGCTGGCAAAAAAATATAATATTCATTTGCTCACTAATTATGAAACTACCTGGTATGGCAGTAATACAAAAGCTTATCAAATGATCAACCAGGACAACATGATTGGTGATATTCGTAAAATCGTTTTTCATACCGGTCATCCGGGACCTATTGAAATAGGTTGCAATCCTGAATTCCTGGAGTGGCTTACCGATCCTGTTTTAAATGGCGGTGGTGCTTTGACTGACTTTGGTTGTTATGGTGCTGATCTTACTACATGGTTGATGAATGGTGCAACACCAATAACGGTAACTGCGGTTACTCAACAAATAAAACCGGAAGAATATCCAAAGGTAGAAGATGAAGCCACTATTATTCTCACTTATAAAAAAGCACAGGTGATCATCCAGGCTTCGTGGAACTGGCCTTATAGCCGCAAAGACATGGAAGTATATGGAAAGACTGGGTATATATTTTGCAAAGATGGAACCAATATGGTATTCAGAGAAAATGAGAAAAAAGATCCACAGCCAATCACTGCTCCGGCATTAAGCAATGACCGCAATGATCCCTTTGCTTATTTTGTAAATGTGATTTGGGGCAATATCAGCATGAATAAATATGATCTTTCTGCTCCTGCTACCAATGAAATTGTTATGAAGATACTGGATGCTGCAAAATATTCTGCACGTATGGGAAAGACTGTTACCTGGAATGAATACTATAAAAAATAATGATTATTCTGATTTCTTTGCCATGTGTTCTTTCGGGAAATATGCATTAGTGAGAATGTTTCGTTGCTGTAATCACACCGCAAACCTTACGGCTTTTGTTAACGGAAAGGACTAGATGGAAAAGGTTACTGCCATTGAGTTGATGAGGCATTTGAAATAAATTCACTAACTTAATAGGAAAATATAATAACATGAAACAGTTATTAATCATTTCAATGCTCGGTAGTCTTGTTTTTTCCCCTTTATTTGTTTATTGCCAGCAAACAATAGCAATAACAGTGGAAGGAAAGAAACCGGGTGAATTTACAGGTACAGCATTTACAAACCATAACCTGATTAAAATTTTGAAAGCTACATTGAGTCCTGTGGCGCCCTCGGGAATTTCACGTTCTGTTAATAACAGTCAAGCTAATACAGGATCTGTAACTATTGATAAAGCTCCTGGTGCGTCCAGCGTTCCATTTCAAAATGCATTACTTACGAGGGAGAATTTAAAATTAGTAACCATTAACTTTTATAAAACCGGCCCCAATACCGGTGAGCAACCTTATTATAAAATCACGCTTAAAAATGTTTTTGTCACCAGCATAAATCAACTTACAGGCGCCGCCAGCACAAATCTTTTTGGTCCTTCGCATAAATCAGTGGATGAAATTAAATTATCTTATGTAGGGTATCAATACACTACTCTTCCCGGCGAAAAAGCACCGGATCTCTGGGTCAAATAGAAAATAAAAGGTATTTTTTTCAACCTAAAATTTCTTCTAACAAAAGAAATTAATCATCATAAAAAGGATCGTTGCATCACAATATGACTGATCACAATCAGTCATTGCTGTCCTGGCTCAACTTATATTTGGGCAATTAATATTTGTAAAAATGAGATCAATAATTATAAGTATCATTTTATGCAGTGTATTTGTTATTTCATTCTTAAATGTCAATTCACAGGTGGCAGCTGTCAGGATTAATGTAAGAGTTCCGGAACCGGATGCTAATGAGAAAGGAGTTTTTTTAACCGGATCATTCAATAATTGGCAAACTGCTGATTCTTTATATCGTATGAATAAAATGGATGAGAATCTTTATTCAATTATAATTCCGGTGTTTGATGGAAAGAGATATGAATATAAATATACTCTCGGAAACTGGGATAGGGTGGAAGTGGCAGGGAATGACAGTAATATTCAAAATCGTTATTTCATTTCCTCAAATAATAAAAATATTTCTGATACGGTTGTTAAATGGAAACAACCGAAACAAGCTGGAAGCATCAATCCTCAAATGCAAAGACTGAACAGCATGAAGGATTCGGCACTGAATAAACTGAAACCTGAATTAAATGATATGCTTGGATTATTGAAGTCATATGTTCAAAACCTTTTAAAAGAAAAACCCAGTGCCCGTTTGCAAAAGAAGCTGGATAAAAAAGGAGCAGAGAAACTGGGGGATGCTTATAAACAAATAACAAAGCTGCTATGGAATATAATGAGTTCTTTAACGCCGGAACAAAAAGAGTTAATTCAAAAGCAAATCAATGAGCCTGCGGGCAAAGACGATTATTTGAATACATTTCTTCATTCCCTTCTTGCGACCATACAAGGTGACAAATAGATTAATGATTTCTTTCAGAAATGATTTTCGATAAGGGATGAGTTGGTTTTTTAAAAGTTTCTCTTACAAAGCCGGGTATATAGGAATGCAGTATGAGGCAGAGATTACCGAACATTATTCATCTGTATTTTCCTCTTCAAAGAAACTTATCCTGTTATTCAATTCAATGATTTGTTCTTGCATCACTTCCAAGCGTTCCAGTAAATGATTGATGGCGTCTATACCTTCAAAATTTATATTTAGTTCCCGGTTCAACCTGATGATTTGTTCCAGCCTTGGCAATTCATTTGTGGGTATCCATTGGGTTTGATTTACGATTATGGTTTCAATCAATCCATGTTCTTCCAGCGAACGGACAAATGAAATCTCCAGTTGGTGACCTGCACAAAATTCTTTGACCGGTATCATGTCTGGTTTTGTCATAAAAAAAATTATGATGATAATTTTGATAGTTGCTCAAATAATTCTTTTTGTTTCGCGGTCAGATTGGTCGGTATTTTTATTTGAAAGGTTATAATAAGGTCTCCAAAAGATCCTTCTTTTTTATAAACCGGAAAGCCTTTACCTTTCAATCTGATCTTAGTTCCGTTTTGTGTTTCAGGATTGATTTTCAATTTTACTTTTCCGTCAAAACTATCAACCGTAATATCACCGCCTAATACAGCTATATAAAGATTCAGGTCAACTGTCGAATGAAGATCATTACCATCCCGGCGGAATTTGGAGTTGTTGATAATTTGAAAAGTAATGTATAAGTCTCCGTTTGGGCCACCATTAATTCCGGCGCCACCATGACCACTGATCTTTATTTTTTGCCCGTTCTCTATACCGGCAGGAATAGTGATGCGGATATTTTTTCCATTGACTGTTAATGTCTGCTGATGAGTGCGGAACGCATCAGTAAGATTTAATTGCAGTTCAGCCTGGTAATCTTCTCCTCTGAATTTTGCCTGACGTTGACGACGGTTGCCACCCATATTTCCAAACATTGAAGTGAAAAAATCAGAGAAATCACCTTGCTCAAAATCGCCACCAAATGATTCTCTCCCGAAATTTTGTGAACGTTGCCGTGATTGACCGGCCTGCTCAAACTGGTCAGCATGCTTCCAGTCTTTTCCATATTGATCGTATTTTTTTCTTTTCTCCGGATCACTCAGCACTTCATTGGCTTCGTTGATCTGCTGAAATTTTTTATGAGCATCTTTATCATTAGGATTAAGATCCGGATGCAGCTTTCGGGCCAGTTTCCGGTATGCTTTCTTAATATCGTCCTGCGATGCATTCTTTTCAACACCCAGGGCTTTATAATAATCAATAAAATCCATAGCTATTTGTTTCCCTTTTTGATTTATAAAATTAGCAAAAAAGTTGGGGGATGTTGAAAGTAAGAATTACTTATCTTCATTTTATAGGTCTGCAATTTCTTAAAATAATTAAAGATTAGTTTATGTATGCAGTAGTAAATCATCTTCAATTCCAAAAAACCGTTGACAATTTTATAGGAATTGTTCAAAATGAAGCCATGCCACTTTTTTCAAAAAGTCCGGGTTTCATAGACTTTTACCTGGTTAAGGTTGATGAATACAATGCAATCGTTCTTATTATTGGAAGATGCTTTTGAAAAAATTGAAGGATAGAGAAAGGAATATAATTGCTTCAGACCTCATAGTTCTCTTGATGGAATGACACCGGATGAGGTAGTTGAAATGTATCAAATGAATTAAAAAAAAGTATTAAATGGTTCTTAATGGTACCTTTTGTTTATCAAATAAGATTTATATTTCCAATTAAAATTTTCACATGGCAAAACAATTAATGCTGCTAGGGCTATTATTCTTAAGTGTACTTGATATAAACTCACAGTCGGCAAAAGATAGTGCTGATCTCAACAATTATTTCAAACCGGTAAAATGGAGATGCATTGGCCCTTTCAGGGGCGGTCGTTCCAATTGTGCCACCGGCGTAGTGGGTAACCCGGCCATTTATTACATGGGCACTACCGGAGGCGGTTTATGGAAAACCGAAGATATGGGTATTACATGGCGTAATGTTTCTGACGGATTTTTTAAAACAGGTTCAGTTGGCGCAGTGGCTGTGGCAGTGAGTGATCCTAATATAGTATATGTCGGGATGGGTGAACATGCTGTGCGTGGCGTAATGACATCAAATGGGGATGGCGTGTATAAATCAACAGATGCGGGAAAAACATGGAAGAAAATGGGGCTTGACCTGACGGAGCATATTGCCCGCATTATTATTCACCCCAAAGATCCAAATATTGTTTATGTAGCGGCACAAGGGTCATTGTATGGCCACACAAAAGAAAGAGGGGTTTATAAGTCAGTTGATGGCGGTATAACCTGGAAAAATGTTTTGTATGTTGATGATAAAACCGGTTGTGCTGAAATATCAATGGATATGAATAACCCTATGATCCTTTATGCAGCCATGTGGGAGCATGGAAGATTGCCCTGGAAAGTGATCAGTGGCGGACCCGGAAGTGGATTATATAAATCAACAGATGCAGGAGAACATTGGGAAAAGATGTCGCAAGGCTTGCCGAAAGAAATGGGCAAGATGTCCATTGCAGTTTGCCCCTCCAATTCTGAAAAAGTGTACGCACTGATTGAAAGCAATTTTGATAAAGAAGCCGGGGGGTTATATATGTCTGCAGATGCAGGTAAGAGTTGGAGTCAAGTCACAAGCGATCATCATTTGATACAAAGAGCATGGTATTATATTGAGCTTTTTCCTGACCCTAAAAATGAAAATGTTTTATATGTAATGAGTGCTGCTGCATTTAAATCAATTGACGGTGGAAAAACATGGGTTGATATTTCAAATACACATGGCGATTATCATAATCTATGGATCAATCCGGATAATTCAAATAACATGATTATTTCCGATGATGGGGGTTCTGCTATTAGTTTTAATGGAGGTAAAACATGGAGCAGCCAGGACAACCAGCCTACTGCACAGATCTATCGTATTAATGTCGATAATCTTTTTCCCTATAATATTTATGGAGGCCAACAAGATAATAGTTCAGTAAAGATCGAGAGTCGTGAACCGGGTGGGAGTGGGATCACCAATACAGGATGGACCTATTCCGCCGGCGGAGAAAGTGCATTCCTGGCTTTTAATCCCGACGATCCTCAATTTGTGGTGGGAGGAAGTTACCAGGGCACTATTGAAGTGCTGAATACAAAAGCAAAAGCCGCCACCAGCATTATGGCAGCGCCAATTCAGTATGAAAGCCGTGATGCTAAGGATATGAGATACCGTTTCGATTGGAATTCACCGATCATCTGGAGCAAACATGAGCCCAATGTTTTTTACCATGGAGCACAATGCCTGTTACGTACAGACGATATGGGCAAAACATGGAAAGAAGTTTCTCCTGACCTGACAAGGAATGAAAAAGAAAAGCAAGGAACGCCCGGAGTACCATATACCAATGAAGCAGTCGGTGCAGAAAATTATGGAGTACTTTCCTATATCATAGAATCACCTCATGAAAAAGGAGTTCTCTATACTGGCAGCAATGATGGATTGGTTTATATCACAAAAGATAATTGCAAAACGTGGCAGAATATCACGCCTTCCGGTTTGCAGGAATGTTTGATTAATGCAATAGAGATATCACCGTTTGATAAGGCCACTGTATATATCGCTACTACAAGGTATAAATTTAATGATCATACACCGGGTTTATATAAATCAACCGACTATGGAAAGACGTGGACGAAAATAAACAATGGAATTCCGGATGGCGCCTTTACAAGAGTGGTAAGAGAAGATGATACAAGAAAAGATCTGTTGTTTGCAGGAACCGAAACCGGCATTTACATTTCATGGAATGGCGGAAAGAACTGGGAACCATTTCAGTTGAATATGCCCATTACTCCTATTACTGATTTGAAAGTTTACAAAGGAAATCTGATTGCTGCGACCTCGGGTCGTTCATTCTGGATACTGGATGATCTGAGCCTGATTCGTCAGTATAAAAAAGATAGAGCATCATTTACTCTTTTTACACCTTCACCCGCTTACCTGATAAATGGCTCCAGTGAATTGGATCAAACTGATTCAGCTTTTACAGGATTAAATTATTATCGCGGGGTAAATCCTTCGACCGGCGTGGTAATTTATTACCAGCTTCCAGAATTAAATGATTCCGTTCCGTTAACTATGGAAATAAGAGATGTATCAGGAAACATGGTACGCAGCTTTAGTTCAATTAAAGACAGCACTTACAAAAAATGGGATGGCGGGCCACCTGCAGATCCTGTTTTGCCAAAATCAAAAAGGTTAAATCGGTTTGTCTGGAACATGCGTCACCCTACAATAGTAGGCATACCTGATATTTATATGGAAGGAAGTTTCGAAGGTCATAAAGCCATTCCGGGGACATACACTGTCACACTAAAGATGGGTGATCAAAAACTTTCAACAGATGCAGAAATATTAGCTAATCCTTTATATCCTACTGATGCGGACACTTACAAAGAGTATGACAAGATCATGAGCAGTATGGAAAATGAATTGTCCACAATGCATAAAATGGTCAACACCTTGTATGGGAAAAGAGAACAACTGGAATCATTATTGGCATCGTTGACCGATCAAAAATATGCAGCGCTGAAAACAGAAGCTATGTCATTGGTAAAAAAGATGAAAGCATGGGATGATGACATGATACAACGCAAGACAAAAGTGTATGATGATATAGAAAACTTTCCGCTTAAGTTCACGGCCAATTATTTCTTCCTGATCAATCAAACTGCCAGTGATATACCCAGGGTCAATCAACCTTCAATGGACAGGATGAAAGAACTTAATACTGAATGGGCTAATTTGAAAAGCAGGGGAGTGGAGCTATTGGATAAAGATATCCCTGCATTGAATAAGAAATTTTGGGATGTCGGTGTGGGGGCGGTATGGAAGTAATGAAATGACATTTTTTCTAAAAACTTAATCATCAATTCGAAAATGCAAATCTATCGCTCAGAAGTTTCTCAGCATTTTATTGATCTGTTTACTAAAAAAGCGGATTTCACAGAGGATGAATTTAATTTAATGCTTTCTTATTTCAGGCGGGAGTACATTCCAAGAAAGTTTTTTTATCTCAAAGCAGGGCAGACTTGCAGGCAAAGATCTTATATCAACAAAGGCAGCACCCGGACATTTACTACAGATGAAAAAGGGGGAGAACACATTTTATTTTTCGCATTTGAAGATTGGTGGGTTGGCGATCTGGAAAGTTATTATAATCAACAACCCACCACTTTATATATTCAGGCGATGGAAGATTGCGAATTACTTTGCCTGGATAAAACCGATTTGGAAAAATTATGGATCCAGATTCCAAAGCTGAAAAAAATGTTCGAACAAAAAGAACAGCGATCATCTTTTGCTAATCTGCACAGGTTGCAGGAAGTAAAATCTTTATCTGCTGAAGAACGATATTTGAACCTTATTAAACAACATCCGCAGATATTTCAGCGCATTCCCCTTCAATACATCGCTATGTATCTTGATATTGAACCACAATCACTCAGCCGTCTTCGTAAAAGACTTTCCTGTAAATAATTTTTCTTAACCTGGGTTAAGTCGTTTCTTAACCCGGGTTATTGGAAACAAGCCTGTTTTCATCTCATCTTTATCTCATAAATAATAATGAAATGAATAACCAGCAACAACCACCTCCGCCAGTACAGATGATGCAACTGATTACAGGCTTCTGGACATCCTGCTGTATTTATGCAGCGGCAAAACTTAATATTGCAGATCTTTTAAATGATGAACCCCAAACTGCCAATCAATTGGCCGAAGCCGCACATTGTGATGCGCCATCTCTTTACAGAGTATTACGGGCATTATCAAGTGTTGGCGTTTTTAGTGAAAACAGTATAAATCAATTTCAACTAACTCCGTTAGGCTCAACTTTGAAAAATGATGTACCCGGTTCTATGAAAGCCATGGCAATTGCACAATTAGGAGATCACTTCAATGCATGGGGAAATTTAGTATATAGCATCAAGACTGGCAATACGGCTTTTGATAAAGTAGAAGGAATGTCCATCTGGAAATATTATGAGACAAATCCGGATGAAGGAGTAAATTTTATGAAAGCGATGTCCGGAATAACCGGCGCAGTCGTAATGAATGTATTACCCTTTTATGATTTTTCAGGCTTTGATACAATTGTTGATGTAGGTGGAGGAAACGGAGCTTTACTGATGGCTGTTTTAAATACTGCTCCAAATGCAAAAGGAATTGTGTTTGATGAAGAATATGTAGTGGAAGAAACAAAGAAGGCTCTTAAAGAAAAAGGGTTTGATCAAAGATGTAACACTGAAGCAGGAAGTTTTTTTAACTTCATTCCGAAAGCAGCTGATGCTTATCTGATGAAAATGATATTGCACGACTGGAATGACGAACAATGTTTGCAGATATTGAATAATTGCAGTAACGCCATGAAGACCGGTAGTAAATTGCTGGTAGTAGAATCGGTTATTCCTGAAGGTAATGATCCGCATCCCGGAAAGTTTATGGACATCAACATGCTGGCGATGACCGGTGGGAGAGAACGAACAGAAAAAGAATTTGATTCTTTGTTTGCAAAAGCAGGACTGAAACTTTCAAAGATAATTCATACCCATTCGCCTGTTTTTAGCATTATCGAAGTCCTGAAGAAATAATTTTCTTAACTTAACAAAATCGCAAACATTCACTAATATTAATAACCAAAATCAAACACAATGAAACAAATTTCATCAATTATTGCAGCTGCAATGATATTATTCTTTTCATCCTGTAACAATGGAAAAGAAAAGGAGAAAACAGAATCAAAGGATACTACTGCTGCCATTCAGACCCCGGTTAAGCCAACTGTTAATCCAATGTATGTAGTAGTAGTCCAACATTCCGTAAAAAGTTTTGAAAAGTGGAAACCTCTTTTCGATGCTGATGATTCAGTAAGAAAATCTATTGGGTTAAAAGTATTGGGAGTTGGCAGAGGTTTAGATAATCCGAATATGCTTTATGTAATGATGAGAGCTGATGATGTGCAAAAGGCAAAAGATTTCACCCAATCTCCGAAACTGAAAGAAACAATGCAAAAAGCCGGAGTGACTGGTGCTCCTGTGATTTCTTTTTTGACAGTAGTGCGTGATGACAGTAGTGCAATTCCACAAAAGGAAAGAATATTTGTCAAACATCATGTAAAAGACTTTGACGCTTGGTTAAAAGTATATGATGCTGAAGGCAAAGAAACAAGAGCTGCAAATGGTTTGATAGATCGTGGCCTGGCAAGAGGAGTGGATGATCCCAATATGGTTTACATATTGTTTGCTGTAAGTGATATGAAAAAGGCCAAAGCAAGATTAAATTCACCCGAATTAGAAAAGGTTATGACGGATGCTGGGGTAGATTCAAAACCAGAGGCACATTTTTATAAGTTAACCAACTAATGAGATTGTATAAGCTTAGCCTCAACCGTTGAAGAAAATGTTTTCTTCAACGGTTTTTTTATTTTCTTGTATTTTATTTCATTGTGACATGGCCTTTGCAATGTTAAAAAAATAATTCAATGGCTACTTTTGACTTATTCTTTTTAAATTTAGTGCATGGATTTTTTTGTGAACAAGCAATCGGTGGTAAGAAAAATATGGGGTAAAAGTGATACAGTGCTGTTTATTTTTGCCGGTGCTTCTGCTGAATTTGCATTGAACAAGGCTGTCGACTGGTTATATTTCACGGGCCGTTTGCCAGCAGATCCGTTGGGGAGATTATTTTCCACCGTAATGTATGCTCACAAGATAATATTTTCTGAGCAGGAAGATGCAATAAAAGCCATTGATAAAATTTCAGCTATTCATGTTTCTGTTGAAAAAGACCGGGGAACTAAAATACCCGATTGGGCTTACCGCGATGTTCTTTTTATGCTGATACATTATTCTATAGCTTCATTTGAATTACTGGAAAGAAAAATGACTACAACAGAAAAAGAAGAACTTTTCGAAGTATTCAATCGTGTTGGCCTGAGAATGGGATTAAAAGAATTGCCAACCAATTATTCTCAATGGGAAATTGTACGCAATGAACATCTTCTGAAAGATCTTGTAAAAAGCGATTGTACAATTGACCTTTACAAACAATACAGAAAACATCTTGGAAGAATGCGGTATAAATTATTAATTGAATCACAGAAATTAGTAGTGCCTCTCCATGCGAAAAAACTGCTGAATATGAAAAAGAATTCCTGGCTCATGCCTGTCATTTTTATCTATAAGCTGAGCCGAAAAATAAAAATGGATTGGATTTTAAAAGCTCTTGTATTGCCAAAAGCTTATGAAAAACAAATTAAAGAGTTAGATATTATTCCTTCGTGAAAATTCCCGGTCATTTACAGAAAATCATTTATAAGCATTGCTGTATAAACATGATGCCGGGATTCATTCTGAATTCAATTCACCGCTTTCATTTTACTTTCAATTTCAGTAAGATCAATTGGGAGAGTTTGAAATTCCGCTTGCTGCTGCAAACGGTTCTTATCTGCAAAACCAAAGGCAACTGCTTTCAATAAATCATCTCTTGCTGCTTCGGCATTTTTGTTCCGGGCATTAAGCATAGCTGAAAAATACCAGGCTTCGCTGTTGGTATCATCAACTTTTTTGTAGAGATCAACATAATATTGCGCCTGCATATTTTGATTGCCGTTAATCAGCTGGTTACTTAGGGAATAAAATGCCAGTGATAAATATGCCAGCAGCCGCTGGTTCATTTCGCCTTCTGCTGACGGAACTTTAGCTTTTGCCCGGAGTTCGCTGATTGTTTTATTCCAGAAATTTATATCACCCTGCTGAAATTGCTGTGTGTATAAATCTTTCAGATGTTGTTCGGTGGCAAAAAGATTTTGTTTCAATTGCCATTGTCTTTGATAAATAGAATTGTTCTTAATTGATTTTTCTTTTTCATTGAACCATTTTAAATCAGAGGTTAACCCATCCAGCAGGTTGATAGAAAGTTTGCACTCGGCTTCCGCTTTTATAAAACTTCCCGAATTTGAGTAATCAATTATTCTTTTTTTACTGCTGTTAACATATCGGTTGATAAATGAATGATCTGCAGGAATGAGTTTATCAATCATGGCATCAAACTGTAGACCGGCAAAAGCAATATCCATAGCATTTTCAGGTGCCCATTCATGTTTGCCGGCAAAAAATATGATCCGGTGCCTTGTTTGTGTTTTATCCAGATCAGTATTGATCGAGACCAGATCAGTCATGTTCATATCACCTTCGCCGGCAATGGCAGTGATGCTGAAATGAAAATTACCGGCAAGGGTTATTTCAGGCAAACCGGCGCCGTTAGCAATGACTCCTTTCACTTCATTGTTATTTAAACCCAAATAAGAAGCCACTTTAGCGCCACCGGAAAAACCACAGGTATAGATCCTGTTACTATTGATCTTTAATCGTTTTTGAGAATCATCAAACAAACAACGCCAGGTATTTTCAAGAGTTGACCAATCATCTCCGTTCTTTGAATTGTTGCTTCCTATCAGAATAAACCCATAACTGTCTGCAAGATTTTTATACTTAGTTATCGGAAGCGTTCCATCGCCATGCGGATCGAAAAAATAAATAACCGGTAACGATTCCCGATTCCCTTTTAAAGGAATATACAAAGCATAAGATTGAGTTGGATTGTTTTTACAATAAACGGATGGTATGATTTTGCCAGCCCGGAAAGTATCGGTTACAACAGGGTTTGCAGCAGCTAACGTATCCGCTGTCTTAATATCTTTTGCAGGTCCACTATGATTATTATTCGAACATGCAGAGGAAAAAAGGAGAAAAATTGCTGTATAAAAGATTTGCCCCGCTTTCATAAAGTCTATTATTAAGGCAAAATTAGTTTTTTTATTTCTACCTGATATTTTTATAAAAAAATCCAGCTTAACATTACTCTGATACGATATTAGATAAATAGCGAGCAGCGCTCTAGTATTTATTTTATACTGCCAATCCCTGGATACTTTTACGCATTGTGACTCATTTTTGAAAAAAAAGTTTAAAAAATTGCAATGAAATAGGTCATAGCTTGGTCATAGTATTAGCTATCTAAATGGAAATACAAAGACTACTTAATGATTGTATTAAGGGTAAAAGAGATGCTCAACTGCAGCTATACCGGCAATATGCTGCCGTAATGTTAGGTGTTTGCTATTTATATACTAAAAGTATTGAAGATGCTGAAGATGTATTGCAGGAAGGATTTATAAAGGTTTTTACACACTTGCATCAATTTAAAAGGGAAGGTAATATCGGCGCATGGATAAGAAGAATAATGGTGAATACGGCTATTGATTATTTAAACAAACATAAGCGATACAAAAATGAAATGCGCATAGATGATTCGGCATTGCATCCGGTAACGGATGAAAATCCGGAGATCAGGATAAATGCAAAACAATTAGCTGAAATGATTCAACAATTACCTGCAGGTTATCAGGTAGTTTTTAATCTTATTGCAATAGAAGGTTATGAACATGCTGAGGTATCAGAATTACTGAGCATGAATATTAATACTGTTCGCAGCAGATACAGCCGGGCAAGAGCAATGTTGATTACGATTTTAAAAAATAATGAGCTGAGCGAAACAAGAAATTATGAAGGAAAAATTTGAAAAGAATATTGAACAAAGATTAAGCAAATTCGCTTTAGAACCTTCAGCACAGGTATGGCAGGAAGTTGAATTGGCTCTGCACCCGCGTCGTAAAGACCGGAAAATTCTGTGGTGGTGGCTTCCCCTTGCGGGCTTATTGCTGGCATCTGGAGGATGGTGGCTATTTAGTAATACAGGCAAATCAAACGACAACAAAATATCAGCAACTAATAAAAATCGAAAAATAATTGACAGGACTGTAACAATAGATAAAAACAAGGATTCAGAAAATTATACTGCAATAACTACGCAACGGGTAAGTAAGATAAAAAAAGCCCCTGTATTAAAGCAGAAGGTCAATAGAATTTCCAATGTAGCACAAACATCAAAAAACAGAATAGCAATAAGAAACATTAATCGTAATAATAGTACAGTTACAGTAATGGAAAATAATTCAAATGAAATAACAACATTACCATCATCAACTGGCGCAATTAATGAAAGAAAGGTGAATGATAAGAGAAAAGAAAAATTTGCCGATACTTCAGTAACGGCTATTCAGGAAACAAAAACTTTTCAAAAAAATATTGATACTTCCATTTCAGTCAATAAAAATAATTCTACAGCCAGTAATAAAAATGATTCTTCAACTAACAAAGTGACGGTCAAAAAAAATGATCAAAAAAAGAAAGGAAATAAAAAGCAAAACTGGTTTATAACATTAGGCGGCGGTCTTATTCATGTAAATCAATCGAATTTATTTTCAACAACATTTCCATCTGCAAGCTCTTTTGCTACCTCGGGTACTTCTGTAAGCACCGGTATTCCGGCTGCTTCTGTTGGCTTCAATCTTTATTCCGGAATTACCTATCAATACCCGATCAATAAAAGATGGATGTTGAATACCGGATTACTTTATCATTACCTGCAAAACAAACAATCTGTTGGTTCGGATTCTGCAGCGGCAAGTAGCATTACTTATTTCAGAATAGGCAATATTTCAACCAAAACAAATTTTGCGCATTGGCTTCAATTGCCGCTAAGCTTAGGTTACAATCTTAATCCATCGGCAAAAAATAAATTTCAAATATTACTCGGTAGTTCATTGGCATGGTCAGTTGCAGAAAAATGGCTGGTAACTGATGGAAACCATTTACCTTATCCTTATTATTATAATGCTTCGCTAAACAACCGGGTTATTATTAATCTTCATGCCGGTATTAATTATAATTATAAAGATCGTTTTCAGATTTCGTTGCTGGCAGAACAAAGCTTAACGCCGATTCATAAACTAACAACAGAAAAAAATTATTTGCGCCAATTCTCTTTACAAATAGACAAGCCATTGACCCGATATAAAAAGAAATCTTTAAAAAAATAATTACTATGAAAAAGAAAACACTTACTGCTGGAACATGGCTGCTTGCTATTGCCACTGCAATGTCATTGAATAGCTGTCTGAAAGATACAGGCACCCAACGCTATAAAGTCTATACGCCTGTATATACGCTAACAAGTACAATCAGATCAGCCATTAAAAATGACAACCCGCAGCCTATTGTAAGTCCCGGTAAAATATGTATCCAGGGTAACATAATTTTTTTAAATGAAAAAGAAAAAGGCATTCACGTTATTGATAACAGCAATCCCTCTTCACCCGTTAATAAAGCTTTCATTTCAATTCCGGGAAATGAAGATATTGCTGTAAAGGGAAATATTCTGTATGCTGATTGTTATACTGATCTGATGGCAATCGATATAACAAATCCCAATGCGATTGTACTAAAGAATTTTGTTCCCAATGTTTTTCCCGACCGGAGTTATGTCAATGGCTTCTATGTTGATACTGGCAAGATTATTTCATCATGGAATATAAGAGATACTGTTTTGAATGTTCAGGTACAGGAAGGACAAGGTATCTGGCGTAATGGCTCATATATATCAAATGGCTTGGTTCCAGGTGTAGCCTTCTCTCAATCCTCAGGTACATCTTCATCGAATACTGTTGGAGTCGGGGGTTCAATGGCAAAAATTGCTTTGATAAATAATTACCTCTATGCCGTTAGCGCTGACTTACTTTCTACCATCAATGTTTCAGATCCGGCTTCACCTGGTTTTTTGAAAAGCACCAATATTCATATGGGCATCGGTTCAGCAGAAACGATTTTTCCTTTTAATGATCAATTGTTCATTGGTTCAATGTCGGGCATGTATATTTTCAGCGTAGCTGATCCGCAAAACCCGCAGTTAGTTACTACGTTCACCCATGCAACTGTATGCGACCCTGTAATAACAGATGGGACTTATGCTTATATCACTTTACAATCCGGAACTTATTGCAGCGGAGTGACGAATGAATTAGATGTCGTGAATATTCAAAATGAAACGAGTCCTGTTTTAGTAAAAACTTATCCCATGAATCATCCCAATGGTTTAAGTAAAGACAACAACATATTGATGGTATGTGATGAAGGATTAAAAATTTATGATGCAGCTGATCCTGCCAATCTGCAATTAAAACAAACCATTGCTATGGCAAATCCATATGACGTGATCTGCATCAATGGACTTGCTATCGTATCTGCTAATGATGGATTGTACCAGTTTGATTATTCTAATCCTTCCAACGTAAAACAATTAAGCAAACTCAGCTTAAACCAATAAACTTTTTTTATGAAAAAATATATTTTCGCTTTCATATGCTTATTGCTTTTTGCAGGCATTATTCATGCTCAGCAGAAAAAATCGCTGTTCAAATTCGGTAGCATTAATAGTATTGGATTGTTGAATGGCCAGTCACAAACCATATTTACCATGCAAACAATCAATGGCATAAAATATAAAACATGGTTTACAGGTTTAGGCGCAAGCCTTGATGCATATGGTTATCGCAGTATTCCTGCATTTGTGGATATCAGAAAAACGTTTGGAAATAAAACATTGCAACCGTTTGTGTATGCGGATGCAGGAATAAATTTTCCATTATACAGCAACGCATTGCCAAGAAAATTATATGGTAGCGATGCATATAAACTGTATAATTCTTTTTACGGTGAAACGGGAATCGGAATAAGCAGAAAAATAAATAATAAATTAAAATTCGTTATAAGTGCCGGCTATAGTTATAAGCACTTTAGTTATTTGCAATATAATAGATATTATTACTCAGGTCCCGTTTTGCTGGTGCAATATCCTCCGTATATGAATAATAATACTCAATACGATTTTTATTACAGGAGATTATCTGTAAAAATGGGATTGCAGTTTTAAAATACGAGAGATAAGTATTTTTATCGTGAAAAAATTAATTGTCATAATATTATGTCTTGCCACATCACAATGCTTTGCGCAAATTAAAATGGGAATACAGGCGGGATTCAATTCTGTTAAATTTTTGGAACCTAAATTTAATTCGAATGTCTATTCACCTGTCAATGCTTTTCAGACTGGCCTGGAAACAGAAATTAGTCTGAGTAAATCTCTTTCCCTTCAAACTTCATTACTTTGTTTTGAGAATGGTTCTGCATATTCAATTTCTTATGGCCCGGATGCAGGCGGAGCAAATACTATGATAAAAATATACTACTTGCGTTTGCCGGTAAATATTATTTACAAAATCAAATTAGGTAAACAATTGAATGTATTGGCAGGAGCGGGAATTTATGCCGCCAGAGGTTTATGGGGAAATGAAAAAGGTTCTTGGTTAGGAGCCTTTAATGGTATTATTCCACATTCGGGAACTGTTGACAATAAAGTTGTTTTCAGGAACAACCCCGGTTCTTTAATTGTGTATGATACAACTAAAATAACAGCAGTCAAACTATATGATATCGGATATAATTTATTGGCCGGATTTGAATGGAAAAATTTTCAGTTGACCGCAAGCTTTACGAATGGTTTAACATGTATTTTTCCCAATTCTGATATGAGAAATTCAGTTCTTAAATTTAAGAATCATTCTTTTGGTGTTTCACTTGCATATTTATTTCCATTAAAATTATCATCCCGGCATAAATAAAAAAAGTTAGCTTACATAATGCAACTGAATAAATATTGGGCTTACTTATTCGCCGGCCTATTATTTTTTTCTTCTACAATAATTGCTCAGGTGCCGGTAAAAGAAGAACCAAGGCATCGTCCGGTTTTACAGAATAAATATTTCAGGCTGCTGGATGTGTGGATACCGCCGGGCGATACCAGCCTTTTTCATATTCATGCTACTCCTTCACTTTTCATAGAATTAACCACTGCTAAAATCAGTTCTCAAATCAAAGGAAAAAAATGGGTGACTACGCAGGAAACTCCCGGCAAAACATGGTATCGGTCTTTTGTAAATGACACACTCATTCATCGCGTTTGTAATCCGGATTCAGTGCCATTCCATGTTAATGACATAGAGATACTTTCTTCTTATAAAAAAAATAGCGATTCTATTAAACCTTTATCGTTTCCAATACTTTATGAAAATGAAAAAGCATTTGCTTACCAGTTAACAAATAAAACGTTCAGCAAACAAGTCATTAAGAACCGGGGGCCAATGATCGCTGAACTCGTGACAGGCAAAGGAATTATTTTTCATGACCTGAAAAATGACCGGTCAACTGAAATTAAAGCTGGAAAATTCCTTTATATCGAACCATCATCTACTTTTTATTTCAGTCCGATTGGTAGAGGAGAAATAAACCTGGTGGTTTTTGAAATTAAATAGTATCGTTTTCCTTTTGCTTTTCACAAATAATGGTTTGCTGCTACGAATTCTAGTCTAAAAATCTTGATTAATCTCAACTTAAAAAATTTCTTCTTTAAACAGCAGTATTTTTCAAAAAAATAATATGGGAAAATTAAATATATCCGTATTTTTATTAGGATATCACTATCTTTTTTACTCTGATATCATAATCCACCTCTTGTAAACAGATCCCTTCCTATAAATCGCCAAGGTTTTTCTATGCTGATTTGCCTGAAAGAATTATTTCATTAATAATTCTTAAGTCAATTGGTTAGGAGATAATTGTTTAGTGCCTATAATAATATTTACTGATTTTATCAGATAATTTTTTGTTTGCCAATAAAGAAAAACTGCTATGAAGAATCTACTTGGTTCCAAAATTTACAATGGGATATATATCCTTTTTATTGGCAGTTTACTTTCCTTTAATTTTTTATTTGCACAGCAAACAAAGATCACGGATTATGTAATCTTTGGAGGCAAATTGGCAAGTGGTCAAACGACACCCGTCTCTCCTGGTTATGGAGTTCAGATCGGATCATCGTGTAATATTCAGGGAGGCACGATTGGGGGAACAATAGGAAGTTACAATTTGGTCAAGTCAACAGGAAGCATAATCCTTGGGACGACTGCGATGCCTTCAAATATTTTTAGTGGCGGCGCCATTCAACTTGCCAATAGTAATGTGGTGACGGGAAGATTGTCTGCAGCAAGTTCGACAGGAACCGTTATTTCAGTCGGTTCAAGTGCTAATATTGCCGGAAATATTGATGCGAACGGAAGTATTAAGATTTCCGGTGGAAAAGTATCTGGAACTGTCACTCACCCAGCAGGTACAACCTATTCGGGCCCGGTGCCTGCTGGGGGTAATGTTGTAGGAACTCCAAATCTACCAACACTTCCCACTATGCCGGCAATAACCGTTTTCCCTGCAGCCGGTACTACCAATATTGCCAGCACACAAACTATCACTCCAGGTTCTTATGGAAATATTACAATGGCGGGAAATCAAACTCTTACTTTATCCGGAACAGGTATTTATGTTTTTAAGTCTATTAATATTACAAACTCAAATAAGTTTGTTTTCGATTTTAAAAGTGACCTTACCGGTACTATAAAAATTTATGTATTTGGTGATGCGGATTTGCATGCCGCAAGTGCAAGTATAATAAACGGGGGAGATGAATCAAGGATTTATCTGGAAACGCATGGCACAGGATCAACATCTCCTAACGGAACTGAATCTTTTGATGTTGACAATCCTTCTTCAGGGCAAGTTGCAAATTGGGTAGGCTCCGTTTGGGCGCCTTATGCTGCTATTAATATTGGTGGAGTCGGTTCGGGTACATCGAAATATACTGGTGCACTTTGGAGCGGTACCCAGGTAATTATACAAAATGGAGTTTCGATTGTGTTCAAACCATTTAATTTTTGTACAACGCCTGTTATCGCAAATAAAACAGCTATTATATGCAGTGGGTCTGCTTTTACTGTTTCACCAACAAATGGGACTGATATTGTTCCTGCAGGTACGACCTATAGCTGGTCATCACCTGTAGTAACAGGAGGAATGACAGATGGGAAATCAGGCAATGGAGCATCAAGTATAACAGCAACACTGACTAATCCAACGAACACAGTTCAAACAGCAACATATTCAGTAATACCTCTCTCCGGATCATGTACAGGAAGCTCATTCACAATAACAGTAACGGTAAACCCAACACCTTCCATTTCTAACAAAACAACAATAATATGCAGTGGGTCCGCTTTTAATGTATCACCAACAAATGGAACAGATATTGTTCCTGCCGGTATTACTTATATCTGGACAACTCCAGTCACTAATCCTGTCGGTGCAATTACTGGAGGCAGTCAACAAACTACGGGAGTTAGTTCAATCAGTCAGATATTAACAAATACAACAAATGCTGCAGCAACTCTTACCTATACAGTTACTCCTACATCAGGTACTTGTGTCGGTGCTATATTCACTGTAACTGCAACGGTGAATTCCCTTGCTACTGCAAACGCCGGATCAAATCAAACAGTATGCTCAAACAATCCGGCTGTTACATTAAATGGTTCTGTAGGCGGTGGTGCAACAGGAGGAACATGGAGTGGTGGTACAGGAACATTTATACCAAATGTGAATACTCTTAATGCTGTTTACAATCTAACTCAGGCAGATAGTGCAGCGGGCAGCGTAACGCTCGCATTGACGAGCACCGGCCAGTTGGCTTCTTGTTCCGCAGCTACCAGCACAATGACGATTATTATTAATCCAGCTCCAACCGTAAATGCCGGTCCTGATAAAGCATTAGACATTAATTCACAGGCGCAGTTAACAGGAACTACAACATTTGCAAACCCATCATTCAGTTGGCAGGCTTTAAATGGAGGCGTGATCAGTTCAGCAACTAACCAGGCAACAATTACAGTATCGGCAGCAGGCACCTATGTTCTTACTGTTACAGTTCCTACAGGTTGCTCAGCCACAGACACTGCCATTGTAACCAGTAAAGTGAACAGCGTTATTGGCTCTGAATTGCAATCTATCAGTGATACTTATAATCCTAATGTTCCAACACCTCCTTCTCCTATTTTCTTGATCACTCCGGACGGCTATGTAATGATCGATGTAATTGTTTTCGCCGGATTTTATGATTCAGTATTGAATCTTCTGCAAACTGCTCCTTATGGTTTGAAAAATATTATTCCTAATGGTTCAAGTAGTTTTATTATTACCGGGCAATTCCCAATTGTTAATTTGCCAAAGTTGGATTCATTGGGTACTATAATTAATTATGTCAGGCCATATTATCAGGGTGTCATTAATAACGGTCTGGTTTCATCAGCTGGTGATACAACGATGCGGTCTAATTTAGTACGCAGTGGATATAATATAAATGGCGCTGGTATTAAAGTGGGTGTTATTTCAAACAGCTTTGCTACAATTCCAAATGGCACTACTGTAACGCTACCTCTTCAACCATCTATTATTTCTCCATACACTACTAATCCTTTAGGAACATTTAATCCCACCCCGCAAACTTTTAATACAAGTACGGCTGCACAGGATATTACCAATGATGATCTTCCGGGTCCCGGAAATCCAAAAGGGTTTACAACTCCCGTAACTGTTTTGCAAGACTTCCCGATTCAGGAATCAGATGAAGGAAGGGCTATGTTACAAATAATTCATGATGTAGCTCCTGGTGCCGGACTTTATTTCCGTACTGGTTTTTTCAGTCCGGGAGATTTTGCTTTAGGAATTAAACAATTAAAAAACGCAGGATGCAATGTCATTGTAGATGATATTACTTTTATCACCGAACCTTTTCTGCAGGATGGGATTGTGGCTAAAACAGTTGATACCGTTACGTCGCAGGGAGTAACTTATTTTTCTGCAGCAGGAAACTTTGCCAACAGGTCTTATGAAAGTAATTTCAACCCTGTTCCTGCGGATGACATTGGATTTATCGGAAAGAAAGCACACGATTTCTCTGGCACCGGAGACAGGTTTCAACATGTAAGACTTGCGCCGGGTAGTTACACTTTTGTATTTCAATGGGTAGATAGTATTTATTCAATCGCACAGGCCGGCGGTACACAAAATGATTTAGATATTTATTTGACTCCAAACACAGATGGTACGGCTTTAATTGGATACAACAGGAATAATACCAATGGAGATCCAATTGAATTTATTCCAATTACAATCAGCGGTACTGATTCAGTTGATTACAATATTCTTATTATAAATAACACTACAACCAGCAATCCTTCACGCGTCAAGTATGTTGTGTTCAGTGGTGGTATCCGGATCATGGAATACAATGTTGGAACTTCAACAATCGTTGGTCAGGCTAATGCAGACAGTGCTATTGCTGTTGGCGCTGCACGATATAATTATATACCGGGTTATATTAATACTCCCCTAAGTGGTTATCCGATTGTTGTTCCCAATAATCCTGCTAATCCTTTAACGAATCTCATTAAACCACAAATTGAGTCTTTCTCTTCAATTGGAGGAACGCAGATAAATGGGAAAACAAGAAATAAACCAGATATAGTGGCTCCTGATGGAGTTAAGACAACCGTAAAGATGGGACAAGATTATCCCGATTGGGCATTAACCGGTTATTCAAATTTCTTTGGTACGTCAGCGGCTGCTCCTCATACAGCAGCAGTGGCTGCTTTGATCATGCAGGGAAGAAATAAATTTTTAGGTCAGCCAACTTCATCTGCGCAAATAAGATCATTGCTTCAAACAACAGCCACCAACATGAGCCCGTCCGGACTCAGTGGATACGATTATACTTCAGGCTTTGGTTTGATCAATGCAGATTCAGCCATGAGAACATTTGCAGCGCCAACACCCGAATTGGATTCTTTAATAGTTCCTAAAACAACTCCATTTACCATACCAGGCGATACTGTTTTCACCGTCACAGTTAAAGGACAAAATTTCAGCTATAATTCACAGATATACTTTAATGATTCGGCACTTGCTTCAACTACAGTTATAAACAAAAATGCCGCCACAGCGATAATACCTAAGTTTGATAGCAATCCATCGATCAGGGTTTATACGCCACCCATCACAAAAAACAGTGACGGCGGTTTTTCAAATAGCCTGTATTTCTTCCAGGCTAATATTGTAGTAAGCGCTGATAGCATTACCAAAAAATATGGTGAGTTGCTTGTTCCTTTGGACACCACCATTACTATAAATGGTGTTCTGTTGAAGGATACATCATTGTCATTAACTGATATGGGGCTTAGTAAATTGACATTGACAACTGCAGCAACAACCAGCAGCGACGTGGGTACTTATATAATTACACCATCCGGAAATTTTGATTTATCAAATCCTATTGATTCTGCATTTTTAGTAAAATATCATTACAAGTTTAACAACGCGGCTATAACGATTAACAAAATGCCATTGACGGTTACACCCAATAATCAAACTATTAATTATGGTCAATACATAGGCAATCCGACATTTACCTATAACTATGATAGTACAAACGTTCCTAATCCGGCAAGTTTAGATAGTCTCATAAGAGCTTACCATCAGGCTTATTTGCCAAATAACGCACTGGCAGTAGTAAATGGTTTTTCAAATAAGCAATCTGATGGCTCAGTTCTTACAACTGCCTCTCTTTCCAATATGAATATGATCGCAAGTTTTAATGCGGTAAATAATTCCCGGAAATTTCAATTGGATAATAATAATAACCTGATCCCAATAAGCAATCCAAACGCATTTAATATTCAATACCTTGTTGATGTTACATCAGCGTCTATTTTTAATAATAAGATTAATCCAACAAAAGCCAACTTTTACAGAGTATATCCTGGCATTGATTCCAAAGCTTTATTGAGCGCTTCTTCATTATCCAATAATACAGGCCAGGTTTATGCGAATGGTTCACTTGTACATATGGTGAACGGCTCCTTGGTGCCGATGATAAATAGTGCAAATGGCTCTTTGGTGCCCATAGTTAATGGGTCGCTGGTACAAATTCTTAATGGTAGCCTTGTACAAATAATTAATGGTGTACCTACACCTTTAGCTAATAGTTCATTGGTGCAATTGGTCAATGGTTCGTTAGTGCAATTGGTCAATGGTGTTTACACGCCAATTGCAGATGGATCTCTGGTACAATTAGTCAATGGTACATTGGTGCAGATGGTGAACGGCTCATTGGTACAAATGGTAAATGGGTCACTCGTACAATTAGTGAATGGACAATATGTACCCATCTCAAATAGCTCATTGGTACAATTAGTAAATGGCTCCTTAGTGCAATACGTCAATGGTGTGTATTCACCCGTTCCTAATGGCTCGCTGGTGCAATTGGTCAATGGCTCATTGATACAAATGGTGAATGGTTCATTAGTTCAATTAGTGAATGGCTCGCTGGTACCGTTAATAAATGGTTCATTGGTTCCTATAATTAATGGCTCATTGGTGCAATTAGTGAATGGTTCCTTAGTTCAATTAGTGAATGGCACGCTGGTACCCATAATAAATGGTTCCTTAGTGCAATTAGTAAACGGTTCATTAGTGCAGATGGTAAATGGATCTTTAGTTCAGTTAGTGAATAGTTCCCTGGTGCAGTTGATCAATGGATCATTGGTTCAAATGGTCAATGGTTCTTTAGTGCAAATGGTAAACAGCAATTCGATAGGTGCTAATGCTGCGAATAATAATACAGCGGTGATTATTGATACAGCTGATGTTAATTCTCAAAACAATAATTGGCTCGGTCCCATGTTTGGTATTAATATGATCACAGGATTGAATCCGGGGCAGCAATCCTTGATCCCTGGTGTTTTAGTCAATTCTAATTTTGATATAACGTATGGATTGGGAATAGTCACTATAAAACCCGATACTATCATTGTTACAGCAAAAGATACTTCAAGAGAATATGGCAGTCCTAATCCAGCCTTTGCAGTAACATATAGCGGATTTGCACCTGGTGATAGTTTACAAAACAGTGTCACAGGTTCTCCATCTTTTAGCACGGCAGCTACACAAGGCAGTGCCGTGGGTACTTATTCAATAGTTCCTGGTACTGGAACTTTAGCTTCTCCAAACTATTTTATCAAATTTGTAAATGGAGCACTGACAATTATTAAAGACACACTTACAGTTTCTGCAGATAGTATTACAAGGCCATTTGGGATTCCTAATCCCCCGCTCACTGCATCTTATAAAGGATTTGCGTTAAGCGATAATGTGCAAAATAGTGTTACCGGTACTCCATCTTTGACTACGACAGCAGTGGAAACCAGTCCTGTTGGTACTTATCCAATTACCATAAGTGATAGCACACTCGCATCTTCAAACTATTATATACGATTGGTAAATGGCGTATTTACAGTTACTAGTAATTCTTGCTTGATATCTCATAGTCCTTTCACAAGTTTTGCCAGCACTGCTAAAGCGGGAAATGCCACAAGCTTGTGGGTAAGCATCGTGACTACCATTAATGGTCAGCTTACATCGAATGGAGATTTTATTTTATTCAAAGGAGGTAACATTACACTAAATAATATTACTTCTACTCCATTAGTAAATAATTTGCCGATCCCGGATGGTAAAATAGTTGCTGATAATACTGTAGCAACCCCCGTAACTAGTTTTAATGCGGCCACCAATACCTGGATTACCAGGGTGCCATTAGGATACACAAACAATAATAGTATTTTTATTACAGGAGCCATTGTAAATTCAAGCACAGGTTTTGTTAGTAAGAGCAATGCTAATTCTGTAATCCAGGGAATTTTATATAGTGACAAAACAGCTCCGGATGCCGATAATGATGGGGATACCGGGGACTGGGCTTATGCAATTGCGGCTTATCAACCACAGTTTAGTTATTCTCAAATTGCTGCTGCTGGTCAGATAGCATCTATTAGTGGAACTTATTCGGTAGGGACACCAATCCCAATAATAAGTAATGTGGTAAGCGGTGGTAGTGGTAATGGTAAGAAAAATTATACGGGGAACGAAAGCCCTATTGATAATTATACGGCATGCCAGTTGCCTGCAAATTCACCAATAGCCAGCCGGGCAAACAATAACTCATCGATTCAACAGAATGTAACTACAGATAATGCAAATAACGCAGTGTTGGGAGAGGTACTGATAATACCTAATCCGGCCACCACTTACATAACGTTATCGTTTGTTCCGGTAAATACAGGCAGTTCTAAAATAGTTATGTATTCTATTGATGGGAAGAAAGTTTTAGAAAACTATAACGGCGTTTGCGAAGCGGGTATAAATTATCAAAAAAGAATAGATGTTAGTAAATTTATAACAGGATTATATCTGGTTCAATTGTGGAATGGAGATAAGGTCACGAGTAAAAAAATTATTATCATCAGGTGATTTCATTGATTCATATATTTATGGATACTGTGTTCAGGAGTAAAAACTTGTTCTTATGAAATGTAAATTTTTAAGTTTACTCGTATTATTTATTTGGTTAACTATTACTTCTGATTCTCAATCTCTAGGCCAGAATGCTGTAAAGAATAATGCCGATACTGCCCTAGTAAACTCGTTGCTTCAACAAAGCAAAAAGTATTTTTCTGATACTCCCGAAAAAGCAATCAGCCTGGCCACACAGGCAAAAGATTTAGCTGAAAAAATGAATTTTTTACGGGGAAAGGCCTATGCTCTTAAGAATATGGGAATGGGTTATTATTACCAGGGGAAATATCTTGAAGCCCTTCAAAATTGGTTTGAATCACTAAGTGCATTTGAACAAATAAAAGATGAAACCGGTATCGCTAACTTATTAAATAATATAGCCGCGGTTTATACACAGCAGGGAGATGATGAAAAAGGTTTGGAATATTCTTTGAAGTCATTGAGTATGTCTCAAAAGCTGGGAGATAAACTAAGAATTCTTTCAGCACTAAACACGGTTGGAACTATTTACTATAATAAAAAATCGACCTGGGATAAGGCTCTGAATTTCTTTTTTATGGCTTTACCACTTTGCCAGGAATTAGGTGACAGTGATGCTTTAGGAACTATTTCGGAAAATATCGGAGAAATTTATTTTGGGAAAAATGATTTCTCCAAATCGATAAGTTATTTTGAAAAATCAATAGAAGCTCTTGGTAATTCGGCCAACAGTTCTTTTGCGTACAATGGAATTGGTAAAGTGTATTTGAAAAAAAACGATTTTACAACTGCTTTAAGTTATAACAACAAAGCTTTGGCCATAGCTGAAAAATTTAAAAGTAAGCCCAATATGATTCAGGCGCTCGAAGGTGTTGCCGGTGTTTATGTGGGGCAAAAAGACTATGTTACTGCTTTAAATTATTTAAATAGGGCAAATATTGTTGCTGAAGAAATAAATGCAACTCCCGACTTGAAGGATATTTATAAGTCACTTGCAGAAACTTATGCCTATTCCAATGATTATAAAAATGCTTTTAAGTTCCACTCACTCTATGCCGATATAAAAGATACTTTATACAATATTGCAACAGATAAAAAACTGGGCAGTCTTCAATTTGAATTTGATCTGGAAAAGAAACAGAATGAAATAAATAGTTTAACAAAAGACCAGGCGCTTACTGCTCTTCAACTGAAAAGACAAAAGTTTGCCAAAAATGCATTCATGGTAGGTTTGGCGCTTGTATTTCTGATTGCCTCACTTATTTTCAGGAACTACCTTATTAAATTAAAGACTCACAGAATCCTTGACCGGCAGAAGAAAGAAATAGAGGGTTTATTATTGAACATACTTCCGGCGGAAGTGGCAAAAGAATTACAGGAAAAAGGTAAGTCTGAACCCAAGTATTATGAATCGGTTTCTGTCATGTTCACGGATTTTAAAGGATTTACTTTGATAGCCGATAAAATGTCACCACAGGAATTGCTGGAAGAACTTAATATTTGTTTTATGACGTTCGATGGGATTATGGAAAAGTATAACCTGGAAAAAATAAAAACAATAGGCGATTCTTATATGTGTGCAGGTGGTATTCCCACACCTAATGAGCACCATGTTGAAAACATGATACAAGCCAGCCTGGAAATAAAAAATTTTGCATTGCAGTATAATAAGATTAGGAAAGAAGCAGGGTTGGAGCCTTGGGATTTGCGCATAGGAATTCATGTTGGTCCCGTGGTAGCTGGTGTGGTTGGAAAGAAAAAATATGCATATGATATTTGGGGCACTACAGTAAATATAGCCAGCCGTATGGAAAGTAATGGAGTGCCGGGACAAGTAAATATTTCTTCTCACACCTACGAACTTATAAAGAATAAATACACTTGTACTTACCGGGGAAAGATTAATGCCAAAAACATTGGAGAAATTGACATGTACTTTGTTGGAGATTATAAAGAACTTTCAGATCCAGGAGTCCCTGAGAATTTACATGAAGAAAAAAGAAGTGAAAATATACTTCATGGTCATAAAACATAAAAGCCAGACAAGGTGACTAGTGACCCTGGTATTTTAGGACTAGGCAGAAGTATAGCTCCTCCCTATCAACGCTCTATCAAAGCCCAGGTAAAAGCGTTCAGAATGCATGGATATTATCAATTTAAAGTGGCTCAAAGAAATAGATAAAGCGACTTTCTTCTATACCCTTGCTGCTGACAAGGCGTAATTTTCCTTTTCTTAAGCCCTCAAATATGCTTTTTTGTATTGAGAATGCCAGCTGGCATTAATAAAATAATGCTCAATCGCTGCTGTATGTTCTGCAATCATTTGCGATATAATTAGTAAATGCCATTAATGGGTGTTATCTTTGTTGCTCTTAACGTTATGCTCTCTTTGTTTGTGTAGTTTTAATTCTCCTCAAATATTGTGATGTGTTAACCTAAGGCAGATAAAGTACCCTATTATGTTTTGGGTAGCCTTATCACATTTTTTCATTAAATTATATTTTAAGTGTCATTTAAAAATTTACAGCTCATTGAGCCTTTATTACAGGCCTTGAGCAAAGAAGGGTACAATACCCCAACACCCATACAGAACCAATCCATCCCAGCTATTTTACAAAAAAGAGATTTGCTGGGCTGTGCTCAAACCGGCACGGGTAAAACAGCAGCATTTACAATACCTGTATTACAACTGATGTATGAACATCAACAACAGGTTGAGCAAAGACAACACAGAATTCAAACATTAATCCTTACGCCAACCCGTGAACTGGCCATACAAATCGGGGAAAGTATAACGTCTTATGGGCGATTTCTTCCATTCAAACACAAAGTAATCTTTGGCGGAGTACCTCAATACAATCAGGTACAGGCCATCCGCCATGGCGTTGATATTATTGTCGCCACACCCGGCCGTTTGCTTGATCTGATGCAGCAGCGTATAATTTCATTGAGCGATATAAAATATTTTATATTGGATGAAGCGGACAGGATGCTTGACATGGGATTTGTGCACGATGTAAAACGCATTATTGCTAAACTCCCGGCAAAGCGACAAACTTTATTTTTTTCAGCCACAATGCCTCAAGAAATAAAGCAACTCGCAGCCATGCTATTGACCAACCCGGTGAAAGTAGAAGTAACTCCTGAATCTCCCACAGTAGAAATCATTCAGCAATCCGTTTATTTTGTGGAGAAACAAAACAAACTATCGCTTCTTATTGAATTACTGAAGGACGGAACAATTGAAACTTTACTGGTGTTTACACAAATGAAACATGCAGCCGATAAACTTTCACGAAGCCTGAGCAGGGCTGGCATCCGTGCAGAAGCTATTCATGGCAACAAATCACAAAATGCAAGACAAGATGCATTAAAGAATTTTAAATCAAGAAAGACCCGTGTATTGGTTGCCACGGATATTGCTGCCCGCGGAATTGATATTGACGAATTAACGCATGTTCTTAATTATGAGTTGCCAAATATTCCTGAAACTTATGTGCATCGCATTGGAAGAACAGGAAGGGCAGGCGCCAGTGGAATTGCAATTTCTTTTTGCGACTGGAGTGAAAAGATCTTTTTATCAGACATTCAAAAACTCATCAAAAAAGCTATTCCTGTTATAAAGGGTCATTCCTTTGATATCAGTTCTATGCACAATACCTTGGTACACACTAATGCTACATCTTCCAATACTAATTTTAGAAAATCAGTACGAGGAAAGCGATACGGAAAAGTTTTCTCACAGCGGGCATGAAATTCTTTTTTAGATCCGCCCGGGGTCAATCTCACCTTATTCACAAATCCAAGCAGAAGACCCCGGCGGAATATAAAAATGCCTGATGAAAGAATTACATTGGCAGGAATCAGTTATTTGCTTTCTGATCATTCATTAATCTAAAGAACGGTCAGTTTTTTCTTCTGGCTCTTTTTTGCTTCGGCTATTTTTGGAAGCTCCAGAGTTAAAATTCCATTTTCACATTTGGCAACAATATTATTTGTCTCTACCAGGTGCGAAAGCAAAAAGCTGCGGCTTGTGTTAAGATAATTGTATTCTCTTCTCGTGTAGCGCTCACCTTCTTTAACTTCTTCCTTATCCTTAACAATGTTGATAGTAATAAGTTTGTTATCAACTTCAATAGAAATATCCTTACGTGTCAAACCGGGAACAGCCATTTCGATTTTAAAATCATCATGTGTTTCCTTGATGTTTGCGCTTGGAATTCTGCTGAACCATTGACTCGGATTTAAACGGTATGTTTCACTGAAACCTACAAATGGAGCTCCTCCATCCATAGTTGGGTTGTCTATATCAAATAATTCTGATACCGCAGAATGCAGATACGGTCCGTGACCATTTCCCTTACTTAATTGGGTTATCATAAGTACCTCCTTTTAATCAGTTAAATAATAAAATTTAATAACGATGCAAAAATACTTTCCGGTGTATGCGAAATCAATGTCGCAGGACAGTTACATTTTTGAATGTGATCAAATATAATTCTGACGTGATTCGGGAAAAAAATTGACGAGTGTCAATGAAATAAATGCCCTTTTCTCTGTATTAGCTATGCGAGGCTTACAATCTTATGAAGCTTTTCGAGATTATTAATTGTGATTTTTTTCCCCTGCATTGAAATAATTTTTTCTTTCTTAAAATCTGACAAAGTGCGGACAATCGTTTCCATATTGCTTGCCACCAGGTGTGCAAGATCCTCCCTTGAGAGCGAAAGTCCGATTGTCTTTTTATCTTCTTCAAAACCGTTTGTTTCAGCAAGCCAAAGCAATGCTTTTGCTGTTCGCTTTCTTACCTGGTCAGATACAATATCTACCATCTTGTCAATCACATCATCAAATTCTTTGAAAAATGAAAGCATCAGGCTGACGAAAAGTTTGGGATAGGATTCAGTCAATTCATTAAATATTCTTTTGGGAACAAAAATCAATTCGCAATCTGCAATAGTTTCAGCCCAATAATGATATTCCGAATTTCTTACCAGGGCGCTGAATCCTATCATTTCTTTTGCACCCAGGATTTGTATAATAATTTCTTTGGCAGAGTCATTGATCTTATAAATTTTTATTTTTCCTTTTTTAATTATAAATAAGCCGGTGGGTGAAAATCCGTCACGGTAGATGATTTGCTTTTTTTTATAGGAAAAACATTTCACTTGTAATTCTAGCTTTTCCTCTGCTTCATTGCCAAGGACTTCAAATGGAGGGAAGATGTTTTTTAACTCTCCCATATCAGTGCGGGTGAAAATTGAAAATGTTTATACGGGATGCGAATACAATTGCAGCAAAGATATAAAGAGCGAATAGCAAACATCGAAACCAATTGTGAATATTTAATTAATCTTTAAATAGAGTTAAATAAAAAGTTTCAGCATGAATGGAATATTTTTCTGGAATTCCTGCCGCGAAACGAAATAAGAAATTTTGGTGCAAATATTGTGAATATGTCAGACTTTCATGACACTAAGCTTTTATGGGCAATGTTACAGGTTTCATAACTATTATACCGTGCAGCGATTTTGGAAATACAGCTTTGTACACCTTTCCGACAATCGGGCCGTCCTCATCTTCAAACCTTATTTTATCTCCTGAAACATAAATATCCTTGCTATGTTTTACAAAAAAACGATGATGATAAAATTTAAAACAGATAATACTCCCGGCCACCCAATCTTCCGTCCATCCTTTTCCTAAATACAGATTAATCACTTTATAATTTTTTCCTTTCTTCATGATCAGTTTGGGGTCGGTGATATCACCCCAGTTCAGGCTGTTTGACCAAACCCTTCCAATCATAACGAAAGCAATAGCAACGACAATAAGAACCAGCCACATATTTTCTCTTATAAAATATAGAAAGTCCTTCATAGCAAATACTATTTTGGTTGCCAGTTCTCCTGGCTGTTTAAGCGATGAAGTTACATTTTTGTTTTGCTACCTGTTGTTAGTATTACATTTTTTAATGCAATAATTACAGAAGGTCAGGAAATTGTATTGATTGAAAATGTTTAGATTTGATCAGACAAGATGTGTGGATAAAAAGTGGATAGGATAATAGTTCATGAAAACTATCAGAGGCCTGATCATTTTCATTTTTTAAACTGAATCATGGGTACTGCAGCGATATCAACGCTGGTTATTCTGAGTATAGTGTTAATTATTTTACTAACCTCAAAATGGAAGCTCAATGCATTCATCTCTCTTTTCCTCGTATCTCTTTTTTTGGCGATCACTGTAATGCCGGGAAAAGATGTTATCACTATTATGAAAGATGGTTTTGGTAGTACAATGGCATCAACGGGTTTCCTGATTATTCTCGGAGCCATCATCGCCATTCTTCTTGATAAAACAGGAGCTGCAGTAACGATGGCACGTTATCTTTTATCAAAAACCGGAGAAAGAAATGCAGCAGCAGCATTAGGCATCACAGGTTTTATTGCAGGCATGTCTATTTTTTGCGATACAGGTTTTATTATTCTGAGTGGATTAGCCCGATCATTCAGCACTAAAACTAAAACTCCCATGCCTTTTATTGCTGCTGTACTGGGATGTTCTTTATATTCTGTTCACTGCTTAATTCCCACACATCCAGGCGCTCTGGCTGCATCAGGTATTTTAAATGTAAATATTGGAAACCTTGTGATCATGGGAATTTTGTTTGCCATTCCCGGTTTTTTTGTTTCTTATTTCTGGGTTAAGAGAATGACAAAAGGTAAAAATTATTCACCAGCGCCTGAAAGTGATATTTTATTACAGAAAGATGATCGTAAGTATCCACCTGTATTATTATCTTTTCTTCCAGTTATAGTTCCATTATTTTTAATAGCCACGGGTTCTTTATTAAATATCATGAAAGCTGGCTCTGTAAATTATGTTGGTAAGATATTTGTTTTTGCAGGGCAACCGGTAATTGCATTGATGATTGGTGCCGCACTGGCATTGTTGTTGCTTCGCAATAAAAAGATGGGAACCATTAATGCAGTTTTTGAAACTGCAATAGAAAAAGCCGGTCCAATCCTGATCGTTACTGCGGCAGGCGGAATGTTTGGAATGATCATAAAGGAAACCGGTATTGGATCCACAGCTGGTATTGCTTTAAGTAAAACCGGCCTGGGTCTTGTTGTTCCTTTCGGTATTGCTTTCATATTAAAGACGGCACAAGGTTCTTCTACGGTGGCAATTATTACTGCTGCCTCGATTGTTATGCCTATGCTGCCATCTTTGGGATTAGACTCTGAATCAGGAAAACTGTTTACTATGCTGGCTATGGGAGCCGGTTCAATGATGGTTTCTCATGCCAATGATTCTTATTTCTGGGTGATAACAAAATTTTCAGATATTCATGCAAATGTAACTCTTCGTGTTTTTTCAACAGCCACTGCTATTATGGGAATTACTGTTTTTATTTGTGTGTTGGTCGCCTCTCTTTTTGTTCTTTAACAGAATTTAAAAGATTATTTAAACAGGCAGAATGGATTCTAAAATTATTGCAGAACGAATTTTTGTAGCAGGCGTGCAAAGTGTATTGCCAGGTAAGATGATAAGTGACCGCGTACACATACAGGATTCATTACTTTTTATTTCTGAAATTCAAATTCCTTTAGATGATCTCAATTGTATTTACATAATTGGTGCCGGTAAAGCCAGCGCAATAATGGCTCAGGAAATTGAAAACATTTTAGGCGGCCGAATTACAGAAGGGCATGTAATAGTTAAATATGGTCATGGCTGCGATTTGAAATATATCAAAGTGACTGAAGCAGGACACCCGTTGCCAGACGAGAATGGATATTTAGCTGCAAAAAAAATATTGGAGATTGTAAGAAAAGCTGGCAGTAAAGATTTAATCATTTGCCTGGTATCCGGTGGTGGTTCATCCTTGTTGGCTGATTTTCCGGAAGGTTCAAATATCAATGACATAATTATTATTAATGATCTTTTGCTGAAATGCGGTGCCGATATAAAGGAAATGAACACAGTAAGAAAACATTTGTCGCAAATAAAAGGCGGTCAATTAGCAAAAGCAGCTCATCCTGCAATTTTGGTTAGCCTCATCTTATCAGATGTAATTGGTGATTCTCTTGATACAATTGCATCCGGACCTACAGTTCCTGATACCACTACTTTCGAAGATGCTTTAAGCGTGATTGAAAAATATGATCTGCTCACTGAGATTCCCGATTCATTGCTGAATTATCTTGAAAATGGAATAGAAGGTATTCATCCCGAAACACCAAAACCGGATGATCCGGTTTTCAGCAAAATAAATAATCTGATTATAGGAAGTAATAAAATTGCTTTGGATGCGGCTTTGCAAAAAGCAAAGGAATTTGGATTAAATTCTTTTATTATTACTTCCGAATTGAAAGGAGATACCATCAGGATGGCTGAACAAATTGTTGAAACAGCAATACAATTTCAAAAAGATAATACTATTAAAAAACCTTGCTGCCTGCTTTTCGGTGGTGAGACTACTTTAAAAGTTAGCGGGAACGGAACCGGCGGTAGAAATCAACACTTCGCATTATATTCGGCCTTATTGTTAAAAAATAAAAATGGAATCACTTTGCTGGCTGCAGGAACTGATGGAACCGACGGTCCGACGAATGCTGCAGGAGCAGTTGTAGATACGATTACATTTGAACATGCAAAGAAACAAGATCTGGAAATAGAAAAATATATTCATGATTTCGATTCATTTTATTTTTTTGAAAAATCTGGTGGGCATATCATTACCGGACCAACACTGACAAATGTAATGGACCTTGTCATACTCATAATTGAATAATTACAAAAAATTTTGTTCATAAAATTAATTTATGAATGTTTACTTTCAAAAATGCAGATTACTAATTTGAATAGTGTACCTTTAGGTTACTCAACAATCATACATTCCTTTACCAGCGTGCCTTAATTTATTCAGGTCTTGTTAAAACAAGAAGATTTGTTTCAGATTTAATTAACTGCTTGTTTATATTTATTTAACAGAGTCATTTTTGTTATTAACCCAAAAAGAGTAAAAATGGAAACAGAAATTAAAAAAACAACCTTGTCAAGGGCATTGCTTGCAAGTTTATTTAGCGGCTTTATTACAGCGATCGCTATAATATTATATTCCTATTTTTATCGGGAGGGCACCGGTTTTGAAGGATATGATGTTGTATTAAGCCCGATTCCAATTTTTATTGGAATACCCTTATTGCAGATTATCGGCGGAACGATTTATTTTTTATTGGTTAACAATATTGAAAAAGGTGAAATATTGTTCATTGCAATAATAACAATATTAATGTTTGCCGGTCTTTTTACAGAAATAAATTTAAGCGCCTCGGGTGGGCAGCCCTTATTAACAATTCCGCATGGACTTTTATTCGGCATGGAAATAATAATTGGCTTATCTCTTTCCGTTTTTCTTCCTTTCCTTGCTCATCATCCCAAGATATATATGACATCTGAAGAATTGATGTGGTAGCAGATAAAAGGATCCTGTAAGCCGGAATCAGAACTTCCATTAAGGACAATCGTCCAATCATTGTTCTTCGGTTATTTCCCTTTTCTGATTGGACGAATAGTTAAGCAGAAACAAAAAAAATTATTAAACAAATACATTCAATCTGTATTTTGTAATTTTCAGACGCATTAAGTCTTAACTATTTGAAAAAACTTTTTGTTTTATTAAACTTGATTTTTGTCTGCATTTTTTATTCTTGCCTGGCACAAGAGACGGGAAAACAATTTTCTGACAAATGGCAATTAACTCCAATTAATTTTCAGACCAGTGAAAAAGATACGAGTCACGTGATCCATTTCCCCCGGGATTATGGCAAACATTTTAAGTTCGCTACGGAGTGGTGGTATTTCAATGGCCATTTAATGGATTCTTCAGGAAAAAGTTATAGTTACGAGCTTTGTTTATTCAGGCGATTTCCATTGATCTATTTTGCACACATAAGTTTTACGGATGAAACAGGCCGGGTCTTTAGGTTTGTCAGAAAATTCTATCCTTTCTTTAAAGTAAAATTTGCTAAACAAACAGCCAATGTTTCTTATGGGAAAAAACAGATTATTGAGCAATTAAGTAATACCAGGTTCAGGATAAAAGGGAAATTAAAGAATGTTCAATTTGATCTTTTGCTTGAGCTGGAAAAAAATCCATTCATTCTGAATGGCAATGGAAAAATCAATATGGAAGGAGGAAAATCATTTTATTTTTCGCTGACGAGATTGAAAACAAGCGGAAGCATCATTAAGGAAAGCAATTTAATACCGGTGACCGGAATTTCCTGGATGGATCATCAATGGGGAAATTTCCGGGTTATAAAAAGAAATTGGGACTGGTTCTCATTTCAAATGGATGATAACACTGACTATAATTTATATTCATTCAGAAATAAAAAGAATAAAACACTAAAGCAGTTCGCAAATATTCTGGATGAAAAAAGCAAACCTTACCTGCAAAGAAAAATGATTATATCCAGAGATGACTGGTGGCAAAGTCAAAAAACCTTACACTGGTATGCTACCAGCTGGAAGATCACTATTCCGGAACAAAAAGATACATTTTTTATTACCGCTAAAATGAAAAATCAGGAATTATTTTCTAAGAACAAGTTTGACTTTCTTCCTTCATATTGGGAAGGTGCTTGTACTGTTACTAAAAAAACTGCTGATGGCAAATTGGTACATGGCACCGGCTTTACAGAACAATTCCCATTCAGGAAAAACAGAAACAGATAAATATTTCATACAGTCTTAAAAAAATTATTTGAGACTGGAATAAACGATAGACTCAAATTTCTGTTCAACATCACCATGACTGTTCGGAGTTTGCTGTGTCATGAAAAGACATACAAGATGCGCTTTCGGATCGGCCCAATAAGTAGTGCCATAATAACCACCCCATGAAAAAGTTCCGGCATTCCTTGGCAATCTTGCAGCAGATTTTTCTGAAGTGATGTCAAAACCTAATCCAAAATTATCATCTCCGAACATACCGGCATTCAGTTGTCCGCTGGTCATCATTTCAACAGATCTTTTTGATAAAATACGGTGGCCATTATAAATGCCGCCATTTAATAACATTTGCATAAAGATTGCATAATCAAAAGCAGTGGAAGAAAGACCGGCTCCTCCGGAAAAATAATGTTTCTTCATTATTGGATAATCAGGATCAATATGCCGAAACTCATGACTCCATTTGATGACATGGTTCAAAGAATCTTCTGTATAAACAGTTGCCAGCCTGTTTGCTTTTGATGCCGGTACATTGAAATAAGTGTCTTTCATACCCAGTGGTTCAAATATATTTTTCCTTAGGAAATCTTCAAGATTCATTCCGCTGATCACTTCAATTAAACATCCAAGCAAATCGCTGTTTAACCCATATTGCCATTTTTCTCCAGGCTGAAAGCTTAATGGTAATTTAGCAAGCGCCTTCATTCTTTCAAGTAAGTTGTCATCAAAATAACCAAGCCCTGACGGAATATGATTTTTAGAATAAATTGCCATTACTTTCGAACTGCCGATATCAGTATAATCAAGTCCCGATGTATGTGTGAGCAGATCACGGAAAGTAATTTCTCTTTTGGCTGGCAGCGTTGTATAAGTGGTATCTGCATCATTGAATTTGTCCAGCACTACCGGGTGTTTAAATTCGTGAATAAAATCAGAAATGGGTTCATCAAGAAGTAGCTTCCCTTGTTCATATAAAATCATAATACCGACACTGGTGATTGCTTTTGATTGAGACATGATGCGGAAAATTGCATCGGGCTGCATTGGCTTTTTGGACGCAACATCCGAATAACCATAACCTTTATACTGTACAACCTGGTTATTGCGGATCACAATAGAGACCGCACCTTTCAGCCAGTTTTTTGAAATGTAATCATTGACAAGATTGTCAATCATGGCTAATTTATTATAATCAACTGAATTGTTTTTCCCGGTTGTTTGTATAACCTGCGACTGTGTAAAAAGGGACAACAGTAACAGAATAAATACAGCAAGAAATTTTACTGAATATCTGGTCTTAGTCATGGGTGGTTATTATTTTAATTACAGAAAGGTAAGTTCATTTTATAATATTCCATGGTCTTTACTATAGAGAAGTTATTAAAAATCTGAAATAAGCAGTGATGAAAATACTTTTTTCCATGACAGTTTAATATCTTTCCTGTAACTAAAAAATGAAAAATGAAAAAAGCAATATTATTACCGGCACCCTTCATTTTTGTTTTATCATTTATTAATCTTAATTCAAGTGCCCAGTCCATAAAACCCGACACTGTCAGCGTTGGTATCTATATCATCAGCATTCACGATATTGATTTTAAACAAAAAGAATATACAGTCACTTTTTGGTTATGGTTGAAATATAAAAAAAGAGAATTCGATTTTTTGAACAACCTTGAAATACCGATGGCAAAGACCGTAAACAGATCCTTTTCTACCATAGATACTTCCAACGGAAGTGTGTTTCTTGAGATGAAATTACAATGCGTGATGAAAGATTCCTGGAGAATAAACAATTTTCCTTTTGACAGGCAGAAATTGAGATTATCAATTGAAAATTCACAGTATGATTCAAGATATCTTGTTTTTGTTCCGGATACAATTGGTCAGCATTATGATCCACGTTTTACATTGAGTGGGTGGAATATTGACAGTTGTATTATTTCCACCGGAACCAAGGCGTATGAAACAGCGTTTGGAGATGAAACTCTCTCAAAACCTCATACAGAGTATAGTTCATTCAGAGTACGTTTAGACATAGAGCGGGATGCAGCCGGATTGTTCTGGAAAATGTTTTTAGGAATGTATATCGCTTTCCTGATTGCTTATTTGTGTTTTTATATTCATGTGGATGGAATTGATTCCCGCTTTGGACTGAGTGTGGGAGCCGTATTTGCAGTTATTGGTAACAAGTATATAATTGATTCCTCATTACCCGAATCATCTACATTCACTCTTGTTGATCTTTTGCATGGGATCACATTATTTTTTATTTGTGCTGTGATCGCTGCCAATGCATATTCGCTTCAACTTACTAAAAGGAATAAAGCGGCAAATACTATTAAGTTTGACATCATTACTGCCCAGGTAATATTAGTTGTATATATTCTTATAAATGTTTGGCTAATCTCCAGAGCAAAAATGGGCGGATAATTATTTTCCAGATTGGCACGCTGACTCAAATAGATTTTGTGGCAATACTTATTTGAGAGGGTTTATATAATAGAACAGAAATTAGTTTTTTGAAGCAGGAGTTTGTTTAAGTGTCGCTTGTTTAGATGCGGATTTAAGATATGCTTCTTTATAAGCGACCTTTGACATCTTTGAATTTTTTAGTGTGGCATTAGAACTTTTTAAAGTTGCTGAACTGCTCTTAAGCTTCGCTTCTTTAAGATTCGCACTTTTTAACGTGGAAGATTTTAAAGTTGCAGAATTAGCATTTGTTGTTAAGGTTTGAGCCTTGGGTTTTACTAAAGGTGTGGTCTCTTTCCTTACAGGTGGTTTTGTTTGAGCCTTTAGGCCAGCGAATATTAAAAAAGAGCTTATAATGGTAAATAACTTTTTCATTGTTATATTTTTACTCTTTTAAAGTTAGACCATCCCGGACTGTTTTCCAAAACTATTCAATGAAACTGAAGCAGTATGTTTTTCGAAAGATTTTTATTGGGAAAGACAATTCAACAACCGGCTGAGCTTTTTGTAAAACAAAGTATCATTCACGGTCGTGGTGTGTTTAGCAACAGAAATATCGAATCCGGAAAATTGATTGAAAAAGCGCCATTAATCCTGATACATGAAGAAGAAACCGAATTGCTGAAGCAAACGGTTCTGCATGATTACTATTTTCTTGTTAACAATCCAGAATACCCATTGGCAGTCGGATTTGGTTATAGTTCAATGTACAATCATTCATGTCCTTCCAATGCGACCTATACCATTGATCTTTCAAAAGAAATAGTTATTATTAAAGCTTTCCGGCATATCCATTCATTGGAAGAAATCACCATCAATTATAATGGTCATCCGGAAGACAATTCGCCGGTATCATTTACAAATTCACCCGGAGCATGAAGGCAAAGTTGTTTATAAAAAAAGTTAAGGGAAAGGGAAGAGGAGTTTTCAGTTCTGTGCCATTAGAAAAGGATGAGGTGATAGAAGAATGTCCGCTCATAGTTATTCCGGCAGACGATTATGAGATGATTACAGCAACTCAAATTGTCAATTATTGTTTTTTCTTCAACAAAGAAGAAAATATACTTGCCCTGGCAATGGGATTTGGCTCGATGTATAATCATGCGTTTTCTTCAAATGCAAGCCATAGTATTGATCCTGATGCAAAGACGGTTACCATTTACGCTGTTCGTTCTATCAAAGCCGGTGAAGAGATTTGCATTAATTATAATGGTGATAATGAAAATAATTCGCTTGAATGGTTTGAATCAAGGGATATTACTTATCGGTCATAATCTTTATTCTATTACTTATTTGTCGAAGCTGAGACCGATTTCCTTAAATATAAAAAACCCATCAGCCAATATTAAAATAATTCAAATCAAGATCAGGGCTGCATGGATCAAGCCGATTCTTAAAAAATAGATAAATCGCCAGCTTACAGTTCAATTAGTTGCGTAGGAATTATAATCCTGATAAGAAAACTATATATTTACAAATTCAAATTCTCAAATTAACATATAAAATTAATATTGTTGATCAGCCCCTGTTTGGGAAACCTGTATTTTTCTAAAAACATTTACTTTTTAAAATATGAATAAATTCCAGATGCCGGACTTTACCCTGTCTGGCTGTATAACAGAAGAGCAAAAGGATTTCTTTGATAAATATGGCGTTATCATTTTCAGAAATTTTATTAACCAGGAAAATGTGCAACTGTTTTTAAAAGAAATTCAGCGCATAGAAAAAGAATGGATTGATAAAGGTCTGGATAAAATTAATGGAATACCTCTCAAATTTGGCAAAGATGAGGAAGGTAATAAAACGATTCAGCGACTTTGTTTTACTTCTCAGTATAGTGGCATTTTGCATGAGTTTCTGCAGGATCCCCGCTTTCAGATAATTTTAGAATTGATGAAACCTTTTGTTGGCCGTATCGGAGAAAATGAAAAAGATGGTCTTGTGGTGAACAATTACCTCTGCACAAAAGACAGCGGATTTAAACAAATGGGCTGGCATACGGACAGCCCCAGAGATCTTTTCCAGGGACAGCGAATTATGCCTATGCTGAATGTAGGGATTCACCTTGATAACTGCCCATATGAAAATGGAGGTTTGCGTGTTATTCCCGGAACGCACAAGCAAGGAACGTTCCGGTTATTATTCAGAAAAAAATATTTTATTGATAATAAACCAGACCCGAAAGAGATTGGTTTTGATATTAATGCCGGTGATCTCTCTGTTCATGATGGGCGTATCTGGCACCGGGTGCAGAGATCACCTTTCTATGGAGAAAAAAGCAGAAGAAGGGTGATGTATATTCCAATCATTACCGGAAAGTATTTGCCCAAAGATGAAAACAGCAAAACCCCCTTTTACCATAGATTTACCAGAAGCGCACACAAAAAATAATATGTCGTTTGCATTAATCACAGGAGCCAGCAAAGGCATTGGCCGCAGTATTGCAAAACAACTAGCTTCCCGCAAAATAGATGTGTTGCTGCTGGCAAGATCAGAAAATTTATTAATTGAGCTGGCTGAGGAATTAAAAAAGCAATATGCTGTTGAAGCCTACTGGCTGACAATTGATTTAAGCAAACCCGATGCTTCTAAAGCGATTTACGAATGGTGCCTTGAAAAAGACTACCCGGTAAATATTCTTGTCAATAATGCCGGCTATGGATTAAGCGGTGATTTTGAAAAATACAGCAGGGAAGATCACCTGGATATGTTGCAGGTTAACATGGTTGCGCCGGTAGAATTGATTTCTTTATTTCTCCCACAGTTAAAAAGACAAGACAAATCTTATATTTTAAATATTGGAAGCTCGGCAGCTTACCAATCCGTTCCTTACCTGGGAGCATATGCAGCCAGTAAAGCATTTATTGTAAGTTTTACGCGTTCATTAAAATATGAACTTCGGAAAACAAATGTTTCAGTTACTCTGGTAAGTCCCGGAGTTACGAGTACCGATTTTAATACGCGAGCACATATTCCTGGAAAGGCAGCAAGAGCCGGAGAGAAGATCAGCATGACTTCAGATGAGGTAGCTAAAATTGCAGTAAATAGTTTGTTCAGGAAAAAAACTGAAGTGATAACAGGATTTATTACAAAACTTACGGTTTTTATGGTAAAACTCCTTCCAAAAAGATTTGTTGAGAAAACTGCAGCCGGATTGTATAAATAGAGGTATAAATTAATCTTCCAATCTTTACTGGTAAAATAATTTAAAAGTACAGAATACATCCATCAATATAATTTTATTAAAATGCAATGCACGGTTGCTTAAGGTTACAAAATCATTGTGAAAGATTAAGTATAAAATCTCCTTTAAAATAGAAGCAATCATTGTATGCGGAGGTCATATTCTCAAGTGGCCTTATCCGGGTCTGTGGAATATTTCCTCCAGGTAGTATTGATATATCCTGAACGCTTTTACCCAGGCTCGGATTGGCTTCATCCATACTTCATCTATATAGTATCCGTTCATGTGTCTTGTACTGAAAAAACTTTGTAAAGTTTAGCTGTTCAGCGCATATCAAATAAAATTTCTAAAAAAAATCTGATTTTGCTTTCTGAATTTTCTGAACTTGTGTGAAAGTATATTAGCTGCTAATGTATTTTTACCCGGAAAAAGATTCTTAAAATTTGGAGAAAATATAATCTGATGAAGCAACTTGTTTTAAAAGTAAACCCTAAAGATAACGTGTTGGTGGCACTGCAGAATCTTGCCGAAGGTGATCATATCATTTATGATGGGGAAGAATATGTTTTGAAAAATAATGTTCCTGCCAAGCATAAATTTTTTACAGAAGATGTAAAGACCGGAGGAAACGTGATCATGTATGGAGTGCTGGTAGGCAAAGCACTGCAATTTATTTCCAAAGGCGAACAAATGACCACAGAGAACGTAAAACATGATGCGGAACCTTTTGAATACCGGCCGTATCATTATGAATGGGAAGCTCCTGATGTTTCTAAATTCAGTGGAAGAACTTTTAATGGTTATCACCGTAGCGATGGGCGGGTTGGTACAGCGAATTACTGGCTATTCATGCCAACTGTTTTCTGTGAAAACAGAAATCTGGATGTCATTCGCGAAGCGCTACATAATGAATTGGGCTATGCTGTGACGGATAAATATAAACAGTTCACTCACCAATTAGTTGATCATTATAAAAAAGGAAATACTATCCGCGAACCTGATGTTATTTTTAATCAGTCAAAAGAACCAGAGAAAAGATTTTTTAAAAATGTAGATGGAATAAAATTTTTAAATCATGATGGTGGTTGTGGCGGAACCAGACAAGATGCGGCAATACTTGGAAAATTATTAGCAGCCTATGCTGATCATCCTAATGTGGCAGGAGTAACTATATTAAGTCTTGGGTGCCAGCATTTACAAATACAAAATGTACTTGATGAATTAAAACGACGCAATCCGGGTTTTGATAAGCCGCTATTTATTTTTGAACAGCAGCAATCTCAAAGTGAAGAACAACTGATCATGGAAGCAATCCGGAAAACTTTTCTTGGATTGATTGAGATCAATAAACAGGAAAGAAGACCTGCATCCCTCGACAAATTGTGTATTGGCGTAAAGTGTGGTGGCAGTGATGGATTCAGTGGTATTTCAGCGAATCCTGCTGTAGGATATTGCTCTGATTTATTGGTAGCATCAGGCGGGAAAATTTTATTAGCTGAATTTCCTGAACTCTGCGGTGCCGAACAGCAATTAATTGATCGAACCCGCGATGAAGCTGCAGCAAAAAAGTTTATTCGCTTAATGATGAGTTATAATAATGAAGCGCATAATGCAGGATCCGGATTTGAAATGAATCCATCGCCGGGAAATATAAAAGATGGTTTGATCACTGATGCTATTAAAAGTAATGGGGCTGCAAGGAAGGGTGGTCATTCTCCTGTGGAAGATGTGTTGGATTATACTGAACCGGCTGTAAAACCTGGGTTGAATTTAGTTTGCACACCCGGTAATGATGTCGAAGCCACAACCGGTCAGGCGGCTTCCGGAGCCACACTTATATTATTTACTACCGGTTTAGGAACGCCGACGGGCAACCCTGTTTCTCCCACTATAAAATTATCTACCAATACTTCACTTGCAAAAAGAATGCAGGATATCATTGATATCAATACAGGACCCATTATTGATGGAGAAAAAACAATTGAGCAAATGGGAGAAGAGATCTTAGAATATTGTATCAAGGTAGCCAGCGGGGAAATAACTCCTAAAGCCGTTCAATTAAACCAGGATGATTTTATTCCCTGGAAACGTGGTGTCAGTTTGTAATTTTTTTCTTCAATCATTATAAAAAAGGTGGTATAGGATTATCTGTACATTTTTTATCGGGTAAAACTACTTTTTGTTTTCAGTAAAATTACTATTTAGCGCAAGTTAATTCACTTAATAATGCTTCGTTTCGCACAGTTACATTTAATTTGTTTTTTATATAGAAGTAATATAGAGTTTTGCATATCATTGTAAAAATACAGGCCATCCAAGAACCAACGTACAAATGAAAAAAATTACCATTCTTTTAGTTGACGATCAAAAATTAATCAGAGATTCCTGGTCTTTTATACTCAACAGTGATCCACGGTTTAGTGTAATAGGTGAGACCGGTGATGGCAGCGAAGCCGTTCAAATTGCGAAGCAAAAAAAACCCATGGTTATTTTACTGGATGTAAACATGGCACCGTTATCCGGCTTTGAGGTTACCAAATTAATAAAAGATATAGCACCGGATTCAAAGGTTATTGGCCTGTCCATTCATAATATGCCTGCATATGCAAAAAAAATGATTCATTTGGGCGCTATGGGTTATGTCACCAAAAATTCGTCGAAAGAAGAATTGATAAAAGCCATACTGGAAGTAAACGCCGGTCATAAATATATCTGCGATGAAGTAAAAAATATACTGGCACAACAAGAGTTGGAAGATGATGGAGCTGCAAATGATTTAAGAGCTCTTTCACACCGCGAACTGGAAGTAATAAAAATGATCCGGGATGGGCATTCTTCGAAAGAAATTGCTTTAAAACTTGATATCTCAGTGAAAACAGTAGAAGTACACCGTTACAACATTCTCAAAAAACTAAATCTTAAAAGTACCGTGGCACTCATGAATTTTATCAACACACATGGGTTATAAAATTCACTTATTACTTTACATTACTTTCAATTAAGAATATTTTTTTCATTCACAGAAATACTTTTTGCTCTCTTTAATCTGTTGTACCTTGATTTAGCAATGTAAACGAAAACTAATTTTAATACCAGATTCTTTCTTAATGTTCTTCAGAATTTTTTTTTCGGGTATGAACAAAGTAACTGTTATTGCAGTTGCATTAGCCATGCTTATCTCTATCGTTGCTCTTATGGGATGGTTATTTAACATTGAAGCGCTCTATACTTTTAACGCTAACTGGCCCAGTATAAAACCCAATACTTCATTAGGGATTATTTTTTCCGGAGTTTCCCTGCAGTTATTCATCCGCAAAAGAAAAGGGCCAGCCCTGATCCTGGCAATGATTGTTTTTTTAACGGGGGTAGTTACTGCAGGTGAATACCTGTTTCATATTAATGCACATATTGATGAGTTGTTGTTTATTGATAAAGGAACTCCATTAGCTAATCATCATGGTCGCATGGCCCGGTTAACCACTATCGCATTTATTTTGAGTGGTATTGCTTTGCTTACCTATCCCGGAAAATTGAAATGGATTCAGCGGGTTTCAGAGATTTCTGCTATTATGGTTTTTGTAATGTCTTTAACCGGGTTTGTAGGCGCTTTGTATAAAGCAGGTCAAATGTTCCGGATAGAAAATATTGCATCTTTTTCCGTGCCTACCGCTTTGTGTGGCTTGTTTCTTTCGGTTGCAATTCTTTTTTCAAAACCTGATTTCGGATTTCTGTCTGCATTTCAGAAACAAACGGGTGTTGCAAAAACGGCCATAAAGGGAATATTGATCATAATAACTATCCTGATCGTGATTGGCTGGTTATGTCTGAAAGGAGAACAAATCGGAATATTTGACCGGGAAATGGGGTTTGTGATTATGATAATAATATTTACTGTAAGTTTTCTGTTTGTAACCCGGTACGGAGTTCAACGGCTTAGCCAAAGTGAAAATCTGCTGATAGCATCTGAAACAAATCTCCGGCATATATTATCAAGCACAGCTGATATTTTTTATGTTGTGGACAGGAATTACCGGATTACACTGATAAATGATTCTGCTGAAAAAAGATTATATAAAGCGTGGGGTAAACAGGTAAAAGCAGGAGATAATATTTTTGATCTAATACCTCATGAAAGTGACGAACCAATCCGAAAAAGTTTTCAAAAAGTTTTTAACGGAGAAAAAGTTGAATATGAACTTCATCTGAATGCGGAAGAACCTGCAAAATGGGTTTTAGTAAATTACAAACCTGTTCTTGATTATGACGGAACTGTTATCGGAGCTTACATTGATACAAAGGATATAACTGAACGTAAAAAAGCTGAGATAGAACTGAAAAAAAGTGAAGAACGCTACCGTTCCCTTATTGAACAAGCCTCTGATTTTATAATGATCACTGATCAGAAAGGTAATTTTTTAGATGCCAACACCAGTTTCTTCAAAACATTTGGATTTACAAAAGATGAATTGTCAAGCATTAATATTTCTAAAGTTATTGATCCGGAGCAACTGAAAAACGATCCGGTCCGGTTCGATCTGCTCCTGCTTGGTCAATCTGTATTAAGAGAAAGAAAAATGCGGCAAAAAGATGGAACCATTATTGAAGTAGAAGCTAACGTAAAAATGCTTCCCGATGGCAGAATACTTGCTATTGCCCGGGATATTACGGAACGTAAAAGATCTAAAGATGAGCTGGAGCAATCATATAAAGCCATCCGCCAGCTTACAGAACATATTCAAAACATCCGCGAAATAGAACGAACTCATATTGCCCGCGAAATACACGATGAGTTAGGTCAGCAACTTACTGTTTTAAAAATGGATGTTTCATGGATCATTAATGAATTGGCATTGCCTGATGATAACAGTATAAAACAAAAGTTGCAAAGTTTAATAGCATTACTTGATAACACTCTGAGTTCTGTGAGAAGAATTTCTTCTGAACTGCGACCGAGCTTGCTTGATGATATGGGACTGGTAACTGCTATGCAGTGGCATCTGAAAGAATTTGAAAAAAGATCGGCGATCCGGACTTTGTTTGAAAAACCACAGGAAGAAATTTCTTTGCCAGATAATATTAAAACCGGATTATACAGAATCTTCCAGGAATCATTGACCAATGTTGCCCGTCACGCCAACGCAAAAAGAATTGATGTATCTCTTCAGTTAATCAATGGAGAACTTATTTTGCAAATAGAAGATGATGGCCGGGGATTTAACAAAGAAGAAGCAGTTAATAAAAACACATTGGGTATTTTGGGAATGGAAGAACGAAGTTTTATGATGGGTGGACATTATATGGTTAGCACCGAGCCTGGTAAAGGGACCCTGATCACTGTATCGGTTCCATACAAAAATTGATTCGAAATATTTTCTTTAAGCTTATTATTATTCAGCAGCTTCATTTGACAGATGTCAAGGCTTAGTATGACTATCCTCAGTCTTTCTTACATAATTTTTTAAAAAATTTGCTTGGGGATTTTATATCCGTTTAAAGCTGCATTGAATCATTTCTTAATAATCTCTTTAAAAATGGAAAAAATTACAATTCTCCTGGTGGATGATCATAAACTGATCCGCGATTCATGGGCATTTGTTCTTAACAGCGATCCCCGGTTTGAAGTAATTGGAGAAACCAGTGATGGCAATGAAGCGGTTTTTATTGCAAAGAGCAAAAAACCCAGGATAGTTTTAATGGATATCAACATGACGCCGATGAATGGAATTGAAGCCACCAAACTTATCCGGAAGTTTTCGCCAGAATCAAAAATTATTGGTGTGTCTATGCACAGCATTCCTGCATATACCCGGAAAATGCTGCAGGCAGGAGCTGTTGGATACGTTACAAAAAATTCTTCCAAAGAGGAATTAATGACGGCAGTGATCGAAGTAAACAGCGGCCGGAAATATATATGTAATGAAGTGAAGGATAACCTGACAACGGGTTCCATTGAAGGAGAAAATGGAAAGCCTTCTAAAAAGGAATTGTCTCCGAGGGAACTGGATATTATGGAACTTATTAAAGAAGGGCTTTCTTCAAAAGAAATAGGAGTTAAGCTGGACATCACGCTGAAAACAGTGGAAGTACACCGGTATAATATTTTAAAAAAGCTGAAATTGAAAAATGTAGCTGCTCTAATTAATTATATGAATCTGCATGGTATGTAACTAACCATTATATCATTTGGAATTTTCTTTTCCTGCCCTTTTAAATAAACCGAATTATGAAACGAAATCTTGAAATGGTGTTGCTTTTGGGCATGGGCATCGTGATCCTGTGCATTGGTATCATCATTTCATTATCCTGGAACGATACTGAAAATTTAAACCAGGAAACCCGGGAAGTTCTTTATCATAAAGACATGATTACCCAAACGGGAAAAATCGTTGCTCTTATAATAGATAACGAAACTGCTGTCAGGGGTTTTGCACTTATCGGGGATGAAAAATTTGCCAAAGAAGCAAAAGTGGCCGAAACTTCTGTTCATAATGAATTCAAAACATTAAAGATTCTTGCTGCAAAAGATTCTATCCAAAAAAATAACCTGGATTCCCTCAACAAATACATTAATAAGAAGACTGAATTTTCAAATAATATCATTGGCTATCGCCGGATTGGCGGACAAACGGCCGCTTTAAAATATATTTTAACCGGCGATGGAATTGCTTACACAAAAAAGGTCAGGGAAATTGTCAGTAATATATGCAATTCAGAAAGTAATTTGCTGGCGCAACATAGTATCGAATTTGCCAGGTTGGATAAATCAAGGGAACGGTATTATTATACTATCATCATTTTTGTAGCCATTCTGATGCTGGTTCTGTTGTTTGCATTCAGAAATCAATTTAAAGTTCAAAAAATAATTAAGAAAGAACTTGAAAAAGAAGTTCTGGTTAAAACGGAAGAGCTCAATCATATTTTTGAGAGAATTACGGATGGATTTTTTGCCTTGGATAATGATTGGCGGCTAACCTATGTGAATAAAAAAGCCGGTGATCTTGTTAAGGCCGATCCCAAAAAGATTGTGGGTGAAAATATCTGGGAGGAATTTCCTAAATTTTTAAACTTCCCATTCCGTAATTTATTTTATAAAGCCAAAGAAGATCAGAGGTATGTGAATTTTGAAGAATATTATGAACCCTTTAAAAAATGGTTTGATGTTCATGTTTATCCATCTATGGAAGGATTGTCCATTTTCTTTAGTGACATAACGAAAAAGAAAGATGCAGAAATTGCTTTGCAAGAAAGCGAAAAGAAATTCCACAACTTTTTTGAAAATACTCCGGTTGGAATTATAATAAGAGGGATTGATGGAGAGCTTATTGAATTCAATGATACCATATGTAAGATGCTGGGTTATTCGAGAGAAGAGTTGACTAAGAAACCATGGACAGAAGTCAGCCATCCGGATGATATCCCTTTGACCAATCATTGGATACAAATGCTGAGAGACGGGAAATGCAACTCAGCAAGATTTGAAAAAAGATTTTTTCATAAGAACGGTGACACTCTTTGGTTTGATTTTTCCATATTCATTAATTTGAATGCAGAAGGAAAACCAAATTTTTTTATTGCGTCCGTTTTAGATATTACTGACCGAAAAAAATTGGATGGCGAGCTTAAAGAAAGTGAAGAAAAATATCGTTCATTGGTTCAGCAGGCCGCTGATGGGATTTTTCTTCATGATACACAAAGGCAAGTTTATTGAGGCGAATGAAAGTGCGTCTATAATAACAGGATATACATTTGAGGAACTAAAAAAGATGAGCATTAGTGATATTATACCTTTTGAAGATATTGCAACTGTCATGCCGAGATTGGAAGAAATCAGAATAAGGATTGTTTCCGGTTTGAAGCACTGATCAAAAGAAAAGATAATACTTTGGTGAATGTTGAAGTAAGAGCTAATTTCCTGGATAATGGAAATATCATTTCGATTGTCAGTGAAATCACTGAGCGCAAGAAAATAGAAAATGAATTAAGAAGTACTAAAGAAGATTATAAAAGGTTGTTTGAAGACCATTCGGCAATAAAACTTCTGATTAATCCTGAAACCGGGGATATTTATGATGCCAATACAGCAGCTGCTGAATACTATGGATGGACCTGTGAAGAGTTAAGAAAGAAGAATATATCAGAAATTAATGTATCATTCCTTTCCCAAAATGAAAATTTACAGGCCTTAAGAAATTTAAGAAATCAAAAAAAGTATCACTTTGAATTCAAGCATGTAAAAGCGGATGGCACGATCAGGGATGTATCGGTTTATGGAAGTGCAATAAGATTTGCAGGCAAAAAGTATTTGCATGCCATAGTCTTTGATATAACTGAACGCAAGAAAGCTCAAGAAGAATTGCGTAAAACTTATCAGTTACTTAATTCTATAAGCGAAAATTCAACAGATGCTATCTATGTAAAAGATCTGAATGGAAAATACCTATGGTTTAATAAAGAGTTAGAAAAGAGAACCGGCAAAGATCGAACAGAAGTAATTGGCAAGGACGACTATTTTTTATTTCCTCCTGAACAAGCCGAAAGAATCATAGAAGGGGATAAGCAGGTGATTGAAAGCGGGAAGCCAATGTCTTTTGAAGGGAGCATCTCTACGGTAAATGGATTAGAAACACATCATTCAATACGCGGTCCTATTTATGATCAGGAAGGCAAAATGACTGGTATATATGGTATTTCCCGTGATATTACGGAGCGAAAGAATGCAGAAATAGCATTAAAGCAAAGCGAAAAGAAATTAAAACATAGTGAGGTAATAGCAAAAATTGGCTATTGGGAACTCAAGCTTGATGAAGGATTAATTTATTCTTCGGAAGGTGCCAGAAAAATATATGGAACCGAGAAAGAAATATTTTCAGCAGAAGAAGTAAAAAGCTTTCAGTTACCTGAATACTGTGGGATGCTGGATGAAGCACTAAGAGCTTTGGTCAAAGAAAACCAGCCCTATGATGTAGAATTTAAAATTAAAAGAGCAAATGACGGAGCTGTTATAGATATTCATTCCAATGCAGTATACCATGCCGGAACCCGAACCATTTTTGGAGTTATACAGGATATAACTGAAAAAAAAAGGCTGAGGAAGATTTTCGTAAAGTTTATAAATTACTTAATTCAATAAGTAACAGTTCCACAGATGCTATTTATGTAAAAGATATTCATGGAAAATATTTATTACTCAATGACGAAGGATGCAAAGTTGTTGGCAAAACCCAAAAGGAAGTTATCGGCAAGGATGATTACAATCTTTTCCCTTCCGAAGAAGCAAAAGAAGTTATGGAGGGAGACAGGAAAATAATGGAAAGCGGAGAGGTGAATACCCACGAAGAAGTTACTTCAACAAAAAAAGGGATACGAACTTTTCTTTCAGTAAAAGGACCAATATATAATAGTGATGGTAAAGTTTCAGGACTTTTTGGCGTAGCCCGTGATATTACAGAACGAAAGAAAATGGAAGATGTGCTGAAGCATAGTGAAAGATTGCTTAACGAATCACAACGGCTTGCAAAAATCGGAAACTGGAATTTTGATCTCCTCAATAACAAAGTCACATGGTCTGATGAATTATATAACATATTTGACATAGACAAAAAAGAATTTGATGAATCACATGGATTATTTATGCAGTTGGTTGATGAAAAAGATCGTGAATTGGTATTGTCCACAAACCAGCATATCCGGGAAACAGGTAAACCATTTAATATACAATACTGCGTTGTTACAAAAAGCGGAGAAAAGCGTTTTATTGAAGAGCACGGATATGCTGAAAGAGATTCACAGGGAAAATTGATAAGATTATTTGGTACTGCACAAGATATTACTGAACGCAAAAAAGCGGAAGATCTTTACAAAACAATTCTTGATACTACCATTGATGGTTTTTACCTCGTGGATTTAGAAGGGAATATTTTGGATACAAATGATGCCTATTGTTCTATGATAGGCTATAGTCGTGATGAATTGCTTAAAATGGGTATAAAAGATGTTGAAGCAATAGATACGCAGGAAATAATCCGAATCCAGATTCACCATATTATGAATACGGGTCCCGTATATTTCGAAACCAAACATAAGAGTAAGGATGGTAGAATTATTGATATTGAAGCAAGTTGTAGTTTTCAAAAAGATGATAATAAAAGGCTTTTTGTTTTTATGCGTGATATTACAGAACGGAAAAAGTATCATGAAGAAATAAAAGCAAGTGAAGCCCGGTACCGCTCGCTTATTGAACAGGCAACTGAAGGAATTTTTATTTCAGATAAAAACGGAAATTATATTGATGTAAATCCAAGTGGCTGTTTGATGTTAGGTTATAGCCGCGAAGAACTCTTAAAATTATCAGCACAGGATTTGGTTTTTGAAGAGGATGTGAAAAAAAACCCTCCCCGCGTTAAACAACTGCTTTTGGGTAATATCGTTAATTATGAACGAATACTAAAGCGAAAAGATGGAACTGCGATAGAAGTAGAAGTTAGAGGTAAGAAAGTGAGTGATGGTAGGAACATTATTTTTGTGCATGATATTACTGAACGGAAAAGAGCAGAGGAAAAAATCCGCCAGCTATCCGAAGCTGTTGAACAAAGTCCGGCAACAATTGTTATCACAGATAAAGATGGAAATATTGAATACGCGAATCCAATGTTTACAGAAACTACGGGCTATGCTGTTGATGAAATGATTGGAAAGAATCCAAGGATATTAAAATCCGGATTTACTTTGGCGCCTGAGTATAAGCAATTGTGGAAAACCATAAGCTCCGGGAAAAAATGGATGGGAGAATTTCATAATAAAAAAAAGAATGGAGAATTTTATTGGGAGTCAGCATCTATTTCTCCCATACTGGATGAGCATGGAAAAATAGTCCATTACCTGGCTATAAAGATGGATATAACGGAAAGAAAAAAAGCTGAAGAAGAAATCAAGTCTAGCGAAAAAAAATATCGCTCTTTGATTGAACAAGCATCTGATGCCATTTTTATTTCTGATGAAACCGGAATATATGTGGATGTGAACACGAGTACTTGCAATATGCTTGGATATACCCGTGAAGAATTTTTGAAATTCACGATAATGGATCTTGTTTTTAAAGAAGATCTTGAAAAAAATCCCATTCATTTTCCTGAAATGATGGACGGGAAAATGATTCACTATGAAAGAAGATTAAAACGCAAAGATGGAACAGCAGTGGAAGTGGAAATTACAGGCAAAAAAATTGCAGACGGAAGAAACCTAGTTTTTGCAAGGGATATTTCTGAACGGAAACTTTCAGAAGAGAAGTTGCAATCTTCGGAAATTCGTTATCGCAGACTTTTTGAAGCAGCCAAAGACGGAATATTGATCCTGGATGCTAATACCGGAGAGATAAAAGATGTGAATCCATTTATGAAGGAGATACTTGGCTATTCAAGCGCTGAGTTTTTGGGTAAACAACTTTGGGAGATCGGATTATTCAAAGACATTGTTGCCAATAAAGAAGCATTTCTGGAATTACAGGAAGAAGAATATATCCGTTATGAAAATCTTCCTCTTAAAACCAAAGAGGGTAGGACACATTGGGTGGAATTCGTTAGCAATGTTTATCACGTTAATGGTAATAAAGTAATACAGTGTAATATCCGTGACATCACTGAAAGGAAATATGCGGAGGAAGCACTGATGGAAAGTGAATTGAAATATCGTGGTTTGGTTGACAATTCTCCGGATACTATTGTTATCTACAGAGACGGGAAAATTGAATTTGTCAATAACGCCGCTGTTAATTTATTGGCAGCAGGCAGCAAAGAAGATTTGATTGGGAAATCAGTTATGCAGTTTGTTCATCCCGACTATAAAAATGTAGTTATTGAGAGAATGAAAAAAGTGAGTATGGAAGGAATTCCGGTGCCATTAATAAATGAAAAGTTTATCAGGTTTGACGGTTCCACAGTGGATGTGGAAGTTCAATCTATGCCTATCATGTTTCAGAATAAGCAAGCCGTGCAAATGATTATTCATGATATTACTGAACGCAAGCAAGCTATAGATGCACTTCGACGGAGTGAAAACAGGTTCAAAACATTATTTGAAAAAGCGAGCGATGGTATTTTGATCATGGATGCAAAAGGAAAAATTGTGAGTGTGAATGAATCTTTTGCCAGGATGCATGGATATAACGTTGACGAATTGCTGAGCATGAGTCTCCGGACACTGGATACAGCAGAGATGGCAAGAGTTCTGCCCAAAATGATTGCCCGTGTAATGGCAGGCGAAACCATTCATATGGATGTGGATCATTATCACAAGGACGGTCATATTATTTCCCTGGCCATATCATCCAGTCTTATCCAGGTGGGCAATGAATCATATATCCAGGCATTCCATACGGATATTACCGAACGCAAAAGAGCTTTGGAGGAATTTCAGACTACCATAAAAACCACTTCAGACGGATTCTGGATCGTTGATATTGATACCGGAAAATTCCTTGATGTAAATGAATCGTATTGTAAAATGACCGGCTATTCAAAAAGTGAATTACTAAACATGAGCATTCCGGATATCGAAGCAAATGAATCCAGGCAGGAAGTCAAAAAACATTCAGAACAAATTGAAAAAAAGGGTAACGACACTTTCATTACACGCCATAAAGCTAAATCAGGTAAGCTGATAGATGTAGAAGTAAGTGTCACCTATTCAGGAAATATCAAGGGCAGAGTATTTGTTTTTGTGCGGGATATTACCGAACGTATAAAAGCAGAAAAGGAAATAAAAAATACAGCGATACAATTGAGGCAGTTAACCAGTCACCTGCAACGTGTGCGGGAAGAAGAACGAAAAAGAATCGGACGGGAAATTCATGATGAATTGGGTCAGCAACTTACAGCCATAAAAATGGATGCAGCCTGGGTGGATAAAAAAACACCTGAACAAGAAAAGGAGATCAAGAACAAATTGAAAAACATTATTTCTTTACTGGATGTAAGTAATTTATCTGTCCGGAAAATTTTAAGTGAATTAAAACCGGCTATTTTAGACGATGGTGATTTACCAGAAGCTATGAAATGGCAGAACCGTCAATTCACTGACAGTACGGGAATACCGGTAGAATTTGATAGTACGCGAACTAAAGGCAATATACCGCAGGAAATTGCTAACAGTCTTTTCAGAGTGTACCAGGAATCGCTGACCAATATCGCCAAATATGCGAAGGCAGGTAAAGTATCATCTTCATTAATTTCAGAAGATGATAATATTGTTTTGCGTATTCAGGATGATGGTAAAGGATTTGATACAGATACACTGGTTCATAAAAGAACGTTTGGCATTTTAGGCATGAAGGAAAGAGTATTTTCATTGAATGGGAAATTTAAGTTGAGTTCAGCGCCGGGAAAAGGAACGAAGATTAAAATCAGTATACCTGTTGAGAAAAAATAAATTGATTTTTACAAAGGCATTTTAGCAATCAGGAATTATGCCTATAGAGGCATCATGTTTGTAAAAAACAATAGGTTTATCGTATTTGCCCCGTAGGGGCTACACGGTTTAATATTTTTAGAACATCAATTTTTATGTTATGGCAAACACCTATACACAATTGCATATTCATTGCGTATTTGCTGTAAAATACAGGGCTTCAGTAATACAACCTGGCTGGGAAGAAAGGCTGCACAAATATATTACCGGTATTGTACAAAATAACGATCATAAATTATTAGCCATTAATTCGGTGCCTGATCATTTGCATATGTTTATTGGTCTTCATCCTAAACAATCTATTTCTGACATGATGCGGCTTGTAAAAGGAGACAGCTCGGAATTTGTGAATAAGAATAATTTTACAAAAAGAAAATTTTATTGGCAGGAGGGCTATGGCGCTTTCAGTAACAGTCATTCACAAATTGACAGAGTAGTAAAATATATTATTAATCAGAAAACACATCATCAAAAAAAGACTTTTAGCGAAGAATACATTGGTATGTTGAAAGATTATCAGGTTGAGTATAATGAAAAATATTTATTTCATGATCTATTGGATTAAAAAGGGTAGCCCCGATGGGGGCAGGAAGCATCAGTTGCTTTTCTGTTACAAACAGGAAGCCCCTGACGGGGCAATATTACATGAGGTTGCATTCATAATAAACCACACGTTCGTTCTCATGATAATCTATGGTACAAAGAATCGGTTGCCTATCAGAATATTTATTAGCTTACAAGGGGAGCTAAAACAAAAAACCTTTTAAAGAAAACTATTTACAAGCTGCATAAAATCTTTTTTTGACAGTTTGTTAATCTTAGAATACAGAATAAGGAGTATGAAAAAAATAATAATAGCAGATGACCACAGTTTTATCAGGATGGGACTTATCCAGATACTGAAAGATGAATACCCGGCAGTAGAAATAACCGAAGCTGTGGATGGCGAATCTTTGGTGAAAGAAGTATCCCTGCATGATTTTGACCTGGTAATTTCTGACCTGGATATGCCGGGAAGAAATGGGTTGGAGGCTTTGGAACAAATTAAAATGATAAAACCAGATCTTCCTGTTTTAATTTTAAGTATTTATTCCGAAGATTTATATGCGCTTCGCGTATTAAGAGCCGGTGCTTCGGGATTTTTGAATAAAAATTCTGCACCCTATGAACTGATCAAAGCCATTCAAAGAATTTCTCTTGGAAGAAAATACATTACTCCTGAAATAGCAGAAAAATTAGTCACACAATTTGATTCCAATAAGAAACCGCATGAACTGCTTACAAACCGGGAATTTGAGATTTTTAAACAACTGGCGCTGGGAAAAACTATTACACAGATTGCTGATACACTTTCACTGGCTTTAACAACAGTCAGCACATACCGTACGCGTATTTTGGAAAAGCTTAATCTTTCCAATAATTCTGAACTTACACGGTATGCATTGGCGCATAATGTTATTTCTGATTTGAAATTGTGAATAGTGAAAAGTGAATAGTGAAAAGTGCAATAGTCAATAGTGAATGGAGATATACAAAAACATATAGAAATGCTGGTTAAGACGAAGGGCTGTTATAATTATAGTAAATAATCCGGATTCTAAAACCTCAAAGCAGTGTCGTTTTATAAAATTTTAAATTTATTATCCCTTCGGAGTTATGTATAAAACTCCTATCCTACTTACCGAAGGCAGGCCTATCATAAATCATTAAAATTGCCGAGTCAATATTTCCTTTCCCTTAGAAGGGGGGGTGCAGAGTCTTGAATTATAAAAGTCACCATAGGTGATGTTTTAATCGAATATGTTCCTTCTCTCTTTGTAGAAATACTACTACCGTCAATACCAGTTTATCTACAAATCATTAAGGGTAATTCTATTTCTTTCACACTATTCGTTTTAGACATTTGCAGGACGAAAAACACTAAGATGCAGATATTAATTGTGGATAGTTCGGTACAGGTTATTAACAGGTTAGAAGAAATGCTTTCGGAGTCAGGAGACATTCATGTTATTTATAAAGCAGTCTCTTCTGAAGCTGCCGAAAAACTTTTTAAGGAAATCAATCCGGAAGTAGTAGTTATGGATATCGGTCTCCACGGAGATAATTCCTGTCATTTGATCACCGAGATCAAAAAGGCGGATCCTTCCACAGTAGTCATTGTTTTATCTATTCATATGGATGAACAGATGCATGAACAATGCAAATCCATCGGGGTTGATTTTTTTCTGGATAAGTACAATGAGTTTGGAAAAATACCAGCCATAATCGATCAAGTGGAAGATAAAAAGAAGAGGATAAAAAAGAAAAGAAAGACCGGTTGAAAAATGAAATGGGTACCAAAAAGTTATAAACATAACCATTGACAGAAAACAAAAAAAGCAATCTTGCTTGTATGGATTGATATTCCTCCATGATTATTGCTGGTTTTTAGTATTAAGAAATTCAATACGTGACAACAGTTTTTTGACTGCAGTTTTGTCAGAGCATTATACCAGGATGAACAGCATGAGGACTTGCAGGATCTTTTGCAGAATATTCAAAAGGTAGAATCGGATGAAAGAGGATATATTGCAACAGGGGACAAGAAGTTTATAGAAAACATGTGACGAAGAACTTATAAACATTGATAAGTTATTTTCCCAGGACAAGACTGCAAAATATCTAGGGAAGATTCGTCTGATGAAAGTGCTCATCATGTCTAATGGACAGCTTGATTTCGAAAAAGATTGTTTTTATGGAACAAGTAAAATATGTTCGTGATCGATAAAGATCTGCAAAGGAAGCAATTTCGCTAATAGCAAGCGGTGAAAAGGAAAGCGATTGACAGACGCAATTGCAGAGATACAATCTGAGAAAGATAAATCAGTGAATGAAGCGTATGGGAAAATCACGGTTACTTTATCAAAAAACAAATGAGCGGAATAACCGGTTTGCTGTTTTATACATGGTGAGTTCGTTGGCTTTATTGCTATTAATTTTTTATTTCCTGATTATTGAAATCAGAAAAAAAGATAAAATAAGCAGGGAATTAATGCAGGAGAAAGATCATTTCAGAGTTACACTGGAAACTATTGCAGAAGGATTAATCAGGACGGACAAAGGGGGCGAAATTGTTTATATGAATCCGGCAGCAGAAAAACTTACCGGTTTCAGAATTAACGAGGCAAAAAAATATCCTTTTGAAAAAATATTTGATGCAGTGATTGAAGAGTCAGGAATTTCCTACCAGGTTGTTTTAGAAAGTATTTTATTGAATGGCAAGGCCATTGAATATGATGGTGACATCATTCTTCATCCCCAAATTCAGCATCCCGGAATTATTCACGTCAGCGGCTCACCTATCTTAGAACTCAATAAAGAAATTTCAGGAGTATTATTGGTCTTTTATGATGTTACAGAAAGAACAATGAATGAAAATAAGATAAAGGAAAGTGAAATATTTATCAATGGAGTAGTGGATTCATTGCGGCCCCAGATAGTAGTAATCAATTCTGCAGGAATAATTATTAAAGCCAATAAACCCTGGTTAACGTTTGCTTACGATGAGGGGAAAACCGGTGAAGAAGCTTTTGGTGAAGGAACAGACTATTTTGAAGCTTTTCTGAAAAGAAATCCATCTGATGATCTTGCCCGCGAAGCCAAAACAGGAATAAAGGAAGTGCTGAAAGGAACCATCAGTGAGTTTTATATTGAATATTCTGTTCAATCAGCTTCAGGAGAAAAATGGTTTTATATGCGGGCTAAGAAGTTTGAAGGTTCGGAAACTATGGTTGTAATCGAACATCATGACATAACAATCCGCAAGAAGGCGGAAACAGAATTAATGAATGCCCATGATAATATTCAGCTTCTCTTAGATTCTATCGCCGAAGGCGCCTATGGTGTTGACAATAATGGCATCTGCACGTTTGTGAATAAATCGTTTTTGCATTTGCTGGGTTATAATAATGCAAATGAATTGATCGGGAAAAAAATTCACCCAATAATCCATCACAGCTATGCTGATGGTAGTCTTTATCCTGAAAGCGAATGTAAAATGCTGAGCTCCCGTCAAACCAAACAGAATACCAATGTTTCTGATGAAGTATTCTGGAGAAAAGATGGAATTGCCATTCCAGTGGAGTATTGGTCGTATCCGATTATTCAAAATGATAAAGTACTTGGTGCAATATGCACTTTTATTGATATCAGTGAACGGAAAACATTCGAGAAGCGAATTCTTGATTATAAGTTTGCTCTGGATGAATCAATGCTGGTGGATCTTTCGGATTCCAATGGAATTATCAGGTATGTTAATGATAATTTTTGCAAAATTTCTAAATATTCCCGTGAAGAATTAATTGGAAAAGATCACCGGATTTTCAATTCAGGATACCATAGCAAAGAAGTATTTAAAGAATTATGGAAAACAGTTTTATCGGGAAAGGTTTGGAAGAAAGAAGTCAGGAACAAAGCTAAAGATGGCAGTTATTTCTGGGTAGATACTACGATTGTTCCTTTCCTGGATAATAATAATCAGCCCTATCAGTATATAGTTGTCCGTACTGACATTACGAGTCGTAAGCAGGCTCAGGAAGAAATCATTCAGAAAAGTGAAGAGTTAAAATTATTATCAGGGCATTTGCAAAATATCCGTGAGCAAGAAAGAACCTATCTGGCAAGGGAGATTCATGATGAATTGGGGCAGCAACTAACGGTAATGAAGATGGATGCTACCTGGCTTTATGATAAACTGCAAGATGCGGGTGAGCCCGTAAGAAAAAGAACAGCTGAGCTAAAAGATATGTTGGATCAAACAGTAATGACAGTGCGGAGAATTGCTTCAGACCTTCGTCCCAGCATTCTGGATGATATGGGACTTTGTGCAGCCATCGAATGGCAACTAACAGAATTTGGAAAAAAATCCGGGGTGAAAACAAAGTTTGAATCCCTGCAAAGTGAGTTGCCCTTACAGGATATTGTCAAATCTAATTTATTCAGAATAGTACAGGAATCTCTGACAAATGTCAGCCGGTATGCTCATGCAAAAAAAGTTGAAGTGAGCTTACAGCAAAATAATGGGCATCTGTTATTGACCGTTAAAGATGATGGAGTTGGGTTCGATGCTGAAAAAATAATTGCCAAGCAAACTTTTGGAATTTTAGGAATGAAAGAAAGAAGCTTTATGATCGGTGGCACATATGAGATCAACAGCAAACCCGGAAAAGGAACAAGCGTTAAAGTCCAGGTACCTTATTATAAACAAGCCAGTAAACAGCTAAAAATGTTATGACAAGAATTCTGATTGCGGATGATCATGCTGTATTAAGAAAAGGGTTGAAACAAATTATTTTGGAAGAATATCCCGACGCAACAATTGGAGAAGCAGCAGATGCCGAAGAATTAATTAAAAGGGCAACGAATGATAAATGGGATCTGGTAATTTGTGATATAAGCATGCCGGGTCGCAGTGGATTGGAAGCGCTGAAAGAGATTAAACAAATCACTCCGGATCTGCCTGTTCTTATTATGAGTGTGTACCCGGAAGATCAATATGCATTGCGGGTATTAAAAGCTGGCGCTTCTGGATATGTAAATAAGGCACTGGTTCAGGAAGATATCATAAAAGCAATTCAGACCGTTAGTTCGGGGCGAAAGTTCATTACGCCGGGAGTAGCCGAAAAATTATTGGGAACCTGGGAAACCAATGGACAAAAACAACCGCATGAAATGCTTTCTGAACGTGAGTTTGATGTATTCCTTTTAATTGCTTCCGGTAAATCACCGGCAGTCATAACAAAGACTTTGTCACTTAGTGCGACTACTGTCAGTACTTATCGTAAACGTTTATTGGAGAAAATGAAGATGAAGTCCAATTCAGAATTAATCCGGTATGCTCTAGAAAAAAAGTTGATATGAGTTATGACATTAATATTTTCCATGGCTTGTGTAGACTTATTACTACAACCGCTATAAAAGTAAGTACAGCCTAATGATTGATAGTACTATTTTCAGACTTACAGCGTTTTCTAATTTTGGCAAACTAAACTATGAATCTTTTTAAACCAATGGTATTAGTAGTTGACGATAATAAGAAATATACTGAGCGTTTAATTGAGCTGCTGATAGAATCGGGTAATACCAGCCAGGTTATAGCAGCTCATGATTATGATGAAGCTGTAAAGCTAATAGCCAGTGAAAAGCCCGACATCGTGCTTTTAGATATGAATATGCCCGGCAAAAGCGGTATCGAAGTATTGCATTATATAAAAGAAGAAGGCTGGATTTGTAAAGTCATCATGGTTACCAATCATTCCAATGAAAGTTACCGCAAGCTTTGCAGAGATGCAGGTGCTGATGGCTTTTTGGATAAGAGCAGGGAATTTGGTCTCATTCCTTCTTTGATTGAAAAGATGAGTAACTGACACATTGAAAGCTGATCATTTTTGAAGGATTCGTTCTTATGAAAACTTATAATGATTAATATTTATATCCGTAAACTATAGTTATGAGAAGACAATGGAAGACATTAAAGCCAATTATATCATCCACCGGATTAAACAGCAAGCAGTACTTAACTGTTCTGGATGAGAAGGGAAATATTTTGTTGGCTAATGCAAGAATGCAAAAAGATTTGAACCTGAAAAACCCTAAGCAGGCAAAGTCCAATTTCTTTGACTTGCTTCACCCTGTACACATTGAAAACTTAAGGAAAGCATTCCAATATTCTATGAAAAGCAGTTCTCCGTACTCTATGGAATTTTATATTAAGAATGGCCGCTATCATCCGATGAAATGGGATGTGAGTTATTTACCCGGCAATGCTAAGGAAGCAAAAGCATTTTTATGTAAGGGATCTTTTACAAAAGCCGCTCCAACAATTAAAAAAACTTCTTCTGTTAAGAATATGTCCTTCGGAAATATTTTTGGAGCCTTCATGGAAAACAATCTCAGTATGTCATGGGTTGTCGATGAAAAAAACAAATTGATTTATGCCAATCCTGCTTTTTTTGAATATTTCAAGTTTGATAAATCAGCTCTTGATAAAAAAATTACGGACCTGTTACCACAGGCCTTTGCTGAAAAATTAATTAGCGGTATCCAGCAGGTATTCCAGTCAGAGCAAACGACTGAATTTATAGAAAATGAAAAGTTGCCTGAGTGCGGCCAGGTTATTCTGCAGGTCAAATTGTTTTCCTTAAAAGACGAAAATGGGAATAAATTGATTGGATGTATTGCGAATGACGATTCAAAGAGTTATAATGCTATGCAGGAATTAGACAATGCAAATAAGAGAATAAATCTTTTGCATCGTGTCACTACTGATGCAATATGGGAGTGGGATTATTTAAGTGGTAAAACCATTCTAAATGACCATCTGTTAGCACTCACGGGTTATCCTGCTAATGAAGCTATGGGGCAAGAATGGTGGATCAGCATCATTCATCCTGATGACCGGGAACGGTTAATAAATACTTTGAAAGAAGTATCCGTTAAGAAACTCCCATCATGGGAAATTGATTATCGTGTACTTTGTGCCGATGGAGAATATAAGGATATCCATGACCGGGGGTTTGTTATTTATGAAAATGGGAAGTCGGTAAAGATGATTGCTTCGTTAACAGATGTTACCAATGAAAAACTAATGGAGAACCTGATGGTGGAGGAGAAACTGCATTTGCAAAGACAACAAGCCGAAATCGCCATTCAGGTCCAGGAAAGAGAGAGGACAAATATTGGCCGCGAACTACATGATAATGTGAACCAGATCCTGGGCGCTTCCAAATTGTTTATGGGCATGATAACACCGGCCAATGATGAAGAAAAGGAATTCAAAAGCAAAAGCGTAGAATATATTGTTTCTGCCATTGAGGAAATCAGGAAACTGTCAAGAGAACTTGTTTCCCCGCAACTGAAAGAAAAAACATTGGTGAACAGTATTAAATCGTTGATTGAAGACATACATAGTACTTCAGAGATAAAGATAAAATTTACTCACGATCAGGAAAATAACCTGTTAAGCCCGGGCAAGAAACTGACACTTTACCGGATAGTTCAGGAGCAGGTGAAAAATATTCTCAAATACAGTAAAGCACGGAAGGCGGAAATTCTTTTGAAAAGCAAGGGCAATAATGTGGAATTGGTGATTAGGGATTATGGCGTTGGATTCGACAAGAAAAAAATAAACAGTGGCGTAGGGCTCACCAGCATAAATGACAGAGCTAAATTTTATAGTGGAAAGGTAGAAATCCAATCTGCTCCCGGCAAAGGATGCATATTAACTGTTTCAATTCCTGTTTTGAAATAGCATTGATAAATTCTTAATGAAACTGAATAAGAGAAACAGGAATTCACTTAAATGCCAGGTAAAGGATTTATTGTACAAGAAAATCAGAAGACAGTATATTATCTGCTTCTGAAAAAATTGGGAAAGTAAGCTAACCTCTGAACCTGGTGCTTGCCTGGGGATTTGCGGGACAACCGTATTTGCGTGATGTGAAGCAGGAAGTAACTACAATAGTTACTACCAGGAGCAGAATGACAGCGAGTATATTTTTCTTCATTTTTTAGGGTATTTGCTAATGATAACGAAGAACAAGTTAATTTATTTTACAAAGATACATTGTATAAATAAAACGTACTCCTCGAAACATTGCAGGTTTATGCCATAAGCATAACTGATAATATTTATCTTCTTTTCAATATTTGCCATAGCTATAAATTTCCTTTTCAGGAATGGAGTAAATGTTACCTTTACGACTTAAATAACAGATTTTTAGAATAATTACTGACCTGATGTTACAATTGAAGAAACCCCTGGCCATCATTGACCTGGAAACCACCGGCACCAATTTGAGCACTGACCGAATTGTAGAAATTGCCATCGTAAAAGTCCTAACAGACGGAACAAAAAGCATTAAGAGAAAAATTATCAACCCAGGAATGCCGATTCCCAAAGCGTCGAGTGATGTTCATGGTATCACTGATGATATGGTGAAGGATGCACCTGCATTTAAACAAGTAGCCAACGAACTGAAACAAGTTCTTGACAGTTGTGATATTGCCGGCTATAATTCCAATCGATTTGATATCCCATTGTTGATGGAGGAGTTCCTGAGAGTGGAAGTTGATTTTGACATGAGAGGAAGAAAATTACTGGATGTACAGAAGATATTTCACCTGATGGAACAAAGAACCTTAAGCGCTGCTTATAAATTTTACTGCAATAAAAACCTGGAAGGAGCGCATGGAGCCGAGGTGGATGCCTCGGCAACCTATGAAATTCTGGAAGCACAGTTAAACCGTTACCCGGTTTTAGGTAATACTGTTGATTCCGTTTTAAAAGCAATCGGTGATGATGTTATTGTTGATTTTGCCCGCCGGTTCATCATGGAAAACGGAGTTGAGGTATTCAACTTTGGCAAGCATAAAGGACGCCCGGTTGCCGATGTGTTGAAATCTGAACCACAATATTATGATTGGATGATGAAAGGTGATTTTCCGCAACACACCAAACAAAAACTTACAGAAATATTTACAAGAACAATATTGAAGAAAAGCTGATTTCGGGCAATATATTGTTTCACCTGACTGAAAATATTTAACAGGCATTCTTTATCAATTCATGTAAATTTGTTATTTGCATTTGCCCTGATATATTGGAAAAATTAGTAGTAATACCAACCTATAATGAGAAGGAAAACATCAGTAATATCCTTAACGCCATCTTTGGCCTTAACGAAAATTTTCATGTATTGGTTATAGATGATGGGTCTCCGGATGGAACAGCACAAATTGTAAAGGATCTGCAATCAAAATTTTCGGGGCAATTATTTTTAGAGGAACGGAAAGGAAAACTTGGGCTGGGCACTGCTTATATTCGTGGATTCAAATGGGCTATTGACAAAGGGTACCAGTTTATTTTTGAAATGGATGCTGATTTTTCCCATAACCCTGCCGATCTTTCCCGTCTTTTTAATGCCTGCAAGAACGATGGCGCTGATCTTGCCATAGGTTCACGATATGTAAAAGGCGGAGGCTTTGTGAACTGGCCCCGCAACCGTATTCTTTTATCAAGGGGTGCATCACTTTACACAAGAATAATTACCTGGATGCCGGTAAAAGATCCAACGGCGGGATTTGTGTGCTACAAAAAAGAAGTACTGGAGACCATTAACCTTGATGAAATACTTTTTGTAGGTTATGCATTCCAGATAGAGATGAAATTTGCTGCGTGGAAACTTCATTTTAAAATTAAGGAAGTGCCTATTATATTCAGAGACCGGATTGTTGGCGCTTCCAAAATGAATAAAGGAATTGTAAAAGAAGGAGTCTTTGGAGTACTAAAACTGCGCTGGCACAGCCTGTTTACCAATTACCGGAAACGTGTAAAAAATGCAGATGCTGCTTCTGTCAACTCTGTTCAGTCAAAAGAAATGATTACAGAAACCAAGTAAGAAAGATCATTTATCCGGATATTGATTTCTATTTACTATCTCCGTAGTTTGCAGTCTGTGAAAAAATCTTTTATACAGCTTCATATTGCCGTTTTTCTTGCCGGGTTTACAGGACCATTGGGAAAACTTATTACTTTGAATGAAGGCTTGCTGGTTTGGTACCGGTTGCTCATTACATCCGTCAGCATGTGGATTTTATTTTCTCTCATGGGAAGATTACAAAAAATTTCCTGGCGGGATATTTTAAAGCTTACCGGAGTTGGTTTTATGTCAGCGCTTCACTGGGTTACTTTTTATGGATCTATAAAATATGCCAATGTTTCGGTGGCGCTTGTTTGTTTTTCTTCGGTAGGATTTTTTACTGCGTTATTTGAACCATTTATCACCCGAAAAAAAATGAACTGGACCGAATTACTTCTCGGAATGATTGTCATAGCGGGTATTTATATAATTTTTCATTTTGATTCCAAATATGAATATGGTATTATACTTGGCGTCATCTGTGCAATATTACTTGCAATGGCCATGATCTTTCTCCGCAGTTTTCTGCAACGAATGAATTCAGAAACTGTTCTTACCTATCAACTTAGTGGCGGCTTTATTACATTGTCAATATTTCTGCCATTTTATTTGCAAAAATTTCCGGCTGTGAGTTTCATTCCTGATTTTGAAAATTGGATGTGGCTGCTTGTACTTTCCTGGGTTTGTTCTGTGCTGGCTTTTCAGCTTTCAACCCGTGCTCTGAAAAAATTAACTGCTTTCACCGTCAATCTTTCTTTCAACCTGGAGCCGGTTTATGGAATTATTCTTGCTTTTATATTATTCGGAGAAAGTAAAAAACTCAGCTGGTCTTTTTTTCTTGGCTTTTCGCTTATAGCTGCATCATTAATCATTCATGTCATCCTTTTACTGAGACAAGAAAAAAAATTACTGACCAGCAAAGTGCATAAAATAAATGCAGCAGACTGAATACCATAAAAACATTGAAGAATATTATCAGCAGAGTGAAAATGCCTATAAAGATGCCTGGGATCTTGATAAAAGCCTGGCTATTCACTATGGGTATTGGGATAAAAAGGTAAAGTCATTCTCTCAGTCGCTACAACGCATGAATGAGATCATGGCAGAGGCTGCCGAAATAAAACAAACCGATAAAGTATTAGATGCAGGCTGCGGAGTTGGCGGAAGCAGTTTTTATTTAGCCCAAACATTTGGATGTACAGTGATTGGTATCACTCTTAGCGAAAGACAGTCGCAACAATTTAATATCAATGCGAAGAATAAAGGACTATCAGATTTGGCCGAGTGCAATGTGATGGATTATAATAATACTGATTTTCCCAATAAAAATTTTGATGTGATCTGGGCCTGTGAAAGTATTTGTTATGCTGATGATAAAGAACAATTCATTAAAGAAGCATTTCGGTTACTGAAGCCGGGCGGGAGATTAGTTGTAGCGGATGGATTTGTAACAGCATTTGAGAATAACCAGCATAAGTTTATCCGCCGATGGCTTGATGGCTGGCAAGTAAACTATTTGGAAACTATTCAAAGGTTTGCACAATTCATGCAACAGGCCGGGTTCATTGATATCCGGTATAAAGATATTTCAGTATTTACTGCAAGTTCATCAAGAAGGCTGTATAGATTTTATTTTCTTGCCTGTTTGTATTTATGGTGGAAAAAAATAACATCTTCCCGAGAGGCAACTGAGGTACAGAAAAAAAATATCCAAGCCTGCAAATACCAGTACAAAGGGATGAAAAAGGATTTATGGCAATATGCTTTGATTGTTGGTAAAAAGTCATAACTCAATTTCCTTAATCACCGTTATCTTTAGTCAATAAATATATTCCGATGAATAAGTCCTTTCTCTTTTTGATTTCCTTTTGTATCGTTCAAATTTCTTTCTCCCAAAAAAAGCCCCTTGATCATACTGTTTATGACAGCTGGCAAAGCATTGGTGAAAGAATGATCAGCAACGATGGGAAGTGGGTTGTTTATACTGTTTGTCCTCAGGCAGGAGATACTGATTTGATCATTCAATCCAGTGATGCAAAATATAAAAAAGAAGTTGAACATAGCAAGAGTGCAACGATAACTGAAGACAGTCGCTTTGTAATTTTTAAAATCCGTCCCTTATATAAAGATTTAAGAGAAGCGTGGATCAAAAAAAAGAAACCAAATGAAATGCCCAAAGATTCTCTTGGAATTATTGAATTGGGAAAAGATAGCGTCTGGAAAATCTCCAATGTAAAAAATTATAAAACACCTGAGAAAGCTGCTGGCTGGGTGGCATATCAATCAGAGCATTTAAAAAAGGAAAATAGTGATGAGAATAATGCCAGCGACCTCATACTTCGTCAAACAACAAATGGCAGGGAAAAGATTTTTAAAAATGTAAGCGAATATTTTTTCAGCAAAAACGCCAGGAAGTTATTAATACTTGTTGCAAAGAATCCGAAAGATTCATTGAGCCAATCGCTGGTGTTATTATATGATCTGAAAGTTGGGGTTTTGGATACATTAAGCCGTGGAGGAAATGATTTTAAAAATTTTGCGATGACAGATGATGGCATGGAGGCGGCTTATCTAGCAGAACGGGATGCAAAGCCAAAGGATTTACAGAAATTTTATAAGGTTTGGTATTTTAAAGACGGAATGGATAGCGCTACTTTGCTTGCAGATAAAAATTCTGTTGGCATGATGCTTGGCATGTCCATTAGTGAATACGGAAAACTGGATTTCAGCAAGAGTGGTAAAAGATTATTCTTTGGTGTGGCGCCTATTCAACCACCCAAAGACACTTCATTGATTGATATCGACCTGGTGAAACTGGATATCTGGAATTATAAAGATGATTATTTGCAAACCGTGCAAACCAACCCGGCAAGATTAAAAAGTGATTTGCAACAAAATTTTCTGACTGTATTTGATCTTGGCACTGGCGAGTTAGTTCAATTGGGATCCAAAGAAATTCCTGAAGTTATTCAAACTGATGAAGGTGATGGGAAAACCTTTATCGGAGTAACTGATTTTGGTAAACGAATCGAAAGTCAATGGCTGGGTGTGACGAGAAAAGATATTTATACCATTGATGTGAAAACCGGAGAAAAAAAACTGGTTAAACAGAATTTACATGGGATGATTTATCCTTCCTCTACCGGGAAATATATTATGTGGTATGACCGGCCGGCGAAAAATTATTTTGTGTGGGATGGAAAGACAACGAGAAATATTACATCAAAAATTAAAGTTCCTTTATATAATGATGAAGCTCAATTGCCCGATGATCCGCCACCTTTTGGCGTGATGGGCTGGCATGAAGGAGATTCGTTAGTATATGTTTATGATAAGTATGATATATGGAAAGTGGATCCGCTAAATATATATAAACCAGTTACAATAACAACCGGAAGGAAAACACAAATCATTACTCGTTATGTTCAACTTGACCCCGATAAGAGATATATTGATTTTAGCAGTGTGTTATTCAGAAGATACAATGATTTAAATAAAGAAAGCGCATACCTTCCTTTTTATCCCGGTTTTTATATTCCTGACAAACTTCAGAAGTATTCACTTGGCCTTCCAATAAAGTCCAAAAAGACAAATATTTTTATTTTCACAAAAGAAAATTTTGAAGCCTCACCTGACTTATTTATAATAAAAGATACAATACCAGTATTTGATTCCATAAAAAAAGGAAAAATTGGATTTACATTTGGTGATACAAGGCTTTCCTCCCTAAACCCTCAACAAAAAGATTATAACTGGGGGACAGCAGAATTATTTCATTGGAAAGCATATGATGGTAAACAAGCGACAGGCATTGTTTATAAGCCTGAAAATTTTAATCCAAAGAAAAAATATCCAATGATCTGCTATTTCTATGAAGAATTGGATAACACATTGAACAATTACATTCCACCTGCACCGATTCGCAGTGCCATCAATATTTCATTTTTTGTCAGTCGGGGTTATATCATTTTTGTTCCCAGCATCCGATATATAATTGGTCATCCAGGAAAGAGTGCATATAATTATGTGGTAAGTGGCGCCAAGGCATTGATTGCAAAAGGATTTGTTGATCCTAAGAATATTGCGATACAAGGTCATAGTTGGGGCGGATATCAGGTGGCATATCTTATTACAGCTACCAATATGTTTAAAGCGGCGTGGGCGGGTGCACCAGTTGCAAACATGACCAGTGCTTATGGAGGCATCAGATGGGAGAGTGGTGTGAGCCGGCAGTTTCAATATGAAAAATCTCAAAGCAGGATTGGTGCAAGTTTATGGGATAAACAAAATTTATATCTTGAAAATTCTCCTTTGTTTCATCTGAAGAATGTAACAACGCCATTGGTCATTATGGCAAATGATAATGACGGCGCTGTGCCCTGGTACCAGGGAATTGAATTGTTTACAGCAATGAGAAGACTTGGGAAAAAAGTATGGATGTTGGATTATAACGGTGAAGGCCATGGATTAACGGAAAGAAAAGATAAACTGGATTACCAGATAAGAATGCAGCAATTCTTTGACTGGATATTGAAAGGAGATAAACCCGCAAAATGGATCACAGTTGGTGTACCGGCTGTGAAGAAGGGAAAAGATTGGGGACTGGAGATTGAATAATTATGAATGCAGAATTATGAATTAAGAATTGTGTGAGACGAAGATATAATTCATAATTTTAAATTCATAATTGAACTAGGCTGCTTGTGCTGTAATATATTTTACCAAACTTCTTTTTGCAATAGGAAGCAAGGTCTCTTCAACCGGCAAACTCAATCCAGTCTCAATAGAATATACGGCGGGATTTGGTAAGTCACTGTGATGGCGGATCAGTTCTGATTTAATATGTTCATAAGTACTGGCAATACTTCGCTGCCATGCATCAATGTAAGTAGTTTTAATGCTGCGATATTTTTCATCATGTTTTTCAAAGAAAGAAAGCCGATACTGGTAAGCTATTGTGTTTTTGCTTTTGCCATTGCTCAAAAAGAAATATCCTTCTTTGATGTCAAGTGGAATAATGCCAACGGGAGTAATGTTGATGTTTTCTTCCACAAACTCAAATATTTCTGTTCCGTTGTTAATAGTATTTTTTATTTTGCCGGCTGAGTAATTGATAATATTCTCCAGTTCTTCCATCATTTCTGTGTCTTCAATAATTTGCTCATACAATAATTCCAGTTTTTGAAGTTGGATGCCATTTAATTTTTTTGGAAAATGTTCCTGAAGGAATCTTTTATTTTCCCGGAAGGCAATGAGATTGTTATAGTGAAAAATCACATCTCCCAACTGGGGATACAGTTTGTTTTCATTAAAGTATTTGTTGACTTCCTGAAGGTAGGCAAGAAGGGTGTATTTTTTAAGTTCGAAATCAATATAGCCTTCAGCAAACCAGGTTTCGGATAAAGATTTCATAGCTGCTTGGGTTTAGTATTTCACCAATTTACAAAAAATATGAAAAATTAAAAGGAGAATTTTAATTTTACTGTGAAAGTGAGGGGTATGAAAAATATTATTTTAGTTTTCCTGTTTATATTTTCATCCTGTACCCAGACAATTTACATCGTTCGTCATGCAGAGAAAGCTGATGCGGGAGCCAATATGAGCAGTGATGTCCCATTATCAAATGACGGTAAGGAAAGGGCATGGGCATTAAAGGAAGTGTTGAGAAAAAAGATGATTGCTTATGTTTTTTCTACCAATACAATAAGAGCTGAAGCTACTGCAGAACCTACCGCTGAATATTTTGGACTGAAAGTAAGAACTTATGGTCCAATTCCGGATTCTGCCTTTATCAATTTATTAAAATCCAGGAAAGGAAATGTTTTGGTAGTAGGTCATTCCAACACTGTTGGCGACATAGTGAATATGCTTTGCGGTGAAAAGAAAATACCGGGAGATCTGAAAGATTCAGAGTATGATAAATTATTTATTGTAAAAAGGAAGGGAAGACATTATATTTTTTCATGGGAGTATTATGGAAAACTGACTGAATAAATTTCCGGCAAGGATCAGTTAAATATCTTCCGTCAATATAATTACCGGTCAAAATTCTCTTTCAGCATTAAAATTTTCCAATTCATTTGCCACAGCAGTTAAAAAGGTAGCGCCAAGACTTCCATCAATAATACGATGATCATAACTCATGGACAGATACATCATGTGACGGATGGCAATGCTGTCACCGTGAGGAGTTTCTACAACAACCGGACGTTTTTTAATAGCACCCACGGCAAGTATTGCAACCTGAGGTTGATTAATGATTGGTGTTCCCATCAGGCTGCCAAAGTTTCCTACATTGGTAAGTGTAAATGTTCCGCCTTGAGTATCCTCAGGTCTCAGCCGGCTGTTGCGTGCATTATCTGCAAGATTATTTACCTGCTTGGATAAACCAACTAAATTCAATTGATCTGCATTTTTTATAACCGGTACAATCAAACTTCCCGAAGGCAGTGCTGTTGCCATTCCTATATTAATGTCTTTCTTCACAATTATTTTGTCACCCTCCACTGAACTATTTATCAAAGGAAACTTTTTTATACACTTTACAATGGCTTCAATGAACAACGGTGTATAAGTGATTTTGGTTCCTTCTCTTTTTTCAAAATCTTTTTTCACCCGGTCTCTCCACATGACGAGATTGCTCACATCTGCTTCAGTAAAACTGGTAACGTGCGGACTGGTATGTTTGCTTCTGACCATGTGTTCTGCAATCAGTTTACGCATTCTGTCCATTTCAATAATTTCCACATTGCCGCTATATGTTGTCAACGCAGTTGATTGTTCCATTTTTGAAACAGGGACTACCATTTCCTGGCTCGTAACACGTGACTCATAACTCCTGACTTTTCCTTGTTTCTTCTCACTCACATACTGCAGAATATCTTTTTTGGTAACCCGTCCTTCATTTCCTGTTCCGGGAATATTTTCCAATTCAACCATGCTTACTCCTTCGCTGGCTGCGATGTTTAACACCAATGGTGAATAGAATCGGTTGCCGGTTCCATTTGATGTTTGATGCTGGATGTTTGATGTCAGATGTTCTATATTTTTTGTTTCATGAATGGACATTTCTGGATCTTCCATTCTGACTCTTGATTCTTGTGCCTTAGGCGGGGGTATAAAACTTTGATGGCTTATAGATTCCTGTGCCCCGGTTTTTATTTTCGCAATCACTGTTCCTACCGGCACTACATCATTTACATTAAATAAAATTTCCTCTACTACACCTTCAGAAGTGCTGGGAATTTCACTATCCACTTTATCCGTAGCAATTTCTAAAACGGTTTCGTCCATTTTTACAGCATCGCCGGGTTGCTTATGCCATTTCAAGATGGTAGCTTCCATGATACTTTCACCGAGTTTTGGCATGATGAGGTCGACTATAGCCATTGAGTAATTCCAGATTTTAAATTGAATATTGTAGATTCATTGCAATCGGCATCAAAGGTAATAATTAGGTGCTATATATATCACGGGAAATATTTGTAAATATCTTTACTGTGATCAAAAGCTGCAAATTCAAGTTTATTTCCATTTAAGTAGATTCCGATCCTGTAGTCTCCAACCCGAATTCTGTAATGAAATTTATAGCCACTTAATTTTTTTTATATTGCGTAGATCATGAATCGAAGCCGCTGCTTCTGCTTCTATAATAATGGATTTAATTTCTTCAGCAAGTTTTCGGTTAGTAATTTTTGATACTTGCTTATCAAACTTGGTTGTAAAAGCAAGTCTCATTTACTTAAGGATTTCAGAACTTTTGCTTTGGAGACATAGCCGCTTTTTCGACCCTCATCAATGCTGTGCGCAAAAAGAAAATCCTCTATTGCTGACTTATTCATTTTTTTATGCCTGAGCCTTAATTGCCTGCTAAGTTCCATCAGCAACTTTGTTGTTTCTTTTGATCTGCTTTCAATTACCAAGGTTTCCATATCTGAATTTTATCAAAGTTAATTAATTCGCTTGTATAAATTTTCTCAGCATATTCAATGCCGTCAATGATGTCTGAATTATATTTCGTTCCCGATCAAACCTGAAGCTGAATTTTTTTGCTTCTGATTTCTCTTTATTACCTACAGCTATCCAAACTGTTCCCACTGGTTTTTCCGGTGTGCCGCCATCTGGTCCCATTATACCGGAAGTTGCAATTGCATAATCCACGTTCAGTTTTTCGATAACTCCTTTCAGCATTTGCAGAACGGTTTCTTCACTGACCGCGCCAAGACTATTCAATGTTTCTTTTTTTACTCCCAGAATATTTTCTTTAATCTCATTGGCATAACTTACTATTGATCCTTTATAATATTCCGAAGAACCGGGAACAGAAGTAATCAGGTGAGCGATATTTCCACCGGTGCAACTTTCGGCGGTCGCAACTGTTTTTCCTTTTGCCTTAAGTATTTTCCCAATCACCACCCATAAACCTTCGTCTTCATCAGTTACAAAAAAATCTTTTACCAGTTCTTTTAATTGTTCAGAATAAGAAAACAATTCTTTTTCAATCATGTTTTTATGATCACCTCTTGAAGTCAATCTCAATTTAACCATACCATAATCCGGCAAGTAGGCCAGCCTGATGTGCTTAGGAAGTGAGGTCTCAAAATCTTTTAAAATTTCAGCGATATAAGATTCACCCTGGCCTGCAGTGATAATTGTTTTATGAACAATAATGGGCAACACAAATGTTTTTTGCAATCGTGGCAATACTTCAACAGTCATTAATCCTTTCATTTCATGAGGTACGCCGGGTAAGGAAATAAAAATTTTATTATTTTTTTTAAACCACATACCGGGAGCAGTTCCTCTTGCATTGTGTAGCACGGTACAAACATCGGGGACCTCAGCTTGCTTGCAGTTTCTTTCCAGCATTGGCATCGGACGTTTAAAAACATGTTCAAATAAGTGTGTAATGTGTGCCAGCACTTTTTCATCCATTATTAATTTACCACCAAAATATTTACACAACAAAGGTTTGGTAATATCATCGGCTGTTGGGCCAAGTCCACCCGTGATTATGATAATATCTGATTCCTCACTTTCTTTGTCAAGAGCATTCCATATATCATCCCACACATCTCCCACAGCCACCCGTCGCCTTACCCAAATGCCGATTTTGTTTAATTCCTGCGCAATAAAGGCGCTGTTGGTATCAATGGTTTGCCCAATCAGCAGTTCATCACCAATTGTAATAATAGAAGCGTTAACATCTTGCATAACAACAAAGGTAGGAGATGATTAAATTTGTAAATGTATATGTTGAATTTTAAATTTTAAATGTTGAATGAAAAAGACAATTCTTCTTTCAAGCTTATGCATTTTAACTTTTGCAATATCTGCCCAAAGTATTTCTGCAAAACTTGCGACGGCGTTCAAAAAATTTGAAAATGACCCGCAACTCAAACATGCGATCAGTTCACTTTATGTGATTGATGGTAAGACCGGGAAAGTTGTATTTGGTAAAAATTCACAGATTGGTTTAGCGGGAGCTTCCACTCAAAAAATATTTACTGCTACTACTGCTTTTGAATTGTTGGGAAAAGATTTTCGTTATAAAACGGACCTGGGATATGATGGTGAAATAAAAAACAGTATTCTAACTGGCAACTTATATCTAACAGGAAGTGGTGATCCAACTTTAGGAAGCTGGCGGTATTCTTTTACAAAACGGGATAGCGTTTTAAGCGAAATAATTTCAATTTTAAAAGGAAATGGGATTAAAAAAATTAAAGGTGATATAATATTTGATAATTCAAAATTTAGTTATCAGCCTTTACCAGGCGGATGGATCTGGGAAGATATTGGCAATTATTATGGCGCCGGCACCTGGGGAATCAACTGGAATGAGAATCAATACGACCTACTGTTAAAACCCGGAGCCATCGAAGGCGATACCGTTGAAATTGCAGGTACTGACCCGCCTTTAGAAGTTTTTTCACTGACTAATCTTTTGAAATCAGGAAAGATGGGAAGCGGTGATGATGCATACATATATATGCCGCCCTACTCGATCACCGGATTTGTGGAAGGAACTGTTCCTGCAGGTGCAAGAAATTTTACTGTTTCAGGGTCAACGCCTTTCCCCACCAGTCAGATGATCAAAGATCTTGATCATTTCTTTTCTGAAAACAATTTTCAATTTGACGGGAATTATAAACCTTCTGAATGGTTTGTTAATAACAAAATAGTTATGCCTTCTTACCAGAAGAAGTTGGGAAATATTCTTTCACCCTCACTTGATTCTATTATTTACTGGTTTCTGAAAAAAAGTATCAATCTTTATGGCGAGGCTTTGGTAAAAACTTTTGCTTATGAAAAATATGGATTGGGTTCTACTGATTCCGGTGTTGCCATCGTAAAAAATTTCTGGAAACAAAAAGGTTTGGATGTAAATGAAATCAATATTTGTGATGGATCCGGTCTTTCAACACAAAATCGTGTCACTACTCATGCGCAGGTGGAAGTGTTGAACTATGCAAAAAAACAATCATGGTTTCCATATTTCTATGACGCATTGCCTGAGTACAATAAGATGAAGATGAAAAGTGGTACTATCAATGGCGTGAAAGGGTTTGCGGGTTATCATACTTCCAGAAAAGGGAAGGAGTATATTTTTTCTTTTTTGGTAAATAATTATAACGGGTCGCCCTCTGCATTGGTGGAGAAGATGTTCAAAGTGCTGAACACACTCAAATAACAATGTAATAATATTTATTAATCCTTGAGAAACCTTTATCTTCAAATTATAAAAACAAAACTTAATCTAACTAAAATGAAAGAGCAACATTATAAAAGCCATGTACGCATTGTTCCTATGTTTCATATAGTAACAGGTTTAGCTACCATTGCCGTTATTATCGGCAGCATTATAAATCTTGTACATTCATCCAAAGAAAATCTTTATTCCGCTTCTTTGCTGGTAGTGGTTTCTCTGATTTTATTAAGTTTATTATGGCATAGCCGGAGATTTGCAATCCGGGCGCAAGACAGAGCTATCCGGGCCGAAGAGAATTTCCGTCACTTTATTCTTACAGGTAAGCCACTGGATAGTCGTTTGCGGCTTGGACAAATCATCGGCCTTCGTTTTGCAAGTGATGAAGAATTTCCCGGCCTTGCAAAAAAAGCTGTTGAAGAAAATCTGAATATGGACACAATTAAGAAGTCTGTCAAAAACTGGAGATCAGATTTTCACCGGGCATAAAATATTGAATGTTGAATACTATTTCAATACTTTATATTCAGTTTAAAATATTCTTAATGGTAGCCCAATCATTGAAGGCGCTATAAAACAACCGATCCAGAGAACAAGAATGGATAGTTTGACTGCTATTGAAAGATCCTGCACCAGTGTTCTTTGCAACAGATTTTCCATCATGTTTTTTATTTGTTCCTCTTTTGTTGAATATTCATATGGCGGAGCTTCCTGTATATTTCTGAAAGGCAAATGATACCGGATAAGCAAATTCCGGATCTTCCAGTAGTTCTCGTCGCTTAATTCTTCATAGGTAGTATTGAGATCAACGCCTTCCTTTTCAATTTTTTTTGTTAGTTTATCATACTGAGCATCACCTATCATTCTCGTCAACAGAAACAGAGGCAAAATAAGTAGAGGGTAAAATGGTCTTTGCATTCCATATAATGCAAACCATGTTAAAGCCGCTACTGAAAGAAGAATAAAGATTTTTCCGATAATCTGACTGTCACCCAAAAACAATCTGTTCAATAATTGTCCGCCATCCAAAGGATACACGGGCAAGAGGTTAAAAAGATTGAGATAAATAAGTATCCACGCCACTTTATCCAGTGTATAAAGATCAAAAACATCATTTGTAAAATACGGAGCAAGTAAATGAAGGATTATTCCCAGAATAATTCCAGGAACCGGGCCTGCCAGCAGGATAACCGATGATTGCAATTGTGATACTTCATGTTTTTTCCCCGAAGCGTAAGCGCCAACCAATGGTATAAAAAAAATACCCAGGTCTTTGTAATTATAAAATTTCATTGCCAGAAAATGACCCATCTCGTGAAAAATAACAACGACGGTAAGCACTAGTAACAAAGTCCAGTTCTGACTGAAAAAATAAAATCCGACTGCTAAATACAATGCAAGACTGGTTATGGACCGCAGCCAAATATTTGCCTGGCTTTTAGGTTCATCAGCAGGAAATTTGGGAGGAAAAATAAAAGAATTTTCTTCTGAAGATTTATTTTCTTCTTGACTGGATTCGTATGCGGGTGTATCAAAATTCTCCATCCAATAAAATTAAGTAAAATACGGTTGAAGCTTTTTCATAAGTTCTTCGGGCATAGAAATGCGCTTCATGGTTTTAGCTTCAATAAAATATAATGCCACACGACCGCTGGCAAGCAATTCTTTTTTTTCATTAAATATTTCCTGGTAAAATTCTATTTTATGATGAGCGGGTAATTCTTTTAAAACAGTTTTGACCGTAAGTAAATCATCATATAAAGCGGGTCGGATATACCTGCAATGTGCATCTACAATCGGCATTAGTATACCATTCTTTTCCATGTCGGCATAAGTATGCCCAAGATGGCGAATAGATTCCGCTCTTGCCACTTCAAAATACTCGAAATAATGACTGTGATAAACTACACCCATTTGATCGGTTTCTGCATAGCGAACGCGGATTTGTGTTTCGGTAGAAAACATAGTTTATTTTCCAATCATTTTATCCAAACTCCATTTACCCGGACCGCAAAATAAAACAAAAACAAAAGCAAGTAGGAACTGAATAGCATCAAGGTATTGTTTGACAGGTGAGTTTTTATGCACTACAAAAACAATTACTACAAAAGCTGCTACCAACACAAATGCAGCAAGTCTTGTCATCAATCCAGCAATCAGCAGCACTGTACAAAACACTTCTGCAAAAATGATCAGTATAAGACTGGGAGCATGACCAATATGAAGAGGATCCGGAAAATTATCTTTCATTTGTGAAAAGTTTATCAGTTTACGCCAACCAAAATTGTAAAAAAGTAATCCTCCGGCTCCGGCACGCAGCAGGAACATGCTAAGGTTGAAAGAAAATTGACTGTATTGCGTACTGAAAAATTTCTTCATTGATAATTTTTTATGCAATGTTAACAAAAGAATTTTTATCGTCAGTGAAGAAGAATACATGAATGAAATGTTAAATCATTTAAAAGATTCCAGTTATCCACAACTGTTTGGAACGATGTTTGGTCAACCTTGAAATATTTTGAATATTCGCAGCGTTAAGGAATTTATTCCGAAACATATCGGAACAACGGACAAAGGACATACACATGAAGAATCTGAGTTTTCTGGTTATAATCATTGCTGCCAGTCTATCCGCCTTTTCTCAACAAACGGCTTATTATTCTGATCCACAGAAAAAATTTAATGACGCCAAAGAATATTTTCAGCGGGAATTATACAGCCTTGCTTATCCGCTTTTCAAAGAATTACAGCAATCACTTCGTGAAACCGATAAAATCAATAATTCAATTACATCGGAAGAAATAAACTATTACACCATTGTATGTGCTTTAAAACAAAATGAAGGCAGGGCAGAACAACAAGCCCTGGAGTTTATTGACCTGGAAAAAAATAATGCGAGAGTGGAAATGATGAGTTTTCACCTGGCAGAATATTATTACCGCAAGCAGGATTTTGCCAATGCAGCGCAGCAATATGAAAACACCAATATTGTCAATCTCAGTAACCGGGAAATTGCCGACATGAAATTTCACCAGGGATATTCGTATTTCACGTTGCAGCGGTTTGCCCAGGCCAAGCCGTTATTCAACACTATCCGCTCCATTAAAGATGATCCCAATTATATTGATGCCAATTATTATTATGGATTTCTTGCATTCCGTGACGGACAATACAATGATGCACTGGAATGTTTTAAAATCGTGGAAAATGATAAGAACTATTCAACGGTAGTACCTTATTATATCGCACAGATATATTATATACAGGGGAAAAAAGATGAAGCGATTGCTTACGTTCAGAATAAATTAAAAGGAGGTAACACACAATATTATGACCTGGAATTAAAAGAACTTATTGGTCATGCTTATTTTGAGAGAAAAGAATATTCCAAAGCTTTGCCTTACCTGGAAGATTATGTAAATCGTTCCAAAAAAGTTCGCCGTGAAGATTTGTATGAGCTTTCTTATTGTTATTACCAATCCAACCAATTGTCAAAAGCCATTGAAGGATTCAAACAATTGAGTGGTAAAGAAGATTCGCTCAGTCAGCATGCCATGTATTTGCTGGGAGATGCTTATATAAAAACAGGGCAAAAGAATAACGCCCGGAATGCATTTCTTTTCTGCTCTTCCAACAGCATCAACTCTGAACAAAAAGAAATTTCAAGATATCAATATGCTAAACTTTCTTATGAACTCGGTTACCAGGATGAAGCTTTGAATAGTTTGAAATCATTCCTGAATGATTATCCCAATTCTGCCTATAATGCCGAAGCGAAAGAATTGCTGGTATCTGTTTTAGCCAATACTAATAATTACCGTGATGCGCAGTCGTTACTGGAAAGCTTAAATAATCCTTCGGCGAATGCAAAAAAATTATACCCTAGAATTTTATACGGACGTGCTACTGAAGAGATCAATGACGGACGATTATCAGATGCAGATGCACTTTTGGATAAAGCATTAAGAGATCCAAACAACAGTTCAGTATTACCATTTGTAGATTTCTGGAAAGGAGAAATTGCTTACCGGAATAATAAACTTGATGATGCGATAAAATATTATAATGCTTATATCAGTTCCGGCTACCCGGCAGAAGGTGAAGCTGATCTTGAAAATGCCCGGTATAATCTTGGATATTGTTATTTACGAAAAGAAAATTATCCTGTTGCATTGAGTTTCTTTGAACCAATCGGCAAATATGCAAAGTTAAATTCCAATGAACTTGTGCAGGATGCTTATATCCGCACGGCGGATTGTTATTATATGAACCGTGATTTCAGCAAGGCAAAAGCGATGTATGGGAACGTCATTAAATTTTCATGGCCGGCTGAAGATTACGCTACTTTTCAGAATTCAATGATTGAAGGAATTAAGAATTCAGATGAAAAGATCAAATTGCTGAAAACGCTGGACAGAAAATTTCCCACTTCTTCTTTGGTGACGGATGCGAACATGGAAATAGCCAACACCTATATGGCCAATGAAAATTTTCGTGATGCATTGCCTTATCTGAATAATATTATTAACGGAAGCGGAAATGCAAGCCTGAAACCACAGGCATACCTGATGACCGGCATAGCCTATTATAATTTAAATGATAATGCAGATGCTATCAAACAATATAAAACTTTGGTGGCCCAATATCCCAATTCGCCAGAAGCCGAACAGGCATTAGATAATGTTAAAATCATTTATATAGATGACAGCAAGCCGGATGAATATGCTGATTTTATGAAACAAATTGGCCGGCCTTTGAGTATGGATACGGAAGATTCATTGACATTTACGGCGGTAAAAAATCTTTATGATAATAATGGCAATACTCCTGAAGTACTAAACGCTTTCAATTCATATCTTCAAAAATTTCCCAATGGCGTTTATTCACTGGATGCCAATTTTTACCAGGCTGAAATTTCTAATTCAAAAAAAGACTGGAACAATGCATTAACCGGATATGAAATGGTGGCAAAGAATGCTCCGAATAGTTATGCTGAGAGAGCCGTATTAAACACCGCTAGAATTTATTTCTTTGAATTAAAAGATTATTCAAAGGCAGAAACCTATTACCAGCAACTAAAAGATCTTACTTCCAGCAATGAAAATAAACTGGAAGCCATGCGTGGTTTGCTGCGTTGCCAGTATGAATTAAAACAATGGACAGACGCTTTGAATAATGCGAAAGACCTGGTAGATACAAAAGGCAGCAGCACAGATGATAAAGCTTTGGCAAATATGGCTATCGCCAAATCCTATGAATTGAATAATCAATATGACCTGGCGATTTCTAATTTTAAATCAGTAGTGCAACTTAACAAAGCGGCTTTGGCTGCAGAAGCACGTTATGAAATCGCTAATTGCTGGTTTGCCGTGAATAAATTAAGTGAGGCGGAAAAATCGGCGTTTGAGACTATCAACAAATCCGGATCTTATGACTATTGGGTAACGAAAGCATATATCCTGCTTGGTGATATTTATTTCAAACAAAAAGATTATTTCAATGCAAAAGCAACTTATCAAAGTGTTGTCAACAATTCGATTGATAATGCATTGAAAACAGAAGCACAAACGAAACTCAGCAAGGTGATTGACGAAGAGAACAGCAACAGTAAAGTAAATAACAATCCTTAAATGAACGGCAATATAATGAAGCGGCATCTTTTCAAAATATCATTTGTTGGATTCTGGATTATAATTCTTGGATATTCAGCAAATGCCCAAGACACTCTCAGAAAACGTACTATTGATATTACTTCGGCATTTAAACCTGTATTGCGTGAAGCGGCAAAAATTAATTTTAATGCAACTCCACCTGCTGCTGATACTTCAAGACCCAATTTGAAATATGATATTCCGGATCAGAATATGTTGTTCAGCTATCATCCCGGATCATTGAAACCGCTGGCTTTACAGATAGATTCAGGTGGAAGTTTTGACAACAGTAATTATATAAAAGTTGGGTTTGGCAGTTTAAGAACACCTTATCTGAAAGCAGGCTTTACATTTGGTGATGGTAAAACGGGGGGACTGAATATTTATGCCAACCATGTTTCATCAGAAGGGAAAAAAGCATTTCAGAATTATAATAATACGGCAGTGAAGCTGGATGGATTTATTCAGACAGCTAAAAATCTCGAATGGGATGCCAGTCTCGGAATGAAACAAGATAGAACTTATAAATACGGGTTTATTCCCGATTCACTCAATTTTCCCAATGATTCTTTGAAACAAAATTTCCAAACCATCGAAGGCCGTATAGGTCTTCACAATCTTAATACAACCCAGTTTGGATTAACTTATTCGCCTTCGGTAAAAGTGGATATATTCAGCGATAACCTGAAGAACAATGAGAGTAATACAGTCGTTAATCTTCCGTTGCAAAAAAGAGTAAGTAAAGTTTTTGCCGTTGATCTCGGGCTCAATTTTGATCTTACCCGTCTTTCTCCAAAAGATAAATCGGCGGTAGTCAATAACACGACTTATAATATTTCACCTTCCATTTTATTCAAGACTCCAAATATTAATGCCCAGGTAGGTATCAGGCCGTCATGGGATAATGGCACTTTCAAAATGTTCCCGAATATTCTTGCTGAAATCGGAACCAGTGATCCACGTTTTACTTTCCAGGCAGGATGGACTGGTTATATACGGCAGACATCTTATCAATATTTGGCTTCACAAAATCCATGGTTATGGATGCCTTCAAGTCTTCAGAATACATGGATTGAAGAAAGATATGCAGGATTCAAAGGTTCGGCCGGAGATCATTTCACTTATAGTGCAAGAGTTGGTTACAGTAAATTGAATAATCAGCCTTTATTTGTAAATGATACATCAGTTGGCAACGGTGGAAAATCTTTTGTTGTGGTGAATGAGCCGCAGATTAAAGTGTTGACGTTCGGAGGTGATTTAGGATATACTGTCCAGGAAAAATTTTCGTTGACCACCAGTTTGAAATTAAATCAATATTCAGGTCTGGTTGCAAATAAAGAAGCGTGGGGACTACTTCCGGTTGAATGGAATACAGCGATTCGTTTGCAGGTAGTAAAAGATCTTTGGATTAAAAGTGATGTTTTTGCATGGACCGGTTCTAAATATATGAAGAAAGATGGAAGCGCCGGAGAACTTGGAGGAGCTTTTGATCTGAATGCCGGGCTTGAATTCCGTATTACAAAGAGCCTGAATCTCTGGACACAATTCAATAATATTCTTAACCAGGAATACCAACGCTGGAATCAATATCCTGTTTATGGATTTCAATTTACCGGAGGAATTGTATTTTCGTTCAATCAAAAGAACAAATGATGTACGACGAGCTTTATCAATTCCTTATTGCGGAGAAGCAATTGTATGTACCGGGTATCGGTACTTTTTTTTTAAATAGAAAACCTGCCGGAGCCAATTTTATTAATAAATGTATTTATCCTCCGGCTTATGAATTTACGTTAAAGCAAGCACCATTATCCAATTCCCTGAAATTTTTTACCTGGCTTGGCAGTGCACATAATATATCAAATGGAGAAGCTGTAATACTTTTCAATGATTTTGCTTTTGAAATGAAAAAGCATATTCTTGCAGGAAATGAGATTGAATGGAATGGAGTCGGCATTCTTAGTAAAGGGACTGGCGGAGAAATAAATTTTGTTTCTTCCGAAAATTCTTTTCTTGAAGAACCTGTGTCTGCTGAAAAAATAATCCGTGAACATGCAGAACACACCGTTCTTGTCGGTGAAATGGAAAAAACATCTTTTGAAATGACTAAGATTTTAAAAAAACCTGAAGAAAAAGTAACAAGCTGGTGGGCTGTTACTCTTGTTGTCGGAATTTTAGCTGTTATGTTTATCGGATGGCATTTTTCAGAGCAAGGCTTAAAAACATCATCCGCTGCAAATCAACGCCATCCTCTAATAAAAGTGTCTGAATCTACCTATAGTTATCTTCAATAATTTTCATTCTTTTCTTTTATCAATTTAATTTTGTGTTGCCGAGTTTACAAAATGAATGATCGAATTCATTATATTAATTGCCCTCTTTGCGGATCAGCAGAAATTAATAATGTGCTGTCGGTAAAAGATCATACAGTGAGCGGCGAAACATTTGTCATTGCAGAATGTAATTCCTGCACATTACGATTCACCCAGGATGTTCCCGATGCGGTTTCCATTTTACCTTATTACAAATCGGAAGATTATATTTCACATACCAATACGTCAAAAGGTTTAGTGAATTCCATTTATAAAATAATCAGAAAAAGAACATTGGTGAAGAAAAGGAATCTTGTAGAAAAGTCCACCGGAATTAAAAAAGGCAGTTTGCTTGATGTAGGCAGCGGAACCGGCGCTTTTGTAAATGAAATGAAAAAGAAAGGTTGGAAAGCAATGGGACTTGAACCTGACAGTGATGCACGAAGTGTGGCCGAGGAATTATACAACCTGGATTTGAAAGATGTAAAAGAATTTTATCATCTTCAGTCTTCGTCATTTGACGCCATTACTCTTTGGCATGTTTTGGAGCATGTGCATGATTTGGCTTCTTATGTGCAACAACTAAAAATTTTGTTGAAAGATAACGGGAAGATTTTTATTGCAGTTCCAAATTATACTTCGCTGGATGCAGAAATATATAAAGAACATTGGGCTGCTTACGATGTGCCCAGGCACTTATACCATTTTTCTCCTCAATCAATATTATCTCTGATGGAAAAAAATGATTTGAAGATCATACAATATAAACCTATGTGGTATGACGGCTTTTATATTTCTCTCTTAAGCAGTAAATATAAATATGGCAAATCAAAGTGGGTTTCTGCATTGTGGAATGGTTTTCGTTCTAATGTAAGAGCGATGAGTAATGTAAAAAATTGCAGTTCGGTGATCTATGTTGTTAGTAAATAATTATTGCCCGAGTTGAATCTCGTACAAATCAGGCCAAAGTTTTCCGGTGATATATATTTTTTTTGTGGCAGCATCATAGGCAATGCCGTTAAGAAAATCTGCGTGAGCATCTTTTGTTTTTATTTTATCCGTAAGATCGCTAAGGTCTATTTTCCCGACTATTTTTCCACTCACGGGATCAATCTTTACAATATAGGGATACTGCCATTCATTAGCATAAATAAAGCCATCAATGTATTCCAACTCATTCAAATTGTGAACAAGGCTTCCGGCTTCTGTTACCTCCAGTGTTCGTAACAAACGAAAAGTGGAAGGATCATAAAAATAAAGATTGGTACTTCCATCGCTGGCAATTAATTCCTTTCCGTCAGTGGTAATTCCCCATCCTACGGTATTAATCAAATATTCTTTTATTTTTTTAAAATCTTTTAATGTATAGACGAAAACGGTTTTTTCTTTCCAAGTCAGCTGATAAACGGTATCACGAAGTATGACCATTCCTTCTCCAAAATATTTATTTACTGGAAGAGAAGCTAAAGTTTCGGTTTTGCCGGTCTTAAGATCAACTTTCATGATTTTATTAGCATTGCCACCTTCGCCACCTGTGCTTTCATACATTTCCCCATTATATATAACAAGTCCTTGCGTAAAAGATGAAGTATCGTGCGGGTAAGTATTAATAATAGAGTAGCTAATACTTTTGGGACCTTGTGGCATTTGTTCACCAGTATTACCATTATTATTTTGATCTTTGTTTTTACAGGCCAACATTGATACCAGAAAGAAAAGAGGAATTATTTTTTTCATACTACCATTTGATTTAAGCAAAAATAAGTCTTGTAAAGATTTATTCCTGTTAAAGGTCAGGAAAGCTTTTCAACAATATTGAATAATCAGCATACAACATTCTGCCGGTAATATGGTTATTCAGAAAAAAAATCAGCAGGGGATGATTGTATAATTTCATTTTATTAAACAATCTGCTAAATCTTTTTTTTCAGATTATAAGTGTATTGCTTCTCCGTAAGCTACTTCAATAGCATCCTTAATGCTTTCACTGATGGTAGGATGCGGATGTATACTGTTCAATACTTCGCGATAAGTGGTTTCAAGTTTTCTTGCTGTAACTGTTTCTGCAATCACTTCTGTTACATTATAACCAATCATGTGTGTTCCGAGCCATTCGCCGTATTTGGCATCAAATATAACTTTGATAAAACCTTCGCTGTGACCCGCAGCGGAAGCCTTACCACTTGCACTTAGCGGAAACTTGCCAACCTTCACTTCATACCCGGCATCTTTAGCTTGTTTTTCAGTATAGCCAACTGAAGCGATTTCAGGATAACAATATGTACAACCCGGCACATTATTATAATCTAGCGGTTCCGGTTTGTGATTATATTTTTTTTCGTTGTAGCCAATGTTTTCAACACAAATAATTCCTTCTTTAGAAGCAACGTGTGCAAGAGCCTGACCGGGTGAACAATCACCGATTGCATAAATTCCCGGAACATTTGTTTGCGAAAATTTATCAACCATTATTTTCCCTTTGTCAGTTTTTATACCGAGTTCTTCCAAACCGATTCCTTCAAGGTTCGCAGAAATTCCGACGGCACTCAATAAAATATCTGCTTCCAGCATTATTTCACCAGTTGGTGTTTTCACTTTTGCTTTCACACCGTTCCCGGAAGTATCAACAGAAGTCACTTCGCTGTTCGTCATAACTGTGATACCTTGTTTTTTAAAATTCTTTTCCAATTCTTTGGAAATTTCTTCATCTTCAACCGGAACAGCACGGGGCAGGAATTCAACAATGGTCACTTTTGTTCCCAAGCTATTATAAAAATATCCAAACTCAACGCCAATTGCACCGCTGCCAACGATGATCATTGACTTGGGTTGTTGCGGTAATATCATCGCTTCACGATAACCAATTATTTTTTTGCCATCCATTTTCATTGAAGGAAGTTCACGGCTTCGGCCACCAGTGGCAATAATGATATGCTTTGCTTCTACAATTTGTTTTTTGCCATCTGCTGCTGTCACTTCTATTTGTCCTTTTGCTTTTAATTTCCCGAATCCCATAATGACATCAATCTTGTTTTTTTTCATCAGGAATTGTACACCTTTACTGTGTTTATCGGCAACTGCACGGCTTCTTTTTATGATTGCTTCAAAATTGGGAGTACCGGTTGATTCAATACCAAAATCCTTCGAATGTTTGATATCTTCAAATACTTGTGCACTTTTCAGTAATGCTTTTGTAGGAATGCAACCCCAGTTAAGACAAATGCCACCAAGCTGTTCTTTTTCAATAATTGCGGTTTTAAAGCCAAGTTGAGAAGCACGAATGGCCGCCACATAACCGCCGGGGCCGCTACCAATTACAACAACGTCGTATGCCATACTCTGATAAATTAATAGATTAGTTAATTGAATTATTGGCTTGCGAAGCTACTTGAAAATGAAGAATCGGCAAAAGCCATTACCGTCCTGATAATTAACAGTCAGCGTTCCGATTTGTTTGGATGAATGGTTTAAGGCAGATCACTTTAAGATTTAAAATCAGTTTTTTACCATTTACTTTTATCTAAGAATCAGTTCTGATATGGATTTTACTGCTTATGAGATTTTTTGCAAAAAAAGACATTATCTGTTCTAAAATCAATCACTGTTCCTTACCTTTGCCTCCCGAATTTTTCGGGATTAAATTCGAATCGTCATGGCAAGAGTATGTCAGGTTACCGGTAAAAAGCCGATGGGAGGGAATAAGGTGTCCCATTCCAACATTAAAACCAAACGCAGGTTTCTGCCCAACCTGCAGACAAAGCGTTATTACCTGGCTGAAGAAGAAAAATGGATTACTTTAAAGTTATCCACTGAAGGTATCCGTACAATAAATAAGAACGGACTTTATACTGTAGTGAAAGAACTGAGAGCCCGGGGGCAGCATATCTGATTAATAAATTTTTAGATTTTCAAATTTTCAAAATAGTAAAATGGCAAAGAAAGGAAGTCGGGTGCAGGTAATTTTGGAATGTACCGAACATAAGAACAGTGGTAAATCCGGCACCAGCCGCTATATCACTACAAAAAATAAAAAGAACAATCCGGAAAGACTGGAGTTAAAAAAATATAATCCAATCTTAAAGAAGATGACGGTTCATAAAGAGATTAAATAATTTTAAAACATATAATTGGTGAAATGCAATTACAAAATTTCCCAATTTTAAAATCACAAAATATACAGGCATGGCAAAAGCAGCAAAGACGGCAATAAAAACAAAGGATGCAAAAGCAGCCGCAGATGCAAAAAACTGGAGTAAAGTTATCAAGGCTGTCCGAAGTCCGAAATCAGGGGCTTATACCTTTAAAGAACAAATCGTTCATAAGGATAAAATAAAAGAATTTCTGGCACAGAAATAAAACTAAACTTATAAATAAATTAAAGCTATCACAGTATCTTGTGATGGCTTTTTTATTTCTAAAAATCATTGAAAACAATATTGGATGATTTTATAAACTATGGGATTTTTTAATAAAATATTTGGCAAAAAAGATAAAGAAAGTCTTGACCAGGGACTTCAAAAGACCAAAGGCAATTTTTTTTCTAAGATCACAAAAGCAATCGCAGGAAAAAGTAAAGTAGATGACGAAGTGCTTGATTCCCTGGAAGAAGCATTGGTTGGTGCGGATGTTGGAATTGAAACGACAGTGAAGATCATTGACTGTATAGAAAAAAGAGCAGCCAAAGACAAATATCTTAATACCACTGAACTGAATAGGATCTTGCAGGAAGAGATTGAAAGCATTTTAACAGATACTTCCGTGCAGAATAATTATGCTTTCGATTCAGCTTTGCCAACTGTACCTTATGTTATATTAGTAGTGGGAGTGAATGGTGTTGGCAAAACCACTACAATTGGTAAACTGGCTTATCATTTTAAAAAAGCCGGAAAATCAGTTTTACTTGGTGCTGCAGATACTTTTCGTGCTGCAGCTGTCGAACAACTTACTATATGGAGCGAGAGAGTGGGTGTGCCGATTATAAAACAAAGTATGGGTTCAGATCCTGCAGCCGTTGCTTTTGATACTGTTCAAAGTGCGTTATCAAAAAACTCAGAAGTGGTGTTGATCGACACTGCAGGCCGTCTACATAATAAAGCGCATTTAATGGATGAATTGAGCAAGATAAAAAGAGCTATCCAAAAAGTGATTCCTGATGCGCCACATGAAGTAATGTTAATACTTGATGGAAGTACCGGACAAAATGCTTTGGAACAAGCCAAGCAGTTTACTGCTGCTACCAACGTAACAGCTATTACCATTACAAAATTAGATGGTACAGCAAAAGGTGGAGTTGTATTAGCTATTGCTGATCAGTTCAAGATACCGGTAAAATTCATCGGAGTTGGAGAGAAGATGGAAGACATTCTTGTTTTTGATAAGCATGAATTTGTTGATAGTTTATTTAATCTTCACGAAAAATAATCTCCTTTTTATTTATTGTTTTGTATCAAGAAGGCAAATGTGCTGCACATACCTAACATTATTTTGTCACGGTCCTGTCATATTAAAATAATCGTCTATATCTTTTTCTATATAGTAAAATTGATTTATCTATGTTTTAATTCTTTAATTAAAAAATAACTTATGAGATCACCAATCAGATTGAAAATTATTGTGACAGCAGTTGCAATAATGACATCATTATTTGTTTTTTCCCAAAACACTGTTACTGGAAAAGTTTCTGACAATTCAGGTAATCCAATATCCGGAGCGTCAGTTTTAGCTGGCGGTGGACGCGGTACAGAAACGAATGCAGAAGGAATGTATTCACTTTCATTGCCATCCGGTACTGCAACTATCACTGTATCGTTTGTGGGCTATGCTGCAGTTTCCAAAACAGTTAAAGTCTCAGGAAATACAACTGTTAATTTTGTATTGCTTGAATCAAATGGCGACCTGGGAGGAGTTATAGTATCTACCGGTTCGCGTTCTTTGCCCAGATCTTCACTTAATACAGCACTTCCGCTGGATGTGCTTTCTGCGAATGATCTAAAGACTACAGCGCAAACAACTTTTGATAAACAATTGGAATACCGGGTACCATCTTTTAACGTAGTTAACACACCGGTAAATGATGCAACTTCTTTGCTGGATCCGTATGAAATTCGCAACCTGGGGCCCAGCCGCACATTAATCCTTATTAATGGTAAAAGAAAAAATCTGAGTTCATTGTTAAACGTACAGTTTGCGCCGAGCAGAGGAGAAACTGGTGTTGATATTTCAGCTATTCCGGTTGAGGCAATCAAACGTGTAGAAATATTGAGAGATGGAGCTTCCGCTCAATACGGATCAGATGCCATTGCCGGAGTTATGAATATCATTCTTAAAGACCGGTATCAATACAGTTCCTTATCTCTTAATGCTGGTATAACAGGTAAGGGTGACGGTGGAAATTATGGTATTTCTTATAACAGCGGAGCAAACATTAAGGATAAAGGTTTTATAAACTATACGATTGATTTTAGTGAGAATGGCAGTGCTGTTCGTTCCGGAATAATAGACGTGCCAACTGAAATAGCAACATTTGGTGACAGTGGTCCCCTTACTGATCCTGTTAATTCTGCAATTGTTGCTTATCTCAACAAATATCCAACCGGTAATAACATTAATGGTACAAGTGAAACCCAGGCTGCCAAATTTGAATATAACATGGCTATTCCAACCGGAGAAAATTCTCAATTTTATAGCAATGGTGCTCTTATTTTCAAAAAAGTGTTTAGCTATGCAAATTACAGGGTTCCTTACTGGAAAGAAGATTTAGGACTTTTGCATCAGGAAATTCCAGGAGCTCCAAATTATACCGGAGATCCAAATCCATTATACCAGGGCTATTTAGGATATGTGCCAACTTTTGATGGTGATTTGCTTGATTACAATGCTACATATGGTTTTAAGAATGTAATCAATGGATGGAACCATGATGTAAGTGTTACTTTTGGTGGCAACCAACAATTATATACTGTTAATAATACATTGAACTTTTCAATAGGTTCTGCCAGTCCAACTGCTTTTAAACCGGGCGGATTCAGATATTCAAACATTGTAGGGAATTATGATATTTCAAAATCACTTACTGATAATTTTTCCCTGGCTTTCGGTTCCGAAGTAAGGAGTGAAACTTATAAAATGATTGCAGGAGATACAGCTTCCTATTCTGGCCAGGGGGCAAACTCTTTTCCGGGTATTCGTGCAGAGAATGCAACAACAAACACAAGATTCAACTTTGGTGCGTATATAGATGCTTCCCTGCTGGATAATAGTAAAAAATTATTACTGAATGGAACTATGCGCGGTGAAAAATATAGCGATTTTGGTAATGCCTTTGTGTGGAAGCTTTCTTCGAGATATGAAATTGCAAATGATAAAGCTGTAATCAGGGCTTCATACTCTACTGGTTTCAGAGCGCCGGGTTTGGCACAGATTTATGATCAATCCACCCAGGCTTCATTTGTAGCAGGTACTATCCAGTTGTCAGGTTTATTCAACAATATCAGCAAGCAGGCATTCTTATTGGGCATTCCTAAACTCAGGCCTGAGAATTCTACAAACTTTACTGCAGGTTTTGGATTAAACCCAACAAAAAATCTGAACATTACATTTGATTATTACAACATTGATATTAAGAATAGAATAGTATATAGTTCAGCTATATCTTCTTCTGATCCATCTACTCAGTTGTACCAGATTTTACAAGCTGCCAATGTAGTGCAGATTCAGTTTTTCATTAATGGTATTGAAACAAGAACTGAGGGACTTGACATGGTAGCTAATTATAAAAATATTCATTTGGGCAGCGGTATTTTGGATATTAACCTTGCAGCAAATTATACAACCAGCAATAAAATCGTAGGTGATCCTCAAAATCCTCCTGCTGTTGCTGCTGCCGGTGCTGATATTCTTAGCGCCCAAATCAGATCGCTTCTTACAGAAAGCCGGCCAAAATACAAGGCAATTCTGGGATTTGATTATCGTATCAAGAGATCAACTGTAAGTTTGAACAATACATTATTCGGACCTACCAAATTCCAGGATATAGATAATGGTGGAGCCATTATGAATAATATCAAGCAGGTGTTTAAACCGGCTGTTGTTACTGATCTGAATTATTCTTATGATGTCACAAAAAAAATTACTGCTTCAGTGGCAGTTAATAATATCTTCAATATTTTGCCCAAATGGAATTTACAGCTGACCGGCAGTTCATCTGATCCAAACTATTCGGCTGCTGTGTCAACTCTTAATGACCCGGTTCAAAAAAGTTTGTTGGAAGGATTTTTGGAATTCAGTGGCAGGTATAGAATTTTAGCTTACAACGGTTCGCAGTTCAGCCAGCTTGGAACTATATTCCAGGCTTCTGTGACGTTCAGGTTTTAATTTATTTCATCCTTGGTATAAAGGTGTGATCCATTTGATCGCACCTTTTTTTATATAAAATAATTTCGACTTTAAATTGAAATGTATCATCAATTGCGTTTGATAAATTTGCAATTGGAAAAATATATGACTATGGCAATGTATGATAATGAGAATACGGTAAAGGCGTCATTTGATCTGAATTATATTAGTCCGTATCTTATACAGGCGCAATGGGCAGAATTTATTGAATTAAAAAAAGTAATTCATGAAATATCAGAAAGAATTAAAAAGCCCGTTTCCATTCTGGATATTGGGATTGGCAACGCCAGGATTCCCGTTAATTTAAGCCAGATAAAAGAAACCTGGGATAAGGTCGCTTTTTATGATGGTACAGATAATGCCATGGCTTGTGTTAATATTTCCAACCAGGAAATTGAGCGTTTGCAATTAGGAGATAAAGTGGCTGCTCATTTTTTTGATGGTTTTGATCTTGATCGTTGGAAAAAGAAACATGATATGGTGATTACTACCTGGTTTACAGCAGGAAATTTTCATCCTGATAATTTCCCCTTTGATACTTATAAAACTTCGGCGCAAAGACTGGATTTGACAACCAATAAAAAATTTACATCTATTTTCAGAAATGCGTATAATCTTTTGAATGCAGGAGGCGAAATTGTTATAGGCGCCTGTTATATTGATAATGATGCTACCCGGTTGAAACAGGAAGAGGCTTACCGAAAAATGGGAATGACTATCATTACTGACAAATTCGATTCGTTCACCGCTACTAAAGAAAAATTCTGGAGTCAGCGGTTTACAAAAGACAAACTTTATCATTATCTGAATTTTGTTGATCCCTCTAAAGTATCTTTTATTCCATTAGATACTTATAACTATGCAATGCAGGTCAGGATTCGAAAATAATTTCCTGGTCTATGCTTCGATGCATACTCTTACCTTTGCAACCGTCAATGAAAACACGATCATTAAAAAAAGATAAAGTCAACATCATCACTCTTGGATGCAGCAAGAATATGGTGGACAGCGAGGTACTGGGCTCACAGTTAAAAGCCAACGAAATTGATGTTGTCCATGAAAACAATCATCCCAATCATAATATTGTTATTGTAAATACCTGTGGATTTATAGAAAAGGCTAAAGAAGAATCCATCAACACAATTCTTGACCAGGTTTCGTTAAAACAAAAAGGAAAGCTCGATAAAGTATATGTCACCGGATGCCTGAGCCAACGCTACCGGGATGAATTGGAAAAAGAAATTCCAGAAGTGGATGCATGGTTTGGCACCATGGAACTTCCGCTCATCTTAAAAAAGTTTGAGGCTGATTATAAATCTGAACTTTTAGGTGAACGTTTTTTATCAACTCCGCAGCATTATGCGTATCTGAAAATTTCCGAAGGCTGTAACCGTACCTGTGCTTTTTGTGCCATTCCTTTAATGCGCGGCGGACATATAAGTAAAAGCATGGAAGAAATTATAAAAGAAGCTGAAGGATTGGCGAAGCGGGGAGTAAAAGAAATAATGCTGATTGCGCAGGAGCTCACTTATTATGGTCTCGATCTTTATAAAAAAAGAATGTTGCCCGATCTTTTGAACCGGTTGGCTGATATAAATGGACTTGAATGGATCAGGCTTCATTATGCCTATCCGTCTAAATTTCCATTGGAGATTTTAGATGTAATGAAAGAAAGAAACAAAATCTGCAATTACCTCGATATTCCTTTACAGCATGTTTCCAACCATATGCTGAGCGCTATGAAGCGACAAATTACAAAAGAAGAAATGGAAGAACTTCTGATCACCATTCGTGCGAAAGTTCCCGGAATATGCATTCGGACTACCCTGATCACAGGTTTCCCGGGAGAAACCATGGACGATGTGGAAGAGTTGAAAACTTTTTTGCAGCAGCAACGATTCGATCGGGTAGGCGTTTTCACCTATTCGCATGAAGAAGGAACTTCTGCTTTTGGTTTGGAAGACAATATTTCCATGGAAGAAAAAGAGAGAAGAGCACAGGAAATTATGGAAGTGCAGCAGGAAATTTCTTATGAATTGAATCAGCAAAAAGTGGGAGAAGTTTTTAAATCCATAATCGATAAGAATGAGGCTGGGCGCTATTTAGGGCGTACTGAATTTGATAGTGTGGAAGTAGATAACGAAGTGGTGATTCATTCTGATTCCAGGTTGCATGTCGGAGATTTTGTTAATGTCCGGATTAGTAAAGCTTATGATTATGACCTGGAGGGAGAGGTTGTTTGATAGAGTAGGTCGCCGGGGTTTTCAGCAATTTTGTCTCGGAAAGTATAATAATCAGTATAGGCTTTCATTAACAGAAATCGTATTAACAGGTGGATAAAAACAAACTGGTATCACCATTTTCCCAATGGAAATCCTCTATATTTGCCGCCGAAAAGGGGTAACCCATTAAATTCAAATTTTTAAAATCATAACATCATGGCTACTAAAAAAGTAAAGAAAGCAGCTAAGAAACCTGCCAAAAAGAAATCGGCCCGCAAACCTTCAGCAGCATTTATGAAACCACTTACACCCAGTGTTGTATTAGCAGAAGTTGTCGGAAGCAAACCATTGCCCCGCACTGAAGTGGTAAAGAAAATGTGGGTTTATATTAAAGCCAACAAGCTGCAGGATAAGGCCAACAAACGCATGATCAATGCTGATGCAAAACTGAAACCTATATTTGGCGGAAAAGGCCAGGTTTCTATGTTTGACATGGCAAAGCATCTTGCAAAGAACCTGAAATAGGTGAACAACTAATTGATCAGAGCATGGGCTTCGAAGATGAAGCCCTTTTTTATTTTAAATTCAATTGTGAAAGATAATCATATCTCCACCCGTTCCAATACCATAAGTACTTCCATGAGTTTATTCCAGGCAACCTGCCATTCTTCTTTTGCCTCGTGTAATTTTTTATGATCTTCTTCTTTTATAGCACCTTTTTTCTTTACATATTCTTCCAGTTTCTGAAGAGACTCTTTATTCAATTGCTCTAATTTTTCTTTATGTTCCATATCGTTGTTTGAAGTGGTGATGTAAAACCTGCTTATATAAAGTTACGAATGAAAAATGGCAGAAGAAAATGATAATAGAATATCAGTTAATCTTTCTTAAATGCTAAGGATTAATACTGCAGGTTTGAATTATTTACTTGCTTTTTTCTTTGCTTCATTTTCTTTCATTCTGAATTTTACAATTTTACTTATTAAACTAAGAGGCATTGGCTTATCAACCGGAAACTGAACTGAACCTTTGCCCTGCTTGTATTTTGAAAGCTCTTTTTTAAATGCATAATGACCGGTTGGGGTGGCATAAAACCCAATATGCTTTTCATACCCTGCAAAATAAACCAGTGGCTTGCCCATGTATTTATATGCCGGCATACCATAACTTATTATTTCCTCTGCTTCGGGGGCAACTGTTTTTATTTTATTCCGAATATCCTTTAGCAATTGCTGAACATTTTTGGGGAAAGATGTTATGTATTCATCCACATCCGATGGAATTGTTTTTGAAGAATGTTTCATAAACTAATTTTTGTTTTTGTCATTTTATTCCAATAATAATAAGACAGGATTCCAGGTACAATCCAGATTAGCATGCTCAGTATTTTGGGGTCAAATGATGCAGATACTGCGACGCCTGAATAAACAGCGCCTGACAAATCAAAGAAGAGCCCGGCATAAGCCCATTCTTTTATTTTTTTAAAACCGGGAATCAAAATAGAAACTGAACCAAGCAATTTTGCAATACTGATAAGCTGAATGAAATAAATGGGATAGCCAAGCCCGTCGTGTAAAATTTTTATGGAATCTTCAGAAGGTTTAATTCCACCGATGGCCGAGAATATCATGAGTCCCGCAAACAGGATGGTAAAGATCCAATACAATAAGTTTGTTTTTTTCATGTTGGTCGATTTCTATTTAAAGATATTTTTTTGAAAGTTCGTAAACAAGAGAACAATGCCGCTCTTAAATGTTCTTGCTTTTGTAAGCTTTAGATCCAGTTTATGTTTGATGTTATTAAATATAGGAGTACCATTACCAATTACAACCGGATCGAGCATAAACTGATATTCATCAATCAAACCATGCTCTGCAAACAATGTCGTAATACTTCCACTACCAAGTATAGTCATATTTTTTCCCGGCGATTGTTTCATCTTCCTTATTTCTTCCACAATATTCCCTTTCATCAGTCTCGAATTATTCCATTCCACTTTTTTCATTGTCTTTGAAAAAACTATTTATCTGCCTCATTCATTCCTTTTGCAACGACAGGAAAATTTTCTGCTGCCATTGGAGTTGTCCAGAAGTTTGCCATCAACTCATAGGTAATGCGTCCAAACAAAAGTATATTACCAGCTTTCATGCTTTCCCCGGAATACTTATTCTCTTCCACTCCATGATTGTGCCAGTTGATATCTTCATTGACTCCTTTATAAAAGCCATTCAGCGAAATGAAATTGAAGATGCTTAATTTTCTCATGGGCTTGAGTTATGACTTATCCATTTATTTTTGATGAAGCATCAGGCTATTCCCGTCCGGATCTTTTACCTGTGCAAACTTTCCCCAGGGCGTATTATCTATTTTGCCCGGTTCTATTCCTTTTGTTTTTAGATCCTGAACTTCTTTTTCAATGTCAGTGCTTTCTACAACAATTCCGTGAAAGTCCATGAGAGATAGGGAAGTTGTTTGATTAGGCAATCCCATCTGAACCCAGGCTTGTCCATTTCCCATCGGGGCTTCTACTATTAGCTGAAAGCCAAGCTTCGTATAAAATTCTTTTGCCTTTTGCTGATCGGCAACAGGGATGGTGATGACTTCAATCGTTTTCATTTAAAAACATTTTAATTGTTAAGAAAAATAATTCTATTGCTTCTGATTTTCATGATAATTAAGCAACCAGTGATTACCAAACTTATCCGTAAGGTCACCAAACAGGGCGCCCCAGAAAGTATTTTCCAAAGGATGATCTCTTTTGCCTCCTGATGAAAGTTTTGCATAACAGTTTTTAATTTCATCTTCGCTGCTGCAATTTAATAACATCGAAACCGAATTTCCTTTTTGTAAACCATTCTCACTGCACATATCAGAACCCATCAACACTAAATTGTCTTTCGTCAGCGTGGAATGTAAAATACTTTCTTTCATTTGCGGGGGCAGTTTTTCGGACATGGGAGACTCACCAACGGTCTGCAAGGTTAATTCTCCACCGAGACATTCTTTGTAAAATGTCATAGCCTCACGGCAGTTGCCGTTGAAGGTTAAATATGAATTTATCTGTGTCATAAGTTTAAGTATTTAAACAATGATTTTATGCCTGTTCTAATTTCTTTATATCGAATTTTTTCATTTGAAGAAAAGCCTGTGTCACTCTTCCTGCTCTTTTAGGATCGCTCATTAATTTTGGCAATATGGAAGGAATGATCTGCCAGGAAAGACCGAATTTATCTTTCAGCCAGCCGCATTGATCTTCTTTGCCACCCTCAGAAAGTTTTTCCCAGTAATAATCTATTTCTTCCTGTGAATCACAGAATACCTGGAATGAAATAGCTTCACTGAATTTAAATTGAGGGCCGCCATTCAATGCAGTAAATTCCTGTCCGTTTATGGTAAAGCTTACCACCATCGCAGTACCTTCGGGTTTATGGTGAAATTCAAAGCCTTCTTTTCCGTAACGACTTACTATTCCTATTTTAGAATTTTTAAAAACTGAAGTATAAAACTTCGCAGCTTCTTCTGCCTGGTTGTCAAACCAAAGGCAGGGCGTAATATTTTTAGTTGGCATAATAATGTTTTTAACAGTTATTAAATTGTTTCGGCGTATTTCTTGAAATTATTCAAAATGGCTTGCCATCCATCCCGCTGCATTTCTATGGAATGAGTATTCTCCGCTTCAAATGTTTCAACTACTTTGGTAGAATTTCCCTGGCTGGTAAAAATCACTTTCACTTTTCTGCCATCGCCGATGGTATAAGCGATCAACTGATTTTTTTTCACTTTATCATAAACACCGTCGAAATCAAATCCCATACTTCCGTCCTTTGCTTCCGTTCTGAAACTGAACTTACCGCCCACACGCAAATCATTTTTCGCGGATGGTGAGCGCCAGGTGTCCAATGCAGTATTCCATTTGGTGATGTGTTCCGGCACTGTCCAGAATTCCCAGACTTTTTCCACCGGCGCATTCACTGTATTCTCTACAGTAACAGATGTTTTTTTTATCGTTGTCATGATCGTTAGATTTTCGTTGTAAAAATAATTTTGACAACACAAACATACATTCACAAATCGGAAATGATGATGTGCGAAAACGACATTTCATGGGGTTGATTGCGACAGCCAACTTTCTTATATTAGCGGTGCGAAACGAAAAAAAAAATAAACCAATGAAACAAGTATCCATTTTAGTGCCGGAAACTGCCGTAGTGGAAGCAGTAGCTGATCCGCACTATATGTTCAGAGCGGTGAATATGTTTTTAGAAGCATCAGGAAAAAAACCTTTGTTCGAAGTACAATTAGTAGCATTAAATAAAGAAGTGAAACTCCTGAACAGCGCATTTTCTGTTTATCCCGATAAACTTTTAAAAGATGTAAAGAAAACTGACCTTGTTTTTATTCCTGCTATAAGCGGCGATGTAAAAAAGGCATTGCAGTTGAATAAGCAATTAATTCCGTGGATCATAGAGCAGTATAGAAATGGAGCAGAAGTGGCTTCACTTTGTATTGGCGCTTTTCTGCTCGCATCAACGGGATTATTAAATGGAAAAAAATGTTCTACTCACTGGAATGCTGCCAATGAATTCCGGATGATGTTTCCTGAGGTAGAATTAGTTGACGGAAGCATTATTACTGAAGAACAAGGTATTTATTCAAGTGGCGGCGCTAATTCCTACTGGAATTTATTATTGTACCTCGTCGAAAAATATACTGACCGTAATACAGCAATCCTTGCATCAAAATATTTTGCTATTGATATTGACAGGGAAAGCCAATTATCATTCATGCTATTCCAGGGACAGAAAGAACATGAGGATAAAGAAATTTTAAAAGTGCAGAAATTTATTGAAGAAAATTACCAGGATAAAATTACTGTTGATCAGTTAGCCGATAAGGTTGCCATAGGCAGAAGGAGTTTTGAGCGACGGTTTAAAAAAGCCACCAATAATACAGTTGTGGAATATATGCAACGGGTAAAAATTGAAGCAGCCAAAAGAAGTTTTGAAACCAGCCGCAAGAATATTAATGAAGTAATGTTTGATGTTGGGTACACAGATACAAAAGCCTTCAGGACCATCTTCAAAAAAATTACAGGCCTTACACCTATTGAATACCGGAATAAATATAATAAACAGGCGGTGTTGGGATGGCCACATCCTTCATATCCGAATGAATGAAATTCCGGAATATCCCTGCTTTCATGTCTGCACAAACCAAGGCGCTATACGAGCCTGTTTAATAAATGAACTGTTTATTTGCAAACCAGTTTGCACTTCAATTTTCTGCCAATAAAAATACTTTAGTTTCAGAAACTCTGGCTTATCCTTATTCCCGGCGTTACTCCTTTAAAGAAATTATTAAAGTACAGTGAAGGCTCGATAGTTGTTTTTAATAACTTCACTTTGCCCATGCCTAACCGGAAAGTATTTTTTTCAATTAAATCTCCTGAGCGGTGAATGAGATAGCCTAATGAAAGTACAGCACTAAATGAAAAATCTTTCCGGGGATCATAGTTTTTTACGCCCCCCTGTCCGTAGGTGAGTGTAAGAAAATCATTCCGGTATGTTTTTAAATTCCCCTGTGCATCTTTGGCAAAGAAAAAATGCGGCTCCCAGAATAATCCCGGCTCCCATTTAAATGTTCTCTGACGATTGGAATGTGTAATCTGGAAACCCAGGCTGAAGGAGGGAACAAAATAGTTTTTATAGTTCTGAATATTTACTGACAACATGATTGCCAGCATATCGCCTGTTCCTATTCCTGTCCAGCCATGTGGCTTATCAGCAACAATACTTTTATCATTTGCCATGTAATGTGAACTGCCTCCTTTTAATAATGGCCATTTGCCATTTACATTTTTTTGTATGGTTTCAATTTTAGCTGCTAATATACCATTCATATAACTGGTCAATTCGTCCATATTGTTCAGGTAAAAAATAAGATGGAAATAATTTAAACGGTTAGAGTTAATTTTTTTGGATCCTTCACCAGGATTCAGGGTAATTCCTATAATACTTATCGTGTCCTGGCTGATTTTTAAGGAAGAAAGTTCGCCATTTGTCAACAGGTAATTATCAGCTTTAGGATGGTATTGCTGCAATCTTATTTTTTTTCTTCCCTGTGGGTCAATAACATAGTCAATGCGTTTTGATGACAGTGGATCAGAAAGAGAATCCTTCAGTGGCTTTATATCATTCAGAAATACTTTCAGCAAAGAATCAATGTTCGTAATCCTGTTCATATCATCATCGCTCGAAAGCTCGATAACAAACCTGTTTCCTTTTTCAAGAAATATATAATATCTCCGGTTAACAGAATTCTTAGGCACTTCAAACACTTTATCAGCTTTCGGATTGGATTGAGCATAAAGCTCTGGCAGGATGCTTATGAAAAGCATCAAAACGATAATTGTTTTTTTCATTCTGAATTGTTTTAAAAAGGTTTTGCTTTTAAAATTGTAAGACCTGTCTTCGTGGAGGCTACGGAAGGATCAGAAAGAACTTCCCCATTGGCAAGCTGTACCCTGAAAGTACGTATATCAGGATTGCGTGCCATGGCAGGGGATTCTATTAACTGGTCTCCTAATTCGTTTATATACACCACTTTTAATTTTTTCTTCACCGGCAAGATCATTGCTGTCATGGGTGTTGTATTGATAGTTTGTAAAATGTTGCGGGGTGTTTCTAAGTTCATCTGCATACTATCCGGGTTATTTAAGTGAATTACAGAAATAGTTTCAACCGGAATTGCTTTATGATTTATTGGATGGGGTTTATTAATAACCGAAGCGACTTTATCATTGGCCTGCGATGAGACATTTATATTTTTTTTCGTATTGTTCTCACTAGTTGTTGAAATAGAAATGTCAGTTTTCTCCGAAGGCTTTATGATTGTTTCATTATTTGAAAGATGTGAATTGTTTTTGGGATAATTCATCCATGTGAACAATAATGCAAATAATAAACAGGCTGCTGCTATCCAATACCAGCGTGAATTTTTATTGCCTTTCTTTCCCTGCATGCGATAATGCAGTTTATCCCAGGCTGCTTCTTTATTAAAAGTTTCGCCCGGCAACTGTTCTAAATTGTCCAGCTTATTTTTCCAATGAGTATTTTTATCTGGATTTATGTCTGACATATTCTTTGTCGTTTTGTATCAATATTTTTTGCAATAATATTTTCGCTTTGCTGAACTGTGATCTTGATGTGCCTTCGGAAATGGTGAGCAACTCTGCAATTTCTCCATGTGTCATTCCTTCCACGGCATACAGGTTAAAAACAGTCCTATAGCCTGTAGGTAATTGCATGATCAGTTTAAAAATTTCTTCTGCGGATAAATTGTCCAGCGCTTCTTCCCGCAATGGAATCTCTTCAGCCGTTGCTTCGGTAACAATCGTGAATACATTTTTTGTCCGCAGGAACATGAGGCATTCGTTGATCATAATTCTCTTCAGCCACATATACAATGCTGCATCGCCCTGGTAACTGAAAGAAGATATTTTTTTAAAGAACTTATAAAAGCCATCCAGCAATAATTCTTCTGCATCTTCGGGAGTCTTTACATAGCGTTGGCATACGAGAAACATTTTGCCTGCCCACTGATCAAAAAGGCATTTCTGTGCAGCTGCGCTTCCTTGTTTAGCTTCTTTGATCAGTTCTGAATTATCCATACACAAATCGTCAATATTGAAACAGCTTTAAAAATATAAATGCAGTTATGAACGGAAACGTTGCCCGGGAAAAATAATTTACCTGATTTTTTTTCTATGCCTTCCGGCCCTGCATAAAGGTAAGCGGAGCAGGAGGACAATAATCTTTTTGCAATGTTATAATTCACCAGCTCTGATGTTTTCAGCAGCGTAAAAAATGATTACTGCATTCATACATCGTTGGGTTTGCATTGGGTTCTCTTTGGGACAAGGATTGAACTTTGGCCCCGTGGTTTAACAAACACTTATATCTGCAATAAGCCTCACCCGAACAAGACCCGAACAAGACCCGAATCAGACCCGAACGAAACCCCTACCAAATATTTTCTGAAAAAAACAATTTTGTTCGGCAAATCTTATATGTATGTCGGGAATAAATGCTGAACCTACCTACTCACAATGAGTCATTGTCCTTTGGACTGGTTGGCTGGCTCCAACCTTGGTGAATTAAATACTTCTAAATTCTGTACATTTATAATCAAGAATTATAAACAAAGATGGTACTTCTTTTTGCCTGCTTCTAAACACCAAGAAAGCATTAAATTCTTTACTCATAAAAATAATGAGGCTATGCTTGTAGAGTCTATGAACCCGCTTGAAATTACCCTGGAGATCATGAAGGACTTTAAAAAGCTTAGGTCAACTACAGCCGAACGACTTGGTACAGAATATGACAGGGAAAGAAGAAAATTAAGAATAGAGACCAGGAAAACCTACCCGAAAGCATACCCAATAAAAACTGCATCTAAAAATACCTGGCTCTTATTTATAAGCAAGGCCCCCGGTCATGAAAAATATAAAGGAAGAGATTCTATCATTATCTGTTACGTAGTTTATTATTATGACTCCATAGGACTACGGGTTTTTCACCGATCAAACGGAAACACAATTGATGTGTTTAACGGCCATTTTTTTAAACGCTATAATGAAAGAATGAATCTTAAGCTGGACAAACCACTTGAAATAGTAACGAGTTATTTTTTGTATGGGGGCCATACTGCTTATTCAATCATAAGAAAAAATGATAAAGCATATACCATCGGTATTTCCAGCGAAGGAATATTATTGGGTGAGTTTCAAAAGAACAATATGTGGATTGTAAATAAAACCTTTATCAGCCGTGACCTTGCAAGACCAGATCAGGATGAAGTGGAAAGTGAATTAATAGATACCCTGAAAGTGGAATTGGAAAATGCTTTAAGCGCCGCTAATGTTAATGAAGAAGATTTAGATATTCATAAAAATGTTGTTACTGCGATAACCAAAAACTGTAAGGATTAAGAAGAAATTACGGAATTAAAAAATAAGAAAATTGCAGCATTGATTGAATTATGCCTTAGCTTCTACATTTAATTATTCGAATAAAGGCACTTGGGGAGAGGTTGTTTAAAAAAAGTAACATGATTTTCTAGTTCGTACGGTCAGTGGAAGAAAACTTGCGGTAGACTGGCACCAACCGTGGCGTGTTATTTTTATTTAACACCCGCCAAGGCGAAATGAATGCTTGGCGAATTTTTTATTTTGCTGTACTCAATCTTTGGGTTCCCACAATTCAACTTTGTTTCCTTCGGCGTCAAGGATATGTATAAATTTACCGTAATCATAGGTTTCGATAGTGTCCACAATGGTTACAGAGTTCTTTTTTAATTCCTCAACAAGTGCTTCCAGGTTTTCAACCCTGTAATTTATCATAAAGTCCTTTGTTGAAGGTTCAAAGTATTTTGTCGTTTCGGGAAACGGAGTCCATTGTGTTTGACCTTTCTTTGTGCTGTCTGCAGCTTCATACCATTCAAAAGTTGCCCCATATGGGTTTGTGGTTAACCCAAGATTTTTTTGATACCATTCAGTCATTTTTTTGGGGTCTTTGCACTTAAAAAAGATGCCACCAATTCCTGTTACCTTTTTCATTGTTGTTGTTTTTTTAGTTTGGTTTGTAATTATTGTCTTAAATGCGAAACCTGACAGAAAAGATGCTGTAATTACCAAAACAATTAATGCTGTCTTTTTCATTTGTATGAATGTTTTTAGCGTTTACTGATTTGCTTCGCAGCTGTTGTTAATTCTTTTTCTTTATAGCAACGTTTTCTATGACATAAAAAAACGTTACTGCGAAGAAAAGTTGTCTTGTTTCATCTTAGCGCTCATTTCTTTGCCGGCTCATAGTAAAGAGTTACTGCACCACAACCGAATGTTTTTGTTTTTAAAAGTTTAAGATTAATTCTATCCCTGACGTTTTTAAATAATGGCAAACCGCTTCCTAAAACAATTGGCTGAACGCTGAGTTGGAATTCATCAATTAAATTTAGGTTCATACAGGCTATAATTAAGCTCCGGCTACCAACTAAAATGTCTTTATTCCCGCCGTTGCGGGATTTCTTGAGTTCTAAAACTTCTTCTTTAATACTTTCCTTTGCCAACCTTGCATTTTTCCATCCAACATTTTTTAGCGTGTGGGAAAAAACAATTTTAGGAATGTTGTCTATTATTACTGCAAATTCATTCGCTGGTTTGTTGCCGCCGGGATTTATTACCAGAGTTGGCCAATAACTTTCCATAAGCTGGTACGTTATCCTTCCGTATAAAATGGAGCCTGCCTTACTTAATAGCTCATTGTAATGCTGAAGTATTTCATCATCTGCAATTAGTGCCGTGTGGTCGCAAAACCCATCAAGTGACATATTGATTGCTGCAATTAGTTTTCTCATTCTATTTTGTTTTAATCAATTGTCAATTGTTAAGCCGTCCGGTTGAAGTTTGCACAGCTACCAGAACATTAGCATAACACTCTAATTTATGATAATAAAAACTATTCAGAAAAAATATGAGCTTTGAAATTCAATAGTTTAGTGTTATTCATTTTGTACCTTTTTGCCGGCAGTCAGGTTGTCTTTAGTATATCCATCCGATATTTATCAAATACTTTATAGCAGAAACAAGTGGTAACTATAGCGGGAATGTTAAGAAGTTCGTTTGGATAACAACAATAGTGAAAAATGAGGAAAAGATAAAGATCCCGGCATGCCAGGAAACGAAAATGCCCATCGCTCTTCCTGTCTTGGATGATGTATTGCCATCAACCTGTCTATAAAATAAAAAAAGCACAATATCTCATTGCCTTATATTTGTGCATCAAAAAAAACCTAATAATGAATAACAGTTTTTCAGAAACATTTAAGCAATACAATTTGCTTCAACATCCTTTTTACCTTGCATGGAATGAAGGCAAACTCACACAGAAGCAGCTTGCATTGTATGCTGCAGAGTACGGTTCTTTTATAAAACTCATAAGCAAAGGTTGGCTGAAAGCCGGCGAGCATGAGATTGCTGTAGAAGAAATGGAGCATTATGAATTATGGCAGAATTTTGCCGGCAGCATTGGATCAAAATCTATTGCAGCAAATTTGCCATCGGTAAAACAACTGGTAACTACAACAGAATATCATTACTCAACTTATCCCGGTGCATTGGGAGCTTTGTATGCTTTTGAAGCGCAACAACCTTCTACTACCACATCAAAGCTTGATGGGTTGAGGAAGCATTACAGTCATTGGAAAGCGGATGAAATATATTTTACCATTCATGCGAACGATTATGAAGAACCTGCCATGCTGGAAGAAAAAATTAATGGACTGAATGAAAATGATAAAGCTATTGCATTGTCAGCATGCGAATCCACCTGCAAAGGTTTGTGGGATGCTTTAAGCGGTATTATGGAAGAGCAGGTGAATTAATAATCCACAAAGCATTACTCATCTTCATTTTTAGCAGCGCAAAAGAAAGAATATACAGGATAAGTTTTTCTTCAATTGTTTTTGAGTATACTACAAACAATGAGAAATATGGGAAAGATAAATATCCGGGTATCAAAGAGGAAGAATAATGGGTATATAGCAAAGAAACCCAGAGAAGGATAATATGACTCCTGTACCTTTCAGAAACTTCCAGGAGTTGCTATTACTAAAGAAGATGAGTTGAGCCTTTGAGTGTTACAGTATTTATTTAATTTAAAGCTTGTAAAATATCATTCAGGATATCTTCCGCATGTTCCAGTCCGACAGAAATGCGGATAAGCCCCGGCGTGATGCCAACGGCTTGTCTTTCTTCTTCTGTCAATTTAGAATGAGTGGTGGATGCGGGATGCGAAGCAATAGTGCGGCTGTCACCGAGATTACTCGTAAGAGATATTATTTGCAAAGCATTTAAAAATTGTTGACTGCTTTCAATACCCCCTTTGATTTCAAAGGTTACAATACCGCCGCCATTAGTCATTTGTTTTTGAGCAATTTTATATTGGGGATGATTTTCTAAGTAAGGATATTTTACCTGGCTGATCTTTGGATGATCCTGTAAACCTTTTGCAATCTTCAAAGCATTATCAGCATGTTTATCCATACGGATAAATAATGTTTCCAGGCTTTTGCTGAGCACCCATGCATTGAATGGACTCAATGAAGGCCCCGTGTTGCGTATAAAAAGATAAAGCTGTTTGATCAATTCTTTTTTACCAACTACTACGCCTCCCAGCATCCTTCCCTGTCCATCAATGAACTTGGTAGCAGAATGAAGAACAATATCTGCTCCGTATTTAATGGGCTGTTGCACGGCAGGTGTTGCAAAACAGTTATCTACTACAAATAAAATATTATGCTTTTTGCAAAGCGATGCAACGAATTCTATATCTATAATATCCAAACCGGGATTACTTGGTGTTTCGAGGTAAAGCATTTTTGTATTAGGTCTTATTAATGCTTCAATTGTTTCCGGACGAGTCATATCAAAGTATGAATGCTCAATTCCCCACTTAGGAAGATATTTTGTAAGAATAGTATGCGTGGAACCAAAAACCGCTGATGCTGAAATAATATGATCTCCTTTGCTTAGAAAAGTTATGAAGGTTGAAAAGATGGCTGCCATTCCGGTTGCAGTAGCAATTCCATCTTCTGCTCCTTCAAGAGCTGCCATCTTGTTTATAAATTCATCTACGGTTGGATTGGAGAAACGGCTGTAAATATTTACTTCCAGGCTATCATCTGTAAAAGCGGCTGCCATCTCTTCGGCTGAATCGTAAGTGAAACTGCTGGTTAAAAATAATGGGGTGGAATGTTCTTTCTGTTCGGTTCTTTTAGTTTGAATGCGGATGGCTTTTGTTTCCGGATGTTTTGACATAAATCTTCTTTGAGTAATTGGGATACGAAGATACGAGACACGGGATTAGTAAATTATCGCAAAAGGAAATATTGATTTGAGAAAATTTAATAAATAAATTGAACATTCAATATAACCTGGCTTATAAAATCAGAGGAAGAAAGTCCTAACTTTGGCACTCAAAATAATTACTACATGCCATTTACCTGGAAAGGCGTTTTCCCTGCCCTTACAACTCCATTTACAAAAGAAGATAAATTGGATTTAGCATTGTTTGAGAAAAACTTAAAAGCGCAAACAAATGCAGGCGTAGATGGAATTGTACTTGGAGGCACACTCGGCGAAGCGAGTACATTAACAACTATCGAAAAAGAAACATTGGTGAAATTTGCTGTAAAAAAAGCGGCCGGTAAGATTCCGGTTATTTTAAATATCGCAGAAGGCAGCACGAGGGAAGCTTTGCAACAGGCGCAATTTGGAAAAGCATGGGGTGCAAAAGGATTAATGCTGCTGCCACCGATGCGCTATAAAAGCGATCACCGGGAAACAGTAAATTATTTTAAAACAATCGCTGATGCCACTGATCTGCCCATCATGATCTATAATAATCCGGTGGATTATAAAATTGAAGTAACGCTGGATATGTTTGATGAAATGAAGATTTGTAAAAACATAACAGCAGTGAAAGAAAGTACAAGAGATGTAAGCAATGTAACAAGAATGAGAAATCGTTTTGGTAATCGTTATAAAATTCTTTGCGGCGTGGATACGATTGCAATGGAAGAATTATTACTGGGCGCCGATGGCTGGGTAGCGGGATTGGTTTGTGCATTTCCGAAAGAAACAGTATCAATTTATAAATTTGTGAAAACAGGTAAGATTGAAGAGGCAACAAAAATTTACCGTTGGTTCATGCCTTTATTAGAATTGGATATTCATCCCAAGCTCGTTCAGTATATCAAACTGGCATCCGCTAAAACGGGATTGGGAAGTGAATATGTGCGGGCACCAAGATTAATGCTTGAGGGAAAAGAAAGAGAACGGATTTTGAAGATCATTAATGATGGAATTGCAAACAGGCCGAAGCTGTGATTGGTGATTGGTGAATAGTGAATAGCGAATAGCGAATAGTGAATAGTGAAATGAGAGAGTAGTAATGGATATTTGATATCTCTATTTTTGACGCTGCTTACCTACAGGCGGGTTTTAAATTTTTCAATTATGCCTTTTATAGATTCTACAATAAACGAGATTGATGCTGTAATGCAGCAGGCATGGAAAGCTTTTCACATTTACAGGAAATTTTCATTGAAACAAAGAGCTGATTTCATGAGGGCCGTTGCCAGGGAAATTGAAAACCTCGGAGATGAATTACTGAGAGTAACTGGTGAAGAAACTCATTTGCCGGAAACAAGATTACGCAATGAAAGAGCAAGAACAATATTTCAACTCAACAGTTATGCCGACGCTTGTGAAAAAGCTGATTGGCTGGAAGCAAGAATTGATACTGCAATTCCCAATAAGATTCCGCCGAAACCTGATTTGAGAAAAATGCTCATTCCCCTGGGACCAGTTGTTGTGTTTGGTGCTGCTAATTTCCCTTATGCATATTCAACTGCCGGCGGAGATACTGCCTGTGCGTTTGCTGCCGGTTGTCCTGTGATCGTGAAGGCACATCCTGCACATTCAGAAACCAGCGAGATGGTTGCCCGTGCAATTTTAAAAGCGTCTGCTAATTGTAATATGCCTGTGGGAATTTTTTCTCATGTACATGGTTTATCGTTTGAAGTGGGTCATGCATTAGTGATGCATCCGCATACAAAAGCTGTTGGGTTCACCGGATCGTTTGTTGGTGGCAAGCAATTATTTGATTGGGCTAATCAACGTAAAGAACCCATTCCCGTTTTTGCTGAGATGAGCAGCATCAATCCTGTGTTCTTATTACCGGAGAAGATAAAGCAATCCGCTGAAGAGACAGCAAAAATGTATGCTGGCTCCATTACATTAGGAGTTGGGCAGTTCTGCACTAATCCCGGACTTATCATGGGGATTGATAACGATTACCTGGAAAAATTTATTTCTGTTTTATCAGATGAGATAAAGAAAACGTTGCCGGGTAATATGCTTAACCCGGGCATTTTTAAAAATTATGTGGAAAGAAGAGCTGCTGCTCTTTCGCAGGAAGAAGTGGAAACAATTGCCGTGTCTGAAAAAGATCCGGTTGTAAATCAGGGGACAGCAACAATTGCGACAGTAAGTGCCCAGGCATTTCTGAATAATCCTGTCCTACACCAGGAAGTATTTGGACCTTATTCCATTGTTGTTCGTTGTAAGGATATTAATGAAATGACAGAAGTAGCCAAACATACCGAAGGACAATTGACATGTACTTTGATGGCAACTGAAAATGATATCAGGGATAACAATGAATTGGTGGAAGCAGTAAAAAATATTTGCGGACGTTTTATCTTGAATGGAGTTCCTACTGGCGTAGAAGTTTGTCTGAGTATGCAGCATGGCGGACCATTCCCAGCAACTACCGATTCACGTTTTACTTCTGTTGGTGCAGATGGTATAAAAAGATTTGCAAGACCAATCGCATTCCAGAACTGGCCGGATGATTTATTGCCCGATGAATTGAAGAATGGGAATCCCTTAGGAATCTGGAGAACAATAAATAATGAATTGAAGAAGTAGCTCATTTCCCTGGTAATAAGTTTGCGCCTTTCTTATCTTCTTTCTGTTAAAACAATTAACAAGACCGGTTTTCATTAACCTTAAATAACATTCATCTGAAACAGATTACTGGTATTAGGTTTCAGAAGAAAATTGTTCATCCTTTTTTGAGCTAACTTATTTCCTTAACAGTTTCTTTGATTGTTTTTGGCACGCTGGCATTGCGTTTGAATTATTATGGTCAGATGAATAAATAAAATAAGGATAAAAAAAGAAATAGTACAAACCGGGAATAAAATCAATTCAGTCCCAATGGAATTTATCCCGGGAAATTCCGGAAGGACTAACAAATTAAACTCTACTACAATGAAAAAGATTTCTACACTTGCCCTGGCCTGCTTTGTAACTATGGCATCGTTTGCTACTGTACAAAAGTCTTCGGTAGCTACTCAAACAAATTATCAAAATGCTGTTAACAGTAATGATGATTTCAGACATCGTGGCGAAAGACGCGACCGCGATGACCGCAAATGGGAGAGAGGTGATCGCGACCGGTTTTATGGAAATCGTTTTTACAATGACAGGGATAATTATTACAGAAAAGATTATCGCGGTGACAGAGATGATTATCGCAGGCATGAACACGACAGAAACTTTTAACGGGATGTTGGTTTTTCAAGCCGTCGCATATTGCGGCGGCTTTTTATTTGTGAAAAAACTAAGTAAGTGATAATTGCCGGTCTTCTTCCCGGTGGAGATAAACAAACCAACCTGTGATAATTGTAGCCAATATAAAATATGAAATCAGCAAATAATTTATATCAGAAACAGTTGTGCTGGCTCCGAACCAATCAGATTGCTTATATATAATTGCAATTCCGAAAATATTTTTTATTGCTTCCCAGATAATGGCATAAGGACTTCTATCCATCAATTCTGTTAATGCATATACACTCAAAAAAATAAATGCACCGTAAATATAAATATTGGAGCTGTCTAGACGGTTAATGGAAGCAATATTTCCAAAAAGATAGCTGATGAAAAGGAGAATCATCGTTAATTGCGCCCAAGTCCAGATATTAAGTGCAGTCGAAGATTTAGGGTCATATTTTGCAAAATGATACACATCATCAATTTTATTTACCGGATATTTTTCAATCACATCAGCCGGTCGCCAGCCCGTGGGCATAAACCAAATCCTGAACCTGTCTTTCCAGCTATTGGTTCGCCAGAAATCTTTTAACATCAGCCATAAATGAGAGAAATTAATTTTAATGGGATTCCAGGTACTGACAGGCCTGGTGACACCATAGACAGGAGGGGTATCTTCTAATTCTTCCTGGAAAGTACCGAACAGTTTATCCCAGAGAATAAATATCTGCGAAAGATTCTTATCAATATATTCTTTATTGATGGCATGATGAACACGATGATGAGCAGGGGTGACAATAATCTTTTCCAGAAAGCCCATTTTATTTATGTGTTGTGTATGATACCAGAATTGAGCAAACAACTGAAGCGGTCCAACAACAGCAATTACTTCGTTGGGAACACCAACCAATGCAGCTGGCAGTAAAAGAAAAGTAAACGGATTAATAAACAGGGTAATGCTTTGCCTTAATGCACAGGCCAGGTTAAATTCTTCGCTGCTATGGTGAATGATATGAAGATTCCAGAACAGATTTATTTTATGGCTCCACCGGTGAATCCAATAACCTGAAAAATCAATGACAAGGAATGCAATTACATAAGTAAGCCATGTTGTTTTGATGTGGTAAAGTGCAACATGACTTACCAGCCAGCTGTAGGCAATAATGGCAATGCTGAGACCTAATACATCTTTTGTTACATTCGTAACGCCGCTGGTCAGGCTGCTGATCATATCCATATTGCGGACAGTATCTTTGCCGGTGTACCAACCGTACCATTTTTCAAACAATACCAGGAAGAGAAAGGCAGGCATTGCAATCAATAGTATCTTGCCGTAGGTTTCCATATCGAAGCTTAAATAACAAAATTAATAAATCTAAAATATGAAACAGTTGGGTTTATTTTCTCTCATTTTATTTTTAGCCCTATTATTTATACCAACTTCATACTCATTTGCCCAGCCAACCACAGGTGCACAAAAGCTTTCGGCATTCGCTAAACAAAAACAACTGTTACAGCAATCGCCTTATAGAAAACTTTTATGGCGTTTAGCCGGGCCCAATAATCGAAGTGGCCGAAGTACAGATGTGGCAGGAATTACGGGCAATCCCAATATTATTTATGCTGCATTTGCAACCGGCGGTTTATGGAAAACAACCGATGCAGGCATTACCTGGAAACCACTATTTGATAAAGAAGCTACGCAATCCATTGGCAACATTGCGTTAGCTCCTTCAAACCCGGATATTCTTTATGTAGGCACGGGTGAAGCCAATATTTTCCGAGCTTCTTTGCCAGGCATAGGAATATACAAATCAGTAAATGGCGGGAAAACTTTTAAGCATATTGGTTTGGAAAATACCGGCACAATTGCAAGAATTATTGTTCATCCAAAAAATCCCAATATAGTTTATGTAGCTGCCAGTGGCAATGAATGGACTTATAACAAAGATCGTGGCGTATATTTTACAAGTGATGGTGGTAAAACCTGGAAAAATATTTTGTATGTAGATGAGAAGACAGGTTGCATTGATTTGGTCATGGATCCAAATGATCCTAATATATTATATGCAAGCATGTGGAATCGCATCCGTCGTCGCTGGAGTGATCCCGTACCGGAAGATGGCGATTATATTTATAAAACAACTGATGGCGGAAAAACATGGAAGCTCATTGATAAAGGTTTACCGGATACAAAATTTACCGGTCGGATTGGCCTGGCTGTTTCACATTCTGATCCAAATGTGCTTTATGCTTTTGTAGATGATCATACAAAAAAAAGAGATCCGCATCCTGGCGAAACAGATAGCTATGAGAGACAGGTACAGAAAGTTGTGATTGGTGGAGCAATCTATCGCAGCAATGATAAAGGTGAGAGTTGGGAAAAGATGGGAGAGATTCATGATTTTTTTCGTCCTTTTTCAGGCACTTATGGTTGGGTATTCAGCCAGATCAGGGTAAATCCAAAAAATGAAAATGAAGTATATGCTTTGGGAGTTTCAATGGGTAAATCAGAAGACGGAGGCAAAACATGGAAAGAGTTTAATCCTTCTAATCTCAAAAGTGATTGGATACATGGCGACAATCATGCCATGTGGATAGATGAAGAAAACCCCGAGAGAATTATTATTGGTAATGACGGAGGTGTTAGTACTACAACCGATGGAGGAAAACTCTGGAAGAATTTTTTTAATAAAATTCCAACTACTCAATTTTATACTGTTGCTTATGATATGCAAAAGCCATTCAATGTTTTTGGTGCTGTTCAGGATGAAGGCACAATGAGTGGAAATGTCATGAATACATTTGTGGTTCCCCAGGATTCATCATTGCGCAGTTGGAAGAATGCACCCGGTGGTGAAGGAACGCAGATACAGGTAGATCCTAAGAATGCAAATATTGTTTTTTCCAGCAGCTATTACGGACGGTTGATGAAAAGTGATATGAGTAAGCCGGACAGTATCGCCAGCGATCATATTAAAATGTTTGCAGTAGGAGCTATTGATTCATTGCGTGGAGCATGGCTGGCAGGAACATTGATTTCTAAATTTAACCATGAAAAAATATATCACGGACTGCAACATTTATATGAATCTGAAGATGGTGGCAAAAACTGGAAGATGATCAGCCCTGATCTTTCTTATAATGATAAAACAAAAATGGGGGTATATCCTTATCTCATCTATCACCAGGCAATAACATCAATTGCTGAAGGAAACAAACCGGGAGTAATTTATTCTGGTACTGATGATGGGCGTTTATGGTTAACAATGGATGACGGAAAAAACTGGAAAGAAATTACAAAAGGGTTGCCTTTCAATAAATATGTAGCAAAAATTACAGTATCAAAATTTAACCCTGCTAAAGTATATGTGGCACTGAATGACAGAAGACAGGATAATTCGGCGGCTTATATTTATGTTTCAGAAAATTATGGAGCGAAGTGGAAACTTATCGCTGGTAATTTACCGGCATCACCAGTGAATGTAATTATTGAAGATATAAAAAAGAAAGGCTTGCTTTTTTGCGGGACTGATATGGGAGTTTATGTAAGCAAGAATGACGGGAGAAGCTGGATGGCTTTGAATGGAAACATGCCTGCGGCAGTGGCCGTAGATGACATGTTCATTCATCCGCGGGATAATAAACTGGTGATTGGCACTTATGGCAGAGGAGTGTGGGTGATTGATGATCTGAGTTTATTCAGGCAATAATTTTTATCAGGGTTTAAAATATGAAACACATTTTTCATTGTATTGATGCACATACCTGCGGCAATCCTGTTCGTTTGGTAAAAGAAGGCGGGCCGCAATTGCAGGGAAAGAATATGAGTGAAAAGCGCCAGCATTTCCTGAAAGAATTTGACTGGATACGCAAAGGTTTGATGTTTGAACCTCGTGGTCACGACATGATGAGCGGAAGTATTTTATATCCTCCGCATGATCCGCAGAATGATGTTGCTGTTCTGTTCATTGAAACAAGTGGATGTTTGCCTATGTGCGGACATGGAACGATTGGAACCATCACCATTGGAATTGAAGAAGGATTGATAAAACCAAAGACTCCGGGAATGGTGAGAATGGAAACTCCGGCTGGACTTATAAATGTGAAATATAAAATTGAGAAATGAGAAATGTGAAAGTGTAAAGCTTACTAACGTACCATCATTTCTTCATTCATCTAGAATTGACGGCTGATTGTCCTGAACTGGGAGAATTGGTTTTAGATGTTGCTTATGGAGGAAATTTCTATGCCATCATTGATGTACAGAAAAATTTTAAAGGACTTGAACATTATTCTGCGGATAAATTAATTGCATGGGCAAGGGAACTGAGAAAGAATATCAATGCGAAATATCAGTTCATTCATCCTGATGATCCAACCATTCATGGTTGCTCACATATTTTATGGACAGGCGCTGTGATTGATAAAACTTCTACGGCAAGAAATGCTGTGTTCTATGGCGACAAAGCTATTGACCGTTCTCCTTGTGGTACCGGCACTTCAGCAAGAATGGCACAATGGTATGCCAAAGGAAAACTGAAGAAAGGGGATGAGTTCATTCATGAAAGCATTATCGGAAGTAAATTTATCGGGAGGATTGAAGAAGAGACTTTTATTGATAACAAGCCCGCCATTCGTCCGTCTGTAGAAGGTTGGGCGAAGATTTACGGATATAATACAATCTGGATTGATAAGGATGATGATCCCTATGCTTACGGATTCCAGGTTTTATAATCGGATATATTTTTTACAAACTTAGATTAGGTTAAATGAAAATCAGATTTCTTATTGCTTCGGTTTTATTTCTTTTAATATTTAATAATTCATTTTCACAGTTTGCAACTCTAGTAAGAAAAAATGATTCACTTGAAATAGTTTATCATAATAGAACTATTTTCTCAGGAAGATTATCTGCTAATTCTTTGCCTTACCGGATTCGGGAACAGAAGCAATTGGTTAATGGACTTGCTTACCAGATTATCACTCTTAATGAAGGTGATTTCAAATCATTTGAATTGACAGGTAAATTTTTTGCAAGCAATGAAAGTATTGCCTGTGAAAGTGAACCCAGGGATAACAATTTGAAAGTAGTAAGACAGGTCGTGGGGCCAAGCCATAGTTTTTTGAATAATGCTGTATATGACAGGAAAGAGGATTGGTTATTGTCTTTTGATGCATTTTATCCGCAAGTAAAAATTAATCCCCAAGGAAATTACAATTATGATGTATCAATAAAAGGTTGGGAAATCGTCATTCGGTTTCGCCCGCAATATTATCAGAAACACAGAGGACTTTCTTATTTCCATCCTTCACAATATGAAGTATGGAAGAAGCCTGTAACCGGCTGGTGCAGTTGGTTTGCTTACTTTGATAACATCAACGAAGAAGATATTAAAAGGACTGCCGATGTTATCAGTGAAAAATTAAAACCATTCGGGCTGAATTATTTGCAAATAGATGATGGTTACGAACAATTGCCAATTGGTTTGCCTTCAACCTGGTTAATGCCGAATAAAAAATTTCCATCTGGTTTAAAAAATCTTGCTGATTATATTAAATCAAAAGGGTTAACTCCGGGCATCTGGACCAATGTATCATTTTCAGATTCTGCTGCAGCATTTGCACATAAAAATCTTTTTGTTCAAAATGAAAATGGTCAACCGGCATTCGGGAATTGGATTGGATATGTAATGGATGGAAGTAATCCGCAAACCATTCAGCAATTAATCAAGCCGGTGTATAAAGGTTTAACAGAAGATGGCTGGCAATATTTTAAACTGGATGCTTTGCGGCATTTGAAATATGAAGGATACAATTCTTACGCTGATTATTTTACCAAAAAGAAATTCAACAGAAATGAAGCATTCAGAAATGTTGTAAAAGAAGTAAGAAAACAGATCGGGAAAGAAAATTTTTTATTGGCTTGCTGGGGTATTCGCCCGGAATTGGTGGGTTTAGTTGACGGTTGCCGCATTGGAAATGATGGATTCAGTTATGCAGGGCTGGCGCAATACAATTCATATAATAATATTATCTGGCGAAACGATCCTGATCATATTGAACTGAGCGATAAAGAAGCTTTCAGAAGTTGCACGGCTACTTCTCTTACCGGTTCTTTGTTTATGCTTACAGATAAACCGGAAAAATATGAAACATCTTCATTGATCGAAGCAGCCCGGAGAACTATTCCGGTTTTATATACGCAACCGGGGCAGGTTTATGATGTTGATCCTTCCCGGTCTTCATTGATTCAGTTTGCTGATGTGGAAATGAGTGGCAGCGGCCCAAGGCCTTTTGATGCCAGTACATCAACCACCACGGGTTTGTTTTCGCTGGAGATTAATAAACCATTTGAGAATTGGTTAGTGTTGGGAAGATTGGATGAAAGAGATAAGATAATTCCGTTTAAAGATTTAGGTCTTGATGAAAAGAAAGATTACCTGGTATTTGAATTCTGGACAAAAAGATTTTATGGAAGTTTTCAAAAACAATTTGAACCCGGCAGTATTGATACCACTTATAAATGCCAGGCTTTTTGTTTCCGGGAAAAACAAAACCATCCTCAATTGCTGGCAACCAACCGCCATATAAGTTGTGGTGGATTGGAATTATCGGCATTGAAGTGGAAGGATAATACATTATCCGGAGAAAGTGAATTGGTGCCAAATGATAATTATACCATTTACATTTATGAGCCGGATAATTTTCAGTTAGAAAAAGTTTTATCTGGTGCTGCAAAACTTCTGAGCAATCAGAAAGAAGGAAATATAAGAATGATTACATTTTCTTCTGCAACAGGAGGAGTTATTAAATGGAAGGTTAATTATAAAGAGTAAATTATTTTACGGTCTCCCGTTTAAATCAATAAATATTCCCTTCAAATAACTTACTTCCTTCTCTTTTATAGGAATAAACGCATTAAAAAACCACTTTTTGGGGTAGCTCAGAGCTAAATCACATAAAATCAAGGGCTTTTGCAATCAACAACGGCAAAAAAGCATGTGCTTTTGGCCATTTGTTACCTAACATTGACCATTTGTTACCTAACATTGACCATTTGTTGTATAACATTTCCCATTTGTTATATAACAATTGCCGTTTGTTACCTAACATTGGCCGTTTGTTATATAACATTTCCCGTTTGTTGTATAACATTTCACGTTTGTTACCTAACATTGGCCGTTTGTTATATAACATTTCCCGTTTGTTGTATAACATTTCACGTTTGTTATATAACAATTCCCGCTTGTTGTATAACAATTGCCCTTTGTTACATAACATTTCCCATTTGTTATATAACATTTTCCGATTGTTATATAACAATTGCCGTTTGTTGTATAACATTTCCTTTTTGTTATATAACAATTGCCATTTGTTATATGCTTTTTTCTCCGTTAATGCTGTTTCCGGGGGCAATCAGATTGAATCCTTTCATTTGATATGCTTCAAAGAATGATAGTGGCATTGAGAAAATAGTTTGCTTAGTCATCACGCCTTGGCGTGACTCCCCGCAAAAACGAAACTTGGAGATATTGAAATATTGTTTATTTTTTCGGAATGTACGTCTTTGCGATCCCGCCATTTCGGGAGAAGCAATCTGAAAGTGTTTTTTTACTACACGTTACATTGTGCTACTATACAAATAACATGCAGAAAAAGAAAGAGAAAAGAAAATTGTTTAAAATATAAAGATGATAGGAATTTAGCAATGAATGCTGTTTGATGAATTTGGTAAGAAACAATTCTTCTTATTTTCTATTTTTTTTTAATTGATATAAAATCATAATTACTCCAAAAAGACTAAGAATTCCGCAAGACACAAGTTCTGAAATAATGGACTCATTTGGAAACAAAACAAAAGAATATCCTTTAAGAAATTTAATGTTAACAAAATCCCCAACGGAATGGTCCTCGACAAATTTTTGGCCGATTATTTTTGTATAAGCCTTCCCTTCATATCTGAGAGTAACGATTCCATGATCTTTGATTCCTAAATATCCACTAGGTAATTCTTCAATTCTCATTTGCACAATTATTCCCCTTGTTTGCACTTCTATATGTGAGTAGTGATTTATAAAAAGAATAATTCCTCCAATAAAAAAAATGATCCCGCCTCCAAACATGAATAGTTTCATTTGATTTTTTTCTTCTTACCGTCTCCCAACGAAAACGTTATGTAATTTAAGCCATAATGCAATAACTTTATTCTATGAAAAAGCTTTTTATCGCCCTGTTTGTATTTGCAACAAGTACAACAGGCCATGCGCAAACAACTTTGCAGAAGTTTGAGTTTGTTGATTTTTCCCAGGTAAATGTTACTGATAATTTCTGGAAGCCTAAGATTGATAAAGTGGCAACTGTTACCATGCAGGCTTGCATTTATCAAACCGAAGTAAAGACACCGCGCATCCGCAACTTTGAAAAAGTGGCAAGGAATGATGGGGAAAAGTTTGAAGGCATTTATTATGATGACAGTGATGTTTACAAAGCGCTGGAAGCAATGGCTTATGCATTGAAGACTCATCCTGATTCAGCGCTGGAAGCAAAAGCGGATGAATGGATAGACATCGTTGCAAAAGCACAACTGCCGGATGGTTATCTTGATACTTATTTTACGCTTACCGATATTAAAAAGCGCTGGACAATTCTTCCTTATCATGAAGATTATAATGCCGGTCACCTGATTGAAGCGGCAGTTGCATATTATAAAGTAACGGGCAAAAGAAAACTTTTGGATGTTGCTATTCGCCTGGCCAATCATATTGATTCTACTTTTCGTTTATCAAACAGAAAATGGTTCAGCGGTCATGAAGAAATTGAACTGGCATTGGTGAAACTTTATAAGGTTACTAACAAGGATCGTTATTTGAAATTAGCTAATTGGTATTTGGATCAGCGTGGCAAAGGTTTTTATAATTATGGCACAGGATGGATCACTCCGGGTTACTGGCAGGATTTGAAACCGGTTAAATTGCAAACACAAATTACAGGTCATGCTGTTCGTGCTATGTATTTATATACCGGCACTGCTGATGTGGCATCACTTACCGGCGATGCAGGTTATATGGATGCAATGAAAAAAGTTTGGGAAGATGTTGTGTATCGGAATATGTATATAACAGGTGGCATTGGTTCGGCAGGTGATAATGAAGGTTTCACCAAAGATTATGATCTGCCGAATGAGGAAGCTTATTGTGAAACCTGTGCATCAGTAGGTATGGTTTTATGGAATCAAAGAATGAGTCAGCTTACCGGCGACAGTAAATATATTGATGTGCTTGAAAAAAGTTTGTATAATGGTGCATTGGATGGATTAAGCCTGAGTGGGGATCATTTCTTTTACGATAATGTTCTCGCATCTAACGGGCAGAATCAGCGGAGAGAATGGTTTGGTACAGCTTGTTGTCCGGCTAACATTGCAAGACTGGTAACTTCCATCGGCAATTACATTTATGGAGAAAGCAATGATGGCATCTGGGTAAATTTATTTGTTGGAAGTAATACAAACATAAAAGTTGGGAATACAGATGTGGCTGTAAAAACAGAAACTAATTATCCCTTGGATGGAAAAGTAAAGCTGGATATTGATCCGGCAAAGAAATCAAAATTCAAATTGTTTATTCGTGTTCCGGGATGGTTTGAAGATATGGCTTCCCCGGGAAATCTTTACAGTTTCGTCAGCAGAGACACAAAAAATGATTTAGCATTTACTCTCAATGGGAAATCCGTAAACTTTACGATGCAGGATGGTTATGCAGTTATTGAAAATGAATGGAAGAAAGGCGATGTCGTTGAATTTAATTTTACCATGACTCCAAGAAAAATTGAAGCCAGCAGTGAAGTAAAATATGATGAAAACAGGATTGCCATTCAACGTGGCCCATTTGTTTATTGCGTAGAAGGAGCCGATAATAAAGATGGTGTCTGGAATATCGTTGTTCCAAAAAATGTAAATTTTACTGAGGTTAATCATAAAATACTGAATGAGCCGGTGGTAGCTTTACAGGCACAGGTTTCTTCAGCATTCCCAACAAGTGACGGAACAAACATTGAAATGCAAAAAAGAACAATAACTGCTATACCTTATTATTGCTGGGCCAATCGTGGCGCTAATGATATGCAGGTTTGGTTGCCCACCACTATCAAAGAAGTGAAGATAAATTACGAATCTAAATATGAAGACGGAGGAAACTATTAGTATGAAAAAAATATTTTACTTCATAGTGCCGGTCTTATTATTTATAAGTTGCAAACTCATGCCAAAAAAAGAAAATACCGATTCAAATAAAGAAACCAATGGAAAACAACTGTATGGAATGATCGGTACCGACAGCGTTTTTCAATATACGCTTACGAATAAAAAAGGAATGACAATGAAGATCCTCGACTATGGAGGAACAGTCACTGATATTATAACTCCTGATAAAAATGGAGAACCCGGTGATGTCATCCTGGGATATGATTCGCTGGGTGGTTTTTTGCAAAAGGATAATCCATATTTCGGCGCCATTGTTGGTCGTTATGCTAATCGTATTGCCAATGCGCAGTTTTCTCTGAATGGGAAAACGTATCATCTTGCTGCCAATAATGATGTCAATTCACTTCATGGCGGATGGAAAGGTTTTGATAAACAAATATGGAAAGTGAAAAGTTTTGAGCCAACGGGCAATGAAAAATCGTTGAGCCTCGAATATAAAAGCAAAGATGGTGAAGAAGGTTACCCGGGAAATCTTACTGCGGATGTAACTTATACTTTAACGGATAATAATGAATTGAAAATATCATATAATGCTACTACGGATCAGGCGACACCTATTAACCTGACGAATCATAGTTATTTCAATTTATCTGCAGGAAAGGATTCCAATATTCTGAATCATGTATTGATGTTGAATGCAGATAAATATACTGAAGTAAATGATAAATTGATTCCAACCGGGCGACTGCCTGATGTGAAAGGAACCGCAATGGATTTCAGGAAGGCAAAAAGAGTAGGACAGGACATCGATAAAGTTCCCGGCGGCTATGATCACAATTTTGTATTGAACCGGAAAAATGATTCGTTGGATTTAGCTGCTTCGGTCTATGATCCAACCAGCGGTCGTTATCTGGAAGTGTTTACAACACAGCCGGGCATTCAGTTTTATACAGGAAATTTTTTGAATGGATTGAAAGGAAGAACAGGAAAGATTTATGAAAAGCATGCGGCTCTTTGTTTAGAGACACAGCATTTTCCGGATTCTCCCAATCAACCTTCTTTTCCCAATACGATACTTAAACCCGGAGAAACATTTAACCAGGAAACTGTTTATAAATTTTCAGTGAAGTGAAAAGAAAAATAATTTGTAATTGGTTTTTGCTTTTTCCTTTCTTACTGAATGCGCAACTTTCAAAAGCGCCGGCTTATCCGTTGATCGTTCATGATCCTTATTTCAGCATCTGGAGTTTTACTGATAAACTTAATGAAAGTGTTACGAAACATTGGACAGGTGCCGAACAATCTTTGCTTGGAATAATCAGTGTTGATGGAATATTATATGATTTTTTGGGAAAGCCTGAATTGCCAGCTGAAATCTTAAAAGATTCAGGATCAGCAAAAAAAGGAATGGGAAAAGATTTGCATCAGGCCATTCAGAAGAAACTGGAGATGACTTCCACGCAAACGAAATATGAATTTGAATGTGGCGCCAGTTTCTCTTTCTGTTGATTTTATTTCTCCTTTATTAGCGAATGATCTTGATCTTTTTTCACGGCCGGTCAGTTATGTTACTTTCAACGTTAGATCAAAGATGAAAAGCAACATGATGTAAAATTATTTTTTAATGTTTCCGATGATCTTGCAAGAAATTCTAAAAAGCAAGAGGTGAAAACAGAATTATTCCAAGCTGATCAGAATCTATCTTATCTCAAAAGCGGAACGATTGAACAACCGGTTCTTAAAAACCAAAGGTGATAATGTGCGGATTGACTGGGGTTATTTATATACCGCAATAAAAAATGAAACTGGTATAAGGCAATGTATAAATTCAGATTTGCGAGGATTGAATTTGAAAAGATATGACAAGTACAGAAATTAGATTTTGGTAAAATAAAATCAGCTCCGGTTGAAAAAATGATCCTTCTTGCTTATGATGATCTTTATTCCATTCAATATTTTAATCAGAATCTGCAGGCATGGTGGAAGAAAGGTTTTTCTTCAACAGAAGAAATGATCAAAAGATCATTCGATGATTTCAAATCGGTGAGAGAAAAATGTAACAAATTTGATAAGCAACTTTTTTCAGATGCAGTAAAAGCCGGCGGCGATGTTTATGCTAAACTTTGTGTGCTCGCTTATCGTCAATCATTGGCTGCACATAAATTGGTGAGAGGTCCAAACAATGAAATTCTTTTTCCACAAAAAGAAAATTTCAGCAATGGTTCTATCTGGACGGTGGATGTCACTTATCCTTCTGCTCCGTTGACACTGATTTATAATCCGGAATTATTGAAAGGAATGGTGGCGCCGTTGATGTATTACAGTGAAAGTGGCAAATGGAAAAAACCTTTTCCTGCACATGATCTCGGAACTTATCCGCAGGCAAATGGTCAAACTTATCCTGAAGATATGCCTGTTGAAGAAGCGGGAAATATGATCATACTTACCGCTGCGATTTGCAAGGCAGAAAATAATTATGATTTTGCATTGAAACATTGGACTACGTTAAGTCAGTGGGTTGAGTTTTTGGTAAAAGATGGATTAGATCCGGCCAATCAATTATGCACGGATGATTTTGCAGGACACCTGGCGCATAATGTAAATCTTTCTATGAAAGCGATTGTTGGTATTGCGGCTTACGCTCAAATGGCAACCCATCTTGATAAAAAAGATTCTGCCAATAAGTATCGAAACATTGCTTTGGGCTATGCCGGCAAATGGATTCAGATGGCTGACGATGGAGATCATTATTCACTCACGTTTGATAGAAAAGGAACATGGAGCCAGAAATATAATTTGGTTTGGGATAAACTTCTTGGACTAAAATTATTTCCTCAATCTGTTTATGATAAAGAAGTGAAATATTATCTCACTAAACAAAATGAATTTGGTTTACCATTGGATAGCAGGAAAACATATACTAAAAGTGATTGGGTAATGTGGACGGCAACTCTTGCTGATAATCAAAAAGATTTCGAAGCGTTAATTGCACCAATATATAAATATGCTACAGAAACTCCGACAAGAGTTCCATTGAGTGATTGGCATGAAACCATTAATGGAAAGCAAGTCGGGTTCCAGGCAAGAAGCGTGGTGGGAGGATATTTTATCAAGGTGCTGGAATATAAATGGAAAAATAAATAACATGAAAATAACTATCATCGGTGGTGGTGTAATTGGATTGTGCAGCGCTTATTATCTTACTAAGAAAGGTTATAAAGTAACGGTCATTGAACGCAACGATATTACGGATGGATGTTCGTTCGGCAATATGGGTTATGTTTCGCCAAGTCATTTTATTCCGTTGGCAACGCCGGGTATGATTTCACAGGGGTTGAAATGGATGATGAATTCATCATCTCCTTTTTATATTAAACCAAGATTGAATTGGGATCTTTTACAATGGGGAATGACTTTCTGGAAAAATGCCAATACAAAAAAAGTGGAAGCCAATGCACCTCATCTCAATAATCTTTTGCAATTAACCCGGCATTTGATGAATGATATTAAAAATGAAATGGGAAATTCATTCAGCATGACTGAGAAAGGATGCTGGATGTTATACAGAAGTGAGAAGACCGGTGATCATGAAAAACATCAGGCGGAACAGGCACATGCTTATGGATTGAAAACTATTTTATGCAATCCTCAGCAGGTACAGGAATTAGAACCTGAAGTAGAAGTGACTGTGGCAGGGGGAGTTTTATATCTCGACGATTCTCATGTTGATCCTTCTCAATTTATGCAGGTCATGTTTTCTTATTTAAAAAATGCCGGCGTCGAATTTTGGTTAAATACAAAAGTGAAAGGTTTTCATGAAAGCAATAAGAAAATCATAACCATCATCACAGACAAAGGAGAGTTGAATTGTGAAGAATTAGTAATTGCTGCCGGTTCCTGGTTGCCTGATGTTTCAAGAATGCTGGGAATAAAGATGCTGATGCAACCCGGAAAGGGGTATAGTTTTTCTTATCATGATCTGGAGAAAAATTTACAGCATCCTTCTATTCTTGTTGATGATCGTACAGCCACCACGCCGATTAATCGTTGGTTGCGCATTGGCGGAACGATGGAGCTAAGCGGCCACAGCGATAATATTTTGTCAACAAGAGTAATGGCTATTTATAATGCATTTAAAAAATATTATCCTAATCTGAATATTCAGGCGCCTCAACCGGAAAAGACATGGTATGGGTATCGTCCGGTGACTCCGGATGGATTGCCTTATATCGGTCGCCATCACAGATATAATAATTTAACTTATGCCGGAGGACATGCCATGCTTGGAGTTTCAGCTGCTGCGGGAACCGGTAAATTGATTGGGGAAATTATTGGTAGTGAAAATACAACCATTGATATCAATGCATTTAATCCTGAACGATTCAATTAAAAAAAATGCATACTGACTGACAGCATCGGAACAGACTTCTTATTTTTACATTCTATGGATTGTACTTCTACCAGGTTGCCTTACCGGCAGACAGGCTCATTCAGTAAGATTGTGATGGATTATATTGATCAATCTTCATCATTGAAACCTTTTTTTGCTCATCTACCTGCATTAGGGGGGATTCAAAAATCCATTGATTCAAGAAAGAAGTTTAATACGAAGAGAAATGTGTTGGTTAGTGAATTACAAAAACAATATCAATCAGTACCGGCAAATGAGTTGGTGAAAAAAAATATTGAATCTCTTCTTTCTGAAAATACTTTTACGATTACCACAGCTCATCAACCGAATATTTTTACCGGTCACTTATATTTTATATATAAAATACTTCACGCTATTAAAATGGCGGAGTATTTAAAAATTTCCTTCCCGGAGAACAATTTTATTCCGGTATTTTGTATGGGATCGGAGGATGCTGACCTTGAAGAATTGGGCCATATTTATCTCGATGGGAAAAAATTAGAATGGAAAACAAAACAGACCGGTGCAGTTGGAAGAATGAAGGCGGACAAAGAATTTCTGAAATTAATTGTATTAATTGAAGGACAACTTTCTGTTCAGCCATTTGGAAAAGAGATTAGCAAACTTGTGAAAGATTGCTATAAGGAAGGTGTAATGATTCAGGATGCTACTTTTCATTTTGTAAATGCCTTGTTTGCAGATTATGGATTAGTTGTTTTGATTCCGGATAATGCAGAATTGAAAAAGCAAATGATTGCTGAGATTGAAGATGACCTGTTGAATCAAACTTCTTCAGAAATTGTTAAGAAAACAGTTGAGAAGCTACAGAAAGCGGAATATAAGGCACAGGTAAATCCAAGAGAGATTAATTTGTTTTATCTGAAAGATAATATTAGAGAGCGGATAGTAGCAAACAATGGGAAATTCACTATTAACCACCTGCCTGCCGGACAGGCAGGTTCACTATTCACTTTTAATAAGAATGAGATTCTTACTGAGTTGCATAGTCATCCTGAACGTTTCAGCCCGAATGTTATTCTTCGCGGACTTTTCCAGGAAACTATTTTACCCAATATAATTTTTATCGGCGGCGGTGGAGAACTGGCTTATTGGTTGCAGTTAAAAGAATTATTTGAGAACTATAAAGTGCCTTACCCGGTTTTATTGCTTCGCAATTCTTTTTTGATAGTAGAAAAAAAATGGCAGGACAAAATAAAAAAGCTTGGATTTATTGCTGAAGATTTCTTTTTACCTGAAGAAGCACTGATAAAACGGTTAGTTCACAAAGAAAGTAAACATGATATAAAACTGAACGGCACATTTACAGATGCTGAACAGTTTTATGAAACAATAAGGAAACAAGCAGTTGCGGTTGACAGCACATTAGCGCAGCATGTAGATGCATTAAAAACTCAATCACTCTATCGTCTGCAGGAACTGGAAAAGAAAATGCTTCGTGCAGAAAAAAGAAAATTTTCTGATCAACAACGCCAAATACATACGGTTAAAGAAAAATTATTTCCGGAAAGTGGATTGCAGGAACGTTATGATAATTTCATGCCTTACTATGCAAAATGGGGAAAGAATTTCATCAGCAAACTTTATGAGAATTCTTTGGGATTGGAAAGTGAGTTTGTAATATTGTCTGAACGATGACTCAGGTGGATTCATGAGATTTTTTTTTCATACTAATAACCTTAAATCTTATAATTCCAGGTTCAGACTTAATCAAACTTATTCTCCCAACCAGCCTTTTTCATCTTCTCCACTTTTTCAATGACTTCATTGTTGAGAGATTTTTTGTAATCAGCTACTTTTTTGGAGATAGTTTCATCAGATGTGCCAAGAATTTCTGCAGCGAGAATGCCTGCATTCTTTGCAGCGTTTAATGCAACAGTTGCTACCGGTACGCCATTTGGCATTTGCAAAATTGAAAGTACAGAATCCCATCCGTCAATTGAGTTGGAAGATTTAATAGGAACACCAATAACGGGTAATGTTGTAACAGAAGCCACCATGCCCGGTAAATGTGCAGCACCGCCGGCACCTGCAATAATTACTTTTAGTCCCCGTTCTTTTGCCGTTTGTGAATATTCAATCATTCTATGAGGAGTGCGATGCGCAGATACTACAGTCACTTCATGGGGGATATTAAATTGTTTCAGAAGGTCTGCAGCGGCCTGCATAACCGAAAGGTCGCTGTCACTGCCCATGATAATGCCGACTAAAGGGTTCATTAGCATCAGATTTACATAGCAAAGAAAAGATTTATTCTCTAAATGCGTCTAATTAAATAATGGTTGACTTTCATCAATTCATTTTTAATTCCTGAATGGTTTATTTCATTTGCTTGCCGGTAATTTTTTTATAATACCAATTATCAATACTCAATAAAAGAAGACTCAAAACTCTATATATTTATGCACTTTTAAAAATACATGAATGCTTAGATTAAAATTGATAAATAATTTTTTTCCTGCTCTTCTGTTAATCTGTGTATTTGTCGCATGTAAAAGCAAATCTTCTGTTTTAAAGCCAAAGGGAAACCCACCTACTATAGTAGATGCTATTATTGCTACACCCCAGCCGGTCGTCAATGTTATTGAAGCAAATGGTACTGTAGTAGCCAATGAATATGTGGCCTTACGCCCTGAGGTAAATGGCCGGTTGACTTACCTGAATGTTCAGGAAGGATCGCATGTAACACAGGGCACTGTTATTGCCCGTATCAATGATGCTGACCTGGTAGCACAATTGGAAAAGAGTAAAGTGTTATTAGATCTCGCTGTTCATACAGAACAACGGTATAAAAAATTACTGGAAGTAAATGGAATCAATCAAAGTGACTATGATGCAGCGTTGAACCAGGTTAAGAGCCTGAAAGCAGATATCGATTATACGCAGACACTTATTGATAAAACAATCATCCGTGCTCCTTTTAGTGGTGTGGTTGGATTGAGAATGGTAAGTCTTGGAGCTTATGTTACATCAGCTGATGTTATTGCCAGTATTCAGCAACTTGATAAAATGAAAGTGGATTTTACTTTGCCTGAGCAATATAGTAACGTGATAAAAAGAGGAGGCACCGTTGATATAGAACTGGATGCCTCAGGACAAGTGAAAGAAAAAGCAACTATCATTGCCATTGAGCCACAAATAAACCAGGATACAAGAAATTTGCTGGTAAGAGCATTGATCAAAGGCGGGTCTGTTAATCCAGGAGCATTTGTAAAAGTGGATGTACAATCAAATGTGGACAAAAAAGCTATTATGGTGCCCACCAATTCTATTATTCCCGATGATAAAAATAATCAACTGATCCTGGTAAAGAATGGGAAAGCTTTTTTTGTAAATGTTCAAACTGGTTTCAGGCAGGCAAACGACGTTGAAATTATAAAAGGTGTAAGCCCAGGTGACACAGTTGTTGTAACCGGCGTATTATTTGCAAGACCAAAAACTCCCGTCAAAGTAAGAAGCATTAAATCAATTGGAGAATTCGACAAACAATGAGGTATTTTGATCTGATGAAACCAGCCTCCTTAATAATTAAAGGTAACTGCAAAAAAAATCAATCCTAATCACTCCATGAATATTTCAGAATTATCATTAAAGAGACCTGTGCTAGCGACAGTAATGAACCTGATGCTTATTTTATTTGGCGTGATTGGTTTTTCATTTCTTGCAGTTCGTGATTATCCGGCTATTGATCCTCCTATTATTTCTGTCAGCACATCCTATACCGGAGCAAATCCTGATATTATTGAAAGCCAGGTTACCGAGCCACTCGAAAAACAGATAAACGGGATTCCTGGTATCCGGACAATCACTTCATCGAGTAGTTTAGGTAGCAGCCAGATCAGTGTAGAATTCAACCTGGGTACAGATCTGGAAGCAGCAGCCAGTGATGTTCGGGATAAAGTGAGCCAGGCTGCACGTAATTTACCGCAGGACATAGATGCTCCGCCGGTGGTTACAAAGTCAGATGCCAACAGTGATTTTATTTTGATTCTGGCTGTTCAAAGCCGTACTAAAAGCCTTCTGGAATTGAGTGACTATGCAGAGAATGTACTGCAGCAACAATTACAAACAATCAGCCAGGTAAGTGCCGTAAATATATTTGGACAAAAAAGATACGCTATGCGCATCTGGCTTGATCCTGATAAAATGAATTCTTACAAAGTTGCTTTTACTGACATTAACACTTCGTTGAATAATGAGAATATTGAATTGCCGCCGGGGAAAATTTATGGGAACAATACTGAACTTACGATTCGTGTTTTAGGGAGGTTAACTACTGAAAAACAATTCCGGGATTTAATTATCAGGGAAGATAGCGCTGGCATTGTTCGATTAGGCGATATAGCGAGAGTAGAACTTGGGCCCGAAGTATTGGAACAAAACTGGAAGTATAACGGAGTGAATGCGGTTGGGCTTGCCATTATTCCTCAACCTGGCGCTAATAATATTGCTATTGCCGATGAATTTTACAAAAAGCTGAAACAGATCGAAAATAATAACAAGTCGGATATTCAGTTCAACGTTTTAATTGATAATACAATTAATATCCGTCAATCTTTGAGGGAAGTGGAAAATACACTGGCCATCGCTTTTGGTTTGGTGATTTTAGTCATCTTCTTTTTCTTCCGTAACTGGCTGATTGCGATACGGCCGTTGATTGATATTCCAATTTCACTTATTGCTACATTTTTCATTATGTATGTAGCAGGTTTTTCTATTAATATCTTAACATTATTGGCAATTGTTTTAGCTACCGGGCTTGTTGTGGATGATGGAATTGTTGTGACAGAAAATATTTTCCGAAAAATAGAACAAGGCTTACCAGTGCGCAGAGCGGCGGTGGAAGGAAGTAAAGAAATATTTTTTGCGGTCGTTTCTACTTCTATTACGCTTGCTATTGTGTTTTTGCCTGTAATATTTTTAGAAGGATTTGTTGGTCGCCTGTTCCGTGAATTTGGAGTGGTGCTGGCAGCTGCAGTATTAGTTTCCGCATTTGTATCTCTTACAATTACCCCGGTATTAAATGTGCTGCTTACACGAAAAAGTTCCGGTCATGGAAATTTTTATCATAAAACAGAACCATTTTTCCGGGGTATTGAAAATGGCTACCGGAAATTATTAAATGGGTTTATGAAGATTCGCTGGCTTTCCTGGGTCATCATTGCTGCTTGTGTAGGATTAATAGTGCTTTCATTTAAAAATTTAAAAAGTGAATTAGCTCCGTTGGAAGATAAAAGTAGCATTCGTTTTACGATGACTGCTCCTGAAGGAACCAGTTACAGTTCTATGGTAAAAATTGTTGATCCATTTGTAGATTATCTTTATGATTCTATACCGGAACGTGATTTTGTTTTTGCCCGAACACCTGCTGGCGGTTCCAATAACACATCACAACCACGAATTGGTCTCATACCGCCGCAGGACAGGAAAAGAACTCAAAGTGAAATTGCAAATGACATACAAAAGAAATTTGCAAAATATAATCAGGCCAGGATTTTTGCAATTCAGGAACAAACTATTGCGGTTGGACTTGGTTCAAGAGTAAGTTTGCCGGTTCAATTTATAATTCAGAATCAGGATCTGAATAAATTGCGTGACATCATTCCAAAATTTTTGGATGAAGCATTAAAAGATAAAACTTTTGCAAACGTTGATGTAAATCTTAAGTTCAACCGGCCGGAAATTCAGTTAAGCGTTGACCGGATGAAAATAAAAGATCTGGATCTTTCCACACAAGACGTGATCAGTGCTATTCAGGCAGCATTCAGTGGCGGCAGGTTAGCTTATTTTATTCAGAATGGTTATCAATATTCGGTCATTGCACAGGTAGAAAGAAATGATCGTAACAAGCCCCAGGACATCAGCGATCTTTATGTAAGGAACAGTAAAGGAAATCTTATTCCTTTAAATTCTGTTGTACATATTGCTGAAAGCAGCAGCCCTGCAACATTATACCATTTTAACAGGTATAAAGCAGCGACTATTTCAGCTTCTTTATCCGAAGGATATACTATTGGCGATGGTATTAAAGCAATGCAATCAATTTCTAACAGGTTGCTGGATGAAAGTTATCAAACTTCTCTTGCGGGGCCTTCAAGAGATTATTCTGAAAGCTCATCAAATATTGTTTTTGCTTTTGCTCTGGCATTGGTATTGATTTACCTGATCCTTTCTGCTCAGTTTGAAAGTTTCCTTGACCCGATTATTATTATGGTTACAGTACCACTGGCATTGAGTGGAGCTTTATTAAGTCTTTGGGTTTATGGTCAGACATTAAATATTTTTTCTGAAATAGGAATGATCATGCTGATTGGGTTGGTAACTAAAAATGGAATATTGATCGTTGAATTTGCCAATCAGAAAAGAAACCGGGGAATGAATAAAATGGATGCAGTATTTGAAGCAGCATCTCAAAGACTCAGGCCAATTTTAATGACGAGCCTTGCTACATCCTTAGGTGCATTGCCAATTGCACTGGGACTTGGTGCATCATCTACCAGCCGGGTTCCGCTTGGCATTGTAGTTGTTTGCGGAATTTTGTTTTCATTGGTATTGACCTTGTTTGTAATTCCGGCTGTTTATACATTTATTTCAGGAAAACGAAAAACAGAAGAACAAATACAAAAAGATATGCGTGGTGAGGCAATTGGGAAATGATTTTATTAAGCAATGAAATATGATAAAAAGAAAAGGGATTAAATGTTTTTTATTGCAAATAACATTTATTGTTTTTGGTATTTCTGTATTTGCTCAAACTCTCAAACTTCCTGATGCTATAAGTATAGCATTAAAGAACAGTTTGGATTTAGATATCTTAAAAAACAATATAGCAATTAGCACTATCAATAATAATATCGGAGTTGCCGGTGGTCTGCCCATTATTACTAATACAACAACATTTAATCAACAGGTAACTAATGTAAATCAGAAATTAATTACAGGTACAACAATCAAACGTACCGGTGCCACCGGCAATAACTTAAGTTCAGGAATAACTGCCAGTATATTATTGTACAATGGTTCCTATGTAACTACCACAAAAAATAAGCTGGAAAAATTACAATCTCAGAGTGAACAGTATCTTAATTCTCAGATACAAAATCTTGTAGCTTCGGTCATCACTGCTTACTATGATGTAGTCCGGCAACAGAGCTATATGAAGACAATTGATCGTTCTATAGAAGCTTCGCAAAAGAAATTGGATATTGTGAAAGCTCAGCAGGATGTCGGGATGGCTAATAATGCCGATCTCTTTCAATCACAGCTTGATTTGAATGCCTTGGTACAATCAAAGCTATCGCAACAATCAGTTATTGATCAGTCAAAAACAGAATTGCTTTTATTACTGAGCCTGAAACCTGATTCAACTATAAATATTGTTGATACAATTGAAGTAGATAAAACAGTTGTACTCGGTGATATTTTATCAGGGTTAGAAAAAAATGCAGATATCGTTGCTGCGGATGAACAAATAAAAATAAATGCACTCATATCTAAACAAACTGCTGCATTACGATATCCTTCTCTGCGGGCTAATACATCCTACAGTTACAATCGCTCTCAGATTTCAGCAAGCCAGATTCTGTTGAATCAGAATAATGGACTTACCGGGGGTCTTAGCCTGTCAATTCCTATCTATAATGGTTCCATATATAAACGACAGCAACGGGTTGCGGATATAAATACAAAAAACGCCATTATACAAGAAGATATATTAAAAAGAAATTATACTGCTAATGCTGTAAAGACCTACCAGGCTTATTCATCATCATTACAGCAATTGGAAACACAGCAAAAAAACGTAGAACTCGCAGGGAAATTACTAGACCTCGTATTATTGAGATTCCAGTTGCGGCAGGCAACCATTCTTGAAGTGGAACAGGCTCAGCAAACTTTTGAAAACGCATCATACAGCTTCACCAATCTTAGTTTTGCCGCAAAATCTTCTGAAATAGAATTAAAGAGATTGGTTAACCAGATAAAATTTTAGCCCCGCCTATAATTTAAATTATTTTCATTCGTTCAGGTAATATCTGAAAAATACAGATTTGAGCGAAACAATTTTGCATTTCTTTTAATATGATTAAAAGCCTGTGAAAATAATTTTAACTCTTTAAACTTAATTGAATAGTTGCGGTCAATTACGTGCAATTATGCGAAATCACAAAACAACCACAATATGAAAACTAGAATTCTTTTATTAGCTGCACTTGCTTTTTGTACAGCTGTTTTTTTTGTTGCCTGTAAAAAAAATAATTCTTCGTCTTCTTCTGTTAGTCAAACCACACAGATATCAACACAGGCAGATGATCAATCACAGGTTTCCACAGAAGTGGATGCAGTAGCCAATGATGGAGATGTAGCTTTAGAAAGTACAACTTCATTCTCAGGTCGCGGCCAGCAGGTAGAAGGACTTATCTGCGATGCAACCGTTGCCATTGATACAACAAGTAATCCAAGAACCATTACTATTACTTACAATGGTACCAATTGTCTGAATAACAGAACCCGTACCGGCGTAGTAATAATATCAATGCCACAGGGAATTCGCTGGAAAGATGCCGGTGCTGCTGTTACATTCACTTTTCAAAATTTAAAAATTACCCGTCTTCGGGATAATAAGAGCATAACAATTAATGGCTCACAAACCTATACAAACGTGAGCGGTGGCTTATTAATCAATTTAGCAGCTCTTGTAACTATTACGCATACAATTACCAGTAGTGGAATGACCATTACTTTTGATAATGGAGCTCAACGTTCATGGCAGGTAGCCAAACAAAGAGTATTTACTTATAATAACGGAGTCGTGATTACTACAACCGGTACATATTCAAATGGTGCCACGACTGGAATTTGTGAATGGGGAACTAATCGTTATGGAAATTCATTTACTACAGCAATCACACAACCATTGGTAGTTCGCCAGGATTGCAGTTTCAGAATAACCAGCGGACAAGTCGTTCATACAAGAACAACTGATACTTCTACTGTCACTTTCGGACTTGATGCTACAGGCAACGCTACATCATGTCCGGGAACAGGATCTTATTACTTGGAGATTGTATGGGTTGGCTCCGGTGGCCTTTCACATACTGCTATTTTACCGTACTGATATTTTCTGGTTAGTTATAATAAAACCGCCTCACTATAATTGAGGCGGTTTTATTTTTTTTATTATTCCTATCTTTCAGTTATGGCAGCTATTCTTATAACTAACATAAAGCAACTTGTCAATGCAAGAAAAGAAAATAAACTTCTGCGTGGAAAAGAATTAGCTGAATTACCGGTTATTGAAAATGCTTATCTCGTTATTGAAGATGGAGTGATTGCTGAATTTGGGACAATGGGTCAAATTCAAAATTCAAAATTTAAAATTCAAAACAAAGCTGATGCTTCTGGTCAGTTCATTCTTCCATGCTGGTGTGATTCCCATACACATTTGATTTTTGCTGCAAGTCGTGAAGAAGAATTTGTTGATAAAATAAAAGGAATGAGTTATGCAGACATTGCTGCAAAAGGCGGTGGCATTTTAAATTCTGCAAAAAAATTAAATAATGTTCCGGAAGATGAATTGTTCAATTCTGCATGGAAACGATTGGAAGAAATAAGCAAACTGGGAACCGGAGCTGTTGAAATTAAAAGTGGTTATGGTTTATCAGTGGAAGGTGAATTGAAAATGTTGCGCGTTATAAAAAAACTGAAAGAAAAATCAAAACTTTCTATAAAAGCAACTTTTCTTGGCGCTCATGCTTATCCTTTGAAGTATAAAGAAGATCACCAGGGTTATATTGATCTCATCATAAATGAAATGTTGCCGGTGATCGCTAAAGAAAAATTGGCAGATTATATTGATGTGTTTTGCGAAACGGGTTTCTTTTCACCGGATGAAACAGAAACTATTTGCAAAGCAGGAATGAAATATGGATTGAACCCAAAACTTCATGTCAACCAACTTAATTCCGTTGGTGGAATAGAAACGGGAATCAAATTAAATGCTCTTTCGCTGGATCATCTTGAAACTCTTACGGAAAATGACTTAAAACTTTTAGGAAGTTCTAAAGCTTCCCCTTTAGGGGAGGTTTGGAGGGGCTTGACTACTTTATTACCTTCCGCTGCTTTCTTTCTCCGGATGAATTATGCACCGGCCAGAAAATTAATTGATAAAGGTTGTGCAGTTGCTATAGCAAGTGATTACAATCCCGGTTCTTCACCAAATGGGAATATGAATTTAGTTGTAGCCATGAGTTGCATTCAAATGAAAATGCTTCCTGAAGAAGCGATCAATGCAGCAACAATTAATGGCGCTTATGCAATGGAATTGCAAAATGAAGTTGGAAGTATTTCTATTGGCAAAAAAGCAAATCTTATTTTCACCAAACCTATTCCTTCATTAGCTTATCTGCCTTATTCATTTGGCACAAATCTTATTGATAAAGTGATGATAGCTGGTGAGTTTGTTTAGCTTAATCTTAAAAAGATTTTATGAATAAACTTATAATAATAGTTTCAGTCATGATTATTACTTCATGCAACAATGGGAATAATAATTCTTCGGCAAGTTCAACTGATACCTCAAAGCAAGGATATTCAAAAGGAACTTTTGGATATGACCTTCAGTTTCTGGAAAAAAATCACAAAGAATTTGTGAAGCTTGGTGATGATAGCAGTGCCCAACTGATTGTTATTCCTTCATACCAGGGACGAGTGATGACAAGCACTGCTGATGGAGAAAAAGGATTAAGTTTTGGTTGGGTGAATCATGAATTGATCGCATCAGGCAAAAATGGCGAACATATCAATGCTGTTGGTGGTGAAGATCGCTTTTGGTTAGGACCCGAAGGTGGACAGTTTTCTGTTTATTTTAAAAAAGGAACAGAATTCAACTATGATAATTGGTTTGTCCCGAAAGAATTCGATACAGATTCTTTTACATTGGTCTCTTCTACCAAATCTGAAGCAAAGTTTGAGAAGGAAATGCATCTTGAAAATTATTCAGGAAATAAATTTGATCTGAAAGTAAACAGAACAGTTCGCCTGTTAAATAAAAATTCTATTGACAGTGCATTGGGTATTTCTGTTCCTGAAGGAGTGAAAGCCGTGGCATTTGAATCTGAGAACAGCATAACCAATACCGGCAAAAATTCATGGAATAAAAAAACAGGCATGCTTTCCATCTGGATATTGAGCATGATGAACGGTTCTGAAAAAACCACAGTTATTCTACCATATAAACAAGGTGATTCAACTAAGCTCGGTAAAATAGTTACGGATGATTATTTTGGCAAAGTGCCTGCTGACCGGTTGCAAATAAAAAACGGATTGATATTATTTAAAGCTGATGCGAATTACAGAAGTAAAATTGGTGTGCCACCATTAAGAGCTTTGCCGCTATTGGGAAGTTATGATCCCGTGAATAATATTCTGACAATTGCACAATTTGATTTGCCGAAAGGAAATACTGATTATGTGAACTCCTTATGGAAAATTCAGGACAAACCTTTTTCCGGTGATGCGGTAAATTCTTATAATGATGGACCCATTGATGGCAAACAAATGGGAAAATTTTACGAAGTGGAGAGTTCATCGCCAGCTGCTGCTTTAGCCCCGGGGCAATCTATTAGTCATTTACACTGCACGATTCATTTGCAAGGAGGCAAAGAAGACTTAAATAAAATTTCGATGAAGTTATTTGGCGTTGGAGTTGATGCAATTAAGCTTTAAATGTTTATATTTTTTTTCCAAAAGTTTTTAAAAAGATAAAGAAAATTTTATCCTGGCTAATAAATGTTGTAAGAGATGAGTCTGTAAGAGTCGGAGACATAAATATCGCCGTTAAAATTTTTCCAAAGATCACGACCTTTTATAATACCGAGGCCAACGGTAAAATAAAATTCCTGCTGTTTGTAATCATACCATAAACCGTCATCTTGAGTTACCACGATTTTGTAGGAAGGATAATTTGTAGTGACATTTTTGTCGGTATATATTATTGAAGTAAGCGAATCCCCGAAATAAGAATTATTTATAGACGATTGGTTTGTTGTCATCGGCCACCTGAACATGAGAGATTCCCCAGGTGGCTCCCGGATAAAAACTGTCGTATCGTCAGACCGCAAAGTAAATATGGAATCATCAAACTGATCCGTAATTGGCGTATAAATGTGATTATTCTGGTTAACCGTTTTTGCAGTCTTCAGGCGAAACGTATCTTTTCCCAGGTAATTTTGGTAAATGTCAAAGAAGCTATCAACATATATCCATACATTCCCCGAGGCAAGTGGATAAAGCTGTTTGCCTTGAGAATTGTTACTAATACTTCCCTTATTGCAGGATGCAACACATAACAAACAGGCGAAAACAAAAGGTAAAATTATTTTCATTGTTGTTTTTTTCGTGTTCTTTAAGCCTTCTTCTTCTGTTGATGCCTGTGCTAATGTTTACCAAATCTGCTATGAATTTGAGAAGCTTTTTGAAATTTATATTCTGAAGTTAAGAAAAATATTTTTGTTGAAGGAACAGAATTATAACAAAATTAATGTAAGACGGGAAAAAATATTCTGACTATATTTATTTCAAAATAATTGTGATATGCGGAACTATTTACTTGCCTGCGTTTTCTTAATAAGTAATTTTTATTCATCCCAAGCACAAATTGCTTATGGTGATAATAAAGTGGCCGGACATTACATTCATTTGCGTGGCATCAATATGTATTATGAAACATACGGACAGGGCGAACCTCTACTTTTTATTCATGGCAATGGCGGCTCTATAATTGCTTTTACTAATAATATTCCCTATTTCTCCAAACAGTATAAAGTGATTGCTGTAGATAGTCGTGCACAAGGCAAGACCATTGATCATGGCGACTCATTGACTTTTGAAATGATGGCTGATGATTTTAATGCTTTACTCGATTCACTCCACCTGGATAGTTGTTATGTGATTGGGTGGAGCGATGGTGGCATCAATGGATTCTTGCTGGCTATCCGTCATCCGGACAAAGTGAAGAAACTGGCAATCACCGGCGCAAATCTCTGGCCTGATACAACAGGACTTACCCCCTATGTTTGGGAAGAAACAGAGAGAAACAGTGCTGAACTCAGAAAGAAAGTGCAAACGCCTGAAGTGAAAAATGAATTAAAAATATCTGATCTTGATCTTTTAGAACCGCATATAAGTCTTGAAGAATTGCATACCATTAAGTGCCCAACCTTGGTAATTGGAGGGGACCACGATGTTATACCGGTACCGCATACAGTATTGATTGCACAGAATATTCCAAAATCCTATTTATGGATCATTCCTGATTCAGGACATTCCACTCCAATCTTTAAAGCTTCCCAATTCAATCCTTTGGTCAATGATTTTTTTATAAAACCTTACCGGGAAATAAAGGGAGCGGATACGTATAATTAAGCTGTCTTTTTAAAAAAAAGGAACATCAAGGGTGTTGTCAAAACCTTATTTATGGCAAAGAAAGAGTATAAGGGGTGAAAAAATGGTGTCCTCTGCAATTTTCCTTAAATTATTAATTTGATTTCATAAGCATTTTATTTTTCATTCAATTTTTTTTCTATCAACCAATGATGTCCGAAAGGGTCTTTGATTTCTCCCTGCCGGTAACCATATTCATAATCCTTTGCCGGACTTATTTCTGTGGCGCCAGCTTTAATGGCTTTCTCCATAACGGCAGGCACATCAGAAACAAACAAACCGATGATAGTTGTTGAGCCATTGTATTTATCCGGAGAAAAGAAATATGACTTTGTTACTTCATGCAGATGAAAAATAGTGCCATCAATAGAAAGTTCAGCTACATGAATGCTGCCATCCGTATTATAAAGACAAATATTTTCCGTGGCGTCAAATGCTTTTGCATAAAATGAAATATCCTTCACTCCATTATTGATCATTAACTGCGGAGCAAAAAATGGTTTTGCGTCTGGTTTACTCATTTCATTTATAATTAAAGAAGTACACTGAAGTTAGATATAAATTACTTTATGAAAATACGAGATCAATTCATTATGCTCCTGCATCCGGCTGACTGACTTCTGATTCTGAATTCCATGATCTGAATCCCGGTCTTCCGCAACGGTTCTTCCATTCTTCTTTGAATTTTTCTTTTTGTTCCGGCGTCATGCTGTTCCACATCATTTTTTCTCTCCAGTAAAAACGGCGTGGCCTGTGGCCTCTTCCATTAAAGCTGCTGAATAATATTTTTGACAATACCAATATTCCGAGGGCTTGCCAGAATGTAATGGTAGATACATGCAGCACCGGAGTAAGCACATTGTTCCAAAGCAACATGATTACGCTGCCAAAAATAAAAATAGCAACAGGGGCTATCAGGATTACCATTAAAATGATTCGTCTTAACCTTGATGATCTTTTCATGATTTTAATTTTTATGGTTCTATAATTTCTTTTCGTAATTGTTCTAATCGTTTTCTCAGGTGCAGCACGGCATACCGTTTCCGGCTGATCAGTGTATTGATCTTTTCTCCTGTGCGTTCGGATATTTCATTAAAAGAAATATCTTCCAGTTCATTCCACACAAAAACCTGTTTCTGTTCTTCCGGCAATTCATCCAGTGCTGCAAACAGTTGTTCCCAGAAAAGATTCCTGAGATGTTCAGTTTCAGGAGTAGCATCTTCTGCTAGCAATATCTCCCTGAAATTAAATTCAGCTTCTTCATCATCCGTAAACTCCTCTTCAAGTGAATCGGGTTGTTGCCTGCGATATTTATCAATGATCCGGTTTCTTGCCACACGATACAACCAGGCACTTGTTTGTTCAATCGGTTCGCTGTTCATCACATTGCTGAACTGGTACCACACATCCTGCAAAATATCTTCGGCATCCTCATCCGTATTCACCCTTCCGCGAATGAAATAAAATAACCGTTTGCCATAATCACGGACGGCCTGGATGATATTTTGTTTTGGCTGATTGCTCACTGATATTGTCGCTGTCTCACCCATTTAATAAGGTAGACGCAGCAGCAAAGGAAATATTTTAAACTGGGATTAATATTTGTTTTGGATTTGATTGACCTTGTTGTTCATGAGAACACCATAACTGTTCGGAAGAAATTATGGATTAGGTTATTAGTTATCCAGCCACGTTGATAAATAATCCTTTGTTAAACGAAGGCGGTTTAGTTCTTTGAAAAGAAATTTAAAAGATGGAAATGATCAGTAATCTATTGTTATTTGTTCCGGATAAGTTATTGAAACAATTAGCTGTTTCGGTAGGGATAGATAAATATTCTAAAAAACTTCAGGGGCAATTGATCTTTAAGCTGCTGGTTTATTGTATGGTCACAGAAAAGGAGAATAGCCTCAGGGGTATGCAATCGGCATTTGAATCAGCATTATTTCAAAGCCTGGCTGGCAGTTCATCTTCCGGCACTATCAGTTACAGTTCTATCAGTGAAAGGTTGGGGAAGATTAAATGGGAATATTTTCAGCAGATTTTCAATGCTTGCGTAGCCGCCTATAGTGAAGCATTGGGCAAAGAAAAGAATGCTGTTATACGTTTTGATTCCACGATAGTTTCTTTATCAGGCAAATTACTTCAAATAGGATATCGCTTAAAAGGTGGAGATGCCGATAAATACAGGTTGCTTAAGTATACAATTGGCTTTACTAATATACCGGAGGCTGTTTATTTTTATAATGACCAAACCCACAATAGTGAAAATGTGGCATTGAGTGAAAGCATGATTGCTCATAACCGAACCGCCGGCAGAAAGATAAATGTATTTGACCGTGGAATTACTGCCAGGGATCACTATGACAAGCTAACAGAAAATCAAATCCACTTCATATCCAGAATAAATAATGACCCGAAGCGAACCGTGTATAAGAGCAATACCATTGCCAAAAATATTTCTACTCCTACACTAAAAATCATCAGTGATTGCTGGGTATATTTATACACAATGTATAGCAAAAGGACCAAGCATCCTGTCCGGTTGATAAAGGCTGTAAAAAAAGAGAATAAAGAAACCATAACTTTTATAACCAACATAAAGACTATTGACGTAAAGGAGATCACAGAAATATATAGGTCAAGATGGGAAATAGAGGTGTTTTTCAAATTTATAAAGCAACATCTTAATTTCAGTCATTTGGTAAACAGAACTGAAAATGGGATCAGGTCTATACTCTATATAACCATGACGGTAGCAATATTGCTACAACAATACAAAAAAGAAAAAAAGCTAAAAGGATATAAAATAGCCAAACAAAAATTTTCACAGGACCTTGAACGGGACATTATCTATCACATAGTGGTTTTATGTGGCGGAAATGTTCAAAAAGCAAGAAAAGTGTTATTTCAAAACTCATCTTAAATCTTCCGAACAGTTATGATGAGAACACGAACAGCGGTAATAACTTTGAAATACCGCGGTTATTAATGAGAATTTGTCTGCAGTTGGTAGACACTGACTATGAATATTAGTTTACTTCAGCTCCCAGACATTATTCTTTACATCTCTGTCAGGTGTATGAACTCCGCCTAAAATAATTTTCTCTATCTTTTTTCCTGTGGGTAATGGAATAGTCACCATACTGTTTCCTTTTTGCCATACTTCAATGCTTTTATGAATACTGGCAGAGTTTCCATCCGCAAACTCTATTTTCAGATCAATTGGCAACGGGTTACCTCCTTTATTGGTTATTACAACAAAAGGTTTTTCAGTTGTATTTACTTTAGTAATGGAAAGATCATCAATGCCATTCTCAAAAAACCATTTCTTCCAAAACCAGTTAAGGTTTTTGCCACTTCCTGTATTCATGCAATTAAAAAAATCCCATGGTATAGGATGCTTGCCATGCCATTGCTGAATGTAATAATGCAGTCCTTTATAAAACAGGTCATCACCCAGCATATCTTTTACAAACAAATAACCCATTGCCGGTTTTGGATAGCTGTTGGTAAAATAAGCCCCCCTGATCTCAGTGGATAAAGTAATGATTGGAAGATCAGTTTCCGTTCCTGAATTATGGGAAGTTGGGGCAACACCATATTCATCAACCAATGTTGAATCAATGATGGGAGAGATGATCCATTCACCAATAGTAGCCCAGCCTTCATCCATCCATGCATATTTTGTTTCATTGGTACCCATATAAAAGGGAAACATAGTATGAAATATTTCATGATCAGTAAGCTCTACAGATTCAGCATGATTTTCCACTGGATTATCATTCACCATCATCGGGTATTCCATTTGATCCAGTCCGTCAAAAACGGTTTCATGCGGATAAGGATAAGGCCATTTGGGAAAATCATAACTCATCGCTTCTACTGTTTTCCTGGCATCACTGATCACCGTATAATAATCCTTATGCTTTGGATTAAATGCTGCATCCACTCTTGTTCTTCTTCCGCTATTTTTATCAACTACCAGGCTGGCAGAGCGCCACATATAATGATCGCTGCATGCAAATACAAAGTCGGTAACATCATTGGCTTCATACAACCATGTATTGTCAGTGCCGGAATGATTGGTTGCGCTGTTTATTTCTGTACTATCAATTATTGTGATGATGCCATCATTCTTTTCTGCCTGTTGCAATCGCAGATAGACTGGCTGACTCAGCACATCTTTTGCATTCAATAAATTTCCTGTAGCCCATACCACTTGCGAATCAGGAACAGTGATGGCCGCTTTGAAGTGACAGAAGTCATTATAAAATTCCACTGAACCGGTGTATGCATGACGGTTCCATCCATCAATATCATCATATACGGCAATACGTGGAAAGAAATAAGCAACAAAATCAGCACCGGGATCTATTTCGCCAGTGCGTATATCAGAATGTTTATTCAAGGTATAATTCCAGCTAATAGCAAACCGGGCATGTTGTCCATGTGTGATAGCAGGAACGTTCACCGTCATATTTGTTCCATTGATGCGCAGCTTTTGTTTTGCATAAGTCGTTCCATTCATGCTGAACTCTGTGATGTCAACTCCATCAGAAATGTCTGCAGCATTAATAGCCATTTCACGTATGCTTCCTTTTTTATAGAGATTAGGATATAGTTTGAACCATACCTGCTTTAATGTGTCAGGACTGTTATTGACATAATCAATCGTTTCGGAGCCTGTAAGTAACCTTGTAACAGGATCAAAGTTTATTTTGAGGTCATAGTCCGCAGTATTCTGCCAATAATTCTTTCCCGGATTGCCATCCGCACTTCTTGTTTGCTTATCATAAGCTGCCTGTATATTTACCGGAACATTTAATTTGTATTGTGCAAACAATGGCAGAGAAAATAAAAACAAAAGCCAATAAGTATTCTTTGTTTCATGTCAATATAATTTTGTAATTGACGAGTAAATAATAGCCAGTAAAATTAGTGAATAACTGTTTGGCTGAATGTGGTTGTGAGGAGAACACCGGCGATGGCATAGAGGTAAAGGAAATATTTTAAATGGGAAAAATATTTATTTAGCCTTTTGGCTGTGATGCGTTAGTTGGTGAGAACACCACAACCGCTAAAACCGTTCTTCTATCTTTGTCCCTTGGGTTGCACTTTGTTAGTATTATTATTTTATTCCTAAAAAATAGTTGAATATCATGTCAAAATCTTCTGTAATAATTTTCAGCCCTTCTAAAGTAAATATATTTTTTCCTTTATAAATAGGTTTTGATTTTTTTCAGATTTTAGGAAAAAAAGAATGCGTTAACCCGTTGCGTAAATAATTAATTTTTTCAATATCATTTGAAATGCTTTTGGGAATTTTTTTAATAGATTTTACGAATCTAAGTTTTTGAAGTAAATACAATTCTTCAAGAACATAGTAATTAAAATTTTGGAATTTCTTTGTCTTCCATAATTTAATAAAGCTATGTTTTTTCCCAAAAAAATAATGACATAACTCCATATTCAGTAGTTCATCAACTAGAGTGTACCAAACAATAATTTGCCCTCTTATTATTTTGTCTTTAGCTGCTTCTAAATAAGACGTTCTTCCTTCCTTCTCATATTTATGGAAATTTTGATAATCCAAAGTCAATAGCGAAGTGATTTCATCAAGTTCGTTGATAAGTTCTTTTTGTTTTTTTGTAAGGTTAAGTTTAGACATAGGCTATAAATTTAAGAAACTCTATAATATTAGTTGTTAAATAGAATTACCGAACCCTCAACAGCGGAACGCAACAGAGGATGATAGTAGCAATACAACTTTACTCAAGCTCCTTAAAAATATAGTGTTCATCGTATTCCACTTCAAAAGCTGCTAGCATCTTTTTGTATTCATCCAAAAATGTTTCTTACTTTATATAACTATCAGAGAGTTGTTTACCCTCCGGGAGTTGTAGTTGTCACCCGGACTTGATCCGGGGTCTTTTAAAAGATTTAATAAAGAAAAGATGCCGGGTCGAGGCCCGGCACGACATCAAAGAACAACTATGCTTTATTAATATTGATGAAAAAACACTAATAGGAGTGAATAATAAATTATACCAGCCTCCTTTATAAAAATTACACCCCATCAAAACCTCATTTCTTACACATTTCAAGCTAAATCGCATACAATCAACGGTTTTTCCAATCAAGAAGAGCAAAAAAGCAGATGCTTTTTTCCCGGAAACGGGTAACAATCCCAAAAAGATGGGTAACAAATCCGAAAAGCTGGGTAGCAATTCCGAAATGCTGGATAACAAATCCAAAAAGAAGGGTAGCAAGTCCGAAAAGGCAGGTAGCAATTCCGGAAAGAAGGGTAACATTTCTAAAGATCAATGTCTCTTCTTTATAGCTAATTCAGGATGAAGCACTCGTAATTACCATTCAGTTGAACGAATCCACCACAAACAATATCTTAGCGTCCTGTTAACTACCCGAACAAATTAGAATCGTATGCAGCAATTGATCGAATGTGTGCCAAACTTCAGCGAAGGAAATGATTTGAACATCATTAAGCGGATCACTGATGAAATAGAATCAGTGAAGGAGGTTCGTTTGCTGAATGTTGATCCGGGAAAAGCAACTAACAGAACGGTGGTAACATTTGTTGGCGATCCTGATGCTGTGGTTGAAGCTGCTTTTCGTGCCATTAAAAAAGCCGGCGAGCTGATTGACATGAGCAAACATAAAGGCGAGCATCCAAGAATGGGAGCCACTGATGTTTGTCCGCTGATACCAATCGCAAACATCACGATGGAGGAAACAGCAAAGTTTGCACAACAACTTGCAAAACGTGTTGGCGAAGAACTGAACCTGCCTGTGTATTTATATGAAGCGGCACAACCCGATAAAAATCGAAGTAATTTATCAGTGATCCGTGCCGGTGAATATGAAGGATTTTTTAGGAAAATAAAATTGCCGGAATGGAAACCAGACTTCGGTCCTGTAGAATTTGATGCGAAGAGAGGAGCGACAGTAATTGGTGCAAGAGATTTTTTAGTGGCATATAATGTGAATCTCAATACAACTTCTGTTCGTCGTGCCAATGCCATTGCGTTTGATGTTCGTGAAGCGGGAAGAAAAATTACTGATGATAGTGGAAAGATAATAGTGAAGCCGGGTAGTTTGAAAGCTGTGAAAGCTATTGGATGGTATATTGAAGAATATGGTATTGCACAGATAAGTATCAATCTTACGAATATCAATGTGACACCGGTGCATATTGCTTTTGATGAAGTATGCAAGAGCGCCGATAAAAGAGGCATTCGTGTTACCGGAAGTGAACTGGTAGGATTAATTCCATTGAAAGCAATGACAGATGCAGGAAAATATTTTTTAAGAAAACAACAACGTTCAACAGGTGTTTCAGAAAAGGAATTAATAAGAATGGCGGTGATGTCAATGGGACTGGATGAACTTTCTCCATTTAAACCGGAAGAAAAAATAATTGAATATATGCTACGCAATCCAAACGACAGTAAACTGGTGAGCATGACGCTTACCGATTTTGCAGACGAAACATCAAGTGAGAGTCCGGCTCCCGGCGGCGGTTCCATTGCCGCATATGTTGGTTCGCTGGGAATTTCATTGGGAACAATGGTGGCCAATCTTTCTTCGCATAAAAAAGGTTGGGATGATCGCTGGGAAGAATTCAGCAATTGGGCTGAGAAAGGTCAGCAATACAAAGATGAAATGATTCGCTTGGTTGACCAGGATACCAAAGCATTCAATAAGATCATGGATGCATTTGCTTTACCTAAATCATCTGATGAAGAAAAAAAGATCCGCAGCAAAGCAATTCAGGATGCAACCAAACTGGCAATAGAAATTCCATTTAAAGTTATGCAAGTGGCAAACGGAAGCATGGAAGTTATAAAAGCGATGGCGGAGATTGGCAATCCTAATTCTGTTTCTGATGCTGGCGTTGGCGCATTATGTGCAAGAGCTGCAGTGATGGGAGCATTTTTGAATGTAAAGATCAATGCGACTGGTTATGATGATAAGAAATTTGTGGCTGACATTATTACCAAAGGAAAAGAGATAGAAAATAAAACCATCGCTTTGGAAAATGAAATTTTAAAGATCGTCAATGAAAAGATAGGAAAATAAAATGTGCCGGTCTTTATTAAAAACCGGCGCATGATAATGTTTTTAGGAACTATTTTTTTTCAACCGTCAATGCTGTAGTATCATAGCCTTTTGGATTCAGCTTGTCAATAGCATTTTTCACTTTTTCCCATTGCGCCTTTGTCAGGTTTCCTGCTATATGAATGATTCCGCTGTCGGCACCGATCTTGATAGTGGTGATTTCCTTTGTAATATCATCAATGTTTTTGTTTAACCATTCGTCTTTAGCTGTTGGGGGTTCAGTCATCGGCATAACAGTACAATTGTTGACAACAGATTTTACACCTTCAACGTCTTTCACCATTTTTACACATTCATCTTTGCAGGAATCATTCATCATTTCTCCTGAAAGAGTCACCACCCCATCTTTTACATCAACCATACACATGGAAGTCATGGAATCTGATTTTAGTTTTGTCTCTACTGCAGCTTTGATGTCTGCATCAGTTTTTTTTGACTGACAACCTGTAATCACGATGATTGAAAAAGCTATGAATGCAATTGCCGGCAGAATGTTTGAAAATTTTGGTTTCATATTTTTTAATTTTGATTTAATAAAGATAAGGTTTCTGACCAATTATTCTATTGAGAAAGATCACTCTCATTCTTCAAGCTCAACAATTCTTTCAAAAACCTCTTCGTAATTTTTATTCAGCTGCTCCAGTTCAGACGAAATATTTTTATAATCAGTTTCTGTTTTCAGAAATATTTCTTTATTTGAATAAGTCTCAGGAGCCGCTAACGCAGATTCTAAAATCATTTTTTGCTCCTTTAGCTTTACAATTTTTTCTTCTAATTGCTGGAATATTCGTTGCTGTTTCTGCAATTCTTTTTTCACCTCCCTGGCTTTGTCATTTCCATGTGAAGAGTTTTGATGCCCTCCCTTATGCTTAATATTTTCTGCTGCTGGATTAATGTTTTCTTTTAATTGAACAATAGGTTTTTCAGATTTCTTGTTGTCTGTTTCTGATTTCGCCATCCTCTCTTTCCATTGCACGTATTCCTCATATCCTCCTTTAAATTCTTTGATTTCATGATCCACTATCTCCCAGATCTTATTTGCTGTTTTAGAAATAAAATAGCGGTCATGGCTGACAAGAATATAACTGCCCTGGTATTTGTTCAGTGCTTCCACCAATAAATCACAACTGTGCATGTCCAGGTGATTGGTCGGTTCATCGAGCATTAAAAAATTTGCTTTACTGATAATTGTTTTTGCCAAAGCAACTCTCGCTTTTTCGCCACCACTTAAAATTTTAATTTTTTTATCAGCATCGTCACCACTGAATAGAAAGCATCCAAGCAAAGTCCGCAGGTCCAGTTCGGTCATTTGACTTCCGCATTCTTTCATTTCATCAATAATGGTATTACTAATGTTCAATGCTTCCAACTGGTGCTGAGCATAAAAACTTTCTTCTACATTATGACCCCATTTCCGATGACCATCAAATTTTTCGATGCCTGCAATAATTCTAAGCAGGGTGGACTTACCTTTTCCATTGGCGCCAATCAAAGCGATCTTATCGCCACGTTCAATTTCTGCAGATGTATGTTTGACGATGGTTGTTTCGCCAAATGATTTGGAAATGTCTTTTAATTCCACCAGCACTTTTCCTGGCGTTTTATCCACACGAAAGTTGATACGGATATTAGGTCTTACCAATTCAGCATCTTCAATGCGTTCCAGTTTATCTAATTTCTTGATGATGCTCTGTGCCATTGCGGCCTTGCTGGCTTTTGCCCTGAATCTTTCAACCAATCTTTCATTCTGGCGAATATAATCCTGCTGGTTCTCGTAAGCTTTCTGTTGTAAGTCTATCCTAATAGCTTTTTCTTTTTCATAAAAATCAAAATTGCCATTATAAATATGCAATTGTTGCTGATAGACTTCCACGATTTTCGTTACCATTCTGTTCAAAAAATATTTATCATGGCTGACAATGACTACAGAACCCTGGTAATGTTGTAAATATTTTTCCAGCCATTCTATGGAAGGAAGATCGAGGTGATTGGTTGGTTCATCCAATAATAAAAGATCAGGTTGTTGCAGGATCATTTTGGCCAGCAACACTCTCATTCTCCAGCCGCCGCTGAATTCTTTGTAAGGTCTTTGTAAATCACTGTTGGCAAATCCAAGTCCCTGCAAAATTTCTTCTGTCTTATGATGGATATTATAGCCGCCAAGAATTTCTAACTCATGCAATTTATCAGAATAATCATGAACTAATTTTTCATCCTGGTTTTTTTCGATTTCTTTTCCCAATTCCTCAATTTCTTTTTCCAATTGAAGAATTTTTTCAAAGGCGGCAAGGGCGACATTAAAAATTGAGTCGTTAGTATCAAAACTTAACAGATCCTGGTGAAGGTATCCGATGCTGGTATTGCGACTTCTTTCCACTGATCCTTTAGATGGCTGATATTCTCCAACCAATAATTTAAGCAAAGTAGATTTGCCGGTTCCATTATAACCGATCAGCCCGATTCGTTCATTAGGTTGAATATGCCAGGTAGCATCTTCTACCAGTGCCCGGGCACCAAACTCGAAAGTGACATTTTGAAATCCTGCTAACATAGATAAAACCACAAATTTAGTTACAATTAACACTCATTGTATAACTCTGTGTTTGTAATCCTTCAATCACTGGTTATTTTTGCTAAAACATATTTATTCATGAAGAGGTATTTAGATATTCTTGGAATTATTTTACCCTTATTCCTTCTTTTGATGCCTCTTTTCCAGCTTATTTTTTTTGACAGAAGAAAAAAACAGAAAGATGCAAAATCTTTTAAGCAACTTAATCTTTTCAATTTTTCAAGTGTTTTCATTATTGTTGTGTTATTATTTGTAGGTATTCTTCGCTTTCTTTTTTTTAGCGGGGATGGTAAAAATAACTTCGGGGAGAAACCAAAGCCCATTGCAGTAAGTAAACATAGCGACACATTTAATGAATCATTACAGAAAATTCTTGATGATTATTACAGCATGACAGATGCTTTTGCCAATATTGATACTTCAAATATTAAAAAATATAGTTCTGAATTGAAATTTGCGCTCGATACTTTTAATCTGGATGATTTAAAAAAGGATTCACTGATTTATCTCAGTGCCCAGGAACCAGTGGCAAACATGAAGGCTGAACTAGAAAGCATAATTTCTGATCCATCAATGGATGAGAAAAAAGGATCGCTTAATATTTTATCAGATAATCTGCGTGATTTGCTGGTAACCGTGAAATATAATCTGGCAAAAGTGTATTGGGAACAGTGTGATGAAGCTTTTGGTGATCAACCGGGCAACTGGCTCAGTAAAACCGCCGGTGGGAGAAATCCTTATCCACTAAAAGAAAATAAAGATTGTGGCGCGCCGATAGACACTCTTAACTATATGACGGTTGATGCCACAAAAAATAATTAATTATTTTTAGAAAAAAGATAAATGAAAAAATGTTTTTTCCTGGTGTTCCCATTGCTGTTGTGCTATACGGGTTTTGCTCAAGTGGATGCACGGCCGTTAATAGGTTCTGACCCGGATATTAAGGATAAAGTTATTGTGATAAAAGATGCTCTTCCTGATCTCGTAAAAGCTTTCGGTAAGAATGGTGAAACATCCGGCGGGTTTACAAAATTTCAGACTGATTTTGCCATTGGGAAGAGCACGGTTTCATTGACAAGGTATGATCCAAAAATGTCACAAGAAATGGATATTGTTTTCAGCCATAGAGACAACGCCGGTACTAAAGATGATTTTAAGAATTTTTTTGATCAGTTAGTAAAAGATATCCAGGAATTGTTTGGAAAAACATATTATAGTAACCCACCATCGGTTGACCTTGATATAGAAATGGTTTCTTTTTTTGAAAAAGGAAAAGGTATTGACAATTCACCAACCGAAATCGATGTAGTTCATAGTTTAAAATTCCGGGATGTTTCCATTGAATTTAAAACAGAAAGAAAAGAAAACTAAGATCAATATGCTGGTAATTTTTAGCTTTATTTAATTTTTTAAACACAGACATTAAATGCCATTTACCTTTTCCCATCCTGCAGCAGTATTACCTTTTGGATATTTCCCAAAGCGATTTTTTTCAATGACAGCGCTTGTCATTGGCAGCACGGCTCCTGATTATGAATACTTTTTCAGAATGAAGGATGTTAGTTATTACAGTCATACCTGGAGTGGATTATTTTGGTTTGATCTTCCGCTTACAATTATTCTTGCTTTTCTTTATCATGAAGTTGTTCGTGACAGGTTAATTGACAATTTACCGGAATTCCTGACCAGACGGCTCTTGTTTTTTAAAAATTTCAATTGGATTCAATATTTTAAAAAGAATTTCCTTGTTGTAATTCTTTCAGCAATTATTGGAATTGCTTCACATATTTTATGGGATGATGTTACTCATGAAAAAGGGCGAATCGGAAGAGAAATCATTAAATTCAAAGAGGAGTTACTGGTAGCAGGGCATCATGTGCTTACCTATAATGTTTTGCAGATAGGAAGTTCTATTCTTGGCGCCCTGATAATCCTATATGTATTATTAAAATTGCCAGCTGATAAATCATTTACCAGGCAAAAATCTATTCTACCTTTTTGGCTTTCCGTTGGATTTTTAACTATGTTCACCGTCGAAGCAAGAATTTTAATTGATTATAGTTATATAGGTTACCGGAACATGATTATGACAATTATTGCGGGAGGACTTTTAAGTCTCGTAATAACAGCAAAATTTTTGCCTGCTAAAGCATGAGTTAATTAAATAAAGTAAAAAATCATTTTACAAAAGAGGAAACATTATGGCTAAAATTTTCCACGAATCCTTTAAAATTGATGGAGAGAATCTGCTAAAAAAAATAAAGGAGCTTATAAAAGAAGGCAACATCAGAAAAATCACTATTAAAGATAAAAAGGGAAAAGAACTCGCAACTTTTCCTTTGACGATTGGTGTTGTTGGGACAGTAGTAGTACCAATATTGGCTGCGGTTGGAGCTATGGCAGCCCTGATAGGCGAATGTACAATTACCGTAGAACGGGAAGGCTGATTTTTATACTATCAGCTTTTTACTATTAAATAAGAGGAACGGCAATTAATATTTCCAGATATTAAAGCTGAGTCTGAATTTCTTTTCTTCCAATAATTTTTTCCAGTCTACAAATAAAAAAAGGCAGATTAGAATCACACCGAGAATAGTACCGGATAATGCTTTCCATGAATAGAAACTTTTGCTGATACTTTCCACATTGGTAACTACATAATCTCCGGTAAGCACCATAATAGCATCACTGATGAATTTTCCGGCGATGAATGCCGGGATTATGTGAAGGGTTCTTACTCCGGCCACACCTGCTGCAGTGAAAAGTGGTGTAGAGGGAAGCGGCATTAAAGTATAGAGAAATACAAATAATTGTATTCTCCATCCGTCATTGGCGAGTTTATTACCAATAAATTTGAGGTCATCGTTTTTTTGTGGCTTTATAAATTTTTTTGAGAGATAAGGGACATAAGAACTGTATAAATATCTCCCAAGAGCGGAACCCGAAACACCAGTAATTAGTACTATCCAGATATTTAAATGAAAACGCACCTGGAAGAAAACCATTATTGTCCAGGCCGGCGGCCCTATTAATGGAATAATATCAAACAGCATGGATGCTAAAAAAACAAAAAAGTAAATTGCAGCAGTCACACGCTAAATTAAGGTGAATTAGTCTTTTTTCTAATAACTAAAATCAAAAGGCAACTATAAACCTTATAAAAAGAATTTATCAAAATTATTCTTTTGCACATATTATTATTATGGGAATATTCGTTAAACCTTAACTTGTTTTGACGGTCATCTATCATATTTTAATTTTTAAAACTAAAAGGTTTATTTATGAAAAGTTTAAAACTGTTTACATTCATTGCCAGTATTTCTGTTATTGGAATTTTTGGTTGCCAAAAAGGCGCTACCGGTCCTGCCGGACCCAAGGGGCCTGCTGGTCCGGACAGTGTTTTTCATTCTGCCTGGATAACCCTGAATACTCCATTTAACGCTACAGATTCTTTATACGAAGAAGTCATTACTGCTTCGGGGTTAACTTCGTCTATTTTAGATAATGGGGTTGTGCTATCTTATATTGGTAATCCCAATGGAAGCGATACGGCAGTGTTGACTATAGCTGAAGCTTCAATTCTTTATGGCCCTATTTCTCAGGAACTTCATGTAGGCAAGATTAATTTATATGCCACATCTGATTATACAGGCGCACTCTACCGCTATGTGTTTCTTCCCGGCACAATCCTTACAGGTCGAATGAATGGGAGTGTTTATACAAAACAACAATTACAAAGCATGAGTTATTCGGAAGTTCAGAACTTACTTAAAGGCATGATCAATTAATAAATGAGTTAATATTCCGGAATTATAAAACCAGAGTAGAAATTCACTATATAGATTTATAGAGTCAATCAGCTTCACAAGATGATTTGAAATTAACCTGTAAAGTCTGATTGGCTTTTTTGATTTATGGATTTATTCGTAATTGTAAAAGCAGGAATTCAAGAGGCCTATATATTAAGTTTATTTGTTGCTTTTGCACTGATAAAATTCAATAGTATTTTTTGCAGAAAACTGTAACTTTCATTCTACAAAAATTGATAAAATGAAAAAACTAACTGCTTCTCTTTTATTATTCTTTGTTGCATTCAGTATATCCGCCCAGGAAACCCTGGACATGGATATGATCAGCAAGATCCGGAAAGAAGGATTGGAAAATTCTCACGTAATGGATATTGCTTTTCATCTGACTGATGTCAGCGGTAACAGGTTAACAAGTTCTCCGGGATTTTTTCGTGCAGCCAATTGGGCCCGGGATGAAATGAAAAGTTGGGGCCTTGCAAATTCTGCACTGGAACCCTGGGGTGATTTTGGGAAAGGTTGGGAATTGAAAAAAAGTTATGTTGCCATGACAGCTCCTTATTATCGTCCATTAATTGCTTTTCCAAAAACATGGACAAAAGGAACTGATGGAGTACAAAACGCTGAAGTTATTTTAATTGATGCAAAAGATTCTGCTGAGCTAGAGCAATATAAAGGAAAATTAAGTGGTAAGGTTATTCTTCTTTATCGGGCAGATACATTGAAACAAAGTTTTACGGCTGATGCTCACCGATATACGGATGAAGAACTTCAAAAAATGGCTGATGCGCAGCCACAGGAAGCTCGTGGGCAACAAGATACTGCACAACGGCGTAGAATGAGAGAGCAATTTCGACGCAATCAGGGTCCGGCTCAAATGGCCAACAGGTTAAAAGAGATGGCAATGAAAGAAGGAGCAGTTGCTATATTAAGTTATAATCCGAGAGGCCAAGATGGAACTTTATTTGTTCAGGGTGGTGGTGCTTATAAAGCTGACTCACCTGAAAATTTTCTCGATATCGAAGTAGCCATGGAAGATTATATGAGTTTGGAGCGATTAGTAAAAGCAGGTATTCCAGTCAGACTTGATGTGGACGTTAAAGCCGAATTCAGTAATCCGGATTCAAAAGCATATAATGTAATTGCAGAAATAAAGGGAACTGATCCTAAACTAAAAGATGAATTGGTTATGTTGGGTGGTCATTTGGATAGTTGGCAAGGAGCAACCGGAGCAACGGATAATGCAGCGGGTTGTTCGGTAATGATGGAAGCTATGAGAATATTAAAAACGCTTGGAGTAAAACCGCGCCGCACGATCCGCATTGCATTATGGAGTGGTGAGGAGGAAGGGTTGTTGGGTTCAAGAGCGTATGTGAAAAATCATTTTGGTGACCCGGTTACTATGGAGTTGAAACCTGATCATGAAAAATTTTCAGCTTACTTCAATATTGATAATGGTACCGGAAAGATCAGAGGCATTTATTTACAAGGCAATGATAAGGTAAAAGACATTTTTACAAAATGGCTGGAACCATTTCATGACCTTGGGGCTACTACCGTAAGTATTTCAAATACAGGTGGAACAGATCATCTGTCGTTTGATGCGGTTGGGCTGCCCGGCTTTCAATTTATTCAAGACCCGATTGAATACGGTGCAAGAACACACCACACCAATATGGATTCATACGATCATCTGGTTGCAGATGACCTTAAGCAAATTGCCACTATCGTAGCATCTTTTGTTTATAATGCAGCTATGCGTGATGAAAAAATACCCAGAAAGGAATTACCAAAACCAAGAGGTAATAATAACAGAGGATTTTAATTTATTGTTTATAAAATTTCCGAATCAGGTGAGGAGCAGACTTGTTTCTCACCTTTTTTATGGGAATTTATTTTTTGCCAAAGGCTTTTCATAGATAAACCTAACCATTGCATTTTTTTGTTCATCCGATTCAAGATAAAGCTGATAACGTTTATCACCGGCAGTTATAATCATTAAAGCGGTATTAGGAGGAATAGTACCTAAATTTTCTCCAACCATGATCACTTCCTGTTCCCTTTTATTTAAATCAATTCTGACATAAGTGGTAATAGGTTTTGCAGTCAGCATCCGGTTGGATACAACTGTATTTCCATTTACATAAACTGAAATTGTATCGCCATCAATTATACCATTATCATAAAAGTCAAGACGAATAGTTCCGGTATCCACTTTAATTTCTCTTATTAATTTATTATTGCGCTGAGTAAGAGTCGGTGGTAGCTTAGGCTCAAGTTTAAAATCAGATGTAACCATTCTTGTTAGTACAATAGTTCCTGAAGGGCAAGCCACTTTATTTCCCATAGTTATTCCGCCCCAACTTCCGCGCAGTTGTTCTTCATTGTCACCTTTATGAAAACTCAATGAATAAGTTTTGATACAAGGAATACAATCGCCGGGTACATGAAAGGTGAGCACTTTTATTTCATTAATTAAAAGCTGATGAGTTAATTCATTAAAGGTTCCCTCAAAATCTTCCTTTACAAAATTGTTTGTATCTGAATAGTGATATGACGCTCCTGTCAGGTGAGTTCCTGCAATCTCTAATTGCAATTCAATATTGTAAACAGGAAAACAACCACCGGGATCCTGAACCAGTTTGCCTTTCCAGATGCCATTAAGATTTTGCGCCTGGACACAGGAAGCAATAACAAAACTCATTATGAATATTTGGCGGTACATTCTATAAGAAAAATAAAGGAAAAGATTTAAAGTAGCATTGAAATTACAGAAGCGGTCAAAACAAGTGTTTATGGCATGAGGCAACTCATATTTTTATGGCAATGGAGATTTGTGATATTTAAATCGCACAACTGCATTTCTTTGTTCGGTGGATGTAATATGAACATCAAAACGCTGATCGCCACATTCAACAATCATAAGGGAAGTGTTGGGTGGAATCCTGCCTTCGTTTAATGCTACCATTACCAGTTCATGTTCGGCATTGTCGTCTTCTAATTTAAGCTTAATCGTCAATGGTTTTTCACTGAGCCCTTTGCTATCAAGAACCAGTTTATTGTCAAAATACACTGAAATACTGTCACCATCCACAACACCATTGTCATAAAGCGATATAAGAACAGTTTGGTTATGTACAACCAGCGTTTTTACCAATGCATTTTCCCTGCTTTTCAGCACATCAGGAACAGGAAAAATTTCTTTAGTGGGTTGCTCTGTTACCAAAGAATTATTAATGCTTTTTACAGAGTCAATATCCAGTTTAGCCGGTGCTTTGGTTTTAATAGTGATTGGATTTGTTTTAGGAATAACCTGAGTCTTTTTGGTTGGGATTGTTTTTTTTACAATTGCAGGAGAAGTCTTTTTCACCGGCTTCTTTGCCAATGGCACGGTTTTCTTTTTAACAGGTGATTTTTTTACAATCAACGGAATAATTTTTTTCACAGGTTTTTTTGTTATCGGGATTTTTTTCTTAACAACAGTTGACTTATTGTTTGTAGGCGGAATTTTTGTACTATCGGGGGCATTTGTTTTTATATCATTTCGAAGGAAAGGTTCAATGTAGAAATCTGAAGTGGGCACTTTTCGCAAATAAACTTTTCCGCCTCCGCAGTCACCGCCTACATTTCCGCCAAGACCATTTTTTTCAACAATACTTGTAAATGTTCCTTCAAGAAACTGTTCTCTGCCTGACTTGGCATATTGAAAAATACATTTCATGATACAAGCTGAAGATAAAGGGTTCATTTTCACTTCCACCGTTTTGATTTCACGAATTAGTGCGCTTTGTGCAGTTTTATTGAAATTGCCGGTAAGAGTAGCTTTGCCGTAAAAGTCAGTAGTGTGATAGGAATATGAAACACCGGAAATGGTACTGCCTGTTTGCCTGATCTGAAGTTCATATTTATATTGCTCAAATGATTCTGTAATAAAATAACCTCTCCAGATTCCCGTGAGATTTTGAGAATAAGAAGCAATTGAAACAAGTAAAAAAAACAAAATAATAAGACCTCCTAGATTTCGTTTCATGCAGGTCAAAACTAATAAAAGGATTTATATAGAATAGAATCATTTACAGCAATAGTTTGTTAATTTTAAAACCCGGATATTATCAGCTAAATAGATTATAAGTGCAGCTTTATTTTAATCGAACCGTAAACCAGACTTCATTAAATTTGCATTTCTAAAAAAGGACTTTGCCTCCATGATTAAAATTACATTCCCTGACGGTGCTATAAGAGAGTATAAGCAAGGAATTACTGCATTGGAAATAGCCAAATCAATTTCTGAAGGGCTTGCACGAAAAGTTATTGCTGCTTTTGTCAACGGAAAAGTTTGGGATGCTGTAAGACCCATTAATGAAGATGCTACATTGAAATTGCTTACCTGGAATGACGGTGATGGCAAAAGTACATTCTGGCATTCTTCAGCTCACCTGATGGCTGAAGCTGTCGAATCTTTATATCCTGGTGTAAAATTTTGGGTTGGCCCGCCGGTTGAAAATGGTTTTTATTATGATATGGATCTTGGCGACAGGAAAATGACCGAAGAAGATTTGGCAATGCTTGAAAAGAAAATGTCAGAACTGGCTAAACAGAATAATAGTTATATAAGAAAAGAAATTCCGAAAGCGGAGGCTGTAAAATATTTTTCTGAAAAAGGCGATGAATATAAACTGGATCTCTTGCAGGGATTGAATGATGGAGAAATTACTTTTTATACTCAGGGAAATTTTACTGATCTGTGTCGAGGGCCACATATACCCAATACCGGTTTTATAAAAGCTATCAAGCTTACCAATATCGCCGGTGCATATTGGAAAGGGGATGAAAAAAATAAAATGCTGACGAGACTCTATGGTGTCACTTTTCCCTCACAAAAGGAATTAGATGAATATTTATTGTTACTTGAAGAAGCAAAAAAAAGAGATCACAGAAAATTGGGAAAAGAGTTGGGCATCTTCACAATGGATGATGATGTTGGCCCAGGTTTGGCATTATGGATGCCGAATGGAACTGTGATTATTGAAGAATTAGAAAAGCTAGCTAAAGAAACAGAATTGGCAGCAGGATATAAAAGAGTGGTGACGCCACATATTGCAAAAGAAAATTTATATATCACCAGCGGACATTTGCCTTATTACCAGGACAGCATGTATCCTCCGATGGAGTTGGAAGGTGTAAAATATTACCTGAAGGCAATGAATTGCCCCCATCATCATAAAATATTTGCAGCCGAACCCAAAAGCTACAAAGACTTGCCATTGCGTTTAGCTGAATATGGAACTTGTTATCGTTATGAACAAAGTGGTGAATTATTTGGATTGATGAGAGTACGATGCCTGCATATGAATGATGCACACATTTATTGTACTAAAGAACAATTCTATGAAGAGTTCAAAGCAGTGAATGATATGTATCTGAAATATTTTAAAATATTTGGCATTGATAAATATGTGATGCGTTTATCCTTGCATGATCCTGCTAAACTTGGGAAAAAATATGTTGATGAATCTAAACTGTGGATAGAAACGGAGCAACTGGTAAGAGATGTTTTGATAAAGACAAATACACCTTATGTTGAAGTTCCGGATGAGGCAGCTTTTTATGGTCCTAAGATAGATGTTCAAATCTGGAGTATTATTGGAAGAGAATTTACGTTAGCTACTAACCAGGTGGATTTTGCGCAAGGGCGACGTTTCAAACTGGAATTTACAAACCACGATAATAAACCGGAAACACCTTTAATTATTCACCGGGCGCCGTTGGGCACGCACGAAAGATTCATTGGATTTTTACTGGAGCATTATGGGGGAAAATTCCCTCTATGGCTTGCTCCTGTGCAAGTGAAAGTATTGCCTATCAGTGATAAATTTCTGGATTATGCCAAAACAGTTTTGCAGCAATTGAAAAATGCTGATATTCGTGCTGAAGTTGATGACCGCAACGAAAAGATTGGCAAAAAGATCCGTGATACCGAATTAATGAAAGTGCCTTACATGCTGGTAGTGGGTGAAAAAGAAATGAATGAAAATAAAGTTGCGGTAAGAAGGCAAGGCAAAGGTGATCTGGGCGTAAAAACGTTTGAAGAATTTATTGGCGAAGCAGTAGTAGAAATAAAAGAAAGAAGAGCAGAATAAAAATTTATTCATTAATAAATTTTAAAACCTCAAACCCTGAATGAGGATTTTATAAAATAAACAAATGCTTCCTTTCAGGGACAGGGAGTTCAACTAAAAAATTTAAATGGCAGTACCAAGTAAAGGCGGATTCAACAAACCAGGTGGTTTTAGCAGGCCCGGTGGCGGAGGTTTCAATAAAGGTGGATTCCGGGGACGATTTGCTCCTCGCAGAGAACCAGAACATCGGATAAATCAAATGATTCGTGTTCCACAGGTTCGATTGGTAGGTGAAAATGTAGAAATCGGAATATATCCTACTCAGGATGCGCTTCGTATGGCACAGGAACAAGAACTTGATTTGGTCGAAATTTCTCCACAGGTTGATCCACCGGTTTGCAAGATTATTGATTACAACAAATTTCTTTACGATAAGAAAAAGAAAGAAAAAGAAATGAAGGCAAAGAGTAAAGTGTCTGAGGTAAAAGAGATACGGTTTACTCCCAATACTGATGATCATGATTTCAACTTCAAAGCCAAGCATGCCGAAAATTTCCTGAAAGACGGCAATAAAGTGAAAGCATATGTGCAATTCAAAGGACGTGCAATTCAGTTTAAAGACAGAGGCGAATTACTCTTGTTGAAATTTGCTGAACGAATGGCAGAATTCGGAACACTGGAAACCATGCCCAAAATGGAAGGAAGGAGAATGCTGGCAATTTTTACTCCTAAAGGGAAGAAGAAATAATCCAAATTTGCAATATGTTATTTGAATCAATGGCTGACTTCCATTGGTAATTTTTTATTTTGTCAGCCTATTTCACCATTCGAATAAAAAAAATTATAATCAGCTTCCTTTCTTATTCCTTTACTTATATTCGGTGGCTTTTTTATCATTCTAAAACTAATGCATATGAGAAAAAATTTCAAACCAATTATTGCAGTGTTATTTGCCATTGTTATCAGTGGAATAGCATTTTCACAGGGGAGGGATACTACCCGAATGGGTGGAAATGGAGGTTTTAACGGACGCCAAACTCAACCTACCGGACCTCGTCCTTACAAAGATGTTATCACTGAAAAAGCCATAACGCATAACGGTTTTTTCAAAGTGCATAAAGTAGATGAGAAATACTATTTTGAAATTCCCGATGATTTAATGGGCCGTGATATCCTTGATGTAAACCGTCTTTCCAAAACACAGGAAGGAATGGGTTATGGTGGTGATCAAATAGGTCAGAATGTTATTCGGTTTGAAAAGGGACCCAATCGTAAAATATTTATTCGTTCTGTTTCATATGCTGTTTACGCCAAAGATTCTACTTCACCTATGTTTAATTCGGTGAGTAATTCAAATGTTCAACCTATTGCGGCAGCATTTGATATAAAGGCATATGGAAAAGATTCTGCTTCTTATGTGATTGATATTACTGATTACATCAGCAGTGATAATAATATTTTAGATTATAGCAGTAGTGCAAAAACTGCTTTGAGAATTGGCGCCCTTCAGGCAGATAAGTCTTATATAGTAAGCGTAAAACCATTTCCAATTAATATTGAAATCACAACTGTAAAAACTTATGGAAGAGCCCCAGCACCTCAGGGAGGCAGTTTCGGTGGAGGCAGAACAGGAGGTGGAGGTTCCGCTACAGGAAATATTACTGTAGAATTGAACAGTTCACTGGTTCTTTTGCCAAAAGTTCCAATGCAATCAAGAGAATTTGATGCAAGAGTTGGGTATTTTACCGTTGGTTATACAGATTTCGATGCCAATCCTCAGGGAGTAAAAAGTATTGAATTAGCAAAGCGCTGGAGGCTTGAGCCGAAAGATGAAGACATGGAGAAATATAAAAGGGGAGAATTAGTTGAGCCTAAAAAACAAATTGTTTATTACATTGATCCTGCAACTCCAAAAAAATGGGTTCCATACCTGATACAGGGAATCAATGACTGGCAAGTTGCTTTTGAACAAGCCGGTTTCAAAAATGCCATTGTGGGAAAAGTTGCTCCAACTAAAGATGAGGATAGCACATGGAGTCTTGAAGACGCCAACAATTCTGCAATAGTATACAAACCATCAGATGTACAAAATGCAAGTGGACCAAGTGTTGCTGATCCTCGGAGCGGTGAAATTATAGAAAGCCATATTAATTGGTATCATAACGTAATGGAACTGATCCGCAACTGGTATATGATTCAGGCTGGACCCAATGACGCCCGTGCCAGACAAATGGTATTCCCGGATGAGTTAATGGGGCAACTTATTCGATTTGTTTCTTCACATGAGGTAGGACATACTTTAGGACTTCGCCACAACTTTGGTTCAAGTTCCTCGGTGCCGGTTGATTCATTGAGAAATAAAAAGTGGGTGGAAGCAAATGGACATACTCCTTCCATTATGGATTACGCACGATTCAATTATGTAGCACAACCGGAAGATAATATTTCTACAGATGGTTTATTCCCTCGCATTGGTGATTATGATAAATGGGCTATTGAATGGGGATACAGATTATTTCCAGAATATAAAAATGCTGAAGAAGAAAAAACACATCTGAATCAATTGGTAATTGAAAAATTAAAAAACCATCGTTTGTGGTGGGGTGATGGAGAAAGCAATCAGGATGATCCACGTTCGCAAACAGAAGATCTTGGTGACGATGCAATGAAAGCCAGCACATATGGAATTAAAAATCTGAAGCGGATTGTCCCCCAATTAATGGTATGGACAAAAGAAGCCAACGATGATTATTCAAACTTGGAAGAAGTATATGGGCAGGTAACAGCTCAGTTCTCACGTTATATGGGGCATGTATCAAGAAATGTTGGGGGTATTTATAAAACCCCTAAAGTAGTGGAGGATCCCGGACCAGTTTATGAGTTTACTCCAAAGGCAAAACAATCTGAAGCTGTAGCTTTTTTAAATCAGCAGTTGTTTACTACTCCAACCTGGTTAATTAACAATGATATTTTCAGCAAAACTGGCGGAAATCCTCTTATTATTATCGGTAACATTCAGACTGGAACGTTGAATCGGCTATTCAATACAAATACTTTAGATAAATTGATAGAAGCGGAGACTGAAATAGGAAATAATGCATACAAGATGACCGACCTTTTTAATGATTTGAAAAAAGGGATATGGTCAGAATTGGCAACCAAAAAACCGATTAATGTTTATAGAAGAAATTTGCAGAAGTCATATGTTGATATATTGGACAATTTATTAAATCCTCCCACCACTGTTACTATGAATGTTGGTGGAAGAGGTGGACAAGTTGTAGCTCCTTCGCTTAATCCGGATATTTCTGATATTAAGAGCGTAGTAAGAGCGCATCTTGTTTCTTTAAGAAGCGAATCAAGTGCTGCTGCTGCTTCCATAGCTGATCCGATGAGCAAATATCATTTGCAGGATATTGTAAAAAGAATTGATGATGCCTTGAATCCTAAGAAATAGCTTTAAGATTTAAAAAATAAGGTTTAAACGGGGTTTTATTACGAAACCCCGTTTTTGTTTCTTTTATCTTGGCTAATTACTTTCTGAAACTTATCTTTGCAACCCTTTCAAAAAAGAAGTTCTTTCTGTTTTGATTGATAATAATTGCTAAAGAGGCACGACAAGGGTCCTACCTGTGTAGGAACGCCTCAAAGCTGAATTTTAAAAGCATTAAAATGCCTAAAGTAAAAACAAACTCCAGTGCCAAAAAGCGCTTCAAAGTGACCGGCACCGGAAAGATAACTCACCAAAAGAGTTTCAAGCGTCACATTCTGACAAAAAAATCCAAAAAAAGGAAACGTAACATGAGAATAGATGGAACGGTTGCAAAATCTCATATGGATTTTGTAAAACGTTTATTGAGGCTTAAATAAGCTGCGAGTCTTGAGCTTCGAGCGATTTATTTCTCAGCTCGCATTCTTAAAAATAAATTTTCAATTTTAAATTAATTTGATATGCCCCGTTCAGTAAATGCTGTTGCCAGTAAAGCACGCCGCAAGAAAATATTAAAACAAGCCAAAGGATTTTATGGTAAACGAAAAAATGTATTAACCGTTGCCAAAAACGTTGTGGAAAAAGGAATGACCTATATGTATGTAGGTCGTAAACTGAAAAAAAGAGAATACCGCCATTTATGGATAGCCCGTATTAATGCTGCTGTCCGTGCTGAAGGCATGACTTATTCTTCCTTCATCAATAAATTACAGGCAAAAGGAATTGAACTTGATCGTAAAGTATTAGCAGATCTCGCAATGAATAATCCGGAAACATTCAAAAACCTGGTGGCTGAAGTAAAATAATTTTTTAAATTAAAAACTATGTGAAACCGGATGTGGGAAATCACAGCCGGTTTTTTATTTTTTTAAATTTCCAAACATATACATTTGTGCACATTTAAAACCCAACTTTGTGGCCCAACCAATTTCTCCCGCAGTGACAAATTCCTATCTGGATCTTGTTACCCAAACTTTTAATTTTCCACAGGAAGGAATAGAAGTAGAAGAAGGGAATCTTCATTTTAATGGTCTTGATCTGAAAGCATTGATCGCTAAGTATGGCACACCGTTGAAGCTGACTTATCTGCCCAAGATTGGTATGCAGATAAAAAAAGCAAAACAGATGTTTGCAACGTCTTTCAAAAAGCACAGGTATGAGGGAAAATATCACTACTGCTATTGTACCAAAAGTTCACATTTTTCTTTTGTGGTTGAAGAGGCATTGAAAAGTGATATTCACCTGGAGACTTCTTATGCTTATGACATTGAAATCATAAAAAAATTATTTGAGAAAAAAAAGATCACAAAAGAAAGTTTCATTATATGCAATGGCTTTAAACAGAAGGGTTATACACGAAGGATTGCCAACCTGATCAATTCCGGTTTTCAGAATGTGATACCAATACTTGACAATAAAGAGGAATTGAGAGAATATGCAAAAACTGTGAGGGTTCCTTTCAAACTTGGAATACGCGTAGCAGCAGAAGAAGAACCCACATTTCCATTCTATACATCAAGGCTTGGCATGCGGGCAAAAGATATTTTGGAGTTTTATGTAGACAGGATTGAAGGATATGAAAGCAAATTTCAACTGAAGATGCTTCACATCTTCCTGAACAAAGGAATTAAGGATGATATTTATTATTGGAGTGAATTGAATAAGATCATTAATCTCTATTGCCAGTTAAAAAAGATTTGTCCGGAGTTGGACTCAATAAATATCGGTGGCGGATTTCCCATTAAACATTCATTGGGTTTTGAATACAATTATCAGTTCATGATTGATGAGATTGTTCGGAATATCAAAACTGCATGCAAGAAAGCAAAAGTTCCCATGCCGCATATTTTCACAGAATTTGGAAGCTATACCGTTGGAGAAAGTATGGCACATATTTATAGTGTATTGGCTCAAAAAGTCCAGAATGATCGCGAAACCTGGTATATGATTGATTCATCTTTCATCACCACTTTGCCGGATACATGGGGAATCGGTGAAAAATTTTTGATGCTGCCTATTAATAAATGGAACCAGGAATATCAACGGGTCGTGCTTGGTGGCATTACCTGCGACAGCCATGATTACTATGATTCAGAAGAACATATTAATGAAGTATTCCTTCCTAAACTTGGCAATGGAGAACCTTTATTTGTGGGATTTTTTCATACAGGCGCATACCAGGATCAAATCAGCGGATATGGCGGCATCAAACATTGCCTTATTCCTTCACCCAAACATGTGATTGTTGGGTATGATAAGAATGGGAAACTGGTAGATTGGCTTTATGCCAAACAACAAACTGCGCAAAGCATGCTGAAGATTCTTGGTTATTCAAAATAAAGAAGCCTTTTCCACTGAACAGAACATGTATGGCGAAGGGTGATTAAATTATTTCAGTGAGAAAAAGCCCGATATTTTTTATCAGTCCCGATCATGACGTTCACGTTTTCTTTCGTTGTGACTCCATTCTTCATATTCATGACGATTATAATGCCCGCGGTTAATATATTTTCTGTCTAAATAATACCTGTCATCATCACCTCTCCAGTAGACATATCCTTCTGGGCTACGATAATAATAGCGGCCATCAGGATAACTGTTGATCAGCAAACCCGGTCTGGGACTGATTATTAAAGAAAAAGAAGTCTGTGGCGCAACGTAGCGATGATGATAATTTCCCCATTCGGTTTCACAACTGGTAATTACTGCTACAACCGTTATTAATAATGCCGCTTGTATAATTTGGTTTGTTTTCATGTCAGATGATTTTACTTTTAATATTTCAACTGATTTGCCGGAAAATCTTAAAATCATTTTTATGAAATACTTTTTCTTTTTATTAACAATAACCCAATTATCAATCTGTAGCTATTCTCAGACAGCAGAAGATTCTGTAAAAGCGGTCATAAATAAAATGTTTGAAGCAATGAAAAATGCTGATGCAGGTTCTCTTAAAAGTTGCTTTAGCGACAGTATGATGCTTCAGACCATTATAAAAAACAATGAAGGAAATGTTTTAGTTAAAAATGAATCTATTAAGGATTTCATTGAACTGATCGGAAAACTTACTAAAGGTGCTGCTGATGAACGCATAATTTTTGAAACAATAAAAGTTGACAGTGATTTGGCCATAGCCTGGACTCCTTATAATTTTTATTATAATAGCCAGTTCAGTCATTGCGGTGTAAATTCTTTTCAGTTAGTGCATTTCCCGGATGGCTGGAAAATTCAATACATTATTGATACAAGAAGGAACCAAGGATGTTCTTTGTAAAAATAAACCCCGCCGTAGAAACGTCGGGGTGTAAACCAAAACCAACTGCTTGTGAGAAAATTTTTCAGACAGAGAAATTTATTGAATTGAAATCTCTTTCGCCGATGCTTTGACTGTTTCTTTCTTAGGAAGGTTTAATGTTAATACACCATTAACATATTTTGCTTCAATGTTCGAGGCATCAATTTTTTCATCCAATGTAAATGACCTTTTAAAGGAACGGTAGCTGTATTCTTTGCGGATTTGTTTCCTTTCGGAATTGCTATTTTCATTTTCTTTAGATACCACTTCCTTTTCTGCCGAGATAGTAAGGATGTCCTGATCCAGGTTTACTTTGAAATCAGTCTTCTCAAATCCAGGAGCAACGACCTCAAGATTATATTCTTTGTCTGTCTCATGGATGTTCACTGGCACAAAACCATTCCAGGATGATGGATAGAATTCATTTTTTAAAGCTGGTACATCAGCAAAGAAGTCTTCAAAGAGATTACTGAAATTTCTTTCGAAAGGTTTTCTGTTAAATTTTACGAGTGTCATAGTTATGAGTTTTAAATGTTTTAAATTTTGATTGTCGTTTCTTTTTCGTCAAATCGTGTACCATGGCAAGCTTGAGGCTATTATCTATGCCAAATATTACATAAATGCCAATGATGGTAGACAGAATTTCCGAAATAAGAAATTTTTGCTGACAGATTTTCCTTTTGTGTATTTATCTTAAATGGCCCGGAACTTTTTCTTTATTTTTGTGTTTAAATAAATAAAAAAATATGTATCCGGAAGAGATCGTAATACCAATGAAAGAAGAGCTGACAGAATATGGATTCAAAGAACTGTTAACTCCATCCGAAGTGGAAGATCAATTATCCAAAGAAGGAACTACACTGGTGATGATAAATTCTGTTTGCGGATGTTCGGCAGGTTCTGCAAGACCAGCTGTATTGATGGCAATTGCAAATGCCAAACAAAAACCCGACTACCTGACTACAAGTTTTGCGGGATTTGATATTGAAGCAGTGAAGACATTGAGACAACATTTATTACCATATCCTCCTTCTTCTCCATCCATTGCATTGTTTAAAAATGGCCAACTGGTTCATTTTGTTGAACGACATCAGATAGAAGGAAGACCGCCCCAGGTTATTGCTAATAATCTTATTGATTCGTTTGTACAATATTGCAACTAATTAACGTTAGGTTTTTTTATTGTAATATAAGTTCTGTTTGAATCGTTGATCATAGGAGCAGCGATTTTTCTTTTTGTATATTCGCCTCTCTAAGAAATAATTAAATTAGTTACATGTATCCAAACCTTTATTACGCATTTAAGGATTTGTTCGGAATAGATTTAAAATCACTACGGTTTGTAAATTCATTTGGTTTTTTTGTGGCGATTGCATTTATTTTATCAGCGGTTGCTCTTACTGCAGAATTGAGAAGGAAGAGTAAGCAGGGGTTGTTAAAACCAACAGAAATTCAGGTTATGGTTGGGCAACCGGCAACTCTGAATGATTTACTTCTGAATTTTTTGCTTGGCTTTTTACTTGGATATAAAATAGTAGCGCTATTTATTATGAATAGCTCGGCTACCGATGACCCGCAGGCATTTATATTTTCCACTTCAGGTAATTGGCCCGCTGGTATAATATTAGGATTTCTTTTTGCAGGATTGAAATGGTGGGAAAAGAATAAGCAAAAATTAGCTAAGCCAGAACATAGAAAAGTAAGAATATGGCCACAAGATCGGGTAGGGGAAATTGTTATTATAGCACTGGTTTTTGGGCTGCTTGGAGCCAAACTTTTTGACATATTTGAGAACTGGAGCAGCTTTCTGAAAAATCCTTCTTCTTATATATTTTCTCCCGCGGGACTAACATTCTATGGTGGATTAATATGTGCAGCTTTAGCAATATGGTGGTATGCTAAAAAACACAAGATTGGTTTTTGGCATCTTAATGATGCAGCGGCACCTGCACTCATGCTCGCCTATGCAATTGGCAGAATTGGCTGTCAGGTGGCCGGAGATGGTGATTGGGGCATTTATAATTCAGCATTTGCAACTGATCAGAATGCAAAAATAACTATTGCTGCACCGGGTCAATTTCAGCAGTCATTAAATGCTGACAGTAATAAGTCTTTCTTTTTAAGTGAATATCCGGAAGGACTGGATAAGATTCCCCATAAAAGCTTTGCGCCAAAGGCATTGAGTTTCTTACCACACTGGATGTTGGCTTATGATTTCCCTCATAACGTAAATGAAAGTGGAGTTAAACTGGCTAATTGCAGCGATTCAAAATATTGCGAACATTTGCCAATACCGGTTTTCCCAACTCCATTTTATGAAACGGTGGGTTGTCTTATATTGTTTTTAATACTATGGTCTCTTAGGAAAAAATTAAAAATACCGGGCACATTATTCGCGGTCTATTTAATGCTAAATGGTATCGAACGGTTTTTTATTGAAAAGATCCGGGTAAATGTGAAAATGGATATTTTCGGATTTCATCCTACCCAGGCAGAGGTAATCTCTACATTACTTTTCATTTCAGGTATAGTTTTATGGGTTATTCTCCGGCGGAAGGCACTTAATCAAAAAGCCGGCCCGGACATTGTTGATGCAAGTCAATAATCTTTTTTAATTACGAATAGTTGTAAATACTTATCTTCTGAAACCCATGACAGGATTGTGTTACAAGGGAATAAATGGATAAACACAATCTCTTTTTATTGTGTGAGTAATTTTTATTTGTAATCGCTATGAGATACGGACTTTGCGAAGTATTTTTGCAGACGGTCGAGGACGGTAAATTCATACTTTAGTAATTAACTATCCATTTGCAACTTTCTGCAAACAAAGACTGTCATTTATTCGTTGATTCTTAAAGATTTTAACTATGCGGCAGCTAAAGATCGCCACCCAGATCACAAACAGGGATTCACAGGCAGTAGAAAAATATTTACAGGAAATTTCCAAAATTTCTATGATTACTCCTGAAGAGGAGACCACTTTGGCACAGCGTATCAAAATGGGTGATCAAAGAGCTTTGGACAAACTTGTACAAGCCAACCTTCGGTTTGTTGTATCTGTTGCTAAGCAGTACCAACATCAGGGACTTTCGCTTAGCGATTTGATTAACGAAGGCAATCTTGGTTTAATAAAGGCAGCACAGCGTTTTGATGAAACCAAAGGCTTCAAATTTATTTCATATGCTGTGTGGTGGATTCGTCAATCCATTTTACAGGCATTGGCTGAACAAGGAAGATTGGTCCGGTTGCCACAAAATAAAATTGGCACATATAATAAGGCCAATAAAGCATATATGGCATTTGAACAGGAACATGAAAGAGAGCCATCAACTGAAGAACTTGCTGAGTTGTTAGAAATGAGTGAAACAGAAATTAATAATATTTTCCAGAGTAATACCAGGCACACTTCGCTGGATGCACCTGTGCATGAAGCTGAAGATGTAGCTATGGGCGATTTGCTGGAGGGCGCTGATGATACCGATGACGATGTGATGAAGGATTCGCTGAGAAATGAAATTCGCCGTGTATTAAAATCACTTTCTCCAAGAGAAGCTGAAATTGTAAATGCATATTTTGGGTTAGATGGTGAAAATGGCGTTACCATTGAACAGATTGGACAAAAATATGATTTGACAAAGGAACGCATCCGCCAGATTAAAGAAAGGGCGATTAAGCGTTTGCAAAAAGCCAGGTACAGCAATGCGTTAAAAGCTTATTTGGGCTAACTAAGAATACCAAATTGAAAAAGGCTCCGGTTTTTGCAATCGGGGCTTTTTTATTATTAAGATATATTTTTATATAGTAAATTTTTTGATCGGAAAAGAATTACTCGGACCTTCCTTTACATTTGTAAATAATTCTTCTGAAGAATTATGAACTAAATTCAATTTTTTTTGTTAGGTGGCTTGAGGTTATAAAGTTTGATTTTTTGCAAAGGAAATTTTATCGGATCATTTATGACAGATATTTTATTAAGAAAGGGAGCTGGAAATTATTTAGTGCTTTGGAAGGGTTTAATAACTCTGTTTATTTTAGGAGATTCATTTATGAGCCATGCTCAGAACAATGAAGACAGCTTATTAAAAGAACCAACTTTGCAAAATGTCATTCAGTATGCTTTAAAAAAGCAACCAACTGTTCAACAGGCAGTCCTGGATGAAAAAATCACTGACTTACAGATTAAATCCAAGCTTGCAGATTGGTACCCGCAGATTAACTTCAATTATTTGTACCAATATAATTTTCAGGTTCCAACGAGTGTTATTGGTGGTAATCCCATCAGGTTAGGTGTTGCAAATACTTCGGCCTTTCAGGTTACTGCTTCACAAAATATATTTAATCGTGATGTTTTATTGGCTAACCAGACAAAAGATTATGTAAGACAGCAAGCTGGTCAGCAAACTGTCAACACGAAAATAAGTCTTGTTGTAAATGTTTCTAAAGCGTTTTATGATGTATTAGCAACCCAGCAGCAGGTAAAGGTAGCCGACGAAAATATTTTGCGATTGCAAAGAAGTCTGAAGGATACCCGTGCGCAATTTGATGCGGGGGTGGTAGATAAAACAGATTATGAAAGAGCAACCATTGCATTGAATAATTCAATAGCAGCAAAAAAAGGTATACAAGAAGCGTTTAAAGCAAAGGTTGAATATCTTAAGGCGTTAATCAATTATCCGCAAACCGAAGCTCTTAATATTATTTCTGACAGTGTTGCTCTTGAAAAGGAAGTATCGTTGGATACATTGGCAGGAGTTGATTATTCCAAACGAATCGAATACCAGATTTTACAAACACAAAAAAAATTGCAAGAGGCCAATGTGAGATATAATAAATGGAGTTATATACCTTCTTTATCGGCAAATGGAGCATATAATATAAATTATCTTAATAATAGTTTTGGTAAATTATATAACCAGTCATATCCAAATTCTTACGCGGGATTAACATTCACGTTTCCAATATTTGAAGGAGGCAAAAGAAAATACAATATTGAGCAGGCAGGATTTGAGCTCAAACGGACTGATCTTGATATAGAAAATTTAAAAAATACAGTTAATACGGAGTATAGTTCTGCTCTGGCAAATTATAAAACAAACCTTTCTGATTATTTAGTATTAAAAGAAAATGTAACTCTGGCCCAGGAAGTTTATGATGTGATTCAGCTGCAATATCGTTCCGGAATTAAAACTTACCTGGATGTAATGACTGCTGAAACGGATCTTCGTACAGCGCAAATAAATTATTTTAATGCGCTTTACCTGGTAATCAGCAGTAAGATTGATGTTGAACAAAGTAAAGGGACGATAAGTTTTTAAGAAACTAGTTTTAAGATTTACAAAGAATAAAATATGCAATTCAAATTAATTAAAGTCTTATCTGTAACTGTTGTTTTGTTTTTTTTGTTTGCTTGTAGTGCCAAGAAGCAGCAGCAACAAGGCCCGCCGCCCGCTATCCCAGTTACTGTTGACACAGTGCAAGCCAGCAATGCAATATATTATGACGAGTATCCCGGAACAGTAGTCTCCCTAAATCAAACGGATTTAAGAGCTCAGGTTACCGGATACATAACTGATATTTATTTTAAAGATGGTCAAAAAGTAACTAAAGGGCAGAAATTATATTCTTTGGACCAGCAATTATATAAAGCCAATTATCAGCAGGCTATTGCTGACCTTCAGGTGCAACAGGCTAATTTGTCAAAAGCACAAAAAGACGCAAACCGATATCATGAGTTGGACAGGCAAAATGCTATTGCAAAGCAACAAGTTGATTATGCAGATGCAGCACTGGAAGCAGCCAAAAAACAAGTAGTCGCTGCAGAATCCAATGTAAATGCTGTAAAATCAAATTTGAATTTTTCTACGATTACCGCTCCATTTAGTGGAACGATTGGCATATCGCAGGTTCGGCTCGGAACTTCTGTAGTAGCAGGTCAAACTATTTTAAATACTATTTCAACTGATAATCCAATTGCTGTTGATTTTGCTGTTGATCAGGCTGAAGTATATAGGTTTTCACAATTAATGAGACAACCAAAGAAATCAAATGACTCAACCTTTTCTATTGGTTTTGGCGCCGATATTTACCCCGAGCATGGTACTATTAGTTTAATTGACCGCGCAGTAGATCCTCAAACCGGGACCATCAAAACGAGATTAATTTTTCCAAATAATAAAAATATTCTCAGAGCAGGAATGAGCACCACAGTCAGGGTTTTGAATAATTCTTCCCGGAAATCAATTACGATTCCATTTAAGTCAGTTGCAGAACAGCTCGGTGAATTTTTTGTGTACGTAGTGAATGATAGCAATAAAGTATCGCAAAGAAAAGTGATTTTAGGTCAGCAGGTCGGCCAATCAATAATTATAAAAGATGGTTTGAAAGAAGGGGAAATAATTGTTGTGGAGGGTGTACAAAATTTAAGGGAAGGCGCACATATCCAGGTTTCTAAATTGGCGGGAAATATTCCAAAACAAAAATAAGGAGCTGATAATAGTGTTATAAAAATTTAGTATTGAAATTGTAATTGAACCTAATACTCATAATCATTAGTTAGATCCATGATTGCAGAAACTTTTATTAAAAGACCAGTAACAGCCATTGTAATATCCATCATAATTGTTTTAGTTGGTATTATTTCTTTGATCAACCTCCCTGTTGCTCAATATCCTGATATTTCTCCTCCTACTGTATCAATATCCGGTATTTATACAGGCGCTGATGCTCAAACTGTAGAACAAACTACAACTACTCCAATTGAAACCCAGGTAAATGGTTCTCCCGGTATGACGTATATGAGCAGTAATAGCTCAAGTAGCGGGCAAAGTAGCATTACGGTAAATTTTGAAGTGGGCACAGATATCAATATTGCAACACTGGATGTACAGAATCGGGTAAGTGTAGCTGAACCTACATTGCCTGATGCTGTAAAACGTTTGGGTTTGACGGTAAGAAAGCGTAGTCCAAGCATTATGGTTGCTCTTGCGTTTTATTCGCCAAATGGAACGCATGATTCGAAATTCATAGGTGATTATGTAAACATATATGTTCGTGATGCTATTCTTCGCGTAAAAGGTGTGGGAGATGTGATCTCAAGATCAGATGATTTTAGCATGCGAATTTGGCTCAATCCTGAAAAATTGGCTGCTCTAAATATGACACCAGACGAAGTAAATGCTGCTTTACAAGAACAAAATCTACAGACTGCAGCAGGTACAATAGGAGCTAATCCGCAACCAGAAAATCAAACATTTGAATATAGTGTACTTACCAACAGCCGCATTAATACAAAAGAACAATTTGAAAATATTATAGTGCGCTCAAATCCGGCTAATGGCAGTATTGTTTACCTGAAAGATGTGGCCAGGGTAGAACTTGGACGGTTTGATTACAGCATTAACTCTTACGTAAATGGTAAAACCGCTGCTTTTCTTCTTATTTATCAGGCTCCGGGAGCAAATGCTCTGGAAACTTATCAGGGTATTACTAAAGCGTTGAATGATTTAAGAAGTAGTTTCCCGAAAGACATAGATTATTTAATACCATTGGAAACAGTATCTGTAGTAAAAGCTTCAATCTATGAAGTTGTAAAAACATTGATCATAGCGCTATTATTGGTAATAGCAGTTGTTTTTTTGTTTTTGCAAAGTTGGCGGGCAACATTAATTCCTGTGCTGGCTATTCCAGTGTCAATTATTGGAACGTTCATTATGTTTAAAACGATGGGATTTACTGTTAATACATTAACCTTGTTTGCTTTTGTTCTTGCAATAGGAATAGTTGTGGATGATGCAATAGTAGTTGTGGAAGCAGCACAACATAATATTGATTTTGAAAAAATGTCAGCGAAAGAAGCGACTCAAAAAGCAATGAGAGATATTTCCGGACCTGTTATAGCAATAGCATTGATTTTAGTGGCGGTATTTGTTCCTGTTGGTTTTATACCTGGAATAGTGGGACGCCTTTACCAGCAATTTGCAATCACCATTGCTGTATCGGTGGTGATATCTGCATTTGTAGCTTTATCACTGACTCCCGCCTTATGTACTCTGATGCTTCAGCCATCAAAAGATGAGAAAGCAAAAAAGAACATACTGGAGAATTTTTTTTCAACCTTTAATAAATGGTTTGGAAGAATATCAACCGGATATACAAAAGGAGTGAATAGCTGGGTTAAAAGAACACCTTATGTGTTAGTGATGTTAATAGCTCTGTTTGGCGGTTTGTTCTTTCTGTTTAAAAATAAACCTACGGGATTTATTCCTATAGAAGATGAAGGTCGTTTATACCTGGCGTATGAAATGCCAGAGGCGACTTCTACCACCCGAAGTGTAGAGATGTTAAAAACTATAGCTACCCGTGTACGCAAAATACCAGAAGTAAGAGTAGTTGGTGGATTGGCCGGACTTAATATCATCAGTGGTGCTGGTAAAGCAAACTCAGGCACAGTTTTCATTTTGTTGAAACCATGGGATGAACGTAAGGGAAAAGGACAACAAGAAGAGGACGTGGCAAATAAGATTCGTGCAGTATTGGCGGATATAAAAGAAGCAAGGATATTAGTGATTGCACCTCCGGCTATTCCCGGGCTTGGCGCTACTTCGGGATTTACTTTTGAGCTTCAGCAGACCAGCAGCACAGACAACATTCAACAATTTGAAAAAGTTTCCCATGATTTCCTTGCCAAATTAAATCAGCGTCCTGAAATTGGTTCAGCTTATTCATTTTTTAATTCACATACACCCAGCTATCAGATTGATGTGAATAAAGAGCAAGCAAAAAAAATGGGGGTATCCGTATCAGATGTGTTCAACACATTGTCTACTTTTCTCGGAAGCACTTATGTAAACGATTTTAATTTGTATGGAAGAAATTTCCGTGTGATGTCTCAGGCCGACAGTAGCTACAGAAGTTCATTAAGCGGAATAGAGAAATTTTATGTTCGCAATAGCCAGGGAAATATGATACCGTTAGGCTCTTTAATAACTGCTAAAGTGATAGAGGCGCCATCATCCATTTCACACTATAATATTTATCGCTCAATTGAAATTAATGGTACTCCCAAACCTGGATTTAGTAGCGGACAAGCAATCGAAGCACTTAAAGAAGTAGCTAAAACATTACCGGTTGGTTATGGTTACGAATTTTCAGGAATGACCCGTGAAGAAATAGCTGCTGGTAATCAGCAGACAACAGTTTTTGCTATTTCTATTTTATTTGTATTTCTTTTTCTTGCTGCATTGTACGAAAGCTGGTCGGTTCCATTTTCTGTATTGTTTGCGGTGCCTATTGGCGCATTTGGTTCTATTCTCACATTGACTTTTATACCGAGCCTCTCTAATAATATTTATGCGCAGATTGGTTTGATCACTCTTATTGGCCTGGCAGCAAAAAATGCCATATTGATAGTAGAATATGCTAAAGAAAGAGTAGATAAAGGCATTGACACTGTTGCAGCTACTTTGCAAGCAGTGAGATTGCGGTTCAGGCCGATTGTGATGACGTCACTCGCATTTATATTTGGAGTTTCTCCCTTAGCGTTTGCAACTGGGGCCGCTGCCGAAAGCCGAAGAACTATTGGATGGACTGTTTTTGGAGGTATGGTATCAGCAACTACTTTAGCAATTTTTGTTGTACCTGTACTTTTTGTACTGATAACCAAATTATCGTATGGTAAGAAGTTGAAGCGGTTGCGTGAAGAAGAAATGAAGCAAGCTGCAATTGATAAAGCAATTATTGATAACAGGATTGGTTAATCAAAAGCAAGAAAAATTTTTTTTATTTTTTGACTGATTTAATGTTGGGTCTGTTACTGGTATTCAGTTTGGGTATTTAAGAGATTTTACCTGAAATTTTACAAAAAATTATTATAGCATACGTCATTGACGTATGAATGATTTATTGGCTAATTCAATTTATTTTTGTAAAATTTTAATCGTTAGATGAATGGAGACAACAGTAAATGAAAAAGTAAATTGCCTGATCATTGGTTCAGGGCCAGCAGGCTATACGGCTGCTATTTATGCAGCAAGAGCGAACCTGAAACCAGTATTATATCAGGGTATTCAGCCGGGAGGACAATTGACCATTACAACTGAAGTGGAAAATTATCCGGGCTATCCAGACGGCATCCAGGGTCCGGATATGATGGTTCATTTTGAAAAGCAGGCAATCCGAATGGGCGCTGATATTCGTTACGGAATAGCTACCAAAGTTGATTTTTCACAATCGCCCCATAAGGTTTGGATTGATGATGAAAAAATAATAGAAGCATATGCAGTCATCATTTCCACCGGTGCATCTGCTAAATGGCTGGGAATTGAAAGTGAACAGCGATTAAATGGATATGGTGTCAGTGCCTGTGCAGTCTGTGATGGATTTTTCTTTCGTGGAAAAGAAGTTGCCATAGTAGGTGCTGGCGATACTGCGGCAGAAGAAGCGCTTTATCTCTCCAAACTTTGTTCTACAGTTCATATGTTAATACGGAAAGATGCAATGAGAGCCAGTAAGGTAATGCAGGAAAGAGTAATAAAAACAGAAAATATCAAAGTGTATTGGAATACTGATACGGATGAAGTACTCGGCGATAAACATGTAACAGGTGTACGAATAAAAAATAATAAGACTGGCGAAACACAAATTATTTCTGTCAATGGATTTTTTGTTGCCATCGGGCATCAGCCTAATTCAGAAATTTTTAATGGATGGATTGATATGGATGAAGCGGGCTACATTAAAACTATTGCCGGAACTTCGAAGACAAATGTGGAAGGAGTTTTTGCTTCCGGTGATGTACAGGATAGATATTATCGCCAGGCAGTAACAGCAGCCGGAAGTGGATGCATAGCAGCCTTAGATGCAGAACGCTGGCTCGGAGCAAAAGGAATTCATTAATTTCATAAAGAAGATGCCTGATAAAATAACTATTGAATTAAACCAGCTGCGTTTTTTTGCTTATCACGGTCTTTATGAAGAAGAAAAAAAGATCGGGGCTGAATTTGAAGTAAATCTTTCCGTTTCTTTTTCACAAAATAAAATTGCCGGTCTTAATGAAACAGTGAACTACGAAAAGCTTTATTTTTTAATCAAAGAAGAAATGAAAAGACCCCGCAGTTTGCTCGAAACATTATCTATGGAAATTGCCCGGGCTATTCATCATTCATTTCCACAAATAAAGAAGATTGAAATTTCTATTTCAAAATTGCAGGTGCCCATTGCCGGATTTACCGGACACGTGGCTGTAAAGTATTCCAGCGAGTATTAATGAACTGCTGAATTTTTTCTTCAAATAATCTATTTTTGCCGGATAAGTAAAATAATGGATACCTTAACAAGCGATGCAATCGTTAAAGTCAAGAAAACGAGTAATGAAAATTTTACTTTTTCTATCCTGATTCCTTCCTGGAATAATCTCGATTATCTGAAAAGTTGTATCCACAGTATCCGGAAAAATTCTTTTTACCAGCACCAGATTATTGTTCACATAAATGAAGGGAAAGATGGAACGCTGGAGTGGATAGATCAGCAGAACGATATTGATTATACTTTCAATAAACAAAATGTCGGAGTTTGTTTTGCCTTAAATGCGGCAAGAACTTTAGTAAGCACATCTTATATTTTGTTTATGAATGATGATATGTATGCCTGCCCGTTGTGGGATAAATATCTTATGGATGAAATTCAACAGATCGGCCATAATAATTTTTTTCTTTCAGCTACTGCTATTGAGCCATTTCCGGGAAATATCTGTACAGTGAATAACGATTTTGGAAGAGATCTTTCAACATTTGAAGAAAGTAAATTATTGGCAGAGTTTAATAAAACAAAAATGCATGATTGGCTTGGCGCCACATGGCCACCGAATATTGTTCATGTTTCTGTATGGGATTTGGTGGGAGGTTATAGTATTGAATTTTCACCGGGCTTTTATGCTGATCCGGATTTTTCCATGAAACTATGGCAAGCAGGTATTCGTTTATTTAAAGGAATTGGTAAAAGCAGAGTCTATCATTTTGGCTCAAAAACAGTGAAGCGGATAAAAAATGATAAGAACTATTATACGTTTATTGCAAAATGGGGAATGACTTCCGGCACTTTCACCAAATATTATTTACATCGAGGTAAATCATATACCGGTATTTTAAAAGACGTAAAATTATCTGCAGGAATAAAAGTTAAAAGTTATTTGAAACAATTATTCTATCATCTTTTTCATCGATAGAACATTTTGATTTTTCATTTAATTTTCTTCATGAAAGTTGTGTTTTCAAGAAATAACTGAAAGTTATCCGGGTTATTAATAATATCATTGTGTTTATGAAGACTATGAATAAAAATTATTTTTTGTTTTCTTATGAGCTGCGGTGTTAATTCTTTTTCTTCAATACTATCAGCATAAATATTTAATAAGCGAAGCTGGGTTATCATTTCTTTACTTTCGTCGTCTGTTCCGCCACTGTCAGTATATATATCTATGAAACGATGTTTTTTATCTGATTGCAACCAGTTCAGATATTTATCTGTTTCAGAATATAAAGCATCAAATAAGATTATTTCTTGTACCGGCATGTTTCCATTTTGTAAAATGTAAGCCATTACTCTATACGCTCCACTGTGCCCGGCAAGAATGATTTTTCCAGGCTTGCATTTTTTTGAAATAGATTTTTCTTTTTTTAATTTTTGAATAACATCATTTACCAATTCTTTGAAAATATTTTTATATTCTAATTTTCCACCGTAACTATCAGGAGCGTCTTTAGTTGTTTCGGCAAACACCAAAACTGCATTTATTCCGGATGCAGCAAATTGTTTCAATAAACCATATCGCACCGCTGCACTGTCAATATTATTTCCCCAGCCATGAAACCAGAATATCAAATCCACTTTTTTATTAGTTTTTAATTTTTTTGGAACTACGATCATTACAGAACTATCCATATAATGATTAGCGGCATCATACAAAACTTTATCATAAATGTGGCCATTGGCTCTTGCTGTATCCGGAAATGAAGTATAGGCAGAAGTAATGTGGAAAATATTCAGTTCCTTGTTTTGAGAAAAAGAAATTATGGGAACGATTAAAAAATATAAGGGAATAAAGTATTTCATATTTTTAGTTTTTGCTTTTCTCAAATCATTTTTCCTTTCCATTTTCCGCTGCGAATGTATAAGAAAGATAAACTAAACATGCAAATCCAGTAAAGCCATTCACTCATCCATCCGTATGTGATAGAAAGAAAATATTTTTCCAATACCACAAATATATAAATGCAATAAAGAAGGATGCAGAAAAGTTCGATGAGAAAAGTAATCCGGCTGTTGCCTGTGCCCGTTACCGCATTGAGCCATATTACTGAAAAGGACATGAACACCATGGCGGTTGTTACAATTCTGACCACAGGTATGGCAGCAATGATAAAAGAATGATCCTGGCCAAATACAGAAAGTAATTGTGTTGGAAAAATATTAATAACGATACCAATGAGTAATGCTACACCGGTACTGATTTTTACAATCTTGCGAATAAGAAACTGCACTTCATCTTTTCTTCCCTGACCGATGATATTGCTTACCATGGCTGCGCTGGTGGCTGCAAAAGCCCATGTAAAACATCCGACCATTCCAAATATATTTCGCATGACATTAGAGACAGCCAATGCTTGTTGTCCGTGATGTTCAATTAGTATAAAGAAGAATTCCCAACTGATAATACTGATGGCTAATTGAAAAACCAGTGGCAATGAAAACGACAAAATAAGATTTGCGTTATCCCGGCTCCACTTGAAATGATTGAATAAGGAAAAACGTTTGCCGATGCCTTTATAATGAATGACAGCATAAATAACAAACATTCCGGTAAATTCAGCCATAATGGATGAAACGGCAGCACCATTAAGTCCCATGCGGGGAAAACCAAAATGACCGAATATAAATATCCAGTCAAATAAAATATTCACGACCGTTTCGGCTAAAGTACCACTAACGAGATAATGACTTTGATTGGTGCCAACAAGCAATGCATTCCGCATTTGATAAACATATAAAAAAGGAAGTCCCCATATTCTGATTTTTAAAAAACTGATAGCATCATCAGCGGTTTGTTTCGAATGCAAAGTACTTTTTAATATTGTTGGAGCTATGAACCAGGTAATCAAAATTCCCAAAGTGGCGATGATGAGTGAAATAAATACTCCCTGGCCAAAAAGTTTCCCGATTTCTTCAGGTTTGTTTTCCCCGGCACGACGGGCAATTAATGCCTGAAGGCCATTGTTGAGACCAAAACCAATCATCGCAAATATCAGGTAATAGACGCCGGTAATACTGGCTGTAGCCAAAGACTGTTGATTAAAATGTCCGAGAAAAATATTGTTGGTAATAAAATTAATCTGCGGAACCAAAATGGCTAAGCTTATCGGTAAGGAAATCTTCAATATCTGACGGTTGGTTATTTCAACGCGTAGGTTTTTATATGCATCATTTTCTGTCATATCCGTAAAAGCGGGCAAACCTACGTTAAATATCGAAGAAGAAATATGCTGATTTGAATATTGTCTAAGCAAGCATTTTAAATGAACTGATGATATCTTTATCAGGCCATTCTGTCAATTACAAAAGAAATATTTGATTAGCTAAACAGATTTTTCAGATAAATATTAATTTAAAAACCGGGAAGGACTTTATTATTTTTTGTTTATTATTGCATGAAACCAAAGATAAGATTGAAGGAGCAATTTCATATATTATCTGATTTTTCAGCGGAGCCGGGTCAGAGCATTTTATCAATGCAAATAGGTGAAAAACGCTGTTGTTTTGCAATTACAGATAATTCATGTAAAAAAATTCAGCAACTTGTTTGTTATGCCACAAATGAAATGAATGAAAGCGATTTGAATAATCTGTTTGATAGTCATCAAGAACTCCACAATCCATTTTATAAAGTTTTACTGAATTATGAATATCCGAAATCCATTTTAATTCCTTTTCGTTATTACAAATATGAAGATGCTCAATTTCTGTTTAACAACATGCATGGTTATACAGGAAAGGGAATAGTTGTATCTGAAGCTATTCCTGAATGGCAGCTTTATAATATATATTATGTGCCGAAAGATATACATGACTGGGTCGCTAAAAAATTCCCGGCTGGAAAATTCTGGCATACGTATTCATGTGGAATAAAGAATTTATTTGATGCAGATGTTTCAGGAAAGCTGCAGGTCGATTTTCGTACAGATGATTTCACTGTAATTGTCGCCCGGGAAAGTAAATTGTTGACGGCTCAGACGTTTTTGTATTCAACTCCTGCGGATGTAGTTTATTACCTGATAAAAATATGCCAGCAGTTCTTATTATCTCAGCAGGATGTAAAACTGGTTTTATCGGGATTAATTGAAAAAGAATCTGCACTTTATAAAGAATTATACCAGTATTTTAAGAATGTAGAATTCAAAAATGCAGATTGGCAGGTTTCGGGAAGCGATGAAATTCCATTGCATTTTTTTACTTCACTAAACGATTTGCTCCGATGCGCATCATAAGTGGTGAACATGGAGGAAGAAGATTTAATCCACCATCAAAGATGCCTTTTACAAGGCCAACTACTGATATTGCAAAAGAAGGATTATTCAATATTCTTGAAAACAACCTGGACATTTCTTCATTAAAAACACTTGACCTTTTTGGCGGCACGGGCAGCATCAGTTATGAGCTGGCATCAAGAGGAGCAAAGAATATATCAATTGTGGAAAAAGATGTTTCCATGTATGAATTCATAAAAAAGACATCCAGTGAATTAAATCTGGAAAATTTCAAAGTGATAAAAATGGATGTCTTCCGGTTTATTCAGCAATGCACTGAAAAATTTGATTTTATTTTTGCCGGCCCTCCGTATGCTCTCGGAAATATAACTGCATTACCAGGCTTAATTTTTGAAAAGCAATTATTAAATACAAAGGGTTGGTTTGTTCTGGAACATGAACCAAAAAATGATTTTAAAATTTTTTCTTTTTATAAAACAGAACGCAATTACGGTACCACTATCTTTTCGATATTTATTAATTCAAAGTGAAATTACCGAACCGGATCATTCCTGAACTTCCTTTCATTGCCGGTGGCTATCTCAGCAATGTGCTTTACATTTGCCCATGCTTTCTGATTTTTTCCTGAAATCATTCCGGATACTTTTATTACCGCTTGCCATGGTATATTGGCTTATTATTTTTATCCGCAATAAATTTTATGATAAAAAAATATTCAATTCTACTTCATTCGGATTGCCGGTAATATGCGTTGGAAATCTTTCGGTCGGCGGTACTGGTAAATCACCTATGGTAGAATATTTGATAGAAAATTTAAAAGACAAATTCAAAGTTTCTATTCTTAGTCGTGGATATAAAAGGAAAACAAAAGGCTATGCCTTAGCCGGGGAAAATTCTTCAGCTCTTGAAATAGGCGATGAACCAATGCAGTTTCATTTAAAATTTCCAGATGTACCGGTAGCAGTTGGAGAAGAAAGACTGGAAGCTATTCCCGAATTACTTCATGATCAACCTCAAACACAGGTTGTAATTTTAGATGATGCATTTCAACACCGGGCAATTAGAGCGGGCCTGAATATTCTCCTGACGGATTATAATAATCTTTTTACCCGTGATTTTTATTTGCCTACCGGTGATCTTCGGGATCTTATATCAAGTTATAAACGGGCCAATATTATTGTAATTACCAAGTGCAGATCCGATCTTTCAGAAATGGAGGTGAAAAAAATTATCAGGGAAATAAACCCTTTATCTCATCAGGTAATTTTTTTTGCATCTATAGAATATGGGCTTCCTTATCATATCATTACAAAAAAGACAACTAACCTGAATGAAAAAAAGGAAGTTTTGTTAGTTTCGGGAATAGCCAATCCCAGGCCGTTAAAAAAATTGCTGGAAGAACAAAGTAAAATTTATGATATGATACTTTTCCCCGATCATCATATCTTTACCATTGATGACTGGAAAGAAATTAAAAAGAGATTTAATAGTATTTCAGCAAAAGATAAGATCATTCTTTCTACAGAGAAAGATGCTGTGCGATTGATAAAATTTAATAATGAAATTGCTGATCTTCCTTTCTACATCATTCCTATACGGCATCATATTTTATTTAATGAAGAAGAAAGATTCAATGAAGCTGTTGTTAATTTTGTCCGGAACTTTAAGAAAGCAGAATAAACGTTAAACATGGGAAGAAAAAATTCTAAGGCAAAGAAACACGGGGAAAGATCAACAACAGGAAAGATTTTAAAAGGAGTTTTGGATATTACCCGCTCCGGAATTGGCTTTGTGATCATTGATAAAATGGATGTTGATGTATTGGTCCGTCCTTCCGATTTCAATACTGCTTTGCATGGTGATACAGTGAGAGTAAGAATAAAAGACGGAGGTGGAAAGCGATTGCAAGGAGTAGTGACTGAAGTCCTGCAAAGAAAAAGAAATGAATTTATCGGTCATCTTGAGATGAATAAGAATTTTGGTTTTTTTATTGCTGAGATGGATAAACCAATGCCGGATATTTTTATACCGTTAGCTAATATTAAAAATGCGAAAGATAATGACAGAGTGGTGGTTCGTATTTCAGAATGGGGAAAAGAAGGCAAACGACCTGTAGGTGAAGTGATCAGTATACTGGATGCTGAAAACAGCAATGATACTGCAATGAAGGAAATCCTTTTACAGAATGGGTTTCCGCTGGATTTTCCTGATGATGCTTTGGAAGTGGCAGCAAGGATGCCGGAATCTATTACAAAAGCAGAGATTAAAAAGCGAAAAGATATTCGGGACGTTCTTACATTCACTATTGATCCTGTTGATGCAAAAGATTTTGATGATGCCATTTCTTTTGTCAGACTAAAAAATGGTAATTATGATATAGGCGTTCACATTGCAGATGTGAGTCATTATGTGGAGCCTGATACAGCTTTGGACAAAGCAGCTTATCAAAAAGCAACATCAGTTTATTTGCCGGATCGTGTAAATCCTATGTTGCCAGAACATATTTCAAATGTTTTATGTTCTCTTCGTCCACATGAAGATAAATTAACCTTCTCCGCTATTTTTGAAATTACAGCAAAGGCAGAATTAAAGAATTACTGGATTGGAAAAACAATTATTCATTCTGATCATCGCTTTACCTATGAAGAGGTTCAGGAGATCATTGAATCAAGTGATGGATTATATAATGAGGAAATATTTATTCTGAATGACCTTGCACAACGGATGAGGAAAGAAAGGTTTGAGAAAGGCGCCATTAATTTTTCTTCTCAGGAAGTGCGGTTTAAACTGGATGAAAATGGATTTCCGATTGGCATCATGATTAAAGAAAGTAAAGAAGCTCATCAACTTATTGAAGAATTTATGTTGCTTGCTAACCGGATAATTGCAGAACATCTTTCGAAAGTAAAAATCAATAATAAACCCGTTCCCTTTCCTTATCGTGTGCATGATGATCCTGATAAAGAAAAGCTATTACCTTTTGTGGCTTTTGCTAATAAATTTGGTCACCGGTTTGATATTTCTTCCCCGCCAGCGATTGCGGCATCTTTTAACCACATGTTGAATGAAGTCCATGGGAAACCCGAACAACATGTATTGGAGCAATTAGGAATTCGTACAATGGCAAAAGCAAAGTACACCATCGAAAATGTTGGTCATTACGGATTGGGATTTGAACATTATTGTCATTTTACTTCTCCTATTCGCCGGTATCCTGATATTATGGTGCATCGTATTTTGGAACAGGCTTTGCAAAATTCAATCACACCTGATAAAAAATTAGAAGAGAAATGTAAACATACCAGCGAAAGAGAAAGAGCTGCTATGGAAGCGGAGCGAGCTGCCAATAAATATAAGCAAGTACAATACATGAAAAATTTTTTAGGAGATGAATTTGAAGGAGTTATCAGTGGTGTTGCCGCATTTGGATTTTGGGTAGAAACAGTAGAACATAAATGTGAAGGATTAGTGAGCATAAATAGTTTATTTGAATATGATGAGTTCAGGCATATTGAGTCAGATTATTGTTTAGTGGGACAAAGAACCGGGCGAAAATTCAGGATGGGGGATAAGGTTTGGATAAAGGTTGCAGCTGCCAATCTTATCAAGCGGCAGTTGGATTATGAATGGGTAATTGCAAGCGGATTGAAAGAAGGGAAAAGTAAGCAGGAGAAAAAAACTAAACCGCAAAGGCGCTAAGCCTTCGCTAAGAACGCGAAGAATATGACTGAGAACGAGCTTTCTAAAATTGCAGTAGATTGTATTTTCCAGGTTCATAAAGGGCTTGGCCCCGGTTTGCTTGAGAGTGCATACGAAGAATGTCTTTATTATCAATTGTCAAAAACAGGTTTAGGAACAGAACGGCAAAAACCTTTGCCATTGGTTTATGATTCTCTCAGGATGGAAATTGGTTATAGAGTTGATTTGTTAGTAGAGAAAAAATTGATCATAGAGATAAAGTCAGTTGATTTATTAAATGACGTTCATAAAGCTCAGGTGATTACTTATCTGAAATTGTCAGGATGTAAGCTTGGGTTATTGGTAAATTTTAATGTTGCTTTGATAAAGGACGGAATCAAAAGAATTGTAAACAACTTATAAAACTTTGCGCTTTCTTTGCGCCTTTGCGGTTAAATAAATTTTATGCAAAGCTTTGAATTATTATCACAAAAATTTGCCCTTCATTTTGAGCAAAGGCATTTTCCGATGGAACCGGCTTCATTATATGGACCCGGAGAATATTTTCTGAAGATGGGTGGTAAAAGAATTCGTCCGGTACTTTGTTTGATGGGAAACGAATTATTTGATGAAATAAATCCCGATGCATGGTATGCCGCCGCAGCCATTGAACTCTTTCACAATTTCACGCTTATTCATGATGATATTATGGATAAGGCTCCATTACGCAGGGGGATGGATACTATTCATATAAAGTACGGAGAAAGCACTGCTTTACTCGCAGGTGATGTAATGCTGGTAACAGCCTATGAATCCCTGAACAAAATAATTTCAGATTGTTTGCATGAAGTAGTTCATCTTTTTAATAAGACTGCCCGGGAAGTTTGTGAAGGCCAGCAAATTGATATGGATTTTGAAAAAAAGGAAACTGTGAACCTGGATGAATATCTCAGCATGATTGAATTAAAGACTTCTGTTCTTTTAGGAGCCAGTCTTAAAATGGGTTCTATTCTTGGTGGGGCAGGAGAAAGGAATCAGAATTTGCTTTATGAGTTTGGAAAAAAATTAGGAATATCTTTTCAGATACAGGATGATTACCTGGATGCTTTTGGCGATCCGAAAAAGTTTGGTAAACAGGTTGGTGGCGATATATTAGCTAATAAAAAAACTTTCCTGCTTATTCATGCTTTTGAAGTAGCCACTGATTCTCAGAAAAAGGAATTGCAAAGACTGATGGCTGATCATTCTCCCGATAAAATAGAAAAAGTGGTTCAGATTTTTCAAGATTGCAAAGCTGGTGAATGGGCTTTAGGTTTGAAGAATAAATATCTTGATGAAGCTTTAGTTCATCTTGAAGATATTGCCGTTGTATCCAAAAGAAAACAGCCTCTCAAAGATCTGGCTCATTTCCTGGTGACAAGAGACCATTGAAATATTAAAAACTTCCTTCGTAACTAAAGATTTTTTTCCTACTTTGAATAATTAAATTAAACTGCCTGATGGCAAACCAGCTTTTCCGTAAAAAAAATACTGAACTTATTCTGAAAGATGCTGAAGAAGGATTTAATGAAGGAGGGCATTCTTATGGTTTAAAAAAAGTATTAGGTGTTCGGGATCTTACTGCATTAGGCATTGCTGCTATTATTGGCGCTGGTATTTTCAGTACAGTTGGCAGAGCCTGCTATGACGGAGGACCCGGCGTAATTTTTCTTTTCATTATTACATCGGTTGCCTGCGCATTTTCTGCACTATGCTATGCAGAGTTTGCTTCACGCATTCCTGTTTCCGGAAGTGCCTATACTTATTCTTATGTTGCATTCGGGGAAATCATTGCATGGATAATCGGCTGGGATTTGATTATGGAATACGCTGTGGGAAATGTCACCGTTGCTATTTCATGGTCAGGGAATCTTTCAAGTTTCCTGCATAACATGGGACTGCATATTCCTGATTTTATCTCAACCAGTTTTCTGGAGGCCAAAAACGGAAGCGCAAAATATCTTGAGTTAGTTGCAAAACACGATTCAGGTGCTTCTGATTTTTTAAGTCTTCACAACACGTGGATACATGCTCCGCATATCGGTTCGGTACCAATTATTCTTAATCTTCCGGCATTACTTATAACAGCAGGAATAACATATCTTGTTTATCGCGGAATAAAGGAATCACGTACATCAGGTAATCTTATGGTGGCATTCAAGTTGCTGGTCATAATAGCTGTAATAGCCATCGGATTTTATTATGTAAACCCGGCAAACTGGCATCCTTTTATGCCCAATCATTTTTCCGGTGTTATGAAAGGAGTTTCGGCTGTATTTTTTGCTTATATAGGGTTTGACGCAATTTCCACAACAGCGGAAGAATGTAAAAACCCTCAAAGAGATTTGCCAAGAGGAATGTTCTACTCGTTGATCATTTGTACCATTCTATATATTCTTATTGCTCTTGTGCTTACAGGAATGGTAAATTATACCAAACTTAATACCAGCGATTTTCTGGCAAATGCATTTAATGCAAGAGGATTGGATATGCTTGGTGGTATTATTGCTTTAAGCGCTGTTGTGGCAACATCATCCGTGCTTCTTGTTTTTCAGATCGGCCAGCCAAGAATCTGGATGAGCATGAGCCGTGACGGACTGTTACCACCAAAGTTCTCCAAGATCCATCCAAAATTCAAAACACCATCTTTTGCTACTATTATTACCGGATTGGTAGTTGGCATTCCTGCATTATTTCTTGACTCTGCATTGGTGACAGATCTTTGCAGCATAGGAACTTTATTTGCATTTGTTTTAGTATGCGGAGGAATTCTTGTACTTCCGCGCAAAGAAAAAGAAGCCGGCAGATTTCGTGTGCCTTATATAAATGGAAAGTATATCGTGCCATTATTATTTATTGTAGCTATCATTTTTATATATTTTCAATTCCCGGGATTTTTACAAAATTTTTTTGGCTTAATTGATATTGACCATCCGGGTTATTCAGCAGCACACGTATTCCAGGAAAGGATTCCCTATTTTATATTCTTCCTATTGACCATTTTAATTTCCATTTTCAGTTATATCCGCAACTATTCACTTATACCGGTTCTTGGATTGGTTTCTTGCTTTTATCTCATGACCGAATTAGGAATTACTAACTGGCTGCGGTTTGTTATCTGGTTGATAATAGGACTGGTAATTTATTTTACATACAGCCATAAGAATAGTAAGCTGGCAAAAATACCACTGTCATCCTGATGCTGAAGTAACCTGGTGTTTTTTTTTGAAGCACACGCTTCATTAACTTTGCTATTCTTTTATTTAATTAGTAATACTTTCTTTTAGGGGATAGGGGCATGAAATTCCAGATAGGCGATAAAGTTTTGCTGCTTCATTCCAATGAAGAAGGTGAAGTGATTGACATCATCAATGATAAAATGGTGATGATTGATGTGAAAGGAGTGAAGTTTCCTGCTTATAACGACCAGATTGATTTTCCTTATTTTAAACGATTTACTGAGAAACCATTATTCCCTCCGCAAAAAGTAAAAAAATATATTGATGATGTAAAAAAAGAAAAAGCCGAACAAATCATTCAACAGGAAAATGGGGTTTGGCTAAGTTTTCTTCCGATGATGAAAATGGATGATGCAGGTGATGAAGTGGTACAGGAGCTCAAGCTTTACCTGCTGAATCAAACAAACCGGTTCTATAATTTTATTTATGAACTTCATTTTTTTGGTGAACCCGGTTTTGAATTGAAAAATGAACTTCATCCTTTCGAAAAGTTTTATCTCCATGATATTCCTTTTGATAGTATGAATGACAGTCCTTCCTTTGAATTCAAATTCTCTTTAAGGCAACCTGAAAAGAACAAAGCGGATTATTTTGAATCTTTATTCAGGCTGAAACCAAAACAATTATTTACCAAATTGAAAGAGCTGCAGGAAAAAAATGAAGCTTCATTTTCTTACCAGCTTTTTGAAAGTTATCCTGACAGGAATGAGGAATTGAATATTGATGTTCCCGAAATAAGGAAGAATAAAATTTATGATCTCTCCAAAGTTAAACAACATTTGGAGCCGGCACGTTCGGTCATTGATCTGCATATTGAAAAATTAGCAGATGATTGGCGGCGACTCAGCAACTTTGAAATGCTGACTCTGCAACTGAAGACATTTGAAAAATATTATGATCTTGCCATTTTGCATTTACAACCTTCTTTAATAGTTATACATGGCATTGGCAGTGGAAAATTAAGAGATGAAGTTCATGATATTCTCCGGCTAAAGAAAGAAGTAAAGTCATTTGTGAACCAGTATCATCCTTTGTATGGTTATGGAGCTACGGAAATATTTTTTCAGTATTAACGCCAGCCGATAACTGAAGCAGAATAAAATTACTGGTGATGAAGATAACAAAAATGTTTAATGGAAATTCGCCTGCCCAATATTAGTTGAAAGTAATACAGCAGCCTATTGTTATTTCGTCCGCCAGCCTTGCGGCAAACCTTTTGTTGTGCGTTCGTACTTCTTTATCTCATTTAGTTGCGATTTTTCTAAATTTCCGAATTCTCCTACCTGATGTTTCAACAACATAAATATTACCATTGTTATCAATGTCAATATCATGATAACGAGGAACAGAAACGCCATCTGAATCTGACCTTCCAAATCGCATCAATATATTTAGTCTTGAATCAAAAAGTATAATGTCAGCCCCTTTGATTATAGTATCATTGATAGTCAAATTATCAATTGCGAATAAATTATTTTTTTTATCGATTGATAAAGAATACAATTGGGTTGCTATATTATTTTTCCACTCTTTCAAAAACTGTCCTTTAGGATTAAATTTCTGGATTCGGTTGTTTTCTCTGTCGGCTACGTAAACATTGCCTTGTGAATCCAGATCAATACTGTGGGGTATGTTAAATTCACCAGGCTGACGTCCCTTTTTACCCCACTCAAAAAGATATTTCCCTTCTTTTGAAAACTTCACAACCCTGCTATTCCCATAACCATCACTTACATAAAAGGAACCATCATCTGCCACAGCAACATCAGTAGGGAGATTAAAATGCTCCGAATCATTTCCCGGAATTTTGGCCACGCCTAATTTCAATAGCAATTTGCCTTCGTGACTAAATTTTAAAATTTGATGTAAACCAACATCGGTTACCCAAACATTATTTTCTTTGTCGACTGACAAGCCATGTGGCATGATAAAAAGATTGGATCCCCAACTATTTAATATTTTCCCTGTCTGCCTGTCCAGTAAAAATATGGTATTGGATGAAATCAAAGAGTCGGGAAAATGCTCTGTCCATTCCCTACCTGTTCTTTGAAATATAAAAATATTTTGCTGGCTGTCCACTCCCACAGCGGAAACGGCACTAAGGGAAAATCCCGGGGGTAACTGTGGCCAGTCTTTTACTAATTCATATTTTGATAAGTCTTTGCTTGGGTTTCCTTTAACAGTTTTTTCCACATTATTACATGAAAGACAGAGAATGGCCAAAAAAATAAAAATGGAATCCTTGATTTTAATTTTTGACATGATATTATTTAATATGCAATTTTAGTATGACGCACAACGTTGAAGGCTTGGCGATGAGCTGGTATTCATTGCTTGTCAAGCCCGGAACTGCAGCCCAATAAAATTGCCGATGATGAAGTTAAGAACTAAAGCCGAAAATTGAACGTCGAGCCGGAACCGCTGCTGATGATTGCACATTGGTGAAGTTTCATTGTCCAGCCCTGCTTTTGCAAATACTTTTATTGTAGGAAGTATTGCTATTCTATTTTCGTCGCTTTTTCTTTGTTTATTGTAAAGCCGTTAATTTTTTTCATAGAATCGCTTACGAAATTCAAATCTATATTTTGTTCAACAAAAAAGAAATGTGTATTGTCAGTAAAATGAATTTTCCACAGTGCATTATCACCGGCATCTAAATAAATTCCATCCTTTTTTCTTATTATAGATAATGTATCATTTCCTATTTTATATTTGCCTATACATGCCTGCATTAAGCTATCAGGTACAATGATTTCTTTTTTTACAACCGGCGAATAAAAATTTTCCCAGTTATATACTTTAGCAACACTGTTTATAATTTCATTGAACAGAGCCGTGTTATAAGTATTCGTCATTACAACAACTCCATTACCACCATCAAAACTCCCCACATACTGACTGACAAAACCTTCGTCAACACCTCCATGTGTAAAATATTTAACTCCATTTTTATTAAGTATAAACACACCAAAAGCAGCGGAACTATCAATGTAGGGTGTTAGTCTTAATTCCGTCATTTTTTTAGAAAGTACTTTATCGGATTTTCCTACTAAAGCTAACTGGGTTTCTATAACATATTTGGCTAGATCCGTGGGATTTGTCCATAAACCTGCTGCTGCCTGTTCAGGATAAATATGGTAATTCCCTTTTACAGCCTTTCCATCATTGTAATAGCCGGTTGCCAATAGGTTTTGTTTGTCGGCGGGTGGTGGCTGAGTGTAAAAACTATTAGTCATCCCCAGCGGCTTTAATACATTATTCCACATGTATGTATCATACGGTTGTCCTGTTACATCCTGCACAATTAATTGTGAAATCATTATTCCCCCACCCGAATACTCATATTTTAGTGATGGTTCATACATGGAACGAACAGCAGGTGTATTGGCGGGTTTTTGACCATTTAAGATTTGGACAAGTGTAGGTAGCGTATCTCCTTTTTCATAACCGGGAAATCCGTGAACAGTTAAACCTGCTGTATGGCTTAACAAATTAGCAAGTGTTATCTTTTTCCCTTTTGATAAAGAGTCGTATGGAAATTTCCACGACTTTAAATAGTTATTAATATCTGAATAAATATCTAGTTTACCTTCCTGAACCAATTTTAAAACACCAACGGCATTGAGTGACTTACTATTTGAACCCGCTTGAAAGAGCGTAGTTGTTGTTACAGGTCGTTGCTCAGCACTATCAGCCCAGCCATACCCCTTTGCCCATTCAATTTTATAATCTTTGATTACCGCTATGCTCACTCCATTTGCATGATAAAATTTCATTCTTTCTTCTAACGTCCATTTAGTAGGCACATCACCTATTTGTACCCAGCCTGCCAAATTATTCTCAACCATCTTAATCTTCGTTTGTACTTCTTTGGTATATGTTTTATTTACTTGTCCAAACAAGAAGCATCCTTCAATACAAAAAAATAGAAATAAAAACGTTGGTTTAAAAATCTTGAAATATTTATCCATAATGTTGTTTTAGCATATTGTGAATTGTCTAATAAAATTTCCTACAACGAGCAGGGCTTTATGCAGGTTGGGAAATAGAATTCCCGTCTGCCCACAACCACTGCTGATTGAAAATATAAAGTTGAATTTAAGAACTAAAGTTGAGATTTATTCATCGAGCCCGAACCACAGCCTGGCTTTGCAATTGGCTGATGTTTGTTTGTCAAGCCAAACTTGCACAGAACCCAATGTTGTGCGACGGCTTTTTTATTCTACTTATTGCTCGGACGTTTTTGAACAATAAAATCATATTTCAACAGTAATGAGTATATATCTACGTATGAGTAGTATTATTCAAATTTTTATTCTTTGAAGTAAGAAAGGCAAAAGAAAGAGAAATGAACCACACCGTCCAACCAAAGTGAGTAAATCTTTGTATTAAACCAGTATAATTGGCTCTTATCGTTTCCGGAAGTATTACTCTTAATAAGATGAATAGCATTATGACGAAACTTAGAAAGCTTAATATTCTTAGTGCTTTTAATTCCTTTCCTCTCCATAAAAACGTTGATAATAAAGGTCCAATTAATAAAAGCAAGAAGACTGGCCCTGATTTGGAATGCATTGGATTTCCAGAATGGAAAGTAGCAGCCCAAGCAAACATTATGCTGTATCCCAAAACTCCAATCAATGGAAATTTATTTAAATCTAATTGTCGGCAAACGTTTAAAAGTCCTATGAGAAATACGAGACTTAAAACCACACAAACCCAAGTAGAAATAGTCATAAAATTTTCAGACTGTGTTCCCATAGCACCTAATTCACTTATAGTGTCTCTTAAATGGTTGTAATTGCCGTGTAATTTTGCCGCTATGATTGTGGAAATCCAAAAAGTAGTCGGAATTAAAATCCCAGCAAAGAGCAATAAGCGTCTAGTTGTTAATTTCACAAGTTGAAAGTTAAAGTATTTTATTTCTAATTTGGCAGAGTGCTGGATTTAAGCTGACGTTGACGCATTTATGCAGACCTGGAATTGGAATTACTGTCTGCCGGAACCGTTGCCAAATTTATAATTTAAAGCTCATTGTTATTACTATCGACGAGCAAAGTTCCTTCAGCCGGAACTGTTGCTGAAAGATGCACCACAGATCATTGTTAGAAGGTCTGCCAGGCTTGCATAAATGCGAATGTCAGCGGCTGTTCTTCGTCTGACATGAATTTGATAGAGCTTCAAATATCATTTGTGATTTGTCGCCTAAGAATACAGCCTTTTGCAAGTCATCACAAATTTTCGCCTGTTCACTATCAGGGATCGGTACCTTGTCTTTCGATGCCAGTACTGTTACTTCACTATTTTTTTCTAATGTCCGACTGTTGCCAAATTGATATTTTCTAATTCTTGCAAATGCCCTGTTTGCTAATGCAAACTCCATGTAAGGTTCAATCTGTAAAGCTTTGTCAAAGTCAGCAATGGCTTCGTCAAACTGAAAATCATTTAATTTGATTGTCCCCCTTGAAAAATATGCTTCAGCATAAGTGCTGTCTAATTCGATTGCTTTTGAACAATATTTGATTGCGGCTTTTGTGTCGACTTCCTTATTACTTTGACTGCTCTTGGCCATGAGTTTATTTATTTTCTCAAGATTAGGGTCAGGCGTTACTTTCCCATTTTTGATGAATACCTTCTCTTTTATTTTTCCACTAGAATAATATTCAGTTGCTGTGTCAAAAACTTCGCCTTCTTTATAACTGCTTCTTAATTTAACTTGCCCATTTGGATAATACGATTCCCACGTGCCTTCTTCTTTCCCGTTTGCAAATTCTCCTTTTTGTTCTAAAGAACCATCTTCATAATATTCTTTGTCCAACCCATTTTCTAACCCATCCTTATAATACGTTTCAACTTTCAGGTTTCCATTTTGGTAATACATTTTACGAAGCCCGTCAACTTTTCCATTCCTAAATGTTCCGTCTCCTTGCTTTCTCCCGCTATAATAGTAATCTATAAAGCGGCCACTATAAGGGTTACCACGAAAAAGCCACACTCCGTTTTTTCTTTCCATTTGTTTCGAAGATGGGATTTCTTTTATACTGTCTGGCCTATTACGATATTTCTTTGTAAAGATGAAGGTTACTCCGTCAAACTGTCCATAACCCAAGTGATTTAAAGTGTCTTTGTTTTTTGATTACTGTAATATCTGAAACATCAGTTTGTAATATTTCATTTCCATATTCAGGGTCATCAATAACAGGTATTGAGTCAATCACAAACATTATTTTGTCATTTAAAATTTGTCCAAATGAAGTTCTACAAATAGAAAAGATTCCGATAAAAATTAAAATGATTTTTTTCATAAGCTGTGTTAATTAGAATAACGGCTAACGGGCTGGTATTGCCGATGATGGGGAAATAGAATTCTGTCCGCCTGGAACCGAAGCCCAATTGAAAAACTTTTGATGAAGTTAATTACAAAAGATTGATAGAATTCCGGCAAGCTGGGACTGAAGCTAATTGCGTATAACTGCTGATAGTTCTTCCGTCCAGCCACACTTGAAGCAATACCCATGTTAGCGGTTCGTTGTTTTTTCTCGCTTATCATGCAGTAGCTAATTATCTCCCTCTTTACTTTTAAAGTCCGTTATGGTCAACAAAGCATGTATGTGAATGTATTTCATAATTTATTTACTTAGCAACCGCCTTTGCGAGGTGCACGTTTATAAATTATTTTACTATCTCGTTCTACATAGTCGCCCGCTACTATTGGATATGAATACTTGGGTGCGTACGATACGCTATGGCTTCTAATAATTATTTTGTCGTTAACTTTCAGGCTATGCAATTGCTGAAATTCATTAGACTCTTCCAGCCCAAAACTAAGAATATAATCGACATCATTAATCCTTACCATCACTCCGAAACCTAATCGTGAGCCTGGCGGAAGAGAAAGAGAGGTTACAACAGCCTCCATATTGGTAGAAGCACTTATCTGGTTACTTATTTTAGCAGCACCGGCAAGCACTTTTTTACCTTCGGGAGACGCTTCCCATTTTTTGTACATTATACCAGCTGGGGTAGCCTCCCATTTTTTTAATTCGGCTTTCATTTCAGCAGCAGAGAGTGGCTTTTGGGTTGATTTTTTAGAAGTTTCATTTTTAAATTCGCGATTAGCAAGTACTAGTCCGCTTACCACAACCAGCAGTATGATCAGCGTATAAATAATTTTTTTCATATTTTTTGTATGGTTAATTAATAATATAGTTTTATCTTCTTTTAAAGTTTATGCAGCAAAATTACTTTAATTGTCTTCACTGCAGCCGAAAAGCAGAAGTCCAAAGGTTAAGGGCGTCAGTTTAATTTGTTTCATTTCTAATGTATGTTCGATGTCTAAGTGACGTCCTTCAATGACCGCTAACGGGCGAGCATTGCCGAAGTGGTGGAATTCGTTGTTTGTCCAGCCCGGCCGCAAAACCCAATTAAAGAAACGAAAATTTACTTAAAATTTAATATTAATTAGTAAACGGTCAACCCGATGACCACTGCCTAGCCGAGATCAGATGCTGAAGATTGTTTGTCCAGCCACCATTTTGGCAATGCCTTGTTGTGTGCAGGCATTTATTTAATTAAAAATCCCTTTATAACTTTTATGTAAGATTCAGGTTGTTCAACTGAAATAAAATGTCCGGCATCAGGGATAAAAGCAAATTGGTGATTAAGAAAAAGCTCTAAATATTCGTTTGTAAATCCCCATTTCTGATTATCGCATTGTCCTTTCATTACTAAAGTGGGAATATTTGAATTTTTAAGCTTAGGTCGGGGATCTTGCACTTGACCAAGGCTTTTAAATGTCATAACTTCAGCATAAAAACCGCTACCTGCTACTGCCTTTAATATTTTAGCTGTATCACAAACTGTTGACTTGTTGACTTCGAAATTCAGGTAGGTAGCAAAGTCGTCAACCTCTTTATCTGATGCCAATTTTTTATGAAATTTAGTTGCCCAAAATGTGATTGTTTTAATTCTCAGATTGTTTGCCTTTTCATTTCCTTGATTGTTGGAATAAAATGGAGCTCTTAAATGGAGGCTATCCGGTGGAGTAACATTTTTTAATTCCTGCCGAACTGGGTAAATTGGCCCTGGACTAGATAATATTAGTTTTTCGACTTTTTCTGAATTATCTGCAGTAAATAGAGTGGCTAGAATGGCGCCCCATGATTGTCCTATAAGAATTACTTTTTCAGCACCTACTTTGCTTACTATTTCTTTTAAATCTTTTACATGTCGGTCAACTGTATAATCCTTGATATTTTCTAACCTGGCAGATTGCCCGCTACCAATTTGATCGTATAAATATATGTCGTAACCATCTTCTGCCAAAGGAGACAGAACCCTAATATCTCGGTCTGATACAAATCCACCAGGCCCTCCATGTAAATAGATAATCGGATATTTTTTTTTACTGCCTATTCCCATGATAAAAGTATAACCGATTTTAGAGCCTGTTGACAAGTTCCAATACTTTGTACTTGCTCTTAATTGTAAATGCGGAACATTGTAATTTCTTGGCCAGAATATTTTGTATAAAAAAATAACAAGAAATAGTAGGAGGGTGTATTTGATAACTCTAAAGATATTTCTCTTCATTTATTTATAAGTTTCTTATATAACGTGAGGTCTTTATGCTTGCACACAACGGTAGGGCTTGGCGAAGTGCGGATGATAGCATTCCCGTCTGCCTGGCTTACTAATGTTGATTTTTTTTTCAAAATTCAAGTTACGATTAATCGCTCAATTGAAATTCGTCAGCCGGAACAAATGATGAAGCAATGGACCAAAAGCTGAAGAACTTTATTCGTCTGCCCGCATTTTGCCAAGCCTTATGTTGCTCGCTGTGCTCAGCTACTAGAACTTTGCTTCCCTTGTCAATTTCGATTTGTCTAAATACAGGTCTTTGCTAAACCACTCCGTCAAAATATTTTCAATTTCACTTCTGTTGAATGTTGTCAAATCTCGTCTTGATTTTACATAATTTTCTTTCGCCATTTTCTCGTCAACTCGCCTACTGTTTTTATGTCGATTTCTTTCCCGAATTTATTTGCTATACCAAGCCCAACTAATGAACGGGCGATTCCTGAAAGCCCGGCTTTCCATCTTATGAAAAGTACAACAAGCGAAGCAAGAAACATAAAAATAAAAGTCGTTGTTATAAAATGTTTTGGTCGCAAAGAAAGCCTGAAACCAAGTTTGTTTTCTACTTGTCTAACTTTTGAACGTCTATTTTGTCTCGGGAAAATGTCAGAAAGAAGTGTATCTGCTCTTATGTCGTTAATGTTAACTGTCGCCCTTATTGCATTGCGCAGTTTATAAAATGCTTGTTGTGTTGTGCAATTGTCTGAATGAGTAAGCTGAATTTTATTTGTAATATGGTCACACAATTCCCCAAAAGTTGATAGACCTTTTAACTTGTTTCCAACGAATTTAATATTAAAGACTTTTCGACTTTTACAAGCAAGTCTTCAATGTCTTCCGGGTCTGTTTCGTTTAATTCAAAGTCTGTCATACGCATAGCAGCCAACGGCCAGAGCTTGGCGAAGTACGGGTAATAGAATTACGTCGCTCCTGGCTGACCGCTGCTGAGTAAAGATAAAAAGTTGATGATATATTCTACAGCTAAATTTTTAATGTCAAGCTGGATATGCAGATGCACAATGAACCGAACGATGAAACACGGATTATGTCGCCCCGTATTTTGCCAAACTCCCTGTTACTTGCTGGCCTTCGTCACTCCCAACTTATTGCATGTGCGAATTTGGAGAGTGCTTTCAGTTTTATAAATGTGTCTACCAGCGGAGTGACAAACTATGCATCCATAACAAATTTGCGATGCAAAATGATATTCCAAAATGGCATACCCAAATAAGGAGTCTAATATTGCAAATTGGAATACTAAACAAATGGCCAAAATATCTTACAAAAACGAAAGAAGATTGCTTTGCGGTTTGCTTGTGCAGGCGAGAGAGGAAGCGGGGTTAACTCAGAAGCAAGTTTCAGATACAGGAATTGTAAGTCAAAGTGAAATATCTAAAATCGAAAATGGACAAAGAAAAATTGAATTTGTTGTTTTATTGAGGCTTGCTGACTTGTATAAGAAAAGCATCACATTCTTTATTCATAAAGCTAAATAGTTAAGTATAGTTATGGCTGGAACAAATACAGAAAATATTATTAATAAACTAAAGCCTGAAATTATTAAAGTCGTTGGGGCTAGATTAAGTTCAATGACAGGGGGAACACATGATATAGCAACTGCATGGAAACAGATGCAAGATGCAGCATGTGAAGAAATAATAAAATTATTACAACCACATTTACCCGGTTCAACTATTACTTCACCAAAAACAAAGAGCACTTATCCTGATATAAAAATCTCAAATAAAGAAGGACTATTTGCAATTGATTTAAAAGCAAATGAGGACACGAAAGACCCATGGTTTGATATGGCCCGGTTAGACACATTTGTAAAACGTAGAATTGAAAAGTATGTCGAAGAATGGGAGCTTGTTGTCAAGTATCGTACATCGGACGGTAAGTTTATTCAAGCCTATTTTGAATTATTTAGAGATGCAGCAGGAATTCGAACAGAATGTAATGGTGTGAAATTTAGACCAAAAGACGGAAATATTAGACCTAAAACATGGGCCGACTTTGATAGTGGAAAAACTCATTGGGATACGAAAGAAAAGTTTCTTGCTGGTATTGAAAGCTCCTTAAAACATCGCTGGAAAATAAATATAATTAAGCACCTTGTTCCAATTCTTTCAAAAGAGGAAATAGATGAGTTTAAAAAGCTTTTTGAAGGAAATGTACAAATACCGGATGAAATTGATGATGAGGATGAGGAAAATGGCGAATCAGCTCCCGATTTATTCAGTTAAAAATAAAGTTGCCTCCATTTTCCTTTTTGTAGCGGCTTGTAATTTATTAAAGTCCCCTGAATAATTTTCAATAAGTGAATAAATCGAAGGTGAAATTAACTTCAATTCCTGCTTTGAATAAGTTTTATTTTCAGAGAAGCAAAGTTGCATGTAAGCCTTTTCAATGTGTTTTCGTGGTTTTATTTATTTGAGGTTTAAAGACAGAATCCCTTTCATAAATAAGAGTGCCGTACATGTCAGACTGAATTTTTGATAAATTTCTTTGTGCTATGTCCACATATTTTTTATCTAATTCAGTTATAACAAAGTTTCTATTCAAAAGTTTTGCGGCAATAGCAGTCGTACCTGCTCCTCCAAATGGGTCAAAAATTATGTCGCCTTCATTGGAAAAGACTTTTATAATACGTTCCATCAACTTTGTTGGAAGTTGGCATGGGTGATGGTCCCTATCTTTTTTGTGTTTTATTCTGTGAATGTCTTTCCATACATCAGTAAGTAATTCTTTTCTGTCGTCACCAGATATTTTTCTTTTTTTAACGCATGAATTTCTCAAACAATACTCTCTTGAATCAATCATTTTATCAACTTCCAAATTCACCTTAGGGTTTCCTCCTTTTTTAGTAAAATAAAGTAATGAATAATGTGCAGGAAGTAATTTACCTGCAGGAGTTGAAAGTGCATCCCAAACAATCCAGTTTTGGAATATCATTTTATCAGCTAAAAAATTGAAATGATAAACTGACCATTTGGGAATATTTAAAACAAATAAAGCACCGCCAGGTTTAAGGTTGTTATACATTCCCAATAACCATTCATTGCACCAGTTAATGTATTCCCGTTCTTCTAAATCGTCTTGGTAAGTTGAATAATTTTTAGCAAGGTTGTAAGGTGGGTCAGCAAAAGCAACATCAAAAACTCCATTTGGGTTTTTCTGGTGCAATTCATTCAAATAGCCAATGCAACTTTGGTGAACAACTTCATTTATTTCTAAAGGAAGTGATTTTCCGTTTGTTGGAATTGTTATTGGACTTTCAGGAATGGAAAGAATTGGTTTCGCTTTTGTTTGGTTTACTTGTAAAACATTTTTTCCTTCTGATAATAAAGCCAAAATTCGTTCACTTAATTCTGTAGGAATTTTGCTTGCTTTTTTTATAGGGATATTGTTAAAGCTCCAAACATCTGATATTGCACTACCTAATGGGTTAAGCATATGTTTTTTACCTCCCCAATCTTTGGTCATATTCCCACAAGCAGTGCAATCACTATAAGGTAACCTTACAAATTTTGTATTAATGTCAAAAGGAGTAGTATTTTTTTTGGACTTGGTTTTTAAATACATCAATAAGCCAATGTGGGCATTCGGTAATTCGCCTTTAATTTCTTCTGCTTTGAACTCACATGAAATCCAGTATTTAAAAAGATAGGAATATTCATCCGGCTTTTTGTCGCTTAAATATTCTCCAAAAAAGGAAAGGTAGTTTGGTAAACCATAAATAAAAACCAACCCGCCGTCTTTAATCTTAGAACAACACTTGTCAATTAATAGCAGTGTTGTTTGAATGAAACTATCTGATTCGCTAATTATTGAATGTTTACCAATTTGGTCTTTGTCAAAGTTTGTTTTTAAAATAATAGCATCAAACAAAGTATCTGATTTCAAACTAGAGAGTTTCGTTTCAGAAACTTCTGTAAGGTTGGCTAATATATGGGAACTCTTTTTAGTCATTTTTTTAATCTTACTGCAAAGATAAGAATATTCCAAAAAAGAATATTCAAACTTACTCACAAAATAATTAGGCTTTCTCGAAAAATAGGATATGCTCGTCTTTCATAGTATTTCTAATTCCCTTGATAGGTTTAATAATAGTTTTTACCAGATTTAACTGAAATTTTTGCGCAGATTCAATAACATTATTTTCAAGGCGAATTCCTCCAGTTTGATTAGTATTTGAACCAATTATTAGTACAAATATTTTTCCTTTCTTTAATACTTTTGAAATTTCGGAACAATAAATTTCCATATCATCGAAATAGTTCTTTAATTTTTCATCTTTGCTTTTTCCTTTTAGGCCAATCATTTTTTCTTTTAAGTGATTAATGTCATGGCCTAAGTATTCCAATTGGTCTTTATCATTAGCAACATAGTCTATTGCAAAAGAATATGGGGGGGATGTAATTACCGCATCAATAGTTCGAGGTTGAATTTTTAGGTCTAGTGCTTCAGCTTGGTGGTGTATTGAAACTTTCCCTAAGGTATGCACATTAAAATTTGGATTTGAAATTAAACTTTTGACAGTCTCAAAATACCGATATATTACTTTCTTATAAAGTTGCTGATGTGTTGAATTCACTACGCGATTAGCATATCCCATTGCATCCAGATACGCTAACCTTGCTAAGTTTATCAATCTGAATTCGTCTGGGCTATAATTGTTTCTTAATTCCGATGTCTTTTTTAAGTTATTGAAAAGCTTAAAAAGCTCGGTAGTGTCTAATTTAAAATTTTCTAAATCTTTTTTTTTGATTTTAAGGCTTTCGTATTTGACCTCGGTCATTAATCTCAAAAAGGACTTATGTCGCAGGCTACGGAGTCCAGTCCCATTAATGCAGCTTCAATATTTGTCGTACCGCTCCCGCACATTGGGTCTAATATTGTGTCACCCCTTTTTACTCCAATAATATTTAATATTCCCTTTATTAACTGCGGATGAAACTTTCCTCTATAAGGAAATAAACTATGAGTTGCATATCCTGTGGAGAATTGTCCATTCTCGAAATAATTTTGTGTTGCCGAAGAACGGTCTGCCGCTATTTCCTCTGGTTGTTCTGAATATAGTAAATAGTGTTTTGAAAAAGCGCCATTAAGTGATTTAAAAAATGCGGTTCTTTCTAAAAAATCTTTCTTGGGAATAGATTTCCCTTCGAGGTAAGCTAATTCCAATTCGAATAATTCTGTCACCGAAGGCAGTAGTTCACCATGTTTCTCAAAAAGGAGATCCGTGATGGATGATTCATTATAGAATTTTCTTTTCATGAAAATTGAATTGCGATGATTTGTTCACAAATTAACTAAAATGTGTGTAGAAACTTGGCTCTTTTATAAACTTTGCTTTGGGCTCAGTGTAGGTTTGTTGGTGTGCAGTTTGGGTCGTCCGTCAGGAGCTTGCCCAATATAAGTACTGTCGCCAATACGCTTGCAGCTAACGTTTAGGGCTTGCTGCTGCGCTGGCATTCAATGAACTTTTCGCCCGAACGTCAGGCAAATAACGAACCAAAGCCGAAGATAATTACAAAAGATGAACAATGAATTTTTAGCCCGGAAGGGCTACAGATGGAATAGCGAACAAGCTGATGATTATCTACGTCAGCCAGCGTAGAAGCAAACCCAATGTTGGTGGCATGTGCTATTTGGTTGTTGATAAATATTCTGTCAACCAAAATTGTATTGGTGTTTGTTCGATAAATAATGTTTTGTATTTCAGTTTTGGATTTTCAATCTCTTGTGGTTCGTCAACAATTGATGTTGTGTCAATCTCTGTTACAGTTGTTGTGTCAGAGTCTTTAATAATCTTTGGTGGTGTAAATCTTACTATTTGCATAGGGCAATAATCACATTTCACTAATGTCAAAGATGCAATTGTTTTACCTTTATATTTTTGAAGTTCCTGAGCATAAGAATAAAAACCTCCGTCCGATGCAGAAAATATTGTGTCTCGTTTATAAATAGCAACAGGTGATTGTTCCAAGAATACACTATCGCCTTTGAATATTAATCCTGAAGGTGATACCATTTATAATTTGGCTTTGCTGGTTATCGTACCCTTTCATTTGTTCAAGCCCAATAAAAGTTCCTTCCATTTTGGACTGTCCGAAAGCCTGTGTCAAAAAAAACTGATTGAAATTGTCAATATAAATTTTGTCATATTAGAATGTGTCAAACGCATTGCCACCAACGTTCCCGGCTTGGCGAAGAACTGGTATTTGAAATTAAATGTTAGCTGGTAACCGCTGCTAAATTTATAATTAAAAGTTCATTGTTATTTCTGTTGCCAAATTTATATGGTCAAGCTGAATACTGAAGCTGAATAGCGAAACAAAGGTTGATGCTGCGTAATGTCAGCCAGTTTTTTGCCAAACCTTTTGTTGGTGGCATGTGCTTTTCTTATTTGTGTTGCTCGACATTTACAACTTTGTCGTCCTTAAATTCAACTTGTAAATAACTGTCGTCAATGTTAAACAGTTCCGGTCTAATGCCAAGTCCAAATGTCCAAACATTGAGACTGTCGCTGTTGTCCTCGCCGCCAAGAAGTTGTCGCACTTGAGATTTTGATTTTCCTATCAGCATTTTACTTTCAATAATGTCGTTAGAAAGTTCATAACGCTTGTCTTTGTCAGCAAACCATTTTTGTCTATCGAAGTCATGTTTGGAATAATATGAAATACTAAAAAACACAAGCAATATAAGTCCCACGTAAATACAAGGTGTCAAAATAATTGTCGCTAACCAAGTCAAAACTTTTCTTGTTCTGTCAACCTTAATATATTTTTTGAAAACCCAACGCCAAAAGAAAAATGTCGGAATACCAAGGATGATGAGAATGAAATAAACTTCGATGCTAAGTCCAAATATAACAGGTATGTCAAGTAAGAAAAAAGTCATGAGTTATGTCCCTGTGAAGTTTACGCTGTTAAATCGCATTGCCACCAACGTTTGCGCTTCTGCAGTAGCGCGATTTCGAGCCGCGTCCTGTTCCGGACACCAAACGTGGAACGAAGATAACACTTTGATTGAACACCTCACCGCGCTATTGCAGAAGCATTTTGTTGGCTGCCGTTTATTTAATCAACTTTGAAAGTTCCTTGTCAAGTTTGTTAAAGAACTTATACATTTTTAAATTTTGATTCTTTTCCTTTGTCGACTTGTCCTTGTCCCAGTCAACACATGCTTTGCAAAAGTGCTTGTAAGTTTTAAGTCCACCGTCTTTAAACTCATAAAATGAATAAAAAATAGTATGGTCAATTAATACTCTTTGTTAACTTGAGTCCGCCTTTATTTGATTTCTGTTCTCTTCAAAGAATTGTAATGCTTGTGAGTTAGTCGTTAACCGAGTTTGTCCGCAGTTGTCTGGCACTTAATTAATCATATTTATTTGAATTGTTTGACTTGACTAGGATGAATTTTATAAAAGTGTCATCCTTGCAGCTGTCGTATTTCTGGAGAAACACGTGGCCCGGATACATTCTGTCCACGAAGAAAAAATCTTTTCGTCCCGCTTTTATAAATGAGTCAACAATAATGATCTTGTTTTGTCCCCATAAATGTTTATTGACGTCCAAGTCCTTCTCTTGTCCGAAACAATTGAGTGTTGTTAGAAGAAATAATAAAGTCACTTTGTCCATAAATAAATGACAGCTAACGTTAGGCATTTGTGCTGTTGGGGACTTCATCTATTCATCGCCCCCGGCGACGGCTGCCGAACGAAGAACTAAAGTAGAAAATATATTCTTAAGCTCAATAGTAAATGTCAGGCTGGGACAAAAAGCTGAACAGCGAACCGAACGATGAAAGACGCTATTCGTTAGCCCCAATAGCACAAATGCAGCTGTTGGCTGCAGGCTTTCGTCCGTCCAAATAATTGGCTACCGTGCCTATCGTCTTTTGCCTTAGCTAGGTAATCCTCCACTAACTATATGTGCTCTAGGTCGACCTGATTTTTTTCTGTTTTGCCCTTTTTCGGAGCAGTCAGTTTCTTTTTTGCTTTTTGTTTTTGTCCACGACATTTGAGTTTATGTCGTTCAATATTTTTTATGTTCAATCTAGTACCACAGTGTTGACATATTATGTAGCCACTATCATTTGATAATTGCTTTTGTTTTTTTATTTGTTCATCAAGCTGTTTTATTTCTGCTTCACTTAAAGTTTCCGAGTTTATGATTTTGTTTAAAACATTTGTCAGCCTGGACTTTTGAATAGATAAGAGTTTTACACTTGATTTTCTCGTAGCCAAAGAACAAGTTGGTCAATAAGCTTGTTTAATTTGTCAACCTGAATGGACATAAGCCTACTTTTTATTCTTTATCATTTGTTGAAGCATAGTTTTCATATCCATTTTCTGAGGTGCTTTCCCTTTTAAAACGCCAGTTTCAAATTTCTTTATGGTTTCTTTAAAAGCTTGCCAATCGGCTATTCTTGGAGCTGTAGAAAAATAACTGTCAGGACCAGTAGTTTGTTTATAAACATTTATATCGTTATCAATTTGTGGGTCATAATGAGGCTCCCACCATACTGCAAAGTTTTTTTCTTTGTTTGTGTACATAAAGGGCATCGGAATTTTGATTGCAACATGACAGCTTGTACATTTTACAGTATTGATTTGGTCATTCATTACAAGGTTTCTGTTTTCAGGATATTCACCCCATATTGTCCTGTAAAGAGTTGTTTTGAAATTTGTACTACAATTAGGACAAGTAATTGTTACCTCAACCTGTTTGCTCATAAGTAGATTTTTTATGTGAGGGTCTCTGTAAGCTTGCAGCCAACGTTCAGGGCTTGGCGTTGGGCTGGACATTTTTAATGTCCAGCCCCGGTACCGGTGCTCAATAAATTTATGAAGTTGAAGGTAACAAATAAAAGTTGAGCATAGCTTGTCGAGCCCCGAACAAAAGCTAAATAGAATTACTGAAGATGGAGCAGGACAACGTCCTGCCAGCCTACCGCCAAACCCATGTTGTGTGCTCGCCTTTGTTAGCTGCGTTGATAATTCCAAATCAAATTGTCAAGGTGTCTTGCACTTAAATGGTTGTAACCTTTCTTTTTTAAATCTTCAACTGTTTGTCTAATAAGAGTTAATGCTTCAACAGGTTTAACTGTCAAACCAATGGCATCTTTTATAAAACCCAAAATCATTCTATCAGGTTTGATTTGGTCTTTAGAACCTGTGAGCATAAAAAAGTATTTCAAAGATGTGCCACTATTTTGTCCTGGAATGTTTTTAATGCACTCTTCAAAAGTTTCATTGTCAACTATTTTAGAAATGTCTTGATAAGTTTCTACACCAAAGTCTTTAAGGATTTTTAAAAACCTTACTGAAGCCTCGGCTTTTAATATTCCATTTGTCGTAGATGTTCGTTGTCTGTTTTGAAAAATATCAGCAGCTAATGTTTCAGCATCAATATCTCTGATTAAGTTGTAAATGTCTGAAACTTTTTTTTGTCCTTTAAGTGGTGGTATTTGTCCGCTTGTTGGATGTGCAAGTATTAAATTAAAGTGTTTACAAAAGCGATCGAGTGCATTTAACACTGCTTCATATTTTGTGTTGATTGAAAATATTGCATTAATAGCACAAAGAGGAACTGACGAAAAGTAATCTTCAAATTGGTCTTCTTCGTCAAGCTCTAAGTTGTTAATGCAATACTTTAGAAATTTTTTATTGTCCATAATTTTGAAGTGTCTGTTTAAGGTGGCACACAACGTTTGTATTGTCGAATATACGAATCTTTTATTTTTTAATCGGCCCGAATATTGTTGTACTGATTTCCAATTCACTATATATGTTTCTGCAAGATTTTAACCTGCTCAATTGAGTTTCGACAATACAGCCAGCCATTTTTTAGTTTGTTACAAAAAATCTTTAATGTCTTCAATGGGGCTTAAGATATTTATAAGGTCTTTATTGGTAACATGCAAATAACGAAGAGTTGTTTTTATGCTGTTATGTCCAAGTATTTTTTGAATAAAAACTACATCTGTGCCTTTTTCCAGCAAATGGGTGGCAAAGCTGTGGCGCAGCATGTGCATACTACCCGTTTTCTTAATCCCAGCTTTTTCCTTGGCAGCTTTTATTATTAATTCCAGGCTCCTGCTACTATATGCTGTTCCCTTGTACTGGCCTTCAAATAAATATTTCTCCGGTTTATATTTTGCTTGATATTCTCTAAGCATCACCAGCATCACCGGACTCAGGCTAACAATTCTGTCCTTTTTGCCTTTTGCTTTTTGTATGAATAATAATCTGCGGTCTTCATCTATATCTTTTACTTCCAATCCGGTTATTTCACTTACCCGCAAGCCACAGGCATATCCAAGCATAATCATCGTTTTATGTTTCATGTTTTCAATCGCTTTTAGAAGTCGTATCATTTCCTCTTTGCTGATAACTTTTGGCAATTGAATCCCTTTCTTTGGTCTTGGTATATCCCAAAAAATTTTTTCCTTTTTTAACACCTGTTCAAAATAAAATTTCAGAGCATTCATTCTGCTATGCAACGTATTTTCAGTCAGCTTCAGTTTTTCGGCACAGTATTGCAAATAATCTTTAATCCTTTGTGTACTGAATTTATCTGCCGGGTGTTGTTGTATGGTTCGCAGAAAGACGCCAACTTCATTGATATAAGTTCTTATAGTAGAGGAACTGTAAGATTTAAGGATCAGGGCTTGCCGCATTGCTGGAAGTATATGTGCATTAATGGGATGAATGGTAGTTTTAGCAGGAGTTGTTGGTTGTTTCCTGACAGGTATATTCTGAGTATTGGTTAAGCTTGTTATACTGGTCTGCTTAAATGGATTGGCAAATGATTTTATTTGTTTGGTTGGGATGATCTTTTTCTTATCAGCCAGATATTGATGCAGCAAAGATTGTTCTATTGACGCAAGACCTTTTAATGTAAAGAAAATTTTATTGTAATTCTCTTTGCTTAATGCTGTGTACCAGCATTTGTTTGAAACACTGAATTTAACTATACCGGTCTTTTTAAGTGCCCCCTGAATTTTAAAATTAATTTCGAAGTAAATACCAATACATTCCTGCCCGTGGTGATGAAGTGGTTTAAGTGTGACTTGCTTCATGAATAAGGTTTATAAAATAAATTTATAACATCCGGTTAATTTTTCCCCATCAATCTAATAGCACATCCTTATCCGAAATTATGATTCTCGTCAGGGTTTTTAAATGTTGCAACATTTATTTCCCGTTTAAAAATGTAAAATTGTCAGCTTATAATGGAGCAGCATATCCAAGTACCCGGAAAGTGGTATTGACAAATATTTTTTGAGAATATATTTTTGCGCTTGTATTTAATTCGTCACTACTTAACCGAACCGTATGAAAATTTATTCTTTTGATTTTTTCTTGTTTGCAAGCTCTGCGCTTTTTCCTGTTCAATCATCATCACCTGTAATCAACAAAAGCAAAAAAGGAATTTATTTTTTAAGATTCCGGATTCCTTTTTCAGGAGAAGGTGTTCTTTTTTCCAAATTCTGGATTCCTTTTTTCCAAATCGGTGTTCCTTTTTTCAAGAAAGGGATTCCTTTTTTCCAAATCGTTATTCCTTTTTTCAGAAAAGGGATTCCTTTTTCTCAAATCGGTGTTCCTTTTTTCAAGAAAGGGATTTCTTTTTCTCAAATCGGTATTCCTTTTTTCCAAATCGGTGTTCCTTTCTTCACGAAAGGGATTCCTTTTTCCCAGACCTGTGTTCCTTTTTTCCCAAAAACATCAAGTACTGTGAAGGATCGGGGAGACAACATTTCATTTGGACACAGGTCGTCTTCAACCAATGGACATTCTCTTTTATTTATTAACAATTAAAATTTAATCCCATGAGGAAACAAAAAGTGCTGATTGATTTCAGCTCTTACTCCGACTCCGGACTGGCCGCACAGGCACAGTCCATCGAAACTGCCATGACAGGCAATGCAAATTTTACCACACCCACTCCGCCACTGACCGACCTGACGGCAGCCATCACCGCTTTTAATACAGCGATGACTGATGCCTCCACAGGTGATCACACTACAGTGGAAATTAAAAACCAGAAACGAAAGTTGCTGGAAGTGGTGCTGCACCAGCTTGCACTTTATGTGGAGGCGCAAAGTGCCGGCGATGTGGCCAAGATGCGAAGTTCCCACTATAATGTTAGTAAAGAACCGGCGCCGGTAGGCCCGCTGCCCAAGCCTACCGGTTTCAAAGTGGTGCCGGGTGGAAAAGGCGAAGTAGGGCTTGCCCTTGACAAACTTGATGGCGCCAGCAGCTACCAGTTTGAATACAAACTGAGCACCGCTACCGACTGGATAAATAAAACAGCTACCCGGTCAAAGATCCTTCTTACTAACCTGGAGAGTGGTAAGGAACACAGCTTTCGTGTGGTACCCATCGGCACCAGTGATATACGAGAGTATAGTGATGAGATAAGCAGTTTTGTATTGTAAGATGATTGTAGGTCATCAATCAAATAAGGATTGTCAGCCTTTTAAAGGTTGGCGATCCTTTTTTTCTATAACCGAGATTTTCTATTCATTAATAAGAATGACCTGGTACTTTTATTTTATTAAACAATTCTGATTCCCAAAATTTAGGGTTAAATTCTGTTGAGTTTTCTTTAAAAAAATTATAGTCTTGAAGTTGATTAAGAAAATCTTTCTTTCTATCTTCAATGGTTTTAGCTAGAAAAACAGTATTATAACCGTACCAGGTTGGATTATAATACCAATTATTATTGTATTTAATTCCACATACCAAATATTGATATGTCACAATTTCCCCAGGAGCTAAAACTGCGGGTATTTTTAAAAGATTTGAGTCTATCACTTGAAATAAAAAAAATGCAATAAACCTTGTGCTATCCAAATTAAATATGGCCTGGTAAACTTTGTTCATATTAATGCTTGTATCAAGAATTAAGACCTTTTTTTGAAAATTATTTTTATCAAAATTTCTATTGTAATAAGTATTTATCAAAACTCTATACCTATCTTGACTTAATTGTTGTTCTTTTTTTAAGAATGCAGAATCATGTTCATTCTGTCCGAATACAGCAGTAGAAAATATTAAAAGTATTAGAAAAATATTATGCCTTTTCATTTGAGGTATATTTATTCTTATGGCAACATTTAAATATACACCACTGCAAACAAATTTAAAAAGGAATATAGTTTTCTGAGTATTCTTTTCTTTTTCTTGAAAAAAAGAAAAGAAACAAAAGAAAATTCAAGGCAAACCCAATGCCTCCGGCTGTTTTGCCAAGCCAACGCACAAGAAGAGTTATTAAAGAAGTCAAGCTAATGATGATTGAAGAAATGCAATACTTCTGTTGGAAGATGGTGCAAGAAATAAAGTTATCCCTGACACAAAATCTATGTCATTGCTTTTATTTCTTTGTCAAAGTCGCTATAATAGCAATTAAACTATCAATTTCATTTCTATTTTTTGATGAAACATACGCACTAATATCTCCCTTATTAGTAATTGCTTCAAAGTATTTGGTTTCGGTTTGATAAAGTCTCCATTTTGTCTTTTTATTCAAAAAGATAGAACGTAAAAAACCTTTAAAACCTTCATAAGTTTCTCCTCCTCCTATAGCATATTCACCTGGGTCAATCTCTACCCCACCAAACATAGTTGAGGAAGTGTCAAGAGGAATAATATCATAACCTAATTGCCCTTCCTTTCCTCTTCCCCCAGATATTTTAAAATTGTCTGGAAGATTTATATAATAATTTGATTCACCAAGTCTTGTTTCTCTAAGATTACTACTGGTATTTGCTTTAATAAATGCCAAATCTTCATTTTGGCAAGAGTTCAAATAAGAAAAGAAGAAACTAATGAAAAGTAATTTATGGTTGAAATAAATTTTATTTTGTTTTATGACCATTTCTATTGAAATTGATTAAATGTTAGAATAGGTTGCATGTATCACTTAAATATACGTTACTGCAAACAAATTTAAAAAGGAATAAAGTTTTCTGATTGTTCTTTTCTTTTGCTTTTACTTTTTGGCATTGCCCCAAAAAGTAACAAAAAGGTCTAGGCAAACACAATGCCTCCGGCTGTTTTGCCATGCCAACGCACAAGAGGAGTTATTAAAGAAGTAATCACTAAAGAAATTTTACCTTTGCCAATGTTCTTTAAAATTTGGCTACAAGCCAGACTATCGCCCCGACAAGTCGGGGAGGAAAGTCCGGACAGCAAAGAGCAATGCACCGGTGAAGAGCCGGGTGTTCCGATGAAGATTGGAATAACAGATAGTGCCACAGAAAATAACTGTCCCGATTTATCGGGATGAGGGTGAAAATGTGAGGTAAGAGCTCACAGCATTTAATGGTAACATTATTTGCGGGTAAACCTTGCATGCTGAAATGCCACGTATAGTATCGTTTGAGGACTGCTCGTCCAAGATACAGGGTAGGCAGATTGATCACGCTGAGTAATTAGCGTGACAGATAAATGATAGTCCACGACAGAATCCGGCTTATCGGCTTGTAGCTTTTTTTAAAACCCCACAATACTCCCATCCCCTAAAGGGGAGTTTTAAAAATGTGTGACAATAGAGATTTTCTTTTTACTATTAACATGGCATACTTATTTTTTCATTAAGGTAATTGCAACCTAAGTTCCCCTTTTAGGGGGACAGGGGGTGAATATATCCACCAATCTCCATCATCCACGCAATTCCTAAATGCACAATCAGTCCACCAAATATTGAACGGGTATTATAAACAACGATTCCCAATATCATTCCGCCAAAATAAGAACTGATACATTCTCCCATTGGTTTTCCAAAATGGATAGTACAATAAAAACAAGCCATTGGCAATATGGCATCTTTGCCGACCCATTTTATAAATGCAAGAATCAAAAATCCACGGAAGAATAATTCAATGCTGATGAAATCACTTCCATAAGAAAGTTCGAATAAAAGTTTGTGCCACCAACTAAGATTTGTTTCCCGGAAAATTCCTGAGATAGTTTTCAGCTTGGGATATACAGCTAAAAAATCCGGTTGTGCAGATGCGAATGTTATCAATGGCACCATGATGATCAGCATCAGCAAATATGGTTTCCATTGGAAGTTTTTAAAAGTCATTCCGAAGAAGGTCTCTTCTTTATAATTTTTTTTCCAGATAATAAAAAGAAGAGTTGCGACAATCAATAAAAGAGCCGGGTAATAAAAAATACTGTTCCAGTAATCGTTCCAGTTCCTTTCATTCGAAAAATGCAAAGGGAAGTTTAATGCAATTTTTAAAGAGAATATAGCAGGAGCAAGAATGACAAGAAAAAGAAAATGAGTGATCCGGAAATAATTTTTCCCATTGACTAATAAATAAAAAAAGTAAGGAACCGCAAAAGCAATGAGAAATATACAATACCTGAAAATAAAGCTTGCGAAAAATGAATGATGATCGCTGATCCATGTATCTATCCCAACCGAATAATTCAAAAAAATTAAATCTGCAGTCAGCAAGGAGATAAGGAATAATATCTTTTTATCTACTTCAAAAAAATATTGGCTGATATAATTTATAACGGATCGCATTTGTGAAATGAGAATCGAATTTAGTGAGTTTGATGTCTTGAAGAAATTATCCGGGATAAGCGATCAGAAATTAACAGATCATTCTCAATGGCATTAAAGGTAATGAAACTGTTTACGAGGTAAAATCTATCTGAAGGAATCACTCAATATGAAAACCCACTAATGTGGAGGTTTGCTGAAGCTTTATCACCGGTGTTCCCATCGGTGCTTCTTCAAGCGTGTATCTTACTACACCAAGGCCCGGCTTAAAATAAGTTTCGTCTCTGCGGAAAGTTCTTGCATACTTTTCAAATTGTATGCAATCGCTGAATGCTCCTGCAGGTGTATCCATTGGAGCTTCTAACTTTATTGATTTTCCCTGTGCTGCATTATCATCAAAATGTGCCAGATAATTTGCTGTCTCGCCGGTAAAAAGAGAATATTCTGTACTGGCATCCCAGATTGTCTCTGAAGAAAACATTCTTTGTGATATTCCAAAGATGCCCGAATCGGTGGCGCATAACATATTTGGTAATCCAACCTGAATATTGCTTTGCCACCAAATCAAATTATCAGGAGCAGACAAATATGTTTTTCCAAACCGCAATGTATCATACTGAACATTCTTTAAAACGCCATTATTGAAAATGGAGTCTTCATAAATCCAATAATTATTATGGCTTAACGGCAATAGCCCGCAGTGTTTTCCGGAATAGTCAACGGCCAAAAGTGAATCAGAGGTATAGCTTCGTGAATTTGGATTAATAGTTTGGATGAGGCAGGTTTCCGATGGTAGAATCAGAGACTGTTTTCTGCAGGCAGAAAACAAAATGCTACCAATAAGTACGGATAATAAAATTTTTTTCAACGGAATTGCTTTATGTCCAAAGGGGCTGTAAAATAGAAACTACTTTTTATACTTCATAGCTTTTTCAGGTAAATCTTCTAAGTATTTCTTTCATGGACATACGCCATTTGCAGTAAAAATACTGACAGTAAACATGTTAAGAAGCATTGTATTGAGAAAAGAATCTTATTTAAATATTTTCTTGAAGAAAGCTTTCATTTCATTCCATGAAGCGGTATCAGCTGCTGCATTATAGGCGATTGGAAGATTGAACTTCTTGCCCAAAGCTGTTGCTTCAGGATTTGTAAAAGCATGGGTGGCTCCGGGATAAGCCTTGAAAATATAATCAGCGCCGATGGAATCCATCTGATGTCTGAATTTATCTACGTCTTCTTTTTTCACAAATTGATCATCAAGACCGTGACAAACCAAGATTTTTGCTTTTAATAAATCTTTATTAGCAGGTGCGCCGATCAGGTTGCCATGAAAACTTACAACTCCTTTTAAATCTTCACCAAGCCTTGCAGCATTAAGTACAACTCCGCCGCCAAAGCAATAACCGATTGCCGCCATTTTATCCGGATCAGTTTGACTGAATGTTTTCAATTCAGCAACTGCAGCATCAAGACGGTCTTTTGCCATTTGTAGATTTGAATAAAATGGTGCTGCAAGTTTACCTGCATCTGTTGGATTGTCCGCTACCTTTCCATCACCGTACATATCAACAGCCATAGCAATGTATCCCAGTTTTGCCAATTCCCTTGCTCTCATTTTATCATAATCATTCAATCCCCACCATTCAGGCACTACAAGTATGCCCGGACGTTTTTGATTTGTATTATCATTATACACTACAAACCCTTTCATTGTAAGGTTACCAAGATTGTAAGTAACGGTTTCTTCTTTCATTTTGGAATCTTTAGGTTGTGAAGAGCCTGAATTATTGCAGGCTATAAAAAAAACAGATATAAAAAATAGATTGGCTGAAAAAAGATTTGTGCATTTCATTTTATAAAGATTTAATAAAATTAAAATGATTGAATATTTGAATTAAAGTTCAGTAAAAATATTTTCAGAAAAAAATTTTGCTATGTCTAAAAAAAAGCAAATTGAATGGATGATAGAATGAGCTTACTAGTGTTAATTATGAATACTGTAACTTTAGAATCTAAATCATTTGCTATGAAAAATTCTATGATCCTCAAATCATTTTTAATTATTCTGCCCGTACTTTTTATTTCCAACTATGTTTTTTCACAAGAATGTTCAGTTGAGAAAGCTGAATTAAAAGGTGTTTATACTGGTGATTGCAAAAAAGGAAAAGCAAACGGGAAAGGCAAAGCTGTAGGAACTGATACCTATGAAGGTGATTTTAAATCCGGTTTGCCAGATGGTGAAGGAATATACACATTCAAAAATGGGAATGTTTACAAAGGACATTTTTCAAAGGGCCTTTTAGATGGTAAAGGAACCTTTGCATATAAAAGGGAAAATACAAGTGACAGCATTATAGATGGTTATTGGAGGAAAAATACTTATGTCGGTATGTATGAGCACCCTTATACTATTTTGGATAAAAGCTCTTTGGTATACGAAGTGTTTGTTAAATATAATGGAGGAGACGATAAGCAGATTACTTTTAATGTATCTAACACATCGGGAGGCGATCCAACTTATACAAACAAAGCCGGACTTATTACAAACTCACCCGGCAAAAATGATCCAACTTTCACTCCATCGAATCCAGGAGAATCTCCAAAAATTAAAGTGGATAATATACTGCTTATGACCGGCAATTATGTAAGAAAAACAATGACGGATAGTCATTCAAAGGCAACAGAAACTATACTTTACCAGGTAACCTTTCCGACACGAATGAAAGTTCTAATGGGTGGAGAATTTATTGATATAGAATTCAGAGAACCCGGGAGCTATACAGTAGATGTACATATTAATAAATAGAAATTTTAAAATTTCTATTCCTGCTATCTACAGTTCAGGATGAAGATTTTGTTGAATTTGTTTTATCATTTAATGTGATTCTGCAAAATCTATAATAGGAGACTTCAAGTTTCAGGGTTTAAATGTCTTAGAAGATTAAAACAATAGCTTCGAACATGAAAGAAAAAGTTTTAATACGAGAAGGCTTTGTTGGACTATTCTTCTTATCATAATTTTTGTCGGCTGCTTTACTTAACTTTAGCATAAATACATTTAAGATGAAAAGTTCAACTTTACCGAAACTACTTCTTATTATTTTTTCCCTGTTTCTTTTTTTGACAAAGATTATCTCGCAAGAGTGTATTGTTGAAAAAGCAGAATTAAAAGGTACTTATACCGGTGATTGCAAAAAAGGGAAAGCTCATGGGAAAGGAAAAGCTGTTGGGATTGATACTTATGAAGGTGATTTCAGATCAGGAGTGCCTGATGGGGATGGTATTTATACATTTAAAAATGGAGATATTTACAAAGGGCATTTTTCAAAAGGCTATAGAGATGGTAAAGGAATTTTTGTTTATAAAAGAAGTGGGGGCGATAGTACAGTTGAAGGATTTTGGAAAAAAGATGAGTATGTTGGAAAATTTAAAGACCCATATTCTATTTATTTTAAAAGCGCATTGGTAACTGACATGGATGTTCAGTATAGTAAGGATATCAATAATCAAATTACATTTAATGTAACCAATACTTCGGGGGGTGGTGAAACTCTTAGTGGACCAATCCCTAAAATGAAAGTGGATGAGATACAAATGATAACAGGACATTATGGAAGGATGGCTTATAACTATAATCATGCAAAAAGCACCGAAACGGATGTTTACCAGGTTATGTTTCCTACACGCATGAAAATTTTAATGGGAGGTGAATCAGTTGAAATTGAATTCAGAGAACCTGGCAGCTACATTGTTGACATCCATATTAACCAATAATGAAACATTGGACAAACTACTCTTTGACTGAATAATTTGTCTTATAATTAAAATGGGATCACTATAATTTCAGTTCTCTTCCAATTCATCCTTTGATGGAAATTTCGGAAAGCTATGGTGAGGTTCAGTTTGGTACCAATATACTACTGAACTTATATCGGATTGCTGCACCAGGTAACGACCATTACTTCTCCAACCAAGATCCTGAATTGTAACTTTTAAATTTTTATCAAACCGTATCGGATCCATAATGTGCCAGCGATACAAACCAAAACGCTGCATCACATTATAATGTCCATCGCCACGGATCACCTGGGCCAGGCCACTATACGGTGTAGAAAATTCTGTGTAATCTGTTATATCATTTCCTGCAGCATTCTTTTTTCTTGTATCAAAATCATAAGAACCACAAAAATAATCTTCAGTTCCGGTTCCATTAATAGTAGGAAATTTTGTATCACCATCCATATAAAATTTTATTTCTCCTTCGCCCCACCAGCCATTGTTGTGAACACCCCACGCCAGATAAGTTCCCACGTATTGACCTTTTCCTTCAATGCTGTCAATCAAAACATGAATGCCACCTTTCACAGGATTACTTCTTCTGAATTGTGCGTGAAAATATCCTGCATCAGCCGGCACTTGAGTAAGTGTGTAATCAATCTGATAATATAATGACATACTTTCTGTATTAATATTTGTCATTGTAATTCTGCATTTTTTTCTAAAAGGCATTTCCCAATAACAATTAAATGCGCTGCCGGGATTGACAGCAACTGCCAGTGAATTCAAATGAGCGTAAGAACCCCAGCCGGCGCCAAAAAAATCTCCGACCGGAACTTCTACTGAAGGTTCTTTTTCATCGTCCCAATAAATACGCAAAATAGAATAGCGCCAAACTCCTGTTGGTGTCATCCAGATATGCTGAATGGCGCCGGAGCCATTTATTTCTGCCATCGTATATGTTTCGTTTGGCTTTATGATGACATAAGGATTTACTTTCCATCCTTGTCCCAGTTCTCTTGCTTCATTTCTGGCATTGCCATTTTCCAAAGTAGCCATACCGCCTTTACCAGGTTCGCCGGTTGGATTTTCAGGACTGATTGATCTTGTCTTTGCATCACTAAGACGAAATAGATTTCCCATGTTCATTCCAAGTCCATTGAATTTTTCCGGTTTTTGTGCTATTACAATAGTCGAAATAAAAAAAAGTGAATAAAATATCTTTTTCATATCAATTTGATTTAAAAGAAAAGAAAGTTAGCAAATAGTTTCAATTATACCACGTTTTTACTTGTTGAAAAAAAACTGGTGTAACAAATAAATAAATTGAGAAGAAGAAAGATTGAAAAGAGTATTTAGTAAATTTCATTGGAGAAATTAAATTATTACCTGTTTTCTGATTGCTGTGATGATTTTGTTTTGTTCAATTGCAATAATAAAATTCTAAACCCGGATTATAAAGGTTATATTACATCTCCATATCTTGTCTGACCTTGCTTGCCGGGTATTATAGTTTATCTTCTGATTAATTACTTCAACTTAATACAATGAAAAAAGATTCAATCGTTCAGTTTGTGTGCTTTGAAACTTCCATGGATACAGAAGAATTTATTTTACAATGGGAACAATATAATAAAGAGGTTGGCAATGACCAGGAAGTTACATTGCAACAAGAAGCAGAAAAAAAAGGAAAGTTCAGGTATGTTTCCCAACACAGATGCCAGGGAGGAGATTTTCAGTTTCTCTTTAAGAAAGGAAGACGATCTTCTCATTTCCCTGAAGTTGAAATGAAGGCGAGAGAAGTTGGGGGTTACACAGCTGTACAAGTCGAATACGGTGAAAAGACCAATACAAATGAAAGTAAAATACTAGTGTTTATAAATAATTCTATGATTGATTTTTCGCCTTTTAAGCAGCTTCAGTTGTACAGGCATTTAAATATTTATGAAGCCTATTATGAAAGCTGTGCCTATTCTTATATCCTTGAATTTTTTGTTGAGGATATCCGGGTAACTGAATTTATGTCGTTATTTAAAAATCAAAATTCTGCTGCTGAGTTGGGATTATATAAAGAATGCCAGATCTCTAAAAAATCAAAGAAGAAGACTTTAATAGTTAAGAAGGTCACAATATAAATGAGTCGAAACATTAAATACTTAAAGAATAAAAACTTTAGTTATCTTGTTTAAGTAAACATAGAAGTTCTTTACACTTAAGTCAATTCATGTTAATTATTATCATTTTCGTTCTTTGTCATTGGTATCTTTCTCTTTTCACTCTTACTTTTTTACAACACCGTTATGCATCACATGCTGTATTCAGCATGAGCAAGCCATGGGAACGTTTTTTTTATTTGCTTGCCTATATTGCACAGGGTTCGTCATATGTCAGCCCGCGAACCTTTGCTATCCTGCATCGTATGCACCATGCTTATACGGACACAGAAAAAGATCCGCATTCTCCATTATTTGATAAAAATGTTTTTACATTAATGTGGAATACCCGTGCATTTTCAACTTCCATTTTCAATGGCACGTATAAACCGGAAGAAAAATTTCTAAAAAACTTACCGGACTGGCCGGCTCTCGATAAATGGGCGCATTCATGGATGTCCAGAATACTTTGGATGATTGTATATATTGTATTTTACATTTTGTTTGCTCCTTCGGCATGGTGGTTTCTATTAATACCTTTTCATATTCTGATGGTTCCTGTCCATGCAGTATTTATCAACTGGGTAGCTCATAAGTACGGGTCAGTGAGTTATAAAATGAAAAATACATCCCGGAATTTATGGCCATTTGATTTTATCATGCTGGGAGAAGCTTATCATAACAATCATCACAAATTTCCTTCTTCTGCAAATATGGGAAAGAGATGGTATGAAATAGACCCTGTTTATCCTGTCATTCTTTTATTAAACAAAGTTCATATTATAAGGATCAACAGGCAGCCGGTTACTCATGAATAAGTTTGCATATTCATGTAAATATTTTATTGCAAGAAAATATTTTAATTTTTCTGCTTCAAATTAAAACCTGATTGCCGTGTAATAAAGGTTACATTACACTCATGCCGATTATTCTGTCTGCAAATAAATTTTATTTATGTCAACTATTTTAGAAATCACAAAGGCTAATAAAAGCCTGAGCACTTTGATGAAAGGACTGAAAGCGGCTGATCTGGAAGAAGTTTTAAATGGACCAGGGCCCTTTACAATTTTGGCTCCCGTTAATATAGCTTTTTCAAAAATGGAGCCCGGCGTATTGGATGATCTGATGAAACCGGTCAACAAAGAAAAACTTTCCGGAATCATGACTTTTCATGTGATTAAAGGCAAAAACTTAGCGACAGACCTTTCCAATGGCCAAAAGTTAAAAACAGTAAATGGACAGGAACTTTCAGTGACTGTAAAGGATGATGAAGTTCGCATAAATGGCTCCAAGATTCTTGCCCGAAATATGCAAGGCTCTAATGGAGTAGTTCATTCCATGGATGCAGTTAATTTGCCATTGTAAATAATATCCGTTGATTTTTATTTCTGTTTACCGGAAATTACAATTGATATCTATTTTAAATAATAATATCAATTATTGACTTTCAGAAATTTTACAATCTTTTCTCTTTCAGCCTGTGTAAGTAAAGCTCTTGTTTGCATATGCATACCAATAGTTTCCCATTGCTCAGGTGAGAATGTAGAAGGTGATGGAGTATTATGGCACCTTTGACAGTTTTCGCCCCACAATTGTACTCCGGTTTTTTCCTGAATTGCTTTGGTCGGTGCACAGCCATTGATTAAAAATATTCCTGTAGCAATGACTGCTAAACTTAATCCAATTGTCAATATATTAAATGATTTATAATTTTTCATATCTAAAAGTTTTAAAGTTGAATAGATACCTGCAGAAACAGTGTATTTGATTTTGTAAGCCCTGTGTTTGCGTTTAGCAACTCGCTGGCTGTGCTATTCCCTTTATATACTTCATAAGTAAAATGAAGTACACTTCTCCAGCTAAACCAGTAATTCAAACCTAATGTAACTGAGTTTTGATTACTACCAAAAGTTGAATTTGAAGGTGTATTATAACTTGTATAACGTCCGGCTAGTTCAAATTTCTTCAGAAAGTTCTGCATACCACCTGGCCGGATGGCAATTTGCGCAAATCCTGCAGTGGTATGGTTATTAAAAGTATAGGTTTGATTGGGATCAACCGGGCTTACATAATTTTCATTCGTGATGTCTTGTATGTTGTATTGGGCTTTAATGTTTATTAAATAAGGAGCGAATGTTTTTATGTAATTCAAATCAAAAGCATAACTGTTTCCTTTTGCATTTTGAAAATCCGATCCCACATCACCAACTTTTCCAAACATTCCGGAAACTCCGAGTTCCAGGGATGAATTAGAAAAAGGAAGAAATCCTAACCGGGCTGTAATGGTTTTATTATTGTTGTTGTCAGTAAGATTTCCACTCGTCAATGTGCCGTCTGATAACAATTGGTTACCATTACTAAGGGCTATATCATAATTCATTTTTGCAGTACCAAGCGGCAATCCGCCTTCAACTTCAATACCATAATCCGTGGGAGCCATATCTGCAACGCCCATTGGATCTGTGGCCAATTTATCAATCCATCCTGCAGCCAATCTTTTTGAATATGTTCCAAATGGTAACACCAGATAACCAGCCCTGATAATCAAATTCGGTGCAGCGAAATAAGATATATCAGCCCAGTTTACACCAAGACCATTGTTGCTGAACGATGGTTCAAATTCCATTAAGAAATCATCTCCATGACGCCACAAGAACATAGGACTAAATTCATAATGGTCTGCATCACCTAAACTATTGGTTTTGGTAGTAGTAGTAATTCCATTTAATGTATTGGTTGTTTTATTGGCTGCAAATCCAAAAGTTGCCAAACCAACAACGGTTAAATGATCACTTCCAGACTTATGGTAAAAGACCTCATGTTCAACGACGCCTAATCTGTCAAGAAGAGTAGAATCTATTCCCGGAATGTTCTGACCGAACAAATTAGAGCAACAGCCAGTTAAAAAGATTGCTGGTGCCAACCATTTTTTTAGAATTGTATTTCTCATATCTTATTTTATTTTAGTGATGAAGTTTCAATGAATTTACGCTATAGATTTTTACAACACTTCTTTAAAATACTTTTTTATAAACGAGTGCAATTTGGTTTTGATTATAAATAAACTGACTGACTAAATTCATTTTGACGGATGATTATAATCAACCTCGATGTCTTCAATTAAAAATTACCCTGCGAAAATTAACCAAAAGAGTAAGCGGATCTTGGTTAATAAATCAAAGAGTCTTTTTTTAATCTGAGAAGAGTATAAATATTATTTTTTGTGTTTAGCTAACGTTCGAATGTAATTTACAAGCTGCCATCTCTGTGCTTCCGTTAGAGTGGATTTATAAGTTGGCATTGGATTATTCCCTTCTGTGATAACCCAATAAATTGCTCCATCGGTTTGTTTTTGAACAAAGTCCGAAGTATGATCTGCGGGTGGTTTGGATAATCCGGGTGCTGCAATTCCATCACCTTTTCCTTTGCTGCCATGACAGGTAACACAAAACTGTGTATAGATTTTTTTTCCTTCTTCAGTAGCTGTTGCATTTCCTTTGACCGGGTTTACCAATGCATCAGCAGATGCAGGAGCCGGAAATTTTTTGGATTGGGAAAATACATTACTGAAAAAAAAGCATACAAATAAAGTGATGATAATTTTTTTTGTTGTTAGCATATTAAAAGTGTTTTGTATTATGTCAGTCGTGCAATACTATTTTTTTTTGTAAACAATTTTTATGAGCTATATCCTGTTAACAAATGATTAATTTGCCTCAAAGAATTCTTTATTTATTTTAAAGTTAGTTTTGTCAGGGAAAATCGTTGGTTAAAAAAAGTATCTTCAATAATTGTTGGCTTCTGATGGCGAAGGTATAGAGAAATACTTGTATTTAGGTTTAATAAGCCATTGAAAATATTTTATTGTTCGTTTAGTTTGCTAAGAAATTTAAACATCACCAACTTATATATTTGTTTCTGGGAAAGATTTGATAACTTTATTATTAATGAATTAAAATTTATAGTATGAATCGGAAATTTTTGTTCCCCCTTGCAGTGTTTGTCAGTTTTTTGATAACCCGTTGTGGCTCTGACGAACAAAATGAAAATGGTACTGGTACTGATAGTACAACATCAGCAAAAACTGATACTGTTGTTGTTTCTCAGGGATCTAATTCTAAAGGAATTGGCAGGTTTACAGATGTTAAACTCACACATCCTCTGGATGAGAGCATGATAGCAAAAGCTCAGCCTTTATATAATGCAAAATGCATTGCCTGTCATAAACTCACTAGCGAAAAATTAGTCGGACCGGGCTGGAAAGGAATCACTGACAGAAGAACACCAGAATGGATCATGAATTTTATCACCAACACTCAGGTGATGCTTGATAAAGATCTGGCAGCTCAATCCGATTTGGTAACATGTATTGTTCGGATGCCTAATCAGGATCTTACCGATGAACAAGCACGTGATATGCTTGAATTCATGAGGAAAAATGACGGGAAGAACTGATAGTTTTCTTTCGATGGTTTTCTGAAAAAATTTAAACGAGATCAGAGAGAAATTTCTCTGATCTTTTTTTTGCTATGAAAATTAAAAATGCTCCGGTTAGTATCCAGATACTTGTTAACCAAAGCAACCATGAAAAAAGATAACTGCTGATAAGGAACATGGCGCCAAAACCCTGCAGCATTAATATTATTTCATTGAATATTGCTCCCAACAGGAAAATAATAAGTGCATAGTTGGTTATCCTGATTTTTGTATTCAGCGTTCTTATCTGCACATAATATGCAAGAATAAACGGCGTAACAAATCCGAGAAACACGAGATGAAGATAACCAATGATAACTGGCCGGTCACCAAATACAGCATTGCCAATAGAAGGAAAAATGGTAAAACATTGCAAAAACATTTTTAAAAGGAATGATCCTAAAGAAAGAAAAGCAATATATCGCACGATAGGTATTGTTGTCAATGGAATTTTTAAAACTGGCAGAGCTGCAATCACAAAGAAAATAATTGCTGATAAAATTAAAATACTTCCGGAAATGGCAATGATGCGGAATAAATTATTGGGATCCTGCCAGAGAAAGGAAAGGAATAACGATGGTATGACGGATGTGCAAAGTAAAATGGAAAACCAGCGAAAATTATTCCTGCTTTTATCCGAAATCCTTTTATAAAGTTTATGAAAAAGCAATGCAAAAACAGAGAGGATAAAAAAACCGTTGTAATTAAAATGAAGATAAACATATAATTCATCCAGGAAAAAAAAAGGATTATTTAGCGGTTTTATATCATTCCTGAAATCAAGCAGGAGAATTCCGGCGGAAGACAATATCAAACAAACGACAGCAGAAATACTCAGCAGGCGGACGGATTTATTTACCTCAGATTTCCAGATATTCTTTATGAATATCCAGCCAAAAATATATGTGGTTAAAATAAAAATATCAGAAAAGGATTCTTCCCAAAAACCCTTGTTGTTAAAGTATGCGGAAAATAAAATTCCATAAGAACTCAAAATAATACCTGAAAATAAAAACGGGTAAACCGGATTTTTATTAAGTGAAGCTGGTAACAATTCATTTACCATTAACAGGAGTAATGCAAGTGTGACCCATCCTCCAAATGCAAAATGTGAATGTGCATCCAGTAAATTAAGATAATTGATTGACGGCAATGAAAATAGAATTTTACTTCTCAGGGTAAATCCTAAAATAGCAACAACCAAAAGATTTACAATGGTAAAGTTCAGCCACAGATTTTTGTTTTTCATTTGTACACATATTTAAACCTATCCCTAAGAAAACAGAATTATAAAGATAATATCCCCCTGCCGATTCCTTTGCCTGAAATAAATTTAATAACAGAACAGAAGGAAATCTTTTTATTTTATCCTGTTATATTTTTTCAGAATCTTTATCACTGTTTCATGAGGCAATCCATAAACAGTATTTCCATTAATACCTTTCATTGTCCTTCCGGCTACCAAAGCATTGATAATCGCTTCCTCGGTGGCTTGTATCGTTGCTGTAAATAAAGCTCCCATCTGGTCATTGGGAAACATAACTGCAGTAGTTTCATGAGTACGGCTGAACGAATTTTTATTGGCTGTGGAAAAAGCTATAAAAATATCACCGGAACCATTTCCACCAATACCGCCAACTTTACCAATACCGAGACTCACTCGTTTGGCAATTCGCTTGAGTTGATGAGGTAACAAAGGCGCATCCGTCGCTACTACTACAATGATAGAACCTCTTTCTTCCCGTTCATTATTCACCCGATAGCTATCGGGTTTATTTTGTGAAATAGGATCTTCAAAAATTTTTGGCTGCAAAGTGTCTTCTAATTCCTTTCCTACGGGCACTCCGGCAATGGTGAGCTGAGAACGACTTCCATAATTTGCCTGCACTAAAACTCCAACAGTATATCCGCCCAGTTTTTTATCAATCACTCTTGATGATGTACCGATGCCCCCTTTAAACTCATGACAGACCATTCCGGTGCCTCCACCAACTGCTCCTTCTTCTACAAAACCAGTTGTTGCTTTTTCCAATGCCTGCCACACATGTTCAGGTTTTACATGGAATCCGTTGATGTCATTCAATAATCCATCCCAGGTTTCTGCAACCACTGGATAAGAATACCAGAATTGTCCCTGTGTTGTATCGTAATATTTATTTTTATCCATCCATGCCAGTGCAGCATCACGAACAGTGCCCACGCTGCTTGTGTTGGTAATGAGAATGGGTGTTTCCAAAAAACCAGATTCAGTGATCCAATGTGTGCCGGTCATATCGCCATTACCATTTAGCGTGAACCAGTTTGCAAATACCGGAGTATAATTTTTTCCGTTTGGTAAAATAGCAGTAACACCAGTACGAACAGGACCTTTTCCTTTTTCCAGTTTACCGCTTCCTTCAATGATTGTAGTTTGACCAACTTCAACGCCGGCAACATCTGTGATCGCATTATACTTACCAGTGATCCCATCCAAAGGAATTCCTAAATCCCTTGCACGGATTTTTTTCTCCTGGGCAAATGAAGCGATTGAAAGCAGCAGAAAAAAAAGAGAAATGAATATTTTCATTCTGTTTTATTATTAAAATGATGACAGCTGAAGTTAGAGAAAAAAAATATAGAAGAGCATAGATAGAGCGAACCGAACCCCGAAAATTATCAGCTTCCTCTTTGACCACCGGCTTTATGTGGCTTTTGAGAAAAGCCAGCTGTTTTCCCTGATTTGAAAATAAATTTAGAACCTTGGTCCTGACCTTTCTGATTTTTATTTCCTTTCTTTCCTTTTTGCTTGTTATTGTTGTTGAGCAGTGACATAGGTATAAAAATTTGAATGCAAAGATAAGTTTTGTGAATTGAAAAATTCTCATTGATTTAGAGGATGGGAGCGAAAGGATCTGTTTATTAAATGTCTTATCTAAAAACCTGTAAGTCAAACCGGGAGCAGCGTGACCCGGAAGAAAATTCAACATTAAACAATTTTATATAAATTTTCACGTTTCAGCTTTATCCAATATCTGTAAAACCAAAATTCGTTCTTATGAACAAGCCATTCTACAACGACCAGCTTCACATTGCTGAAGAGTTCAAATATATTGACGAACACATCACGCAAATGGCCCGCCTGGCGTTTTTTAAAATCAATTCTTACAAACTTTCTTTAATCAATGCCTCCTTTTGTTCAAGCCGGGAAGAATTAACTAATATTATCAAAGGCACTTTATTGAATTATACAGATCCTTCAGAAGTGCTGGCCGATATTGGTTTTTTTGAGGCTGAGATAAATAATTAATAAGATTGATTATAAGAAGTTTTATTAATATCTGCCAGTATATTCGTTCTCAATATAGTTTCATATCAATTTATTCAACAGAATTTCTATCCAGGCCACTCTGCTAATTTTCTATCCTGTATTTTTGCGTACTTTTTATTAAAGCAAGTACAAACATCTTTTTTGAAATATCGTTTTTCCAAAATAATAGTTGGTTTCTTTTTGTTTTTGTCTTTCCCTGTCAAGTCGCAGGTACCGATTGATTCTAATGCCGTGCATATTATTTCGCATGAATATCCCAAAAAAACAACCGGGCAAAAAGATATAGTAGATGTTGTCAGAAAATTGTTCCAAAAAAAACCTTCATTAAAATCAGATAATATAAAGCCTGGCGACAAACCTGTAATAACAATTTTGCCTGCTGTTGGTTACACTTTGCAAACGCGTTTTGCAGTTATCCTTGCAGGTAATGATGCGTTCTACACCAGTGATAAACCAGGGGCTCAGTTGTCGGTAATTAATGCAAGTCCTACATACACTCAAAACAGTCAGTTCACACTTCCCATACAATTAAATATCTGGCTTAAAGGTGATAAATATAATTTACTTGGCGACTGGAGGTTTATGCAATACCCGCAAAGCACTTTTGGATTAGGAAGTAATACAAAGCTTTCACAGGAAGACGCGATGGATTATGATTATATCCGCATTTACCAATATATCTTAAGAAAGTTTGCTCCAAATTTTTCTGCCGGTATTGGATATACTCTCGATCAGCATTGGAATATTGAAGAAGATGGGCCTGTTAATAATCCACCTTCAGATTATGAACTTTATGGAACTGCTAAAAGAACGACATCTTCAGGACCTGCACTCATGCTACTTTATGACAGCCGGAATAATCCTATCAATTCATCGCAGGGTTTATCGGCCAGTCTTGTTTTCAGACACAATGTTACATGGATGGGAAGTAACAGTAACTGGCAATCTGTTTTGCTGGACATAAGAAAATATTTTCAATTCCCCGAAAGATCAAAAAATGTTTTAGCTCTTTGGAGTTATAATTGGGTAATTGTAAAAGGCAAACCACCTTATCTTGATCTGCCTTCGGTAGGATGGGATAATTTCAACAATACGGGTCGTGGATATATACAGGGCCGCTTTCGTGGAAACTTAATGCTTTACCTCGAATCAGAATATCGTTTTGGAATTACAAGCAATGGATTAATCGGAGGTGTGGCATTTGCCAATGCAGAAACTTTTTCTAACGGAACCACACATCAACCACAAGCTGTAAAACCCGGTTTTGGTCTCGGCTTAAGAATTAAACTTAATAAGAAATCCAATACCAATGTATGTATTGATTACGGATTTGGAACAGAAGGTATGAGAGGATTTTTTGTAAATGTGGGAGAAGTATTTTGATTTCTTCTTTTTATTTAAGCTTCAGCATCGCTTTTAACAGGGTTCATAAATAAGTATTACAACACCAGAACCCAGCGTTTTTGTTTTCATCAGTTTGAGATCAATTCTATCCTTAATATTTTTAAAGAGAGGCAAGCCGCTTCCTGAAATAATTGGCTGAACACAAAACTGGTACTCATCAATTAAACCAAGTTTCATTAATGTTATGATAATAGTTGGGCCGCCGACCAGAATATTTTTATTTCCGTTATAGCGGGATTGTTTCAGGTCAATAACTTCTTCTTTAATATTTTTCTTCGCCAGTCTTGCATTTTTCCATTCAACTTTATTAAGAGTATTGGAAAATACAATTTTAGAAATGTCATCAATCAATATTGCGAATTCATCAACTGCTTTAATTCCCGTTGGATTCTTTGCAATAAGTGGCCAGCTTCTTTCCATCAGTTGATAAGTAACTCTTCCGAACAGGATAGTATCTGCATTCTTAAATAGTTCATTGGCATTCTGATGCAATTCCTCATCAGCAATTATTAAAGTATGGTCGCAAAACCCATCAAGTGTTATGTTCAAAGATGCGATCAGCTTTCTCATGATGACTTACCTGAGTATTGTTGCAATCAGCTCTCAATGTTCGAAGCATCATACAACCTGAAAGAATAGAAGTTTTATAATTTCCGGGTTAATGCAGATTTAATTGCTTCTTCAACCAGCGATTCCATTATTTTATATCCGGCAATTGTTGGATGCACTCCATCCTTCGTCAATTTTGTATCTAAGCCCTTTTTTTCGTCAACCATTTTTGAATAATAATCAAGATAAATGATATGATTTTTCTTACAATAAGATTCAATCATTGAATTCAGGTTAATTACTTTTTCTGCAGGCTGTATTTCATGTCGCCATGGAATTGCATTTGCCGGAAGAACTGAGCAGAGAATCACTTTAATTTTATTCACTCTTGCCAACTCAGTCATAGAAACAATATTCCCGAAAATATCTTCTAAAGAAATAGGCCCGGTATTTTCAGCAATGTCGTTGATGCCGGCAAGTATTACAACTATTGAAGGCTTCAGGGAAATAACATCCTCACGAAAACGAACCAACATCTGTGAACTTGTTTGACCACTGATTCCCCGGTCTATATAAGAATTACCACTAAAAAAACTACTGTCATTATTTTTCCATCCTTCAGTAATTGAGTTACCCATGAACACAATGCGATTTTCTCCTTTTGCCGGGGACTTCAGGTTTTTATTTTCTGAAGAGTATTTTTCCAGGTTTGCCCAATCTGTTTTTAAAAGATCAACCTGGCTCATTGTTTCCAGGGAACTGAAAATCAGAAATAAAAAGAGAATATTTTTCATCAGGTTATTGCTTATTGGTTAAAATATTTGTTTACTGATTAAATATACGACTCTCATCAGTTGCAATCAAAAATTGGAATAGGTTTTCCTGTTCTGTTTTTGCCTGATGAATTAATTCTTTTTAGTGAAAATATAAGACAAACCATTATTGGTTATTTTAAATCCCGTCGGATCACCTGAATTATCAAAAATAAACTCAACAACCTGGTCAGAAAATTCAGCTATTCTGAAACTGTTATTCCGGAAAGGTACCAGGTGTTGTGGCGGGCTTGTTTTAAAAATAAGTTGATCATTACTGATAGCGACTTCTACTTTATTCCCATTCATTTGATATAATCCGGTTAGCTTTTTCAGGAAGTCAGGGTCAGAGAGTTTGGCATCTGCTTTCTTAATGAACGTTACTTCTTTTTCATCCATACTGATCTTTACCTGATTTATATTTCCCTGCGCATCCATGTCAAAGAGTAAAGACCATTTGCCATAAATTTCATCATCAGGTGAAACAAAGCGGTCATAATGATAATGTTCAAGCGGCAAATGGATATGATTAAAAGTGAAACTTAAATTATCGTTTGTATCATTAATCTCAATGACACCATAAGCAGGATCTTCATACAAACCTGCATAATCTTTTAGCGGATGAGAAGGTTTAGTGTTGGGAACACGATCAGTGTCTGGTTTTTTACGGGCTTCTCTGTCGGATTGTTTATTTTTCAAATACTCTTTCAGCGCTCTGTCGCTCCAGGCTGTTTCACTTAGTCCTAATAATTTATCATACACCGTATAGGTTATTATTCCGGGTAGCTGGCCTGCATGTGCACCATTTGTAAAAACAATTATGCCAATACTATCAGCCGGCATAAATGATATATTAGAATATATGCCCCCGATAGCTCCTCCGTGCTGAGTCAGGTAATGTCCTTTATAACTTGAAGTACCTCTGCCCATGCCATATGTTGAACCGAGATTCTCATAATATTTATCAGGAACCGAGCCCGTAAGACTTGCCGGCTGCATTGTTTCTTTAATAATAGCCGCAGGTATCACTTGCTTACCATCGAACATGCCGGCATTCATTTGTGCAATCAACCAGTTTGACAGATCATTGATGCTGGAAATAATGGCACCCGCAGGACCAAGTCCTTTTTGTTCAGTATAGAAAGGGTAAGGAAGAAGAATGCTCGTGTCTCTCTTTTCGTAATACGGCGTCATAAAATCCGGTTGCCTTTCCATGTCTTCAACCACAAACATTGAGTGAGTCATGTTTAAGGGAATAAAAATTCTGTTCTTTACAAAATCTTCCCAGGTTTTACCAGAAAGAAATTCGAGTATTTGACCAGATGCAGCATACATCAAATTGTTATAAAGAAATCCCGAACGCAATGGAATGCTTGGCTCTAAATATTTTAATCTTTCAAAAAGCTGAAGCCTTGTAAAATCAGATTTATACCAGATACCATCATGACGGGAAATGCCCGTGCGGTGTGAAAGCATATCTCGTATTGTGACATTGTTGTTTAGTTCATCATTGTAAAATTGAATCTGTGGCACATAATTCCTGATGGGTTTATCCCATTCCAGTTTTCTTTCTTCCACCAAAAAGCCAATAGATGTGGCCGTAAAAAGTTTTGTGTTTGATGCAATCTGGAAAAGCGTATTTGCTGTTACAGGCAATTTATTTTCTAAATCGCGATAACCATAACCCTTCGCAAACACCAGTTTGTTTTTATAAACGATTCCGATTCCACAGCCGGGCACATTCCAATCCTTCAGTATCTTTTCAATCGTTTTATCCAGTCCTTTCATTTTTTGATCAACATCCGGGACTTGAGCCTTTATTTGAATAAAACTTATGGAAAGAAAAGATGCGATAAGAAACAGTCTTTTAAATCTCATATGATTTTTATTAGTGTCAGGGAATGTGGGAATGTTATGGTTAACAAATCTAATTGTTTTTATCGTGAAGAGCCGCACATCTATTTTATTCGCAATAAAGTATAAACGTAGAACTAAATATTGCAAAAATTCATTAAATTAGTACTAACTTTTTATTCCTTCTTCAGTTTATCCCGCCTTTAAGAAAGCACAGTTTAGTCTGCTTAGAAAACAGAAACGTAAAACCTTTTTTATGCGATACTTTAAACATGTGCTGTTTGTGTCAGTAAATCTTATGATGTTTTTGAGTCTTGTTGCACAGACGAAATCAACAAACAATTCTACGGCAAAAAATCAGAGTAGCAAGAATACAAGTTTCAGCCAAAGTATGGATTCTCTTAAAAAAGAGTTCAACGATTTAAAATCAGTATTTAAAGGAAAGAATAAAGCGGGGGAAATCATATCAATTTCCATTGCCGGAATTGACTATGATGATGTCAATCTTTCTGAGCTGAAAGAAAATTTAAAAACCATTAAAGGAGTAAAGGGAGTAGATATGAAATATAAATCCGGCAATGCTACCATTGAAGTAAACTTTAACGGCAAAGCTCCGGATCTGTGGGATGAATTATCACAGGAATCAAAACAGTTTTTTAAAGTCAAAGATGCCGAAGATAATAGCATCGTAGCCCAATATACGAATACAAAGAAGCCTTCCTGATTTGCAATCTTCTGAATGAATGTCGGATCATTTGAAATCCCGTTGAAAGAATTATTGCTGTCATCAATTAACAGCTGCCGCAAAATGGGGATTTAACAAACCTTATAAACCAGTGTACCTAAAGCTATAAAGGAACTAACGTTTTGCAGTAATAAGATTCAGACATTATTAAAACATTAATTATGCCCTTTGTATAATATCAATGCGGAAAGAAGTAAAAGATAATTATATTTGAGGCTTCACAATTAACTAAAAATTTATACTATGAAATTATTTCGGGTTGGCATAAGCACAATGACTGCGCTTATGATTGTTTTATCCATGCAGGCACAAACTGCTGAAGATATCATTAATAAACATATTGATGCTATTGGCGGCAAAGATCTTTTAACGAAGATTACTTCCATATATTATGAAGGCACAGCCTCTGCTATGGGCGCTGAGTATACTACCAAAACAACAGTACTTGCCGGAAAAGGGTTTAAGAACGAAACCAGTGTTAATGGAATGAATATCATTCAATGTATAACCGATACTTCCGGATGGATGATAAACCCGATGGCAGGACAAACAGAGCCGGTTGTAATGCCTGCGGATGTCGTAAAAAAAGGAAAATCATCCTTGGATATCGGAGGTGAATTGCTCAATTATAAAAACAGGGGTTTCTCAGATTCATTAATGGGACGTGAAATGTTCCAGGGAGTGAATGCCTATAAAATAATGCTGAGTCAACCCGATGCTGAAATTGTTTATTTTATTGATCCTACCACTTATTATCTTTTGAAATCAGATTCCAAAGTAACTATGGGCGGACAGGAAATGAGCAGTACCACCACTTATTCCAATTATAAGAAAACAGATTTTGGTTTTATAGTTCCCTTTACAATGAGTGTCACAAATATGGGATATGACGTAGCGATTAATTATTCAAAGATTGAAGTGAATAAGGATGTAGATCCTACAATTTTTGCAATGCCTAAATAAAGGATTCGAAAAGTTTCTTAGCTTCTGTTGGTATCCAGGCTCTGCGAAACATTTTGTTTCGCAACATTACAATATCGCTTTAATCGATAAAATACGCTTACGAAGCTGCAAGTTTCGAAGAGCTTGAATACTCATAAAGTAGTAACTTAGTTAGTGCAACGTACTCTGCCAACACACAGGGCTTGGCGAGTTACGCTTCTGGAAAAAAACTGTTCAATTGAGCAAGAAGGAAATTTATACTTACGATTGGTTTAGCCACAATATTCCAAGTTGGAATATTTGGTTGAAGAAGTTCAGGAACAAGGATCATTTATCTTTTCTTGAAATTGGTTGTTATGAAGGATTGGCAACAAGATGGTTGCTCGATAATATTCTGACAAGGAAAAATTCTTGTATTACAGTTGTGGATACTTTTACCGGAAGCATTGAACTAAGTGAGATTGATAACAGTAAAATGCTTAATCATTTTATGAATAATGTTGGTTTTGATAAACGAGTTAAAGTATTTCAATCTACATCAAAACATTTTTTGAAAAACACTAATGATGTTTTTGATTTCATTTATATTGATGGCTCACACATTGCTAAAGATGTAATGGCTGATGCTGTTTTATCCTGGGACAGGTTAAAAAGAAATGGAGTTTTGGTATTTGATGATTATGGGTGGAAGGAATTCCCAAAGACATCTAACTTTCATCCCAAGATGGCAATTGATTGTTTTATGAAAATGTACAAAGAAGAATTTAAGATAGTCGGCAAAAATTATCAAATCTGTTTAATGAAAACTGCTGCTTAAAGATGCTTCTTTTCAAGACGAGTCTTCTGTCATAAGCGGAGATATGTCGTCAATTATATTTATAATTTTCTCCAGGCTCTGCGAAACATTTTGTTTCGCAACATTACAATATTGCTTTAAGCAATAAAATACGCTTATGAAGCTCCAAGCTTCGAAGAGCTCGACGCTTTCTTTTATTTCTGCTTTTACTTTTTGGCATTGCCCCAAAAAGTAACAAAAAGGTCTAGGCAAACACAATGCCTCCGGCTGTTTTGCCTTGCCTACGCACAAGTAAATTCATTAAAGAAAAGTCGAAATCTTTTTTTATCTTAAGATAACCGGACAATCAGAAAACTTTATTTCCTTTTTAAGTTTGTTTGCAGTGACGTATATTTAATCGTTAGCAGTTAATTCAATGAAATCTCTATTAATATTTATAATTTGCTTTTCTATAATTTCATGTAATCAGAAAAATGGAAAGATAGAAAAGCTTTCAAAGCTTGACTCTGTATTTCAATCTCAAAATTTTGACACGACTGCTATATATTCAGAACCCTGTTGCTTGCAATACAAAGGCAGACCACTTCTAACAATCGGACAAAGTGTAAAACTGCTTGACACTTCATTCTCATTTCGAACCGACCCAAACGGTTCTTATTCTACCTATTCAAATATTATAACTGACTATTTATCGACTGATGATTATTATTCTGCAGAATTTTCCATAGCTACTATCTGGCATAATATTTATCTCAGCAGACAAAAAAGGACGAATATTTGAGCTGTCATCTAATAGGACTATAATAGTAGATTTAGCAGATACAGCTGGGATGGAAATTATTAATAAAATATACCAATACTTTCCATGTCTTCCAACTGATTTCAAAGGAGAGAGGACTTTTGAATTGTCGCATACAGATTTTATCGAGGAATTTAAATTGCTTCCATCCCCAGATAGTTCGGATATTGATCATGGTTATATTCCGCGTTGGACATTGGATTATTCTGTAAAGCTGAAGAAGAAAAATTATTAATAAAAAAGGTTGTCAACTTTCTGAAAGTTGACAACCTTAAGTGGCTTTTTCAAATCCCCTCCTTAGGAGGGGTTGGGGAGGCTTACAATACAAAACTACTCACCTCATCACTATACTCCCTTACCTCACTGGCGCCCATCGGTAATACGCGGAACAAATATTCTTTTCCACTTGCCAATGCTGTCATCAGCACTTTGCTTTTGCTGTTTGTATCCAGTGTCCATTCAGCAGCAGAAGCTTCTTTATATTCATACTGATACATCCTGGCGCCCGGTATACGATCAAGTCCTACCAGTACTTCGCCTTTGCCTTTAGGCAACGCAAAAAAACCAGTTGGTTTTGGCAGCGGGCCAACAGGTGAAGGATTTTTGCTGATCTCAAAACCTGAGTCGAGCATGATGGCTGCGTCGCCATTACTGGTCAGCTGCACATAAGTGCCCAAGCTGGTACAGCAATTGGGACAACTGTTCACGCTTTTGATTTTTCAGTTCCACTGCTGCATGATCACCGGTGGCGGCTTCAGTCATTGAACTGTTGAAGTCGTCAATGGCTGTGGTACATCAGCAAGTGATGGCTTGGGTGTGGTAAAATGAGCGTTGCCTGTCATCTTGGTCACAATGGTCAGCGCACGGGTCGACAGTTTTGAATCGCTATACCGGAAACAACCGGTTAAAACTTTAGGTGGTTTCATATTTATTAAGTTTAGGGTTATTTAAAATTGTTTGATTATTCATACAATTGAAATTTTATTTTTATAAAATGCCTGCCTTACGGTAGGCAAGCCTGCTTAACGATAGGTAAGCCCACCGGCCTTTCCGTAAAAAAAGGATTGCCGGCTTAAACTTTCTTAATGTTGTTTGGAATGAAGGAAAAGGGAGGTGGTTTTCTGTGTGTGGCACATACAAAATGAAAAACCCCGGCCACTTTTCCGGAAAATGATATATGCTTTTGCAATAAACATGCATGTTTTAAGGAAAATGCAATATACTTTTTGTCAGTTGCACATAACAAACGGAAAGTTGCAATACATAAACCGGAAGTTGCAATACACTTTTTGCCAGTTGCATATAACAAACGGGAAGTTGCAATACAAAAACCGGAAGTTGCAATACAGCTTTTGCCAGTTGCATATAACAAACGGGAAGTTGCAATACAAAAACCGGAAGTTGCAATACACATTTTGCCAGTTGCATATAACAAACGGGAAGTTGCAATACAAAAACCGGAAGTTGCAATACACTTTTTGAAAATTGCATATAACAAACGGAAAGTTGCAATACACTTTTTGGAAATTGCATATAACAAACGGCAAATGTGATGTAACAAACTGCCAGTTGCAACTGCTTTATGGCCATGATGAATGAACAGAACCTTAATGCTGAATAGCAAAGGCGGGAAGTAGATGGACAGGTTTATAAAAGAAAAAAGAATTTTCACGTTTACAGGATATTGGTTTAATAAAAAAACTTAAACGCAAAGCTATCCGCCATGCAATAACTCGTCAATACCACTTTCCGGGTACTTGGATATGCAAATCCGCAATAAAGAAAATGATAAACGTGTCTGAAAAAATGAAAAGTTGAAAATGAAACATTAAAGAAAAAAAATAGATGTTATAACATTCATTTTCCTGACTAAAGTCATATTGGAGTGCATAAAAGTTCGTGCAGTTTTGGATGCGGAAAATACGGAGATAAGTGATTAGCTTTATATTACTGCCAGTGAAGGGAAGATGTTGGAAGGAAAAAACGCCGAGTCCTCGCTAAACACAAGGCATCGCTGTGAGACTCGTCTTGGAAAAAAGATAACCCCGAATTAATATATGTCAATGGCAAAGTTTTTTTTACCATTATCTGTTTTATTAAGTCTTATTGTAAATGCCCAAACCTGTATATTATTAGTTGCACTCAACGATTCAGTTGTAATTGGAGCTGATAGTAAGACGGGTGTACAAACTTTTTCACTGGATAGAAACATACATATACAAACCCCATTCTATAATAGAGAAGATTGCAAAATAGATCACGAAAGAGGCGTCTTTTATTTCGCATCAGGGAGATGGGCTGGTAATATTTTAAAATATGCTAAAGAAAGCATTTTAAAACAAACAACATTCAAAGATTCAATTCAATATTTACAAAAAGAGACAATAAAAGACCTTGAAACACATTTAGAAAACCAAAGATTATATGATTATAAAAACTACAGGATAGAGTTTAAGAAACATATATTTGCAGAACTAGCTTTTGTATGGTTTGATAGAGGGATACCCAAGGCATGTGGTCTTAAATTTATTATAATAAGTGATTCTACCGAAAAGGTAAAAATCAGAATTAACTATTTTCACTTCAACATACACGAAGAAAAATCTATAAGAACTATTATTGTTTTGGCACTTACCAAGCAATTTATAATCTATATATAAACAATATGTTTTGGGAAGGGAAAACCTTGGAACAAGGTATTAAGGAACTATTAAATATTCAATCTAAATCTACGCCAGAAACAGTTGGGCCGCCTTTTAGCATTGTGAGGATAATGAACAAGAAAATAAAATGGTACTCAAAGGGGAGATGCCAATAATTTTCGCCTTTATTGCTGTTCATTCACCAACAAAGAAAAAAATAAGAACTTTGGTGTTGGTCAGTCCAAAGGACTCCTTCGGATAAGAGCAACAATATCAAAAAGATTTTAAATAAAATAAACAATTAAAACATAACTATGACACGGTTTATAATATGCCTCCTCTTAATCTGCATCGTTGCCAGCAGTGATGCACAAAACACAGAGAAAGAAAAAGTAGTCAGGGCCTACTATTCAGGTTTTGAAAGAAAGGACTGGAACGCTGTAGCAGCCCAGTTTGCTGATGGCTTCACTTTCACCAGTCCCAACAACGATGATCATATCTCTGTAGATAAATTCAAAGAAAAATGTTGGGGAACAGCCCAATTTTTTAAAAAGGTTAACTATATTAAAATGATGGAAAAAGGCGATGACCTGATGCTGCTGGTTGAAATAATTACTACAGATGGCAAAGTGATCCGTAACGTTGATGATTATACCTTTAGCAATACAGGCAAGATCAAATCCATTGAAGTTTTTTTCGGTGCTGGTTCAAAATATCCGGGCAACAAGGAATAAGAATACAATCTTATTATTTTCGCCGTTGCTGATGTTCGTTCAAGCTCTTCGAAACATTTTGTTTCGCAACATTACAATATCACTTTAAGCAATAATATATGTTTACGAAGCTGCAAGCTTCGAAGAGCTTGGAAGTTCTTCGTATGGGGCACCAGGCAGGGAGAGACTACTACTTCAAACTAAGTATTGTGGGTTTAAACAGCTTAGCTTTATTTTTGGGACTATATTGTAACACTAAAATATAATAAGCAGAAAATGAAAAACAATTCCATAAAATTGCTGGCAGCAATTGTTTTTGCCATTGGCTTAGTTTCATGCGATAGCTATGGCCACAAGGTAACGTTTGATAATACCAAAGGTGAAGTGTATTACAAAGGAGACAGTGTATCGGAGACTGATGCCAAAGCAGTTGGAAAATTTCTCATTGATGATGGTTATTTTCAAAACGATAACAAGGTAAGTTCAGTACAAATAACCAAAGATGGCGGCCGCATAAAAGCCCGCTTTGTTGTAAACATAAAAGCCGTTGACACGCTAACCAACGCAGATAAGGAATTTGAACTGATAGGCGCAACCATGAGCAAAAATGTATTTAACAATACTCCTGTAGATGTTATTTTAACCGATAAATATTTAAAAGATATCAAGACCATTCCCTACTCAACTGCACAATTGTCTGCGGTAAACCTTACAGAAGAAATCCAGCAAATGAATAGAAAGGATTACCATAACAACACGCTTTATTATTCTAAAAACATTTCGCCTGTAATGGCGGACAGCATATACAATCATCTTGTGTCAGGCGGATTTTTTGAGACGGATGGAAGTGTCGACCTCATCATATCCCTCCGGCAAAATGGTTCTTACTATATAAAGTTACCGATTAAGCCTTCTTTTATTAATCCAGAGGGGCTACAGAATTTAGATGATTTTGGGAAGGAGCTAAAACAAAATGTTTTTGGAGCTGATTCAGTTCAACTTGACGTATTAGATGAAAATATGAATTCTGTAAAAACATTTAATTATTAAGCAACAATTGCCTGGTTCTCAATTTGCCGTTGTTATTGTAAAATCATTATCGTTGAATTTTGTTTTAGTTTGAACACCAACACCGCCGTAAATATTTTCTGCTCGCACACAAGGCTTGGGAAGAGACATTGCTTAAAAAAATATTTTAACAAAACTATCAAGCTTAGTAACAGCGATTTTATTAATTTACCAATGCATTTATATTCATTTTTAAACCTTATTACTTTGGCGAAGTATCAAAATTCATTAATTGGATTTTTCTTAATTTGTTTTTCCATCCTGTTTTCAAAATGTAATGTTCCTTGTTATACTGCGACTGCTAATATAGGGTTCATCTCATTTCAAGATTCAGAAACTAATACAATAATCTTAAGGCGATATTCTAAGGCAACTAATTTTGCAACATTAGTTGACACCTTTCTTATCAACAAATCAAATTCCTCTTATGATAAATTGAATGACACTTTACAAGTTTTCAATAATTATGGAGGTGATCAAGGTTTAAAAAGCAAATACGACTATGAAGTTTATTTACCTCAATCCAACAGGCTTTTTCAAATAAGTGAAATAGCTGAATGGTTTATGATGCAAAAAGCAAGTATAGCAATGGATCAACTTTACCACTGTATCGACCCAATAGTATCATATAAACTCAATGGCCAATTAATAAGCGGAAATTCCGATTACAGCACTTTCTATATTAAAAAATAATATTTCGCCTTCTTTCTCTGTTATTCGAAATGTTCATTAAAATAAAAAATATGAAAGTTATCCTGAGTTCCGATACTTATTGGGAGCGATTCAGGATTTTTCTTGAACCTTTCTTTGCTGCCTTCGTAATTCTTATCTTTGTACACTTATGGCGACAGAAGAAACATCACTGAATTTTTTAGAAGAAATTATTGAAGAAGACCTTAAAAACGGTAGCACAAAACCATTGTCACCCGTTTTCCTCCTGAGCCGAATGGTTATCTGCATATCGGTCATGCCAGCAGTATTTGTTTGAATTTTGGTCTTACAAAAAAATATCCGGGTTATACTAATCTTCGTTTTGATGATACCAATCCTGAAACAGAAGAAACCGAATATGTGGACAGCATTAAGGAAGATGTTCGCTGGCTTGGCTTTGAATGGAAGAATGAACGTTATGCTTCTGATTATTTCGATGACTTGTATGAATATGCCAGTGAAACTTATCAAAAAAGGTTTTGCGTATGTGGATGACAGCAGCAGTGAACAAATGGCATCAATGAAAGGAACACCAACTGAAGCAGGAAAGAATAGTCAATACCGTGATCGCAGTGTGGAAGAGAATCTGAATTTATTTGAACGAATGAAGAACGGTGAATTTCCTGATGGCAGTCGCACCTTAAGAGCAAAGATTGATATGGCACACATCAATATGCTGATGCGTGATCCTGTTTTGTATCGCATTAAACATGCACATCATCATCGCACAGGAGATAAGTGGTGCATTTACCCGATGTATGATATGGCGCATGGACAAAGTGATTCCATAGAGAATGTGACGCATTCAATATGTACATTGGAGTTTGTTCCGCATCGTGAACTTTATGACTGGCTGATTGAAAAACTGGAAATATATCCTTCGCATCAATATGAATTTGCAAGACGTAATATTAATTATACGGTTGTAAGTAAGAGAAAGTTGTTGCAGCTGGTAAATGATAATCATGTGGCAGGTTGGGATGATCCCCGCATGCCAACAATTACCGGATTGAGAAGAAGAGGGTATACTCCTGAAAGTATTCGTGACTTTTGTGATAGGATAGGAGTGGCGAAGAGAGAAAATCTTGTGGATGTTGGATTGCTGGAGTTTTGTGTAAGAGAGCATTTGAATAAAATTGCATTGAGAAGAATGGTAGTGTTTGATCCGGTAAGAGTTGTGATTACAAATTATGAGAAAGTAGAGTCCATAGTCCATAGTCCATCGTCCATGGATAAAAGTCAGGAGTCAGCGATGGACAATGGACTATGGTCAATGGACAAAAGCGAATTAGTTAAGTCTGAGAATAATCCTGAAGATCCAAATAGTGGAACAAGAGAAATTCCTTTTAGCGGTGAAATATTATATTGAGAGAGATGATTTCATGGAGAATCCACCAAAGAAATATTTTCGTTTGGCACCGGGACAAATGGTTCGTTTAAAGAGTGCCTATATAATAAAGTGTGATGAAGTGATAAAGAATGCGGACGGAAAAGTGATAGAACTACATTGTACTTATTTTCCTGAAAGTCATAGCGGCAATGATACTTCCGGCATTCATGTAAAAGGAACATTGCATTGGGTAAGTGCTAAAGATGCAGTAGAAGTGGAAGTAAGAGAATATGACCGTTTATTTAAAGTTGAAAATCCCGCAAATGAAGAAGGTGATTTTAAAGATTATATAAACGATAATTCATTAAAGGTTGTAGAAGGTTTTGCTGAGCCATCTATTTTAAATGCAAAGCTGGATGAACGTTTCCAGTTTATGAGAAAAGGTTATTATTGTTTAGATAAAGATTCTACCGCCAATAAATTAATATTTAACCGCACCGTTACTTTGAAAGATGCCTGGGCAAAAGAACAAAAGAAAGTCTGAACATTAATTTTTGGTATAAAAATTTGGTTAAGTAAAGAAAGCTTCAGACAATCTGAAGCTTTTTTAATGATGGACAAAAACTATAAATAATTTTCAGAATTATCTTACAAACAGATAAGGATCGTATTCCACGGCATCATTTGCCTTTATTTCAACAGCAACCGGCTTTCCGTCTTTTATTGTAAATTTTGCCGGGTAAATTCCATATCCAATGTTTGAATAAGTCATGCGGAATTCATTATGATCCATGTATTCCATATATCCTGTAAGGTCAGGGTGATGTTCAAAATGACAAATAAGCATATTGCCGCTTTTACCAATCGTGATCTTCCCATAAACAGTATTAAAATAATCGCCTGTGAATGCATCAAGATCTGTTTCCGGTTTATTTTTTTTATTGACTCTTTCTTTCAAAGAATCAAGAACAGCATCGTCTGCAATTTTACCTTTTGTAAAAAAATCCAGAAGATATTTGCTGCGATCCGTATAAGGAACACCAAGGTATGCATCCAGTATCTGGTAACGAAGCGCTTCAAAAAAACTTTGATTATCATTATTGGTGAGTATGGTTATTCCAAGTTTTTCTTCCGGTACAAAACAAACATTGGTAACCATTCCAAATGCACCGCCTGTATGCCAGTAAACTTCCTTGCCTGCATAATCGGTCATGAAAACTCCAAGTCCATATAAACGCATATGTATGGGGAATACAACGGATCCGCGACTTGAAATAATTGTATTGGCATCTCTTGTCTTTTGCAAGACTTGCCAGGGAAGAATTCTCTTTCCTTCATAGCGGCCACTATCCAGTTGCATCAAAAGCCATTTGCTGAGATCCTTTACACAACTTACCATACTTGTAGCCGGGCCAAGATTATCAACCTGGTCAAAAGGAAGTACTGTGATTCCGCTGAACTGATTGTTATGAGGACTTGCCACATTATTTCTTTGAGCAATGCCGGCAGTGCTCATAAAAGTATTTGTCATTCCAAGAGGCGTAAGGATATTTTCACGAACATAATTTTCCCAGCTTTCACCGGTTACCTTTTCAAGAATCTTTCCTGCTGTCATGAAACAGGAATTGCAATAACCAAAATCCTGGCGAAATACTCCGGAAGGTTTCAGGTAACGCATTTTCCAGATAATAGAATCTTTGGGAAGATTAGAATCCCAGAAAGTAAAATCTCCCTGGAATGTTTTAGTCCCCAGGTGATGACAAAGCAGATCACGAACGTTTAACATACGTGTTGCATTGCTATCATACAAACGAAACCAGGGAATATATTGAGTGACTTTATCATTCAGTGAAAGTTTTTTTTCATAATCAAGTTTGGCAATAGAAGTGCCTGTGAATAATTTGGAATTAGAAGCAATAATAAATAAAGTATTCTCATCTACTTTATCTTCTTTGCCAAATTCACGAACTCCATATCCTTTCATCACAACTACTTTTCCATCTTTTACAATTGCAATAGAAAGTCCGGGTATCTGCCATTGCTTCATACCTCTTTCAATATAGCTATCCAGGCTGTCACTAATAAAAGAAGGAGTTTGTGAAATACCAGCCAGCGAATACAAAATGAAAAAGGGGAGAAGAAAAAATCTTATAAGTTTCATAAAGAAGTTTTTACTAAATGAAATTAAGAAGAAATGTTAAGAGTTGGTTTTTGAATATGAAAAAACATGTCGTATGAATTATGTAACAGATTAAGTTTTGTTTTCGATTTTAACCGGATAATATTTTACCAAACAAAACAATAGCATGAAACGGACAATAAATTATCTTTGCGCCAATTTTCAAAAGGCTGAAAAATTACGAAACCTGTAAACGTTCTTTTTTTTGCAGCATGAACCTGAGCATCATCTTTATCGCAACCACTTTATTCTTTTCTTTTTTGATTTATGGAATCAAAGGAAGAAAGAAAAGTATTATTGCCCTCCTTGCTGTTTTGATTAATAGTGGAATAAGTACCTGGATAGCCGTACAGGCTTTGCAAGGCCATTCCTTTGAAGAAAGATTTTATGGCGGCCCTGTTTTTGGAGAAATAGTAATTCATGCCGATGCTCTTTCGGGATGGTTTATTTTATTGGCCAATTTCACTATGGTGACTGGTTTACTTTACGGTCGGCAATATCTCAAAGCATATGATACCAAACCAGCCGACATTAACATGCATTATATCAGTTATGTGATCAATCATTTTTCCATGATTGGTATTTTCTGTGTACAGAATTCGTTTGCTTTTTTATGTGTGTGGGAAATAATGGCCATCACTTCATTTTTACTGATCATCTTTGAACGTGAAAAAATGGATACGCTGAAAGCAGGGCTCAACTTCCTGGTTCAATCTCATATTTCTATTACACTATTGACACTTGGTTTCATTTGGGTCAATTCACGCACAGGTTCTTACCAGTTTTCTGCCATTGCTGAATATACTGCACATGTGCATCCTGCGCTTGCCTTTTTACTCTTCATAATATTTTTTACTGGTTTTGGAATCAAAGCAGGGTTTGTTCCATTCCACACCTGGTTACCATATGCACATCCGGCTTCACCATCACACATATCGGGAATCATGTCAGGTGTAATTATCAAACTGGGAATTTTTGGAATCCTTAGAATGTTATTGCTGCTCAAAGTAGATTATGAACTGGCAGGTTATACCATCCTTATCGTTTCAGTGATTTCCGGTGTTTATGGTGTGATGATGGCAATCATTCAGCATAATGTAAAAAAACTTCTGGCATATCACAGCATCGAGAATATCGGGATCATTGGAATTGGTATTGGATTAGGTTGTTTAGGATTGGGACTGAATAACCAGTTTCTTGCTTTTGTTGGTTTTGCCGGCGCTTTATTACATTCGCTCAATCATTCACTTTTTAAATCACTTTTATTTTATATCGCAGGAACAGTTTACCAGGCAACGCATACAATGGAAATTGAAAAATTAGGAGGACTGATAAAAAAAATGCCACAAACAGCTGCGTTGTTTTTAATTGCTGCGCTGGCTATTTGTGGACTACCACCTTTCAACGGTTTTATTTCTGAATTCCTGATTTATTCAGGATTGTTCAATGGAGTCGTTGCCAATCCACTTTCTTCAAGTATAGTTTTGGTATCTGCACTTTTTGGTCTTGTATTGATCGGTGGATTAGCGATGCTTTGTTTCACCAAAGCATTTGGAATAATTTTTTTAGGCACGGAACGTCATCCTTATTCATCTCCAATAAAAGAGCCGGAAAAGTCAAAGCTTTTTCCCATGTATATGGTAGCCCTGGTTATTCTTTTTATTGGATTGGTTCCCCAATTATTTCTTTGTGTTCTGAATCCGGTTGTAATCTTATTTACCGGAGCCAATGCCGTAAGCGGAATAACAGGTTCTTTCAATAATACTTTCCGGACAATTGGTTTTGCTGCTACAGCTTTTATCTTTTTATCCATAATAATCTATTGGGTAAAACATAAAGTAAACGCTTCCAGAAAAATCAATGTATCTCCAACATGGGGCTGCGGATATCCGGCAACCAATCCAAAACTTCAATATACTGCCAATTCATTTGTGCGATCTTACCGCAAATTGATCAGGCCACTTTTGATGATGAATAAATCAGAAGGAGTTATTAAAGATGTATTTCCTGAACCTATTCATTCTGAAACGCATCCATACGATAAATTCGAAGCAATTTTTATAGATAAACCATTGAGGTCTTTAAAAAGGTTTATGGGCAGATTTGATTTTCTGCAAAACGGAAGCGAACAATTTTATATACTATATGGGATGGTTTTTATAATTATTGTTATTGCAATACCGGTTATAGCAGATGCAATTTTCTATTTGATAAAATTATTCAAGCAAGTGTAATAAATGGGAATTGTAAATTATATATTGATTGTAGCAGCGAGTTTGTTTTTTACTGGAATTATCATCCGGACCAAAAGCATTTTTTCAGGCCGCAAAGGACCGGGCATCTTTCAACCGCTCAAAGATATTTATAAGTTATTTCGTAAAGGTTCTGTTTACAGTGAGACGAGTAGTTTTATTTTTCAGATCGGGCCAGTCATTTATTTTGCTTCGGTATTAATGGCAATTGCTGTTATTCCATTGGGTAGTCAGCCGGGGCTTATTTCTTTTAAAGGTGATTTTGTTTTCTTCGCATACATACTTGCATTGGGAAAATTTTTAAACATCATTTCAGCACTTGACACCGGCAGTAGTTTTGAAGGAATGGGTGCCAGTCGTGAAGCATTGTATTCTATGCTTGCTGAACCAGCGTTTTTTATCCTGATGGGTTCTTTTGCTTTGTTAACAGGTCATTCATCATTCCAGGAAATTTTTGGTTCATTACATTTCGGGAGTTATATATCATACGGCGTTGGCATACTGGCAGCATTCGTGATCATACTAATTGCGTTGATAGAAAATAGCCGCATGCCTGTTGATGATCCGAAAACGCATCTGGAACTAACAATGGTGCACGAAGTAATGATATTGGACAATAGTGGTTTCGACCTTGCGCTGATCATGCAGGCAGCTAACCTGAAATTTGTAATGTATGGTGCATTGATTGCAAATTTCTTTCTGACGCCGGGTTCAGAATATTATTTTTCCATTCCTATTTTTATTGGCACACAGATTTTATTTGCAATTGTTATTGGCGCTATTGAATCATTTATGGCAAGGTTCCGCATGAATCATAATCCTCAATACATATTTACACTTATCTTCTGTATCATTACTTATTTTTTTGGGTGTTTTACTGATATTGGGAAAAATAGTATAATAAAGACAAATGATAAATATAATTCTGATAGCATTTATTATGAGCCTGGTTCACATGGGACTTTCAAAACGACTTAATACCTATATTGGCGTGCTTGCATTTCAGGGCATTCTTTTATTTGGAGTAACTTTTATTGAACTGATTGAAATTAATGTGGTGAATTTATTGTTTGTGTTGCTTGAAACGATTGTGTTTAAAACAATAGCCATTCCCTATTTCCTGAATTATGTGATCAAAAGAAATAAGATCACCCGTGAATCCGAACCGTTCCTTCCGGATTTTCTTTCGGTGGTAATTATCACCAGCATAATAATCGGTTCGTTTTTGTTATCGAATATTATACAAGACCCGCATATCAAAAAGATTTTTTTTGTAACTGCATTGGCTGCTTTATTTACGGGACTTTATTTTATTATTTCAAGGAAAAAGATAATCACACATGTCATGGGTTTTCTGATCATTGAAAACGGGGTGTTTGTTTTATCATTGGCAGTCGGTACTCAAATGCCAATGCTGGTAAATATTGGCATTTTACTCGACATTTTTGCGAGTGTATTAATATTGGGAATTTTTGTAAATAAAATTGGCGACGTTCTGAAAAAACAAGACGTTGATCAGTTAAGAAATCTGAAAGATTAGAAACTATTACCTGGAAAAAGATTATGATTGGAAACTATCTTATTGGCGCTTTAGTGATTAGCATATTGTTGTTCTTTAACCGGAGCAAAGCGCTGAATTATTTATTGATCGGCATTTTTATTGTTTTGCAATGCTGGCTCACTATTTATGAATACAATCATAAAGATATTCAGGAACTGGGTTATTTCACGCCGGATGCTTTGGCAATTATTTTTCTTTTCACTTTAAGCATTATTGCTATTGCGGCATTCTGGTATAGTTATATTTATTTCAATAATGAAAAAGAAATTCCGCGTGAGCGAAGTATTTATTTCGCTGCAATGGTAATTCTGCTCACGGCGCTAAGTGCCGCTTATTTAGCAGATAATATTGCGATCACATGGATATTTGTAGAAATCACCACGTTGAGTTCTTCAGCATTGATTTATCACCGGCGGGATGTTCGGACTTTGGAAGGAACCTGGAAATATTTATTTGTTTGTTCTATCAGTATCACATTTGTTTTTATAGGGATTCTTTTTCTTACAGTTGCAGCACAACATGAAGGAATAAAAGATCTTACTTACAAATTATTATTGGCCAATGCAGGTTCGATGAATGTTTTCTGGCTCAAGCTTGCATTCCTGTTTATTTTTACCGGCTTTACCTGCAAGTCAGGATTAGTGCCCATGTACACAGCAGGTATTGATGCAAAAGATACAGCGCCTTCGCCTGCCGGTGCATTATTCAGCAGCGTTTTGATGAATGTAGGTTTCCTGGGCGTTTTCAGATTTTATGAGATCATCAGTCACACTTCAGTTTTATCATGGGCCAATAACATATTTTTCATTTCAGGCAGCTTGTCCATTTTTGTTGCAGCCGTATATATGCTTAAAGTAAAAAATTTCAAGCGACTCTTTGCCTATTCAAGCGTGGAGCACATGGGGTTGAGCACACTGGCAATGGCAGCCGGAGGCATTGGTTATTATGCGGCTATTTTACATCTAGTGTTGCATTCATTTGCCAAATCCACAATGTTTTTCCAGGTAGGCCAGGTGTATCGTGTTTATAAAAGTAAAAGCATTTATGATGCAGGCGATTATTTTAAGTACAATTTATCCGGCGCATTAGTATTGCTTTTCGGTTTTTTTATTTTATCGGCGATGCCTCCTTCAGGAATGTTTGTAAGTGAGTTCCTGGTATTACGTTCATTGTTTGAAACCAATCATCTTTGGTTGCTTGCTATAGTATTGCTTCTGATCACTATGATCATCTGGTCGCTTGGAAAAAATATTTTTAAAATGCTTTTTATTAAGCCGGTAGGATTCAGGGAAACTATATCAAAAAAAATAAACCCGGCTGAATCCATTGGCCAGTATATTTTTCTTGGGCTGGTTATTTATTTGGGATTGAATCCTCCGGCTGAATTTGTAAACCTGATCAATAACGCTATTCATAATTTGCCAAAATAGAATGTCAAATTATTTAATCATATTAAACAATCAAACTACATTGCTGGGAAATATTCCCGTATTGACTTACGAAGATTTTCTGGAACTGAATACAAAACTGATTCAGAAAAAAGAATTTCATTGTGTCAATTATTATGGTTTTGCAAATGGAAATAAAATAAAACTGATCTGTTGTGTTGCCGACGATAATGAGCATAACATTTACGTTTCTTCTACAGAGATTGAAAAAGGTAGTCAGCAGCAACGGTCATCATTTACTGCGAGGCATCTTTCATTTCATATCTATGAAAGAGAACTTCATGAAAATTTCGGAATTAATTATTCAGATCATCCATGGCTAAAGCCAGTGAGATATGCATTTAATAGAAATGATAAGAATCAAAGAATTGAAAATTATCCTTTTTACCAGATCCGTACGGAAGAATTGCATGAAGTAGGAGTGGGGCCGATTCATGCAGGAATCATTGAACCAGGGCATTTTCGTTTCATTTGCAATGGAGAACAAATTCTTCACCTCGAAATACAATTGGGTTATCAGCATCGAGGTATTGAATCTTTGTTTTTGAATAAAAAGAAATTATTACAGCGAAATGTTCTTGCTGAATCAATCGCCGGCGATACTGTTGTTGGACATACAACCGCTTTTGTAAATACATTCGAAAGTTTAAGTGGTTTCAAAGCGACTGAAGATTTAATTTTTTCAAGAACGTTAGCGCTGGAACTTGAAAGGATTGCAATTCATACCGGCGATCTGAGCGCCATTTGTACAGACATTGCGTATCAATTGGGAAGTTCTGTTTTTGGAAGATTAAGAACTCCGGTAATTAATTTCATGCAGCAGTGGTGTGGCAATCGTTTGGCAAAAGGACTGATAAGAGTTGGGAAAAATAATTTTTCATTTACCAAAGAACTTGGTGAAAAACTTTTTGCATTATTGAAAGACTATGAACCTGACATGATGGAAATGTATAAAGAAATGAAAAGCCTTCCGACTGTATTGGCAAGATTGGAAAAAACGGGCGTTGTTACTGCTGCGGATGCTTCATCTATTGGCGCTGTCGGAATGACTGCCCGGGCATCAGGTGTTCATCGTGATATCCGGAGCTCTCATCCGTTTGGTTTATTTGCCGGAATGAATCATATTTCAGTTATCAAGCATCATGGTGATGTTTATTCAAGAACTCAAATGCGCAAAGAAGAAATTTTGCAGTCTGTTGACTATATCCATCAATGGTTGAAAAAAATTCCTGAAGTAAATAATAATAGTATAGTAGCGCAAAAACTTTTGCCTGATTCATTTGTGATTTCATTGGTGGAAGGTTGGCGTGGAGAAATTTGTCATTGTGCCATCACCGATAATGAAGGTGAACTTTTGCATTATAAAATAAAAGATCCATCTCTGCATAACTGGCTGGCATTGGCATTGGCAGTCAGAAATAATGAAATTTCTGATTTCCCGATTTGCAATAAAAGTTTTAATCTGAGTTATTGCGGAAACGATTTATAAAAGATTAAACAGAATGTTTGAAAATCTTAAAATATTACTTCACCAGGGCAAACAATATATTCCTGATCTGACACAAGCGGAAGTGCCGGGAATATTTCGTGGGCGTCCAATTATCAGTAATGCGGAAGTTGACAATAAGAAATTAAGTGATTTATGTCCGACAAATGCTATCAGTGCCAAACCGGTTTGCATTGATATGGGTAAATGTATTTTTTGTGGCGAATGTGCAATTACTTTTCCTGAAAAAATAAAATTTACAAAAGATTATAAAATTGCTACCAATTATCGTGATGGATTATTGGTAAAAGAAGGAAATGAAAATTCTGTAACGCTGAATCCTGAATTGATAAGAAAAGAAATAACAAAATATTTCAGCGGCTCTTTAAAATTGAGACAGGTTTCTGCTGGAGGAGATAACAGTTGTGAACTGGAATTGCATGCTTGCGGTAATGTGAATTTTGATATGGGTCGTTTTGGAATTGAGTTTGTAGCATCCCCAAGACATGCTGATGGAATTGTTATCACCGGGCCGATCACTGAAAATATGTCGGAGGCTTTACAAATTTGCTATGATGCAACTCCTGATCCAAAAATTATTATTCTTGCAGGAACAGATGCTATCAGCGGAGGAATTTTTGCTGAAAGTCCCGCATTGAACAGAAGTTTTTTAAATAAATATAAAATTGATCTTTACGTCCCCGGCAGTCCCATTCATCCATTGACATTTATTAACGGCATTCTTGAATTGATCAGGAAAAGAAATTGATCTACTGTATTTATTCCTGCTTATATTTTTTCTTAAAATAAAAATAGAAAGGTATTCCGATAAGACATAATGCAATTCCAAAAACAGAATTGATGATATGTGTTTTGCCTGAAAGATAATTGTTCACATCATTATAAATGGTGATGACGAGATAGAGAAGATTGAATATAATTACCAGCGCAGGCATCCACGGATAACCCCACACTTTGTAAGGCCGTTTTGCATCAGGCATTTTTTTTCGCAGAATATATATTCCAAAAACCAACATTAAATTGAAAACAAAAACGATGAAAATATACATATCTGCAAGAATATAAAATGAACCGCTGAAAACCATAATGATCATCCACGCAAGATGCAAAAGCATTGCATTGCCCGGAGTATTAAATCGTGGATGAATTTTTCCTGTCCATGCAAAAAATCTTTTTTCCTGCGCCATTGCAAATGTAATTCTTGGTGGTGTAAGGATGTTAGCATTCGTTGTGCCCATTACATTCAATGCGATCAATGCGGCAATAATGCCACCACCAACTGTACCGAAAGCAATTTTTGCTGCATCAGAAGCTACCAATGATGATGTTGCCATTTCACCAACCGGCATTATATAAATGATAGCTGATGTAATTATCATGTAAACTGCCATGCAAACAAATAGTCCCGCAAATAAACTCCGGGGAATATTTTTTTGTGGATTTTTAATTTCGCCTGCAACATTTAACATCATATACCAACCATCATACGCCTGCAATGCTCCATTGCTTGCAGCTACAAGAGCAGCGGTGACAGCAAAAAGGCCAACTGGACGAAGTGCGGCATCGCTGGTAAGGAAATTCTGAAAACTTCCTTTGCCTGAAAAAAATAAACCACCTGCCAGCAAAACAATCGCCAATACTTTTATAACAGTAAAAAAGACTTGTAGCCATCCGCCAGCTTTTGTACTCCGGTAACTTATCCATGTGAAAATGCAAAGCAAAAGAATGGTTAAAAGTTTTACACCAAAATTTTCCAATGGTAACAAATCACCGATCATTGGCACATGCAGAATAATTGATCGTTCTACAGCAGGAGAAAATCTAGGAAGTTTGAAAAAATATTCAAGATATTGAGAAGCGATAAAAGCAATGCCGGCAGTTCCTGCAGTGTTGATCACTGCAAAATTTGCCCAACCAAAAAGATATGACCAGAAATCGCCATACATGTGGCGCATATAAACATATTGACCACCGGTTTCAGGAAGCATGGCGCCGATCTCCGCATTGACCATTGCGCTGAACAAAGTAAATATTCCGGCAATGATCCATACCATGAGAAGTAAAAATGGAGAACCAAGAATGCCTGCCATTTCAGCTGGTCGCATAAATATGCCCGAACCAATAACACCGCCGATAACGAGTGATATTGTAGTTGATAACCCGATTTGTCTTTGAAGAGTTGGTGACTGCATAATGAACCGGAGGTAAATAAACGAGAAGTTAATCAACTGAACAAATAATAAACAATTGATATTAGCATTTATTTTTGCCGGCTTAATTATCAGAAACTGTTTACTGGTTATATTTACACTTTTTCCGGTTAAGCATATTGCACATTATTAAATTCTATCCCTATTTATGCGACTTAAAATTGTTTCACTTGGTTTATTGTTTTTGCCTTCGTTATTATTTGCTCAAATCATTGATCAATTAGGACAATCGCCCACAAGATTAAAATGGAAGCAGATACAAACGCCACACTTTCGGGTTGTTTATCCTCAGGAAATGGAAGTACAGGCACAACGAACTGCCAATGCACTGATGAATTCATATAGTGATGTTGCAAAGACGCTTGGAATTTTGCCAAGAAAAATTCCAATCGTAATGCAAAACCAGACAACGGATAATAATGCTTTCGTTACTTCGGAAGCAAGAAGGGCAGAATTTTTTTCTACGCCGCCGCAAAATCCCAATAACATGGGAATGAATAATTGGTTTGATGAATTAGCATTGCATGAATATCGTCATGTGGTACAGCAGGATCAATCATTAGGCGGCTGGGGAAAGTATATGTATTATATTTTAGGAAATTCAGCAACCTCATTTATGCAGGGGTTAACAAATCCATGGTGGTTTTGGGAAGGAGATGCAGTTGGAATTGAATCTGCATTAGGCTATGGTGGAAGAGGAAGAATTCCATCATTTGATCTGACATTCCGGACACAATTACTTTCCAGAGGCGCTTTTTCTTTTATGAAAGCTTCCTGTGGTTCAATGAAAGATGCCATTCCAAATCATTACCTGCTTGGATATTTGATGACGACGTATTCCAAAAATCATTTTGGCGCTAATATCTGGGAAAAAATATTAGACAGAGTATATCGGAAACCCCCTTTCCCATTTTCTTTTTCACGAAGCATGAAAAAGGTAACAGGTTTGAATGCAACCGAAACCTATAATGCAATGACAAAGGAATTAAAAGAATTATGGAGCAAACAAATTGAAGACATTAAAGAAACCCCGGTTACATATTTTAATCATCCCTTGGAAAAAACATTTGTCAATTACAAATTCCCGCAATACCTGCCGGATGGAAATATTGTTGCCATGAAAGCCGGAATGGAAACGGGAAGTTTTCTCGCGTTTAAATCAAGTATTGTTGACCAATCGCAATTTGTATTGCTGACTAAAGATGGCAAAGAAAAAAAAATCCGCATGTCGGGTGTGCTGGATGATAATGGAATGATGAGTAGCTCAGGAGATAAAGTCGTTTGGTCAGAATTTACTTATGATCCCAGGTGGGGCGCCAAAAATTTTACCGTAATAAAAATACTGGATGTAAAAACAAAAAAGATAAAACAGATTACTCATCGTTCCCGTTTGCATGCACCTTGTTTATCGCCGGATGGAAAATGGGTAGCCGCAATTGATTATACTACCAGTTGTCATTATTATCTTGTACTGCTTGATGCCACTACGGGAAAACTTATTATGAGATTTGAAAATCCTGATAACAATCAATACATGCAGCCGCATTTTACCAGCGATGGTAAAAGCATTTTGCTTATTCATGCACAACCGGGATTTAAAAGTATTGTGAAAGTGGATATTGCATCGGGGAAGGTCAGAAGAATGATGAAGCCGATACCGGAAAATCTTTCTGCTCCGGTTGATTATAAAAATTATATTTTATACAATTCTCCACAATCAGGCATTGATAATATTTATGCCGTAGATACTGCAACAGGAATTCAATACCAGGTTACTGATCGCAAGTACGGAGCTTTTAATCCTTGTGTTTCCCCCGATAACAATACCATTACTTTCCAGGATTTTATGGTTGATGGATTTCGTGTGGCTACCATGCCCATTAATGTAAGCACATGGAAAAAAATTAATTTATCTCAGGAGGATTCAGAAAAGGTTGAATATTTTTCAAGGTTTGCCAAACAGGAAGCCGGTAATATTTCATCACACATTCCCGATTCTGTTTATCATAGTTCGCCGTACAACAGGTTACAGAATTCGATTATGGTTTATAGCTGGGGAATTGAACCATTATCAAACCTATCCGATCCTTTTGCAATTGGCATTAAGTCTCAGGATTTGCTGAGTACGACTATCCTTGAAACAGGATTTCTTTATGATAATGTTCAGAATCATTGGGGAAAATATTTTAAGATAACCTACAATGCTCTGTATCCTGAATTTTTCTTTTCTTATAATGATGGGAAGAGAAAAACTATTTTTGGAAAAGGCCAGGCAGATACTAATGTGGTTACTCCATATGATTATGATCTTGTTCAATACCGGAATCTGAATTTTGGAGTTGGATTTCCTCTGAACTTTTCAAGTGGGGCTTATATCCGTAAAGTTAATCTTACATCACAGATAGTTTATAACAGTTTTGACAAACTAACCCGGCACAGTGATGATAGCAAATACTCAAGGAGCTATGTTGGAAATTTTTATTCATTGCAGCATGATGTTTCAGTGCAAATATTGCGCAGACAAAGTATCCGTGATGTTGGTACACGACTGGGAACACTTATTCAATTTTGTTTCAGAAACTCACCTTTCAAGAGTTCTTTCCAGGCACAACAAACTGCCTTGGATATGAATTTATATCTTCCCGGATTTTTCAGACACCATGCAGTAAAGCTCAGAGCTTACCTGCAGCAGGATGACAGCACAAATTATCATTTTGAAAATCGTTATGGGTTTGTAAGAAATACAACAGATCAATTGTTTCAGCAATTACAAATTTATTCCATCGATTACAAAATGCCCATTGCATATCCTGAATATTCTTTTTTAAATGGATTTCTTTATTTTCAGCGTTTAAGACTTGATTTGTTTTCTGAACTGGGTATTGGAAGATATGCTTACAATTATGTATCCTATGGTTCATTCCGTCGCTTTAATAATTATGGTATTGAGTTGACGGCTGATGTAAATTTTATGAGATTTCTTATTCCTTTTGAAGCAGGGATCAGAAGTTCTTATCTGGCCCAGGATCGTTCGTTGCATCATCAGCTTATATTAAGAGTGCCTTTGTTCTAGAAAAATAAAAAAGCCCCGGATTATTTCGAGGCTTCAATTTCATTTGTTTCATGGTTTCAACCCGAATATCCTGAGTTGATTTCAGGACAAACTTCCCGGCCTGGATACAAAGTCTTTCCCGGAAAGATTAACAGGTAAGGTAGGATGATGGATCATTCTGAAATAAATTAAGAACTGTCGGTTGTAGCTGCTAAGATATACAGAAGAAAGATATCAGTCAATTAGTAAAACTTCGATTTTCAAAAAAAATCCAACTTAGACAAAGCAGGATTACCTTAATAATTTCATTGGCAGATTAATGTATTACCACTTTGCCGGTCGCCAGTTTATTTCCATTCATATCTCCAACTATTACATAATAAATCCCGGTTTGCATAGCTCTTACATCAATGTTCATTAATGTGTAAGGTCCAGTTACAGCGAATACAGCATTATAAACTTTTGATCCTTTGGAATCAAATATGGTTACTGTTCGTGATGTGCTGTTGCCGCCATTATTAAAATAGGAAACAGTAAACTGGCCGTTATTAGGACTTGGGAAAATAAATAGCCGGTTGCTAACTGAATCACCAATTGCAACTATTTGTGATTGGTTGCTGCAAATACTCCCATCATTCCATGTTTCCTGTATATTAACCTTATAGTTACCCAAATGTTCTACATCAACAAGTAGAGTGTTACCAGTATTCTGAATAGTCGATGAATTCTGATACCAGGTCGTTACAATGGTACTGCTTCCCTGAGTTGAAGAGCTGGGTATAGCGGTCAGAGTTGTTGTTTGTCCCGGCAACAAAATTGTTGAAGGAGTTGCTATTAAAGATATTGTTGGAACCGGATGAACTGTAAGCATAGCCGGATTAGAAATAATTGTATTACACTGACCATTTATCATGCAGCGATAAAAATATCCTGATTGGAATATGGCAACATTATTCAAAGAATAAACAGAAGCATTGGCTCCACTAAGATTATTATAAGTAATTCCTCCATCGGTGCTTAATTGCCATTGGTATGAAATGGCACCGGAAGCGGCTACGTTATACGAAACAGTTGATCCAATACAAACAAATTGTGAAGATGACTGTATTGATATAACCGGGCTGACACCGGTTTGAACAATGAATGAAACTATTCTGGAATTTACAACAGTCCCTGCCGTTCCTGTGACAGTGATATTATAAGTTCCATAAGAAAGTGTGTTTATTCCATTCAATGTTATAGTTGTACTATCGCCGGGTGTTAAAGGATTTTTACTGAATACAACCGTTGTGCCTGCCGGATTTCCACTGGCAGAAAGATTGATTGGAGTTGTAAATCCCAATATGGATGTTGAAACTAAAGTCAGAGAATCTGAAGTAGAACTATTGCAGGATGCAGTTGCCGCTGCAGGATTATTAAAACCAAAACCTGTAGTCGGAATAGTGATTGTAAAATTAGCATCCGAAATATCAAAGAAAATATTGCCAACGGCTTCAATTTTAATTCTAGCAGTTGTTGTTGGAATATTGGGAATATTCAGGACAGCGGAACCATTATTAGCAATGCTGTCAGCCAGAACGGTTGGGTAAGTTAACCCTCCGTCTGTTGATAATGATATTTTAACTTTTGAAGTATTAATAGGTGATATATTAGTTCCGGCTACATTCCATGTAATAGTTTGCAGTGTATTTCCCGGCCATGTTTCTCCACCATTTGGAGATGTAACTACGAACGGACCTGTGGAAGCAATTGCGTTAATAGTAAATGGCGAATTAAATCCAGCCTGGCATCCTCCGGTGCCTCCAGAAGTTATAGCACCACCGCCTGCCCGGTTATCTCTTACAATAAATTTAAATTTCATTGTGCGGGCAACTGCAGGAAGTGTTTCTCCTTTATTGCCATCCATAACCAATCCATTTAGATCTGAGTTCGATAGAGTATAATGAGCAGTAATCAGGCTTGAGTCAGGAAAAGTCCGGCTTCCTGTTTTTTTAGGAGTGCGAAATTTAAATATAGGCGCAGTGCTTGTAGTGGCCCCGCCATTCCATGTTGTGCTTGGTCCAAGATCCCATTCTTCCCATGAATAGGTTAATGAATCTCCATCGGGATCATAAGCCGCGCCAGTTAAAGTAAATGGTGTATTTAAAGGAATATTTGCTCCATTATTATTCATAGCAGTTATTATAGGGATACTATTTCCCGTGCTCGTAATTACAGCGCATGAACTTCCGGCTCCGGCCAGGAAATTGCTTATTTCATCAAAACTAACAGAATGAAAGAAAGGATCACTGTGTGGTTGAATATCATCAGTGCTGCAAATCCCGGCATAAGCCATAATTGTAGTTCCACTGCCAACTTCATAAGCTGTTGATGCATTTCTGTTTCCTCCTCCGCAATTACCAGTGCTACTGTTAAACGGATGGTTAGCATTGAACTCATGACCCATTTCGTGAGCAACATAATCTATATCAAAATTATCGCCGACCGGATTAGGTAAACCAGTTTCACTTTCGGCTTTACTGCCGTTAACACAAACAACACCCAATGCTGAAAGCCCACCACCACCTGTAGTAAATACATGTCCGAAATCATAGTTTGAAGAACCTATTACTGCATCAATGTTTGATTGATTCTGGTTTAATAATGCAGAGGGATTATTATTGGTATAAGGATCAGTATTTGCATTTAAGTAAACAAGCAAATCGTCGTTGGCAACCAAAACCATTCTTATAGCAAGCTCAGATTCATAAACACCATCAACTCTGTTTATTGAAGTTATCAAAGCAGCCATTGTTGCGGGTATAGTTGCAGGATTTGGTGAGCAAACTGCAGTTGCATATTCCCAGGTACAAGCTAACGCCAACCGGTATGTATACAGTTGAGTTCCTCTGCATGCCGCTTGAATTCTTTCCGCAATATTTTGATTTGGAACAGGATTATTAGGAGTGTAGCAAATAAAAGAAGGATTTCTTTTATTATCCTTGGCATAATAACTTGTATAAAGATTTATATCACCTTTTGCGTAAGGATCAATATAAGTATCTCCGTTTACTGATAATATTTGTGCATGAAAACCAAAATAAGGATTGTAATCAAAACGAATACTGGCATAGGGGTCATCAATTCCCTGTCCGGCATAAGTTTTTATTTCAGGAAATTTAACAGCAAGTCCGGGTTCCATTATTGAACTTTCCCAGACATAGAATCTTTCCATTTTTCCATTTGGCATAGGCAATTCCATAACTGGCGCCTGATTTTTGTTTGCGACATTTTTTTCTGAAGGAAGTTGTGACAAAAAATTGGTGATGCCCTGAATATTCAAAGATGAAGTCCTGTATTTTTCCGGAATAAGAACTCTTTGACCTGATGTTCGCGGGCTGGCATTTTGACCTGCATCGGTAAAAAAACTGTTTTGTGAAAATATTGAAGTGAAAGAAAAAACTAAGAAAGAAAAAATAAGTAGGAACCTGGTTAGTTTATTCATATAGGGACATCTGTTAAATGCAATGGCAATAAAGGTAATAATTCTGTTTCATTTTTATAATTATAGGTAGCCTATACATTGGATGAATATTCAGGGCAGGTTTAATCAATATAAAAAAAATCCCGCTTACAATTTGCAAACGGGATTTCCCTTTTATTCCAGACATTATATATCTTAATAATCCATTCCGCCCATTCCAGGAGCGCCACCACCGCCATGCATGTGTGGCTCTTCTGCTTTAGGTTTGTCGGCTATTACACATTCAGTAGTAAGTAACATTCCGGCAATAGAAGCAGCATTTTCCAGAGCAATGCGTGTGACTTTAGTAGGATCAATTACACCGGCTTTGTGCAGATTTTCATATTCATCTGTTCTGGCATTAAAACCAAAATCACCTTTTCCTTCTTTTACTTTTTGTACTACTATAGAACCTTCCAATCCTGCATTTTCAACAATAAGGCGGAGGGGTTCTTCCAATGCTCTTTTTACAATGGCCACACCGGTTGTTTCATCTTCATTTAGTCCTTTCAGTTTATCCAGCGCTTCAATAGCACGGATGAACGCAATACCGCCACCCGGAACAATGCCTTCTTCCACTGCAGCACTTGTTGCATGAAGTGCATCATCAACGCGATCTTTCTTTTCTTTCATTTCCATTTCAGTAGCAGCGCCAATTTGTAAAACTGCAACTCCACCAGTTAATTTAGCAAGACGTTCCTGTAATTTTTCTTTATCGTAATCTGAAGTAGTGGTTTCTATTTGTGCTTTGATCTGGTTAACACGGGCGGTGATATCTTCTTTTTTTCCTTTACCGCCAACGATTGTAGTATTGTCTTTGTCAATGACTACTCTTTCAGCGCGGCCAAGATAGGAGAGATCAGCATTTTCAAGTTTGTAACCTTGTTCTTCGCTGATCACAATACCTTTCGTCAATGTAGCAATATCGTTCAGCATTTCTTTGCGACGGTCGCCAAAGCCGGAGCTTTAACAGCTGCAACTTTTAATGTACCGCGAAGTTTATTTACAACTAACGTTGCCAATGCTTCACCTTCAAGATCTTCAGCAATAATCAAAAGTTGGGAGCTTTGCTGTGCTACTTTTTCAAGGATATGAAGAATATCCTTCATGTTGCTGATCTTTTTATCATAGATAAGAATGTAAGGATTCTCCAGTTCGGCTTCCATCTTTTCACTGTTGGTTACAAAGTAAGGAGAAATATAACCACGATCGAATTGCATACCTTCTACTACTTCTACCGTTGTTTCAGTGCCTCTTGCTTCTTCAACGGTGATAACACCGTCTTTTCCAACTTTACCCATAGCTTCAGCGATAAGCTTTCCGATGGTTTCATCATTGTTAGCAGAGATAGAAGCAACCTGCTGAATCTTCTTGCTGTCTGTTCCTACAGCCTGCGATTGACTTTTCAAATGTTCAACCACTTTTACAACTGCTTTTTCAATACCTCTTTTCAGGTCCATTGGATTAGCGCCGGCAGCAACATTTTTCAAACCTTCGCTGATGATTGCTTGAGCAAGAACAGTAGCTGTGGTTGTGCCATCACCTGCAATGTCAGCAGTTTTTGATGCTACTTCCTTTACCATTTGTGCGCCCATGTTTTCAATAGCATCTTCCAGTTCAATTTCTTTTGCTACGGTTACACCATCTTTAGTAACAGAGGGTGCTCCGAATTTTTTTTCCAGGACAACATTACGTCCTTTGGGGCCCAGGGTAACTTTGACTGCATTAGCCAAAATATCAACACCCTTTTTCATTTTATTGCGGGCTTCAATATCGAAGAATAATTGTTTTGCCATAAAATATAATTTGATAATTTTTTAATTTGATGATTAGATAATGATTTGTTTTTGATTGGCAAATTATCCTATAACCAGGATGATTGATTAAACAATTGCCAAAATATCTGATTCTCTCATGATCAGGTAATCATCACCATCAATTTGAATTTCGGTTCCGGCGTATTTGCCATATAAAACTGTATTACCCGGTTTAACCATCACTGGTTCGTCTTTTTTACCAGGTCCGGCGGCAATCACAGTACCTTTTTGAGGTTTTTCTTTTGCAGTGTCTGGAATAATTATTCCACCGGCAGTTTTTTCCTCTGCAGGAGCCGGCTTTACAATTACTCTGTCGTGGAGCGGAGTAACGTTTAACTTTTTAGCCATAGTTGTATTGATTTTTGAGTTTTTGAAATATTTGCCCAAAAAATATTTGGGACGGCAAAGGTAACCATAAATAATGTGCCATACGGTCAATAGCGGAAAAAATTTCAGTATTACTGTTAATAATTGGTTCATTAATGGCAGTGGAGGATATATTTTTTCTGTTGTTGTGTCATTTTTTCATAAACATTTTTTGAAGCTTATTAGCTCCTTCAAATCTCTTATCTTCGCCACCTCAAACAGTTCTTGGCAAATGATCAGCAGAAGAAATATCCGTGTGAAAGTGATGCAAACCCTTTATACCCTTGTATCGCTTGAAGGTGAGGAGAAACCCGGTGAACCACAGCAAATCTTAACACAGCATTTTAATCAGACCCGCTCCTTATTTATTTATCTCATCTATTTTTTAACAGAAGTGACCCGGTTCGCAGAAAAAGACTCTTCAAGCAGAGCCAGCAAACATTTACCCAGTTATGATGACCTGCATGTCAATACAAAGATTGCCGGGAACGAGGTGATTAAAAAGATTCTTGAAGATGCTTCCCTGAAAGAACAAATTAAAAAAGAGAAACCTGAACTTTTGATCGAAAAAGAACTGGTTCGGAAAATATTTCATAACCTGTCTGAAACCAATGAGTATAAAAATTATATAGCACAACCGGGACGAGATAAAAGCACTGAAAAGAAAATTATCGAGTTCATATTAAATGATATGCTGCTGGCAAATGAATTATTTGTTGCACATATTGAAGATAACTTTTCCAACTGGGATGATGATGGCGAAATGCTTGTGCAATTGCTGGCTGCTTATTTGCAAAAACCGGGCACTTTTAATTTTAAGCAGATGATGAATCATGACAAAGAAATGTTTTCAAAAGAATTGCTTAAAACAGTGATGGAAAAAAGCGAACAGCTTCAAAGTCTGATAATCCCTAAACTTAAAAACTGGGAGCCGGACCGTATAGCTTTGCTGGATATGATTTTAATGAAAATGGGTGTAGCTGAATTTCTTTATTTTGAAACCATTCCGCCAAAGGTTACTATTAACGAATATATTGATCTTGCCAAAGAATACAGCACCACTCAAAGCGGCCAGTTTGTAAACGGCATTCTGGATAATATACATAAGGAACTTGTTCTCCAGGGAAAAATGCATAAAGTGGAATACAAAAAAGTATGAAGAAAATGTAAAGAGAGAAACTCAGGGCTGATAGCTCGATGCTTTTCTCTACATTTGCAATTCTCAAAGAAATATGATGAAAAAGATATTATTGATTCTGATTGCAGGATTTTACCTTATTTCATGTAAATCCGGTGACCAAAAAAATAACAGGGAACAGAATGTAAATGACAGTATCAGAGCAGACCGAAACATCAGGGCACTGAAGGATTCTTCTAATTATACAACTATTCAATGGCTCGACTCCAATTATCTTGATATGGGAAAAGTGAAAGAAGGACAAATAGTGGAGGTTGCTTATCGTTTTAAGAATACAGGTAATAAAAATCTTATCATTACTGATGTTTCAGCCGGCTGTGGCTGTACTATTACCGAAACTCCAAAGGAACCGTTTGCTCCCGGTCAGGAAGGGGTAATCCGTGCAAAATTTAATAGCCAGGGAAGAAAGGGTGAAAACAGGAAAGATATATATGTTACCGCCAATACCCGGCCCAATTACCAGGCATTAAGTTTCAGAGTAGAAGTAACCGATTAAAAAAATCAACTGTTTATCAAAAGCATATATTTAAATTTAGCATTATGAAATCTATCTTTTCTTATTTAATGACAATTTTCGTTGCATTTATTTATTCAGGTTGTGTTCCTCCGGGAGCGGGTACAGGAACTGATCAAAAGGGTGGAGCAGGTGGCTTTGGAGGCTTTCAATTTGTTTTTCTTGGATTAATGATCCTCGTTTTCTGGATGTTCTTTATCAGGCCCCAGGCAAAAAGAGCAAAGACACAGAAAAACTTTATTGCTAATCTTCAGCGTGGTGATAAAATTGTAACCATTGCCGGAATTCATGGAACTATTAACAAGATCAATGATGATGGTACTATAAATCTTGAAGTAAGCCCCGGCAGTTATTTGAAAATTGAAAAAAGCGCCATTAGTCTTGACTGGACTACTGCATTGAATAAAGTGGGAACTACTGATAAGAAATAGAACAGAACAGAACCAGGATTAAAAAGATTTTAAAAGATTAAGAGGAAATTAGTTTACTGATTTCCTCTTTTCATTGATTTTCTGAAATGCAATGAGTTTCCTAACTTTCATTTTAATCCCTCTTAATCTATCTAATCCTGGTTCTATGCTTCGTATCGGTCTTACAGGCGGCATTGGCAGTGGCAAAAGCACCGTAGCACATATATTTGAAGTGCTTGGTATTCCTGTTTATTATGCCGATGATGCAGCTAAAGAACTAATGAATTCGGATGCGCAATTAAAATCAGCCATTAAAAAAGAATTTGGAGATGAGATATATAAAGATGGAAAACTGAACAGGCAATCTCTGGCCAAAGTTGTTTTTAATGATCCGGTTAAACTCGAAATACTTAATTCAATCGTTCATCCTGTTACTATTCGTGATGCGGATAACTGGATGAGCCGCCAGACAACTCCTTATGTTATCAAAGAAGCGGCTTTGTTATTTGAGAGTGGGGCGGCTAAACACGTAGATCATGTAATTGGAGTTTATGCATCAGAAGATCTGCGGATTAAAAGAGCTATGGAACGTGACAGCATCAGCAGGGAAGAAGTAATAAAACGGATGAACCGGCAATTAGATGAAGATACAAAAATGAAAAGCTGTGATTTTATCATTAATAATGATGAGCAGCAATTGGTCATTCCACAAGTTCTTGCCATACACAAAAAACTATTATTGCTTGCTAAACATTGAGCATTCTAAATGTTGGAAGAAAGTATGCCATGTTTTTAAAACATGGCATACTTAATTATAGAAAAAATAAATTATCGTTGTTCTTCTCTAAAAAGGTTTCTTTGCAGCATCGGGTTTACGTTCTCCTTTTAAAGTAGAGGCAAGTTTTACTGCTTCGTATGCATTCACAATTCCTCCGGAAGTACAAAGATCAGTGAGATTGACCGTTGAATCTGTTTGTGGATTCTTCACTTTTACATCAGGCGCTACCGCTGATTTTTCAATCACATATTTTACCTGTTCTGCAGTCAGGTTAGGGAAATATTCTAAAATGAGTGCAGCCACCCCGACAACTACGGGTGAAGCCATACTGGTTCCATCGAGATTGGCATATTGATTACCACGGGGAACTGTTGAATATATTTTTACACCCGGAGCGAATACATCCACTTCCTTTTTCCCATAATTGGAAAAATAAGCTACTAATCCTTCACCTTTATCATCATTCTTTGGTCCGCTGGCGCCAACTGTAATCCAGTTATCTGCTCTTTTGCCATCAGCTATAAATGTTGGACAGGGAAAATTGTCCGTACTATCAAGGTCCTTCGCATCATTACCGGCAGCATGTATCAAAAGAACACCTTTGCTTTCAGCATATTGAACGGCTTCATCAACCCATTCTTTCTGGGGAGAAAAGCTTTTACCAAAACTCATATTGATCACTTTAGCGCCATTATCAACGGCATAACGAATAGCCAGCGCTATATCCTTATCATGTTCATCACCATCTGGTACGGCACGAACCATCATGATCTTTACATTATCGGCAATGCCTTTAATGCCGATGTTATTGTTGCGATCAGCACCTATAATACCGGTTACATGGGTGCCATGCTCAGCAGCTTTATTACTTGCCATTACATCACTGTTCCCATAATATCTGTCGTTGATATCATTATAATTATCTTTTACAATTTCTTCCCGGAAGGGTTCAGGAGCTGTTTCGGTAGCGCTGACTTTGGCTTCTTCACTTCTTAAATATTCACCAAAACCATCAAGGAATTCCTGGTTACTCATTTTCATCGCATCGTTGTTCTGGAAGAGATACATTAATCTTGCTTTTGCCATTTTCACATCCGGATCAACTGAATTTAAAGTATCAAGTTCATTGCCTAAGTATTTATCTTTTCCGATTGCTTTCCGGATAATGCTATCATCCTTCATTGAATTTTCATATGCTTTTTTCAGAAAAATTAATTCAAGCGCTGTCGTTTTTGTACCGCCCACTACTGCTTTCTCTGCCTTTTTCCACATGATGTAATTTTCTTTATCTTCTTTGGATAACTTAGATTCGTCTACATCTTTTCCACCCCATTTATCTTTATACATATAATATACTCTTGCTCCTTCATAAGAATCCTGTACTACATCTTTTCCGTCTTTATTACCAAGGAAATTCCAGCCATATACATCATCCGTATAACCATTGTGATCATCATCAACGCTATTGTTTGGAATTTCTTTTGGATTATGCCACAAAACAGATTTCAGGTCTTCATGAGTAGTGTCAACACCGGAATCAATAACCGCTACAATAACTGTCTTGCTTTTTATGTTTTTTGATTTTAGAAAATCATAAGCTTTGTCAAGACTGATTCCATAATAGCCGCTTGTTTGTTTGTCAAGCAGGTGCCAGCCTTTGGGCACTTCATTCTGTGCAAATAAGATAAAGGAGAACAGGGCACTGAAGGCAAGCAAAAGGGTTCGCTTAAATAAATGATTCATTTGTAGGTATTTTGTTATGCAATATTGGTAAAGCCGTAAAAATAATGATTACCATTCATAAATTTTGTGTAATTGTTTCACATCATTTACTGATGGGAAATCATCATCCCGGGTTGCTTATCCCGGTGATAGCCAGCTGATTTTATCAATTTTTTATAGACAGGGTCAATGGTTAAATCTAAGTCGTGTTATTTTCTGGAATGTTTTTCTCTCAGCTTCCGTTGCTGTCTTCATCAAAAGGAAGGATACTAATTGCAATTATCTTTTCTTTTATTTCTGCTTTTACTTTTTGGCATTGCCCCAAAAAGTAACAAAAAGGTCTAGGCAAACACAATGCCTCCGGCTGTTTTGCCTTGCCAACGCACAAGAAAATTCATTAAAGAGAAACTGAAATGTTTTTATTTGTCATACCCTTTACCCCGTAGTTAGCGTTGCGCATGGATACATGAGCAGAGCCATCACCAACGACAGGAATTATAGAAAATCCTACCTTTAATTAGGAATCCAAAGCCTGAATCTGTAATTATCAAAAAGAAAAAGCAACTTTCTCTATTTAGTAATCTTATTTGTATTAATAATGCGCTATCTAACTTTATATTTCCTTTTTCTGACAATTACTGCTAGCTCACAAAACAAAATGAAGTATGGTTCTGTAAAAGCAGACTCTAATTTTTCATGTAATGATTCATCATTACAATCAGATGTAGAAAAAAGATACGGTCTTAATAAAATATGCGATTCAAAAAACAATATAGAAATACGACTTTCAGGCGAATATTTCCCTTTCTTAGTAAGTCAATTATATGTTTTAACAAATAATGGTAGTACTTGGACTGCCACAGAATATGAAAGCCATAGGCACTATAAAGAAAGTGACAGTTTAAAGAGGTTAAGTTCTTTTTCGATAAAATCTCAGGAAATTATAAAAAAATTATTTGATACTCTAATACAAAATAATGTTTTCAATTTACCTAATCAAACAGATTTGAAAGTGCAAGAAATTGTTTATGATGGTTCATTTTACTCATTAACATTTAAAATTCAAATGAGTTTAGGGAGTATAGATTTAATAATCCTGATATTTATGAAGAAAGTTTTAAAAAGGTTAAGGAATTTAATAATTATTCAAACATAGTCTCGGCTTTTTATAATTCATTCAGAAAAAAATAGGTCGGTCATTTTTTGTCCTATTTATCCATTGATTCTCCTAAAATGATTCCGTTGCTGTCTTCCCAAAAGGAAGGATACTAATTGCAATTATCTTTTATTTCTGCTTTTACTTTTTGGCATTGCCCCAAAAAGTAACAAAAAGGTCTAGGCAAACACAATGCCTCCGGCTGTTTTGCCTGGCCAACACACAGGAAAATTCATTAAAGAAAAGCTGAAATCTTTTTTGGTCTTAAGATGAAAGAATGAACATAAAACTTTATTCCTTTTTAAATTTGTTTGAAGTGGCGTAAATTTAAGTGTTGATGGTAATACTATGACTACACTACGCTCAATCATACCAATTATTTTATTTTCTGTTTCTTTAGGGGGTTGTGGACAGACTAATAACAAAAAATCATCTAAACAGATGACACAGAAAAATTATTTTGACAGTAGCGAAGGAGTTTTTATCAAATTGTACAAAAAACAAGATTCGACATTTCTTTATTGGGAGACATGGAATGTTGACGATAAAAACGCAACAACTCATTGGGGGCAACTCGGAAGTTTAGGTGAACAAGAAAAAATCAGTGCAGCTTCCCATTCAGATTTTAAAGACAAGGTGAATTCATTAATTGCTGGCAAAATAAGCGAAGGCTATAACGAAATACCTTTAGAAAAACAATTTACAGTTGCCGTAACATTTAAACTTAAGACCTGGGGAACACCCAAAGACCTTGAAAGAAGAGAAGAAATAAGAAATATTTTGAAAGAGCATCTTGGTTGGACTGGTAATGGGCGTTGTGATGATGGAGATATTGGTAGTGGCGAAATGACTTTATTCGCAGATGTGATTGACCCATTCCTTGCAGTGAAAACAATTCAAAAAGAATTTAAAGTCAAGAATGTTAACGAAGAGTATTACTTTACAATTACACAAGGCGACAAAACTATTGCTGAAAAAATTATTCCTGGTAAAGAATAAAAGCACTACCACCAACCTTGCATTTGTTCTATTGGGCTGACGGACGCCATCTTTCTTTTTTCCACCATCTTCCAAAAGAAACATTGCATTACTTCAATCATCATTAGTTTGATTTCTTTAATAACTCTTCTTGTGCGTTGGCAAGGCAAAACAGACGGAGGCTTTGTGTTTGCCTAGACCTTTTTGTTACTTTTTGGGGCAATGCCAAAAAGTAAAAGAATAAGAAAAGAATAACCAGAAAACTTTATTCCTTTTTAATTTGTTTATGTGGTGTATATTTAAATGTTTTATGCTACTCTATGGAAATTGCCAATATTTGCATCTCTATTATATTAGGTATGACCAAATTTGCAATAATTGTGCGTGTAACATTATTACTTTATTCCTGTAATCAAATTCAAGAAACAAAGTATTATTGGGTCAGGTTTCACGGTACCTATTATGAAAATTCAGACACTAATCGAATTTTTCATGTACACAAAACCTATTTAGGTGACACGACAAAAATTTCATACTTCGCCACAAAAGATACCTTAAACTATTATCTATTAAATTCAAATAGAGATAGCTCTTTCATAAAAAGTTCTTATGCTGATGATGGACATATTAGACCTTTCAATGACACTTTGATATTTCTAAATAATGATGCTTTTAAGGTGACAAAATATGTGCAAAATGAGTTTGAGCAAGATGGCTCTCTGATTCATTATTATACCCCTGATTTTGGTATTTTTGCTCGTCATTCAGGCACATGGCCGGGTTTGGAAATTCTTCAATCTTCCGATACATTAAAAAATCGTCAGATTATAAAATTGACAAAGATTGTGGTACCCAAATTTTTTATTAGAGGTATTCTTGAAAAAGATTTCTAAACAATAAAAAATAGAGCATAACAGCAGATTTTTTTTGAACACTATCTGCTAACGAAGACAACAGCAATTTAAAATTTATTTAAAATAAAAAAGGTTGTCAACTTTCTGAAAGTTGACAACCTTAAGTGGCTTTTTCAAATCCCCTCCTTCGGAGGGGTTGTGGAGGTTTTACAATACAAAACTACTCACCTCATCACTATACTCTCTGATCTCACTGGCGCCCATCGGTAATACGCGGAACAAATATTCTTTTCCGCTTGGCAGCTCTGTCATCAGCACTTTGCTTTTGCTGTTTGTAAGCAATGTCCATCCGGCAGCAGAGGGTTCTTTGTATTCATACTGATACATCCTGGCGCCCGGTATGCGATCAAGTCCTACATGCATTTCGCCTTTGCCTTTAGGCAACGCAAAAAAACCGGTTGGCTTTGGCAGCGGGCCAATAGGTGCAGGATCTTTGCTGATCTTAAAACCTGCATCCAACATCTTGGCTGCGTCGCCATTACTGGTCAGCTGCACATAAGTGCCAAGCTGGTACAGCAATAGGGACAGCTGTGCCCGCTTTTGATTTTTCAGTTCCACAGCTGCGTGATCACCGGTGGCGGCTTCAGTCATTGAACTGTTGAAGTCGTCAATGGCTGTCGTCACATCGGCAAGTGATGGTTTGGGTGTGGTAAAATTAGGGTTGCCTGTCATCTTAGTTACGATGGTCAGTGCATGGGTCGACAGCTCAGGATCATTATAGGGATTGGAGCTGACTAAAACTTTCGGAGTTTTCATTGTTATTGAATTTTGAATTAAAAAAATGTTGTGTATTGATCATAGGATCAAATTTTACTTGTGTTTAATTACCGGAACTCCAAAGGAGCAGGTGCCGGCAATGGTCAAAATATCTTTAATGTTTGATGGAATAAAGAAAAGGGCGGAGGCTTTCTGAAAGTGATACCGTGGATGGGACAAACACAAATAGCCTTTTTGGAAATACAGGTTTGCTTCAGTCGTAAGCACACATGCTTAAAAGAAAAATCAATATATTTTTTGTGAAAGACATAGAACAACCAGGCAAAAGCAGCATACTTTTCGCCAAAGTGACATAAGAAATGGGAAATCTTGTTACAGTTTTTGGAAAAGTGATATAAGAAAAGGAAAATCTTGTTACAGATTTTGAAAAAGTGATATAAGAAATGGAAGATCTTGTTACAGATTTTGAAAAAGTGATACAAGAAAAGGAAAATCTTGTTACAGATTTTGAAAAAGTGATATAAGAAATGGAAGATCTTGTTACAGATTTTGAAAAAGTGATATAAGAAATGGAAGATCTTGTTACACTTTTTGAAAAAGTGATACAAGAAATGGAAAATCTTGTTACACTTTTTGGAAAAAGCATGTAACAAACGGCTAAAAGCAGATGCCTTATGGGTAAAATGAATGAATAACGCTGGAATGCTGAATAGCTCTGGTGGGAAGTGGATGGACAGGTGTATAAATGAAAATAGAATTTTCAATGGTTCGGGTTTTTTGGTGGATATTGAATTACGGATGCAAAGTTTATCAGCTATGAAATTTTTGTCAATACCACTTTCCGGGTACTTGGATATGCAAATCCGCAATAAAAAAAATGATAAACGTGTCTGAAAAAATGAAAAGTTGAAAATGAAACATTAAAGAAAAAAAATAGATGTTATAACATTCATTTTCCTGACTAAAGTCATATTGGAGTGCATAAAAGTTCGTGCAGTTTTGGATGCGGAAATTACGGAGGAGATTCATTAACTTTATTCACCACCAAGACTGTTAAGCCTATGTTCAAAAAAATTTGGCAAGAAAGAAAATTTTATTGGATTGCAATTCTCATCCTCGGAACAATTAGTTATGTTACTCACCACAATGGTGTAGAGTATAATTTTTATAATGTAATTCTGTTTTTTATTGCTCCTACGATACTCTATATCATTGTATACTATCTGATAGAAGGTTATTTAAAAAGAAGAAAAGAGAGGAAGAATTAGTTTGGCGCAATGTCCTTTGCCCATATACAAGGCTTTGTGAGAGATGTTGCTTGGAAAAAAAGACTCATTCAGCTTTCGTAATTTCATTAAATTACTAAAGAATTGTATAGTGGATGTTGAAAGCAAGAATAAAGAAGTTTGAAGTAATTATTAAGAGGCAATGTAACAGAAAATATATGGGGAAAAAGCTAACAGTTTACATGATAGACGGAACTGAATATGGGCCTAGACTGAGTGAGATAGGGAATTGGGTAGGGAAAGCAATTTATAGTCCACGATCATCTGTAAGTAAGATTATGACAAGATCAGAATTTGATAATCCAGGAATATATTTTCTGAAAGGTGATCCGACAGAAGATGCATATGATGAAAAAATTTACATCGGAGAAGCTGAAAATATTCGATTACGACTTAAACAACATTTAAGTGATCCTAATAAAGATTTTAAAGAGTTAGTGTTTTTTGTCAGCAAAGATGAACTTTTAACAAAAACTCAGATAAAATACTTAGAAGCAAGGCTTGTTCAGCTTGCTTTGGAAGCCAAAACTGCTCAAATTGAAAATGGAAACTCTCCAAGTTTGCCGACACTTCATGAATCGGACATTTCAGATATGGAATATTTTCTAGAACAAATGAAATTGATTTTACCAGTAATGGGTTTTAAGTTTTTAATTCCTTCAACAATTAAATCAATAACAACAGATAATGGCACCAAAAGCCCAATTAATCTTGAGACATATTATATTAAGACGAAATCTTATAAAGCTTCAATGATTGAAACTGATCAGGGATATATAGTTTTAAAAGGTAGTGAGGGCAAGAAAGAATTATCGCCATCTTGTACAGATACTTATAGAAATATGAGAAGGAAGCTACTTGAAACTAAGATATTAATAGAAGAAAATGATAAATTAATTTTCGCAGAAGATGCAATTTTTAATAGTCCAAGTGCAGCATCAAATATGGTATTAGGGCGTAATTCGAATGGATTTACAGAATGGGTAAATAAAGATGGTATAACTTTTAAAGATATACAGGATAAAATAATAAATGGCTAATGCCAACGACTCTTCTTTCTCTTCCTTGTCTTCACCAAAGGAGTGACACGGCAGAATAATTAAAAACTGTTTTATAATTTCATAATAGAATTAAATCTATACTTCTTGCTGAGAATTTTATTGATATTAAGTATTGTAGTTTTGATTGGTACGACTATTTGTTCATTACGCCGTTGCTGGTGTTCTGATTTGAAATCTTTGCTCCTGTAATCCTCTGCACCAGCAACATGAACTATGAGAAAATACTACCTTAGTGTTTGGTTGTTGGTGTAAAGTTATTATAGTTGAAAATTAACTTAGTTTGAACAACAACAACGGCGTAAATTATTGTTCAATTTAAATATAAATATTCTTTGCCCAAATTTATAATCATATTTATGTTTTTTACTTTAGCTATTTTATCAAATAATTTAGGACAGATAAATACTTCTCAGAACTCAATTGTAAAAACAAAGACTGATTCATTTTATCTCACATTTATTAGAAAAGGATTTGGTTCAGAAATGGGTAGAATGGAGCCTACTTTTAAGATAAACGGCGCTAAATTTATTTACACATTGGAACAGAATAGTTGGGTGACATGGCTTAGAAAAAATCCTATTCCAGATACAATCTGTATGGGAGTTTTTAGAACAAGCTCTATAGATTCAATAATTGATATAGTAAAAGGTTTGAAAGGTAAAGATGTATCAAAAAATTTTGCTTGTTCCCTTGGTGGTTGGATTGATTATATGGCAATAGCTGATGGTACTGATACAATAAAATATAATTTCGACAACACATTTGACCGAACTTTATTAAAGGTCGTTCAAATTATCTTTGAATATCTTCCCCCCAATACACACGAATGGGTATCTGAAGAATATATAAAAGCAAGTGAAGATTGTGAATTAGAATTTAAAAAGAGATTTGGTTGGCAGAATTAAGAAAGTTTAGTTGATACAACTAAAAACAAAAAACTTTTGTCCCTTCCGTGTCTTACGCCGAAGGCGGAGCCACGGAAGAATAATTGAAAACTGTTTTATAATTTCATAATAGAATTAAATCTATACTTCTTGCTGAGAATTTTATTGATATTAAGTATTGTAGTTTTGATTGGTACGACTATTTGTTCATTTAAAGAAAATGATAATAGAAGATTGACGCTTTCCGCTGCTATTAAGGGAAGGCAAAAAATAGGAGATGAAAATTATTTAATTGTTAAGACAGTTTTGACAAATGTTTCATCTACCACGTTTACATATCATATCATGTCTTGTTTCTATCCTTATTCTTGTGAAACTGATTCAAAAAATTATTCGACTGGAGAAATCGATTGTATAAAAAATATTCCCAAGCAAGTAGATATTGCACCTAATGACTCTTTGGTAAAAGATGTTTATTTGCTAATTCATAATGGCAGCCCTCAATTATTTGACACAAGTTTTAGAGTTTGTGTTGATTTACCAGAGACAGGTGATATTACGAGGATATTGTACAATAGAAACGAATCTATTGTAATGTTTTATCCGAATCATTATGTTTTCACCTTGTATGATACAAGTTACAGACGAGCTATACGCTTTGGTATTATAGATCATAACGGTAATTACAAAAACTTTGATACAGTAGAGATTTCCCATATAGTATGGAGTAATAAAATAAGATAAATTAAGATTGAGTTTATTCCTTTTTGTCCCTTTCACGCCTTTGTTGGTGTTCTGATTTGAAGTCTTTGCTCCTGTAATCCTCTGCACCAACAACACGAACTAAGGAAATCTTATCTTAGTTTTTGAATTATGCCCCACCTTATTACAGAATATCCTCAGTTTTTCACTGCTACAAATCTTGAGTGGAAGAAGCTTTTAAAACCTGATAAGTATAAAGACATCGTCATAAATAGCATGAAATTTTTGACAGAGAATAAAAGAGTAAGAATATTCTCTTTCGTCATTATGGAAAACCATATTCATCTGATATGGCAAATGCTTCCTTATCATACCCCGGTTGCCGTACAAAGGGACTTTTTGAAATACACTGCTCAACGTATCCAAAAGGATTTACAAATAAATCACTCTGCAGTGTTGGCTCATTTTAAGGTGAAAGCAAAAGACAGAGAATATCAATTTTGGGAAAGAAATGCATTAAGTGTAGAGGTAAGAAAGCATGCCGTTTTCCTGCAGAAGGTTCGATACATTCATGAGAATCCGGTGAAAGCAGGAATCTGTAAATTGCCGGAAGAATATAAATACTCATCGGCTTTATTTTATGAAACGGGAAAGGATAATTGGGGATTTCTCACTCATTACAATGAATGAACTAAATTTGGTTGTTGGTGTAAAGTTATTATAGTTGAAAATTACTTTAGTTTGAACACCAACAACGGCGTAAATAAACATTTGTTCTATTATGTTCGCAGCATGTCTCCTGAAAGCTTCTTTTTCCGAGCAACTTCTTCTTACAGGCCATTTGCGCAGGATAGGGACGTTGTGTAAATAGTCATAATACTTTAACTTAGTTTGGCGCAACGTCCTCTGCTCACACACAAGGCTTGGTGAGAGACGTTGCTTGGGGGAAAATGGTAATGTGTATCAGAATGACAAATTATTGCTTAATTGTAAGCTCCCTTGAAATTGAAACTTTTTTAAATAAAATTTTCAAAAGAACAGATGTTCAAATTTTTTGATTATGTATTTTATTGTGTTTGCACATTCTATTATAAAAACAATGATAGTAGCCCAATCTTTGCAGGTCTAGCAGTTTTATCATTAATGCAAGTAATTAACATATTTACTATTGTTGCATTAATCTTCCATCTTTTAAAGTATACTCCCAATCATATAAAGTTAATAGTAGGATGTACGTGTATAATTGTAACAGTACTAAACGGTTTTCGATATAATAAATTCAATTACAATATATTAAATGAAAGGTGGAAAGATGATAATTCTAAGATTCAAAAAAAGAAAGGCACCTTTGTAGTCCTGTACCTTTTATTAACTATACCACTTGCCTTTTTAATAGGCTTTATCTTTTAGGGATTAGTTCCCCATATATCCAAGCTCTGCGAAACAAAATGTTTCGCAACATTACTATATCGTTTTAAGCAATAAAATATGCTTACGAAACTGCAAGTTTCAAAGAGCTTGGGTAAAGTTTTAACATGTAATGAAATCCTTTAAATTCAGTCAGGGTTTTTGCTTACCGTTACCACAGCAGGGAAAGAACGATATGATGTATTAAAATGTACGGATCATTCCCACCGGTTCTCTTCACCCATGTTATAGCATCAAAGAAATGTTATTTGATTGTTATTTGTTTCCGTTATTTCTTGTTGAAATTCATTATGTGCATGCAATGAATTCGGAAAACTACGATTGTTTCTGAAGCAGCACAATTGGAAAAATTAATATCTATTATATAATTTTAGTCTTTCAGTAAAAAAGAATTCATATTCTTCTCCCGAATGAAAAAATTTAAAAAAAAGATCAATCCGTTATACATCATTGCATCATGGATAGTGCTGATGATGGTTTCGACAGCGATGCTGATGCTGTCTTCCGGCATCGGCTTTACATATGACCCGCAAAAACATTTTATCACTTACGGTTTCATGATCATTATCACCATTTATGGCGTAGCGATACTTTCCATCCTTGCTGTATTTTTCTTTGGCAATTGGTTCAAACAAAATTTGTGGTTTAGTTTCGTGATCTTTTTTTCTACGGTAGTGGCAATGATTGATATGAAAGAACGTTATGACGGTAATCATCTCTTTTTTCACGAATCAATTAATAAAACGGATATAAAAGAATCTAATTCAAGAGAAGCTCCTCTGCAAAAAACCAATAATGCAAAGACCCTCAGTTTTATAAGCAGCGAAAAAGTTGAGAACTCCGATAATGCTGTTTCTGTAAATGAAGACAGCAGCATTCTGCAAACGTTCAATTCCGGTTCATTATACGATTCAAAAACAGGTGCTTCAAAGTAAACAGAGGAAAGTTTGAAAAGTTCGGAGTTGGCAACTTTTCAAAAGTTATCAACCCAGCCATCGGTAGTGTTCAATTAAAGAAAGAAGATGATTTCTGTCCTGTATCTGTAACCCTGGACAATTTATTTTTTCCCAAGCAATGTTTTCCAACGGAAAGCTTGTGAATTTCAATCATCTTATATCTCAAAATTTCTTTTTCACCAACATTGGCCAATCCTTTTTCAGGAGCTTTTTCTTTAAATAACTCTTATTCTATACATATCTCATGCAAATGGCGGAGAAATGTGTGAATGATGCAAATGATATCAACAATAGTGTAACTGTTACCCGGGTGAATTGCTTCAGATTTGCAATACAGTAAAACAACAACATTTACTGCATTATCAAATCGTAAACTTAAAATGAAATATATGAAAAAGAGAATTATTCTACCTGCTATGAAATTTGTATTTGTGGCAGCGGCGTTGGCAATTGGAAGCATAGCCATAGCACAATCGGGTAAGAAAGAAAAAAGATTAGAGGATGACAGCAGGGATGCTAAAGCTCAGTTTATTAAAACGGATGACGAGATGCAAAGTTTATTTAACAAATCTTATGCATGGGTAACTTTTCCAAATGTAGGAAAAGGCGCAATTGGTATTGGTGGTGCAGCCGGTAATGGTATTGTGTACGAAAAAGGCAAGATCATTGGTAAAGCTGCATTGACCCAGGTTAGCGTTGGCTTTCAGTTTGGCGGCCAGGCTTACAGCGAAGTGATTTTCTTTGAAACAAAAGCAGATCTTAACAGGTTTAAGGAAAACAAAATTGAATTTTCAGCACAGGCTTCAGTTGTTGCTGTCAATGCAGGCGCTTCAGCAAATGTGAATTACAAAGATGGTGTAATGATATTTACCCAGGCAAAGGGTGGATTGATGTATGAAGCATCTGTCGGTGGACAGAAATTTGACTATGATGCATTATAATTGAAAATAACCTTATTACTCTTGGTTTATTATTTTGAAACGTCTTCTACCGAAGACGTTTTTTTATTTCAAGCATTTTTCTATTCCTTTTTTATTATCCGTCACAAATTTTTATGTTATACAAAACACGGTACGGATAAACGTAACAAGCTTAATTCCTTCTTAAATTTGTTTGCTGTGGCGTATTTTTAAGTGTTGTTTTTTACGCCAAACATTATTTTTAGATTTAACAAAGTTCACATGATTTATTCAGTCAGGCTTTTGGGGGTTATATTTTTTCTTATAGTTTGTCAAAATATATTTTCTCAAAGCATTAAAATCGGTACAATTGAAATTTACGGGAACAGAAAAGTTTCTGCCAATAGTATTTTATCTCATTTAGGAATAAAAGCGGGAGACAGTATTAAGGCTGCCACTATTAAATCAGGAAATTTGCTAAAGAGTATTAAAAAGAATCCGGGAGTAAAATATGCATCTGTAAATCCTGTCTGTTGTGACACGTCCGGTAATTGGATGTTATTTATAGGAATTGGTGAAACCGATCAATACATTCTAAAATACAGGCATAGTCCCCAGCAGAATATTCATTTGCCTGCTGAAATGATTGAAGCTTATGACAATTTCGATAACCTGCTGGAAGATGCCATCAGGAGTGGGAAAAGTGGCGAAGATGATTCACATGGATATTCTTTGATTAATTATGATCCTGCAAGAAAGGAACAACTTAAGTTTATAAATTTTGCGAATCAAAGCACTTTCCGGTTAATTGATGTTCTCAAAAACTCCAGGTATTCAAAAGACAGGGCTGCGGCAGCGCAGATCATTGCATATTCAGACAATAAGAAAATTGTTTTGAAAAATCTGTTATATGCTTCAAATGATCCGGATGATGAAGTGAGAAATAATTCAACCCGTGCACTTGGTATACTTGCCATATATGCAAGATCTCACCCGGAATCTAAGATTTCTATTCCTGCTGAACCATTTATTAAAATGATTAATTCAATAGTGTGGAGTGACAGGAATAAAGGCTCTATGGTATTGATGCAGTTAACCGGAAGCAGAGACACCAAAATATTAAATCAAATCAGGCAACAGGCTTTATCATCAATAATCGAAATGGCAAAATGGAAAGACAGAAGTCATGCTGTAGAAGCTTTTTTTATTTTAGGACGTATAGCCGGCATCGGGGAAAAGGAATTGGCAGAAACCTATAATGCTCCGGATTGGGGAAAAGAAATTGATAAGATGTTGGCTAAGCTGGTTAAATAAGAATTACTTTTTTAAAAAGGTCTCCAAAAAGGTGGCGTTGTTGTTTTAAATCTGATGTCGGGTATCGTCTTCCGAAGGAGACGATAAGCAGTTTAACTGCATTGCCACTGCGGAGACGATGCAGGACATTAAAAGAAATATACTATAGATTGTTGTCGTTGGTGAAGCTATTGCTCCATGCTTTGCACAAACACCAACGACGGAGTAAAGAAATAATTTAGAACTTGATTGTTGGACAACAAGACCAATGATGGCTAATGGTGTGAGTGTGCATTTATGGCAACACTAATTGCAAAGATGAAAGTAAAAATAAAGTAACATATTATTACTACATTCTTCCTAATCTGCGTCTTTGCACTTTCGTTTTTCCATCTTTCATAAAGCATATCATAAGAGACTCTACTATAATATCGATAAACATGTAAGGCAAAAGCAATCGACCATAACAACAACATAATTAAAAGACTGATATCACTTTTAATCTTAAACAAATTAAAGATCAGGAAAAGTAAACTAAGCAAGTTTAAGGAATATAATAGCGATAAAATGCAAACGGATAGAATGTAAGGATTACGTCCATCCGTATTTTTAATATAAAACCGAGTAAAACGATAAAACAAATAATCAAAAATTCTTAACATTATTAATATCTAAACATTTATAATTTTTTTGAGCCTTTATTGGTGTTCATTCACCAATAAAGCAATAAATATGAATCGTTTTATACCTCAAACTTTATTCCCTGAGCTAATGGGAGAGTGGTACTGTAATTAATAGTGTTGGTTTGGCGTCGCATATAATTTTTCCATGCATCACTTCCACTTTCACGTCCGCCACCAGTTTCTTTTTCACCACCAAAAGCGCCACCGATCTCTGCGCCTGACGTTCCTATATTTACATTGGCAATGCCGCAATCACTTCCTGCCGATGAAAGAAATTGTTCCGCTTCTCTTAAATTTAAAGTCATGATGGAAGAAGACAAACCTTGAGGCACTCCGTTCTGAATAGCAATGGCTTCATCAATGGTTTTATATTTCAATAAATACAAAATGGGAGCAAAGGTTTCATGTTGCACAATTTTGAAGCTTGGTTTTACTTCGGCAATGCAAGGCTTTACATAACAACCGCTTTCAAAATTTTTTCCTGATAACACGCCGCCTTCCACTGCAAATTTTCCTCCTTCTTTTTTACAGGCTTCAATGGCATTGACATACATCTTGACAGCATCTTTATCAATCAACGGGCCCACATGATTTTTTTCATCCAATGGATCACCAATGCGCAGTTGTTTATAAGAACTCACAAATTTTTCTTTTACTTTTTCATATACATCTTCATGAATGATCAGTCGTCTTGTTGAAGTGCAGCGTTGACCAGCAGTTCCCACTGCGCCGAACAATGCTCCACGAACTGCAATATCAATATCTGCATCTTTTGAAATGATGATGGCATTGTTGCCGCCTAACTCAAGCAATGATCTTCCTAATCTTGCGCCGACAGCAGTACCAATTGCTTTGCCCATTCTTGTAGAACCGGTGGCAGAGATCAAAGGAATGCGTGTATCATTTGCCATCCATTCACCGACATCTCTTCCGCCAACAATGAGAGAACAAACTCCTTCAGGGACGTTATTTTTTGTGAATACTTCTGAAATAATATTCTGGCAAGCCAATCCGCAAAGCGGAACTTTCTCTGAAGGTTTCCATACACAAACATCACCACATACCCATGCAAGCATTGCATTCCAACTCCATACAGCTGTAGGGAAATTAAATGCAGAAATAATTCCAACAATTCCTAGCGGATGCCATTGTTCATACATTCTATGATTTGATCTTTCACTGTGCATGGATAAACCATATAATTGTCTTGACAAACCAACAGCAAGATCGCAGATGTCAATCATCTCCTGCACTTCGCCATAACCTTCCTGCAGGCTTTTTCCCATTTCATAGGAAACAAGTTTTCCCAATGGTTCTTTGTAATGACGCAAGGCTTCACCAATTTGCCGAACAATTTCGCCACGTTTAGGAGCAGGCATCATTCTCCATTCTTTAAATGCATTGAGTGAAGTCTTAATTACTTTTTCATAACTTTCTTTATCAGTTGATGTAACAGATGCGATGAGTTTACCATCCACAGGGGAGAAGGAATCAATTGTTTCGCCTTTTGATTTTATCCATTTAATGCCTGTGCTTACACCTGCATTTTGCGATTGTATCCTGAGTGTCTTTAAGAAATCCATTATTTTATTTTGTTTGCAAAGTTAGGCATCAAAAAGAAAAGCTGATCAGGTAATTAACAGGAGCAGCTTTCTGTATCTTTTTTAGGAACTAACTATTAAAAAAAGTAACTTTCTATTATGAAAGCACTGTGTCTTATCCTTCTTGCATACTTATTTTTTTCAATCAATTGCTTTAGTCAGAAAGTAACGTATAAGGATTTAATTGGGACTTGTTGGAATACAAGATTTCCTGATAGCCATGATCCTAATTTTCCTATAGAATTTATAGATAGCTTACGATATACCCATTTAAGTGATACCTTAAACTACAAGTTAGATACATCGTTTCCAACAACACTGCTTCATATATATGGGATAAACCATAAACTAATTGTTGACGGAATACTTTATGATTATAGGACAGTAAACGATTCTGAATTGATTAAAATAGTAGGTAAGGATACTTTAAAAGTGCAATGGAATTTTGACAATGGAATAAAATGGAATGATAATGAAACATTCCAAAACTACTCTTATCTTTTTTAAGATAAAATAAAACTATCTGTTTCTCACATTAGGTGTATAGTTCAATTTTCATTATGAAAGCGCTTTCTATTATATTTTTTATTTACTTTTTTTATTCTAACAATTCGCTTGGTCAGAAAGTAACGTATAAGGATTTAATTGGGACTTGGGATGAGAGATATACCGAGTTACATCCTGAAATTGTTTTAAAGTTTGTTGATAGCACACATTTAACTTCGGAACAAAAAAGCACAAAGCATAAATTAGATTCATTACCATCAATTGTTGATAACACATGGGAATTTAAGTATACATTAAATTTTTCCTCTGCTTCAACTGTACTTCTTTGGATAACTTAATTAATGATCCTCCTTTTAAAAGAAGTTGGATAATCAGATTTTAGGGAATGATACTTTAAAAATGCAATCAACCCAACACTTAAACAACAATATTAAATGGGATGATAATGAGACTTGGTTAAATACTTCAATTTACATTAGGAGAAAGGAACACTAACTGTTTTGTTTATTATATATAGACGTTAATTTTATTTTAAAAGAACTGAGAAAGTATATTTTATCCAGAAGCTTTGTTCTTTCAAAAGTTTAAAATTTAAAGAAAGAGTACAAACAAACTTGTTTAGTATTGCTCGCTTTCATTTGGGAAATCTTTTGACTTTACATCTTTGATATATTGCTGAACAGCTTTTGTAATTTGTTCACTTAGATTAAGATACTGGCGGAGAAAGCGTGGTTTGAATTCTGTATTAATTCCAAGCAAGTCATGCATAACAAGAACTTGTCCGTCGCAATGCATGCCGGCGCCAATACCGATGGTTGGGATCGAAATGTTTTCTGAAACTTCTTTGGCTAATGTCGCAGGAATCTTTTCAAGTACGATAGCAAAGCAACCTGCTTTTTCCAAAAACGTGGCATCTCTTCTTAGTTTATTTGCTTCTTCATGTTCGATAGCACGAACAGTATAGGTTCCGAATTTATAAATGGATTGCGGTGTTAATCCAAGATGTCCCATCACGGGAATACCAGCAGATACAATTCGTTTGATTGATTCAACTACTTCTTCACCGCCTTCCACTTTTATAGCATGCGCGCCGGTTTCTTTCATAATACGTATTGCAGAAGCCAAAGCAATATCAGAATTGGATTGATATGAACCGAAGGGAAGATCAACTACCACCAGGCACCTGTTTATTCCACGGATAACCGCTTGTGCATGATAAATCATTTGCTCAATAGTAATCGGCAATGTGGTTTCATGGCCCGCGATGACATTGGATGCGGAATCGCCCACAAGAATTACATCAATACCTGCTGCATCAAAAATTTTTGCAAAAGAAAAATCATAAGCTGTGATCATAGAAATTTTTTCACCAGCCGATTTCATCTTCTGCAAAGTGTTGGTAGTGACTTTTTTTACTTCTTTATTAAATGGCATAATAATATTTAAAATGTAAAAGTAGATAAAATCAAACTTCAATTTCTCTAAGCCTGACTTCTTCATAAAGTTCATGAATCAATCCATCGGCCAAACCAATTTTAGGAACGTAAATTTCTTCTGCATCTGCCCAGCGCATGACATTAATGTAAATTAGAAGAGCAGGAACAATAACATCGGCACGGTCTTCATGAAATTTATAAAAGCTGATTCTTTGTGATATAGAAAGATTGCTGAATTCTTTATAATAGTCACGAAGCAATTCAAGACTCAGTGGCTTACCTTCCTTACGTTTGGACATGGAAAATATTTTATTGATATTTCCACCCGATCCAATGACAGTGACATGATGATAACCTTTTGTTTTTTTACGGATACATTCTTTCATATCATCCCACACAGCTTCTGTAACCTGGTTTTTTAAAAGACGTATGGTGCCAATATTGAATGATTCTTTGAATACTAATTTTCCATCACTGAAGAAAGTAAGTTCTGTGCTTCCGCCACCCACATCCACGTACAAATAAGATTCATCTTTGTTCATGTTTTCGGCTATGTGATTTTCATAAATTAAAGAAGCTTCTTCCTGGCCGGTAATAATGTGAATCTTTATCCCTGTTTCTGCTTTTACTTTTTTAAGTATTTCATCTGCATTAACGGCATCACGCATGGCAGAAGTAGCGCAGGCTTTTATATGTTTTACTTCGTAAACATCAAGCAATAGTTTGTACGCTTTAATTGTTTTGATGATCTTTTCCTCTTTGGATGGTGAAATTTCGCCTTTGCTGAATACATCGAATCCCAATCGTAAAGGAACGCGGACTAAAACAACTTTAATAAAAACAGGAACGGTCTGCGGACCCGGGATCACATCGTTTATTAATAATCTTGCTGCATTACTTCCGATATCAATGGCTGCCAGTCTCACGGAGGGTTAGTGATTTTTTATAGAGATAATTATAAGTCTCAACCTGGGAACGGATTTTTTTCTTCCTGGTGTTCACATATTCATTGCTCAGTTCATTGTCCAGCCATCTTGCTTTTACATTATCATGAAGCTGGATATTAAGTATATCAATTAATTCTTTTTTTATTTCATCATCCATAACCGGACAAGTTGCTTCTACACGATGATCCAGATTCCTCACCATCCAGTCGGCCGAAGATATATAAACTTTCTGATGACCCTTGTTATGAAATACCCACACCCGTGCATGTTCAAGATATTCGTCAACAATACTTATTGCAAAAACAGGTTTTTCGAATTTTGGGCTTTTGGTCATCATGCAACAAATGCTGCGGACTATAAGTTTTATATCTACTCCCGCTTTTGCCGCTTCATATAATTTCATGATCAGCTCAAAGTCTGAAAGAGAATTCATTTTTAAAATCACTCCTGCTTTATTTTTTTTCTTTCTTGCATACCTTATTTCCACATCAATAAGACGAAACAATTCTTTTCGAATATACCAGGGACTTGGAATTAGTGTTTTACAATCTTTCAATAACTGGCCGTTTTTGGGATTGTCAATAAAACTAAAAATGCGGTTAACATCTGACATGATTTTCTGGTTGGAAGTCAACAAGAAATGATCGGCATAAACTTTTGCTGTTCTTTCATTTAGATTACCTGTGCCGACAAATCCATAAACAATGTTTTGATCTTTTGTTTTTTTTCTGATAGCGCAAATCTTTGCATGTACTTTCATATTCTGAATGCCGATTAAAACATCTACGCCTTCTTCTTCCAGTCTTTCTTTCCATTCCAGGTTTGCTTCTTCATCAAACCTGGCAGTCAATTCCAGCATTACTGTAACCTGTTTGCCGTTACGAACTGCATTTATTAGCGCATTAATAATTTTTGATTGGGAAGCCAGGCGATAGCAGGTAATTTTTATTGAAATCACATCCGGATCTATAGCGGCTTCCCGTAAAAGATCAATAATAGGATTAAATGAATGATAGGGTACACTCAGCATAACATCTTTTTCCATAAGAACATCGGTTACTCTTCTGCCGGTAAACAAAGGATGATCAAATGGTTTATTACGAAGATTTTTCTCTTTAAATATTTCTTCGGGAAAATCCATGAAGTGCCTGAAGTTATGAATGCGCCCGCCTGGGATCAGGTTATCCCGTTTGGAAAGATTTAGTTTGCGGATCATTAATTCAAGCAATCCAGGATCCATTTCACGGTCATAAACAAAACGGACAGGTTTTCCTCTTCTCCTGTTTTTTATTCCCTTTTCAATTTTTTGTATGAGTGAAGTGGAAATATCATTATCAATATCAATTTCTGCATCTCGTGTTACTTTAAAAATATGAGCCTGGTATTGATCATAACCGAAGTAGGAAAAAATTTCCGGCAGGTTAAAACGAATCACGTCTTCCAGCAAGATGATATGGTATTCACCGGGCTTTGATGGTAATAATATAAACCGTTTCAAATCACGGTGGGGCACTTCAATTAATGCATACTTTTTTTTTAGTGCACTTTCTGCTTTCCACATCACTACAGCCAGGTAAATGGATTTGTCACGAAGGTTGGGAAGTTCCGGAATGTTTTCTATCATAAGCGGGATGACATTAGAACTCACTTCTTCATCATAATATTTCCGGACAAATTCCTGCTGCTCAGGATTCAAATCTTTTTCAGTTTCAAGAAAAATATTTTGTTCATTCAGTTGTTTCAGCACATCTTCCCATATCCGGTGAAATTCGCTTTGTTGTTTTAATACGATCATCTGTATTTCGTCAATGATCTGTTGTGGATGATCTTCCAGATGTATATTCGCTTTTTCACCATATTCTACCATTCGTTTCAAGGTAGCAACCCTTACCCGGAAAAATTCATCTAGATTATTGGAAAATATTCCCAGAAAACGAACCCGTTCACGTAACGGCACGGTTGGATCAGCCGCTTCCTGCAACACTCTTGCGTTGAATGAAAGCCAGCTTATATCTCGGCTGATCGTTTTCTTTTGTTTTTCTTTATGCGGCATTGAAATTTTTTCTCCGGATAAGATGGACTTTTTATAAAAAGCAATAAGTAAAATTAAACAACAGGCCGGAACTCAGCATTAAGAATTTGAATGACTAAAAGGTTCAACCGTTTTTCATTCTTTCAATGATCGCTGTTGTGGAAAATCCTTTCAATATCGGATTGATAACAACGCGACCTCCATTAGCGATCACTTTATTAGCTCCTGCAATTTGTTCAACCGTATAATCACCACCTTTTACTAAAACGTCAGGCAGAATGGATTTGATCAATTCAAGTGGTGTATCTTCTTCAAAAATGATGACTGCGTCTACCATTATTAATGAAGCAAGTACCAGCGCTCTTGAATCTTGATTATTAATTGGCCGTGAACCACCTTTTAATTTTTTAACTGAAGCATCTGAATTTACAGCAACAATTAAAAAGTCCGCCTCTTTGGCTGCCTGCGAAAGAGAAAAAATATGTCCCCGGTGAAGAACATCAAAGACACCGTTTGTGAAAGCAATCTTTTTTGACAAAACTTTCCATTGAGAAATTTTTTGAATCAGTTGTGGCAGGACAACAATTTTTTCAGGAATGATATCAGGTCTTTTCATATTTTTTTCTTATTGAAATATGGCATGGCAACAAAGCTAAACAAACCACCTATAAGAATCACACTGGTTTGAGCGACCCAGAATATCCATCCAAAAGCCAGCGCAACTCCTTTTTGTAAACCATAAAGCTGCATTGATTTTTCCAGCAATATAGCATAAGCGCCGATTCCACCGGGTGTAATTATCATTCCAATTGCGCCGGCAGATAAAATAGTAAACGCTTCTTTTATTCCATATGATTCTGTTTCCTTCAAGGCCTGAAAACCAATATAACCGCCGGCAAGATAAATGCTCCACAGGATGATTGTTAAAATGATAAATCGTTTTCTTTTTTTAAGATGTTCAATTGTGCTGATGCCTTGCCATATACTTCTTGCAACTTTTTTGAGCAAAGTGATTAGATCTTTGAAACTTTTCTTTTTAAAAATCATCCATGCGGAAATAGCCAGAATAATGATGGCTGCTATAATAATAAGAATGATGTACGCAGATGTTTTTTTAGTTTCTGCTCCGGTTGATGAATGAAATAACGCATCGATGAGTTCGGCATAAAGTTCAGGTTGTATGGCAAGTGTAATTCCAAAAACTACGAGCAGACATAAAGAGTCAATTATTCTTTCCAGGATGACTGTTCCAATCAGTTTATCAACCGGTGTTTTTTCATAACGTGCCAGAGCTGTGCATTTTAGTATTTCACCCATACGTGGAATGGCAAGATTGGTCAGATATCCGATCATAACAGCAAAAAAAGCGTTGCTGGTTTTTGTACTGTAGCCAAGAGGTTCAATCAACAATTTCCAGCGTAGCGCTCTTATATAGTGACTGAATAAAAGAATACCAAAAATAGGAATGATGAGTAAATATCTCGCATGCTTCATCGCCTGCCTGATCTCTGACCTGTCAGCTTTGCTAAGATCTTTAATTGACCACCAGACCAGAAATATGCCAAGGCCAAAGAAGAAAATATATTGCAATATGGTCAGAATTCTTTTTTTCATTTGCATCGAAAGTAAAAGGATGCTTTCATATCACAAAACGGATATTTTAATTTTGCTGAAAAATAATAATTAATTCAGCAACATATTATCAATTAGCCGGACCTCATTTATAAATGCAGCGATAAGAGCCACTAATTTTCTTTTTCCATCCCATTCATTTAATATTTCAAGGAGGTCAGCATCCGCTATTTCTACATAATCAATCTTAAATCCATTTTCTGAAAGCATTGATGTGGCTTGTTTTTTAAAATAATTTAATTTCCCTGTTGCAATATTTTTTTTTATAAAGTTTAATGACTGGTAAATTGCTGTCGCTTTTTTTCGTTCTGATTCATTTAACCGCATATTTCGGCTGCTCATAGCTAATCCATCCGGTTCACGAAGGGTGGGACAGATAATAATATTGACCTTATTTTGCTGACCGATTAACTCAATCAGCCTTTTAATTACCATACATTGCTGGTAATCTTTTTGCCCTAAATACAAATTATTGGGTTGTACAATTTCCAAAAGCCTGTGCATGACCATACATACTCCCTGGAAATGGCCGGGACGAAATTTCCATTCCAGTAAAGTTTCAAGATAACCAAGATCATATTTCAGTTTTTGGGAAAAACCTTCAGGATAAATTTCATTAACATCAGGCCAAAAAAGAACATTGCAATCATTTGATTCAAGAGAATAAATATCATTTTCTATTGAAACAGGGTATTTTTCAAAGTCTTTTATGTCGTTGAATTGAGTGGGGTTTACAAAAATGCTGCAGATGACAAGATCATTTTCATTTTTTGCCGCATTGATCAATGAAATATGACCTGCATGAAGAGCTCCCATAGTAGGAACAAAACCAATTTTGTAGTTCTTTCTTTGCTGATCATCAAGATACTTGCAGAGATCATTTATCTTTTTAAACAGTATCATATATATCACTAATTAAAAGCAAAATACATTTAATCAAAGCATTTCAGCATAAATAATTACCTTTGCAGACTTTCTCAAAGAGGATATAATCAAAAAGGGATACGATGCCTGCAAAGAAAAGAATTCTTTTTATTGCCAATGAAATGTCACCTTACCTGGAACTGACCGAGTTTTCAGAAACGGTTAATAATCTGGCTATTAAAGCAAATGACAATGGATTAGAAGTTCGCTGTATTATGCCCCGGTTTGGCATTATAAACGAACGCCGTCACCGCCTTCACGAAGTAGTCCGCTTATCTGGTATAAACGTTTCGGTTGATAATGATGACATGCCGCTTCAGATTAAAGTAGCTTCATTGCCCAATGCGAGATTGCAGGTTTATTTCCTTGAAAATGAAGATTTGTTCAGAAGAAAATCTGTATTTCATGATGAACAGGAAAAATGGTTTGATGATAACGGGTTACGCACTGTTTTCTTTTGCAAAGGCGCTTTAGAAACTGTAAAAAAATTCGGATGGCCACCTGACATTATTCATTGCAGTGGTTGGATGACGGGCCTGATACCTTTTTACCTGAAAACAGTTTATAAAAAGGAACCTGTTTTTTCTCATAGCAGAGTTGTTTTTACTATCGGCCAGAATACATTCAAAGAAAAGTTGGGCAATGATTTCATTAAAAAAGCGCTCATTCATCCATCCCTGAAGGACAAAGATCTGGAAGCATTTAAAGAGTCCAATAATACTGCCCTGTTTCGCGGAGGCGCCAGTTTTGCCGACGCCATAACGTTCGGCTCGCCAAATATTGAAAAGAAGTTAGTTGATGAGTTTACCAAAGTGCGTGGAAAGAAAACACTTCTTTATAATCCCGAATCTGATTTATCAGAATATTTGCAACTTTACAACGATCTTGCTTCTAAATAAATTTGTTACAGGCAGTATTCCACAAAGTTGATCTTCGTATGTTCATAAATGGGTTTATCTCAATTTATAGCTTGGTTATTTTATAACTACAACCTTATCTTTGCGATTCTTAAAAAAATCATTCCATGGCATATTTATTTACATCAGAATCCGTAAGTGAAGGACATCCGGATAAAGTGGCCGATCAGATATCGGATGCTTTAATTGATAATTTTCTTGCATTTGATCCTGATTCAAAAGTAGCCTGCGAAACTCTGGTTACAACAGGACAGGTTGTATTAGCGGGTGAAGTGAAATCAAAGGCTTACCTGGATGTTCAGGAAATTGCCCGCGATGTGATCCGTAAGATCGGCTATACAAAAAGTGAATACATGTTTGAAGCCAGTTCTTGTGGTGTATTGTCTGCTATTCATGAACAATCATCAGATATTAATCAGGGAGTAGTTCGTCAGAGCAAAGAAGATCAGGGCGCTGGTGACCAGGGAATGATGTTTGGATATGCAACTAACGAAACAGAAGATTATATGCCGCTTGCACTTGACCTGGCGCATAAAATTCTGATTGAACTGGCGGCGCTCCGTCGCGAAAAGAATTCCAAAATTCCGTATTTGCGTCCTGATGCGAAAAGCCAGGTAACACTGGAATATAATGATAAGAACCAACCAGTGCGCATTGATGCCATTGTAGTTTCTACACAGCATGATGATTTTGATACTGAAGAAAAAATGCAGAAGAAGATTAAAGACGATGTTATCAATATTTTGATACCAAGAGTAAAAGCAAAATATAAACGATATGCAAAACTCTTCAATGATAAAATAAAATACCATATCAATCCTACAGGAAAATTTGTTATCGGCGGCCCGCATGGCGATACAGGATTAACCGGAAGAAAAATTATTGTTGACACTTATGGAGGTAAAGGTGCACATGGCGGCGGAGCTTTCAGCGGAAAAGATCCCAGTAAAGTGGATCGCAGCGCTGCCTATGCTACCAGACATATTGCAAAGAATCTTGTTGCTGCCGGAATTTGTAGTGAAATTTTGGTGCAGGTTTCATATGCCATCGGTGTGGCACAACCAACCAGTATAAACGTAAATACATTTGGGACCGCCAAAGTAAAAATGAGCGATGCAGCCATTGCAAAAAAAGTGACGGAGATATTTGATATGCGTCCGTATTTTATTGAACAGAGATTAAAACTTCGTAATCCGATTTATAGTGAAACAGCTGCTTATGGACATATGGGACGAAAACCTCAGATTGTTGAAAAGACATTTTCGACTCCCGAAGGGCGGGTGATCAGGAAAAAAGTTGAACTGTTTACATGGGAAAAATTAGATTATACTCATAAAATAAAAAAAGCATTTGGTCTAAAATAAATAATTTATCATTGCATAACAGCATGGCATACTTTTGAAGTGTGCCATTTTTATTTAAGACTAAATTTGAAAGGTGAAAAATTTCAGACAACAACGAAGACCTAAAAAAAGCTCACTCATTATTGGTCGTCATGCCGTGATGGATGCGATCAATTCCGGAAAGCAATTAGACAGAATCTACTTACAAACCGATGCCAGGGGAATGATTATTGATGAAATAATGTCATTGGCTAAAAGAAATAATATTCCATTTAGCAGGGTTCCAGTTGAGAAGCTGAATGGATTTAATATCGCCGATCATGAAGGATGTATAGCGCAAATTGCAAAAGTTCAATATCATGATCTGCAGGAAGTGATATCTTTTGTTATAGAAAAAGGAGAGTCACCGTTATTCCTGATTCTGGATGGAATTACCGACATCCGAAATATTGGTGGTATTGCAAGAACGGCTTATTGTTGCGGAGTACAAGCCATTATAATTCCTGATAAAGGAGTTGGAGCGTTGAATGAAGATGCGATTCTTACTTCTGCCGGCGCCCTGGAAAAAATAATGATTTGCCGGGTAAGCAGTTTGATGAAAGCAGTGGATGAATTGCATTTGAATGGCATTAAAGTTTTTGCCAGCGAAACGAAAGCTGAGAAAAACGTTTTTGAATGTAATTTCAAAGAACCGTGTGCTATTGTGATGGGCAGCGAAGAAAAAGGAATCTATCCGGCTTTGATGAAGATATGTGACGAGAAATTCAAAATTCCGATGATCGGAGATTTTGAATCACTAAATGTATCAGTCGCCGCTGGAATTATTCTTTATGAAGCGATGAAACAGCGCTTATTTTAATCTTATCAAAACATCTTTCTCCTTATATAGGAAAGGATATTTTTTTGATTCTGCGAGTCCTTTTCTGAGTTGTGCTGATTTATTAAGAATTAAATAATCATCTTTCTTAAGTTCCGAATAGTTAAGCAAAATTTTTTTCTGATCAATTAACTTCATTAATTCATCCGCATCAGGATATATGATTTGTAATTTATCTGAATTGGGAAACTTTATTTTACAGAAGAAATGTTTTGAGATCAGCGACTTCTCATAATCTTCTTTTTTTTCTTTATAGTTAAATTCTTTTTCAAAATCAAGATAACAATCCAGGAAATACCAATCACTGATTTTAATAACCCGAATAAGAAACCAACTTGTATCATAAATGTTATCCTCTTGCAGGTCTACAATTTCTGTCCGGTATAGTTTACCCCCTGTTCCGGCTACGGTATCAATATTATAAAATCCAGAACTGTCATTCATTTTTCCCCATTTCCCAATCAAATCTTTTTTAAAAATAAAATCTTTTTCATTTTCAGAAAGCGGATGTAAGGCGCTGATCATTGTGCAGGCGCTGAAAGCCGAGGCAATAACAACGGCCATTAATAATAAAATTTTAATTCGCATGACAAAAATTGGTTCATTTGGTTAAAGAATCAATTTTTCAAAGTTATTCAATTTGCAATAAACGATTCTGGACATTCAAGTATTACCTTTGCGTATTTATGAATCAGAAAAATATTAAACTCATCGAATGTCCTCGTGATGCAATGCAAGGATGGAAAAAAAATATTCCAACTGAAAAGAAAATTGAATACATCAATTCATTGTTAAAAGTGGGATTTGATACCATTGATTTTGGAAGTTTTGTTTCAGCAAAAGCAATTCCGCAAATGGCAGATACCGGTGAAGTAATCAGGAATCTGGAGTTGAGAATTAGTAAAACGAAATTACTTGCAATCGTCGCTAATTTCCGTGGCGCAGAAGAAGCCAGTGTTTTTGATGAAATTACTTACTTAGGATTTCCTTTTTCTGTTTCTGAAACTTTTCAAAAGCGTAATACGAATTCAACCATTGAACAATCATTGGAAAGGGTGGAGGCAATTCAAAATCTTTGTTTGAAATCAGGGAAAAAATTAGTTGTTTATATTTCCATGGGCTTTGGAAATCCTTATGGCGATTTTTATTCTGAAGAAATTGTTTTTGAATGGGTGAATAAATTAGTGAAAATGGATATCGGAATTATTTCTTTAGCCGATACCGTTGGTATTGCTAATGCGGAGCAAGTTTATAAAATGACAAAATATCTTGTGCAATCATTGCCGTCAACAGAGATTGGAGTCCATCTTCATTCAACAAACAAAAACCGGATTGAAAAGTTAGAAGCAGCAGCAAAAGCCGGATGCCTGAGATTTGATGGCGCATTGAAAGGTATTGGTGGTTGCCCGATGGCGAATGATGAGTTGGTGGGAAATATGAATATGGAATGGATGATTAATTATTTTGAAAAAAATAATTTTTTAAGCGAATTAAATAGAAATGCGCTGAATGAAAGTTTAAGAATTGCAGATGAAATATTTAATTAAGACTTGTTATGGATTTCATGATTAACATCGAATTAAGGAAATTATCAAAGCTGATTAATTACCAGGATAAAATTTTACTGATTGGTTCCTGTTTTACTGAGCACATCGGAAATTCGCTTGAAGAATTAAAATTTTCTGTGTTGCAAAATCCACATGGAATTTTATTCGACCCGGTAAGTGTTTGCAAAAGTCTGGCTTCCTATATTGAAAATAAACAATACAGTGAAGATGATCTTTTTCAGTTGAATGATGTGTGGAATAGTTGGCAACATCATTCACGTTTTTCCCACATTGATAAAATGGAATGTTTGAGAATTATCAATGAATCACAAGAAAAGACGCATATTTTTTTAAAAGAAACGAATTGGATCATTATTACATTGGGTTCGTCTTTTAACTATAGACTTACGGAGCAGGCAGTAAAAACAAAGGAGTATTTACAAAAGCCCCCTTTAGGGGGTTTGGGGGTTGCCAATTGTCATCGTGCGCCGGCTCAGTGGTTCGATAAACATTTATTGAAAATTGATGAAATTATTTCTGCTCTTGAAAATTGTATCAAACGTTTATTGAATTTTAATCCTGAACTGAATATCATTTTCACAATAAGTCCGGTCCGTCATATTCGTGATGGAGTAGTTGAAAACAACCGGAGTAAGGCAAGACTTATTGAATCCATTCATTACATCGTAAATAAATATAATCAACTGCATTATTTTCCAGCCTATGAGTTGTTGATTGATGTGTTGAGAGATTATCGCTTTTATGACGCTGATCTGGTTCATCCGAATTATATGGCAACTCAATTTGTACTCGATAAGTTCTCTGAATCATGTATCGAAGAGGAATCCAGATCATTGATGGAAGAAATTCGCAAAGTTGTTATTGCAGCCAAACATAAACCTTTTCAGCCTGAGACTAAAGCACACCTGCAGTTCATGCAATCTTATTTTGAAAAGACAAAAACTCTTGTCAAAAAATATCCATTTCTTGATTTGAAGAAAGAATTGATTTACTTTTCCACTCTATGATTAAAAAACTTTCTGCTGAATTTTTCAAACGATTTAAAAAGGAACCCGGAAAAATTTATTTCTGCCCGGGTCGTGTAAATCTTATTGGCGAACATATTGATTACAATGGAGGCAAAGTGATGCCTTGCGCTATTTCATCCGGCACTTATCTGGCTGTTGCGAAGAATACGGAAATGAAACTTCATTTTCAAAGTCTTAATTTTCCTGCAAAGGCTGAATTGCATTTGCAATCTTCGTATTCAAAAACCGGTAAACAATGGTTTAATTTTCCTCTTGGAGTAATTAATTACCTGCTGAATAATAACTATGCAATTTCAGGTCTTGATATGGTATTTTATGGTGATTTACCTGTAGGTGCGGGACTTTCTTCATCAGCTTCTATAGAAGTGTTGACTGCTTTTGCGCTGAATGAACTTTATCAATTTAATATTTCAAGAACTGATATTGCTTTATTATCAAAAAAAGTAGAAAATGAATTTATTGGTGTCAACTGCGGCATTATGGATCAGTTTGCAGTGGCAATGGGTAAAAAGGATAAAGCTATTTTGCTCGACTGCGATTCGCTGGATTATGAATATATCCCTTTTCAAAGCGGTGAATATGCATTGACGATTATTAACAGCAATAAACAACGGGCTCTTGTTGATTCAAAATATAATGAACGTTTTGTAGAATGTGGTACAGCTTTGAAAGCGTTAAAAGAAAAAAATTCTATTCAGAACTTGTGTGAACTGGATGTGAAAACCTTTGAGTCAAATAAGTATTTAATTAATGATCCTGTTTTACAAAAAAGAGCATTGCATGTTATCAGTGAAAATGAAAGAGTGAAAAAAGCTGTTGATGCGTTAAAGTCAAATGATCTTTTGACTTTTGGTAAATTGATGTATTCTTCGCATGGATCATTGAAAGAATTTTATGAAGTATCAGGAAAAGAGTTGGATACCATTGTTGAATTTTGCAAAACTTATGGCAGTTGCATTGGTGCAAGAATGACCGGAGCTGGCTTTGGTGGTTGCGCTATTGCGCTTGTGAAAAAGATGGCTCTTGAAGATTTCAGAATAAAACTTATTTCTTATTATAAAAATGAGATCGGTTACGAGCCGGAGGTTTTTGCTTCAGAAGCTGAAGATGGAGTGAAAGAAATTAAATTTTGAAATGGTATTCTGATCTTAAATAGTCTTCCAGTTTTTCTAACAGGATGATTTGATTTTTTGCCCGGTTAAAATTCTGTTCAGCGTAATCAATCCGGTAATAAATATCTCCATTAAGATAGTCGGTTAAAAACCGCAATGCCTGCATCCAGATCATGAATATGCCGGGCATAGTGAATATATTTTTTTTCTGATTCGGTAAAATAGTTATTCATGATTTCCATATATCCTTCTAAAATGGCTTTGTAAAAATCACTTTTGATATGGATATCATTGAACTCAGTGCTGTTCTCATCATGACTGCAAGCCATCGAACGGATCATATCGCCAATATCGGAGAAAAAGTAACCGGCCATTACCGTATCAAAATCAACCGGGCAAACAGGTTTTCCACTGTCTTCATCAAAAAGAATATTGGAGATTTTTGCATCATGATGCATTACCCGTTGTGGAAATTCATCCGACTCGGTTATTATATCATAAAAATTAGCGTATCCTTCTCTTTTTTTTAATTCATCAATCAATGAAGAAGCTTTTACTATCCTTTCATAATTATTTTTATGCAATGCATCTGAAAATTGGCTGAAACGAAGCGAAAGATTATGAAACCCTGGAATAACGGCATTCAATTGCTCAATATCGAAATTTAAAAAACTAGAAGTAAATTCTGCAAACGTTGTGGCGACTGCTTTTGCGTCAAAAGATTTTTGAGCTATGTAGAAAGAAACGGTTCTTTCTACATATTCAAATACTCTCCAGAAGTTTTCTTTACTGTCGCAAAAAAAAGTTGTATCGTGTACAAAATATTTTGGTTCCGGAATAAAGAAATTTATTTCTTCTGACTTCAGATATTTCCAAAGCATTACATAATTCTCCTGAACCTTTTCCGGTTCGGCGAAAACATTCCGGTTGATCTTTTGCAATAAGAAAGAATCACCCGACATTTTGCTGGTCACTTTAAATGTTTCATTGATAAGGCCGCCGGTAAGCGACTTTACTGTAAATTCATGAAAAGGATTTGCATAAGCGTCCAGAGCTTCATGGTAAATAGGTTCTGGCATAATAAATCGAAGTGTAAAAATTTATTTCTTTAAAACTGGTGCTACTCAAGCTTGGTTTTAATGAACCCTGTCACCGCGAATATCTATTTTTTTCATTACTTCTGCTTCGTATTCGAGCCATTCTTTCCATCGCAGCCTTACTTTCCTCTTTTCAATATAGGTTTCGGCCAATTCAATAAACAATGTGTAATGACCTGCCTCACTTTCCATGAAACGACGATAAAAATTGCGCATATACTTTTCATCCAGTCCTTCGCTTAATCTTTTAAACCGTTCACAGCTTCTGGCTTCAATTAATGCGCACACAAGCAGCTTGTCGAGAAAACGATCTTCTTCACTTCCTCCTTTTATTTCAAATTTCAAAAGCTCGTTTACGTACTCATCTTTTCTTTGGTTTCCTAACTTCAATTTTCTTTTTTTTAGTTCTGCCAGAACTGATCGGAAATGCCCCCATTCTTCAGTAACTATCGGCGAAAGTTCCTGAACTAGTTTTTCCTTGTTGTTGTAACGTTGAATGAGTGAGATGCAAGATGTGGCAGCTTTTTGTTCACAATAAGCATGATCGGTAAGGATTTCTTCAAGAGTTTTTTCTGCAAGATCAACCCAACGCGGGTCAGTAGGAAGTTTTAGACCTAAAATATTTTTTAAACTTTGAATTGATTCCATAAGCTGCAAAAATATGGAACTGGTAGCCTTTTATCCTCAAACACAGCTTGGAAAAAGACTTGAAATCTCGTTGTAGAAAGTCTAAAAATAAGGCATTTGGACTTTTGCAATTCAGCTTATCTGGCTTACCTTTGCCGCCGAATTAATTGGATGATTTAATCGGATGAAATTAAAAAAATATCAAGATGCCTTTAACAAAAGAAAAAAAGACAACTATTTTTACTGACTTTGGCGGCAAATCAACTCACACGGGGTCTATCGAAGGCCAGATCGCTTTGCTGACAGAACGTATCAGCCAGATCAGCAGCCATCTCCAGGAAAACAAAAAAGATTTCTCAACTCACCGCGGACTTATGCAATTGGTCGGCAAACGGAAAAGATTGCTGAATTACTTGCAAAAACAAAATCTGTCTGGCTATCGCCAGTTGATTGAGAAACTTGGAATCAGAAAGTAAGCAAAATTTCCTCAGCCATTCTCATGTGTTTAGTTTATTCTTACACTTCTTTCATGTTTTCAAGTAACGCGTAAGTGTTATAGAATCGTAGAGATATAAAAGAACAACTAAACATAAATAGAGAAAGAACAATGGCTTTCGGATTCATCATTCCTAATTTTTAATTCTAATTCTAATTTATGTTACAGCAACCCATTCGTAAAACATTTGATATTGGCGACGGCCGCACCATTACAATTGAAACCGGTCGTCTTGCCCGCCAGGCAGATGGATCAGTTACAGTTTCTATGGGCAATTGCATGATCCTTGCAACTGTAGTGGCGACCAACGAACCTAAAGAAGGTCAAAGCTTTTTCCCGTTATCTGTAGATTATCAGGAAAAGTTTGCTTCTGCTGGTCGGATCCCCGGTTCGTTTTTTAAACGAGAAGCAAGGCTGAATGATTATGAAATTCTGACGTCACGTTTAGTTGACAGGGCGCTTCGTCCATTATTCCCTGAGGACTATTTCTGTGAAGTGCAGGTATTGATAACCCTGATTTCAAGCGATGCGGAAGTATTACCTGATGCAATGGCATGTTTAGCAGCTTCTGCCGCATTAGCTGTATCGGATGTTCCTATTAAAGAAATTATTTCTGAAGTTAGAGTTGGCAGGATTAATGGGCAGTTTAAGATCAATCCTAGTCGCTCAGAAATGGAAGATGCAGATATGGATTTCATGATTGCTGCCACCAATAAAAACCTGATGATGGTGGAAGGTGAAGCGCAAGAATGCAGTGAAGAAGATCTTTGCACGGTATTAGAATTAGCGCATGATGCTATCCGGATTCAGATAAAAGCACAGGAAGAACTTAGGGATTTGGCAGGATTTAAAGGCAAACGGGAATATACAAAACCTGTTCAGGACGATGCCCTAAATGAAAAAGTAAATTCTTTTGCGAAACAAAAAGTATATGAAGTATCAAAAGGAAAATTATCTAAAACAGAAAGAAGTGAAAGATTTGAAACGATTGGTAAAGAGTTGATGGAATATCTGAAAATGGATTTGAATGTTAGTGAGAGTGAAAAATTGCCAGAGCAAACAGAAAAACTTGCCAAACAGTACTATAGCGATCTTCAATATTATGTGGTAAGAGACATGATATTGAATGAAAAGGTCCGCTTGGATGGACGTGGCCTGGAGGAAATTCGTCCTTTAGATATGGAAATTGATGTTTTGCCATCACCTCACGGTGCTGCATTATTCACCAGAGGTGAAACTCAATCGCTTACGACAGTTACTTTGGGAACTCCATTAGATGAATTATTGGTTGAAAGCGCAGCCAAATCTGATTATTCAAGATTTATTCTTCATTATAATTTTCCACCATTTTCAACCGGAGAAGTAAAAATGATGCGTGGCCCCGGAAGGCGTGAAGTTGGACATGGAAATCTTGCCATGCGTTCATTAAAACAAATGATGCCAACTGAAAATTTTGCGTATACAGTTCGGGTAGTGAGTGATATTTTAGAATCGAATGGCTCATCTTCAATGGCAACAGTTTGTGCCGGTTCATTAGCGTTGATGGATGCAGGAGTTCCCGTGCCAAAACATGTTTCTGGCGTGGCCATGGGCTTAATTACTAAAGAAGATAAATATGCTATTCTCAGCGATATCCTCGGTGATGAAGATCATTTAGGCGATATGGATTTTAAAGTTACAGGAACAAGAGATGGTATTTGTGGTGTTCAAATGGATATCAAAGTGGATGGTTTAAAAATGGAAGTGATGCGACAAGCATTAGAGCAGGCACGTCGCGGCAGATTGCATATTCTTGAAGCAATGTATAAATGTATCCCGGAAGCCAGAAGTGAAGTAAAACCTCATGCACCAAGAATGGTGAAAATGTTTATTGATCGTGAGTTCATTGGTGCGGTTATCGGGCCTGGTGGCAAAGTGATACAGGAAATGCAAAGAGAAACCGGAACTACAATTAACATTGAGGAAGTGAACAATATGGGTGAGGTAAGCGTTTTTGGAGTAAATAAGGAAGGTGTTGAAAGAGCAGAAGCATGGATTAAAGGAATTGTTGCAGTGCCTGTCGTAGGTGATGTATATGAAGCAACCGTGAAGTCAATAATGCCATTTGGTGCATTTGTTGAATTTCTTCCTGGTAAGCAAGGGTTAGTGCATATTTCTGAAGTAAGCTGGAAACGATTAGAAACTCTTGAAGGTATTTTGAGAGAAGGAGATAAAGTAAAAGTAAAATTGATTGGTACAGATCCTAAATCAGGCAAATTTAAATTAAGCCGTAAAATTTTATTGCCAAAGCCAGAAAGACAAGATAAGCCAACTCAGAATTAATATGTTGGATATAAGGACTGATTATTAGCTTAATATTAAAGGTTAATTAAAATTAAGTTGACTATCTGTCATTTAAACTATATTTACTTTTCATTTCAATCAAGGTTCTATGAATGAACTATTGTTGATTGTTCTTGCATATTTGATTGGTAGCATTCCGACAGCGGTTTGGGTAAGCCGGTATTTTTTTGATATTGATATTCGTGATTACGGCAGCGGAAACTCTGGTGCTACTAATACATACCGCGTACTTGGGCCTAAATGGGGAACTGTTGTAATGGTTGTTGACGTACTTAAAGGTATGGCTGCAGTCAAGTTAGCTTTGTTGCTTCCGAATTATATAGGAAATGATACACAACTCATGAATCTCCAGATTGGCTTGGGATTGGGAGCTGTACTCGGTCATATTTTCCCAATATGGGCAGAATTTCGTGGTGGAAAAGGAGTAGCTACTTTATTTGGTCTTGTTCTTGGAATTTCTCCATGGACAGCATTAAGCTGTGTTGGTGTCTTTTTACTTGTACTTTATCTCACACGATTTGTTTCATTGAGCTCTATACTTGCAAGTATTGCTTTCCCGGTATTTATTCTTGTAATTTTTAATGAAAGAGAACCATTGTACCGGGTATTTGCCATTGCAGTAGCCTTGATGGTTTTATTAACTCACCAGAAAAATATTGGTCGTTTATTCAGAGGCAACGAAAGTAAAGTCCCTATTTTAAAACATCGTGATCGCCGCCGCCAGCGACGCAAAGAAGAAGAAACTTCACATCATGAAGAATGAATTTTCCAGCTGTATTTGCTTGTGAAAAGTTAATTTTAGTGGCGCTGCAATCATAAAAGATTCACAACAATAAATAACTTATGTAATTTCTTTGCACTCACAATTTTGAAATAATGTGATTTAATTACGTGAATTACCTGATAATTTGCCTTACTTTTTTATAATCATAAATAAAATCTTGATTTATGTAAGGAATTTTTGTTTTGCAGCTTCTTGCCGATTAATATTTGATAAAATCTTTTCACAACCGTTATTTTATTGTATCTTTGCAGTCCCTACTTAGAGAACTCCGCAAATTGCCATACGAACAAGGAGTTTGCTGGAAACATTTAAACAGCCTTAGTTATGTCACAAACGCTTTTTGAAAAGCTGCAATATGCAGACGAAAAAAATCTTTTGATTCAGGGCTTACCTTCTTCCATCGAAAAACAATTTCACAAACTTTCCTTTGCAAAAAATGTCACTCCGCTTTTAAAAAGCAGGAAGATTGACTTTGCTCTTGTGTTTGCTGTGAATGGAAATCAACTGAACTGTATTTTGGGCGATGTAATGCCTGCATTAAAGGAGGGCTCCAAATTTTGGGTGGCATATCCCAAAATAACTTCCAAAATTGTTACAGATCTTAATCGCAATTGCAGTTGGGATCAATTAACTAACGCCGGTTATGAAAGCATTCACCAGGTTGACCTTGACCATGTATGGAGTGCAATCCGGTTTGTAAAGAGTGATGCTATACGCGAAGTTGATATCGTTCTTACACAAAAAAGAACTGCTGTCATTGCTGATTAAAACTGATTAATGAAATGATTTAGGTTTGCTGTATAAACTGCAAACCTTTTTTATTTTATGGCTTTTTTAAATGTAGAAATAAAGGCACGTTGTTCGGATATGGACTTTATCCGTTCTTATCTTAAGATCAACAATGCTGATTTTAAAGGGACGGATGAACAAACTGATACCTATTTTAATGTAAAACATGGGAGATTAAAACTCCGGGAAGGAAATATTGAAAACAATCTCATTTATTATGAACGCTGTAATCAATCTGGGCTAAAGAATTCAGATTTTTTATTGGTAAAAACTGATGATCCAAAAGGATTGAAAGAAATGTTAACCAGAGCAATCGGTGTGAAGGTCATCGTGAAAAAGAGAAGGGAGATTTATTATATCGGCAATGTGAAGTTTCATATTGATGAAGTGCCAGGACTTGGCTCATTTGCAGAAATCGAAGCTGGAAATATTTTGGAGAACGTTTCAAAAGAAAAATTGCAGGAACAGTGTAATTTTTATTTAAAGGAACTGAAAATAAAAAATGAAGATCTGATTGCTGAATCATACAGCGATATGCTGATCAGAGAAAAAGCTAACGAATAATAACCGCCCCGGTTTTACGGGAAAGTTCTATTTCCATTTTCTTAAGATGCTGGTGTGTGTTGTGCAGCATCTCATATTCCTCCGATGAATGTGGTTTCTCAATGTCTAATTGATTTTGAAGGAGCATTCTTCTGATCTTTCGCAATTTCAAATAATTAACAGCAGATTCAATCTCTTCATGGGTTTTATCTTCTTCAGTTTTCAGGTATTCTGTCAGTTCATCCTCATTTTCTGCTTTTACAGTTTTCATAAAATCATTATAATCTTTCTCAAATAATTCTTTTTGGTAACCACCCGCCTGACTAAATTCTGTCCGCCAACGTTCACTTTCTTCATAAGGGAAATTTAAAAGTGAAACGGCCAAAGCGCTAAGTTGGGTATCGGAATGATAAATGAAATAATTTTTATTAGCCTTTTTACGGTCTTCCTGCAATGCTTCTTTGAAAGTAGCAATTAGCTTCAGGATTTCAGTATTATCAATCAAGCTTTCATCCACCATCTCAGAAAAAATATAATCCGCTATCAATTGTGAATCACTCCAGTTTTTTATTCCATGTTCCAATAATATTCTTGCTACTTCCCGTTCCTGGAGTTCATCTTTGAATAATAAATTGAAAGTAGAATCATCATAACCGCTGACTTCGGCCTGTTTTGCTTTTTCCTCCAGTAATTTGGCTTCTTCAAAAGGTAGTCTTCTTTCTTGGGTAACGATCCTGTCGCGGATAAATTTATTGACTAAAGCATGTAAGCCACTTTCATCAATCTTTAATATTTCTGAACAATGTTTAATATAGTCCTGCTGTTTGGTAAAATCTTCCGCTTTATTGATTTTGGAAATAGTTTCCGCAATCTGGTTTACAACCTCAGCTTTCTTTTTGGTATCATTAGCTGCATCTTTTAATGCTACTTCTAACTGGAAAAGAATAAAATCCTTTTTATTTTTTAATATAAATTCTTTGAATGCCGATGCCCCAACTTTGTTTACATAACTGTCCGGGTCTTCTTTATCAGGAATCAAAACAAGTTTTACATTCAACCCTTCTTCCAGAGCCATATCCAGTCCGCGAAGAGCAGCTTTTACACCAGCAGGATCGCCATCATAAATAATGGTAAGATTATTACTGTATTTTTTTATTAACCGAAGCTGATCCTGTGTTAATGAAGTGCCTCCGGAAGCAACAACGTTTTCAATGCCCGCCTGGTGCAACGAGATGACGTCCGTATAACCTTCAACCAGCAAACATTCATCAGCTTTGTCAATTGCCATTCGGGCCAGCCATGAGCCATAAAGAATTTTGCTTTTAACATAAATCTCATTCTCAGGTGTGTTGATATATTTTGGAGCTTTATCATAACTTTTTAAAATCCTTGCCCCAAAACCCAGGACTTTTCCACTATGATTATGTACCGGGAAAATAATACGTCCCCGATAATTATCCACTAACTGATCATTGCGGCTAACGACCAAACCAGTATTCAACAATAATTCCGGATTGAATTGTTTTACCAAAGCTTCTTTTGCAAATGCATCTTTTTGTTCAGGCGAATATCCCAGTTGAAATTTTTTGATAACTTCTTCCCTGAATCCTCTTTCTTTCAAATAGCTTAAACCGATATTTTGTCCCTCTTCGGTTTCAAAAAGCATTTTGGTAAAAAATTGCTGAGCAAAACTGTTAATAATGAAAAGACTGTCGGCAGATTGTTGTTGTTGACGTTGTTCGTCGGTAGCAAACGTTTCCTCGATTTCAATTCCATATTTATTAGCCAGCCATTTCAATGTATCTACATAGCTGTATTTTTCATGCTCCATCAAAAAACTGATCGCATTGCCACTGCGGCCGCATCCGAAACATTTATATATTTCTTTGGAAGGTGAAACACTGAACGAAGGTGTTTTTTCATTATGAAACGGGCAAAGACCAATATAATTGGCGCCCCGTTTTTTTAATTTCACAAAACCACCAATAATCTCTGTAATATCAAGACGACCAAGAATCTGTTGTATAGTATTTTGAGAAATCATACCCGGACGGCAAATATAAACTTACCTTAACTAATTTGAGAAGGAATTCTGCAGTTCTCATTGAAGGAAAAGAATAAAAAACTTATTTAATCCGGCAAAATTCCACTTCCTTTTTTATGATGTGCGAAAATAAAATCTGAAATCTTAGGAAAAAGTTATGGTTTTTTCCCAAAAAGAGTTTTAAATTTATTCAACTGTCCATCCCCACTGAAAATTAAAGCTCTTTTATTGTTCAACTTTTAAAACTTAAATCCCATGGTTCAGGCAGACATCTCGCAGTTCGCAGGAGAGTGCAGCACCTGGAGAGAGGCTCTTCGTCATTATCGTGACGAATTAACTCAAGACGAAACACGCCTCCAGCAGGTAACCACACCCACACTCTCCAAAGACCGTCTACAAAACGTAGAACACTTACACAACCAGTTTCACATTCAACTCATCAACATTCACGATCTTAAGCAAGCGATCAAAGCACATGACCGCAAGATCAATCTTGAAATTTCTTCTAACAATGGCCAATTCCATGAAGAAACTATTGCTGATCATGAAAGTTTATTTGAGCAGTATCAAACGCTTGAGAATACATTAGAAGAGTTGCGTAATGAATTTAGTCAGTTCCTGAACCGAACGCAGTAAATAATATTATACGATTGCTGTCAAGATATTGAGAAACGAATTTCTGTCCGGTTTTTCACGCTTACAGTTTATTAATGTCTTTGATTGCCCGTTAAATTCAAAAGACAAATTATTTTTTATTTTAAAAAGATTGTTATGCCTGAATTTGATACCTCACACGTAAAAAATATCGTCTTACTGGGCCATGCCGGTTCAGGTAAGACCACCTTAGCGGAATGCATGCTATATGAAGCAGGCATACTAACACGCCGCGGCAGCATTGCCGAAAGAAATACTGCAGGAGATTACCACGAACTGGAACAGGAACGTGGTAATTCTATTTTTAGCAAGCTCCTCCACAGCAGATGGAAAGGTTATAAAATTAATATTCTTGATACACCGGGATATGATGACTTTGTCGGGGAGGTAATTTCAGCATTACGTGTTGCCGATACCGGCGTAATGTTGATGAATGCCGTAATGGGAGTGGAAGTAGGTACTGATGTCAGTTGGGATTATACTGCAAAATTTAAAACCCCGATGATTTTTGCTGTTAATAAATTAGATGATGATAATGCAGATTTTGATAAAACAGTTCGGGAAGCGAAATCACATTTTGGAAATAATGTCGTCGTGGTTCAGTATCCACACCAGGTAGGCGCAGGATTTCATGAGATCATTGATGTGTTGCGAATGATTATGTATAAATTTAAAAATGATGGAGGCAAGCCGGAAAAATTACCGATACCAGATGATCAAAAACAAAAAGCAGAAGAATTGCATAAAGAACTTATTGAGGCTATTGCAAGCAACGATGAAACGCTGATGGAAATATATTTTGATAAAGGGGAACTCATGGAAGATGAAATGAAATCGGGAATGAAAAAAGCAATGATCAATCATGACTTGTTCCCGCTATTTTGTTTATCTGCTGAACGAAATATGGGCAGTGGCCGGTTGATGGGTTTTATAGATAATGTATGTCCCAGTGCTAATGAGATTTCACCTCAGACTACAAAGAGTGGCGATAAACTTCCCTGTGATGCTAATGGCCCCGCTTGTATCTTTATTTACAAAACTATTTCGGAACCGCATGTAGGTGAGCTTTCATTTTTTAAAGTTTTTTCAGGAACTATAAAAAGCGGAATGGAATTGGAAAATGAATCAACAGGAGTAACGGAGAAAATAAATCAGCTTTTCCTGGTGGAAGGAAACAAACGCAGCAACGTGAATGAACTGGTGGCAGGAGATATTGGGGCTACATTAAAATTAAAAAATACCCATGTCAATAATACACTTCATGCAAGAGGAAAGAATTATGAACTTGATCCGATTGTTTTTCCACCGCCAAATATGACCGTGGCCATTGAAACTTTGAAGAAAGGCGAGGAGGAAAAACTTTCGCAGGCGCTTCACCAGATAAGAGAAGAAGATCCTACATTGTTGGTGGAAGTTTCATCTGAATTAAAACAAACTTTGATTCGCTGCCAGGGCGATATGCATCTTGCTGTTGCAAAATGGAAAATTGAACACCTTCACAAACTGGAAGTGAAATTTGTAAAGCCCAGGATTCCTTACCGTGAAACAATACGGAAGATGGCAGATGCAAGCTATCGTCATAAAAAACAAAGCGGCGGTGCCGGGCAGTTTGGCGAAGTGTATTTGCGGATTGAACCCTGGTACGAAGGAATGCCGGAACCAAAAGATCTCACTGTGAGAGGCAGAGATATTCATGAATTAGATTGGGGCGGCAAGTTGGTTTTCTATAATTGTATTGTTGGCGGCGCTATTGATGCAAGATTTCTTCCTTCCATTTTAAAAGGAGTAATGGAAAAAATGCATAATGGTCCTCTAACTGGTTCTTACGCCCGTGACATTCGTGTTTGTGTATATGACGGAAAAATGCACCCGGTCGACAGCAATGATATATCATTTAAAATTGCCGGGCTGCAGGCTTTTCGCCAGGCCTTTCAGCAAGCTGATCCGCAAATACTGGAACCTATTTATCATGTTGAGGTATTATGTCCCGATGATCTTACCGGCGCAGTGATGGGCGATCTTCAAAGTCGCCGTGCCATTGTAGAAGGAATTGACAGTGAAGGTCATTTTCAAAAAATAATTGCTAAAGTGCCACTGGCTGAAATGGATGGCTATTCTTCATCATTACGGTCAATAACGCAGGGAAGGGCTAAGTTCACAATGCATTTTAAAGCATATGAACCGGTACCGTTTGAATTGCAACGTAAACTGATTGATGAATACAGCAAAACAGCAAAAGAAGAATTTGCTTAAACAGTAAGCCAGATCCAATACTAACTTTATACAAAAATCATCCCGGTCATTATCGGGATGGTTTTTATAAATTCAGGTGTAATAATATTTTTCATAATTAAGGAATTCCGTAATTTAACAGCATAAATCAACGATTATGTTCTCCTACAAAAGGTTATTGTTAGCAACAATTTTCTTTGGTTCTATAATTTCTCAAGCGCAAATTTTACCTTGCCTTGATGTAACCAGTTCTACCAGAAGAGAAAGGGGGGCTGGCCAGGGTGTCTATGATTTTAATAATAAATGGACTCCGGGAACAGTACTCACTGTTGGTTTCATTGGCGGAACTGAATGGCAGCATGAAGAAGTTGAAAAGTATGCTCCAATCTGGAGCGAATATGCAAATGTGAAATTCAATTTTGTAAATACAACGAACGCCGAAGTGAGAATAAGTTTCGATCCAAAGAAAGGTTCTTATTCATTTATTGGGCTTGATGCAAAGAACCGCCTCCCTTCGGAAGAAACTATGAATTTAGGATGGATTGACCAGGATAAATCACAAGCTACATTGCGGGGAGTGATACTTCATGAATTTGGCCATTCACTTGGCTTGCTTCATGAGCACATGAACCCAATGAGCAATATAAAATGGAATAAGCCGGTTGTCTATGCTTATTATCTTCAATATGATGGTTGGGATAAAGATATGGTGGACAAACAGGTTTTTGAACGTTACAGTGTTAGCATGACCAACAAATCTTATGATCCGAAATCCATCATGCATTATCCGATTCCGAAAGAATTTACACTGGACGGGTATTCTGTTGGTGAAAATGATGATCTTTCTCCGGATGATATAAAACTGATTGGAGAACTCTATCCTTTTAACAACAACACTCAGCCCATTACCAATAAAACTACTGTATGGGGCAATTTGCAGGACCTGAACATTGAGTATAATGTAACCGAAAACGGGAAGTTAGGTATGAGAGTTAAACAAAATTTCTTGATCTATAATGCACAGGGAAAAGAGTGCATCATGGCAGTATATTTTTATAATGCAGATAATGATGCACCTCTGGAAGATAAAAATGGACTTTATGCTTCAACGGACGGGCATGTTTCTACCAATACTCATTTTACACCGGGTTACCAGAGTTCGCAATACACGGGTTTGTCTGCCTTCATACCTTATGATGAATTTGAATTAGGCAGCGGTAATTTCCGGCTCAAATGTTTTGTTGCTATTTTCGATCCGGATCAGAAACAAATACTTTCCAGTGGATACCAGTATTTCACTTTCAGTCAGGGAATCAGTTGTAAAGAAATAACCGTAGAGACTGTATATGATGATGCAAATCAGCAACTGAAGATCACTCCGATATTTACTATTTCAAATGCAAAAAGTTTGAATTGTCTCGCTGTTGCATATTTTTATTATGATAACGACGAGCCATTAATAGATCATAATGGAGCATATAATACAGTAGATGGGCATGTATCAAGTTCCGAAAAGTTTGTGCCGGGATATGATGTGGCTTTATATGATAACACGCAAACGGGTTTAGTTATAACAATACCATATAAAGAATTGGAACTTCCGAAAGGTGAGTATAACCTGAAGTTTAAAGTGATCTTATTTGATGATAAATTAAACCAGGTGATTACGAGTCAGTATTATAAGTTCGTCTTTACGCAGAATTGATCAGTAATATATATTATTTTACCAGGTGCCGGTTTATTAAAAGTTATTTAGACCGGCGCCTGATAAAATAAATCATAGATCTCCGTTTATTTCTGAAAGTATCCATATCACAAACCAAGTCTTCCCTGCTGTAAAGTTGAGGAGAGAAAATATTGTCAGATTTTTTCTCTTTACTTTCTAACTGATCAAGACAAACAAAACAACGGCTGCAAAGACTCATAAAAATTAATCTCTGGAATTTCCTGATGTTCTTATCAGCATACTTTGTTTGAGAAAAAGAACTGAAACTGCTTTCTGTTATTTGATTAAACATTGTCCTGACATCGTTTACTTTCTTTTTTGTAGTCATCAAAGTATCAATATGACTCACGGAATCTTTATATACATCAAAAATGTCATTGCCAAACTGCATCAGTCCACCCATTTGATACAGTGCATCTTCTTCCTCTTTAAATAAAGCGTTTGACAAAACACTTCTGTAAAAGAGGACTGATACGCCTCCTTTGTTCAAAGTAATTCGTTTTATTTCATCTTTTGTCAAAGAACCCGGTGAAGATTGTTTTTTACTTTCAATCTGCGCTTCATAAACTTTTTGGAGGTAATGAAGCATTAGTGCTGGATTGTTTGCATAGTGCAATGCCTTCTTGTAAAATTGAAGAAATAATTTCTGCCTTGAATTGATGCCACTTATTTCAGCAGGCTTTTCCATGAAATTTTTTACAGTTTCATCCGATAATTTTTCTTTATCAAAGAAATCATCAAACAATCCCGTCATGGCTCCCTGGTAGGTGAGCGCCATTCTTTCCGGCAGTGTCATCTTAAATCCGCGTAATGCACAAAGAGCCTCGCCAAGAATAGCAGGAACAGCAAGCCCGTAATAACCTGTTATCTTTTTAAAATCTTCATCATCAAGGCTGCCATCATTTGTTTGCCGGGCAGATTCTGATTCTTTCGATAGATATTTTTGAAGAAAAGTTTTCTGGCGATTTACATTATGCATTAATGTAAATAAAGTGAGAGGAGTTTGTATAATGTTACTGATAAAAATATTTTGACGATTGATTCTTTTCCCATCTATGTCTCTCCCTAAACCTTACGAACAGATAGAGGAAGTTACAATAACTAAGGTACTGTTTTATGACTATTGGCGCAATGGGTCGCAAGCTCTGCGAAACATTTTGTTTTGCAACATTACTATATCGCTTTAAGCGATATAATATGCTTACGAAACTGCAAGATTCGAACAGCTTGGAAAACTTTTGGTATTAGTTATAATGAAACAAAAGTCAGCTATTTGACCGGCATCTGCCATTTATTATAAATCGCACTTAAATCGATACCACAGGCTTTATTTATCAGCTCAGGAAATTCTTTTAAAGTAAAAGCCCTTTTATTTTCTTTTGTCCAGTAATACAGGTATCGTAAAACGTCTTTCATAGATTTTTTTCCTGCCGTTTTTTCTTTTATATAGTTGTTCATTTCAATAGCCATCAAGGCACCTCTTGCAACGACTGCCTGGCCGAGTCTGAAATCAACAGCATATATCATAGAGGCCTCCTGCGATAATTCCTGTAAGCTCATTTTCTTTATTAATGGATCCGCTTTATAGCAATTAGTATCAAACCATTTTAATAATTCTTTTGATTGTAATAATTCATAGGGTACAAACCACATGAAGCCTTCGTTGAACCAGATATTATTGATAATGGGTGGTATTTCTTTTACAAATGGACGATAATTATCGCCATAACACCGCAAGGGTATAAAAGCATGTCCCATATGGTGCAGGTAAGTGGCCATTGTTCCAATCAACTCTTTTTGACTCATTGCCTGTTTTCTGAATCCCGTTGTGTCGCCAAAAAAAGTAGAACTCTGCAAGTGTTCCATTCCAAAAGGCATGGAACCGATACCATCAAGGGGTAAAGCTTTACGTAAAAGGATGGAATATTTTTTAAAAGGAAGTTCGCCAAAATAATCGTGTAGCATTTCTATACTCATAGTTCCCTGCTTTCCATAATCATCAAGGTATTCATCGCCGGTTTCGCAATAAGAAGCAATAAATAAAGGCACCAGTCCTTTGTACTCTTTTACCCGCAATCCCGGTCCCATAAAAATTTGCCCGTCTGCCAGGCTGTAATAATTATCAGCATTAAAAGTAAAGCTGCCTTTTGACATCATTACGGTGGGCTGGTTGGTGCTGAAGATGGGCCATTCTCCAAATGTTTGAACAGTACATTGTACCGGCATTTTTTCAGTTCCGTTAATCCAGCCAAAAACGGAATAATTTAATATGCCTGCAAACCCGGAACGGATGATGGATGCATCACTGGGGGCTAATTGCATTTCCATTTTTCGAAGGTCAATATCATACTCAATCTTTTTAACTGAATTATTACTATCATCATAATACCATCGGGGTGCGCCATCGGTATCTTTAATCATAGGCTTTCTTTCACCGTTACCGGTAATGGCATACAACTGATCAATAAAATTGTCGTAGTCAATGATGCTGTAAGCTCCGGGAATGGAGCGGGGCATTACAAAAATCAGAGGTGCTTTTTTTTCACTGGCCAGTTGTATGGTTACCTTAATTATTTGCGTTGAACTATCCATGTAGTCAATTGAATAATTAAGCTGCGCCGAAGAATTCAGATGAAAAATGAAAAAAAAGAAATATAAGAAAGCAAAGTGTTTCATGTTCAAAATTTTAACGTAAAATAAATTATTCTCAGGCTCTGCGTCGAACATTTTGTTTCGCAACATTATTACATCGCTTTAAGCGATAGAATATGCTTACAAAGCTGCAAGTTTCGAAGAGCTTGGTGACTATTAGCGGTAGTTGTTCTTATTTCTTCGTTAGTTTGTATCTCAAATGTGTTGTCAGGTTTGATGGTATTACTTCTGCAATTTGAATATCATATTTGGCTTTGTCAATGCCGTCAAACAGCCGGATACCACTTCCTAAAAAAACGGGGGCAATGTGAATAAAAAATTCGTCCACAAGCCCTGCATTGAGAAATTGTTGAATAGTATTCGCACCACCTTGTATTCTTATGTCCTTTCCTTTGGCTGATTGTCTTGCTTTTTCCAATGCACTTTGTATTCCGTCATTGATGAAATAAAAAGTTGTTGTCCCTTTTTGAACCCAGGGTTCCCGTTTTTCGTGTGTCAGCACATAAACATCTGCTTTGTATAAATCTTCTGCCCAAACGACTTCGCCTTCTTCAAACATTCGTTTTCCCATAATGTAAGAACCTGTTCTTGCAAACACATCATCAATTAATTTACTGTCTGCACCGTATTCTTCACCGCCTTCCATATTGATGTTTTTCCAAAATGCTTTTTGTTTAAACATCCACTTGTGAATTTTTCCTGAAACGCCACCCATTGGGTTGTTTGGACTTCTGTTATCGCCTGCGAAAAAGCCATCAAGTGATATTCCGCTGTCAAAGATAATTTTGCTCATAATTTTTATTTATTTATTGTTCGTCAAAGTTAATTTTTGTCCGTTGGTTTGATTGTTAGAATTGTCGCTCTGCAATTACCGCTAACATTCTAATTTATGACATTAAATTCTATCGTTAAAAAAACGCTTCATTAACGCAACCTCCCGGCTTGCGCACATGGCTATTGGGAGATGTTGGGAAAAAAACTAACCATTGTTGTTTTGAGAAAATTAATTTATCTAATTTAGTATTATGCGTCTATTACTTTCAATGCTATTTATAATAATATTATTTTGGGGATTGTAAAAAATCAAATAATAGCTCTTCAAATTCCAATCAAACTAATCCAGCTAATGTTTCTGGAACTTTTACATTTACATTTAATGGAAGTCCATATAGTGTGACTCTTTTGAGATATTATATATTTAATAATAATAATAACGACATAATTTTTCAGGGAAGAAATAGTAACTCTAATTATGGAATGGCTGTTACAATACATATGCCTTCATCAACCGTGGTATTAGGACAATATTCATCAGCAATTGATAATACCAATTCTATACAATATAATCAAGGTGCTATTGGTTTTGTGCAAGAATTTAATTCTTCATCGACATCTGTCGTAATTTTGAATGTAATTAGTTATAACGCTTCTAATCATTATGCGATACAAGTAACATTTTCAGGTAAATTAGTTGATGCCTTTGGTAATAGTGTTACAATAACTAACGGTAATATTAATGCGCAGCTTTATTAGTAAATAATGGTTTTGTCTGAGCCGTGGTTTCTATGAACGTCTTTTATTGAAATTTTCTGTAAGTCTCGCTTTTAAATCTTCATATGTCATTTTTGAAGAATTTTTCCATTCCTCTAGAAGAGGCACGTCCTCCGCTGGAATATGATTCACATCTATACTTTGAATTTTGATTTCGTCATTGTTATAAGTAATATGGTCCCGAATAAACTTTATCGTTTCGTCTATTAAGGGTAATGAAGATTGCATGAATTCCGAATCAAAATCAATGTCTAAAGGATGTCTGATAAAACTATGCAAATATTTGCTTAATCGAAATTGCAAGTCGTCTGATTTTTTAAAGTCAAAACTCTTTCCTGAAATATTTGCAACTTCACAAACAGCCTGATAAAAGAGTTGAAACTTTTCTTTGAGCGATTTTATTTTTTTGTTTGCTCTGTCGATTCCATTTTTTGTTTTGCCTAATTCTATTATTTCTGGTCTTAATCCGTCGCTAACTGAACCAAGAAGAATTATGAATTCTATAAGTTCCAAAGCAGTTCGTAGGTCAACACAAGCATATATTAGTGGAGATGAACTTTTAAATGTTATTGCTCCACTCTTTAATACTTCTGCATTTATTGTTAGATAAAGCGGGTCTTGAAGTCTTTTTGTAGGATTGTATTCTCTCATAAAATTACCGCTTTTGTCCGAGCCGTCTCCCTGCGCAATGGTTTGTGTTGAGCTGGACACAGCGTTAAAAGTAAAGATATAGATTTAAGTAAATAATTTTACACATCGTGTGTCCCAGCCATTGCACAAAGCTTAACGGGAGATATTGAGAAGGAATATTAGTTGATAGCGATTTGCAGCTGATTGTTATTTTGTCTGCCAGCATTACGGCACCTAATGATGCGTGCAGCCAAGCTTAACAATCAACCAAATTATTTTTAACTATTTTGTCGCAGGTCCGATTAATAACATCATATCGTTGCGTTTTGTAACATCGTCTGTAGTTCTTTTTGTCAAAGCAGCATACCATTTGTCATTTGCATAAATATATTCAATACCATTATCAAGAATGTTTGTTTTTTGCAGGGTCAATCCGAAATCCGTAAGTTCGGTAATATACTTTCGCCAAATTTCACTAAGAAATCTTGTTTGGATGTCTATTAGTTTCTCTTTGATTTGTCTTCTAATATAGAATGCATTGTATCTACTAAACCCATATCCTATCCAATCATTTGAGGCACTAGTTTTATTGAGCTTATAACCTTTTGAAGTTAACTGTTCATCTAAGGATGAAATACTTGCAGTACTTAAATTTGCCAAAAGCTCCACACTAAGAGCTTTATCATTGTCAAGAGAATAATTTTCTTGCCCGTAAGAAACATTCAATAATATAAAAGAAAAAAGTAAAAGAAAAATACTTTTCATTAGGATTTAGTATTAAATAAGTCATCTGAAATGGGAACAAAAACGGCAGACTGAAAAACGGGTTGTTCGTCGGAATTTTCTTTTTCATGAAAAAATCTGTAAATCCAGCCACCTGGAACTTTCATAACATTAGTATATCCATTGATTTCAATATCTTCATGTAATTCCATTGCTAATAATTCTTTTATTGTAGTTGACATAAAATTGATTATTATTTAAGAAATATAGGTGTCGCCAAATTGGCTATCAACACTCTAATTTATGATATTAAACGCTATCCCTAAAAATACGAGTCTTGAAAATTAATATTTTCGTGTTATACATTTTGTACCTGCATGCCGGTAGGCAAGTTTTTATTAATACAATCCGTTCTACTATTCTATTGCATTTGTTCTCCACAAATCATCAAAAGGGCTGATAATATTCACCAATTATTTTTTGCTTACATGCAAATACCTCTCGGTTGTTTTAATGTTGAAATGGCCAAGCAATTCTTTTTTATATTTTATATCCGCACCATTATCCTGAAGATGTGCAGCAAAGCAATCTGTCTTTTCCCCATTTCTTTTCACTACTGCATCAACCGGAAAGCAAGCGCATCCGTCCGTCAATTGCATAAGGATTCCAAAGCCGGTGTTTGGAAAATGTTTTTGCAAACATGGAACAGGAAATTCCAGTCATGGAAAGACAATTTCCTGACAGGGAAAAGTCATTTCCTGACAGGGAAAAGCATTTCCTGACAGGGAAAAGCAATTTCCTGACAAGGAAAAGTCATTTCCTGACAAGGAAAAGTCATTTCCTGACAAGGAAAAGTCATTCCCTGACAAGGAAAAGTCATTTCGTGACAAGGAAAAGTCATTCCCTGACAAGGAAAAGTCATTTCGTGACAAGGAAAAGTCATTCCCTGACAGGGAAAAGCAATTTCCTGACAAGGAAAAGTAATTTCCTGACAGGGAAAAGTCATTTCGTGACAGGGAAAAGGAATTTCCTGACAGGGAAAAGTAATTTCCTGACAGGAAAAGAGAATTTTTATCTCTTAACGACATCTCACTAAGATAATGTTGAGTCATTTAAGACATAAAGCGATAAGTTGGTAAGCGTAACATCCTTTATCTATATACAAGACTTGGGAAGTGGGGGTTTGGCGGAAGAAATTCTTTTTTTCTCAGCCACGTTCCACAATTGCGGGAACACCTGAAAGAAGACCGATTAGAGAGAGAATGAAAACATTAAGTTTCTTTTCACCCTATTTAGTGCCGGCGGATGAAACCTTTCAGAACTTCACACACTCTTTCAATTCTTTCTCAGTATAACTTATTCCATATTGTTTCAGCACATCATCGGGCACACCGTTCCATTGGTTGGGAGTGTTGCCGGCATAACCCAGATCTTTTACTCCCATTTGAGAAGTAAAAAAACCAGTCGCCGTTAAGTTGCGCATCAGGTTGAAGAACTCAACGCCCTGTGACATTCCGGTTTTTATTTTTCTTTTGGGATATGCTATTTCATCTATCATTTTCATTTGCTGTTGCTGGCTGCAATCTGAAAAAGGTTTATCATATTGCTTCAGGCATTGTATATCCAGCCATCGCAATCCGCCACGCATGGGTATTTGATGTTCCGGCATATCTTTTACAATGAATTCAATGAAGTCGGGCACTTTAGCATCAGTTGCGCTGCCACTTATTTCATCTGCCGGTATAATGATGTCGGCAAGGATGGCAATAGTTGCCATTTCATGATCAGTGAAGAATTTAGGTTCAGTCAATAATTCCTTTTCATGCTTCAACTCATCTGCATTACGATCCAGGTTGAAAGTTGGCTCGGCGGCAACTTCTGTTTTCTTTTTTTTATCTTCAGTTCCGCACCCAGCCGCAACAACGCCGGTTGCTAATGCTCCGGTTGCAATGAGTTTTAAAGATTTACGTCTGTCCATATTAATGACCCCCAAACCCCCTAAAGGGGGCTTTTAGACTCCGTTGTTACTGGAGTATTTTGTTTTTGAATAGTTTGTATTTCGAAGATTTTTATCTCTATTTCTTTGAGAACTTTTTCAGGATTTTTATATACTTCTTCATTTGAAAATCTGATAATAGTATAGTTCAAGTCTTTTAAACCTTTTTCTCGTCGCCTGTCAGTTTCCTGCACTAATAAATCATTGTGTATTTCTCCATCAATTTCAATTATCAGCCGGGCTTTGTGACAATAAAAGTCGGCAATGTAAATTCCAATTGGATGTTGCCTTCTGAATTTTAACCCATTTATTCCTTCTTTTAAATACATCCCACAAAACAGTTTCGGCATCAGTCATATTTTTACGAAGATGTTTCGCATTTGCAAATATCAAATGCGAAGCGCCTTCAAACATTCCACCCGCCTTATATGGATTTTTTAATGTCATAGTCGAATTATAGGACTCTTTAAGTCTCCCTTTAGGGAGATTTAGAGGGTTTCTTACAAATTCTGTTTCTTCATTTCATCAATAATATGTTCGCTGGCTCTCATGCTCAATGCCAGAATTGTCCAGGTAATATTCTTATCAGCCTGCGAAGTAAAAGCTCCGCCATCCACTACAAAAAGATTTTTGCAATCATGAGATTGATTCCATTTATTCAAAGCAGAATGTTTTGGATCGTTGCCCATACGAACGGTTCCGGCTTCATGAATAATCTCTCCGGGTTTTGAGAGTCCATAATTGTTTTTTTCATTATCAGTATCGCCCCATGTGACCACAGCGCCCATGTTGTGCATGATTTCTTTAAAAGTTTCCTTCATATGCTTCGCCTGTTTTATTTCATGATCACTCCATTTAACATTGAAACGCAAAACAGGAATACCATATTTGTCCACCACATTCGGATCAATTTCACAAAAATTATTTCCAATGGAGATTGGCTTCACCGCGACCCGCAATTGCCAACTGAATATAATTTTTTTGAAATTAAATACAAAAATAAGTAGTAAACAAGATATTGATCATGCCTGTTTTGCGTTTGATGTTAAATGGAGTGATAATAAAATGAAATTTTTGACAAGAAATAATCACAACATGGGCGCTGACATGGGGCGATACTGATAATGAAAAAAAACAATTATGGACTCTCAAAACCCGAGATTATTCATGAAGCCGGAACCATTCGGTATGGCAACTGATCCAAAACATTCTGCTTTGAATAAATGGAATCAATCTCATGATTGCAAAAATCTTTTTGTGAGGCGGAGCTTTTCTTCGCAGGCTGATAACTACCTGGACAATTCTGGCATTGAGCATGAGCAGGCGAACATATTATTGATGAAATGAAGGAATTTCCTAAGAAACCCTCTGAGTACCCTAAAAGAAAATTTGAGTTCCTATCATATTAAAAAATCCATATAAGGCGGGAGTGGAATGTTTGAAGGCGCTTCGCATTTGATATTTGCAAATGCGAACGTCTTCGTAAAAATATGACGATCCGAAACTGTTTTCTGGATGTATTTAAAAGAAAGAAATAAATGGATTAAAATTCAAAGGCAACATCCAATTCGAATTTACATTGCCGACTTTTATTGTCACAAAGCCCGGCTGATAATTGAAATTGATGCAATACACAATGATTTATTAGTGCAGGAAACTGACAGGCGGAACAAGAAAAAGGTTTAAAAGACTTGAACTATACTATTATCAGATTTTCAGATGAAGAAGTATATAAAAATCCTGAAAAAGTTCTAAAGAAATAGAGATAAAAATTGTTCGAAATACAAACTATTCGAAAAACGAAATACTCCCAGGTAGACAAGCGGATCTAAAAAGCCCCCTTTAGGGGGTTTTGGGGTCATTAATATGGACAGACGTAAATCTTGAAAGCTACCCATTCCAACCGGAGCATTAGCAACCAGCATTGTTGCGGCTGGGTGCGGAACTGAAGATAAAAAAAAGAAAACAGGAAGTTTGCACCAGAGCCAAACTTCGACCTGGATCGTAATGCAGATGAGTTGAAGCATGAAAAGAATATTGACTGAACCTAAATTCTTCACTGATCATGAAATGGCAAGCTGTTGCCATCCTTGCCGACATCCATATACCGGCAAGGATGGCAATAGTTGCCATTTCATGATCAGTGAAACTTAGGTTCAGTGATTCGTACTTCCTTCATATGCTTCAACTCATCTGCATTACGATCCAGGTTGAAAGTTGCGCTCACGGCGACTTTTTCTTTATCTTCAGTTCCGCACCCAGCCGCAACAACGCCGGTTGCTAATGCTCCGGTTGCAATGAGTTTTAAAGATTTACGTCTGTCCATCTAATGACCCCAAACCCCCTAAAGGGGGCTTTTAGACTCCGTTGTTACTGGAGTATTTTGTTTTTGAATAGTTTGTATTTCGAAGATTTTTATCTCTATTTCTTTGAGAACTTTTTCAGGATTTTTATATACTTCTTCCATTTGAAAATCTGATAATACGTATAGTTCAAGTCTTTTAAACCTTTTTCTCGTCGCCTGTCATTTTACCTGCACTAATAAAACCATTGTGTCTTTCTCCATCAATTTCAATTATCAGCCGGGCTTTGTGACAATAAAAGTCGGCAATGTAAATTCCAATTGGATGTTGCCTTCTGAATTTTAACCCATTTATTCCTTCTTTTAAATACATCCACAAAACAGTTTCGGCATCAGTCATATTTTTACGAAGATGTTTCGCATTTGCAAATATCGAATGCGAAACATCTTCGTAAAAATATGACTGATGCCGAAACTGTTTTGTGGATGTATTTAAAAGAAGGAATAAATGGGTTAAAATTCCAGAAGGCAACATCCAATTGGAATTTACATTGCCGACTTTTATTGTCACAAAGCTCCGGCTGATAATTGAAATTAAATAGAGAATGCACAATAATTTATTAGTCAGGAAACTGACGGCGAACGAGAGAAAAAGGTTTAAAAGACTTGAACTATACTATTATCAGATTTTCAAATGAAGGAGGTTATTAAAAATCCTGAAAAAGTTCTCGAAGAAATAGAGATAAAAATCTTCCGAAATACAAACTATTCAAAAACAAAATACTCTAAGTAACAACGAATCTAGAAAGCCTAGGGATTTCAGGGTCATTTAATTATGAAACAAGTATAAATCTTTAAAACTCATTTTCAGAAACCGGAGGCGCATATAGCAACCGGCGTTGTTGCGGCTGGGTGCGGAACTGAAGATAAAAAAAAAGAAAACGAAGTTGCCGCCGAGCCAACTTTCAACCTGATGGTGAGATGCAGATGAGTTGAAGCATGAAAAGGAATTATTGACTGAACCTAATATTCTTCACTGATCATGAAATGGCAACTATTGCCATGTCTTCCCAACATCGTTCTACTTCGGCAGATGCAATAAGTGGCAGCGCAGAGCTAAAGTGCCCGACTTCATTGAATTCATTGTAAAAGATATCCGGACGTCAAATACCCATGCGTGACGATTACGTGGCTGGATATACAATACCTGAAGCAATATGATAGGAACACTTTTTCAGATTGCAGCCGGCAAAACAGCAAATGAAAATGAAGATTGAATAGCATAGTCCCGAAAGAAAAATAGAAAACCGGAATGTCAGCGGGCGTTGGTTTCTTTCAACCTGATGCGCAACTTAACGGCGACTGGTTTTTTTACTTCTCAAATGGGAGTAAAAGATCTGGGTTATCCCGGCAACACTCCCAACCAATGGAACGGTGTGCCCGATGATGTGCTGAAACAATATGGAATAAGTTATACTGAGAAAGAATTGAAAGAGTGTGTGAAGTTTTGAAAGGTTTCATCCACAGGCACTAAATAGGGTGAAAAGAAACTTAATGTTTTCATTCTCTCTCTAATCGGTCTTCTTTCAGGTGTTCCCCCAATTGTGGAACGTGGCTGAGAAAAAAAGAATTTCTTCCGCCCAACCCCCACTTCCCAAGTCTTGTATATAGATAAAGGATGTTACGCTTACCAACCTATCGCTTTATGTCTTAAATGACTCAACATTATCTTAGTGAGATGTCGTTAAGAGATAAAAATTCTCTTTTCCTGTCAGGAAATTTATTCCCTGTCAGGAAATTCCTTTTTCCTGTCACGAAATGACTTTTCCCTGTCAGGAAATTACTTTTCCTTGTCAGGAAATTGCTTTTCCCTGTCAGGGAATGACTTTTCCTTGTCACGAAATGACTTTTCCTTGTCAGGGAATAACTTTTCCTTGTCACGAAATGACTTTTCCTTGTAGGGAATGACTTTTCCTTGTCAGGAAATAGACTTTTCCTTGTCAGGAAATGACTTTTCCTTGTCAGGAAATTGCTTTTCCCTGTCAGGAAATTGCTTTTCCCTGTCAGGAAATGACTTTTCCCTGTCAGGAAATTGTCTTTCCATGGCTGCAATTTCCTATTCCATGTATTGAAAAACATTTCCCAAACACCGACTTTGCAATTCTTATGCAATTGGCGGACGAATGAGCTTGCACTCCGGATGATGCAGTAGTGAAAAGAAATGGGGAAAAGACAGATGGACTTGCTGCACATCTTCCGGATAATGGTGCGGATATAAAATATAAAAAGAAATGCCGGGCCATTTCTACATTAAAACAACTGAAAGGTATCTGCATGTAGGCAAAAAACAATTGATGAATATTATCAGCCCTTTTGATGATTTATGGAAGACAAATGCTATAGAATGGTAAAACGGAATGTATTAATAAAAACTTGCCTACCGGCATGCAGGTACAAAATGTATAACACGAAAATATTAATTTTCAAGACTCGTATTTTTAGGGATAGCGTTTAATATCATAAATTAGAGTGTTGATAGCCAATTTGGCGACACCTATATTTCTTAAATAATAATCAATTTTATGTCAACTACAATAAAAGAATTATTAGCAATGGAATTACATGAAGATATTGAAATCAATGGATATACTAATGTTATGAAAGTTCCAGGTGGCTGGATTTACAGATTTTTTCATGAAAAAGAAAATTCCGACGAACAACCCGTTTTTCAGTCTGCCGTTTTTGTTCCCATTTCAGATGACTTATTTAATACTAAATCCTAATGAAAAGTATTTTTCTTTTACTTTTTTCTTTTATATTATTGAATGTTTCTTACGGGCAAGAAAATTATTCTCTTGACAATGATAAAGCTCTTAGTGTGGAGCTTTTGGCAAATTTAAGTACTGCAAGTATTTCATCCTTAGATGAACAGTTAACTTCAAAAGGTTATAAGCTCAATAAAACTAGTGCCTCAAATGATTGGATAGGATATGGGTTTAGTAGATACAATGCATTCTATATTAGAAGACAAATCAAAGAGAAACTAATAGACATCCAAACAAGATTTCTTAGTGAAATTTGGCGAAAAGTATATTACCGAACTTACGGATTTCGGATTGACCCTGCAAAAAACAAACATTCTTGATAATGGTATTGAATATATTTATGCAAATGACAAATGGTATGCTGCTTTGACAAAAAGAACTACAGACGATGTTACAAAACGCAACGAATATGATGTTATTAATCGGACCTGCGACAAAATAGTTAAAAATAATTTGGTTGATTGTTAAGCTTGGCTGCACGCATCATTAGGTGCCGTAATGCTGGCAGACAAAATAACAATCAGCTGCAAATCGCTATCAACTAATATTCCTTCTCAATATCTCCCGTTAAGCTTTGTGCAATGGCTGGGACACACGATGTGTAAAATTATTTACTTAAATCTATATCTTTAATTATAAGTGTGCCAGCTCAACACAAACCATTGCGCAGGAAGATGGCTCGGACAAAAGCGGTAATTTTATAGAGAATACAATCTACAAAGAACTTGAGAGACCCGCTTTATCTAACAATAAATGCAGAATATTAAAGAGTGGAGCAATAACATTTAAAAGTTCATCTCCACTAATATATGCTTGTGTGACCTACGAACTGCTTTGGAACTTATAGAATTAGTAATTTTCTTGGTTAAGTTTAGCGACGGATTAAGACCAGAAATAATAGAATCAGGCAAAACAAAAAATCGAAACAACAGAGCAAACAAAAAAATAAAATCGCTCAAAGAAAAGTTTCAACTCTTTTATCAGGCTGTTTGTGAAGTGCAATATTTTCAGGAAAGAGTTTTGACTTTAAAAAATCAGACGACTTGCAATTTCGATTAAGCAAATATTTGCATAGTTTTATCAGACATCCTTTAGACATTGATTTTGATTCGGAAGTTGGTCCAATCTTCATTACCCTTAATAGACAAAAATTGATAAAGTTTATTCGGACCATATTACTTATAACAATGACAAAATCAAAATTCAAAGTATAGATGTAAATGTTATTCCAGCAGAGGACTATGCCCTCTTCTAGAGGAATGGAAAAATTCTTCCAAAAATGACATATAAAATTTAAAAGCGAGACTTACAGAAAATTTCAATAAAAGACATTTTTCATAGAAACCACGGCTCAGACAAAACCATAATTTCTTAAGATAAAGCTACGCATTAATATTACCGTTTAGTTATTGTAACACTATTACCAAAAGGTCATCAACTAATTTACCTGAAAATGTTACTTGTATCGCATAATGATTAGAAGCGTTATAACTCAAATTACATTCAAAATTACGACAGACATGTCGATGAAGAATTTAAATTCTTGCACAAAACCAATAGCACCTTGATTATATTGTATAAAATAGAGTATAATCGGATTGCTGATATAGATATTGTCCTAATACCACGGTTGATGAAGGCATATGTATTGTAAACAGCCATTCCATAATTCCAAGTTACTCTCTTCCCTGAAAATTATTATTATTAAATATTATAATATATCTAAAAGAGTTCACACTATATGGACTTCCATTAAATGTAAATGTAAAAGTTCCAGAAACATTAGCTGGATATAGTTTGATTGGAATTTGAAGAGCTATTATTTGATTTTTTACAATCCCCAAATAATATTATTATAAATAGCATTGAAAGTAATAGACACTATAATACTAAATTAGATAAATTAATTTTCTCAAAACAACAATGGTTAGTTTTTTTCCCAACATCTCCCGATAGTCTCAGTTAATGAAGCGTTTTAACGATAAATTTGATGTTGATAAATTAGAATGTTAGAGGTAATTGCAGAGCGACAGTTTCTGACGATCAAACCAACAAAAACATTAGACGAACAATAAATAAAT
>CAWGKD010000004.1:0-8664 GCA_963823125.1 uncultured Bacteroidota bacterium
CTGGGTAGGTTTCCCATCCTGATAATCTATCTCTTTTATCCAATTTTTCTGACTATCATATTCCCATTGATAAGAGTACGTTGTAGATTTTTTTTGTTTGAAAAGAAACTTCTATCCTCAATAGTAGCGCCTAAATCATTATACTTGTATATATGTTTATAACTAAAGCTTCCGTCTGGTTTTGAAAACTTCTCTTCAACCTTATTGCCTTTATCATCATATTTGTAAATAAATTTATAATCAAGACTACTGTATGAATCGTGATAATTTTCTTCAACCTTATTTTTTTTATCATCGTATTTGTAATTATATTCAGATTCAATACTTCCATCTGATTTGAAGCTGTTACTTTCAATTTCATTCCCCTTATTATCATATTTGGAAGTATATTTATATTCAAGACTTCCGTCTCGTGAGTAAGTAGCCTCCTCAATCTTATTTCCCTTTTCATCATACTTGTATATAATTTTAAAATCAAGGCTGATGTCCGATTTATAATAGGTCTCCTCAATCTTATTTCTCTTATCGTCATATTTGCAGGTAGATTTAGATTGAAGGCTCCCATCTGCGTTATAGTTGTAATTCTCAACTTGATTTCCCTCATCGTCAAACTTTGATCTGGATTTAGATTTAAGGCTCCCGTTCGACTTATAGTAGTAATTCTCAATATTATTTCCTTTATCATCATACCCGGAGATAACTTTAGAATCAAGAATCCCTTCTGATTTGTAAGTGATCATTTCGGTGACATTTCCTTTATCATCATATTTTTTAGTACGTTTAAAAATCTGGCTTCCATCCGCCTTGAAATCGCTCTCTTCAATTGCATTTCCCTTCTCATCATAATGTAAATTTTGAGAACTGGTTATTTTCCATTTTGAAGAATCTCCTGATTTATCAGTTGCCTTATACGCAATTATCTTAACTGATATTACTTTGCCGTTTAACTTCATTTCTTCAGGGTAGTTTGTTTCTTTTTTATCTTTGTTTTCTTGCCCGAAGCATCCAATACACAAGAAACCTAAACATATCATTGGTATAATTTTTATCAATACGCGATTCATTATTTCAATTATTCGCATAAATTAATCTATTAGGATTATATTGCCTTGATTTCGTGTCTTCCCACGCTTTCCGAAGTCTTATGCCGTTCGTGTTCAAACTAAACCAAATTCAACGATAATGATTTTACACTAACAACGGCAAATTGAGAACCAGGCGATTGTTGCTTAATAATTAAATGTTTTTACAGAATTCATATTCTCATCTAAAACGTCAAGTTGAACTGAATCAGCTCCAAAAACATTTTGTTTTAGCTCCTTCCCAAAATCATCTAAATTCTGTAACCCCTCTGGATTATTAAAAGAAGGCTTAATCGGTAACTTTATATAGTAAGAACCATTTTGCCGGAGGGATATGATAAGGTCGACACTTCCATCAGTCTCAAAAAATCCGCCTGACACAAGATGATTGTATATGCTGTCCGCCATTACAGGCGAAATGTTTTTAGAATAATAAAGCGTGTTGTTATGGTAATCCTTTCTATTCATTTGCTGGATTTCTTCTGTAAGGTTTACCGCAGACAATTGTGCAGTTGAGTAGGGAATGGTCTTGATATCTTTTAAATATTTATCGGTTAAAATAACATCTACAGGAGTATTGTTAAATACATTTTTGCTCATGGTTGCGCCTATCAGTTCAAATTCCTTATCTGCGTTGGTTAGCGTGTCAACGGCTTTTATGTTTACAACAAAGCGGGCTTTTATGCGGCCGTCATCTTTGGTTATTTGTACTGAACTTACCTTGTTATCGTTTTGAAAATAACCATCATCAATGAGAAATTTTCCAACTGCTTTGGCATCAGTCTCCGATACACTGTCTCCTTTGTAATACACTTCACCTTTGGTATTATCAAACGTTACCTTGTGGCCATAGCTATCGCATGAAACTAAGCCAATGGCAAAAACAATTGCTGCCAGCAATTTTATGGAATTGTTTTTCATTTTCTGCTTATTATATTTTAGTGTTACAATATAGTCCCAAAAATAAAGCTAAGCTGTTTAAACCCACAATACTTAGTTTGAAGTAGTAGTCTCTCCCTGCCTGGTGCCCCATACGAAGAACTTCCAAGCTCTTCGAAGCTTGCAGCTTCGTAAACATATATTATTGCTTAAAGTGATATTGTAATGTTGCGAAACAAAATGTTTCGAAGAGCTTGAACGAACATCAGCAACGGCGAAAATAATAAGATTGTATTCTTATTCCTTGTTGCCCGGATATTTTGAACCAGCACCGAAAAAAACTTCAATGGATTTGATCTTGCCTGTATTGCTAAAGGTATAATCATCAACGTTACGGATCACTTTGCCATCTGTAGTAATTATTTCAACCAGCAGCATCAGGTCATCGCCTTTTTCCATCATTTTAATATAGTTAACCTTTTTAAAAAATTGGGCTGTTCCCCAACATTTTTCTTTGAATTTATCTACAGAGATATGATCATCGTTGTTGGGACTGGTGAAAGTGAAGCCATCAGCAAACTGAGCTGCTACTGCGTTCCAGTCCTTTCTCTCAAAACCTGAATAGTAGGCCTTGACTACTTTTTCTTTCTCTGTGTTTTGTGCATCACTGCTGGCAACGATGCAGATTAAGAGGAGGCATATTATAAACCGTGTCATAGTTATGTTTTAATTGTTTATTTTATTTAAAATCTTTTAGATATTGTTGCTCTTATCCGAAGGAGTCCTTTGGACTGACCAACACCAAAGTTCTTATTTTTTTCTTTGTTGGTGAATGAACAGCAACAAAGACGAAAAACTAAGATAAGATTTCCTTAGTTCGTGCCTGCCTGCCGGTAGGCAGGTTGTTGGTGCAGAGGATTACATGAGCAAAGACTTCAAATCAGAACACCAACAACGGCTCAAATGAACAGCAACAAAGGCGAAAGAAATCCTTATTTTAGAGGTAGTATATTAAGTTTGGTATTTTTAATAACTATATAAATAATCTGTATAGCTAATTTCCCATTATTAAATGAATCCAAAATGCTTTTGCTAAAATATTATTTACCAACTGGTAAATCAAAGGAAATAACGGATAAAGATGTTTCTATGTATTTGATAGAAAAAAGAATACCAGAATTATCTGATTTTATTTATCAAAGGCACTATCGTAGGTATATCAGGCCGTTTGAATACAAAGCAGTAGAAAAAATAAAACCCGAAAAAACAAATAAGAAGGTCGATAAATATTCATTACTTTATAAAAATGGCTTTTCAATAATGGCTAACTGTTGCTTATTGATAGAAACAATTGAAGCATTCCAAAGAGGATGGGATAATACAAGAGATAAAAGCGAGCTTGCATTTCTAAAATTTTTTACACGAGATAAAAATTTTATTGAATTTTCTTCTGATGATATACCAACCCAATTTTTTAAAAATATCCGATGCGGTATTTTACATCAGGGCGAAACGACTGGTGGCTGGGCAATTACAAGGAAAGGAGAACTTCTGTTAAATAAATCAAATAAAGTAATTGACGCAACTCTATTCTTAAAACAATTAAAGCAATCATTAATTGATTATAAAAAGAGTATGGAAGAATCAGATTGGAATAACCAAATTTGGAAGAACGCAAGTATAAAATTAAAATCAATTCTTAGAAATATAAAAATGTAATGAAAAGCTGCCCTTATTGTGCCGAACAAATTCAAGATGATGCGATTAAGTGTCGATTTTGCAACGAATGGCTTAACAAAAAAAGCTTTATGTTCGAAATGTTTCAAACAGCAAAAGATTTTATTAATAAAACAACCAGTTCATTAAATCAAAGTAAGATAGATTATATTTTTTTACCAACAGAAAAAAAGCCGTTGATTGTACAACACTTAAAATTATTTCCTAATAGAATTGAATTTACGGACAATAGCGTTTTCTTGAAAGATATTGAAGGTATTGGTTATATTGCCGGAGAACAGACACTAAATTTTAGAACTTCACGATATACTATTTTCATAATTGAGGTCAATATTAATGGTGAAACATTCATATTAACAATTGCAAACCCTAACAGTAATAAAGTTATAGTATCTGATAAGTCGAAAAAAACTTTCGAACAACTATCATTTATTAATAATTATATTTCAAAATATTCATTTGAAAAAAGAGCAAACAAATATTTGAATGAATTAAAAAGAAAAAATTATTTTAACTACAAGGGATATGACTTTTTTTCAGATGGTACAATCCATAAGAAAAATAAAATGATTGCTAGTATATTACAGGCATATGAGCAAAATCATCTTGGTTTTGGAACAGAGAGGAGAGCAATAGCTCCTTGGAATTATTCCCAAAATCCATATGAGTTTATTATATTATCAGGGACTCCAAGAATTAAATTGCTTGGATTTGAAACCGGAAATCTTTTAAAAATTGAAGCAAACATTGACACTGACGTATTTTTTAGTTTACTTCAATACTTACTTGAAAATAAAAAATATCCTTTATAGACCTCTTCTAAGACGAGTCCCACCTCAATACTTTGCGCTTAGCGTGGACTCGGCGTTTTTCCCTTCCAACATCTTCCCTTCACTGGCAGTAATATAAAGCTAATCACTTATCTCCGTATTTTCCGCATCCAAAACTGCACGAACTTTTATGCACTCCAATATGACTTTAGTCAGGAAAATGAATGTTATAACATCTATTTTTTTTCTTTAATGTTTCATTTTCAACTTTTCATTTTTTCAGACACGTTTATCATTTTCTTTATTGCGGATTTGCATATCCAAGTACCCGGAAAGTGGTATTGACGAGTTATTGCACGGCGGATAGCTTTGCGTTTAAGTTTTTTTATTAAACCAATATCCTGTAAACGTGAAAATTCTTTTTTCTTTTGTAAACCTGTCCATCCACTTCCCACCTGAGCTATTCTGCATTAAGGTTCTGTTCATTCATTATGCGCATAAAGCAGTTGCAACTGGCAGTTTGTTACATCACATTTGCCGTTTGTTATATGCAATTTCCAAAAAGTGTATTGCAACTTTCCGTTTGTTATATGCAACTGGCAAAAGCTGTATTGCAACTTCCGGTTTTTGTATTGCAACTTCCCGTTTGTTATATGCAACTGGCAAAAGCTGTATTGCAACTTCCGGTTTTTGTATTGCAAGTTCCCGTTTGTTATATGCAACTGGCAAAAAGTGTATTGCAACTTCCGGTTTGTGTATTGCAACTTTCCGTTTGTTATGTGCAACTGACAAAAAGTATATTGCATTTTCCTTAAAACATGCATGTTTATTGCAAAAGCATATATCATTTTCCGGAAAAGTGGCCGAAGTTTTTCATTTTGTATGTGCAACACACAGAAAACCACCTCCCTTTTCCTTCATTCCAAACAACATTAAGAAAGTTTAAGCCGGCAATCCTTTTTAACGGAAAGGCCGGACGGCATTTGATAAAAATAAAATTTCAATTGTATGAATAATCAAACAATTTTAAATAACCCTAAACTTAATAAATATGAAACCACCTAAAGTTTTAACCGGTTGTTTCCGGTATAGCGATTCAAAACTGTCGACCCGTGCGCTGACCATTGTGACCAAGATGACAGGCAACGCTCATTTTACCACACCCAAGCCATCACTTGCTGATGTATCGACAGCCATTGACGACTTCAACAGTTCAATGACTGAAGCCGCCACCGGGGATCATGCAGCAGTGGAACTGAAAAATCAAAAGCGTGAACAGCTGTCACAATTGCTGTACCAGTTGGGCACTTATGTGCAGCTGATCAGTAATGGCGACGCAGCCATCATGCTCGACTCAGGTTTTGAGATCAGCAAAAATCCTTCACCTGTTGGCCCGCTGCCAAAACCAACTGGTTTTTTTGCGTTGCCTAAAGGCAAAGGCGAAGTGCTGGTAGGACTTGATCGCATACCGGGCGCCAGGATGTATCAGTATGAATATAAAGAAGCTTCTGCTGCTGAATGGACACTGGATACAAACAGCAAAAGCAAAGTGCTGATGACAGCACTGGCAAGCGGAAAAGAATATCTGTTCCGCGTATTACCGATGGGCGCCAGTGAGATCAGAGAGTATAGTGATGAGGTGAGTAGTTTTGTGATATAAGATTGACCCATAGTTAGGGTTTAACGAGTCTTCGAAAGGAGACTCGTTTTTTTGCTTTCAAGAAAGAGATTGATGTAAATAATGAAGTAAATGTGATTAATAGTGGATTATTTTTCTATGCTCTGGTATTAATAAACCAATACCGAGTGTGTCAACATCAGGAAAAATGTCGTCATCAGTATTTGGAATTTTATCTATCCCTGAAGAGAATAAAAAATAATGATTACCAACCCTTTGATAATTAAAATTCTTATGATTTTCATTCATTCTTGCCGAAACAGGGTCAAATATTGGTGTATGATTGGGTAATGATAACAACTGACTCAGGCTATCAGGATAATGTCCATTCTCAAGTTTAAAAAACTCAATGTCTTTCACCAAACCATTCAACTGTTGTTGTGCAAGAGGAATAAAGTTTTTTCGATTTGCATCACTGATTGAATAGATGACAAAGGAACCGTATAATATTATGGTAAAAGACATCGCTGCAAAACCAATTAAAACAAGTTTCTTATCCCGATAACGGAATATTCCAAGAACTAACAGTCCTATGCCAACAAAAAGTCCTACCAGAGGAATCAATCCGAGCCAACCTCGTCCATATAGATGCCTGCCTGAATTTGGATCTGTTAAAATGTATTTAGGTTGTTTAGGCATCAGTATAAAATTTCCCACTATTTAAAAATACGGTACTTCAAAGAAATTTTAATTAAGCAATAACTTACAGGCAGATGATTGTCGAAAAAGAAATTCTTCCTATAAGGTATTATCTATTGGTTCGCCATTTTTTAATATTTTAAAAAAACGCCTTGCATATTTTGAAACTTCGATAAATAAAGTATCACCTACATTTACTCTGCTAAAAGCTCCTTCAGATAAACTAATCTTATCTAGTTCTATAGAATTGAATCCTATTATTTGTTCCTTTTTATTATCTGATTTTGAAATCACCTGTAATTCTCCGATCAATTTAATCTGTTCATTCAGGTCTTGTTTGAAAGACTTCAGGTTTTTAAAAAAAACTGAATAAAAAGCAAAAAATAAAACCGCTAATCCCAAAATAGCAACAGCCCAAAATACTATGGAATCTCCTTTAGAAAGCAAAAATGCAACGAGAACTTCAAAAGGCACGCCAATAATTAAAAACAAGTATGATACCAGCCTATACCTTTTATAACTGGTATGAAGCTTAACAGCATCTTCACTGGTAAAAAATGTTTCAGTAAGCATACCTCTTAGTTTAAAGTAGTTATGGTAAAATATCAACGATTGCCGTGAGATATAGAAAACTCAGCTAATCAGGATACATCAGAATTATATTTCTTTCAATAATTAAATATACGCCACGCAAACAAATTAAAAAGGAATAAAGTTTTCTGTCCTTTCTTTTCTTTTTCTTGAAAAAAAGAAAAGAACCAAAAGAATGAAGATAGTTTAAAATATAAAATCCCGTTGGCAAGGTCGCCAACGGGAGCTAAATAGTTTTCAATAAGGCGTCTTCCAACTCTTATAGAAGTCAGATTGCTTCGACGGGCAATAACATACCAATTAATATTTAACAAACTTCTGCCCGTCTCGCAAAGACGAAAATTCCGAAAGTAACATTGAAACTTCAAAGCTACGGAGTTCCGTCTTTGCGAGGAGGACTAAAAAAAGCTGATAAGAACTTACCATCCTCCGTCCGACGAAGCAATCTATCTTTTGCTGCTTACAAATCTGTTGAGTGGCAAGGAGTATTTCTTTCGTGTACTTCCTCTCGGCACCAGTGAAGTAAGGGAATACAGTGATGAGGTGAGTAGTTTTGTATTGTGAGATTGATAAGGATCGTCAATCTTTGAAAGGTTGGCGATCCTTTATTTTGTTATTGAATTTGGTTGGGTATTTGAACTTTCTTTCCCGTTTTATCAATATAAAACCAATTGCTGCTTATCCAAGTTCTATGTTCTCCAACAGGTTGTGTTGTGCAGTTTATGCTGACTTTTGCAACATCATTCTTAAATGGAAAAGCACACTTAAACTGTGGCTTAATAATAATTCTCCCTGTCGCTGAATCTGCATAACCAATTTTATTGTCTTTTAAGATTCTGAATAGCCCATCTGAAGTATAATCTGGCCCATTATCAAAAGGAAAAACATTATATAAAATGTTTTCTCGTCTATTAATTGCAACGAAACCAGACCTTGATTTTAACACAATTGCATAAGTTCTGAAAGTGTCTGTATAACAAATACTGTATTTGCCAAGTTGAATAACTGTGTCACCCCTTTGATTTAAATACCCATATTCATCTTTAGTTGTGTCGCTAAATAAAATCCAATAACTATCACTTTTTTTATTTTGCCCAAAAGTTGATAAATTATAAAGAAGGAAAGAAAGAAAAAGAAAATTAATTAGATGTCTTTTCATAAAATGGAATCTAACGATTAAATATACATCACTGCAAAGAAATTTAAAAAGGAATAAAGTTTTCTGTTCAAGTCCGGCATGACAATTAAAAAGGTTTTTACTTTTCTTTAATGAATTTACTTGTGCGTT
>CAWGKD010000005.1:0-5721 GCA_963823125.1 uncultured Bacteroidota bacterium
CAGAGAAAGAAGGCGAAATATTATTTTTTAATATAGAAAGTGCTGTAATCGGAATTTCCGCTTATTAATTGGCCATTGAGTTTATATGATACTATTGGGTCGATACAGTGGTAAAGTTGATCCATTGCTATACTTGCTTTTTGCATCATAAACCATTCAGCTATTTCACTTATTTGAAAAAGCCTGTTGGATTGAGGTAAATAAACTTCATAGTCGTATTTGCTTTTTAAACCTTGATCGCCTGCATAATTATTGAAAACTTGTAAAGTGTCATTCAATTTATCATAAGAGGAATTTGATTTGTTGATAAGAAAGGTGTCAACTAATGTTGCAAAATTAGTTCCCTTCGAATATCGCCTTAAGATTATTGTATTAGTTTCTGAATCTTGAAATGAGATGAACCCTATATTAGCAGTCGCAGTATAACAAGGAACATTACATTTTGAAAACAGGATGGAAAAACAAATTAAGAAAAATCCAATTAATGAATTTTGATACTTCGCCAAAGTAATAAGGTTTAAAAATGAATATAAATGCATTGGTAAATTAATAAAATCGCTGTTACTAAGCTTGATAGTTTTGTTAAAATATTTTTTTAAGCAATGTCTCTTCCCAAGCCTTGTGTGCGAGCAGAAAATATTTACGGCGGTGTTGGTGTTCAAACTAAAACAAAATTCAACGATAATGATTTTACAATAACAACGGCAAATTGAGAACCAGGCAATTGTTTTTAATAATTAAATGTTTTTACAGAATTCATATTTTCATCTAATACGTCAAGTTGAACTGAATCAGTTACAAAAACATTTTGTTTTAGTTCCTTCCCAAAATCATCTAAATTCTGTAGCCCCTGTGGATTAATAAAAGAAGGCTTAATCGGTAACCTTATATGGTAAGAACCATTTTGCCGGAGGGATATGATGAGGTCGACACTTCCATCCGTATTCAAAAAATCCGCCTGACACAAGATGATTGTATATGCTGTCCGCCATTACAGGCGAAATGTTTTTAGAATAATAAAGCGTGTTGTTATGGTAATCCTTTCTATTCATTTGCTGGATTTCTTCTGTAAGGTTTACCGCAGACAATTGTGCAGTTGAGTAGGAATGGTCTTGATATCTTTTAAATATTTATCGGTTAAAATAACATCTACAGGAGTATTGTTAAATACATTTTTGCTCATGGTTGCGCCTATCAGTTCAAATTCCTTATCTGCGTTGGTTAGCGTGTCAACGGCTTTTATGTTTACAACAAAGCGGGCTTTTATGCGGCCGCCATCTTTGGTTATTTGTACTGAACTTACCTTGTTATCGTTTTGAAAATAACCATCATCAATGAGAAATTTTCCAACTGCTTTGGCATCAGTCTCCGATACACTGTCTCCTTTGTAATACACTTCACCTTTGGTATTATCAAACGTTACCTTGTGGCCATAGCTATCGCATGAAACTAAGCCAATGGCAAAAACAATTGCTGCCAGCAATTTTATGGAATTGTTTTTCATTTTCTGCTTATTATATTTTAGTGTTACAATATAGTCCCAAAAATAAAGCTAAGCTGTTTAAACCCACAATACTTAGTTTGAAGTAGTAGTCTCTCCCTGCCTGGTGCCCCATACGAAGAACTTCCAAGCCTTCTTCGAAGCTTGCAGCTTCGTAAACATATATTATTGCTTAAAGTGATATTGTAATGTTGCGAAACAAAATGTTTCGAAGAGCTTGAACGAACATCAGCAACGGCGAAAATAATAAGATTGTATTCTTATTCCTTGTTGCCCGGATATTTTGAACCAGCACCGAAAAAAACTTCAATGGATTTGATCTTGCCTGTATTGCTAAAGGTATAATCATCAACGTTACGGATCACTTTGCCATCTGTAGTAATTATTTCAACCAGCAGCATCAGGTCATCGCCTTTTTCCATCATTTTAATATAGTTAACCTTTTTAAAAAATTCAGCTGTACCCCAACATTTTTCTTTGAATTTATCTACAGAGATATGATCATCGTTGTTGGGACTGGTGAAAGTGAAGCCATCAGCAAACTGGGCTGCTACAGCGTTCCAGTCCTTTCTTTCGAAACCTTGAATGGTGGGCCCTGACTACTTTTTCTTTCTCTGTGTTTTGTGCATCACTGCTGGCAACGATCCCAGATTAAGAGGAGGCGTATTTATAAACCATAATCATTTTTATGTTTACATTGTTTATTTTATTTAAAATCTTTTTGATATTGTTGCTCTTATCCGAAGGAGTCCTTTGGACTGACCAACACCAAAGTTCTTATTTTTTTCTTTGTTGGTGAATGAACAGCAATAAAGGCGAAAATTATTGGCATTATCCCCCCTTCGAGTACCATTTTATTTTCTTGTTCATTATCCTCACAATGCTAAAAGGCGGCCCAACTGTTTCTGGCGTAGATTTAGATTGAATATTTAATAGTTCCTTAATACCTTGTTCCAAGGTTTTCCCCTTCCCAAAACATATTGTTTATATATAAGATTATAAATTGCTTGGTAAGTGCCAAAACAATAATAGTTCTTATAGATTTTTCTTCGTGTATGTTGAAGTGAAAATAGTTAATTCTGATTTTTACCTTTTCGGTAGAATCACTTATTATAATAAATTTAAGACCACATGCCTTGGGTATCCCTCCATCAAACCATACAAAAGCTAGTTCTGCAAATATATGTTTCTTAAACTCTATCCTGTAGTTTTTATAATCATATAATCTTTGGTTTTCTAAATGTGTTTCAAGGTCTTTTATTGTCTCTTTTTGTAAATATTGAATTGAATCTTTGAATGTTGTTTGTTTTAAAATGCTTTCTTTAGCATATTTTAAAATATTACCAGCCCATCTCCCTGATGCGAAATAAAAGACGCCTCTTTCGTGATCTATTTTGCAATCTTCTCTATTATAGAATGGGGTTTGTATATGTATGTTTCTATCCAGTGAAAAAGTTTGTACACCCGTCTTACTATCAGCTCCAATTACAACTGAATCGTTGAGTGCAACTAATAATATACAGGTTTGGGCATTTACAATAAGACTTAATAAAACAGATAATGGTAAAAAAAACTTTGCCATTGACATATATTAATTCGGGGTTATCTTTTTTTCCAAGACGAGTCTCACAGCGATGCCTTGTGTTTAGCGAGGACTCGGCGTTTTTTCCTTCCAACATCTTCCCTTCACTGGCAGTAATATAAAGCTAATCACTTATCTCCGTATTTTCCGCATCCAAAACTGCACGAACTTTTATGCACTCCAATATGACTTTAGTCAGGGAAATGAATGTTATAACATGTATTTTTTTTCTTTAATGTTTCATTTTCAACTATTAATTTTTTCAGACACGTTTATCATTTTCTTTATTGCGGATTTGCATATCCGAGTCACCCCGGAAAGTGGTATTGACAAAATTTTCCATGCTGATAAACTTTGTATCCGTTTAATTTTCAATATCCACCAAAAAACCCGAACCATTGAAAATTCTACTTTACGAATTTATACACCTGTCCATCCACTTCCCGCCTTTGCTATTCAGCATTAAGGTTTTGTTCATTCATTATCGCGCATAAAGCAGTTGCAACCGGCAGTTTGTTACATCACATTTGCCGTTTGTTATATGCAACTTCCTTTTAGGTTTTTGTATTGCAACTTTCCGTTTGTTATATGCAAATGACAAAATGTGTATTGCAACTTCCGGTTTTTGTATTGCAACTTTCCGTTTGTTATGTGCAACTGACAAAAAGTGTATTGCAACTTCCGGTTTTTGTATTGCAACTTTCCGTTTGTTATATGCAACTGGCAAAATGTGTATTGCAACTTCCGGTTTTTGTATTGCAACTTCCCGTTTGTTATATGCAACTGGCAAAAGCTGTATTGCAACTTCCGGTTTTTGTATTGCAACTTCCCGTTTGTTATATGCAACTGGCAAAAAGTGTATTGCAACTTCCGGTTTGTGTATTGCAACTTTCCGTTTGTTATGTGCAACTGACAAAAAGTATATTGCATTTTCCTTAAAACATGCATGTTTATTGCAAAAGCATATATCATTTTCCGGAAAAGTGGCCGGGGTTTTTCATTTTGTATGTGCCACACACAAAAACCACCTCCCTTTTCCTTCATTCCAAACAACATTAAGAAAGTTAACACCGGCAATCCTTTTTTAGTGAAAACGCCGGCAGGCTTGCCTACCGTCAAGAAGGCATTTTATAAAAATAAAAAATCAATTGTATGAATAATCAAACAATTTTAAATAACCCTAAACTTAATAAATATGAAACCGCCTAAAGTTTTAACCGGTTGTTTCCGGTATAGCGATTCAAAACTGTCGACCCGTGCGCTGACCATTGTGACAAAGATGACGGGCAACGCTCATTTTACCACACCCCGACCATCACTTGCTGATGTATCGACAGCCATTGACGACTTCAACAGTTCAATGACTGAAGCCGCCACCGGTGATCATGCAGCAGTAGAACTGAAAAATCAAAAGCGTGAACAGCTGTCACAATTGCTGTACCAGTTTGGGCACTTATGTGCAGCTGACCAGTAATGGCGACGCAGCCATCATGCTCGACTCAGGTTTTGAGATCAGCAAAAATCCTTCACCTGTTGGCCCGCTGCCAAAACCAACTGGTTTTTTTGCGTTGCCTAAAGGCAAAGGCGAAGTGCTGGTAGGACTTGATCGCATACCGGGCGCCAGGATGTATCAGTATGAATATAAAGAAGCTTCTGCTGCTGAATGGACACTGGATACAAACAGCAAAAGCAAAGTGCTGATGACAGCACTGGCAAGCGGAAAAGAATATCTGTTCCGCGTATTACCGATGGGCGCCAGTGAGATCAGAGAGTATAGTGATGAGGTGAGTAGTTTTGTATTGTGAAGCCTCCCCAACCCCTCCTAAGGAGGGGATTTGAAAAAGCCACTTAAGGTTGTCAACTTTCAGAAAGTTGACAACCTTTTTATTAATAATTTTCTCTTCAGCTTTACAGAATAATCCAATGTCCAACGCGGAATATAACCATGATCAATATCCGAACTATCTGGGGATGGAAGCAATTTAAATTCCTCGATAAAATCTGTATGCGACAATTCAAAAGTCCTCTCTCCTTTGAAATCAGTTGGAAGACATGGAAAGTATTGGTATATTTTATTAATAATTTCCATCCCAGCTGTATCTGCTAAATCTACCATTATAGTCCAATTAGATGACAGTCAAATATTCGTCCTTTTTTGTCTGCTGAGATAAATATTATGCCAGATAGTGAGCTAGTGGAAAATTCTGCAGAATAATAATCATCAGTCGATAAATAGTCAGTTATAATATTTGAATAGGTAGAATAAGAACCGTTTGGGTCGGTTCGAAATGAGAATGAAGTGTCAAGCAGTTTTACACTTTGTCCGATTGTTAGAAGTGGTCTGCCTTTGTATTGCAAGCAACAGGGTTCTGAATATATAGCAGTCGTGTCAAAATTTTGAGATTGAAATACAGAGTCAAGCTTTGAAAGCTTTTCTATCTTTCCATTTTTCTGATTACATGAAATTATAGAAAAGCAAATTATAAATATTAATAGAGATTTCATTGAATTAACTGCTAACACTTAAATATACGCCACTGCAAACAAACTTAAAAAGGAAATAAAGTTTTCTGATTGTTCTTTTATCTTAAGATAAAAAAAGATTTCGGCTTTTCTTTAATGAACTTTCTTGTGCGTA
>CAWGKD010000006.1:0-9655 GCA_963823125.1 uncultured Bacteroidota bacterium
GAAGTGATGTAGGCGCAATAGCAAGCGATGGAACATTAGAAAAAGATATTGTACTTGCAATTGCTCAAAAAGTAAAGTCTTTGAACAAAGATGAAAATGTAAAAATTATTTTAACAAGGAATGCAGATGTTTTACCTGATTTGAAAAGCAGAACAGAATTAAGCAATAACGAGCATGCCGATCTTTTCTTGTCGATTCATGTCAATACTGCAACTGTTAAGGGCACAACTGGAAAAAATCCGACAGGAATTGATATATATATTCCTAAAAAGAACAAAACTTTCTATAGTGAAAACAGGATACTTGCTTCACTACTTCTGAATTATTTTTCTCAGTTGTATGCTGTAGATAATTCAATCAAGCAAACTGATAAAGCATGGGTTTTGGAAAACAGCAATTGTCCTTCTGCTTTAATTGAATGCGGTTATATCAGCAACAAAAAGGATTTGAGTTTCATGAAAAATCCGGTCAATCAGGAGAAAATTGCTAACGTTATTTTGCAAACAATAGATCAGTATGCCACACAAAAAAGTAGTGATGATTGGGAAATAAGAAAAAAAGATGTAATAGATACGCTTTCGGTTTTCTCCAAATTATCACAAACTGGCAGGAATACTGTCTTTTATGATTCCAAAAGAGGATTTGCATTTAAAGCTGATTCTACTATAATAAAATCAAACAAAGGTTCTATCATACTTAAATCAGACACTACCGTTTTACATACAAATTTTGAAACTGCTTTGCTTATTATAAACGGGAAAAAGAAAAAGCTTAGCTTTCTTGCCAAAACATTTATAATTGCAAAAACAGTTATTGTTTATCCGACTAACGATAATGAAACTATTAAAAAGTTTGGACCAGATGCAAAAAATGGAGTTATTGTTTTTGAAAATGCGAGAATAGAGAATATTGATAACATTAACAATTTAATGACGGATACCACAAAATCTAAAATTGAAAATGATGGAAAAATTTTTACAAAAGTCGAAGTTGAAGCATCTTTTCCCGGCGGTGAACAAGCTTGGAAAAAATATCTTCATAAAAACCTGAATGCATCAACACCGGTTGATCATGGAGCGCCATCAGGAACCTACACCGTCTTTATTCAATTTATAGTTGACCAAGATGGTTACATCCATGATCTTAAAGCATTAACTCATCATGGCCATGGCATGGAAGATGAAGTGGTTCGGATAATTTCAAAAGGCCCAAGATGGGTTCCTGCAATGCAAAATGGGCATAAGGTAACCGCTTATAGAAAACAGCCGGTAACTTTTATGGTAACAGAAGAAAACGGAAATTCAAAAAAGAAAATAAAAGAAGTAACACTTACTGATACTTCAAAGCCACAACCATCAAACTTATCTAAACCTTTAATTATTATTGATGGAGTTCAAAAACCAAATAGTAACTTGTCTTTAGTAGATCCAATGGATATTGAATCAATTAATGTTTTAAAGGATGCTGCTGCGATTGCTAAATATGGTGACAAAGGGAAAAACGGAGTAATAGAAATATTTACAAAACCGAATAAAGATGTTAAAATAACAAGTGTTGGAATAAGTAGTGAAGCTACAAATGAAAATATAAAATCAGACGACAATGATGCTGTTTTTACAAAAGCAGAAATACCGCCATCATTTCCAGGAGGAGATTCAGCATGGAAAAAATATTTACTAAAAACTTTAAACCCATCAACACCAGTAGAGCACGGAGCACCTGAGGGCACTTATAGAGTAATTGCACAATTTATAGTTGACACAGCTGGTTTCATTCACGATCTTAAAGCATTAACTCATTTTGGCTACGGGATGGAAGATGAAGTGATAAGAATATTAAAACTAGGTCCGACTTGGATACCGGCAATGCAAAATAGAAGAAAAGTAAACGCTTATGTAAAACAACCGGTCACATTTGTAGTTTCGGCAGAATAATTTTTAAATCTAAATTGTTTTTGTCTCGGTTAGAGGTTTTTTTAAAAAGACGTTGATAAGGGTTAAATTAATTTTCTTAGGGAAATTTATGGAATCATAATTTTTAAGCGTCTTATTGTATTACTTTGTTCTCATTATTAAAATGATGCTATGGGAAAGCATTTATTTGTCGTTTATCTCCTGCTTATAATTCCGCCTTATCTCAATTCTCAAAAAATATTTATTAAAGGAGATATTTATTATTCTGCGAAGAAACCAGATTATTTAACGGTGGAGAAGTTTCAATACAGTTTGCAAAAAAGGAATATTCTTTCGGAAATTAATCCCATTCCTGTTTCAAGTGGCCTTGAGAAATTTTCTGTTGAAATCAACTGCAGCTTTCCACAAGTAATAAAACTTTTTTATAAAGACATATTTGTAAATCCAGGCGAAACTATTAATGTGAAATATTTTTACAACTTCGATGTGGAAAATCATTTTAAAGATTCATTAAGTGTAGATGCCAGATATCCTTTGGATTTATTGTTTTATGAGGAGTTAGATAAAAATGAGTTGGGGATATCCCCAAATTATGATGATAAGAAATATTCCAATAATATTCTGTTATATAAAACAGATGTTGAGTCATATTATAAAAATATTTTGGATTACCTGCAACGAAATAGAAACAAAATTTCTAATGAGTTTTGGGAATACCTCCGGAAAGATTTGCTTTTCAGAAAAATGATTATGTTATGCTTGCCCGTCGAACTGAATGTGATTACGAAGGACAAACTGCCTGAAGACTATTTTTCTGAATTTAAATTGCTACCCACCAATGATAGTAATTTAATTGATATGTTATCTTATTGCCGGGCTTTAACGCTTTCAACAACACTTGTAAATTATGAAGGTGATAGAAATAAGCTGGACTTTCCTCAATTTTCAGAATTGATTAATGAAGCAGCAAAAAGGAAAGTTGGAATTGTCAGGGATTATCTGATGTTTAGCATTTGTAACTGGTGTTTTAAAAAAGCTCAACCAGATGTGATCAGAAAAGTAAGGAAAGAACTCGAAATATTTTTGGATAATTTTTCTGATTATGAATATAGGAAAGCCATTGAAGAAAATTACCCTTTTCAATTTGCTGAAAACAGCAGTAGGGAAATAGAACCTAAAATAGGAAAGATCTTACTGAAAGATTATTCAGGCAAGGTCTATTCATTTGATGAAATGATTGCCAAAAACAATAAGTTGGCTTATGTAGATATATGGTCTACTACCTGTGTACCTTGTATAAAAGAGATACCGCTTTCACTGGAATTATTCAATACAAAATACAAGCAGAACTATGTGAATATTTATTTAGCCATTGATGAAGATTTTTCCAAATGGAAAAGCATGTCACAAGAAATGAAAATACCACAAGAGCAATCTTATCTATTATTTCAAAAGCCGGATGATGAGAATTTTGAAAATTATTTCAGTGTCCTGAGTTTCCCACATTGCATATTAATGAGTGGCAAGAAGGTTATTAACTTTAACATGCCAAGGGCTTCAACCCCTGATTTGCTAGAGAATGAACTAAATTATCAATACAATAAAATTAAGGAAGGTAATAAACCAAGTGTACCTCCTCCGCCAAAGCAATAACTTTATTTAGGTGTAGTAATTTTAACTTGAGCGTTGGACTGGGTGAGATGTTGAATGGGAAAAGAAACAAGCTTTTTAAATTTTATTTTATGAAAAGATTGTCGCTCTTTTTAATACTTATTTTATTTTACAATAAACATTTTGTTTTTGCACAAACTAATTTTTCTATTAAAGGAAAAATAAAAGGAATATCGTCAGGACTTCTATACCTGACATACAATCCTGAAAATAAAAATTTTATTAAGGATAGTTCCCAAATAAGAAATGACGGAAGTTTTTCTTTCAAGGGAAAAGTTACCAGGCCTACGTCTGCCATTCTTTCATTAAAGCGGGAAAAAAGGGATGATCAGAACTTTACTACTTTTTTTATTGAACCATCAGCAATGACATCTGCTTTGGTTCTAAATAAATTTAGTACTGCAAAATTTACAGGTTCTAAAACTCAAAATGAATTTGCTCTTTTAAACAAGCTAAAAGAGCCTGTACAAAAGGAAATGGAACCGTTGGTGGAAGAGTATAACACGGCTAATGAAGCGTATATAAAAGCCATGAAAGATAAAAAGGATGAAGATACAATCAACTTGCTTGGGGAAAAAGCAGATTCAATTCGTGAAAAATTTGCGCCATATAATGCTAAAGAAGATTCCATAGATTATAAATTTTTTGTCAGCCATCCTCATTCTTATGTTACTGCATATATGATGCGATATCATATTCCATACCTGACCCTTGGTACAATGGAAAAATATTACAACAAATTTGGTTCAAAACTTCAACAGAGTTATTACGGGAAATACATAAAAGATGAGATAGAAAAGTTACAGGGCGGATCACCGGGTTCTATTGCAAAAGATTTTTCTAAAGCTGATATTAATGGCGATACGTTAGCCTTATCTTCTTTTAAAGGGAAAAAATATGTTCTTCTTGATTTCTGGGCAAGTTGGTGTATTCCCTGTCGCAAAGGCAATCCGCATCTGAAAGAAATTTATCAGGTTTATAAGGAAAAGGGGTTAGAGATAATTGGCGTATCAGATGATGATAGCCATCCTGATAAATGGAAAAAAGCGATTGAAGAAGATAGCCTGCCCTGGCGACATGTTTTAAGAGGACTTGATTGGGATAAAATCAGAAAAGGAGAAAAAAATAAAAATGATATTTCTGAAAAATTTGGCATTCATACATTACCAACTAAAATACTCATTGATAAAAATGGAGTAATCATAGGTAGATACAATGAAGATGAGGACGACAAAATGGATGCAAAGCTGAAAGAAGTATTTGGATATTAAGAAAATTGTTTTTGAGCCGTTGGTGTTCTGATTTGAAGTCTTTACTCCTGTAATCCTCTGCACCAACAACACGAAATTTTGGGAAAGAAATGCATTAAGTGTAGAGTTAAGAAAGCATGCCGTTTTCCTGCAGAAGGTTCGATACATTCATGAGAATCCGGTGAAAGCAGGAATCTGTAAATTGCCGGAAGAATATAAATATTCATCGGCTTTATTTTATGAAACGGGAATTGATAATTGGGGATTTCTCACTCATTATAATGAATGAATTAAATTTGGTTGTTGGTGTAAAGTTATTATAGATGAAAATTACTTTAGTTTGAACACCAACGGCGTAAGGAAAAAATGCAGGTTCACGCTAAGCACAAGGCTTCGCAGTGATACTTGTGTTGGAAAAAGTCATTGATTTGTTAATCTAAATGAAAGTTCCCTTACTATGAAAGTTTTAATTTTGGCAACCAGTTTTCTTTTTATTTTATCTGCAAAAAGCCAGGAATTTAATTTTGCCTTAAAAATCAGAGTTACAAATTTACCTCCTGGTAAGTATCGTGCTGATATTAAAATTCCAGTTACTCCTCAAAGAGATACTGTATTATTTACTGATTCAATTTCTGCAGAAAAAGATTCAATAAATGTTTCGGGTTATTTAAAGGCCGAAACACTAGCAACACTTTATGTGAAAAAAATGGGAGATTTTGATTTTGCATTAGGCCCGGGTGATTCTTTATCCTTAATACTGCCGGCACATAGATTTTATGATAGCTTCAGTGTATCGGGTAGTAATAGGACAATAAGTATGGTTAATTATATTTATAAAGTGACCCGCCCGCAAGATGCTGATCTGAGAGAAAGGAAAGCAAAAATTGACAGTTCCATTTTAAATCATTTATCAGAGAATATTATTAATCGGTATAAACAATCTTATGATTCAACCTATGAATCTTATTTTCATCGAAATGTTGAATTTGCAGATACTGTCAATAGTTCAACCGCTATCTATATTGTATTATATCCATATTTTGGGGAGTCAGGAAAATTTAATGTGTATCCAAATATCGAAAAGGCTTATTTGAAATTTGGGAATACTGATATAATTCAAGCTATGAGAATTTCTTATGAGGCTAAGGTTAAAGGCAATACAAATACTTCATTTGATGTTGGAAGTGTTATCCCGTTAAATAAAATATTTAGTAATGAAAGGCTAAAAAAAATTAAATATATCCTCAGCAAAAACAAACTTGTATTACTTGATTTTTGGGCTTCTTGGTGCATACCGTGCAGAATAGAATTTCCTTTTTTAAGTGAAAACTATAAAGAATTTAAATTACGAAAATTTGATATAGTTAGCATTTCGTTTGATAAAAAAAACCAGGAATGGAAGAAGGCGCTTAACGAATTATCGCCTTTCTGGAAAAACAATTTTATAGATACTAATGCATGGAATTCAAAAATTGCACAAATCTTAAATATTAAATCAATCCCCAGAAATTACCTGATTGATAAGAAAGGGAAAATTTATGCGAAAGATATAAGAGGGGAAGATTTGAAAAAGACTCTGATAAAACTTCTTTAATAACTTCTTTTGTTCCTTTCATGTCTTTCGCCGAAGGCGGAGACATAAGAGAATAATTGAGAACTGTTTTATAATTTCATGATGCAAATAAAGCCGTGTTCCTTGCGATGACACGGCGAGGACAAAGTTTTAAATGCAATCTTATGAAACTGATTTTACTGGCAATTTCCTTGTTTCTTTCCCTTATCCTGTACGGACATCCTGAAAATAAAGGAGAAATTATTGTACACGGTGTTATTAAAAATATTCATGAACCCATTTCATACATTTACCTGGTGTGCATAGGAGGACAATGTTTTCAGGGGGACAGTATAGAAGTTGTAAACAACAAATATACCTGCACCATAAAAACAGATTATGTCGCAATGCTCACCTTTTATGCAAAGCCATTTTCTGATCCTGCTTTCGCTGAAACGAAAAACATTTTTACAGTACTCGCAGAGCCGGGTAATTGTAATATAGAATCCCTCGATTCTTTTTCGAATATTACTGTTTCAGGTTCCCGGGCATTTACGGAGGACAATAATTTAACAAAGATCCGCTCTTATTATTTTTCGGAAATACAAAAACTTCGGCACATAACAGATAGCCTGGAAAATACAGGCGATGCTCACGATTCCACTGTTCTTCGGTTAGACAGACAAATTAATAGCTGGTATAAAAAAATTGATCGCTTATATCCTGATTATGCAAAGTCTCATCCCTCATCGCTTATTACCCCTTTTATACTTTCAATATATTTTGACCATGTTTCTGATAGCGAAGTAAAAGAAAATGTAGCATTATATAACCGGCTCCCGATGGAAGGCAAAAATTCTGCTTTTGGGAATGATATTAAACTGAGGATTCAATCGGCACAAATAGGAATCGGAACAATGGCTCCTGAATTTACACAGGCCGATACTGCAGGTAATGCTATCACATTACAATCATTCAGGGGAAAATATGTTTTGATTGATTTTTGGGCAAGCTGGTGTTTGCCTTGTCGTGGCGAAAATACACATTTAGTAAAAGCATATAATGAGTATCATAAAAATGGATTTACCATTATAAGCGTTTCTGTTGATGAAGCAAAAGCTAAAGATAAATGGCTTAAGGCGATTGATGATGATGGGTTAATATGGACAAATATTTCTGACTTGAAAGGATTTGACAATGCAGTTGCCAAATTGTATTATATAACAGCAGTTCCTCAAAATTTTTTAATAAATCCGAAGGGTAAAATTATAGCTAAAAATCTCCGCAATGGTAACCTGGAGGAAAAACTGAGCGAAATCTTTTCTTCTCAATTATGATTGACAATCTTTACTTCCCATTCTATAAACAGCCCAACTCCATGGACTGCGGCCCTACCTGCCTGCGCATAATGGCAAAGCAATATGGAAGAAATATTTCCTTACAAACTTTACGTGAAAGTTCACAAATAGAAATCAACGGCGCGAAAATAACTTTATTTAGGCGCATATTTAAATATTAGCAGACTTATTGTTCTCCTCTAAAAAACATTTGAGCAATGAAAAATATAGCCACTTCCCTCTTAATTATTTTATTCGCCAAATTTTCTTTTGGTCAAACTGAATTTTCAAATTGTTATGATACATTATACAAGCAGCTTACAACTAATATGCATCCTAATGTAAATGTTTTCAGCAATTGGGAAAATTGTATCAAAGGCAACCCCATGCCTGTTCTTTCAGTTGAAACAATTTCCGGTGAAAAAATAGAAACGCAAAAATTGAAAGGGAAAGTTCTTGTTATTAATATTTGGTTTACTTCATGCCATCCATGTATAACCGAATTACCTGCATTAAACCGTTTAGTAGAAGAATATAGAGGCAAAGAAGTTGAATTTATCGGATTATGTACCGACACTAAAGAAAGGCTTGATTCAGATTTTTTCCCGAAATATAAATTTGATTTTAAAATTGTAGCTAATGCAGGTAACCTCTTTAAAAAAATTGGAGAAACGGGCTGCCCTACAATTTACATAATAGACAAGAAAGGAAATGTACAGGCAGCATGGGTTGGCGGTTTTGTTGGTCCAGAAGCAGAAACAGCAGCTTATCTGAAAGCAAAGCCAATTATTGACGAGTTATTAAAGCCGGAGTAAAGAACAAAATAAAATAAATCTTTCCTGGCAACAATTATATAAAGAAGACATTCCATAATTTAAAAGACAATAGATTCACCTAAGTCTTTATCATCAATTCTTTTTTATTGCCCCAATTCCCTTGTTGAAATGGAAGCAGCATATTCTATTACCTTTGTGTGTGGAAAAGTATAATATGAACACACCCGAAATTTCCAAAAAGGCTTTTTGGGATGTTTCTTTCGAAAAATTAGATTTTGAAAGATCATCGCTGTTTATCATACAAAAAGTTTTCAACTACGGCAGTTGGAACGATCAGGTAGCGGTTCTCAGGTTTTACGGCACAGAACGGATCAGAAATGAAATCACAAAAGCTTCTTATCTCCGTAAACCGGTGCTTAGTTTTTTATGCGTTATTTTACAGCTACAAAAAACTGACTTTGCATGCTTCATAAAAATGCAGTCGAACCCGCTACCCTGGAATTATTAGAAAATCTTTGTCGCCTTCCGGCATTAAAAGCTTTTGCACTCAGCGGAGGCACCAGTATTGCATTGCGGAAAGGCCATCGTTTTTCTGTTGACCTTGATTTTTTTACCAGTAAGCCTTTTGATACAAATTCCATTTATAAAACAATAACTCAGCATTTTAAAGATGTAGAATTGTTATTTGAGCAAAATCAGACCATGATGTTCCTGATCAATAAAGTAAAAGTGGATTTTGTTCTTTACCCATTTGACTGGCTGTTCCCTTTTGATGAAATGGAAGGGATCAGATTAGTCAGTCTTGAAGATATAATACCAATGAAACTTCAGGCTATAAGCAACCGGTTTTCAAAAAAAGATTTCTGGGATATAGAATTGCTGCTGGAAAGTTTTTCTTTGAACAGGATGATAGAAATATTTAAATTAAAATTTCCGCCGGTGGATACTGGATATATTATTCACAGCCTTACTAATTTTGAAAATTCAGATTTTGAAGACGACCCGGTTTGCATTATTCCTAAAACATGGGAAACTGTAAAACAAAACCTGCAAAGAAATGTAATTGATTATACTCAGCAATTCCTTTAGCCAAACTATCAAAACGTTATTTCATTTCCGGTCTTTCCAATCATCAATTCTTTTTTATCACTCTCCT
>CAWGKD010000007.1:0-5314 GCA_963823125.1 uncultured Bacteroidota bacterium
TATTCGATGAAGGAAGATTGAGTGAAGGTGCCAATGAAAACAAAATAATAATAAAGACCAGTCCCTGCGGAGACCTCGTTCAAAAAAAAGTAATAACCTTCTTAAATTACACACAGTGAAAGTTCTATATTATTATTGTTACCTATGCCATTAATGGCGAATTCCCAAAAGATAATATCGGATAAAATAATGCCGGTATCAGGAGAAAGATTTAATCATTACTGATATGTTGCCGGTATTTCAAATGAAACTGGTGCAAGTATCCGTGATGGCGCAAATTAGACCGGGAGATTCTATATTCACTATTGCTTTTTACCATAAATCCAGTCTATCAGTTAACGTTGAATTAAAGGATGATACAACAAAGCTAATTTGTATTATTGTTTTAAATAACGGGATTAAAGTAATTGGTAATTATACTTCAACAACTGAGGGAATGGGATATAAAATATTTTCATATAATTTCGGAATTTCAGATTTTAGAAAGATTGCTGAATCATCAGCAGTCGCATTTTCAATGGGAATGCCGAGAACTGGAACTATGGAGTTGTCCTTGAATAATAAATATAGTGATGCTATTAAAAATTTATGTGCTGCAATTTTGAAAAGATTAAATATTTAATCACCAAAAGGATTTATCATTTATTTTTTAGCAAATTAAGGAGACTGAACCAACTGCAATATGCCTAAAAGATTATACGTTGATTCATTTAATGAGGATAAATCAATGGCTATTACAACGAATAAATCGTCTGTATCTTATAATTTAACTACATTAAATAAGTTGAACGAAAAAAGCTCTCCGGCATTTACGGTTGGGAAATATATATGTATTGTTTGGACTACAAATCCACCATCACTTACTTTCTTGGATTTAAGAAAAAATCCAGACTTAGCTAAAGACATAGTTAATTCACCCCAATTAAATGAATTACTCAAACAAAAGTTTATCTCTTTAATTGAAACATACAATTCTACTTATGATTCTAATCCAGATGATGTAGAATACATATTGGGAGAACCAAGAACTAAACCCTTTTGATTATGTCCGAGCATTCTATGACAAAAAATATAGGTGGTTAAACTTGTAATAAAAATAAAATCCAAATGAAATTTTCTACACTCAAGCAAAATGTACTTCAAGACATACTTGTTCGTTTAACTTTTGATGGAGCTTTTCAACGGGCAAATCTTTATAATAATAAAGCTACTGATAAAGAAAAAAAAGAATTCCGCAGATCAATTGCTGAATTACTCCCAATAACTTTAAGGGAAATTCAACAGAAAAAAGATTATTCAGATAATCATCAATATGCAGCATTAAACAAATTCTCTAAGATTATAAGTTCTAAACATTTTAATATTCTGAAAAAAGGGAAATTAAAAATTGGAAACGCTCAGAAATTCCTTAATCTTTATTGGAAAGTAAGCTGGCTTTTGAAAAAAATGATTCAAAGCCTATTCATTGTCCTTTCGATTCAATTGTTATTCGTAAACTGGATAAATCAGTAAAACAGATTTCCTGGACAAAATTTAATTCAATTGATGATTATGAAAAATTAGTGAATGCGGCAACAGAAGCTGCTGGAAAAGGAAAATCAATTGCGGAATGGGAACTAGAACAATATTGGAAAAGTAATAAATAAGCTATGAATGAACTTCCTTTTATTAGTACATCAGAAAAACTGGTGTCTTATCTGAACGAGCTTAAAGCTTTTCGGGTATCGAAAAGAAAAAATCAGCGAGAAAATATTCTTTGTCAAACAACGACAAGAAGGCAATTCTTGAAAAAACAAATTACAAATGTCACATTTGTGGAGGCTCGGTTACTTTAAATGATTTTGAGGCAGATCACGTTGAAGTTTATTCTTCATCAGTTAATAACAAAATTGATAATTTTCTTCCGGCTTGTAGAACTTGTAATAATTACAGATGGTTTTATGAACCTGATGAAATAAAATTGATTTTAAAGTTAGGTATTTGGCTTAAGTCAGAAATCAGGAACAATACTGCCATTGGAAAATTGGCTGTAGAAAAATTTATTCTGCATGAAATCAGAAGAGAAAATAGAAGAAAAAAATCCAGAATATCAAAATAAGATTTCTGTTTTTTTGTCCCCCCGTTATCCTTAGTGTTCATTAAAAAAAAGAAGATGATTGCTGTCCTGAGTCTGTGACCACAGGTGTTCGAAACCTGTTTTTAAGCTGAACTAAAGTAATGAACAGCTTTACCAGGGTCTCCTCCACAAAGCACTACAATTGTTTTAATGATTTCATTTTCCAATTCAATTTCAAATTTCAATTTTGCTATCTTAAAACTTTTTATCTTATTAATTTTCTTGTATGCAATGATTAATATAGCCAGAATCATTGTCATGTAGATCATTACTTTTATTCCATTCGCATCTCTTGATACCAGATGGTTAACATTAAGGTGCTGTTTTATAAATTTGAAGAACGTTTCTATTTCCCATCTTTGCTTATACCATTCAGCAATCACATAACAATCTTCATCTAAGATGTTTGTAACAAAGCATATTTTTTCACCATTTTTATCAATGGTTGCGTTTATAATTCTATATTGATGTTGCGTTTTCTTTACTTTCTTGTTTATCAAAAAGCCCGTTTCATCACTGATAATTGTCACAGTACTTGCAGAAGGCTTAACAACTATTTCTTTATAACTTTCAACTCTACACCGAGTGCTAAGTTTAGACCGGCTTACAAACAATTTATTGCTATTCGTAAATTTATCGAAGGAGCGACGTGATTGTATGCCTCTGTCAAAAACAACTACATTGCCTTCTATACAATCTGCTTCGTTAATCAATTCTGATAAGGCCACATCTTCGTTTACATAAGATTGGTCCGTAAATACTTTTACCGTTGATGGAAGACTGCCTTTTAAATTCACACTATACTTTACAAACCTTTTATCCTTACACCTACTATTGCCATTTTCCATACCCTGCGAAAATAATTTGGCTGCCAGTGCAACATAGGTACTGTCGGTTTTTGATAAAGCATTTTCTTCTTTCAGTTCCTTATTATAAATAGAAAATATTGTTTCAAAAAGCTTCTCAAAGTAGCCCGCATTAATTGTGCAAATCCGATCCCGTATAGAATTGTACCTGCTGTCTAAAATATCAAACTGAGAAAAAGATTTAAACTTAGCCGATTGCAGAAATGTTTCCATTACTCTCAAACTAAGTTTATCTGAATTTAACATCGAAAACAAAATCAGCTTAAACATTACTTCACCTGACAATTTCTTTACCTGTACATCAACTTTTGTCTCCACTCCCAAATCCCTGAACGTATTTGCTGGGATTAGTCTAATCGTTCGTTTACAATCATTCACAAAATTAGCAATTAAGGTTTCGAACACTTGTGGTCTGTGACTCAGGACAATTTATTATAAAGCTATAAATTGCAAAAAACTGAAATGCCAGATGAGCGAAGGCGGCTATAAGATCAGGAACAAAGACGGTATTCATTTCATAACCTTTGCTGTAGTAGAATGGGTGGATGTATTTACCAGGAAAGAATATCGGGATATATTGCTGGATAGCATAAAATATTGTCAGAATGAAAAAGGACTGATATTGCATGCTTGGTGTATCATGAGCAATCATGTACACATGGTGATATCAGCAAAAAATAATGATACCAGTGATATACTTCGTGATTTCAAGAAGTTTACAAGCAAGCAGGTCATAGCAGCCATAGAGAAGAATGAGCAGGAAAGCAGAAAGGACTGGATGCTGAAAATATTCAGGGAACAGGGAGAAAAGAACAGCCGTAACAGTAAATATCAATTCTGGCGTCAGGATAACCAGCCAAAAGAGTTGTTCAGTGATAAGTTTAGCAGTCAGAAATTAAATTACATTCATAACAATCCGGTAGAGGCTGGCCTTGTTGATAAGGCAGAAGAATATTTGTATCGTAGTGCCAGAGATTATTATTTTGGAAAGAATATTGGTTTGTTGGAAATTGAATTTCTGTAAATAGGAAGTCCTGAGTCACAGACCACAAGTGTTCGAAACCTTAATTGCTAATTTTGTGAATGATTGTAAACGAACTATTAAGACTAATCCCAGCAAATACGTTCAGGGATTTGGCAGTTGAAACAAAAGTTGATGTACAGGTAAAGAAATTGTCAGGTGAAGTAATGTTTAAGCTGATTTTGTTTTCGATGTTAAATTCAGATAAACTTAGTTTGAGAGTAATGGAAACATTTCTGCAATCGGCTAAGTTTAAATCTTTTTCTCAGTTTGATATTTTAGACAGCAGGTACAATTCTATACGGGATCGGATTTGCACAATTAATGCGGGCTACTTTGAGAAGCTTTTTGAAACAATATTTTCTATTTATAATAAGGAACTGAAAGAAGAAAATGCTTTATCAAAAACCGACAGTACCTATGTTGCACTGGCAGCCAAATTATTTTCGCAGGGTATGGAAAATGGCAATAGTAGGTGTAAGGATAAAAGGTTTGTAAAGTATAGTGTGAATTTAAAAGGCAGTCTTCCATCAACGGTAAAAGTATTTACGGACCAATCTTATGTAAACGAAGATGTGGCCTTATCAGAATTGATTAACGAAGCAGATTGTATAGAAGGCAATGTAGTTGTTTTTGACAGAGGCATACAATCACGTCGCTCCTTCGATAAATTTACGAATAGCAATAAATTGTTTGTAAGCCGGTCTAAACTTAGCACTCGGTGTAGAGTTGAAAGTTATAAAGAAATAGTTGTTAAGCCTTCTGCAAGTACTGTGACAATTATCAGTGATGAAACGGGCTTTTTGATAAACAAGAAAGTAAAGAAAACGCAACATCAATATAGAATTATAAACCCCCAACCATTGATAAAAATGGTGAAAAAATATGCTTTGTTACAAACATCTTAGATGAAGATTGTTATGTGATTGCTGAATGGTATAAGCAAAGATGGGAAATAGAAACGTTCTTCAAATTTATAAAACAGCACCTTAATGTTAACCATCTGGTATCAAGAGATGCGAATGGAATAAAAGTAATGATCTACATGACAATATTCTGGCTATATTAATCATTGCATACAAGAAAATTAATAAGATAAAAAGTTTTAAGATAGCAAAATTGAAATTTGAAATTGAATTGGAAAATGAAATCATTAAAACAATTGTAGTGCTTTGTGGAGGAGACCCTGGTAGAGAGAGAGAAAAAGATTTAGTTCAGCTTAAAAACAGGTTTCGAACACCTGTGGTCACAGACTCAGGACAGCTTTCGTAATTTCATTAATTTATTGAAGACTTTCGGATAGCGGGGCAA
>CAWGKD010000008.1:0-7852 GCA_963823125.1 uncultured Bacteroidota bacterium
ACTTTTTAAAGTCATAGAAAAGCCTGTTGGAACAATAGGGAGATGAGATGGTGGTTATCGTCATTACTGACCTTAAGCTCTGCAAAACATTTTGTTTCGCAGCATTACAATATCGCTTTAAGCGATAAAATATACTTTCGAATCTGCAAGCTTCGAAGAACTTGGAGGGCTGATGGTTGAATGATTAGTTGATAAATTATTTTCCAACAGATATAGCTGTCACAAAGTGGTCTTTTGCAAAAGATCCCGTCGGTACTAAAAAAGTTTCTATTGATACAGAGGAATAACAAAAAATAATTTCTCACATTTGTATTCGCAATCAAATACTGAATAGTAGATAAAAACCACTGCTATGTTAGTTCCTTCAATGACACTGCCTGAAATTAAGCGTTCGTTGTTTCAGGATTATGAAGGCGAGCTGCATATCAAGATAAGTGCCCTGAAAGCCGGCGCACAGCGCAAATGGCTTGTTAATGGCAGAAAAGATTTTATAGAAACAATCTTATTCACTGCTAAAAGTAAAAATGTTTGGCGCATTTTTATTACCCGTTCTAATCATGGTTTTTTTGCTATGCCTTATGTAATATTCTATAACAAGATAGGCATTACCGCATCACATTTGACAGCATCGCTCGGCACATTGAGTTTTGTTCACTTCAACACTCATTTTTTTAAACGATATCAGGAACGTGCTAAAATAAATCTAGAAAAGCCCGAAGATGTAGTAAAGCTTTTCTTCAGGAAAATCTGTCATTTACTCCTTGCAGCGAAGAGCTGGAAAGAGGAAAGTCGCAGTTGTTTATCCCACTTCTAGAGGGGATTGGTTTGGGTATACATTATACAGAGGAAGAGATTTACGAGTTCAAAACTTTTGTTGACAACAGCTTGCTCAAAGAAGATCAAAAAAATAAAATAAGAGACATTTATACCGAGGTGTTGAATGCTGTATCAGCAGATTTGAAAAACCGTACAAAAAGACGTAGCAATAAGAGTAAATATTTTTGATTAAGCTCTGCGAAGCATTTTGTTTTGCAGTATTACAATATAGCTTGAAGTGATAAAATATGCTAACGAAGCTACAAGCTTCGAAGAGCCTGGGTGTTGTTTTTTTGAAACACCTGCCGAGGCGGAAATATTGGCTATTAAACAACATATCTATAGTAATTATCTTTATGAGTAAATTTAGAGATGCCCCTTCGACAAAGAAAATATAAACCGTTTCTCCCATTGCTTGTGTTGATTTGGTTAATAAGTTCATGTTCTGACACAACACCCACAGATGAATGGAGTAACATTAAAAATGGGTTTCATAAAGCCTATGTAGAAATAATGAACGGTAATAAAGACGAACCTGATTTTGCCGGAGCTATGGTAGATGTTGAAAAAGGGATAATAGTTAAAATATGTTTTAATGATAATAAATGTGTAGATAATTTTTTTGCTTGGACGGAATACGATCATTCACAAACAGTGGATGCCAAAGACAATCACATTTACTCAGTTTATATAATCCCAGATGATTGGGATCAAGCAGAAGAAGAACAACGTAAAGCAAAAGAAGAAAATAACAATGATGAATAGAGTAGTAATATCTGTATGAAAAAATTACTTTGTTCTCAAACGAGTCTTCCCGCATGTCGGGAAACCTCGTCGTGGTTATTAATTGCGCCGAGTCAATAGCTATCGTCTCTATATCTTTTGCTCATTGCTATTAAGTATGACTCATCTGAGGAAAGAGCAATGAGTCTCTTCTCGCCTTGGAATATCGGAAGAGGGGGAGAATTGAACAACAGATGTTTCGCATAAATTTGCCAAAGGATACCTTTAAGTATTTCAGCAAATGAGTAATAGACTTATATTAATTGGAAATGGCTTTGACTTAGCACATGGGCTTAAAACCACATATAAAGACTTTCTTGATTGGTATATGAGGCAAGCGTTTCAAATTTTTATTCAAAGAGACACTTTTCAAGATGAATTACTGGAAATGAAAAATAAATATCACGGACTTGCAATTCAGGCTGATCAGTATCCAAATAATGTTGAAGAAACATTAAGATTATTCGAGCATACTGAATATCGAAGTATTTCCTATAAGTCAACTTTTTTTAGGGAGATAATACTGGAATATAACAATAGGAATTATTGGGTTGATATTGAATGCTTTTATTTTAAATGGTTAAAGAGGGTTTTCGCAAGTTCACTAACAATGGATCAGAAACGAATTCAAATACAAACTTTAAATAGGCAATTTGATTATCTCATTGAAAGACTCCAGGAATATTTCATTCAAATTAATGAGGAAATCAGAAAAAGTCAGAAAACTTAAAATTGATTCTTCGAGAATGAATCTTTATAAAGCAATAGAATTAGATGTAAATTCAAAAGTAATATTCCTGAACTTTAATTATACTGAAACTTTACTATCCCTTGACTATTGCGATGATAATGAAATAATTCATATCCATGGAAGAAGCTGCAGCTTTAGAAATAAATCCAATAATATTTGGGTATGGAGATGAAAGCGATCCGCAATATCAGCAAATTGAAGATTCAGGGGAAAATGTTTTTCTGGAACACATCAAGTCATTTAGTTATTTTAAAACTGATAATTATAATAGGTTAATCTCTTTTATTGATTCCGATATTTTCGATACTTGTATTGTCGGTCACTCATGTGGACTATCTGATAGAATATTGCTGAATACAATTTTTGAACATCAAAATTGTAGAAAGGTTGAGATATTCTATCATAAGCTAAATGATGGTTCAGATAATTTTACTGAAATTACTCAAGAAATTTCAAGGCATTTTAAACCTCAGAACAAAGGATTAATGAGGAGAAGGGTAAGCTTTAAGGATCCAAAAAATATCATTCCTCAAAATTTGTAGAATAGTTTGGCGATGTTTGACGCCTTGCTTCGTGTCAACACTACAAGGCAATGGAACTTTTCTCTCACTGTTTCAGGTAGCGAAGCGCAACCTGTCCTGCTTTAAGCGTTGTTGAATCCACCAATTTTAATTGTAATCTCTCCGGCAGGCTAATACCCTCAAACAACCGTCTTCCTCCGCCTGCAATTATTGGATGAACAACAAAACGATATTCATCAACTAAGCCAAGCTCTACAAGTTGTGATGGAATATCTACACCACCCACTATAATATTTTTTCCTTGTTCTTGTTTCAATTTAAGTATTTCGTCCCGGAGGTTGCTGCGAACAATTCTCGTGTTTCTTTCTTCAGCCTTGTCTAAAGTTCTTGAAAAAACAATTTTGTTGGTGGAATCAAATGCACGGGCAAATTCTATGTCTGCTTTTGTCTCACCCGAAGGGTTTATTGCAATATCAGGCCAATAAGGAACCATCAGTTGATAGGTTTTGCGACCATAGACTAACAGGTCAGCATCCTGCACAAGACGGGTGTGATATTCAAGCAATTCATCATCAACGATCCCTTGGGTATGGTCGCAGCAGGCATCAATGGTAAGGTTGATTGCATAGATCAGATTTCTCATTTGATTGCTTTTAGAATTTAATTTACGAAGGTAAATTGATCTGAGTTTTTTTATTAATTACTTGTAACAACAAAAGTGATTGGTTGTTTTTTAATGGATTTTACCGCTTTGCCATTTAGAGTGGCAGGAATCCATTTGGGGCTATTCATTATAAGCCTGATGGCTTCTTTTTCCATTCCATAGCCGAAATGAGTTTCTGGAATAATATTACTTACAGAACCATCTTCATTTATCGTGAAATTTACATAGACGGTATATATGCCATCTTTTGCTCTATTATCTACAGGTACCATAGGATCTAGATTATGTTTAATGTATCTTTTCCATTCATCATTACCCCCTGCAAAAGAAGCTTCTGTTTTAATACCAGATTTTAATGTATCAATTTTTATATTGCCATCATTATCAAATTTCTTTACAATTCCTGAATCACCTGCTAATAAGATTTCTTGAATAATTTTACCCGACGTATCATAAAGAGTAAGATGATATTTTTTGTTGACTGAATCTGTAAGAATAAAGGATTTCAGAATATTATTTGAATAAAAAGTTGAAGTAGCTTCAAACAACTGAACTCCATTGTCAAATACGCTTGAATCAATGAGGTGACCATAGTTGTCCCATTTCTTCCATATCCCGGCTTTATTTCCATTTTTTATAGTTCCTTCAATCTCGGGCTTTTTATATGCGTAGAATCTTTTAAAAGGGCCCTCGAAAGCGCTCAACGTGGAGTCAGTGAAATATGCAGACATGATAAGATCGTTTGTGTAGTTGTTGAAAATATTAACCTTGATAAGGCCATTCTCAGGAACGCCTTTTCCAGTATATACAGATAATGATTTATCGCAAAAAACGAAATTCTGATCTAAATAATAGGTAAACTTATAATGAGCATCCGAAATTTTATTATCTCCTTCCACTACCTGTGAGATCAATTCATTACTCCAGCCGGCTTTTTGTTTAAGTTTGTCGTCATCAATTTTCATAAAACCATTTTTAAGATACATGATGGTAGGATCAAATGTTCCGTATAAACCAAAAGTCTTCTTGATAAATAATTCCAAATCTGCCGTATCAAGCAGGGCTTTTATTTCTTTTACATGTTCTACAACTTTAGTTTTATTGGTAGGAAATAGATTGATATAAAACCAAATAGCCTTTTGATATTCTCCCTTCTTTTGGAATTCTTCCGCTTTTTCAAAACTATATTTACGAGGATAAACCTCTTTTTTCATCGCATCAGTGAGTTGAGAAAAAATGAGTTGAGCTGTAAAAAATAATACAATAAATAAGAGAGCTATTTTTTTCATTATATCTTCAGGTTTAAAGAATGTTTGCCTTACAAAATGTTTTTATTTATTTCGAGAAGGCACAAAGAAAACAAAATAAAATTATAAAAGTCAAACTAGACTTGGCATTCTGTCGCATTTGTATCTCTCTACGCCGTTGATTTCTATGAGAAAAACAAAACAATTTTAGGCTGAGGTTACATTTTGCTTAGTAGAATTTCCGAACATACAAGAGTGCGAAGCAACAGACGATAATAGTGTTAGAATAGCCGGACGCATTAAATTCTTACCCAGCTAAATTGGTATTCTACCGGAGCTTTTAAACCACGTTCAGCAATTTTTTTAAAGCGTTCGGGCAGGCTCATTAAATAATCACGGGCTTTTTCCGCAGCACCGGTAAGGCTGCTGATGTTGGCAATATTCCATTCCTTTATCAGCGATTCTAAGATATGAGAGTAATCGAGGCTTGTATATACACCGAGGCGTTGTGCCGCATCACTAAAGTGAGTAAAAGTTTTACCAATCGTTTCGCCGGCCTGGCGTATAAAATGGGCAGGCATAGCAATGCGTTTGCGCATCATGTCTTCAAAAGCCAGCATCATTTCGCTGGCATCTATCTCAAATATTTTTCCTATAAAACTTTTATATGCATTGGCATGCCGGGCCTCATCGCTGGCAATTACACCGCATATCTGCGAGAGTTGATTACTACCATGCTTTTTTGCAAGTGTAGCCGTGCGACGGTGAGAAATATTAGTGGCCAGTTCCTGGAAAGAAGTGTATACAAAATTCTTGTAAGGGTCTTTGGCCGTTTGTATGTCCATACCATCGGCAATTAAATGCTGGGTGCTTATTTCCATCTGCCGCATATTGACACGGCCTGAGAGATAAAGAAATTTATTCAAAAGTTCGCCATGCCTGTTTTCTTCCGCTGTCCACATCCTGATCCATTTACTCCAGCCCTGTGGTTCTGTTTTTGTTATTCCATCTACATCCATCAGCCAGCTTTCATAAGTAGGTAAGGCTTCTTCGGTAATAGTATTGCCAACGAGAACGGCTAAGTAATCATAAGGCAGTTCTTTACATTCCGCCTGAAGCTCTTTTATTTCTTTGGTAAAATTCTCATTGGTACTTACAGGCAAAAAATCGGAGGGTTGCCAGATGGTATCAATCTTTTTGAGAAATTCATCAATGATGCTTTCAATTTTTTTCGCCAGGAAATGCATTACTTCAATGCGGGACGGTTTTATTTTTACTTCTTGCATGATAAAGAGTTCTGTAGTGGGAACTGTTATGTTCTTGAATAAAGGAAGGACAGTCAAAATTACGATTAATTGTGTGAGCAGGTGTTATATAATTGTTGTAATAGCTTATATAATTCATAGGTTCGGAAGTATCTCAATTTGACATTTGATTTCACGGAGTCTTGTCATGCTGAGGTACGAAGCATCTCAAAGGTTACTAATGCCCAACTGTTGTAATTTTTCAGATTCCTCCTTCTCTCGGAATGACAAAACTCCTATAATCGATATTGTATTTTAAATCTCAGACTGATACCCTGCTCATGATTTGAGTCAGGGTTTGCAGCTACTAACAATTGTTATCTTTGCAATTCTTAATTCATAACTCATAATTCATAATTCATAATTCAAAATGAAAGAAGTTGTAATCATTTCCGCAGTAAGAACTCCTATAGGAAGTTTCGGTGGTTCATTAAAAGATTTTTCTGCTACGCAGTTAGGCTCTATAGCCATTAAAGGAGCTTTGCAGAGAGCTGGAGTAAAACCAGAACAAGTGCAGGATGTATTAATGGGCTGTGTGTTGCAAGCTAATCTTGGACAAGCTCCCGCAAGACAAGCATCTAAGTTTGCAGGTTTGCCCAATGAAGTAAATTGTACCACCATCAATAAAGTTTGTGCCAGCGGAATGAAAGCAATTGCACTGGCAGCACAATCCATTCTTTTGGGAGATGCAGATATTGTTGTTGCCGGAGGTATGGAGAGTATGAGTAATGTTCCTTTTTATGATGCCAAACTTCGCTGGGGAAATAAATACGGTGATGTAACAATGATAGATGGTCTTGCCAAAGATGGATTGACGGATGTATATGATGGCAAAGCGATGGGTATGGCCGCTGAGTTATGTGCAAGAGAATGTGGCATCAGTCGTGAAGCGCAGGATGTATTTGCAGTAGAAAGTTATAAACGCAGCCAGGCGGCATGGGAGAGTGGAAAGTTTGAGAAGGAAATAGTGCCGGTGGAAATTCCTCAACGTCGTGGTGGTCCGGTTGTGTTTGCCAAAGATGAAGAACCTTATAATGTGAAGTTTGAGAAGATACCAACGCTGAATCCTGCATTTGAAAAAGGCGGCACCGTAACAGCAGCTAATGCAAGTACGATGAATGACGGCGCTGCTGCATTGGTATTAATGAGCAAAGAGAAGGCTAATAGTTTAGGATTGAGAGGTTTAGCTAAAATACTTTCATGGGCAGATGCTGAACAAGCTCCTGAATGGTTTACTACTACTCCATCATTGGCAGTACCGAAAGCAGTGAGCAAAGCTGGTTTGAAAATGGAAGATATTTCTTACTGGGAACTGAATGAAGCATTTGCTGTGGTGGGTATTGAAAATACTAAACGAATGAACCTTGATCCGGTAAAAGTGAATGTGCATGGCGGTGCAGTATCCATTGGTCATCCGCTTGGATGCAGCGGCGCAAGGATAATTGTAACACTATTAAATGTGTTGAAAGCAAATAAAGCGAAGTATGGTGCAGCGGGCATCTGCAACGGTGGTGGCGGTGCATCAGCAATGGTTATAGAAAACATAACCCCCTAAATCCTCCTAAAGGGGGACTTTATAGAGTCATCAGATTCATAAAATCATTTCTTATTTCAGAAATTTCGTAAGCCCCCTTTAGGGGGTTTGGGGCCTTAGGTGGAACAAGAGCGATGGTGATAGAGAACTTGTGAATAGTGAATAAACAATTGAAGCTTTCTGATTTTTTCAGAAAGCTTTTTTATTGAGGAAAAGTGAATTGATAACCAGT
>CAWGKD010000009.1:0-6027 GCA_963823125.1 uncultured Bacteroidota bacterium
GACGAACATAAATCGAACATGAATCGAAGGAGAAGCGAACAAGAAGCGGTAAAGAATTGGATTAAATTACGGGGGGTTGGTTTTAGTAATGAATGTTTATTGCTGCGCTTCTGTTGTTGGTAACGCTGAATTTAACACCAACAATGACAGAAAGCTAATGTTACTCCCCGTCTATTAGATTTTCACCATTTTTTGAAAGCTTTAAAATGGATTTGCTGTATTTTGAAATTTCAATACCTAATGTATCTCCAATATTTGTCTTGCCATATACATTTAATGGAACAACAATATTTTCCAGTTGAGCAGAATCGAAACCGATGATATATTGTCCATTATTTTCAGATTTTGATTTTACTTCTAACTCACCAATTAATTTAATCTGTTCTAAAAGTTCTTTTTTAAACGAATTTAATCTTCTTAAAAAGATAAAATAAAATATCAATACTAATATAATAAACTCAATAGCAAGTGCCATCCAAAAAGATACATGTTTTATCAGAGAGGCAACATATCCTATTAGAAACCCCATGGGCACACAAATCATTATTAAATAAAAAAAGTATTTTCTATATTTTTTCTGATCTGTTTCAACCTTGATAGTATCAGTTGGGGTAAAGTTTTTTTCGATGAGCATACAGGTTATTGTGTTTATGGTGGCTATCACATAAATTTATAAAACATCATTTGCATAAAAAAATGCAATGGTAATTAGATCATCTTGTTCTCAGACAGCCTTCCCGCATAGTGGGAGACTTGTCGTTATTGATTGATCCCACCGGGTCCGTGGCTTTTGCATATTGCTATAAGGTGTGACTCGGGTGGGAAAAAATCGCTTTAATGCTGATAGTATAGTGGGCGGACTAATAGGCAATACCTAAATTTACTATATTCTCTTCAATGTATTATTTCGGTAGTGGTACAGTTTGAAGTTTGTTAGGGGCAAGAATATACAAACGTTTCTTGTGAATATGTATCCACTCCCAGATTTGTAAGTTTAATTTCATTTGGTGAAATCATATTAAAAGGGATTGGGATAGAATAATGAGTAGGGCTGTTAGAAGAAGAATAAATTTTGAAGCCAGCCGAATCTGTTGTAAACCGATCATAATTCCCGTATGAAAAAATAAAATTATTAGTATAGCTAAATGTTGAATCACTTTTAAATTCAATAAACACTGGGTGACTATTATCCGCAGCTACCCAATTTGAGTTACCGAACATTGTATATGTAGTGCCAATCAAAGCCCACCTTCCAATAATGCTTTTTGAAGTATTATTACAAGTTTGATATTGTAATTTGTCAGATTTTTTGCAAGAAAAAACCACTATTGAGCATAGAATCACAATGCAAATAATTTTCATTATGAATTTATTATATTGACAGTTCAAATAATAAAAATGTTGCATAAATTATTGGAATTAATAATATCTCCCTTTAGTCGGCTACCAATTTAACAATATCTTCAATAGTCATAAGCCTTTTAATTAATCCGGCTTCCATTACTGGCGGCACTCTTAAAGTCTTATGAATCTTTACGAAGTTATAATAAACAAAATGCAATGCAATAGCATAGCAATGATTCTCTAATTTTTTGCTGAAAGCATTAGTGAGCCTTGTAAATCATCTCATGTGCATCCGCATAGTTAAGTTTTTTTTCCCAGACGAGTCTTCCCACTTAGCGGGAGACTCGTCGTTTGTTTCATTTTCTCCGAGTCCACAGCTTACACATATTGTTATATAGTTAGACTCCGTTGGGGAAAAAGAAATATCGCTCCTGTTGCAGACTTTTCTCTTACTGTTTCAGGTAGCGAAGCGCAACCTGTCCTGCTTTAAGCGTTGTTGAATCCACCAATTTTAATTGTAATCTCTCCGGCAGGCTAATACCCTCAAACAACCGTCTTCCTCCGCCTGCAATTATTGGATGAACAACAAAACGATATTCATCAACTAAGCCAAGCTCTACAAGTTGTGATGGAATATCTACACCACCCACTATAATATTTTTTCCTTGTTCTTGTTTCAATTTAAGTATTTCGTCCCGGAGGTTGCTGCGAACAATTCTCGTGTTTCTTTCTTCAGCCTTGTCTAAAGTTCTTGAAAAAACAATTTTGTTGGTGGAATCAAATGCACGGGCAAATTCTATGTCTGCTTTTGTCTCACCCGAAGGGTTTATTGCAATATCAGGCCAATAAGGAACCATCAGTTGATAGGTTTTGCGACCATAGACTAACAGGTCAGCATCCTGCACAAGACGGGTGTGATATTCAAGCAATTCATCATCAACGATCCCTTGGGTATGGTCGCAGCAGGCATCAATGGTAAGGTTGATTGCATAGATCAGATTTCTCATTTGATTGCTTTTAAATTTAATTTACGAAGATAAATTGATCTGAGTTTTTCCCCAAAGGAGTCTCCGCAGCGACTTGTTGTTGATATTAATTGCGCCGTGTCCAGGGCATTCAAACAATACCATGAGGTGAGACCCGGCTTGGGAAAAAGATAAATTTGGAGCATTAAATTCTTATCCAGCTAAATTGATATTCCACAGGAGCCTTTAAACCTCGCTCAGTAATTCTTTTGAAGCGTTCAGGAAGACTCATTAAATAATCACGGGCTTTTTCAGCAGCGCCAGTAAGGCTGCTGATGTTAGCAATATTCCATTCCTGTATCAATGATTCTAAGATATGCGTGTAATCGAGACTTGTGTACACACCGAGGCGTTGTGCTGCATCACTGAAGTGAGTAAATGTTTTACCGATTGTTTCGCCAGCCTGGCGTATAAAATGGGCAGGCATAGCAATGCGTTTGCGCATCATGTCTTCAAAAGCCAGCATCATTTCGCTGGCATCTATCTCAAATATTTTTCCTATAAAACTTTTATATGCCCTGGCATGCCGGGCTTCATCGCTTGCAATTACACCGCATATCTGCGAGAGTTGATTACTACCATGCTTTTTTGCAAGTGTAGCCGTGCGACGGTGAGAAATATTAGTGGCCAGTTCCTGGAAAGAAGTGTATACAAAATTCTTGTAAGGGTCTTTGGCAGCGCTATTATCCATACCATCGGCAATTAAATGCTGGGTGCTTATTTCCATCTGCCGCATATTGACACGGCCGGAGAGATAAAGAAATTTATTCAACAGATCGCCATGCCTGTTTTCTTCTGCTGTCCACATTCTGATCCATTTACTCCAGCCCTGTGGTTCTGTTTTTGTTATTCCATCTACATCCATCAGCCAGCTTTCATAAGTAGGTAAGGCTTCTTCGGTAACAGTATTGCCAACAAGAACTGCTAAGTAATCATAAGGCAGTTCTTTACATTCCGCCTGAAGCTCTTTTATTTCTTTGGTAAAATTCTCATTGGTACTTACAGGCAAAAAATCGGAGGGTTGCCAGATGGTATCAATCTTTTTGAGAAATTCATCAATGATGCTTTCAATTTTTTTCGCCAGGAAATGCATTACTTCAATGCGGGACGGTTTTATTTTTACTTCTTGCATGATAAAGAGTTCTGTAGTGGGAACTGTTATGTTCTTGAATAAAGGAAGGACAGTCAAAATTACGATTAATTGTGTGAGCAGGTGTTATATAATTGTTGTAATAGCTTATATAATTCATAGGTTCGGAAGTATCTCAATTTGACATTTGATTTCACGGAGTCTTGTCATGCTGAGGTACGAAGCATCTCAAAGGTTACTAATGCCCAACTGTTGTAATTTTTCAGATTCCTCCTTCTCTCGGAATGACAAAACTCCTATAATCGATATTGTATTTTAAATCTCAGACTGATACCCTGCTCATGATTTGAGTCAGGGTTTGCGGCTACTAACAATTGTTATCTTTGCAATTCTTAATTCATAACTCATAATTCATAATTCATAATTCAAAATGAAAGAAGTTGTAATCATTTCCGCAGTAAGAACTCCTATAGGAAGTTTCGGTGGTTCATTAAAAGATTTTTCTGCTACGCAGTTAGGCTCTATAGCCATTAAAGGAGCTTTGCAGAGAGCTGGAGTAAAACCAGAACAAGTGCAGGATGTATTAATGGGCTGTGTGTTGCAAGCTAATCTTGGACAAGCTCCCGCAAGACAAGCATCTAAGTTTGCAGGTTTGCCCAATGAAGTAAATTGTACCACCATCAATAAAGTTTGTGCCAGCGGAATGAAAGCAATTGCACTGGCAGCACAATCCATTCTTTTGGGAGATGCAGATATTGTTGTTGCCGGAGGTATGGAGAGTATGAGTAATGTTCCTTTTTATGATGCCAAACTTCGCTGGGGAAATAAATACGGTGATGTAACAATGATAGATGGTCTTGCCAAAGATGGATTGACGGATGTATATGATGGCAAAGCGATGGGTATGGCCGCTGAGTTATGTGCAAGAGAATGTGGCATCAGTCGTGAAGCGCAGGATGTATTTGCAGTAGAAAGTTATAAACGCAGCCAGGCGGCATGGGAGAGTGGAAAGTTTGAGAAGGAAATAGTGCCGGTGGAAATTCCTCAACGTCGTGGTGGTCCGGTTGTGTTTGCCAAAGATGAAGAACCTTATAATGTGAAGTTTGAGAAGATACCAACGCTGAATCCTGCATTTGAAAAAGGCGGCACCGTAACAGCAGCTAATGCAAGTACGATGAATGACGGCGCTGTTGCATTGGTATTAATGAGCAAAGAGAAGGCTAATAGTTTAGGATTGAGAGGTTTAGCTAAAATACTTTCATGGGCAGATGCTGAACAAGCTCCTGAATGGTTTACTACTACTCCATCATTGGCAGTACCGAAAGCAGTGAGCAAAGCTGGTTTGAAAATGGAAGATATTTCTTACTGGGAACTGAATGAAGCATTTGCTGTGGTGGGTATTGAAAATACTAAACGAATGAACCTTGATCCAGTAAAAGTGAATGTGCATGGCGGTGCAGTATCCATTGGTCATCCGCTTGGATGCAGCGGCGCAAGGATAATTGTAACACTATTAAATGTGTTGAAAGCAAATAAAGCGAAGTATGGTGCAGCGGGCATCTGCAACGGTGGTGGCGGTGCATCAGCAATGGTTATAGAAAACATAACCCCCTAAATCCTCCTAAAGGGGGACTTTATAGAGTCATCAGATTCATAAAATCATTTCTTATTTCAGAAATTTCGTAAGCCCCCTTTAGGGGGTTTGGAGGCGAAATTGTGATTGAGAATATGCCCTCCTAAATGCCCCATAAAGGGGGCTTGCTATTGCAGCTTATTTCGAATATATTTGATTATTATATTTTTAACTAAGCCTTTAAAAATGAAAATTCTATTACCAATCATTTTGCTCTTTATCTCATTTACTTTTATAGCCTCTATTACATCTTGTAAGAAAAATAATGTTACAACAGTCACCGTTTCCGATAATTCTATATTGGGTTTATTAACTGAGAAGCAATGGCAATTTGATACACTTTACAGTAATTATACAGGGCCGGGAACAGGAACTGTTTCATATGCAAGAGGTGGAATTGGCAACACGATAAATGAGGATAATATCAGGGATGTTTATTGGAAAGATGGAAATGCTGATTACTTTGATAATTTTGGAAATTATCAACATGATACATGGAGATTTACTAATAGCGACAGTACGACAATAAATCTTACTCTACCTGCTAGCTCTATTGACATAAGAATAATAAAATTAGATGCCACCCATTATACAGCCTATGATTCTACTGATCATACTTTAGATGTTCAGGTCTATTTAAAATGATATTCATACTAACTAAGCGGATACTGGTTTAAAGAGTTTCAATCTGAGACACTATTTACTTTTTGAAAAAATGAGTCCTCTCCTATTTCTTTGAATTTATTTTATTCCTCTTATATTGTTTTGTCATTTGCTTTCTTTTCTATGTCTTGAAGTGTGACCTCATTTCTTTTGATACTACAACGATTTTCATCAAAGCAAGCGTCCGGAACGAGCAAAGAAAAGAACGTGTAGTTTACAAAAGAAAGCGATCGATGTTCTGAAGAAAAAGAACAATGAAAAAAATCTGAGTT
>CAWGKD010000010.1:0-471279 GCA_963823125.1 uncultured Bacteroidota bacterium
GGTGAAGTATATCATCGCTATACCAAAGTCCTATCAAAGCCAGGGTAAAAGCGTTCAGCATATATAGACGCCCATGGTCATTACTATATCTCTTTTATGCCATCGGCAGAGGTAATGTATGATTTCTTTTAGTTAAGAAAGTTTGGATGGATGAATTTGTAGCGGGATCGGGATTTGAACCCGAGACCTTTGGGTTATGAATCCAACGCTCTTACCAACTGAGCTATCCCGCCATTGGGGCAGCAAAAATAAAGATTCTTGCATAAAGCTTGAAATCAAGTTTTATTTTAGCCGGGAAATTTATTTTATGACAACAATCAGAATTGCTGATGAAAAAGATGCCGGAAGTATATTGGCCATTTATACACCATATATTTTGAATACATCTTTTACATTCGAAACGGAAATCCCATCTTTGAAATCTTTTCAGGAAAGAATTACAAGCTATCTTATTAACTGGCCATGGCTTGTCTGTGAAATGAACGGCGTTATTGCCGGTTATGCTTATGCTACCAGGCACCGGGAAAGGAAAGCATACCAATGGTGCGTGGAAAGTTCAATTTATGTACATGATGGCTTTCAAAAATCTGGAATTGGAAAAGCATTATATTCTGCCTTGATTGAAATTTTGCGCAGGCAAGGATTCAGAAATGTGTATGCCGGAATTAATTTACCCAATGAAAAAAGTGTGCTTTTTCACGAGAATCTTGGATTTCACTATTTCGCTACTTATGAAAGAGTTGGCTATAAATTAGGGAAATGGAAAAACGTAGGATGGTGGCAATTACAGATTAATGAATACAATGATAATCCGGATGCTCCTATAAAATTTTCTGAGATAGCGAGTGATATTTTAAAACCAGCATTCGAAAATGCAGGTCAGTTTTTTAAAAATAATGACTGATAAATTATTAATTTCTCAAGTCAGAATCTTATTCTTGTAGTAAAAACTTTTTAAAATGAAAATGCGAAGCTGGTTTATTTCTGTACTTCTTATTTTATTTTTTGCAAATGCTGAAATACAGGCACAAAACAAAGTGTTGGTATTTCAAAGTGATTTTGGGTTAAAAGATGGCGCAGTTTCAGCTATGAAAGGCGTCGCGATCAGTGTTTCTCCTGATTTAAAAATATTCGATCTTACGCATGAGATTCCCACTTTTAATATCTGGGAATCGGCTTATCGTATGGAACAAACGGCGCAGTACTGGCCTCTGGGAACGGTTTTTGTTTCTGTGGTTGATCCCGGTGTTGGTTCTGCCCGGAAGTCAATCGTGTTAAAAACAAAAAGCGGTCATTATTTTGTAGGTCCGGATAACGGACAGTTCACATTGGTTGCACAAAGTTTGGGAATCGCTGAAGTACGTGAAATCGATGAAAAAGTCAACCGGCGTAAAAATTCACAAGCATCTTATACTTTTCACGGCCGTGATGTATATGCATATACCGGTGCAAGACTGGCAGCCGGAATTATTTCAATGGCTCAGGTGGGTCCTAAACTTCCATCGCAGGTTATTATGATTGATTATCCCAAAGCAGTATTTACTGATGGAGAGATACAGGGAAATATTCCCATCTTAGATATTCAATATGGAAATGTATGGACAAATATTGACGGTGACCTTTTTAAAAAACTTAATGTATCATTTGGAGAAAATGTTCATGTGGAAATCTGGCAATCGGCTCAGAAAATTTACGAAAGCGAAATCCCTTATGAAGAAACTTTTTCCAGTGTTGGCATTGGAAAACCTTTGTGTTATATAAACAGCCTTTTGAATGTTTCTTTTGCTTTGAACCAGGGAAGTTTTTCCAATTCTCACCATATTTTAAGTGGCCCGGACTGGAAAGTGATCATAAAAAAGGCAGTACAATAAAAAGGATGTTTGTCAGAAAAAAAAGCTGCATGAATTCATGCAGCTTTTTATGTTAGAAGAAATATTCTGCTAAAGATTAAATATTATTTTAGTAAATATTCTCATTCCGTTAAAGCCCATTTGTATGGAATCAAACGGTCCGCCTGATTCACTATCACCCCAGGAAGATTGAATAGCACCTTTCGTTACGGAAATATCAGGATGCACATTTGTCAAATTATCGACGCCTATAGTCCACGAAATGTTTTTTGTGAATTTAAATGATGCATAAATATCTGGTACAATTTTTCCCCTATGCACAAAATTTTCCTGTACCGTTCCGCTGCCATTGTCTAATGCAACATAAGGATCCCATCCGTTGCCCTGGTCCGAAACACCCGCACCACCTAACTGGCCAGCCACTGATCCTACTGCTGTATCATAACCGTAGCCTTGCGAAATAACTTTTCCGTAATAAGTTATATGTGTGCCCAAAGCAAGTTTTTTAATACTATATTCTAAGGATAAGGAAAATTTTGCTTGTGGCGCCGAAGCAATGAGAAATGCCTGTTCTCTCGTACTGAAGAATGCTTGTTGATGAGCCACATCTATATTCAGTTCTGCGGGAATGTTTATATTGTTAATGGTAACACTCTGAATATTTCCAGCAAGCAAGGCGCTGAATCCTCTTTTACCCCAATGTTTATTATATTCTAACACAATATCAAGACCACGATTTGTTGTGTTTACGGAATTAGCAAAAAAGTTAGCGGCAAAAAGCGGCGGGTTATTATTAGGAAGCACAGTTGCCAACGCTGGAATATCAGTACCAAAATTACCAGTGATTACAATTCGGTTTTTCATTTTAATTAAATAACCATCCAGTGTAATCGTGAAATTTTTTTGAGGCTTCCATGTGAAACCAAGACTATTATTTAAAGAAGTTTCCTGTTTTAAAGCAGGAATACCAACTGCCTTGGCTACCGAACTGGTGTTAGGAACCAGTTTTACATATACCAATGTCGGAACTCCATTTATTTTTTGAATATTGGTATTTGTGTTACTGAAGTTTATTTGTTGCAATGATGGTGCTCTGAAACCAGTGCTGATGGATCCACGTAAATTAAAGTTAGGTGCAACTTTTAAGCGAGTGGCTAATTTGTAAGTATTTACAAAGCCAAAGTCAGAATAATTTTCAAATCGTGCTGCTCCATCCAATAGCCAACTTTTTGTTACATCTATTGAATAATCAATATAGGCACCTAAATTTGTCCGGTTTGACTTTGAGGCATCATAGGGCGTAAAACCGGGAAAGCCTTCCGAACCAGATGCCAATGCAACCGTGTCAGCTACATTGGGAAAATATCTTTGAAAGGGGCCATATCCGTATGAATCAGGTTCACCGGCATACAAGACGTATTTTTCATACCTGAATTCTGCACCGAGAGATAAAGTTGCGCGGCCGCAACATTTGAATAATGTTTGCTGAGATCAAGGTTAGCAGTTGATTGTAAGAAATTAAATCCTCCATCATTAAATCTTGTTTTCAAACTGCCTGCAACATTATTGAGTGTTGCATTAAAGGTTTTATTTCCCCAATAATGAAAATCATTATAACCAACATTGTTGCTGAAATCCCAATCCCAACCACTATGGGTGGTTCCCTGAAAGCCAAAAGCAAATGACATGTCCTTTATATAAACATCTTCCTGCGGATTGTAATAAACATTGTTGGGGTCAAATGGCGCATTAGCAGGTCCAGCCAACCTCATAATACCGGGAACAAAAATTAAACTTCCATCAGGATTGGTGGGAAATTTTTGCGGAGCAGATGAAAAATTTCTTGTCCATGCATATACGTTTGAATGTTTATAATTCATTCCGCCAAAAGAATAAAACTTTACGTTAGAATTTTTAAGTGGAATTTCCATATTATACATGGCGCCGTCTGAAGCAACTAATCCATCGCCACCGGCTCTTCTCCATGTTGCCGGGCTTAATGCTTTGAGATTAGTAGTCCAATTTGTATCGGGCACTTGCCTGAAAGTTTTTCCCTGGTTCATATAATTAGCGCCGATATTTATGAAGCCGCCTTTTTTTCCAATGGCTATGCCATAATCGGCAGCAACATTAAACGTAAGTCCGTCAATCCAGCTACCTGTATAATATTGTGTCGGATCCACATTATTCAGTGTATTGTATTTATGATCATAATAACCACTTTGGCCAATAGTAACGTTTAACTTATTTATATCTTTTCTTAAAATAATATTCATCACGCCTGCAATGGCATCAGAACCATATTGTGCAGATGCTCCGTCTCTTAATATTTCGATTCTGTCAATAGATGATTCTGGAATTGCATTCAGATCAGTGCCACTGTTGCCACGGCCTCGTGTACCCAATTCGTTTACAAACGCTGAAAGATGCCTACGTTTGCCATTTACTAAAACAAGTGTTTGGTCAAAACCAAGTCCACGCAAACTGGCAAAATCAATAGCATCCGAACCATCATCACCACTTTGTTTATTATAATTGAATGAAGGCACAGACATATTTAGTTGCGACATGAGGTCAGGCTTCGCCGTTGTTTCACCAACTTGGTTTACTTTAATAATATCTACGGGTACCGGGCTTTCCGTTATTGTTCTTGGTACGCCTCGGTTTCCAACCAAAACTACCTGGCTTAGTTCTTCCAGATTTTCAGTCATGGTAACTGTAATTGTATTACCGCGTGGAGTTACAGTTTGTGAATTATATCCTACCATGCTTATTTCAAGTTGATCTTTGGCAGGAATCTGCAATTGGAAGGTTCCATCATTGCCGGTAAAAAGTCCTTTACCTGTCATTTTTGATTTTACAGATACCCCGGCAAGAGGTATCCCATTTGCATCTACAACTTTTCCGGTTACAGTCCGTTGAGCAAAAGCAGTTACAATCAGAAATAAAAAAAGGGTTAATAAGCAGATCACCTTTCTCATAATAATAGTTTATGCCTGTTCATCAACAAGCTGGTTAAAAGATATACTAAATGTAAAGTAAAAATTGTTTACAAATAATTCAGTATCTACAAGAAAAAAATACTTGTGTGCAAGTAGTGGAAAAGAAATGGAACTTTGTAAAAAGAGTTTACGTTTGTGACATTGAATGCAACAAATTCTTGATTTCTATTGTCTAAGCTCTGTTTCTTTCAAGGAAACGGATCGTAAGAAAATTAAGCAGGATCAATTTTATTTTACCATTGAGCCCACGGCCAACTCTGTTACTGTTCTTCCCGGATATTCTTCTAACGCTTTTTCAAGACAATCCATAGCTGCATTGATGGATTCAAGATTTAATACATAAGCAAGGCGGACTTCATTTTTTCCTAAACCCGGTGTGCTGTAAAAACCAGAAGCAGGGGCCAGCATGAGCGTTTGATTTTTGTAAGAAAAAATTTCCAGCAACCACTGACAGAATTTATCGCAATCATCAATTGGCAATTTTGCAATGGCATAAAACGCTCCGCTAGGATTGGGACAAAATACTCCCGGCATTTTATTGAGTCGGCTGACCAATAAATTTCTTCTTGACAAATATTCTGCTTTAGGTTCATCAAAATAATTTTCAGGAAGATCAACAGCTGCTTCAGCCATGATCTGTGCAAGACCTGGGGGGCTCAATCTTGCTTGCGCAAATCTCATAGCAGCATCATATACTTGTTTATTTTTTGTAACCAATGCACCCAACCTGGCACCACAAGCGCTGTATCGTTTGCTGATAGTGTCCATTAAAAGAACATTTTTTTCAAGACCGGTCAAATGCATAGCGCTTACATATTCTCCATCATAACAAAATTCCCGGTAAGCTTCATCGCTGAATAAATATAAATTATACTTGAGGCAGATTTTTTTTAATGCTTCCATTTCAGCACGACTATATAAATAACCGGTAGGATTATTTGGACTGCAAATGATGATGGCTTTTGTTTTATTGGTAATTACTTTTTCAAAATCTTCAATCGGCGGCAACGCAAAACCAGTTTCAATTCTTGATGTGATCGGCACCACATTCACTCCGGCGGCGCAGGCAAAACCATTATAGTTCGCATAAAAAGGTTCAGGAATTATTACTTCATCTCCCGGATTCAGGCAAGTCAAAAAACCAAACATGATGGCTTCACTTCCACCGGTAGTAATAAGAATCTGATCATAGTTCACATCAATGCCAACTTTTTTATAATACTTCACCAGCTTGCGGCGATAACTTTCATTGCCAGCGCTGTGACTGTATTCCAAAACCTTTATATCGGCATGACGAACTGCATCCAGGATGGCTGGTGGCGTTTCAATATCGGGCTGACCAATATTAAGATGATAAACTTTTATTCCTTTTTTTTTAGCAGCTTCCGCAAACGGAACCAGTTTACGAATAGGAGAAGCCGGCATTTGTTGGCCTCTTTGCGAGATAGTTAACATCTGTCAAAGATAAGATGAATCAGGAATTTCAAAATTAGTATAAACAGTTTGTGAAATTTTTGTTTAAGAAATCATAAGAAAACTTTTTCTTGATCCGGATAATCATAAAAATTTGTTGTAACCATTTTTTGTTGATTCATAAACTGAATGAACACTGTAATTTTTCACCAATATTTAAACCATCACTGTATTGAGGATATTTACCCATTAACCACATAAGGTTACACTGACATGGAAAAATATCTGTTTAATGACGGAACCAGTGAGATAAGAGAAGTGCAGTCTGCAGAAGAATTATGGGCATTGGTTCAATCCTCAACTGATCCAACAAAAGTCAGGATATGGGTTTTTAGCACAAGCCAATGGATCAGCTATTCTGATTTTTCAAAAAGAATATTTTCAGGTAATAAATCTTTTAATCTTCCGGTACCTCCTGCTTTAGCGACTATTAAAGCAGTGCAATTAAATGGGCATAGAAAACTATTGACTTTAAAATCCAATAAACGATGGTTGAAAAAGTTTCTTTTATTTATTAGCGCTGGGCTGGCAATATTTCTGGTTTATAATTTCACAAAAATCAAGTGGGAAAAAACCGGATCATTGGATATTAATGCTTCAAGGCCGGCAAACAGTCCACAGGTAAATGTTGATTCACTCATTCAGGTAATCGAAACCCGGAAAGGTCAGCCTCTTGATAAAATTACCCGAACAAATTTTCGCCTTCGCAATACTTGGCCCGATAAAATAAATCTAAAACTTACGGCAGACGTTTTTTCCAATAAGTCCATCAATAAATACAGTGATATTGAATTATCAATAGACAATTCCACTGGATATACTATTGATAATGCTGTTGTGCAATTAACGGTTTGGGAAAAAAACAAAGCCAATGAATACCGGGTGAGTAATTCGGATGCATTCCGGTTTGCAAATATTGGATACGTTTCGCCTTCAATAAGAAAAATACGAGACAGTTATCGTGGTGACAGTATTTCTGTTTCTTTTCTTTCTATAAGATCAAAGGCGCTTAATTTCTCTTATTCTTCGGATAAACAAAGCAATTATGGCAATACCAGCGACAGATGGTATTACAAAGAATAAAACTTTTAATATGGCATTATACTATTTACCATTGTTGGTCCGCAGCGACCGTTATTTCATTTCACGTCTTGAAATGAATAATCTCAAAAAAAATAGCGAAGAGGTTGATTATAATTTCGTGGTTTATGCAGAAGACCGTGTGATGATTCCACTTTTAACAATTGAAGATCCTGATAAAGTGGTGATGAACCAGATGGCTCCTGACGAAATGCAGGACATACTTCTCAGGGAATGTCATCTTTCGTTATTGAAAAATGAGGAAGGATATGAGCTTCTTATTAAGAAAAGTGATTCAATGGAAGTAGAAAGATTTTTCGACGAAGACTCAGGAATTAAACTTGATTATTCTAAAACACAAAAAAGAATCACCATTGGGTATTATAAGAATAAAGTTGAGCAGTTTTCTTTTAATATTCAGGTGACATTTATAGGAAATGAGCAAGAAACTTATTCAGGGATATTTCAGTTTACTGTAGTTCCTTCCAAACAATGTCAGCGTGTAGTGATTGATTTTGGCAGTGAAGCCAGCCAGATTGGTTATAAGAATTGCGGTCCGCAATCAAACGTTCTTCAATATGATATACTGGAAAATTTGATCAGCCAGTTGAAATTGTCAAATAGAGAAAAAATTTATCATCGTGATGATTTTTTGAATAATGAACCGGGTCAGAATTCACTTTATCGTTCTTTCTATGCAGTAAAAAAAAGAATTAGTAAAGAAGAAAGAAAATTTTTTCCGTTCAATTTCATCAACAATCTGGAAAACGATAGTATCCGCTTATTTATAACCCGTGATGAAGTGGCTATTATGAATCAATTCGCATTCCGGGAAAATTATGAGATCATTCCTAACCTGAAACTTGGAATTGAAAAGAGTTTGCAACTTTTATTGGACGATCAGACGGAAGATTACAGTATCCGTTCACATAAAAAAGAATTGATCAGCGCTATTTTATTGCGATTGCTCCGGCTGATGATCAATACAAAACCGGATTTCCGCAACGGAGGAATGATTGTTACGTTGCTGGTTCCCAATATTTATACACAACAGGATGTATTTGATCTTTTGAATGAATTAAGAAATCAGACTGGCAAAATGTTGTCATCTCTTGATATCGGTGAGGAAATGCTGAGTATTGAATATGAAACCATTTCTGAAAGTGATGCAGCTTTCATGGGTTATCAGCAAACACAATCATCTGAACTGCGGTTATCAAATGGAGAAATTGCTATGGTCATTGATTGCGGTAAAGGAACAACGGATATTTCAATGGTACTGGCAGATGACAATGAAAATTATTCCAGCTTTTTCAGAACAGGTTTTGCAGGTGCAGGAAATGTTTTATCCTATGGATTTGCTGAAGATTTCCTGACATTGAGCTTGCGGGCTATACCCGGAAACAACGATATCAGCATAAAAGATTTTATTCAGCAGCATATACTGGATCAGAATCTTACCATTGATGTGTTGAATTTCATTCAGCTTATAGAAAATCAAAAAAAGAAATACAGTCACATGCCTGTCATTGGTATTAATGAATTTTCAAAGTTGGCAGAACTATCACAGATAACAGAAAGATCAATCGGTAATTTATATAAGGATCAGCCTGCTTTACTTCAATATGCAGAAGCTATTCTGAAAGACAGGAATATTCGCTGGGATAATGAAATTACAGGATTGATTAATAAAGCAGCTGATTGCATTGTATACAGCATTATTGCAAGTATCAGGGATGCAATTACAAAAGATATAAAGAAAAGAATCAAAGTGATTATGCTGAGTGGCAGGGCTTTTTATTTTGATGAATTAAGAATTAAACTGGAAGAGAAACTGAAATATCTTTTAGGAGAAGATATAAGCATTAACACAGTGACACCGGGTCGTGCTATCAATAATAAGAATGTAGCTCTTCACGGAGCATTCAGTGGCGCATATAAGATTACTGATTTCACCGGCATTCCTATTGATAAAAAGGAAGGATTGTCCCGGAACAATGATGTCATTAACAATAATGTTTTTTTATACCAGGGTATTAAAATAGAACCGGGCAATGATATTATATATAATACATCTGTGGTGAGAAGAAATAACCAGGCGTTGAAAGCCTTCCGGAACAAAACCGTAGACATTTATTTTACCCGGGATAATATTTATTTACGCCTTATGGAAAACCAGAAAGTTAAAGATGTAAAGTCGCTTTACAGCATTCTTACTTCTATAGCGGAGGTATGTTCCCCGATCCAGGATATGAAAGCCATTTCAATGTTTCCTGCGCATACAGGAGAACTGGCTTCTATTAATGATGTTTTCAATGATATTATAAAAGATCAGAAAAATGCGCCAAAGAAAATAATAAGGAAAAATCAAACAGTATTGCAATTTTTTCATTTCTGAATTATAAAAAAGAATTATGAAGTATAAACTTTTCTTTCTTTTCATATGGAGTTTGATTGCATTTTCTATATATGCGCAGACTGAAACCAAAAGTCTGCGGATTGTAGATTCACTCACTCCACAGGAAAAAAAATCAAGGAATCCGATCATTCTGAAATCAGAACTCGATTCGCTGATAAAGCTGCATGAAATGAGTTTGATTAAAACGCAGCAAGAGGAACCTGCCAAAGAAGAAAAGAACAACAATGATATCTGGTTGCTGATGTCATTAGGAGTAATATTCCTGTTGGCAGTTTTATTAGCATGGTTATTTTTCCAGCAACAGAAAAAGTTTGGTTTTATCTCCAATGAATTGAACCGGCATGTTCAATTTTTAAAATTGCGCTCTAACAAATCTTTAAATGATGAAGAGGAAAACAAAGACAAAAAACTTCTTACTGAAATGCAAACGAAATTTCATGACCTGAACACAAAACTGGAAAAATTAAAAGCGGAGAATGAAAGTCTTCTTGCAGTTCTTAAAGAGTACAGCCGCACCCAAAACGAATATGAATCATTGATCAAAACAGTATTTAAGACTTTTAAAGTAAAAAAATATCCCGGTATTTCAGAAGAGAAAACTGACGTTGAAACGATGCTCGATCTTTTTGAAACGGAACGTTTATTCACATCACATGTTTATGAGAATTATTTAAAGCCAATAATCGCCATAGCTGACGCTAATAAAAATAATCCCGCACAAATAAGTGGAGAACAGCAGGATAAAATGCTTGAGCTACTCATCTCGTTATCGCTTTTATATATTGAATATCTCTATTTGCGTGTGAACGATTTATCAGTAGGTGGCAATATTGTTCAACGTATCAATGATATTAAAAATGGTTTGGAGCTTAATTCAACTTCACTTAAAAAACTTAATACACAAAATGGCAGCAGGGCTTTGGTTCTTCATCTGGCTTTGGAAAAAATCAATCTGCGTCATCTCTCTTACCCGGTTTTTGAAGAAACGAATTTGAACAACCGCTAATTCAGTTCTATGCTGAAATTATTTACAAGCCTTTCATTTCTTTATGCACTGACATTTCTTCTGCTGTTATGGTCCGGTATTACTTATTATTCCGAATTATCAAAATCGGGGAAACGAAGAAATTTATTCGCACCTGTTTTTTTTGTCATTTGCATGGCTTGTGGTTTATTTCTCTGGTTCAATTTTCATTCTCCGCTTAAGTGGAAAGCGTACAGTAATCTTGATCATAATTTTATACAACATGACGGCTTCAGGGTTTCGGGAAATATTGAATTGGGAGAAACAGATACTGTGCATGGCGAACACAATCCTTTCGACAAATTCAATTTCTCAGCAGTCAAGAAGGATGTTTTTGTAACCTCATCATATTCAGAAGATCCATTTTATATTGATTCTTCAGGCCAATATAAACTTGCTTCAGTACATTTCCCTGTTTCAGGACATTCTATTTTCATACAATGTGATTCAATAAAATTTGTTTTAAAAGCTGAGAAAGAAAACAGCTTTGATTTATTCATTGATAAAAGTGCCAGTTTCAAAGCAAATAAAGGCGTCAAAAAAGGAATCAGCGTTTGGAATATTTTCCACGACGAAAATTCTTTTGTTAATTCAACATATTTTATCAATGAAAAACTTATTAACTGCCTGAAGAATATTTTTATTTTAAGGGATGACGTATCAAGAGAGCATTATGGGGATCTAACATGTTTTCTTTCGGGGAAAATTTTTAATTATGCTGAGGATGTTCAATATGATAGAAAAAAAATAATACTTTCTGATCTTGACTTTAAATCTGCATTGACCGATAAAAGCCGTATTGCCTGGGGAATTGGATTTCTAGATAACAATAAAAACCAGTTTCAGTTAGAAAATGACTATGATGGAAGTTTTTCGTTGTTGAATAGATTCCCGGTTTCTTATCCTTTGGCGGAAGAAAATAACCAGGACTGGAGTGAACATGCAGTTGGAAAATTTTTGGTATCAAACTCTTATGATTTGCTAAAAATGCCCGCTGTTTTCAGGGAAGGATTTTTATTTTCTTCATTTGACGGAGATCGCAATGATTATTTTTCACCGGTATTATTAAGTTATCAGAAAGCAGCCGGCAATTCTCCTTTGCAACTGAGCGCAAAATATTTAAATAAGGAAAAATCTGAGATTAGTTTCATTAATAATAAAATGTTTCTTCCGGCCTCATCAGCCAATTTTAGCTGGATATTTTCATTTCACAACTCTTTCAATTGGGATTTTGGTAATAAGATTTTGACATTCAATAAATGGCAACTGATCATTTTTGGATTGATAATATTTTTCTTTCTGACAGTTATTCTCAACGCTTATATAGCTTCAGCAAAAAATATAAACTGGATCTGGCAACTATTGTCATGTATATCGATAGTATTATTAACAACGAGGTTATTTCTTTACTGGCGATATAAGAGCTTTCCGCCGTATGAAGGAATTGATCTTGCTTCCCAACAACAGCTACAGAGTATCTGGAATTTCAGAATCATTATTTACGTTGGTTTCCTGCTGGCAATTATTTTAGGGTTCAGTTTGCTGAAAAAGTTTTATTTTTTCTTCGGAGAAAAAATCCTGTTCTCCGGAAAAAAGAACATTTTTAAAGTTGATAGTTTATGGCCGATGAAAATATTGTATGGCTTTAAGCCGGAAAAAGCAAAAACATTTTTCTTCAGTAGTTGGCTTTTCTTTCTTGCTATTTGTGTTGGATTGGCAGCAGCAGAACATTTCAGCGCTAACGTATGCAGGCATATTGCGCTTTTCCTGATCGGTATCTATTTTATCTTTTTATTTAACTCTTATAGGCATTCGCCATTAGTTATTTCTTCAGAAAAATGTTGGTGGAAAATTAATACCGGTAATATTTTAAATGTTATTGTCAGTAATCCGGTAAAAATATTGCTTTCTGTCAGTTTGCTGTCTACCCTGGTTTTCGTTGACATCGGATTTGCAATTGTATTTCTCAATTTTCTTTTATTCAATGAAGCATTCTTAAGTATCAACTATGCTATCTCAGGATTATCATCTGGAAGCGGAAGAAACAGAAGAGTATTCATTGCACTCGCTATTATTTATGTTTCATTGTTTGTCGCTGATCTTTTATTTGCACCGTATTTGCTGGGATATGTTTTACAGTTACCTCAAATAGTTTTTACGCTCTTATTTTCTTTCTTTTTTCTTGTAGTAGCAATGAACCTGTTTCGCATTTTTGGCCAACGAATAAAACGGATTTCCAAAATAACATCTTTAACTATTGCTGTTCTTCTGACGGGCTCCGCATATTATTTTTTTATTCCTAAAGAAATGATTTTTGAAAAAGTTCAAAAAACAAAATACCGAATAGATGTATTGATCATGCCAACTGATAAAGCTATTGAACTTGCATATGAAGAAGGTAATAACTACGAGCCGGTAATCCGGGCTGCGGAAAATCAGTGGTTCATCAATACATTTATTTTTGAAAAGAATAATCCTGATGCTAATTCGGTTTCATTTCACTTATTGCCTCATGCTCCTCAAAATAAAGGCGTTAGGTATAATGCACAGGCAACAGACCTTGTGGCAAGCCGTTTTTTCATTGCTGAGCACGGAAAATGGTCTGTGTTGTTTTATGTATTGCTTTTGATATTGCCTGTTATTATGCTGGCGCCTTTTTATAAATTATATCCGGATTTCACCAACCGGGTTAATACAAATTATCCGGCAGTCACAGTTGGTTTTACTTTGCTGAATTATTTACTCATAAGCGCACTGTTGGTGATATTGGCTGCAACCGGTAAATATATTTTTTTCGGGCAAGACATGCCGTTCGGAAGTATTCTGAGCAAACAATCGGTATTATTTCCTTCGCTGATAATTCTTGCAACGATTTTTCTTTTCCGTCATGTGCCACAGGAATATTATTCAAACAGGATGAAAAATGTTCCTGGACTGATTGTTTTTTCCGGATTGGTCATTTTGCTGGTTTTTGTAAAGCCATCTTACAATAAGAATAAAGAATTTACTGTAAATGATCTTGCAGACAATTTTGAATCATTTATTCAATTTAAATTTCAACCCGTTCTTTCATATTTCGATACTGCCAGATCAACCCGACGATTGCCAATTGCAAAGAAAGATGAATTATTTACGGACTCGGTTCGAAAAATGATTTCATCCGGTTCGTTTGTTTCAGGAAATAAATTTTTTGATAGGCAAATTGAAAAATACAGTCGCTCGGATTTTTCACAACACATTGATCCCAAAAAAATATTATATCTCAATCTTTATTCAGGCAATCCTGAACTGATGGTGAATGATAATTATTTTAGAATTGAACCTCCGCCTCATTTGCAGCAATTATGGAAGGGAAGCGTATATGGTGATACAACAGTTTACAATGTTTCATTATGGAATAGCCGGTCAGGTTCTTTAATAAAAAAAAGATTATCTAATCTGACGGAAGAGAAAAACACGATTTTAGATAAAAGTTTGTTGCTATCATTTGGAAATCCTGACGGTAACGGTTTGTTTCAAAAGTTATATTTGGTAAACTCAGGTAAGGCAGTTTTAAAATTAAAAAATGAAAACTCTCATTGGACACTTATACCCGGAGATAGTATTTTATTATTAAATCCGTTTCATTTATTTATTAACGAGTCAACGGCTGCACAACAAAAAGAACTTATTGTAGAACCGGATGCTTTTATGAAAAATTATTTTGTTAATGGCAGTGGCTACTATGTATATCCGATGGGAAACCGGTTTATCTGGGCAAGAAATTTTGCGGAAAGTATTTCAGGGGAATATAGTACAGAAAAGAAGATGAATCAAAATGTATCTCTGTCATTTGATTATGAGATAATGGATTCGTTGTCGGCGATGATGCGGAATATTCTTGGCCATGATGAATCGTATAACAAAGGCGCTGAGTATGGAATTTGTATTGCAGATGGAAACGGAAGATTAGTTGCGATGGCAGATTTTATTAAAGGACTTAAACGACCTGATCCGAATAACAGATCTGATTTCAATGAGATAATTACAGAAAATAATGGCACCGTTTCCGAATCGGTGTTAAGAAAACAAATCGGCAATATCAATTTATTAAGATTAAATCCTGGTCCCGGATCTACATTGAAACCAATTGTTTTTTCATCGGTTGCATCACAACTAAATATTAATTGGGATCAGTTTGCTTCCACAGGTTTTTCATATCCCCAGAAATATTTTGGAGGAGAAAGAGTAGCTGAATATGATTTTGAAGAATATCATGGATTGATTAATAAGGTTACTGAATATTTAAGGGTTTCAGACAATTATTATCATTCCAATGTTCTTTTACTTGGATCTTATCCTAAACAGGACTTAAAGAATATTCTTACAAATTATTTTGTAACTCAAAAACCGGATACAGGAATTCACTGGCCATGGTTCAGTTATAATGGAACTCAATATTGGTTGGATGGATTTAAAAATTGGCCGGGGTATGCAAATGGAAAAGTTGATTTTGGATCTGACAGTTCTTTTGTTTCTATTGGTCTTAAGGACAATTTTGGAATCTATAACCAGGCTTCCGATAAAACATTTGATAAGTTTTCATCTTCTTATGATTCTCTTCTTTTTGGAAATGCATGGCAAAGATCAGATTTTCTTTTGCCTGAATATGCTTTGTTTGATCAGAAGGGAAACAATGTTAACAGAAAAATTCCTTATGATGTATTTGCCAGTTGTTTCCGTGGTCATGTAAAAGGCAGCAGCCAGGTAATGATTCCTCCTGCTAAAATGGTGGAGGCTTTTGGACGACTGGTTTCGCAAAATAAAAATTATTCTTTGACATTAAATCCATATGCTTCTGCTGTAACCTATTCGCCTTTTTACATCGACAGGAGTATTGGTTATAATAATTATCTTTCTCTTATTCGGAAAGATGTATTTACCGGAATGAAAGAAGCTTTATTCAGAGGAACCGCACAAGGATTGGGAATGCAGTTAAAGGATGGAGCGCCTTATTATTATTATGCAAAAACAGGAACGACGGGCGATAATAAATTAAAAACAAAATCAAAACTTTTTGCTATTATCATTTCTGCAAAGGATATTACTAATCCTGATTTTACTTTTAAAAATTTTAATAAATTTTATACAATCTACTTTACTTCTCAAAATGGTCCTCCAAAACAGAATGTGGAATTTCAGAAAAAGGTGATTCAGTTTATTCAGAATTCTGTTTCATTCAGGAAATTGATGAGCCAGAAATGATTTTCATCGAAAGAAAAAAAATCCCTGCTTGTTTAAGCGGGGATTTTAAGTAAGTTATAGTCTGATTTTGGGTTTAGCTAAAGTTTACTTTAATTGCTTTTAGTTTTTCTTCAAAGCATCATATTTATCTGCTGGTAATACTTCACCGGTAATATGAAGCGTTTTTGGTTGAGTCATGCCAGCCAGCTGAACATATACATCTTTATTAAATGTCCCCATGGCGGCAGCATTGTATTGAACTTTCAACGGAACAGTTGTGCCTGGCTCAATTGGTTTGGTAATTTTATCGGGTGTAGTACATCCGCAACTGGCCCATGTATTTGATACTACAAGCGCTTTGTTACTGATGTTTTTGATTTCGAAAGAATAGGTAACAGGAACTCCCTGTTTTATTTTCCCGAAATCATGTTTTTCCTGGTTTACTTTAATAAGTGAATCGTAATTAGATTGTGCTTTTACAGCAAAACTGAGTACGAAAGCGGTGGCAATTAATAAAAGCTTCTTCATTTGTTTTTAATTTTAAAGGGTTTGTTTTTTAAGAAATTCAACATCGGCATTAGTTGGAGCAGAACCTTGCGGTATCTTCCATACTGTGCCTTTTATTTTTATTTGTTGGGTTTGATTTTTATTATACGTAACTGTAATATATTTTTCAAAGTAACCTTCAGCTGCTGCATTATAGCCAACTTTAATTTTTGCAGTTGCACCGGGAGCTATAGGTTCGGTACTCCATTCTGGTGTAGTGCATCCGCAACTGGCATGAACATCATCCAACTTTAATGGAGTCGTGCCTGTATTGGTTATATCAAAGAAATAGTAAACTGGTTTTCCCTGTGGAATTTTATCAAAATCATGCTCAGTTTCCTTTAACTGCAATGTATTTTGCGGCTGGGCGACGACATTGTTTTGCGCCTCAGCAAAAAAACATACAGCGATCAATGAAAACAGGGCGATGAATTTCTTCATAAGAAAAATTTGAAGGGAGCAAATTTAAGTTAAAGATGGCAGAATTCATAGAAGGGTTGCAGGCTTAACAAGGCATTTTTTTATAGTCTCAAAATCTGGCAATCTTCTTACTTTTGCTGCATGGAAAATGCTTTTCCACTAACCATACCAGCCGAAAAACTTTCTTTTGAAAAATTCAGGAAAGAAGTTTTGAATGATTACAGAATAGCTTGCATAAGCCGGGAAACCAGTCTCTTAGGACGAAAGGAAGTATTGACAGGAAAAGCTAAGTTTGGAATTTTTGGAGATGGAAAAGAAATTGCACAAACGGCCATGGCAAAATTCTTTTTGCCGGGAGATTTTCGAAGCGGATATTATCGTGACCAGACTTTTATGCTAGCAACCGGTTTGGCAACCGTTCAACAAATTTTTGCACAATTATATGCTGATCCCGATACAAACCGTGACCCTTTTAGTGGCGGCAGACAAATGAATTGTCACTTTGCTACCCGTACTGTTGATGAAAATGGTAATTGGCTTGACTTGGCCAATCTGAAAAATATTGCCAGTGATATGGCTCCAACTGCTGCTCAAATGCCAAGGTCATTAGGTTTGGCTTTTGCATCAAAACTTTTTCGGGGTAATCAACAGCTTCATCAGTTCAACAATCTTTCAAAAAACGGAAACGAAGTTTGCTTCACCACAATTGGTGATGCAGCTACCAGTGAAGGACATTTCTGGGAAACTATAAATGCTGCTGGTGTATTGCAGGTTCCGTTAGTCGTTTTTGTCTGGGATGACGGATATGGTATTTCTGTTCCAAAAGAATTTCAAACTACCAAAGCTTCCATTTCAGAAGCCTTGGGTGGGTTTCAAAAAACTGGCGGGACAAATGGCATTAATATTTATAAGGTGAAAGGATGGGATTATGCCGGCATGTGTGAAGTGTTTGAAGAAGGAATCCGACTGTCAAGAGAAAATCATATACCTGCTGTTTTTCATGTTGAAGAAATGACGCAGCCACAAGGTCATTCCACATCCGGAAGTCACGAAAGATATAAATCTCCTGAGCGATTGGAATGGGAAAGAGAATGGGATGGTATTAAAAAAATGAAAGAGTGGATCATCGAGAATAATCTTGCAAATGAAAATGAACTGGAAGAAATCGAAGAAAAATCAAAACAATATGTGAGGGATTGTAAAAATGCTGCATGGGAAGAATTTCTTTTGCCTGTAAAAAAACAAATTGATAAAGCAGTTGATCTGATAAACAATATTGCAAATAATTTACCTGAACAAGCAGAAGCATTACAAAAATTAATAACAGATTTATCTTCTAACCGTGATCCTTTGCGTCGTGATGTACTCAAAACACTTAATGCTGCTATTGATCTTGCGGTCAATTCTGATTCTGTTTTTTGGACCAAAGATTATTACAATGAGCTCCTTTCCATAAATGAAAATTTATATAATACTCATCTTTATAATGAGGGACCAAAAAGTGCGCTGAAAGTGGAAGAATTGCCAGCTGTTATTCCGATTGATGCACCTTCAATAAATGGTTTTGAGATATTAAATAAATACTTTGATAAATTATTTGCATCAAATTCAAAAGTGGTTGCTTTCGGAGAAGATCTTGGACATATCGGTGATGTGAACCAGGGATTCAGTGGCTTGCAGGAAAAGTATGGAGAACAAAGAATTTTTGATACAGGCATTCGTGAATTATCTATAATGGGTCAAGGTATTGGTCTTGCAATGCGTGGCTTAAGACCAATTGCAGAAATTCAATATATCGATTATTTACTTTTTGGTCTGGAACCGTTGAGCGATGATGTAGCTACACTTCATTACCGGACAGCAGGTTTACAAAGTTGTCCTCTCATTGTTCGTACCAGGGGTCATCGGCTTGAAGGCATCTGGCATAGTGGATCGCCAATGGGTATGGCAATAAATACTCTTCGTGGGATGTATATATGTGTCCCGAGAAATATGACGCAAGCCGTGGGCATGTATAATACATTATTACGCAGCAACGATCCGGCATTGATTGTTGAATGTTTAAATGGATACCGGTTGAAAGAAAAATTGCCTTCCAATCTTTTGGAGTTCACGGTTCCTCTTGGTATTCCAGAGATAATCAAAGAAGGAAATGATGTGACGGTTGTTTCCTATGGTTCTACATTGCGGATTGTGCAGGATGCTGTAAACATGCTTGAAGCATTGAACATTAGTTGTGAAATTGTTGATGTACAGACATTATTGCCATTCGACATTCATCATAAAATTTTAGAATCATTAAAGAAAACAAACCGGATTGTTTTTGTTGATGAAGATGTTCCGGGTGGCGCTGCTGCATTTATGTTCAATAAAGTGATGGAAGAACAGGGCGGATATAAATATATGGACGTAGCGCCAAGAACAATTACAGGAAAAGATCATCGTCCGGCATATGGAAGCGATGGCGATTATTTCAGCAAGCCTAATGCCGAAGAAATCGAAACAGTTGTAAAAGAAATGATGAAAGAATAATATGCGCCTTACTCTTTACCAAATTGATGCGTTTGCAAATAAATTATTTGGTGGCAATCCTGCTGCTGTTATTCCTTTGGAAAAATGGATTGATGACGAACTGATGCAGAAATTAGCTCTGGAAAATAATTTATCGGAAACTGTTTTCTTTGTTCCTTCTTCCCAGTCCGGTTGCGATTATGATATTCGTTGGTTTACTCCGGTATTAGAAATTAATCTTTGCGGACACGCTACACTGGCTTCTGCTTATGTGCTGTATAATATTTTAGATTTCAAAAAACCGAAATTAGTATTTCATTCCAAAAGCGGTAAACTGGAAATTGAAAAACGGGCTGATGTTTTCGTAATGGATTTTCCAGCCTGGAAACCTGAACTGGTTCATGATTATCCCGAAAATCTCGAAAAAGCTTTAGGTGTAAATGGATTTGTAGCCGTTTATAAAAATCGTGATCTCCTGGTGGAATTATATAATGAAGATGATGTAAAGAATGCAAAACCTGATTTTACTGCATTAAAAAAGATTGGTGATAAAGTGATTATTACAGCACCAGGAAATCTTGATATAGATTTTGTTTCCCGTTTTTTTGCACCATCAGCCGGCGTTGATGAAGACCCGGTAACTGGTTCAGCTCACTCGCAACTGATTCCTTTCTGGGCCGAGAAACTCCACAAGAAAAAAATGCATGCAAAACAATTATCACACCGTGGTGGAGAAATATGGTGTGGTTACTGGGGCGATCGGGTATCGATTGCTGGCCAATGCGTGTTTTATATGAAGGGAGAAATAAGTATTGGGAATTGACAATTAATTAATCAAGAAATCTTTCTTTCAACTCCGCCGTTGGCACCATACATTCTTCTCTTTTACCAAACCATTTATAACGATTCCTGGCAATGATATCATAAATCCAATCACGAAAAAATCTTGGAAATATCCAAAAGAGTTGTGTCCATTTCCAGTACCATGATAATTTATTATAAAGCCTCAATGCTGCGTTGGATTTTTTATAAATTTTTCCGTTAGCAATAAACAGGAATGTTTCAAAAGAATCAAGAGAAAAGTTTAATTGCTTTAGAATTTTTTGTCCCACAGTCGATTGAAATGCTGCAAAGCGAAATATTTTTTTCTTATCCTGACGGATAATAAAATTTGTGACGGCATTACAGAAATTGCAAACTCCATCGAACAAAATAATATTGTTATTTTCTGATGGCATAAAAAAAGCCAACATTTAGGTTGGCTGGCATAAATTTAATCAATCTTTTTATCCCATATTATGAAAAACTTTCTGCACATCTTCATCCTGTTCCAGTCGTTCAATCAGTTTGCTGACGTCCTCAGCTTGCAGATCTGAAACTGGAACAGTTGTGGTAGGTATCCATTCAAGTTCTGCGCTTATTGGCGTAATGCCTTTTTCCTCCAATGCTTTTTGCATATGCCCGAAATTATTAAAAGCAACCCGAATCACTAAAACGGGTTCCCCATTTTCTCCCGTTCCTTCACCTAATTCCTCCAGACCAAAATCAATCAACTCCAATTCTAAATCTTCAGCATTTAATCCTTCCGGTTTCAATTTGAACACGCCCATTTTTTTGAACTGAAAACTTACACTGCCACTATTGCCCAATATGCCGTTCCCTTTATTGAAATGAGTTTTAATATTTGCAACTGTTCTTACATGATTATCGGTTGCAGTTTCCACCAAAATTGCTACACCATGCGGACCATAACCTTCGTATAAAATTTCATCATAATTCTCCATCTCTTTGCCCATTGCTCTTTTGATAGCTGCTTCCACTCTATCCTTAGGCATATTCACACTTTTGGCATTCTGCATGCAACGGCGTAACGCAGGATTTGTCGCAGGATCGGGGCCACCTGCTTTTACGGCAATCGCAATTTCTTTTCCGATACGGGAAAATTGTTTGGCCATCCTATCCCAGCGGGCAAACATGGTTGATTTGCGAACTTCAAAAATTCTTCCCATTTTAATTAATCATTGAGTAGTGTGAGTAAAACAGATCAAATAAGGGAGTGCAAATTTAAGGCAATGACTCTAAAAGAAAAACCGCCTGGCTTAAAGCGAGACGGTTTTTCTTTTGTTTATTAATCTATTGCATCTGCTCGTCCAAGTTTTCTTCCAAAAACTACAAGATGAATCAGAGCAAAGATTATAGAGATATAGAGCAGAGTTCTATCTGCATCAAAACCTTGAGTAAATTGATATAATAAGCCGGCAATAACTAATAAAACACAAATTCCTAATCCTGTATATCTGGCAATCTTCATTCCTTTTCTGTTGCTGGTCCCATTTCCTAAATGGCTGTTCTTAGCTCCATAAACTAAATAAATGTCAAGGCCAATAAGCATCCATACCAATAACCGAATCCATGTATCCATTGGCAAAAATACCATCATAAATAAGCATACGCCAATACCTAAGATCGGAACTAATGGAACTAATGGTGTTTTAAAAGCACGGGGAATTTCCGGCATTTTTCTGCGCATCACCCATACGCCAATACATACAAGTATGAATGCGAACAAAGTTCCAATACTTGTCATTTCACCTACAACTCTGGCAGGAACAAATGCCGCAAACAGACTTACAAAAAGCATAAACAACAGATTATTTCTTGCAGGTGTTTGTGTTTTAGGATTAACTCTTGAAAATACTTTTGGAATTAAACCATCTTTACTCATGCTGAAAAAAACTCTGGATTGCCCCATCAACATTACCAGTATTACAGATGAATAACCTCCCAAGATGGCCACTAAAATAGCACGGTTCAGCCACGGATAATCAGGATGCCATACACCCGGAGATACTTCTTTTCCCATGTGTTCAATAGCAACTGCAACAGGAGCAATTCCATCTTGTCCTCTGAATGTTGTATAACTGGTAACGCCAGTCATAACATGAGCGAATAAAATATACAATACAGTACAAATAGCCAATGACCCAAGAATACCAATTGGCATATCTTTTTTTGGATTCTTTGCTTCCTGTGCCGCTGTACTCACTGCGTCGAAACCGATGTATGCAAAAAACACAATGGCGGCTGCACGAATTATTCCACTAAAACCAAAGTCACCGAATTTTCCGGTATTTTCCGGAATATAAGGATGGTAGTTCGTGTTATTTATATATCTCCACCCAAGAAAAATAAAAACCAAAACGACGGTAACTTTAAGTGCAACGATAAAAGAATTAACTGTGGCACTTTCTTTTGTTCCTTTAATTAATAATGAGCTCATCAGTACAATTATAAAAACGGCCGGAAGATTGATGATTCCTCCATCCCATGGACCTGTAACTAATTGAGAAGGAAGATGGACATCAAATCCATCGAGGAATTTCACTAAATAGCGACTCCAACTGATTCCTACAGTAGCTGCACCAACAGCATATTCCAATACCAAGTCCCAACCAATAATCCATGCTATGAATTCGCCCATCGTAGCATACGAATAAGTGTATGCACTACCAGCTACAGGAATCATGGATGCAAATTCTGCATAGCATAAACCTGCAAACAAACAACCCAATGCAGCTACCACAAATGAAATCGTAATTGCTGGTCCGGCGTGATTAGCTGCTGCACCACCGGTTATAGAAAATAAACCAGCACCGATGATGGCGCCAATTCCTAAAGCAATCAAACCTCTTGGTCCAAGTGTTCTTTTTAAAGTATGGGTACCTGTCTCCTGAGCTTCGTTCATTAAAGCTTCCATCGGTTTTCTGACAAATAAACTCATAAATTGGTTGGTTGAGATTTTAGAATAGCTCGTAAAGTAAAGAATAATTCCATTCATACCTTCAAAACTTTTATGGATTGCAGATTTAAAGGATAAAAATTCTGACAGTCGGTATTTTTTCCGACTTTCGGACATAATTATCTAATGTTTGTGTATGAAGAAAAGCCGGCTAACTTTGTTTATTATTATTGCTATGATACTGGGCATAGCCATTGGATTCTTTGTTCATGAAAACTACTTGCCGGATACAATTAAAAAATTTTCTACTAACATTAATCTTCTTACTACTATTTTCCTTCGTTTAGTGCAAATGATTATTGCGCCTCTTATATTTTGCACATTGGTAGTGGGCATTGCCAAATTGGGAGATTTGAAAGCAGTTGGCAGGGTAGGAGGTAAAGCCTTATTATGGTTTGTTTCTGCATCACTGGTAAGTTTGCTGCTTGGTATGTTTCTGGTAAATTTATTTCAACCCGGTCATGCCATTGATCTTAATATTGCCGATACATCTGGTGCGAAAGATCTTATTAGTAAAACCCAGGAATTTTCTTTGGTAAAATTTGTAGAGCATGTTTTCCCAAAAAGTATTTTTGAAGCGATGGCCAATAACGAAATACTCCAAATTGTTATCTTTAGTGTTTTCTTCGGCATTGCTGCAACTGCTTTACATGATTATGCAAAACCTATTATCAAAGCGCTGGATGCTGCTTCACATATTATTTTGAAAATGGTTGGATATGTAATGAATTTTGCGCCATTAGGAGTTTTTGGGGCCATTGCTGCCGTTATTGCTACCAAAGGCTTAGGTGTGTTTAGTTTTTACGGGCAATATCTTTTTTACTTTGTTATTGGTATTGGATTATTGTGGATTATTTTATTAGCTGTTGGTTTTTTGATTTTACGAAACCGGATTCGCGGACTGATAAAAAGAATTGCGCAGCCATTGCTTATAGCTTTCGGTACAACCAGCAGCGAAGCTGTATTTCCAAAACTGACAGAAGAACTGGAACGTTTTGGCTGTAATGAGAAAATCGTTGCATTTGTATTACCACTTGGTTATTCATTTAATCTTGATGGGAGTATGATGTATATGACGTTTGCGAGTCTTACTATTGCGCAGGCATACAGTGTTCATATGGATATTGGAACACAGTTAACCATGTTGTTAGTACTTATGCTGACAAGTAAAGGGATTGCAGGAGTCCCAAGAGCGGCTCTGGTGGTGGTTTTGGCAACTTGTAGCATGTTCAAAATTCCACCTGAAGGAATTGCGTTAATATTACCTATTGATCATTTTTGCGACATGTTTCGCACGGCAACTAATGTGGTAGGAAATGCGTTGGCAACAAGTGTAGTCAGTAAATGGGAGGGGGAATTGGTTCATACACAAAATATTCATGATGAAAATAATTTAAAACCACGTAACTATAATGTATGAGCGGAGATAAAGGTTTTATTCAGCAGTTTATTGAATGGATTATTCAATATGGCGGACTTTATGTATTGCTGCTGGTGATATTTGCCGAGACTGGATTGTTTGTCGGTTTTTTCTTTCCAGGTGATTCTTTATTATTTGCGGCTGGTATTTATGTGGATGATCTTGCAAAAGAATTCTTCAATGTACATTGGATTGTAATTATCATTATGGTTATAATGGCTTCGATGCTGGGCAATTTGGTGGGATATTGGTTTGGATACAAAACCGGTCCATTATTATATGAACGGAAAGAAAGCTGGCTATTCAAGAAAAAACATTTAGTACGTGCTAAAGCCTTTTATGATAAATATGGAAAGCCTACTATTTTCTTTGCTAAATTTCTTCCTTTCATCCGCACATTTGCGCCTATTGTAGCAGGTATGGTGAAAATGAATAAAGCTATTTTTTCATTGTATAATATTCTCGGTAGTATATGCTGGGTTTCATCAATGATTCTTGGAGGTCATTATTTGCAGCGATGGGTGGAAAAAAAATTTGACCTTAGCCTCAAAGACCATATTGAAATTATTACGGTAATTATTGTTGTAGTTACTACTTTGCCGGTATTATATAAAATATTTTTTGGGCATAAACAGAAAACAGAAAATGAACCGCCAGCTTCAAATGGATAATGGCAGGCGCCATAATAACTCTGATTCTATTTTGAATATTGTGGTTATCGTTGCAGCGCTTGGTTATTTTGTAGATATCTATGATTTGCTTTTGTTTACAATTGTGAAGGCTCCGAGCTTATATAGTGTAGGATCCACAGATGCAACCATGTTGGTTGATAGCACTAAAGTTATCAACTGGCAAATGATTGGCCTTCTTTTAGGAGGAATTATCTGGGGAGTTTTGGGGGACAAAAAAGGAAGATTATCCGTTTTGTTCGGTTCCATTATTTTGTATTCGATTGCAAATTTTCTTACGGCTTATATTCATACTGTAGATCAATATGCCTGGAGTCGTTTTGCTGCCGGCCTTGGACTTGCTGGTGAATTAGGCGCTGGTATTACTTTAGTGAGCGAGCACATGCCAAAAAATAAAAGAGGTATCGGAACTTCAATGGTAGCAGGAATTGGTTTGAGTGGGGCGGTAATTGCATATCTTACTTTCTGGCTTACAGATCATGACTGGCGTTTATGTTATAAGATTGGCGGGGGTCTTGGAATTCTGCTTTTATTCATGCGTGTTGCTTTGGCAGAATCAGGAATGTACAAACAATCAAAACAATTGAATGTCAGCCGTGGTAATTTCTTTATGTTTTTTACCAACCGAAAACGATTTAAAAAATATATTCTTGCTATATTGATTGGTTTACCTACCTGGTTTGTAATTGGCGTTATTGTCAATCAAAGCGATAAATTTGCCGCTGAATTATTTGGAAGCCTCAATGTTAGTTCCGGCCGTTCTATCATGTTTGCATATGCGGCTATTGCACTAGGCGATATAGTCGTTGGATTCATTTGCCAGTATTTTAAAAGCCGGAAGAAAGGATTACTTATATACTATATTCTTTCTGTTGTTTCTTTGATTTTATTCTTCAGTGGATTTAATAATTCAGATGCAAGAATGTATATGATATGCGCCATGTTGGGATTCAGTACAGGATTCTGGGCTATTTTTATTACGATGGGAGCAGAACAATTCGGAACTAATCTTCGGGCCACTGCTGCCACTACAATTCCAAATATGGTTCGTGGAGCATTGCCATTAATTAATTTAATGTTTCTAAACCTTTTTCAAAAAACATGGGGATGGACTCTTGTGAGAAGTGGAATTTATACCGGTATTATTGTGATGGCTGTTACACTGATTGCCTTTTATTTCACCGAAGAAACTTATCATAAAGATTTGAATTATGTAGAGACTGAATAAATGTTACTTTAAGTTTGCTTTGTGGCAAAATTTTTGATCATACGTTTTTCCTCTATCGGAGATATTGTTCTTACTACCCCGGTAATACGGTGTTTAAAAAAACAAATACCGGATGCCGAGATTCATTTCCTTACTAAAAAATCATTTCGTCATCTTGTAGAGCATAATCCATATATAGATCAGTTAAAATTGCTGGCACATAGCTGGGAATTGATGATTCATGAATTGATTGATGAGGATTATGATTATATCATCGACCTGCATCATAATGTAAGAACGCTGAGGATAAAAAATATTTTGAATAAAAAATCTTTTTCTTTCTACAAGCTGAATATTGAAAAGTATATCTATACGAGCATTAGGCTGAATGTTCTTCCCAATGTTCATATTGTAGACCGCTATATGAAAACGGTAGAATCTTTTGGTGTAAAGAATGATAAAAAAGGTCTGGACTATTTTATTGCAGATAACGAAGAAATAAAGAAAGGCGATATACCCGTTTCCCATTATGCAGGATATATTGCATGTGCAATTGGCGGAGCGCATGGAACCAAGAAATGGCCGGTTCATAAATGGATAGAATTTTGTGAGCAGTTAGATCATCCGATTATTTTACTTGGGGGAAATGAAGACGTAATTCCTGCTAAGGAAATTGCTTCAGTTGATCCGATAAAAATATATAATGCTTGTGGAAAATTCAGTATAAACGAAAGCGCAGACCTTATTCGCAGATCAAAACTGGTGGTTAGCAATGATACCGGGCTGATGCATATTGCTGCGGCATTTAAAAAGCCAGTTATTTCATTATGGGGAAATACGGTTCCATCATTTGGCATGTATCCTTACTATGGAGATACAAAAATTCCCAGCTTCCAATTTGAGATTCACAAATTATGGTGCCGTCCCTGCTCCAAGATCGGATATAAAAAATGCCCCTTAGGGCATTTTAAATGCATGGAAAAAATTCAGATAAGTTTAGTAGTTGAAGCTGTGAAAACAATAATATCTCTTCCAAACTGAAAAGTCTTGACAATAATACATTCTCCTTAAAGGGAAAAAATTAAAATTTCAGTTATAACCTGATTATTTTATTTTCCTAATGTGAAAAGAAACGCTACAACAATTGCACTTACAATAAAAGAAATCAGGATAATTCCCTGTACATCAGGGTTGTGAAGCAGAGAGTAAATTTTCTTCATACAAAGCCTTTTTAAAGTTAAAAAATTAATTGCTTGCGGTTTCCAGATAGGCACCGGATTAACTAACTAAACAATAAACTTTCTGTGCTTTAAATAAGGTTGGATTATTCTACCTCAAAGGTATAAATAAAATGTTAATATTCTAATTTATTTTAAAATGAAAACCTTCAACAATCATTAATCATTTTTCTGTTTATGCAACAATTTCAGACATAATTTAGTCGCTTTCTTTGTGTTAGGCATTATTGCAGCTACTTATTCTATTTATTATTTAGCATAAGCGCTTCATAAAATTGAATCATTTTTTTAAATTCGACGATACTTCTTCTTTCATTAGCACCGTGTTGTCCATCGGAATCAACCACGGGTTCAAAGTTTATTACACCATTACTAATGCTTCTGAAATACCGGGAATCCGTGTAGCCAATTACAATCATTGGAACTTCTACTGCTCTTGGGAAAAATTGATTCGCCAACGATTCGATTTTTTTAAATGCATTCCCTTTCACATCCGTAAATGAAGACGACTCATGATTATCTTTTTGCAAATTGATTTTAACGCGGCTGTCATTAATCTCATTTTTTATAAATTGTTCTGTTTGTTCAATAGTTTCTCCGGGAAGAATGCGACAGTTAACAGTTGCGTTAGCTACTGCGGGAATTACATTGTCTTTCATACCTCCTTTTATAATAGTCGGTACAATAGTAGTACGAATAATTGCATTGGTACCGTTATTATCTCCCATTTTCTTTAATAATACCTTTTTGAAAAGCCAGAGATTGTTGATGGCCATCCGCATATTTGAGGGAGCAATTGAACGAACGCGTTTTAAAAAACTTTTTATTGGTGGAATTAATTTAGCTGGTGGGGGATGAGCATTCAATTTTACTAATGCTATACTAAGTATATTGATAGCTGTTTCTTTTTCTGGAGCTGCACTATGACCACCGGGTTTTTCTACAGTGAGTGTGAAACTCGCATAACCCTTTTCAGCTACTCCGATAAGTGCTACAGGTTTCTTGAATAATGTTATTTTTTTTTCTATTACTTCTAATCCTTCATCCAGAACAAGTTCGGGATGAATGTTTCTTTGCCGAAACCATTCAACAATAGCTTTGGCTCCTTTCGTTCCGGATACTTCTTCATCCTGGCCGAAACAAAAATAGATAGTACGATCGGGCTGAAAACCCTGCGACAAAAGAGTTTCTGCAGCTTCCATAATTCCTATAAGAGAACATTTGTCATCTACAGCACCACGGCCAAAAATTGTATCATTTCTAATGGTACCTGCAAATGGATCTGCGGTCCATTCAGAAAGAGATTCATCTTCAACCGGCACTACATCCTGATGGGCCATCAATACATAAGGGGACAAAGAACTGTCTTTGCCCTTCCATTCATAAATGTAACTCAGATCATTTATGATCGTGCGATGCAAATGAAGGTGAACCAACGGATAAGTTTTTTCAAGGAATTGCCTGAAACCTAAAAAAGCGTTGACATCTGTTTGTCCCGGATCATTAAAAGAAATGGTTTTGAATTGAATGGCTTTGCTGAGATGAATTCCACAACTGTCATTTACCTGAAACTGGTTGAGAAAAGATGACTGTGCTTGTGCAATTACAGATTGATAAAAAAATAAAAAGGCGGGCAAATATTTTATAGCGCCGCTTTTAAGGATGTTGACTTTATCGTTTAACAAATTGCATTAGATTAAAGGCGAATTTACGCTATTTTGTTAAGTTGGATTAGTTGAATTTATATTGAATAGATAACTTTAGTGAAATTTCAATGATTGAAAAAGTATTTTCTGTTCCTGATAGTAATGGTGGTTGCTAATATTGTATCTGCTCAAAAGGTGAGCGATAGCTTATTTACTTTTTTTATGAGTGACAGTGTAAGAACGACTATTGATCAACCGTTCAATTTTAAAAAGAACAGAGAAACTGTCATTGTTTTTTTTGCATTGCCAAATGGCAATACTACTGAACAAACTATGGGGAAAAAAATGAAAGAAGGTGATGATTGGCATTTTGATATACAATATATCCGGGCACAAACAAGGTTCATTCGAAATCAGTGGCCACAAAAAAACCTGGTAGTTATTTATCTTGAGAATACTTTTAAAAGCTGGCCATTATGGAAACAGAAGCATCCGGATTTTCAGAAACTCATACCACAAATTGTAGATTCTCTTTCAGGATTAATACATGCAAAACGTAAAAGAATTTATCTGAATGGGCATAGTGGTGGCGGTAGTTTTATTTTTGGTTACCTGGCCGGCATTGAAAAAATTCCGTCTTATGTAAAAAGAATCAGTTTTCTTGATAGTGATTATGGTTATGATACCAGTTATTATCCTGAATTCAAAAACTGGCTAAAAGATATTAAAGGTTCCTCATTAAACGTTTTTGCATACAATGATAGTGTTGCTTTATATAAAGGTAAGCCAGTAGTATCTGCAACTGGAGGAACTTGGTATCGAAGCCATTTTATGTTGGAAAATTTAAAAAATGATTTTACTTTTTCAAAAATAAGGGATGACAGCCTTATCATTTATAAAAGCAATGATGAGAGGATTCAGTTTTTTTTCAAGACAAACCCCGATAGAAAAATTTTTCATACACAACAGGTCGAATTGAATGGTTTTATTCATTCCATACTTTGCGGAACAAAACTGGACTCGAAAAAATATCAATACTATTCAACAAGAGCATACTCTGAACTTATCGAATGATCAAAACTCATATTGAAATCCGGATGAAATTGAGTAAGTAGTTCTTGGGGCAGTTCCTGCCGGAAATTGATCATATAAATAGTCCCAGTCTATTGACATGGAGAACCGTTTGGTTGCTTTTACTTTTACAGTGATCTCATTCAATAAACGGTAATTATTAAAGTCTTTTAAAAGAGGTTGATAAAAAGTAGTACTTATAATTTCTAATGTTGAAATTGGTGTATAAGTAAAAGACACATAACTGCTGCTCCGGATTCCTTCTTCATAAATTACCGGAGTTGTTGCTTCTTTTTCATGTTCATACATTACGAGGCTGGCCGCATATAATCTGAGCTTATTATTTTTGACTAGCTTGAATCTTGGCCCTGTACCGACTAAGAGTCTTCCATCAATTTGAGTAACTATATTGTTTAACCATTGGAAAAATACTTCCCAACGAAGCCATGGAGTTACTTTGTAATTATAGCGAAGATGAATAAATCTGTTTGATATATATTTTGTAGTGCCTCCTTTTAGAAAACCATAATTGCCTAAAATAAGCCAGAGACTTTTGTCAGATTTGGTCTTGTATTGCAAATGCGCTTCTGCTTTTAAGCCGGTAACTTTCGCTACACTTTGAGTAAGACTTGCATTTACTTTCGCACCACCCATCCATCCTATAGAATCCGATTGCATTCGGGCACTTTCAACATTTACTATTTGCGAATGACATGGATTAACTGCAATGAAAAGCAGAATAGCAGAAACTACTAACAAGCGTTTTACCTGCGGAAATAAAAATGAACTCATACTGACAATTTAGTTATGGTTCTCCAACATTAAGATAAACAAAAAAGTAGATTACTTATTGAAAAGAAATTACATTTCACTCAGCTCAAGCCAGCGCAGCTCTTTTTCATCCAATAGGCTGACCACTTCAGCGATACGTTGGGAAAGTTGTTGTAATTCTTGAAAAGATAGATTTCCAGAATTGATTATTTCAGAAATTGTATTTTTTTCTTTCATCAGTTCCGCAATTTGGTTTTCAAGAAATTCGAACTCTCTTTTCTCTTTGTAGGAAAGCTCTTTTTTCCCGGAAGAAGTCTTATTACTGATACTTATAGACGAGGTGTGATTTTTATTGGAATTGTCTGTGTTTTGTTGGCCGCCGTTGGAAAGTTGAATAGTTTTTTCCCAGATCCTGTATTGAGAATAATTTCCGGGAAAATCTTTTATAACACCATTGCCTTCAAAAACAAATAAATGATCTACCAGTTTATCCATGAAATATCTGTCGTGGGAAACAATCAGAAGACAACCCGGGAACTCACTTAAAAAATTTTCCAATACTCCTAAAGTTGGAAGATCAAGATCATTTGTTGGCTCATCTAAAATTAAAAAATTAGGATTGCGAAATAAAATTGAAAGCAAATGAAGTCTTCTTTTTTCTCCTCCGCTCAACATGCTGACATAAGTGTATTGTTTGTCCGGATCAAAAAGAAATAATTGCAAAAATTGCGCTGCACTCAAAGATCCGCCACTTGCCAAAGGAAAACTTTCGGCCATTTCTTTTACAAATTCAATCACCCGCATATCTTCTTTTATCGTCAATCCCTGTTGAGAATAATTGCCGAAAATAACTGTGTCACCAATATTGATCTTACCACTGTCTGCTTTTTCGGTTCCCTGGATAATATTGATAAAAGTAGATTTGCCTACACCGTTTTTTCCAACGATACCAATCCGTTCACCTTTTTTGAATGTATAATCAAATCCTTTCAGAATAGTTTTGTTGTCAAAATTTTTGTAAACCTTTTTCAATTCTGCCACTTTCCCGCCAAGCCGGTTCATTTTCATTTGCAATTCCATCTGTTGATCCGCCAATTTCGTTTTGGCTTTCTTTTCCACTTCATAAAAATTATCTTGCCGGCTTTTGCTTTTGGTTGTTCGGGCTTTGGGTTGTTTGAGCATCCACTCCAGCTCACGACGATAAATATTTTTTGCTTTATCAATGCTGGTTGCCTCACTTTCTATTCTGGCCGCTTTTCTCTCAAGGTAATTTTCATAATTCCCTTTATACACAAATAATTTTTCAGCATCAAGTTCCCATATTTCTCTGCATATATTATCCAAGAAATAACGGTCATGTGTGACAAGAAGTAGAGTCACGTTTTCTTTATCTAAATAATTCTCCAGCCATTCTACCATTTCAACATCTAAATGGTTGGTAGGTTCGTCCATGATCAGCAGAACATGTTTATGTTCAAATCCAATATCAATTAAAGTTTTTGCCAATGCCACTCTTTTCCGCTGACCACCGCTTAATGTTTCTAAGGTTTGATGAAGATGATGAATATTCAGTTTGGTCAACACCTGTTTTACTTTTGCATCAAAATCCCAGGCGCCAAGTTCATCCATTTTAATAATGGCTGTGCTGATTTTTTCAGTATTACCTTCTTCACTGATAGCTTCGTATTCTTTAATAGCATTGATGACAGGGTGATCGTGAAAAAAAATATTTTCAAGTACAGAATGTTTTTCATTAAATGTGGGTTCTTGCTCAAATAATACTACATCTACATCTTTGCTTATCCATATTTTACCGGCATCATTTGTTTCTTTTCCCGCTAATATTTTTAATAGAGTTGATTTTCCAGAACCATTGCGGGCTACCAGCGCAATTTTATCGCCTGCTTCAATGTTAAAAGAAATGTTAACAAACAAAGGCTGAATGCCATAACTCTTTGTCAGTCCTTCTGCAGAAACATAATGCATGGAGCAAAGATAGATGAACTTGCAACTGTCATTTACATTCTCATAACATTTGGATGAAGTTTACTTTATCAAATAGGGTTACCTTTAATAAATAAAATATTTGCGTATGAAAAAGATATTAATTTTTCCAGTTATTTGTTTATTCATTCTTGATGCTTGTAATAATTCAGGAAAGCAGGCAGCAAGCAATACAGACACTACCAATAAAATGAGTAGTGATACTTCAAGTCATATGAATATGACTTCTTCGAATGTTCCAGAGTTGCCAGCAATTCCCGAAGGAGCTAAAGTTTTTTTCAAAAGCCCAAGGAATGGCGCTACAGTGAAATCGCCTTTTAAAGTGGAAATGGGAGTTAAAGATATGAAAGTGGATACAGCTGGACCGGTAGTTGCAGGTATGGGTCATCATCATTTATTGATTGATGACGGAGATTCAGTAGAAACAGGAACTGTGATCCCTAAAGACTCAACACATTTACATTTTGGAAAAGGACAAACGGAAACCGAACTGAAGCTTGCACCGGGCAAACACAAACTGACTTTGCAGTTTGCAGACGGCCTGCATCGTTCTTATGGCAGCAAATTGTCAAGTACTATTACAGTAAATGTGAAAAAATAAAACGGAAATTATTTTAAGCATTCACCACCAAAAGCTTTAAAATTTCTTAAAAGAAAGTAGTGCCGTCTTTTTAATTTGAAAGGCAGAATTCTTCCTATATACATGTTTTATACATAGATTATAATGTTTTGCCTCCGGGTCTTTCTATAAATTTTAAGCAGGCTAACAATTTTTGAAAAATAGACCGGCACGATGTCATTCTATTGCAAATATTTTCATAATAAATCACTAAAAAAATTTTAGTGCAACTATCATGGCACAATTATAGTCTCCACTATAGAAGAGAAACAGTAGTTGGTTTTTCCTGAACAGAAGAAAAATGATGACCCGTTTTTAATCTGTCACAGTTTAATTTTAGTTTATGAAACGTATCTTGAAAGTATTGGCAATAATTTTTGTTTTACTATCAGGAACTTCGTTGGAAAATGTTTCCTCAGCTCAGGTTTCTGCGAGCATTTCATTCCAGGCCTTTTATGATGATTTAAGTCCGTATGGTCGATGGGTTGATTATCCTGAATATGGGTATGTGTGGTGTCCGGATGTCGGATCCGGTTTTCGACCTTACAGCACTATGGGACATTGGGAATGGTCAGATGATTATGATTGGATATGGGTTTCTGATTATGATTGGGGTTGGGCTCCGTTTCATTATGGTCGTTGGTTCTATGATCCATTTTACGGCTGGATGTGGATGCCAGGTTATGAATGGGCTCCCGCATGGGTTGTCTGGCGCAGCGGGGGCGATTTTTATGGATGGGCTCCTTTAAGACCGGGTATAAACGTGGGAATTAATTTTTCTATTGGCAGTTATTCGCCACTAGATAATTACTGGTGTTTTGCACCAAGACGTTATATCACTTCGCCACGCATTTTTGATTATTGTATCAGTCCCAGGCGAAATGAAGAGATAATCAGGAATACTCTTATCATCAATAGTTATAACTATGGCCACCATGGATTTTTAACCGGCCCCCTTCGAAATGAAGCAGAAAGATATTGTGGAAGAATTATTCCGGTAAGATTTAGGGAAATGTCAAGGCCGGGAAGAACTGAATTCAGAAACAATGAAGTAGCTATTTATAGACCAGGTATACAGAGAGTAAATAATCGCCGGTTTTCACCACGCAGTTTTAGTCAGTATAATAAACGACCACAAAATAATAATGCTTTTGGAAGGAATAATTTTATAAGCAACCATAGTAACAATTTACCACAACGCCAGCAGCGTTATAATCAATCACAGTTTAACCAAAGAAATAATAGCCAGGCTAATAAGAATTACAGCAGAAACTTTAATCATTCTCAGATTTCCCGCAACAACAATAATTTTATTAACCGGAATTATAATAGGCCTAATCGCAATTTTCAAAGAAATACAGAATCACATCCGTTTAATTATAACAGAAATCAAAGTTTTTCCCGGGGTCAGCAGGGACAACCTCATCAATTCATAAATAGGAACAATGGCAGTTACCGCGGTCGCCAGGCGAATAGAAATAATAATGGCGACAATGGGAATCGGCATGGTCGTAACAACAGGCGGGGATAAAATTTTCCTACTCAATATAAACAACAAGAGGCCCTTCGGGGTCTTTTGTTTTATAATGCCTCCATGAAAGAATTATTAAAGTGACATCTCCGCTTTATTACACATTTTAAATCATTAAAAGTTCTGGACGGAGGAAGCCAGATTTATATTCGGTAAGATTTTTTAAAAATACTATCTTTCAGAAAATTCCATGCATGACATACGATCAAATTGAAAAGTTTCTTGAACCGAAACATCTTGCTAAACACAAAGTAAAGATTGACTTCAAAACCCGAAACTCTATTATTGGCCTTTTCATTGAAGCAGCGGACTATAAAGAACTCAAGTCAAAAAATTTTTGGCGCATTGTTACTGAAACTCATTATAAACAATGGAAAGAAACCAATGACAATAATCTTGCACGCATCTTCAACGGAGCTGAGATGACAAGATTATCTGCAGTATCATGAATGGAAATGAGAATGAAGTAGATTAACTTATCTTTTTTACATTTACAGCATTCATACCTTTTTTGCCTTCCTGTAAATCAAATTCAACTTTATCGCCTTCAGTGACCTGATCAATCAGTCCACTTGCATGTACAAAAGTTTCTTTATTGGAATCATCATGTTTGATAAAACCAAATCCTTTTTGGGTATTGAAGAATTTTACTGTTCCCTGAATTTTTTCGCTCATAGTTAAAGTGTGTTGGTAATTAAATGAACCTAAAGATAAGGCTTTTGGTTCCAGATAACGGAACAATTTTGTAATATGAACGTCCTAAGAATGTTAGATGGCTCTGTATGGATAAATAAGGAAACTATTGCCTGATAAAATAATCTTTTAGAAAGACTTCAATTATGTTTGCGGCAGAAATCAGCAGTTATGAAATCAAATTATTCTTTCTTGTTTATTCTTGCATTACTTTTTGCCTGTACTCCATCAAGAAAAGCTATAACGACAAAAAAAAATCAGCAATCTGACTTAGTAACGAAGGGCAAATTATATGCGTCTGTCTATATGCAGCGTGCAGCAGAATATCATGCACTTTGCTTGCAGGCATATAACATTGCCGCCATGCGCTTAAATGAATTTGTGCAGTTATCTTCTTCTTCAAAACCTAAAGCTATCATTACCGATATTGATGAAACAGTTTTGGATAATACCGCCAATGAAGTTCATCAGGATTTGCAGGGAAAGGGTTTTGACCCGGTTGAATGGAATCAATGGACTGCTATGGCTGCAGCAGATACGGTTCCGGGCGCTCTTAGCTTTTTAAAATATGCGGCTTCAAAAAATGTGGAAATATTTTACATCACTAACCGGGATGAAAAAGATAAAGCAGGCACATTGAAGAATCTTCAGAAATTTGGATTTCCGGATGCGGATAATATTCATTTAATTGTCAGGCAAAATACTTCCAGCAAAGAACTACGGCGTCTGCAAGTAATGGCTGATCATGATGTGATTTTATTGTTGGGCGATAACCTCAGCGATTTTTCTTCGCTGTTTGATAAAAAATCTTCAGAAGAAAGACTGCTTGCGGTTGAACAACAATCTGCTCAATTTGGTTTTCGGTTTATTGAATTACCTAATCCTGTTTATGGCGACTGGGAATCCGCATTGTATCAGTACAAACCTTTGACGCCATCGCAAAAAGATTCTGCGATCAGGAGTGTATTGAAAAGTTATTGAGGAAAATTATGCTTCTTGTTCCATATAACTGCTAACCGGCTCACAAGTGCAGATCAGATTTCTGTCACCAAATGTATTATTTACTCTTGCAACTGAAGGCCAGAATTTATTTTCATGAACATAAGGCAGCGGGAAAGCTGCTTGTTCTCTTGAGTAAGGATGATTCCATTCTGAGCTGCAAACTTCCAACTGAGTATGCGGTGCATTTTTCAAAGGATTATTTTTTTTATCCATTGTCCCATCTTCAATGCTGCTTACTTCTTCGCGGATAGAAAGCAAGGCATCACAAAAACGATCCAGTTCAGCCTTGTCTTCACTTTCTGTCGGCTCTATCATAATTGTTCCCGGTACCGGAAAACTCATGGTTGGTGCATGAAAGCCATAATCTATCAAACGCTTTGCTATATCTTCAGCTTCGACTTCTGCAGATTTTTTGAATGGACGCAGATCAACGATGAATTCATGAGCGCAATTGCCGTGGTGGTTGGTATATAAAATGTCATAAGTTTTTTCCAATCTAGCCCGCATATAATTGGCATTAAGAATAGCAAACTCGGATGCAGCTTTTACTCCTTCATTGCCAAGCATTCTTATATAACCATAGCTGATAAGAAGGATTGAGGCACTTCCAAATGGAGCAGCAGAAACAGCATGAATAGATTTCTTCAGGGTATTTGGTTCATGATCAATGGTTATATGCCCCGGAAGATATTCATGTAAATGTTTCTTCACACAAATGGGTCCCATACCGGGACCACCACCACCATGCGGAATGGCAAATGTTTTATGAAGATTCAAATGACAAACATCAGCGCCAATCAAACCGGGAGCAGTTAAGCCCACTTGTGCATTCATATTAGCTCCATCCATATACACTTGCCCTCCATACTGATGAACTATTTCTGTAATTTCTTTAACCGTTTCTTCGTACACACCATAAGTACTGGGATAAGTAATCATGATTCCGGCAAGTTCGTTGCTATGTTGCGCAGCTTTTAATTTTAAATCTTCTACATCAATATAACCGTTTTCCGAAGCTTTTACCACTAATACTTTCATTCCAGCCATCACTGCTGATGCAGGATTGGTGCCATGAGCAGAAATTGGGATCAGCATTACATTGCGATGATGATCTCCACGACTTGCATGATAGCGGCGGATAGTAAGTAAGCCTGTATATTCACCTTGTGCGCCACTGTTGGGTTGCAAACTACAAGAATCCAACGCGGTAATTTCACATAAATATTTGCTTAGTTCATCAATGATGAATTTGTAACCTTGTGTTTGATCATTAGGAGCGAAGGGATGAATTTTGCTCCAATGATTCCAGCTTAGCGGTATCATTTCCGATGCGGCATTGAGTTTCATGGTGCAGCTTCCGAGAGAAATCATCGAAGTATTAAGAGAAAGGTCCTTATTCTCCAGCATTTTTATATAACGCATCATCTGTGTTTCGCTGTGATGAGTATTAAAAACGGGATGAGTTAAAAAAACAGAACTGCGGGTTAATGTTAAAGGAATATGCAGAAGTTCGGCTTCTTCATGAATATGAAAAGCAACCGGATCTTTGTCATTTTCAAAACAATTAATCAGATCATAAAGATCATCAATGTTAGTGGTTTCATCCAGCGAGATACCAATATGTTCCTTATCAATATAACGAAGATTGATCTGTTGTTTTTCTGCTTTTGATTTATATGGCTTAATGCTCTGAACTTTAATTGTAATAGTGTCAAAGAATTTATCGGATACTAATTGAAATCCTCTTTCTTCTATGGATTCAGCAACAGTTTGTGTAAACAATGCCACTCTTTGTGCAATGTTTTTTAATCCACTTGGCCCATGATAAACGGCAAACATGGCGGCCATATTTGCCAACAAAGCCTGTGCTGTGCAGATATTCGAAGTTGCTTTTTCTCTTTTTATATGTTGTTCTCTCGTTTGCAAAGCCATTCTTAATGCACGATGGTTTTGAGCGTCTATACTTACACCGATAATGCGTCCGGGAATATTTCTTTTGAAATCATCTTTAGCAGAAAAAAATGCAGCGTGCGGACCACCATAACCAAGCGGCACGCCAAATCGCTGCGCGGAACCAACAGCACAATCAGCGCCAAGTTCACCCGGAGGAGTCAACAGTGTCAGTGCTAAAAGATCTGTTGCCATGACTACATAAGCCCCGGCATGATGAACTTTATTTATAAAATCACGATAGTCTTCAATAGAACCTTTATCATTCGGATATTGAACAATGGCACCAAAATAATTTTCATCCAGTAAAACTTTAGCATAATCTCCGGATACAATTTCAATTCCGATGGGAGCTGCTCTCGTCAGCAAAACATCTTTTGTTTGTGGAAAAATTTCGTTGTCTACAAAAAATTTTGGCCGGTTGATATGCTCATGATCTTTGTTGAGTAAATTAAAGAACATGGTCATCGCTTCAGCAGCAGCAGTTGCTTCATCAAGTAAAGAAGCATTTGCAACAGGCAATGAAGTAAGATTACTTACCATAGTTTGAAAATTCAACAAACTTTCCAAACGACCTTGTGAAATTTCTGCCTGGTATGGTGTGTATTGAGTATACCATCCGGGGTTTTCAAAAACATTTCTCAGAATCACACTGGGAACAATGGTATCATAATATCCCTGGCCGATATAATTTTTATAAATTTTATTTTTTAGTGAAATTTCCTTTACATGATTCAGATAATTGTTCTCACTCATCGCTGAAGGAATGTTAAGAGAATTTTTTAACCGAATCGAAGAAGGAACTGTATGATCAATCAGTTCATCCAGATTTTTGACGCCAATTGTTTTGAGCATTTCTTTGCTGTCCTTTTCATTGGGTCCGATGTGCCGGAGTACAAATTCGTGTTGTTGTTCTTCTATAAGCTTCATATTTTTTGCTGGTTACTTGTTAGGTATCAAAAAAGATGGCGCAAAGTTACGGCCTGCGGGTTAAAAAAAATGATACTTATCGGTAAGTGGATAATTCAAAAATTAATTTTAATGGAATGTGGTTTTTTCACTTTCGGTTCTTTGAAGCATTTCTCCGGCTTCCGCCTTTCTGATTTGTTCGCTGGTAAGACGGCTTCCATCATGACTCCATCCTGGTGGACCAAAGAGATAATTCCATTTTTCTTTCCAGCCAATATCTTTACGGAAAAAATCTTTCCCCAAACTGTACCATTCATGAAAAACAAGATTGACCGGATTTCCATTTTTCAATGGAGTAGTAAGCCCATATTTAATTGGCTGATATTCTTCAGAAGATAATTCCATTTGAAATGTGCCGAACAACTTATCCCAAATAATAAGAAACATTCCCATATTCTTATCTAAGTATTTTGGATTTGAACCGTGGTGAACACGGTGATGCGAAGGAGTTACAAGAAAATATTCAAGGAGGCCAAGTTTAGTAATTTTTTCAGTATGTACAATAATACCCCATATTTGTGTTGCTGCATAGATAAAAGCAATATCGATAGGCCGAAAACCAAAGATAGCGATGGGAATGAAATAAACAAATCGGTAAAGAGGTTCCATTACTGAGGAACGAAATCCTACAGTAAGATTGAAGTTGGGAGAAGAATGATGGGTAACATGCGTGGCCCAAAACAAACGGCAAAAATGATCAACCCTATGAAGCCAGTAATACATGAAATCTTCAAAAAGAAGTATTGTGATCCAGTAAATCCAGGGACTAGAAATCGGATCCGTGATTCGATGATCGAAAAAGAATGAAAGAATTATTCCAACATAAACTCCTCTTACCAACAAATCCAGGCCGGAGTTAAGCAGCATCAGGTAAATATTTTGAAAAGTATCTTTCCAACTATAGCTTTTCTGATGGGAAAGATGACTGAGCAAAAGTTCTAACCCGATTACCACTATATAAAGCGGCGTACTGATGAAATACAATAACTGTTCGTTACCTGTACCCATACCATTAGCAAAATTAATAGAAAGTTATAATGAGATAGACGGCCGGGCGCTAAAAAATAAATGTAGGGATATAAACTTTATGAATAATTTGACATATGCGACTTGTTGTAATTTGCATCATGGAGAAAGATATTTTGTATGGCTGGGAAAAGAAATCGGCAGACCACCAAAAACAGTACAAACAGTTTCTGCATCGGGTTGATAAGAACAAAGTTCTAAAACAACTGCCAGAACTACATGAGGAAGCTTTTTCAAAAATAGATTGCCTGCAATGTGCCAATTGTTGTAAAAATTATTCACCGAGATTCAAGACTCCCGATATTAAGCGGATCAGCAAACATTTGAAAATGCGGGAAAGTGAGTTTATTGAAAAATATCTGATGGTGGATGAAGACGGGGATTTTGTTGCCAATACAAAACCATGTCCGTTTCTCGGCGCTGATAATTATTGCAGCATTTATGAATATCGTCCATCAGATTGCCATCGCTTTCCTTACACAAATGAAGATGTACTGATAAAACGACAGCAACTGACACTAAAAAATTCTACTTTTTGTCCTATTACTTTTTATGTTTTGGAGAAATTGCTGGAGAAAAAATAGTGCGACAAAATGGATAATATTCATCCAGAATGTCGTATGTTTGAATTATGAAACCAAAATCAGGCAAAATAAAAAAATACAATGCCTCAAAAGAAGCATTATCTAAAGTTCAGGAAGCTGCCGTGCAATACGAATCACTCAGGGCAATATTGGGTGGGGATAATTCTTTAAAAAAAACAATCGCCGGAGATTTTGATTTGATCAGTTTATCACGAGAAGGAATAAAAAAGTCCACTTTACAATCATTAGCTACTTATTTGGGTGTTTCTATGGACACTATGAGTCGGCTTTTGCATACTTCCCATCGAAACATTCAGCGGAAGCATGAAGAAGAATTACTTGATATGTCGAAATCAGAAAAAGTTTTGGAACTGGCGGCTCTTGTACAAAGAGGTATTGAAGTGATTGGCAGCAAAATTGGTTTTGTGGAATGGTTGCATAGTCCATTGGTTGCGCTCAATAATAAAATGCCTCTTGATTTTTTAGATACTTCTTTCGGTATTCAGATGGTGACAAAAATTCTGGGCCGCCTTGAGCAAGGTGTTTATTCCTGACGTATGGAAATATACCGTATTACGCAGGAAAAATATGCCGATGATCTTTCGGGCAATGGAGCCAGGATATTTGGCGGCCGATGGAATAGTGAAGGATTGTTTGCCATTTACACTTCATCATCCCGTTCGCTGGCTTTACTTGAAACGTTAGCGCATACTCCGGCAAAAATGTTGAGTGAAAGAAATTATGTTTTGGTTTCATTGTTCATTCCTGAAACAATAAAACCAGAAGTGCTGGATAAAAACAAATTAACTACCCGCTGGAATGCTCCCGATGCAAGACCTTTAACAAAAAAATTAGGCGATAAATTTTTACGAAGTAAAACCGGGTTGTTATTATCTGTTCCAAGTATTTTAATTCCTGAGGAAAATAATTATTTATTGAATCCTTTGCATCCGGATATAAAAAAAATAAAAATGGTGCACAAAAGAAGAATATATTTTGATGCAAGAATAGCCGCTCATTTAAAATAAGCAATTCCTTATTAATTATAACTATAGTTGTTTTTTAAATTTTCCTCTTAGATTATCAGAATCTTCAAGAACTTCTTTTTCTGATTTAATAAATTCAGGAGATTTGGTATTAACTATTTTTTTGTTGTTAATCCAGCAAATCAATTTTCTGTTATTAAAATAATAGCGGTCTTGCTGAATATTTGTTTTCTGTGGATTGAAGGCAGTGTCGTTATTTTCTTTTGCTTCCTTTTCGTCATAATAAATCGGACGATTGTATTTATAGTTTTTATTAAAAGCAAAAAATAGTTTATCGCCGTCAAAATAACATTCAATTTTTCTTTTTTCTGTTTCTCCGAACCCGGTAGCGATTATTAATTTTAAATTTCCTTTATTATAATAAGCAATTGCTTCTCCTCCTTCAGTTGATTCGTCGTCTATTTCAATCATTGTTGTATCATAAGAAGAAATATTCTTTTGTATATCTGCATATTTTATTTTGATAGTCGAGAGAATTGAATCTGAAGTTTGTGCAACTGTTAATTTTGGGCAGCTAACTATAGCGATTAATATTATTAATGATTGTTTCAGGAAAGTCTTATTATAGTTGATTAAAACTTACTTCTCAGTCAACTCTTCATAAGCAGCTTGAAGCGGACGATTTAATCCATCACCTTTCCATTCGGTTTTAAATGGAAGTGCTGTAGTCTTCATTACTTCATCTTTTGTTTTACCAGCTTTTATTTCTCCATCTACAAATTGTAAAACCTGTCCAAGATAATCGCCAAATTGTTTCAGGTCATCTGTCTTGCCGGTCACTTCATATCCATCTGCCGCATGGCCGAATACAAAAATGGTATCATTATTAAAATGATTTGAAGCTTTATCTAAAACATTGATCCAGTTTTTTATACTGGCGCCAGCACTTCTGTCAATGAAAGGATGACGACGATTAAAAACAAGATCACCCATGTGAACAATGTTGGCATTTTCAAAATGAATGATTGCATCACCATCCGTATGACCTGGGCCATGATAATAAAGAGAAATTTTTTCTTTCCCGATTTTATACTGATGTGAATCGGAAAAAGTTTGATCAGGATATAATTGTTTGTCTTCTGTTTTTTGCGCCACAGCTACATTCTTCTGATTCTTCAAGGAGTTTTCATGCGCCAAAATATGCTCAACTATTCCTTTAAAAGAAATATTCCCGGATGTATGATCAAGATGATGGTGCGTATTGATCAAAAGCTTGAATGACTTTTCTGATCTTTTCTTTAGTTCATCAATAAGGTGTTGGGATTGTTCAGGAAACTCAGCATCTACAACCACGATTCCTTTTTTAGACAATAAAAAAGCAATAGTTCCGCCTTTTTCGGTGAAAATTCCAATATCATTTCGCAGCATTTGAATTTTCCACGGATCATTGAACATAGAAGAAAAATTTTTTTGTTGAGTTAAAGTCAAGGCACCAAATGTAAGTGCTGTGTTTTGAAGAAAGAAACGGCGATTCATAAATGAAAGTTTAAATTGTTTCAATAGTTCCAAATGTTCCAATGCGGTTGCATACACATTTGAACCAATCAAATATTGAAACCTTTGGAACGTTTTAATACTCCAATTTACGTAAACCCGGCGCTTTGAACCAGGTAAAAATTACGACCATCAATGTCATACAACCGCCAAATATCACTGAAGGAATTACTCCCATAATTTTAGCAGCTACACCGCTTTCAAATTGTCCCAGTTCATTACTGGAATTAATGAACATGGAATTTACAGACATTACTCTTCCTCGTAGCTCCATTGGAGTTTTGAGTTGAAGAATAGTTCCTCTGATCACAACGCTTATTCCGTCCAGCATACCACTGATCATCAGTGCCGAAAAAGAAAGCCAAAACCATTTGGATAATGCAAAAAGAATAATACAAAAACCAAAGCCTGTTATTGCAAGAAATAATTTTTTCCCTTGTCGTTTTTTTAATGGTGCAATCGTAAGTAATATGACGACACAAATAGAACCCATATCAGCAGCGGCATTCAGCCATCCAAAACCTTGCGGACCTATTTTTAAAATATCTGTGGCAAATACAGGTACCATGGCAACGGCGCCACCAAAAAAAACAGCAAACAAATCCAGTGACATGGCTCCTAAAATTTCTTTTGTTTTAAAAACAAATCGCAAACCTTCTTTCACACTTTCCCATGTTTTTTTCTCGCCGGGTATTGACAATGACTTTTTATGTTTCAATAGCGTGAGCACAAAAAAAGCAGATAGCATCAGCATACAGATTGTAATCAGTGTACCTGTAATGCCAACTGCTGCAATTAAAAATCCACCAACAGCGTGACCTGAAACCGAAGCTGAGAGCCATGTGCCCTGGCTCCAGGTTGTGGCATTCTGTAATGTTTCTTTGGGAACTATGTAAGCTAATAAAACATTGAAAGTTGGCCCTGCAAATGCACGAACAATGCCAGTACAAAAAATTACACTATAAATGCCAATGGCAATCCAATGATTGGAAAGATGTTGTTTGACAAGACTGGTAGAAAGAAATGTCAGACCGGAAGCACAGACGAAATAAAAAAATAATCCTTTTAATAATAATTTTCTTTTTTCGCTTAAATCAATAACGTGTCCTGCATATAAGGCAAATGAAAGTGCAGGAATAATTTCTGATAAGCCAACAAGGCCGATAGCAAAAGGATCGTGAGTAAGTTGATAAATCCACCATCCAACCAGCGTTGTCATCATTCGTAATCCCATGACAAAAAGGAAACGACCTGTCAGGAGATTTCTAAATTCAATGATCTTTATGGAAATGAACGGATCATGTTTTTGACTGGAAGGCGAAGAACCATGATTAATTTGATTTGACATGGATTAAGTGGAAATTATGGATTAGTCTTTCGGTTGTGAAGCCTTTTGAATTGCAAAGATTTTGCACCGAAGTTAATAAGCAAACCGATTTCATGGCCCGAAGCTTCAAGATAATTTAATGCCTGCGCAAGATGTACATCTTCTAACTCTGTAACGGCTTTCAATTCTACCATAATTTTTTCTTCTGCAAAAAAATCTACTCTTCTTATTCCAATCTTTTCACCAGAATAATAGATTGGCATTTCATATTCACGAATAAATTTCAAACCATTTTTTAAAAATTCAATTTCCAAAGCCTGTTGGTAAATATATTCCTGAAATCCATAACTCAATTCCCGATGCACTTTCATTGCGCATCCGATAATCTTTTCTGTTATTTCAGCATATTTCATTGCTCCAAAAGGAATTGATAAGAAAAAATATTTATTTCCCAATAATCAAATATAAATCCTAAAAATCATGGTTCTACGGTAACGTAATAAAATGCTGTCCTTCTTCATAATCATTTTCCAATGCATCATAAATTGCCTGGAGATGTTTTTCATTACCGAGGAAATCTGCATTGCTGACATCAATAAAAAGTGTTTTTATATTGTGTTGCCGGATATAGTGAGTATAAGTTTCCTGGAGATTGAATAAATATTCATCTCCAATATTTTGTTCATAAGGCCGGTTTCTTTTTTTTATGTTGTTCTGAAGTTTTTGAACCGGTGCATGCAAATAAATAAGTATGTCTGGCTGAATAAGCTGTTGATGAATGATGTCAAACAACCGTTGATACAAACGAAATTCATCTTCCGGTAAATTCACTTTGGCAAAAAGTAAACATTTGGTAAAAAGGTAATCTGAAATGGTGAGACTCTGAAACATATCTTTTTGTTGTAACAAATCTTTTTGCTGTTTATATCGTTCGGCCATAAAAAAAAGCTCGAGCGGAAATGCATACTGGCCGGGATTTTCATAAAATTTAGGAAGGAAAGGATTATCAGCAAATTCTTCCAGGATCAATCTTGCATTGTAATGTTTGGAAAGTAAATGTGCCAGTGTTGTTTTACCGGCGCCGATATTTCCTTCTATTGTGATGAAGTGATAATTCATTTTAATGAAAAGTGAATATTCAATTATGAATCGGAAAAGAGTTTAAAGGTTGCAAAATAAACTAAATGTGAAGGCATAATAATTATTGGCAACAGATTGTGGAAAAAATCAGGAATACTTTTTCACTTCCAGCTTATCGGGGCAATTTTTCAGCAGTTGAGCAATAGTTTGGTTTAATATCGGGTGAAGAACATCCGGTTCAATTTCAGCCAATGGTAATAATGCAAAACGGCGATTCTGCATTTCAGGATGAGGTAATTTTAAAAAAGGATAGTTATAAATTTCATTATTAAACAATAAAATGTCAATGTCAATAATTCGTGGACCATATTTTTCTTTGCGAACCCGGCCAATCAATTTTTCAACCTTTAAAATGTGACGGATTAATTGTTTTGCATTGAATGAAGTATGAACTTCCAAAGCCTGGTTTAAAAAATGAGGCTGGTCAATATTTCCCCATGCCGCAGTTTCATATATAGATGAAGACTTGACAATACTTCCGCAATGAATTGCAATCAATTCTTTTGCATGGGTAAGATTTTTCTTCCTGTCTCCGAGATTGCAGCCTGTTAGTAAATATGCTTTATTCATAAACCTTAAGTCGCAAAGTCAAATATCTTTATTTTTAGCATTGCTTGCATGCAAAATATTTACTTGAATTTTACAGCATGCATCTTAATCAATACATTTGTTCACTAATTTTTTTGAATGTCCCAACCTTATAGTCAGTCAAAAGCTTTATGGGCTATCACCAAAGCAAGTTTCAGGGCTATTTTCAACCAGCCAACGGCTATTGCCTTTAGTTTAGTATTTCCCATTGTTTTTATTTTGATATTCGGCGCTTTTGGAAATGGCGGAGGAATTTCTGTAAAAGTAGGATTTGATAATACCAGCGATACTTCCAATCAGCTTTATCATATAATTAATAATGTAAGTGGAATTTCTGTTGAAAAAAAAAGCCAGCAAGATCTGATAGAAAGTCTTAAGAAAGGAAACTTAACTGCATTGATTATTATTAAAAAGGCAACAGATACAACAAACGGCAGGGCACCGTACACAATATTTCTTAAAACTTCCGATGCCGCCACTCCTCAAAATGTGCAGGTATTGAAAACCATGCTGGAGGCAGTTATAAAAAATGTGAATGAAAGAGTTTATCCTGATGCACCGAAAGTGGCCGTTGTCAGCAATGATATTGAAAAAATTCCCGGACGCATTTATCGCCAGATAGATTTTATTTTGCCAGGGCAGTTGGGGTTTTCTATTTTGTTTTCAACACTTTTCGGAATTGCATTTACCTTCTATAACCTTCGTGAACAATTAGTGCTAAAACGATTTTATGCTTCTCCTGTGAATCGACTTAATATATTAATTGGTGTAGGCACAAGCCGGCTATTTTTCCAGTTATTAAACGTTATTGTATTAGTTACGTTCGGACATTTTTTTATGAATTTTACTTTGCAACACGGATTTCTGACTGTTCTGGAAATGCTTGTCATGTCCATTATCATGCTTTTCCTGCTGATGGGAGTTGGTCTTATTTTCAGCAGCATTGTGAAAACAGATACTTCTATTCCTCTTTGGATAAATCTTTTCGGATTTCCCCAGATACTTTTATCGGGAACTTTTTTCCCGATTGATGTATTTCCCAAATGGCTGCAGCATTTGTGTTATCTTCTCCCGATGACACATTTTAATAATGCCATCAGAAGTATTTCGTTTGAAGGAAACCATTTAACGGATGTTTGGAGAGAAATTGGTGTATTGGGAATATGGATCGTTGTTGTTTATAGTATTCTTAGCCGCCTGATTCGCTGGGAATGAAAAACAGGATTTAACCCTTCAAAAAAATAATTGTGCGGATTATTAAACTTGCATTACTGAGCGTCATTTTTTTCTTAATGTTGATTACAATTACTTCATTTTTTTTCCCATCGCATATTCGAATATCAAGAAACATCCGGATTAAAGGCACAAGAGAATTAGTAATGACACAAATCAGTAATCCGGAAAAATGGAAAAACTGGTATCCGGGTGCAGATTCACTTGAGTTATTTTTTGACAACGGCGAAGTAAAGGGGATTCTGCTGGATAGTTTACACGCTCTTGCAATTAAAAGTAAAAACGATAGCATTGTTACAGTTGCCAATTCAGGGATTAACTCAAAGCAAATAACAATGACCTGGATTATTATTCCCGAAAAGGAACCTGGAAATGTAACTGTTCAATGGTATATTGATTTTCATTTGCAATGGTATCCCTGGGGAAAATTTAAAAGTTTACTTTTTGAAAAGTCGTATGGCTCTCAGATGAATATGGGTTTAAATAAATTAAAAAGAATAATTGAAACCGATCAATATTAATAACCTTTTGAAGTAATGTTATGCCATTTTAATAAAGTGCTTATTTATTTGTACAACTAAAATAATATCGGATATTTTCAAATTAACTACGAATTGCTTTCAGAGTTTCTGGCGAAACTTCTCTTTTCAACTTTAATATCTTGAGTTTTCTTTCAATTTGTAATAAAATAGTTTTTGTATTTTACTTTTCAAGTATTTCTTCATGCATATAACATCAGATATTTGCTTAAAATGGGCTATACTTGCAGGTTTTTGCAAGCTTTAAAATATTTTCTTGCATTTTTTTGCGTGATTATGCAATTTTATAATAACTTATTTCCATATATTGCTGTTTGATTTTTTCAAATGGGAAAAACAAAAGATGTGAATATCGGCATATTTGGTTTGAGTTTAATTATAATAGCAATTTGAGATTGATGCTTTATTTCGATTGCTCTTTACCCGATATTTCGAAAAGCAGGATGTAAAAACGATCTGTATTTAAGGAAACGAAAATAATATACAATAATTAAAAAAAACTGCTTTATGACAAACCTCCAAAAGATGAGGCAGCGGAAATGGAAAAACATTTTCATTGTCACTTTCATGCTGCTCTGCACTACGACTTTAATGGCTCAGGTAAAAATCAGTGGTAAAATAACTTCACAAGATGGGAAAGGAATTGCTACCATTTCCGTGGCAATTCATAATACCGTATATGGAGCGGTTACAGATGTGAATGGCAATTATGTAATACTGGCAGATATTCGTCCGGGCACTTACACCCTTGATTTTTCAGGAGTAGGTTTTAAATCAAGTACAAAATCAATTCAGGTAGGTAAAGAATCTTCAATTACTGCTGATGCTGTTTTAGGAGTAGATGTACTTAACATGGATGAAGTAGTATTGACGGGAGTATCGCTCGGAACTACCAGAAAACAGTTGGGAAGTTATATCAGCACTGTCAAGGCAGATGAATTAACTAAAGGATCAACCGGCAACGTGCTTGAGGCATTGCAAGGTAAAACTGCCGGAGCGCAAATCACTCAAAATTCAGGAGATCCTGCCGGTGGCATTTCCGTAAGATTAAGAGGTATCAGTACTGTGAATTCATCTTCAGAACCTCTTTATATTATTGATGGAATAATTGTAGACAACTCTACAACCAGAGTTACTAACGCAGACCCAAATTATAACGGGACAAATACCGTCGGTACGATTGGACAAAACCGATTGGTAGATATTAACCCTGACGATATTGAAAGAATTGAAGTTTTAAATGGAGCGGCTGCAGCTGCTATTTACGGGTCAAGAGCTAATTCTGGTGTTATCCAGATTTTTACCAAAAGAGGAACCACAGGAGCGCCTCAGGTTAATTTCTCTACCAATGTATCACTCAATGAGCTTAGAAAAAAATTGCCGGTAAATGAAGCAACCATAAAATTTGGAGGTTTACCCAGCGTACAAACACAAACAATCTTGACTCCAAGTATAACAAATACTACTCCGGTTCAGCGCTACGATTATCAGGATTATATTTTCACTAAAGCCGTAGGTACAGATAATACAATTTCGGTATCTGGCGGAAAGGATAAAACCAAATATTATACATCTGCTTCTTATCTATATAATGGTGGAATAATCAAGAATACAGATTTTAGTCGGTATAGTCTTCGAATGAACCTGGAACAAGAAGTAACAAAATGGGCAAGTTTAGATGTTAATGTTAATTATATCTATGATAAGTCCAACGAAAAACCTGATGGCAATTCATTTTATTCCCCGACAAATGCTGTCACAATCATCGGGAATTATTACAACATTACACAAAGAGATGCTTTAGGAAATATTCAGGCTGTTGGTGAAAGAGGGCGTGTAAATCCTGTTTCCATTATTGAGGATTTTAATCAACAGGAACAAACCAGTCGGATTCTTTCGGGTGTTGGCCTGAAACTTACTCCTATAAAAAACCTTATTATCGATCTGCATACCGGTATTGATAATTATAGTCAGACAGGAACAACCTTTATACCTCCATATGCCTACTATGTTAATACAGCTTTTTATGGTGGCGGGTCTCCTTCAAATCCAACATTAAATGGATATGCAGGTGCAGCCAACTATAACTTTTTTCAAATCAACCATGACATAAATGCTACTTATAACCTACGAATAAATAATAAATGGTCATCTGTTACCCAGGTTGGATATTCTTTGCAATATCAAAGAACGCATTATTTATTAAATCAAGGACGCGGTTTAGCACCGTTTGTTCAAACCGTTGATGGAGCCAGTACAATTATTCCGGGTTCAGATGCCAGGAGCGAATTTTCAGTTTGGGGAGAATATATTCAGCAAAATTTTAAGTACAGAAATCAGTTGTTTATTACCGGTGCTATTCGTTTTGATGGTTCCTCAGTTTTTGGGCCATCAGAACGAAACCAGGTTTACAAAAAATTAGGTGGTAGTTATGTTATATCAGGTACTGATTTCTGGTCAAAGCTTGGAGTTTCTAAATGGTGGACTTTATTAAAGTTGAGATCAGCCTATGGAGAATCAGGAAACCTTACCGGTATCAGTGCTTATTCAAGATTTAATAATTATGGTTCATCCTCGTTTTTAGGAACGACTTCTTTTCAAACCAGTACACAGCTTGCCAATACTAACGTAAAACCTGAAAGGCAAAAAGAGATAGAGGTTGGAACAGATATGTCATTTTTGAATGACAGAATAGGTTTAACATTCAATTGGTATCATAAACGTGTTGATAATTTGTTATTACCAATAAGCATAGCTCCTACAAATGGCTTCTCCAGTTTATTAAATAATGTAGGATCTCTTCAAAATGTTGGTTACGAAGTGGTGTTGAATTTGATTCCTGTAAAAACCAAAGCATTTTCATGGGATTTAACGATGATCTATAATCACAATGAAAACAAAGCATTGAATATTGGCCAATCCATTCTTTTATACGCTAACAATGGCGGAGCACCTGTGGGCATATTACAGAATCAGCCAATCGGAGTTTTTTATGGAACTTTTTTTGCAAAAGATGCGAGCGGCAACCTGCTAAAAACAGCCGCAGGTATTCCTACTACCGAATCAGGTATTCAAAACAGCCCATTGAGTTATACAACTCAAAGAAGTCCTTCTACTGGATTACCTACTGGCACAGCGCTGCAGACAATAATTGGCAACCCGAATCCTAAGTATACTGCAACATTAACTAATGATTTTTCTTACAAAAAATTTGGTTTGCATGTTCAACTTGATGCTGTTCAGGGAGTGAATGTATTTAATGCAGACTTCAGAACAAGGCAGGGCGTTGACAATGGTACTGTAGCTCAACAAGAAGATTTAGGCCAAATTCCTCGTGGTTATATTGCCGGTGTTTATGGCATTCAGCAATGGAGAGTTGATAATGGAGCCTTTGTTAAACTGAGAGAGTTATCTCTGAGTTTTGATCTTGGTAAATTTAAATTCATGCACGATTTATCAGTTTCAATTGGAGGAAGAAATTTGTATTCATGGGATAAATATAAAGGGTACGATCCTGAAGTGAATGCAGCAGGGCAAAGTACCATACTCCGCGGAATTGATTTTGGTGGTGTACCTGCTCCGCGAACATTTACTTTTGGAATTCGTGCAAAATTTTAAACTCTTAAATCATTAATTATGAAAAAGTATTTAAATAAATATACAGGTGTTCTCATTCTAAGTGCCGCCTTATTGAGTTTCTCATCCTGCAAAAAGAATTTTACAAACCCGGGTGCAGCTACTTCTTCTTCAGTTTTAACTTCCGTTAACGGGTTGACGGGAGTAGTTATAGGTTTGCAAAATTGGTACACAAATGGAAGAGGTGGTTTGATTTATAATACTGTAACTGCAAGCGGTTTACTTACCAATGAAATTTATTGTGTTAATAATGGTAACACTGATGAAGGCCAGTTAAGCTTTACCGCAGGCCTTAGTCAGAATGTGCAAAATACAAACGGTATTGTGACTGGTATGTGGGCTGTTTGCAACAAAATTATTTATGATGCAAATAATGTAATTAACAATATCGGTATTGTCGGAGATAAAGGTTATGCAAGCGGGCTGATCGCATATGCTTCTATCTTTAAAGCCTTGGCTCTTGCAGATATGTCTATGTTCTGGGATCATGTTCCAGATAGTGTAGGAGCTAATGTAAATTTTATGACAAACACGAATGGACTTACTGCTGCGATTGCTACCCTTAATAATGCGCTAAATGTAGTTAATGCAAATCCTGTCAGCGCTACTTTTCTTTCAAGTATTCCGGCAGGCATTGATATTACCAATACACTATATGCTTTAAAAGCAAGATTTTCATTATTTGCAGGAAATTACAGTGATGCATTGGCTGCAGCTAATAATGTAAATTTATCTGTAAAATCTGTATTCAATTTCAGCGCTGTTACTTTAAATCCTATTTTTTCTCTTGCAACTTCCACCAATAATATCTTTCAGCCTATTGATTCTACAATGGGGCTTCCGGCAGGATTGCAACCTTCTTTAAATGATAAGCGAGAACCATTTTATATTGCCATTGGAGCTAACCCCCGATTCAGGATTAATGGATTTTATGCAGCAACTACAACACCCATCCCGGTTTATTTACCTGGTGAAATGATGTTAATTAAAGCTGAGTGTTATGCTCAAGCCAATGATTTGGCAAATGGTCTGGCACAATTGAATAATGTGGTTACAAAGACACCTGCTTCTGATCCATTTGGCGTTGGCGCCAACCTTCCTGCTACTACCATAACTGGTCAGGCAGATCTTTTAAATCAGATCTATCAAAATCGTTGTATTGAATTGTATATGTCTGGTCTTAAGTTAGAAGATATGAGAAGATTTAACCGGCCTACAACTGAACGCAGAAGAAATTACTTTCCTTTTCCTTTTGTTGAAAGGAATGGCAATGCCAATACACCACCCGATCCGACTTTCTAATCAAATACTATTTTAAGAAAAGGCTGTCATCTGACAGCTTTTTCTTTTTATATAAGGAGCCTGATAATGTAATTTGAATTTTTCTAAATGATTATAATATTCTTCAGGCATGTAACTATTTACTTTTCGAAAAATAAAAATCCATACTTAAATTCTTGCATCTTTCTATTAAATTTCCATACCCCCGCTCAATCAATTTATGATTACCAATGGTTGTCACACCATCAGCAACAGCTGATGCAATTATATATGCTAACCCTGCTCTTAAGTCAGGTACATTAATAAACAAGTTGTCTGAGTATAATTTTGAAGGTCCTTGTATAATAGCGCTATGCTTATGATTTTGATTTTTATATCTGCAAGGCAGAGAACCCAAACAATTTTGAGACGATTGCGATTTTAAACCTAATACATTTAAATCAGAAAGATATCCGAATCTGTTCTCATAAACCGTTTCATGAATGATTGAAACTCCTTCTGCCTGTGAAAGTAATATTGCAAAGGGTTGTTGCCAGTCTGTTGAAAATCCCGGGAAAACATCTGTTTCTAAAACGGTGCTTCTTAATGGTCCTGATCTGTAAAACTTGATTGAATTGTCTCTATAAATTTTAAAACCACCACCTACGATTTGAAAATAAGAAAGAAAATTATTGATCAGGTAAGGTTCAATATTCTCTACCACGATTTCCCCGTTCGTTGCACAGGCTAAGCACGCCCATGATGCAACATCTATCCGGTCTCCAATAACATTGATACTGGCTGGATGCAAATTCTTATTTCCTTCTATTATAATATCTCTCGAGGATGATGAATAAATATTCGCACCCATTGCTTTTAAAAACAAAATCAGGTTTTGAATTTCTGGTTCCAGTGCAGCATTTTTAATGACACTGGTACCTGATGCCACCGAACCGAGTAGGAGACAAGTTTCAGTAGCTCCTACACTTGGATAATCAAGTTCAATGGTGCAGCCTTTTAAATTATCAGCATAAGCCGTAAATCCGCCTTCATTTTCTTTAATAGTAGCGCCAAATTTTATTAACGCATTGATATGGAAATCCACTTTACGCAAACCAATATTGCAACCACCCAGTATGGGCACTTCTGCTTTGCCATATTTATGAAGCAATGGTGTGATCATTAAAATTGGAATTCTGTTAGTGCCGGATTGAGGCAACGTGACTTTATGTGTGTGAATTGCTGAAGAATTAATAACAAGTGTGTCTTCCTGGAAAAATATTTTTGCTCCGGTAGAAGAAATCATTTCAGCAGTAATATCCACATCGCCGATATGAGGTACATTGAATAACTGTGATTCGCCATCAGCAAGTAGTGAAGCAACCATTGCTTTGGTTACAAAATTTTTTGCACCTAACGCCTTTATTTTTCCGGTTACTGGTTTTCCACCCTTTATTATATAATTATTCATAAGCAAGTTTATATAATATTCACTTCTATTTCCAAACCGACGTCAAACTTTTCTTTCACACTTTGTTGTATTTCACTGGCAAGATCAAAAATTTCTTTCCCTGATGCATTTTCATAATTAACTAAAACAAGCGCTTGTTTAGTATGTACACCGGCATCAGCTTTACGAAAATCTTTCCAACTCACTGAATCTTTTGGGCCGCATTGTTCGATAAGCCAGGCGGCAGCAAGTTTTATTGTGCCATCTATTTGTTCATGACCAATAATATTTTTGAATTTGGATTTTAGATTTTCAAATTTTTCTTTTGACACAGACGGGTTTTTAAAAAAACTTCCGGCATTACCGATTTTTTCCGGATAAGGTAATTTGGAAGAACGGATATTAATAACGGCCTGTGAAATTGCTTTTATATTTAATTCTTTTATTCCCATTTTCTCCAATTCCTGATTAATTGCTCCATAACTGGTATGAAAGGCGGGATATTTTCGTAATCTGAAAGTTACATTCATGATCACAAACTGGTTCTTATATTTTTTTTTGAAAATACTTTCCCTGTATCCGAATTCACAATTATCAATTGTAAATGTTACCTTTTTCTTGTCAAACAAATGAAAAGCTTCAAGGCTCCAGAATACTTCGCTTAATTCTACGCCATAAGCTCCAATATTTTGTATCGGAGCTGCCCCCACATTACCGGGTATTAACGAAAGATTTTCAAGACCGGCCCAATCATGACTGATGCAATACAATATAAAACGGTGCCAGATCTCCCCGGCCCCGGCTTTTACATAAACGTATTCTTCATCTTCATGCAAAAGTTCAATTCCTTTTATCTCGTTTTTTAGAATCAGTCCGTCAAAATCCCCGGTAAAAAGAATGTTGCTACCGCCACCAAGTACAAGTTGAGAAGTTGAAACCTGAAGATTTAAATGTAAAGCCTCGTTCAATTCATCCCAGGTTTGAAATAAAGTAAACCATCTTGCTTTTACATCAATGTGGAATGTATTATAAATTTTTAACGAGATATTTTCCAGAATTTGCATTGATTTTTTTATGTCCTGTGCTTTACAAGTATTGCATATGATTCAGCAAATTACTATTAAATCGTGAGTGGAGAAACTATGCTATTATTAAAACAGAGAACAATTACCTTCGGAATTGGGTCCATTTTTCAGGCAATATTTTATTCCATTGCAGCCAGTTTGAGAAAGAATATTTATTTTTTGATTTACTGTAAATTCTTAGTGTAATTTTATAGCTAAAACCAAAATATATGCTTTTCGTGAAAAAAATATATTTACTTCCGGCTGCTATTTTACTTTTTTTAAACAGTTATTCAAGAAATAATTTTTTGCCACAGAATATTTCACAAACTGTGGATACTTCAGGTGATCAGGACAACTGCTATGATAACTTTTTTAAACAAAGTGAAAAAATAAATTCGCAAGAAAAAATAAAGTTGGTATTAAAGAATGGCAAAACAGTTTCCTTAGCATCTTTTATCGGGGGAAATGATACCAATAATGTCATGGGAATTCAATCCCAATCCGGACTTGCAGATTTGGATAAAGACGGAAAAAAAGAATTGGTGGTTTTCAATTACACCGGTGGAGCACATTGTTGTGACGAATTTTATTTCTTTAAAAATATTGCCCCGGGTAAATATCAATATGCAGCTAAAACTTTTGCCGGTGATGTTTGTGTGACAGATAAAAATGAATTTGTTTATAGTTTTTACCAGGACTATGGATATTTTTTTACCTGCTTTGCATGTGCTTATCAGGATTCATCGGATGCAGCTCCGCAGCCGGTATATAAAATCACATTAAAGTATACCAAAGGAAAATTAATTGTGACTCCTGGGGATAAAGAATTAAGAAATACAATTACTGATAATCTGGGAAAGCTGAGTGAGCAACCTTATCAAGAACTGGAGAATGAAGCAGACCAGGATAATGGTTTGCGTAAAGAATTTGCTCTCAACCTGGCTGTATATTATTATTCTTTCGGGAAAAATCTTATTGAAACAAAAAAACTCTTCGATAAATATTACAGATTTGCCGATTCAAAAAAAGTATGGTCAGATTTTGTCATCTTATTGAAAGGAATTAAAGTGAGTAATGATTTTTGATCAATTAGTAGAAATAAATTTTAAATTTCGTTGAATATTTTTCCATTTGGCCCGGTTCATTGCTGAATGACGGAATATTTTTTTGAATGTTTCTTCTGTCATTGCTTCCCATTCTTTGGACGAAAGATTCAGAATTTCAGGAATGGGAGTGAATTCAATTTCAGAGTGTGATTTACTGAAACGGTTCCATGGGCAAACATCCTGGCAAATGTCGCATCCAAAAATCCAGTCATTAAATTTTCCTTTCATTTCATCCGGGATCATCTGTTCTTTTAATTCAATTGTGAAATAGGAAATGCATTTGCTTCCATCAATAATTTTTTCTGGTAAAATGGCTTTCGTTGGACAACTGTCAATGCACTTTGTACAGGTACCGCAGTAATCTTTTGCAAATGGATCATCGTAGTCTAGCTCGAGATCAGTAATGAGTGTCGCAATAAAAAAGAACGAACCATTTTGTTTGGTAATTAAATTTCCGTTTTTTCCAATCCATCCAAGTCCACTTCTTTGTGCCCAGCTTCTTTCTAATACCGGTGCAGAATCCACAAATCCCCTTCCATGAATTTCTCCCACATTCAATTTGATCAATTCAATTAAATCAATTATTTTTTTTCTGATGACTTCGTGATAATCTTTTCCAAAAGCATATTTGGAGATTTTTGGAGTCAAATTCTTTTGTTGCTGAAAGGGATAATAATTTTTCAATAAAGTGATTACTGATTTAACACCGGGAACTAATTTTGTCGGATCTATTCTCAACTCAAAATTATTTTCCATGTATTGCATGGAGCCATGCATCTTTTTCTTAAGCCATTGCTCAAGCCTTTTTGCATCATCATCAAGCTTTACTGCTTTAGCAATACCGCAATAATCAAAGCCAAGCGAAATTGCTGATTTTTTAATTAATGTAGTGGTTTGGCTTAAGTTATTCAATGTCTTTTAAAGTATTTTGGTGTCTTGCAAATAACAAATAATAATTAATGCTATTGTATAACATTTTTTAAGTATACTTGGATTACTTTTTATACTCATTACCTAATAAACCTGATGTTATGAAATTAAAGTTCGCCATTTTAGCCGTACTTCTTTTTCCCGCATTTATTTTATTACAGGCACAGGATAAAATGAATATAAAATACGGGAAAGTTTCTCCTGAAGATTTTACAACCAAAGTTTACAGTATTGACAGCAATGCCAATGCCGTAATATTGGCGGATGTTGGTTCTACTGAAATTGTTGGCAACAACAAAGGATGGTTCTCGCTGGAATTTCAGCATTTTAAGCGCATTCATATTTTGAATAAAAACGGGTATGATGCAGCCAACATAGAGATTGAACTATATACCAGTGGAAATGATGAAGAAAGAATTGATAACCTGAAAGCCGTTACTTATAACCTGGAAGACGGTAAAGTCAAAGAAACAAAATTGGATACTAAATCAGGAGTATTTAAAGATGTCATCAGTAAAAACTGGGTGGTAAAGAAATTTACTTTTCCCAATATTAAGGAAGGATCTATTATTGAATTTGAATATAAAATCAATTCTGATTTTTTATTTAACCTGCAACCCTGGGCATTTCAGGGTGAGTATCCGGTTTTGTGGAGCGAGTACAATTTATCCTTACCTGAATTTTTAGGATATGTTTTCTTAAGCCAGGGATATCAATCATTTTATATCCGGGATAAAAAGGACCGGCAGGATCATTTCCAGATAATAGATAATAATGGAGCAGAGGCATTGGATCGTTACAGTTTGGATGCTAATGTATCTGATTACCGTTGGGTGATGAAGAATGTCCCGGCCTTAAAAGAGGAAAGTTTTACTTCTTCCATTCATAATTTTATTTCTAAACTGGATTTTCAGTTATCAGATATCCGGTATCCATTAACCCCCCATAATGTAATGGGCACCTGGCCTGAAGTCTGTAAACATTTATTGGAATCAGAGTACTTTGGTGCAGATATTAATAAGAACAACGGTTGGCTTGGAGATATTGTTAAACCTCTTGTCAGTGGAACAAACAATGATCTTGTAAAAGCTAAAAATATTTATACATATGTAAGAGATCATTTTACCTGCACGTCCCACAGCCGGATGGATATGGAACAGTCGCTGAAAAATGTTGTGAAGTCGCGAAATGGAAATGTTGCAGAGATAAATCTTTTATTGATTACAATGTTGAAATATGCCGGCATCAATGCTGATCCGGTTATACTCAGCACCCGCTCGCATGGTTTTGCAAACCCAATTTACCCTTTGCTTGAAAGATTTAATTATGTAATTTGTATTATTCATACTAATGGGGAAGATGTTTTTCTGGATGCCAGCCAGCCCAGGCTTGGCTTTGGCAGGCTTACACCTGAATGTTATAACGGTAGTGCACGAATAGTAAATGGGGATGCCACTGATATCAATTTTTCCGCTGATTCATTAAAGGAAAGAAAAATAACTTCTGTTTTAGTCGGAGAGGATGATAAGGGAAACCTCGTGGCTTCTTTTCATCAGACTCCTGGTTATTACGAGTCGCATTCTATGAGAGAGAACATCAAAGAAAACGGGGAAGATAAATTTTTCGAAGCTATCAAGAAACAATACGGACAGGATATAGAATTGACTAATTCGAAAATTGATTCGCTGGACAACCTGGAAGAGAGTGTTAATATTAGTTACGAATTTAAATTATCTGATACTAAAGAAGACATCATCTATTTAAACCCAATGTTAGCTGAAGGATATAAGACGAATCCTTTCAAATCCGAACAACGTGTTTATCCCGTAGAAATGCCTTATGCCAGCGATGAAACATATATTTTCAGCATGGCTGTGCCAGACGGATATATGGTTGATGAATTACCTAAATCCACGGTTGTAAAATTGAACCAGGACGGTGACGGAGTTTTTCAATATCTTATATCTGAATCCGGAGGCACCATATCCTTGCGGTCAAGAATTACTTTTAAACGAGCATTTTTTCTGCCGGAAGAATATGAAACCCTTCGTGAATTTTTTAATCTCATAGTAAAAAAGCAGAACGAGCAAATTGTTTTTAAAAAGAAGAAATGATCAGGATGAAAAAATATTTCCTTTTATTTTTGGTATTTACACTTGCCGCAGATATTGCTTCTGCCGACAATGGCGATTATGCAGTAAACAAAATTCCAAGCACTTTATTGAAAGATGCCTGGGTGGTAAAAAGAATGGATGAAAGTACATACCAGATTATTTCGTTTACAAAAGCCAGGTTGTATGAAAAATTTGCAATTACAATTCTGAATGAAAACGGCGACCCTTTTGCATCGTTATACAGGACTTACGATAAGTTGCGATCCATTGAATCTATTGAAGGAAAATTGTTTGATGCAAATGGTAAAGAAATCCGGTCACTGAAAAAGAAGGATATTGAAGATTTGAGCGGAGTGAGCGAAGAAAGCCTGATGCAGGATAACCGTATAAAAAAGCATAATTTTTATTACAAAGTATATCCCTATACAGTAGAATATGAAGTGGTCACAGAATTTAATAATACTTATTTATTTCCAGACTGGTTTCCCCAACCTGCTGAACACTATGCTGTAGAAAAAAGTGAAATGATTGTTGTTTGCCCGGAGTCATTTAAATTTCATTACAAATCTTTTAATTTCAAAGGGGAACCATTAATTAATAATACTAAAGATGGTAAAACCTACGAATGGGATGTAATTAATTTGCCGGCTATTATAAAAGAATATGACTCGCCGGAATGGCCATACCTTACTACCTGTGTTTATTTCAGTCCGAATCAATTTGCTATTGAAGGATACAACGGCGATCTTTCTTCCTGGAAGAATTTTGGAAATTTTATTTATCAATTAAATGCTGGCAGAGATAAATTGCCCGATGTAATAAAACAAAAAGTGCATGAGATAACTGATAATATTAAAGACGAGAAAGAGAAAGTGAAGATTCTGTATGAATATATGCAGAAAAATACACGTTATATCAGTGTCCAGTTAGGTATTGGCGGTTTGCAGCCATTTGATGCCAGCTATGTAGCAAGCAAATCGTATGGTGATTGTAAAGCGTTAACCAATTATATGTATTCTTTGCTGAAAGAAATAAATACAAAATCTGATTATACATTGATAAAATCCGGAGCAGGAGAATTTTTTTTCTTGCCAGATTTCCCCAGTGACCAGTTTGATCATATTATTCTTTGCGTGCCTTTGAAAACAGATACTATGTGGCTCGAGTGTACAAGTCAGACATTACCGGCAGGTTATTTAAGTGATTTTACCTGCGACAGGTATGCATTAGCTACTGATGAAAACGGAGGCAAACTGATTCATACGCCAAAATATGGTTTAAATGAGAATGTTCAGATAAGAAAAGTAACTGCTACTCTTGATGACGAAGCTACACTTACAATCAATGAGTCGGCAAGTTATAAAGGCTTACAGGAGGATTTATATCATGATCTTATGAATTCACTCTCCAGGGATAAAATCAAAGATTTTTTGCATGATCAGCTTGATCTGGGAACTTATGAAGTGAATAATTTTGATTATAAAGAAGAGAAATCTTCTCTGCCGGTTATCAACGAAATGCTGAATATTACGGTAAGCAACTATGCCACCATTACCGGGAAACGATTGTTTATTACACCTGATATTATGAACCGATCCGACCGTAAATTTTCGTTTGATGAAGAAAGAAAATATGAAATTGTATTAAAAACAGAATACAAAGATATTGACAGCGTAGAGATTCAAATTCCAAAGGGCTATAAACAGGAAAGTATTCCTGAACCAGTAAACATTGAAAGCAAATTTGGGAAATATTCCAGCGAAATGAAGTTGAACGGGAATAAAATTATTTTCTATCGTAGTATGGAACAATACAGCGGACGTTTTCCGGCAAAGGATTATATTGACCTTGCAAAATTTTATAATACTATTTATAAAGCTGATCGCAGCAAGGCAGTGCTGGTAAAAAATGAAACGAATAGTTTTCCCTGATTTTAATTTTTATTCTTCCATATTAAGCCGGTGAAATAACCTATGCGCAACCGGTGAAAGAATAATTCCGATATTAGTAATGAATACAATGCCACAGAATAATGCATATAAGGAAGAAAACCATTTCCCGACATTGGTTTTTATTTCTACTACCGGTCCCATACCCGCCAGTAGCATGGAGGCATTATGTAATGAATCAAGCCATCGGATGTCTGCCGTGTAATGATATCCAAATACACCAATCATGAGGCTGACTAAAATGACAAGTATTGAAAGGAAAATATTTTTCAGCATTCTTTTATAAAAGACTTGCATTGGTGCCAGGGGCATTTTTTTATGTTCGTACATATTAGGTGGAATAAAAGATTTGATAAAGAGATTTAACGGCAGGTTGAATGAATTTGTTTGTCAATTATTTTTTTAAGCCGCAAATGTTCCTCAGCTCTTTCTTCGCCGAGCAGATTTTTTACAAATACAATATACGCATAGCCACGACAATAATCTATCATTGGCCAGGTACCAAATAATCCCGGGCATGCTAAGGCGGTTGGTTTGCCTGATTGATCCGCTTCGACTACCCAACTGCCAAGAGCGTAATTAAAACCTTCAGCCGCTTTAGGCGCATATTTTATTTTATCCAGGGTGGTTTGTGATTGCATCATTTGGTTTACAGATTCTTCACTTAATATTTGCTTGCCATTATATTTGCCTTTGTTCAATAGCATTATTAAAAACTTCATATAATCATCAGCAGTAGAAATAGCCCCTCCGGATGGATTAACTGCGCTGCCATCGAGTGTACTGAAAGTTGTTTTTCTCATACCAAGTGGATTGAATAATTTTAATTTGATTAGCATATCAAATTTTCTTTTGCTCACGACTTCTAAGATTCTTCCTGCAATATTCAGCCCGATATTGCTATAACGAAACTCGGTACCGGCATTAGCCTGAATATCTTTTTTGGCAAATGAATTCACTTCGTCTTCCAGTGAACTGAATTTTTTTCTTTCCAGTAAACGAATAAGTGTTATAGGTTCTGATTGAATGCCGGTCATATGCGATAAACATTGACGGATGGTAATATAATTTTTAAAATAACTTCCAAAAATGGGAATGTATTTTACTACCGGATCATCTAATGAAATTTTTCCCTCATCTACAAACATCATCACCAATGTTGCTGTTAACCATTTACTGCAACTGGCAATCGGTGCCTGTGTTTTGCTGTTGAAGGCTCCCATTTCTTTTTTATAAAGAAGAGAATCTTTATTCCATATCATACAAACAGCATTAGTGCCCAGCAGTTTTTGTGATGCCTGTAATTCCTGTGTCAATTCAGTCCAGTTATATTGGGAAAACACGGGCTGCAACAATAACAGGAAACCTAAGAGCAGGGTGCTTTTCAGGCAGATAGAATTAACTTTACATGACATAGTTTCTGAATCTGGGTTTTGGATTGTGATTTGTGTCATTAGTTTAAACTTTAAAGAATAATTTGATTTTATGAATTTAAACAACTTTACTATAAAAGCCGCTGAGGCAGTACAACAAGCACAGCAATTAGCATTTAATTTACAAAACCCGAATATTGAGACAGAGCATATTCTAAAAGCATTGCTTGACATGGAAGATTCTCCGGTAGATTATTTGTTGAAAAAAAATAATGTAACGGTAAACCTGCTGGAAAATAAACTGCAGGAAGCAATTGATAAATTGCCAAAAACAACAGGAGAAGCTGCGCAAAATATAAGTCGTGACGTAAATAACCTGATGCTGAGAGCCGGATCTGTTATAAAGCAATTCAAAGATGAATTTGTAACACCTGAACATCTGTTGCTGGCATTAGTGCAAGGCAATGATTCAACAGGAAAATTATTAAAGAGCGCAGGGCTTACCGAAAAAGGATTGATTATCGCAATTAAAGATTTGAGGAAAGGTGAAACAGTTACTTCTCAAACTCAATCTCAGGAGTATAATGCGCTGAATAAATATGCAAGAAATTTAAATGAGCTGGCAAAGCAGGGAAAATTAGATCCGGTTATCGGGCGTGATGAAGAAATCAGGAGAACGCTTCATATACTTTCACGTCGGACAAAGAATAATCCAATTCTTGTCGGTGAGCCTGGCGTTGGTAAAACAGCCATTGCAGAAGGAATTGCACACCGGATTGTGAATGGAGATGTGCCTGAGAATTTAAAATCAAAAATCATTTATGCATTGGATATGGGTCAGCTTATTGCCGGCGCAAAATATAAAGGAGAATTTGAAGAACGCCTGAAAGGAGTAGTAAAAGAAGTTGCTGGCAGTGATGGAGAAATTATTTTATTCATTGATGAAATTCATACACTTGTTGGCGCCGGTGGCGGCGAAGGAGCAATGGATGCGGCTAATATTCTGAAGCCTGCATTAGCCCGTGGAGAACTGAGAGCAATTGGTGCTACCACTTTGAATGAATACCAGAAATTTTTTGAAAAAGATAAAGCTCTCGAAAGGCGTTTTCAGAAAGTGATGATTGATGAACCAAATGTGGAAGATGCAATTTCTATTCTCCGTGGATTGAAAGATCGTTATGAAACGCATCACCATGTTAGAATAAAGGATGAAGCCATAATTGCTGCTGTTGAATTGTCTCATCGCTACATCACCGATCGTTTTTTGCCTGATAAAGCTATTGATTTGATTGACGAAAGCGCTGCTAAGCTTCGTCTTGAAATGAATTCCATGCCGGAAGAATTGGATACATTGGAAAGACAAATACGGCAATTGGAAATTGAAAGAGAAGCAATCAAAAGAGAAGGTGATGAAAAAAAACTGAAAGAATTAAATACAGAAATTGCAAACCTCAGCGTAGAAAGAGATATACTAAAAGCAAAGTGGAAACAGGAAAAAGAACTGGTGGAAAAAGTCCAAAATGCAAAAGCAGAAATTGAAAATTTGAAACAGCAAGCTGAAAGAGCAGAGAGAGAAGGTGATTATGGTAAGGTTGCCGAGATACGATACGGAAAGATCAAGGAACAGGAAACTCTTATTGATAAATTAACCAGTCAACTTGCAAATTCAAACGAAAAACGTTTACTAAAAGAAGAAGTAGATGCAGAAGACATTGCTGAAAGTGTAGCAAAAACTACCGGCATTCCTGTAAACAGGATGATGCAAAGTGATAAAGAAAAACTATTGCATCTTGAAGAACATTTGCATGAAAGAGTTATTGGACAAGATGAGGCCATTACTGCTGTTGCCGATGCAATTCGCAGAAGCCGTGCTGGACTACAGGACCCAAAAAAGCCAATTGGTTCATTTATTTTCCTCGGCACAACGGGTGTGGGTAAAACTGAGTTGGCGAAAGCACTTGCTGAATATTTGTTTGATGATGAAAGCATGATGACTCGAATTGATATGAGTGAATATCAGGAAAAACATACAGTGTCAAGATTAGTTGGAGCACCTCCTGGTTACGTTGGCTATGACGAAGGCGGCCAATTAACTGAATCAGTTCGACGAAAACCTTATAGTGTGGTGTTACTTGATGAAATTGAAAAAGCTCATCCGGATGTGTGGAACGTTTTGTTGCAGGTATTAGACGACGGAAGATTAACCGATAACAAAGGCAGAGTAGTGAATTTTAAAAACACTATTATCATTATGACCAGTAATATTGGTAGCCACATTATTCAGGAGAATTTTGAAAAAGTAAATGAACAGAATAAGGAGCAATTAGTTGAAGAAACAAAAAGAGAGGTGATGAATTTGCTCCGTCAAACAATCCGCCCCGAATTCCTGAATCGGGTTGATGAGATCATTATGTTTCAGCCGTTGATGAGAAACGAGATAAAAAATATTGTTAATATCCAACTTAATAATCTGAAGAAACTGGTGGCAAAAAGTGGAATCAATTTGCAGTTTAGCGATTATGCTCTTGATTTTCTGGCTGACCAGGGTTTTGATCCACAATTTGGCGCAAGACCGTTAAAGAGATTGATACAAAAAGAAATTGTGAATCAATTATCGAAAAAGATTTTAGCGGGTAACATTGACAAAACGAGCCCGGTTTTAGTGGATGTATTTGACAATACTGTAGTGTTCAGAAACGAGCATCCGGAATTGGAGAAAGGCCGTAAAAAGAAATCATAAAATTGGTGCTATCAACCTGATGATAAGCCTTAACTCGCTGATTTCCACAAATGGGATTTTCGTGTTAGGAAATTAATTTTGAACGGTGAAGTAGGGGGAGAAAAAAATACTATCTTCAGCCGATTGATAATTACCCGGAATTTAGAGAAGAGTTCCCGAACTAAATGACAGTAAAGATGTTATTATAAAGTAGAACCATAACCTAAGCTTGGGGTAGAACAAAAAAAGGAGACAATAATGGCATTTAAAAAAGAAATAGTTGAGATCATTGAACCTAAAGATGTATTTGTTGGCGATCCCGATGCGCCAATAACATTAATGGAATTTGGCGAATACGAGAATGAAGCTTGCGCTAAAGCTCATGAAGTTGTTAAGCAATTGCTTGAAGAATATGATGGAAAAATTAAATTTAATTTTCGCCACTTCCCGTTAACACGTGTTCATCAACGCAGCATGAAGGCCAGCGAATCAGCTGTAGCAGCCGCACAATCAGGTAAGTTTTGGGAGATGCATAATGTTTTGTTCAGTAACCGGCGTCATTTAGGTACTGTAAGTTTAAAACTTCATTCTAAAGAAGCTGGTATTTCCAACAAGAAATTCCTAGATGATTTGGTAAATGGTGTTTTTGGCTGGCAGGTACAAGACGACTTACGTGAAGGAATTGATCGCGGCGTGAAAGAATTACCCGCCTTTTTCATCAATGATGAGCCTTTTAATGGTAAGCCAACTTTTGAAAACCTGAGTAAAGAAATTGAACAGGCCATCAAAAAATCAAAAAAGAAAACTGTTTCAAAGCAAAGAGCATGACAGTTTTTAAAAATACTTTGCCAAAAAAGTCTTGCAGAACAAGACTTTTTTTTATTGAAATTTTTTAGTGGTTTTTTTAATTATCAGAATTAGTGGAAGGATTTATCTGCTCATTATTATCCGGATTCGTTTTCTCTTTCAGATTTTCTGTTTCTTGCAGGTCAGAATGCGGCGTGCAATTTTTTATGCTTAGCTGAAAATTGTTTTTCATTCCGATTTTGTAATCGTTCTGCCGGACAATAGGCTTTGTTGAATCATCCTCCAATAAGGCTGCTGCAAGTTGTTTGGCCAATGGGGTCTGGCTTACAGAATTATCTACTCTTCCTTTTATTAAAAGCATATCAAAACTATATCTCACTTTGCGCCCTCCAGCGGCCCTTTCAAAATCACTCCGGTTCATATCAAGAGTTTGATCTGCGTTAGTTGAACGCTTAAGCAATATTTTAATGATAGGGAGATATTTGTTCCAGACTCTGGTATGCATAGTTGCTTTTAAATTTTAAAGAATGAATAGAAAGATCTTTGATCAACGAGAGGGGTCAGTTAAAAACAGGAACCAGAATAAACTGAGGATTAGATACAAAGTTACGATAATTAAATGGTAGTCAGAATATGTTTTGGAGTATAAAAAGAATAAAAAATAATATTACTAATCCTCAACTTTATTATTAAGTTAATCCGGATTGACATCGATAATTTGGCTTTGATTTCATGTTTATATTTCAGAAAGTCTTGTAAACTCCATACCATTGAATATCCTGGCAAGATTCATGTCTTGTGTTTTTTTCCACGGTTCAATATTATCATTAGTTACGATTCTCCAGAAGTTTTTTGATTTCAATTCCTGGTAATCGGCAGACTGAATAAAAAGCCCTTTTGCCGTATTCCGTTGTTTGAAATGAATATTCACGGGATTATTTATTCTTTTCCCGTTTTCCACAAATTTTTCAATCATGTCGTTTGTCATATGAATCTTATTTATAATTAAATATAAAAGGAGGGTATGATAGCACCCTCCTTTTAATTTGAAATAGTTTTATGTGAAAGGTGTTACCAGCGGCTACGGGAATAAGAAGGCTTGCTGCTTCTTTCTTCTCTTGGTTTTGCAACACTCACTTTAATGGAACGACCATCAGCCATTGACCCATCCAGTTCGGCAATGGCTTTTTGCGCAGCGGCATCATCAGCCATTTCCACAAAACCAAAACCTTTACTGCGGCTGGTCAATTTGTCCATAATCACTTTAGCAGAAGTTACTTCTCCGTATTCTGCAAAAAAACCTTTTAAGTCTTCATCCCTTATGGCGAAGCTTAAATTAGAAACATAAATGTTCATTCTAAAAATTTAATAGATAAAAAATACTTGAGAAAAACGCAGGAGTAAAGAAGACTAACTATTAGGCAAAAAATGCGTAGCAGAAAAAATCGTTCACTTACAAAATGCTGAAGAACTCAAATTAACAGGTCAAAGATAAACATTCAGGATCAGAGTTTAGGGTTTATTAAGACTGCTTCATTTAAAGTTCAGGTAATGCACGGCCAATGCGTTATGCTTTAAAGTATTATCTTAAGAATTTTATTTCAAGTTTCTTTGTAATGATACCGGCAGCCAAAGAGCTTTTACAGATGAATCGAATAATTTGATAAATGAATCTGGAAATAATCAATATTCTTATATTTTAAATGTGTCTTCGCCTTGGCTCTTAATATGTTATGGCCATTTACTATCAGACTGATATTATAAAATCAGGCTTTCCAAGATGAACAATTTGCAAGTTCCCTGAAAAAAACTTAACATTGGTAGTACAGTCTATCCATTAAATTTGTATTAATTAATTATAAATAAAAATGTATTTGGTATGGGTAAGAAACAAGAAACTAAAAAGGTCAAAGTAAAAGAACTTCGCAAAGAAGTGCAGCAAAAACTGGCCGTTGCGCTTGCTGATTACAAGAATGGCTGGCCTGATGAGAAATACAATAAAACTTTGAAAAAAGCCAGTAAATTATTTGTAACTGATCTGGCAAGAGTGGAAGAAAAAAGTAAAGCCAGAAAGAAGGAAGAGAAACCTGCTGAAGAAATCAGAATTGAGGAATAGACTTTTATCCTTTCAAAACTTATTTGAGAGCCGTCTTAAACAGACGGCTTTTTCAGCTTGGATACATTTGGTGTTTTGAATTTTATTAATTTATCTTCTCCTGTGATTCTATATCGAATGGTTTTGCATCTTCTTTTTTATGAATGCCGAAACTATATCTGAAATTTATCCCGAAGCGACGTGAATCTGTTTGGCGAGTACCATAAGCATTGATGGTTGACTGATTAATGGTGAAATTGTATTTATTAGTTGAGAAAATATCATTTGCGCTTAATGTTACTGTCAATTTATCTTTCAGGAATTTTCGGTTGATGCTGGCATTTAAAGCGCCAAATGGAGTGAGTTCATAAAATTGCATTTGACCTTTTAATCGCATAAAACCATGAAGAGTAAATTGTGATTTTTTGCCAAGTTTCAAAGTGTGATAAGTAAAGAAAGTCCAGCTTCCTTTTTTGAAAGATAGTGGTTTGTTTTCATATTGACCTTGGTAAAAATTGTGATTATACTGAACCACAACAACAAAGAAATATTTTTTTCCGGGAGGTATGGCACCCAACACCCGTGCATAAACTTCTTTATTTGTTCCTAAATTATCATAAGTACTATAGGCAATGGTGTGGCTACTATCAGCCTGGTAAATAACATTAGTGAAAATATCTTTGGTTTCATTAACACCGATAGCAACAATTGGTCTTTCATCGATGCTGATATTGGCTTCATAGTTCTTAGTGAACTGTGGCCTTAAGGACGGATTGCCAAAATTAGAAAGATATTGATCTACATATTTCGGAAACGGATTCAGATAATCATAAGATGGACGGCTGATTGTCCGCCGATAAACCAAATACGCCCGGAGATCATAACCTGCAATCTTCATTACTTTTTTACTTAAATAAATGTATGGGAAAAGATCAGTGCGGTGAATATTGAAAGAAGTGTCTGATGGAATAATTTGCTTACCATCCATATTTGTATTCTCCAGTCTTGTGCCAATTTTAAGTACAGCATCTTTTCCAAAAGTTTTTGAACCCTGCAAATAAGCTGCATTTATATTTTCTGTATAGTGAAAAGTATTGGTTCGGTTATAATCTTTTGAAGTGGTGGCACCAGACTGATCGTAATATTCAGCTACGCTATTAAAGCGAAGTAAGGTGGATTTTAATCCCGTTTCAAATGTTATTTTATTCTTTAGTTTCTTTTTCAAATCAGAAGTAAATGTAAAATAGTTCCGGTCATTATCTGGTGAACCATATCCGGCTGTACCGGGAATAGCAGGAGAATAAAACAAAGTTGAATATTGTTGGTTAATCCTGTTTAGATCATAAGAATAATAAAAATCGTTGTCCCATTCAGAACCAAGTGTATCCATTTTTTGTTTAAAAGCAATGCCATTAGATATTCTTAAATAATTTCCTTTATAGCTTGAATTGTTAAAGCTGTTAGAAAGCATTTGAGCGGTACTGATTTTACTGATTATGTTTTGATTGTTGGTGCTGTTATTAAAGTCCTGATATATGATGCTGCCATCATAACTTACTTCCCATTTTTTTCCTAATGAATCTGACAGGCCGTAACTGGCAAACAAAGGCGTAGCTGGATATTTTGTATAAGCATCCTGGCTCAGCATAGAATCAGGGGCAAACAAACGATTGGTTATAATTTCTTCGTAACTATTTCTATGGCTAAGATTAATGTTAAAATATGAACTCTTTTTGCCGTCATTGTTATTCAGGTTAAATCCTACAAACTGGTTTCCGTAAGTGCCTTGTTGTATTCCAGCATTCACACTACCTGTCATCCCGAGTTTTACTCCTTTTTTTAAAACCACGTTGACAATACCGCCCGAACTGGATGCATCATATTTTGATGAAGGAGTACGGAGAATTTCAATTTTTGAAATTGAATTAGGCGGCAAGCTTTTTAAAAGCGTTGACATGTCTGCAGCACTCATTTTCATTTCCCGGCCATTGATATAAACTGTGGCCGGCGTCATACTATTTATATAAATATTTCCATCCTGATCAATAAAAAGACCAGGAGTTTTTTCTAGAACTTCATAGCCATTTGTCGAAGCAGCAACTAGGTTTTCAGGATCCACAATAGTTTTATCATCTTCCTGAGTCATCAATGGTTTATTGGCAGTGACCACAACTGTATTTAGTGTTTTTGATATTGCTTCGGCAGTAAAAGTGAAAAGAGTTTGATTGCCGGTAATGAAAATCCTTTTTTCAATCGGCTGATAATTGATTGAACTTATCCTGATAAGATATTGGACATTTTTAGATAACCTGAAAACAACTATGCCATTGCTATCTGCTACTTTTGACAAAAGTTGAGTTGTGTCCGATCGCTTGATGATATGTACTGAAGCAAAGGAAACAGGTTCCAGTTTTACATTTACGATTTTGAAAGTTACATTTACCTGCTGGGCGTTTAACTGACCGCCGGCAAAGAAGAAAAAAATAAAATAAGGTAAGAAGAACATTTTTTTTTCCAGGGCAGAAAATGAGAACATGAACAGTTTTTTAGTTTGACGGGCAAAAGTAGCAAATGAGAGCCGGCAAAGCTATGCCGCTCATCAACCCATTGTTTTATTAACTTTTTTCTTTGTTTTGGTTAATTGATAAATCAGAATGGCAATAAATAATGTACGGAATAAGTAATTTTATTCGAAAGAATCTCAGGTTATAAAATGTAACCATTTTTTCGTTTCAAAATAATGGTTATATATAGATTTTATGAAGTCCAAACAGTTGTTCAGAATAGGGGTATTATTTTTTTTGGTGATCATGATTGTTCCGGATTTATCGGCGCAAAAAGATTCAACAAGGCATGTCATTGACAGTTTTTTATTAAAAAGGAAGGGGCTGATTGGAAAACTTTCCCAATCAATAATTGCTAATCAGCCCATTTCTACAGACATTCCCATACGAACTGATATTCTTCTGGAAAAATATAAAGGGAAAATTATTCGTAATATTTTTATTAAAAGGATAGGATTCGGAATTCCAATAACGGATACAAACAAGCATTTGCAAAACTGGCTTTCCAATGTGGCTAATGACTTACATTCCATGACTAAAGAACAAGTAATAAGGAATAATCTCTTTTTTAAGAAAGGAGATAAACTGGTGCCTTTGAAATTGGCCGATAATGAAAAACATTTGCGTGACTTAAATTATCTAAGGGATGTCAGCATTAATGTAATAAATGCCGGAAAAGATTCTGTGGACATTTTAGTGCTTACAAAAGATGTGCTTTCTCTTGGCGCTGGATTTCATTTGGATAATGAAACCACGGCCGGACTTGATTTGTCAGAAGATAATTTTGGAGGATGGGGACACGCTCTTTCACTACAAACTCTTTATGATAAACCCCGGCGACCCAATTTTGGCTATAATGCTGTTTATACCGGCAGAAATATAGGAGGTTCATTTATTGACTGGAATGTAGGGTATTATTCTTTCAATAGCACCATTAATACCGGAAGTCGTGAAGAAGAATCAGCATTCACAGGATTCGTCAGACCATTGGTAAGCTCCTATACAAAATTTACCTATGGCGGCCAATTAGCTACTCATAAAACTATAGATGCCTATTCTACTGATACTTTATACACCAGCAGGCACATGTATAATTTTTATAATTATGATGCATGGATAGGATGGAATACAGAAACTTTCAGAAAATGGATAGGGAATAAAGACGACCGGCTGCGAACATTGATTGGTTTGCGATACGTGCAACAAAGTTTCAGCCAGCGCCCGACATTCTATAAAAATCGGTATTACTATTTGTATGCAGATTGGAAAGCAGCATTGGCATCTATAACAATATTTAGGCAGGACTTTTATAAAACAAAATTTGTATATGGCTTTGGAATCAATGAAGACATTCCGGAAGGCTTGGATTTCTCCCTGACAGGAGGATGGTCAATAAAATCAGGTGAAAGAAGGCCTTATATCGGTTTGGATCTTCAAAGATATTATTTTACTTCCGGTGAAGATTATTTTAAATATACTTTGAAAGCGGATGGATATTTTTTTAATAAAAAGCCGGAAGATATGAACCTTCTCTTTGACATAGACTATATCAGCAGGTTGATGAGCCTGGGTAGTAAATGGAAGCAAAGAGATTTTGTAAATTTTAGTTTTACCAGGCAGGTGAACCGAGTTTTGAATGAACCTTTGTTTTTAGAAAGTGATTACGGTTTACCGGAATGGAGCACGGATACAACGATACTTGGAAATACCCGGATGACTTTAAAAGCTGAATCGGTTTTTTTTACTCCTTGGAATATTGCTTATTTCCATTTTGCTCCTTTTGTCTTTGGAAATTTCTGCATGTTCAATCCGGATGACAGGAAATTTTACGAGGATAATGTTTACAAAAGTATTGGCCTCGGACTGCGCACAAGAAATGAAAGCCTGATATTTAATACTATTGAACTTAGAGCTTATTATTTTCCGCAAAAAGATTTTCATAACAAATCCTGGCTATTTCAGTTAAATATCAATGTTCGTTTTAAATACAATCAGCAGTTCATTAAAAAACCGGATATAGTAAGCGTGAATCAAATGTGATATTCTGGATCAGAAAATTTTTCAGAAAAAAGAAATTCTGATTATTTTGAGATTAGAATAAAATAGCTGAAAATTTCAGTAATGGTTAGATTTAAAACTATAATACATCAATTTGGAGAACAAGGCGAAAAAACTGGATGGAATTATATTGAAATTCCAATAGACATTGCACAGAAATTAAAACCCGGAAATAAAAAATCATTTCGGGTAAAAGGTAAACTGGATAGTTATGTAATCAAAGGAATTGCGTTGCTGCCCATGGGTGGAGGTCGTTTTATTATGGCGATAAATTCAACAATGAGAAAAAATATTGGCAAACGTAAAGGCGCTATATTGAATGTACAGGTTGAAGTGGATAACCGGAAATATGAATTGAATGCTGAGCTGTTGAAATGTCTTCGTGACGAGCCGAGAGCTTTTTCTTTTTTTAAATCGTTACCACCATCGCACCAAAACTATTATAGTAAATGGGTAGAAAGTGCAAAAACAGAAATTACAAGCACTAAACGAATTGCACAGACAGTTACCGCCATGAGCAAACGGCAGACTTATGGTGAAATGATGAGGTCAATGAAAAGGGATAAAGATCAATTGGATTAATCTTACCGGAATTATTTCATTTATTTGCATTATGATCTCTTCTCTTGATGATTTTCAAAATCCATTTTTTATTGGCATAGCCGGCAGTGGAATGAGTGCCGTTGCACAATATTTGAATGGGATCAACAAAAATGTTTCAGGCAGTGATAGATTTTTTAAAGAAAATGAACACAACGAAATAAAAGAAAAACTGGAAGCTGATGGCATTCATTGCTTTCTGCAAAATGGCGTTGGGATAACAAAATTAACTGACCTTATAGTTGTTTCAACAGCAATTGAAGATACAGTAGCAGAAGTACAAAAGGCCAGAGAACTTAATATTCCGATAATCAGACGTGCAGAATTATTGGCAATCATTGCTGAAAGTAAAAAAACAATTGCGATTGGCGGAACGAGTGGAAAAAGCACCACAACTGCAATGCTTTTTGAGATTCTCCAATATGCAGGACTCAATCCGGGCATCATTACAGGCGCTGGTTTGTCAAGCATAATTAAAGAAAATAAAATTGGTAATGCAAAAGTTGGAACCGGTGAGTGGCTGGTGATTGAAGCCGATGAAAGCGATGGTTCCATAATACATTATCACCCTGAAATTGGTGTGTTGCTCAATATTGATAAGGATCACAAAGAGATTGATATATTGATGGATATATTTTCACAATTTAAAAACAACTGCAAATCCTTTGTGGTGAATCAATCTAATTCACTGACAAGAAAACTTTCTCAAAATAATCGATGTGATTTTTCAACGGATATAAATTTTCCGGCAGGATTTATGGCTACTAATTTTAGTCAAAAAGGTTTGTCAATTTCTTTCAAAATAAATGGTTTTGAATTTCTAATGAATTTGATCGGTAAACATAATATGGAGAATGCATTGGCTGCAACTGCTTTGGCAAATCAACTAGGTATTGATCTAAAAATATGTGCTGAATCTTTAAAAGAATATGAAGGTATTTATCGCCGGCACCAGGTGTATGGGAATAAAAATGGAATTTGGCTGATTGATGATTATGCACATAATCCCGTCAAGTGTGCTAAGGCAATCGAAGCTTGTCAACCCGTTTCTCCTAAAGTGATTGCCTGGTTTCAGCCGCACGGTTATGGTCCAACAAGATTTCTGAGAAATGACTTTGTAAAAGAGATTGCAAAAGTATTGCGCTCTGATGATGAAATATGGATGAGCGAAATATTTTATGCAGGCGGCACTACTGAAAAAAATATTTCTGCCAATGATCTTATAAAGGATTTGAAATCGATTGGGAAAAAAGCTTTTTTTGCTGAGAACAGAAATAATCTGCTTTCAGAAGTACGTTCACATTTTACCAAAGATTGTGTTTTAATTTTAATGGGCGCTAGAGATCCATCGTTGGAACAATTTGCAAAAAAAATCTGGAATGAATTATAAATAACTAATAAATAGTAATTGGGAATTTGAATTTTATTATTTATAAACATGCTGACAGAAAAAGAAAACACATTTTTAAAAAGAGCCATTGAGTTATCAAAATTTGGAATGCAGAGTGGGAGCGGCGGACCGTTTGGTTGTGTTATTGTCATGAATAATGAAATTATTGGAGAAGGTTATAATATGGTTATTTCTACTAACGATCCAACTGCACATGCTGAAGTGGTAGCGATTCGTAATGCGTGCAAAAAACTGGGAACATATCAACTTTCCGGTTGTGACGTTTATACAAGTTGCGAACCTTGCCCGATGTGCCTTGGTGCTATTTACTGGGCAAGGCCGAAGCGGGTGATCTTTGCAAATACCCGAGCTGATGCTGCGTCTATAGAATTTGATGATGATTTTATCTATCATGAGATAAATACTGAACTGGCAGATAGAGAAATTTCTTTTGTGCATAATCCTGATCCGTTGGCAAAAGAAATATTTGAAGAATGGAAAAAATGGGAAGGCAAAAAAAAGTATTGACAGGAATCCATGACGGAATCTATTGTTGAAGCAAACGCCGGATAACAACGTAAGAAATAACGATCAGGAATATAAGGATGATAATGGAAATATATAACCAGGGCTGATCTTTAATACGCATCTTTTCTCTGTGCTTTTTTTTCTTTTCCAGTTTCTTCTTCAGATCCCGGTTTAACATTTCTACGGTATAAGTTACTTGTTGTTTGTCTTTGAATTGCTGTAAGCCTTCCAAAGCTTCATTGGCAAATTCATTTTCCATGAGTTTTTTTTCCACTTCATGTTTTTTCTCTTCAGAAAGTTTGTCCTGTAAATAAAGCAATAATGTTTCCTGATCCACTTCTGTTGATAGATGAGATAATATGTCTTTATAGTTTTCTGACATTACGTTAAGGATTCGATTCCTCTTTTAATTTTTTGTCAATAAGTATTTTCAAATTTCTTTTTCCATTCTGAATAAAACTTTTTACCTGCAACATAGTATAACCTGTATTTTGGCTGATTTCCTGGTAACTTTTTTTCTGGAAATAAAACAAAGTTACGCATTGTCGCTGCTCCGGGTTGAGTTCTTTAAGTGCTGTTTGCATCAGTTCAATAGTATGATCATTCTGCAACAAAAAGTCTCTGTCCATTTCTTCTTCAGGAGCGGCAATCAGGCGATCATTGATTTCGATTTCAGTTATTCCATGTTTATCTCTCAGCTTCATCAGGCAATGATTTTTCGCCACCATATATAACCATGATTTAAAATATTCCACTTTGTATTTCTGCAATTCGGAAATGGTCTTAAGGAAAATTTGCTGTACACTATCTTTTGCTTCATCTTCATTTTTTAAATACTTCATGCATACGCCAAGTAGCAGCAGTGTATATCGTTGCAGTAAAATGCCGAGCCATTCATTATTGTGATCACTGTAGAAATGCTCCAGCAATTCATGGTCGCTCATATGGTCATATTTACCGGAGTTCACTAAGGAAAAATAAGTATTTTGTTTCAGTTAGATGCAAAACAAAAACAATTTCACAGTAATTTTCATTGTTTATTTTAGCAGAAATATTTTATATGGAATTTGCGGCATGTAAAGTACCGGCAGCCCCGGTTAGAAAACGAGCTTCACACCAGAGTGAGATGGTAAACCAGGTTTTATTTGGAGAAACTATGATGATGCTTAAAGAAAAGAAAAAATGGATGAGGGTAAGAACTCTCTTTGATAACTATGAAGGATGGATTGCAAAGAATCAATTGGAAGCAATTGATGAATCTTTGTCAAAAGAATCTGATTTCTGGATTACGGCAGACTTATTGAACACAATTGAACTGGGAAATCAAAGCATGAATATTCCTGTTGCTTCTTCTTTGTTGGGGTTTAACGGAAGCAATGGGAAATTTGGCAGTTTTGAATATGGCTTTTCAGGAAATAAAATGAAGAGAAATGAAATAATTCCTGATTCAGATTTGCTTGAAAAATTTACAAAGCAATGGCTGAATGCACCTTATTTATGGGGAGGCAGAACTTTGCTGGGCGTAGATTGCAGCGGATTTTCGCAAACGATTTTTAAAATGCTTGGTGTTGATCTTCCGAGAGATGCCTGGCAACAGGCTCAACGAGGCAAACCGGTTAATAAATTAAAGGATGCCATGACCGGTGATCTTGCTTTTTTTAATGATAAAGAAGAAATAGTTCATGTTGGGATTTTACTGAGCAATGAACAGATCATTCATTCATCGGGCAAAGTAAGAATTGATGCAATCACAAAGAGAGGAATTATAAATTCTGAAACTGGGAAAAGGACACATCGTTTAAAAGCTATCCGGAGAAACTGGTAGCATTGCCTGGTTACCATCAATCCTGAAACGAATTGTAATTACAAATACATTCCCATTACCTTTTCCAATTTTTTGCCATGCTGCGGATAATGGTGCTATGTCACCGGGAATAATTAAATAATTTCGGATTGCTCCGGTAATTTCATTTCCATTCTTTAATTCTGAATAGTTATTTGTAAAAATTTTTTTGATATACTTTCGGTCAAATTTTTCAAATTCTTTTTTTACATCGCTTTCACCTTCCTCACCGCCTGCTGTATATCCCACTAATTGATAAGTCATCATTATTCCTGATACACCTGTAGTATCTTTTGGATTTGCTGAAGATTCAGCCAATACAACCTGAGTCTCGTTTGCTTTGAAGAAAAAAGGATTATGAGTCGTGTAAATGCCACGCAGATAAAAGTAATTGGTGTCAGTATTTTTATGAATCGTTTTATTGATAAGTGTAGGATCATTCATCAGTTGATTCAAAAAACTGCTGAATTCTTTGTTAAAAGGATTGGAGCGGAAATAATCCCTGGCAACCTGCATTATTATTTTATCCGGGGATAAACTTTGACCATTGCAGAAAGTATAAATAGCAATTGTCAATACAACCAACTGAATCTTTTTCATTGGTAGTTTTCAGTTCAAAAAAGTCCTTTTACCCATTTAATAATTTCACTGTCCCAACTCAGCATTCTAACGGCCGTGTAAAGAAGAATAATTGCAAATATTTTCTTAAGAGTTTCCTGGGAAAGTGAAACTGCGAGTTTACTGCCTACCCATCCACCAACAACAAAAGCTAAGGTCATTACGGCTACTGCTTTTATATCAATATATCCTTTATTATAATAATTGAAAACGGCGAGAATACCAATAGGAAGCAACAACAAACCCAGTGAAGTGCCTTGCGCCTGTTGCTGACTGAAACCAAGAAAAAAAACCAAGGCCGGCACTATAATGATGCCACCACCCACACCAACCAGTCCGCTTAATATGCCGGAAGCAAGGCCGATAATGATTAATAATAATATAGTTTCTCCGCTCATATTTTTGAATTTATTGTTCGTCACAAATTATTTTTTAAAATTTTCTTTATAAAAATAAATAGAATCTTCAATGATCTTATAGGCAGTAGCCTTGTTCTGAAAGTTATCAATTTCCACTTTTTTATTTTCCAGAACTTTATATTGTTCAAAGAAATTTCTCAGCTCCAGCAAAAAATGTTGTGGCAGTTCCTCCATTTTGGCAATATGATTCACAGAAGGATCTTTTACTGCGACTGCAATGATTTTATCATCCGGCACACCATTATCAATCATTTGCATATTGCCAATGACATTTGCTTCTACAAGGCATAAAGACTGTATGGATTGGGAACAAAGAACCAAAATATCCAAAGGGTCATTGTCACGGGCCAGTGTTTGAGGAATAAAACCATAATTGACCGGGTAATGAAATGAGGAATAAATAACTCTGTCAAGTTTCAACAGGCCGGTGTCTTTATCCACTTCATATTTTGACCTTGATCCCTGAGGAATTTCAATCAATGCATTCACAGTAGCGGGGGCATTTTCTCCATAATAAACGCCATGCCAGGGATGATTTACTGTTAACATTTTGCTGGTTATACTTTCGAAATTTATATCAATTGCCTTTAGATTATTTCTTAGGCTTGTAATATAAGACATCTACTTTTTCTACTGTTATTAAACCACCTCTGCCGCATTGTTCAAACAGTTGGTTTACTATGTCAATAAATGAATCAATTTTTTCAGCAGTATCCACAATTTCAACAATGATTGGAAGATCTTCTGACAATTCAATAAACCTTGCTCTGTGAATACGGCTGCTGGCGCCAAAAGACATAATACCTTTCAATACTGTTCCACCAGCCAAACCCTTTTCTTTTGCGGCAAGCATAATAGCTTCATACAAAAAGCGATGGCCGATGCGGTCAGCTTCGCCAAGAAAGATTCTCAATAATTTGGATTGTCCCTGCAGTTCCATTTTATAATAATTTAATGAGCGCTATTCCTGCAAAAACTGCTGCTATGCCAAGAACAACGCTGCCAATACTGTAAAGTAAAAAGTACAGATTATCTCCGCTTCGTAATAATGTTAGGTTTTCAAATGCAAAAGCAGAAAACGTAGTAAAGCCTCCGCAAAGACCTGTGATCAGTAGCAACCTGGATTGTGGTGAAAGCAATGTTGTTTTTTCTGAAACGGCATAGAGTAAACCAATCAGGAAACAACCGGTAAGATTTATCAGAAATGTTCCCCAAGGAAAAGAATAAGGTAAATTTTCTGCAAACCATTTGTAAAAAAGATAACGGGTTATGCTGCCAACACCACCACCTAATCCCACCAGTAGAATATTTTTGATCATGGCAATGAATCTTTTTTTGCCTGGAAATAATATTTGAGGTCAACCAGCCAGCGGTTATTTATCCTGAGAACCTTTAGCTGGTGTGTATCTCTTATGAAATATGAGTTGGAATAATAAATAACAGAAACAGAATCATTGAGACTTTTTAACTGATGGATATTGATGGAAGCTTCTTTATATGCTTCTTTATCTTCTGGCTTCATTCTCTCTTTATAATTTCTTTCATATACATCAAGAAATTGTGTATTCAGTGAGTCGGGAAGCATATATGTTCTTGCCTTTCGATAATCACCATCCATAGTGGCTCTTATAAAATTTCTTGCTGCATCAATATCGCTTTCGGCTTTATTGTTTTGCTCTCGGTTATTATTCGTGCAGGACACAAAAATTAAAAGCAGGAATAAAAAATTGATTGTTTTGAATCTTTTCATTCCTGCAAAGTAATAAAATTTTTGCCAGAGTTATTTTCTCTATTCTCTGTTTTGCGAAGTGTAATTGGAATTGAGGTCTTTTCTTTCTTTTTCATATGCTCTCAATATCGCTTTCACTAATTTATGACGAACCACATCATCTTCATCCAGTTCTACATGGGCAATGCCGTCTATGTTTTGCAGAATTTTTGCGGCAGTCTGCAATCCACTTCTTTGATTTCTGGGCAAATCAACCTGAGTAACATCGCCGGTAATAATGGCTTTTGCATTGGCGCCAATTCTTGTTAAAAACATTTTCAACTGCAGGTCGGTTGCATTTTGTGCTTCGTCAAGAATAATAAAAGCATTATCCAAAGTTCGTCCACGCATATAAGCTAAAGGCGCAATTTCAATTGCTCTTGTGCTCATGTAATAACCGAGTTTATCTGCCGGTATCATATCATCCAATGCATCATACAATGGTCTCAGGTAAGGATCAATCTTTTCTTTCAGATCACCGGGCAGGAAGCCAAGATTTTCTCCAGCTTCAACTGCAGGTCGTGTAAGAATAATTTTCTTCACCTGTTTATTTTTCAATGCTCGCACTGCAAGAGCAACTGCTGTATAAGTTTTACCGGTACCGGCAGGACCAATTGCAAATACAATGTCATTTCTTTCTGCCAGCTGCACCAGCTTTTTTTGATTTGCAGTCCTTGCCCTGACTGTCTTACCATTAGGACCAAAAACCAAAATATCATTTGGATTACGATCTATGAAATTGTCAATTGTTTCAGCATCGTCTCCACCTAGGATTTGCTCAAAATAGTTCTCGCTCATGTGGCCGTTTCGTTCCAGGTATTGCACAATGAGTTCAATCTTTTCTTTGGCATTTCCTACTTGCTCGGGAGCGCCACTTAGTTTAAGTTGAGTGCCGCGGGAAAGAATTTTAAGCAGTGGGAATTTTTTCTTGAGAATGTCCAGTTTTCCATTATTGACTCCGAAAAACTCAATAGGGTTGACGGTTTCAAGGTTGATGATCGTTTCTGTCAATTCGTTTTAGTTTAGTGATTTGTTCCGCATCTGAAGGTTTACAGAACCAAATCATATTCATAAAGCCGGCGAAGAGTAGTACCGGATTATATTGCGTCTTCTGAATATGTACAGAAGCTTACCCTTCTTTTTCAAATATAACTCATGAAGGTTATTATATCCTAAAGTTAATTATTAACAGTTGTGAAAAGAAATTTTCTGTTGCGAAATATGGTTAATGTAAGTGTTCTGTTTAAGTTTTTTTGGTAACTAACAGATTTTTATTACTTATTTATTAATTGCCCCGTCAATATTATTTTATTTCTAATTAATTTTTCCAACTCTTTAATAACACTTAACCTGCTGCCAATATTCTGTTTTATCAGCTTTTAAAGCCTTATTCATTTCTTCTGATAAAAATCAACTATTGCTATGTCCAAAATCAGGTAGATCACTATATCAGAAAATTAGATTTGTTTTATGTCTGCGGAGATAAAACCTGTTAAACGAAGTCTGCAACTGGCCCCATTGAGCAAAGAACATCATGAAGGCTTATTATTTGTATGGAAATTAAGGAAAGGATTGCAGTATGAAATTGACCCGGAAAGGATCAGTAAATATTCGTTTTGGTATTGGCAGGAACATATAAAGCCACATTTTTACCAGGAAGAAAAAATTTTAATGCCTTATATACCATCCGGTCATAAAATGGCGGTTCGGTTAAGAAAAGAACACGACCAGATCCGCGAACTCATTCATAACCTTCATAAAGCACCTGACAAGAATTCTTTTGTTGTTTTAGCTAATCTCCTTAATGATCATATCCGGTTTGAAGAAAGAGAACTTTACGGATATTTAGAACAAATATTAGGTAAAGATGAACTGGATATCATCTTTTTGAAACTGGAAGAAAATCCCTTAAGCTCTAATGAGTGGAAGGATGAATTTTGGGTAAAGAAATAATCCATGATGCATTTTTAAACTGGTATGATTCTTTAAGAAGTTATATAAAAAGCAGATTTCAATTCTTAATTTTTAGTAAGGTGTAACCCCGAACTTTAAACAGCTTTACAGACCAAATATCAGGTATTGTGTCTAATTGATTATTTTTATACCGTAAAGTTTTTTATTAATCTGGCCCGATGAATTATTTCCCAAAAAATTGTGAGTCATTCAAGATTTAACTATTCTCCCGTTAGTAATTTACTTTTCTGTTAAAATAATCCGAAAAGAATATTTATGATTATTAAAAGACTTAAAAATTGCAATTTTTACTATGAATTGTAGACAGGAAAATGAGCTTCAAATATTTTATTACCATATTACTTCTTATCCTTGCCGAAACAGTCAGTAGCCAATATTATAAATTGTCCGGCGTGGTAAGAGATAACAGCAAAGAGCCAATTGCACTTGCCAGTGTGGAGATCAAAGAACAGCGCAGAGGTTCGGTTACAAAAGACGATGGAAGTTTTGAATTTTCACTGGAACGTGGTAGGTATAGTCTTGTTGTAAGTATGATAGGGTTTCAAACGCAGGTGTTAACCATTATTGTTACTAATGCGGATGTCAATCAGGATGTCGTTCTGGAAATGGATACCACAGCCAATCTCTCTGAAGTGGTAATAAGAGCAAAGCTGAAAGATCGTGCCGATGAGATTATCCGAAATGTAATTCGAACCAAGGAAGCATTGCAAAAGGCAGCAGGTTCTTATTCCTGCAATATTTATATTAAGGCTTCAGAGCATGATTCTACAACATCAAAAAAGAAAAGAGAAGACACCACCAGCATAGATGAGGACTATAAAGACATGTCTTTGGCAGAAATATCTCTTCGTTATGATAAGAATTCTGACGGCCAGATGAAGGAGGAAAGATTAGGTGTTCAGAAAAGCGGGGATATGGAGGGCATTTTTTATTTATCAGCCACGGAATGTGATTTGAATATTTATAATAACCTGTTGAAAACGCCTTCAATTTCAAGTATTCCATTTGTTTCGCCGCTTAGTTATAGTGGATTACTGGCATATCGTTTTAAAACATTAAAAATTGACCGGACGGGTAAAAGAAAAAAATATACGATTGCTGTAAAACCCCGTTTATTAAGCAATGCAACAATTGATGGAGAATTGGTAATTGAAGATAGTAGTTGGCTGGTGGTGAGAACTGAATTCAGACTTCCACCAAGTCATTTACCAGAATATGATTTTTTTGAAGTTAAACAACAATACGACTCTGAGGATAACAAAGCCTGGATGCTCACCCGTCAGCAATTCAATTATAACAGCAAGACTAAAAACGGAATCAGGTTAGGACAAACAACTGCAGTATATTCTAAATACGATATGAATAAGAAATTCAAAAAAGGATATTTCGGAAATGAAGTAAGCACAACTACAGAAGAAGCATATGTAAGAGACAGTACATTCTGGAAGTCTGTTCGACTGGAACCTTTGTCAAGGCAGGAGCTTTTATATTCTATTTACCGTGACAGTCTTTTCAAAGTGATGCATACAGAAGCTTATCTTGATTCCATGGACAGGCTGCTGAATAAAATTACCTGGAAACGAATGCTTGTATTCGGACAGATCATTAATGACCACAAAAAAGAAAGAATGTGGATACTGCCACCAGTGACAACTATTTTTCTTCCGTTCCAGTTTGGTGGCAGTCGCCTTGCATTCCATGTTGCCTACAAAAAAACATATCCATCGCGAAAAGATATCATGCTTGATTTTAAAACAAGTTATGGATTCCGAAATAAAGATTTGAACGGAAGTTTCGATTTGCATAGAATGTATAATCCGTTTAACCGAGGCTATTACAGGATTTCTGTAGTTCGTGATTTTCGTTATATCTATGATGGGGATTCCTGGCTGAATATGCTGAAGCGAAGTAATATTTATTTGAATACTTCAGTTTCGGTTGGTCATGGATTGGAATTAGTTAACGGTTTATATCTTTCTAACGACTTTGAAATTGCGGTGAATAAGTCTGTTAGTGGATATAAAATAAATCCACAGGTTGATACTCTTTTCGGAAGCTTTCTGACCGATAATCAACCTACACCTTTTCAACCTTATAACGCATTTTATTCAAAAGCCCAATTGTCTTTCACCCCATTCCAGCGATATATGCGTGAGCCAAAAGAAAAAATTATTCTCGGTTCACGCTGGCCTACTTTTTATGTTCTTTGGCGAAAAGGGATTCCCGGTATTTTCAGCAGCGTCGTAAATTTTGATTACCTGGAATATGGAATGACGCAAAAAATAAACCTGGGTATTGCCGGCGTTTCTACTTATACAATTAAAACGGGCAGTTTTCCAAACATGAAAAATCTGATGATAGTTGATTATGTGTACCAGCGGCAAGGCGACCCTGTATATTTTCATGATCCGTATAAACTTTTTCAGGCATTGGATTCTACTTTTCCGCTTTTTAACCGCTATTACCAGGGAAATTATGTGCATGAATTCAATGGTTACCTGATCAATAAAATTCCATTCATGAAAAAACTGAAGATGCAGGAAATAGCGGGTGGCGGATTCCTCATTGCCCCAGAAAGAAATCTTGAATACGCAGAAGTTTTTGCGGGGCTTGAAAAGGTTTTTAAATGGCCGCTGAATCCTTTATCAAAAGTGAAGATTGGAATTTATGTAGTAAGTTCTTTTGCCAATCAATTTAAAAATCCGATTCAAATAAAAATTGGACTTACCACCTGGGACAGGTATGTCAATAGGTGGAGATAAAATAATTTCATAAGATTTTTTCCGGGAAATGAGAATAGAAATTAATCTGATAGGCCTTTAATAGGCATTGGGAAGAGAAAATATTCCAACACATTGCGATGCGCTTTGGAAACATGATCTTTAAATGTTTTCATACTCCGGAGCATCACGGCAGCATATTCTTTTCCTAGTTTTTTTAAAATGATTTCAATTTTTTTCAGTTCTTCTTTGATTATTTTTTCTCTTTCTGATTTAACTCTTGGCAGTTTATTGTCTAAAGAAATGATGTTCTTCTCAAAATCCTTTTCAGCTTCCTTGTAGAAATCATTTAATAAAGGAGCGCATGAATAAGTTTTGATGTGGCAAAATTTAATAGCTTCTTTTCTTTCAACTTCGTCTAAGCTATCGTCTTTTCCGGCAGCAAGCAGGGAAATGTATGCAGGAAATTTTAAAAGCATTTCTTTTTCTGAGGGTGTAAGATGTTCCAGGTGTTTCATTTTGTTAACTTATTAAGTTTAAAGAATTATAAAACTAAAAAATATCTCACAATAAAGAAAGCTGAAAGTATTTCCTCAATTTCCGAATAGAGAATTTTTTATTTTCTATCCTGGTTTTCAATTTTTGATTATTTAAATTTTTTCCTGATCATATTATCAATCGAATCTTGCTGTTATTTTTCAAAATCAATCATGATTCGATCAACTCCTAATCTGACTATTAGCCATTTTTCAATTTTGACTTTATCTTTTTTATCCCATCGGGTTTTTGAATTTACTATAGCTAGCCAAAGGTTTTGATCGGTTGAGTCTGTATGGTTTATTGCTGTTTGCAATATACAAGATTGCAAAGAAGGGTATTGGATCTTCAGCTCTTTGAAAATTTGTTTACCCAATTTATTCTGAGAAGTAAGACTGTCTAATTTGTTTTTAAGTAATTGAATCTGATTTTCTCTCTCTGCAAGCGCAATCGTTAATTGATTTGTTTGTTCATTATTTTTATTTTCCTGCAGGTATGCGAAACCCTGCTGAATTTCTAAAGCATTTTTTGGAAGACTATATTGCGATAATTTACTTCTCAGTTTTCCAATATCTTTTTCTTCAATGTATTGTCCGCCATAGGTAAGTGTGATTGATTTGTGCTTTGCGTCAATATTTTTCTTTAATAAATAATCATTTGGGAAAATAGCTTCATATTCTATAAACTGGTTTGCCCGTTGGGTAAATTTATTTTGCTGTACAATGTCATAACCGAAATAAATACTCGGAAGCAAGGTTATCAATACGATTACCCAAACAATTCTCTTCGCTCTTATTTCATCTTTTTTATCAGGCAAATGTTTGAAAGGGAACTTTAAAAATCTGACTGTTATGAGAGTTGCGAGCGCAATGAAAACAGTATTTATAAGAAATAAATAAAATGCCCCGAAGAAATACTCCAATTGCATGGTGGCAAGTCCATAACCTGCTGTGCATAGTGGCGGCATTAAAGCTGTTGCAATAGCAACGCCGGGAATAACATTTCCTTTTTGTTTGCTTGAAGTGGCGACGATTCCTGCCAATCCTCCAAACAGGGCGATCAGCACATCATAAATATTAGGAGATGTTCTTGCAAGAATTTCAGAGTGTGCTTCATTTAATGGTGACAACGAAAAAAAGATTGTTGAAGTTATCAGGCCAACGCCTGCAGCAAACAAATAATTGAAAAGCGCTTTTTTGAGTAGCCTTAAATCGTTTATTGCCATTCCAAGCCCAAGCCCCATAATGGGCCCCATTAATGGAGAAACTAACATGGCCCCGATAATGACGGCGGTTGAGTTTACATTTAATCCAAGAGATGCAATAAAAATGGCAAATACCAAAACCCAAAGGTTGGTTCCTTTGAAGGCAACATCTTTGTCAATGTTGTCGATGACAATTTGAAAATCTTCTTTTTCGCCTTTTAATCTGAAGTTGTCTAAAATGTTCATTCAGCCAATTTTGATTTAGTATTTTTTTGGTTCATAAAATACGGGAGTGTTACCAAAAGCATTCAGTTGACTTACAGATTACTGAAGATTCTTATTCCAAATTTAATCAATTTCAAATGAAAGAAACATTCTACAGTTTGAAAGTATATTTTGCATTTACTTACCACCTTGCTACAATCTTAAAATTTATAAGCCGGGGAGTTAAACGATTGGGCATTAAAAAGATCGTATTGGAAAAATCTTTGATGAGTTGATAAGAGATGGTATTGGCACGGTCAATGATATTAAATATTTCAAGAGTAGCCCATACATTTTCAAAATTGCGGAAGGGGCTATGACTGCGCCGGTTGGTTTTATCATTGTCTAATAACAAAGCGCTGAAACCAATGTCAGCCCGGATATAGGGATCTATTACTAACGCATTTCGATATCTTACGCTACCGGGAATATTATAGGGAAGATTGCTTCCATACAAAAGATTCAGGTACATTTTAAAATTCTTATTTGTTGCTAAATAATCCTGGAAAAACATTCCGAATGTTATCAATCTGTCCGTCGGCCTGCGCACCCAACCAACTTGTTTTATTGAACTATCAATCGGCCGGTTCAATGAATCGAGTGTGTAAACGGTATAAAAATCATTATTAATCTTTTCTCTTGTTCTCATAATTCCTAAGCTGATCCAGCTTTCGGCATCTTTCACTAATTCGCCAAACAAACGCATTTCAATTCCGGTTGCATAAGCTTTGGCATCGTTCTCTCCATAATAACGTAACCGCACATTGTCAATATCATAAGGCACCACATCAGTCATATATTTATAATATGCTTCTGTGGTAAATCGCATCGCTCGCCCCCATCCATTGAAATTATAATCAAAACCTAATATTCCCTGGACGCTTTTTTGTGATTTTAAATTTGTATTCACCGTGCCATCATATCTTCTCATTTCACGATAGAATGGCGGCTGATCATAAACGCCAGCCGATGCACGGTAAACAATATCTTTTCTTCCTTTTGGTTTCCAACTGGCGCCAACACGCGGAGAAATAATAAATTCTTTATTGAGAGAATTATAATTAAAACGAACGCCTGCCTGTAATGTGGTGGAATGAGACGAATCACCAAGCAACATATTATCCTGCAAATAGCCCGAATATTTATTCACTTCAAGATTTTCCGTTGATTTGATTACGCTGCTTAATTGAAGTTGATTGGGATTATAAGGCAAAGAATAACCCGCTGAGTCCTGCATTTCCCATTCATCGAGTTTATCATTAATGGAAGTTCTGTCGTATCCTAATCCCCATTGTAAAAAATGATTTCCTTTATCATAAGTTCCTTTATGAGAAATATTCCAGTTATCAATGACCAGTTTGTCACGGGCAAAATCCTGATAAGTTCCTGCACCAAGCGGATTCGTAATTAAACCATAAGTAGATTGGCTTGGATCAAAATTTCTTTCCCCAAATAAATAAGTGCCAGTGATATCGCGGTTTTCATTTTCATCATCTTCAAAACGTGAAAGCATCCATTTTAATTTTAATCGTTTGTTCACTTGATTGGTAAAAGAAAGTCCGGCCATTTTTGTTGCGTATTGATCTTTTTCCTGCCCATCAAAAGAAATATCAAGTCCCAGGCTTTCGCTGAAATAAGGAGAAAAAACTGAAGAGGTGAGCTGACTGGATTGAGGAATGAGTGTAAATTTTGTTTGAGAAATATTTCCTAAAAATTCTGCATGCCATTTATTGCTGATCTGGTAATCAATCAATGCCTGCAGATCGGCTGAAGATGGAACATAATTTCCCTTTGTATCTTGCCGGCTTAAAAGATTTCTGAAACTTCGGTTGCGAACGCCAACGAGATAACTTAATTTATTATTTTTTGATAAACCTTCCAGATGTAATCCTTGCTCAAGGATACTTACATATGCTGAACCACCAAAACTTTTTGGTTTCTTATATTGAATGTCCAGCACACTGCTCATCTTATCGCCATATTTTGCCTGAAAGCCACCCGTATAAAAATTAATATTTCGCACTAACTCCGGATTAATGAAACTCAATCCTTCCTGCTGACCGGTATTTACCAGGTACGGACGAAAAATTTCAAAATCATTTACATAAATAAGATTTTCATCATAGCTGCCGCCGCGAACCGAATATTGTGAAGTGAGTTCATTATTGGAACCAACAAAAATTTTTATCAGGCTTTCAACACCAGTTACTGCTGAAGGTAAATTAAGAACAGATTTAGGATTCGGCTTAATGAGACCAGCCTCTCTCCGGTCACGCTGATCGGTAACAATTACTTCCGGCAAAACGGTCGTTCCTTTTTCAAGACGAATATTTATTGTTTCTTGCTCATTTTCATTCAGCAGGAAGTTTTTTTGTTCTGTCTTGTGGCCAGTATAACTGAATACAATGGCAAATGCTTTATCCGCCGGAACTTTTAAATGGAAATAACCTGAGTCGTTTGTAGTAATGCCAGTTTGTCTTCCAAGAATGATAACAGAAACATTGGGCAAAGGGTTTTCATTTTCATCAATAACTTTTCCGGAAACGTATGCAAACTTTTGTTGGGAGAAAGAAAGAACCGAAAGCAAAGTGCAAATTGCAGTTAGAAATATCTGGGTGGTTAGTTTTTTCATAAGAGAATTAAGAACAAGATACAGATTGATTGGGAAAAGGCCAATTGAGCAATTTTGAAATTGCAATTACCCAATCTTCCTATTCCGCAATTTCTCAAAATCAAGCGATCTCTTTCAACTTTGCAATCGTTGCTTTCGGATCAGCAGATTTAAAAACGGTATTTCCTGCCACCAACACATCGGCGCCGGCTTTTAGAATGTCAGATGCATTCTCCAAAGTAACACCACCATCAATTTCAATCAATGTTTTTAATTTTCTTTCATCAATCATTTTGCGGAGTTGCTTTATTTTTTCCAGCGTATAAGGAATAAATTTTTGTCCGCCGAAACCAGGATTCACTGCCATCAGGCAAACCATGTCAATATCATGGAGAATATCATTGAGCGCTGACACAGGAGTATGCGGCGTGATGGCAACTCCTGCTTTCATTCCCAATGATTTTATCTGCTGAATATTGCGATGAAGATGGGGGCAGGCTTCTAAATGAACAGTAAGATTATTTGCACCAGCATTCTTAAATTGCTCCGCAAATTTTTCCGGTTCAATGATCATCAGGTGTACATCGCAGAATTTGTTTGTGGCTTTACGGAAAAATGCAACAATCATCGGCCCGAAACTAATATTAGGAACAAATCTTCCATCCATTACATCAAGATGATACCAGTCGGCCTTACTTTCATTAAGCATTTTACAATCGTCTTCAAGCTTCAAAAAATTTGCTGATAAAAGGGAAGGAGCAATGATGGCCATGAATTGCAATTTGCGATGCAAGATACAACTGCGAATTATTAATTAATAATTAAAAATTATTAATCAGTAATCTTATCCGCTGCATCTTTGGCCTGAGTAAATGTTTTATCCAGCCCGTAGGCTCTTTCATAATTCAGTTTTGCATCGGCTTTTTGTCCTTGTGCTTCCTGGCAACGGCCAATCCAATAATAGGCATCAGCGAATGTGGTGGAGACATTAGCAGCAAGATTGAATACTTTCATTGCTTCAGAATATTTTTTCTGATCAAAATATATCTTTCCTTTCTCCAGGTAGGCATTCATAAAATTATAATCATGTTCAATGGCTTTATTAAACATATCAAGCGCTTTCACTTTATCATTAATATTAGAATAATAAATTCCTTTGCAATAATAAGGCTCGGCGTGGTCGCCCAATGAATCTTTTTTTATCAGCGAATCAGAAAAGGCAATCACTTTTGGATTGTTACTCTCCGCATATTTATAAGCCAGATTATAATTCAGGCTGGCAACAGCCGGGGCAATTTTACATGCTTTCTCAAGAGTAGCAATGGATTCCTGAATCTTGTTTTCTTCTTCCAATAAATCTGATTTCATAGCAAGTGCATCAAGCTGAAGTGAATCTATATTTAAGATTTTGTCACAAACAGCCAAAGCATCATCTGTTTTTTTCTCAGCGTCATAAGCCCTGGCAAGGCTGATTCGCAACAAAATGCTTTGTGGAATTTCTTTTAGTGCGGAATTTAAAAACTGAATGGCTGAATCAGGATTTTTATCTGATAAAAGAGTACTTATTCCCAATGCATATTGTTCATCCTTTTTTAATGACCATGCTTTTTGAAAATCAGCAAGTGCCGGTTCCGGATAATTATTTTTATTTAGAAGAACAGCTCTGCGGAAATAGAGGTCTTCTCTTTTCGGTTGTTTTTTGATGCTGTCGGTAAGCGTGCCAAATGGAGGTTGATTAAGAAGTTCACCATATGGCGATGCAGTTTCGTTATTACCACAACCGGTAATAAGAAAATTGTTTAATAAAATAATAACAACAACTATTGCAGATGATCTTATCATTTATCAAAGCTAAAGATTTTACAAATCAGAGACATGACAATTGCCTGACAAACCTGAGTTTTAACGAAAATACTTTTGCAACCGTTTATCTTAATACTTTAACATGAGAAAAATTCTTTTAATAATCTTTATTTTAATCACAGCAATTATTTTTTCTTCTTTCCGAAATCTGAAAAAGAATCTGATCCCGAATTTAGCAAAGCAAACTTATTACTTGTCACATATTGGCGATACAATTCTTTATCCGGAAGAGAAACATTTTAAAAATATTCAGCAGTTGACATTTAGCGGAGATAATGCTGAAGCCTATTGGAGTTTTGATGGAAAATATATTGTGTTTCAGCATAGAAATCCGAAGGAAGGAATTCAATGCGACCAGATTTATTATGGGAAAGTTCCAACAAAGCCCGGCGAAAAATTTGAGCCAAAGTTAATTAGCGGAAATAAAGGAAGAACAACCTGTGCTTTTTTTAACAAAGATGGTAAGCATATTATTTATGCTTCTACTTATTTAAAAGCTGATACTTGCCCGCCAACTCCTGACCGAAGTAAATATGGTAATAAATATATCTGGCCTGTCTATCTTGATTACGATATTTTTATGGCTGATCTCAACGGTAAGATAGTAAAAAGACTTACCAGCACACCCGGTTATGATGCAGAAGCCACCCTTTCTCCCGATGGAAAGAAAATGATTTTTACATCTATGCGTGATGGTGATCTTGATTTGTACATTATGGATCTGGCTACGCAAAAAGTAAAACAAATTACTCATGAATTAGGATATGACGGTGGCGCCTGGTTTAGTCCTGACGGAAAAAAAATTATCTGGCGTGCCAGCCGGCCAAAAACAAAAGAAGAAATTGATGAATATAAAAGTTTACTGAAAGATAATTTAGTAGCGCCTTTGCAAATGGAAGTTTTTACGGCAAACATTGATGGAAGCGATGTAAAACAGGTTACGAATTTGGGAGAATCAAATTGGGCGCCAAATTATTTGCATGATGGCCGGATAATTTTTTGCAGCAATCATGAATACCCAAGAGGCTTTCCATTTAATATGTACATTATGAATGCCGATGGGAGTCATATAGAAAAAATAAGTCACGATAATAGCTTTGACGCTTTCCCGATGTTTTCTCCCGATGGGAAAAAAATTGTATTCTGCAGCACCCGAAACAATGGAGGCACCCGTGATATAAATATTTTCATTGCCGATTGGGTAGAATGAAATTTCAGATTCCCGATTTATGATTTTAGATTTGTTAAAAATGAGAACTTATGTATAATATCATTCTTCATATTCACAGCAGTTTACGTTGGATTGTTTTATTATTGTTGCTGATCGTTTTTTACAGAAGCGTTACGGCGGATAATCGGCCGTTCACTGATACTGATAAAAAGTATGGACTGTTTACAATGATTGTTTGTGATATTATGTTGTTGATTGGTCTTTACCAATGGTTTGCCGGAAGTTGGGGTTTATATAGTATCCAGCATAATGGAATGAAAGAAGTAATGCAGAACCCCGTTCTTCGTTTTTATGCTGTTGAACATACGACTGGAATGTTAATCGCAATTATAATGGTTCATATTGGAAGAGCTTATACCAAGAAAAATATTCCAGATTCGACGAAACATAAAAGAGCTGCTTTATTTTTTGGATTGGCACTATTAATCGTCCTCATTTCTCTACCCTGGCCATTCAGGGAAGCAGGAGTAGGAAGGCATTGGTTCTGATAATCGAAAATATAAGTTTTAATTCCTACAGTTATTCTTGAATCAGATAAAAGATGAAATATCTTTCACAATTCAAAATTCATCATTCATAACTCTTAACTCATCCTATGCCTTACTATCACAAACTCGGAAATATTCCGCATAAACGCCATACTCAATTTCATAAACAGGATGGAGGGTTGTATTCAGAACAATTATTTTCAACTGAAGGCTTCTCCAATGATTATTCACTGATGTATCATGTGTATCCACCGACGCAGATCATCAAAACAGAACCACAAATAAGTGTAGCTCCAACAATTGCAGAAGAAAAAATGCTGAAGCATCGCAGCTTTGAAGGGTTTAATATCAAACCAGAAAAAGATTTTTTGATAAGCCGCAAACCGGTATTAGTGAATAATGATTGTCATATTGTATTGGCGGCGCCGCAACAAAGCATGACTGATTATTTTTATAAAAACACAGATGCAGATGAAATGATTTTTGTTCATGAAGGAAAAGGAGTGCTGCGAACTATGTATGGCGAATTACCATTTGAATATGGTGATTACCTGGTGATACCAAGAGGAACTATCTACCAGATTGAATTTGCCAATGAAAACAACCGTCTTTTTATTGTAGAATCTTTTAGCCCGATACGATTTCCCAAAAAATATCTGAGCAAGTATGGCCAATTACTTGAACAATCTCCGTATTGCGAACGGGATATCCGGCCGCCGCAAAATCTGCCGACATATGATGAGAAAGGAGATTTTATAATTAAGGCAAAAAAAGGAGGAATGCTGTATGGATTGCATTACGGCACTCATCCATTTGATATTATCGGATGGGATGGATGCTGTTATCCATTTGCATTTTCCATTCATGATTTTGAACCGATCACCGGTCGTGTGCATCAGCCTCCGCCAGTGCACCAAACATTTGAAGCCAACAATTTTGTAGTCTGCTCATTTTGTCCGCGTTTATTTGATTATCATCCACAGGCAATTCCCGCTCCCTATAATCACAGCAATATTGACAGCGATGAAGTTTTATATTATGTAGATGGTGAATTTATGAGCCGAAAGAATGTGACCAAAGGAATGATCACACTTCATCCGGCAGGCATTCCTCACGGTCCGCATCCTGGAGCAGTACAAAAAAGTATCGGCGCTAAAGAAACCAAAGAACTCGCTGTGATGGTGGACACATTTCACCCACTGATGTTAACAAAAGAAGCATTGGAGATTGAAAATCCAAATTATGTGATGAGTTGGGCTGAATAAAAAAACTGTATTTCGCCGATATATAACTCCAGTCAGAAGTTTTTTTGTTATTTCCCCTTAAAAGATTTGGAATTTTAATTGTGATGCCGTTATCTTTGCTTTTTGACCAAATGGTTAAATCATATGGTTAAGTCAAAGAAAGATCAATCTACTGAAGAAAAAATACTTGCGGCTGCTAAAAAAGTATTCATGACCAGGGGAATGGCAGGAGCAAGGATGCAGGATATTGCAGATGAGGCTGGCATTAATAAAGCTCTGCTACATTATTATTTCCGCAGCAAAGACAAGCTTTTCGAAACCATCTTTCTCGTTCAGGCAAAAAAATTCTTTCCGAAAATAGGCATGGTCTTTCAATCCGATCTTCCTTTATTTGAAAAAATAGAACATTTCGCTGATGAATATATCAGCGAAATACTTGAAAACCCTTACCTGCCTTGGTTTATAATGAATGAGATTAATCGTGATCCGGATAAATTCCTGAACAAAGTATGGGGAAAAGATAATTTTCCAAATCCGGGAAAATTCCTGGAGCAAATTGAAAAAGAAGTAAGAAAAGGAACAATTAAAAGAATCAGCCCATTACATTTATTGATGAATCTTTTGTCAATGACTATTTTCCCTTTTATTGCAAAACCAATGATAAACCGCAATCTGAAATTGGATGAACTTCAGTTCAGGAAGGCGATGGAGGAAAGGAAAAAGGAAATTCCAAAATTTATTATTGATTCAATAAAAAAATAATTTTTATGTCAAAATTAACCATTTGGTTAAGCATGCGGATAACAATAATATTGATAATCATTCTTTCAGTTTTTCCGGGAAAAATGATAAACGCTCAACAATCTAAAAACCTTTCGATTGAAGAAGCTTATCAACTGGCAAGAGATAATTACCCGTTAATTAAACAAAGGGGTCTTATTACAAAAGCGAAAGAATATTCTGTATCAAATGCAGCAAAAGGATACTTACCTGTATTTTCAGTGAATGGTCAGGCTACATATCAATCAACCGTGACTAATTTCCCTTTTAAAATTCCTATACCCGGTTTCACGCTGCCGGCATTTAGTAAGGACCAATATAAAATATATGGAGAGGCTGATCAACTGATTTACGATGGTGGGATTATAAAAAATCAGAAGCAAACCGCAGACGCCAATGAAATTATTCAACAACAAAATCTGGAGGTAGAACTGTATACGTTATACGATCGTGTAAATCAATTATTTTTCGGGACTTTACTGATGGACGAACAACTGAAACAAAATGATTTGCTTAAAAAAGATATTCAAAATGGTGTTGATAAAGCAAAAGCGTTGGTTGCAAACGGCACTGCTTACCGAAGCAGTGTTGATGAACTTTCTGCACAACTTTTACAGACAGAACAGGCAAAGATAGAATTGAAAGCAACACGTAAAGCATTTGTAGAAATGCTTGGATTGTTTATCAACGATTCGCTGGATGAAAATACAGTCTTCGAAAAACCAGCCTCACCCATTTTTACAGAAAATATCAACAGGCCCGAATTGTTGTTTTATGATTACCAGAAAAAAACATTTGACTTACAGAACCAGTTACTGAAAGCACAACTGCGACCGAAATTCAGTTTCTTCGTTCAGGGTGGATATGGACGACCGGCATTGAATCTGCTTAGCAATGATTTTGCCTGGTATTATATTGGCGGATTGCGAATGAACTGGAACTTTGGCAGTTTGTACACAATGAAAAATCAAAAACAATTAATTGATATCAATAAAAAGACACTCGACATTCAGAAAGAAACATTTCTATTCAATACGCATATTGCCCAAAAACAAAATAACGCAGAAATTGAAAAATATCTTGAGCTTGCTAAAAAGGACGATGCTATTATTGCTTTGCGTGAATCCGTAAAGAATGCCGCCAGCGCACAGTTGGAAAATGGTGTGTTAAGTGCCCATGATTATATCAATGAAGTGATTTCAGAAGATCAAGCAAGACAAAATCTGATTTTGCATCAGGTGCAATTATTACAGGCTCAATACAATTATCAGAATACAGTTGGAAACATCAAAAAACAATAATTCATTAATCGATAAAAAAATGCAAATGAAAATCAGAAGATTTTTATACGCTGGCTTGTTGATTTCTTTCATTGCCGGATGTAACCTAAACGATCAGTCATTTGATGCGCAGGGAACATTTGAAGCAGATGAAGTGATTGTATCTTCAGAAGTTCCCGGAAAAATTTTGACGCTGAATCTGGATGAAGGTTCTGTTCTTGCAAAAGACAGTATAGTTGGAGTTATTGATTCGGTGCCACTTCAATTGCAGAAAGAACAGATTGAAGCAACTATTGGAACCTTGCACGAAAAAACGATGGATGTCAGGCCAGAAATAAAATTGCTTAATGACCAGATAGCTGTTCTGAAAGTGCAATTAGAAAATGCATTATATGAAAGGGCAAGGACTGAGAGACTTATCAAAGCAGATGCAGCAACTACAAAACAATTAGATGATATAAATACTCAGATTAATGTTCTCCAAAAGCAAATTGCTGTAAACGAACAACAGATTAAAGTACAGGAAACCACAACTGGCACGCAAAACAATTCGGTGTTGAGCGAATATAAACCATTAAAAAAATCTGTGGCACAAATAGAAGATCAGATAAGGCGTGCCAATATCATCAATCCAATTAATGGAACCGTTCTTACCAAATACGCAATGGCAGGAGAAGTAACTTCCGCAGGAAAAGCATTATATAAAATTGCTGATCTTTCTGTAATTACATTGAGGGCATATATAACGGGAACACAATTAGCGCAGATAAAACTGAACCAACCAGTAACTGTTTTGGTCGACAGCAATGCGACCAAATACAGAAAATATACTGGTATCATCACCATGATATCAGACAAGGCAGAATTTACTCCGAAAACAATTCAGACTAAAGACGAACGGGCAAATTTGGTTTATGCCATCAAGATTCATGTAAAAAATGACGGCTACCTGAAAATTGGAATGTATGGAGAAGTAAAGTTCAATTAAAGAAATATGAAGCCCGTTGTTGTCGAAAATATTATCAAAACATACCGCACTAAAAAATCAGTAGTAGATGCTTTAAAGGGAATTTCTTTTTCAGTTAAGAAAGGTGAAATTTTCGGCATCATTGGCCCGGACGGTGCCGGAAAAACATCTTTATTCCGGATTCTTACAACTTTATTAATTGCGGATAGTGGAAAAGCTACAGTAGATGGCTTTGATGTGGTGAAAGAATATAAAGAGATTCGAAACCGTGTTGGTTATATGCCAGGAAAATTTTCATTGTATCAGGATTTATCTGTTCAGGAAAATCTTGAATTTTTTGCAACCATATTCAATACTACCATTGAAGAAAATTATGATCTTGTAAAAGATATTTACCAACAGATAGAACCATTTAAAGATCGAAAGGCTGGTCAATTATCAGGAGGAATGAAACAAAAATTAGCGCTGAGTTGCGCACTTATTCACAAACCGTCTGTATTATTTCTTGACGAACCAACCACAGGTGTTGATGCAGTATCACGCAAAGAATTCTGGGAAATGCTTCACCGGCTGAAACTTCAGGGAATTACGATTCTTGTTTCAACTGCCTATATGGATGAAGCGAGTCTTTGCGACCGGGTCGCATTAATTCAGAAAGGTGAGATATTATCTATAAACACGCCAAAGAATATCATCAGTGAATTCCGTAAACCTTTGTGGGCCGTCAGGGCAAATGAAATGTTTCCGTTGATGAATGCAATAAAAGAAAATCCGGAAGTGGAAAGCTGCTATCCATTCGGGCAATATCATCACGTAGTTTTTAAAAATTCAAACAATAATAAAGAAGACTTGGAGCAGATTACAAAAAGAGGAAATTATACGGAGGTGGAAATTCGTTCCATTGAACCCAATATTGAAGATTGTTTTATGGCATTGATGAAAGAATAGTTTATGCAAAAAGAAAAAGTGATATCTGCAAAAGAATTAACGAAACGGTTTGGAACATTTACAGCCGTTGACAAAATTACTTTTGATGTTGAGAAAGGAGAAATTTTTGGATTTCTTGGCGCCAACGGTGCGGGTAAAACAACGGCTATGCGCATGTTGTGTGGTTTATCAATGCCAACTTCAGGTTTGGCTTCAGTTGCCGGGTATGATGTATACAAAGAAAATGAAATGATCAAAAAAAATATTGGTTACATGAGCCAGAGGTTTTCATTATACGAAGACCTGACCGTTCGGGAGAACATCCAATTTTATGGGGGAATATATGGACTGACAGATGAACGCATAAAAGAAAAAACTGACTTATTATTAAAGCAGCTACAACTGGAAGAAGCAGGGAAAAAATTAGTTCGTGATTTACCATTGGGATGGAAACAAAAACTGGCATTTTCTATTGCTATAGTTCATGATCCGGCTATTGTTTTTTTGGATGAACCTACCGGAGGTGTTGACCCGATAACAAGAAGAGAATTCTGGAGTCTTATCTATGAAGCTTCAGCAAGAGGAATCACCATTTTTGTTACAACACATTATATGGATGAAGCGGAATATTGTAACCGCGTTTCCATTATGGTTGATGGAAGAATTGATGCACTTGATTCGCCGGCTAACCTGATGAAAGATTATTCAGCGAACACGATGGACGAAGTGTTTTTACATTTAGCAAGGAAGGCAGTGAGAAGTGAATAGATAAATTTTTTCAATGAAACAATTTTTCATTTTTGTAAAAAAGGAATGGCTCCATATCTGGAGAGACAGGCGTACTTTTTTTATTCTTATCTGGATGCCGATTGTACAGATATTATTATACGGTTTTGCACTTACAAATGAGGTGAAAAATTCCAAAATTGCCATATTTGACCAGGCTAAAGATGAAGCTTCTACTGCTATTTCAGACGAAATTTCTGCAAGCCGTTATTTTAGTTTGTATAAAAATGTGACTTCGTATAAAGAAATAGAAGCCACATTTCGCCTGGGTAAAATCCGCCTGGCAGTTGTTTTTCCTCAGGGATTCCGCAATGATCTTCTGCACACCAATCATGCGCAAATTCAATTGATCGCTGATGCATCTGACCCAAACACTGCTAACATGCTGACTAATTATGCAACCGCCATAATTAATGACTACCAGAATTCCATAAATCAAAATCAGGATTTGCCATATACTATTAAGACACAGGTTCGGATGTTATATAATCCCGAATTAAAAGGAGCCTACAATTTCGTTCCCGGTGTCATGGCATTGGTACTGATGTTGGTTTGCGCAATGATGACCTCTATTTCAATTGTCAGGGAAAAAGAAATGGGCACTATGGAAGTTATTCTTGTTTCGCCATTAAAACCTTTCCGGATTATTATTGCAAAAACAATTCCTTATCTGCTGGTTTCAATGCTGAATATAGCCAGCATATTACTATTGAGCGTTTATGCACTGGATGTGCCTGTAACAGGTAATCTGGGATTATTGATTGGAGAAAGCATATTATTTACTATTACTTCACTTTCTCTTGGAATTTTAATTTCAAACACTGCGAAAACACAGCAGACAGCGCAGTTCACATCTATGATGAGCTTGTTTTTACCAACACTTCTGTTCAGTGGTTTTTTGTTTCCTATCGAGAATATGCCTGTTCCATTACAGCTCATTTCAAATGTAGTGCCGGCAAAATGGTATTATATTATTGTAAAAGAAGTGATGATAAAAGGACTTGGATTTAGCGCGGTATGGAAAGAAACATTGATTTTAATCGGAATGACACTTGTGTTGCTTGGTATAAGTATAAGAAATTTTAAAATCAGGCTGGCATGAGAGCAATGAAATTTTTATTACGCAAAGAGCTTCGGCAAATATTCCGGGATCCGGCGATCTACAGAATATTATTTATCATGCCGATGGTTCAACTCCTCATTTTGCCACTTGCAGCAGATTATGAAATTAAAAACATTAATCTCGGCGTTGTAGATCACGATCACTCTGAATATTCTCGCACATTGATTAATAAGATTACTTCTTCCGGTTATTTTAGGTTGAAAGATTACAGTGCTACTTTCGATCAGGGAATGCGTGCCATTGAATTGGATAAAACAGATTTGATTTTAGAAATCCCAACTCAGTTTGAGCGAAGTCTTGTAAAAGAAAATAAATCCACACTGTTTGTAGCCGTCAATGCAATCAACGGCGTAAAAGCAAGCCTGGGCGGTGCATATATTCAAAGCATTATTATGGATTTTAATCAGGATGTGCGAATGCAGTGGATACAATACCCGCGGTTTGATCCGCAGCCAACTATTGAGGTTACTTCATCCGACTGGTATAATCCGAATATGAATTATCGTGAATTCATGGTGCCGGGTATATTGGTAATGCTTGTAACGATCATCGGGTCTTCGTTTGCAGCCAATAACATCGTGCGTGAAAAAGAAATGGGAACAATTGAACAGATCAATGTAAGTCCCATCAAAAAAACGCAATTTATCCTCGGTAAACTGATTCCATTCTGGATGGTTGCATTAACCGTGCTCACGATGGGTTTGCTTATTGCCCGGTTTGTATATGGCATTATACCACTGGGACATTATATCACCATTTATATTTTTGCTTCAATCTACCTGCTTGCTATTCTCGGGTTGGGCTTGCTGATGTCAACTTATGCTCAGACTCAGCAGCAATCCATGCTTGTATCATTTTTCATCACAATGATTTTTAATTTGCTCAGTGGATTATATACGCCTATTGAAAGTATGCCTGGCTGGGCACAAATAATTACAAAGTTTAACCCTGTTTCTTATTTTATCGAGGTAATGCGGATGGTAGTTTTAAAAGGAAGCGGTCTAGCTGATATTAAATACCAGATTTTTGCTTTGCTTGGGTTCGCTGTGTTTTTTAATGGCTGGGCAATTTTAAATTATCACAAGAGATCATAAAAACTGGTTGATTTTTCTAAAGTTTTGTAAATTGGAGGAATCAAATTTTTTTTTATGCTAAAATTGTCAGAATTGAAGCAAGGAGATATTATACATGTAAATGACGAAGGTGTGATGCGGGAAGGAACCGTTGTCAAAATTGATCATGCTGAAAACCTTGCGTTGGTTGATAATGGCGTACAGGAATTCTGGTATAGCCCTGAAGAAATTTCTTCACTTTCTTTAGATGAAAATCAATTGGCACTTTTAGGATTTAGTAAAGAGGAGGTAAACGGAGCCGTTAAATACAAGAAGGATTCCTTTCGCTTGATAACGCCTCAAAAAGGCAATTTTTCCAATATTGAGATGTGGTGGCGGGAAGACAGGAGACATTTCAACACTCCGCTTGGTGTACATGAGCTTCAGAATCTACATTTGCAAATGACTAAAATACCTCTGGAAAGGCCTTAAAGACAAGCTTTTCAGTAAATCGTGACAGGCGGCGAGCTTCTCTATCAGGTGTATCTCTAAAAAAAGCAAGGGTTTTTTCTTTTTTAGCATTGATACACTTATCTTTGCGCTCCCAAAAATTGTATGTCGAAACAACCCCTAATTAAACAGGATGGTACGATTATAGAAGCACTTTCAAACGCCATGTTCAGGGTAAAACTGGAAAATGGTCACGAAATACTGGCTACCATCTCGGGGAAAATGAGAATGAACTATATCCGGATTTTACCGGGTGATAAAGTGGGAGTGGAAATAAGTCCATACGATTTAACAAGAGGGAGAATTATTTTTAGATACAAATAATACGCAATGAGTTATGAGTTGCGGGCTTTAAGCTCAAGACTCGAAGCTCAGAGCTCAAAGCTGGAAAATATGAAAGTAAGAGCATCCATAAAAAAACGCAGTGCTGATTGCAAAATCGTTCGTCGCAAAGGCAAATTATATGTAATTAACAAAAAGAATCCTCGTTTTAAACAAAGACAAGGATAAAATTTTAAATCGTTAATCTAAAATCTAAAATCGAATATGGCTCGTATTGCCGGTGTCGACTTACCAAAAAATAAAAGAGGCGAAATAGGACTTACCTATATCTATGGTATCGGTCCTTCAACAGCAAAATATATTCTTGACAAGAATAATATTAGTCGGGATAAAAAAGTAAATGATTGGAATGACGAAGATCTGAATGCTATTCGTAATACAATAACTGAAGAAATAAAAGTGGAAGGTGCTCTTCGTTCTGAAGTGCAGATGAGTATTAAACGATTATTAGATATTGCCTGTTATCGTGGAATGCGTCATCGTAAAGGATTGCCGGTTCGCGGGCAAAGGACAAGAACAAATAGTCGCACCAGAAAAGGAAAACGGAAAACAGTGGCAGGTAAGAAAAAAGCACCTAAGAAGTAACATCAGGTAAGAGTTTATAGCCGCGAGTTGCGAGTCCAAATCTCGAAACTCATGGCTCAAAGCTCATAAACTGAACATAAAAAAATACATTTTAAAATAGATCATGGCAAAAGCACAAGCACAAGCGCAGGCACAAACATCAAGTCCAAAAGCTGCGGCAAAAAAAAGAATAGTGAAAGTGGATTCATATGGAGATGCACATATCACAGCCAGCTTCAATAATATTATAATCAGTTTGACTAATAAAAGTGGTCAGATTATTTCCTGGAGTAGCGCCGGTAAAATGGGATTTAAAGGTTCAAAGAAGAATACACCTTATGCTGCTCAGATGGCTGCTTCGGATGCTGCCAAAACCGCTTTTGATGCCGGCTTAAAGAAAGTAGATGTGTATGTAAAGGGACCTGGCTCAGGAAGAGAAAGTTCCATCCGTGCCATTTCTCAAAGTGGAATTGAAGTAGTGATGATAAAGGATGTAACACCATTGCCACACAATGGATGTCGTCCGCCAAAGAAAAGAAGAGTTTAATTTTTATAGTCATAATTGTTCCGAAAGGATCGGGACAGTTCATTTAATTAAAGGGTGTCCGATTGATTTTTTACGATTTTTTAATGATCGAAACACCGGTACTAAAAAAATCGAAATGAAAAATTTATTATGGCACGTTACATTGGTCCCAAGACCAGAATTTCCCGCATTTTTGGCGAACCTATTTTAGGCAACGGCAAATGGCTGAATAAGAATAGTGTTCCTCCTGGTCAGCATGGTCCTACACGCAAGCGTAAGACAATGGGTGAATATGCTCTTCAGCTTCGTGAGAAGCAAAAAGCAAAATATACCTATGGTGTGTTGGAACGCCAATTCCGTAAAACATTCGAAGAAGCATCCCGGCGCAAAGGTGTAACTGGTGAGAATCTTATTAAATTATTAGAAGCACGTTTAGACAATACAGTTTTTCGTTTAGGTATTGCACCTTCACGCCCTGCAGCAAGACAGTTGGTGAGCCATAAGCATATTGAAGTTAACGGTGAAGTGTCGAATTATCCTTCTTATCAGTTAAAACCCGGAGATGTTATTACTATTAAAGAAGGGAGCAAAGCGAAAACTTCTATTACGAGCCAGGTTCGTGGCAAGAATCCAAAGTTTAATTGGTTGGATTGGAATGAAACAGATCTGAAAGGAAGCTTTATCACTTATCCGGAGAGGGAAAGTGTTCCGGAAAATATCAAAGAGCAATTAATTGTGGAATTATATAGTAAGTAATAGCTGTGGAAATAGCTCTGAGCTGCGAGTCATTTATCTCAAGGCGCATAGCTCAAAACTCGTAGCTTGGTAAAACAAAATAATCAAACATTAAAATTATAATATGGCTATTTTAAATTTCCAGAAACCTGATAAAATAATTTTGCAGAAAGCAACAGACTTTGAAGCTCTGTTTGAGTTTCGTCCGTTGGAGCCGGGTTATGGTGTAACTGTCGGTAATGCTCTGCGCCGTGTTTTACTCAATTCCCTTGAAGGGTATGCAATTGTAGGTGTAAAGATTGAAGGGGTTGATCATGAATTTGCCACTATGAAAGGCATCAGTGAAGATGTGGTAGAAATATTTTTGAACCTGAAACAGGTTCGGTTCAAAAAAATTGTTGAACATGAAGTGGCAAACGAAAAAATTATTTTATCACTGAAAAATAAAACAGAATTCACTGCCGGTATGATCGGCGAAGGCACACATTCCTTCCAGGTCATGAATCCCGACCTGATGATTTGTACGTTGGATTCATCTGCACGTATGGATATTGAATTGACCATTGGCAAAGGTCGTGGATATGTTCCTGCTGAGGATAACAAACCGAAAGATGCACCACTCGGTTACATTCCTATTGATTCTATTTTTACGCCTATTATCAATGTGAAATACACTATTGAAAATACCCGTGTGGAGCAACGCACCGATTATGAGAAATTGATCATGGAAGTTTCTACTGATGGAACTATTCATCCGGAGGAAGCAGTAAAACAAGCTTCACGCATTTTGATTCAGCATCTGATGATCATCACTGATGAAAATATAACTTTTGATAATAAAGAAGAAAAGAAAGAAGATTTGGTAGATGAACAAACATTGCAACTTCGCAAGATTTTGAAAACACCATTGGAAGATCTTGATCTTTCAGTTCGTGCTTTCAACTGTTTGAAAGCTGCAAAGATCAATTCACTGAGCGAACTGGTCCAATATGAACAAGAAGATCTGATGAAGTTCCGCAACTTTGGGCAGAAATCTTTGGCTGAAATTGAACAGGTGTTAACTGAAAGAGGTTTGCACTTTGGAATGGACCTTGGAAAACTGGGATTGGATAAAGAAGATCTGTGAAGTCAAAGTACAAGAGACAAAGCACAAAGCACAAGTTTGAGTGCTGTATTTTTTTAATAGTAGGTCAGAATTCCTGACACGGTCTGACCGAATAAAATTTAAACGTCATGCGTCACGGAGACAAAGTAAAAAATCTAAGCCGGAAGAAAGCACATCGGGATATGCTGTTGAGCAATCTGGCTTGTCAGCTTATCACTCACAAGAGAATTGTAACGACATTGGCCAAAGCAAAAGCTTTGCGTGTGTATGCTGAGCCTCTTATCACTAAAGGAAAAGAAAATACAACTCATCAGCGTCGTGTTGTTTTCAGCTACCTGCAGGATAAAGATGCCATCAAAGAATTGTTTGGTACTGTTGCAGAGAAGATCGCTGGTCGTCCCGGTGGTTATACACGCATTATCAAATTAGGGACGCGGCCCGGTGATAATGCAGAACAGGCAATGATCGAGTTGGTTGATTTCAACGAAATTTATGGAAAAGGAAAAGGCGAAGTGAAAGAAGGAGCAAAGAGAACACGTCGTGGCAAGGGTGCAGGAAAAAAAGCAGAAGGAGTTATAGAAACCGAAATGGTTGAAGTGCCTGCAGAAGAAGTGGTGGAAGAGAAAAAAGAAGAAGCCAAACCAAAAAAGAAAAAAGGCGAATGATAATTAATCGCAATAATAAAAAGGCAGAACTCTTACAGGTTCTGCTTTTTTTTGATCTGGCCATTTATTGTCATGATTTAGTGAAAATCAAAGTGTGAACATTTCTTTATCAAAAATTTTTTTTAATTCGTTTTCTTTGTAAAACTATTTCATAAAATGACTGATAAAACACAACCTGCAATTCTTCTCCTTGAAGACGGAACTATCTGCCATGGAAAATCTTTTGGTGCTGTTGGCACCACCACTGGTGAAATCTGTTTCAATACCGGCATGACCGGCTACCAGGAGGTTTTTACTGATCCAAGTTATTTCGGACAAATCCTGATCATGAATAGTGTTCACATCGGAAATTATGGAGTAAAGGATGAAGATGTGGAATCGGATAATGTAAAAATCAGAGGACTTATTGGCCGCAACCTTGAAGAATTATATTCGAGAAGACAGGCAAAGGGTTCATTGAATGATTATCTGAAAGCAAATAATATTGTTTCCATTGAGGAAGTGGATACAAGAGCATTGGTAGCTCATATCCGCACAAAAGGCGCCATGAACTGCATCATCTCTTCATCGGTTCTTGATGTGGAAGAATTGAAAAAGGAATTAAAGAAAGTTCCTAACATGGCTGGATTGGAACTGGCTTCTCAGGTGAGTACTAAACAAGCATATGAAATGGGCGATAAAAATTCTTCAATAAGAATTGCCGTGCTGGATTATGGAGTGAAGCAACATATTCTTTATTGCATGGTGGAACGTGGCGCATATGTAAAAGTTTTCCCCGCCAAAGCAAAACTGAATGAATTAAAACAATTCAATCCTTCAGGATATTTTCTTTCCAATGGCCCTGGTGATCCTGCTGCAATGAACTATGCAGTTGAAACGGTGAAAGATGTTCTCAAAGAAAACAAACCTTTATTCGGAATTTGCCTTGGTCATCAGTTGCTGGCTTTGGCAAATGATATTCCTACTTTCAAAATGCATCATGGTCATCGTGGATTAAATCATCCTGTAAAAAATATAGTCTCTGGTAAATGTGAGATCACCACACAGAATCATGGTTTTGGTGTGGATCCGGCAGCTGTGAAAAAAAATGCGGATGTTGAAATCACTCACATCAACCTCAATGATCAATCCATTGAAGGAATAAGAATGAAAAACAAACCAGCTTTTTCTGTTCAATATCATCCGGAAAGCACTCCTGGTCCACAGGACTCGAGGTATTTGTTTGATGAGTTCATCGGGATGATGCCCCCATCCCCCTGAAAGGGGCTTTGATATATTCATTCTGGTACATTAATATTTTATAGTAAATTGTCTTTTCTTCTTTAAATATTTTAGATGGATAATAATGAAAGCACCAATCTAAGTTCCCCCTTCAGGGGGACAGAGGGTTTAAGGATCGCAATCATCAACGGCCCCAATCTTAATCTTCTTGGTAAAAGAGAAACGGATATCTATGGAAATATTTCGTTTGATCAATTCTTTGATCAACTGGAAAAGAAATTTCCGCAGGTAAACTTTTCTTATTTTCAAAGTAATGTGGAAGGAGAACTGATCAATGAAATTCAACGGGTAGGTTTTGATTATGATGGGATTATTTTTAATCCCGGGGGTTATACCCATACTTCAGTTGCTATCGGTGATGCAGTGGCTGCTATCAAATCTCCGGTGGTTGAAGTGCACATTTCTAATGTTCATGCCAGGGAAGATTTCAGAAAACTCTCTCATATTTCCGGCAAAGCGGCCGGCAGCATTTTCGGATTGGGATTGAAAGGATATGAACTTGCTGTAGAATGGTTTCTTTCCAGATAATTTTTTGTGATTGGAATCAGTTAGCTGAAAGATAATAATCAACTGTGTTTTTTATTTACGCTTTTATTTTTGCATCATGAATCATTCTCTTGATTATAAAACTCCAGAAGAGGCAATTGCTGTTATTCAATCTGGAACACGGGTGTTTGTTCATGGAAGTGCACAAACTCCGCTTCGTTTGATGAAAGAGTTGGCTAACCAATCTAAACGTTTGAAAGATGTGGAGCTGGTTTTCATCAGTGTTTACGGTGATCTTTCCGTGGATAAACCAGAGTATGCTGATAATTTTAAGATCAATTCTTTATTTGTTTCAGCCAGCATTCGTCAGGCGGTGCATGAAGGATATGCAGATTATGTTCCTGTTTTTCTCAGCGAAATTCCTGAATTGTTCAAACAAAATATTTTACCCATTGATGTGGCGTTGGTGCAGGTATCTCCGCCGGACAAACATGGTTATTGTTCATTGGGAGTTTCTGTTGATATAGCAAGATCGGCGGTGAACCACGCCAAACATGTAATTGCACAGATTAATCCAAACGTTCCAAGAACACATGGCGATGGATTAATTCACAGTAGTCATTTTCACAGCATGGTTTATTGTGATGATCCGTTGTGCGAAGTGAGGTATGGCGATAAAGTAACGAATGTAGAATTACAGATAGGTAAATATGTAGCCAGCCTGATTGAAGACAGGAGCACATTGCAGATGGGCATCGGCTCTATTCCTGATGCAGTGCTGAGTTCACTCAACAATCATAAAGATCTGGGTGTGCACACAGAAATGTGTTCCGATGGTATCATTGACCTGATGGAAAAAGAGATCATCAATAATAAATATAAAACAGTGCATCCAAGAAAATCCGTTTCTGCATTTGCACTGGGCACAAGAAGGCTGTATGATTATGTAGATGATAATCCTGCTTTCCAGTTTTTGGATATTGATTATGTAAATGATCCGCATATCATCCGCAGAAATAACAAAGTAGTTGCCATCAACAGTGCGATTGAAATTGATATTACCGGGCAGGTATGTGCTGATTCCATTGGCACTTATCAATTTTCCGGTGTTGGCGGACAAATGGATTTTATGCGTGGCGCTGCATTGAGTGAAGACGGTAAACCGATCATTGCTATTCCATCAAGAACAGCAAAAGGTATATCAAGAATTGTTTCTACATTAAAACCCGGCGCTGGTGTAGTGACCACAAGGGCGCATGTACATTATGTGATTACTGAATATGGCATTGCGTATTTATTTGGAAAAAATCTTCGTCAACGTGCAAAAGCTTTGATCAGCATTGCACATCCTGATGACAGAGAAGCCTTGGAGAAATCCTGCTTTGAAAGGTTCAAGAAATTTTGAACGGTGATTTAGTCAAGGTTCTTAATTATTTCTTGATTGATGTAATTGTGCCAAAGATGAAAAGAACTTAGATCGAACCCCAACAACGACAAAGAATTATTATTTTTCTTAGGGATAGTGAAATATATTTAAGAGATAGATGAAAATTTCAACACTATGACTTACAAAATCAAAACATATAATAGGTGGTTGATTTCAATTGTTTTTCTAATTTCAATAATATTTATTCCTTATTTACTTTATCTTTTCCGTTTTGAGGGAATGAATGGATTATTATTTTTTCTTTCCTTATTTTTTTTGCTTTTTTTTATTATTGGAAAATGGCTTACTTATCCTATTGATGTTGAAATTTCGGATAGCGGGGTGCTGGCAAATTGGAATATTTCGCTATCTCGGAAAATTAATAAAAAAGTGGCATGGTCAGATATAACAAATTGGGATTACTCGGATAATGGCATGTCTGGTGCATTTTGCATCTGGACAAAAGAAAATGAACGTCTCTCAATAATACTTTTGACTTTCTTATCCACAGAAAAATCATTTTCCCAATTTTTGAAAGCATTTAAAGAAAGTATAGAATACAATAACAATAGGGATGCCAGTTCATCCAACATTATAAAACAAAGACGATCTTTCTTTGAAACAAAACTAGCAATGGTTTTAGCTTTTTTTGGAGGCATATGTGCAATAATATTAATTATGCTTTTATTTATTAGAGGCCAAAAAGCAGACTCTTTTTTATGGCTAAGAACAATTCTTGTAATTTTATCTGATTTGTTCTTTATTCTAAATGTATATAGTGCAAGAAAAAAAAGTATATAGAATGAAAAGTATATAGAATGAAAAGGAGCATCATAAATCTTTTTGCCGCTGTTGTTGTTCAAACACAAAACAATCTCAACATTGCGAATTATTCACACCAATAATTAGCATAGCTTGAGTTCTTTGTTATTTCTTCGTTGGTGGATGAGCAATATTAAAAATGTAAAGTCCTGCCTCTATAATTATATCCGCACGTCGGCGATGAGAGCACTCAAATGCTCAAAAAGTAGCCTTTTTTAGTGAAAAATGGACTTTTTCTTCAAAAAGCGTTTAAGAAATGGGAAAATCTGACCCCAGTATTTTGTAATTCTGACCTCACTTTTGAAAATTCTGACCCCAGATTTTGAAATTCTGATCCCAGATTTCGGAATTCTGACCCAAGATTTTGGGAATCTGATCCCAGATTTTGGAATTCTGACCCCAGATTTTGGAATTCTGACCCCAGATTTTGAAATTCTGATCCCGGATTTTGTAAATCTGACCTCAGATTTTATAAAACTGACCTCTCTTTTCTTAAATGTTGCATCAATAAAAACAAAATGTCTCTCCAACTTGTTGGAGAAACATTACAATTAAGTAAAAAGTTTTTGCAATCAATCTTTTTCCGGCGTCATTTTATTTTCATCATCACTGAATCTTCTTCTTTGTTGCTGGGGCTTTTCTTTTGGTTTCTTTTTCATCCAGTCTTTATCGGTTCTCAAATGTTGCACATCATTCAGTTCGGCTACATATAAACTCCTTCCATGAGTGCCGAGTACAATTTCATTTTCTCTTGTCTGTATGGCAATATCATGAATGGGAACAGACCTTGGTAAACCGCCATCCCATTTCATAAAACTATTTCCCTGGTCAAAACTTACATACAATCCGCCATCGGTGCCGACATAAAGTATGCTGTCGCTTTTCGGATCTTCACGGATCACATTCAATGGCTCCATCGGCAAGTCTTTTCCCAATTGCTTCCATGAGTTTCCATAATCTTCACTCATATATAAATAAGGATTGAAATTATCATTGCGATATCCGTTCAATTCAACATACAATCTTCCTTCTTTGTACTGCGATGCAATGATTCGGCTCACCCATAAGCCGTGAGTGGTAAGACGTGAATCAGATTTTTTGACTTTTGATTTTTTACTTTTCACATTGCTTTCTTCCAATTGACTGATAAGTTGCCAGTCGTAACCATTTTCTTTGGAAATGTAAACATTGCCATCATCCGTGCCGACATATAGCAATCCGAATCTTGTTGGCGATTCTGCAATGGTAGTAATAGTGCCGAAAGGAACATTGCCTTCTTTTTTTCCATTAGAAAGATCATCACTGATGGCAACAAGACTATCGCCTTTATTTAATGAACGGTATAAACGATTTGCGCCAATGTAAAAAATGTCTTGATTAAGTTTACTCAACATGATAGGAGTTTGCCAGTTGAAGCGTAAAGGCTTTTCACCTAATTCATGCTCAGGCCGGACAGATTTTCTGTCGCCTCTTGTTCTGCGATTTAATCTTGTATATACTCCGAATTGAGAACCGGCATACGTTGTTGCATTATCTCTGGTATCCACCTGCACCTGCATTCCATCACCACCCACTAAAGATTTATAAGGATAATCGCCTGTACTCTGCCAACCGACATTGTCACGATAAGTGGAAGGGCCATACCATACATTATTATCCTGCAAACCGCCATAAACATTGTAAGGTTTATCATCATCAGTAACTACAGAATAATATTGACCAACAGCCGGCGTGTTTGCAAAGAACCAATGATCACCATCATCATAAGTGATGTTGCATCCACCATCGTTTCCAATGATCATATGTGAATCTCTCTTAGGATCTATCCATACCATATGATAATCGCCATGTGTATTGGCTTTATCAATCCGCTTAAAAGATTTTCCTGCATCCGTTGAAAGTTCAATACTAACTCCGGTGATCACGATCTTATTATCATTTTCAGGTGAAACGAAAATTTTTCCAAAATAATAACCATAAGTGCTGTAAATATTGATCGGCTTTTCGTTCATCTTTCTCCAGTTTATTCCGCCATCAACACTTCGGTACACTTCACATCCGTAAATGCCGCTGTTTTGAAAACCATCATCATTATCCAGATAATCCCAAACTGCAGTTGGTTTTACTTTATCAGTTGCCACCATTTCTTTTACTACTTCAGCAGAATATTTGCGGGGAAATTCATTGCTTCGCAAAAAAGCATTCAGTTTTTTATCATCCAGATGTTGAAACTCTTCTTTTGTTATATTTTTAAAATCTTCTTTTCTGTAAACCGTATCGCTTTTCTTTGTTGTATCCGGTTTAATAGTATTGTTATCTACAATTGCATAAACAATCTGGGGATCTTTGGGATAAACGGCGAGGCCAATTCTCCCGATTTTTTCACCATTCATAAATCCAGAGCCTTCACCTGAAACAAGCTTCCACGTTTCGCCACCATCTACACTTTTATAAATGCCGCTTGTTTTTCCGCTTTCTTCAAATTTCCATGGCCATCTTGCACGATGCCACATTGCAGCATACACTTCATTTGGATTGGAAGGATTAACATCTAAATCAACACTACCGGTAGTATCATCAACATACAAAGTTTGTTTCCATGTTTTGCCACCATCAGTTGTTTTATAAACGCCTCTTTCTTTATTGGGAGAATAGAGATGCCCTTCAACCGCCACCCATGCAATATTATTATCGGTTGGATGCAATTGAATTTTTCCGATATGCTGCGATTCAGGCAAACCAAGATATTCCCAATGTTTTCCGTTGTCATTGCTTTTATAAATACCAATCCCGGAATAAGAAGATCGGCTGCTGTTTACTTCACCGGTGCCAACCCAAATGGTTTTTGTTTTCCAATTCACAGCCACATCACCAATGCTGATTACATCAGCACTATCAAAAACAGGGATGAAAGATTGCCCATTGTTGTGAGTATACCACAAACCACCGGTGGCATAAGCCACGTAAAATTCAGTTGGATCATCGGGATTTACATCTATATCATCCACACGTCCGCTCATGATATTGGGACCGATGCTGCGGAATTTTACATCATTGATCCATGATCTTTCTTCCAGAATTTTTCTTTCTTGCAAACCTTTCAATCGTTCTTCGGCTGAAGTAGGTTTTATTTGCGCATGGATTGTTAATGTAAAAAGCAATAAAAATGTCAGCCCTGGAAAATGCTTTAATTTTGAAGACATAAACAGTAAGTTTTTTCGTTATTAAACGTGGAGCTTTCGGTTACAGCTTGAAGATTTCATCAAACTTACTAAACTATGCGATTTATACTTCCTCTTTTTCTTCTTATTTCTATGAACGGTTTCGGTCAGTGGAAAAGTTATATCATAAGTGTAAAAGGAGATACTTTGAACAGGGTGGATATGAAAGGTCTTAAACAAGGTCCCTGGGTTATTCATATGGATGAATTACGCGGTGAACCCGGTTATGATGAACAGGGCTATTTTATCAATGGCAAAAAAGATGGATTGTGGCAACGGTTTTCACTGATGGGAGATAAAATTGCTGAAGAAAATTATCGTTGGGGAAACAAAGATGGCAAATGCCGATATTATACTAACACCGGAGGATTGATGCGGGAAGAAAGCTGGAAAGCAGTGAATCCTGACAATCCTTATGATACAGTAGATGTATATGACCTTCATGACCCCACCAAAGTGGTTGAGAAGAAAATAATAAAGTTGGAAGGGTTTTCATTGAAGCATGGTACATGGACTTACTATGATCCGGAAGAGGGAACAATAACTAAAACTGAAAAATACTGGCTGGATAAACCCGCTAATGCAGCCGGCAATGGCCCTGCAACTGATGATGATTTGAAACCCATTGGAATCAGCAGTAATTCAAAATCTGTAACAGATACAACCGGTAAAAAAACCGTTGCGAAACCAAAAGAAGTATTGGAATATGAAAAAAAGAATGCCGGGAAAAAGAAGATCAAAGTGAGAAACGGAGAAACAGGATATATCCCGAAGCCATAATGAAAGAGATTGAATTTGCTATTTCAATTTCATTCTGTCAAAATAATTTCTGAAAAATAATAATTGAAATTTTACAGAATTGGCCCAATACGACCATTCATGTTTCCCGGGACGTTCAATATAATCATGAGGAATTTTTAACGCCAGCATTTTCTGATGTAATTGCCGGTTGCAGTTTGCAAACGGATCACTGTTTCCGCAATCAAAAATAATGGCGAGTGAATCTTTCGGATAATTGACAATTACATTTATCACCGAATAGTTTATCCAGTTAGCGGCATAATTGATACTGTCGCCAATCCTTTTAGATAGATCGTAGGGTTGAGTTGTTGCTTTCAGATCAACTACGCCGCTCATACTGCCACAGGCACCAAAAAAATCAGCATGACGAAAACCTAAAAATAATCCTCCATGACCACCCATACTCAGACCGGTGATAGCTCTGGCAGTTCTTTTTTTAATGGTGTGATAATGTTTGTCAATATAATCAGGTACTTCCCTGGCAATATAAGTTTCGTATCGCATGGTTGAATCAAGAGGGCTGTCAAAATACCAACTGCTGTAATGACCGTCAGGGCAAACAATGATCAATTGAAATTCATCGACCTCTTTTTTTAATTCGGGGACTTTTTTTATCCAGTTGGAAAAATCCCCACTGTAACCATGCAACAGATAAACTACAGGATAAAAATGATTTTTATATTTATAAGAATCCGGTTTGATCACCACACATTTAATATTCTTATGCATGGAATTGCTGTAAATGTTGATGGTATCAGCAGTTCCAGCCCTGCACAAATAAATAGTGGTAGAAAATAACAGCGATAAAAAAAAGCGTTTTTTCATAATTAATAAAGATAAGAAGTCTTAAATAAGAATGCCACAGTTCAAAACCGTGGCATTCCTGAATTTTTATAATTCCCTTTTAGGGGATAGGTGTTAAAACGCTTTTTTCTCTTGTGCTTTTTGCATCGGGTTAATACCGGTTGATTGATTTCTTCCTCCTGCTCTTGTTTGTTTAAACACTTCGAATTTGCTGGGTTGAGGCATACTTCCCCAGCTGTTATTACTTTCATCAATGTCTGCAGTTTCACGCATTGGATCCAATTTGATTGATGCAACCTCTTTGTCTTTCATAAAAAGTTTAGTTACATGCTTCTCATTGAGTCTCCATACCTGTGCAGGAATGCGGTCAATTTCTTTACTTCCATCTTTATAAGTCCATTCAATTATAATTGGCATTACCAAACCACCTTTGTTGCTCAATGAAAGTTCGTAGAAATATTTATTAGCATACTTTTCTTTCTGCGCTGCCTCCAGTTCACCAACTGGGGGAGCTACGGAAGTGGAAAAAGTGGTAGTATCATAAGGTTCAATGTTGCGGTCATAATTCCAATAAAAATCACGGGTTGAAGTATCTGCATCAGTTGCAAATTTTATTTTACTGTCTTCCCGGTTGCGGATCTTGGATATATCTTCAAAACTGTTCACGGCAGGTTTTGGTAATTTTTGATTCCTGATTCTTTCAGCAGGAATTCTGCCGTTAACATCAGCTCTTGCAAATTTTACACTATCCAGAGAAATATCGCATGGATCGGTGCCATAAAACCATCCGCGCCAGAACCAATCCAGGTTTTCTCCGCTGGCATCATTCATAGTGCGGAAGAAATCTGCTGGTGTCGGATGTTTAAAAGCCCATCTTCTTGCATATTCTTTAAATGCATAATCAAATAGTTCACGTCCCATAATTGTTTCACGAAGAATATTCAGTCCGGTTGCAGGTTTTGTATAAGCATTAGGCCCAAATTGAACAATATCTTCAGAATTGGTCATGATAGGCTCCAATTGGTCTTTGGGCAATTTCATATAATCAACAATGGTCCAAGCCGGTCCTTTTCTGCTTGGATATTTATTATCCCATAATTCTTCAGTAAGATATTCAACAAAAGAATTCAATCCTTCATCCATCCATGTCCATTGTCTTTCATCGCTATTAACGATCATGGGGAAAAAGTTGTGGCCAACTTCGTGAATCACCACACCGATCATTCCATTTTTTGTTGCTTCAGAATAAGTTCCGTCTTTTTCCGTACGTCCAAAATTGAAACAGATCATTGGATATTCCATACCATTGCTTGCTTCCACACTTTGTGCAACCGGGTAAGGATAAGGAATAGTGAAATGAGAATATGTTTTAATAGTGTGAGCAACTAATTTAGTGGAAAGCTTGCGGTATAAATTGTAGGCTTCTTTTCCGTAATAACTCATGCACATTATTTTCTTGCCTTCTACATATGCTGGCATCGCATCCATGATAAATTTGCGACTGGAGCACCAGGCAAAATCACGAACATTTTCTGCTTTAAAAATCCATGTCTTCTTCTGGGTGCTTTTATTTTCTTCTCTGGCTTTTGCTTCATCCAATGTTACTATCTCGATAGGTTCTTTTACAGTTTGCGCTTTTTGCCAACGTGCATATTGTGCGGCCGATAAAACCTGTTGATAGTTTTGGCATTCACCGGTTGCTCCGATCACATGATCGGCAGGTACCGTCATCTGAACTTTAAAATTTCCAAATGTCAATGCAAATTCTCCACGTCCTGTGAACTGGTGATTTTGCCAACCCTGAAAATCACTGTAAACACAAAGTCTCGGATACCATTGGGTCATTGTGAAAAGGTAATTTCCGTCTTCAGGAAAATATTCATATCCACCGCGGCCGCCTTTTACCAACCGGTCAGAAATTTTATAATTCCAGTCAATGTTGAAAACGAATTTTTGCCCCGGCTTCAAGGGCATTGGTAATTCAACACGCATCATTGTTTTATTAATGGTGTAAGTAAGCGACTTTCCCAATACATCAGTCATTTTAGTTATCTTATCTCCATAACCATTATCTTCTTTAGAAGATTCTTCCATTCTTTCCAGCATTCTGTCGGTGGATTGACGAGGCATCATACTGCTGTTCTGATAATCGGCATTGTTTATACTGCTATGCTGATTTTCGTCCAATTGCAACCACAAATAAGTAAGTACATCCGGCGAATTATTATAATAAGTGATCATTTCACTGCCGGTTATTTTCTGATTATTTTCATCCAAATCACATTTAATGTCATAATCACAACGTTGTTGCCAGTATTTTGGTCCCGGTGCCCCACTCGCAGTGCGATACTCATTGGGTGTTGGTAACATAATTCCCAGCTGTTCAAACTTGTTTCCATGATTTGAACCGGGATTGTTTTGAATGTCTTGTGCCATAAGCAAGCTAATAGCAAATAGCTGTGCGATAAAGGCAAAAAGGATTTTTCTCATTGTTATTTGTTTATAGTTTTTCATTAATAATTTTTATTTCTTTATCTCCACATCAGCAAATCAGCAAATCAGCACATTTGCATATTTACCATGGAATTCTTTCCAAAGCCATTTTCGTTGCGATGCTGAAAGCGCATGCTGATAAAAAGATTACCCATTCTCTGCGGTTCACTCTGAACAAATTCAGAATAATGGCAGCAATAACTAATAAAATTATTACTACTGCAATCTGGCCTGCTTCTAATCCAAGATTAAAGCCAAGCAAATCCCATCCAAAACTTTGATCCTTTGCCAGCATCATCCGGAGTGCATTGGCAAATCCCATTCCGTGAATTAGCCCGAATGAAAGAGCTAAAAAATAATTGATGCGGATTGATTTGGGTGAAAATTTTTTCTGAAACAAATTGGTAAATGCCGTGATCATAATGGTGCATGGTATTAAAAATTCGACCCATTTATTACTGAATCTGATTATATCAAAAACGCTTAATACCAGAGTCAGAGAATGACCAATAGTGAAAGCGGTTACCAGGATTAATACCTGCTTCCAGTCTTTAAGCAGATAAATAGCAGATAATGCGGCAATGAATAATAAATGATCAAGAGCTTCCCAGTTTATAATGTGGTGCCAGCCAATGGAAAAATAAAAACTGAAATCTTGCATCTTAGCAGCAGTTAGTTAGATCTGTCTTTGTATCAGTAAAAAAACTAATATTCCTTTTTCATTTACGGAGCATCAAAATAAATCAGACTTTTGTAAACATAAAATTTATTCTTCCAATGGTATTTAGTTTGTTTAAATGGCTGGCTATATTAGGATTTGTTTCTCTGCATCCTTTTCATGTGAGTACTACGGAGATCAATCAAAATGCAAAAGATAAAATCCTCGAGATAAGCTGCCGCATTTTTACGGATGATTTAGAATCCATTCTTGAAAAGAATTATAAGACTAAAGTAGATCTTACACATCCAAAAGACAAGGATGCGATGGATAAACTGATCAGTGATTATATTAAAAGACATCTGCAGCTGAAAGCCGATAATAAAGCAGTGAACCTTTCATATTTGGGATTTGAAATAGATTATGATGCAGTGAATGCTTACTTACAGGTTGATAATATTGCCGGAGTAAAAAAAATTGAAGTGGATGATTCTTTATTACACGATATGTTCAGTGATCAGATAAGCATTATCCATGTAATTGTGGGAGGAAAACGCCAGAGTACAAAACTTGATTATCCGGATACGTATGCAAGTTTTAGTTTTCAGTAACAATGCTTATATTCTTTGGAAACCGGTTAAAAGATACCGGATAAATAACATTCACCTCATTTTTCCATTTCTGCTTTTATTTCTTTACTGATTTTCACCAACACTTTATCAATCCGCTGGCCGTCCATATCTATAATCTCGATAGAAAAACCTTTCCATGACATTTTTTCTCCAGTCTTGGGGATACGTTCAAGTTCGTGCAGAATAAAACCGGCCAATGTATCAAATTCATGCTCACCTTCATTTAGCCAATCGGCTTTATTGTAATAGCTTAAAAAATCGTAGAAAGGAATCTGCCCGTCAACAAGAAAACTTCCGTCTTCTCTTTTTTTAATTTCATAATCCGGAACATCAGGTTGCGGAATATCACCCACAATAGCTTCAAGAAGATCATTGAGCGTGATCAATCCCAAAATGCTTCCGTATTCATCTACGATAAAACAAGAATGCATCTTGGTCTGTTTAAATTTTTCAAGTACCTGGTAAGCGGTAATATTTTCAGGAACAAATAATACCGGCTGCATGATATCTTTAAAAAGAGTGCTGTCCGGAGTTATATAAAGATCCTTTATGGAAACAACACCTTTTATGTCATCAATATCACCATCACAAATAGGATAAACCGAATGCGGCTCATTGATGATTTTTTCTTTGATCTTTTCTTCGTTATCGTGAAGGCTGAACCAGATAATATTGCTTCGATGCGTCATAATAGAAGTGATATTGCGGTCGCCTAAATGAAAAACTCTTTCAATGATCTCTTGTTCCGCTTCTTCGATGGTGCCGGCTTCTGTTCCTTCCGTGATCATTGTTTTAATTTCATCCTCAGTTACCGCATCGTCTTTAGAGCGTTCGATATTAAAAATGGAAAAAAACAAGTTGCTGATTTTATTAAGCAGCCATACAATGGGATGTGTGAAGCGGGCAAAAGTATTCATGGGTCTTGAAGCGATCATAGCAATTTTTTCTGCTCTCAATAAACCGATGCGTTTTGGAATCAGTTCCCCGAATATGATGGTAAGAAAAGTAACAAGAATAACAACAATGGTCGTGGCAATAGTTAGAGCATAAGGTTTCAGAAAATCAATTTTTTCAAAAACAGGCTGAAGGTATGGACTGAATCTGTCTGCAGAATATACTCCTGTCAGTATCGCAATTAACGTAATTCCAATTTGTGCCGCCGATAAAAATTTTTCCGGATTGTTTGAAAGTTCCAATGCTTTGCCTGCATTCACCTCACCTTTTTCAGCCATTGTTTCCAATCTCGATTTGCGGGCAGAAACCAGAGCAATTTCAGACATTACGAACAATCCATTAAGAAAAATCAGAAACAACAGGATAATAAGCTCCATGTATATGTAAGTTGAAATCGAAGGTAACAAATCCAATTCGCTTGCCGAAGAGAACACTCACGCAAAAATTAACAGTAAAGGGTTGTTGATACGGCCTAAATTATCTTTTTTTGTACTCCTTTGACGGTTAATGACTCTTGCATGATATTTTATGTTGTTAAGGCTTAAAATTCCCAAGACCATCCTTTGGGTGGTTAGTCTGTTTTTGATTTTCATCCTGATTTTTACAGCTTTCAGGTTTGCAACTTATTTTGCCTTTGGGCCAAAGGGAGTTTCGTTTGTTGATCTTATACCTTCTTTTCTTATGGGCATCCGCTATGATCTTCGCTGGATCGCCATTATTTTATTGCCTATTGTAATGTTGAGCATGTTGCCGGGATTATCTCCATTTAATTCTGTGAAAAATAAAAAATGGTGGACATGGTATTTAGCTATTGTTACTTTCATTGTATTCTTTTTTTTTGCTGCTGACTTCGGCAACTTTTCCTATAATAAAACAAGGTTGGATGCCGGCGCTTTGAATTTTGTGGAAGATGCCGGTATCTCCATGACAATGATGTTTCAAACCTACCCAATGGTATGGATGATATTAGGATTAATTGTAGCGGTATTATTTTTTCGATGGATGTACAGGCAAAGCCATTGGCGTGTGATCAATATTACAGAAGGGAAGGGAATTGTTTACAAACGCAAGTATTTTATAATTACTGCTCTTATACTTATATTTTTTATTTATGGAAGATTGGCATGGCCACCTTTGAGCTGGTCAAATTCTTTTGTCTTCCGGGATGGTTTTAAATCATACCTGGCTTTAAATCCTTTGCAGAATTTTTTTACCACACTGAAATTGCGCAAGCCGGAATTCAACGAGCAAAAAGCAAGAGAAGCTTTTCCTTTGATGGCGGAATGGTTGCAACTGCCGGACAAAAAAACTTTTTCTTACCGTCGGGAAATTTTGCCCGGTAGTCATTCATTGGAAAGCCGTCCTAACATTGTGCTGGTAATGTGCGAATCGTTCAGTATGTACAAGAGCAGCATGAGCGGTAATCCTCTTAACACAACACCCTATTTTAATTCACTCACAGATAAAGGAATTTTCTTTGAGCGATGTTTCTCGCCGCACTTTTCGACGGCAAGAGGTTTGTTCGCAATCATTACCGGAATCCCCGATGCACAGTTGTTTAAATTTTCTACCCGCAATCCATTGGCTTTAAAACAACATACAATCATTGACAATTTTGAAGGATACGATAAACATTATTTTCTGGGCGGCGATCCTGAATTTAACAATTTTGACGGCTTATTGAAAAATATTGACAACCTCAATATTCACTCAGAAAAAAATTTTCAGGATCCCAAACTAAATGTATGGGGCATTAGTGATAAAAATCTCTTCCTGGAAGCCAACAATGTTTTTAAGAATGAGAATAAACCCTTTTTTGCCATCATTCAAACTTCTGATAATCACCGGCCGTATATGATTCCTGAAAGCGACATTGATTTTCATAAAGTTTTTGTTCCTGATGAAGAGCTTCAGCGATACGGATTTGAATCACTGGATGAATATAATTCTTTCCGGTATTCTGATTATTGTTTTAAAACATTTATTGAAGCTGCAAAAAAGGAATCCTATTTCCATAATACTATTTTTGTTTTTATAGGTGATCATGGCGTAGCTGGTAATGCAGAAGCGATGTATCCGCCTGCCTGGACTAATCAACGTCTCACTGATGAGCATATTCCTTTGTTGTTTTATGCTCCATATCTTTTAGTTCCACAAAGAAGAGATGAAACCGTTTCACAAATTGATGTATTGCCGACCATTGCGGGCATGGTACATCAACCTTATGTCAATACAACACTTGGAAGAGATCTGCTGGACCCGGAAAAGAAAAATAATTTCGCATTTATCACCAATGCGGCTGGCAAAATAGGAATGGTAACCGATGATTATTATTTTTCCAAGAATCTTAACTTTCCGGATGAAAGGTTGTTCTCTGTTACCAATGATAGTTTACCATATACAGCAGCACAAAAAGATTCTATCAAACAAAAAATGACTGCATTTACTTCTGCATTTTTCGAGACTGCACGCTATATGATCATGAATAATAAGCGGAATTAAAATAGTTATATGCGTAAAGATAAATGTATAATGTTCTTGTTTTTGAAACCCTTATTTTTGCTTCCCTTAATCACTTAAACTTTATTCTTTGCCACTCATAAAAAGCATTTCGGGGATCAGAGGAACGATTGGAAATAAACCGGGGGAGAATTTAACTCAGGGAGATATTACAAAATTTTCCAGGGCTTTTGCGCAATTGCTGCTTGAAAAAAGATCAGATAAGAATGAAAATCCAAAAATGGTTATTGGACGCGATGGCCGTACCAGTGGTGAAATGGTCCGCAATAATGTTTCCAAAACACTTACTGAAACAGGTATTGATGTAATTGATCTGGGATTATCCACTACTCCGACTGTTGAAGTTGCGGTGAAGATGGAAAATGCTTTGGGCGGAATAATAATTACTGCCAGTCATAATCCGGAAGAATGGAATGCATTGAAATTGCTGAACAATGATGGCGAATTCATTTCTGCGGAATTTGGAAAAGCGGTTCTCGAAAAAGCTGAAACAAATTCACGTTCTTTGGCCGAAAAATCAGGTAAGGTAATAATTGATGAAAGCTATCTTCAGAAACATATTACTGCCATTCAGAAATACTCCCTGGTAAATACTAAAGCCATTGCAAAAAGAAATTTCAAAATTGTAGTGGATGCGATCAATTCCACGGGAGCAATTTTTGTCCCTGCATTATTAAAAGCTTTGGGCGTAAATAATGTGATTGTATTAAATGGAGAGGTGAATGGAAAATTTGCGCATAACCCTGAACCTTTGCCTGAACATCTGACTCAACTCAGCAATGAAGTAGTGAAAGAAAATGCGCATCTTGGAATTGCCGTGGATCCCGACGTAGATCGTCTTTGTTTTGTTTGTGAAGATGGCAGCATGTTTGGCGAAGAATATACGTTGGTTGCTGTTGCTGATTATGTATTAAGTAAAAGAAAAGGAAATACTGTCAGCAACTTAAGCAGTACCAAAGCACTTAAAGAAATTACTTTGAAGCATGGTTGTGAATATTTTCCTTCCGCAGTAGGAGAAGTGAACGTCGTGAAAAAAATGAAAGAAGTGAATGCAGTTATTGGCGGTGAAGGAAACGGTGGCATCATTGTTCCGGATTTTCATTATGGACGTGATGCGCTGATTGGAATCGGACTTTTCTTAAGTCATTTAGCCAGCTACAAGAAAGGAATCAAATCGCTTCGCACTTTATATCCTGATTATTTTATTGCAAAGAAGAAGATGGAATTGCAGAATGGTATTGATATTAAAACCGTTTTTGAAAAAATTCAAAAAAAATATAAACGAAACCCTGTCAATACAGAAGATGGTTTGAAGATAGAATTTGATGGCGACTGGGTGCATCTCCGCACTTCCAATACAGAGCCTGTCATTCGCATTTATGCCGAAAGTAATTTTGAAACTACTGCTAATAATATTGCGATGCGGATCATGCAGGATATTAAAGAGTTTTGCTGAATACACAAGACTGCAGGATGTGGTTCTGGAATTGACTTATCAGAAATCCCGGTCAGAGCTAATACTTATCTTTGCGATCATTTTTTCACTTCTAAAGCCCCTTTAGGGGTTTGGGGTTTATGAATCGCATTTATCTTGATAACGCCGCTACTACGCCACTTGATAAAGAGGTGCTGCAAGCCATGTTGCCTTATATGACTGAAAAATTTGGCAACCCATCTTCTATTTATTCTTATGGCAGAGAATCAAGGCTCGCCATTGAGAATGCAAGAAAAACTGTAGCTCGGCTATTAAATGCGCATCCGGGAGAAATATTTTTTACCAGTGGTGGTACAGAAAGCAATAATACCGCTATCGGCGCTGCTATTCGTGATTTGGACTGCAAGCATATCATTTCTTCACCAGTTGAACATCATGCTGTGTTGCATACGGTTGAATATTATGATCATGAAGAAATGGTGACAACCAGTTTTGTAAGCCTCAACAATAATGGTCATGTCAACCTTCAGGATCTGGAAGAACAATTATCTTCTCATAAAGAACGCTGTCTCGTTACATTGATGCACGGTAATAATGAAATTGGTAACCTGCTGGATATTGATGCTGTGGGGAATCTTTGCAAAACTTATAATGCTATTTTTCATTCTGATTGCGTGCAAACAGTGGGTCATTATCAGTTAGACCTTCGTAAAACACCTGTGCATTTTATTTCCGGCGGCGGACATAAATTTCATGGACCGAAAGGTGTGGGCATATTATATGTGAATGATAATATTAAAATTAATCCTTTCATTCTCGGAGGAAGCCAGGAAAGAAATATGAGAGCGGGAACTGAAAATCTCTATGGAATAGTTGGTTTTGCTAAAGCGCTTGAACTCGCAATGGCCAATTACGAAAAAGATAGCGCTTACATTCAGTCTTTGAAAACCTATATGATCACTCAGCTTCAAAAGAAAATAAGTGGAGTGCAGTTCAATGGAGATTATGAAGGGAGAAGTTTATATACTGTGCTAAGCGCGGCATTTCCCAAAACAGAAAAATCGGAAATGATTCTTTTCAATCTTGACATCAATAATATCTGTGTGTCGGGCGGAAGCGCATGCAGCAGCGGAGCCGATATTGGTTCACATGTTATCCGGGCCATTAATAACAACCCAAATCTTGTTACCATTCGTTTTTCTTTCAGTAAACACAATACACAAGAAGAAATTGATGCCGTGGTTGAAAAATTGCGAGAGTTGATTTGACTTTTGTAAATAGTGAAGTGGTCAATAGTGAATAAAGTCTGTTCGAGCTAAATAGGTTGTTTCTCAATTCACTATTCACTATTCACAAATAATACCACGGATTTCTCTTTGCCGACATGATATACTTTTTCAGATTCTTTAGAAATGCAAGTATCAGATAAATAATAATAGGAGAGCCCATCGTCAGCAAAGAAGTATAGATGAAGTATTGACGTATCCGGCTGGTGGCGATTCCAAGTTTTTCACCTATGGAGGTACACACACCAAAGGCATTCCATTCAATGAAATTTCTGAAACGGTTCATAGTTCTGTGAAGTTAAAAAAATCTTTCCAGATTCATTTAGCTCAATTCCTGAAAAATAATCCATTTAACGTAATTTTGCAATCCTAAATAGCAAATATGCATAGCTGAATTTGCTGATTTCCTCATCATCAAATTATTTCTCATGGTATTCGATCTTGATCTTATCAAAAAAATCTACACAGAATTACCCGAAAAAATCAAAGCTGCCCGTAAACTGGTAGACAAGCCTTTGACATTGTCAGAAAAAATATTGTATTCTCATCTTTATGGGAATGCTAAACAAACATACAACAGGGGAAAAGATTATGTGGACTTTGCACCTGACCGTGTGGCTATGCAGGATGCAACGGCGCAAATGGCTTTGCTACAGTTCATGACTGCTGGTCGTTCTACTGTTGCTGTTCCATCTACTGTGCATTGCGATCATTTGATACAGGCAAAGATCGGAGCGAAAAAAGATTTACAACTGGCACTTGAAACTAACCGGGAAGTTTATGATTTCCTCGCTTCCATTTCCAATAAATATGGTATTGGTTTTTGGAAACCCGGAGCTGGTATTATTCACCAGGTTGTATTGGAAAATTATGCATTCCCCGGCGGCATGATGATAGGAACAGATTCACATACTCCGAATGCCGGAGGATTAGGAATGATTGCCATTGGTGTTGGTGGCGCTGATGCTGTGGATGTAATGGCGGGATTGCCATGGGAATTAAAAATGCCAAAAGTTATTGGCGTAAAACTTACTGGAAAATTAAATGGATGGACTTCTGCAAAAGATATTATTCTTTGGGTTGCGGGACAACTTACAGTGAAAGGTGGCACGGGCGCCATCATTGAATATTTTGGCGATGGTGCTGATAATTTAAGCGCTACCGGCAAAGGAACTATTTGTAATATGGGCGCTGAAATAGGAGCCACATGTTCTTTGTTTGCTTATGATGAAAAAATGAGCGCTTATTTAAAAGCAACAGGTCGGGAAGAAGTGTCAAAAATGGCCGATACCATTCGTGAACATCTTCGTCCTGATGCAGAAGTTTATGCTAATCCCAAAAATTATTATGATCAGTTGCTGGAATTAGATCTGAATACATTGGAACCATATCTGAACGGACCTTTCACTCCTGACCTCGCTACACCCATTTCCAAATTGAAAGAAGTGGCAGCGAAAAATGGATGGCCTGATAAAATTGAAGTGGCATTGATCGGTTCCTGCACTAATTCTTCTTATGAAGATATCAGTCGCAGCGCTTCCATAGTTAAAGACGCAATGAGCAAAGGATTAAAAGCTGTTTCTGAATTTACCATTACTCCGGGAAGCGAACAGGTTCGTTACACCATCGAAAGAGATGGATTTATCAAAGAATTTGAAAATGTCGGCGGTATGGTTTTGGCAAATGCCTGTGGTCCTTGCATTGGTCAATGGGCAAGACACATTGATGATCCTAACCGCAAGAATACTATCGTTACTTCTTACAACAGAAATTTTGCAAAAAGAAATGATGGATTAGCCAGCACTCACGCATTTGTTGGTTCACCCGAATTAGTTACTGCACTGGCTTTAGCGGGAAGTCTTTCATTTAATCCATTAAAAGATAAGTTGAAAAATGCGAAAGGTGAAGAAGTATTGCTGAAAGAACCCTCCGGTTTTGAATTACCACCAAAAGGTTTTGCAGTGGAAGATGCCGGCTACCAGGCTCCTGCAAAAGATGGAAGCAGTGTCCCGGTAAAAGTGGCTCCCGATTCAAAACGTTTGCAATTATTAGAACCATTCAAAGCATGGGAAGGAACTGATCTGAAAGGACTCAAACTTTTGATAAAAGCAAAAGGCAAATGTACTACCGACCATATCAGCATGGCAGGCACATGGCTCAAATTCCGCGGACATCTTGATAATATCAGTAACAATATGCTGATCGGCGCCATCAATTTCTTTAATGATAAAACCGATTCTGTAAAAAATCAACTGAGTGGTGAATACGGACCCGTTCCTGCAACAGCAAGAGCGTATAAAGCGGCTGGCGTTGGCAGCATCGTTGTAGGCGATGAGAATTATGGCGAAGGTTCATCAAGAGAACATGCAGCCATGGAACCACGCCATCTTGGTGTCCGGGCTATTTTAGTAAGAAGCTTTGCACGAATCCATGAGACCAATCTGAAGAAACAGGGAATGCTGGCACTCACTTTTGCCAACAAGGAAGATTATGATAAAGTGAAAGAAGATGATAGCATTGATATAGAGGGTCTCACTTCCTTTGCCCCAGGCAAACCATTAACGGTTGTTCTCAATCATAAAGATGAAAGTAAAGATTCCATAACTGTTAACCATACTTATAATGAACAACAGATTGAATGGTTTAAAGCAGGCGGAGCTTTGAATGTTATCAGGAAACAATTTGCAAAGAAATAAAACCGAATGAAATGTTTATCACACCGGACTACAATCCGGTGTTTTTATTTTAACTTCAGCACATGTCATTATACATTTCTTCTCTCAACTCCGGCAGTAACGGCAATTGTTATTATATCGGTACTAATGACGAAGCGGTGTTAATTGATGCCGGCTTGTCATGCAGCGAAACAGAAAAAAGAATGAAGCGTTCCAATCTTTCCATGTCATTTGTTAAAGCCATTTTTGTTTCACATGAACATACCGATCACATTACCGGAATTCAGGTACTTTCAAAAAAATATAAATTACCAGTCTATATTACCGGCAACACTCTTGCAAACAGCAGACTTTCTATTCCTCAAAATCTGATCCGTACTTTTAACGACAGTGAATCTGTAAAAGTTGGCCGGTTAGTAATCACTGCGTTTCGTAAATCACATGATGCCAGTGATCCGCATAGTTTTATTGTGTCAGGTAACAATATAAATATTGGCGTATTTACCGACATTGGCTATCCCGGCAAAGAGCTGATTCGTTTCTTTAAACAATGTCATGCGGCATTTTTAGAAACAAATTATTGCGACGATATGCTGGAAAAAGGATCTTATCCAAAATATTTAAAGAAAAGGATCAGTGGAAAAAAAGGACATTTATCCAATGCGCAGGCTCTTGAGTTATTTAAAAAATATAAACCCAGACATTTAACTCATCTGATCTTATCTCACTTATCGGAGAATAATAACGATCCAAAACTTGTTACTGGTTTATTTAAACCCCATGCAGGAACTACAAATATTATTGTGGCTTCACGATATGAAGAAACTGAAGTCTTTTGCATAAGACCTGTTCCCGGAATAAAAGAAGTAAATCTTTTGCACAGTTCACAATCAGGCAACCAGCAATTATCTCTTTTTTAAAAGAAATTGATTAATCATGCATTACTTTTAAAGTATGGCAAGATTTGAATAGTTCTATCTTTATATACAATGGATCCTTTATTTATTAATAAAGAAAAAGTGGCTTCGTTGCTGCCGATGAATGAATGCATTCAAGTGATGGAGAAAATGTTCCGTTCACTTGCCAACGGAGAATGTATACAACCCTTGCGTTCACTCATGTGGCTTCCCGGGAAAAAAGGTTTGCTGGGAATGATGCCCGGTTATGCAAGTGAACTTGGAATGATGGGAATTAAAGTAATTTCTGTTTTTCATGCCAACAGGGATACAGGATTTCCTTCACACCAGGGTGTAGTAATTTTATTTGACGCACAACATGGTCAGCCACTCATGTTTTTTGATGCAGAGGAAATAACTGCTGTCCGTACTGCTGCTGCAAGTGCAGTTGCAACAAAATTATTGTCACGGGAAAATTCGGAAACCTTGGCTATCATCGGGTCCGGTGAACAGGCGAAACGTCACATTGAAGCGATGCTGCTGGTAAGAGATATAAAACAAATAAACCTTTGGAGTCGCAATGAAAAAAACGCCAGGCAGCTTGCCAATGAAATTAAGGGTGAATACAATATTGCTTTTAATCTTAAGAAAAAAGCAGAAGACGCAGTACGTAATGCAGATATCATTTGCACTGTTACTTCATCTTCACAACCGGTTGTAATGGCAGAGTGGATCGCTAATGGCACTCATATCAATGCTGTTGGTTCCAGCACGCCCAATGCAAGAGAACTGGATACAGCTGCTGTTCTGAGATCCAAATTATTTACAGACCGGTATGAATCTGTTTTTAATGAAGCGGGAGATTTTCTTATTCCTAAAAAAGAAGGAGTAATTAACAATGATCATGTGAAAGCTGAAATAGGAGAGGTTTTATTAGGATTAAAAAAAGGAAGAGAGAATAACAATGAAATAACTTTATTCAAATCGTTGGGCATAGCTGCCGAAGATATTTTTTCAGCCTGGCATATTTACCAGAAAATAAAATAATAAAGCAAGCGATTTTTTTGAACAAAAAATATCACTCCAGCTATACTTTGAAAAGAATAGCAAACATTATACACTGCTTTTGAAAAAACATTTTACTCAATGTCTTTTCCAGTAAGGACCTCCCACCACTACAGCCGAATCGCCTAAAACAAGCACATAGCCTGATGAAAGTTCTCCGGCTTCGCGGCCCGTTGCTGTAGATCGCTGACCATTTCCCCAATGATAAATTTTTCGCTGGTCCATTTGACTGAATGTGACCAGTCTTGCATCATTATGGAACGAATTATTGTTTAGCGAATCCGGTTTTATTACCGGTTCACGAGACTGCGCCATAACAACCCCCGGGATGAAGACAAAACCTGCTGCCACAATAACTATCTTTTTCATAACACAATGTTTTGTAAATAAAAAACATCAAATTCGTTGCCGGATTTAGTTATCTCTATGTTATATCTGCAATGACAAATTTTAGTTACACTACTAAACTGAAATAATTTTATTGAATTCTTTGTTCAGATATTATTGGTCAAACAAGTTCTGTTATAATAATATTAAACTTTAAATTATGGATTCAGGAATTCTCAGCTATCCACAAAGCGAAAAAAATGAGCAGATCATTTCCTACTTCACATTGAGAATATTAATCGGCGCAGCTGGCATTTCACTTCCTTTTCTTTTGGTGATTGCTAAACTGATCACTGTTCATTCATTGCAACTGGAATATTCTATCAGCGATTATTATGGTAAAGGAACATCCGGTTCTATTCTTGTCGGTGTGCTCTTTGCCCTTGGGTTCTTTTTATTTTCTTATAAAGGCTATGAACGGATTGATAACTGGATAGCAAGATTGGGATGTTTCTTTGCATTGGGTGTGGCTCTTTTCCCGACTAATCTTTGTGAAAAATGCTGGGTACACCAGCTTCATTTTATTTTTGCTTTCCTGCTTTTCTCCGATTTTATTTTTTTCTCAGTTTATCTTTTCCGCAAGAGCGACAAGAAAAAGAAGAAAACACAACAAAAGAAAAACCGCGACCGGGTTTATCTTATTTGCGGCATTATCATGATTACCTGCATTGTTTGTATTGCCATCAGCAATTTTTTCCTGGATAAATGGAGCATCCAATATCATCTTGTTTTCTGGTTTGAATCCCTGGCGTTGGTTTCCTTTGGGTTTTCCTGGATTGTCAAAGCAGAGCTTCTGTTCTGGAAAGATAAAAAACTGATGGATGAAAAAATTTTATAAAAGATTTTCACTGATCACCTGTTTGGAAGATGAAAAAGGAAGAACAGTTTCCGCTCATAACTATTTTAATACCTGTAATATTTTTTTCCTTAGCTTTAAAATTCAACGATAAGGGTCGCCACAATTAATCATTAAAATTTATGGGTATGAAAAAAAATCTTGCTTGCCTTGTTATAAGTTTTTTTATTTCCGCTGAAATATTTTCACAGATTGATGCAGGTCTCTTCCGTTATCCTGATGTATCAAAGACTCAAATTGTTTTTTCTTATGCCAACGATATCTGGGTAATACCCAAGGAGGGCGGCACAGCCATCAAACTCAGTTCACCTCCGGGAGTGGAGAGTTATCCTAAATTTTCTCCCGACGGAAAAAACATTGCATTTACCGGTGATTATGATGGAAACCAGGACGTTTATGTAATGCCTGTTACCGGAGGCGTTCCCATTCGCCTGACGAGTCATGGTTATCCTGACCGTGTAGTGGATTGGACAAATGATGGCAAAAGAGTTTTGTTTGCTTCCGCACGTGAAAGCGGGAAAGAAAGATTCAATCAATTCTATACAGTTCCTGCCACCGGCGGACCTGATGAAAAACTTCCTTTAGCTTATGCAGAATTTGGTTCTTATTCACCCGATGGAAAACAGATCGCTTTGGTTTTCCGTTCGCAGGTTGGTCGCAACTGGAAACGATATCGTGGCGGATGGAAAGCAGATATTCAGATTTTTAATCTTGAAACTAAAGAATCAACAAGCATTGGTTCAGAAGCCGATGCCGGCAATGAATTCCCGATGTGGAGCGGGAATGAAATATATTTTTTATCAGACCGTGGACCTGAACTGAGAATGAATCTCTGGAAATATGATCTCACTTCAAAAAAATATACCCAGCTTACCGACTTTAAAAATTATGATGTGCATTATCCGTCATTGGGACCTGATGATATAGTATTTGAAGCCGGGGGCAAATTATATCTCTATGCTCTTTCTGCAGGAAAACAAAAAGAAGTTGAAGTAAATGTGGTAACCGATGATGCCATGTTGAAACCCAAATTGGAATCAGTTGGAAAACTCATTCAGGATGTATCCATCAGTCCTGATGGCAACAGGGTTTTGGTACAGGCGAGAGGCGATATATTTTCTGTGCCTGCAGAAAATGGTTATGTGAAAGATCTTACACGCACTTCCGGTGTGGCGGAACGTACTCCTGCCTGGTCGCCCGATGGAAAATTTATTGCGTACTGGAGCGATGAGTCGGGTGAATATGAATTATGGATCAGGGAACCCGATAAAGAAAATTCAGCAAAGAAACTTACTGATTACGGGCCAGGTTTTCGTTATACACCTTTCTGGTCGCCCGACAGTAAAAAAATTGCTTTCATTGATAAAGCAATGCGGATAAAAATATTTGATATCAGTAATAATGAAACTACTGAAGTGGACAGGGCTTTGCGATATGCTCATGGTCAATTATCCGGTTTTACTGTAAGCTGGTCTTCTGACAGCAGGTGGTTAGCTTATAGTCGAGACCTGGAGAACCAGCACAATGCTGTTTTTATTTATGATTACCAGGATAAGAAAGACAATCAGGTGACCCAGGGATTTTATCAATGTACGGATCCTGTCTTTGATCCCGAAGGAAAATATTTATATCTTTTCACCAATCAGTCATTCCAGCCTTATTACAGCGATATTGATAACACTTTCATTTATGCAAACAGTACACAGATCGCTGCCATTTCTTTGAAAAAAGAAACTCCTTCAATCATGGCCCCTAAAAATGATACTGTGGCAGTGAAAGAAACAGAATCATCAAAAGAAGAGAAAACCGAAAAAAATAAAAAAGATACGACAGCTGCCAAGAAAACAAATAACAAACCGGTAGATATAGATTTTGATGGACTGGAACAAAGAATGGTGATTCTTCCACCGCCTGCCGGCAATTATTCTGCACTGGCTGCCGCCAAAGGAAAGATCATTTACATAAAACATCCTAACACAGGTGAAACAGATGGCAATGGAGTTCTCAAATTTTTCGACCTGGAAAAACGGGAAGAGAAAACCATTCTGGATAATGTAAATAGTGCCCAGTTATCTGCCAATGGTCAAAAAATTCTTGTATCAAGAGGAAGGACATTTGCAGTGATCTCTCCGCAGGAAGGACAGAAATTTGACAAGCCACTTCATCTGGATGATTTACAGATGATGGTAGACCCGCGTCAGGAATGGAAACAAATATTCATGGATGCATGGCGTCTCGAAAGAGATTATTTCTATGATCCCAATATGCACGGTTTAAACTGGGAACTGGTTAAAGAACGTTACCTGAAAATGCTGAAAGGTGCCATGACCCGTGAAGAAGTTGATTTTGTCATGGGTGAAATGATCGGTGAATTAAATTCTTCGCATACTTATCATGGTGGCGGTGATATGGAGATGCCCAAAAATAAATCGGTCGGCTACCTCGGAGTAAACTGGGAAGCTGACGGTGATTATTATAAAATAAAAAAAATAATCCGCGGCGCTGCATGGGATGCAGAAGTACATTCATCACTCGATGTGCCGGGAGTGAATATCAAAGAAGGAGATTATATTTTAGCAGTGAATGGTGTACCGCTTACAACCACACAGGAACCATTTGCTGTGTTCGCAGGATTATCAGATAAGACAGTTGAACTTACTTACAACACAACTCCATCATGGACAGGTGCAAAGACCGCTATCGTAAAAACAATGGATGATGAATATCGTTTGCGCAACCTGGCATGGATAGAAAATATGCGTAAGAAAGTGGATGAAGAAACTAATGGTGAAGTGGGTTATATCTATGTGCCCAGCACAGGCATCGACGGGCAGGATGAATTGACCCGCCAGTTCAATGCGCAGTGGGATAAAAAAGCATTGATCATTGATGAACGTTTTAATGATGGAGGACAGATACCTGATCGCTTTATTGAAATGCTCAATCGTGATCCGCTGGCGTACTGGGCTATCCGCGATGGTAAAGACTGGCCATGGCCACCATACGCAAACTTTGGTCCTAAAGTAATGCTGATAAACGGATGGAGTGGTTCCGGTGGCGATGCTTTCCCGGATTTTTTCCGCAAAAGAAAATTAGGCCCATTGATTGGTGCCAGAACATGGGGCGGATTAATCGGTATCAGTGGTGTACCGGGATTGATTGATGGAGCTGCAATAACAGTACCCACATTCAGAATGTATAATCCCGATGGCACATGGTTTATGGAAGGGCATGGTGTAGATCCTGATATAGATGTTCCGGAAAATCTCAGCGATATGGCAAAAGGAATAGATCCTCAACTGGAACGTGCCATTACTGAAATCAAAGATGAAATGAAGACCAAAGGATATCATAAACCACCAAGACCGCCAATGCAAAAGAGAGCTTTGTAAAATAATCGACAGGATATTTTTTAAAAGTACAATCATAAAAATTTTCAACCCGGGTCCGCCCGGGTTTTTTTATTGCGGGAATTCTTCATTACAAAATTTGAAGCATATCTCGTTTCTGTACAACTAAAGGGCATGAATTTGATTAATCACTACCTTTCCCTGAATAATCATTTTCTGTTTATGGATAATACAAAAGATCTTCGCCTCGCCGTCCTGATTGACGCTGATAATATTCCCCACCGGCTGATCAGTGGTATTCTTGAAGAGATTGCTAAATATGGAGTGCCAACTTTTAAACGTATTTATGCTGACTGGACAAAACCGAACGTTTCAGGATGGAAAACTGTTTTGCTCCAGCATGCTATCACACCGGTCCAACAGTACAGCTACACAACAGGAAAAAATTCTTCTGATTCTGCGCTGATTATTGATGCGATGGATATTTTATATACCGGTCGTGTGGATGGTTTTTGCGTGGTGAGCAGCGACAGCGATTTTACCCGGCTGGCAACCCGTTTGCGGGAAGCTGGCATGAAAGTATTTGGAATGGGTGAACAAAAAACTCCTTCACCTTTCAGAGCGGCCTGCGACAAATTTATTTATATAGAAATTCTGGATCAGCCTGAGGCTGGTACCAAGCAAATCAATCCGGCGGATCAGCGCAAGAAAGAAAAAGTAATTCTCAAGACAGACAAGAACCTGGTAAACCTGGTGACTTCCAGCATTAATGATATTGCCGATGAGAATGGCTGGGCTTTTTTAGGTGAGCTGGGAAATATGTTGCTGAAGAAACGTCCGGATTTTGATCCGCGCAACTATGGATTTGAAAAATTATTTCAGTTGATCCGCAGTATAGGTCTTTTTGAAATAGATGAGCGGGAATCAGGAAGAAAAAACGTAAAGCTGGTATATGTGCGGGTAAAATAATTTCGACTATTATAGATCATTTGATCAAAGCAGTTTAAAATTTTCCGGTATCATGAAATCATTTTTATGGATCCTGTTCTCGGCCTGCCTGCTTCAGACTACGGTCAATGCACAGATTACTACAAATGAAAAGGCAAAAGCAGGTCTGATTGCTTCGATAGACAGTATTCTCAATAATGCTGTTGACAAAGATGTGATCCCCGGTGCCGTGCTGCTGATCAAACAAAACGGAAAAATTCTTTACCAGCATGCTTATGGTTTTTCCCAAAAATATGATTTCGGTCGTGTGCCATTATCACATCCGCCAAAAATGAATATGCAAACCCTGTTCGACATGGCTTCCCTCACCAAAGTTATCGGCACCACCACTTCCATCATGTTGCTGGTGGATCGCGGGTTGATCCATATAGATGATCCGGTGGGAAAATATATACAAGGCTTTGAAACATTACCCAAGAGTGCCATCAGCATCCGGCATTTACTTACTCATACAGCCGGACTGAATGAATGGTATCCGCTATACTATCGTTCTTCAAAAAGAAAGACAACCTATGATGTCATTCATGCTCTTCCTTTGAAATTCCCGGTAGGTCAGCGACGCAGTTATAGTGATCTCGGGTTCGTGCTGCTGGGTGAGATCATTGAAAAAGTTTCCGGTCTTCCGCTGGATGAATTTGAAAAGAAAAATATTTTCATTCCACTCGGTATGACACACACAATGTATAATCCTTTGAAGAACGGAATAACTGCCAATATCGCTGCTACTTCATTCGGTAATCCGTATGAAAAGCGGATGGTCTATGATTCCACTCTGGGTTTTACAGAAAAAGAAATTGATCCTGCATCATGGAACGGATGGAGAAATTATGCGCTGAAAGGTGAAGTGAATGATGGCAATGCCTGGTATGCGAATGAAGGCATATCAGGGGCCGCCGGTTTATTCTCCACGGTTGATGACGTGCAACAACTGGTGGATATGCTGATGAATAAAGGAAAGTGGGGCAAGAAACAATTTATTTCTTCCGCTGTCATTGATTCTTTTTTTATAGAAGATCGTTTTCATAACGGGCTGGGATGGATGATGGATAGTACCAACTCCTTCATGAAAGATGGGTCAGCGGGAACTTTTGGACATACCGGTTTTACCGGCACCAGCATTGCGGTGGTACCAAAATATCATGTCTCCATTATCCTGTTCATCAACCGGCAGAATATGGGCTTATTGAAAAACGGACAGTATTACAATCCCAATCCACTTCGAAAAAAAGTTTTTGAAGCGGTGATGAAGTATTGTAAGGGATAAATGATTTACAAACCCCGAAAGACTGTTCTGTTCATCATTACCTTAGCAGCATGACCGATAGCTTGTCCCGCTGAAAAGCAGGATGCACAGCAAAAAATGGAATTGTACTTTTGTGCAAAGGCCAGCTCTGATCAGGGATGGCCTTTTATGCTTTTGATGGAAAAATAATATCATAACTAAAAATAAAAAAAGTGAAAAAAGAACTGATCGCTGAACTATTGCAAAAATTTGAAAGCGCCTGTTATGTTTACGAAGGCATTGAGTGCTGGAGTGCAAGAAAACTTCAGAGCATCTTTGATTATGCCGAATGGCGTAATTTTTTAAAAGTAATTGACAAAGCCAGAGAAGCATGCAAAAACAGTGGTGCTGATATTTCTAACCATTTTGTTGACATCAACAAAATGGTTGATTTAGGCAGTGGCTCGCAACGGGAAATCGAAGATATAGCCCTTACACGTTATGCCTGTTACCTGATTGCCCAAAACGGCGACCCGTCAAAACCATCTGTTGCTTTTGCACAAACTTATTTTGCTGTGCAAACACGCAGACAGGAAATTATCGAACAACGTTTGCTGGATGTTGCAAGAGTCTCTGCCAGAGAAAAACTTTCCAGATCAGAAAAAAAATTATCAGGAATAATTTATGAAAGAGGTGTGGACGATAAAGGCTTTGCCAATATACGCAGCAAAGGCGACCAGGCATTGTTTGGCGGTTTCAGTACAGCAGATATGAAGAAAAAATTGGGCGTTGCCGGCAGCAAACCTCTTGCTGATTTTCTACCCACACTTACTATCAAAGCAAAAGATTTTGCTACAGAGCTTACCAGCCATAATGTAACAGAAAAAGATCTGAAAGGAGAACAGTTAATCACCAAAGAGCATGTTGACAATAATGCTGCCGTGCGGAAGATGTTGAAAGAACGGGGTGTAAAGCCGGAAGAATTACCGGCTGCCGAAGATGTAAAAAAACTTCAGCGTAAACTGGAAGGAGATGAAAAGAAAATACTGAAGCAAATAAAAAAAAATAAAAAGTAAAGCTGCGGCATCCAAAAGCAGGCACAGGATTTAAGAACAGATAGGTTTGCAGTTTCAATGAAGACATTGGCTATTCAAAAAAAAGATTCTATTACTTTTGTTCAAAGGCCAGCTCTGATCGGGGTTGGCCTTTTATTTTTTTGAAATTATAATTTGAGTTGATGAATTTTGAGGTCACAATTTGTGACCTCAAGTTCTAACCACATTAAACCACAATTATGAAATTAGCGATCATTCAACAAAGCATCTTCGAAGTACGTGGCGTGAAAGTAATGTTTGATTTTGATCTTGCGGAACTTTATGGAGTTGAAACTAAACGTCTGAATGAACAGGTAAAACGGAATTTGGAAAGATTTCCTGAAGACTTCATGTTTAGGCTTACTGCCAAAGAATGGGATTTTCTAAGGTCACAATTTGTGACCAGTTCCTGGAAGACGCAAAAAAGCAACTGGTCGCAATTTGCGACCAGTTCAAAAAAGCATAAGCAGGAATTCACATTTCACGTGGCCAAATATTTCGTATTTTGCAAGACAACTCTTACAGTCTATGAAGTCATTAAATGTTGAAGGCAAGTTTTCTAACGAAAAGGGAGATTATACTATAAAATTGCCTGTTATATCTTTCAAAGAGGACAATGCACACATTATTTTCTGCCCGGCGCTGGACCTGAGTGGTTCGGGTAATACCGAATCGCAGGCTAAAGAAAGTTTTGCAACTGTGGTGGCTGAATACATGAACTATACAACCCATAAGAAAACATTATTAGCTGATCTGAAAAAGCTTGGATGGACAATTTATAAAAACAGAAAAAAACTTGCCTCACCTCCTTCCATGTCTGTATTGCTGAAAACTAATGAAGAATTCAGCCGCATATTTAATAACTACTCTTATAAAAAATTCGATACAGGCGTCAACCTTCCGGCATATGCATAATGGGCAAGCTGAAAAATATTCCACTAAAAAATTTTCGTGCTTATCTGCAATATTGCGGATTGAAACTTATCCGCACAAAAGGCGGACATGAAATATGGAGTGCCAAAAATCTGACAAGGCCGGTAATTCTGCAAACCCATGTGGATCCCATACCAGAGTTCATTATCAAAAACAATCTCCGCACCATGAACAAAAGTGAAGAGCATTTACTGAAGTTTCTTGGGAGGAATTAATATAGAAATTTGCAGGATCAGTTGCCTTAATTTATTAATTCTGTCCATCATTACCTTCGTCTCATGACCGATGTACATGGTAAAAAGACCCGCAGTTATAATAACTTGTCCCGATGAAAATCAGGATGAGCCGCATCAGGTTGAAGAACATAAAACCAAAGATGCCAGCAATAAAATTTTAACCTGTACAGGTCTCAGAAATTTGTCAGATATTAAAATCTACCTGCGTTTATACCCCGGAGAATAAAAAAAACCCCGCTGCCCTGCGGGGTTTTTAGGATAGGGATTTAGTTATTTATTATCAGCGATCTCTTTTAATGATTATCATGATTGTCATGATCGCCATATTCATCAAAACGATCTCTGCGGTCGTTGTCCCTGCTATAGAGCATGTTTATTTCTCTCTGACGTTGCTCCTGCAGAAAACTGATCTGTCTTTGCTTTTCACGCCAGCCCATAAAGAAATTGTGTTCCACTCCTTCAATTTTCCGATCATACTCCTGGTTGATGCGGTTTACCTGCATGTCTTTGTCCCGGTCGAAAGAGAAATTTTTGTTATCATAGCGGCCGTCGTTATTATAAGAGTTGTTGTTATAAGAATTATCCCTGCCGTTATTATAACCTTTATTAGAACCCTTTTGATCAGATTGCCGGTTGTCACGATAACCAGACTGTGCCTGTGCGAAGGTGAATATTCCGGCGGCGAAGAGTAGTGTAAAAATCTTTTTCATGTTTTTAAGTTTTAAAGGTGAACAATACTTATCAATAGACAATAAGGATGCCTGACTGACCAAGAAAACGTTAATAGCATTTGTCAGCCTGTTGCGCCGTTCAATAGTCAAAATGATGTTAACTGTTTCTAAAAACCGGTGATAAACCGGTAGCGGAATATGAGGCAGGATAAATAATTAAACTTTTATTATTTCTTTTGCCGAAAGAAATTTCTTTTGAAAGAGTCTCCGGTAAAAGCCGGCTACTTTCACTTTCTTAACTTCACGCTATGACCGATGTGCATGATAAGAAAACCCGCAGTTACAATATGAGCCGCATCAGGGCGAAGAATACAAAGCCTGAACTGTTGGTGAGAAAATTTTTACATGCACAGGGATTCAGATATTCTTTATATAATAAAAAACTTCCCGGCAAACCGGATATTGTATTACCGAAATACAAAACCATCATCTTTATTCATGGTTGTTTCTGGCATGGTCATAAAGACTGCAAATATTTTGTAGTGCCCAAAACAAGAACCCAATGGTGGCTAAAAAAAATTGCTGCCAACAAAGCCAATGATGAAAAAGCGGTGAAGGCTTTGAAAAAAGATGGATGGAAAATTATTACTGTTTGGGAATGTAATTTGAAGCCGGGAAAGGCTGAGAAAACGCTTCAAAAAATTTTCTCCCGGTTATCTGCTTAATTCATCAACTGCCTGTTGAACAAAATCAATAAGTTCAGAAATATTTTCTTCCTTTATTTTCCACAGTGTAGTGTAGTTCACTCCGAAGTATTCATGTATGATCCTGTTTCGTAATCCGGTCATGCGATGCCATTCTACGCCGTTGTTGGTGTTCTGATTTAAAGTATTTTCATATAGAGAATTTTTACACCAACAACACGAAGTATTAGAATGCTCTATTATTTGGTTGTTGGTGTAAAATCATTATCGTTGAAATTTGTTTTAGTTTGAACACCAACAATGGCGTAAATTTTAATTTTGGTTTTAAGAATTTATTTTTCTAAATGAATTTGTAGACCCAAACCAGCTTGTATTATTTTATATGTCAGATCTTGCTCATTATATTTTGTCACGTAATAACCTATTGTTAATTCTATCCCAACAATTGTATTAAGATAAATGACAGTTCCTGCCAGAACTGAATAATTATTAGAATTTTGGCTTCCAGGATTTGATATGTAATGTTGATAATTACCTTCTGAAAAAACATTTACCCGCCTTTCTGTGGGCAAAAAATAATATCGAACAAAGGGTCCTATTCCATAATAAGTTTGCTTAGTAGCGGGACTTGAGCCGAAAATTGTTTTTTGATATTGAATAAGTCCTTTAATTCCTGCCGCGAATTTGTCAATAAAAAAATATCCTATGTTGGGTTGAAGCTGAAAGTAAGTACGTGTTGTATTTGATACCGTTGAACTTTCACTTTTAGTTGAGGAAAAACTTGCGGTTCCACTGACTAACCAGTTACCTTTTGTAATCTGGCAATTTGTTTTAATTGATATTAACGCAAAAGATAAAAGAATTAAAATTGGTTTCATGATATGATTTTTATAAATGGAAATTAAATATCTGATTACGCTGTGATTTACTGTGGCAATAGAGTTAAGCTTGTTGTTTGCACTCTTAATATTCAGCATTCATCTTTTTCAAACCTGAACTGTTTAAAAAAATACTCAAAATTATAAGAGGTTAGATAATTTATCGCTGCTGGGAGGGCTGTTGTCTCTTTGCAGAAGTGAGATTTGAATTTTCATAACGGTTTATGTTCTTTCTTCTAGAGTAGTTTTATTTCGCTGACGAATTTCTCACAAGTTTACGGATCATCTCTTATTAAAAACAATGATATCAATCAGCGTCTAAAGTTTTGGGTTGTGTGAACATCATAACTGTTCGGAAGATTTAAGATGAGTTTTGAAATAACACTTTTCTTGCTTTTTGAACATTTCCGCCACATAAAACCACTATGTGATAGATAATGTCCCGTTCAAGGTCCTGTGAAAATTTTTGTTTGGCTATTTTATATCCTTTTAGCTTTTTTTCTTTTTTGTATTGTTGTAGCAATATTGCTACCGTCATGGTTATATAGAGTATAGACCTGATCCCATTTTCAGTTCTGTTTACCAAATGACTGAAATTAAGATGTTGCTTTATAAATTTGAAAAACACCTCTATTTCCCATCTTGACCTATATATTTCTGTGATCTCCTTTACGTCAATAGTCTTTATGTTGGTTATAAAAGTTATGGTTTCTTTATTCTCTTTTTTTACAGCCTTTATCAACCGGACAGGATGCTTGGTCCTTTTGCTATACATTGTGTATAAATATACCCAGCAATCACTGATGATTTTTAGTGTAGGAGTAGAAATATTTTTGGCAATGGTATTGCTCTTATACACGGTTCGCTTCGGGTCATTATTTATTCTGGATATGAAGTGGATTTGATTTTCTGTTAGCTTGTCATAGTGATCCCTGGCAGTAATTCCACGGTCAAATACATTTATCTTTCTGCCGGCGGTTCGGTTATGAGCAATCATGCTTTCACTCAATGCCACATTTTCACTATTGTGGGTTTGGTCATTATAAAAATAAACAGCCTCCGGTATATTAGTAAAGCCAATTGTATACTTAAGCAACCTGTATTTATCGGCATCTCCACCTTTTAAGCGATATCCTATTTGAAGTAATTTGCCTGATAAAGAAACTATCGTGGAATCAAAACGTATAACAGCATTCTTTTCTTTGCCCAATGCTTCACTATAGGCGGCTACGCAAGCATTGAAAATCTGCTGAAAATATTCCCATTTAATCTTCCCCAACCTTTCACTGATAGAACTGTAACTGATAGTGCCGGAAGATGAACTGCCAGCCAGGCTTTGAAATAATGCTGATTCAAATGCCGATTGCATACCCCTGAGGCTATTCTCCTTTTCTGTGACCATACAATAAACCAGCAGCTTAAAGATCAATTGCCCCTGAAGTTTTTTAGAATATTTATCTATCCCTACCGAAACAGCTAATTGTTTCAATAACTTATCCGGAACAAATAACAATAGATTACTGATCATTTCCATCTTTTAAATTTCTTTTCAAAGAACTAAACCGCCTTCGTTTAACAAAGGATTATTTATCAACGTGGCTGGATAACTAATAACCTAATCCATAATTTCTTCCGAACAGTTATGATGTTCTCACCAACCAAATTCTTCTCCACTGACATTTCACTAATTTTATTTCATGAACCAGATAGAAATATACCAGACCAGGGATAAGAAGGCACATGTGGAGGTAAGGTTTGAAGAGGATACTGTGTGGCTTTCGCAATATCAACTGGCAGAGCTATTCTCGACTGATAGAACTTCTATATTGAAGCATATAAAAAATATTTTCAAAACGAGGGAATTAGACGAAAAACAAACTTGTGCAAAATTTGCACAAGTTCAAAAAGAGGGGAAAAAAATGGTCACAAGAGAAATATTGCACTATAATCTTGATGCTATCATTTCTGTAGGTTATCGAGTCAATTCCAAAAGAGGAACCCAGTTCCGGCAATGGGCCACTTAAAGATTAAAGGACCATTTAGTAAAGGGCTATACCCTGAATGAAAAACGACTACAACAAGTAGTGCAAAATATGCAGCAGTTGGAGCAAGCAGTCAAACTCATTCAACAGTCGGGAAATTCTGAACAGTTAAGTGCTGCTGAAACAAAAGGGCTGCTGGAAATTATTACGAACTTTACGCAAAGCTTTATTTTATTAAACCGCTTTGACAGCAATAACCTGCTGGAAGAAAAGCTGAATGAAAACATCACATATGAAATTCAATTTGATGAAGCTATTGCTGCCATTGAAGAATTGAAAAAGTAATTGCTGAAAAAGAAAGAAGCTTCTTCTTTATTTGGCAAGCAGAAAGATAAAAGCTTTTCCGGGATCCTGAAAACTATCGTACAGACATTCGGTTGAGAATATTTATATAAGAGCATTGAAGAACAGGCAGCACATCAGCTGTATTTTGTTATTAAGAATCATCCTTTCACAGATGGGAATAAACGCATCGGCGCTTTTTTATTTGTCTGGTTCCTTGAAAAGAATAAACACCGCTTTAAAAAAACCGGGGAACTGAAAATAAATGACAACGCATTAGTAGCGCTGGCATTGCTGGTGGCACAAAGCAATCCTGATGACAAAGAGGTCATGATAAAACTCATAATGAATCTTGTTCGCAGTTAGAATTCTTCCATTTATTCATATTTTGGCAAGCTCCCTTGGATTACCGAATGATGAAAAATGCAATCCAGACTTTTGCCGGCGCAGGCATAAATATTTCTACTAAAAACTTCACTTGATTAATCATTACGCAAGCTTTGCGAAACTTATAGTTCCGCAAGTATATTATGTTGCCTGTGGCAACAAATACAGCTTATGAGACGTATTGAATTCTTATCCTGCTTTTTCTCTCTACACTTTCCCCACATCAAAAGACAGTTCGATGTTGTGAATGATAGTTAACACTTTCCGGTATTTCACGCCGGCTTTGTCCAGCAAAATTTTAGAAGCTCTGAAAATATCATTGCCTTCGTATTTGTCAGAAAGATAAATGACTTCGGTAATGCCGGATTGAATGATGGCTTTTGCACATTCATTGCAGGGGAACAACACCGTATAAATTTTACATCCTTTCAGGTCCATGCCGATATTATTGAGTATCGCATTCAATTCTGCATGGCAGATATAAGGATATTTGGTATTCAGAAATTCTCCTTCTTTATGCCAGGGAAATTCATCATCACTGCAACCAATTGGCAGACCGTTGTAACCTGCTCCAACGATCTTGTTTTTTTCATTCACAATGCAGGCGCCCACCTGCGTGCTGGGATCCTTGCTTCTTTTGGAAGACAAAAGCGCAACTCCCATAAAATACTCATCCCATGAAATGTAATCGGTTCGTTTTTTCATTTTAAAAAATATTTAGAAGAACTCAGGTCAGGAGCATTAATTTTTCTTCATCAATGTTCTTGCTAAAATTAAGGCAACCATACTTAATACAGCTGCGGTGCAGATATAATACCCTACATAGATCAGTCCGTAAGTTTTTGCAAGATGCGTAGCAATATAAGGAGTCAGGGATGCGCCCAGTATTCCCGCCAGTGTAAAAGATAAAGATGCGCCGGTATAGCGAACATGTACGGGAAATAATTCTGAAAGCGCTGTTCCCAATGGACCATAATTCAACCCGGAAAGGAACATGCCGAGTGCGAGAAACTCCACCGTCAATGTCCAGTTGCCTGCAATGAATAAATGAGAAAATAGCAATCCGAAAAAGAAGATCATGACTGAGGAGATCATCAGCATCCTCCTCGGACTATATTTTCCCGCCAATGCAGATGAGATCAGAATGCCTGCTGCGAAAAAGAGCATCGAGATCAGTTGTGCCGAAAGAAAATTGGAACGGGAATAATTTAATGCAGAGGTTCCCCAACTCAGCGTGAACACCGTCATCATGTAAAAGATCAGGAAGATGAGAATAGAGATCAATGTGCCCAGCACCAATGCCCTTGTATATTTGGTAAACACATCGGCAATGGGAAAGCGAACCCGCTGATTTTTTTCCACGATCTTCAAAAAGTCAGGTGTTTCAATGATCCGCAGGCGGACGTATAATCCCACAGCTACTAAAATAAAACTGAGAATAAAAGGAATTCTCCATCCATAAGAAATGAATTGCGCATTTGTCAACAGTTTTCCAATAATGAGAAATATGCCTGATGAAAAAATAAAACCTAAAGGGGCGCCCAGTTGGGGAAACATGCCATACCATGCTTTCTTTCCTTCAGGCGCATTTTCCGTAGCGAGCAATACAGCGCCGCCCCATTCACCACCTAATCCTACTCCTTGTCCAAAACGAAAGAACGCTAACAATATAGGCGCAGCGATGCCGATGGAACTGTAGGTTGGAAGGAAACCTATAGCGATAGTGGAAATACCCATCGTCATTAATGATGCTACCAATGTGGTCTTTCTTCCGAAACGATCACCGAAATGTCCGAACAAAGCCGAACCTACAGGGCGTGCAAAAAAGGCTAATGCAAAAGTGGCCAGTGATTCCAGTGTGCCGGAAGTGGTATCAGTGGTTGGAAAAAAAAGTTTCGGGAAAACGATCACAGCAGCTGTGGCATAAATATAGAAATCGAAAAATTCGATCGTGGTGCCGGCAAGACTGGCAATAAGAATGCGAAAAACAGAGTTGGGATTATGCTTTTGATCCATAAATAATTTTTGAACTGGTCGAATTCTTTTCTTGAATTACAGATATTTCTGGCTTTTAAGATAGCGGAATAATCTGAAATGAACTTTATTGCTACGACTATTTTCTGATAAAATCTTTTCCGCATCAATATACCAGAGAGCATATTTTTTCGCTTTGTTTGTGACGATTCGAAACAATACACTAAATAATTGATGACTGTCTAAAAAGGACAGCATTTCCATCAAAATGATAAAGATTGTGTCAATCTGGCAAATTTCTAACAGTTGGAACGGCTGTTGCTATCTTACAACAGAAACTCATAACTCATAACTCAAAACTCATAACTCCGCCATGGTAAAAGAGAAAGGAACTATTTCCGTCAATACCGAAAACATTTTCCCCATCATTAAAAAATTTCTGTATTCTGATAATGAAATTTTTCTGCGGGAACAACTGAGCAATGCAGTGGATGCCACCCAAAAAATAAAGCGCATCGCACAACAGGGGCATTATTCTAAAGACCTCGGTGACCTGCGTATAAAAGTAGCGCTGAATGCCAAAGCCAAAACCATTACTATTTCTGACAGTGGTATTGGCATGACGGCGGAAGAAATAAAAAAGTATATCAACCAGGTGGCTTTCTCTGGGGCTACAGAATTTCTGGAAAAATTTAAAGAAGCTAAAGATACCAATGAGATCATTGGTCGCTTCGGGCTGGGATTTTATTCGGCTTTCATGGTGGCTGATAAAGTGGAAATTCAAACATTATCATATCAGGATGGCGCTGAACCGGCCCGCTGGATCTGTGATGGAAGTACAAGTTTTGAGATCACTGAAGGCAAACGCAAAGAAAGAGGAACAGATATTATTCTTTACATCAACGCAGAGTCTGAAGAATTTTTGCAGGAGCACCGCATCAGTGAGATATTAAATAAGTATGCAAAGTTTTTACCCATACCTGTACAATTCGGAACTAAAACAGAATCGGTGCCTGATGGAGAAGATAAAGAAGGCAAACCAAAATATAAATCGGTAGAAGTTGATAATATTATCAACAACACGGTTCCTATATGGACAAAATCTCCGGCTGATCTGAAAGATGAAGACTATCTTAATTTTTACCGGGAACTTTATCCATTTTCTGAAGAGCCTTTATTCTGGATTCATCTGAATGTTGATTATCCGTTCAACCTGACCGGTGTACTATATTTTCCCAAACTGAAAAATGAACTTGAACTCCAGCGAAATAAAATTAAGCTTTTCAGCCGCCAGGTATTTATTACAGATGAAGTAAAAGATATAGTACCGGAATTTTTATTGCTGCTGCATGGTGTCATTGATTCTCCGGATATCCCATTGAATGTAAGCCGTTCTTTTTTACAGGCCGACAGCAATGTAAAAAAGATCAACAGTTATATCTCCCGCAAAGTAGCGGATAAGTTAAGCGAATTGTTTAAGAAAGACCGGAATGCTTATGAAGAAAAATGGAATGACATCGGTTTGTTTGTAAAATACGGCGCCATCTCCGACGAAAAATTTTATGATAAGGCGAAAGAGTTTTTATTATTCAGCAATACTAAGAATGAAAAATTTACACTGGAAGAATATCGCATCCAGGTAAGAGATATTCAGACAGACAAAGATGGTCAGTTGATTTATCTCTATACATCAGATCCGGAAGGTCAGGATAGTTATATACAGGCAGCTACTAAAAAAGAATATGATGTGCTGGTGATGAACTCTCCGATCGATACGCATTTCATTCACCAGTTGGAAATGAAACTGGAAAAAACTTCATTGAAAAGAGTGGATGCTGATGTGATAGATAAACTGATTGTAAAAGAAGATGCGGCTAAACATCAACTGACGGAAGAAGAGATAACCAAACTCAAGGCCATATTTGATAAAGCAATCAATAATCCATCCATGAAAGTGGAAGTGGAGAGCCTGCAGGCGGATGCGATGCCGGTCACTATTACCATGGAAGAATGGATGCGCAGAATGAAAGACATGAGTAAACTGGGCGGCGGTGCCATGAATTTTTATGGATCAATGCCGGACAACTATAAAGTGGCTATCAATGCTAATCATAAAGTCATCGGAAAGATTTTGCAGGCTGACGAAGAAAAACAAATTATGATGGCTAAACAAGCATATGATATTGCGATGCTGGCTCAGGGATTACTGAAAGGCGCAGAACTGACCGCTTTTGTGGAAAGAAGCGTAGAAGTGATCTGATATTGATTGATGGCTAAAGATTTTTGAGACAATTGTGTCGGCAAAATATTTTTATATGTTATTTTTATTTGATCAGATAAAATATAAACGTATTCCTGTTTCATATAGATTCAGTAGCTATTTCAAAAGATCATAATGCCCAGCATCTGGGAGGCTTCTTCCACCCAAAGCCCACTTAAAAGCGTTCACAAAGCCACTCCAACTAAATTATTCATACCAGCGTTTCTCCATCCTAAAACTATCTTAAACTATCATACCAATGTTCAACCAGGTATTCAGACTATAAGTATAGGATAGATTACAAGAGTACATCATAATTATTTTACCATTAAATGGCATATTTTCTGTTAAGATTATTAATATCATATGTTGCAGTAATTTTATATTGTAATTTGGAATCAGAATAATTAAAACACATTTATGAAAAAAATAATAATATCCGGATTGCCTTTGATTGTAACTGCAATCATGCTTACGGGTTGTTATAGTACCAACTTGTCAGCACAACCTGTTTCATCAGGTCCTGTTACTTACCAAACATTTTATGATAACTTATCTCCTTACGGTACATGGATTGATTATCCCGGTTATGGAAATGTATGGAGTCCGCGGGTTGATGGAGATTTCCGGCCATATGCCACCAATGGTAATTGGATTTATTCCAATGAAGGATGGGCATGGGAGTCAAATTATGAATGGGGTTGGGCTCCTTTTCATTATGGTCGCTGGTTATATGACGATATGTACGGATGGTTATGGATACCCGGCTATGATTGGTCTCCGGCATGGGTAACCTGGGGAACAGTGGATGATTACTATTGCTGGGCTCCATTGATGCCCGAAGTAAGTGTATCGGGAGAATTCAGTTCATGGAGGCCACATGCATTTTACTGGAATGTTTGTAGTAGGGATCATATTTATGACCATGACATTTGGAACAGAATAGAAAGACCAGAAATGGTCAATGGTATTTTCGGTCGCATAAACATCATCAATAACTTCGATAGAACCCATCGGAATAATTTATTTTATTCTAAAGGACCGGATAGGGATGAAGTGGCAAGATTTACGAACCGGAAAATTGACCAGGTATCATTCCGGGAAGTGAATAAGATGAACCACATGCAGCAAAACGGAAGAGTAGTGAATGTGTATAGACCAGCCATTCAGGTTCCGCAACCCCGCGAAGTCAGGAGAGTAGATAATTCACAGACACGACCCATTCGTACGATTGATCAGAAGCCAACCATGCAAAGAACTGAACAAAGAAATAATATTGACCGGCTCCCTGTAATCAGGAACAGTGGCGGTCAAAACCATAACGGCCAGGGGAATAACCAGGGCAACAAGCAAAGCAATAACAAAGGTGGTGGCCGGAAGAATTAATTGATTTTAGAACTTTTTTGTGTTCATCAAACCCCTTTTCGTAAGGGGTTTTTTTGTGGGTTCGTATTCTTACGATGATCTTTACTATCATTTACAGTTATCTTTAATTTATAAACTAATTGCTTATTGGATGGCTTGTATTACATAAGCGTTTGGCTTCACATTATCGGTTCAGCTTTCTGGATCGGCGGTATGTTGTTCCTGCCGTTGATTTTGCTTCCGGGTATTCAGAATAATCCTGAGAGAACTAAAATATTAACCGAAGTGGGATTGAAATTTCGCTTTTTCGGTTATATTGTTTTAACCATTCTCTTTGTGACTGGTTTACTTACCATGTATTACAGGGGTATACCTTTTACATGGATATTTTTTACAAAAAGTCATTATGGACAATTGCTTAGCTTAAAATTTATTCTCTTTCTTTTTATTTTACTTATCAGTTTGCTGAACGATTTAATGTCAGGAAAAAATGAAACCGAGCTGATGCAAAAAGGCGACAACGAAGGTTTTAAGAATATTAACAAATGGGCTGGCCGGATTATTCTTCTTATATCTTTGGTGATGGCTTATCTGGGAGTAGTGATATCAAGAGGCGGATAGAAAACTTATGCAGCAATAAGTAAATATTTAAACACTTCAATTCATCGGCTGTTTTTGTCATTGGGTCCATCAAATTCATAAAGTGCACCATCGTCGAATTGTTTTATAAGTTTCATTTTTTTTATGTTGGTAATAAAATCAAGCTCAACTCTGTCCGGGTCATCATCATCATTAAACCATACCACATAACAATGACGATCATCCAAAAAGTCCTGTACATCCTTGTGGAATTCTTTATGTGGCAAAAATTTCCCTGGCCGGCCTGTAAAATAATAAACGGCATCATATGCATTGGAATAAATAGTATAGTTTTTCTTAAAAGGCAATGAATCATTCCGGATGAATTGTATAGTTGGTGAAAACTTCCATGAATCTTCTGTATAGCCGGGAATTCCGTCATCTTTAACATCCTGCCATGTCTGGTAATCTGTGACAATTTGCTTGTACTGGAAACTTAAAAAAATAAAAGCACTTAAAATGATCAGACCGATCTTTATTACCAGTTCACTTTTTTTAATGAGGTAAATAAGCCAGATACTGATACTCCATAATAAAGTGATAAATGCCGGTGACAGAAACCGGCTGTTTAATTCTTCAAACCGAAAAATGCTGGCTGTTATAATCATAAACGCCAGGTAAATCATAGTAAAAGCTGCACTCATGCCAGTGTAAGTTATCACACGGCCATATTTTACAAACACTCTGAGACAAATCCATAAAAGGGCAACTATTAATAATACTGGTATCCAACCTGAAATGGTTGAATGCTCTTTTAAAAATGGAAACCAGTCTGCAAATACAGAACCTGTATCGCCAATATTTTTTGCAAGAGACTGTAATGATTTTTCCCGCACACCTGTAAGTGTTCCACCCGCAATATGATTCCTGACGAGGTTAATTATTAATAATACCGGGCTGATCGTCAGAAATATCAACATGTCTGAAGCTTTTCTCCGGAATGAATTTTTTAAGTCGAACAATAATAATAGTCCACCGGTTGCAATAATGGTCACTCCTGCATATCGGGTCACTGAGGCTAAGGCAGCAATAAATGCTGCTGCAATCAAAGCCTTTCTTGAATATGATTTAAAATAGTGATGCAATATTCTTATGAAAAGAAGTATCCATAAAAGGAAAAGCGTTTCGGACCAGAGCATAGAATAAACTTCCAGAAGGGCAGGGCTTAACAGAATACAAACCAGTATTGCTCTTTTATACCAGCTTGACTTTATTGAGAAATTTTCCATTATCATTCCTGATAAATAAATAATAAAAGCAAATAACAGGGCATTTAAAAAAGGAGCGAATAATAGGGGTTTTAAAGTGGTCAGCAACATGATGGTACTGAGAAAAACAGAATAAAATGCAGGGAAATCTATTAAAGCTCTTTTTGTGAAGTCTATGAGTTTACCGTGAGTGCGCAAATTTTCGGCGGTAGTCATGTATACTACACTGTCAGGTGAAACACCAATGCCACTGTGTTTTGTAAATAACAGAATAATAGCAAAGCCCGCTGCGGCAGCCAACAAACTATCTGTATTTTTCTTTAGAGACGAGAATGGAAACATATCTTCCGGATATTAGAAATAAAAAATGAAATTAATGCAATGTGAACAATTGAATGCTTTGGCGTTTTTTTTGAATTTTCCAAAAATGCTTTCGTTTTGCGCTATCTGAAAAAATCTCCTTATTTCGGTAATAATAGACGACCTTTGGTATTCAATAAACATATATACAAAAATGGGTGAAACGTTTGGGAAGAAAGAAAATCAGAAAAAAAAATTAAAACAACGCCAGGAAAAGGCTGAGAAAATGCAGTATCGAAGAGCTAATGCAAAAAAAGGAAAAAGCCTTGATGAGATGATGGCTTACCTGGATGAAAATGGTAATCTTACTTCTGTGCCACCCGATCCACGCAAAAAGAAAATTTATAGCCTTGAAGAAATTGAAGTGGGAGTACCCCGGCAGGAGGACCGCAAACAAGGCGAAGTGATAAGAACCGGCGTGGTTAATTTTTTTAATGATGCAAAGGGATTTGGATTTATCAAAGATGTGCAAACCCAGGAAAGTGTTTTTATTCATATCAACCAGCTTACAGAACCAATAAAAGAAAATGATAAAGTAAGTTTTGAAGTTCAGAGAGGTCCCAAAGGCCTTAATGCTATCCGTGTTAAGAAAATCTGAAAACCGAACATTTAGCAGTTCCATAAATTCAGGATAGCAATTAATTATATCTTCTCTTTGTTCAGATTAAAAATAAAAATTTAACCCCATTCTGTTTCCCTGGTTTGCCAAGTTTTCTATTTTAGCATTTCTGAAATCAAATAATACATTTTATTATTTCGGGTTTTGCTACATTACACTTGTAATTTTTCCGTCAAACAAATAATGAAAAGATTTATCGGCTTATTTTTTTCCCTGGTTTTATTATCATATTACTCTGCCGGGCAAAATAAAAAAGAGATCAATGTTATTGGTTATTTTGCTGGAAGGACAAGTGCATTGGATAGTTTCCCTGTCGGAAAACTCACCCATCTTATATTCTCTTTTTGTCATTTGAATGGCAATCGTATGTGGGTTAGTAATGCTGCTGATAGTTTTCGCATTCAGAAAATGGTTGAATTGAAAGAAAAATATCCACATCTGAAAATTATATTATCAATGGGTGGATGGGGAGGTTGCAGAACTTGCTCGCCTGTTTTTTCAACCCGCCATGGGAGAACAATATTTGCACGGTCTGCCCGTGAATTAATGAAATATTTTAAAACAGATGGTATTGACCTTGACTGGGAGTACCCGGCTATAGTGGGTTTTCCCGGACATCCGTTTTCGGTGGATGATAAGAAGAATTTTACTTTACTTATTCAGGTTCTTCGGAAAAAACTGGGAAAGAAATACGAGATCAGTTTTGCAGCCGGAGGTTTTGACCGGTATATTGATTCTTCTGTTGAATGGAAAAAAGTAATGAGTAAAGTAGATAGAGTAAATCTCATGACATATGATTTGGTGCATGGTTTTAGTAAAGTAAGCGGCCATCATACGCCTTTATATTCCACTCCGGCACAAAAACAATCTACAGATAATGCAGTTGCCCGGTTAGTTGCAGCAGGAGTGCCCCGGAAGAAAATTATTATTGGCGCTGCTTTTTATGCTCGTATGTTTCAGGAAGCTGATACCTTAAACAGAGGATTATATGATTCGGCTCATTTCTATCGTGGCATATCTTATTCCACCTTATATGACAGTATTACTCCAGCCAAGGGATTTATACAATATTGGGATTCGGTAGCAAATGCCCCATATGCTTTTAACCCGGAAAGAAAATTACTTGTCACATATGATGATAGTTTGTCTATATCCCGCAAAGTAAAATATGTAGTCAGTAAAAAATTAGGAGGCATTATGTTCTGGCAATTGATGGATGATAGATTCAGCAATGGATTGCTGGATGTGATCTATAATACTAAAATGTACATGAAACAATGAAACAGTAACTATCGTATCTTGAATATTATTTGTTTTGTAAGTTTGCCCCTTAATTAAAACTGATATTCTCATGGCGATAACGAAATGGATCATTGATAAAGTGCACTCACAAATTCAATTCCGGGTAAAACATCTTATGATAACAACTGTCACAGGCGGATTTAGCAGTTTTGACGCTTCTATAGAAACAAAAGATTCGGATTTTATGACTGCAAAAATCAGTTTTACCGCTGATACTGCTTCAGTTTCCACCGGGAATGATGACAGGGATGCACATATTAAAAGTCCGGATTTTTTTGATGTGGTTACTTACCCCAAAATTAAATTTGTAGTTACCAAGCTGGAAAAGTTAAAGAATGACAATGAGTATAAAATGTTTGGCGATCTTGTTATTAAGAACATTTCAAAGAATGTTGCGTTCGAGGTAGAATATACAGGTATGGTAAAAGATCCTCAGGGAAATAATAAAGCCGGTTTTATTATTACTGGCAAAGTAGACAGAAGAGATTTTGGATTGCGCTGGAATGTAATTACGGAAGCGGGAAGTATTATGGTAGGTGAGGAAGCAAGAATTTTATGTAATGTTCAACTTGCAGAGCAAAAATAAACGCATTTTCCTGCAAAAATGACTATATAAAAAAAATTTTCATCATTTTCCCCAGCGAAATGTATTAATGTCAAAGCCTGCAAGGTCAAGAACCCGATCAACAACTGTTGATGCGACCTGTTCAATCGTTTTTGGTTTGCTGTAATAGGAAGGAGTGGCAGGGCAAATAATTCCTCCGGCTACAGCAACAGTTTCCATATTCCGGATATGAATCAGATTATAAGGCATTTCTCGCACAACACAGATCAGTTTTCTTCTTTCTTTCAAAATCACATCAGCAGCTCTTGTAATTAGGTCATTGGAAACTCCGGAAGCAATTCGCCCTAAAGTGCCCATTGAACATGGAATAATGATCATCGTCTCATACTTTCCTGATCCCGAAGCAAACGGAGCTGAAAAATCCATTGTACCGAAATACTTTACCGGGTAATTAATGTAAGACTCATCGTTCAGTTCAGTTTTCCATACTTCCCTGGCATTTTCCGTCATGACAACAGCCAGATCTCTCCATTGATCCTTTAATGCAAGAAGTTTTTCAAGTAATAATTTTGCATAAATTGAGCCACTGGCACCGGTTATCGCGACTAAATTTTTTTTCATAAATATTTTTGCAAAATTGGAAATAGAAACTGCGAAGGTACATTCAATTTATTTGCTGGAATTTGCTACTGAATTGACAGGTGTTATCAATGAACATTGTAAAAAGGCATGACAAATTCCTGAAATGCACTTTTTTACCAGCTTGACGATAATCAATGAGTCGGTTGGAGAAATGATTTTCATCAAATCCTAAAAAAATGACAAAAATCATTTGGCAGATTAAGAAAATATTACCGATCTTAGCCCTGAATTTTCATAGGATAAGGTTTAATGGTTAATGGTTTTTGATTAGGGCCCTCCCGATTCGTCGGGAGGTTCTTTTTTTGTAGCCTTCCAATTCAGAAATGATAATATAATTTCACAAAAAAATGTCCCATTATTTGGGACATTTTTTACTGGTTTAAATATTTAATAAATTTTAAAACCTTTTATCTCAGAGAATTTAAAATATTCTTTAAGTAGTTATTTATTCTTGGGTTTGGTAAGCATATATTCAAATCGTTTTCCGCTGACATCTGCCATGTCCGGAATAGCCTCCATTTTATATTCACCTGCATCCAATTTTTTCTTGGTTGCTGAAAATGCTTTCAATGTGATATTGATATCTTCATCTGTATGAGCAGCAGATGGAATGAGCCGGTAAATGATATGGCCTTTAGGTATAACAGGATATACAATTATGGAAGCGAAGACTCCATAATTTTCCCGCAAATCCATTACCATCGCACTCGCTTCAGGAACATCACCTTTCATATAAACAGGAGTAACTACCGAATCAGTATTGCCAATATCGAATCCTCTTTCTTTTAATCCGCTTTGAAGTTTGCGTGCATTCTCCCATAATTTATTTTTTAATTCAGGATGAGTGCGCAATAATTCAAGACGTTTTAAATTACCAAGGACAAACGGCATTGGTAAACTTTTGGCAAAAATCTGTGAGCGGATATTGTATCGTATATAATCAATAATCCCAGATGGTCCAGCAATAAAAGCGCCGATAGATGCCATTGATTTTGCAAACGTGGAAAAATAGAGGTCAATTTTATTCTGGCAGCCTTGCTCTTCGCCTGCGCCTGCGCCAGTTTTTCCCAATGTTCCGAAACCGTGCGCATCATCCACCAATAAACGAAACTCATATTTATCTTTTAACGCAGCAATTTCTTTTAATTTGCCTTGGTCACCGGCCATTCCGAAAACCCCTTCTGTAATCACAAGAATACCGCCGGCATTTTGTTTTTCGACCAGCGTAATGGCACGCTGCAATTGTTTATCACAATCTTCTACATCATTGTGTTTATAAACATAACGATGGCCTGTATGTAAACGCAAACCATCAATGATACAGGCATGACTTTCTCCATCATAAACAATAACATCATGGCGACTGCAGATAGCATCAATCAAACTTACCATTCCCTGATAACCATAATTAAGAAGTATGGCATCTTCTTTATGCACAAAAGTTGCGAGTTCTGATTCTAATTGTTCATGCAGTTCCGTGTTACCACTCATCATTCTGGCTCCCATCGGCAAAGCCAAACCATATTTTGCAGCAGCTTCTGCATCGGTCTTGCGAACTTCAGGATGATTGGCTAATCCCAAATAATTATTAAGACTCCAGATAATCATTTCCTTGCCACGGAATTTCATACGGCTGCTGATTTCTCCTTCTAATTTCGGAAATGCAAAGTAGCCATGCGCCCTTTCCCGGTACTGGCCAATAGGTCCATAATTTTTTAATAATCGTTCAAAAATATCTGCCATAAGCGATAATTTTATTATAAAATAGTTGCGAAGGTAAGTCTTAAAGTCTTACTGGCAATGGGTTTGTTAGAGTGAGGATTTTTAGAAAGGCAGTAGTTTATAAAATTATTATTCTTAAATCATTTATTTATTTAGCGTTAATATATCGGGTTTAAACAAATGACGGTCATTATATTTTACAATGTAAAATTTGGATAAGGATCACAATAAACTTTAAATTATTTGATCAAATTCCAGAAACTGATTTTCCGCCTGATTTTAAATCCTGATTTTTCATAAAGGTTTATAGCTCCGAAATTATTTTCAGCGACATGTAAATAAGGCGTTTTATTTTGTCTGAAAATATTATTTACAGTATGGACAATTAACTGCTTCGCATAGCCTTTCCGAGTATGGTCAGGATGTGTAACTATGGCACTTACTTCAACAAAGGAATTCATTTTCATTCGTTCCCCGGCTACCGCAATGAGCTTATCATCTTTAAAGATTCCAAAATAGTTTCCCAATAAAATAGTTCTCTTTCTGAAATATCCGGGCTGCACCAGGTTGACTAATTGATATAAGGTATCTGCATGTTCATTGGTGAGGCTCACAATATTTTCTTTTATTTCCAAATCTATTCTGTCATTGATGATCATCTGAAAGCAGACTAATTCTTTCTTTAATTTTAAGTTATCTGAAAATTCAGGCTTTTCTCCAACAATAAAAAAGTTATCAATCATCGTTGAATAATTGTCAATCGGATTTGAGATGTCATTTTTATTTTCAACTCCGCCAAATGAACAATAATCAGGATGATAAAACTTTATATTGCCAAAGTCAAATGCAAGATTTTGATGATCTTCTGACAACGAAAACCAAACCGGGTTATCTAATTTTTTTTCATCTTTCACTTTTGCTATTCTCAATGTGTGTTGTCATTTTAATTCTTCCGTGAATAATCTTATGAATAGATTATTCCCGATTCAGGTAGTTGGCAGTTTTTTTCTCATCTAGTAGATCACTGTTTATTCTTTATTTCATTCCACTTGCTCATCAATTGTTCAAATTGTTTTTTTAATTCCGCTGCAGTTGTAACAGCTTGTTTGGTTGGCGGCATATCGCTTTGCTGCAACAGACCAAAAAGACCAGCTAACGAATTATTCAATCGTCCAAAGCTTGGAGATTGGCTTCCACGGGTGGCATTTTCTAATTGAGCTGCTTCTTTGTCCAATGCTCCTAATTTGTCAGCAGCACTTTTTTCTGCATTGGTCAATTGAGATTGAAGCTTGCTGCGAAACACATGTATTTCTTTCAATATTGCTTCGCAATCAATTCTCATTTTATAACATTGTAATGAAAGATCATGTTGTTTTTGTAAATCAGCGATGGATGTTTTTACCCTGGGATCCATCTTCACTAAAAATGATTGAATGTATGTTTTGCCATCAACAGTCAATTTTGCTGTATACATTCCCGGCATAACCCATGGTGATGTTGCAGCAGGAGCAGTGTTCTTATATATTGCCGCAATCGGATAGGATGGAGGTCCATCCAACGGAGTATAGTGCATGTCCCACAAAAAACGGTGTAAGCCAGTTTCAGGAGACAATATTTGTTGCGGACGAATCCAATATAATGGAATATCCACTGGCGGAATTACATAGGGTTTATCATTACTTGAATATTTGCGAACCGGTTTTCCTTTATTATCCAGAATTTCAAGCGTAATATCTTTTGCATTTTCATGGAGATAATAATCAATGATAGCTCCGTCGGGTGGATTTTCTCCGGCAGGCTCATCGGGTGGCAACGGCGTATCTGTATTCAAATCCCATCTTACACGATATGTATTTTGAGGTTTAAAAAGAAACGCAGATTGATTGATAATTTTATCAGTTATTTGTCTTAACGGTGTGATGTCATCTAAAATCCAGAAACTTCTTCCGTGAGTAGCAACAACAATATCATCATCTTTAATTATTAAATCGCGTATTGAACTAGCTGGCATGTTCAACCGTAAACTTTGCCACTGTTCTCCTTCATCAAAAGAAACATATATGGCTGTTTCACTTCCCGCAAAGAGCAACCCTTTTCTTTTCGGATCTTCACGAACAACGTTGATAGGATCATTGGGCAAACCATTTACAATTTTTTTCCATGTTTTACCGCCATCATTTGTTTTAAAAATATAAGGATGATCATCATCGCAACGAATAAGGTTAACGGCAGCATAAACTGTGTTTACATCAAAATTGCTGGCATCCAGGATTGAAACTTTACTCCATGATGTAATGTCCGGAGGCGTTACATTCTTCCATGTCGTGCCGCCATCTTTGGTAAGCTGAATATAGCCATCATCGGTTCCACACCAGATAGTGTTAATGTCTTTGGGAGAAGGAGCAATGGTATATATCACTCCGCGGCGCGGCATTTTTTTCATTTCATCTTTCGTAAAAATGCCGACGCTTGATGGAATATCATAAATTTCTCTTGTCAGGTCTGGACTTATAACCTGCCAGTTATTACCACCATCCCTTGTTTTAAATAAAACGTTTCCTGCAAAAAATAAAGTTTTTGGATCAATGGGAGAGAAGATGATTGGAGCTGTTCTGACAAAATGATATTTCCCGCCACGGCCAATTTCAGGCGAAACACTTTGCACTTGCCCGGTTCGTTTATCGTATTTAGAAATTTTTCCGCCATAAATAATATTTGGATTAAGCGGATCAGGCACCGCATAACCATATTCTTCAGCGCCAACCGGATGCCAATCACGAAAAGTAATCTCGCCATCGTTTCCTCTTGATGCAATGCCAACACTTCCGCTTTCTTGTTGGCCGCTGTAAACATTATATGGAAAAGAATTATCAGCGTTTACATGATAAAGTTGTGCTGTTGGTTGATTATACCAACTGCTCCATGTATTTCCACCGTTTACAGAAATGATAGCTCCCTGGTCTCCCGTAATAAGAATGATATTGGTTTGAAGCGGATTGATCCAGATATTCTGATAATCATCACCGCCGGGTGCGCCACGAATTCCTTTCCATGTTTTTCCACCATCTTCAGATTTCCAGACTACAATGCTGGTACTATAAACTATATCAGCATTTTTCGGATCAACCATAAGTACTGGTAAATCGCCGCCACCAATTCTTGCTTCAGGTCTTCCATCTTTTGAAATTTTTATCCAGTTTTCTCCAGCATCATCTGAACGATAAATTCCCATGCCTTTACCGGTTCCATAATCATTAGGTTCAGTAGTTGCGATAGCGGTATAAATAATGGAGGATGATGAAGGTGCAATAGCAATATGTGCCTGCACTAAATTTTCTGGCAGGCCTTTTACTAATTTTTTCCAGGTGCTTCCACCGTCTGTTGATTTGTAAATTCCACCTTTAGTGCCTGACCAGCTTCCATTTTCCCATGGACCTTCGCGTGATTCCCACATAGATGCAAAAACAATATTTGTATTATTGGGATCAATGGTTACATCATCACCGCCGGTATTTTCATCAGTATACAAAACTTTTTCAAAAGTTTTTCCGCCATCTGATGATCGATAAATACCCCTTGTTTCATTGGGGCCATAAGGATGGCCTAACACAGCAACAAATATCCGGTCAGAATTTTTTGGGTCTATTGCAATCTTTGGTATTTGTTGCGCATCTTCTAATCCAAGATGTATCCATGTTTTTCCGGCATCAGTAGATTTATATAAGCCATTACCAGTGGAAAGATCGGGACGATGCAATCCCTCACCACTACCAACATAAATGATGTTTGGATCGGAAGGAGCAACCGTTATAGTTCCAATAGAGCCGGTAGATTCTTGATCAAAGATGGGAAACCATGTTCTTCCATAGTCTGTAGTTTTCCAAACACCGCCATTATTTACGCCGATGTAAAATACATTCGGTTGTTGTGCCACACCGGCAGCGCCCACAGTTCTGCCACCACGATAAGGACCAATCATCCGCCACTTCATATTGTTGAATAACGATGGATTAAATGATTGTGCCCGTAAAAATGAAATGAAAAGAATTAATGTGCCGGCAAGTAAGTAAAAATTTTTTTTCATTATAAAAAGATTATTGCCTAAGGTAAGGAATCTGTATTGAAGAAAACAGCTATAAATTTTCTTATATATTATTTTGATAGCTTAACAGACTCTAAATGATATTTTTTCCCCATCCGCAAAGTAAGCTTGTAGGTTTTATGTAAAATGACTCCACCTAAAAAAACGGCAGCAGCTGTGCCAAGTTTGCTGCCTGAAAGTGAAAAATTATTATTTATAAGTCCATTCGCAATATTCAATGTTGCATAACCGGCAGCGCCAACACGAAATATCCAACCACTCTTTATCCAATACCAATGAATATGTCCGGCTGAAGGATTAATCCGGAAATCACCATTAATATAATCAATTTGAACTCCTTTTTTTGGAATTGCATACACATCATTAATTGCATAATGATAACCGCTGAAATGAATTGTGTCTGGTCCCATAAAATAATGTTGAATGATTTCTTTTTTTAAATAAAATGAATCATTAATTATTCCTGTAATTATTCCTTTTACCCATTGGCGATCTTTTAATTGGAATGAAATGTAAGAATCTTTCCAAAAGTATTCTACGCTACGGTCTTTCTTTTTTAAAACTAAAAAATCATTCTGGGCATAAACTATAATCGGGGAAAAAGCTAAAATGCAAATGAATACGCATTTATTCATATGTAATGAAAATATGAAAATGGATTGGCTGTTTACTTAATGATCCGTTAAAACTGAAGATTTTATTTCTCTTTTATTTGTTAACATGCCAGGGAGTCCGCTTAACAGCTAGTTATGAAAAGATAAAAGAAGATTATTGGTTTTCCCAGCTAAGATTTGATAAATAAATTCTATTTGGATTATTTTTATGGCAAGGTTTTGGTCTTTATTTAAAAAAACATCTTGAATTATGAAAAAAGTTTATAGAAATATTTTAATAGCGGCATTGCTTATAATGCCGGTTGTTTTCGTTTTGTTCGGTTGTTATGAACCGCAATATTATCACAGGTATCATCATCATACAAGAGAATGGTATGGGCGTCGTCACATGCCGCCACCGGATGGTGTTAACTTTGACAGAGATCGCCGGGGCAGGTAAAATTGTCTTAATCAATATTGTTTCTTAATGGAATAATATTGATTATTGAAGTATTGATAGAAATGAAAATGCCGGAATGTGTTTGTCTTACATTCCAAAATGTTTAAGCGCTCCGTAGACAAAAAACGCCGGCCAAACTATGGCTTTTAAAATTCCAAGCACACCCATCCAGAAGCCGGTGGCTTGTGAAATAAAATAAATGGCGGCGCCAATAAAACCTAAGCCGTAAACTGCGCTTGAAGGAGCATTTCCTTTAATTTCTTTGTTCATGTTTTGGTTTTTAATACTACGTTACTCTTTCAGAATCTATACAGAATAAAATTATTTCATTTCTTTTTCAAAGCATAAACTGTTTTCAATGCCTTTATACTGTCCGTAATTGGGAATTGATTTGTATCCCTTCTTTTCATAAAGCCTGATTGCTTCCGGTTGTTTTTTCCCTGTTTCTAAAATACATTTCTTATAAGACAACTCAGCTGCCCATTTTTCCAATTCATTTAAAACTTTACCAGCAATTCCTTTTCCTCTGCTTGGTGGCGATGTGTACATTCGTTTTACTTCCATTGTTGTTGAATTATATTCTTTAATAGCACCACAACTCACGGGCTTATTATTTTCATAGGCAATAAGAACATGTTTTATTTTATCAATCTTATTGAACTGGCTATAAAATAAATGATCTGCTCCGTCTCTTTTTGCCAGATCAGCATCAAGATGTTTTGCAAGGGTAATGAAATCCGGATTGTCAGAATTGGTTCTTAATAATTTAATCATTGCAAATTGCGATCATGATTGTTAGAAATGTTTTTATCATTTCAACACTGTCAATTAATTTATTCATTTTTAGGATAACCTTTTTCGATCCAGTCTGACTTTATATTTTTTGAAAGATTAAGAAGTTTCTGGTTAGTGAATTTCATCTCATTCAATAAACTGAATGCGGGACGCACATTAGGGCAATGCACAAACGGGCAACAACCGCAATAAATAACTATATCCGCATTCCTGGGTAATTTGCTGAGTTCATCTTTAAACTTTTGAAGGTTCTCCGGTTTGCTTGCCATGCCAATATCTATTGAATTTTTGATGATAGCTGATGGGCCAATGCTGAATATGATGGGCTGCTTTGCTTTGGGGTTATTAATAATACTGGCAAAATCGGCCGGAGCCATTAACTGATCTTTTGTCCATGGTTCATTTTGCGCCGTCTGTCTGAAGCTGCTGAAAATAATTGCTGCTGCAAATAATACAACTAATGACAAGGATAAAATCTGTTTTGTTTTCATATTGATTGAGTTTTAAAAATCTCTGAATCTTTTTTGATTACTATTCTTTAATAATACAAAATTAAACAACGTTCCTTTTAGAAAACCGCTCTTCAAAGCCTCCATCAAAAATTCAACACATCCTTCATGGAGAAAAACCCTTTCTTATCTTTTATAAATTCAGCAGCCATCACAGCGCCGAGAGCAAAACCTTTGCGGCTATGTGCTGTGTGAATGATTTCAATATCATCAATGACAGAAGAATATTTTACACTGTGCGTGCCGGGTGCTGGATCAATGCGCTGACTGATAATTTCCAGGTCAGCAGGGTTTTCACTCACTTCATTCACCCATTGTTTTTTTCTTTTATTCTGTTCCAGAATTTGTTCGGCTAATGTGATCGCTGTTCCGCTCGGCGCATCTTTTTTTTGTGTATGATGTGTTTCTTCAATGATGGCTTCATAATCGGAATGAGATGACATGAGAGCCGCCAGTTTTTTATTCAGCTCAAAAAAAATATTTACTCCAACACTGAAATTGCTGGTATAAAGAAATGCACCATTCTTTTCAGTGACCAATTTTTTTATTTCATCCATTTTACCAAGCCATCCGGTGGATCCGCAAACAACGGGCACTCCAAACGAAACAATTTTTTTTACATTCTCATAAGCGCTGTGCGGCCCGGTGAATTCAATGGCCACATCAGCTTTTGAAATATTTTCTTTGGTAAAGTCTGAGAGATTATTGATGTCAATCTTCAGAATAATTTCATGTTTGCGCATCAACGCAATTTCTTCAATGATCTTTCCCATTTTTCCGTAACCGATCAAAGCAAGTTTCATACCCCCTGTCCCCCTAAAGGGGGAATTAGATTCGTTACTCATAATTATATAGGCTTGGTTTATACAAATGTAATTAAATAAGCCCCTTTAGGGGTTTGGGGTTTCATTTTCCAATCTTCAGCACAAGACTTAACCCATTGGTGCCAGCCATGTCACTGTGGCCAGCTTTGAAATGCAAACTCAGGTTGGGACTAACATCAAAACTTTTTAGATGGGCATCTACAGTGGCGTCAATTACATTGACTCCCCAGAAGATCAGAAAGAAAAGAACGGAATAATCCATGTTGCGACGGAACTGATCCCGATAATAGACTAATGATTGTTCCGACAGTGGTTGCAGGTTGGCGTTAATCTGAGAAAGCAAAGAAGAATCTGTGCCATAAACCCTATAATTATATCTCACCGTATATGCAAACCGGGTTAGTTTATAATACTTCAGGTTGTAAAAAAAAATAGCGGCAGTGGTGCCAAGAACTCCATAAATGATTGGCAACTTCCAGTATTTTTTATTGTAAATCTGTCCAAGTCCCGGCAAAATTGCTGAGCGGATTGCAGCAATTCTCGGGATGAATACTTTTTTTGTAACAGAATCTTTTTTTTCTTTTTTGACAACAACAGAATCGCTGGGAACAATATTTGTTTTGTCCTGGGAATAACTGCTTGAAGAAAATAGAAGGAATGCAGAAAATATAAGAAGAAAAATCTTACTCAACTTTATTCTATAGATACATTCCATTGCCTGAGTAGTTTATTCAATTCTTCGGGCGAATAATAATCAAAGCTGATATGCCCGCCTCCATTTCTTTCGTGTTTTAGTTTTACACGGGTGCTGAAATGAGATGCTAAGTTATCTTCAATTTTTTGCAATGTGGGCGGCAATTTACTTTTTGACATTTTTTTAATTTCACCAGAGGAACTGCTGAACTTATATAGTTTTCGAACCAGTTCTTCTGCCTGGCGGACAGACAATCCTTTTTCTTTGATTTCTTTAAAAATAAAAAGTTGTTTATCTATTGTGTCCACATTGATCAATGCCCTGGCATGTCCCATACTTAATTCACCGCTACGAACAGCAACTTGTATATCCGGAGGTAATTTCAACAACCGGATGAAATTTGCAATAGTACTTCTGTCTTTGCCCATTCTTTCTGCAACCTGTTCTTGTGTGTATTGTAATTCGTCCATCATTCTTTTATAACTCAGCGCAATTTCCATAGCGTTCAGATCTTCACGTTGCAGATTTTCTAATAATGCCAGCTCCAGCAATTGATCATCGTTAGTCTGGCGTATATATGCGGGAATATCTGTAAGCCCGGCAATTTTAGCGGCACGCCAGCGACGCTCACCTGATATCAACCGGTATTTTCCTGATGGAAGTTTTGAAACAGTGACAGGCTGAACTAAATCATGAAGCTTTATTGAAGTAGCCAATTCCTGTAATGATTGTTCATCAAAATATCTCCGGGGTTGTTTCGGATTAGTTTCAATTTCATCAATCGAAATTCGATTGGTGTTGGTAGCGTTTTCTACTACGGCGCTCTTTAATTGTCCCGTACTTGTTTTCAAGTCCTCATCAATACTTTGCAATAAGGAACGTATTCCTTTACCAAGAGCTTCTTTATTTTGTTTGGGATTGGTCATTGAAAATTTAAAATTGCAATTTAAAATTTAAGATTTGCAATTTACAATTCGAGAATTCTTTCTTCTTGTGAAATCTTCGTCATGTTATTTTTCTGCAAAATCTCTTTGGCAAGATTGAGATAATTCATCGAACCTTTGCTATTGCCATCATATAAAATTACAGGCTTGCCAAAACTTGGCGCTTCAGCAAGACGGGCATTGCGGTGAATAATTGTACTGAAAACCATTTCGTCAAAATGCCGTCTCACTTCGCTCACTACCTGGTTGCACAAACGTAAGCGGCCATCATACATAGTCATCAAAATTCCTTCAATAACCAATGAAGTATTTAACCGGCTCTGAACAATTTTGATGGTGTTTAATAACTTGCCTAACCCTTCGAGTGCAAAAAATTCACATTGAACCGGAACAATTACAGAGTCAGCAGCCGTCAATGCATTTATGGTAATCAAACCTAAAGAAGGAGAACAATCAATAATGATAAAATCATATTCACTTCTGATGGGTTCAAGAATATTTTTCAAAACCATTTCCCTGCTTGGGAAATTGATCATTTCAATTTCAGCCCCTACCAGGTCAATATGTGAAGGGATAAGATCAAGATTAGGAATATTGCTTTTCAGTACTACATCTTTTGCCCTGGTTTCATTAACCATGCAATCATACAAACTGTGAGTAACATTGTGCAGATCAAAACCTACACCGGTTGTACTGTTTGCTTGTGGATCAGCATCAACTAAAAGGGTTTTGAATTCCAGTACTGCTAAACTGGCCGCTAGGTTGATGGCCGTTGTGGTTTTTCCCACTCCTCCTTTTTGATTTGCTACACCAATTATTCTCGCCATTCTTTTTCCCTGTTTTTATAGAGTTATTGTTTTGCCGATTTCAACTAAATGCAGGCGGCTTCCCGCCTGTTTGAAAGCTTTTACAGCTTTTTCATGATCTATTTTTATATAACCGAATGTGTCATAATGCACGCCAACTATATCATTGCATTCAACCATTTTTGCAGCTACTATTGCATCACTATAGCCCATGGTAAAATTGTCGCCAATAGATAAGACTGCAAAATTTAGTTTTGCCCATTTTGGAATGAGTTGCATGTCCATTGTTAACGCCGTATCGCCGCTGTAATAAAAATTTCCTTCTTTACTGTAAACAATGAATCCCATTGGATTTCCTCCGTAACTGCCATCCGGCAAGCTACTACTGTGCTGTGCCACCACACATTTCACAGAAAAGTCATTAAAATCTTTCCATCCACCGGTATTCATCGGGTGTGTATTGCTTACATTTTGTTTATTCAGCCATTCATGAATTTCAAAGCAGCAAATTACTTTGGCGCCGGTAGCTTGCGCAATAGCAACACAATCGGCAATATGATCCGAATGTCCATGCGAAAGCAGGATATAATCTGCATCAATATCAGCGATCTTGATATTTTTAGCCAGTTCATTGTAAGTAATAAAAGGATCAAACAACAGCTTTTTGCCATTTATTTCCACTGCAAAGCAGGAATGGCCGTAGTACGTCAGTTTCATAATCGCAATTTATTGATGCAAAAATAAGCATTCGTTAAACTAGTGGTATAATTTCCAGTACTTCCTATTTTTGACATTCTATGATGCGTAATTCTTCTTTTTGGTGGATATTGATAAGTTTCATGGTGCTTCTTGACATTTATGTGTTCCAGGTTGTAAAACATCTTTCCCACTCAGCAGGAGCAAAAACAAGAATGATAATCTTTGCCTGTTACTGGACTTTTTCCATAACGGCCATTATCATTTTAATTCTTCTTCCGTACCTGCAGTTTCAGCACCAGGCAAAACTTTTCAGAACAACAATATTTGCAATTATTGCAGGAATATTTTTTGCCAAGCTGATTGCTTCGCTTTTCTTTTTGGTTGATGATATACGTCGTGTCATTCAGTGGGCAGCATTAAAATTATTTTCTTCTCATCATGAAGCCGAAACTTTGCGGCAACACGAAGGAATTTCAAGGTCTGCCTTTCTGAGCTGGACAGGAATAGCTTTTGGCGGCGGATTATTCAGTTCATTGGTTTATGGCTTTGGCAATAAATACCGTTACCAGATCAGGAGAGTAAAATTATCATTCAGCAATTTACCGCCGGCATTTAAAGGATTGAAAATAGTTCAAATCGCTGACATCCATTCCGGAAGTTTTACCAATAAAAAAGCAGTGACGAAAGGAGTACAAAAAATTCTGAATGAAAAACCCGATCTCGTACTTTTTGTGGGCGACCTGGTGAATAATAAGGCGGATGAAATGGAAGATTATATGGATGTGTTTGATAAAATAAAAGCTCCATTCGGTGTTTATTCAACGTTGGGAAATCATGATTATGGGGATTATGTACATTGGGATAACCCGGAAGAAAAAAAAGCAAATCTTGAAAGACTTAAACAAGTTCATGCTGAATTGGGCTGGCGTTTATTGATGAATGAGCATATTATTCTTGAAAAGGATAACGATAAAATAGCAGTGATTGGCGTAGAGAACTGGAGTGCTAAAGCAGCATTTAAAAAACATGGTGATCTTAAAAAAGCGTATGCAGGCGCCGAATCTTTTCCATTTAAAATTTTAATGAGTCATGATCCTTCACATTGGGATGCAGAAGTACGTCCATCATTTCCAGACATTGATCTGATGCTGGCCGGTCACACACATGGAATGCAATTCGGTTTGGAAATACCGGGATTTAAATGGAGTCCTGTGCAATATATTTATAAAGAATGGGCAGGTTTATATGAAGAAGATAAACAAAAACTTTATGTAAATCGTGGTTACGGTTTTATAGGTTATCCCGGCAGAGTCGGGATTTTACCGGAAATTACCGTATTGGAATTGGTATAGCACGTTTGCATTCTCAATAATTAACAAGTCAATTGTATTCTTAGGCTAACTTTACAGCTTATTAAACTTATTTTTTATCTGTGAGTCAAAAAGACACTTTGTTGACCAATATCCATGAAACCAGAATTCAACTGCAGCATGCATAAAAATTGGTCATTTATATTGATCTTTCTTATGCTGGGATCCGTGTCATTTTCTCAAAAGATCCCAGCAGATTCTGTTATTAACCAATCCCAGAAGACACTTGCTATTGATACAAACATTAATTACGAAGAACTATTCAGGGATTTTGGTGCATTTATGGATTCTATTTCAGCACCGCACAATTATTTCATGGCTAATATTTCATTAGGAAAAGGGTATTACAATTTTGTCGGTAAAATAAACGGCGTGGTTCAAACTTCCCGGGAAATTACTTATTCACCCTCACTTGCTTATTTTCATAAAAGTGGTTTTGGTATTTCAGTTGTCGGAAACATCGTGAATGATCAAACAAGAATGAATTTTTACCAGCTTTCAGTTACTCCATCTTATGATTACCTGGAAAACCGGGACCTGGCGACCGGTATTTCTTTCACAAAATATTTTACTAAAGATTCTCTGTCTTTTTATACTTCTCCTTTGCAAAACGAATTATATACATATTTCACATACCGGAAATGGTGGTTTCGTCCGACAGTTTCATTCAGCTACGGATGGGGAAGCCGTTCGTCTTATGATCAAAGAGAAAACCTGATACAAACGCTGAGACTGCGTTTGCAAGGATTTACATTTATCAACTCAAATGAATCAGTCAATGATTTTTCTGTTACCACTTCCATACGACATGATTTTTACTGGTTGAATGTTTTGGCTAATAACGATTTTATACGCTTTACACCACAATTGGTATTGATCAGCGGCACTGAAAAATTTGGATTTAACCAAAGTTCGAATACCAATACACAAACTATAAGTGAAAGCACAAATGCTTTATTTAATACACAGAATGTCTATCTGTATAACAAATTGAATTTTCAGCCACTTTCACTTTCCCTGTACTTCCGGGGAGAATATTCCGTCAGAAAATTTTTCATTCAGCCACAGGTTGGATTGGATTATTACTTTCCCGCTACTTCAAATAATTTCAGCGTACTTGCATCAGTAAATGCCGGGTTCATCTTTTGATTTTTGAAAACCTTCACAGATTTGTGACAATAAATCTTTTAATTGGCGGTTTATTAATTGGCGACTTATGATTAGTTAAGAGAATTTAACAATATCTTTTTTATCCGGCATTATACTTGGAATTTTTTTTAAGTCAAAAAAGAAAAATTATGAAGACTAAATTATTTTATTTTCTTGCAGCACTCCTGGTATCACAAACTATGATGGCTCAATTTCATATCGGTATCAAAGGCGGTGCAAACATTTTCAAAGTGAATGGCCAGTCATTCAACAATGAATTCAAATATGGCTATAACCTTGGCGCTTTCATGGAGATTGGTTTTGGTCATAAATGGGGAATTCAGCCTGAAGTATTGTTCAATCAATATTCAACAACCGTGGATAGTAATTTTAAAAGTATTTATCAAAATGTTTTTAATCCGAATTATGATAGTCAGGTGAAGTTGAATTATTTATCCATTCCCATTTTGCTTACTTATAAATTGCTCGGCAATTTTATTTCATTGCAGGCAGGTCCGCAATTCGGAGTGTTAATGAACCAGAATAAAACGCTTTTGCAAAATGGCGGCAATGCATTTAAGAATGGAGATTTGTCCATGTTGGGTGGCGTACAGGTAAAACTTGCCAGTCTCAGGATTACTGGAAGGTATGTTATAGGCTTGCAAAATATTAATGATATAGGCAATCAGGATAAATGGACCAGCCAGGGATTTCAATTATCTCTGGGATTAGCATTTTAGATTAATCCGATAATGATAAACTGGATCCCTCCTTTTACAGGAGGGATTTTTTTTTATTGAATAGTGACAATGTTTCGGATAATTAGAATTGATTTTTTTACATGCAAACACTTACTGTTCAGCAGAATGCTTTCCGGCATTCATAACTAACAGGCATGAATCTTGACAACTATACTTTCCGATTGTATATTTAAGTTTTCCACCATCCCGCATACGGCAGGATGACATATTGTCTAACAGAAGAAATGATTATGAATATTGAAAAATTTTTACTGAAACCTGAAGATGAAATGGATTTCCTGCCCATCATTCCTTTGAACGAAAGTGATCAGGAAAACAATGACAGCATTGAACTTCCTGCTGAGATTGCATTGCTCCCTCTTAGAAATACGGTTCTTTTCCCCGGTGTCGTTTTGCCTATTACTGTGGGACGTGATAAAAGTATTAAAGCTGTAAACGATGCTTATAAGACTGACAAATTGATCGGAGTGATAGCGCAAAAAGACAGTAATGTGGAAGACCCCGGAATAAATGATCTGGAGCAAATCGGGACAGTAGCCAAGATTGTAAAACAAATTAAAATGCCTGATGGCGGCACTACTATTATTATTCAGGGTAAAAGCCGGTTTTGCATTGAATCCATTGTTTCAGAAGATCCTTACTTCAAAGCAAAAATCAAAAAATTGATTGAAGAAGAATCGCCAAAAGATGCAGACTTTAATGCCTATGTTTCTAACATCAAAGATTTAGCGACTGAGATAATTCAACTTTCTCCGAATATTCCAACTGAAGCTTCTATTATTCTGCGCAATATTGAAAATCCTTCTTTTCTTATTCATTTTGTTTCCAGCAATCTGAATACAGAAATTAAAGACAAGCAACGGCTGCTCGAATCGAACCATATTCGTGAAAGAGCAGATATGCTGATGAAATTATTGCAGAAAGAATTGCAGTTTGCGGAATTGAAAAATAAAGTAACTACCAAAACAAGAACTGAAATTGACAAACAACAACGTGAATATTTTCTTCAGCAGCAATTAAAAAGCATTAAAGAAGAATTAGGCAGTGACAGCAATGTGCAGGAGATAAAAGAAATGCAGAAAAAGGCGGAAGCAAAAAAATGGCCGCCTGCTGCAAAAGAAATGTTTCAGAAAGGAATTGAAAAATTAGAAAGAATGCATCCTAGCACTCCGGATTTTTCTGTGGTGTATAATCATCTTGATCTGATGCTTGATTTGCCATGGGAAGAATATACCGAAGATCATTACGATTTGAAAAAAGCAAAGAAGACTCTCGACAATGATCATTATGGAATGCATAAAATCAAAGAAAGAATTTTAGAATATCTCGCTGTGCTGAAACTGAAAGGTGATATGAAAAGTCCGATTCTTTGTTTTGTCGGACCTCCGGGAATTGGAAAAACTTCATTGGGCCGAAGCATTGCCAATGCGATTGGAAGAAAATATGTTCGCTTGAGTTTGGGCGGCATGCATGATGAAAGTGAGATTCGTGGTCATCGCAAAACGTATATCGGTGCTATGCCGGGAAGAATTCTTCAATCGATTCGCAAAGTAAAATCTTCCAACCCGGTAATGATACTTGATGAAATTGATAAAGTGGGCAATGATTTTCGTGGCGATCCAAGCAGTGCATTATTGGAAGTTCTTGACCCGGAACAGAACTATACTTTCTATGATAATTATCTTGAATCAGAATATGATCTGAGCAAAGTATTGTTTGTTGCCACAGCAAATAATGTTCAGAATATTCAACCGGCTCTTCGTGATCGGTTGGAAATTATTGATCTCAGCGGTTATGCCGTTGAAGAAAAAGTTGAAATCGCAAAAAGACATTTGGTGCCTAAACAACAAGATCTTCATGGATTGAAGAGCAGTAAATTTAAAATCAGTGACAGGATTTTGGAAAAAATTATCCAGGATTATACAAGAGAAAGTGGCGTTCGGGAACTGGATCGTCAGTTGGCTTCTATAATGCGTTACCAGGCGAGACAACTTGTGCAGAAAGGAAAATTGAAAGCTACTGTTTTGGATGATGATCTTGAAAAGATTTTAGGCAAGCCAAAATACAGCAATGAAATTTATAAGACAGCAAATATGGCTGGAGTAGCTGTTGGGCTTGCATGGACCTATGTTGGTGGTGATATTCTTTTTATTGAAACCAGTCTCAGTGATGGCAAAGGTGAATTGAAACTAACCGGCAATCTTGGAAATGTAATGAAAGAAAGTGCAAGCACTGCATTAACTTATCTGCAATCCAATGCAACAAAATATGGCATTGATCCAAAACTTTTTGAAAAAAAGAATATTCACATTCATGTTCCCGAAGGTGCTGTACCGAAAGATGGTCCCAGCGCCGGTATCACAATGATGACAGCTATTGCTTCTGCAGTAACCGGGAAAAGAGTAAAACCATTTCTTGCCATGACCGGGGAAATCACTTTGCGTGGACAAGTGCTGCCTGTTGGTGGCATTAAAGAAAAAGTGCTGGCAGCAAAAAGGGCTGGTTTAAAAGAAATCATTCTTTGTTCGCAAAACCAGAAAGATGTGGAAGAAATAGAATCGGATTTCATTAAAGGGATCAAATTCCAGTATGTAAAAAATATGAGCCAGGTATTGGAACTGGCTTTGCAGGAGTAACCGCTTTTATACAGAGTAAAAACTTATTTTCGTATCACTTTGCGGTTACGCTTTATTATATTTATTTTATTGATCCCATTTTATCCCGGAGCACAGACTCTTGGCGGCAGTTCTGTTTATAATTTTCTCAAACTTCCTAATACGCCGGAGTTAACTGCTTTGGGTGGAATTAATGTTTCGCAAACATCCAATGATGTAGGGTTGGCATTTAATAATCCTTCGTTGTTGAAACCTTCCATGCATTCACAGATGAATGCTGTGTTCAATGATTTTTATGCCGGCATCAAAGTTTATCATTTATCACTGGGATATTATAATCAAAAACTCAATACCACTTTTCTGTGGGGCACAAGTTTTTTTGATTATGGAACCATTCCGCAAACAGATGCATCCGGAAATGTGCTTGGAAATTTCAGGCCAACGGATTGGGTAATGCAAATTTCTGCGTCGAGGAGTTATATGGAAAAATGGCATTACGGTGCTACGTTTAAATTTATCAATTCCAATTATGGGATGTATCGTTCCAGCGGAATTGCGGTCGATGTTGGAGTATTGTATTTCGATTCATCCAAACTTTTTTCTGCATCGGTGCTGGCAAAGAATATGGGCTCCCAGGTAAAAAATTATAATTACAGCACTGGTGAAGATCTTCCTTTTGACCTGGAAATTGGGATAACTAAAAGATTGACAAATGCGCCTTTAGGTTTTTCCATATCTGCGCAGCAACTTCAGCAGTTTAACATCACTTACAATGACACAACTTTTAATAATAATAATGGATTTACAAATGCCGACAATAAAAAAATAACTTTTGATAAAATTTTCCGTCATTTTGTCTTTGCAGTCGATGCTTACCTCAGTGATAAAGTGGAATTAACGGCAGGATATAATTATTTGCGAAGGCAGGAATTGAATATCGGCGGAGCAGGAAATGGAATAAATGGTTTTTCAGTTGGAGCGGGAGTTTATCTCGGTAAAATGCAGATCCATTATGCCCGGGCTTATTACCAGAATAATACAGCATATAATCAATTCGGCTTGAACCTGAAACTGAATGAATACTTTGGATTGAAAAAATTTGGAGAAAGGATTGGGTGGTGAAGTTTTGAAAAGAATGTAATTTTAGAAATTGCCGTGTTTCCCTCAACACTTTCAACGCACAGGGAAAACATGGCAGCAATAAAAAATATTTTTGGAGTTATCATAGAATGCAGAAAAGTTTATTGTGTCAGTCTAAATGAATTGATTATTTCCTCAGCCACTTTTTTGTAACTATCATATGTCTCTGCTCCGGCGGTAAATCCGACTGTATATGCTTTTCCATTTTTAATAAAAGATCTTGTAATTATTCTTAAATGACGTTTGCCACTTCTCCAGGTATCAGCAAGTTCATAATAACTAATATTTCCATCTTTCTTGATAGCGGATTCTATCAGCACAAAATCGTGTAAATAATTCTTACCTTGATCTTCAGAATTCTCTTTAAATTTTTCCAGGTCCATATTTTCCCCTTTTAAATCCTGGATGATGACATTTACGTTTGCTCTGGTATTATTTTTTTAGTTTCGTCTGGTTCCATCATGACAAGATCTACTCCTCCGATTTTTGGAGAAAGGGTTTCCCATGACTTTGGACATTTTATTTCATAACCTTCTTTGAATAAAGTATCATATTGAATTGTTGAATCGGATTGGGAATAACAAACGGATGAGAATAAGACGAAGCTAAATAATATTAGTTTCGATTTCATAAAATTTAGATTTAATCTCTTTTCTCCATATCTTTTTTCTCATGCAAAGCTACCAGAAGACAAGATATGGACAAGATAATAGCAATTTTCCTGCAAAACCCTCTCTTTCACCCTGTTCAAAGGCGTCGTCAATTGAAACAATGAAGTCGTCAGGTGAATCAATCGCCTCGTCACCTGAATCAATGATGAAGTAATCTGCAGCAATAACACGGAATCTGACTGATTTTGATCTTGTATATTTTTCTTAAACGAGTCACTAAAGAAAACTCTTTGTAAAAGAAAATTCATTAAGCATCACAAGTAAGACAAATTTGTCTTTGGCGCCAGCGATAATAATGTGTGATACATAAGCTGAATTGTGTCTTCAATATCTTTCTTGTGCAACATTTCAACTGTGGTATGCATATAACGCAAAGGAATAGAAATTAAAACTGACGGGCAACCATCATTGGCATAAGCAAATGAATCTGTATCTGTGCCGGTGCTTCTTGAAAGCGCTCTCATCTGGATAGGAATTTTTTGCTTAGTAGCAATTTCTTCTACAAAATGTAAAAGTTTGTTATGAACTGCCGGCGCATACGAAAGTGATGGTCCTTTGCCGCATTGCACATCACCTTCAATATTTTTATTGATCATCGGTGTGGTGGTATCATGCGTTACATCGGTTACAATCGCAATATTTGGCTTTATCCTTCTGGCAATCATTTCAGCGCCACGCAAACCAATTTCTTCCTGCACTGCATTCACAATATATAATCCATAAGGAAGTTTCTTTTTATTTTCTTTGAGCAATCTTGCCACTTCTGCAATCATAAAACCGCCGACACGGTTATCAAAAGCACGGCCGATATAAAAATCATTTGCCAATTCATCAAAACCATCCTGGTAAGTAACTACTGCGCCAATATGAATGCCTAATTTTTCAATTTCTTTTTTATTTTTTGCTCCGCAATCCAGCCAAAGATTTTCTGTCTTTGGTTGAATTTCCTTTTGATCGGCATTACTTTGTCTTGTGTGAATAGCGGGCCAACCGAATACTGCTTTAACAGGTCCTTTTTTTCCGTGAATAAATACTCGTTGTGCAGGTGCCGTCTGGTGATCAACACCGCCGTTTCTTTTTAAATAAATCAAACCATCGGAAGTAATATAATTTACAAACCAACTGATCTCGTCGGCGTGCGCTTCTATCACCACTTTGAATTTATTATCAGGATTAATAACTCCGACTGCGGTTCCGTAAGGATCAACAAAATGACTATCTACATAAGGTTTCACATATTCAAGCCAGAGTTTTTGTCCGCTTATTTCAAAGCCAACAGGCGATGCATTATTAATATAATTGCGTAAGAACTGAATGGAATTTGCTGTAAGCAATGATTTTTTTGTTTTTGCCATTGTAACTGATTTTTTTTAAGCCATGAATAACATGGCGAAGATAAGAAGCAAAGCTTTAATGATCATGAGCCCGTCATTTTTCAGAATGAACATGGCAATATTTTTCTGTGATGAGAATCGTTGGAAATGAAAGAAAAGTAATATGATCGGAATAAAAGTCGCCACGTAATAAATAATATTTTGCAGATGAAAATATTTCAGCAGGATGAAAGTGATAATAATATTTAGAGATGTCATGAACCATTTTCCATAAACCAAGCTTGCACTTTGTCCTAAAATAACAGCCAGTGTTTTTATATCATGCCGGCTGTCTTCTTCCAGATCCCGGATATTAAACAAAAAGCAAAGTGCGGCCATAAATATAAAGCGATGAATGAAAAGTACAATTATTAAAGATCTTTTTATGTGCACATCATTTTGATCGGTCATCATAAAAATCGGTAGTGCAACAGTTGTAAAACTCCATATAAAACTGAGTAAAGCCATTTTTAACCAGCCAACCTGTCGCAAACTTTTTTTGTTCCACGGAATGAAAGGGTAGGAATATCCGAGTGCTAACAATGGAATGATAATAAGCCAAAGGAGATTGCGATAATTAAAATTTCCTATTGAGCCGAAAATTGAATTGAAATGATAAAATACTCCTCCGGCAATAAAGAAAAAGCTTAGTATAATCAGCCATTTTAATAATCTTTTGTTTTTTGAATACCATACCTGCCGGTCATTCACTATACTGCTTTTTAATTTTACAAAATAATGCAGGCAATAAATAAAAACAGTGCAGAGAAATATTAATAACAGGTACCAATTCAGAGAAGATGGAAGACGGAGGATCAAAAAACTTTCATACGTTAATGCTAATGCACAGCAGGCAATAAACAAATTGCTGTAAATAAACCAACGTGCAAAAGAATTAAACAAACTTCATTTCAATTTAAAGTCAGTGATTTAAAAGCCGGATTTTCCCTGACTCAGCATAACCGCTACGATGACCATCCTGGTCTATCAGTACTAATCCAAATGTTGCAGTGGTATCGGCAGCAACCGGTGATCCGGGGAGCAAAACATAGTTATTAAGAAACTGGCCATAGGCAAACTGTAAAATTATGTCGCCAAGCTTGGTTGATACCGGAAGATTGAGCCCCGCCAGATTAAATCTTAAAGTATCATTAAAAGTGACGGTTGCATTGTCGTACCATTTGTACACTACCAAAACCGAATCAAGATTGCCGTCTTTATCTGTAAATTTTGCGTCTACTGTAATAACATTGCCTTGGGAAACCGGATTAGGAGTGATGGATTTCATTGTAACTTGTGGCGTTGAGGAAGAATTATTTTTACTGCAAGCCGACAGAGCCAGCGTAAAAACGATTGCCAGAAAAAAATTAAACTTCATGGTAAGAATTTTGTATAAACCAAATTTACACCAATAGCTGATAGCAACCTAACAATGCCTTTTCAGGAATACAACAAAATATTTGACGTAACAGAAACAGGATTTGAAAACCTGGCGCTGGAGGTTTTTTTGTTTCAGGCGAGGCATAATCCTGTTTATAAAAGCTATATAGAGGTTTTGCAGATTGATCCTTTGTCAGTAAAAAAAATGGCTGAAATTCCTTTTCTTCCTGTATCCTTTTTTAAATCACATGAAGTTTTAACAACTTTTTTTGAGCCGGAAGTAATTTTTGAGAGCAGCGGCACCACGGATATTATTAAAAGCAGGCATTTCTTACGAGATATTTTTTTGTACGAACAAAGTTTTGTCAACGGATTTGAACGTTTTTATGGAACTGCAAAAGATTGGTGCATACTTGGTTTACTGCCTTCTTACCTGGAAAGAAATAATTCATCTCTGGTTTATATGGTCGAAAAACTTATCAAACTTAGCGGTCATCCGCAAAGCGGTTTTTACCTGAATGAATTTGAAAAATTGTTTTCTGCATTAAAAGAACTTGAAAAGCAAAATCAGAAGACTTTATTGATTGGCGTTACATTCGCTTTACTTGATTTTGCTGAAAAATATTCTTTGCCACTTCAGCAAACGATCATTATGGAAACGGGTGGAATGAAAGGTAGGAGAGAAGAGTTGGTAAGAAATGAAGTTCATAAAATTTTGAAAAATGCTTTTCATCTTTCATCAATTCATTCTGAATATGGGATGACAGAATTATTATCTCAGGCATATTCAAAGGGGGAAGGAATATTTTATTGTCCGCCGTGGATGAAAGTAATGGTGAGAGATGAGAATGATCCATTGGCATTACGTATGCCATACTTTAAAAGTATGGCATACATCGCAGGCGCCATCAACATTATTGATCTTGCCAACATTTATTCATGTAGTTTTATTGCCACAGATGATGTAGGAAGAATTTATGCTGATGGAAGTTTTGAAATACTTGGTCGAATAGATAACAGTGATCTCCGGGGATGTAGCTTGATGACAATATAAGTACAGGATATGTTAATCAATATTGAAACGGAATCCAACGTTATGAACCGTTTCAATAGTAACGGCAGGTTCGTTTTTCAAATGCTTGCGCAATTTAGTGACAAAAACATCCATACTTCTTCCAAGGAAATAATCGTTTTTCCCCCATACATGAGTAAGAATTTCTTCTCTTTTCAATGCTTTGTTCGGATGGGTACAAAAAAATAAAAGCAATTCTGACTCACGTTGTGTGAGTGGAATAATTTCTTTACCATTAACAAGTTTCATTTCTTCCGGCATGAATATCATTTTCCCGATTTTTATTTCTTTATGTGCCTTCGGCATCATCATCTTGTTGCGGCGCACAAAAACATTCATCCTTAACAAAAGTTCTTTCATGCTGAACGGCTTGGTAATATAATCATCGGCTCCGGATTCAAAACCTTTTACTTTATCTTCTTCCATAGATTTAGCCGTAAGAAAAATAATAGGTACGATGTCATTTTTTTGCCTGATCTTTTTTGCCAGGCTGAATCCATCACGATTAGGCATGTTTACATCAAGAAGACAAATGTCCGGTTGTTTCTTTTGAAAGAATTCCCAGGCTATCTCTCCATCAGGACAATTTACTACTTCATATCCTTCTTCTTCCAGGTTTTCTTTGATCAAAAAACCCAGTTGCAAATCGTCTTCTGCTATTAATACTGTTGCTATTTTTTCCATTTATAGTTGCTTATGGTGCAGGGTGAAAATAAAATTACTTCCAACGCCAGGAATACTTTCTACCTGGATATTGCCATGATGGCTGTTGATAATTTTTTTTACAAAGCTAAGGCCTATTCCGAAACCTTTGGAAGAATGGATATCGCCTTTAGGAACCCGGAAGAATTTCTTAAAAATTTCTTTGAAATATCTTTTTTCGATGCCCGGACCGTTATCCTTGACTGAAACTTCCAGTTGTTGATTTTTATTAGCTGTAGTAATGGTAACTTTTGGCGTTGAAGAAAATTTTAAAGCATTTTCAACAAGATTGATGAGCACAATCAATAAATAATTTTTATCTCCGTTAACAGTTGCATCGGTTGCATTCAGTTCAAAAATTACTTCTGCATTTTTCATTTCAATTAAAGGCTGAAGATTATTTAGGGCTTCATAAATTAATTCATGCATATTTACATCTTCCCTGATCAACTGGAGTTCCGTTTTTTCAGAAAAAGAATAACGAAGTAAACGGTCTATTTGTCCTTGGAGATATTTACTTTGATATCCTACCATGTTTGCGTATTGAAGAATTTTTTCTGGTTTTTCTGCTACAGAATTTTTTTTCAAAGATTCCGCTGCAAGCGATATGACAGATAATGGGGTTTTGAATTCGTGAGTAAAATTATTTACAAAATCTATTTGCAATTCGTTAAGCGATTTTTGCCGGTTCAAATAAAAAAGACTTAGTCCCAACCACACCAACACACCTAATAAAACAAGACTGGTGGATATCCAAAAAATCATGTTAGAAAGAATATATAATTCCCGGTGAGGAAAATATAAAATGATGCAATCAAAATTGGGTTTGCTGATCCGGCCGGGCAAAGACTTGAGTGAACTATTGTTGCTGGCAGCAGAGAAAATATCTTTTTCAAAAAAGATTTGTTTTTTACCGGCATTGTACAAGCTCAACTTGCAATCAGTAAAAATATCAAAATCTTCCAGTTCATGATGCAGGTAAAAAGTGATGCTATCCTGAGGTTGCCAGGTTTCAATACGACCAATATAAACGTTTGGCTCAGGTTTTTTTACAATTTCATTGAGGTATTTCGCAGGGTCCCCGATCAGGCTAATATCATCATAAAGGCCTTTAACTGCGCCAATCACATTTCGGTCAAATTCTTTTTCTTCTAATTGATATACTTTGCGCAGCCAAAAAACCTGTATCACGATGATCAGGCCGATTACAATGGTGCTGATGAGAATTCCCAGCCTTACCGTTTTGGCCCGTACGATCATATTGCTAAATCTCCAACGCAAAATAATGCAGGATTTACAACTCAGTTGTTAACTGTAGTTAACCTGTAGTTAAGGGTTTGACAGGTAAGTTAAAGAAAAAATTATTGATGCGAATAATAAACAAATATGAATGTGTTAAGAAGAAAATTTATTCATGCTTGATTAATAAGATACAAAGTTGAAAGGGATCGGGTTTATTTATGAGTATCGTTTCCGGAACATATCAACTTTTTAAGCCAAAAATCCGATTTGCAATCCTTAATCCAACCAGGTATATGATATTTTTGAATACTACCTTTGTTATATGCAAGAATTGAAGGGCACAAAAAATGCGTCAGACATTTTAAAATCCTGGGTTGAGTTATATTCTGACCGCATGTATTCATGGGCTTTTTACAAAACTTCAAGTAAAGAAACATCAGAGGATTTAGTTCAGGAAACTTTTTTAGCTGCTCTTCAATCGTTTGAAAAATTTGAAGGAAGAAGTAATCCGAAAACCTGGCTTTTTGCGATTCTAAATAACAAAATTACAGATTACTATCGCAGCCAAATCAAAAATCCGACTGTAAACCAACAACAACAAAATGAAAAAAAAGATCAGTTTCTGATTGATTCCTTATTTGACAAAGACAGACAATGGAGAAAAGAGGAACAGCCAAAATCCCGGCAAGATGAACCCGAAAATATTCTGGATAATTCAGAATTTAATAAAGTAATGCAGAACTGTATGGGAAAACTTCCGGGAGCCTGGCTTTCCGCGGTTCAGCTAAAATACCTTAAAGAAAAAAATAGTGAAATAATTTGTCAGGAATTGCAAATTTCCCCGACTAACTTTTGGCAAATACTCCATCGGGCTAAACTGCAACTAAGAAAATGTTTGGAACTAAATTGGTTTAAAAAATAAAGGACGATGAAAAAGCTATTACGTAAAATGATGATTTCATGCCTGAAATCCACTGAACTGATGGAGAAACGAACTCTTTTCGGATTAACTTTTTATGAAAAAATGAATCTCTTTCTCCACAAAAGTATGTGTGATGCCTGCAGAGCCTATGAAAAGCAAAGTAAACAATTGGATAATTTTCTGGGAAAGCATATTCATGATGCGGATGAAAAAGATGTTCCGCTTGTTGTGAATAATGATTTGAAAAAAGATATTATCAGCAATTTATAGACTTGAATTTTTTGATTGGTAAAGATGTATTGGGTTTGTTCCGGATAAGTGTAAAAATTTTGCCTGATTAAAATTACTATTTATACTTTGTCAAAACAGCATTCAAGAGTTTTCCTAATCTCCTGTTAAACTCAAAATATATAATTTGGAAGAACATAACAATAATTCCAATCCATCACTGATCACTGTTTCCACAATCACTTGTCCAAATTGTGGATACAGAAAAGAAGAGACAATGCCAATTGATGCCTGCCAGTTTTTCTATAAATGTGAAAATTGTAAAGTAATCCTTCGTCCCAAGTCAGGCGACTGCTGTGTATTTTGCAGCTATGGCTCAGTAAAATGTCCTTCTAAACAAAAGAAATAAAAATACTTTCCGTCATTATTATTCCCACCAGGAAATAATTTTCTTTTTTAAAAATTTATTCCTTCATCTGTCAGGATTGGATAAGTGTTTCGACTGTTAATGTGTAAATCAAAAAAAGACGGGCGACAGCGAAACTGAAGAGCGGGCAACAGCGGAACTGACGATATTTTTAAATAATTTAAAAAATGAAAAATTTAAGTGTAAAGAAAATTGCTTTAACATTAATGATCGCTTCGCTGTCAATTTTCTTTTTCGGTTTGAAGGAAGCGAATGCACAGAGTAAACTGGTTACCGTAAAATCAACCAAAAGCTTTGAAGCTACTGTGGATGGGATTAAAAAAGCTGTTGCCGATGCAGGTATGATGGTGATTGCTGAAATCAATCATGGAAAAATTCTTTCTATGACCGGCTTTAACATCAATGCCGAATCAATTTTTATTGGCAATCCTAATGTAGGTAAAGAAGCTTTTTCAGACAATGCGGCTGTTGGATTAGCTATTCCTATCCGGGTAAACGTTTATGAACAGAATGGTACTACTTACATAAACTACTTTACTCCATCCGGTGATCTTGGGTATTTTAAGGGCGAAAAGGTTAAAATGATTGGTCAGCAACTGGATAAAAAAGTTGAAATGCTGACCGGAATGTTTGCGAAGTAAAATGCTGACAATATAAAGGATGGATAGAAAGTTAATCCATCCTTTATTTTAAAAATTAAATCATGAATATTCAGACAAAAAAATTACTGGTCACTTTTATTTTACTGGCTTTAGCAGCCATTTCACCGAACCTTTTTGTTTTGGCTCAGGCAGGCTACGCACCGTTTTCAGCACTTGTTATAAAATTTCTTATTCCGTCAGTGGCATTGATTCTATTGCTGATAGTCGTTGCTAAAATTTTAAAATATTCTGATATAGCCGGTTGGCGATTAATGGCATTTTAGCTGGCATTCTTTCAACGATTTCACTTGAGATTTTCAGAGAAATAGGATTCAGACTCGGAGCAATGCCCGGGGATTTACCAAGATTGATGGGAGTCCTTATGCTAAACCAGTTTGCTTCCGGTCCTGATATAAAATCTGATTTAGCCGGTTGGACTTATCATTTCTGGAATGGTGCTGCATTTGGTTTAATATTTAGTTTACTGTTTGGTCAAAGCAAATTATGGCTTGGATTATTTTATGGATTGTTGATTGGAGTCGTATTTATGATTAGTCCTGTTGTAAAATCATTGGGGATTGGTTTTTTTGGAATTGGATTTAAAAGTGGCTATCAATTTGCATTGACCGTCACAATTGCTCATGCTGCTTTTGGGTTGGCTTTATCATTTCTGTTAATCAAATGGAATAAAGGAATTCCAAACATTTGGAAAAGATGGCGAAGTAAGGCATAAGTATTTGATAAAATATTTTTCATGCCTTGTCAGGATTGGTTCTGATCAGCGACTATTATTAGGTAACAGATCTCAACAACATAAAAAAACAAAAAATAAATTTTATGCAACAAAAAGTAACAAAAGCAATTTTAGCCGGCGTAGTTGGTACAATAGTTATGACCATTATTACTTTCCTGGCTCCGTTAATGGGAATGCCGAAAATGAGTCCGCCGGAAATGCTTGCAGGCATGATGGGTTTCCCAATTCTAGTTGGCTGGATTATGCATTTTATGATAGGAATAATTTTTGCACTTGCTTACGTTTTTGTGATCTCCGGTTTGCTGGCGAATATTACAAGTCCGGTTTTGAAAGGAGTTGTCTTTGGAATCATCGCATTTGTAATTGCGCAGATATCAATCAAAGTAATGACACTGATATTGGGTGGAATGTCGGCTCCGGCTGATAATATGTTTTTAATGATCATTGGAAGTATGATCGGGCATGTTATGTATGGCATTGCAGTGGCCTTGGTAGCTAAGGAAGTGGCAGTTGTAGTTACTTCGGAAAATAAATAATAAAAACAACTCTTGGAGGGTTGAGAACCCTCCAAGAGTTATATCATTTAATCACCGAAGAAACCAGGATCATGGAATTTTTATAAACATCAATAGTTAGTTTTTCTCCTTTTTCAAACTGACCAAATTGTTCTTCAGTTAATATTATTTTTTTTCTTTTTAACGTATCGCCGCTCACACGCATATAATAATAATCATACCTGCTGTCGGAATTCTTGCCTGTCACTACCACATCAACTTCAATTTTTTCTTCTTCCTGCAAATCTTTTTTCAGTTGAAAAATCTTTTTTGTGCGAATAGTAAAATAAGAATACAAGGCCAGACCCATTAAAAAAAATATCATCCATCCCCACCCATCATTTTGTATCATGTTATGATCAGGATTGTCATCTTCATGAACAGAGACGAATGGATTCCATTTTACAGGTAACAGGGGAAATACAAATAAAACTACAGCCATTAATAAGATTCTTTTTTGAGCGCTTATTTTTGAATTACGAAACAGGATTTTCAGGTTAGCTTTTTCGGCTTCATTTAGTTTAATTACTTTTTCCGCCATATTTAAGTTTTATTAAAGCTCAGGAATTAACCCGGAAGTCCCTAAAAAAAATTAACTTTCACTAAATTTATTTTCAATGAGAAAGATTCCAGTCACTCTGTTATTAGCGGTTTTTGTTATCTATGCTTCGGCACAACCAAAAAATAATAAATGGATCAGTCTGTTTGATGGTAAAACTCTTAACGGATGGAAACAAGCGACCGGTTCTGCGATTTACAAAGTGGAAAACGGAAATATTGTAGGATTAACGGTTCCTTCATCGCCTAATAGTTTTTTGGTAACAGATAAGGAATATGGTGATTTTGTATTAGAACTGGAAGCAAAGATTGATGATACAAGTTCCAATTCCGGTGTTCAATTGCGTAGCCATTTTGATCCAACTGATAATAACGGCAAAGGAAAAGTTTATGGATATCAGTATGAATTGGATCCTTCATCCCGCAAATGGTCTGCAGGTATTTATGATGAAGGAAGAAGAGATTGGTTATATCCTTTAAGTTTAAATCCGGCTGCACAAAATGCTTTCAAACTTCATGAGTATAATAAAATGAAAGTGGAATGTTTTCATAATACAATCCGAACATGGATCAATGGAGTGCCTGCTGCTTTTTTAGTTGACACTTTCGACAGAAAAGGATTTATCGGTTTGCAGGTACATGCCATCAACAAAGCAGAAAATGCAGGAGAGAAAATTTATTTCAAAAATATCCGCCTCATGCCAATTACCAAACCTTCTCCCGATTTTTCAAAAAGTATTTATGTGATGAATAATAATCCGAATACGTTGACTGCTTATGAGAAAAAAAACGGATGGAAACTTTTATTTGATGGGAAAGATTCAAAAGGTTGGATCGGCGCTTATAAAGAAAAATTTCCAGACAAAGATTGGGTAATTAATGATGGCGTCATAACGGTTCTTTCTTCCGAAGGAAAAGAAGGGGGCAACGGCGGCGATGTTGTTACTGATAAAATGTTCAGCGCTTTTGATCTGAGTTTTGATTTTAAACTAACGACTGGTGCGAATAGCGGCGTAAAATATTTTGTAACATTGAAAGAACATAACACAGGCTCAGCCATTGGACTTGAATATCAAATTCTGGATGATAAAGTTCATCCTGATGCAAAACTGGGCAGGAATGGTGATCGAACTTTGGCTTCTTTATATGATCTTATTCCCGCAAATAAGCAGGAAAGATTTATTCATCCGATTGGACAATGGAATACCGGTAGGATTATTGTTTATCCGAATAATCATGTTGAACATTATCTGAATGGCGTTAAAGTGTTGGAATATGAAAGAGGTTCTCCAGCATTTCGTGACCTTGTAGCCATCAGTAAATTTATAGTTTGGAAAAATTTTGGTGAAGCTAAAGAAGGTCATATTTTATTACAGGATCATGGCAATGAAGTTAGTTTCCGCAGTATTAAGATTCGTGAATTGAAATAAAATTGTTTTATATTTTTTAAAATTAGTTCTATGAAACGAAGAACCTTCATTAAAAATACCGGCTTGGTTGCAGCCGGAATTACTGTTCTGGATTTTCCGGTGTTTGGAAAAAATGCGCCGAGCAATAAAGTCATTGTTGCGGTAATGGGCGTCAACAGCCGCGGAGCTTATCTGGCAAAATGTTATTCCGGTCTTCCCAATGTGGAAGTGGCTTATATCTGTGATGTAGAAGATGGTGCAATAAAAAATGGATTGGAAGCATTAAAGAATGCTTCCCGAAAACCAGCGATTGAAAAAGATATCCGTAAGCTTGTCACAAAAAAAGATTTTGATGCATTGATCATTGCAGCGCCGGATCATTGGCACACGCCTGCTTCGATTTTGGGAGTATCGAATGGAAAACATGTGTATGTTGAAAAGCCTTGCGGACATAATCCTCATGAAGGTGAATTGCAGATACAAGCCATGAATAAATATGGCAAGTTGATACAGATGGGAAATCAGCGGCGTTCCTTTCCTACACTGATTCAAGCTGCAAAAGAAGTGCATGATGGAATTATCGGCAATGCTTATTTAGGAAAAGCATGGTATGCCAATAACCGAAAGTCAATTGGTTTTGGGAGAAAAATTCCTGTGCCACCAACTTTGGATTTTGAATTATGGCAAGGCCCTGCGCCGAGAAGAGATTACCAGGATAATCTCGTTCATTATAATTGGCATTGGTTCTGGAATTGGGGAACCGGTGAGTCATGTAATAACGGAACACATGAAATAGATTGTTGTCGTTGGTTTCTGGGAGTTGATTTTCCAACGAAAGCTACTTCATCCGGCGGCCGGTATGCATTCAAAGATGATTGGCAAACGACGGACACACAAATAGCTTCGTTTGAATTTGGAGAAAGCAAAGCCATTACCTGGGAAAGCAGGAGTTGTAATAATTATCCTGTTGAAGGTGCTGGACGCGGATTTATTATTTATGGTGATAAAGGAACATTGGTAAATGATGGTGGCGGTGATTATAGAATATTTGATGAAAAAAATAAGTTGGTCAAAGAAGTGAAGTCAGATGTGAAAGGTGATCCTACTAATCCTGTAAGTGCCAACGGTAATCTTGATCTTTACCATTTCCAGAATTTTGTAGATGCTGTAAGAGGCGAAACCAAATTAACTTCTCCTGTAAATGAAGGACATAAAAGTGTTCTGCTTTGTCATTTAGCGAATATTGCACAACGTACCGGTGAAACTTTGCATTGCGATCCCACAAATGGCCACATTAAAGGAGATGAAAAAGCAATGGCATTATGGCATCGCACTTATGAAAAAGGTTGGGAACCGAAAGTCTAAGAATTTATTTTTAAACCTATAATCGAAAAAAAATGCCTGCTATTATTGATTTTTTTTAATAATAGCAGGCAAATAAAAACTTAAAAAAATCATTTCACCATCACAGGCACTTTCAGGTTTTCCCACAGAAGAACAAAATCTTTTTTACCAACCTCAAATTTCATTCTTTCATTGAAAGCGGATGATTTTTCTGGTTTCACTGTTACCCGTAATACATCTTTGGCGGGATCTTCAGTAGTGCTTTCATCATTTTTAATTCCCCATTGGCCGGTTTGTGAGTTGAAGATGAACACCCATTCTTTTTCTCCCGGTATGGTATATAGACTATATTTTCCGGCGGGAAGTGATTTACCTTCTACTTTAATTTCTTTGTCAGTTGTAAATAGAGTAGCCTCATTGGCTCCGGTTCTCCAGACTTTATCATATGGAACCAGGCCTCCCCAGATTTTTCTTTTCTTTACAGCCGGGCTGCTGTAATCAATTGTAATAGTTGCTCCCATTATCTTTCCGGTTGCCGTTTCCGGTGGGCTGGCCCTTTTTGATTTATCCGCTTGTGCCCAGATTAGCGAAGACATGAGCACTCCAATAAATGTCAAAATAACTCCTCTTGTGATCGTTGATTTTTTCATGATAGTAAAAATTTAACTGTTAAAAGATTTATTCTTTCCTATATTAAAATTAATGATTTTGCTATAAGACGGACAAATGAAATATTTGGATGGCAAAATGCTGATCATAGGTTTCAGCGATGTATCAGCATTTTTCATTTTGTTTTTTTCAGTTTACATTTGCCGCCCCGCCCGGGTGGCGAAATTGGTAGACGCACTGTCTTCAGGTGGCAGCATCCGAAAGGTTGTGCTGGTTCGAATCCGGTCCCGGGCACGAAATAATCTCAACCACACTAGGTTGGGATTTTTTTCTTTCAGAATGCAGAAAGAAATTATTTCCGGAATTATTTCCCTCACGGATATTATACAAAACCTTTTTTTCTGAATGGTTCTTCAAAAGTTGATGCAAGAATCATTGTTTTTCTTATAAACAATGCGGCGTTTTTTACACTCTTTTTCTTTTTTCTTATAAGAAATGCGCTGGTGATTATAAGAGATCAGTTTTTTCTTATAAGAAATGAGGTGTTTCTTGTCAGAAATGCCGCTTTTCTTACCCGAATTGCCGAATTTCTTGTTCTCTTTTTAATTTTTCTTGTCAGAAATGAAGCGTTTCTTGTCAGAAATCCGGCTTTTCTTACCTGAAATCTGTCATTCTCTCTTATAAGAAAAACTATAGTTATTTACTCATAATTAGCTGATTGTAAGCAATTAAACCATAAAATGTTCGATAATGGGGTTTTCTTTCCAGCAAAGAGGAGTGAAGTTCTCTTAATATTTCGCCATCAATATCTCCAGCCTTTGGCAAGAATATTAAGTAATGATTGATACGACTTCTATTAACCTTGTCATTTCAGAATAGACGGGAAATATACCAGCTCAATTCAAAAATGGAGGCACGACTAAAAAGAACAGCTATTCGATATTAATCTTGTTTAATTCAGAGATATTTTTCACGACAACTTTATTTCATTTAGATGTTATACACTCACATTGAAATCCCTCAGCGCATCATTCAGACTTGTCTTTAAATCCGTGCTTGCTTTGCGTTGACCAATGATCAATGCGCAACTAACTCCATATTCTCCGGCCGGAAATTTTTTTGAATAAGTTCCGGGTATGACCACACTTCTTGCCGGTACTACTCCTTTATATTCTTTAGGTTCGTTGTTACTGACATCTATGATTTTGGTAGATTGAGTTAACACAACATTTGCTCCAAGCACAACTTCTTTTTCCACTCTCACGCCTTCAACAACAATACACCGGCTGCCAATGAAACATCCATCTTCAATAATTACCGGACTTGCCTGCAAAGGTTCTAACACGCCGCCAATTCCTACGCCTCCGCTAATATGTACTCCTTTGCCAATCTGTGCACAGCTTCCTACGGTTGCCCACGTATCTATCATGGTTCCTTCATCTATATAAGCGCCAATGTTTACATAAGAAGGCATCAACACAACATTCTTTGCAATGTAAGCTCCATAACGTGCTACAGCGTGAGGCACGGCACGAACACCAAGATCTTTATAATTTTTCTTCAGCACCATTTTATCATAGAACTCGAACGGTTCCAGGCTCCATGTCTGCATTGGCTGAATGGCAAAATATAAAAGTATTGTTTGTTTTACCCATTCATTCACCTGCCATCCGTTTGGTCCAGGGAAAGCTACACGCAACCTTCCTTTGTCCACTTCTTCCATTATAGCATGAATGGCTTCGCTGTGTCTTTCTTCTTTTAAAAGTTTTCGGTCATTCCATGCTTCTTGTATAATCTCTTTCATGGTGCATTATTTAATGCGAAAATAGATAAATGTATTAAGTTGGAGAGCAAGATTTAATTTGCATTTTATTTTTTGAAAAGAATGGTTTTTGAAAACGATATTAAGCAATGTATTGAGGTAATGAATAAAGATGGTCTGATTCTTTATCCAACCGATACCATATGGGGTATTGGATGTGATGCAACCAATTCAGTTGCCGTTGAAAAAATCTACCAGTTGAAAAATCGGTCTGATGAAAAAAGCATGATCATTCTTGTAGCTGGTGAGAAGGAAATATTACATTATGTTGCTGATCCTGATCCGGAAATTTTTGATTTTTTAAAACAAACTTCACGGCCAACAACGGTGATCTATTCAAAAGCAAAAAACCTTGCCAAAAATCTTATAGGGAAAGACGGAAGCATTGCAATTCGTATTACCAGCGATGAGTTTTGCAAAGAACTTATCAGAAATCTTGGCAAGCCTATTGTTTCTACTTCGGCAAATATTTCCGGAGAACCTTTTCCTAAAAACTTTATCGAAATCAAAAAAGAAATTAAAGAGCAAGTTGATTTTGTAGTTAATTTCAGGCAGAATGATGATAAGGAAGCAGCTCCATCCATGCTGCTGAAATGGGAAGATGGGCAGGTTAAAATTTTAAGATCATAGCAAATTCAATGAAAAAGTTTCTGATTATACAAACAGCATTTATCGGTGATGTGGTTTTGGCAACGGCGTTGATTGAAAAACTGCATAAACATTTCCCGGATTCACAAATAGATTTTTTGCTGCGAAAAGGAAATGAAGGTTTGTTGACTAGTCATCCTTATCTGCATGAAATTCTTATCTGGGATAAAAAGAAAGATAAACAACGCAATCTGTGGAGAATGTTGCGGCATATCCGTAAAAGAAAATATGACACCGTGATCAATGTGCAAAGATTTGCTGCTACCGGAATTTTAACTGCTTTTTCCGGGGCGAAAGAAAAAATAGGCTTTGATAAAAATCCGTTAAGTTTTTTGTTTACAAAAAAGATTAAGCACATTATCAGTAATGGAACTATTTTAAAACATGAAGTGGAACGCAATGATGAATTGATAAAGGATTTTACTGATTCTTCATTGGCAAAACCGCGTTTATATCCTTCCGGTGATGATGAAACAAAAGTTAAAGTTTATAAATCGGGTTTTTACATTACAGTTTCCCCGGCTTCTGTATGGTTCACCAAACAATTTCCCAAAGAAAAATGGATCAGTGTACTTGATAAAATTCCTTATTCTTATACAATTTATCTTTTAGGTTCTCCTGCGGATATTGAATTGGCAGAAGAGATTAAGACTCAAAGTAAAAATGAAAAGATCATTAATCTTTGTGGCAAACTGAATTTTCTTGAATCGACAGCGCTTATGAAAGATGCAGTGATGAATTATGTAAACGATTCTGCACCGATGCATTTTGCTTCGGCTGTAAATGCGCCGGTCACTGCGGTTTATTGTTCCACATTACCTTCATTTGGTTTCGGACCTTTATCAGATAAAAGTTTCATTGTGGAAATACAGGAAAAATTATCCTGCAGACCTTGTGGCTTGCATGGAAGGAAAGCTTGCCCACTCGGGCATTTTAATTGTGCTTTTAAAATAAAAGATGAACAATTATTACAAGCATTACCAACAAACTTATAACTACTGACATCCCATCATCCTTTCTTATTTTTGCAGGTATGGATATCAATTGTTCAGAAAAAGAATTGTTCATTTTTAAAAAAATTGCTCATGCCGCTGAGGAATTAAATTTGTCTTCGTATGTGATTGGCGGATTTGTGAGAGATAAGATAATTGGAAGAAATACCAAAGATGCAGATATAGTTTGCACTGGCGATGGCATTGCTTTAGCTATAGCAGCCGCAAAACGATTTAATCCTGTTCCGAATGTGAGTCATTATAAAAATTTTGGAACAGCCCATATCAAAGTGGAGGATATTGATATTGAATTTGTCGGCGCCCGCAAAGAAAGTTATCAGTATCATTCCCGCAATCCTGAAGTAAAGCCGGGAACATTGGAAGATGATCAACATCGCCGTGATTTTACAATAAATGCTTTAGCGATTAGTCTTAATAAAAACGATTATGGAAAATTAATTGATCCTTTTAATGGCATCGCTGATATAAAAAATAAAATTATCCGCACTCCCTTAGATCCGTTGCAGACTTTCAGTGATGATCCACTTCGGATGATGCGTGCTATCCGGTTTGCTTCTCAACTGAATTTTTCAATAGAAGAAAACACATATCGTGCAATAAAAGATGACGCATACAGGGTCAGTATTATTTCACAGGAAAGGATTACGGATGAATTGAACAAAATAATTTCAAGTCAAAAACCTTCCATTGGTTTTGAAATGTTATACGATACCGGTTTGCTGCATATCATTTTTCCACAAATGGTTGATCTTGCCGGCGCGGAATATAAAGAAGGTATCGGGCATAAAGATAATTTTCATCATACATTGAAAGTGCTGGATAATTTATCTGAGAAAACAGATGATCTGTGGTTAAGATGGGCAGCAATTTTGCACGACATCGCCAAACCAGGTACAAAAAAATTCGAAGAAGGTCATGGCTGGACATTTCATGGTCATGAAGTGATTGGCGGCAGAATGGTTCCGAAAATTTTTTCAAAATTAAAATTACCATTGAATGATAAAATGCGGCTGGTAAAAAAATTAGTGGAGCTTCATTTGCGTCCTATAAGTTTGACTAAAGAAAACATTACAGATTCAGCTATACGTCGCTTGCTATTTGATGCAGGCGAAGAATTTGAATCATTGATGATGCTTTGCGAAGCCGATATAACTTCCAGGAATAAATTGAAAGTGAGGAAGTACTTTGAAAATTTTAAATTGGTTCGTCAGCGTTGCAAAGAAGTGGAAGAAAATGATCATATCCGCAACTGGCAACCACCGGTTACCGGGGAAATGATTATGGAAATATTTGGACTTTCGCCATCAAGACCAGTTGGTGATCTCAAGAATGTAATTAAGGAAGCCATGCTGGATGGACAAATTCCCAACACCTATGATGCAGCATACAAATTTATGATGACAAAAGCAAAAGAGATGGGACTAAAACCAGTGAAAGAAAAATCATAATGGTAACTGTTTTTACCAGAAAGATTAATTGTAATTTTGTTGTATGGCTATTCTGAAATTCAGGATTTATTTTGAAGAAGACGAAAGTGTTTACCGGGATGTGGTAATCCGGCATACCCAGACTTTTTTTGAATTGCATGAAGCAATTTTAAAATCGTATGAATTTGATAACAAACATAAAGCAACTTTTTTCAGGAGTAATGATCATTGGCAAAAGGGAAGAGAAATCAGCTTGGAGAAATATGAACAGGAATATAAAGTTCCTCCATTGATTATGAAAGAAACTACGATTGGTTCTGAGATCAAAAATCCAAATCAAAAATTTATTTATATCTATGACTTTAATAAGAACTGGAGTTTCCTGGTTGAGCTAATTAATGTATCAAAAGAAGAAAATTCGAAGTTGACCTATCCTGTAATGGTAAGAACAGAAGGCATTCCACCCAGTCAATATGGAACTAAAGGTTTATTGGGCGAAAAATTTGCAGATGTAGAAGAAAAATATGATCTCATTAAAGGAACAGAAGGATTTGGTGAAGAGGGTGAAGATGGTGAAACGAATTCAACAGATGAAGCGGGAGATAAAATAAGTTTGGGTGATGACGAAGTAGTGGGAGAAGGTGGTGAAGAAGGAATGTAGATTCTATAATTGATGATAAAATTAAATTTAAATGATATTGCCCCCGCTAAAGGCGGGGGTTTTAAATAATTGAAATGGCTTCTGTCAAAAATAAAACGGTTGTCATTATAGTTGGACCAACTGCTGTTGGAAAGACTCAAGTTGCTATTGAATTGGCAAAACATTTCAAGACAGAAATTATTTCTGCTGACAGCCGGCAATGTTTTAAAGAAATGAGTATTGGTGTGGCAAAACCTGATGAAAAACAATTGCAGAAGGTAATACATCATTTTATAGCATCTGTTTCTATTCATGATGAAATGAATGCCGCCATGTTTGAAAAATACGTTTTGAAAAAAACAAAACAAATTTTTGAAAAGCATGATATACTGGTGATGGTTGGAGGAACCGGATTATACATTAAAGCTTTTTGTGAAGGATTGGATGACGTGCCGGTCATTGATCCGGATGTTAGAAAAAAAATAATTAAGGATTATTCGGAAAATGGATTAGGCTGGCTTCAGGAAAGAGTGAAAAAAGAAGATCCTGAATTCTATAAATCTGCTGAAATAAAAAACCCGCAACGGTTGATGAGAGCATTGGAAGTAAAAGAATCAACCGATCAATCTATACTTTTTTTTCACAAAGGGAAAAAAGGGAAAAGAGATTTTAATATTATAAAGATTGGATTGGAATTACCCAAGGAAGAATTGCATCGTAATATCAATGACAGAATTGACCAAATGATGAAATCAGGTTTGCTGGAAGAAGTGAAAAAGTTGTTGCCTGATAAAGATCTGAATGGTTTGCACACGGTTGGCTATACGGAATTATTTAATTATCTGGAAGGTAAAATTCCCTTGATTGAAGCTGTTGATCTCATTAAGAAAAATACAAGACAATATGCCAAACGGCAGATGACATGGTTTAATAAGGATAAAGAAATAAAATGGTTTTCTCCCAGCCAGATAGCCGAAATAATTAAATATGCTGAATCCTGATAAAATTTAATTTGCCGGTTAAATATTCTTTGAAAGGTAAGTTTCTAATTTGTCTACATTTTGTTTCAATCCTTTGTCGGCCTTATATACTTTAATCACTTTATCCAATTCTTCAGCAGTTTCAAAAAGCATTCGCCATGTCAAGAAAGTTTTTTTACCCTGTTTATTAAATGTAATTGTTATTGTAAACTTTGGGCTTTCATGTATAAAAACAATTTTTTCATTCTTAATAATTTCCTGGTAAACGCTTTTGTTTTTATAATCAGTACCATCAGGCCCATGCATCACTAATTCCCAAACACCATTGGGCTTAACTTCCATTTTATTAATTGTATTGGTAAATCCATTTGGTCCCCACCAGTTTTTTATATGATCAGGTTCTGTGAAAACTTTCCATACCAATTCTACCGGCGCATTGAGTAATCTGGTGATAACAAGTCCACGGTTTGAAGTATCGGTTTTTGTTGTCACGATTTTCATTTTATTTTTAATAAATAAGTTGAAAGCCTGTCAAGACTTTGATTCCATCCCTGATCCATTCCGGCAAGATATGGTGCTGCTTCGGAAGTAACTTTTGAAACTTCTGCTGTCATTGTAAATTTTGTTTTGTTACCTTCTTTGCTAAACAGAAAAGTATTCAATATTTCAAACAATGGTTGATTGTTCGCATCCAAAGCGGCGCAGGTGAAAACAAGTTTTTCATGTTTGATGATTTCGCGGTATTGACCATTCATCGGATAGACAGTTCCGTCCGGTCCTTTCATGTGAATAAGAATATTTCCGCCTTTCGTTACATCTATTTCACAAACCGGATTGGTAAAACCATTCGGTCCCCACCATTGCGCCAAATGTTTGGGATCGGTCCAAACTTTCCAAACCAGTTCAACCGGTGCATCAAAGATTCTTGTAATGGAAAGAGTCTTTGCAGGTGCTTGCTTATTTTTTGTGTTTGTGTTTGCCATGTTTTTTGGTTTTCGTTTGAATTTTATTTAAATATTCCTCGAGTGAATCGAGTTTAGCTGTCCAGAATTTCCTGTGCTGATCCAGCCAGTCTGATACTTCATTTAGTTTCTGCAAACGGGCTTCATAATATCTTTCTCTTCCGTGTTGCTTGATAATGACAATACCGCATTCAGTAAGAATTTTTACATGTTTATAAATGGCGGTACGGCTTACTTCAAAATTTCCGGCTACAGAATTTACATTCAGCGGCTTTTTAGCGATCATGGTAATGATCTCTCTCCGGGTGGGGTCTGCGATGGCCTGGAATACATCTCTTCTCATAAAAATATGGGACCTTTTGGTTGCAAATATAAATGAAACCTTTTGGTTCCACAAAATTTTTTAAAATAATTTTTATAACTGTTTTGTAATAATTAACCAAGAATCGGGAATGTGGTTTAATAATTCAATTTATCAAACTTTCATTTTCAGCAGATTATTTAGTTTGAAAAATCGGATCGAAAATTAAATTGTTAAGATTTTGTAACTCAATGAGGAAAATAAAAGTGAGGATAGATCCAATTAATAGCCGGCCCGAAATTTTAAAACCTGGTTTTGATTTAATGATCCATATTATCGTGGCAGATAAAAATATGAACAGGAATATCCAATCTAACGAATGTCCTGAGTAGCTGAATCCTAATGCAGATTGCGCTTCTTGAAATTCCGTTTCATCATGTCCTCTGCCTTTCAACAAAAATCTTAATACATATACACCGGGTGATGCCATTGCTCCGGCAAGTATTGCTGAACTGAATTTATAAGTTTTCGTTACGTAAAAATATAAAGCAACTAAGGTGAATAATATGGAACCTAATATTCCTCCACACGAAACGTATTGATGCAAATCCACTGGAATAGCTGGTGAAGTATATACTTTTGCAGGCGTAGGAACTGCCCAGTAGCCATGTATCCATGCGGGTATGCAATGACCAAGTTCGTGAACGAAGCAGGACAATACAAGGGTTGTAAAATAAATTGTCCAAGTTTTTAATTCAAATTTGATATTAACTTTCATTTGTGTGATGTGACCATATTATTTATGACTCATTAATTTTATTTCCTTCCGGTAAATTCATCCATCGTTTTATAAACGCCCATCCATTTACCAACCATGACATCAAACCAACGGGCAGGTAAAATGCCTTTTATAAAAGGGAGAAAGTAAACGATGCCGGGCATTCTTACAAAGAGTTTACTTTTTTCAATTCCCCTGATAATTTTCCGGGCAGCGACATTAGGTTTTACAATCGGAATTAAATTACTTTTTACTCCGGCAAACATTCCGGTACTTATATAAAATGGAGTAACGGTTGTGACTTTTACATTACTTTTCAGCTTTTCCATTTCCAATCTTAATGAATCGCTCCAACCGATCACGGCCCATTTACTTGCAACATAAATGCTCATTTTAGGATTGCCGGTCATTCCGGCGGCAGAAGCAATATTTATTATGTGACCGTTTTTATCAGCGATCATACCCGGTAAAAATTCTTTGGTAATATGCATCAAAGCGATGGTGTTGATATTCATCGTTCGATCTATGTCGTCATGCGAATGTTCTGCAAAAGATTTTCCTACTACAATTCCTGCATTGTTAATTAAAATATCAATCTTGTCAACTTCTGCTTTTACTTTTTGCGCTGTTGTAATTACGGATTGCAAATTCATTACATCCACTACATAAGAGATCACTTTATAATTTTGATTTTTTAATTCTGCAGTTGTTGCTTGTAATAAAATTTCATTCATATCCCAGATTACCAATGTGTCTAATCCTTTTTTCAGCAACAATTCACCCATCAGTTTTCCAATGCCGGAAGCGCCACCGGTGATCAGCGCTTTTTTATTTTTTATCTGGCTCATGAAGTATGATTGAAGGCTGAAGGTAGAATTTTAAGAACTTAATTATTTTATTATTCCTTAATTAAATTGAACAAAGATATTCGAATTAAAAAATAAAAACTGTAATAATCTATCTTTGAACTTGCATAAAGTCCTTGCTTTTTTTCGGCTTTATGGATGGGATAGAAATAAATATTTGATTTTTACATCTTTAATATCAGGCATGCTTTAATCTGCAATAATGGAAGAAAATTACGGCCGTAATGTATTAGATGGCGTTGAAAAAAAATCACTGAATTCCAGGATTGGCTTTTCAGGTTTGCATACTTCAGAATAGAATCGCTTACCGATTCGCAGGATCTAGTGCAGAATGTTTTTATAAATCATCAATCAATTCAAATTTTGATTGATGATTTGTTGAAGATTATTTGCAGAAACAACTCCGGCTTGTCTCCATTTTATTTCACCATTTCTGAAAAGTATTAATGTCGGCACTCCATGAATCTGAAAGCCGCTGGCTAATTGCGGATTTTGATCCACATCAATTTTTATGATTTTAGCTTTATCGCCGATTTTTGATTTAAGTTCTTCCAAAATGGGTTTCATCATTTTGCAAGGCCCGCACCATTCGGCAGAAAAGTCTACTAAAGTCAGGGTTTCGCTGTTTATTAATTCATGAAATGTCTGTGCCATAAATTTATTTTGTTATTACTTCTTCAAATTCTTTGCCAGAGATATTTATTTTTTGGCTAGTTTCAACTGAGCAATTGCCGCCAAAACAGTTCCCGGCTGCGCAGCCAAAAGCAAAAATTCCCATGGCTGCGAAATATCCACCAAAAACAACACCCAGCCATTGGTGATTTAATATTGATTGAATAATTATAATACTTCCCATCACAATATATAAACCTCTTGTAAATGTCCAGCCGGTAAAAATTCTTTCCTTCATATTTTATATTTATTAACAAGCAAGATAAAGTCATCCTGCACAGTACTTTGTCAGTTTATTTTATTTTCGAGGCTATACCAGCCACCACCATTATGAACTTCCAGGTATCCGTTTGCTTTCAGGAAGTTTTTTGCAGAAGCACTTCTCATTCCCGAAGCGCAACAAGTGATGATAGGTTTCTTTTTATCTTTCAGTTTATTGAGGCTGTTATGCAACTGGTCAACAGGAATGTTGATTGAACCCTTTATATGACCGCCTGCATATTCGCCTTTCGTGCGAACATCCAGAATAATTGCTCCTTCTTTTATTAATTGTGCATAGTCGGTTTTAGATCCCATTCCGAATAAATTCTTGAGAGTATCTATCATTTTTTATCTGGTTTAGATTTTTTAAAAATACTGAATACTAGTCCGCCCATCAATGCCCCGTAAAGAGATGAATTGACCGGGCTTGAAGTGATTAAACAAGTGCCGGTTGAACAACCGATCTGATGCCAGTAAATATAACCAGCAATTGTTCCGACAAAAACTCCGGCGATTACAAGTATATTTTTTTTAATGAACGGCATTTTGAAGTTGTTGCTCTTCAATTTTATTGTTAAATACCTGCTGCCCATTATAGTTCACTTCCCAGGTAACAGGTAATGCTTTTTTCAGCATATGACTTACTCCGCAATATTTTTCCTGTGACAAAGTAACGGCATTTAGCGCAGCATCTTTGTAAGATTCATCGCCTTTGAAATCGTAAACGACATGCATGGCAAGATATTCTATCGGATGTTGTTTACTTATTTCTCCGGTTACTTTAATATTCAATTCCTTTACTTCTTTTTTTTCTTTGCGAAGAAGACTGACAATATCCATTCCCGTGCATCCGGAAAGTGCTGTTAGTACAAAAGGTTTGGGAATTGGCCCGTTATCTTCACCACCAACTTTTTCAGGTCCGTCCATAATAATGGTATGACCGTTTACGAGTGCATTGAATTGCATTTTACCCATCCATTGGGTTTCTATTTCATGATGTGCCATGTTTATTCGGATTTTGTTTTGTAGGTACTTATTTTAAATAAAAAATAAAGCGGGCAAAAGCTGATAAAACTTGTCAACACAAATACTCCGGCAAGAATTAAAAGTACAATTCCTAAAACTCCGGAAATAGTATTTGTGAAATAAAGAACCGCAATAACTGCTGCGATAATCAAACGTATGATTCTATCGGCTGAGCTTAATTTTTTTTTCATTTTATTTTAATTTATCAATTGAGTAATGAAATGGGAACGATAATTATACAATCGTATCATTTATTTTCTTCAGCAACAAAATTACCGGGCAGTAATGGCATGTTGTGTGACTTATGTCACACAAGAGAAATTTTATTCCTCGAGAGAGAAACCAGTTTATCGTTTTCCATTTGTTTCAATACCCGGCTTACCGCTTCGCGGGTTGTTCCTAATTCGTCGGCCAGTTGCTGATGCGTAATGGAAATTTGTTTAGTTTGAAATAATGAAGATTTTTGCTTGAGTAATTGGAGCAGGCGGGAATCTAATTTTTGAAAAGCCACAGCATTCACCACTTCCAGAAGTTCTTCAAAGCGGCGTTGATAAAGATTGAAAATAAAATCTGTCCACTCAGGAAATTTTTTTATCCAGTCGGCTGCTTTATCCACGGGGATCAGCAATAATTCTGCATCTTCTTCCACGATAGCTTTTATTTTACTGGTATCATGGTGAATGCCGGCAAGAAACGACATGATGCAACTTTCACCAGGTTTTATATAATACAATAAAATTTCCTGACCATCTTCATCAATCCTTATCACTTTCATACTTCCGGAAAGAACAATAGGAATTGAACGGATGTAGGCGTTTATATTTTGAATAACAGAACCAGATGGGAAAAACTTGATTTGTCCTGTTTTGTAAACCTCTTCATTTAATAAGGAGTGAAATAAGCTTTTGTCTGTCTGCATATAATTTCAAATAAAACGGATATCAGGGAAGCTAAGATTTAATAACAATTCTTTTGTCTTGGCTAATGACAAAGATAGGGTGGAATTAAAAAGATGAAGCAGGTTAATTCAATATATTGTCGAAACAAAACAGGGATAGTATCAATTCCACGCAGTTCAAAACTATTTAACAAGAATTTATTTTTTACGTCCGACAAATCTGATCACAGAACCCTTTCCATTATGAAACTGTCCTTCGTGCAATTCTATTTCTTGCTCTTTCAATTCAAGTGTTTCAAAATCCTTAAAGTCTGATTTTATTTCTTCAATGGAAAACAGCATTCCCAAATCTTTTGGCCCACCTATTTTTTCGTTTGTTTTATTATATTCTATATGTCGTTTGCTAAAAGCTTAAAATATTATAATTCCCCTTTTTTTTAAATAGGAAATTAGTTTTTTATGATATTCCGATTTTTTCTTCGCAGGGAAGTGCGCATAAATAAGTGCTATTGCATCAAATTGATCAGTTTTATATTTCAAAGTTTGAAATTCACCAACATCATAGTTTATGACGACTTTATTGTTTGCAGCTAATTGAAATGCTTTTTTTTGAGCTTCGATACTTTGATCAAAAGCATAAACTTTCCATCCTGATTTGGCAGCATAAACCGCATTTCGACCTTCACCTTCGGCTGGAAAAAGAATTATTCCTACAGGCAATTTAGATAATTCTTTTTTTAGAAACTCGTTTGGCTCTTCGCCATAAGAATATCCACTCTTACTATATCTTTTATCCCAAAACTCTTTCATAACAGCGCTTGTATAATTTTTTTTATTTCAAAATTATTACTTCTTTTCAAGTATCTTCAAAATTTGAATATTGTTTATGGCTTCAATTTTTCAACCACTTACCTGGACACACAGCACCAATATTTACGAAGTAAACGTGAGACAATATACTCACGAAGGAACATTCAATGCTTTTGCCAAAGATTTACCGAGACTTAGTGAGATGGGAGTTGAAACATTATGGTTTATGCCAATTCATCCTATTGGTAAAGTTAAAAGAATTGGAACATTGGGCAGTTATTATTCCATCAGCGATTATAAAAATATCAATCCTGAATTTGGAGCGTTGGATGATTTTAAGAACCTCGTAAATGCAATTCATGAATTAGGATTAAAAGTTATGATGGATTGGGTAGCGAATCACACTTCATGGGATCATGTGTGGACAAAAGAACATCCTGAATATTATGCCAGAGACAATGATGGAAAATTTCATCCGCCATTTGACTGGTCCGATGTTTTGCAACTGGATCATAACAGTGTTGCCGAGGAAGATGCCATGATTGATGCCATGAAGTTTTGGATAAATGAATTTAACATTGATGGCTTCCGTTGTGATATGGCACATTTGACTCCGCTTTCTTTCTGGAAAAAAGCAAGGATAGAATTGGATCAACTAAAACCACTTTTCTGGCTTGGAGAAACAGAAGAAGTAAGTTATCACGAAGTGTTTGATGCAAGCTATACGTGGGAATTCTTACATAAGATGGAAGAATTCTGGAGGCAACAAACCAATATCAGTGGCTTGGAAAGTGTTTTGCATAAATACGAAACGCTTTTTCCAGCCACTGCTATTCGGATGTTTTTCACGACAAATCATGATGAAAATTCTCACAGTGGCAGCGAGTATGAACGCATGGGCGACGCCGCAATTCCTTTTGCAGTTCTTTGTGCAACATGGAATGGGATTCCACTTGTTTATAGTGGTCAGGAACTTCCTTTGAAAAAGCGATTGGACTTTTATAATAAAGATGAAATACCGTGGACGAGAAAGTATGCTCTTCAGGATTTTTATAAAACTTTATTAAATCTTCATTCCACACATCCTGCTTTGCGAGCAGGAGATGTAGATGTAAAAAATTATCGCATTAAAACCAGTGATGATTCTCATGTTTTCGCATATTTACGGAAAAAAGAAGAAAAAGAAGTGTTGGTTATTTTGAATTTGTCTTCAATGAATGATTTGCGTTTTGAAATTAAAGATGAAAATGTAACAGGTATTTTCAGAAATGTGTTTTTAAAAGCTGAAAATGATTTCAGCAAAGGAAAGAAATTTGTAATGCAGAAATGGGAATATTTAGTCTTTGAGAAATAAAAAAGCCGGCACATAAGAACCGGCGTTATTATATTGTCACAACCAACTTATTATTGATTCCCAAGGTTAAGCGGGTAAACATAGCTTCCATTATATCCGGGATATATTCCAGTTAACTGCACTGTCCCGTAACCTCCTGCCAACACATTCCTTAGTTCTTCTACACTGTTTACATCCTGTCCATTCACACTGGTGATGATAAAACCTTCGTCCATTTTGGTCAGGCTTATAGGTCCGCCTTTATTAATCTTTTTTACAACCACACCTCCATTAATTTGGAAGTCCTGTGCCTTCTTTTTGTCAAGGGTTTCCAACTCAGCCCCAAGTTTCTCGTCAATGGATGACTGAACAACTTTAGCATAGGTGCCTACAATATTTTTTAAAGTGGCAGTTGCAGTATAATCTTTTCCATCTCTTTTGTAAGTAATTTTAACTTTATCTCCTGCATCGTAAGAAGCCACGGTACCTTGGAGCTCAGACCAGGAAGTTATATTGGCATCATTGATTTTTGTTATGATATCGCCTTTTTTTAATCCTATTTCTGCAGCAGCTCCATCTGGTGCTACCAAACCAACATGAGCACCATCACCTGCATCAAACTTATCTTCATCGACCGAAATGCCTAAATAAGGTCTTTTTACATCTCCGTATTTTATCAGATCACTTACAATCTTCTTTACCAGGTTTACCGGAATAGCAAAAGAATATCCCGCATAAGTACCACTTGGCGCAAGAATAGCTGAATTAATACCAATTAATTGACCATCAGTATTAATCAAAGCTCCACCACTGTTGCCTTGGTTTACTGCAGCATCAGTTTGAATGAATGATTCGATTGGGTTCTTGCTTTGACGTTCATTGATGCCAATTGATCTTCCTTTGGCGCTAATGATACCGGCGGTAACTGTAGTTTCCAATGAAAGCGGATAACCTATTGCCAATACCCACTGACCAATCTTTACATCATCTGAATTACCATAAAGTAAAAAAGGGAAACCTGTTCCATCAATTTTTAAAACAGCTATATCGCTGCTTGGATCTCTTCCTATTACTCTTGCTTTATATGTTTTCTTATTGTTAAGTGTAACAGTTATTTCATCAGCCACGCCTGTTCCATCTTCTCCATCAGCAATAACGTGATTGTTGGTGACGATATAACCGTCATCGCTGATAATCACACCGCTTCCTGAAGCTCTTTGCTCAGGTATTATAGTAGGTCCAAAATTGAAGAACTGATTGAACCAATCATCCATGTTATTATTGCGGTTGCGTGGAAGATCGTTACTTATTCTTTTGGCGGGAATTTTTGTTTTGATATGCACTACAGCGGGGATAGATGCACTGGCAGCTTTTGTAAAATCAACTGGCCCACCAGTACTACCTTTGCTGCCATCAAAAAAACCTGCATAGTTGGCAGGAATTTTTCCATCAATTTGTGTGAATACCGATTTGTGGTTATTGTTATATTTTCCATATATCCACACACTGCCAACAGCTGATATTGCGCTAACGGCAACGATCAGTAAAAATTGTTTCCATTTCATAGCGTTTATTTATTTTAATTTAATTATTGAGTAAATAAGTTTACCAAAGTTCATACCTTTTCACTGTAAATTAATCAAGTGATATGATGATTAACTTACCGCTAAATCAGTTTAACAAATCGTTTACTAAGCTCTTCGTACTTGTAAGGCAAAATTATTAACATTTATGAAAAAATGGTAGTGTAGTTTTACAATGCTTTCAAAAAAGCCATAGTATCAATTCCATCGGCATAGTCATTGACAGAAGGACCTTGCGCCTGACCAAAAGGAATATTGTTTCTGCTAATGATACATTGAATGTCTTTATGACTCCTTAATGATGTCTGCAAAATGTTCGCATTGCTGTAAAATTCATAGTTCAGTTCGCTAATTGGCGAAAAAAGCGAAACATCTTCCACTAAAAGAATCGATCCATTGGTCATGTAAAATTTTTTATTCATAATATGAAGAGCAAGATTGTAATCGTAATTGTTTTTATACTTGTGATGATCAGCCAGATAATTATATTTTTTAAAAATATCCAGTAACCGGATAAAATCATAATTATCCGGCACATAAATTTTAGTAACATTTCGGCAGCCACGTCCAAAATACTGGTATACATCATCAGCCAGTTTTTCAAGTTCTTCATCTGTCTCATTGCCGGAAAGGATGGCGACTGAAGTTCTGTTGCGACGAATGATGTTCGGGTATTTGCCAAAATAATATTCAAAATATCTTGATGAATTACTGCTGCCGGTAGCAATATAAGCATCACAGCCTTTCAGCATTTCTGAAAACCGGATACACTCTTTTATTTCTTCATTTAATTCTGACATTTTCTCCACCAAATGTGTGATAAGCGTTTCATCCTTCGATGAAAGTTTAACAAAAGCTTTATGGCCAGAGATGAAAACAGAAAGAAGATCATGAAAGCCAACAAGTGGAATATTACCTGCCATTACAATTCCGATAGTCTTTGGATCTTGTACTGTCGGCGGTAATTGATAAGAGCGGGTCCAGTTGTCAAGAGTTTCTTTTCCCAAAAAGGAATCAGTGATATTTCGGACAGCAAGGTCAACAAACTCTGGAATGAACCAGCCATTTTCCTGCCGGGCTTTTTCTTTGGCTTCTTGCCAGGGTTCTGCATTTGACAAAATATATTCCCTTAATCGGAATAATAAGTTTATACGGTATTGTAAATTCATTGATGACATTTATATTTGTTGCGTAAAGTTATTCTGAACTTAATAATTAAATTTTTATGGCAATTAAGATTACTGAAGAATGTATCAACTGCGGTGCTTGTGAACCAGAATGTCCTAACAACGCAATCTATGAAGGTGGTGTAGAATGGGCTATTGCTGATGGCACAACTGTTAAAGGATCTTTTACTTTGATGGATGGCACGACTGTAGATGTGGACCAAAAGAATCCACCTTTGGCGACCGACATTTATTACATTGTTCCAAACAAATGTACGGAATGCCAGGGCTTTCATGAAGAACCTCAGTGCGCTTCTGTTTGTCCTGTAGATTGTTGTGTGCCGGATGAAATGTACCGCGAAACGGTTGAGCAGCTCTTAGCTAAGAAAGAAAAGATGCATATTTAGTTTGTGATTTGACTGTGCATAAATTAGTGAGGGAAATTATTTTTTATCCTTCAAAAAACTTTCTACCTTAATGGGAGATTCTTAATACTAAGTAGCGATTTGCTGCTAACTTAAAGGCGGGTGATATGTTCCGCCAGAACAAAGGTGAAGGAGAAACAGCCTTCACCTTTCTTATTCCCTTTATTTCATCAGAACATTATTTTTAAAATATTTTTTAAGGCTTATTGTTATGAAATGGATGTATAGTTTATTTTTTGGGATAATAATTTGTTCTTGTAACCACATATCCACCGTTGATATGGTCAAAGAAAAAGAAGCCATGAAACAAGCCGATATTAGTTTTTCTGCTCTTTCAGAACAAAAAGGAATGAAAGCAGCTTTTCTGCATTACATCGATTCGGACGCTGTTCTGCTGAGGCCTGATTATTATCCAATAATTGGTAAAGAAGCTGTATACTATTTGCAAAAAATTAATGATTCCTCCTTTTCATTGACATGGAAACCCCAGAACGCAGAAATCTCTTCCTCCGGCGATCTGGGATATACATACGGCATTTATACTTTGCACGATAAGGATACAACGATGCAGGGAACATATATAACTTTGTGGAGAAAACATACGGATGCCAGTTGGAAATTTGTTCTTGATACCGGCAATCCCGGAGTTGGAAAGAAATAATTCATTTTTAGCATTTGAAATTTCTTCTGACGCAATTTTTCCTCAATATTTGCGATGTTAAATTAACCAACCAACCAACATGAAAAAAAAAGTAGCGCTGGTAACCGGCGGTTTTTCAGGTGAAGCTGTTATTTCTTACAGAAGTGCAATTACCATTAGTAATAATCTTGACAGAAACAAATTTGATGTTTACAAAATTGATGTGACTGAGAAAGGATGGGTTTATGAATTGCCTGACGGTAAAAAAACAGAGATTGACAAAAATGATTTTTCATTGAAATTAGAAAATGATAAAATAAGGTTTGATGTCGTGTTTGTTGGTATGCATGGCACACCCGGAGAAGATGGAAAACTGCAAGGATATTTTGATACACTTAAAATTCCCTACACAAGCTGCGATGCGGCAACTTCCGCTATTACATTCAATAAAAGATATACAGTTGCTATAGCTAAAATGGCTGGGATTTCTGTTGCCAATTCTATTCATCTTTTCAAACATACTGCGATTCCGGCTTTCCAGATTCTGGATCAGCTGAAATTACCTTTGTTTGTAAAGCCCGGTAACGGCGGTTCGAGCATCGGCATGAGTAAAGTGAGTAAAGCAGAGCAATTAGAGGATGCTATTGCTAAAGCATTTCATGAAGATGACCAGGTTTTGATAGAAGAAATGGTAAAAGGAAGAGAGTTTACTGTTGGTGTTTTTAAAACAAAAGGTAATATAATTGTCTTGCCGCTTACAGAAGTATCTACTCAAAAAGATTTTTTTGATTTTGAAGCAAAATACGGAGGTAAGTCAAGCGAAGTGACACCGGCGAACGTGGATGAAGCGGTTGCAGATAAAATCCGGGAAGCCGCTAAAAAAATATATGCGGTATTTAATTGTCGCGGGGTCGTGCGGATTGATTTCATTTATAATGAAGAAAGCGGTCAGCCTTTTATGCTGGAAGTAAACACAATCCCTGGTCAGACTGATGCAAGTGTTATCCCCATGCAGGTAAAAGCAATGGGATGGGATTTGAAAGAATTTTACACAAAACTTGTTGAAGAGGCATTAGAAAACTAATTTTAAATTTTAAGCCTGGATTTTTTAGAATTTATTTTCTCAATTTGAAAATCCAAAATATAAAGCGTGTTTAAATTTATCACAAGTCGTCCTTTGTGGGTAAACGTTGCTGCCGGTGTGATGCTGGCCATTGGTATTTTTGCTCTGTTCATTCTTTCATTAAAATTTATTACTCACCATGGAAATTCCAGAACGGTTCCTAATGTGATAGGAAAAAATTTTGATGAAGCAAAAAATCAATTGGATAAAATGGGTTTTGAAGTAGGAATTCAGGACTCCATTTACATTGACACGATACCGCCTCTTTCTGTAGTTAAGCAATTTCCCGAAGGAGATGCCACTGTGAAAGTAAACAGGAAAGTATATCTGACTATAAACAGAACGGTGCCTCCTTTTGTTGAAATGCCAAACCTTGTAGGTTACAGTTTACGCAGTGCTGAAATGGTTTTGAAAAATATGGGACTTCGGATTGGGGATACTATTTACCGGCCTGATTTTGCCAGAAATTCCGTATTGCAGCAAATGAGAAATGGATCTAATATTGAACCGGGAACAAAACTTCAAATGGGCAGCAGTATAACATTAGTATTAGGAACAGGAGTAGGAGATAATCAATTTGATGTTCCCAATATTATCGGATTAACCTATGGTGAGGCAAGATCATTTATAGAATCAATGGGATTAAGTTTTTTTTCTGTCAGAGCTGATCCTGACGTGAAGGATACGCTAAATGCTTATATATACTGGCAAAATCCGAAACGATTTGATGATCTAGGAATTGTTCAGCATATCCGAAGCGGCCAGACAATGGATATAATGTTGAGCTTAAATAAACCCGTTGCTGCCGATTCAATCAATCATTTTCCTCAATAATCAAAGTGAATATGCAAACAATTACAATTGAAGAATTGAAAGCCCGGATGGATAGTGGAGAAAAATTAAATTTAATTGATGTTCGTGAACCATACGAATATGCTGAATTCAATATTGGCGGAGAATTAATTCCGCTTGGTAAAATACAATCCATGCAGGTTGAAGAAATTGAAGATTTTAAAAACGATGAAATGATTATTTATTGCCGCAGTGGTAACCGTAGCGGACAAGCATGCGATATTTTAGAGATGTTGGGTTTTAAAAACACAAAAAATCTTGTTGGAGGCATGCTGGCATGGCAGAAAAAATTTGGGAATAAGAAATAAGAAAAATGAAGTATGATGTATAATGTATGATAATTTGATACGCTAACTTTTCCTTACAATTTATCGCTTTATAAAATTTTCTTACAACTTTATATTTACCGCAAGCATATAATTTGTTCCCGCCATTGGAAATAAAAAATTCTCCGTAGTTAATTGACCTCCGTAAATATAACTATAGGTATAACCGTTAGGCTCATACATTTTGTTGAATAAATTATTCAACTGGAAAATCAGCATCGCTTCTTTTATTTCTTTCAATTTAATAGTGTAAGTCATTCTTAAATTCTGAAGATAATATGGATTCAATTTCCGGTCTTCATGTTGTGAATTATCAAGATATTCCTTGCTCACATATTTGCTTACAAGGCTTAATTCATAATTTTTAAATGGCAGAAAATTCAGCATGGCGCTACCAATAACAGAAGGCGAAAACGAAATTGTGCTAAGCGCATAATAATAACTTTTCTGACCGCCATTATCATAATCATCCACATACTCAGTATAATTTTTCACTTTGTTTATGCTGAGCGTTAAGTTAGCATTAACGTTGAACCAATCATTGACCTTTGTCGCTGCTTGTAATTCAATTCCGAGACGATAACTATTCGGAATATTAATGCGTGTATATTCTCCCACATCATTGATTTTTCCATTCTGCACAAGCTGATTATGATAAAGCATGTAATATCCGGTGGCGCTCCATGAAGACATGCGATTTTTTTTCTCAATGTTTAATTCAAAGTCATGAAGTGTTTCAGAGTTGGGCTGATCACTTCCTCCGGCTTCAAAATCGTAGCGATTAGGTTCATGATTTGACATGGAATAAGAAAAATAAGCCTGCCATTCATTGTTCGTATAAGTGATCCCGGCTTTTGGATTAATAAAATTATAAGTATTACTCACTTTGAATGAAGGATTATCATCAAAGCCGTCAATGGTATAAACTATGCGCCGGTATTGGAGATCGGCAAATGTGGTAAAATGATTACTGATATCCTGCTGCCATTTTGCATATACATTGAAATCGCTTTTGTATGCCGGCTCATTGTACCATTCGTAATTTGGAGGTATGCCTCCGTTCTGCGCCCATGTAATAATGCCATAATGTTTTCCATCATATTTATCCCATCCGCCACCTGTAGTGAACTGCGTTTTTTTATTTTTATATTGAAAAGAAAATATTCCACCATAAAAATAATTACTCAACCATAATTGTCTGACAAGATTGGTACTTTGAAATGTATTGTTCCCAACAATATAATTCGGTAATCCATAAACAGAATATTTTGCCTTTGAAGAATCGCCCTGATCATGGTATTCTTCATAATAACCATAACCTCTGGTTAAAAATGTGGCGACATTAAAAGACAAATGCTGATTCAACTGATGATTAAAAAAAAGCTGGTAATGATTTTGCCAATAATTATCCGTTTGGTTCGGATAGGTAAAATAATTGTACGTTCTGTTACTGGAATTATAAAGATTCAATGAATCAGCTTGGTTGAAATAAAGAGAACCGACGTTATTTTGATAATGTGTATTCAATGCGGTTATATCTCCGGATAATTTCGATTCAGGAATTCCATTCCATGCCTGGTAAGTTTTTTCTTTTCCCTGGATAATATTAAAACGCAGCGATGATTTTTTACTGTAATAAGCAGTAGAAAAATAAAATGATTTCAAATTGCTGGTGGCACGGTCAATGTAACCATTGCTGGTAATTTGTGAGATACGGGCATCAACAGTAAAATGTCCATCAATTAAACCGCTGCCAACTTTCACTGTGTTTTTCCATGTATTAAAAGAGCCATAACTGTTATTCAGTTCAGCGTAAGGTTTATCATTAAATTCATTGGTGGAAAAATTAATAGTAGCGCCAAATGTTCCGGCACCATTGGAAGAAGTTCCCACTCCGCGTTGGATCTGTATGCTGTTTACCGATGAAGCAAAATCGGGGAGGTCAACAAAATAAATACTTTGTTCTTCCGCATCGTTATATGGAATCCCGTTCAAGGTCATATTAATTCGTGAATCATCAGTGCCACGAATATAAATAGCGGTGTATCCTACACCATTTCCCGCATCGGAATTGATTACAACTGAAGGAGTCTGGTTAAGAATGAAAGGCAGGTCTTGTCCTAAATTATTTTCTTCAATATATTTTTTGGAAAGATTTGTTTTTGTAAACGGCGCTTTATTTCCGGCACGAACAGCTTTTACCTCTACCGGTGTAAGAATGTAGAAACTGTCTTTGCTGTTTTCTAAACTATCCTTGCTGGTTTCTTTTTTTTGTGCAAAATTGATTTCGCTGAAAAGAAACATACAACAACTGATAATAATAGCAATCCTCTTCATTTTTTTTAATTTTAAATGGTTAAAAAATGAGAGGGAAATGCTGTGGAGAAAGGGGAATTGATTGACCTCCTTCCCTGCGCAGGCATTACCCTGATCAGGTTTTACGGGTTTGATCTCAGATTAACACCGAACTTGTCGAAGTGGTCTTTGCCAAGTTCAGGGATAAACACCCCGGGAAACTCTGAAAACTTAAAGGCTTTCATAAAGAAAACCTAAGAACTTGCCTGCTTTTTAACAGGTGGAGTAAAGGTATACAAAAATATTTCTTAAAACCTGTAACTTTTCTATCCATTATTTCGTAGCACTTCAAATCAAAGTTTATGAAGAAGCTTTTTTTATTCATTTTACTAACCGCAGTTTCAGGCGCCACCGCATTTGCTCAAAAAACAATTAATGATCCCAATGCTGAAGTAAGAAAACTAAGCGGAAGTTTTCATGCCATTGAAGTTTCCAACGCTTTTGATGTTTACCTGACTCAAGGTGATGATGAAGTGGTGGCAGTAAGTGCATCTGAAGAAAAATTTAAGGATCATATAAAAGTAGAAGTAAATGATGGTGTCTTGCATATCAGATATGAGGATGGCATGAAATGGAATAGTGATAAAATGAAACTGAAAGCTTACATTTCTTTTAAAAATATTGATAAACTGAATGTCGGAGGAGCATGTGATGTATATCTTATGAATGATTTAAAATCTGACAATCTTCAAATTACTTTTTCTGGTGCCAGCGATCTGAAAGGTGATGGCAAACTAAACGTTGACAAACTTTTTGTGAGTCTGAGAGGTGCATCAGATATGAAAGTCAGTGGACATGCTTCAAAACTAAATGTAAATGCAAGTGGTGCGAGTGATTTCAAAGGATATGACTTTGTAACTGATTATTGTGATGTTAAAGCAAATGGGGCCAGCAGCATCCAAATTACAGTGAGCAAAGAATTATCAGCACAAGCCAGTGGAGCCAGCATTGTTCATTATAAAGGAGATGCTGTAATTCGTGACATTAAAACGAGCGGTGCCAGCAGTATTTCACACAAATCATAACTGAAAAGAATAAAAAGAAAAAGGCTTCCGGGTGGAGGCCTTTTTTGTTGCGAAGGGGAGGATCGAACTCCCGACCTACGGGTTATGAGCCCGTCGAGCTACCGCTGCTCTACTTCGCGATTTGGGCTGCAAAGATAGCCTCACAGTACTATCCTGCCAAACAATTTTTAATCATCTACATTTGCACTTCATTTAAAATGAAAGCTGGTTTTGTCAATATATTCGGAAAGCCAAATGCGGGCAAAAGCACTCTACTCAACGAATTGATGGGAGAAAAGCTTGCTATTATTTCTCCAAAGGTTCAAACAACAAGACATCGGATTAAAGGAATATTGACAGAAAAAAATTACCAGGTTATTTTTTCTGACACACCGGGTATAATTGAACCAAAATATTTGTTGCATGAAAAAATGATGCGGGCTGTGAAAAATGCTTTGGAAGATGCCGACCTGGCATTACTGCTTGTAGATGTAAAAGATAACTGGCAGGAATGTGATACTGTTTTTTCATCATTGAAATTAAAAGTTCCGGCTATTATTGTGTTGAATAAAATTGACCTTGTGGATACAGTAAAGCTGAAGAAAGCCGAGGGATTTTTTTCTGTAAAAAATTATTGCAAAAAAGTTGTGGCTATATCTGCTTCATCAGGAATAAATAAAAAAAAGTTTATGAATGCCATTCTGGAATTTTTACCAGAGGCTGAACCTTTTTACACCGGGGATGATATTAGTGATCTTTCCACTAAATTTTTTGTGAGTGAATTGATCCGTGAAAAAATTTATGGATTGTTTTCAGAGGAAATACCTTATCATACGGCCGTGCTAGTGACGGAATTCAAAGAGAAAACAGGGTTGATAAAAATTTCTGCTGATATTATTGTTCAGCGGGAAACACAAAAGGGAATCATTCTTGGCGAAGGCGGAAGCATGATCAAAAAACTGGGAACAGAAGCAAGAATAGAAGTAGAAAAATTTTTAGGTCAAAAAGTTTTCTTAGAATTATTTGTGAAAGTAAAGCCGAATTGGAGAGAAAATGAATTGCAGTTAAAAGAATACGGATATTGAACCCCCTGTCCCTTAAAGGGAACTTAGGTTGAACGTTTTTTTTATTTAGGAAGAATTTAAAGGATAAGATTTTATTTGATTATATTTTTTAACTACTTGAAAATTGATATTTCTAATTCATAAAGAAATTTCAAAATTCAGGTCTAAATGTTCCTTTAGGGATTTATGATATGAGCTTCACATTGGCCATAGTTGGCAGACCAAATGTTGGAAAGAGTACTTTCTTCAATCGTTTGCTTGAAGAAAGAAAAGCCATTGTGGATGACACAAGTGGTGTAACCCGTGACCGGCAATATGGTGTTTCTGACTGGAATGGTAAAACATTTAATGTAATTGATACAGGAGGCTTTGTACCGGGCAGTGAAGATGTTTTTGAAAAGGAAATTGCCAAGCAAGTGCTGGTGGCAATTGAAGAAGCCAATGCGATTGTTTTCATGGTGGATGTAACAACTGGTATCACCAATCTTGATGAAGCAATGGCTGATTTGCTGAGACGAAGTGATAAACCTGTTTTCCTGGCTGTAAATAAAGTTGACAATAACGAGAGAATGATGGAAGCATCCGAATTTTACGGAATGGGTTTTGAAAATATTTTTTTCCTTTCTTCAATCAGCGGCAGTGGCAGCGGTGAACTACTTGATGCAATAACAAAAATAATTAAGGAAGATTCTTCAGAAGATATAAATGAAATATCCGGATTGCCGAAGTTTGCAATTATTGGACAGCCAAATGTTGGTAAATCTTCATTATTAAATGCTTTGATTGGGGAAGAAAGAACGATTGTGAGTGATATTCCCGGTACGACAAGAGATACTATTCATACGCATTACAAACTTTTTCAGAAAGAATTTATTTTAATTGATACAGCCGGTATTCGCCGGAAATCCAAAGTGGATGAGGACCTTGAATTTTATTCTGTAATTCGTGCCATCAAGGCAATGGACGAAGCAGATGTATGCCTGTTATTGATTGATGCAGTGAAAGGAATAACTGCGCAAGATCTCAATATATTCAGCCTTGCATCAAGAAAAGGAAAAGGTATTGTTGTGCTGGTAAATAAATGGGACCTCGTAGATAAGCAAACAAACACATCAAAAGAATATGAGGAAGAGTTGAAAAAGCGTTTTGCACCTTTTAGCGATATACCTGTTTTGTTTATATCTGCTAAAGAAAAGACACGCATTTTCAAAGGCATTGAAACTGCATTGGAAGTATTTGATAATCGAAAACGGAGAGTTTCTACATCTGAACTGAATGAAGTGATGCAAAAAGCTCTTCAATCCTATCATCCGCCAGTAGTAAGAGGTCACCCGATAAAAATAAAATTTGTGACTCAGTTACCTACGCCAGTACCTTCCTTTGCATTCTTCTGCAATTTTCCCGATGACATAAAGCCACCATATAAAAACTACCTGGAAAATCAATTAAGGGAGAATTTCAATTTCAAAGGTGTACCGATTCGCATATTTTTCAGAAAAAAATAGAAGACAAATTGATCGCTATCAATCTATCGAGCGTGGTTCGGGATAAAAAACTATCGTTGAAATTTGTTTATTTCAGTCAAGCAATTACCTTTGCGCCTTTGATAACAATCGGGATTTTTTACTTTAAAAATTAAAACAACTTCAATGAAAAAAGTATTCGCAGTTCTGGCTATTGCCGGTTTCATGGCATCTTGCAACAACTCTGGTGAAAAAAAGGAAGGAGCAACTGATTCTACAACGAAGATGAGTGCTGACACAAGTATGAACAAAATGAACACAGACACCAGCATGAGCAAAATGAAAAGTGACAGCGGCATGAGCAAAATGAGCGCCGACACTACTAAGAAGTAATTTTGGCTATTTGAATATTACTTCTTGCAAGAAGCTTCCTCCCGTCATCGATGGGAGGATTTTTTTTGATCATAGTTTGAAGGTTTTGATGATCTCATTTACTTTTACCCGAAAATCCTTCAATTCCTTTTTCTGATGATTGATAAAACTATTGTCTTCTAATTTGCCAATCACTTTGTCCATTTCCTGTTGGGTTTCATACATCATTTTGCGAAATTCATTATGATAATCCTTTGCACGGGAATCATAAATTTCTTTCACCATCCATTCTTTGGTATCAAGAGCTTGTTGCAGAAGTTCCCTGAAAAGTTTTTTGGTAAAACTCCGGACAGATATTTTTAAAATTTCCAGCATCGATGCAAAAGCATGCTGAAATTTTTGTTCGTCATAAAGACGGCTGTTCTTATTATAAAACGAATGAACCCCCTGCCAGTTTCTGATTTTTCCGGAATGAATATTTTCGATCAATGTTTCTAAGGATTTTTTTGGCATCAGTTGCCCGCCGATATTGACCCAGGGTTCCCTGCGGGAGCGAAACGGTAATGCTTGCCATAATTTTTGCCAAGATGTAATCTTTTTGGAAAGAATAAAATGTATTAATTGTATGATACCATAATAAACAACCAGTTCTTTATATATGGAATAAGCCTGGTTAACTTTTACTATTTGCACTTTTCGTTCCGAGTTTTCAAATCCCTCTGCAAGTATTTCCAGTTTATCAATTATGGGCTCTTTGTTTTCGAGTAATAATTCGCCGGTGGATTGTAAATCCTGTTCAGAAATTTTTTCTTTTATTTTTTTTGAATAAGCTTTTCCCGTAAATTTTTTCATCAACTCTATTGCATCAAATATTTCATTTACACTATCAGGAGCCAGGAAATCATATTCCAGTTTCTGTGTTTTGTCTGTTCTGTTGTCTCGGGAGGCGTATTTACTTTCATTGCGTGCCAATGCATACATATTATACATGAACCAGTAAGCGGGCATGACGATTAATTTATCCTTGCTTACATCATTACTCACTAGTGAGAACGGTATTGGAATGTTTAATTCAGCAGGATAATCGCTTTTGGCAATCAAAGTAAATGAAGCAAATTTTGAATTATGTTTAAGGCTGACACAGAGGCCAGGCCAAAACCCGCGACCGGCAACCATTTCACCATCAGCGCTGCGGCTATTATGATTAGAACCAATAGTAGCCCCGGCAGCCATATTACTTTGACCCATTACAACTGACGCACATAAAAACGAATTATTGTGGTGTTGTTCATGCGCCGGAAAAATCAGGGAATTTAAAACTTCACAGCAAGAGATGGTAGAATTATCACCGAGATAAGAATTGATTAACCTTGCACCGTATTTCAATTGTGAATTAGAAGCAAGAATGAACCGGACTGCTTTTACACCGTAAAAAAGCCGGCAGCCAAATCCAATGATTCCATTCACTAATTCACATCCTTCACCTATTTGTGTAATGTTACCGGGTGCTGAATTAATAGTAAGATTTTTCAGTTTATTAGCGCCTTTCAGATAAGCATCACTTCCAATCCAAACATCCTTAATGATCTTGCAATTTTTTATTATGGTTCTGTCACCGATCTTTCCGTAATAACCTCTTTGGTTATCAAATTTTTTTTCTGTGAATTCTCTGAATCGTTGCATCAGTTTATCATCATCACGATATTTGGCCCATAAGTAAGCATCTCCGGGTTGAATTCCATTAAAAGGAAGAATACTTCTGCCTGCATTTTCGTTACAGATCTCCAGCCAGATGCGAACAGATTCATTTTCTCCTTCTTTAATAATTCCATTGCCGAATTTGGAATGATCTGTCGTAGCGAGTTCATTGACATTTGCTATCATTACATCATTACCAAGAATGTAATGACTCATGTAGTTCACATTATTAATGGCCACATTATCTCCGATATCACAACTAATGATTGTACTGTTATACAAACCTACAGGCATCCGAAGATTGTTGAATTCGTGATAATAAGGCTCAAGTTTTCCGATACGTACCAATCCGTAAAAACTGCAGTTCTTTACCAGTTCGGGATTAAAAGCATTAGATATATGAATTTTATTCCAGTCATCAGAAGTATTTGCATTACGAACCAGCACTTCGGTTTCATAAGCAGTAAGCTTTCTGTATTTGATTCCACTCCGGTTTTGAATATTTCGAAGGTGATATTCATTTTTCCCTTTTGGAATAAATTCTTTCGGGATAAAATGATAACCTAAAGAAGAGATTGGTTTTTTATCGATTTGGTTCATGTAATTTTTTTAAATGCAATCTTTTAATTCAGGTCTATAAACAAAATAATATTACATATAACCTAAAACTTAGTACTTGGAATTATTCCACTGTTACACTTTTTGCCAGGTTTCTTGGTTTGTCTACATCATAACCTTTTGCTACGCCAATATAATAAGCCAGCAACTGCAATGGTACCACACTCAACATCGGCGCAACAATTTCATCAGCTTCAGGAACGATCATCACATCATTACAAAGTCCTTCAGAAGTTTTATCTCCTTCGGTAATCACAGCAATAACTTTTCCTTTCCTTGCTTTTATCTCTTGCATATTGCTTATTATTTTTTCATGATAAGCATCTTTTGTTGCCACAAATACAACTGGCAAAGTTTCTTCCACCAATGCAATCGGGCCATGTTTCATTTCAGCAGCCGGATAGCCTTCGGCATGTATGTAAGAAATTTCTTTCAGTTTTAAAGCGCCTTCCAGTGCAACCGGAAAATTATAACCACGACCGAGATAAAGAAAATCTCTTGCATTCATATATTTTTCTGCAATTCTTTTAATTTTATCTTTTGATTTTAATACCCATGCTACTTTTTCGGGTATTTGGTAAAGCTCATTTAGCAAATGCATGTAACGCTCTTCATCAATAGTCCCTTTATCATGAGCAATTTTCAATGCGATCATTATCAATACCGCCAATTGTGCCGTAAATGCTTTCGTAGATGCAACTCCAATTTCCGGTCCGGCATGCGTGTAAGCTCCACCATGACTGGTTCTTGCTATAGATGAACCAACAACATTTACAACACCCAATATAATTGCACCTTTTGATTTTGCATTTTCAATAGCAACTAATGTATCAGCTGTTTCGCCGCTTTGGGAAATAGCAATTATGACATCATTGTTATTAATGACAGGATTACGATAACGGAATTCCGAAGCATATTCTACTTCAACATTGATGCGACAGAGTTCTTCAAAAATATATTCTGCCACCAAACCCGCATGCCAACTGGTACCGCAGGCAACAATAACAATGCGTTTAGCATTCATAATCTGATCTGCATATTGCTGAATGCCACTCATGATGATTGTGCCTGCAACAACATCCAATCTTCCGCGAAGACAATCATAAATTGTTTGAGGTTGCTCAAATATTTCTTTGAGCATGAAATGATCATATCCTCCTTTTTCAATCGCGGCCAATTCTATATCAAGTTTCTGTATATAAGGGGTGATCTTTTCATTACCAAGATTTTTCAGAATCAGTTCGTCAGGTTTTACAATTGCCAGTTCGTAATCATTCACATAAACAACTTCTTTCGTGTATTCAAGCATGGGTGAAGCATCCGAACCGAGAAAATGCTCTCCTTTGCCAATGCCAATTACCAAAGGGCTTCCTTTTCTTGCTGCAATGATGGTTTCAGGATCATCCTCATCCAATAATAAAATAACATAAGCCCCGGTCACTCTTTTCAAGGCTACACGAACAGCTTCTTCCAAACTGCATTTATTATTTTTTTTAATCTCTTCAATAAAATTGAGTAGCACTTCGGTGTCAGTTTCGCTGGCGAATTTGTAACCTTTACTGATAAGCTCTTGTTTTAGTTGTGAATAATTCTCAATGATGCCATTGTGGATCATGGCCAATTTTCCACTGGCCGAAGAATGCGGATGAGCATTATGATCACTGGGTTCGCCATGGGTAGCCCAGCGTGTATGGCCAATGCCGACATGTGAATGAAGATTTTTACCAACAAGAGTTTCTTCCAGCTCTGCCACTCTTCCTTTTTTCTTATAAACTTTCAGTCCGCCATTTTGCAAAGCCACACCAGTACTATCATATCCACGATATTCAAGTCGTTTCAGTCCTTTGATGATGATTGGATAAGCTTCTTTTGTTCCGGTGTATCCGACAATTCCACACATAAGCAACTGATATTTTAAAGAAAGAATAATTTTTCCTTATACGAAAGTCTAAAAAATAGGCCACAAACCCAAAGGATTTGGTTAATGCCGTGTTTTTTTAAGGATTATTATCACAATTTCTGGCTAAAGATAAACTTGGCTATTAATGTAAGCTTTGAATTAAACTTTCAAATCATCATTTACTATTTACCTGATGCAAAAGCGAAAATAGAAAACCCCGGAAGCTGATCCCGGGGTGAAGTAATCTAACCAGAAATAATTTTATTGAAAAACTACCTGCGCTCTGATCTCGCCATAAGGATTGGCAGTAGTTATGATATTTACATAATACAATCCGTTAAGAATATCCTGTTCTGTAATATAAACTCCATCTACAGCTAATGTGCCAGAATAACTTCCAGTTGTTGACATGCCAGTAGTGGAAATTGTCTGGATTGGAGCAGAAGCAGGATAGCCGATAGGCGCCAGACCAAAAACACCAGTTCCTGGTTTAGGAACTCCGGTAAGGCCCGACCAACTAAAAGTATAGCTAAGTACTCTTGATGATGTGCTGTAAGAAACATTAAGGAGGCCGGTTGCAGAAGAAGTGCTTGTTACAGGAACTTCCTGTGCCCCACTCATAACAATGTTTGTTTTAGAATAAAGAGAAGTCTTCTTTATTAAATCATTTTTATTGCAGGAACTGATGACCAACAGTGACGCAAAAAGAAATGATGTAAAGGCAGTTAGTTTAATCCATCTCATGGTTGCAAGATTTACAGTAAAAATAAGAAGTTTTTGTATTTGACAAACTAATAATTGGGTAAATAATCCTCTTGTTCGTAAGCTGTTTATTTTAGGGTTTTCTTTGAAAGGCTCTGTTTATCTCAGCCTGCTTTTTATTTCCTGCAGTTTTAATAATGCTTCTACCGGAGTAAGACGGTTAATATCAATATCCTGAAGCAGTTTCCTGATTTCTTCAAAGGCTTCGCTTTGGGCATCAAAGATGGAAAGTTGTAATTGTGGAGTGAAAATTTTTTTAACTGTATCGCCGATTTCTTCACCAACGTGTTTGGTCTCAAGATGTTTCAGGATTTCATTCGCTCTTTCAATGAGTGTAGATGGCATACCGGCCATTTTTGCCACGTGAATTCCGAAACTGTGTGTGCTTCCGCCTCTGGCAAGTTTTCGAAGAAAAATGATTTTATTGCCGGTCTCTTTATTGGTAATGTGATAATTTTTTATCCGGGATAATTTTTCTTCCAGCTCATTTAATTCATGGTAATGTGTGGCAAAAAGAGTTTTCGGTTGATCAGGAGAATTATGCAAATACTCTGCAATACTCCACGCAATTGAAATACCATCATATGTGGAAGTGCCTCTTCCAATTTCATCTAATAAGATTAAACTGCCTGGTGTAATATTATTAATAATAGATGCAGTTTCATTCATTTCTACCATAAAAGTTGATTCACCTCCACTCAGGTTATCCGATGCGCCTACTCTGGTAAAAATTTTGTCTGTTAAAGGAATTCTTGTTTCATTTGCTGGCACAAAACTTCCTATATGTGCCATTAAAGTGATCAAAGCAGTTTGTCGCAATAATGCCGATTTACCACTCATATTCGGCCCGGTAAGAATAATAATTTGCTGTTCAGTCTTATTCAATTCAAGATCATTATTGATATAGCTTTCCCCGATGGGAAGATTCCGTTCAATCACCGGATGGCGGCCTTCTTTGATCTGCAGTTCATCACCATTGTGCAACTCGGGTTTCTTGTATTGATATTGAATGGCATTGTTGGCAAAACAGGTCAAGCAATCAAGTATGGCCAGAATATTTCCATTTGTTTGGACAGGAGCGAGGTAATCCAACAAATCATTTATCAAAAATTCATACAAATGAAGCTCAAGTTGCAGGATTTTTTCTTCGGCACCAGTTATTTTTTCTTCATAATCTTTTAATTCAGGTGTGATGTAACGTTCGGCATTAGCCAAAGTTTGTTTACGCATCCATTCTGCCGGCACTTTGTTTTTATGTGTGTTTGTTACTTCAAGATAATAACCAAACACATTATTAAAACCAATCCTCAACGAAGAAATGCCTGTAGCTTCAGATTCTTTTTGCTGTAACCGGGTTAAATATTCTTTGCCGCTTCGTGCAATCTTTCTTAATTCATCCAGTTCATGGTTTACACCTGTATTTATCATTCCACCTTTGCCAGCTAATGCAGGAGGGTTATCAACAATTTCTTTAAATATTTTTTCAGCAATAAGATGACAAGGATTCAATGCATCACCCAACCGTTTCAGGTAATCATTACCGGCAGATGAACAGAATTGTTTTATTTCTAATGTGTGTTTCAATCCTCTTCCAAGTTGCAGTAATTCTCTTGGGCTTATTTTTTTCAGTGGAATTTTTGAAACCAGTCTTTCTACATCACCGCAGAGTTTGATGGCATGAGAAATTTTATTCCGCAATTCTGTATTTAAAATAAAAAACTCTACCAGGTCAAGCCGCTCATTTATCTTTTGAATTTCTTTTAGCGGAAAAACAATCCATCTTTTCAAAAGCCTTGCACCCATTGGTGAAACAGTATTGTCAAGCACATCAAGTAATGTATGACCGGCTTCTGAATTCCGGATTACCAATTCCAGATTCCTGATTGTAAAACGATCCATCCATAGGAAATCGTCCCTGTCGATTCGTTTTAAAACTGAAATATGCTGAAGGTTAGGATGTTCGGTATCTTTTAAGTAATGAAGAATGGCTCCGGCAGCAACCAGCCCTCTTCTTAAATCTTCTACGCCAAAGCCCTTCAATGATGCTGTTTGAAAATGTTTCAGCAAAATTTCTTCAGCATAAGATTCCCGGAAAACCCATTCATCCAGCGTATAGCTGTAAATTTTTTCACCAAAATATTCTTTGAATCTTTTTTGTTGATGACGCTGGAAAATAACTTCGGCAGGTTTAAAACTTTGCAATAATTTGTCAGCATATTCCCGATCACCTTGTGCAATAAAAAATTCTCCGGTTGAAATATCAAGAAATGCCAGACCAAATTCATTGTTTTCTGCAAAATGAATTCCTGCCAGAAAATTATTGCTGTGATGTTCCAGTAACTTATCATTGATAGCAGTGCCAGGAGTCACCATTTCGGTCACGCCTCTTTTTACAATCCCTTTTGCAAGTTTTGGATCTTCCAACTGATCACAAATAGCAACCCGGTAACCTGCTTTTACCAGTTTATGTAAATAAGTATCCAACGCATGATGAGGAAAACCGGCAAGATCAAGAGAAGAAGCTGCGCCATTATTTCTTTTGGTTAAGATAATTCCAAGCACCTGAGAAGCGATCACAGCATCTTGTCCAAAAGTTTCATAAAAATCACCCACCCGAAATAACAAAATGGCATCAGGATATTTCTGCTTGATAGCACGGTGCTGAAGCATTAAAGGTGTTTCATCTATTTTGGTCTTGGCCATTTTGTTATTATCCAGAGCCAGCATAAAATCTGCTTCTCCGGATGGACGACAAATATAACTGGTTTGGCTGATGTGAATTACATTTGCGCCATGCGAAAATTAAGCATGAAAGAATTGGGGAGGAAGACAGTGGAGGAATTTAAAAAGACAGAAAAAATTCCGATCATTGTTGTATTGGAGAATATCCGGAGTGCCTACAATGTAGGCAGCGTATTTCGTACAGCCGACGCATTTCTTATCGAAGCTATTTATATCTGTGGCTATTCGGCCAAGCCGCCGCATAAAGAAATTAAGAAAACCGCTCTTGGAGCTGAAGAAACAGTTTATTGGAAACATTTTAAAACCGCTATTGAAGCAGTTGAAGAATTAAAAAGAAGGAAGTATAAAGTGTATGCTGTGGAACAGGCGGAGGGAAGCTACAAGCTACAGGCTGCGAGCTTCAGGCAAAATGAAAAGATTGCAGTCGTTTTTGGAAATGAAGTAAGCGGAGTAGAACAAGCTACTATTGATTTTTGTGGTGGCTGTATTGAAATTCCTCAATTAGGTATGAAACATTCGCTGAATATTGCGACAGCAGCCGGAGTAGTATTGTGGGAATTGGTTAGGGGCAAAATATCCCCACCTGTAAAAGGAAGAACCGAACATTAATTCACTGAAATGGGTAAAGTTAAAAGTTATTTAAGCCTGATCAAATTCTCTCACACCATCTTTGCTATGCCTTTTGCGATGATTGGATATGTTTTAGGAATAAAAATTTTCAACTTTAAATTTTCAATTTTAAATTTTTCATTGGTCATTCTTTGCATGATCTTTGCCCGCAGTGCTGCAATGGCTTTCAATCGTTATCTCGATAAAGAGTTTGATAAAAAGAATCCCCGAACTGCGATACGAGAAATTCCACAAGGAATAATTTCCGCTAACAATACGTTGCTTTTTACTCTTATGTCTTGTGCTTTGTTCCTCATCACTTGTTTTTTTATAAATAAAATTTGCTTTTATCTTTCACCAATAGCCTTAATGATTGTATTGGGGTATAGTTATACAAAAAGGTTTACATCTCTTTGTCACCTGGTTCTGGGTTTGGGATTATCATTAGCCCCGATTGGTGCATATTTAGCAGTCGCCGGCCATTTTTCTCTTTTACCTATTCTCTTTTCTCTATCAGTTATTTTTTGGGTGGCGGGTTTTGATATTATTTATTCATTGCAGGATGAAGAATTTGACAAATCACAAAAGTTGTATTCGATGCCGGCATGGTTAGGGAAGACAAAAGCATTGCGGGTTTCTGAGATACTTCATTTTTTATCAACATTGGCTGTTATTGCAGCAGGGTTTTATGGAAATTTCGGTTGGTTATATTGGGTAGGAATTTTAATTTTTGCAGGAATGTTGATATATCAACATTCCATCATAAAGGCAAATGATCTTAAAAAGGTAAATCTGGCTTTTATGACAGCAAATGGTATTGCATCCGTGGTATTTGCCATCTTTGTTATTACAGATTTATTGACTCATCATTCATCATTCTAAATACAAAATTATTGCCACGAATTCTTTCTATTGATTACGGTCTTAAACGAACCGGGCTTGCGGTTACAGATCCATTACAGATCATTGCCACCGGTTTAACAACGGTAGATTCCAAAGAACTTATTTCTTTTTTAAAAAATTATTTTAATAAAGAACAAGTGGAACTTATTATTATCGGCGAACCAAAGAATTTAGATGATAGTGATACGCATGCCACACCGCTTGTAGAAAAATGTATCAAAGATCTGCAGAAAAATTTTCCCGATATTCCTGTTAAAAAAGTGGATGAGCGCTTTTCTTCCAAAATGGCTTCTCAGGCAATGATAGATATGGGAATGAAAAAAAAACAACGCCGGGATAAAAGACTTATTGATGAAATAGCGGCTACTATTTTATTGCAAGGATATTTAGGAACCCTTAACCCCTAAAGGGGAATTATGAATTGCTTCACGTAAATTTGCATCCGTTAATTATTAAACGTATTTACACTCCCTTTAGGGAGATGGAGGGTTTATGATTCTTCCCATCATAGCATATGGTCACCCGATTCTTAGAAAAGTTTGTAAGGATATATTTCCGGAGTACCTGCATTTGGATAAATTGATTGCCGACATGTGGGAAACAATGGAAGCGAGCAACGGCGTGGGTTTGGCAGCGCCGCAGGTAAATAAGGACATTCGTCTTTTTGTGGTTGACAGCACTCACATTTTTCAAAACATGGATGAAGAAGAAAAAGAAAATTATCCCGATACTCCCGGCATCAGGCAGGTTTTTATCAATGCACATGTTCAGGAGCTGGATGGTGAAGAATGGATATATAATGAAGGTTGCCTGAGTATACCGAAAATCCGTGAAGATGTTTCCCGGCTGGAGACAGTAACTCTTAAATACATGGACGAAAATTTTGTTCAACAACAAAAAACTTTTGCAGGACTTACCGCTAGAGTAATCCTGCACGAATATGATCATATTGAGGGAAAATTATTTATTGACCACATTTCACCATTAAAAAGAAAACTGTTAAGAGGAAAACTCAAAGATATTTCCAAAGGTGATGTAGATGTCGATTATAAGATGCTTTTCCCTGAGAAATAGATTTTACTTTTATTTCACACCTGACAAGAATCATATCAGATTATTTATTTGTTCGTGTATTTTGAGGTTCGGAGAATATGGAAACACGCCGACTTCATGCTATAAACAAAACATAGCTGTGAGATATGACCTGAAAAAAGTTGTATCAAGAATAGTAGGGAAAACATTTTTACATATTTTACTAGCAATCAAAAAAATTATCATGAGATCGTTCCTCGTTTTTCTAAACATTTTTCTTCTGTCATTAATTTCATTTAATTCTTATACACAATGTTTGGAAACAGAAGATGCGTATAAAGATTTTTATAATAAAAATATTTCCACACTAGACCCAATTGAAGGAGTATGGTCTGTTAGTCGTAGCGTAAAACTTTATAATCTGAACAATGAACTTGTAGATAGCAAGTTTGATCCACAAGCTGGAAAAGATGCTATTATTAGAGTAGGAGACAAATTTATAGTGTGCCCTATTGAAAAAGATAATACTAATTCAGAAGTCTTATTCAGTAAAACTGCAATCTCTGGAGTTTATTTATATCAAAGAATATTCCACAACACTTCGTCAATTGCAAAGGCTGACGCAGTAATCTCTTCCGGAGGATTACTTGAATATTCTTACGAAATGCCTATTCAGGAGATAAAACGTGTGATGGGTAATGATCGGGCAAGTGTTGTTTCTTCTTTGATAATGGAAATAAAAATGATTAAGCTTTTTCCTTCTCTTGAGGATATAAAAAAATTTTCGCCATCATCTGGAACTGGTTTTGCTTTGACGAATGACGGGATCATAGTAACGAATTCTCACGTTGTGAATAGCGCAACGAATATTATTGCACGAGGAATAAATGGTAACTTTTCCAATACTTATAAATGTAGGATTCTTGTTGAAGATAAGAACAATGATTTGGCTCTTATAAAAATTGATGACAAGAACTTTGCAGGTTTTGGTAAAATACCTTACACTTTGAAGGCAACAAGTTCTGACGTTGCTGAAAATGTTTTTGCCTTGGGGTATCCATTAAGAGCAATAATGGGAGACGAAATTAAATTGACAAATGGTATCATAAGCTCTAAAACCGGTTTTCAAGATGATATAACTTCTTATCAGGTATCTGTTCCAATTCAACCAGGAAATAGTGGGGGGCCATTATTTGATAAATCCGGCAATTTAATTGGAGTTATTAATGCAAAGTTACGTGGTGGTGAAAATGTATCATATGCCGTAAAAATTAGCTATCTAAAAAATCTCATTGAATTATTGCCAACAATACCAGCTTTAAATAATACCAATTCATTATCCCAATTATCACTTTCAAGCCAAGTAAAAATTTTAAGCAAGTATGTTTATATAATTGAAACGAAATAGAAGCTAACAAAGAAACTTAGTTACTTGTAGCGTTCCAGGAAGGGCAAGAAGCATATTGGTCAACTTTAGCAATTTATAAAAAAGGTAAATTAAACATGACTTCAAATTCCTCCAAAAGCAAATTCAGGAACGATAACGATTATTCTATGAGTGATATCTTACAAGAATTTGAAGAACTGCTGAGGTTAAAAGAATATTATTCCCAAGGCAATATTGATATATATAAAGCTTCTTTTAAGCAAATTAGAGAAGCTTTAGGAAAAGAGTATGTCGACAACATTGATGAAAAGATTACAAGATGGCTTAATGTTACAAAGGTTGAATATTTCTACAATAAGCTTCCCGTAGTTCTATATTTTGAAGCAAAAATGTTGTTTAGAGATGGCTACTTTGAAGCTGTTGTTTCTATGTCGAGAATTATTTGTGAAATGATTTGTGTAGAAATTCTAACGAGAATTTCTCATCCTTTCGGTACTGCTCAAGAAATTGAGCAAGAAAGTTTTCGTGTCTTGTTAAAGTTCTGTACAATTCCAAAAATATTAACTGAGTTAGAATTTAAAAATATTTCAAGTAAGTTAGACAATACTTGTGATGAATCCAAACTATTCAAATCATCATACACAAAATCTTCTTCTGGTTATATATTTAAATTGGAGAATGGTAAGGCCGCAAAGAATTTAAATAAACTGTTGCAATGTTTTGAAATAACTAATCATTTCACATACGACAACCTTTCTAAAGGATCATATGGTTATCTAAATGAGGTGTATGATTTGGCAAGTGACTATTTACATGGAAGGGAAAAAGAAGACCCAGAAAAAGAAAGCTTTAAATGCCTAGACAAAATTGGATTTGTTCTTTTTGAATTATATGGAGTAAAAAAAATGGAAGATATTATCGGTAAAACGGTAGAGACCGCATATTCCAAATTTTCAAAGATTCATACTGGAACAAATTTTTGGATAGATTGTTACGCAACACCTGAAGCAGCTATGAATGCAAGAAAAAATCCTATGAACAAGAAGAACAATCTCTGATAAAAATATTTTTAATTGGTTGGTCTCTATGATCATCATCTTTCAATTATCAACTTTTCTTTTTATCAGCATTTATGTTTTAGTTTTATGTGATACCAGTGTATCTCAAAAAAGCTTGAGTTTAATAGATTTTATTTTTTACTGCCTGCCGTAGTTGCATAACTTCTCCATTTATCAATCACCTGCTGCATATCAGTTGGAAGATTCGTCTCAAAAAACATTTCTTTGCCAGTAGTTGGATGAATGAAGCCTAATGTTTTTGCATGCAATGCCTGCCGTTGGCAAATAGAAAAACAGTTTTCTACAAATTGTTTGTATTTGGTAAAAATAGTTCCCTTTACAATTTTATCGCCACCATAAAAATCATCATTGAATAATGGATGGCCGATATGTTTCATATGCACTCTTATCTGGTGGGTCCGACCGGTTTCGAGAATACATTCTACCAAAGTGACGTAGCCAAAACGTTCCAACACTTTATAATGAGTTATAGCTTCTTTTCCATGATCACCTTCAGGATAAGCTTCAAATTGTTTTCTGAATCGCTGATGACGGCCTACATGCGCAATAATGGTTCCTTCATCTTTTTGAATATCGCCCCATACCAATGCAACATATCGCCTCTTTACTGTATGGTCAAAAAATTGTTTAGCAAGTTGCCGCATAGCTTTATCTGTCTTTGCCAATACCAGCAATCCACTTGTATTTTTATCAATGCGATGGACTAAACCAAATCTGGGCAAAAGCTTTTCTGAAATATCCGGATTTTGTTGTTGCAAATAGTAAGCGATTCCATTTAACAAAGTCCCGGTGTAATTTCCGCTTCCTGGATGCACCACCATACCAGCAGGTTTGTTAAGAACCATCAGATCTTTGTCCTCATAAACAATATTCAATGGAATTTTTTCAGGTATCACTTCTGTTTCTTCCGGGCTCATGTCAGAATACAGAATAATTTCATCGGATGCTTTCACTTTGTAGTTAGGACGCACTTCTTTTCCATTCACCAAAACCAGGTTTGCATTGATAGCTTGTTGTAATTTATTTCTGGTAGCGCCTTCAATGCGGTTCATAAGAAATTTATCAATGCGCAACGGCTCCTGTCCTTTATCAACAGTTATATTGAATCGTTCATACAATTCATCGCTGATATCCTGTGAATCCACTTTATTATTAGTTAATCCTTCATTCATAAATTGAAATTCTGAAATTTCAGTAATACACAATTGGCAAAGTTAACAGTTGTGCTTTTGTTGGTAATTTTACATTTCAATATATGAGCAGACAACAAGTCATATTTCAGGATCTCGGCCTGATGGATTATAAAACCGCTTGGGATTACCAGGAAAGTTTATTACAGGAGAATGTGCGCAGGAAATCAGAAGTCAGAAGTCAGACGCTGGAAGTTGGAGCTACACAATCAGACTTCAGACCTCAGACTTCAGATCTCGATACTCGGCATCATCTTCTTTTTGTTGTGCATCCTCCTGTTTATACGCTTGGCAAAAGTGGGAATATTGAAAACATTTTGATTAGCGAAGAAATGCGGATCATGAAAGGCATTGAATTCTTTCGAACCAATCGTGGCGGTGATATTACTTTTCACGGACCGCAGCAGATTGTTGGTTATCCTATTCTTGATCTTGAAAAATTTGAAACTGACATTGGAAAATATCTCCGCAATATAGAAGAAGTCATTATTCAAACATTGGTTGAATATAATATTCAGGCAGGTCGTTCACCGGGTGAAACCGGAGTGTGGATTGATTCCGAAGTAAAAGGAAGAGAAAGAAAAATAGCTGCTATTGGCGTCCGCACCAGCCGATGGATTACCATGCATGGTTTCGCTTTTAATATAAACACTGATTTGAATTATTTCAATTATATAATTCCCTGTGGTATTGAAAATAAACAGGTCACTTCATTACAAAAAGAATTAGGAAAGAAAATTGATTTTGAAGAGGCCAAAGAAAAAGTAAAACGAAATTTTGAAAAAGTGTTTAATGTGGAGTTAGTGAATGGTGAATAGTGTCTTGAAATATTGACCATTGACTATTCACTATTGACTTTAAAATTCTTTCTCCAAATAAAATTTATGTTTTTCAATCAACTTACCATCACCGTATAATTCAAATCGGAACCAGCCAGCATGATAAAAATCGGCTTTATCAATACTGAATTCTTTTTCTTTAAAATCTTTCAGTTCAAACAAAAATGTTCCATCATCCTCAAAGAATTTTATACTGTATTTTTTATCTTCTTCCGGAAGTTTTACATGAACGTATCCGTTTTTGTACGTGGATACATAAATGGAAGGAACAAACACGTCAGGCTTTAATTTATTTTTTAAATTTTGATCGAGAGCCGCAATACTATCATTATTGGGAATAACCGGTACTTTTCCTCCCAAATCAACTCTTCGCAACTTCAAAAATGATTCGGCGCTATCCAATTGTTTTCTTTCAGCTGTTGTTAAATCTTTTCTGAATAAATCAGCTACAGGCTTTTTTGCTGCGCTGAAGAAATAAACTCCTTTATCCAGTAAGATATATAATCTGTAAAACATTTTATCATTAGAAGCTTTTGTATCCAGATAGCCATTTTGCGGTGTGGCAGGATCCGGAACTGTGAGAATGGTTTTATAATTAAACAGACTGTCAAATGAACGCTGAATGCTGATTTGACGGATGTCTTTGTAATTATTTGTCCAGCTAATGATAATACGGGAATTCCCGGCGTTTTTTACTGAAAATTTTGGAAGAGTATCCTGTGCCTGAATACATGAACAAGTCATCAGAAAAATAATCAGGAAATGGAAATGAAATTTCTTCATATAATTATTACGGGAAAAAAGTACTATTCTTTTACGGACATCTGCAAAGATAGGAGAGGGTATTAAAAGAGACTAAAAGTTTAACGTTCCCTTTTTCAGCGAGCGGTTGCCCTGAAGCCCACCACAATGAACAATCAGCAATTTACTATCAGCCGGAAAGAATTTTTTTTGGATCAGATCATTAACAGCATAAAATAATTTGCCCGTATAGACAAAATCGGATGGAATCAATGTCTGCTGGTAAAATTCATTCATGAAGGTAATTAGCGAAGGCGTGTATTTAGCGTAGCCGCCAAATGGATAATCGTGAATGATTTGAAAATTATTTTCATTGTTCCTGAGCAGTGAGCGAACATTTTTTTCGAGATCAAAATTATTTTTCATTACACTGATTCCGATTGTGGATTGACCAGGCAAGGCGGCTTTGACCAATCCGGCTATCATTGTTCCGGTTCCTACCGCACAACAATAATGTGTAAAATTATTTTTATCACAATAATCAAGAATAGTAGCTGCACCATCAGCGCCTTTTTCCCCAAAGCCTCCTTCATTGATAAAGTAAAATTTGTCACTTCGTAATTGTTCCGGGATATTTTTTGATTTATAATCTTTTCGATTTGCGAAAAAAAATTCCATTCCCATTTCCTGTGCCTGCAAAAGTGTGGGAGAAAAAGCATCTGGTTTTTCTCCACGAATGATACCAATGCTTTCGAAATCATATTTTTTGCAGACTGCAGCAGTGGCTACAATGTGATTGGAGTAAGCTCCGCCAAAAGTGACAATCGTTTCTTTATTTAATTGTTTAGCTTCTTCTAAATAATACCGGATCTTAAACCATTTATTCCCGGAAATAATAGAATGAATTTTGTCAATGCGCAATACGGAAACTTCCAAAGACTTATCTGCAATTGAAGGAAAGTTGATTTTATCAACTGTTATGCTTTTAAAATTCAGTTCTTGCATAAAGAATATCAGCTAAACGAATTTAGTTTAAATTCGTGCGGAAATTTTATATATGAAACCTACCTTATTGATATTAGCTGCCGGCATGGCTTCCCGCTATGGAAGTATGAAACAAATTCAGGGTTTTGGCCCGGATGGTGAAACATTGATGGATTATTCTATTTATGATGCTATTAAGTCGGGATTTGGGAAGGTTGTTTTTGTAATCCGCCGTGAATTTGCAGAAAGTTTTAAAAGAATTGTAGAGCCCAGATTGAATGGCCGTATTGAAATAGATTATGTTTATCAGGAACTGGATTCTTTTACTCATGGTTATAAAATACCAGCTGAAAGAACCAAACCCTGGGGAACTGCACACGCAGTTTTATGTGCAAGAACTGCCATTCATGAACCTTTTGCCGTCATCAATGCCGATGATTTTTATGGTGCTGACGGATTTAAGAAAGCATATGATTTTCTGCAGCATGAATGTAAAGATGATCTTTATAGTATCATTGGCTATGAGTTGGTAAAAACCTTGTCTGAAAACGGATCAGTAAGTCGGGGTGTATGCGAAGTTAATAAGGACGGCTATCTACTTTCTATTGTGGAGAGAACAAAAATATACAGAGAAGATCATAAAATAGTTTATAATGAAAATGACAGAAAATTTGAAGTCCCTTTTGATTCAAAAGTTTCAATGAATTTCTGGTGCTTTGCTTCCTCGGCCTTTGATATGATTCAGAAAGTATTTCTGGATTTTCTGAACGAAAAGGGAAGTGATCCAAAAGCTGAATTTTTTATTCCTATTATTGGTGATAAATTTATAAAGCAGGGAGGGAAAATTAAATTAATTCCAACTTCATCACAATGGTTTGGTGTGACGTACAAAGAAGATGCGCCTGGAGTAGAAAAAAGTTTGCGTGATTTAGTTAAACAAGGTGCGTATCCTGAAAGGCTTTGGGATTAGCTATTCTTACTTAATCGCCTTTTACCATGAATACATAATCTTCTATTTTTTTCACCTGTTGTTTTTTATCAAGTCCGCGAACACTTGATTTAACAGGCAGTTTCAGATTTTGATAAATGCTGTCTTTTTTCAGATTATCAATGGCGTTATAAATATATTTTGATTGGATTGCAAAAGCCACACTTTCGGCTTCTGTTTCTCGGGTGCTTAAAATGCCAATCACTTCGCCATTATGATTGAATACTGGTGCACCACTATTACCACGATTAGCGGCAATACCCAATTGACAACTTAGCGTATCACCATTAAAACCAGTTTTAGCGCTTAAATAGCCTTCACTGTAAACTATATCATTGCGTGGATAACCGAGAGTAAAAATTGGTTCTGCCACATCACCTGATGTTTTGCTGATACCATAAGGAAGTGCAGCAACAGTTTTAAAGCTTGAATCTGCAATTTTAAGAATGGCAATATCCCTGTCATCAAATTCTTTGATCAGAATGGCTTTAAACTGTTCTCCTTTGCTGTTAATAACTTCTATATGTTTTGAGTTATGAATGATATGTGCATTAGTAATTAAAAATCCTTTTCGATCAATTAAAAACCCTGTGCCGCCTTCTTTGAAAGGAATTGTTTGCTGGTTGATTTTATTTTTCAGGTTATTTACTTCGCTTCCCTGAACATTCTGTCGAATTTTGATATTTAGAATATCCCTGCTTAGTTGCTGCACTTTCTCGCTGTCTGCTTTAGGAGAAAGAAAATTAACTAAAGCTGTTACGGTTAAAGTGGTTGCTACTGCAATAAATGCAGCAATAGCAGCCACTCTCTTATATCGTTTCCACAGGTAAATCACTTTGGCTTTGCCTTTCAATTTGGCGGAGTTTATTTTTCCTTGTTCCGCCAGGTAAGTATGTGTGTCGTGCAAAGCAGATTTGAATTTCTTCCTTTCACCAAAAAGATTCATTTGCTGCAAAAACAAGGTATGTTCTACTACCAATTGATCAATTTCGGGATTGGCTTTGCGAAGATTTTCAAAATGCAACCTTTCATCCGGGTTCATTTCTCCGCGGATATATCGTTCAACTGTGTCCAGTATTTGAATATCATTTATCACTGTTTCCGTTTTTATATTGTGCAAAAAATATTTTTTTTAATCTTATCAGGCATTTATACTTCTGTGTCTTGGCATTATTTGCATTCGTATATCCAAAGTTTATGGCAATTTCCTGCATGTTTTTCTTTTGTAAATAATATGCTTCCAAAAGACTTCTGCAGGGTTCACCAAGATGGCTGATGGCTTTTTCCATAATTTCAAACTCGGCATTTCTTTTTTCATGGATTTCTACTTCTTCTTCAATATCTGCAACTGCCTCCAGGTTTTCTACTCCTGATGAATAACGATTTAGTTGCTGCAATCGTTTAAGCCATAGTCGCCGGCATACTGAATAAACATAAGTTTTGATCTGGCAATTAAGTTCAAAGTTTCCGGACCTGACTTTTTCATAAAGTACGATCATGGCTTCCTGAAATATGTCTTTGGCATCTTCTGCTGATCCATTGTTGTTGATTACCAATCCCTGGATCATATTATAATTTTCCCGGTAAATGGTTTCAACGGCTTTTTTATCGCTACAGGCTAATCCTTGCAGTAACGGCTTTTCGTTAATCTCTTGTTTCACTAATCCGCTATTTAATACGGCATTTTAAAAATAGTAACCCTGAGCCAACCTGAAAAAAATATTTATGTTAACGGGTTACCTTTTGAGGTTTTAGGTATAAATCTCGAATCTTTTTAATCATTCATTCAAAAAAAACTTCAACATGAAAAAACTTTTGTTAATTATGGCAGTTGCTGGTTTCGTTGCTTGTAACAACAAATCAGACAAAAAAGAAACTACAACAGATTCAACTAAAGTAACTACACCTACTGTTGATACTTCTAAGAAAGCTGCTGATACTACTGCTAAAATGAGTGCAGACACTACAAAGAAGTAGTAAGAATTTTTAATAAGGCAAGCAATCGTTAGAGGCCGCCTTGTTCTCAGGGTGGCTTATTTTTTTATGTTTATTTGCTAATTTATGACCTCAATTTCTGATTAAGATATATCCATCTTTCACGTCTTTTAAAGCTACCTTTGCAACTTAAAATTTTTCATTTAAACCTGCCTGTCGGCAGACAGGTATTTTAATCAGTGGTCACATTTGAAGCGTTAGGTATTGAAGAAAATTTACTTCAATCTATAAAGTTGCTGGGTTTTACGCAGCCCACTCCCATACAAGAAAAGGCAATCCCCGTTTTATTAAAAGGCACCAAGGATTTTATCGGGCTGGCTCAAACAGGCACTGGTAAAACGGCGGCATATGGTTTGCCTTTACTTCAACTTATTAATAAAGAAAATCGCTTTCCACAGGCATTGATCGTTTGTCCAACTCGCGAGCTTTGTTTACAGATTACCAATGATTTTATCAGTTATAAAAAGAATTCAGGCAATATTGGCGTTACGGCTGTTTATGGCGGCGCCTCTATCACTTTGCAGATACGGGATCTTAAGAAAGGTACTCATATTGTTGTAGCCACGCCTGGCCGTTTGATTGACCTGATTGAAAGGAAAGCTATTAACCTTGGCAATATTCATTATGTAGTATTGGATGAAGCGGATGAAATGCTGAACATGGGATTTCGTGATGATATTGAATTCATTCTTCAGAATACTCCAAACCGTCAAAGCACCTGGTTATTCAGTGCCACGATGCCATCGGATGTAAGGCAGGTGAGCAAACGTTACATGAAGCAGCCTTTTGAAATTACGATTGGTAAAATGAATGCAGGCGCTGCTAATATTGATCACCAGTATTATGTTACTTCACATATAAACCGGTATGAAACATTAAAACGAATTATTGATTTTAATCCCGGGATTTACGGAATCATTTTTACCAGGACAAAAGCCGATGCACAAAATGTTACTGAACAACTGATCCGCGAAGGCTACGACATTGAAGCATTGCATGGCGATCTCACACAACAGCAACGTGATAAAGTAATGGGACGATTCCGCGAAAAGCAATTGCAATTGTTGGTAGCAACTGATGTAGCGGCACGTGGCATTGATGTACAGGGAATCACACATGTCATCAATTTTGAATTGCCGGATGATATGGAAGTCTATACTCACCGGAGTGGACGCACTGGCAGAGCAGGTCATAGCGGCATTTGCATTTCAATTGTTACTTCGAGAGAAATTTATCGTTTGAGGCAAATTGAAAAATTGGTGAATAACCATTTTCACCGAATGGATATTCCTTCGGGCAAAGATGTTTGCAGGAAACAATTCTTTCATTTCATTGAAAAAATGTTGCAGGCTGATATCAGTCACGGCGAATATGAAACATATATTCCGATATTAAAAGAAAAATTTGCCGAGGTAAATAAAGAAGAGATTTTACAACGGGTAGCAGCATTGGAGTTCGATCGTTTTCTAAAATATTATGAGAACGCTGCTGATTTGAATATGCGTGAAGATAAGCGTGGCGAAAGAACGATGATAAATCGTATTGAATCGAAAAGCAGAAGCTTTACAAGAAGTGGAAATTACCAACGTTTGTTTGTAAACCTGGGAACCAAGGATGGTTTTTATAAAGCAAGCTTTCTGCAGTTTATTCTTGATATGAGTAATCTGAAAAAAGAAGTTTTAGGCAAAATTGATATGAAAGAAATGAATAGCTGGATTGAGATCGAACCAACCTCTGCTCAAAAAATGATTAAATCTATTGACGGAAAAAATTACCGCGGAAGAAAGATCAGGATGAACGATGCGGAAAGTGGTGGGCGGAGAAAATAATCTGATAAATAATTGGCTGAACAAATAATGAAAATTATATTTGCTCTATGACAAGAACAAAAGCAAACCAGTGGTTTTATTTTTATTACTTCTTTAGCCAGAAGCCGGGAATGCTTTTGTTGAGATCTTATTAATTAAAAATAAAAGTCAACATAAAGAATCCCGGTCAAAAGCCGGGATTTTTATTTTAAGAATATGGCAACAAAAGTTTCAATACAGGGTTATGAAGGCAGCTTTCACCAGGAAGCAGCAAGACAATTCTTTGGAAAAGGAGTGGAAGTTATTCCTTGTTCAACATTTCGCGATGTAGTAAAAATGGCTTCCAATAAAAATGAAAGTGATGGCGGCGTAATGGCAATTGAGAACTCAATTGCCGGAAGTATTCTGGCTAATTACAATCTTCTTCAAAAGTCCAGCCTGATAATTACAGGTGAAGTTTATCTTCAGATCAATCAGAATTTATTGGTAAATCCCGGCGTAAAACTGGAAGATATCCATGAAGTTCATTCTCATACGATGGCACTTCAGCAATGTTATAATTTTCTTGATAAGCATAAGTGGAAACTGGTGGAAACTGAAGACACTGCATTGAGCGCAAAACATGTGCATCAATATAAAAGCAGTCATATTGCAGCTATTGCAAGCAAACTCGCCGCAGAATTATTTCACCTGGAAATAATTGCTCCTAATATTCATACGCTAAAAAACAACTATACACGATTTTTGATTTTACAAAGACAAGATGAAGCACTACCAATGGCTGATGCGAACAAAGCGTCGCTTAATTTTCATACTGATCATTCCCGCGGAAGTTTAGCAAGAGTATTGACAAAAATTGCAGAAGGAGGAATTAACCTAAGCAAATTACAGAGTTCTCCGATCCCAGGAAGTGATTTCAAATATAGTTTCCATGCGGATATGGAATTTGACAATATTGGTCAGTTTGAAAATGTGATTGATCAAATAAAGCCCATTACTGCGGAGATTAAAATTTATGGAATTTATAAAAGAGGTTTATGGAAATAGCACAAAGATTAAACGGCATCGGCGAATATTATTTTTCTCAAAAACTAAGAGAGATTGATGAACTTAACAAAGCCGGAAAGAATGTAATTAACCTTGGCATTGGTAGTCCCGATCTGCCACCGCATCCAGATGTTATTAAAGTATTGGAGGAAGAAAGCGCAAAGCCCAATGTGCATGGTTATCAATCTTACAAAGGCTCAATGGTTTTACGAAAAGCAATGAGTGAATGGTACAAAAAATGGTACAAAGTTGAATTAAATCCCAATGAAGAGATATTGCCATTGATGGGAAGCAAAGAAGGCATCATACATATCTGTATGACGTATTTGAATAAAGGGGATAAAGTTTTAGTACCTGATCCGGGCTACCCAACATACAGAAGTGCAGTTCAATTGGCTGAAGGGAAATGCGTAGAATATAAATTGAAAGAAATAAATAATTATGAACCGGATTTTGATTACCTGGAAAAAATAAATCTTTCTAAAGTAAAAATGATGTGGGTGAATTATCCACAAATGCCGACCGGCCATGTACCCACTAAAGAATTGTTTGAAAATATAGTTTCATTTGGCAAAAAAAATAACATTCTTATTGTTCATGATAATCCTTATAGTTTTATTCTGAATGATTCTCCGATGAGTTTGCTGAGTGTGGATGGTGCAAAAGAAATTGTGATCGAATTAAATTCATTGAGTAAATCTCACAACATGGCAGGCTGGCGGATTGGTATGCTTTGCGGGGCTAAACAAAGAATTGATGAAGTGCTTCGGTTTAAAAGTAATATGGATAGTGGAATGTTTCTGCCTCTGCAGTTAGCTGCTGCCAGAGCGCTATCACTGGGAAAGGATTGGCATGATGAATTAAACCTTGTATACGGCGTAAGAAGAGAAAAAGCATTTCACTTATTGAAAGAATTGGGCTGTAAATTTTCCAAACAACAGGCAGGACTTTTCGTATGGGCAAAGATTCCAGTAAAATCAAAAAATGGATATGAATTAAGCGACGATATTTTAAAAAATTCTGGGGTTTTTATAACTCCCGGCGGGATATTTGGCAAAGCCGGAGAAAAATATGTAAGAGTGAGCTTGTGCAGTTCAATTGAAAAATTTGAAGAAGCCATTCATCGAATTGAAAATTCAAAATGAAAAATTAAAATGGAACGAAAAAGAATAGCAATCGTTGGTATTGGTCTTATTGGAGGATCATTAGCCTTGCAATTGCATGAGAAGAAAATTTCTTCCCGTTTAATCGGAGTAGATGCAAATCAGGAACATTGCCAAAAAGCGTTGGAACTGGAACTGGTTGATGAAGTGTTGCCGCTTGATGATGCCATTAAACAATCTGATGTGATTATTCTGGCTATACCCGTTGACATTATGCTGAAACTTTTACCTGATATTTTAAGTAAGATTCAAAACCAAATTGTCATTGATCTGGGTTCCACGAAAGAACAATTAATTAATGTTGTAAAAAATCATCCCAAAAGAAAAAGATATGTTGCCACTCACCCGATGTGGGGAACAGAATACAGTGGACCACAGGCAGCAGTAAAAGGCGCATTTGAAAATAAAGCAGTCATCATTTGCAATGCGAATGAAAGTGATGCTGATGCAGTAGCATGGACAAAATCCATGTATAAAAAAATCGGTATGCATTTATTGGAGATGGATGCATCAGCTCATGATCTTCATGCGGCTTATGTAAGTCATATTTCTCATATTACCTCTTTTGCGTTGGCCAATACAGTTTTGGAAAAAGAAAAAGAAGAGAATGCGATTTTTGAATTGGCCAGCGCCGGTTTTGAAAGCACTGTTCGTTTGGCAAAAAGTAACCCGGCTATGTGGGCGCCTATTTTTATGCAGAATAGGGAAAATGTTCTGGATGTTTTGAATGAACATATTTCCCAATTAAAAAAATTTAAAGCTTGCCTGGAAAAAGAGAACGAAGAATATTTATTGGAATTGATGGAGAATGCAAATAAGATCAGTAAGATCATTAAATAAAGTTTTCCATGAAAAAATATTTCATTTTGGCGTTTCTTTTTTTATTGACCAGGGTTTCTTTGGCACAAACTGATTTCTCAAAATGCTATAATACTTTGTTCGGTCATTTATTAAATGATACAGTTAATAATGAAAACATTTTCAATGACTGGCGAAATTGTATTCAGGGTGAACCAATGCCATCTTTTTCATCGTATTCTTTATCGGGTGAAAAGATAGATACCAAAAAAATGAAAGGGAAGGTTCTTGTCATCAATTTGTGGTTCACGGCATGTCCTCCCTGTATTGCTGAAATGCCTGCATTAAACCGGCTGGTAAAAGATTTTAAAGATAAAAATGTTGTATTTCTTGCATTATGTATTGATTCTAAAAAAACGCTTACTTCGGGTTTTTTAGTGAAGTACAAATTTGATTTTATTATTATTCCGGATGCAACGAAAATCATTCAGGAAATAGGACAAACTGGATACCCCACAACTTATATAGTAGATAAAATGGGAAAAGTAAAGACAGCGTGGGTTGGAGCGTCCATAGATACTGAGGCGGAAATGGATCCTTATTCAAAAGCAAAACCAATTATTGATGAATTATTAAAAGCTGAGTAACGAACCAACAGATGATCCCGATAGTTATTGGGAGTGCAACTAAGGGACCCCTTCGGTGCGATGCAATAAGCGATGAGCAGAATTATCACCCAATGACAGGCTGACAACATAAATAAATTAAATTTGTAAAATGCAAACAAAAGAACAGAACACTAAAGAAACTTTACAAGCAACTTGGAGCAAACGCCCGTTCATCATCAGCGGACCATGCAGTGCGGAAACAGAAGAGCAGGTATTACAGACAGCGCAACAAATTGCAGCAACCGGCAAAGTGGATATGTTGCGGGCAGGCATTTGGAAACCACGCACCAGGCCGGGAATGTTTGAAGGGATTGGCACCAAAGGGTTGCCATGGTTACAACAAGCAAAAAGGTTAACTGGTTTGCCGGTAACAGTGGAAGTAGCAACTGCAAAACAAGTTGAAGATGCATTGCACTTTGATATAGATGTTTTGTGGATCGGTGCAAGAACCACAGTAAATCCATTCAGTGTGCAGGAAGTGGCCGAAGCATTGCGGGGTGTTGATGTGCCCGTGTTGATAAAAAATCCAATTAACCCGGATATTGAATTGTGGATAGGTGCTGCAGAGAGAATTTCAAAGATGGGAGTGAAACAAATAGGTTTGATACATCGCGGCTTCAGCACTTTTGGAAATACCGAATATCGTAATGCCCCCATGTGGCATCTTGCCATTGAAATGAAACTTCGTAATCCTGATCTGATGATGATCTGTGATCCTTCACACATTTGCGGTCGCAGAGATATTTTATTGGAAGTGGCACAACGTGCCATTGATCTTGACTTCGATGGATTGATGATTGAATCTCATATTGATCCGGATAAAGCGTGGAGTGATGCAAAGCAACAGGTAACTCCAAATGGACTGGCAGATATTCTCAATCAAATTATCTGGAGAAAAGAAGATATCAATTCAGCAGAATTTCATGCTGCATTGGAAAAATTGCGTCAGCAAATAAATCATATTGATGACGAACTGATGCATTTGCTTGGACGACGTATGAAAATCGCTGATCAGATCGGAGAATATAAACGGGATAATAACATTACCATTTTGCAGACAACACGGTGGAACGAGATCATTGAGAGAGCATTTAAAAAAGGAGAAATGATAGGGCTAAGCAAAGAGTTCATCACAAAATATTTTGATGCAGTGCATATGGAGAGTATCAATCATCAGAAAAAAATTATGGATTCGTAGAGATTTTTGGTTTGTAATTTTTTGGTTTTGTTTGCCAACTGTATTGCTACTATGATCGTCTGTTGCGTCGCACATTTGTACTTTCGGTAATTCGATTCGGCAATTAAAATTCGTAGCCTATTTACGTTGTTGTGAGAAACATAAAAATGAAACATTTTAATTATAAATTTTCCAACTCTTCGACTAACTTTTATTTGGCCGCAGGTTTTTCTCATCTGAAGAAAATTGCTGACAGGAAAAATTCAATTATCATCACCGATGAAAATGTTTATCGTCATCATTCCAAAAAATTCAATGGCTGGGATACGATCATTCTGAAACCGGGAGAAGAATTCAAAGTGCAGGCAACCGTAGATGCTGTGATAGAACAACTGATCGCTATGGAAGCCGATAGAAGAACTACTTTGATCGGAGTTGGCGGCGGAGTGGTTACAGATATTACAGGTTATGCGGCCTCCATTTATATGCGGGGTTTGCGATTTGGATTTGTTCCAACTACTTTGCTGGCAATGGTTGATGCTTCTATCGGTGGAAAAAACGGAATTGATGTTGGAGTCTATAAAAATATGGTTGGCACTATCAGTCAGCCATCTTTCATTCTTCATGATTATAATTTTCTGACTACACTTCCGAAATCCGAATGGCAGAATGGTTTTGCTGAAATTATCAAACACGGCTGTATAAAAGATGCTACGATGTTTAGGCAGTTGGAAAAGAATTCTATTAAAACCTTTCAGAAAAATAAAAAATCTTTAAGTGAATTGATCCAGAGGAATGCAAAATTTAAAACAAAAGTGGTGCAGCAGGATGAATTTGAAAAAGGAGAAAGAAAACTTTTGAATTTCGGACATACGTTAGGTCATGCATTGGAAAATCAATATGAACTTTCACACGGACAAGCGATTTCCATTGGGATGACTTACGCTTCATTGATCTCAGAACAGCTGAATGGTTTTAAAGATGCAAAAAAAATAATCCAGGTTTTGGAGCAATATGATCTTCCCACTTTTGCATCTTTCAATAAACAAAAAGTTTTTGAAGTATTGAAGATGGATAAAAAGCGGGAAAGGAAAGAAATTAATTATGTGATACTGGAAAAAATTGGGAAAGGAGTGATAAAAAAAATCCCTTTGAAAAGAGTGGAACAGATTATTTTAAACTTCTAAAACTCCCCTTTAGGGGATGGGGTGGCATGATTGCAATAATTCAACCATCAAAAATTGCCGGCATCATTCACGCACCGGCTTCCAAAAGTTCTATGCAACGGGCTTGTGCAGCTGCATTATTAACAAAAGGAACAAGCATAATTAGAAATCCGGGTTATAGCAATGATGATAAAGCGACACTTGAAATTATCAGGAAGCTGGGAGCTGAAATAAAAACAGAAAATGGGAAATTGATAATTGAAAGTGATGGATTCCCGCTAAATATTAACCAATCGCCATTAATGGTTAACTGCGGCGAAAGTGGTTTAGGAATAAGAATGTTCACACCGATCATTGCATTGAGTGATAAAGAAATTACAATTACTGGCGAAGGAAGTTTATTGAATCGTCCCATGAGTTTCTTTGATAAATTTTTTCCAAAGCTTGGTGTAAACATTCAATCGAATAATGGCAAACTACCATTAAAAATAAAAGGACCGCTGCAGCCAAAAAACATTGAAGTAGATGGATCGATGAGTTCGCAGTTCATTACTGGTTTGCTGATGGCTTACGGTGCAGCAAATGCAAATGATGTTTCAATTAAAGTAAAAGACCTTAAAAGCAAACCATACATTGATCTGACATTGGATGTGATGAAACAATTTGGAATGAATGTGCCGGAGAATAAGAATTATCAGGAATTTATTTTCAAAAGCAAATCAACTTACCACTCACCACTCACGTCTCACGAATATACTGTCGAAGCAGATTGGAGCAGTGGCGCATTTTTATTGGTTGCCGGCGCAATTGCAGGACCAATTACTGTAAGAGGATTGGATCTCACTTCATCGCAAGCGGATAAAAAAATTATTGACGTATTGATTTCGGCGAATGCAGCCATTGCAATGGAAGCAAAAGGAATAAAAATTAAACCGGTGACAATGAAAGCATTTGAATTTGATGCTACAGATTGCCCGGATCTTTTTCCTCCGTTAGTTACACTGGCAGCATTTTGCAATGGAACCAGTGCAATAAAAGGTGTCAATCGTTTGGCAAACAAAGAAAGCAATCGTTCGGTTGCTTTGCAGGAAGAATTTGGCAAGATGGGAGTGAAGATAGAATTACAGGATGATGAAATGTTTATTTATGGGAATAAAAAAATTAAAGGCGCAAAAATTCATTCACATCATGATCATCGGATTGCAATGGCATGTGCTGTGGCTGCATTAAAAGCAGATGGCAAAACTGAAATTGAAGCAGCAGAAGCGATCAATAAATCCTATCCTGATTTTTTCTGGCATTTGAAAAAGCTTGGTGCTGATGTATCTTTACCCGACAAAAAATTTATTCTATGAATAGTTTTGGCAGAATATTCCGCATTTCCATTTTTGGTGAATCACATGGCGAAAGTGTAGGCATTGTCATTGACGGATGTCCGGCAGGTTTGCCTTTGACCATTGAAGATTTTTTATCCGATCTCGAAAGAAGAAAAGGCGGCACACAAAAAGGAACAACACCAAGGCAGGAAGATGATCTTCCGATTTTCAAGAGTGGTTTATTCAACAATAAAACTACCGGTGCACCAATTACTATTTTATTTGAAAATAAAAATACACGGTCAACAGATTACGAAAGGCAAAGAGAAGTTCCTCGTCCAGGTCATGCAGATTTTGTGGCGAGAAAAAAATTTGGCGGCAATGAAGATTATCGTGGCAGTGGACATTTCAGCGGAAGATTAACGGTTGCATTGGTGGCAGCGGGTGTTATTGCAAAAAGAATTTTGAACAATATTAAAATTGTTTCCGGCATTCTTGAGATCGGCGGCGAAACTGATCTTGAAAAAGGATTGAAGAAAGCGATTGATGCAAAAGATTCTGTCGGCGGTATTGTTGAATGTCATGTGCAGGGATTGCCGGTTGGTTTAGGCGAACCTTTTTTTGATTCTGCAGAATCATTGATCAGCCATATTGTTTTTGCCATTCCCGCCGTTCGTGCTATTGAATTCGGAACTGGTTTTGCTGCTGCAAAAATGTTTGGCAGCCAGCATAACGACGCTATTGAAAATAAAGATGGGAAAACAAGAACCAATCATGCCGGGGGCTTTGTAGGTGGATTAACCAATGGAAATGAAATTTTTTTTCGTATTGCAATTAAACCAACTTCTTCAACTCCGAAAGAACAGAATACATTGAATTGGGAAACTGGAAAAGTAGAAAACGTTTCAGTAAAAGGCCGACATGATTTGTGTATTGCTCTTCGTGTTCCAGTTATATTGGAAGCCGTTACTGCAATTGTGCTGGCTGATTTGATGATGATGGAACAAAGAATTCCGAGAATAATTAATAATTAATAATTCAGTTGTGCACAATTATATTATCAATGCTTCAATACAAATTGTTCCGATTGTATCAGATAAACATCCTTACAAATGGGTTGATGAAGCGATTGCTGTCATTCAAAAATCCGGAATAAAATATGAAGTAACTCCGTTTGCCACTATTCTTGAAGGTAAATATGATGAAGTAATGAAAGTGATCCATGATGTAAATGAATATCTTTTATCAAAAGGTTGTGAAGAATGGATCAGTAATTTGCAAATTCAGATCAGAAGTAAAAGTGATGTGACAGGAGAAGAGAAGACAGAAAAATATCGTTAACGAAATTATTTTCTCATTTTTGTTTTCCTAATTTTTTAAAATCAATATCCAACACTTCATATTTATCTCCATCGGCAAGGAAATAATGCCACCATTCTGTTTCAAAAAGTTTAAAACCATATTTCTCCATAGTCGTTTTCAATAAATTTCTGTTCTCCAAAATTTCTTTTGGCAAATTGGTGAAAGAATGATGAGCCGAATCCGTGAAATTATCAAAGCCGGTTCCCATATTCAATTCTTTACCGGTTTTTAGATCAATAATAGTCAGATCAACTGCAATGCCACGGTTATGCCCGCTTCCATTGGCGGGATTGGCAACATATCTTTCATCATGCACCAGGTTCCAGAATTTTACAGTAACAGAATAAGGTCGATAGGCATCAAAAATTTTTAATCCCAAACCTTTTTCATTTAATTCATTCTGCTCCTGTTTCAATGCCAGTGCGGCCGGCATCCGTAAAAAAGTTTGGTTGGTATTTTTCGAGTACATCATCCGGTGCATGAAATTATTGGTAGTGGCATAGCGTAAATCATATACAATCGATGGTATTAATGTCTTTAATTCTATCATTCTTTTTGCTGAATCTTCTGCCACCTGTTTTTTGTAATTTTTTATTTTGCTGGTTACAGATAGTTTGCTTTCAACAGGTTGCTGAGAATAAGCTGAAACGAAAAAGAATGTTGAAAAAATAAATAAACTTAACTGCCAGTTATTAAAACGTTTTACTACTTTGTTAGCCATATTTGCATTATTGTTTTTTTGAAATTAACATAAAAGGCGGATATAAACTATATATCATCAAACCAACTATGAACAAGTATACAATTTCGTTTTCCCTATTCATAATTTTTATTTTTTGCTTTAGCTTTCTTTCCTGTAATCATTCCAAGAAGCCGCCACACAAAGATTTGGTTCCGGTAGTTGAAGATATACAGCTGAAAACAAAAGACCTTATTACTGAATTGCTGACTTATGCTGAAGAAAATAATGGAAAGATTGATGACTCTGTCACATTGGTGCAGCTTAAGCCAGTCAAATTAATTTATAAGCAGGAAGAAGAAAATGCCATCTGGAGTAAAGAAGAACATTGGCAACCGTTGGGAGATTCACTTTTTGATTTTATTAAAAATGCAAAATGGTATGGCTTATTTCCGGATGATTACCATTACCGGCAACTTTCTTTAATTTATACAAAGTTTTCTAATGATAGTTTGGGAAAATCTGATCGGACTGATGCTGCTTTATGGTCAAGAGCTGATCTTATGCTTACTGATGCATTTATTCAGATCGTGAAAGATATAAAGCTGGGACGACTACCTGAAGATTCCATTTCCATGCGGCCTGATTCCGTATTAAAAAATAAATTTTACCTCGAACAATTCACAGCATTGAAGAAATCAGGGTCATTATCACATATAATTTCATCGCTGGAACCTCAGGAGCCGGGATATCAATTACTAAAAGCGGGCATCAAAAAATTCCTGGCGCACGCTGATTTTAAAGGTTACACTTATGTTCCGGCGCCGTCGAAAGATGCAGCAAAATTCAAAGAAGCCCTGCAGCAGCGTTTGTTTGAAGGAGGATTTATTGAAACGGATAGTGTAGCAGCAGATTCTTTACGATTGGCTTCAGCATTAAAAAAGTTTCAACAAAAAGAAGGTATTGAAGCAGACGGCAAAATTGGCGCTGAAACTTTGCGGTTTCTGAATATGTCGGATAGTGAAAAATTTGTCCATATAGCTATTACGATGGATCGATATAAAATGCTGCCCAAAAAAATGCCTGAAGACTATGTTTGGGTGAATTTGCCCGCACTTTCATTGGAACTATGGGATAACGATTCTATAATACTTACTTCAAAAATAGTCTGTGGAAAACCTAATACCCGAAGTCCGGTGCTTACAAGCGCTATTTCCGAACTTATTACGTATCCAAAATGGACCATACCTGCCAGCATTATTGAGAAGGAAATTTTGCCTGGTATTAAAAAAAACAGAAACTATCTTCAAAAAAAAGGATATTCTCTTTTTGACCGGAAAGGGAATGAAATAAACCCGGATTCGGTGAACTGGTCAAAATATACGAAAACGATTCCCTATCATGTCATACAGGGAAGTGGCGATGCAAATGCATTAGGTGTGTTGAAATTCAATTTCAGGAATAAATATGCAGTGTATCTGCATGATACTAATGAACGCTATCTTTTTGCCCGAAATGACCGCGCAAAAAGCCACGGATGTATCCGTGTACAGGAATGGAAGCCGTTGGCTTATTATATCATTAGGAAAGACAGCGTGTACAATGATGTTGATTCCAGGATTGATTCATTGCAAAAATGGCTTCACAATAAAGAGAAAAACAGTATCAGTATCCACGATAAATTGCCCTTATTCATTCGCTATTTTACCTGCGAAGGGAAAAAATCAGGTATTGTATTTTATGATGACATATATGGAGAGGATAAAGAACTGGCAGAGAAATATTTTGCAGGCAGATCTGTTTATCCTTAATTCAAATCTTCGGGTTAATAAAAGGGTTTTTCACCTTCAGCAAAAAAGTGAAGGTTTTGGGGAAAAAGAATATGCTCCAATGGAGTGAATATTAACTAAATAATTTATTTTAGGATGTTGAACATACCTGTTATTTTTGTTCTGTTTAAACCAAACTATCTCTTTATGAAGAATATTATTGCTGCTTTACTAAGCTGCTCTCTGCTGATACCTGCCGCTTATGGTCAGGATGATGAAATCAGACCACCTGCTCTCGGTGTAAGTTTCTTCCTTAATGATTTTACTACCGCAAGCAATATACGTTCCAGTTCATTAATGTCGGTAATCAGCCATAAGACGTATGCGAAGTTTAAAGATATGTCACCTGGTATTGCCGTTTCATATTTCCAGGGGATAACAAAACATATTGACTTTGCCGGTACCTTGGCTGGTTCTTTTCTTAATTATCCCATGCCTAACAAAACATTTTATAATGATAATTTTTTACTGGCAGGCGATGCTTCTCTTAATTTCAAATTGACGACTGAAAAATACTGGGTTCAGCCATATGCCATTGCCGGTATTGGTGCACAGAAATATATAAATTATTATGGTGCTTTTATACCATTGGGGATTGGAATGAAAGTGAATTTCTTTGATGAGGCACATTTCTTTATAACTGCTGAATATCGTGTTCCTGTAACAACTGAAACTTCAAATTATCATCTTAATTATGCTATTGGTTGGGCTGGTATCATTGGGAAGAAAAAAGAACCAAAGAAAATTGTTCAACCACCGCCACCTCCTCCACCTCCCAAGGATACTGATGGTGATGGTATTCCGGATGATAAGGATAAATGTCCAACAGTTCCCGGCTTGGCTAAATATGATGGTTGCCCAATTCCTGATACTGATGGAGATGGCATCAATGATGAAGAAGACAAATGTCCCACCGTGAAAGGTTTAGCCCGTTATCAAGGTTGCCCAATTCCCGATACTGATGGAGATGGCATCAATGATGAAGAAGACAAATGTCCGACAGTGAAAGGTCTTGCACGTTATCAGGGTTGTCCAATTCCAGATACTGATGGTGATGGAGTTAATGATGAAGAAGACAAATGTCCGACCATCCCTGGCGTTAAGGAAAATCAAGGCTGCCCATTAATTCAGGAAGAAATAAAGAAAAAGGTAGATTATGCTGCCACAAACATTCTTTTTGTTACGGGTAGCTATAAACTTGCCGCTAAATCATATAAGGGCTTGGATGCCGTAGCAAAAATATTAGAGGATAACCCTGCAATGAAGCTCTCAATAGACGGTCATACAGATAATATTGGTAAGGATGAATTAAATCAGAAACTAAGTGAAAACCGTGCAAATGCTGTTAAAGCATATTTCGTAAAAAAAGGTATTGATGAAAGTCGTATTACTGCAACTGGTCATGGTAAAACGATGCCAATTGCTGATAACAAGACTGCTGCTGGCCGTCAGAAGAACCGCAGGGTAGAAATGAAATTGAGCTATTTTTAAAAATAGATTTTCTATTAAAAAAAGCCTCCTTTTACTGGGAGGTTTTTTTATTGCAGTTCATTTTCTATTAACAGTGACGAAACTTTGTTTCAGATTTATATCCAATTAAATTAGATCCATTGTTCAGGATCCTTAAATGCCCAAATGAAATCACCATGTTTTGTAATAACATTAAAACCTAAATTGCTGATATAGTTTGCAAGTTGACAATTATTTTCATTTTCATTTTTCCCCTTATGAGTTTCCATAGTTATGCAATTAACTTTTTCAAAAAAATGAGAACACGTATTATAAATAATATTGTATTCTGCTCCTTCGCAGTCCAGTTTTAAAATGTCAATTTTTGATAAATTATAATCTGAAAAGATAGATTCAAGAGTAATGGAAATAACAATTTCCTCATCACTTCCATAAGGATTATCATATAAACTGGCTGAAGTTGTAAATTCCATTGTTTTATCAAATTTCAAAATCAGTTCACCATTTTTATCATTGACAGCTTTATTAACTATTAGCAGGTTATCATTTTTTGCTGCAGATAAAGTATTCTGCAAAAGAGCAAAATTTCTTTTTATCGGTTCAAAGCAAATGATCTTCGGATTTTTCAATTTATACAGTGAAAAAACGGAAAAGAATCCTGCATTTGCGCCAATATCGATTACCACAGGATTATTTATAGCGAATATTTTTTTTGGTAAATGTTTATAATAAATTTCTTCAAACAAACATTCTTTGAATTCAACTATTAATTGCCGGGGAACAGAAACAGGAAATTTATTTCTCAGCTTAAAATTGAATTTTTCTTTTTTTTGACCTCCTAATTTATATACTAGATAATCGTTCCAATTTTGGATATTCCTGATCATGTTTATAGTTCTGCTTATTCCCATTAATTATTTTTTCTTTTTTGAATTTGTCTGATATTTTTTTTCTTCAGATTCTTTTTAAGTCATTAAATCAATGTTCTATCTAAATCTCTCACTTACCACCAACTCTTTACTTCCGCTTGTATAAACATAAAATCCTTCGCCGCTTTTTACCCCTGATTTTCCCGCCATCACCATATTCACCAATAAAGGACACGGTGAATATTTTGGATTACCAAAACCGTCATGTAACACATTTAAAATTGATAGACAAACGTCAAGCCCAATGAAATCAGCCAACTGCAATGGTCCCATCGGATGCGCCATACCTAATCTCATTACAGTGTCAATCTCTTCTACGCCGGCAACTCCTTCATATAAACTATAAATAGCTTCATTAATCATAGGCATTAAAATCCGGTTGGCGATAAATCCAGGATAATCATTGACTACACACGGAACTTTGCCGAGTTGTTTGCTCAGTTCAACAATCGTGTCAGAGACTTCTTTTTTAGTAGCGTAACCATTTATAATCTCAACTAATCTCATCACCGGCACTGGATTCATAAAGTGCATGCCTATTACTTTATCTGCACGGCTGGTAGCAGATGCAATTTTTGTGATGGAAATGGAAGAAGTATTGGTAGCGAGAATTGCATTTTTGAGTGCATATTTATCCAGATCTTCAAATATTTTCAGTTTCAGTTCTGTGTTTTCGGTAGCCGCTTCAATGATTAGTTCAGAATCCTTGACGCCATCTGAAATGTTTGACTTAATACTGATATTGGCAAGAGCCAGTTTTTTTTGATCTTCTGTCGCAGTGCCTTTTGCAATCTGCCGGTCAAAATTCTTGCTGATATTCTGGATTGCTTTATCCAGTTGAGCCAATGATACATCAACAATATTTACTTTAAAACCGTTTTGGGCAAATACATGAGCGATTCCATTGCCCATGGTGCCAGCCCCGATGACAGAAACTATCTGAATCATGATTGATCGGATTTTTCGGATCAAGAGAAATTAAAAGTTGCAAGTTAAATGATTGTTCAGTAAGTACTGGATAGAATTAATGCCTCAAAAAAGCACAACTTGTCGGAATAAAATCCGTATGAATTAAAATTAAATCTCTAAAATGATTGAAGTAAATTATTCCTCATAATCTTATTAAGCGTAATAATTACAGATTCTGGATATTATTGACTCTGGTTCTTAAAATCTCCCCGTTTCCATGCTTGTATAAAATCGGCCCAGGCTGCAGGACTGAGGATATTCATCGGCGGAGTTTGACCATAGTAATAAGCTTTGGTTGCCATTTTTTGAAATTGGATAGTACTGGCTTCGCTTCCATCAGAAGGAAGTGTGCGCATAAGGATCCTTCGTTTTGCTTCTGAAGTGTTTTGCCGGGCAATTTCAATATTATCGTCCGGAACTTTTGTATTCACAAAATCACGGGCAAATTGTTCTGGCGTGGGACGTGGTCTAATAATTGTAACCGGAAGATTAACCGTATCGACAACCATTAATTGAACAATACTGTATTGGTTGCCTTCAAGAGTGCGTGAAATGGTAATGGTCTTGGGTTTGAAACTAACGTGGGTGAATTCAATCTGGTCGCCTTTGAGCACTACGATAGAAAATACTCCCTGATTATTAGTAATTGTTCCCCGGTTCTGACCTTTTACCATTACAGTAACTGCGGGGATTCCTCTCAGGCTGTCTGCAGTCATAATCACGCCATATAATTCTACAACTGAATCACGTGCAGTTTCAAACTGAGCTTTAGCAATAGTGGGCAATAAAAAAGCAGCTAAAATAATGTATTGTATAGTTCTCTTCACAGCCTCAAAAATAATGACAAGTTGCCGAAATAGTAAAACAAATTATCCCTGGCAATGGTAACTTCGCAATTCAAAATCCTTTTTAACATAAGCTTTGAATATGACACAAGAAAAAATACTGGAAGCATTAGGTAATGTGCAGGAACCCGACCTCGGAAAAGATATTGTGACCCTGAATATGGTGAAAGATGTTGTGATAGAAGGAAATTTTGTTTCTTTCACTGTAATTCTTACTACACCGGCCTGCCCTCTGAAAGATATGATAAAAAATGCATGTATCAATGCTATCAAATTGCTGGTGAATAAAGATGCATTGGTAAAAGTGAATTTTGTTTCTAATACTACTTCGAAAAGAACAGATGAGAAATCCATTTTGCCCAAGGTAAAAAATATTATTGCTGTCGTCAGTGGAAAGGGAGGCGTCGGCAAAAGCACCGTTGCTGCGAACCTGGCACTGGCTTTATCACACGGCGGCGCTAAAGTTGGATTGATGGATGCAGATATTTATGGACCCAGCGTACCCATTATGTTTGGCGTGAGGGGTCAGCGGCCAATGATGGTTGACATCGGAGAAGAACAACCTATGATAGCTCCATTGGATAAATATGGAATTAAATTAATGAGCATTGGTTTGCTGGTAGATGAAAAAAGCGCCGTAGTCTGGCGTGGACCAATGGCAAGCAGTGCTATTAAGCAGTTTGTAACAGATGTATATTGGGGCGAGCTTGATTATCTTGTTGTAGATATGCCACCCGGAACAGGTGATATTCATTTGACGTTAGTACAAACCGTACCAGTAACTGGAGTTGTGATTGTAACGACTCCACAAGATGTTGCATTGGCAGATGCGAAAAAAGGGATTGCTATGTTTGGCCAGGCACAGATCAATGTTCCGATAATTGGGCTGGTTGAAAACATGAGTTATTTTACTCCGGCTGAGTTGCCAGATAATAAATATTACATATTTGGAAAAGAAGGTGGTAAAAGATTGGCTGATGAATATGAAATTCCATTCCTGGGTCAAATCCCTTTAGTGCAAAGTATTAGGGAAGGTGGAGATGCAGGTGTGCCGCTGATGATGAGTGATGATGTGATTACAAAAAAAGCTTTTGAAAATTTTGCATCACAGGTAGTTCGTAGCGTGGCAATGCGAAATGCAAATATTTCAACGACAAAAATTGTTGAAACCGTAGAATAATTTAATTGAATGTACAATTATCCTCATTATAAAGAACATGATAAGAAACTGATTATAGACTTCATGCATCAGCATCCTTTTGTGGCATTGATTGGCTCAGACAAAGATTCAAGAATTGAAGTCACACAGTTGCCGGTATTAATTGAAGAAAGAGAAGATAAAATCTTTCTCGCTGGTCACCTTGCCCGCAAATCGGATCATCACAAAGCTTTTGAACAAAATCCAAATGTACTGGCATTATTTACCGGACCGCATACTTATGTCAGTGGCAGTTGGTACAGTGGCAATCCTCATCAGGCTTCCACCTGGAATTATATGACGGTACATGCTCGTGGGCAAATAAAATTTCTGGATAAAGAAAATTTAATTCAGCTTTTAAGAAAATTATCTCTTCACTTTGAAAATAATAATTCAGGCTCGACAACTATTTATGATAACCTTCCGAAAGATTATCTGGATAAGTTGACAAATGCTATTGTATCTTTTGAAATCGAAGTGACCGAATTGGATAATGTTTATAAACTGAGTCAGAACCGGGATGAAAAAAGTTATGATAATATTATTGCTGAATTAAAGAAGCAAAGTGGCGACTCAAAAACTATAGGAGAGATTATGGAAAAAAGAAAGGGCAAAGTATTCCAGGGCTCTTAAGATATTCTGATTTACCCGATAATTGTTCCATATGAATTTTGAAAACAGTTTGTCTTTTGCACGCTGGTTAGATCGGCAGGATGAACTAAAAGAATTTCGCAAACAGTTTTTAATTCCAACAGAAAACGGTAAAGAACAAATTTATTTTTTAGGAAACTCTCTCGGGCTTCAACCCAAAAAGACACAGCAATATTTTCAGCAGGTATTCGATCAATGGGCAAAATATGGAGTGGAAGGGTTTACAAAAGGCAATCCACCATGGATGGAATATCATGACCAATTGATTCAGACGTTATCGAAAATTGTTGGTGCTTTGCCGCATGAAGTGGTAGTAATGAATTCTCTTACTGTGAATCTTCATCTCATGATGGCAAGCTTTTACCAGCCTTCCGGAAAAAGAAAAAAAATAATTTGTGAATCAAAAGCATTTCCCAGTGATCAGTATATGTTTGAAACACATATCCGGCATTATGGATTGAATCCGGAAGATGTGATCATTGAAATTTCTCCAAGAGAAGGCGAGCCGCTAATTAAATTGGAAGATATTTTATTTACAATCGAAAAGTATAAAGATGAATTGGCATTAATACTTTGGGGCGGTGTCAACTATTATACGGGTCAACTTTTCGATATGAAGACAATTACAAAAGCAGCGCAATCTGTCGGTGCTAAAGTTGGCTTTGATCTTGCTCACGGTGCCGGAAATGTTTTTTTGCAATTGCATGATTGGAATGTTGATTTTGCCTGCTGGTGCAGTTATAAATATTTGAATTCTGGTCCCGGTGCTGTTGGCGCTGCATATATTCATGAACGTTATCATCATGATCATTCCATAAAACGATTAGCTGGATGGTGGGGTTATGATAAAGACACACGTTTTAAAATGCAAAAAGGATTCAAACCAATACTTGCCGCTGAAGGTTGGCAATTGAGTACGCCTTCACCATTCTCTTTAGCGGCTCACAAAGCCGCTTTAGAAATATTTGAAGAAGCTGGTATGGATTCGTTAGTGAAAAAAAGTAAAATGCTTTCTGATTATTTATTTTTTATTCTGGATGATATCAATTCTATGCAAGCTGAAAAAGTTATTGATATTATTACGCCGGAAAGTGAAAATGAACGAGGTTGCCAGGTATCTTTGTTGATGCTCAAAAGAGGGAAAGAGATATTTGAGAAACTTTCCTGGCACGGAATATTTGCCGACTGGCGTGAACCAGATGTCATTCGCATTGCGCCGGTGCCGGTGTATAATACATTTGAAGAAATATGGATTTTCGGAAATACGCTCCAAAAAATTCTATCTTCGCAACCATGAACCGCAAGCAGATTGTTGAACAAATTTTTCAGAAACGATCTTATCTCTGCATTGGTTTAGATACTGACATTGCAAAAATTCCAAAATATCTTTCATCATCCACTGATCCCGTTTTTGAATTCAATAAACAAATCATTGATGTAACAAAGGATTTATGTGTCAGTTACAAAATCAATACGGCATTTTATGAAGCATTGGGAGTAAAGGGCTGGGAAGCTTTGGAAAAAACTGTTAACTATATTCCAAAGGAACATTTTAAAATTGCTGACGCCAAACGAGGTGATATTGGTAATACGTCCTCGCAATATGCAAAAGCTTTTTTTGAAACGTTTAATTTTGATGCCATCACCGTTGCTCCATATATGGGAGAAGACAGTGTGAGACCATTTTTAGAATATAAAAATAAATGGGCGATTGTTCTTGGACTTACATCCAATTCTGGTACAAAAGATTTTGAATTGCAAAAAACCGGCGTTGAATTTTTGTATGAAAAAGTTTTGCAGACATCTTCGCAATGGGGAAGTACAGAAAATATGATGTTTGTTATTGGCGCCACGAGGGCTAATGAGTTTGAGAACGTCCGGAAAATAATTCCGTATCATTTTGTCCTTGTTCCTGGTGTAGGTACACAAGGCGGAAGTCTGAAAGAAATTTCCGAAAAAGCGATGATCAAAGATTGTGGCTTGCTGGTGAATGTTAGCCGTGCAATAATTTATGCTTCAGAAAAAAATGACTTTGCTGAGAAAGCAAGAACAATTGCAATGCAATATCAAAATGAAATGAAAAATTATTTGCCAGAATAATTATTGTACATCTTTTCTTTGACGGCTGCTTCCCAACCATTCACCAATAAAAAATCCGAAAGGAATAACAAGTAATATTGACCAGGCTGCCAATGATTGTTCTATTAATATCCCACCCCCGGAGATGACGAAGTATAATGCCAGCACAACCAGCGAACTGATGATGATATGACCAACATTATTTTTGCCAGAGATAGTTACACAAGCGAGACCGCCAGACAAAGAAGAAATGAATAACCATATACCCAGCGCCGTTTCAATTTTCAGATCGTGATTATGGGCTATGATCGAAGATGAAGAAAACGGATCTATGTCAAAAACTTTCTCAAGTAGTAGTTTAACAAGAAAACCAGCTGCAACAGAAGAGAACACTCCGCCAACTATTCCAAAAAAATTCTGATTAAATTCCTTATCCTGATCATTATCCATTACCCGAATATCCTGATTTTTCTTTTATCCGTTACCTTTGAGCAAATTAATTTTTATTTATGGCGGCACGCACAGACCTATTTATCAGCCCGGATTATTATCAACTGGATGAATTGTTCACAGAAGAGCAAAAACATATTCGAGAAGCTGTGCGAAGCTATGTTAAAAAAGAAATTTCTCCTGTCATTGAAGATTATGCGCAAAAAGCAGAATTCCCTCAGCATATTGTGAAACAGTTAGGTGATCTTGGCTGCTTTGGTCCGACGATTCCTGTTGAGTATGGTGGCGGAGGCTTAGATTATATTTCATATGGTTTAATGATGCAGGAACTGGAACGTGGTGACAGCGGCGTTCGTTCCACTGCATCAGTGCAAGGCTCGCTGGTGATGTTTCCTATTTATGCTTATGGAAATGAAGAGCAACGAAAAAAATATTTACCAAAGCTGGCGAGTGGTGAATGGCTCGGATGTTTTGGATTGACAGAACCAAATCATGGTAGTGATCCTTCCGGCATGCTTTCTAATTTTAAAGATGCAGGAGATCATGTGATTTTAAATGGCGCTAAAATGTGGATCAGCAATGCACCATTTTCTGAGGTAGCAGTTGTGTGGGCAAAAAATGAGCAAGGCGAAATACATGGTTTGGTATTAGAAAGAGGGATGAAAGGATTTTCTACTCCGACTACTCATGGTAAATGGAGTCTTCGTGCTTCCGCAACAGGAGAATTGGTTTTTGATAATGTAAAAGTGCCGAAAGAAAATATTTTACCAAAAGTGAAAGGATTGAAAGGCCCGTTGAGTTGTTTGACCAAAGCAAGGTATGGTATAGCGTGGGGAGCTATCGGGGCTGCAATGGATTGCTATGATACTGCTTTAAGATATTCAAAAGAAAGAATTCAGTTTGAGAAACCAATTGGAAGTTTTCAGTTACAGCAAAAGAAACTAGCTGAAATGATAACGGAGATTACCAAGGCACAGTTATTAAACTGGAGATTGGGCACCTTGATGAATGAGAACAAAGCAACTCCTCAACAGGTAAGTATGGCAAAAAGAAATGCCTGTGAAATTGCAACAAATATTTGTCGTGATGCCAGGCAAATGTTAGGTGGCATGGGAATTACCGGCGAATATCCAATTATGCGTCACATGATGAACCTGGAAAGTGTGATCACTTATGAGGGCACTCATGATATTCATTTGCTGATAACCGGAATGGATGTGACGGGATTTAATGCGTTCAAATAATTGACATATCATGAAAATTTTCCTTATCGGGTTTATGGGTTCGGGTAAAACTTACTGGGGCAGACAACTGAGTCAAAAGTTGGGAATCCCTTTTTTTGATTTGGATGAACAAATTGTTTCTGAAGAAAACAAATCTGTTGCTGAAATATTTGCTTTGGAAGGTGAGGAACATTTTCGGTTGTTGGAAAAAAGTACACTTCACACCATATCTGAAAGTAATGAAAGTTTTGTAATGGCTTGCGGTGGTGGTACACCTTGCTATTTCAATAATATTGAATATATGCATGAGACCGGGACAACGGTATGGATTCACACATCGCTTGATGTTTTATTTCAACGATTAATCAAGGAGAAGGAAGTCAGGCCTCTTTTAAAAGATTTGAGTGATGAACAATTGAAAGATTTTATTGTTAAGAAGTATTCGGACCGGAAAATTTATTATGAACAGGCAGACGTAAAATTGGATGAAGAACCATTACAGTTAGAAAAATTAGTCGAAAAAATATTTCATGCATAAACCTTATTTGATAACAGCAGCATTGTTTGGATTCCTTGCAGTTGGCTTAGGCGCTTTTGGCGCTCATGGCCTGGAAAAAATTACAATGGATGAAAAAATAATTCATGGCTTTCAAACAGGAGCTCAATACCAGATGTATCATGCATTGGCACTTTTCGCTGTAGCCATCATTTATGAAAGAGCGCCAAATAAATGGGTAAAGTTGGCCGGAATTTTTTTTATTATTGGGATTATTCTTTTTTCCGGGTCGCTGTATTTACTCACTGCTTTAAAGATAGCCGGAAGCAGTATGATCAGAATTTTAGGACCTCTGACTCCTCTTGGCGGAATGTCTTTAATCGCAGGCTGGCTGTGTTTTTTAATTGGTGTTGCAAGAAAAAAATAATTATATTAATAATTCCAGGGTAGTCACTGTTCCTTTGTTATTTTCTATTTTAAAAGTGCCCCCAACGCTTTCCATTCTTCGGGCAATATTTTTAAGACCGTTTCCAAACTGGCGGAGTTTTTTAGTATCAATTCCAATACCGTTATCAGTGATTTTTATGATCAGGCTATGATTGGTTATAATATCAATTTTTAACTCTGAAGCTTTGGCGTGCTTCAAAACATTGTTTAGTGTTTCTTTTACACACAAAAAAACATTTCTCCGTTTATCACCTGATAGCTCTTTGTCGGGAATTTGTTCAGACGCATTTACCTGGCAATGAAGGTTTGTATTTTCAAAATATTCCATGGCATAAGAACGAATGTAAAAAACCAGATTATCGAGTGTGTCATTACCACTATACATACTCCAGACTATTGCATTCATCTTATTTAACAGGTCATCGGCTGAGTAAGAAATTTTTTCAATTTCAACAGGAGTGTTTTCTTTCATTTTATTCCGTGCAATTTCACTCATTAATCTTATTGCAGTCATACCTGATCCCAATTCATCGTGAATGTCGGCAGAGATACGATTTCTTTCTTCCTGGTGTGCTTTATAAACAGCCAATTCTTTTTCATACTCTTTCATTTTGTTTTCAGCTTTCAATTTTTCCTTTTCTCTTGCTTCATGAATAAGACGGCTGCTGTTTTTATATTGAAGACCAGAAAGAAAGAATGCCAGTTCAAGTAATAATCCCGCTTCATAATAAAAGAGACCTGAATTAAGAACGCCGGGCAAAGACTTAAATAAATTGAAAAACATTATACTCGCCTGGGATGCGAGTGAAAAAATGAAAAGAAAAAAATTACCCCAGAAAATATATCTTAACAATTTATTATCCCAATGCCTTAAACTATAAATCAGGAAAATAATAATCATCGCCAGCAAAATCAGTTTGGTATTATTTTCAATTCCATTTTCAAGAACAAAATTATTAGTGAAGAAATGCGAATAACTAAACCCTAAAAGTGATGCTGTCAGCATGATCATCCCGGCATTATAAAAATGGTATAAAAACCGGAAACTTTTCCTGGTCTCAAGAAATTTTTGCATAAAAACCATGTAACACATGATGCTTAATCCCTGCAAAATAAAATCAAGGTAAGCTTCAATAAAAAAATTGAGATGACTGGCACGATAGTTTAATAATGCCTTTATGAATAACATAAAGCCCAAGAACAGGGCATATCCCGAATAATAGAGAAATTCAGGTGCAGCACCAAGTGAAAAAATAATAAGAGAAAAGAGAATCATCATAAGCATCATGCCGCAAACAACATAGGTCAGTACATCACCTTCTTTGTCATTGATATGAATATTCGTTACAAATAAGTTGAGATAATCCGGATTTATCAGGCGGGGAACCACGTGATTTAGATAAGTTTTTACCTGTGTTAACTCAACGAGATAGGTTGTTGTATCGTGGGCTTTCAAAGAAATATAACGATAACCAATGCTGTCAGGATTGTCAGGAAGAATGGAAGGTAAATCTTGTACTTTATTTTGTTGCAAGCAATATAAACGGGTATCTGTAAAAAAAAATCCCGGGAAAAACCAAACTCCGAATGAAGAATCAGCCGTATTGCAAAGAGTGAATTTGAGAATAATTTTTTTCGAAACCAGGTTATTGGGAATATAATTTTTATTCAAATTTCCCTTTGTAAAATGCAGCGATGTGTAATTGAAGTCGGACTTTCCATATTTATCTATAAAACAAGTAGAGTCATTATTGCTGATGTTTTTTACGAGGTCGATCTTACTTATATCAATACATTTGGATTGAGGAATATCCTGGCTGAATATTTTGCCTGAACTAAATATTAATCCTGCGAAAATTAACAGTCTTATGAGCTTTTGCACTTTTCTCATGAGTAGCATTGCAGTAAGGTTTCCAAATTTAACACTTGCATTTGTGTTTTGGTAATATTTAAGTAATCACTTTTTTAACTTTACTTCCGCAAACTATGTCTTATGTACCCATCGGAATTATTGTACTTCACTTCCTTAATTTCCTTTGAATCCGCAGGAGACTAACTTCAAACTATATTATCTTTGCCCAATGGCTGAAAAGGTGAAAAAAAAATCTAAAAGGAGTCCTAAGAATAAATCCAAAAAGGATAATTCCGGCGCCTGGAAATCTGAACCAAATGAACAGGTCAGACTGAAAGATATTGTTCATGATGAACGAACCTGGAAGATAGCCGGTGCCGCATCTCTGATTATTTCTATCTTTCTGTTTTTATCTTTCATTTCGTATTTTTTTACATGGAAGGAAGATCAGAAGTACGTCTTCCAAGGGAGTATCTTTAATAGCGACAGCAAAATAACTAATCTTTTGGGTGGAGTAGGAGCTTTCATTTCTCACTTTTTCATTTGGAGAGGTTTTGGAATTGCTTCCCTGCTCATCTGTACTTTCTTTTTTATGGCAGGCATTAACTTGTTATTCAGCCGCAAAGTATTTTCCCTGCAGCGCAATCTGAAATATGTGACCATTGGACTGCTCGTGCTTTCGGTATCATTATCCTTTATATTTTATCAAAGTACATTTCGTTTTGGGGGAGGCGTCGGCAATATGATCAGTGAGTGGCTGATAAAGTTGCTTGGAAATATTGGAACAGCTTCTTTATTACTCGTAGTGGCATTGGCCTATATCATCTGGCAATTTAATCCTGCATTTAACCTGCCTAAAAGAAAAATATCAATACCATTGGAAAGTGAAGAAAAAGATAATGCAGAAATAGTAGAGGGAAATTTAATAGCTACAGGTAAAACAATTAATGACCTGTATACTGAAAATGATCAGCGAAATTCGATGCAATCAAACAGTGGAATGATTATCAATCCTGTTAATGAGAAGCCGTTGCATGATTTAAAAATAATTGAAAAAGAAGAAGAACCACTGGAAGAACAAATTGAAGAGATAGAAAGAAAACAGCCTACTGTTGAAAAAGAAATCGTAAACGAACTTTTGCATAAACATGAGATGGCGGATCAAGATGAATTGCCGGGATATATAACATCATTGGCAAAGGAAAACCTGACGAAACAAAGATCTGGAGATGAATTGGAATTGGAAATAAAAACTTTATCAGATAATCTACCAGACGAAAAAGCCAATGAGAATTTGCCTCCTTACCAACCTACTCTTGACCTTCGTGATTATAAATATCCAACGCTTAATCTGCTTGATTCGCATGGCAGCGAAAAGATTATTCATGATGCAAATGAATTGGAGAATAATAAAAGTCAGATACTTTCCACGCTTCGTAATTATGATATAGAAATACAAAAGATCAGTGCAATCGTTGGACCCACGGTTACTTTGTATGAAATTGTTCCTGCACCGGGAATACGTATTTCAAAAATCAGGAACCTGGAAGATGATATTGCACTAAGTCTCTCTGCACTTGGCATTCGTATCATAGCACCCATTCCCGGTAAAGGAACTATTGGCATTGAAGTTCCCAATGTGAAAAAAACATTGGTAAGTATGAAAACTTTGCTTTCTTCTGAAAAATTTCAAAATAATACATATAGTTTGCCAATCGCATTAGGGAAAAAAATTGATAATGATAATTATATCGTTGATCTTACTTCCATGCCGCACCTCTTGATGGCAGGAGCAACCGGCCAGGGTAAATCAGTTGGTGTAAATGCAATTCTTGTTTCCTTATTATACAAAAAGCATCCTTCACAGGTAAAGTTTGTACTGATTGATCCAAAGAAAGTGGAGTTGAATATTTACCGGCATATTGAAAAACATTTTTTAGCTAAATTGCCCGGTGAAGAAGAATCGATTATTACTGATACAAAAAAAGTTGTTTATACTTTGAATGCACTTTGCATTGAGATGGACAACCGTTATGATTTACTGAAGGAGGCCGGCGCCAGAAATATAAAGGAATACAATGAAAAATTTATTCAACGTAAATTAAATCCTTTAAAAGGCCATCAATATCTTCCATTTATTGTTTTGGTAATTGATGAATTTGCCGACCTCATCATGTCAGCGGGCAAAGAAATTGAAATGCCCATTGCCCGGTTGGCGCAATTGGCCCGTGCCGTTGGGCTTCATCTCATTATTGCTACACAACGTCCATCTGTAAATATCATAACCGGAACTATTAAAGCGAATTTTCCATGCCGTATTGCATTTAAAGTTACTTCCAAGATTGACTCCAGAACTATTCTTGATACTGGTGGTGCTGATCAATTGATTGGTAAAGGTGACATGCTCATTTCTTTCCATGGTGAGATTACCCGTTTGCAATGTGTATTTGTGGATACTCCTGAAGTGGAACGTGTGACTGAATTTATCGGCGACCAACGTGGCTATACTCAGGCTTTCATGCTTCCTGAATTTGTGGATGAAAAAGAAATGGAAGGAAAAGATTTTGATCTTTCTGATCGCGATTCATTATTTGAAGATGCAGCGAGATTGATTGTACAAAACCAGGTGGGATCTACTTCATTATTGCAACGCAGAATGAAATTAGGTTATAATCGTGCGGGCCGTTTGATGGATCAACTGGAAGCTGCAGGTATTGTGGGACCTAACCAGGGAAGTAAAGCAAGGGAAGTTCTGATTAAAACAGAAATGGAATTGCAGCAACATCTTAATATGCTGGGATAGCGTCTGTTAAAAAAAAGTTTCATTTTTCCTGCTGTATTAGTCCAACAGCTTATTTGAGTATTTACCCTATCTTTGGCGGCTTGTAAAAAAATGGTGAAAAAATTATATATACTGGCGACTTTATTTTGCATGGCTGCATCTATTTCAGCTCAAAGTAATGATCCCGATGCTAAAAAAATTTTAGATGAAGTCAGTTCTAAGTTCAAATCTTTTAAAACAGTGGAAGCTACTTTTACTTATAAAGTAGAGAATGCAAATGGTAAAGTTGAATCGACTAAGAAAGGATCTGTAAGCATGAAAGGAACTAAATATCAAATTAGTTTCGGAGGCCAGGAAATTTTTTGCGATGGCTCTACCGTATGGAATTATGATAAGTCTGCGAATGAAGTTACCATCAGCAAACTTGATGCGGCTAATGGCACCATCACTCCGCAAAAACTTTTTACCGATTTTTATGATAAGGATTTTTTGTATAAACTGAATGGTGAAAGAAAAGAAAATAAAAGGATTTTACTGGAAATTGAAATGACGCCCGTCGATAAGAGTAAATCCTTTCACACAGTATACGTCTTGGTGGATAAACATACAAAAACTATATACAGTACCAGGGTATTAGAAAATACCGGTGATCGCTACAGTTATACTGTAAATAAGATAATACCCAATCAGGCAATCAATGATAGCCAGTTTGTTTTTGATAAAGCAAAGTATCCGGGCGTAAATGAAGTGGATTTGAGATAATCTATAGAATCGCTTTTCTGATCTTCACTAATTTTTCTAACAAAGATTCCAGCAGTTCTAATTTCAGCATATTTGCTCCATCGCTTAATGCCTTTGATGGATTGGGGTGAGTTTCAATAAACAATCCATCAACTCCTACCGCAATAGCTGCTTTGGCTATTGTTTCTATCATTTCAGGATTGCCACCTGTAACACCTGCAGTTTGGTTAGGTTGTTGCAATGAATGAGTGACATCCATTATTACGGGCACTCCAAGCGACTTCATAATAGGAATATTTCTGTAATCAACAACTAAATCCTGGTAGCCAAAAGTGGTTCCTCTTTCGGTAAGCATTACTTTTTTATTCCTTGCAGCATAAATTTTTTCCACAGCGAATTTCATGGCTTCACCACTTACAAACTGTCCCTTTTTTACATTGACAATCTTTCCTGTTTTTGAAGCAGCAATCAATAAATCTGTTTGACGACAGAGAAAAGCTGGTATTTGCAATACATCTGCATAGTTGGCCGCTTTTACTGCTTCTTCGACTGAATGAATATCCGTGACAACTGGCAATGAATATTTTTTTGCAACTTTAGAAAGAATCTTTAATGCGATATCATCGCCCAAACCACTGAATGAGCTGGCACTGGTGCGATTAGCTTTGCGGTAAGATGATTTGAAAATATAAGGAATGCCAAGTTTTTTACAGATTGATGAAACTTTATCAGCCACTTCCATAACAACTTTTTCACTTTCTACAACGCAAGGTCCGGCTATTAAGAAGAATTTTTTTTCATCATACGATTGACTGGCAAATAAATCTTTCAAAAATTTTTCCATGTAGCAAAGATAAGTTTTTGATGAAAAGAGTCAGGCAAATAAAAATGCGTTTAAAGTTGTGCAATTGCAATTTATTTAATGCCCAATAGCTTTTAGAAACTCCGCTTTTTTTCTTTTTGAAACATCCAGGGTAGCACCATTACTTAACACTACTTGTCCTCCATCCCCGCGGATATATTTTTCTACACAATTTTTATTAATAAGATAAGAATTATGAATACGTAGAAAAATATCATCCGGTAATATATCTTCAAATTCTTTTAATGTTTTACTGACAGTATATTTTTGATCTTTTGCCATGTAAAATTTTGTATAATTAATACTAGCTTCCAGGTAAATAATATCGGTTACACTGATAAACTGTAATCCTTCTGTAGTAGGAATAGCAATACGGCGAAATGTATCTTTCTTCAATTTCATGTGTTCTAATAACAACTCAAGTTGTGGATTGGGGAGAAAACGATTTCTTTTTTCTTCCGCTTTTTTTACTGCTGCCTTTAATTCTTCAATCTCTATTGGTTTTAATAAATAGTCTAATGCACTGAATCGAATTGCTTTTATTGCATAATGATCATAGGCTGTTGTAAATATCAGTTCGAAATTCCTGAAAGTAAGCTGTTGCAGCATTACGAACCCATTCATTATTGGCATTTCAATATCTAAAAAAATAAGATCGGGTTTGAGAAAATCAATTTTTTCGATACACTGTGCAGTATTATCGCAGGTAGCAAGAATATTTATTTGCGGACAATGTTTGGAAAGTTTTTCTTTCAACGAACTCAGGTTGCTTTCTTCGTCATCAATCAGAATAGCTGTAAGCCCATGATCAGATTGTGTCATAGTTTTTTATTTTTACTTCAACCTTAGTTCCTGTGGCCTTTCCGTTTTCAGTTAAATCTGTAATCAAGACATTATCAGAGTGATTCTGTCCATTATACAAGTGTACTCTTTCCTTGCTGATTTGTATTCCATAGGATATATGTTCCGGTCTGTTGATAGTTTTTAATTCCTGAGCTCTCTCTCGGCCCACGCCATTATCAGTAATGTTATATTTAATAAAATCATTTTCTAATGAAATTGTTACAAATAAATATCGATCATTTACTTGTTTGTTTAACAGGCCGTGATGAATTGCATTTTCAAGAAATGGTTGTATAAGCAGTGGCGGAACTTTATAATCTCCATTGAGCAACCCCTGGTCTGCAATCAGTTTATATCTGAATTTATTATTGCAGCGAAATTGTTCAAGTTGCAAGTATAGTTGCATTGTCTCATAATCTTTTTGAAAAGAAACCAAATTGTTTTTTGAGCTGTCTAATACTGAACGTATAAGCTTGGCAAAACGGGCTAGGTAAGTAGTTGCTTTATCCTTTTGATTTGTATGAATGAGATTATCAATTGCATTCAGGCAATTGAAAATAAAATGTGGATTCATTTGTGCCCGGAGCATCATCATTTCAGTTTCAGCAATTTTTTGTCGTAGCTCCGCACTTTTCCGGATTGAGACAATTCTCCTGTGTAGTAACCAATATGTGGTCGAAATAATGAATGCCGCGATGAATGTTTGGAACCACCAGGTTTGCCAAATGGCAGGTTGAACAATTATGTGTAATTCATCATTTACTTGTCCCCAATTGCCTGATTGTTTTTTTGCCCTTACTAAAAACGTATAATTGCCGGGCGGAATGTTCAGGTAATTTGCCGTACTAAGACTATTTCCGAAAACCCAGTGTTTATCTAATCCTTTCAACATATATGAATAACTAATTACAGAAGCATTAGAGAAATCAGGTGCAATAAAACTTATCGAAATATTTTTCTCATTATATTTTAGTTGAAGTTTTAGTGCGGATAGATTAAAAGGTTCAGATGTGTTATTAACTTTTATGCTTTCAATATAGACTCTTATACTTTGAGTGTCTGCCTGGAGAAAATTATTATTCACAAGTAAAATATTTTTACCTGGTGCATAAAGAATCTGGTTGTAAGTTGAATCGTAAAATTGGTTATTGAGGCCCACCCAGTTTTTTTCTACGTTACTAAATCCAAGTGTTTTTGTTTCTTGAGAAATCGGATTAAAGTAATTAATGCCATTTGCGCTTACAGCGAGAAGATTATTTTTGTTGTCTTTGTCCAAAGCTGAAATATTATTTGAAAGAAGACCATTCTTATATGTGAAAGTCCATATACTGTCTTTTGCATAATCATATTTTACTATACCATTGCCTAACTGGAAACTAAACCATAATTCATGGTTATTACCCGGTGCTAAACAGGCAATGGGATTATCCGTAAGCAATTGGTAATACTTTGATGCTTTTTTGGGATAAGCGTCCCATTGTTTGGTCGCTTGTCGATAAGAAATGAATCCCCCTTTTTCGTCAGAAGCCATCCATATATCGCCATGCGCATCCATTTGCATAAAAGCAATTAGATTCTGTTTATCTAATAATTTTTCCCCATTGTATAAATAATCTTTATAGTAAGAGAATTTTTTTTCTGACTGATTGTAATATCCTAAAGCATTCGTACCCCGGAATGCAATCCACATGTTATTTTCCTTATCGAGTATCATACAGCTTACCGTTAAATCTTTTGTGGAAGCAGTCAGGTTGGCTGAATAAATTATTTTTTTTGTTGAAATGTCAAATAAATAAATACCTAACCCTGTTCCGATCCAAAGTTTGCCGCCAGGCGCCCGGCAAATTTTAAAAGCATCTAAAGGATTTCCATTAAGGGAATTGATTTTGTAATTTTTGAATTTGCCTGTGCTGATGTTTAATTCAATTAATCCGTTTAAACCATAGGCCATGTAAAAAATGTCATGGTTATACCGAAGTATATCTGAACAATAAACAAGATTGCTTACAGTTAGGAGTCCTTCAGGAATTGAAAATTGCCGGACATTCTTATTCCTGACGGGCATTTCCAGAAGTCCTAAAGAGTTTGTACCTACCCAAACATTATTATCTCTATCAGAAAAAAGGACAACGCCGCCAAAAGCGTCTGGTAAATTAGCCCCACTATATTTCTTATTAATAAGTGTCCATGCTAATGATTTAGTATTGACACTATAAATGCCTAGTCCTCCAGCACAAATCAAAGAGCCATCTTTTTCAAGCAGAATACTGTTAATACATCTTGCTTCAGTTGGATATTGGATACCGAAAAGTTGTACACGATGTTTCCCACTTGAAAAATCAAAACATTCCAAACCATTGCCCCAAAATGAATACCAAATCTGGTTTTGGATTGTGTCTAAGAAAAAACTCCGGGTGGCAAATTTTTTTAAAAAAGGATAATGATTCGGATTATTATTCCAATTGAAAACTGTCTTATTTTTCTCATCTACAATACAGATGCCATAATTATCTGATGGAAGCCACACTAAGCCATTTTTATCCTGGAACCATTTTTCATAAAATATTTTAATGCCTTTTAATGAAGCGGCCCATGGCAAATCTGTTAAGCGGAAAAGTAATTTAAGTGAATCGTTAAAGACATCAATACCATCTCTATAATTTATCCATATACGATTATTAATATCTTTAAAAAGGCTATTAACGAGTGTCCCGTTTCCTTTCAAAAGAGAAGGTAAGCGCACAAGGTTATTTTCAAAATTGTTTGTAAACGTATTCAAAATAGAAAGACCGTTGTTAGTTGCAATTAATAATTTACCCGGCTGATATTCCAGCAGGTCTAAAATATAATTCCCACTTAAGGAATTGTTGTCCTCGATATCTGAATAATATTGTTTAAAATGAAAACCATCAAACCTGTATAATCCTTCCGCAGTTCCCGTCCAGATAAAACCTCTTGCATCCTTACAAATACAGTTTACCTGATTATTATTTAAACCTTCTGCTGTGGAAAAGACTCTGAATGGCGAAAAAACATTTTGAGATAAACAGTTTTGTGCCATTAATGACAGGAATATGATAATAAACCGCATATTTCAAAGCTACAATGTATTTCAGGTATAATTTCAAAGTGGTTTGATGAAATATTCCTGAGGTATTTGTTTCAGTTTCTATTCGAAACCCACATCTGTCTTTATTTGCCATTGTTCATAAAAAACAATATTTCATTTTCAGGCCAACCAGTGATATGAGTTTTAAATCCGTTTTTTAAAGAAATGAAATTAAAATTATGAGTACCTGCCATGATAATCATTGGTCCGCTTTTTTCCAAGGTTTTTATATCTGTTTCTTTTGGTATTACTAATACTGTATGTCCGGGTTTAGAACCATCAGGATTTTTAACAATTGTCACTACCACTTTTCCCGAGTTGGCTAATTTTTGTGCTTGTACGTAGAGTGACAACCTGTTGATGTCCGTTAAAGATGACCAACCATTCTTACGTGCATCTTCGGTTTGCAACCAATCATATTGCCCTTTGGCAAGAAGGATTTGTCCATTTTGTGGCGGACGAAGAATATAAATCCCCATTCTTTCGCAAGCTGCTGCTACAAACGCACTGCAATGTGTATGGATGCCTATGGTCGCATCGGGGCTATTGGCTTCGCCAGTTTTCCAATTGATGTGGTTACCTTCGATCCAGAGGTGTTCTACATTCAAGCCGAGGTAAAATTTTTTAAGCTGATCGCCATTCTCATCAATAGTGAGACGAGTTGCATAATCAACTTTGGCTTCTTGCTTATCAGCTTTTTTCCAATCAATGCTTTTGATGAATTTTATCTCTTTCTCATTAACGTAAGATGGTATTACCTGGTGACGATATTTCAGGCCGCCATCACGTATCTGGATCTTTAACTGACAATTGGCATCGTAGAAAACTGTATTGTTAATGTAATCGGGACAATAAGTCTTTATCTCAAAAACTAATTTATACAATAATGTGTCTTTATAAGAATACTGTTCAATACGTATAAGTTTGTCACTGCCATCGCATGAATTTTTTTTATGTTGCTCTGCTGTTTTAATGATCAACTTTTCCAGGCATAGAGGGTATTGTTGACAATTAACAACGATACCCCGGGAAAAAATGAGAATAAGAAGGAAAATAGATGATTGTTTCATTTTAATATCCTGGATGAAAATAGATATCAATGGATTTATTGACTCAGATGAAATCCCGCATCAAAATAAAAAGTGGCGCTAGGTCTGTCCGGGTCAGACATTCTGAACTTGGGAATGAGTACTTGATATTGTCTAACAGTGTTTTTTTGACTTTTAAAAATAAAAGTCACTTTTAATTGATCGATATCCCAATCATCTCTGACTGGATCTAATAAACCGCTATTTTGGTTGATCCCCAAAGCTAAATAGATAACTCCCCCATTGTTAAAGTCATCCCAAGTGTAAGAATTTTCTGGTGCATTACTCGGGAAAGTAATGGGTACGGTAACTATTCCATTTTCATGTTTATATTCAGTAGAATTATCATAAAATGTACCTATTAGTTTATAATTGTTTGGTGTTCCAGGACCTACCTGTAAAGTAAAATGTGAAGTACTGTTTTTCCCATCGTTGCCAGTTGAAATAGAAGCAATCACTGATTGCAGGTAAAATATCTCATTGGCAGGAGTGCATTCAGGAACTGTAAACTGGTCTGTCATACTATAAACCCCAAGCACGTTACCATCTAAATCAGTTAGTTGATATTGTATGGGCATGGCCGTTCTATAATTGCCTTGAGCAAGCAGATCACTTATTTGCTGCTGATAATTCTGTCCTGAGATAATTGGAATGTTAATGCCTGTACCCACAACCATGAGATTGCCGGTATAAGTCAGCGATTTATTATTTGCAAGCATTGAAAAATCCAGCGCTGCATTATCAACACCATCTGTATATGCCAAATGCAAACTATCATAGTTTGTAAATGTTGATGTTTGAATGTCTATGTTTGCCAGGAGCCTTGTTCCGTATGTAACATTTTGAACGACCACTAAAGGAGAAGAAGTTGCGGGAGTTTTACCATCAGCAAAATAACCATTGGATGGCGGCTGAACTATAATCGTATAAAGAGGTTTAATTGCATCATAGGTTACATAAACATGATGTTGGGACTGGTTTACTTTGGTTATTCCAAAACCAGAAAAACCACTGTAAGAGCCGCCGGGCAGAAACTAACATGTTCAGATCTGATAGATTATTTGAAAAGATGGTATGTTCGTATGCTGCTGCGCCACCTTGAGTCTGAGAGAACTGACTTATAATATTTGAAATCCCTTGGCTTAGAGTTTGTCCATTTGGATTTTGTACATTGAAACTATCTTTACCGACATTGGTAGGGGTCCACACAACTACAGGATTTCTTCCATCCCTATATTCCCTGAAATTTCCGTTTGCATAATCGTCAAATGTATAAATAGTTCCGGGTATCAGGCTGGTACCATTCTGGTTGACGGATGCATTCATAAAACTGCTACTCTGTGCATCAACAGAAAGAGTAACAGATGCACAATCCCATTTTGGATCACTATGATCGGCTATAGAATCTTTTACTTTCCTTGCAAAGGCAAAATCGTTTGCCCAATTGCTCCTGTCATCTGTTAATGTAAAAGATACTTTGTGCCCATCAAGAATTTTGGTCACCGTATGCATTAGAGATATTTTTTGGATACTACTGTTTAGCCGCGTATTTAAATTGCTTTTCGTAGTTTTTTTATCCATTACATTTTTAACATTGGAATTGCCATTCATAATTCTGGTGTCCAAAATATTCTTAGAACTTGTATTCGTATAAGTCGCCCTGTTTTGCATGATAGGTCTTGATTGTATTCCATTTTTTAACAGTGATTTCCTGAAAGAGAGGAAATGAATCTTATCAGGGATCGGAAACATTCTAATATTATTCACTTGTTGAGAAATATTCGTGCGGGTTTGAGGAGTTACTTTCGTTTGCTGCTGCATTGTTGGTTGCAACTGTTTAATAGTTTGCACTGGTTTTGAATTGACTGGAATTTTTTGTGCATGAAGCGTTAAGACTATGCAGCTCATCATAGAAATAAATAGAATCTTTTTCATTTTAATATTTTTAAGGTGGGATAAAATTTTAACGCTGATACATATTGGCATCAAGTTGCCCGGTTTGATTATTGCCAATTCCCTGTGATTTAATTTTTATTCTTAAATAACCATTGCTGCCATCTGTTCCTACCTGTTTTACAATGGCAATAAGGCCATACATAGTTCTGTTTTCCAATTCTGCTTTTACCGCATACACTTTCCCATCCAGTTTAGTGAGCTCGGTTACAGATGAAGAATAGTTCTGTGCATTTTTTACCGCATTCAATATCTGACTGTTATTCTGTATCTGATCAAACTGTCCTAATGTTAAGCGGGTCGTTGCAATCTCGGTTTCATTGACATCGCTCCATTTTGTTACGGATTCATAAGTGCTGCGACTGGTATATTGAGCCGCCACTTCATTGTGTGCATAATTAGGCGTCCATAATTGATAACTTCCGTTGGCTGCAACGAACATAACATCCACACTTTTGGGATCCGATTCTGCTTCGCCCAATCCCATAACAGTTCCCGTCAAAACGTCCAGACAATTTCCATAAAGACCATTGTTTTGATTGCCCCAGTTTCCTGATCCGTCATTATTTACTGTTGCAGGATTATTAACAGGCAGGCTTTGATTAGGCAAATAATTTTGAATGGAAGAATTATTATTAGAATTATTTGTGTTGGAAAAATTGGTTGTATTGCTGTTTGTGTTATTAGTATTGCCATTTTGTTGATTTAACTGAGGATCCGTATTTGAATTATTGGTATAAGTAGTATTTGTATTCGTGTATGTATTATCAGTATTCCCATTATTGTTAAGTTGATTAATGGCTTGCTTCGAATTTTTAATATCACCAGCTAACTGTTTTCCCTCATAATAAAGTTGCCGTGCTTTTAAAAGATAAGGTTGAAACACGGCAAGAATGTTTTTTATCTTGTTGATAGAATTGTCACCCTTTTGCAGCAACTTGTCAACTTTATCGCCATTGCTATTCTGGGAAAACAAAACAGTTGGTATAAGAAACATAGCCCAGAGCATCCTATAAATCGTTTTTTTCATTTTATTTTAAATTTTTATAAGTAAATATGTTGTAAAACCATCATATTCAAAAAGCCCAATTGATTAAGCGGGGGCATCCTCTGATTATATGAGCGATTATCAAACTATGGAAATAAGCAAGCTCATAAGAGTTCAATAAGATTTGCCATTACATTTGCATGACACAAAACTTTTTTATGGTTAAAGAAAAAATTCTTGTTATTGGTGCTAGTGGTCAGATAGGAGTGGAACTGACTCTTGCCTTGAGAAAAATTTATGGTAATTCAGCCGTAGTGGCATCTGATCTTCGTGAAGAAAATGAATTGTTGAAAGGTACAGGTCCTTATGTAAGCATGGATGTTATGAATAAAGAAATGCTTCATGTTCAGGTAATCCGGCAAAATATTACCCAGATCTATCATCTCGCAGCAATTCTATCTGCTACCGGGGAAAAAAATCCCAATCTCGCCTGGCATCTGAATATGCAAGGTCTTCTGAATGTATTGGAAATTGCACATGAAGAAAAATTACACAAAGTTTATTGGCCATCTTCGATTGCAGTATTTGGTCCCACTTCTCCAAAAAAAAATTGTCCTCAGCAAACCATCATCGAACCGATTACGGTTTACGGCATCAGTAAATATGCGGGTGAGTTTTGGTGCAATTATTATCATCACCGTTACAATGTTGATGTGAGAAGCCTTCGCTATCCTGGATTGATTTCATATAAATCTGCACCTGGTGGAGGCACCACGGATTATGCAATAGAAATTTTTCATGATTCACTTGAGCATAAAAAATATGAATGTTTTTTAAAAGAAGAAACTTATCTCCCGATGATGTATATGACGGATGCCATCCGGGCAACTATTGAACTGATGGAATCGCCTGCGGATAAAATTTCAATCAGAACTTCTTATAATATTTCAGGTATGAGTTTTTCACCGAAAGAAATTGCATCTGAAATAAAAAAACATATTCCTGAATTTAAAATAGTTTACAAACCTGATTACCGGCAAACTATTGCTGAAAGCTGGCCGCAAAGTATTGATGATTCTGTTGCCAGAAAAGATTGGGGATGGAAAGAAGAATTTGATCTGGCTGCAATGACTAATGATATGCTGGCGAACCTTTCTGCCGGCAAGCAGCTTTAAAAAATAAAAAGGATCAATTATCTGGTTGAGCGGTTAACTGTAATTTCCGGGATGTTCATAATAAATACTCTGTATTGAGTATTATAATTACACCATTTATTCTCTACTACAAATTAAGTATTGTTCAGGTTATTGTAAAAATAAATCTTCGAATTTTCTTTGCATTTAATAGTAGGTTCAACAAACATTAAAAAATTAAAAAACTTGTACATGAAAAAATTACTATTTACTACCTTGATTTTGGTAATGGCATTATCAGTAAAGACATTTGCCCAAAAGAAAGATTCAGACACTGAATTCAAACCTTTTAAAGTTAATGTGTCATTAGGATATGCTATACCAATTGGAGGTACAGGGTCAAAAGCTGGGGTTTTGTTCGCCATTGAACCTAAGTATGCTGTGATGCAGGAATTAAGTCTTGGACTAAGGCTTGAAGGCGCAGTAACACTTTCAGGTGTGGACCTCAATTCTGGAACTTCTAACAGTTCCGCTTCAGCAAAAGCTGCAGCATCTTACCTGGTTACGGGAGATTATTATTTTTCTAACAATGACTTTCGCCCATTCCTTGGAGCTGGTATAGGCATATTCACTACTGCAAGTGCTCAATTGTCATCCAGTAATCCCAATCTTGCTTCAGGTTCTAAGTTTGGCGGAATGATAAGGGGAGGTTTTGAATATGGACATGGCCGCCTGGGTATTGAATATAATTTTGTAGGAAAAACGACAGTTCCACCTTCATCACCTGGTTACAATGATGGTTATGATGTTAAGAATTCATACATCGGCATCAAACTTGGTGTCAACATTGGTGGTGGCAGAATCAAAACCAAACATTGATCGTAATGCGTATTAATGAGAAACACCAGGTTTGCATTAAAATGAAAACTGGTGTTTCTCATTATAGTTTTTATAGCAGTTTATGCACATAAGCATAACTCATCAAACCAATATCAATTCTGATATTTTTTTTTGCGAAAAATATTTTTTCAGTGAGCTTCAATTATTCATTCATTAAGGAATAATTTTTTACTAATCTGTTTGTTTCTTATTTCTTTTTCTATATGCTGAATGATCTCAATCTTACCAGAAATTAAATCAGCGTATTCATTTTCTTTTTATATTTCATTAGCTGCAGAGAATATATTGTACTGTTATCAGCAAGGAATGCGGATGGAAAGAACAATTTGATCTCTCAGCAATGACCAATGATATGTTGGAGAGTTTAAAAAAATAACACATGTGTTCTTATTAACACAATCAGCAATTGCCGGTTTCATTTTCCCTAACTTTACTTTCTTAAAATATATTTATGAAAAAGATAATTAGTCTTTTGCAATTGATTGCATTTGTTTGTACAGCTTCTATTCTGCAAGCACAGAACAATTCAAAGTTTCACATCATCAATACATTTCATATTGCCAGTGCCGGTAGTTGGGATTATATCGCAGTGGGCCCGGAAAATAATCGCCTCTATGTTTCTCACGGTACACAGGTAAATATATTAAATGAATCTACAGGTGATTCTGTCGGTGTTATTGATAGTACGATCGGCGTTCATGGAATTGCTTTTGACAAAAAACTTGGAAGAGGATATACCAGCAACGGCCGGTTGAATAATGTAACGGTATTTGATCTTAAAACGAATAAAGTGCTTGGAAGAATTGCGACAGGTGAAAACCCGGATGCAATTATGTTTGATGATTATTCTAAAAAAATAATTACATGCAATGGTCGCAGTCATGATCTTTCAGTAATAGATCCGGTAGAAGGTAAAGTTGTTGCTACTATTCCTGTCGGTGGCAAACCTGAAACAGCAGTTTCCAATGATGAAGGGGAAATTTTTGTCAACATTGAAGATAAAGGTGAGATAGCTGTTGTTGATATTAAAACGAATACTGTTGAAAGCCGTTGGTCTCTTGCTCCCGGTAATGGGCCGACAGGATTAGCGATAGATAAAAAAACAAAGAGATTATTTGCCGGATGCAGTGAAAGTAAATTGCTTATCATTCTTGATGCTGTCAAAGGCAAACTAATTGACTCTATTGCCATTGGCAATGGCTGCGATGGAGTTGGTTTCGATAATTCAACTAAAAACATTTTTGCCTCCAATGGTGAAGGAATTTTGAGCATTGTTCATGAAGTGAATGCAAATAAATTTGAGAAAATAGAAGATGCACCTACAAAAAGAGGCGCCAGAACAATTTCAGTTGATGAAGAGACACATCGTGTTTTTTTGCCGACGGCGGATTTTGAACCCCTGACTGCTGAGCAACAGAAATCAAATCAAAGGCAACGGCCAAAGATGATTGCCGGAAGTTTCCAGGTGTTGGTGGTTGGAGAAAAATAAATTTTATAATTCTCTTATCCAGATATTTCTATAACTGATCGGTTCACTCTTATCACCATGTGCCTGCAATTTTATTGGTAATGCTCCGTGTGGTTTATAATATGGTTTACCAATATATAAGGTTACTCCTTTTAGTTCAACATCGTTTTGTACAAGTACACCATTATGAAAAGCAGTAACACGAGCAGGACTTTTTAGACTTCCGTCTTCATTAAACCTGGGAGCGGTCCAGATAACATCATAGGTCTGCCATTCACCTGGTTTTTTGCAAGCGTTTACAAGAGGAGGATATTGTTTATAAATACTTGCGGCCTGACCGTTTACATACGTTTTATTATTGTAGTTATCCAATACCTGCATTTCATATCCGTTATCGCCGGATCCTGTCGATGCAAGAAATACTCCGCTGTTGCCTCTGGCCTGATCAGTGCCCGTGATATTTGCTGGAATTCGCCATTCAATATGAAGTTGATAATCCATGAATTTTCTTTTGGTCTGGATATTCCCTTTTGATTTATCAACCGTGATTATTCCATTGGCGACTTTCCATTGTGCAGGTTTAGTGGTATCATTTGCAGAAACCCATTCGTTTAAATTTTTTCCATTAAATAAAATAATTGCATCAGATGGTACGTCTGCAAAGGTTTTCCCCGGTGTAACAACTCTTGGCTCCGGGCTCCACACTTCTGTGAGTTTAGGATCGCCTTTCTGGGAATAAAGATTGTTTAAAACGAAAAGTGCTGATAAAGAAAATAGTATCTTTTTCATATTAATGTCTTAAAATCTTATAATAGTAAATTGGTTAAACTGCTGTAAAGGTAATTCCTTGCAATAAATATCCCTAATAACAGCTCTTGGCGGGCCATGCCTGCACCAATCAATCAGTTTATCCAGTTGGTCTTTTGTTCCTGTAGCAATGATTTCAACATTTCCATCCGGTAAATTTTTTATTTGACCGGAAATGGAAAGTTGCTGCGCCATTTCTTTTGTGCTTTGGCGATAAAACACTCCCTGCACCTTTCCTGTAACCGTTATTGAAATAGTTTGAGGCATATGGTAAGATAAAAATACCTGTTCTAAAACTATTTTTGAAAAAAGGAAAACAATGTTAAAGAAGTGTCACATCATTTTCCAAACAAATTGTATCATTTTTTTTGACATATTATTGCAAATGGTTAATATGAAAAGACTTCTGATTTTTTTATTGATAATGATTGCTTTTGATGCAAAATCGCAGCAAGGAATGTGGCAGGCACAGCTTCACCGGGAAGATGGCCACAATATTGTTTTCACTTTTGAATGGAAAACGGAAAATTCAAAACAAGTCTGGTATATTCATAATGCTTCAGAAAAAATAAGAGTAACAGATGTTAGAATTAAAGGAGATTCTGTTATTGTTAATATGCCGGTATTTGAATCTCAATTCCGTTTGTCATTACATAATAAACAATTAAATGGTGTTTGGATAAAAGCGACTTCAGACAAACCACAGGTGATTAGGTTTACTGCTCATCCGGGTAATCAGCGTTTTACTGTTTCAAAGAAAGCCACAGAGAATATTTCAGGAAGATGGGCAGCGGTTTTTGGCAGTAATGATATTTCATATAAATCAGTAGGTGAGTTCAAACAACAGGGAAATCATGTTACAGGAACTTTTCTGACTCCCACCGGTGATTATCGTTATCTGGAAGGAGTGGTACGAAATGATTCACTTTTCCTTTCTTGTTTTGACGGAGCGCATGCATATTTATTCACTGCAAAAATTGAGAATGGAAAAAAAATAGCCGGAGGTTATCGGTATTCGGGACCAACATTCAAAGAGGAATGGTCAGCAGCTAAAAATATTCATGCTGCAATTTCCTGGGATGCTTCAGCAATGTATTTAAAAGAAGGAGAAGATCATTTGAATTTTACATTTAATGACCTGGAAGGAAAGCCTGTTTCTATCAATGATGAACGATTTAAAAATAAAGTTGTAATTGTACAGTTGATGGGAAGCTGGTGCCCCAATTGTTTGGATGAAACAGCTTTCCTGAGCGATTATTATAATAAGAACAGGTATCGGGGAGTCGAGGTCATTGCATTAGCTTATGAGTATAGTACGGATCTGCAGCGTTCAATAAATAGTTTAAAAAAATTTCAAAAACTTTTTAATGTTCAATATCCCATGCTTATTACTGGTGCAACAGTAAATGATTCGTTAAATACGGAAAAGACACTGCCCCAGTTAACACCTATAAAAACTTTTCCCACTACTATTATTATTGATAAGAAAGGGAAAGTCAGAAAATTGGATAATACTTTTAACGGACCGGCTACAGGAGAACATTATATCGAGTACAAAAAGGAATTTGAGGAAACGATTGATAGGTTACTGAAAGAAAATTAAAATTCTACCAGGGAAGCAATTTGTTCTAAATATTTTTTATCTGTTTCATCAAACTCATTGTATTTATTGCTATCGGCATCTAATACAGCCACCACTTCATTATTCCGGATAAATGGTATAACAATTTCAGACTTAGATAAACTACTGCATGAAATATGACCGGGAAATTTTTCAACATCGGGAACAATTAATGTTTCTGCTTTTTCCCAAGAGCTGCCGCAAACTCCTTTTCCTTTTTTTATTCTTGTGCAAGCCACGGGTCCCTGGAAAGGACCAAGAACCAATTCATTTTCTTTTACTAAATAAAATCCAATCCATAACCAGTTGAATTGTTCCTTCAATGCTCCGGTAATATTTGCCAGGTTAGCAATAAGATCAGGTTCACAATCAATTAATCCTTTTATCTGGGGAATGAGTGATTGATATTGTTCTTCCTTTTTTCCGGTGATGATTGCTAAGTCTTCTGCCATATGACAAAGATAATTACAATGCAATTCAAAATGATTTCTGACTGTTAGTGCTCAGTTGCTGATTTCTTTCTGTTTATTCCAGGACTGGAATCCCCAGTGATTGCGAAGTTTTCTTTTACACTTAGCGCAATAATTACCACTATTCTTGTCAAGTTTTGGTAAATCGCCATTCTCTTCAGACATCAGGCATGTATCAGTGGAGCAATGAGCCAATCCCATATTATGGCCAATTTCATGTAAAACGACATTTTGCAATCTGTGATCGAAAATTTCCTGATCAGTAGTCATTAACCTGTAATCTGATATTATACAAGAATTTCCGTTTATATAACCCAGACCAAATAACGCTTTTGATTCAGGAAGCAGAGTATCTTTATTATTAAAATGAAATTTCCGTTTACTGATTGTATAAATGTCAGAGTGTGTAAGCCCAATAACGTCAACAATTGAGTCATTGCAAATCTTTGAGAGAAATTTTATAAGAGAGTCTGCAGAACATGTTTCATCAATGCCATTTCTTTTAAAGAAAGTAGCGGGAACATCAACAGGATTTAATAACAGAATCCGGATATGAAAAAAACGGCTTAATTGGTTGGATATAAAAGCTAATTGCTGATCATTGTTATTATATTTTCCTAAGGGTTGAATAGCGATGATCTTATTTACATTATTGGTGTACATGGAAAAGACAGGTTGATCCCGGCATTTAATAAATAAGATCATAACTGTAAAAAGTAACATTGAAATTTTCATTGTACTATTAATGACTCCTGTTAGTTTTATAAAAGGGAAAGCTAATAGAAATGTATCCCTACCATATTTTAAAACCAGTTGTCAATACAATATTGCCACCTGTGTTTTTAATTGTTGCTGAAGGAAACGGAGAATACTGAAGCCGGTATGGGAAACTGACATCTTTTCCCATTGTATAAACATAAGCAAGATCAAAAAACATTCCTTTATTCCGGTAACCAATCCCGCCACTTACTGAAAAACGATTTCCTGTTTCACCATTTAAATTTTTATAAGGATTGCCATAATAAGAAGCGCCAAGTCTTGCCATGAAAGTAGTGAACTTCATTTCACCGCCAACACGGAAATTGAGCGCTCCTTTGTAAGCGCTTTTAATAGCGCTGTTCAAAGATTTGAGATAATCCGTTGTAGATTGGGTGTTATCTCCATTTGGATCTGTATGAAATGAAGAGGCTTTATAATTTATAAATTCAATATCGGCGGTTATAAATCCTTTTTGTTTTGTGACGTCTTCTGATTGACCAACTACATAAGACCCGCTTACTAAAAGACGGTAAGGTGTTAGCAAACGATATTTGAATTGGCCATCTTGTCCGCCGGTCAAGTCACCGGAATTCTGGGTTAGTGTTCCTTGATAGTTTTCAGTGTTAGTCGTTACGGATGCATTATAACTATCACTCAGGAGATAATATGTAGGCGTGTGAAAAGCAAATCCAAGCCTGAAAGATTCTGTAGGTTTATAAATAATACCCATTTTTAAATTGAGACCACTTCCGCTGGTGGTCAGGTTTTCTGTAATGGACGCATAATCAAAATTATTATTCGGATTAGTAGTAGCATCTGCTTCGGTAAAAGTGGATTGTCTCTGGAAACGCAAAAAAGGAACTCCTAATGTAAAGCCCAGATAAAATTTGTCATTATAATTTTCTGCACCTGCTAACGCAAATTCTGTTATCCCTCCCTGGCTGGAAATATTATTTTCCTGCAATAATCCTGTAGCAACGGGAGACCTGGTCTGAAACTGGTAATTACCGGCTGTTCCTCCTGATATAGTATCGATCCAGTAGGTATTGAATGCAAGACTGGTTCCGAATGGGAAATCCTGAGCTACTACATTGGGATCAGTTACATTATTATTTTTTATTTCTTCCAGGAATTTTTGGGAATAGGAACTTTGATTATTTGCTCCGCGATACAAAATGTTACTATTGAAGTCTGCTGTCCGGTTAATAGCAAGACAAAATGCAGAGCTTCTTTTTTTATTACTTTCATTCATACTACTTCCGCCAAAAACAATTCCACTGGTACCAAAAGAAGCAGTACTCTTATTATCCTTTTCCTGGTGACCAAAATAAGTAGCTTTATTATTAAGAAGATTAAAACCCGGCGTCAAAACAAAATCGCCGGTTTTGTAAGCTCCCAATCCTGCAGGGTTTACAAAAGTTGAAGAAATATCTCCGCCTAAAGAACCCATTGCTCCACCAATGGCCTGTTGTCTTGCTGTTCCACTTGAAGTATACCAGGAATATCGTAAAGCATCAGCAGGTTCCTGGGCAAAAAGATAATTTGCAAATATGAAGCCGATGAAAAATAAAAATATTCTCTTCATTTAGTATTGAATTAGGAGGATTTTATAATAGTTCAGTAAGTAAAATGCTGTTTGATAGATATACTATTCCACTTACTGGTAAGATGGCCGGGAAAGACCTGATTTAGAATCTTCTTACCGGTGCGCTTCCTCCACTGCTTCTGCTTCCCCCGGATGAACCTGAACTGCCACCAATGGGAGCTGGCGATGAGCTACTGCTGTTATTATTCCCACTGAAGATGTTTCTCAGGAAATTACCGGGACTGTTATTGTTGGTGTTTCGGGTGTTGTTGTAATAATTATTATTGTTTCGGTAATTATTATAAACATTGTTGGTTAAACCATGAGTTGGATTAGTATAATTATTATTGGTAAGCATATTACTATTGTAAGTATTCAGATTCACCATTCTTGGTCCGTTGTAAGTATAGCTGCTCATTTGCGGATTCATATAAAGAACGCCGGTATAATAAGAATTGTAATAAGGATTGTAATAATAATTCCAGTAAGTATAAGGACTCCATGGATTATTCCAGTAGTTCATATTGTAGTAGGAATAATTATATTGACTTCCGAAATAATACCAGTCATCAAGGTTTGACCATAGTAAAGGATTCTGCACTTTCATACGCAGGAAGCGATCATCATTGTAACTATAATTATCGCCATTGTACATTTGATTATCATTTTGACTGGAGCGCAAATATTCATCCTGCGGACGTGGTGAAGAAAAATATACATCATCCGGAGTTTGACCGGTTTTATATGCCGTGGTACAACTGCTGATTATTATTGCGGTTAGTGCCAGAAGTAGTATTGAAGGTTTCATGGCAAGTAGTTTATTAGTTAGATATGAAGTTACTACTTTTGCACCACTCTAATGACACTTTTTTTCAAGCGGCAAATTATTTGCCAACCTGATTTTAAATGGTATTATTTGGAGTTAATAAATACATAAGATCAGAGAAAATGAAACTACAAACATGAGTAATGCAATTACATCAAGAGCCGAAGATTATTCACAATGGTATAATGATCTTGTCATTAAAGGAAGTCTTGCTGATTATTCAGCGGTAAGAGGATGTATGGTCATCAAACCTTACGGATTTACTTTATGGGAAAAAATGCAAGCTGCTTTGGACAAGATGTTCAAAGATACCGGGCATGTCAACGCATATTTTCCTTTGTTCATTCCCAAAAGTTTTTTCAGTAAAGAAGCTGCTCATGTGGAAGGCTTTGCCAAAGAATGTGCTGTTGTCACTCATTATCGTTTGAAGAATGATCCGGATGGAAACGGACTTATTGTTGATCCTGATGCAAAACTGGAAGAAGAACTGATCATTCGTCCTACCAGTGAAACCATTATCTGGAACACGTATAAAGACTGGATTCAATCTTACCGTGATTTACCTCTGTTAATAAATCAATGGGTAAATGTAGTTCGATGGGAAATGAGAACCCGGTTGTTTTTGCGGACATCTGAATTTTTATGGCAGGAAGGACATACTGCCCATGCAACCGAACAGGAAGCTGTGGAAGAAACAAAAAGAATGCTGGAAGTATATGCCACATTTGCTGAAGAGTTTATGGCTGTTCCCGTAATTCGTGGCGTCAAAACAGCAAGCGAACGTTTTGCCGGTGCAGTTGATACTTATTGCATCGAAGCATTGATGCAGGATGGTAAAGCTTTGCAGGCAGGCACTTCTCATTTTCTCGGACAAAATTTTGCCAAAGCCTTTGATGTAAAGTTTCTGAATAAGGAAAATAAACTGGATTATGTATGGGCAACAAGTTGGGGAGTAAGTACAAGATTAGTCGGCGCTTTGGTGATGGCGCATAGTGATGATGAAGGATTGATATTGCCGCCAAAGATAGCTCCGCTGCAGGTTGTGATTGTTCCGGTTTATAAAGGAGAAGAAAAAAAGCAGGAGATTGATGCAAAAGGAAAAGAGATCATGGCACAGTTAAAAAATCTTGGCGTTAGCGTGAAGTATGACGACAATGATAATACAAGGCCGGGATGGAAGTTTGCAGAATATGAATTGAAAGGTGTGCCTGTTCGGTTGGCATTGGGAGCAAGGGATCTTGAAAAAAATGTAATTGAAGTGGCACGTCGGGATACAAAAGAAAAAAAGTCAGTATACATGGATGGCATTGCAGAATACGTGGATGGTTTACTGAACGAAATTCAACTGGCTATGTTTAATAAAGCCAAAGCGTATCGTGACGAACATATTACTAAAGCAAACGATTGGAATGAGTTTGAAAAATTACTGGATGAAAAAGGTGGATTCATTTCAGCACATTGGGATGGCACAGCAGAAACAGAAGCAGCGATTAAAGAAAAAACAAAAGCCACTATCCGTTGCATTCCTTTAAACAATCCGCAGGAAAACGGGAAATGTATTCTGACAGGTAAACCATCGAAACAAAGGGTTTTGTTTGCGAGAGCTTATTAAAGCATCAGTCATTATCCGGCATTTAGTCTTAGAAAATATTTTGAGCCTCAGCTTCCGTTGCTGTCTTCACCAAAGGGAGGATACTAATTGCAATTATCTTTTCCTCTTTTTTCAAAAATAAGAACTATTGAAACGCTTTAATAACTCGTCTTGTGCGTTGGCAAGGCAAAACAGCCGGAGGCATTGTGTTTGCCTAGACCTTTTTGTTACTTTTTGGGGCAATGCCAAAGAGTAAAAGAAAAGGAAAAGAATACTCAGAAAACTTTATTCCTTTTAAAATTTCTTTGGAGTGGCGTATATTTAAGTGTAGAAGTGATATTATGACCATCCCGAAATTATCGTTATGCTTTCTATTTTTGATCCTGTTTGCTTGTGTACAGAAAAATAGTGGCGACAAAAAGCATACCATTGACCCCAAAGCAAAGCAACTTAATGATAACGCTGTTACTTTAGAAAGATCTATGAAAGAAGAAGATTCTAGAAAAGCTATTTTATTATTAGACGAAGCAATTAAAATTGACAGCAACTATTTTACTGCTTATTGGAACAAACTTGTTCTTCAACATCAACTTAAGCAATATAATAGGGCTATAGAGACGGGTAAACAGATTTTAAAGCTTAACAAAGCTCCCTATTTCTATTTTCTAATCGCTACATTTTATTATAGATTGGGAGATACAACATCAGCAAACAATTATTTCAAAGAAACCTTAAAACGATGTGATACCTTATTAGGCACGATGAGTAAAAAAAATAGGTCAAGTTATGAAGTGGTAGTAATGAATAAAGGTGTGAGTTTGATTTTTCTCGGTCAACAAGAAGAAGGAAATAAAATTCTTAAGCAGTATTACGATAGCCAAACGGATACAATTTATAAAATATCCACTGGCGTTTTTATGAATAAAACAAAAGAAGAAATATTAAAAGTTCTAGATGGAGAAAATTAATATAGCAGTGAACAAACGCGTCCTATGCGACTTTTCTCCAAGGAATTTTGTAACAAACAAAAAAAACGAGCCTCCTTTCGGAGACTCGTTAAACCTTAACCAGGGAACAATCCTACAATACAAATCTGTTTATCTCGTCACAGTATTATGAGCAGTGATGGTTGTCTTATCTATGGATACTGATATGCTTTTTGAAATTAGTTGTTTGCATTTCCATTTTCCCTGTCAGAAAATTGCTTTTCCCTGTCAGGAAATGACTTTTCCTTGTCAGGAAATGACTTTTCCCTGTCAGGAAATGACTTTTCCCTGTCAGGGAATGACTTTTCCCTGTCAGGAAATGACTTTTCCCTGTCAGGGAATGACTTTTCCCTGTCAGGAAATGACTTTTCCCTGTCAGGAAATTGCTTTTCCCTGTCAGGAAATTGCTTTTCCTTGTCAGGAAATGACTTTTCCCTGTCAGGAAATTGCTTTTCCCTGTCAGGAAATGACTTTTCCCTGTCAGGAGTTGCCCTTCCCTTAGCAGGAAATTCCCTTTTCTTATCTGGAATTTTTTATTCCATGCCTGGGAAAACATTTTTTATATATAGATTTTGGAATTCTTACCCAATTGCCGGACGAATGCACTTGCTTTCTGGTTGAAGCAGTAGTGAAATGAAAAAGAGAAAGGGCAGAACGCTTTGTTGAAAGTGCAAAAGAAAAATTTTGAAGAATGGAATTTTATAAGGCTGGGTTTAATAATGGTGGAATAAATACAAGCACAAAGCTATCCGCCATGCAATATGCTGTAAATACCGCTTTCCGGGTACTTGGATATGCAAATCCGCAATAAAGAAAATGATAAACGTGTCTGAAAAAATGAAAAATTGAAAATGAATGATTAAAAAAATAAAAATACATGTACCAACATCTATTTCCTGACTAAAGTCATATTGGCTTGCATAAAAGTTCGTGCAGTTTTGGATGGGGAAAATACGGAGATCAACTCTTGGAGAGTTTTAAACTCTCCAAGAGTTATATTCAGTTTCGTAAGAATGGAATCAAAGCAGTAGTTGTATTGACGCAACTCACAATATAAAAATCCCAATAGGCTGGCTATGAAAATCAATGTATTGCTTTTCCAGAATTTTCAACAAGTTGCGTATATTTAAGTGTTAGCGGTCATTGTGCCAAAACTCACGAACTATAATAAGAAATGATTCTCGACAGAAAACATTTTGACATCAATAATAAATGTGCAATTGAAAAATTAATAATCAAGACACCATTAAGACTTGGACTTGGCTCAGTTTTTCAGGACGATGCCTGTTTTATTTACCTTAAGGAAGGTGAAGTGTCTTATACTTCACCAATTGACAACCTATCTATTCAAACAGAGGAAAGTGTTTTACTTAGATGTGGTAACTACTTTGCAAAGGCTATTCGAAAACATCCTGCTAAGACTTGTGAAGTTTTTGCTGTTCATTTATATCCAGACATTTTGAAAGAATTATACAAAAATGAATTTCCAAATTTCATAAAAGACTATGCTCACAAACCCTATATCAGGAAGATAGAAAAACAAGGTGTCATAACCCATTTCATTCAAAGCCTTGATTTTTATTTTGAGAACCCAAACTTGGTTACAGACGATTTGCTTAAATTAAAATTTAAAGAACTCATCCTATTGCTTCTTCAAACAGACAATGCAGAAAATATTATTACTTTATTCTCTCATTTATTTAATCCAAGACAAGCAGGTTTGTTTGAGGTAGTGGAAGCACATTTATACTCATCCATTTCTATAGTCGAGTTAGCCAGTTTGACAGGGCGGAGCCTGTCAACATTTAAGAGAGATTTTGAAACACAATTTAGTGATACACCAGCCAATTTCATAAAAGAAAAGAAATTGGAAAAGGCTCTTGAGCTACTACAATCAACCGAATTATCTGTATCTGAAATTTGTTACGAAGTTGGCTTTCAAGATACTTCACATTTCACAAAGACCTTCAAACAAAAGTATAACCAATCGCCTTCTGAGTATCGTAAGAAGTAGTTGAACTGAATTTACCAGTCTTTGAACTTTACTGCCAAGTTTGAATTTATTTTAAGTTTCATTTTGCATCGTGATTTTACATCAATAAAAAAACGATAAAAAAATGAACGAAAGCATATTAATAACCGGAGCAAATATTGGGCTTGGGAAAGAGACTGCCCGACAGTTAGCATTGAAAAAAGAAACAAAAAAGGTAATTCTTTTCTGCAGAAATCAAGCGAAAGCCGAGGCAGCAAAAAAAGACCTTGAGGAGAAAACGGGAAAAAAGATTTTTGAAATTATTATTGGGGATGTTTCGGATGCAAATTCTGTAAGAAAAGCAGTAGAAAAAATAAAGGAACCTATTGATGCAGTAATTTTAAATGCAGGTGGAATGGTTGGGAAAACGGCTGCGAAAGTTACGCCTTCCGGTATGAATGAATTAGCTGCTACCAATATTTTAGGTCATGTAATTTTAGTGGAGGAATTAATTAAACATGATAAGTTAAAAAAAGCAGTACTATCAGTCAGTGCGGAAGCTGTACCAGGAGTAAAGATGCTCGGAATGAAACCAGTTTCAATGAAGACTTCTTCTGTAGATGAGTTTGCTGCTGTTCTTGATGGATCATATTTTGGTAATAAATTTGATGCAATTCAAGCATACGGATATGTTAAATATGCAGCAACCATGTGGACCTTATCAATGGCAAGAAAATATCCTGACCTCAAATTTGTTGTTATGAGTCCCGGGAACACGAAGGGAACTCTGGCACCAAATAATCTTCCCCCGGCAATGAAATTTATGTTGAAGTATTTTATGATGCCTGTTGTATTCCCATTGATAGGGGGAATGGTGCATAAGCTGGAAGTAGGTGCAAAACGCTTTGTAGATGGCATTTCGGATGAGCGATATAAAAGTGGCATTTTTTATGCAAGTAAAGAGGGTAAGTTATCAGGGGACGTGGTTGACCAGAGCACTTTTTATACTGATTTGAAAAATACTACATTTCAAGATAACGCTGATAAAGCAATTCACCGTTTTATAAAATAAATATTTCTTCAATGCCGAGTGTACTTTAGGATTTCTAAGCCGATGTCTGCTTGTAGGCTTTGTGTGTAAGCCAGCGACTCGGCGTTAATAAAGGCAGGCAATTTTCTTTTTTTTAATTTTATTCCCCAAGCTCTGCGAAACATTTTGTTTCGGAACATTACCATATTGCTTTAAGCGATAAAATATACTTACGGCTGCAAGCTTTGAAGAGCTTGGATATGGAAGTCGAAACAAAAAATAAAAGATAGTAAATGAATATAATAGAAATAGAAATTCTGACAGATGGCCTCGTAAAAACGGAATCATTCTATTTTGATGTTTTGGGACTTCGATTAACAAATAAAACAACAAACTCAATTTCATTTGCGGCAGGACAATCAACTCTGACTTTTACAAAATCAAACAGGCTGAATCCTAAATATCATTTTGCTTTTAATATTCCCCATAACAAACTTGACGAGGCAATAATATGGGCATCATCGAAATTTAACCTGATAGAAAATGCAGGCAATGGAATAGTGGCAAACTTTGAAAGCTGGAATGCAAAAGCAATTTATTTTTATGACAACAATAATAATATATTAGAACTTATTGCACGCTTTGACCTTAATAATGCATCAGATAAACCATTCAGCATTTCATCAATTCAATCTATAAGTGAAATAGGAATAGTAACGGACAACCCAATGAAACTTGCAAACAAATTAATAGAAGAAAATAACTTAAACTTTTTTGCTAAAGGGATTAAAAGCGAAAAGTTTGTTGCAGTAGGAAACGACAGTGGGTTATTCATAATTGTAGAAAACAAGAGGAAATGGTATCCAACGGAACAACAAGCTGAAAAACATTTCACAAGAATAAAAATAGTAGCAGGCGATTTAGTTAGAGAAATTACAATCAACAAAAATATGCCAGCGGACACCAGTGGTAACTGATTTACAACTTCCGGGTTATCCTTATCCCTTATTAAAAGAAAGAAGATGATTACTGAACTGAATCACTCCCGATAGCTTTCAGGACTCATTCAGCTTTCGTAATTTCATTAAATTATTGTAGACTTCGGATAGCGATGATTTATTTTTGAGTATGAAAAATTTTCTTAATCCTTCTTTGCCGAACGTAAAATTTGAAGAAGGCCAACTACTGCTCATCAATAAACCTTTACAATGGACATCCTTTGATGTAATAAGAAAAATCAGAAACCTGATAAGAATAAAAAAAGTAGGTCATGCAGGTACATTGGATCCACTGGCAACAGGATTGCTTATTATTTGCACAGGAAAATTTACAAAGAAGATCAATGAATACATGGCGCAGGAAAAAGAATATACCGGCACATTCACTCTTGGCGCCACCACTCCAACTTATGATCTGGAAAGTAGACCTGTGAATTTTAAATCCATTGAAAATATTTCAGAGGAAAAGATAAAAGATGCAGCAAAAAAATTTAAAGGAGAAATCATGCAAACACCTCCTGCTCATTCGGCTATTAAAATAAAAGGGAAAAGAGTTTATGAATTAGCCAGGGCGGGAAAGGAAGTTAAACTGGAAGCCCGAAAAATTTTTATTAAAGAGTTTGAAATTACAAAAATTGAAACACCAATTGTTCATTTTCGGGTAGTTTGTTCCACCGGAACGTATATCCGTAGTCTCGCCAATGATTTTGGCAAAGAGTTGGAATGTGGCGCTTATCTCAGTAGTCTTTGCAGAACAAGAATAGGTAATTTTAAATTAGAAGATGCGCTTACTATTGAAGCCTTTGAAAAGGAAATTAAGATTTTATTTCAGCAGTAGAAATCAAAAGATAAAGGGATAACCAATTCCTAACTGGAACTGATCACCTTGCGAAAGTTTATATCCAAACCATTTGTTTTGAAGATTGGCATATTTTGTTTCCGGGCTTGGATCTTTTACTTTATACGAATAATCAAAACGGATAACAAAGAAACTGAAATCAACTCGCAGACCTGCACCTGCGCCTATAGCAATATCTTTTCCGAGACGATTGAAGCTGAAAACTTCTTCAGGTAATCCTGCTGATTTTTTCAGGAACCAGACATTACCAATATCCGTAAAAAAAGCGCCATTTAATTTTCCACCGGGAATATTGGCAATAGGGAAACGATACTCTGCATTTGCTTCTAATTGCACATCACCATATCTGTCGGGTGTCCCTGATGAACCTGAAAAATCTTTGATCGTTGAGCCTGGACCTAATCTTCGCAAAGCCCATGCCCGCATACTGTTGGGACCACCGGCAAAATATTCTTTAAAAAACGGAAGGCTGTTTCTTTTTGTTGGATTTGTTGTTGATCCTAATTCATAACCCACTCCGCCAAAGAAGTGAAGGGCAACAGAAGATTTATTGTATTGAATTTTCCTGGCCAACTCAAGATCTACTTTAACGAAGCGGTATAATTGTGTATCCAGGAAAGGACTTTTAATAAGACTTGTCAACAGTCCCGATTCTTCAACATTTGCACGAAGGATATTAAGGTTCTTGCCCCGGCCTCCACTCATATTGTAACTGGCAATAATTGATGAAATGAATCCGTCAGTAAAAATATTTTTTAATGAGGGTGTACTATCAATCAGTTTATTCAAACTATCTCTTTTATTCAGCAGCGAATACTCAATATTGGGAAGCTTTATAGAAGCCAGGTTATTTTGCCAGGGGTGTTTTTTATTTTTCCATGAAAACTCATAACCCCATGAAGCATTAAAGGTGGTAAGATTGTACAAATCTTTTCTGTCCGTATTTGCAGCATTTATAGAAAATATTGTTCTGAAATTGTCTCTTATCTTTTCCGGAATTAATTTCAAATTCGGAATGGGTCGTGGAAAATAAATATTGTGACTAATGCTCAGCTGCTTTGATTGTACGAACTGAACGCCGGTTGCATTGCCCAATTCAATGCCATAGCGAATATTGGTAGAAGTCTGGTTGGCTGTACGGGCGAAATTCCGATTCTGTAAACCTGCATTTAATGCAATACCAAAAAGATTTCCGGAAATGATGCTTTGATTAAGGCTGCCTTCTAAGGTAGTAGTAAATGCATATTTTTTTGCGGGTGAAAGACGAACAGCAAAATCAACGGTATCACTGTTGCTTCGTATTTGTGGGTTTACATTTACCAGTCTCCATGAACCAAGGGAATTAAAACGATTAATGGTTTTAAAATATTTATCCTGGTTGTATAACTGACCATGAACGAGATAAACATTTTGTGGCAATAATTTTGGTTTAAATAATTTTTTGAAATAAATTATTTTGACACCATCCACAATAGTTTCTTTGGGACTATAGGTCGAAGAGTCCTGGCTGTAATCTGGGAATATGGTGATATTTCCGACATAATATTTTCTGAGTTTATTTTTATCGTAATTGGGACGTAATTGAATTTCGAGATTCGCAGTAGGATGCACTTTTCGATCTTTTAATCTTTGCAACATTTCAAACTGTTCAAAAGGATCCAACGTTGGTTTCAGCAAAGAAAGATTCAATGTATCCCATAAACCTATGAGTTCATCTCTGGTAAATCTTAAATAACCGTTGCTTCGGTAAAGGTCGGTAAGACGATCAAATTCATTGGAAATAGTAACCTGGGCAAATGGATCTCCTTTTTTCAACAAGGATTGTTTCATTGCTGATTCAGTTAGTTTTTGCAATTCAGAATCCTGAAGGTTGTAACGGATAGAGTCAAGACGCACCGGAATGCCGGGCTTCACATAAAAATTAATTGTAGTTCTGTATTGATCTTTATTAACTGTGTCAACATTTGTAACGTACCTGATTGTGTCATTGAAATAACCCATAGAATGAAGCAATACCTGCATAAAAGTAACAGAACGATCAGCATTGGTAGAATCATAAACAGGAGGTTTTCTCAACACCTGGCGATAAAGCTGTGCTACCTTTCGGATATGAATACTGTCATCCAATTGATTTTCCAGTTTTGATTTTAGATCAATTCTTTCTTTATTGGTGAAATTTCCTTCCAGGTTAATCTTATATTCGTATACAAAGGGCTTGCGTTTTGGATAATTTTTTGGAACCACCACTGCGCAGGAACTGATAAACAGGATAACTATTCCGGCAACGATTGCATGCAATTTTTTATATGGGTTAATTAGCTTGCCGGGTAACATAATTTATAAAAGGACAGTCATGCTTATTAAATCGAAAGTCAAATATATTCAAAGTTTAGGCCAGAAAAAATCAAGAGATGAAGAAAACGTTTTCATTGCTGAAGGACCAAAGATCGTAAAAGAGTTATTGGAAGCAAATATTGCAGAGGTAAAAGAGGTATTTGCGTTGAAAGAATGGGTAATGAATAATGGAAAATTATTGACAAAGTCTGATGTTGTTGAAATAACAGAAATAGAACTGGAAAGAATTTCTCAACTCACCACTCCAAACAACGTCTTAGCAATTGTTAAGAAATTTGATATCAATGAAAATATATCAACAAAGAATAAAGTCACATTAGTATTGGATACCATACAGGATCCGGGCAATCTTGGCTCCATCATCCGCACGGCTGATTGGTTTGCTGTGGATCAAATTGTTTGCAGCAAAGATTGCGCTGATGTGTATAATCCAAAAGTGGTGCAGTCAACGATGGGAAGTATTGCAAGGGTGAAAATATTTTATACTGATCTTGAAAAATGGATGGCTGAGCAAAAAGATATACGCATTTATGCAACGGTATTAGAAGGCCAGGATATTTCAACTGTTAAAAAAATAAATGAAGGCATTATCATTATCGGCAATGAATCCAAAGGTATCAGTGATGAATTATTAAAACTTGCCAATATAAAAATCACCATTCCCAAAAAAGGCAAAGCCGAGTCATTGAATGCGGCCGTGGCGGTAGGAGTGGTGCTGGGAAATTTGATATGATTGTATAATATTTTCTTATTTCTTTCTTATCAAATAAACAATCGCTTCGTAAGGTCTTAATGTAATTGTTGTATTGTTTAAATTATTTTCCGGTTGATCTTTATAATTACACAAAAGAATTTTTGCATTGGTGATATTCATTCCTAAATCAGCCTGTGAAACTGAATTGGAAAAATTTAAAAGAATCAACATTTTTTCTCCTTCTCCTTCACGGGTATAAGCATACACTTTCGGGTTGTTCTTATCCAGGAGTTCATATTTTCCATACACCAATACAAGATGTTCTTTGCGCAAGCTTGTTAGTTTTCTGAAATAATTTAAAACAGAGTTGGGATCTTTATCTTCGGCTGCCTCATTTATTGTTGAGTAATTCGGATTTACTTTTATCCACGGAGTTCCGCTAGTAAAACCTCCGTTTTTTGAATCATCCCATTGAAACGGAGTACGACTGTTATCCCGGCTTTGAAATGAAATTTTATTTAGGTATTTCTGCAAATCAGCTCCAATGTTTTTTTGATGCTGGTATTCATTCAGTGTTTGTACATCCCTGAAATCTTCAATTTTTTTAAAACCGGCATTCGTCATTCCCAACTCATCACCATTATAATAATAAGGCGTTCCCCGCATTGTCAAAATAAAAGTACTTAACATTTTAGAAGATAACTCGCGGTATTGCGGACTATCATTTCCAAAACGGCTTACTAGTCTTGCCTGATCATGATTGGCAAGGAAAATAGACTGCCATCCTTTTTCTGCAAACGCACTATCCCAGCGACTGAACACTTCTTTAAAATGCAATAAACTGTAACCTTCTGTTTTTGCAATATTAACTCCATCAAATGCGTAAGCCATATTTAATTCATGACGGGTTTCATCTACAAGATTATGCGCATCTTCAAATGAATTGCCGGCACCTTCGGCCACACTCATCACATTATATTTGCTCAACACTTCATAATACATTTCCTGTAAATAACCGTGAAGATTTCCCTGCATGGCATAATAAGTAGAAAAATGTTTTTCAAAACCTTTTGGAAAATTTGGGAATGTAGTATCCTTGGCTGCAAACTGGAAGGCATCTAATCTGAATCCATCAATACCTTTATCTGCCCAGAATTTCATAATGCTGAAAACTTCCTGGCGCAATTTTGGATTTTCCCAATTCAGGTCCGGTTGCTTGCGGGAAAAATAATGAAGATAATAGGCGTTGGTTGTTGAATCATATCTCCATGCATCGTGGTTGACATCAAATAAACTGTAGCGGTATGGCGGTTTGCCATTCTCGGCATTCCACCAATGATAATACTCCCGGTAAGGATTGTTTCTTGAACTGCGGCTTTGCTTAAACCATTCATGTTCATCGCTGCTGTGGTTTACCACTAAATCCATCACCAGTTTTATTCCGCGTTCATGCAAACCTTTCAGCAGTGAATCAAAATCGGCCATCGTTCCAAAATCTTTCATGATGTTGCGGTAGTCGCTTACATCATAACCATTATCATCATTAGGTGAACTATAAATAGGATTTAACCAGACTGTATTTACGCCAAGACTTTTTATATAATCAAGTTTGGAAATGATGCCTTTCAAATCACCAATTCCATCGCCGTCATTATCTTTAAAACTTCGCGGATAGATTTGATAAACGATGGCTTCTTTCCACCACTTTCGTTCCAGCGTATCCGTTGCATTTTTTGTTTGGCTAAAACTTAGGTCTGAACAGAATAGTAAACAAACAAATGCTATTGTATAAAGTGTTGTTGTTTTCATTTTAATAAATTTTATCTGAACTGTATCGCCTTTACCGGTTGTATTCTCCTTACCAGATAAGTTGGGATCATCAGTACTAAAAAACAAATCAGTAATGTTCCGCTGCAAATAGCACTCACCTGCCACCAAATAATTTTTACTTTGGCTGTGCTGACATAATAGGCTTCTTCTTTTAATTTGATAAAACCGGTTTCTTTTTGCAGATAAAGCAGTGCCAATGCAAATAATGTCCCGAGTACAATTCCTGTAATCGTGATGATGGTTGAGTAACGGAGAAATATTTTTTGAACAGTCCAGTCTGTGGCGCCGAGTGATTTTAATATACCAATCATTCTTAGCCTTTCCAATACTAAAATGATAAGACAGGTAATAAGATTGATAACCGCTACCACAATCATAAAACCAATGAGAACATTGCGGGTAGTATCCTGCATTTTCAGCCAGTCGAATATATTCGGTGAAATATCTTTTACACTTTTTGTGTTCCATGTTTGCGGGAAAATATCAAGATTATAAATTTGATCGGCCACTTTGTCAATCTTGGTATAGTCATTCAGAAAAATTTCATAACCGCCGATTTCATTTGCATTCCAGTCATTCAACCGACGAATAAGTTTTATATCGCCGATGGCAAAAACTTTGTCATATTCATCAATGCCTGTTTTGAAAATACCCGCTACGGTTAATTTATCAGGTCTCAACGTTCCATCCGGACGAATGAAATAGATCAGAATGCGGTCATTGGTTTTTAATTTTAATTGCGCAGCGGTATAAGATGAGATAATTATGTCACGGCTATAAGTGCTGTCATTGAATTTAAGAAAACGACCCTGCTGCATGAATTGTTTCAGATGAGTTGAATCATAAGTGCCGTCTAATCCTTTCAGCAAAACTCCTTCAATATCATCTCTCGTTTTCAGAATGGCATATTTAGTAGCAAAAGGATGAATGCTTTTAACCTCCGGATTTTTCTTAATAACTTTTACCAATGAATCATTTTTCTCGATAGGTACTTCTTCAGCTATCATTGCTTTATCCGGTTGTTTTTCCTGGATGCGGATATGTCCCCAAAAGCTGAATATTTTCTGGCTTACTGATTCCTGGAAACCGTTGGCCAATGCAAGCGTAATAATCATCACGGCTACACTGATAACCGTTGCTGCAATAGAAAGCCGGATAATAAATCTGGAAAATGATTTCTTTCCACCTTGTGTTCTGGATTGATTAAAAGCGATTCGATTTGCTATAAAACCTGCAACCTTCAAATTAATTTATTTGTGTTTTTCCAAAAGAATGAGCTGAACTTTGGACAAAAGTAAGGCGGTTAAAAGATTTATTCTCCTTTTTTAATGGAAATTCAGAATATTGTGAAGTAATTATCGCAACAAAAGAAATGAAAAAAATAATTCTTTTATTAATACTGATTTCTAAACTGAGTGCAAAAGCACAGACAACGGATCATGTTTATAAATCCAATGTGAAGTCGGTTAAATTATTCAAGTATGGTGATATTTACAGTTATCCGGTGATGACGCTGAACAGCAATGATCAGTTGGAACTTCATTTTGATGATATGGATGCTGACATAAAAAATTATTATTACACTTATGAATTATGCGATGCCAACTGGTCGCCATCGGAACTGCAACCGTATGATTATATACAGGGATTTCAATCAACAAAAATCGACAACTATCGGAACTCGTCCATTGTACCTACCCGGTATACCAACTACCAGGCAATTATTCCGGATGCCAGTTCTGTGCCAACAAGATCAGGAAATTATATACTGAAAGTTTTCCTGGATAATGATACTTCCAATCTCGTTTTCACAAAAAGATTTTTGATCATTGATAAAAAAGTATTGGTAACTGCGCAGGTGCTTCAACCATTCAATTCAGATTTATTCAGAACTCACCAACGGGTGCAGGTAGATGTTTCTACCACTTCATCATTTACTGTTTTATCACCCCAGGATTTTAAAGTGGTGATTATTCAGAATAATATTTGGTCTACTGCTTTGCTGAATGACAAGCCCTCTGTTTTCCGCGGCAATTATTATGAATACAATGACGAACTTACTACCACGTTTGAAGGCGGAAAGGAATGGCGATGGATCGATTTGCGCAGTCTACGCCTGAAGAGCGACAGAACAATTCGTATGATTGATTCCAGTAACCAGGTTCATGTTTTTGTAAAACCTGATATGAGCCGCGCAGAACAGGCATATATTTATTATGCTGATCTGGATGGAATTTTTACCATAGAAAATATTGATTACACAAACCCTTATTGGGAAAGCGATTATGCATACGTGCATTTCACTTACATTCCGCCACGCCGACAGCCATATGAAGGAAAAAATCTTTATCTCTTCGGAGAACTTACCAATTATGCCACTGATGACTCTTCATTGATGATCTTTGATCCGGATAAAGGAGTTTATGAAAAAACTCTTTATCTGAAACAGGGTTTTTATAATTACGATTATGTAACTGTGTCGGACAATAAACAGGATAACGATAAAATCTCTTTTGCTGATACAGAAGGAAATTATTTTGGAACAGAAAACAGTTATACAATACTTGTATATTTCCGTTCTTTTGGCGGCAGGTCAGACGAGTTGATCGGGTACACAAAAATCAATTCGGTTACACCACAGCAATAATGAATTGAAGATTTTAGCAACTCTTTATTTGATCCTTACATTTTCTTCGCATCTTCAAGGAACTTTGCTAAACCAATGTCAGTAAGAGGATGTTTCAATAAACCCAGAATAGAATCCAGCGGGCAAGTGCATACATTGGCGCCGGCTTCTGCACAGCGAATGATATGATTGGGATTACGGATAGAAGCAGCAAGCACTTCTGTTTTGAAACCCTGGAGTGCAAAAATTTTAACGATCTGTTCAATTAGTTGCACGCCATCCCAACCGCTGTCATCAATGCGACCAATAAACGGAGAAACATATTTTGCTCCGGCTTTTGCTGCAAGAATTGCCTGTCCAGCTGAAAATACTAATGTGCAATTTGTACGGATTCCATTATCCGTAAACCATTTGATAGCTTTTACACCTTCTTTTATCATGGGCACTTTTACTACAATATGAGGATGGATAGCTGCAAGTTTTTTTCCTTCCTCCACAATTCCATTGAAATCTGTTGAAATGACTTCTGCGCTGATATCTCCATTCACCATTTCACAAATGGTTTTATAATGTTTCATAACAGCTTCTGTTCCTTTGATGCCTTCTTTAGCCATCAATGATGGATTAGTTGTAACGCCATCAAGAATTCCTAATTCGTTTGCTTCTTTGATCTGTGCAAGATTGGCAGTGTCAATAAAGAATTTCATGTTGGAAAAATTATTGGTTGAAGAAAATAAAAAAAAGGCAGGCTAATTACATCGCACCGCTACAACCACTTATCCTTGCTGCCTTCCGGCCCTGGGGAGGTTCAGCAGGAGCTGGTCGTGTAAGACCTGCCTGCGCAAAGATAGGGCAAAGTGGTCAGCCCCAAAGCCAATATTTAAACTGTTAACAGGAATTTGAAATTATAAATAGTTTTAAATACTTGAGTTAAAGTAATGAATGAAGAGAAAAGACTTTAACGGATAAATTTTATCACTTATGAATTTTCTGATAATACTTTGAGAGAATTTTAGTTTTATTTTACAGGGTTCTTTGAAAACCGCCGGCCCAACACCATTTTAAAAATTACATGATTTGAATTTGGAGTGAGACCGAAAAGAAAACCACTGTTGAATTCCCAATTTTTTATAAAATAAAAATCTACCATTGGCCCCAGCAAGTGTTCCTGCTCGTTTCCGGGCAATATCTTTTTGAAAGTTCCAAGGGTACTGTAATATTCTATTCCTACGCCCACTTTTTGCTGAATGGTATAAACGGCTTTGAATTGTGGTGTGATATCAACACGTTTATTATTTCCGTTAAGAGCAAAACCCAAATCAGGATTAAAAGAAAAATACCAGTCACCAAAATTTTTGTCAATAATGGGACGAATCTCACCATCCCACACAAATGCAGAATCGGCATTGGGACGTTCAAAGCCAAACTCAACTGAAAGACTAGCGCCGAATGGCCATTTCCATTTTTCAGGAACAGTAATGCGGGGACGGATATGACTGCCGAAATATTCATAACGACCATTAGGTAATAGTGCGGTAAAAATGTAAAATCCTGTTTCAAAATTTCCACCAAATCCATGTGTTATTTCTAAAGACTCATTCAGGTAACGGACTGATGAAGGATCCATTAATCCATCAATGCCTTTAAATGTATAATTACTATGCAGTTCAAAAAAAGTTACGCCCTTTTCAGTGATAGGCGAGGAGTAAACCTGAATCTCACTCTCAGCCTGCGAAAAAGCCATAAATGGAAGAACAGTTAAAAACGCAAATATGATTCTTCTTTTCATTGAATTGAAATTGATGATCGGTTTGTTTTCGGTGCGCTAAATTAGGGAAGGCTGATCTTCTTCTTTGTTTTTCCGAAAAAATTTATATAGATGGAAAACCCAATGGCTGCAAGGAAAATGGACAACGTTACAGTATCAACCAATGAAGGAGAAATTTTTTTACCGGTTATTTTATCAGCAAAATATTTAATAAATGAATTGGGAAGATTCGTTTCACCCAGTTTTTCCTTTATCTGCCATTGCCAGTCGGTAATAAAACAATAACCCCACCCAAACCAGATTCCCAATATAAACCACGAAGCCAGGGTAGCTGCTGCGATAATAAGATGTGCTTTCCTGGTTTTTTCCCATATCCAGGCGAATAAATTAAATCCAATTATTGAAAGATGAATAATAGTTAAAGCAATGTCGAGAAGTCTCAGCATGATTTTGTAAAAGATATTAAATCTTCTTTCTTATTGACATCATTTTAAGACTGATTGTCCGGTTTCGCAAAGATGCTTGAGCATCCATAAATGTCTTGCCCAATGATAACTACAGGTAGCAAAAAATTCTGTTTCTTCTTTGTAACCATTGTGATGAAAATTCAGGTAATGAATCCAATTGTGTTCTGTTATTTCAAAAATAATTTGTGTGTCACTCCATTCATCATTCTCATTCAGGCAAAGCCATTCCACCCGCTGGTTTGGTTTCAGATCAACTACTTTCATATAATTGGTCATTGCATTGGTGATGTGAAAAAGATTTACAAACCCTATTTCGGGTTTCACTTCACAATCTGGTATCCACCATTTTGACTGGCTTTCCTGTGTGGTAATAGCATCATAGATTTTTTGACGACTTGCATTGATGTCAACACGTTGAAAAATGTTAGCCATAAAAAAAATTTATCTTTTCCATAAAGTTTTTGATAATACAGGCCTTTTTGGATGAATCCTGTATTTTTCAGCAAATGATAAATACAAAGTTGTAAAGGTAACTTTATACAACGGAATCAATGCTACAAATGCAGGATGCCATGATTCACCGCCAACGCCAATGACTATGAATACAGGGTTTTTCTGGTTGCATTGATGATAATGTTCCAATTGTTTGTCACTGCACCAGCTAAGTTGGCCTTTGTAAAAACTTTTCCTGTATTTAGCTTCTATATAAAAAAATCTTTTTGTTCGCCGGTCAAGAAATTTAAAATCAGGATTGGCTGATTGCACGTAGTTGATCCCTTTACCACCATAACTATAAGTTTTTTCTGCAAGCTGGTAATAGCGATCTGTGAAAAGTTTCTTGCGGACATAAAGTTCAAACTTTTCTCCTGTTTTGAAAGATTGAGGCTTAAAGAGAGTTTTCAGAAAAGAAAAAAATCCCATGAACCAAGTTCTGTTTTGAAATTGAAATTACAAAACAGAACTCAATCATATCTGGTAAAAAAAAGCGAATATTCTTCGGGAATGGATTACTGCAAATAGTTACACCCACCAATAAGTTTTTAATTTTTGACTTACCCTTACATAATACATGACCCCAACGAGCGCTATCAGAGCTCCACCAATCAGGATTAATGTTTTTGGTGTGCTATTTTGAAAATAAGCAGGGTGCTTTGCTATTCCATATCCCAACAGCAAGCCGCCGAGAATACAGAAAGTGTAGCATTTGACTTTATCTTCATAAATATCTTTACGAAGCCGTCCGCAGTTAGGACAACGAATGGCACCTGCTTCTCTTTCTTTTGAGCACCATTCGCAGGTTTCAGTTTTGTTTTCCATAAAAAATAATTTTAATGGGCATTAAGTTATGAGATTTTTTTGTGCTGTTGATAGCCAGCCGGATTTTTTTTTATTTACTTGATTTTTGATGTGAAATCTGAGCCGTTCCTGATTAAAAGCTTCATATTGCTGCCATCTATTTTGATGCTGAAAATATTATCAAATTTCGAATCTGCTTTTGAGGCAGTAAAATAAATTTTATCTCCTTTTAAAAATGGCTGAGAACACCAATATCCTTTGGGGGTTAGTCTTTTTGTAGTTTTTGTTTTCCGGTTAAAAATAAAAATAGCTCCTGGCGGTTCATTAAATCCAGGTTCGTCAACTGAGCCATCGAACACTATTTTACTTTCATCTTTTGTAAACAAGAATTTGGACAAGCTAGAGATATTGTCTTTGTCAGTCATTGGAGCAATGGGCATCTTTTCAATCAAGTCTGCACCTTTTGAAAAAACAAAAATGGAATCCATATTCTGAGCAAAAATTTTTTTACTGTCAGCGCTCCAGTTGGGTGAAAAACATTCTGTGGAAATGTCCTGACTTTTTGTAATTATAACCGGATCATGATTGTCTTTATCAATCAAACATATTTGCCAGATGTTATTGATAAAAGCATTGTAAACGATAAACTTTCCATCCGGTGACCATACCGGCCCGTAACAATCCTTATTATTTGTATTCAATAAGGTTTTTTGTTTTGTAAAGAGATCCATCACTTCTATTTGCCTGTCTCCGTTTGCGGAGTTAACTGTGTAAGCCAGTTTGGTTCCATCAGGAGAAAGATACGGGTCGGTTTGTTTTATCTCCAATTCCGTTTTTTTGTTGACCGGTGAATAAACATAAATTCCTCCATCACGGCTATAACAATAATCGAAGGATTTGATTTCTTGTCCATACAGACAATTGACGGAGAAAATAATGATCAGAAAATAAATGGTTCGCATAATGATGGTTTTAAAAATGACTTTAGTATGTCAGACTTTCATAAAAAAAATCATTTGACATTTAGAAGAACAATTAAATTTACGGAACAAATCATATTATATGATAAATACTTCATCACGTCCCGGTTTTCTCTTTCTGTTTCTTGCAGGCAGTATACTAGCCTTCAGTTTATATAGCTGCAAATCAAATCGTACAGACAATGATTTTAAACTTGATCTTCCTGATGGATTTAAGGCAATAACGGTGGTAGAAAAACTAGGAGCGAATCGCCACATAGCGGTAAACAGCAATGGTGATATTTATATAAAACTTGATAAACTGAAAGACAATAAAGGAATTTATGTCCTAAGGGAAATTAATGGGAAATATGAAGTGATAAAAAGTTTTGGTGATTATTCTGGCACCGGCATTGCCATTAAAAATGGTTATCTCTATGCGTCCTCAAACTCTGAAATATTTCGTTATAAAATGGTGAATAATGAAGTAACTGATCCGGACCATCCAGAAAAAATTGTAACCGGTCTTGTAGATCACGGTGAGCACAATGCTAAATCCATCACGTTGGATGATGCAGGAAATATTTATGTGAATATTGGAGCGCCATCGAATGCGTGCCAGGTAACGGATAGAACAAAAGGTTCGCCCGGTCAGGATCCATGTCCGATTTTACAAACAGCAGGCGGTATCTGGCAATTTAAGGTGGATAAACTGAATCAGTCTTATGATCAGGGTGTCCAATATAGCACCGGAAGCAGGAACATTGTCGGGCTAAACTGGAATGACAATATAAATGAACTTTATGGAATGCAACACGGAAGAGATCAGTTGTCTCAATTATTTCCCAATTTGTACTCCGATGAACAAAATGCTGAATTACCTGCAGAAGAATTTTTAGAAATAAGAAAGGGAAATGATTTTGGCTGGCCTTATTGTTATTATGATCAGTTTCAAAAGAAATTAGTTTTAGGCCCGGAATATGGCGGCGATGGGAAAAAACAAGGAAGATGTGCTGATAAAGATTTACCCATTTTAGCATTCCCCGGTCATTGGGCGCCGAATGATTTATTATTTTATACAGGTAAAATGTTTCCGGCAAAATATTACAATGGTGCTTTCATAGCATTTCATGGAAGCTGGAACCGTGCACCATTAAAGCAAGCTGGTTATTTTGTAGTCTTTGTTCCAATGAAAGATGGTAAGCCTTCCGGTGATTATGAAATTTTTGCCAATGGTTTTATGGGATCCAAATTTATAATGGGGCCGGGTCAGGCAAAGTATCGGCCTTGTGGTTTAGCGCAGGGACCCGATGGCGCTTTATATATTTCCGATGATGTGCAAGGAAGGATATGGAAAATTGTTTATGGAAAATAGTTTATAAGCTTTTATAAATTATTCCGTCTTTCATCACCATTTTTATTTTCCTGATATTTTTTATATCAACCGATGGGTCTCCGTCTACCGCAATGATGTCCGCGAATAATCCCTTTTTGATTCTTCCGATTTTATTTCCATAACCAAATACATCTGCATTTATTGAAGTTGCTGATTTTATCACATCAATTGGTTTCATTCCGTATTCTACCATCATTTCCATTTCCCGTGCATTATCTCCGTGAGCAAACACACCAACATCACCGCCCATGCAAATAGTAACGCCTTCTTTTAAAGCTAACTGAAAACTTTTTCTTTTGTTGATTATACTTTGCGGTTCCGGATCAATTCCTTTTTTCCATCCGCGATATTGTAATATAGCGGCACCGGCAGCGAGAGTCGGGCACAAAGCAATTCCTTTTTCTTTCATCATTTTAAATACTTCTTCTGTACCATCATCACCATGTTCAATAGTTGTTACACCGGCCATAATAGCGCGGCGCATTCCTTCTGCTGTAGTTGCATGAACTGCGACAATACGGCCACTGCTGCTGGCTATTCTAACTGCTTCGGCTATTTCTTCAGTACTAAACGTTGGTCTCGCTTCGCCATTTGGCCCCCAACGATAATCAGCATACACTTTGATCAAGTCAGCGCCTTTACTGATTTGAGTTCTTGCTTCATTTCCCATTTCTTCTATGCCTGATACTTCAGCAGCTCCTTGTGGTAATATTACATCCGGCGACTGCGACTTTGGCCCATATGATCCTTTGGCAACAATGGCTCTTGTTGCGCAGATCATTCTTGGTCCCGGAACAACTCCTTTTTCAATTGCTTTTTTCAAACCCACATCATCATACATCGAACCTTCTGTTCCTAAATCTCTCTCTGTTGTAAAGCCTGCCATCAAAGTTTCTTTTGCATGAACCACGGCTCTCGCTGTTCTTTCAGCCCTCGACTCTTTCAGCACCTGGTCATCCCATGAAGTTTCGTTGTAAGGATGAAGAAATAAATGTGCATGTCCTTCAATCAATCCCGGCAACAATGTCATTCCTTTCAATTCTATTTTTTTTGTTCCTGCTGGTGATATAATTGAATTGGCTTCGCCAACATTTTCAATTTTATTATTCTTTACAAGTACCTGCCAGCCTTCATGAAAAGTTTCTCCATCAAAAACACGGGAAGGCTGCAAAAGAATATAATTGTCTTTTTGTTGTGCATTTAGAAAAAGGAATGAGAAAAAGCTAACGATTGTAATTGTGATTTTAAGAAAATTTTTCATGATAATACATTTATTATGATTGATACCATCTGAATTCTTGAAGTAAAACTAAAAAGAATTTGGACATTCTGAATTTGCCGTTATATTTGCATCAGAATGAAACAGCAAATAATAAATAAACTGTGGTGGTGGCATGCAACTCTCCGGGGTATGTAATGCTATTACTATGTTTATTTTAATAATAGTTTGCCCCGGAATATTTCGGGGTTTTTTTATTTGCTATAACGCAGAAGGTATCAAGGTAATTTTTTTTAATAATTAAATTCCCCTTTAGGGGATAGGGGCATGAAGAAAATAGAATTAAATACAACTTGTAAAAAATTACTTGCCGACATTTTTACTCCGGTAGGAATTTATCTGCGTGTGAGGGATCGTTTCCGTGATACTGTTCTGCTGGAAAGCACCGATCATCATGTGGCGGAGAATAGTTATTCTTTTATTTGTATAAATGCCATTGGTGGTATTGAGATCACTTCTACAAAAAGCGTTGAATTCAAATTGCCCAATCATAAACCTGAAAAAATTTCTGTTAAAAATGTAATGGAAGTGCCTGACTTACTTTGGAACTATATGCAAAATTTTGATGTGCATGCCGGTAATATGAAAGAAGCAAAATTTTCACAGGGATTATATGGTTATACTTCTTATGATGCTGTTCAGTTTTTTGATACCATACAATTGAGATCAGGAATTACTCAGCCCGCTATTCCATTAATGCGGTACAGGTTGTATCAATATGTAATTGCCGTCAATCATTTTAAAGATGAGCTTTTCATTTGTGAAAATCTGATTCCGGGATTGGAAAGTGAATTGGCTGCTGTAGAATCGCTGATAAAAAGTAAAGACGTTCCTACATATCCATTTAAAGCAAAAGGAGAAGAAAGTTCAAACATGAGCGATGAGGATTACATGGAAATGGTAAAAAAGGGAATTCAAAGTTGTTATCGCGGCGATGTTTTTCAGATTGTTCTCAGCAGAAGATTTGAACAGAATTTTATTGGCGATGAGTTTAATGTTTACCGTGCATTGCGCAGCATTAATCCGTCGCCATATTTATTTTTCTTTGATTATGGTGATTATAAACTGATGGGTTCATCACCAGAAGCGCAACTTATTATTCAAAATGGAAAGGCAACTGTTCATCCGATTGCGGGCACTTATAAAAGAACCGGCAATGATGAAGTGGACGAAAGAGAAACAGAACGTTTATTGAAAGATGCCAAAGAAAATGCTGAGCATGTAATGTTGGTTGATTTGGCCAGAAATGATCTGAGCCGTGTATGTGATGATGTTTCAGTAGCTCATTACCGCGAGGTTCAATATTATTCTCACGTCATTCATCTGGTAAGTGAAGTGATTGCTAAAGTGAGAGAGAACACCAATCCGTTTGAGTTGATGGCGAAAACTTTTCCTGCCGGAACATTGAGTGGCGCACCAAAATTTAAAGCCATGCAATTGATTGACGATTTTGAACCAACCGCAAGAAGTTATTACGGCGGTTGCATCGGCTTCATGGGATTTGATGGAAGTTGTAATCATGCCATTATGATCAGGACGTTTTTAAGTAAAAGCAATTCATTGATATACCAGGCAGGCGCCGGCGTTGTTGCCGCCAGCAAACCTGAAAGTGAATTGCAGGAAGTGAATAACAAATTAGGAGCACTGAAGAATGCAATTGAATTTGCTGAGAAATTAAGTTGAATGTTAAATTTTAAATGTTGAATTAATAATTCAACACACAACATTCAAAATTTAAAATAAAATAGATGAAGATTCTTGTTTTTGATAACTACGATTCTTTTACCTACAACCTGGTTCATCTGGTTGAAAAAATATTGAATCAGAAAGTGGATGTGTATCGCAATGACCAGCTACTATTGGAGAAAGTGAAGGGATATGATAAAATAATTTTATCACCAGGCCCCGGTCTTCCTGTTGAAGCTGGATTACTGTTGCCATTGATAAAAGAATATGCGTCATCAAAATCTATTCTTGGAGTTTGTCTCGGTCACCAGGCAATTGGTGAAGCATTCGGAGGGAAGTTGGAAAATTTGAGCGCAGTTTTTCATGGAGTGGCAACGAAGGTCAGGGTCAATAGTGAATTGTCAATGGTCAATGAAGAAAGTTCACTTTTCACTATTCATCATTCACGAAGGAATTTATTTAACGAACTACCAGAAGAATTTGAAGCCGGACGTTATCACAGTTGGATTGTAAGTGATAAAAATTTTCCTGAGGAATTGGAAGTAACCGCAAGAGACGATAATAATTATATCATGGCGTTGCAACATAAAAAATATGATGTGCAGGGTGTGCAGTTTCATCCCGAAAGTGTTTTGACGCCGATGGGAGAAAAGATTTTGAGAAATTGGTTAGTCTGAACCAGGATTTGGGAGGATTGTTTGGATTAAAAAAGAAATAAGTTTTATGTCAGAACTAAAATATAAAGAGATTACTGAGAAGATAATTGGAGCTGCCATGAGAGTTCATTCTGCAATGGGCAACGGATTTCAGGAAGTAATTTATCAGCGGGCTTTAGAAATTGAGTTAGAAGAATCCGAAATTAGATTTATAAGAGAATTCAATATGCCTGTTCATTATAAAGGAAAACAAATTGGCGAGAGAAGAGTTGATTTTTTGGTTGAAGAAATTATTTCAGTAGAATTAAAGGCGATAATAAAGCTTGAACCTGTTCATTTTGCTCAGGCCAGAAATTATTTAGAAGCTTATAATCTCGAGGTAGGATTATTAATCAATTTTGGAAGTATTAGTCTTGAATTTAAAAGATTACAAAACCCAAAGTTCAAACCTAATCCTTTATCCTCATAATCATAAAATCAACCCAAATCCAGGTTCAGACAATGAAAAAAATACTTCAATATTTGTTCGAACACAAAACGCTGAGCCGTGAAATGGCCAAAGAAGTTTTGGTAAACATTGGCAAAGGAGTTTACAATGAACATGAGGTTACAGCTTTTATGACTGTGTACCTGATGCGAAGTATTACCATTGAAGAGTTGCAGGGATTTCGGGATGCATTGCTGGAACTTTGTGTAAGAGTTGACCTCAACGGCTATTCTACCATTGACATTGTTGGAACCGGGGGCGATGGGAAAAATACATTTAATATTTCAACGCTTAGTTGTTTTATTGTTGCCGGCACAGGACAAAAAGTTGCCAAGCATGGCAATTACGGTGCATCGTCTGTCAGCGGTGCGAGCAATGTGATGGAGCAGGTGGGTTATAAATTTAAAAATGATAATGACAAACTGAAAAGAGAAATTGATGAAGCAAATATTTGTTTTCTTCATGCGCCAATGTTTCATCCGGCATTAAAAGTTGTTGGACCGATCAGGAAAAATCTTGGAATGAGAACTTTTTTCAACATGCTGGGCCCGATGGTGAATCCTGCTAATCCAAAATTTCAATTAGTCGGCGTCTTTAGCCTGGAGATGGCAAGAATTTATAATTATTTACTACAGCAAACCGAAGGTTCATTTACCATTATTCATAGCTTAGATGGTTATGATGAAATTTCATTGACGAATGATGTTAAAGTCATCACCAATGAAGGAGAAAGAATAATGACACCGGAGCAATTAGGCAAACGAATGGTAAGTCCGCATAATATAAGTGGTGGCAGCAGCGTGGAAGAAGCAGCTAAAATATTTTTGACTATTTTAAAAGGAGAAGGAAGTTGGGCACAGAATGCTGTTGTGCTTTCCAATGCAGCGATGGCTTTGCAATGCACAGGTAATTACAAAAATTATGATGAAGCGTATAATGCGGCCGTGGAAAGTTTGGAAAGCGGAAAAGCAAAACAAGGTCTTGATAAATTGATTTCGTTGCAATAGTTTATAGTTTATTGTTTATAGTTAAATGAACATCCTTTGATGAATAATGGGAATGACTCCATAGTAGCCAAATATCAGTAGAATAAGAATGAAGATATTATTGCGACCCCGTAGGGGTCGAATGTTTAAAAAAAGGGAATGATGAATATTCTTGATCAAATAATTGAAAGCAAAAAAATATCTCTGAAAGAGAAAAAGGATTGGTATGGTATTAAGAAACTGGAAGCTTCTCCTTACTTCGAACGGGAATGTGAATCGTTGGTGAAAAGATTGAATAGTGGTAAATCGACCGGCATTATTACAGAATTCAAAAGAAAGTCACCGTCAAAAGGTATCATCAATAATAAAGTAAATATTGAAGCAGTAGTTAGCGCTTATGAATTAAATGGCGCTGCAGCAATTTCTGTGTTGACCGACGAAGAATATTTTGGTGGAACAAATGAAGATTTGATGAAAGCAAGGGAAACAGTTGACATTCCTTTGCTTCGCAAAGATTTTATCATTGATGAATACCAGGTGGTGGAAACAAAATCTATCGGCGCCGATGTAATGTTGTTAATCGCTGCTTGTTTAACTCCGGTTGAAGTAAAAAGATTGGCTGTGATCGCAAAGAATCTTGGCCTGGAAATTATTCTTGAATTGCATGATGAAAAGGAATTAGATCATATTTGCGAAGAAATAAAATTGATTGGAATAAATAACCGGAACTTAAAGACCTTTGATGTGGATGTTGAAAGAAGTTTGCGGATGGCTGAAAAAATTCCCGCAGATAAAACAAAGATCGCTGAAAGCGGGATCAGTTCAGTGGAAAATATCAGGTTGTTTAGTGAAAATGGGTTCAAGGGATTTTTGATTGGAGAAAATTTTATGAAAGAAGAAAACCCGGGAAAGGCGTTTAAGGAATTTGTAAATAAACTGAAACCATGAATATTAAAGTTTGCGGGATCACACAACTAAAACAACTGCAGCAATTAGATGGACTGGACATTGATTTTGCGGGGTTGAATTTTTATAAAGGTTCGCCACGCTATGTTGCCAATAAAATTTCAGCAGAAGAAATTAAAACTGCAGACTTCGACATCAAGAAAGTGGGAATATTTGTTGATTCACCGTATGATGATATCATGAAGATCATTGAAGAGTATAATCTGGACATAATACAATTACACGGAAATGAAACACCTGATCTCTGCAGCGAACTGGCAGAAGAAATTGAAGTGATAAAAGTTTTCAGGATTACTTCAGAGACCAGTGCGGAAGTTGATAAAATGATCCAGCCTTTTGATGATGTTTGTGATTATTATCTTTTTGATAAAGGCGGACAACGGGAAACGATTGGTGGCACCGGAAAACAATTTGACTGGAACATTTTATCCAAAGCAAGAATTGAAAAACCATTTTTCCTCAGTGGTGGCATTGGCCCTGATGATGTGAGCAAGATAAAAGCATTCAGGCATCCTGATTTTTTTGCCATTGATATCAACAGCAAATTTGAAACTGCGCCGGGAATAAAAGATATGGGAAAACTGCTGAAGTTTGTGAGAGAGTTGAAGGGATAGGGATGCTATACGAAGTCTCCGACTTCGTATAAACTATGTTCTTGAAAGTTTATAACTTTTAATTATGGATAGTATTCATTTCAGAGAAGGATATGTGATAAAAGATCAGAACGCTACTCATTTTCTGACTTTTACCGTCTGTGGCTGGATTGATTTATTTACGAGAAAAGAATATAAAGACATTTTGATTGACAGTTTTAAGTTTTGCCGTGAGAAGAAAGGATTGCTCTTAAATGCTTTTGTTATTATGAGCAATCATGTACATCTGATTGCAAGAGCAAAAGAAGATTTTATATTAAGTGACATTATCCGGGATTTTAAAAAATTTACTCACAGGACTATGTTGCCAATTATAGAAAGCGAGAAAGAAAGTAGGAGGCTGTGGATGTTGCATCAATTTGAATTTTATGCTTCACGTCACAGCCGGAATGAAAATTTTCAGATATGGACAAATGGCAGCCATCCTGAAGAATGCTACAGTGATGAATTTACTAATGTGAAGTTGAAGTATATACATGAAAACCCTGTAAGAGCAGGCATTGTAAATAAACCGGAAGACTATGTGTATTCCAGTGCGGCAAACTATGCAGGATTGAATGGAATTATGGAAGTTGATTTGTTATGGTAATATTATAGTCTTGGAGACTATAAAGAACATAAAAGCTGCGAAGTCGGAGACTTCGCAGAGCCGAAAAACTGTTGAAGTTTGTGAGAGAGTTGAAAGGGAAATAGGAATTATGAATTAAGAATTCCGGAGATTGTGAGGTGGGTTTGTAGAAGATGAACTTTATTGTTCAAAAGATATAATAATTACATGTTTAGAAAAATTTTAAACGGAGTTGCTTTTATTGCACTAATTATACTCATATTGGCCGTGACTGGAGTAGGAGTGCTTATATCATTGATGTATGCGTGGGATATTAATCATCCTGAACATGTAAATAAGTATTTGTTTTTTACACTATGGGCATTAGTTTCGGCGGGATTACTTTATGCAATTTTTAAAAATAAAAAAGAAAAATAAAACGTCGAGACACTTTGAAGATTCTGCGAAGAAAATAAATTATTTATTTTAAAGCATTTTTATGAACATTATACCTTCAACTCAAGTTATTGTTATTAAAGGTGAACATATTCACGAGTTGACATCGCAATTAGCAAGCGACATTGAAAATTCTTTAGAAAAGAATGGATATTCCAATATTTTTACGGAAAAAGATGGATTAATAAAAATATTTGAAAGGCCAGGTAATAAATGGAATAAGAAATCAACCGTATTAGTTATTAACGTACAGGGCTATTGTATTAATTCATCTTATTTAGATGAATTATAAGTTCGTTTTATGTTGCCATGAAAACGGGACGTACAAGTGAGTGACACAACGGACGATGCCATGAAAAACTGAAGCTGGTAACAAAATAAAAAATCAGGAGATTGCTTCGTCGCAAGCTCCTCGCAATGACGAATGAAAATACAAGAATCATATCAACATCCAAATGCAAAAGGTTATTACGGAAATTTTGGCGGAGCATTTATTCCGGAAATGCTGCATCATAATGTGGAAGAATTGCGGTCAAAGTATTTGGAGATCATCAATGAAAAATCTTTTCAGAAAGAATTCCGTGAATTGCTGAAAGATTATGCAGGTCGCCCAACGCCATTATATTTTGCAAAACGATTGAGTGAAAAATATGGTACAAATATTTTTTTGAAACGCGAAGATCTTTGTCACACCGGCGCACATAAGATCAATAACACTATCGGACAAATTTTATTAGCGGAGCGGTTAGGTAAAAAAAGAATCATTGCAGAAACTGGCGCTGGTCAACACGGTGTGGCAACTGCAACGGTGTGTGCATTGAAAGGAGTGGAGTGCATTGTTTATATGGGTGAAAAAGATATGGAACGCCAGGCGCCGAATGTAGCAAGAATGAAAATGCTTGGCGCAACAGTAATTCCTGCAATTAGCGGAAGCAAAACATTGAAAGATGCAACGAATGAAGCCATCCGCGACTGGATCAATCATCCGAATGATACACATTATATAATTGGTTCGGTGGTGGGGCCACATCCATATCCGGATATGGTGGCAAGATTTCAAAGTGTGATCAGTGAAGAAATCCGCTGGCAGTTGAAAGAAAAAATTTCTTCTGAATTACCAACTCATGTGATGGCTTGTGTTGGTGGCGGCAGTAATGCAGCAGGAACATTTTATCATTTTTTAGATGAACCTTCTGTGCAGTTGATCGCAGTAGAAGCAGCAGGCATGGGATTGAATAGCGGTCATAGCGCTGCAACAACTCAATTAGGTAAGCCGGGAATTTTGCATGGCAGTAAAAGTTTGGTGATGCAAACAGAAGATGGACAAGTGGTGGAGCCGCATAGTATTTCGGCAGGATTGGATTATCCGGGTATTGGTCCGTTGCATGCTAATTTATTTGAAACAGGTCGTGCAAAATTTTTAAGCGCTACAGATGATGAAGCAATAGCAGCTGCATTTGAATTAGCAAAACTTGAAGGAATTATTCCGGCATTGGAAAGTGCACATGCTTTGGCAGCGTTGAGTCAAATGAAATTTAAGAACAATGATGTGGTTGTAATTTGTTTGAGTGGGAGAGGAGATAAAGACATGGCGACTTACATGAAAAAAATGAATGATGAATAAAACTCTTATTTGTGCGTTGATCCTCACAATGATTGCATCTTGTAAAGATCAACCTTACCTGCATCATAAATTGCAATTGGAAAAAGTGGCAGATAATTGTTCCTCAGTTTCTCAAAAATTTGAAATGAATTCGAATATTAATGGAGAACGTTTTGAATTCAATAAATGTCTGCCGGATAATTTTGATAAAGAACAAGTGACTTTTGCAAAACAAGGAGATACAGTTGTGGTTCATTTCGGAAATGTAAAATCTAATATGAAGCAATCAACTTTTCATATTATATTGGACATTGACACTTATCCGAGATATAATTTTCTGACAATTGATGGTGATACATTTGTGATTGTGCCAACAGGCAGTTAAGATGATGCCCCTCTAAATCTCCCCTAAAGTGGAGACTTAAAATTCTTAAATAATGAATGTTTTATAAATGAATTGGAGAATGATGATTGAAAAAAAACAAAGTCGGATTAGCAGAATTTTTGAAAGCACCCCTTTAGGGGCAGGGGGGCATGGAATATTAAATGTTTACTGCACAGCAGGCTTTCCTCATTTGAATTCAACTCTTGAGGTGATAAAATCTTTGCAGCAGAATGGTGTGGATTTAATTGAATTAGGAATTCCTTACAGCGATCCTTTGGCTGACGGCCCGGTCATTCAGATGAGTAATTCTATTGCATTAAAAAATGGTATGACGATTTCAAAATTATTTGATCAACTAAAAGAGTTTCGTAAAAGTCCCGTCTTAGGCGGGATTGGGGTTTTATTAATGGGCTACATGAATCCTGTTTTGCAATATGGGTTTGAAAAGTTTTGTGCAGATGCAGCAGCCGTTGGCATTGATGGATTGATCTTACCGGATTTACCTGAATACGAATTTGAAAACGAATATGGCGCTATTATAAAAAAGTATGGATTGGATTTTGTTTTTCTGGTTACACCCGAAACTTCCGTCGAAAGAATTGAAAAACTTGATCAACTGAGTAGTGGATTTATATATGCTGTTTCTTCTTCCTCCACTACCGGCACTGAAAAAAACATGGTTGACGTGAAAGAATTTTTGAATAAACTTCAGCGATTGCAATTGAAGAACCCGGTTTTGGTTGGCTTTGGAATCAAGGATAAAAAAACATTTGAAATGGCCTGTAAACATGCCAACGGCGCTATTATCGGCAGCGCTTATATTAAAGCCGTTGAAAATGCTAAGGATATTGATTCTGCCACTGAAACTTTCCTTTCATCAATATTAAAATAAGAATAGTAGAAACACTTTTATTCTTTGCATTCGTTTCATAAATTTGTACACTTAATCAAGATTGATCTGATGCGTATTAAAAGAATATTTTTTGGATTACTTTTTTTGCCAGCCATTGCTTTTTCCCAGGTGAAAAGCAAGGGATTTGTAATAACGGGAAAAATTACCGGACTTGCCAATGGAATTGAAGTGAAGATTGTAGATAATAGTAATAAGGCAGAACTGGTGAAAGGAAAAGTCATGGATGGACAATTTACTTTGAAAGGTTCTGTTCCCGAACCAAGCATATATTCACTGGCAGCAACCAATCAACCGCCTTTCCAGTTTTTCCTGGAAAACAATAAGATCACAATCAGTGGTGATGCTAAAGACATGGAAAATCTGAAGGTCACCGGATCTTTATCGAATAAGGATTTTGTTGATTTTATTTCGGTGATTGATCCGCTGATGCGTGAACAAAATGGAGCGGTCTCTACTATTAATTCTATGCAACCTGGACAAGAGCGTGATAAACTCATGAATGTTTATCTTGACATTCAGGCTAATTTAAAAAAGGAGATTGAGAAATTTGTTACTCAAAAACCACATTCTTATGTTTCTCCATTTGTAGTGTATATCACTTCCCAGTATTATGATGATGTTCCATTTCTGGAAAAATGTTTTAACCTGATGGATGCTACTGTGAGACGCTCAAAAATTGGCATCTCATTGGGTGAATATATTTCATATACAAAAGTTGGCGCAGTAGGTTCTAAGGCAATTGATTTTACCCAACCGGATACGACCGGTGCTCCTGTATCTCTGCATTCCTTCAAAGGTAAATATGTGTTGCTTGATTTCTGGGCTAGTTGGTGCAGACCTTGCAGAATGGAAAATCCGAATGTGGTTGAGAATTTTAAAGAATTTAAAAATAAAAATTTCACGGTATTAAGTGTATCGCTTGACAGACCCGGTGATAAGGACAAATGGATTCAGGCAATACACACTGACAGTCTTACATGGACACATGTCAGTGACCTTCAATTCTGGAATAATGCTGCGGCACTTTTATATCATGTTCAACAAATTCCGCAGAATATGCTGATTGATCCTGAAGGAAAGATCATTGCAAAAAATCTTCGCGGGCCAGATTTACAAAATAAACTTTGCGAAGTATTAGGGTGTAATTAGAAAGGATTTGAATTGATCGTTACATCAACTGCCTTTTATATAACTGTATCGCATTCTCAAATCCCAGATACAAGGCATCGCAAATCAAAGCATGTCCAATACTTACTTCATCCAGCCAGGGAATATTTTGTTTGAAGTATTTTAAATTTTTCAAATCCAAATCATGGCCTGCATTCAAACCCATTCCCAATTCTTTTGCTTTGGCGGCGGCAGAAATATATGGAGCAATTGCCAATTGCAAATTGCCAGTTGCAAATTTTTTGGCATATCCTTCTGTATAAAGTTCAATCCTATCCGTTCCGGTTTCAGCAGCGCCTTCCACCATTTTAATATCAGGATCTACAAAAATAGAAACACGGATTCCTGCTTTTTTAAAAACATGAATTATGTTAATTAAATATTTTTTGTTTTTAATTGTATCCCATCCATGATCGGAGGTTAATTGACCCAATGCATCCGGAACCAATGTAACCTGGTGCGGTTTTACTTCCAATACAAGATCAACAAATTTTTGTTCAGTACAGTTTCCTTCAATATTAAATTCGGTCGTGATTATTTTTTTTATTTCACGAACATCATTGTAACGTATATGTCTTTCATCTGGCCTCGGATGGACGGTGATTCCATCAGCGCCGAAGCGTTGCGCATCAATGGCAGCTTTAATTACATCAGGATTATTACCGCCTCTTGAATTGCGTAAGGTTGCGATTTTGTTGATATTAACTGAAAGTTTTGTCATTTTACTTCTTCTTTCTATTTAACATTGATCAGCGAAACACCGTGCGGTGGAACTTTTGTTACAAATGAAGATCCTAATAAGCCCAAATCTTTTTGACGCCATAAGTCTCTTACTTTATAATTTCCTTTCATTCCGATTTCATTCCATGAAAAAGAAATGTTTTGAAATTCATCACTGAGATTAAAAATTCCAACCGCTTTACTTCCATCTTCCATTTCTTTTACCCAAACCTGGTAATTATCTTTTTTTATTATTTGCCTTGCTTGTTTGCCGAGAGGATCCTGGTCAACGGCAAGTACTTCATCATTGGTTAAAAGATTCAAAGTAAAATCATCCAGCTGGCTCATATCACATCCGATCAGCAACGGTGCAGAAAGCAAACACCATAAACTAACATGCGTGTATTGTTCATCTGGAGTTAAATGCGTTTGGTGTAAATTTTCTCCCCAACCAACTTGCCCAACGATCATCATATCGGGATCATTCCATCTTCCGGGTTTAGCATATTTATATTGAACTGTTTGATTGAAGCCAATACTGCTCAAACTATTCCAGTTGTCTGAAATATCATCAGTCGTGCGCCAGCTATTACCATTCACATCATGTCCCCATTCCCAAACATTTTTCATTCCATACTGGCAAAGACTGTAATTGATATCCCGCTTTTGAGAACGCAAAGCTTTTTCCATGACCTTATAAGGTTTCTCGTAAGCTGCTAAAGTAGTGTCGCCTTTAGCAATATTTCCATAACTGCACCAATCGTATTTCAGGTAATCAATTCCCCATTTGGCATATGTAGTTGCATCCTGCATTTCATGCTGATAAGAACCAAGATAACCACCACACGTTCTTGGCCCAGGGGAAGAATAAATTCCAAACTTCAAACCATGACTATGCAACCAGTTCCCCAAAGCTTTCATATCCGGAAATTTTTTATTGGGTAAAATGGTTCCATCATCATTTCTTTTTTCAGCTTCCCAACCATCATCAATATTCATGTATGTCCATCCATGATCAATAAGACCTTTATTAATCATGGCTTGTGCTGAACTTTTTACTTTTTCATCACTTACGCTTAATCCCCAGCAGTTCCAGCTATTCCAGCCCATCGGTGGTGTCAACGATATCAGGTTACCACATTTCACAATGAATTCTCTTTTTGTTTGACCTAAATTATTTTTTACAACAAAAATCATTTTGTATTCGCCAGTTTTATTAAGAATTCCGGTGATAATACCAGTTGTTGCATCAACCTTTAATCCAACCGGTAGTTTTTCAACTGCATATTGTAAAGGTTTATTTCCGGTAGCTGGTATCTTGAATAAAAAAGGTGAACCAGGACGAACGCCAAACACTTTAGCTCCATTGATTTTTGGTTTGGGAGAAACAGGAGGAGTGAGAATATAAGGTGTAACTAAATTTGCGCTTATTGATTTACCGGTTTTTGCTTCTGTAAATTCTGCATAGGCATCGTATCTTTTTCCTTTTGGAACTTTGATATCAACTGACGGAACAAAATCGGGATTAACTGTTACCGGTTTACTTTCATCACGGATTACTGAATCCGCTTCAGTATCTGTGATTTTTATTTTCAAAGTGCCCGAAATAGATTGATTGATTGTATTCGTAAGGGAAACGGGTATCAAAGTTTTGTATGGGTCACTAGATTGGCCAATATGCATACTTAATTTAATTCCATCAATCAGATCCATCATTGTTATGTATGGAGTTCCGCCATAGATTCCTCCTAATCCGCCACCATCATAAGCTCTTACGGCAATCACATTATCCTGGTCCCATTTTACAGAAGTTGCAGCAACATGATATTCTCTTACTTCATCCCATTTTGAAACATATCCGGAAGGATCATTTGGGAAGGAACCTTCATTGCCGATCAATGTTCCATTAAAATATGTTTCATCTGCATCATCAATTTTAGCAAGGTAAACTCGAAGAGAATCTTTCCAGTAAGAATGTTCTTTTAATGAAGATGGAATGGTAACATGAATGCGGTACCAGGCAAAGCCATCATAATCTTTGTAACCTTGTCCATCCCAAAGTTCATTTGTTTTCAAAGTTTGCCATTGGCTGTCATCAAAACCTGTTTGACTATAGTTTTTATCATCTCCCGTTTTAAACCGTGCTTCTGGCATTTTTATTTGTTGGGCAAAAATGCAGGAACAGTTGGCAAGAATGGCAATAAGCAAAATAGGTTTTCTCATATTGATTGATTGTATGTTCTCAAAATTAGCAAGTAGTAGTTAATTCATGAATAATTTTAAATATTTCATAAACTGACTTTTGGAGATTATGTTCCTTAATTTTGTTTCAGAAATAATTCTTTTATGAAAAATTTTTCCTTGTTCCTGGTTTTATCTTTTTTAGTTACGGCACTTCATTCACAAACCTCACCACTTTCAGCAGATGAAATAATGAAAGAAACTTTTCAACAAGCTGACAAAGAAAAAAAGAATGTGATCGTCATTTTCCATGCTTCCTGGTGCATCTGGTGTCATCGGATGGATAGCAGCCTGACCGATAAATCCTGTAAGAAATATTTTGATGATAATTATGTGATACAACACCTGGTGGTGGATGAATCAAAAGATAAGAAGAATCTTGAAAATCCCGGAGCAAATGAAATGAGAAATAAATATGGTGGCAAAGATCTTGGCATTCCTTACTGGCTTGTTTTTGATGCCAATGGAAAATTGCTTGCAAATTCAAGAGTAAAAACAAATGATTCTTTAACTGATATATCAGGAGACAATTCTGGTTGTCCTGCCAGTGCAAATGAAGTCGCCTATTTCATTAATGTGCTGAAAAAAACTTCAAACCTAAATGCTGCTGATCTGGCAGCCATTGAAAGAATATTCAGAGATAACGAACCCCGGTAATTTGTGGTTGAATGATTCTTAAAATAAACTTTTCAAATTAAGGATTACAAGGGTCAGGACAATTTCTGCACCATCCTCCTGTAATATACCAGTTCACCCTATTTGCTACATCATCATATAGCTTTTCAAAAGTAATATAGGTAGAATTTAGGCTTGTATAAAAATCTCCATCATAAACATATCCTCTTATTTCAGCTCCGTAATGCTGATAATTATCTGTAGTGACTGTAATATTTAAAGTTAAATTCGGAGTCACACCATTTGCTAACTGGTATTTATAAGGAGATAAAGCATTCAATGCATTCAAAATATAAGTAGGCCTGGTTCGTTGTGCCTCAGCTAAATCTTGCATCGTGTAACTTCCACTCAGGTTAACTTGTATCAAGATTGGGCTATAAGTCAAAGGCTTATGCTTAATGCAAGGTTGTGGTACAGGCTTTCTATATGTTTGCCTTGGTGGAGTGCTTGCAATAGCCAATCCGAGGAAAATAACAATAACAGCAATTTCCGGAAGGAAGGATTTAAGTGTTTTCATTTTTTTTAGCAATTAGAGTTGGAAAAAATATGATAAATAGAATCATTATTATTAAATAAGTAAGCAGATCAAACCAATCGAAAGTTCCATGGATAAAGTCGAAGTACTGAGCAAATTCTACGAGGAAAGGCAGGAGTAAGATAAGTATTTTGCCAACAATATCCAATGAATTTCTTTCTGAGAATACAACCGTAACCAGGTATAAAGAACAACACCAGGCAATATCTGAAAAATATCCTTTCATGAAATCCCGTAAAGCAGAGTCTTGAATAAAATAAGTTTTTCCCTGTTGAATATGCATTGCCATGAAAAAAGAAATATGAGATTCAAAAAACATGTAGTTTAAGAAACCAAACAGCAGGCTTATTAGGGCTAAATCAAGCAGTATTTTATGCCTTTGGGATAATTTGTTTTTCATGGTACAAACTGGTGGCTGAAAGCGACATGAACTATATAACGAAATATGCCACCCTGTTAGTATATCAATTCTTCCCAATAAAGCTAATACCATCATTTTCTATTGTGTGTCAGGCATTTCTTTTGGTTTTAACAAAGCAATTCATCCGATAATCGGCAACAAGGTTTATTTTTATATGACGTAATGTATATGAGGAAATCTTTTCTTTTTTTACTTCTGATTCCGTTTTTTGGGTCAGCGCAGGATTGCAATTTGCAAAAAGACAAAGACCCAATCACTAGCGAAAATAAAATCTCAACCGGATTCTTTGCTCTAAAAGGAGCTTCATTATCCATTGATGCCGATAGCAAGAATATTGATTTTTTCTTTACCCTTTCCGGAGATGGGAAATGTTTTGATTATGAATCCACAGTCACGGCTTTTTTTGAAGGAGGCAGGTTGAAAACTAATTTCAAGAACAGCGGGACGGTTAATTGCGAAGGTTATTTTCATTTTACTTTCAGGAATGGAGCCGGCACAGCTTATACGCTTGTAAATCTTTCTTCAAAAAAAGTAATAACTCTTAAATTTTCCGGTACTAATAAAACAGAAACTACACTAAGTCTTACCCGAGAGCAACAGCAAACATTAATGAATATGACTACTTGCCTGGTTAAAGAGGCAAAAACGCTGGTTCAGTGAACATTTAATTTTCTCCGTTTAAAATTTGCTTAAACGATAGGTTAAAGTCGCCTGCTGACCGAAAGATTACCACAGAAACATTTTTTTAGCAAGGATTTTGTATAAGTGAAATATACTTTCATTATTCATCCCGGACGATAAAAAGTTCTTTGACCGGGTTTTATTAAATAAATTATTTATGAGAAGAATATTTCTTTTTCTTTTGTCATCAGCATTGTTCAATGTCGGATCAGCGCAGCTTGTGCCAAAGGCCAGGTGCGGAACTTTTGCAGTTGACATTCTTGACGGAAAAGTAAATGGCGTGAAACCCAATTATACACTCGGGGAAATTAAGAAAGCTTTGCCTTGTTTCACCAGTACAGAAGAAGATAAGACTGCAAACTGCGGACGAACTGTTTTTTTTAAAGACAGGGATATTTATTTTTATGTAGATAGAAACTACGTGGAGATAGGACCAAAATTCAAAGGGAAACTATCACTTCCATTATTAGGCGCTAAGCGAAATAGTTTGTTTAAATGGTTAGGCAACCCCAAATTAAAAGATGATTACTGGGATGCTTTCGAAACAGCTTACGGCACATTGGTGCTGCATTATGACAAAACAAATAAGGTTATCCTTATCCAGATCAGTACATTAGGCACTGAACTATTAAATCTTTGTCAGTAAAAAAGAAATACAAATGTTTTTCTCTTGTTTATTTCTTTCCTTCAAAAAGTGTCCACGGATAAGAAAGCATATTCTTTAAATACTTGCTTTGCCAACTGTATTCAGGATGTTCCTTGAAAAATTTTTCTCCGATAAAATCCTGTCCACAAGGATGACCCATGTGTGCCCAGAACTTCATGTCTTTGGCAAGATCAGCCGTAGTTACTTTTCCCTGCACAGCGCCGCCGGGATAGTAAGCAGGCCAATCCCATTCCATGCAACCTTTCGGATCTTCATCTACATGTCCGCAAACAACACAGCGATCATTGGCATCTTTATTTTGCAAAACATCATAATGATCAGCTTCAACCAGTTTACCTGTACTATCATCTAATTTACCTTTCAGATCAACTTCAACTAATTTTTCCATACGGACTCTGCGTGCATTCGGGGAAGTTGTTTTATCATTCGGGTCAAACGTCGTTTCTTCTTTGATAAGTTTCGGATCACTGGCAAAATTAGAACCGATCATCGCTGTGTCTTTGCTGCGCCAAACACGATAATCTTTTAATCCTAATTCCAGTTTTGCCACTTCATTGGTTTTTGTATCACCAATCAGCCAGTCATTGGCATAACCACCATTATTGCCGGTAGTAAAAATTTTTATTACATCATCAATACTGTTGGCATATTGAGCTGCTTTTCTTGCCCGCATAAATTCAGGAGTGCCTGCGGTATCAAAACCGTTGAATTGTGTAATAGTAGTTTCAGTAATGAGAATGCCATTGCTGGTAATTACAAAATCATCTCCGCTGTGAATATAACCCGGAATGCAATCCATCATAATGTGATTACCTTTTTCAGGAACAATATCTGCAATCACATTCCAGTGCTGACCTACAATGTAAGACGTCCAGTTATTATGACCGATAACGATTTTTCCGTCTTTGGTATAACTGCCGGTGGCAATGAATGCACTGCAATTGCCGGGAGCTTTGTTGTCACCACTTCCTCCTTTTTCTTTATTCATCAACTCCGGAACATAATAATAAGCCAGTTCTTCCATGGCATTGAACGCCGTGATATCAATACTGTCATAATTCTTTTTCTGTGCCTGTAAACCTTCCACAATTCCATTGATCTCCTCTTTATATTCCGGTTCTAATTTATTCCACAAGAAACTTTGTGCAGCCTGGCGATAAAATTTCCAGTCTTTTTTTGTTTCATGTTCCAGAAGATAGGAAACAGCCTGAATAGCCGTATCAATTTCATTAGCCAGTAAATAACCATGCTGGTAACCGATATCGGAAGGTGAACCTTCCAGGTGAACATAAATCCAGCCATTTTTATTTTCCCGGGAGGCTTTTGCCAACCGATCCTCTTTTTTTGCAGGTGTACTACAGGCAGAATAAAGAATGGCAATGATTACAGAACAGATGAGTATTTTTTTCATATTAAACAGTTGTTGAAGTTTGAACTGTTAAGATAAGGAAAGAATGACGAAAATCAGTTGGAATGATTGGGCAAAAACATTTTCTGGGATAGAATTTGTTTATTTAAATTGAATGGGAATCACGAAATACTGAATTCTCTGAAAGTCATCATAAACTTTTAAGAGTTAAAATATATAAATATGAAAATAACAGGTAACACAATATTGATTACAGGAGCCACATCCGGTATCGGCCTTGGCTTTGCAGAAGAATTTTTTATGCTTGGAAATACAGTTATTATTTGCGGCAGGCGGGAAGATCGTTTATCGGCAATTGCAAAAAAACATCCCGGCATGATCACAAGAGTTTGTGATGTTTCTGATACAAGGCAGCGGGAAGAACTGGCAAACTGGGTCATTAAAAATTTTCCGGAAGTAAATGTATTGGTGAATAACGCCGGCATACAACTGGCAACTGACCTTACTCAGCCAATAAACATGGAAAGATTGCATGCAGAAATTAATACCAACCTGGTGGCGCATATTCATTTGTCATCTTTGTTCATCAACCATTTTGTGGATAAAGAAAAAGCCTCTATTATCAATATCACTTCAGGACTTGGTTACACGCCGCTTGCATTTATGGCCATATATTGCGCTACCAAAGCGGCCATGCATTCTTATTGTTTATCGTTGCGGCATCAGTTGAAGAACACTTCGGTAAAAGTATTTGAGATCATTCCTCCGTCGGTGGATACAGAACTGGGTTATGATATGCGTGCCGACAAAACAAAATCACATGGTGGAATGCCGGTGAATGAATTTATTGAAGCTTCCATGGAGTTCCTGATCTATGATCAATCAGAAGCAGCTGTTGGCCACGCCAGGAATCTTTATGAAAAGAGAGAAGCGATGTTTGCGTTATTGAATAAATGAGAGCACCTTTTGTTTTGGTTCTTGTCGAGATGTACAGAAAAGTGTTTAAGATATAAAGATGATTTAAATTAGTTGGCCCTTCCTTTGGAAGACTTTTTGGGGATCGCATATTTTAATTCCACACTACCCAAAAATTATCAGGTCCATTTAAACACATTGCTTCTGGTCCATAATAAACATCATTCCGCATATTCACAATTATTTTATACCCATTATCAAAAATCAATTCCGCTTCATCTTTTGTTTCTCCTGTATCAATTACTTTTAAGCCAATAAAATCAAGTAATTCTTTGTCATTAGGAATAATTGTTATAGGATTAAATATTTCCAAATTATAATCCTCAAAAAATATCAGAAGAGTTATCTCCATTCTGCCATCATTGGGATAATCTCTGCTATTTTCTATAGGGAAAGTTGTACTGGTAGCCATTTCTGTCTTTGTAAAAGTTTTTCCAAGAAGCCGCCTTAAATATGATTGTTCATTCTCCATATTCAACAATTTTTTTTCGCTGTCATTTCTCAGATAGCCTTATGCAAAAGTTGGTACACAACGATGTGTAAAATTATTTATTCAAATCTATATGATTTGCCTAAACTAGTTTCCTGAAGATGACTTATTGCATTGAACTTTTATTCATTTCATATTATTCTTTCTGTGCCATCGGCACAAATCATGGGTAGTTTAAAGGAATGATTGCCACCATGCGTTCCGAAGGAACGCTTCATGCTATATTTATTTGAATTTACCCATCAAGTGTCCCGCTGGGACAAACGATTTATCTCTTCATATTTCCACGGCTACTATAAACAATGGATAAAACCTGGGGTTAAATAAATTATCTAAACCTCCTTTATAACAAATAATACTAAAAAACCCTCGTTTTTTGATCGCTTAGAGCTAAACCGCATAAAATCAGGGACTTTTCTAATCGACAACTAAAGGAAGTGAGCATGAAGTCAGGAAAATCAGGCAAGAAATTCAAGAGAACAGGCAAGGAATTAGAAAAGACAGCCAAAGAATTTAGAAGAACAGGCAAGGAATTTAGAAGAACAGTCAAGGAATCAGGAAAAACAGGCAAGGAATTATGAAAAACGACCAAGGAATTAGGAAGAACAGGCAAGGAATTTTGGAAAACGACCAAGGAATTTACATAATCAATCAAGAACCCCAAGAAAACAAGTAAGAAATTCTGAAAAGCATGCAAGCTAAATAAGTTTATGAGTAAGGATTAATGGCTTCTTTATTCATCATTAATTTAAAATACCAGGCAGCAACAAATTACGACAATAACAAACTACTTATATTATAAACAGCAACAACGTGTTACCTGAGCTTGTTTATTCATGAGATCGAAAATAACGGGGGCATGATATAAGTCATGCGGTAGAAATATCTTTTTCCTATCTTCCGCAAAAATATTGTCTATTGATTGTATAGACTTTGAATAAGTGGCAACACATCCAAAACTTTGAATGAGGGGTTACGCAACCAAAACTTTCAGCTGTTAATTTTTTAGTCGTACTAAGTATTAAAATTGGATATGTTTAAGATAATTGTTTTTGTGGTTCTGTTTATTACTTATGTTTCTTACAGCAGTTGGGTTTATACAAAAGCCACAAGTGCTGCTGGTACTATGAACGTGCAGGAACAATCGGGTAAAAAGTTATGGCAGAAACTCAATTGCACTTCCTGTCACCAGATATTTGGATTAGGCGGATATCTTGGACCTGAATTGACAACGGTTATATCCAATCCAAAAAGAGGAGAAGTTTATGCAAGAGCTTTTTTACAAAATGGCGGAACCAGGATGCCTAACCTTCATTTCAAGACGGAAGAAATTGATGAACTGATTGCTTATCTGAAATATATTGACAGTAATGCTTTTACTTATAAAACTCCACCCATAAAGAATGAACATAAACCGTAAGATTGGCAGCTTGTTTTTTCTACTTGCTTTGAGTTCATTGCTCATTGGATTAATATTCGGCGCATTAAGTTCCTTGCAATATGTGTATCCTTCCTTTTTGAAAGAGCAATTAACCTTTCAACAAACAAGACCTTTACACGTTTACTTAGTTATAAACTGGATTTTCAGTGCAGCAGTTGGCGGCATTTATTTTTATTTGCCATCGCTCAGTAACAGGAAATTATTTTCTTCAACGCTTGCATGGATTCATTTTTCTTTGCAGGTTATTATTTTGGTTGTTGTAGTCGGTGGTTTTTTTGCCGGTATTTTTGGGGGAAGAGAATATCTGGAATTTCCTCCGTGGGTTACTATCTTCATTATTATTTCATGGTTGTGTTTCATGATCAACTTCTTTGCAACGGTTAAACCGTCATATGCTAAAGCTCCGGTTTACGTTTGGTTTTGGTCAACAGGATTGGTTTTTTTTCTCATTACTATTTGTGAAGCACAACTCTGGGTACTGCCATTTTTTAATAATAATATTATCCGGGATGTTACGGTTCAATGGAAGGCAATGGGTTCAATGGTAGGATCATGGAATATGCTGGTGTATGGAACCGCTATTTTTATTATGGAAAAAATAACGGGGGATAAAAAAATCAGCCATTCTGCCATTGCATTCTTTTTTTATTTTCTTGGATTGACAAACCTGATGTTCAACTGGGGACATCATACTTATATTGTTCCGGCATCACCGGTAGTAAGAACGGTTTCCTATATCATTAGTATGACGGAGCTGGTTTTGTTGGGAAATATCATTTATTCATGGCGCAGAAGTTATATCAGGGCAAAAAAATTCAACTATCATCTTTCATTTACTTTATTATCTTATGCTGATGGTTGGGTTTTTTTGAATTTATTGCTTGCCATTCTTATTTCCATTCCGGCTATCAATCTTTACACACACGGAACTCATATCACGGTTGCTCATGCAATGGGAGCTACAATTGGAATAAATACATTATTGCTTCTGGCTTCATTATCATTCATTGCAGGTAACACTCATCCGGAAGTAATTGATAAAATAAAAAAGAAGATCCGGTTTGCCGTTATTGCCATGAATATTTTGCTATTGCTGTTCTGGATTTCTTTGTTAGGAATGGGATTGACAAAAATTTCTGCTGTTCAAAAGGGAAATGGGTTTTATGAGATCATGGATAAACTGAAACCTTACTTTGATGTTTTTTCCATCTCGGGAATTCTTATGCTGATCGCACTTGCGGTTGTTATTATTCTTTTAATTCCGGTGTTTGGGAAAATAGCTTTTAAAAATGAATCCTTAGAAAGCGGAACTATTTAACTGACAACAGGAGCTACTTTTTGCAGTGCCACTTCAATGATCGGTTTCATGATCACTTTTGATTTGACAGAATTAGAAATGAGGCAAGCTGCTTCTGATTTTTGCAATACTCTTTCTGCTTTTTCTTTATCCTTTTCATTTGGGATTACAACTTTAGGTTCCAATATCACTTCAGTCATCAGGAATTTCCCATCCACTTGTTCCAGTTTTCCTTTGGAATGACAATCAAAAGAAACAAAATCAAGCTTTGAATTTTCAGCAATGGCAAGAAAAGTTGTCATCAGGCAACTGCTTACGGCCGCAGTGAACAAATGCTCAGGTGACCATATTCCCGGAATGCCTTTCGGAAATTGCGGCGGCGTAGCTACTTCAATGCAACCATTGACACCAGCCAATTGACCTTTTAATTCCGGTGAGCACATAATTCCTTTACGCTCTTTGTTCCAACTGATGTCTACATTATAATAATGAGGTTCCATTATAAAAATATTTTCACCAAAACTATTGCCGGCCACTTAATTAAAAGATGACTCAGGTCAGACAAATGGATGATATTTTATTTACTAATGGTCTTGATTGGAAGAATAATGCGGAGATTTAAATTGAAAGGAAATTACCGGAGTCTTGTTAACACGGTAATAACGAAAATTTCCTTTTTGCAATGTTAGATGCTTTGACGAACTTTCTGCCGGGAATCAATATAATTATCAAGACATTTTCAATTATATTTTATTATGGAAGACCCGGAAGTTCCAACAGAACACTTGCATGAAACGATCAGCGAAAAAACAGAAGAAGCAAAAGGGAGTGAAAGACGTTGGTCAATGTATGTCGCTATTTCAACTGCTTTGATTGCTGTGTTTGCAGCATTATCTTCTTTAATGGCGGGCCATCATTCTGATGAAGCATTGATTGCACAAATAAAAGCATCAGATCAATGGGCGCTTTACCAGGCAAAAGGCATAAAATCAGAAATAAAATCGCTTGGTATAGTGCTTGGTAAAAATGATTCAACAGAAACTGCCCGGTATAAGCAGGAACAGGCAGATATAAAAAAAATTGCAGACAACTTTGATGCTGAATCTGCTGATCATTTAGAAAAGCATATGATTTTAGCAAGAGCTGTAACCTTATTCCAGATTGCTATTGCGATATCAGCAATTGCTATTTTAACACGTAAAAAATTTCTCTGGTATTCAGGAATTACTTTGGCAATGGCAGGAGTTGTTTTTTTTGTTATGGGAGTATTGTAAGAATATTTTAATAAAAGGACAACAAGATTAATTTGAATAAATTTATAAGAATTGAATTGAAATTGACTTGAGATACAATTATAAATCTTATATTTAGTTAATATTATTTTCATTTTTGCCTGCTCCAGATCCTGTGACAAGTCTTTAAAGAATCAGTGCTGTCAATTTAAAACGTTGAAATAAATGAGATCTGGATTAATAGTTTTTCTTTTTGCAGTAAATAGTTGTTTTGGTCAGCAGGGTTGGGAGATAGAAATAATGCCCGGAGTTGCGGGTTATTCTGGTGATCTCACTCAACATGCTGTTCAACCCAATACAGCCGGCCCTGCCATAAATGTTAATCTGAAATATAACACTGGTGGTTTTGTGTCTTTTCGGGGAGGCATTGCTTGGGGAAAAGTTTCAGGCAATGACAAATACAATACTGACCCCTTTCTTAAAGCCAGGAATCTAAATTTCAAAACTTTTTTATGGGAAGCAAATCTTTGCCTGGAAGTTTATCTTTCTGATCCCGAAATATATTATTCTTATCCATATTTTTTTGGTGGAGTCGGTGTATTCCATTTTAATCCCTACACGACTGATAGTGCCGGGAAAAAAACATATCTCCGCCCACTGAGTACCGGAGGTGAAGGATTACCGGAATATCCAAACATAAAACCGTATTCACTGACACAGATTTGTTTACCATTCGGGGTAGGCTGGAAGGTGAAGGTTCACGAAGACTTTACAATTAGTTTTGAAATCGGGATTCGTTATCTTTTTACCGGCTATTTTGACGATGTCAGCGGTGCTTATATTGATCCCAAAATTTTGTTGAAGGAAAAAGGACCTCTGGCTGTGGCATTAGCTTTTCGCCAGACTCCGCAACCGGTAGCCGGGGATATCCGTGGCGGCACCAAAAATGATAAGTACGCTTTTGTTGGTGTTAAATTTGGTTTTTATTTAAACAGAAAAAAATAAAAAAAGCTCCATTATTCAGTGAAGCTTTTCATGGAAGTTATTTTACAGACTGCCTTTATTTGATTTTATAATAATTCCTTTTTGCATCGATTATTGCCTGGTCTCTGTCATGTTTCAAATGCTGGATAGTTATTTTCCTTTGCTTTCGGGAAATACTCTTGTCTTGCCTTGCAGAATAAATTTTATCCCGGTAATCATTTTTAATGTCTGCTATTTGCATGTCTAGCCGGGTAGGTCGTTCCATGTAGCCATATGCAGGATAAGGATAGAAAGGATAACCCAATCCCCAATAAGGATAAAACGGTGCATAAAAACCAGTCGTAACAATAACATGCGGCCTTCTATAATAGTAGCCTCCATGACTATAACGCTGGGCGGATGCGCTAAGAGCCAATCCGGTGACCAGAACTACAATCAGAATCTTTTTCATAATTGTTCATTTTTTTATTCATATATAAGATTCAAAAAAAAGACAAAAGCATAATTGGAATTTGAGCTATAACAATAAAATAACAATAGTTAAAGTGGGTCAAAATCAAAAAATGGGAAGTCGTAAAGAAATCAATTTATAAGAAAGGACATTATATTTTGTAGTTGGCGCCTTACCCGGTTTCTTTCAGTAAAAATGCAAAAAAAACCGCATCTTATCGATGCGGTTCCATTCAACCAATACTATAACCAACCATAACTAAGCCGCTTTTGATTTTTCTGCTTGCTGTTTTACAAATTCGACATTTGCATTAATAGACACTTCTTCGCCAAGTAAAATACTGCCGGTCTCTGAAACCATGCTGAAACTGACTCCGAATTCCTTGCGATGGATTTTTCCGGAAATAGCAAAACCGGTACGTGTATTACCCCAGGGATCTTGTGTACTGCCTCCGTATTCAACGTTCAGTACAATTTTTTTACTGGTACCACGCATAGTAAGTATACCGTGTAATTTATAATTGTCCCCGTCAATTTTTTCCAGTCTGTCACCTTCAAAGGTCAGTTGCGGATAATTTTCCACATCAAAAAAATCTCCGGTTCTTAAATGTGCATCACGTTGGTCATTATTGGTTGAAATGGAATTTATGTCTGCAGTAAAATGAACTTTGGCAGTCGTTATATCGTCGCCTTCTGTCTCAATGGTAGCATTAAATTGTTTGAAACTGCCTGTCACCCATGACACCATCAGGTGCTTTACTTTGAAATGAATTTCTGAGTGTGTTGAATCAATTATCCATTTTGTTTTTGCCATAATATTATTTTTTGATTGGTTAAATAATGTTTGTTTTACTCTGCAAAGTTACTGAGGGTTCAAGCCCGGCTCCAATGAGGTTTGCTAAGAAATATGAATGATAGTTGATAAGAGAAATGGTTGATAAATGTCAATGCAGCAACGAAAAAAGTTGTGAATAAAAAGTCATAGAATTGTCAACACATTATTTGCGTGTTGCTATTTGTTTTCTGATGCGGCTAAGTGTTTCAGGAGTAATGCCAAGATAAGAAGCCAGCATGTGTTGTGGTATCCTCTGAGGAAGAGTATCCGGACAATCATGAATCAGTTCATTATATCTTTCTTCTGCTGTTTGATTGAGAGAACTTGCCAATCTTTTTTTCGTGGCAACTAAACTATTCTGCAAAAGAATTCGGAAATATCTTTCGAATTTTGGAATTTTTTCCAGCATTAGTTCTTCTGAGTGTTTATTCAGTAAAAGCAGTTCTGAATCTTCAAGAGCTTCAATATTATATTCAGATGGCTTTCCGGTAAGAAGGCTGAATTGATCAGCAATCCACCAACCTTCAAAAGCAAACTGGTCTATCCTTTCAACACCTTTGCCAATTATTGTATAAGAACGCAGCAATCCTTTTTCCACAAAAGCAACACTTGTACAAACATCCCCCTGTTGAAGAAGGTATTGCTTTTTGCGCAGCTTTTTAGGAGTAAAAAAACTGCGGCATAATTCTTTTTCTTCGTCAGTGAGTTTTATTTTCTCGGCAAACTTCTTAAATAATAACTCGAACATGGGATGGTTTATTGGCAAAAATAATTATTTGCAACGAGTATATTCTGATTCTTCTAAACAAAAAAGCCCCGAAACCGGAGCTTTTTATTGTTTATCAGATGGTCTGTTAACTAATATCTGTAATGCTCCGGTTTGAACGGGCCGTTCTTTGGTATTCCCAAATAGCTGGCTTGAGCATCTGAAAGTTCATCTAATTCAACGCTTATTTTTTTCAAATGCAATCTTGCCACCTTTTCATCTAAATGTTTGGGCAACAAATAAACTTTGTTTTCATATTTGCTGTGATTGTTCCAAAGCTCGATTTGAGCCAGTGTTTGATTGGTAAATGAATTACTCATTACAAAAGATGGATGACCAGTAGCGCAACCAAGATTCACCAATCTCCCTTCGGCAAGCAGAATGATTTCTTTGCCTTCAATATTATACAAATCAACCTGTGGCTTGATCGTATCTTTTGTTTTTCCATAATTATTATTCAGCCACGCAACATCAATCTCAATATCAAAGTGACCAATATTGCAAACAACGGCTTTATCTTTCATGCTTCGGAAATGCTTTTCTGTAATAAGATCACGGCAACCGCTGGCTGTAACAATGATGTCTGCTTCTTTCACTGCGTCAATCATTTTCTTTACTTCATAACCATCCATCGCAGCCTGCAACGCACAAATGGGATCAATTTCTGTTACTATCACACGGCAACCCGCTCCGTGCAATGATGCGGCAGAACCTTTTCCTACATCACCATAACCACCAACTACGGCAACTTTTCCTGCCAGCATTAAATCTGTTGCACGACGAATAGCATCAACTAAACTTTCTTTGCATCCGTATTTATTATCAAACTTACTTTTCGTTACAGAATCATTTACATTAATAACAGGTAAAGGCAAAGTACCTTTTGCCATTCTTTCATATAAACGATGAACACCGGTAGTCGTTTCTTCAGAAATACCTTTTACGTGCTGCACCAGTTCAGGATATTTATCCAGTACCATATTTGTAAGATCGCCACCGTCATCCAATATCATATTCAATGGCCGCTCACTGCTGCCAAAAAATAATGTTTGTTCTATACACCAGTCAGCTTCTTCAAGCGTTTCGCCCTTCCAGGCAAATACGCCAATTCCTGTTGCAGCAATAGCAGCTGCAGCATGATCTTGTGTGGAAAAAATATTGCAGGAACTCCATTTCACCTCGGCTCCTAACTCCAGTAATGTTTCAATCAGCACAGCAGTTTGAATAGTCATATGCAAACAACCGGCAATTCTCGCACCTTTCAAAGGCTTGGATGTGCCGTATTCTTTACGCAGCGCCATTAAACCCGGCATTTCAGCTTCGGCCAATCTGATCTCCTTACGTCCCCATTCAGCCAGACTAATGTCTGCTACTTTATATTTAAGTTTAAAGTCGATGTTGTTTTTTGTCGTTATTGCCATATTTACTTTTTTTAATTGAGCGGCAAAGTTAAGATTATGGTTTGAAAACTTGTAATTATGGACATGGAATTATGAATTATAAAGAAGAATTTTTAAGACATAATTTTAGTAAAATCAAAATACCTTTGACTTTTAGTTGAACTAATAATAATGTACACTTACGATACTGTGACGGCAGCTATTAATGGTCTTAAGCAAAGAGGTTTTACGATGGATTTTAACCTTCGGGAAAATTCTATCGTTTGCCACGATGATAAGTTTAATCCTGAAGATTTTGAAATCGTGGAAGTCTATCGTTTCGAAGGCAACAGCGATCCGGGCGATGAAGCGATAGTATTCGGCATTGAATCGAAAAGTGGTTTAAAGGGAGTGCTGGTAAGTGGATATGGAATTTCTGCTGATGCAATGAGTGCCGAAATGGTTAGAAAATTGACTATGCATTTGTCTTAAAAAACAGTTATGAAACACTTGACGAAATTATTTGCTATAATGGGAATGATTTTATCTACAGCTTTGCATGCTCAAGATGGCAAAGTCAATTCGGAGAAAATAGTTCTTATTTGCCCATTCGAACATGGTTCAGGCCGTGAACCCAAAGAAGCATTTACATGGGATCCGCCGGATAAAAAAGTAATTATGATCAGCAAAGTTGATTCAGTTATCCGGAGTGCTACAAGCGGTGTCGTAACAAATATGGATCCGATTGAGGATAACCAGTATGAGATTGTAGTCAATTTTCAGGATTATTATTTTTGGTATTATGGGGTTACAAAACCATTTGTGGCAAGAGGCGATGTAGTGAAGGCTGGTCAGTCAATCGGGTTTTATACTCTCGGAAGAGAACTGGAATTCAGAATGTTCAAATTTGAAGATCCTATTGACCCAAGAATTTATTTGGAATGTAAAATACCTGAAGCGCAATAGTGAGATGGGTTTTGGGAATTAGGGATCTAAATTTTCATAATTCATAATTCATAATTTCTTCTCCATTACATAATCATTCATGAAATAACCGTTGCCAATATCAAAATCCGCTTCGTATAAAACAATAAATCCAAGTTTCTCATAAAAACTTTTTGCTTTATTATAGCGATTCACTTGTAATTGAAGCGCTTTTGCATTTTTACTTTTCAATTCATCAATAATATAGCTTATTAAAAATTTCCCGGTTCCTTTTCCCTGGTACGATGGGAGTACATATATTTTATGAAGTTTAAAAATATGCGGCTCCGTTTCCTGGAAAGACGCAAATCCAACCGGTTCTTTATCATCATAGACAATAATGAATTGCGAACCTTCTTCCATTTGTCTTTGAAGTGAAGCTTTGCTATACATTATCTCCAGCATATATTCTATCTGCGTTAAAGAAAGTATGGCCGCATAAGTTTGCGGCCATACTTTGAAAGTGAGTTCACGAATTAAAGAAATATCAGGTGCTGTTGCATGCCGGATATTATGCATTGGGTGGAGGTATTTTATGTTCTTTAAACATTTGCTTGGAAATGACTCTGTCACGAATGATCAGCTTCCTGCTTAACACTAATGCGATGATAAATGAAACCATGGCTCCGGCAAAAAGCATGACGTCAGATAATTGCTGGCCAATAAATGAATATTGTTTGATGAATAACAGGAAATCATATGTGCCATGAAACAAAATAGCTCCAAGAAGCCCCGTCAATAGCAACCTAAAACTTTTTGCGGGATTCATTTTTGCTTTGCCCGCAAAATAACCCATGATAACAGCAAAAGTTCCATGCCCCGGAACAGCAGTAAACATTCTTAAATAAGCAGTATTCAGAACCTGGCCATAAGTTTGAGCGGTTTGTTGAGGATCAATAAGAATGTATTTTATATTTTCTGCTGTTGCAAACCCCATACTCACAATTACTGCGTACACAATGCCATCTAATGGTTCGTCAAAGGATTTTTGGTTATAAGAATAAAGCCGAAGGCCGAGAAACTTGCTTGATTCTTCACTAACAGCAACTACGCAATATGCAAAAATTGCTACACCGCTTAGACTGCCATCAATTACAGATGGTCCCAGATTTTTTTCAATAAAAATAGCCGGAAAAATAGCTAATGTGCCTAAAAAAAAACTAATAATAAGATTCTGTTTCGGCTCTCTGTTATAGATATCAGTATAAAAAATAAAAACACAGATTGCAATTCCAGGTGCAACGGCGAATGCTATTAAATCCATAACGTTGGTTTTAGTTACTGAAAGATAAAGAAAATAGACGTATTTAAGAATACTCTTTCCATAATTTTGAAAGGGTATCTTAAGAAATAAAGTGTCCTTTCATAAGATTTGCGAAACGGAACTGGTCTTAATACTTCATCTTTTTCTTCAGATTGGTATCAATGGCATCCAAAAATTCTTCTGTGTATAAATAATGTTCACCATGGTTTACTTTATTTCCATGCACGGATATGGCCAGATCTTTTGTCATTTTACCTTCTTCTACGGTTTCAATGCAAACTTCTTCAAGTGCAGTTGAAAATTTTATAAGAGCATCATTGTTATCCAGTTTTCCCCGGAAGGCTAAACCTCTTGTCCAAGCAAAAATGCTGGCAATAGGATTGGTAGATGTTGGTCTTCCTTTCTGGTATTCGCGATAATGTCTTGTTACAGTGCCATGAGCTGCTTCTGCTTCCATTGTTTTTCCATCCGGAGTAACTAATACCGATGTCATCAAACCGAGTGAACCAAAACCCTGTGCAATGGAATCGCTTTGTACATCTCCATCATAATTTTTGCAAGCCCATATAAAACCGCCACTCCATTTCAATGCACTGGCAACCATATCATCAATTAAACGATGCTCATAAGTGATACCGGCTTTTTCGAATTGAGATTTATATTCTGTCTCAAACACTTCCTGGAAAATATCTTTGAAACGACCATCATATTTTTTTAAGATAGTATTTTTTGTACTCATATATAATGGCCATGCTTTTTGTAAGGCCATATTCATACAGCTTTTGGCAAAACCACGAATACTTTCATCCGTGTTATACATGGCTAATGCCACGCCACCGCCATTATATTGAAAAACTTCGTGTTCAATTATTTTTCCATCATCACCCTGGAATTTTATAGTCAGCTTTCCTTTACCAGGCACAACAAAATCTGTAGCCCGGTACTGATCACCAAATGCATGGCGACCTACAATAATAGGACGATCCCATGTAGTCACTAATCTTGGAATATTTTTTATGACAATTGGCTCACGAAAAACAGTTCCATCTAAAATATTCCGGATCGTTCCGTTAGGACTTTTCCACATTTGTTTCAGATTAAATTCTTTCACTCTTGCTTCGTCGGGAGTTATGGTAGCACATTTGATTCCTACACCATATTTTTTGATGGCATTTGCTGAATCAATAGTTACCTGGTCATTAGTCTGGTCACGATATTCGATGCCTAGGTCATAATATTTAATGTCCACATCCAGGTAAGGAATAATAAGTTTTTCTTTGATGAATTTCCAGATGATACGTGTCATTTCGTCGCCATCTAATTCTACTACAGGGTTAGCAACTTTGATTTTTTGAGGCATAGATAATTTATTTAAGTTTATAATTCAGGAGGCCGCAAATGTAAGGGTTTCAAATTTTCTATTTTCTGATTTTCTTTTCCTTATTAACATTCAACTTTTAATCTTTTGGGATTTGGCCAGGTCATATGACCTAAATCATTTTATTTTTATAATTTTTGTTAGTAATTAGTACAATGGAAATAGTCAAACCCTTTTTTACGTATCTCCAAAAATTTACTGATCTTTCTGAAGAGGAATTAAACCAATACCTAGGACCAATTATTAAAGTAAGGAAGTTTGGGAAAAAAGAAATTGTAACCAAGGCAGATGATGTCGAAAATTATTTCAATTTTATTTTAAAAGGACTGGTCCGGAAATATTATATAAAACATAAGGATAGCCGTGAAGAAATCAATACACAAATATCCTTTGAGGGACATATAATTCACAGCCAGGAATCATTTCACAGCCGCAGACCATCCGAATATTTTGTAGAAACCATTGAGCCTGCGTTATTAGCCTCGATGACTTTTGATGATATGGAAAAAGTATATGCAAGCTGCCAGCGCATGGAGCATCTGGGTCGTATGGTTATTACATATACTATGGTGGTGAAAGATCGTTGGCAAATGAAACTTTTACAGCTTACACCGCGGGAAAGATTTATTTATTTTATGAATAAAAATCCGGAAATGCTGCAACGGGTGCCTCAAAAATATCTTGCTTCTTTTCTAAATATCAAACCTGAAACCTTCAGTCGTTTCAAACATTTGTTAATGAATCATGAAACTGAATTGTGATTTGATTGGGAATAATAAATTTTCAATGGCTCTCTGAGAATTTCTAAATAATATAGATGAAAATGTGGCCGCTTCATCTGTTATTCATTTCAAACATTTACTACCAGTACGGGTATTTTCAGTTCATGGCGCACTGATTCAATTGTTTCACCATAGATCCAGTCCTTGATGCCACTATGTCCATGAGCTCCTATTACAAGCATTTCAGAATTACTATCTTTTACCAGGCGAATAATTTCTTTGGACCGGCTTCCAAATCCAAGTTTTGCTTCAGCATGAAATCCTCTTTCTTTTAACTCTTGTGCATAAAATTCAAGATGTTCTTTGTCCTTGCGACTTTCAAGGTCATCACTTTCCTGCTCGTAAATTCTTGCGGATACACTTTCCACTACATGAATCAGCATGTAAGTTGTATTGTTATTTCCTTGTCCAAGTGCATGTGCTAAAATGGCTTTGTCTTTTTCACTAAAATCAAGAGCTACTGCAATTTTATGATAAGATGGAATTGATAAAGCCTGCAGATTGCTTGCTTCCGGGTGCAGCTGTACAGGTACGATACGCCGAACTTTTTTCATCATCGGATAAAGCCAGGTGATGATCATCAGAGAAACAAAAAACAATCCTGATAGTATAATTACAATTTTCCAAAACATATTTTCTGAATGGGAAAAATAATCAATGGCTTGCTCGGATACCATCTTCACATTCAGGTAAATCAATACTGATGTGACGATCCATGCCAGTAACTTAACAACCGGTTTGATAGCAAAGCTACCCATCGTTTTTTTATCGCTTACAAAAAGTATGAGGGGAATCATTGCAAAACCTAATTGCAAACTAAGAACTACCTGGCTAAGCACTAAAAGATTGTCGATATTTTTTTCACCATTAATAAGAATAACTATGACAGCCGGGATAATTGCTATCAAACGTGTCATCAATCTTCTTATCCACGGATTGATACGAAGTCTTAAGTATCCTTCCATTACAACTTGACCCGCAAGTGTTCCGGTTATGGTTGAGCTTTGTCCGGCTGCTATTAAGGCAATAGCAAAAAGAAAGGGAGCAGCACGGGTACCTAATAATTTATCGAGTAGATGATGAGCTTCTTTTATTTCTGCAACATCGCTTCTTCCTGATGTATGAAAAACAGCCGCAGCCAAAATTAATATTGCCGCATTTACAAAAAAAGCCAGGTTGAGTGCAATTGTACTATCTAGAAAATTTAGATGCAAAGCTTTTTTTATTCCTTCTTTATTCCTTTTAATTTTTCTTGTCTGCACCAATGCAGAATGCAGATAAAGATTATGCGGCATCACAGTAGCGCCAATGATTCCGACGGCAATATATAATGCTGCATTGTTTGGAATAGAAGGAACAAAACCGGACATCATTTCGCCAAAATGCAAAGTATGCCTGGCTAAAAAAATTTCTATGAGGAAGGATAAGGCGATGACAAATATCAAGCCGATTATAAATGCCTCCATTCTGCGCATTCCAAGCCGTTGTAAAAGCAATAAAAGAAATGTATCAAAGGCTGTGATAAGCACGCCCCATAAAAGCGGAATGCCGGTCAATAATTGCAAACCAATAGCCATACCTAATACTTCAGCCAGATCGCAGGCGGCAATGGCTATTTCTGCCAAACCATACAAAGCATAATTAATATATTTTGGATACGTTTCCCGGTTTGCCTGTGCAAGATCTCTTCCACGTACAACTCCTAATCTGGCTGATAAGCTTTGCAACAATAAAGCCATCAGGTTACTCATTAATAAAACCCAAATAAGTTTATAACCAAATTGACTGCCGCCTTGCAGATCCGTTGCCCAATTACCCGGATCCATGTAACCTACACTCACTAAATAAGCGGGCCCAAAAAAAGAAAGCATCTTGCCCCATACAGGCCGCTGCATAGATGCAGTAGTGTCAATGCTTTCATGCACTTCACTCAGCGAAATATCGTGCAGTTGTTTATGAACCATATTTTACAAAAATATTTTTTGCTAATTGCTCGCTTATAGTCAACGACGGTTGTTGACGGATTTTTATTTCCAGAGAATTATCAAAACCGAATCTTTTTTTTATTTCAACCTTTGTTCCGATACTTATTTTCTTATGCTTCATTAATTCCAGCATGGAAGAAGATTGATCAATTACGTGGCATACAACTGCCAATTTATTCAATGGTAATTCAGCCAGGCAAATCTTCTTATTAATTTCTATTTTTCCGTGGCCGTCAGGAATGGGATCTCCATGCGGATCGAAACGGGGATGATTGAGAAATTCATCCAGTTTATCAATAAGCTTCTTATTGCTGACATGCTCCATAACTTCAGCTACTGCGTGTACTTCATCCCAGCTGAATTTTAATTTTTCAGCTAAAAAATATTCCCATAACCGGTGACGACGGATGATATTAATGGCAACTTTTCTTCCCTCATTTGTAAGCCGAAAACCCCAGTAAGGCTGGTAATGCACTTGTTTTTTAGCCTTTAATTTTTTCATCATATCCGTTACTGAAGCTGGTTTGGTGCACAATTTGGCTGCCAGTTCATTGGTCGTAACGGTCCCATCTTCATATTGAAGGTGAAAGATGGCTTTGATGTAATTTTCTTCGCTGGCAGAAAAATTCAGCATGGCTAAAAATAAATTTAGACAAACCTAAAAAAAATAATACTGAATTCAAAATCTTACATTGATTTTCTGGTTGCTGAGTCGGCCGGAATCACTTAAATTCGAATTATATTTATGAGTACTGTCCGAAAATATATGCTGATTCTTCTTTCCCTGGCTTTTTTAGTAAGCTGCCATAAAAAGAAGAAGGTTTCTCTTGCGGGTGATGAACCCATTGAAGTGAGTGATTTTATAGATTTTTTCCCGGAAGTGAAACTGCCTTACGAGTTTAAAGATGCAGATATATTGAAGAAAGATTATGACTCTTTGCGCATAAGTTATAAAGTCTTTACCCAATTTGTTCCGGATACAATTATAAATAAGGAATTTGGCAGGGGAGAAAGACCCAGGTTTTACCCGATGGCTAAGATCATTGTACCTGGACACGAAACTTATCTGTTTGCAAAAGCAGTCAATGGAAATAAAATTGTTGCGTTTATTGCAGGGTTTAATAAAGATCAGCAATTCATTGCAGCAATACCATTGATGAAGCCCGATGAACTTGCTTCCACCCAGCAAGTTTCCGGGATAGACAAAAAGCTTTCTGTATATAAAACTGTTCGTCGTAAAAATGCCGATGGTTCTGTGAGCGAAGGGAAAGATGTTTATATATTGAATAATGAAGGAAAAAATTTCATGCTTATTTTGACCGATACGCCGGATAAGAATTTGGCTGAATTTATAAATCCGATAGATAACATGCCCCGGAAAAATAAATTGTCAGCAGATTATGTTGCCGGGAAAATGAATCTTGTTTCTGTCCGTGACAGTCGAAGACCAGACCGCATCAATTTTTTTATTCATTTTGTTCGTAAAGACAACTATGGAGAAGGGGAAAATGATGAATGTACCGGCGAATTGAAAGGTGAAGCTTTTATGAAATCGCCTGTTCTGGCTGAATTCAGAAAAAATGGAGATCCCTGCGTATTGCAATTGCGCTTTACTTCATCTGGAGTTACTATAAAAGAAATTGAAGGCTGTGGTTCATATCGCGGATTACATTGTGTATTCGAAGGAACTTTTATAAGAAAAAAAGAAATGAAGCGGAGAAAAAAATAATTAACCGGTATCAATTTTTCCCCATCTCTGTGTATAATTTTTCTAAATTCATTTCTGATAAAATAAATTCGGGATTAACCTTTATATTGCATCCTCGTGTAAAAAAAGAATAGAGCATGAGTTTTACCCAATTCAGGATCCCGTACCCGGTGGATGACCGGTATTCAAAAAAAGTGGCTTACTTCTCTATGGAGTTTGCTGTACATCAGCCGTTGAAAATTTACAGTGGCGGTCTTGGTTTTCTATCCGGTTCGCATTTGCGCAGCGCTTATGAGTTGAGACAAAATCTTGTTGGTATCGGTATTCTCTGGAAATACGGTTATTATGATCAGATTCGCAATCAGGATCAGACTTTGCAGGCATCGTGGATGGAAAAACATTATTCTTTTCTGGAAGATACCGGTATTAAATTCCAGATCACCGTGCATGAACATCCTGTTTGGGTAAAAGTATTTTATCTGAATCCAGAAACATTTAAAACAGCTCCACTATTTTTATTAAGTACAGATGTTCCTGAAAACGATTATGTATCTCAAACTATCAGCCATCGTTTATATGATGCGAACGTAGCTACTAAAGTGGCGCAATTTATTTTACTGGGAGTTGGCGGTGCTAATTTAATGGATATGATTAATTTTAATCCCGATCTTTATCACCTCAATGAAGCTCATGGATTATCCGCTGCTTTTTATCTCTATAAAAAATATAATCAGAAGATTGAAGAAGTAAGAAAAAGATTGGTATTTACTACGCATACTCCGGAAGAAGCCGGAAATGAAAAGCATGAAATACATCTTTGCCATAAGATGAGTTATTTCTGCGGTCTTACTGTGGAAGAAGTCAAAGAATTGACCGGAAATCCGGATGATATGTTTAATCATTCATTAGCTGCACTCCGGTTTGCAAAACTTGCCAATGCTGTCTCCAGTTTACATGGTAAAGTATCAAGAGCAATGTGGAGCAAGTATGAAAATATTTGTCCGATCATTTCTATTACCAATGCACAGAACTGGAAATATTGGTCTGATAAACAGCTTTACCGGTTTACCGACGAAGGAAATGACTGGGCTTTTGATGACAGGAAAAGACATCTTAAGAAAAGATCTTTTGAAATAGTTGCGGATCAAACCGGAAAATTATTTAATCCAAATACTTTCACCATTGTTTGGGCCAGACGTTTTGCCGGTTATAAGCGGGCAGGATTAATTACCACAGACGAAAAACGTTTTGAGAGCCTGGTGAATAATACAAAATATCCTGTTCAGATTATTTGGGCAGGAAAACCATACCCGGTAGATTATCCGGCGATTACTGAATTTAATCAGCTGGTTCATTTGAGTAAGAAATATAATAATGTAGCAGTATTAATAGGATACGAACTCACTTTATCAAAACGTTTGAAGCAATCCGCAGACTGTTGGCTGAATAATCCCCGTGTGCCCAGAGAAGCTTCGGGCACCAGTGGCATGACTGCTGCAATGAATGGTGCAGTTAATCTTTCTACTGATGACGGATGGATACCGGAATTCATCAATAACGGGCATAATGGTTTTGTGGTTCCACAGGCGGATTATGCAAGCATGGCAGTGCAGGAACAGGATGATTATGACAGGGAAAAGCTTTTTGAAATTTTAGAAAATGAAATGATCCCCTTGTACTATAATAACTATGATACCTGGCGGCAAGTCGTTAGAAATGGAATGCGGGATGTACGGATACAATTCGACAGCAATCGGATGGCTCATGAATATTATGAATTGCTGTATAAGTGAAAAAGGAAGTGGTGAGTGGGAATTGGTTGTTTGGAATTAGGTATTAGAATTCAAAATTCATAACTCATAACTCATAACTCATAACTCATAACTCGTAACTCATAACTCGTAACTCATAACTCGTAACTCATAATTCATATCTCGTACTTCATAGCTCGTACCTCATAATTCATTACCTCTTCACTGAAATTCTTCGATTAATCGTTCAGGAGATTTTTTTATTTTGAAAAAACCGGTAAGCCTTCTGATTACTCCTTCCACTAATGCATCCGGACAAGACGCACCACTTGTCATTAAAATTCTTACGATTGAATTCTTTGGCAGATAACCTGTAGTCAGCAATTCCTGTTTGTTGTGAAAGTTATAATGAAATATTTCTTGCTCAGAATAAATTTTTTCTTCATTGTTGATGAAATAGGTGGGTAATTTTTCTTCACATAACTCTACTAAATGTGAAGTGTTGGAAGAATTGTAACCTCCGACAACAATGGCAAGGTTGGCATCAGTTTGTAACATGGCCGTTACAGCAGTTTGGTTATCGTTGGTGGCATAGCAGAGAGTATCTTTTGTATCAGCAAAATGTTTCTCTTCATATTTTTCATCCAGTTTGTATTTTTTTATCATGATCTGCTTCAAAAAATCTGCAATGGCCTGGGTATCGCTGGCGAGCATGGTAGTCTGGTTTACTACACCAATTCGTTGCAGATCTTTTACAGCATCAAAACCTTCTGAATATTGTCCATTGAATTTTTCATAAAATTGTGAAGCTGGTTTTTCACCGCTGATAAATTTTGATAATTCCACTGCCTGCTGCATATCTTTTACCACCACAGATGGAGCATTAAGTGACGCATGAGAAAAGGTAGCCCTGGTTTCTTCATGGTTGGGTTTGCCATGGATAATGACGGTGTAATTTTTTTTAGCAATGGATTCGCTGCGGTTCCATACTTTTTCTACAAAAGGGCATGTGGTATCATATTTTTCCGTGGGAATGCCCATGCGTTTCAGTTTTTCTTCAATCTCCAGCGTGGTGCCGAAGGCAGGAATAATGACAATATCATCTGCTGTTACTTCTTCGAAAGGAATTAGTTGTTTGCCATAAGTATCCTGTAAAAACTCAACGCCATGCGCCTGCAGGTCTGCATTCACCTGTGGATTATGGATCATTTCGCTGAGCAGGAAAATTCTTTTCTCCGGATTTTCTTTCACCGTTCGGAATGCAATTTCAATGGCATTCTCCACACCGTAACAAAAACCAAAATGACGGGCAAGAAATATTTGCAACGGACCAAAATCAAGAAGGGCAGGAGAGAAATCTTTTTTCAGCATGTCATCTTCTTTCCGTTTCTTTTTAATGGCGCTGATCAGCGGGCTGCGATAAATGATTGGTACATCAAAACTTTTCATATCTGGATGTAAAGTTATGCCTTGTATGCATAAGTGCTGCTGTCAACCTATATCAGAACAAGACATTCTAACCCCTAAAATCATAACTCATAACCACACCTTTCAACTTCAAAATAACTTCCTCCCTGTTCCATCCTTCTTTCAGCAACCTCATGGCTTTCCGGGTCAATTGCTGATACAGTTTTCTTCTTATTTTTTCTTTGAGTAATGAGCGATAAACATAAGAATTGATCACAAAACCTTTGGCTAATAAATTGGCATACCTCATTGTTTCCCGGAATGCCTGGTCTTTCTTCACCCTTTTGCCGTCCAGTGAACTTTTTTGTCGGGCAAAATACTTTCCATACATTTTGTAAAATGTTATTCCTGCAACCGTGACTGTTATCCGTATTCTTCCGATTTGTTCTGCCATATGAATTATAAAAAACTTCTAAGTAAATAAAAAAGAAATATCAGTCAATCTTGTTTTCACGACTTTTATGTCCGGTTTCCTCATACAACGGCTATTTTAGGACTAGGCATCCTGTACCCTCAAGTATAGCAAACCCCAGTCAACGCCCACCCAACGTCAGGGTAAAAGCGTTCAAACTATATTCTTTAGGCCATCCTCACTTATTGCAGACTATATGACACTTGCCCTGGTATGCTTTTAAGCTAATATCCAATCAGAATTTACTGACAGTTTTTCACCCCAAAACTTCCTACTTTCATGTTCTAAACTTTCTACTATGTATATAAAACTGCTTGTCGCCTGCATGCTTATTTCTTTTAATTTATCGGCGCAGTCCATTGCAAAACTTCATCGCAGAGCCATCGTGGTTGATACACATAATGATGCTCTTTCTACACAAACGTTGGCGGGCCGTGATATTTCTCATCGTCTTACTGTCGGCCATAGTGATCTGGATCGTTGGAAAGAAGGTGGTGTAGATGTGCAATTTTTTTCAGTATGGACCAGTGAGAAAGCCAGAAACAAAGAAGGGTTTTTTAAAGATGCCAACCAGGAAATTGATTCGCTTGAATCTATTATTCTTCGTAATCATGATCGCATGACGCCCGGCTATACTTATCGCGATGTAAAAAAAGGAATCCGCCAGGGAAAATTAGTGGCATTGATTGGAGTAGAAGGCGGGCATATGATTGAAAACGACATGAATAAACTTGATAGCCTCTATAAACGTGGTATGAGATATTTGACGCTGACATGGAACAACAGTAATGAATGGGCTACCAGCGCTATGGATGAAACAGAACATGCAGATAGTTTAAAACATAAAGGACTTACTGGTTTTGGAAAACAAGTTATTCATAGACTAAATGAGTTGGGTGTAATGGTTGATCTGTCGCATGTAGGTGAACAAACTTTTTGGGATGCAATGGCAACTACTACAAAACCTGTTTTGGTTTCTCATAGTTGTGTTTGGAATATTTGTCCGGTATTCAGAAATCTGAAAGATGACCAGATAAAAGCGGTAGCAAAAAATGACGGAGTTATCGGTGTTAATTTCTATCCGGGATTTATCAGCAAAGAATATGTTCAACGTTCAGAGTGGCTGAATGGACCGGGGAAAAAAATTATCCAGGATTCTTTGATGTCAGTTTATCATGATTCATCATTGGTAAAAACAAAATTCAGAGAGTACGAGAAGGCAGAGATGGAAAAAGTAAGACCCACACTTGCTCAATTGGTTGACCATATTGATTATATTGTAAAACTTGTAGGCGATAGTTATGTAGGTCTTGGCTCAGACTTTGACGGTGTTGGCATTCTTCCCGTTGGAATTGATGATGTAACTGCTTATCCAAAAATTACTGCTGAATTAAAAAGGAGAGGCTACTCTAACAAATCAATTAAAAAAATTCTGGGAGGTAATGTGATGAGAGTGATGAAAGCTAATTTTAAATAATCAAAGCTTCAAACATAAAAAAGAGGAATAAGAAAATGATTTCTTATTCCTCAATGTGAGTTTTACTTTTTTCTTATCTGAGAAACAGGATTTCTCTATACTTTGGTAAATACCATTCTCTGTCATCTACCAGCAATTCCAGTTTATCAACGTGATAACGTATTTGATCAAAGAAGGCTTCTTTTACCTGGCTGCAATAAGCAATTGCTTTGGTTCTTGTATTATCCATGTTATTACAAATTTTTCTTGCCTCGATCATTTTTTCTACCAGTTCACCTACTGAATTGATATGTTCAGATATTTTTTCCAATATCTGTTTCTGGTTGGCATATGCTGTTTCCTTCATTCCTGCATCCTTCAGTCCTTTAATATTGTTGGTCAGCATATTCTGATAGCGGATAGCCGCCGGCAAGATATGGCTGGTTGCCAGTTCACCCATAATGCGGCTTTCTATCTGCACTTTCTTGATATATTTTTCTAACTCAATTTCGTGACGTGCCTCCAGTTCTGCGTGAGAATAAACATTGTTGCTTTCAAACAAATGCTTTGCTTTTTTAGTGATCATTGCATCCAGTGCAAGCGGAGTGGTTTTTATATTTGGCAAACCTCTTTTCTCTGCTTCTTTTTCCCATTCCTGGCTATAGTTATTTCCTTCAAACAAAACTTTTTCTCCGGCTACGATGTATTCTCTTATCACATGCATGATAGCAATTTCTTTTTTCTCACCTTTTTCAATCAAAGTATCTACATCTTTTTTGAATTGCTTCAGCGTGTCAGCGACAATCACATTTAAAATTGTCATTGCATTGGCGCAGTTGGCAGAAGAACCTACAGCACGGAATTCAAACTTATTTCCGGTGAATGCAAATGGAGAAGTTCTGTTTCTATCCGTATTATCCATCAGCAATTCAGGAATACCTTTATGAATATCTATTTTTAAAATACTTTCATCAGTCTCATCCATTTTTGCAGACACCCTTGCTTTTACATCATCTAACACTTTGGAAAGATATTGACCGATAAAAACAGAAATGATAGCAGGTGGAGCTTCATTTGCACCCAGGCGATGATCATTTTGTGCAGAAGCAATGGATGCTCTTAACACATCTGCATGGTCGTGAACTGCTTTAATGACATTTACAAAAAATGTGAGGAACATCAGGTTAGTCTTGGGCGTTTTACCGGGTGCAAGAAGGTTTATGCCGGTGTCTGTTGACATACTCCAGTTGTTGTGCTTGCCGCTTCCGTTAATACCTGCAAATGGTTTTTCATGCAACAGCACTCTTAGTTTATGCCGCGTTGCCACTCGACTCATAACATCCATCAGCAAAGTATTGTGATCAACCGCAAGATTTACTTCTTCAAAAATAGGAGCGCATTCATACTGTGCCGGAGCTACTTCATTGTGACGGGTACGTAATGGAATTCCAAGTTTATATGCTTCATTTTCATAATCACGCATAAAAGCATAAACTCTTTCGGGTATAGAACCGAAATAATGATCTTCCAATTGTTGCCCCTTAGCCGGGCTATGGCCAAAGACAGTTCTGCCACAAAGAACAAGATCAGGTCTTGCATTATGCAATCCTTCGTCAATCACAAAGTATTCCTGTTCCCAACCAAGCGTTCCTGTTACTCTTGTAACATTTTTGTCAAAATAATTACAAACATCAACAGCTGCTTTATTTAAAGCTTCCAGTGCTTTCAATAAAGGAGCTTTATAATCTAATGATTCACCGGTATAGGAAACAAAAATAGTTGGAATACATAATGTACTTCCTTGTCCAATCTCTATTATGAATGCAGGTGATGATGGGTCCCATGCGGTATAACCTCTGGCTTCAAAAGTAGCACGCAAACCTCCGCTGGGAAAAGAAGAAGCATCAGGTTCCTGTTGGATCAATGCATCGCCGTCAAATTGTTCAATTGGGGTTCCATCACTTTTAATGGTAAAGAATGAATCATGTTTTTCAGCTGTAGCGCCGGTGAGTGGCTGAAACCAATGCGTGAAGTGAGTGACACCTTTACTTTCTGCCCAGGCACGAATGCCATTGGCAATTTGGTTAGCCATTGACCGGTCAATTTTTTTTCCGGCATGGATTGAAGACATAAGACTTTTGAAAGCTTCATCACTCAAAAATTTGCGTGCAATTTTTTGAGTAAACACATTTTCACTAAAAATGGCTGTGATCTTAGTAGAGCCTTCCACATTTACCTCTGAAGTAATAAGATTGCTGATAGCATTAAATCGTAATGACATGAGATTAAGTTTTTTTACAAAGCAAAGGTTTTACTTATATAACTCCAATTTTTTTTCGGAAATAAACGATTTTTTATAAAACTTGTGGAAAAAAGATGAGAAAATGTTATAAAATTATAGTTAAGCCTGATAAAAAATCAAAAATTACTCACATTATTTTTTGATTTAATGTTATTGAAGAATAAGCCTGATAATTTAGCCCAGTTTATCTGTGCAGCCACGGGGACAATCAATAGAGGGATAATTATGCTCCGATAACGAACAACGGCTCCGAGGAAATTAATTGTGTAACCAATAGTAATCAGAACTGAGAAAGAGAAGAATATGCAGAAATAAATAAAATTCCGTGATCGAACTTTATCTGATTTAAAAAACAAAAACAAAACAAACATCAGCAAAAGCAAATCAATTTCAACGGCAGCAGCCAGAGAAAGAATATGATTAACGTCACTTGGATAAGGCCTGATAGATGAAAGTGTAATTGCCTGAGGTATGTTTTTTAAAAAACTTTCTGCTGTAGGTTGAAGTTTTTTCATTGGTACAGCTGATCCACCGATGAGTTGCATAAACTCATGTTGTTTGGTCACGACTGCCTGTGGAAAATCAAACTTTGGATTGATGTAACGGGCAGTGAAGAAAAAAACAATAAATAATATATACACAGCGCCGAAAATACTTAATCCATACCTGGGCCAGCGGTTAGCCAATATCCATGCAATCAATGCAGGAACGATAATAACGATCAGGAAGTTTCTGAAAACAAGTATCATTAAAAGACCTGATAAAATTAATAGGATTCTTTTCAGATTGAATTTTTTTTCCAGGTGGCCAAAATAAATGCCATAGATGACAAGGGCTATTCCTGTAAAGATGAGGCCATCTTTGTGTATGCCGCTTGTCCAATACAGAAAAGAAGGAACAAGAAATGTTGCCAATAAAACCGGAATTCTTTTGTTGGGATAAACATGTATCATAACCCGGTAAAGAGCAACAGGCCCGAACATTGAAATAAATGAATAGAAGATAACGTTGACATAATAATGGCCGAAACTTAAAATATCAAAAACTGAAAGTATCTTGATTAACGCATTTGATTTAAGATCGTTCCAATAAGAATCATTGGTGCCAAAAAATTTTAATATGCCTCCTTCGTACGGATCCCGGAAAATGTTGACAAAATATTCATGAGGGTTATTGTACAACAAATGATATTCCTGGATGCTGTTATAATGGAAGCTCCAGGTATCGACCATTTGCGCAAGATTACCATAGTAGATTCCAATCCATCCGTAAAAAATACCTGCCATTACTTTTAGCAGAAAAATAATGATGAGTTGAGGTTCGCTTAAACCTGAGTTCTTAAAAAATTTGGTTTTGGTAACTAACCATGAAATCAAAACCAGCCAGGCAACAAAGAGAAGATACTCCAAAGGCAGCTATTTTAAAGATGCAAAATAGCCATAAATACCTCGTGCCTCAGAACCTTTTTAAATAATTTTTTTAAAAATTTCAATCAAACAAATATTTATAAAACGTTGACAACTTGTCCCGGTTTGCTTAACGCTAAGTTTGTAAATTTGCCGCTTCTTATTCTTGCCTGACCTTTTTTATATGATAAATATTCTCTACTAATGGAAATAACAGCAGAAACCGCAAAACAATTACGACTGACTGAAGAAGAATTTGAACTTATCAAAAAGAAACTGGGACGTACACCAAACTTTAATGAACTCTGTGCCTTTTCTGCTATGTGGAGTGAACATTGCAGCTATAAGAATTCCATTAAATGGTTGAAGACTTTGCCAAGGGAAGGAGGAAAAATGCTTGTAAAAGCTGGTGAAGAAAATGCAGGGTTGATGGATATTGGCGATGGGTTGGGTGTGGTTTTTAAAATTGAATCGCATAATCATCCATCAGCCATCGAACCATTTCAGGGTGCAGCGACGGGTGTAGGAGGAATTCATCGGGATATTTTTACAATGGGTGCGAGACCTATTGCTTCTCTTAACTCACTTCGATTCGGAAACATTGAAGAAGATAAAACACAGCATTTATTGGCAGGCATAGTACATGGCATTGGTCATTATGGAAATTGTTTTGGTGTGCCAATTGTTGGCGGCGAAATATATTTTGATCAGTGTTATCATAGCAATCCGCTAGTAAATGCTATGAGTGTCGGCATTGTAGAAGTCGGTAAAACTGTTTCTGCAACTGCAACCGGAAAAGGAAATCCTGTGATGTTTGTTGGAAGTGCAACTGGTAAAGATGGAATTGGTGGCGCTTCATTTGCATCTGCAAATATTACTGAAGATAGCGTTGAAGATTTACCTGCAGTGCAAGTCGGTGATCCTTTCCAGGAAAAAAAATTACTGGAAGCTTGCCTGGAAGTAATTCAAACCGGTGCGATTGTAGGTATGCAGGATATGGGTGCGGCAGGAATTATTTGTTCCACTTCAGAAATGTGTGCAAAAGGTGGAGCAGGAATGAAAATTGATCTGGATAAAATTCCGACCCGTCAAAAAAATATGAAGGCTTGGGAGCTTTTACTGAGTGAAAGCCAGGAGCGAATGTTACTTGTGGCACAGAAAGGAAGAGAAGATGAAGTGACAAAAATTTTTTCAAAATGGGATTTGCCTTGTTCCATCATAGGTGAAGTAACCGATGATGGGCTTCTTAGTTTTTATTCGCAGAATCAATTGGAAGCAAAGATTCCTGCCCATGAATTAGTGTTAGGTGGAGGTGCACCACAATATGATAGGGATTACAAGGAACCAAAATATTTTTCCGAAATAAAAAAATTTAATGCTCACTCCGTTTCAGTTCCTGATGATCTGAAAGCAATTGCAGAAAAGATTATTCAAATTCCTTCTATTGCTTCCAAACGATGGATATACACACAATATGACAGCACAGTAGGAACAGTAAATTCTTCTACCAATACTCCTTCTGACGCTGCAATAGTTTTAGTGAAAGGAACCTGCCTACCGGACAGGCAGGCAAAAAAAGCATTGGCCTTGAAAACTGATTGTAACAGTCGTTATGTATTTGCCGATCCGTATAAAGGCACAATGATTGCAGTTAGCGAAGCTGCAAGAAATATTGTTTGCAGTGGCGGGCAACCATTAGGCGTTACCAATTGTTTGAATTTCGGCAATCCATTTGATCCCGAAGTTTATTACCAGTTTGTTTATGCTATTAAAGGAATGGGAGAAGCCTGCAGAAAATTTGATACTCCTGTTACTGGTGGGAATGTGAGTTTTTATAATCAGAATCCTGAAGGCCCGGTTTATCCAACGCCAACGATCGGTATGGTGGGTTTACTTGATGATTGGAAAAATAAAATGACCCTTGATTTTAAAGAAGAAGGAGATGTCATCTATTTACTTGGCATAACCAATAATGATATTAATTGTTCCGAATATCTTCATACAGTTTGCGGTATTGAATTTTCCCCGGCACCTCATTTTGATATCGAAGAAGAATTCAATCTTCAGAAAAAAATTGCTGATCTTATTCGGAAAAAGCTTATTCAATCCGCACATGATATCAGTGAAGGAGGATTATTTATCACTTTAAGTGAAAGCGGGTTTAATCGTGAACTGGGATTTTCCATAATTACCAATGGAGGGTTAAGAAAAGACGCTTTCTTGTTTGGAGAGAGTCAAAGCAGAGTAGTAGTGAGTGTGGCTATGGAAAAGATAAAATCTTTTGAAAAAGAAATTGGCGATTTTCCCAATGAAAAATTAGGCGTTGTTACGCATAGTGAAATAGTGATTGATGGAGATTTTTGGGGAACAATTGATTGGTGGAAAGAAAAATACGACACTTCCATTGAGAATTATTTATCAAAAGATAAAATCGGTTCTGCATTAAATTCAATTTAAATCATGCTAAAAAAAGAGTCTATAATTATAGTCACCGGCGCTGCGGGTTTTATCGGTAGTTGCATGGTAAGCTATTTGAATAAACAAGGTTATAACAATCTTATTTTAGTTGATCAGTTTGATGACGACGAAAAAGAATTGAATCTTCATCAAAAGAATTACCTGTCAAGAGTTGAGCGTGATGATTTTTTTGAATGGCTTGACATAGAAAATCCTGAGATAGAATTTGTTTTTCACCTTGGCGCCAGAACGGATACAACCGAGTTTGATTATGATGTTTTTGAAAAACTCAATGTCAGATTTTCAAAAGATATCTGGAAATATTGTTCGGAGAAAAACCTGCCTGCCGGCAGGCAATGTATTCCATTGATCTATGCATCGTCGGCGGCTACTTATGGCGGCGGTGAACTTGGATATAAAGATGATCATGCATTGGTGGAAAAATTGAAACCATTGAATCCTTATGGTGTTTCAAAAAATGAATTTGATAAATGGGCGTTGAAACAATCATCGCATCCGCCATTTTGGGCCGGACTGAAATTTTTTAATGTCTTTGGACCAAACGAATATCACAAAAGCAGAATGGCCAGTGTGGTTTTTCATGCATTCAACCAGATTCAATCAACCGGTAAAGTAAAACTTTTCAAATCTCATAGGCCTGAATTTAAAGATGGTGAACAACTTCGGGATTTTATTTATGTGCAGGATGTAGTGAAAGTAATGTTCTGGATTATGAAGTCAATAGTGAATAGTGAATGGTCAATATATAAAAATGGCATCTACAATCTTGGCACCGGTAAAGCAAGAACCTTTAAAGATCTGGTGACAGCCATTTTCAAAAGTTTAAATATTCAACCACAGATCGAATACATTGATACGCCTGCTGACATTCGTGAAAGATATCAGTATTTTACAGAAGCAGATATGAATAAACTGGCCCAAGCTGGCTATAAAGAAAAATTTTATTCGCTGGAAGAAGGAGTGAAAGATTATGTTTCCAATTATCTTTCTGGCAGAAATTATTACTAAGAGTATCTTTATCCAAAATTTTTATAATGAGTAAACGTATTGCCATCATTGGCGGGGGAAACCTGGGGACAGCTATTGCAGAAGGTTTGCTGAAAAGTAAATTCAGCAAAGCATCAGAAATTATTGTTACGAAAAGAAATTTGTCAACCTTAAAGACCTTGAAAGAAAAAGGAATAAACATTTCTGATGATAATCCGGATGCAGTTAAAAAAAGTGATGTTATCATTCTTGCAGTAAAACCTTTCCAGGTGAGTGAAGTGCTGAATGGAATAAAAAAAGATATTACCGAAAACAAGTTGCTAATTTCTGTGGTGACGGGTGTTACCATCAATGAAATGGAAACAGTTGTTAAAAAAAATCTTCCGATGTTTCGTGCCATGCCAAACACGGCGATTGCCATCCAGGAAAGTATGACATGTATTTGCAGTCACCACTCAAGTTCATCAGATATAAAATATGTGAATGATCTCTTCGACACATTGGGTAAAGTGGTAACCATTGATGAAAAACTGATGGAAGCTGCTACTATTCTTGGCGCATGTGGCACAGCTTACGCCATGCGTTACATCCGTGCAAATATCCAGGGCGGCATTGAAATTGGATTTGATGCAACTACTGCTTCTTTGATCGCTGCACAAACTGTAAAGGGAGCGGCAGAATTATTATTGCAAAAGGGCGCTCATCCTGAACAGGAAATTGATAAAGTAACAACTCCCAAAGGTTGCACCATTGCCGGATTAAATGAAATGGAACACCAGGGATTCAGTTCATCTTTGATAAAAGGAATTGTAACGAGTTATAAAAAAATTGCGAAGGAGTAAAAAAACTTGCTCACAATTTTCCCAACACCGTGGAATTATTTTATCATTAATAAATTATCGCTTACCTTTACATGACCTCCCGGAAAATAATCATTTTCCTTTCCGCTGGTCAAATAGCTGGATAATTTTTCAAATTTTTATTGTTGATGTTGACGTAGTAAAAAACTGAGTGCAGTGAATGCTGTATTATTTCATTTTGTACAAAAAATATTTTTTTAAACCTGAAACTCCTCATTTGAGGAAAGGAATAAAATGGCTAAGTATATTTTTGTTACCGGTGGTGTGACCTCTTCATTAGGAAAAGGCATTATTGCAGCTTCGCTGGCAAAACTGTTGCAGGCAAGAGGTCTGCGTGTGACCATTCAAAAATTTGATCCTTATATCAATGTTGATCCCGGTACACTGAATCCTTATGAACATGGCGAATGTTTTGTTACCGAAGATGGTGCAGAAACAGATCTGGATCTTGGTCATTATGAAAGATTCCTCAATATTCACACATCACAAGCTAATAATGTAACTACTGGAAGAATTTATCAAACCGTAATTAATAAAGAAAGGGAAGGGGCTTATTTGGGAAAAACAGTTCAGGTGGTTCCGCATATTACTGATGAAATAAAAAGAAGAATGCTGGAACTTGGACAAAACGGTAACTATGATGTAGTGATCACTGAAATCGGCGGCACAGTTGGTGACATCGAAAGTTTGCCTTTTGTGGAAGCTGTCCGTCAGTTACAATGGGAACTTGACGAAGAAGATACAGTTGTTGTTCATCTTACTTTGATACCTTATTTAAAAGCAGCCAAAGAATTAAAAACAAAACCGACCCAGCACAGCGTAAAAATGCTGAGCCAGGAAGGTGTGCATCCTGATATTATTGTTTGCAGAACTGAAAAGCCATTGACAGTTGAATTGCGACGCAAGATCGCTTTGTTCTGTAATGTGAAACAGGAAGCAGTGATAGAAGCAGCAGATGCACCAACCATTTATGAGGTTCCTTTACTGATGATGAAAGAAGGATTGGATGTTATTTGTTTAAAGAAATTGAACATCACAAAATCCAACGAACCTGAATTGACTAAATGGAAAGAATTTCTGGATAAATTGAAATATCCAAAGGGCAAAGTAAATATTGGATTGATCGGAAAATATCTTGAATTGCAGGATGCATATAAATCCATTCTTGAATCTTTCATTCATGCCGGCGCAATGAATGAATGCCAAGTGCAGGTGATCAATGTCCACAGTGAATTTATAACCGAAGATAATGTGGCCGAAAAACTGAATGGATTAGATGGATTATTGGTAGCTCCGGGATTTGGTCATCGCGGTGTGGAAGGAAAAATTATTGCAGTAAAATATGCAAGAGAAAATAATTTACCATTCTTTGGAATTTGTCTTGGTATGCAAATGGCCGTAATTGAATTTGCAAGAAATATTTTAGGATTAAAAGATGCGAACTCCACGGAAATGAATCCAAACACTCCTGATCCAGTTATTGATCTGATGGAAGAACAGAAAAAAATTACTACCAAAGGTGGCACCATGCGGCTGGGATCTTTTCCCTGTGAAATAAAAGAAGGCACGCTGGCATATAAAATTTATAATAAGACAATGATTAGTGAACGTCATCGTCATCGTTGGGAGTTTAATAATCATTACCTCGATCAATTTGAAAAAGCAGGAATGGTTGCCAGTGGGAAAAATCCAAGCGCCAATCTTGTTGAAATTATTGAGTTGCCCAGTCATCCTTTCTTTATCGGCGTGCAATATCATCCTGAATTAAAAAGCACAGTTGAAAATCCACAGCCCATCTTCGTTCATTTTATAAAGGCAGCTAAAATCTTCTCCGAAAAAAAGAATCGGGTTAAAAACCCGCAATTACAGAGCGAAATGATATGATTTGAGACTTGAGGTAAGAGGTATGAAGTCGGAACAAGACTTTTCTTTCATACTTCATACGTCAGACTTCATCCTACTTTGCCCTATCTTTGCCCTCTTAAAATTTTTACAAAGAATGAATTTTGACCGTAATACGATCATAGGATTTTTGATTCTGGCATTACTTTTTGTTGGCTATTTCTGGACTACCAGCCGGGACCAGGCAAAATACCGTGAACAACAGGCTATTGCACAAGCAAAAAAAGACTCAATAGCTAATGCCAATAAACCTAAGCAGGACACATCAGCATATAAAGCTGATTCGGTCAAAACCGAAACTATAAAAAAAGTAAATGAAGTTGGCGCATTTAAAACATCAGCAACTGATACTGAAAAATTATTTTACGCAGAAAATAATTTAATTAAAATAGCTTTTACCAACAAAGGCGGCCAGCCCAAATGGGTGGAGCTGAAAAAGTTCAGGAACCAGGATAGTGGTTTGGTAAAATTAGCAGCTTCTGATTTTGATAAGATCAGTTATTCTATCAATACAAGCAAAAACAACAGTGCACCAATCACGGATTTGATTTTTCCTGTTATAGATTCTACACGAAATGCTGATGGCAGTGAGACGATAAATTTTACATTAAAGTCAAGTGATAGTCTTGGTTATTCAGTTACCCACAGTTTTGTGATAAAGCCGAATGATTATATGATTGAGTTCACTATAGAATTGAAAGGGGCTGATAAATTATTGACTCAGGGATTAATGAATTTGACCTGGCAATATAAAGTAGCACAACAGGAATCTGACATTACATTCGAAAGGCAAAACACACAGGTTGGTTATGTAATGGACGGTGATTTTGATTACCATACTATTAGCCGCACTACTGGTAAAGAATTTGACAAACCTGTTCAATGGATTGGAATCAGGCAACGATTTTTCAATACAATACTGGTGGCAAAGAACAATTTTTCCTCAGGAAGAATTAGTTGGGAAACGCTTCCCGATAGTTCAAATGCTATAATGCAATCCACTGCTAATATGCAGGTGAAGTTGCAACCCACAGCTTCTGTTTCTGTTCCGCTCAGCATTTATTACGGTCCTGCTGATTATCGTATTCTGAAGAAGTACGACATGAAATTTGATAAGCTGATCAATCTCGGTCAAGGCCTTTATGCATTTGTCAGGCCAGTTAACCGATTTCTGATTATGCCCATTTTTGATTTCATGAAAAGTTTTATTGGCAGCTATGGATTGGTGATTGCTCTTCTTACCATTATTATTCGTTTACTGATTTCTCCGCTGACTTACACCAGTTATTTAAGTGGGGCCAAAATGAAAGTACTTAGGCCTGAAATTGCTTTATTGAAAGCGAAATTCGGCGGCGATCAACAGCAAATGAGTATGGCGCAAATGAAATTATTCCGAGAGGCTGGAGTGAATCCTTTGGGCGGATGCATTCCTGCCATACTTCAAATACCTATATTTTTTGCGTTATATAGTTTTTTTAATTCTGATGTTGCATTGAGAGGAGAAAGCTTTTTGTGGGCAAAAGATTTGTCGGCCTACGATGTATTTATAAAATTTGGAACAAAAATTCCTTTGTTGGGCAACCATATAAGTTTATTTACGATCATGGCTGTTTTGACAAGTTTTCTTATTTCGTTATATAGTATGAGCATGACTCCTGATCAAAGTAATCCAATGTTAAAATACATGCCGTACTTCTTCCCGGTTTTTCTGTTATTCATCTTTAATCGGCTTCCTTCCGCATTGACATGGTATTATACAGTTTCTAATATTATTACACTAGCAATCCAATATGTGATACAGACTTACATAATTGATCATGATAAAATTTTGGCTAAACTCGAAGAAAACCGTAAGAAGCCAAAAGCCAAATCAAAATGGCAAGAACGTTTTCAGCAAATGCAGGAACAACAGAAGCGGTTGAAAGAAGCTCAACATAAAAGTAAAAAATAAGTTTATTAAAAATTAGCAGAAAGATAATCTGGCTTTTCATTTTTGCACTCAGAAATTTGCGGTATGTGCAACTTAATAGTTGAAATATTACGTCTTCCAACAGAATTGGCATAACTTAAATTGAGTATGAAGATAAAAGCTCAAATATTGTTTGGAATTTTCATGATGTTTTTTTTCACCCAACTTTTCGGGCAAAAGAAATTAACAGAAGCTACTATTACTTACGATATAGTGATTAATACGAATAGCAAAAGCCCACAGGCTGCTGACTTGTTGGATGGAGCAACGAGTATAATTTATCTGAAAGGAAATTCCAGCCGGGCAGAAATGATAAGTCCCCTGGGAACTCAATCGACAATTATAGATGGAAAAACCGGAAATGTAACTGTGTTGAAGGATTATGGAGATCAGAAATACATGATTAAAATGACACCGGATAACTGGAAGCAATCCAACAAAAAATATGAAGGCATAACTTTTACTTATCTGGACGAATACAAAAATATTGATGGCTATAAATGTCAGAAGGCTATTGGGAAATTGAATGATAAAACTTCTTTTACTGTTTATTTTACCAAAGACCTAGAGCCGATCAACAAAGACTTTCAATATTTGAATAAGAACTTGCCCGGCCTTGCTATGCAATATGAAGCTACTATTGGTAAAATGATGGTTACTTATACAGTTTCCAGCATCAATTTTAACCCTGTACCAGCGTCAAAATTTGATTTGCCCAAATCAGGTTATCGGAGCATGACTTATGAGGAAAGCATCAGCGGGGGTTAATTATTAATTCCGTGTAGAAGCGTTCGGATTAAATGTAATTCTGTCTAGCAACACTTTCTTTTTTAAAGGCATGATGTAAGTTGTGTTGCCTTTTTGATAAGTAACAACAGTGTTCAGATTTATATACCGTTCGTTTTCAAAACTTATGACCTGATTGCCACGGAAATTATACCCCGATTTCAAAGAAAATTGACCTGGGGTAAAAGAAACTCTATTTGATAAAAGAGAAAAAGTTGTTGATTTGGAAGACTTGGTTCTGCCATCTCCAAGGGTAGCGAATGCTGCAATACCGGATACACTCAACAATACAACAACTGCCAATTTCCTTCTGATAATTTTTAACATTATAGAGCTGTTAATTTTCACGATGACTCAAAGTTAAGAATAAAAAATGAAACAAAAGAAACCGTTTGTCCAAAATATTAGTAGTTATTTAACGCCGGAAGGTTGCAAAATGTTACGCGAAAGCTTTAAAATTTATTCATTTTGCACATCTGGGGAAAAAATGTGCAGGGAAAATACGATTGATTTGGATTAACTTGTTTCAATAAGCTGTTTCCGGGCTAATATTTATGTATTATAACAAATAGTTCTTCAAAATCTTAACTTGCCAAAATATCCGGAATTAATGAAAGAAAATCCTTACCGGGAAGATAGAGAGCAACTGCGCGAATTGCTTAAACAATTCGAAAATTTTAAACAAGGGCAAAGCCACTCCTTTATTGAAGAAGATGCTTTTGAAAAAATAATTAATTATTATGAGGATAAAGAAGATCTGAACAAGGCAATAGAAGCTGCTAATTTCGGTATTGGTCAGTATCCCTATTCTTCTTTACTGCTTATTCGAAAGGCAGGTTTACTTTTAGCCAACCGCCATTATGAAGATGCTTTACATATTCTTGAAAAAGCTGATTTGCTTGATTGCGGCGACATAAATCTTTATATACTTAAAACAGATGCCTATCTGGCTCTTGACCAACAAGAAAAGGCAGTTGCTCTACTTGAAAAAGCCTTGAACATTTTTGAGGGACAGGAAAGAATTGAATTACTTTTTGAACTGGCAGATGTGTATGATGATTACGAAGAGTTTGATAAAGTTTTTGATTGTTTGAAGATGTTACTTGAAGAAGACCCAAATAATGAAGAAGCTTTATATAAAATCTGTTTCTGGACTGATTTTACAGGAAGAAGTGAAGAGAGTATTCGTCTTCATCAACAGATTATTGATGATTTTCCATATAATGAACTGGCGTGGTTTAACCTGGCTGCAGCTTACCAGGGATTGAAATTATATGAGAAAGCGATTGATGCTTATCAATATGCCATTACGATTGATGAAAAATTTGATTTTGCTTACCGGAACATGGGTGATGCGTATATAAGGCTGAGAAAATATAAAGATGCCATTGAAGTTCTTGAAAAGGTAATTGAACTGGCAAAACCAGAAGCAGTCATTTATGAAGCTATTGGTCATTGCTATGACCGGCTGCATAACTATGCCCAGGCAAGATTTTATTATCGAAAAGCATCGCATCTGAACCAGGGAGAAAGTAAATTATTTTATAAAATTGCATGCACCTATTTTAACGAAGGGCAATGGGAAAGCTGCTCAAAGCAACTTGAATATGCATTTAGAATAAATAAAAACCCACCAGAATATAACCTGCTGATGGGCGAAAGCAAAATGCAACTTGGTCTTTTTAAAGATGCAGTTCAATACTTTTCTAATGTAGTTCGTTTACGTCCGCATAACAATGCGGGGTGGGAGGCTTTGGTTCGCTGTCTTTATAAAGCAAAATTCTTTGAAGAAGCTTTAGAACAAGTAGATGCGGCATTGCAAATCACTAATAATAAAGCTATTTTTCTTTTTTATAAGAGCGCGGTACTTTTTGCACTCAGAAAAACAAAAGAAGCTATTCTTCAATTGGAAATTGCTATGGAAAGGGCTCCGAAAATTTTAAAAAAATTTATGGAGCTTAATCCCGCCATCTTACAGAATGCACAGGTTGTGGATGTATTAGCAAAATTTAAAAGAAAGAAATCTATTTAAACGAACAGGTGTATGTATGATATCAATCAGCAGCACTCTGCTGATTCTTCCCTATTTTTGCGCCGTTTTTAAATTAATTTTTATTTTCGGACTTTTTAATCCACAAAGAATGAATTTTAACCTGACACAGATTCCAGATCGAATCGGAAAACCTCGAACCAAAGGACTTACTATGGTGATGGATAAAGGGCTTGGTGTAAATGAAGTTGAGAATTTTCTTAGCGTAGCACATCCTCATGTTGACCTGGTGAAACTTGGCTTCGGCACTTCATTTGTCACCCCCAGGTTAAAAGAGAAACTGGAAATATATAGTTCCTATAATATCCCGGTTTATTTTGGTGGCACCCTTTTCGAAGCTTTCCTTATCCGTAACCAGTTTGAAGATTATGTGAAAGTATGCAAGGATTTTGGGATAACTTATATGGAAGTAAGTGATGGTTCCATTACAATTCCTCATGCTGAAAAATGCGGGTATATTGAAAAGTTAACCAAACATGGGATCGTTTTAAGTGAAGTGGGCAGTAAAGATGCAACACACATTATTCCTCCGTATAGGTGGATAGAACAAATGAAAGCAGAATTGGAAGCTGGTTCCAGTTATGTAATTGCTGAAGCAAGGGAAGCTGGCAACGTTGGCATTTATCGGGGCACCGGCGAAGTAAGAGAAGGATTGGTGCAGGAAATACTAACACAAATTCCCAGTGAAAAAATTATATGGGAAGCGCCTCAGAAATCACAACAACTTTATTTTATAGAATTGGTTGGTTGTAATGCAAATCTTGGAAATATAGCGCCTGCTGAAGTAATTCCATTAGAAGCAATGCGAATTGGTCTTCGAGGCGATACATTTGCTTTATATCTCGACAAAAAAGAAGATGCCTGAAAAATATGAGGATGTTCGGACTCATCGGTTATCCTTTAACTCATTCTTTTTCAAAAAAATATTTTACAGAAAAATTTGAAAGGGAAGGGTTAAGCGACTGCCTTTATGAAAATTTTCCCATTATATCTATTGATAAGCTGAAACTGGTTCTGCAGCAAAATCCAAGATTGAAAGGCCTGAACGTAACCATTCCTTATAAAGAAAATGTTATCACCTTTTTGAACGAATCTGGGGAAATAGTAAAAAAAATTGAAGCCTGTAACTGTATTAAAATTACTGATGGGAAATTGTATGGATATAATACAGATGCAATAGCTTTTGAACGTTCATTAACAAAAGAATTAAAATCACATAATAAAAAAGCGTTGGTGTTTGGATCAGGTGGATCAGCTAAAGCAGTAAAATATGTATTGGAGAAATTGAATATTGAATTTCGGAATGTTTCCCGTAAACCGTCTGAAAAAAATCTATCATATAACCATGTAACTCCTGCGATAATTTCTGAATACAAACTTCTCATTAACACTACGCCGCTCGGCATGTATCCGAACGTAGCTGTATTTCCGCTTATTCCTTATGAAGCATTAACTCCGGAGCATTTTCTTTTTGATTTAATTTATAATCCTGCAAAAACATTGTTTCTTCAGAAAGGTGAAGAGAAAGGTGCTACTACAAAAAATGGTTATGAAATGCTCGTGATGCAGGCAGAAGAAAGCTGGAAGATATGGAACAGTTAGTTTGTGAATTCATTTAGCGTAACAACTTTTGTTTTGCTTCTTCAGACAGGGCAACTATTTTTTTCTTTTTATAATCATAACAAACCATTCCTGTTTTAGCTACGGCTATTAAAATTGTTTTACCGGCAGATTCCTTTTCCAGTCTATATAAGAGTTCAAATGCTACCTTAGTAAATTCACTTGCAGCAACAGAAACGATCACTGTATCTCCGTAAAATAATTCATTTTTAAATTCAATTGCAACATCACTCATAATCATTCCCACACCGGCAAATTCCATTTCAGTATAGCCTAAAGTTTTCAAAAATTGTATCCGGGCTTCATGAATAATCGAAAGCACTTTATCATTGCCTAAATGACCGCCATAGTTTATGTCTGTAATCCGCACCGGAATCTTAGCAGAGAAATGAAATTTTTCCGGCAGATCAATTTTTATTCTTGCCATTATTAAAGTTTAAAAATAAAATTAATGAAAACAATTCTGAGTTTGTTAAGCAATACTTATGGATTATTCTCTTTAAGGGAATTTACCATGCTGAGAATGTCCAGAAAGTTACCAGAAGAAGGAGCCAGAGGAGAACAGGCTAATCTTTCTCTCCACTTTTCTAATTGTTCTTTGCATTCCATGTCCTGATCTTCACCAGAAACAGTACAAGCCAGATCACCCCATTTCTGTGATATCCGAATAACTCTGCCTTCGGGAGTCGTCAACGTAATATACCTGTCTGATGAATTTTTTATTTTATAATTAGCAAAAGAAGGTTGAACGTTTTTTGAATGGCGCATTTGAGCTAGTTTATTTTCAGGCGAAGAAGAATTTAGTAATTCAACCGGAAGATTTATCTTTTTTCGAACGGGGGTTCTCTTGGGAATGTATAATTTACCAGAATTAAGTTTGCCGTTTTTCAATGCTAAGTCACTTCCTGATAATTTTTTTATCCCGCTATTGTTATTTAAATAGGAAGAAGTTTGATTGTTTGAGATGATAATGGAATTCTTTGCCTTTAAGTTATTTTCTTTTGCCAATTGATTTTCAGATTCTTTGTTTAACCAATTCATAGTGCCAAAAGCGATTAAACCAATAACAGTTGCAGCCGCTGCATAGCGGGCCAACAAAGAATTTTTTCTTTGCTTTCCAAAAACAATATTGGTTTGTTCATCTAATGATTTATTTATTTTTTCCCATATTGAATCCGGCGGCATGGCTTCAATATTATAAATCCTGGAAGAAAATTCGTCAAGATTTTCTGAATTGTCCAGCACACTGGTTATTTTCTTCCAGGCGTCATTGGGAACTTCTGCTTTGTAATTATACATTTTATCCTGAAAGCTGCTCATGGCTTTGTCTTCTTTTCTTTTCTTTGTTCAATAAATTCTCTCACCAAATCCTGCAGAATTATTTTAGCTCTTGATAGCTGCGATTTACTTGTTCCTTCACTGATCCCCAGCATATCAGCAATTTCTTTATGTGTGTATCCTTCTATTACATACATATTAAAAACGGTTTTGTATCCTGGCGATAATTGTCGTATCAATGCGAGAATATCTTTTTCGGCCATATCATCAAGCGCCGATAAATAATTTCCTTCGATGTTTTTTTCTTCATTTTCAGTTACCGGCTGCATATATCGTTTGCGTCGGAAATGTTCAATAGCGGTATTGACAAAAATCCGCCTTATCCAACCTTCAAAAGAACCATCATTCCGGAAACTCGTCAGTTTACTAAAGACTTTAATAAATCCTTCCTGTAAAATATCTTCTGCTTCCTCAGTGTTGGCTGCATACCGCAGACAAACCGCATACATTCGGGAAGAAAAACGGAGATATAATTCTTCCTGCATTCGTCTTTCACCCAGAATGCATCCTTTAATTAAGTCGCTTTCATTGATATTTAGGTTGCTTTCTGACACAAATTTCAATTATTTGTTTTCGGTTTATTATCTGTACGAATCTGTTCAGACAAAAATGCTACCAGTTTTTCCGCTGCTTTTCTGCGATGGCTATATTGGTTTTTCTCGGCCATTTCCATTTCTGCAAATGTTTTGGATGATCCATTGGGTACAAAGACGGGATCATAGCCGAATCCAACAGCTCCTCTTTTTTCTTTAATAATATTTCCATCTGAAATTCCTTCAAATAAAGTTTCTTTTCCGTCAATGATCAGTGAAATCAAAGCTCTGAAACGGGCTTTTCGACTCGATTTGTTTTCAAGATTAAATAAAAGTTTTTGTATGTTTTTTTCAAAAGATTTGTCATCACCTGCATACCGTGCACTTTTTACTCCCGGCTCACCATTCAAAGATTCAACTTCAAGTCCGGTATCTTCACTGAAACATCCGGTTATAATTGGATTTGTTTTTATCAATTGATAAATAACATTTGATTTTTCGCTGGCATTTTTTTCAAGCGTGTAATATGGCTCAGGGATATCAATCTGAATACCGGCTTCTTTCAGTGATAAAATTTCGAATTTGTCACGTATGACAAACCTCAATTCTTCCAGTTTATGTTGATTGTTACTGGCAAAAATTAATTTCATAATGTCAAGATAATGGAAAAGAATTTTAAACTCCAAAAATGCGACGAAGACAAACCCAAAGTTTACTCTTAAGTACCTTATCTTTTTCCAATTCTTCTAAAACCGGCGCAAATAAGAAAGTGCAATTTGAAAAAATTTGAACCTGGAAATGCGGAAAACTGATTGGCATTCCAAAAGAAGCCGGCTCCACTCCATACAAAAAAATAGTTTTGCTTTTGAAATGATTCAGTAACTCATTGTATGCTGCTTCTGAATTACTGTTCATATTTATGATTGCTACATCAGCAAGGTTAATCTTGCATGCAGTTAACATATTTGTCAAAAAATTTAATTGACCATCGGGCAAATAGACACAATTGGCATAGTTCACTACGATCAATATATTTTTTTTATTATTTCCCAAATATTTCCACCTGTTACCTATCGGTTCATTATTGGATAAAATATTTTTCGGCAAAAACTTTGCATGTTTTTGATCCGGCTCTACTAATGTTGATTTATATAAATCGGCAATTATTGATGCTGGAAGGTCAAGATTATTTAAGTCCATATCAATTTCAATAATTTTACTAATGAGTGTTAGTTTTTTTTTGTTTCTTTGCGCCGTAAAAATAATTCATTATGATTGCAGACATGGATATTTTAGTTACAAAAGCAGAACGAAGCAAATTGCAGGATCTTGATCTTGACAATCTTCCTTTTGGCCGTTATTTCAGCGACCACATGCTGGAAGCAGATTGTGAAAAAGGAGAATGGAAAAATGTGGAGATTAAACCTTATCAACCTTTATTGCTGAGTCCTTCAGTGGCGGCTTTGCATTATGGTCAGGCCATTTTTGAAGGAATCAAAGCATATAAAGACAGGAAAGGAACTCCTTATATTTTCAGGCCTCAGGATAATTTTCATCGCTTTAATATTTCTGCTGAACGCATGCAAATGCCAACAGTACCGGAAGAAATATTTATGGAAGGAATGCGGCGATTAATATCATTAGACAGGAACTGGATTCCTTTTAAGGAAGACCATTCATTATATATTCGCCCTTTTATGTTTTCATCGGATGAATTAATTGGTGTGCGACCATCTGAAAACTATAAGTTTCTGATAATATTAAGCCCAACCGGACCATATTATGCTGCGCCGATGCGCATTTATGTTGAAGAAAAATATGTTCGTGCTGCACCTGGTGGAGTGGGTTTTGCAAAAGCAGCCGGTAATTATGGAGGTTCGATGCTTGCAACAAATGAGGCAAAGAAAAAAGGATATGACCAAGTATTGTGGATGGATTCGATTGAACACAAATATGTTCAGGAGATTGGAACAATGAATGTTTTTTTTATCATTGGAAATACCGCCATTACGCCTAACCTGAATGAAGGAACCATTTTAGGAGGCGTTACCCGTGCCAGTTCTATTACTTTGTTACAGGAAATGGGTTTAAAGGTTGAGGAAAGACCTTTGGGCATTGATGAAATAATTAAAGCTTACGAAACAGGTCTTTTGAGTGAAGTTTTTGGTACAGGAACCGCAGCCACAATTTCTATGATAAAAGAACTGCGATATAAAGAGTATGTAATGAAATTCGATGTTGATAAATGGAAAGCAGCGCCGACATTGAAAAAATGGCTTGCCGATATTCGGGAAGGCAACAGAGAAGATAAGTATGGCTGGATGTGGAAGGTTTAGTGCTCGATATAAGAATTTTCCATGTATATCTGAATACTCTAAAAATTCTAAAATCTGCAATCGTAAATTTAAAATCTTTCCCCTACCTTTGCCTCCCCTAAAAAAAGGGACAAATAAAGTTTAAGAATGCCTACAATTCAGCAATTAGTACGTAAAGGAAGAGATATAATTAGAGCTAAGAGTAAATCAAGGGCTCTGGATCAGTGTCCCCAACGTCGTGGTGTATGTACCCGCGTTTACACTACTACTCCAAAGAAACCTAACTCTGCTTTGCGTAAGGTTGCCAAGGTTCGCTTAACTAATAAAGTAGAAGTGATCGCTTACATTCCTGGTGAAGGACATAATCTTCAGGAACACTCAATTGTATTGATCCGTGGTGGACGTGTTAAAGATTTACCCGGTGTTCGTTATCATATCGTTCGCGGATCATTAGATACTGCCGGAGTAAAAGACAGAAAAAAAAGTCGTTCTAAATACGGGACTAAAAGAGAAAAACAAACAGTAAAAAAATAAATCAATAGCTAAAGAAATTCTGATTTACTATGCGCAAAGCACAAGCAAAAAAACTTCCATTAGCACCCGACCCAAAATATAATGATAAAATGGTAACCCGTTTTATCAATAACCTGATGTGGCAGGGGAAAAAGAGCGGAGCATTTAATATTTTTTATTCTGCATTAGATAAAGTATCCAAGCAAACTAATGAAGACGGATATGAAGTATGGAAAAGGGCATTAGCCAATATTACTCCCTCTGTTGAAGTACGCAGCCGTCGTATAGGTGGAGCTACTTTTCAAATACCCGCTGAAGTTCGTCCTGATCGTAAGATATCATTAAGTATAAAATGGTTGATCCGTTACAGCCGTGACAGGAATGGACGTAGCATGGCGGAAAAATTAGCTGGCGAAATTGTTGCAGCCGCTAAAGGTGAAGGAGCTGCATTTAAAAAGAAAGAAGACACACACCGTATGGCTGAAGCCAATAAAGCTTTTGCCCATTTCAGAGTGTAAACGATACAAGAACATTAATCCTCAGAGCCGCTTTGTTTATTCATAGCGGCTTTTGTTTTTAGATTTTTTTTTATTTCTAAGTTGACAAATTTGGATAGTGAAATAAATCCTGTACTTATTTATTTTTAACCTTCTACAGTCATCGAAAGTAAAATATAGCTGGCGAAAAACAGTGCGGCAATGCAAAGTAATAGTCAAAATGAGCTATAATAACAAAACCATCCCAATTTAACCGGGATGGTTCTTATTTTTAGCTAGTGTTTGTTTACATTACTACAGGTGTCCCATTATCAGAACTGTTGTTAGCCGGAGTTTCTGTTTTCGGTGTTTCCGCTACCGGTTCAGCAGGCACAGGTTGCGGTGCTGATTCAGGCATTGGCTTAACAGCCATTGGCTTTGGTGCAGGTTTGACAACTGGTTTAGGTGCAATTGCCTTTGGTGCTGGTTTAGCTATAGGTTTAGGCGCACTTGCTTTTGGTGCTGGTTTCTTTGCTACTACCTTTTTAACTACTTTCTTTTTCGGAGTAGTTTTTTTATCCGCTTTCTTTTTTACAGGTTTTTTCTTAGCTGCTTTTTTGGGAGCGGCTTTTCTTTTTACTGCTTTAACAGCTTTTTTGCGGGCAGGCTTTTTAGCAGTTTTTTTCTTTGATTTCTTTTTTGCAGCCATATAATTAAAGTTTGAGGTTTAGAAATTATGTGTTGAAATATTTTTTGTCGGGTGTTGAAATTACAACGATTCAAAATCACCAACAAAATTTATTACTTGTTTTCAGAAATATTTTTTTTGCGAATTGCTGAATTGGAACAGTTGGCAATAGGCATTCTTCTTTTGCTGATGCAGGGGTTTGATAAAACAAAATAGTATTAATTCTATGGCCATTCTGTCCAAATAAGTCCTTTAAAATCCTCATATAGGAAGAAGCAATGCTTTATGGTAGCAAATGCCACGAAGAAAACCTTTTAAATAAGGATAAGTGACTATTCAGAATTTGGGAAAGCGATTCCTAATCGTTTGGAAGTCTTTGTGGATATTTATAATATAAGTGAGATTTAAATGATACAAAAGTTAGAAGAATATGGTTATCCACACACAGGATTAATAAATCATAAAGTCCTCTTTTTCCACTCCTTTTTATTACCTTTGCGCACCCAAATAAGACGGGCAATTTTAAAGATTATAAATAACTGAAAGTAAATGGTATGGCAGACTTACGATTTCAAAGAAACTTTGGTATTGCGGCTCATATTGATGCCGGTAAAACGACTTGTACTGAACGTATCCTGTATTATACAGGCATGAGTCACAAAATTGGTGAGGTTCACGATGGAGCAGCTACTACCGATTGGATGGAACAGGAAAAAGAAAGAGGTATTACGATTACCTCTGCAGCTGTTACTTGTTATTGGAATTTTCCAGTAAAACAAGGGCAGCCAACTGTTGATACTAAGAAATATAAATTTAATATTATTGATACTCCTGGCCACGTTGACTTTACTGTAGAAGTAGAACGCTCAATGCGTGTATTGGATGGACTGGTCGCATTGTTTAGTGCTGTAGATGGGGTGGAACCACAATCCGAAACAGTTTGGCGTCAGGCAAATCGATATAATGTTCCCCGTCTCGGTTTTGTAAATAAAATGGATCGTGCTGGTGCAGATTTTTTAAATGTTGTTAAGCAGGTTCGTGAAATGCTTGGTGCCAAGTCTGTGCCATTACAGTTGCCTATTGGAGCTGAAGATGACTTTAAAGGAATTGTTGACCTTATTCAAATGAAAGGTATTATTTGGAATGATGCTACTCTGGGTATGACTTATGAAGAAATTGAAATACCTGCAGATATGAGGGAGGAAGCTGAATACTGGAGAGCACAATTGATTGAAGCAGTAGCAGAGTATGATGATAAACTGATGGAGAAATTTTTCGATGATCCCAATACAATTACTGAGGATGAAGTACATGAAGCTGTACGCAAAGCTACAATTGATATGACCATTGTGCCGATGCTTTGCGGTTCTGCTTTTAAGAATAAAGGTGTTCAAACCATGCTTGATTGTGTGGTTCGTTACCTGCCAAGCCCAATGGATGTTAAAGCTATAAATGGAATAAATCCAGATACAGGTGAAGAAATTTCTCGCAAGCCCGATGCAAAAGAACCTTTTGCTGCTCTGGCTTTTAAAATCATGACAGATCCTTTTGTGGGACGTCTGGCATTTTTCCGTTGTTATTCTGGCCATCTGGATTCAGGTTCTTATGTATTGAATGTTCGTAGTGGAAAGAAGGAACGTATCAGCCGTATCATGCAGATGTATGCGAATAAGCAAAATCCCATTGACTTTATTGAAGCTGGTGATATTGGCGCGGCAGTTGGTTTCAAGGAAATCAAAACGGGTGATACATTATGTGACGAAAAGCATCCGATCGTTTTGGAGAATATGTTTATTCCCGAACCGGTAATCTCAGTTGCAGTAGAGCCAAAAACACAGGCCGATGTCGACAAAATGGGAATGGCTATCGCAAAATTGATTGAAGAAGATCCAACTCTGAAAGTAAAAACTGATGAAGAAACGGGTCAAACGATTTTGAGTGGTATGGGTGAATTGCATCTGGAAATTATTGTAGATCGGATGAAACGTGAATTTAAGGTTGAAGTGAACCAGGGCGCACCACAGGTAGCTTATAAGGAAGCTTTTCAAGCAACCATTGAGCATCGTGAAGTTTTGAAAAAGCAAACCGGTGGACGAGGAAAATTTGCAGATATTGTTTTTGAACTTGGCCCAGTGGACGCAGAATGGAAAACGGAAAACCCAGATAAAAGTTTTCAGTTTATAAATGATCTTTTTGGCGGCTCTATTCCCCGTGAATATGTACCAGCTATTCAAAAAGGTTTTGAGCAGGCTATGTCCACGGGAGTATTAGCCAGTTATCCTGTAGATAATATGAAAATTCGGGTATTCGATGGAAGTTTTCATGCTGTTGACTCAGATTCTATGTCGTTTGAAATTTGTGCGAAAGCAGGCTTTCGCGATGCTGCCAGAAAAGCAAAACCAGTATTACTTGAACCAATAATGAAAGTGGAAGTTGTTACACCGGATCAATATATGGGTGACGTAACAGGTGATCTGAATCGTCGTCGCGGCATGCTCGAAGGAATGGATAGCCGTGCAGGTGCGCAAGTTATCAAAGCCAAAGTACCATTGAGTGAAATGTTTGGTTATGTTACACAACTTCGTTCATTGAGTTCTGGCCGCGCATCATCAACAATGGAATTTTCTCATTACTCACCGGCGCCGGCTGGTATAGCTGAAGAAGTTATTGCAAAAGTAAAAGGTAAAGTGAGCGCTTAGCAATTAAAAAAATCTGCTATTGAATCCCATTCCATTCATTGTGGTATGGGATTTTTATTATTTGATAAAATACTTAATACAAATCAATGAGATTTGGATGATATGGCATTTCATTTGCTTATAATAGAGAAGGAGTTTTACTCCGTTTTTGCTATCCTGAAAAACCGGCCTTTGTGGCGTCTATGAAAAACATGTCCAAGAGAAAAGGGCTCAATAATGGGTCCTTTTCTTTTTAAGCTAATTCTCACCTGATCATGGTAAATTTAGTTTTCAAAATAAGATTTACCTGTTATATGAAGTTTGCAACAAAAAAAATCCTCGCTTTTCTTTTTGGGATTGTATTATTAAATATTGTTCAGGCACAGGTTTCCAATAAACAAATTACTGAGATTAGGTTGACGAAAGAGACCAAAATTACCAAGTCAATCAAAATAAAAAGGAGTATATATAAAATAGATGCCTCTGATAATCTTGAAGAACCTGTAATATTAATTGAAGGAAACAACATTACAGTTGATTTTAATAATTCTTTATTAAAAGGGAGCAATGAGAAAAAAAATCCCGATGAATTTTTTGGTGTTGCTATCCTGATCAGGAACAGCAATCATGTCACAATTAAAAATTTAAAAGCGAACGGATATAAAGTGGCACTGATGGCAAAAAATGTAGAAAATCTCACACTCGATAATTGTGATCTCAGCTATAATTACCGGCAACACCTGAACAGCACACAGGAAAAAGAGGATATTTCTGATTGGTTAAGTCACCATCATAATGAAAATGATGAATGGCTACGGTACGGAGCTGCAATGTATTTACGGAATTGCAATTTTGCGACTATCAAAAACTGCAAAGTTACTGGTGGACAAAATGCTTTGATGATGATGGAATGCAATGACGGAATGATTTACAATAATGATTTTTCTTTCAACTCAGGAATTGGTATCGGCATGTATCACAGTGGTCGGAACAAAGTAATGTATAACCGGCTCATCTTTAATGTGCGTGGTTTCAGTGATGGTGTTTATAATCGCGGACAAGACAGCGCCGGAATACTGGTGTATGAACAAAGTGATAATAATTTCTTTTATAAAAATGCAGTTACGCATAGCGGTGACGGCTTTTTTCTATGGGCAGGACAAACCACGATGGATAAAGGAACCGGGGGCTGCAATGATAATGTGATCATGGATAATGATTTTTCTTATGCACCGACCAATGGAGTTGAAGTGACTTTTAGCCGGAATAAAATTATCGGGAATAAAATTTTCGAATGTGATAATGGAATCTGGGGTGGTTATAGTTTTGAGTCTGAGATCAGCGGCAACCGGTTTCGCAAAAATAAAATGGCTATTGCCATAGAACACGGACAGCAAAATAAAATCACTTATAATGTTTTTTACCAGGACAAAGAAGCAATTCGTCTTTGGGGAAATAAGGAAGAACCATCTGATTGGGGTTATCCAAAGTACCGTGATACAAGGAGCCGTGATTATATCATTGTTTCGAATAGCATTAACAAAGTTTCTACAGCATTTAATATAAGTCATACAGAAAATCTGAATATTTTCAATAATAATTTTTCTTATTGCGATCATATTTTCAAAACTGATTCCACAGTTACAAATCTTGACACAACCGTAAATGATCAACTGGCGGTACAATTATCAATGGATACAGCAACAATGGATATTCCATTTGTCAATAAGCCCAATGACCCGTTTAAAGGATTGAATACTTTGGCCGGCAAAAAAAATATTCTAATTACTGAATGGGGACCATATAATTTTCGTTCGCCGATAATCTGGAATATTAATCCGATTGACAAAAGCGACACAATGAAATTTGATTTGCTGGGACCAAAAGGAAAATGGAGAATAAAAAGTTTTCGGGGTGTTGAAAATATTTCTTCAATGAGTGGAGAATTTCCAGCGAGTATCACGGCAACAAAAATAGAAGCTAACCGCACAGATATTTTGATTGAACTGGAATATGTTGGTTCTGCTATAACAACTCCTTTCGGAGAAAAAATTCCGGCACGTAAACCATATATATTTTCGTTTAAAAAATTTTTCCAGCCATTAGATTGGCAGGTCAGTTGGTATTCATTTGACTCAACATCAAATCCAATTAAGACAGGCAATTTATTTCCACCAGCTAAAAAAGCAATTCCTTTTAAATCCGAAAAAGTTGACAGGCTTGACTATGCTTGGTGGGGTGGAATCAAAGCGGATAAACAATACGAGCAATTTATTACTGTGGCTACAGCAACCGCTAATATTCCAAAAGGAAATTATGAATTGGGAGTAACGTGGGATGATGCTGTGCGGGTATATATCGATGATAAACTTATTATTGATGAATGGGATCCTTCTCTATATAAGTTTGATGAATCCCCACATAAAACTGTACGACTCAGTCTCGAAGGAAAGCATTTCTTCAGAGTAGAGCATGTGGAACTTGGAGGATTTGCTACTTTGAGCCTAAAACTCAAGCTTGCTGAATAATCCTGCTTGAAAAATCAGGTTATTCACAACATAGAAAATTCTTTCCCAGCTATTTGGAGGATATTACTCTCAACCCTACCTTTGCACTCCCAATAAAAAATTGGGATTTGACAGATGTCTCAACGAATTCGAATTAAATTACAATCTTACGATCATAACCTAGTGGATAAGTCTGCCGAAAAGATCGTAAAAACGGTTCGCAGTACCGGTGCTGTTGTAACAGGACCAATTCCTTTGCCAACACGCAGAAAAATTTTTACCGTATTGCGTTCACCGCATGTAAATAAAAAGAGTCGTGAACAGTTCCAGTTGGCAACTCATAAGCGCTTACTGGATATTTATACTTCTTCTTCCCGTACAGTAGATGCACTGAGCAAACTGGATCTGCCAAGTGGAGTAGAAGTTGAGATCAAAGCATAAAAGTTCTTATAAATTAAAATATTTTCATCTCTCAATCTTTCCGATAGCACGGATAGAGAAAAGAGCTCTGATATTCATTCTCTCAACTTAACCTTACGAGTTGAGGGCATATAAAACAAGCCATTCAGGGTTTGTTTACTACCGGTACTTCCCGAAAAAGGAAAAGGTCGGTGGCAAACGGGGATTGAAGTTCCGGCGATTCAGCTGGAAATGTCCCAATAATCCTGTAGGCATAAATTCAAAAACATGAAAGGTATTATTGGGAAAAAAATCGGGATGACCAGCATCTTCGATCCTTCGGGTAAACAGACAGCCTGCACGGTTATTGAAGCAGGCCCTTGTGTGGTTACCCAAGTCAAGACAAAAGAGTCTGACGGCTATAGCGCTCTCCAACTTTCATTTGGCGATAAAAATGAAAAGCATAGTACAAAACCCGAAAAGAATCATTTCGCCAAAGCCAGCACTTCTGCAAAAAAGTTCTCCAAAGAATTTCGTGATTTTTCCATCGAAAAAAATATTGGTGATACAATAACGGTAGACATTTTTACTGAAGGTGAGAATGTCGATGTAGTAGGTACTTCAAAGGGCAAAGGATTTCAAGGTGTGGTAAAACGTCATGGATTTCATGGTGTAGGCGGGCAGTCACATGGTCAGCATGACCGTAGTCGTGCGCCAGGATCATTGGGTAACTCCTCAGATGCAAGCCGTGTAATGAAAGGAATGAGAATGGCCGGACGCACTGGCAATGATCGGGTGAAGTTGAAAGGACTTAAAGTGATGAAAGTATTTACAGACAAAAATTATATTTTAATCAGTGGCTCGGTTCCAGGCTACAATGGTTCAATCGTTTTAATACAGAAATAATATGCAAGTTGAAGTATTCAATATAAAAGGAAAGAAAACCGGCAGAACTATTGATTTGCCCGATGAGATTTTTGGCATTGAACCCAACAATCATGTGATATATCTTGCAGTAAAGCAATACCTCGCTGCTCAACGTCAGGGAACACATAAAGTAAAGACACGTGCTGAGGTGCAAGGCGCCAGCAAGAAACTTCACAGGCAAAAAGGAACAGGAGGCAGCCGTAAAGGAAATATTCGTAATCCTTTATATAAAGGTGGAGGTACAATCTTTGGTCCTAAGCCGCATTCATATGATATCAAAGTGAATCGTAAAGTAAAAGATCTTGCCAAAATGTCTGCACTTTCCTATAAAGCAAAAGATAGTGCCATTGTCGTGGTCGAAGATATCACAATGGATGCTCCGAAGACCAGCAATTTTGTTGACATTTTGAATAAATTAAAAGTTGCGGACAAAAAAACTTTGTTTGTAATGCCTGAGTATAACGATAATGTATATCTCAGTTTTCGGAATATTCCCTTAGTGAATGGTATCTTACTGAGCGATATAAATACTTATGACATTGCAAATGCAGATGTATTGTTGATGATGGAAAGCGCGGCAAAAATATTTTCAGAAGAAACAACAGAAGCATAATTATAAATTGAATAAATAAAGCGAAATGAAACTTTCTGATGTATTGATAAAACCGGTTTTAAGCGAGAAATCAAATGCACAACAGGAAAAGTTGCGGCGTTATGCTTTTAAGGTAGCTAAAAAAGCAAATAAGCTTGAGATCAAGAAGGCAGTGGAAAGCTTTTATGGGGTTAATGTTGTTAATGTGAATACGGCAACTGCTCCGGGTAAAAATAAGACCCGATTTACCAAAGCTGGTTTTATTAAAGGGCAAAAGCATTCTTATAAGAAAGCGTTTGTTACGATTGCAGAGGGTGAAACAATTGACTTGTATTCACATGTATAATTTAAAAATCAGAATGGCTTTAATAGCCGCTCTTATTGATTTAAAAAGTAACTGAACAATGGCACTTAAAAAATACAAACCGATAACTGCAGGCACCCGTTGGAGAATTGGGAATGCGTATGCTGAGGTAACCACCAATCAGCCGGAAAAATCTTTGCTGGAAACCAAGAAAAGATCTGGTGGCCGTAATTCTTCCGGGCATATGACTATGCGTTATATAGGTGGTGGCCACAAAAAGAAATATCGCAATGTTGATTTTCGAAGAAATAAAAAAGATGTTGAAGCAACTGTATTGAGTATTGAATATGATCCCAATCGAACTTCTTTTATCGCATTAATTCAGTATGCAGATAACGAGAAGAGTTACATTCTGGCTCCCCAAGGTTTGCAGGTTGGAGCCAAAGTAATCAGCGGCAATGATGTAGCTCCTGAAATTGGAAACTCTTTGCAATTGAAAAATATGCCTCTGGGTACAATGGTTCATAATATAGAGATGCAACCAGGACAAGGAGGCAAGATTGCAAGAAGCGCAGGATCATCTGCACAATTGACCAACAAAGAAGATAAGTATGCAATATTGAAAATGCCAAGCGGAGAATTAAGAAAAGTTTTAATTAATTGTTTTGCAACAGTAGGTGTGGTAGGAAATAGCGATCACAATTTGCAGAAAATGGGAAAGGCAGGCCGTAATCGTTGGAGAGGTATTCGACCCCGTAACCGCGGTGTTGCAATGAATCCCGTCGACCATCCAATGGGTGGTGGAGAAGGAAAAGCTTCAGGAGGTCATCCAAGAAGCAGAAAAGGAAAATACGCTAAAGGAGAAAAAACAAGAACAAGAGGCAAAGGAAGTGATAAGTTGATTCTTCAGCGGAAAGGTGGCGCAAAGTTATCAACGCAACAACCTTAAATAGATTTATAAAAACTAAATGATAATAAATGGCTCGTTCAATTAAAAAAGGACCCTATGTAGCTACTCACCTCGAAAAAAAGGTATTGGCTATTAATGAAGGCAAGGCAAAAAAGTCTGTCATTAAAACATGGAGCCGTCGTTCGACTATAACCCCGGATTTTGTCGGACATACATTTGCTGTTCATAATGGTAATAAGTTCATTCCGGTTTATGTAACGGAATTTATGGTTGGGCATAAATTAGGAGAGTTTGCTCCAACAAGACAGTTTAAAGGCCATTCAAGCAAGAAGATCGAAACAGAGGCTCCGGCAGCGTCATAAAAAATAGTTGATGGTTACTGATTGCCTCTTGCAATAAGGTAACCGAAATAAGAAAAGTGAAATAAAATGGAAGCAATTGCAAAACTGAAAAATTATCCAACATCGCCTCGAAAGATGCGATTGCTGGCTGACCTGATAAGAGGCAGAAATGTTGAAAATGCATTGGCAATATTGGAACATAATCCAAAGCACCCGGCTGTTCCTTTACGTAAACTTGTATTAAGTGCAATTAACAACTGGAAGCAGAAGAATGAAGGTGGGGATGAGAATGAACTGGTGGTAAAAACAATAATGGTTGACGGTGCAAGAACTTTAAAACGTATGCGCCCTGCTCCGCAGGGAAGAGGTTATCGTGTTCGTAAAAGAAGTAATCACGTAACCTTGGTTGTTGATATAAAAGGGTCGAAATCCTTACCAGCTCCCAAAAAGGAAGAAGTGAAAGAGGTCGTTGAAGAAGTTGCGGAAGTAAAAACTGAAACAAAAAAAACAAAGAAATCAACTAAAAAAACTAAATAACAAAACTCAGACTCTATGAACTGTTTTGGTTTTCGGAGTTTGTGATTTTAAAAAAATAATATGGGTCAAAAAGCAAATCCAATTGGCAACAGGTTAGGGATTATCCGCGGATGGGAATCCAACTGGTATGGTAATAAAAGAGATTATGCTGGCAAGCTGATCGAAGATCATAAGATCAGGGCGTATTTAAATGCCCGTATTAACAAAGGCGGTATCTCTAAAATTGTTATAGAGAGAACGCTCGGTAAACTTATTATTACAATTCATACTTCTAAACCAGGTATTATTATCGGTAAAGGTGGAGGAGAAGTGGACCGCATTAAAGAGGAGTTAAAAAAACTTACAGATAAAAATGATGTACAGATAAATATTCTTGAAATACGTCGTCCTGAATTGGATGCCATGATTGTTGCAGACACTATTGCCCGTCAGATAGAAAATCGTATCAATTATAAGCGGGCTATTAAAATGTCTATCGCTTCCGCACTGCGTATGGGTGCTGAAGGGATAAAAGTAAAAGTAGCTGGTCGTTTGGGAGGCGCTGAAATTGCACGTACTGAAGAAATCAAACAAGGTCGTGTACCCCTGCATACTTTTCGTATGGATATTGATTATGCCAATGTATTTGCTTTGACAGTATATGGAAAAATTGGTATTAAAGTTTGGATTTGTAAAGGTGAAATATTAGCCAAGAGAGATTTAAATCCAAATTTTGTCGGTGGCAAAAGCGATGTAAGTGACAGAAGAGACAGAAGGGATCACGACAGAAGAGATGATAGAAGAGAAGACAGAAGAGGTGATAGGAGAGGCGGTGGACGAAGTGGTGGAGGAAGAGATAGGAGAAATTAGTTTTTAAAATTTACTTATTGTCAAATTGATTTAAAATGTTACAACCAAAAAGAACGAAACATAGGAAGATGCAGAAAGGCCGCATGAAAGGCGATGCAAAACGAGGGTTCACTATTGCGTTTGGTTCCTATGGACTGAAATCATTAGATAGTCATTGGCTAACAGATCGGCAAATAGAAGCGGCTCGTCAGGCATTAACCCGCAACATGAAGCGTGAAGGTATGGTGTGGATTCGCATTTTTCCTGATAAACCAATTACCAGGAAACCAGCAGAAGTGAGAATGGGGAAAGGAAAAGGAAATCTTGAATTCTGGGCATCTGTTGTAAAACCTGGCCGCATATTATTTGAAGTGGATGGTGTGGATGAAAAAACGGCACGTGAATCACTTGACCTTGCTGCTGGTAAGTTGCCAATCAAAACAAAGTTTGTAAGACGCAGAGATTTGGTTGAATAAAACAGAAGAAAATAAAATCTGAGAATAGAAATAGAATTTCCAGATTTCAAAATATTTAAATAAAGCAAGATGTCAAAGAAAGCTGATTTTGTAAAGAGCATTCATGGGATGAATGAAAACGATTTAAAAGCTCGTTTGGAGGAAGATCAGCAGCGGCTCAAGAAACTGGAGTTTGCGCATGCGATTTCTCCATTGGAAAATCCCATGACGATCCGGGGATTGAGAAAAGATATTGCCCGGTTAAAAACGGAATTGAAAAAAAGAGAAACAGCAATATAAAAAGTTTATAAAATGTCTGAAAGAAATTTGCGTAAAACAAGAACAGGTGTGGTCACCAGCAACAAGATGAATAAAACCATCACTGTTGCAGTGGAAAGAAAAGTTAAGCACCCTATCTATGGAAAATTTGTAAAAAAGACAACAAAATTCCATGCTCATGATGATAAAAATGAATGCAGCATAGGGGATATTGTAAAAATCATGGAAACTCGTCCATTGAGCAAAACAAAACGGTGGCGATTAGTGGAAGTAGTGGAAAAAGTAAAATAGGTTAATGAAGCTACGAGCCATGAGCTACGAGCTGGGGAATAAATTAGTTGATAACAATATTCAGGCAAAGAGCTCGAAACTCGAAGCTAAAAGCTAAAAGTTAAAAAGATGATTCAGCAGGAAAGCCGGTTAAATGTTGCGGATAATAGTGGCGCCAAAGAAGTGCTTTGTATCCGTGTACTCGGCAACAGTGGCCAGCGATATGCTAAGATTGGTGATACAATTGTTGTAACAGTAAAAGACGCATTGCCCGCAGGTGGTATTAAAAAAGGAACCGTTACAAAAGCAGTAATCGTTCGTACAAAAAATAAATTGCGTCGCAAAGACGGTTCTTATATCCGGTTTGATGACAATGCAGTTGTCTTGTTATCGCAAACGGATGAACCAAGAGGAACCCGCATTTTTGGACCGGTAGCAAGAGAGCTAAGAGATAAAGGATATATGAAGATTATTTCACTAGCGCCGGAAGTTTTATGATTATCATTTTAAAAAGAGAATTTTAATTGTTTAAAAATAAAAGTCCTTTAGGATTAGGGTATGAAAAAAAGATTTAAACCAAAGTATAATATCAGGAAGGGCGACAGCGTGGTGATTATTGCGGGTGATGATAAAGATTTAACCAAGCCCAGAACAGTAAAATTGGTGCTTGCTGATGAAGGGAAAGTATTAGTAGAAGGTGCAAATATGGTAACCCGTCATAGCAAACCCAATGCACAAAACACAAAAGGCGGCATTTTTAAGAAGGAGGCTCCTATTCATATCAGTAATGTGATGCTTTGGGATCCGGCGCAAAAGTCTGGTGCAAGAGTGAAAAGAGAAAGAATAGATGGTAAAACAAAAAGAGTTTTTAAAGAAGTTAGAAAATCGCAGGAGGGTAAAAGCTAATGAGTACTAAAACTTATACTCCAAGGCTGGCTGAAAAATATAAAAAAGAAGTAGTGCCGGCATTAATGAAAAAATTTGGTTACACATCCATAATGGAAGTACCGAAGTTGGAAAAGATTTGTTTGAATCGTGGCGTGAATGGATCAGTAACAGATAAAAAACTGGTTGATATTGCTGTAGAAGAAATGTCAACGATTGCTGGTCAGAAGGCAGTTGCCACAATGTCGAAAAAAGATATTTCCAATTTTAAACTGCGCAAGGATATGCCGATTGGCACAAAGGTTACTTTGCGTGGCGATAAGATGTATGAGTTTTTAGATCGTTTGATTGCCGTTGCATTGCCACGTGTACGGGACTTCAGAGGTGTGAATGAAAAATCATTTGATGGTCGCGGAAATTATACATTAGGAGTGACTGAGCAAATTATTTTCCCTGAAATTGATATTGATAAAGTAAATAAAATTACCGGATTTGATATCACATTTGTGACAACAACTGATAGCAATACTGAAGCTTATGAATTGCTGAAAGAATTAGGAATGCCTTTTAAAGACGCAAGAAAATAAATAAAATTTAAAAGAAAAAGATAATATGGCTAAAACATCTGTAAAGGCCAGGCAGAGAAAGAGAGAAAAAATGGTAGCACAATTTGCCGCCAAACGCGAAGCATTAAAAAAAGCCGGTGATTGGAAAGCTTTGGATGATCTACCAAAAAATTCGTCCAGGGTTCGTTTGAAAAACCGTTGCCAGATAAGCGGACGGCCGAGAGGATATATCCGCTATTTTGGGATTTCGAGAATTGCTATGCGGGACATGGCACTCGATGGAAAAATACCCGGGCTGAAAAAAGCCAGTTGGTAAATTTATTTCCCGAAAGGGAATTTGAAAGTTCTTTTGATTTAAAAGATTTAAAAAAATAATACTCTCCCTTTAGGGAGTTGGAGGGTACATAATTATGGTAACAGATCCTATTGCAGATTTTTTGACAAGAGTGCGCAATGCGCAAATGGCAGGCCACAGAATCGTTGAGATACCGGCTTCTAATCTGAAGAAGCGGATGACTGAGATTTTGTATAACCAAGGCTATATTCTGAAATATAAATTTGAGGATGACAGTAAACAAGGCGTAATCAAAATCGCTTTGAAATACGATCCTCAGACTAAACAACCAGCTATTCAAACTTTGGAAAGAATAAGCCGTCCTGGTTTGCGTCAATATGCCAAGCCTGATGAGTTCCGTCGTGTGAAAAATGGTCTGGGTGTGGCTATTATTTCAACTTCAAAAGGAGTGATGACGGATAAAGAAGCCAAGGCGAAGAATGTAGGCGGAGAAGTTTTATGTTATGTGTATTAATTTTTAAATAGTTTAATTCTCATATAATATGTCTCGTATTGGAAAAAAATCTATCAAGATCCCGGACGGTGTGACTGTTACAGTTGGCAACGATAATGTAGTATTAGTAAAAGGAAAGAAAGGTGAGCTGAAACAGTTGGTTGGTCCTGATATAAAAGTGGAAGTAAAAGACGGTCATGTTTCATTTAGCCGCCCCACTGACCAGATCAGGCATCGGGCCTTACATGGGTTGTATCGTGCTTTGGTAGCTAATATGATAAAAGGAGTTACCACTGGCTATCAAAAAAAACTGGAGCTGATCGGTGTTGGTTTCAAAGCAGCAAACCAGGGAAATGTTCTTGATCTTTCTTTAGGTTTTTCTCATAATATCATTTTTGAAGTACCTAAAGAAATAAAAGTCGCTGCTACACAGGAAAAAGGACAGAATCCAATGATTACGCTGGACGGAATTGACCGGCAGTTGTTGGGGCAGGTTGCGGCTAAAATCCGAGGCTTGCGTAAACCGGAGCCCTATAAGGGAAAAGGTGTTCGTTATGTTGGAGAATTAGTTCGTAAGAAAGCTGGTAAAGCAGCCGGTAAATAATAAGATAAAAAAAGCCCGATAACATTCGGAGATAATGAATAAGAATTTTTCAAATTATTAATATGACTCCTAAAGTAAAAGCAGAAAGAAGACAAAGGATACGCTATACTATCCGCAGAAAAATCAATGGAATTGCGCAAAAACCAAGGTTGTCAATTTTCAGAAGCAATAAAGATATTTACGTGCAATTAATAGATGATCTTAAAGGATTGACATTAGCGTCCGCTTCTTCAAGAGATAAAGATATTAAAGCCCATAAAGCTAATAAAAATGAAAAAAGCAAATTAGTAGGACAAGCTATTGCACGTAAAGCGAATGAGTTGGGTTTGAAAGAAGTTGTTTTTGATCGTGGTGGTTATTTATATCATGGCCGGGTAAAAGCAGTGGCTGATGGTGCAAGAGAGGGTGGATTGAAATTTTAACTTTATATCTAAATTGAAATAATGGCAAAATTTAATGTTAACAGAGTAAAGCCAGGCGATCTGGAATTGAAAGACAAAGTTGTCGCCATCAACAGGGTGGTAAAAACTACTAAAGGTGGACGTGCTTTTAGCTTTTCTGCATTGGTAGTTGTAGGCAATGAGAATGGGGTGGTAGGTCATGGTCTTGGGAAAGCCAAAGAAGTGCAGGAAGCAATAACTAAAGGAATTGAGGATGCGAAAAAGAATCTTATTCGTGTTCCGATTATGCACGGTACAGTTCCTCATGATCAATGGGCCAAAGAAGGTGCTGCTAAAGTGCTTATCAAACCTGCAGCACATGGAACCGGAGTAATTGCAGGAGGGAGTATGCGTGCTGTATTAGAAAGTGCAGGTGTGACAGATGTATTGGCAAAATCATTAGGTTCGCCAAATCCGCATAATGTGGTAAAGGCAACTTTCAAAGCATTAGCATTGCTTCGGGAACCAATAAATGTTGCCAAAACACGTTCGTTGGGATTGAAGAAAGTGTTTAATGGATAAAGTTAAAAGTTAATCGTTAAAAGTAATTATGAAAGAAACGATTAACTAATAACCATTAACTTAAATGAAATGAAAAAGATAAAAATAACTTTAGTAAAGAGTCCGATAGACAGGCCGGAGCGTCAAAAGAAAACTTTAAAAGCTTTAGGTTTGATTAAAACCAATGCTTCAAAGGAAGTGGATGCTACACCACAAATATTAGGAATGCTTCGGAAAGTGAATCATATGGTGAAAGTGGAAGAAGCAAAATAATTTGAAAATTTGAAAATGAGCCAATTTGAAAAAACGGCGGTTCATGAGCGAAAAGTTTTACAGTTTTCAAATTCACGAATTTTTAAATTGAAAAATAAGTCCGAATGATTTCGGAACGTAGAGTATAAAATCAGATAAAATGAAATTACATCAGTTAAAACCGGCCAAAGGAGCAACGCAACATGGTAAACGTATAGGCCGTGGTGATGGTTCGGGTCATGGCGGCACAGCTACAAAAGGTACAAAAGGACAGCAAAGCCGGACGGGTTATAAAAGAAAAATGGCACATGAAGGTGGCCAGATGCCCATTCAGCGGCGCATTCCCAAACGTGGATTCAATAATGTTCTTCGTGTTGAATTCAAAGTATTCAACGTAGGACAGATTGAGCAACTCTTAGGGAAATATGATCTCAAGGAATTTTCTTTGGAAAATCTCTATACTAATGGTCTGATTAGTCAGAATGATAAAGTGAAAGTATTGGGCAATGGTGAAATGAAAAGCAAGCTCAATTTCAGAGTGAATGCGGTTAGTGAAAAAGCAAAGTCATCCATTGAAGCAGCCGGAGGAACTATTGAGATTATAAAATAATTGTTAACTTGCATCGACGCATTAAGTGCGTCTTTTATGTTTAAAGGGCTTTTAAATCATTTTAATTCCAGTGAAGAAATTATTCAATACACTTAAAAATATCTGGAGCATTGAGGAATTGCGGGGCAAGATTATTTATACGCTTTTGCTCATAGGTATTTATCGTGTGGGAAAATTTGTTGTATTGCCAGGCATTGATCCTCACCTGCTGAATACGAGTAGTAACAATAATGGTATTCTTGGTTTGATTGATGCCTTTTCTGGAGGGGCTTTTAATTCAGCTTCCATTTTTGCCCTGGGCATTATGCCATATATTTCTGCTTCCATTTTCATGCAATTGATGACGGTACTGGTACCTAAGTTCCAAAAAATGCAAAAGGAAGGGGACAGTGGCCGTAAGATGATCAATCAATATACCCGTTACATTACAGTAGCGGTTACTGCATTGCAGGCTTCGGCTTATGTGACTTATCTGAACAGAATGACCGCTCAAAGCGGTGCAATCATGGCTGATTATGCTGCTTACTTTTGGTTATCAACTGTAGTTATTCTCACTGCCGGTACCATGTTTGTTATGTGGCTTGGAGAAAAGATAACGGATAAAGGATTAGGAAATGGTACTTCGCTTATTATCATGATTGGTATTATAGCCAGGTTACCGGTGTCTTTTGGACAGGAATTGACAAGCAAATCTGTTCGTAGTGGTGACATATTGATTTTTATTATTGAGATAGCTATTCTTATTGCCATTATTCTTGGTTGTATTGTGTTAATACAAGGAACACGAAAAGTGCCTGTTAATTATGCTAAACAGATTGTGGGCAATAAGCAATTTGGTGGAGCCAGGCAATTTCTGCCACTGAAAGTAAACAGTGCTGGTGTCATGCCCATCATTTTTGCGCAAGCTATTATGTTTCTTCCCACTTTAGTTACCATTGGTGGAGGACAGACGCTGAGTAAAATGTTTACGGATCACGAGAATTTTGGTTATATGCTTATCTATGGTACAGTTGTAATTGGATTTACTTTTTTATATACAGCTTTAATATTTAATCCAAAACAAATTTCAGATAACCTGAAACAAAATAATGGTTTCATTCCCGGTGTAAAACCCGGACAACCAACGGCAGATTATATTGGAACCATCATGGACAGGATTACTTTTCCGGGAGCCGTATTGCTGGCTTTGGTTGGAATTTTACCGGGCATTGCGCAACGACTTGGAGTAACACAAGGATTTTCTACTTTCTTCGGAGGCACATCACTTTTGATTATGGTTGGTGTTATATTAGATACATTGCAGCAAATCGAAACACAGTTGTTGATGCGTCAATATGATGGATTGATGAAAAGCGGTCGTTTACAAGGCAGACAAACTACATCAGCAGTTCAATATTAATCTCGATAGCTATCGGGATAATTAAAACAATTACGATAAACCTGGTAAGTATGCTTACCGGGTTTTTATTTTATAAATAAGATATTTGCAGAATGATCATTTATAAAACAAATGAAGAAGTAGGACAAATGCGGCAAAGCGCTTTGCTGGTCAGTAAAACGCTTACAGAAACGGCGAAGATGCTGAAGCCGGGCATTACTACTTTATCGTTGGATAAAATGATCGGTGAATTTATTTGTGATCATAGAGCTGTTCCTTCTTTTTTAAATTATCACGGTTATCCTTTTAATTCATGCATTTCTGTGAACGATGTGGTGGTGCATGGTTTTCCCAATAAAAATGAATTGAAAGAAAAAGATATTGTTTCCATTGACATCGGTGTTATTCTGAATGGCTGGCACGGCGATCATGCTTATACTTTTGCCATTGGCGACGCCGGTGCTGAAGTAATGAAATTAATCAGGGTCACAAAACAATCGTTGTATCTCGGTATTGAAAAAGCAATTGTCGGCAATCGTGTTGGGGATATTTCATTTGCCATACAGGATCATACAGAAAAGAAATATGGTTATGGAGTGGTGAGAGAATTGGTGGGCCATGGCCTTGGAAAAAATATGCATGAAGATCCGCAGGTACCGAATTTTGGTAAAAGAGGAAACGGCCCGATGATGAAAGAAGGATTAGTGCTGGCTATTGAACCAATGATCAATCTTGGTAAAAAAGATGTTTATACAGAATCTGACGGCTGGACAGTAAGAACCAAAGACGGCAAGCCATCGGTGCATTTTGAACATGATATTTGTGTGAGGAAAAATAAAGCTGATATACTTTCGGATTATAGCATTATTGAAAAAGCAGAGAAAGCGAACTCCAATTTATTGACCAGCTAAACTTATTTGTTTTAAAATATAAATGGAATTACTCTCTTGGTTCTTTTGGAATATTCTGAATACTCTTCATAGGTTTTCAATAAAAATTTTTCTTCGATCAACATTCTTGTAAATAATCCTAACCAAATCAGTATCACGGCTACAATGGTTTCAATAAACGGATATGATATTATGCAAGTGGAAAAGAAATAAATAAGCGAAGCATATATCGGATGACGGAGCCAGTGATATGGGCCATTGGTAACCAATTTCCCTTTTGAAGGATCGGCTGCCGCATGAAAACTTCTTGAACCAAATGTGATTCGTGCCCAAAGCATAAGTCCTGCTGAACAAATCTGGATAGTTATGGAAACAAGATTACTTGAAAATATATAATTTTTCCAGGCAAGAAAAAATGCGCTGAGTACCGCGGTTCCAAAACCCATTAAAGAAATACTTCTTAAATTCATTTTATTTTTTTTCAACTGTATAAATTATTTTACTTATCCAACTGGCTTTTCACTTGTACATAACTCCAAGCTGTAAAAGGAAGAATTAATAATAGCAAAAACACCCAGGTTAATTTTGTAAAGGCAAAAGACAAAAGAACGATCAGTAAAAGATAAAGTGGATATAAAAAAACCAGTAAAGCAGTAATTATAGAATCATAGTGATCAGTATGTATTGTTTTTCCCCAGATCAGTTTTTTTATTGGCCAAAATAATGGAGCATGAATTATCCATCCGATTGCGGCTGGCAACACAAGCAATATTTTTTTGAGTAAAGATGGTTTTATCTCAAACAATTTCTTTTGTTTTTGTTCATCCTTCTTATCAATTTCAAAAACTAATTGTTGCAATTGTTGTTGTAACAGATAGTTAAATGATTGATGCCGCAATCCATCGGGAACATTCCAGTCAATATCATTTTTATTAATGATTGTTCCGAAATTGATAAAAACATTTTTACCAAAGCTGCTAAACGAATTGTAATTGATTCCCACCGGCAGAACTCTTAATGGAATATTTCCTTCCCAGCTTTTTATAGCCAGCCTTGCTGTTCCTTTTTTTAATGGCCGCAAATGCCATTCATTAATGCACCGTCCTTCGCTGAAGATGAGTACAACCCCATTCTTTTTAAAAATATCAAGGCAAGCCTCAAATGTTTTATAATTTTCTGATAAATTTTCAACTCCTTCGCTGGTTCGATAAACCGGAAGTATTTTTAACGCTGTTAAAATGCGTGTAATGAGATTATTTTTAAATGCATCTCCTCGGGCCAATGACCAGATTGGCTGATCAAAGAGTGTGTCCATGATCACGGAATCAAGAAAAGAATTGGGATGATTACATGCCAGCAACAGAGGACCTTCTTCTTTCAGCATTTCCGGTTTATTAATAATGATTTTCCTGCAAAAGATTTTGATAGCTATCCGGAAAACTATTTTTAGAATTTTATAAAGCAAAAAATATTTTTGGTGAATATACTCAACTAGAGCGAAGTTTTATTCCCAGATTAAAAACCGGGTAATAACCTTAAAATTATTACTTGAATAGATTCAGCGTTAGCCTGAAACCCAATACCCGTAAAGGTTTTAAGGTTAAGCAATTATAGAAAAAAACTTGGAGCCTGAACCCTGACTCCGGATTAAATATCCTATCTTTGCTGCCCCGAATTTTAAAACCCTCGGGACTTAAAAAATGTTTGAAAATTTAATTAGTAAACACTTAAACGCTGATGCACAGGAGCCTGCCGGTTCTGTAAATACTGAAGAGGCAGCTACAGCGACAACAAATGCACCTGTTGAGGAATCCGGTAAAACCAGAGTCGAAGAAATTAAAAAAGAAACTGCCCATGATGACTTTGACTGGAGTATTGATAAACGCAATGTGACATCATACACCCAGGCTGAAAAAGAAAATTACAGTAAGGTTTATGAAAACACTTTTGTTCAGATCAATGACGGTGAACTGATCAAAGGATTGGTTGTAGGAGTGACAAAGACAGATGTTGTATTGAACATTGGTTTTAAAAGTGATGGTTTGGTTTCGTTGAATGAATTCAGAGATTTGCAAAATTGAAAGATTGGTGATGAAGTAGAAGTGATGGTTGTAGATAAAGAAGATCGTGATGGTCATCTCAACCTCAGCCGCAGGCAAGCCCGCATCACACGTGCATGGCAAAGAATTGTTGAAGTTCACAAAACCGGCGAAGTGATTACCGGTACAGTTACTTCCAAAACAAAAGGCGGGTTGATCGTAGATGTATTTGGTATGGAAACATTTCTTCCGGGTTCGCAGATCGATGTGAAACCTGTAACGGATTACGATCAGTTTGTTGGCAAGACGATGGAATTTAAAGTTGTTAAGATCAATGAGGCGATCAAGAATGCGGTTGTTTCTCACAAAGCACTTATTGAAAGTGATATTGAAGCACAGCGTGCCGTGATCATGAGTAAACTCGAAAAAGGACAAGTATTGGAAGGAACTGTGAAGAATATTACCGACTTCGGTGCATTCATGGATCTTGGCGGATTGGATGGCTTACTTTATATCACTGATATTTCATGGGGACGCATTTCTCATCCGAGCGAAGTATTGAAACTTGATCAGAAAATAAATGTGGTAGTGTTGGATTTTGATGATGAGAAAAAACGTATCAGTCTTGGATTGAAACAACTTACTCCTCATCCATGGGATGTTTTACCGGAAAATATTGCTGAAGGCAAATATTGTAAAAGGTAAAGTGGTGAACATTGAAGATTATGGCGCATTTCTCGAGATCATGCCGGGTGTAGAAGGATTGGTTCACGTTTCTGAAATCACATGGGCCAATACACCGATCAATGCGAAAGAATTTTTCAAATTGGGTGATGAACATGAAGCGAAGATTGTGACGCTTGATAAGAACAGCCGCAAGATGAGTCTTTCTATCAAACAACTTTCACCTGATCCATGGAATGATATTGAAACAAGATTCCCACAAAACAGTCGCCATACCGGGTTGGTAAAAAATATCACCAATTATGGTGTGTTTGTTGAATTAGCTCCCGGCATTGGTGGTATGATTCATATAAGCGATCTGAGTTGGCTGAAACGATTCAATCATCCCGGTGATTATACCAAAGTGGGACAGAATATTGATGTGATCATTCTTGGTATTGATAAAGAAAATCGCAAGCTGCAGTTAGGACATAAACAATTGGAAGAAGATCCATGGAATACTTTGCAGGATACATTTGCCATCGGCACTGTTCATGAAGGAACCGTGAGCCGCAGAGATGACAAAGGAGCTATTGTACAATTGCCTTATGGTCTTGAAGGTTTTGCTCCCAACCGTCATCTTACCAAAGAAGATGGAAAAACTATCGCTGCTGAAGAAACAGCACAATTCATGGTCATCGAATTTGACCGCAATGAAAAACGCATCGTTCTTTCTCACACCCGCATTTGGGAACAGGGAAAGACAGATGAAAAAGAAGCCGCCAAAAAAGATGCAAGAGTTGAAGCAGATAAAACAAGAAAGGCTGTAAAGAATGTTCAGAGTAAAGTGGAAAAAGCAACATTAGGCGATCTTGGCGTACTGGCTGATCTTAAAAAGAAAATGGAAAGTGGTGATGCTGAAAAATCCGATGAAGCAAAGCCTGAATAAAAATAAATTTTATTTAAAAATAAAACCCTCTGATGAAAGAGGGTTTTTTATTTTCGGATGTTGCTGATGCTTTCATTAAATTCGGCCAGCAATTAGTCCTTTCATGAATAAATTCACAGAAAAAATAAAACAGATCAGAATTGTTCGTTCTCTTATTTATACAATTGTTGGCATTGCATCTTATCCAGGACTGATGATTGTAAATAAATTAAAAATTTCAGGTACTGAAAATATCAAAGATCTTCCGCGGAAAAATGTTTTGTTCGTCAGTAATCATCAAACTTATTTTGCTGATGTCATTACTTTCCTTCATATTTTTTGCGCAGTAAAATGGGGAAAGAAAAACAGATTAGGTATTCCTTATTATCTGCTGAATCCCTTTACCCGTGTGAATTATGTGGCTGCAGAAGAAACCATGAAAGGAAGTTGGATCAGTCGTTTATTTGCATTGGCAGGAGCATTGACGGTAAAAAGAACATGGGTGAAAGATGCAAAAGAAACAAGAAGGAATCTTGATCCTTCCGATACAAGAAAAATTCAAAGGGCATTGGAAGAAAACTGGGTCATTACATTTCCACAGGGCACTACAAAACCATTTGCACCGGGAAGAAAAGGAACCGCATTTATCATTAAACAAAATAAACCAATCGTCGTTCCGGTTGTCATCAGCGGATTCTGGAGAGCTTTTAACAAGAAAGGACTTAAATTTAAAAAGAAGGGTTCCACACTTTCAGTGACTTTTAAAAAACCTCTTGTCATTGATTACAATGCACCGGCTGAAAATATTCTTGTACAGATAATGGACTCTATTGAACAAAGTAAAAAATTTATGATGATGGGAAAGCATCACATGATGAAAGCTGGGACTGAAGCCTGATGTACGAAGTCAGAAATCTGAATGATGAGTTATGAATAATGAATTAAAAAGTAAAAAATCAAAGTATCTAACATAAAACATTTGACATCATAAATTGTAAATCACAAATCGTACATCGTAAATCTAACCTCCTACATCCCGGTTAGTCTTTTACAAATAGTGCTTTCAACTCTGTTGCTTCGTCGGGTTTTAATTTTCCTCCTAATATCAATCTTAACTGTCTTCTTCTTAATGCGCCGGCAAATAATTTTTTTTCTGTTTCTGTTTCAGGGATCAGTGGAGGAACAGAGCGGGGTTTACCATGAGGATCGAGTGCGACAAATGTGTAATAAGCTTCGTTACTTTTGTATTTGTATTGAATAATTGCATCTTCGCCCCACACACTTAAATGAACTTCCATGGAAGAATTAAAAGTACGTGACACTTTTGCTTCAATATGAACTACATTTCCCAATTTAATTGGCGCTTCAAAGGAAATATTATCTACCGAAGCTGTAACTACTGGTGCGGCACAGTGTTTCATAGCAGCCAATGCTGCTGCAATATCCATCCAATACATCAGTCGGCCACCCATCAGGTTTCCATGTGTATTGGTATCATTGGGTAATACAATTTCTGTCATAATTGTTAAACTATTTACAGGTTTTCTTGCTTCCATTGAAAAAAATTTTGATAAAGATATTTCATAACACTCAGGACACGAAATGATGTTGTAATCATTGGAGGGTTGACCTTAAACCTCTACATTTGTGCCCACAAAAAATGCTTGCTGCTATGGAGTCTCAACCTGCTGTTTCTTTTAACGATACTAAAATTGCATTTGAATATAAAACTGATAAACAGTTAAAGAAAGCCCGTTTTCTTTTTTCCTCGATGAGTAAATCCTGGTTGGTAAAACTGGGCAGAAAGATAACTCCGTGGGCCATCAGGGTCGGTTTACCAATTAAAGGAATAATTCGTAAAACAATATTTGCTCAGTTTGTCGGCGGCGAGACTTTGGAAGAAACGGCAACTGTAGCAAAAGTTCTTGGAAATTATAATGTAAAGGTGATTCTTGATTATGCAGTTGAAGGAAAAGAAGGAGAAGAAAATTTTGAAAATGCATCCAACGAGTTTATCCGGGTAATTAATTATGCTGCTACACAACCAAACATTCCATTTATGAGTGTGAAGATGACGGGAATGTCAAGGTTTGCATTATTGGAAAAATTGGATATTATAATGCGCCGGCACGAAGGAACATTGATGAAACGGTATTTAAAAGCAGTTAATGAATTAGATGAGAAGGAAAAAGAAGAATGGCATCGTATTCATCAACGCATGATGAAAGTTTGCGGAGCAGCGGCAGAGAAAAAGATTTCTGTTTCCATAGATGCAGAAGAAACCTGGATACAGCAACCGCTTGATGCACTCACCATCCTTATGATGGATACTTTTAATAAAGAAAGGCCAATTGTATTTAATACCACGCAACACTATCGTATCGACCGGCAGGAATTTATAAAATATTCTTATGAAGCTGCTGTGGAGAGAAATTTTATTCTTGGTGCTAAACTGGTCCGTGGTGCTTATATGGAAAAAGAAAGAAGGAGAGCAGCACAAATGGGTTATCCTTCTCCCATTCATCCTGACAAAGAATCTTCAGACAAGGATTTTAATGAAACAATAAAATTTTGCATTGATCATATTGACCGCGTGGCGCTGGTAGTGGCTTCGCATAATGAATACAGCAACATGTACCCGGTGCAATTACTTCAGGAAAAAGGATTGCCATTGAGTCATCCACACGTACATTGGAGTCAGTTATATGGTATGAGCGATAATATTACTTTCAATCTTGCTCATGCCGGATGCAGCGTAAGTAAGTATTTGCCTTTTGGTCCCATTAAAGATGTGATTCCATATTTGATGCGCCGTGCACAGGAAAACACATCAGTGAAAGGGCAGACGGGAAGAGAATTAGCTTTGATAAAAAAGGAACTGGAGAGGAGAGGGAAGTAATACTAAATTTTCATCAACTGTTTTAATAGGTTCAGGTATTTGTGTTCTGCAGCATTTATTTTATGAACACTTTCGGCAATGTGCTTTGCACTGTTGAATATCCGTTTTCGTGTTTGCTCATTAATTTTATCCTGAAATTCTAAAAAATAATCTTCGAAGGATTTAAAAGCATCTTTAGCTGATACCATTTCATCCTCCATTGTTTCAAATTCAAATTCAATCAGGAATGCTCTGTCCGTACCAAACCGATCGGAACTTTTATCATAATGTCTCCAGCCATACTGAACTTCTTCATCCAGTTTCTTTATTTCGCCGGGTCCGATTTTCTTATCTGATGCAGCAATAGCGTAAAAAAGATTACCAAGCTCTTTGTAAAATCTTCTTGTTTCAACCATATAACAAATATATTATTACACTTATTCAGGCACACTGACCAATATCAATGTTATAAATGTTTGTCATCAATTCACAGTTTCCCCACAGCTTACAACTCAACGCTCATGGCTCGTAGCTTTCTCTTAACTTGCAGTCATGCAACAATATCTTTCTTTGCTTCAACATATTTTAGATAATGGTGTTTCAAAAATGGATCGTACCGGCACCGGTACAAAAAGTTGTTTCGGCTACCAGATGCGTTTTGATCTTCAAAAAGGTTTTCCATTGGTGACAACAAAAAAACTTCACCTGAAAAGTATTATTTATGAATTGCTCTGGTTCCTGAAAGGTGAAACGAACATTAAATATTTAAAAGAACATGGAGTCAGAATCTGGGATGAATGGGCTGATGAAAATGGTGAACTTGGTCCTGTTTATGGAAAACAATGGCGAAGCTGGACTGGTGCCAATGGAAAGACAATTGATCAGGTCAGTGATGTCATTAATCAGGTTAAAAAAAATCCTGACAGCCGGCGTTTGATTGTAAGTGCATGGAATGTAGCTGAATTGCCGGACATGAAATTGATGCCTTGTCATGTAATGTTTCAGTTTTATGTTACACCTTCCAATCCCCTAAAGGGCGAGTTGAGAAGCAGTCTTTCTTGTCAACTTTATCAACGAAGTGCAGATGTTTTTCTTGGTGTTCCATTTAATATTGCTTCTTATGCTTTATTGACAATGATGATTGCACACGTATGTGATTTAGTGCCAGGAGAATTCATTCATACATTCGGTGATGTTCATATTTATAACAATCATATGGAACAGGTGAAACTTCAGTTAAGCCGTACTCCTTATCCTTTGCCAACGATGAAATTGAATCCTGCTGTTAAAAATATTTTTGATTTTCAGTTTGAAGATTTCACTTTAGAGAATTATCAATGTCATCCGGCAATAAAAGCACCGGTGGCAGTGTAGCCCCTGTCCCCCTAAAGGGGATACTTAAGATGTACTTTCAAATTATCATAGAGATTCGCTCAACTTTAAACTTTATAAAAGCCCCTTTAGGGGTTTGGGGTATGATTATCTCTCTCATCGTCGCCGCAGCAAACAACAATACCATTGGCAAAAATGGTCAGATGCCATGGCATTTAGCCGGTGATATGAAGTATTTTAAAAATATCACCTGGGGCATGCCTGTTATCATGGGACGAAAATCTTTTGAATCTTTGGGAAAGCCATTGCCCGGCAGAAAAAACATTGTTATTACACGCCAGCCCGATTGGAAAGCAGAAGGAATAGTCATAGTGAAAAACCTTAATGATGCTTTGTTTGTGGCAAAAGAGACCGATGCCAAAGAAGTATTTGTTATTGGCGGTGGAGAAATTTACCGGCTTGCATTTGAAAAAGCAAAAAGGATTTATTTGACCCGTGTAGATGCTGAACCGGAAGGAGATACTTTTTTCCCTGAATTGAATGATAAAGAGTGGCATCTTATCAATCAGCAGGAGCATGATGCTGATGAAAAAAATCAATATGCTTATTCTTTCCAGGTTTGGGAAAGAGTATGATGTGCCGATATGCTGATTTGCTAATATGCTAATGATTAAAAGTGTATTCAAGTTTTCAACTTTCATTCAAGTATCTCCATTACTGCTTTAATGCTTCCAATGGGAAAGGTCATGGTATTCATTCACCATTTGTTTTTGATTTTATCACCAAAGTTTTGAATGATAAAATTCATTATCCGGAATATGATGCAATAGAAAAACTCCGCAACGAATTGTTGAATGATAAAACTTTATTGACTATTGAAGATCTCGGTGCCGGATCATCGGTTGATAAAACCAACCTGCCTGCCGGACAGGCAAGTCAACGAACCGTTGCTTCCATTGCAAAGAATGCAATGAAATCAAAAAAGTATGGACAATTGTTATTTAGGATTGTAAAGAAATATAAACCACAAAATATACTGGAGTTGGGAACATCTTTGGGAATTACAACTTCTTATCTGGCCTCAGCAAATCCCGAAGCAAAAGTTTTCACAATGGAAGGTTCGAAGGTTATTGCTGATAAAGCTTTAAACAACTTTAAACTTTTAAACCTTTTAAACATTAAACTCATTAAAGGGAATTTCAATGAAACGTTAACCACTGTCGTCCATGATCTGTTGTCTGTTGACTTCGCATTCATTGACGGTAATCATCGCAAAGAACCAACCATACAATATTTTAATTCTGTTATTTCTAAAATCAATAACTTTTCCATCGTAGTGCTGGATGATATTCATTGGAGCAGGGAAATGGAAGAAGTATGGGATATTTGCAAAAAAAATGAATCAGTGACATTAAGTATTGATCTTTTCTTTATGGGCTTTTTATTTTTCAGAAAAGAGATGAAAGAGAAACAACATTTTACTATTCGATTCTAAATAATTTTTTATTAAAACCAAACACACAATGAGAAAAATGCTATTAATTTTTGTATGCATCATTATTCTTGGATCAGTTCATGCCCAAAAAATTATGGGCTTTACTGATTCTGATGCAACGGTTCAAAAAAGTTGGGAGAAACAATATGATGCGCAATTAAAAACGTCCGATCAGGATGAATGGATGAAATTTCTTTCTTCGCATCCGCATCATGTGGGAAGTCCGCAGGATAAAGATAAATGCTGAATACATTGCGAATTTATTTCGTTCATGGGGTTATCAAACAGAAATTGCTTCTTACTGGCCGTTATTCCCTACGCCAAAAACAAGATTGCTGGAACTTCTTGGGAAGCAAGCCTTACAAAGCAAAACTGGAAGAGCCGGCTGTAGCAGTTGATAAAACTACAGGACAAAAGGCAGAACAATTGCCAACATACAATGCATATTCAGCTGATGGTGATGTAACGGCTGAATTAGTATTTGTCAACCACGGCATTCCTGCTGATTATGATGAATTGGAAAGAATGGGAGTGGATGTGAAAGGAAAAATTGTGATTGCAAAATATGGCGGATCGTGGCGTGGCATTAAACCAAAAGTGGCGTATGAACATGGAGCCATTGGTTGTATAATTTATTCCGATCCTGCAGATGATGGTTATGATGTTGGTGATGTTTATCCTGAAGGTGCATATCGCCCGAAAGATGGAGTGCAACGCGGTTCGGTGATGGATATGCCGGTGTATCCCGGTGATCCGTTGACGCCGGATGTGGCCGCAACAAAAGATGCAAAACGTTTGGCAATAAAAGATGCGATCACAATCATGAAAATTCCTGTGTTGCCGATTTCTTATGATGATGCATTACCATTATTACAATCATTGGGCGGACAAGTAGTGCCTGCATCATGGAGAGGAGGTTTGCCAATTACCTATCATGTTGGCCCAAGTAAAGATAAAGTTCATTTGAAATTAGAATTCAACTGGGATCTGAAACAATTGTATGATGTGATTGCAAAATTGCCCGGCAGTGAATTGCCTGATGAATGGGTGATCCGCGGCAATCATCAGGATGCATGGGTGAATGGCGCTGGTGATCCGCTCAGTGGACTTGTGGCAGAATTATCAGAAGCTAAATCAATCGGTGAATTAGTGAAGAAAGGATTTAAAACAAAACGAACTCTTGTTTATTGTGCATGGGACGGAGAAGAACCTGCATTGCTTGGCTCCACGGAATGGGCAGAAGATCACCAGGATGAATTGAAACAAAAAGCTGTTGCTTATATTAATTCCGATGGAAACAGTCGCGGATTTATTGGTGCCGGAGGTTCGCATACATTAGAACCTTTCTTTAATGAAATTGCTGATGATGTGATAGACCCGCAAACAGGAGTGAGTATAAAAGAGCGACATTATGCAAGAACGATTGTTAATGCTGACAAAGCAAACCGTAGCAAACTGATTGGAAATAAAAATATCAAACTTGGCGCATTGGGCGCTGGTTCTGATTGGTCGGCATTTCTTCAACATCTTGGAATTGCCTCAATAGATCTTGGTTTCGGTGGCGAAGGCGGTGGTGGTGAATATCATTCTATTTATGATTCGTATTATGATTTCACCCATTTCAAAGATCCGGGATTCAAATATGGAGTGGCATTGTCAGAAACGGCAGGAAGAGTTACTATGCGAATGGCCAATGCAGATATATTACCAATTGATTTCGATAGTTTTTATAAAACGGTAAATGATTATGTTTCTGAACTGAAAATTTTGCTGGATAATACAAGAACAGAAACGGATATGGAAAATAAAATGATCCGGGATAAATTATATGACCTTGCAAAAGATCCGACCAAAACTTATTATCCGCCAAAAATAAAAGAACAGGTTCCTTATCTGAATTTCAGTGACCTGGAAAATACAATGCTGCAACTGAAAAACCGTGCTGATGAATTTCAGAAGGTATATGCAAATGCCATTTCATTGCCGGCTGATAAACAAAAAGAGTTGAATGAAATTTTATATAAAGTAGAAAGAAGTTTGATTTACGATAAAGGTTTACCAAGAAGGCCCTGGTATAAACATGAGATTTATGCTCCGGGATATTATACCGGTTATGGTGTAAAAACTTTGCCGGGAATTCGTGAAGCTATTGAACAACGCAACTGGAAAGAAGCGCAGGATGGTATTGAAGTTGTTTCCAAAACAATTGATGCGTACACACAACAGGTGCAGCAGGCAACAAATGTTATCGGTAAAAAGCCGTTTTAGATTTATTCGGGTAATTTAAGTTAAGTATCGTCTTCCGTCAAAGGAGGAGACGATACAGGAAAAAAGATTATTTAAATGGTGCAAAGAAAAACGGAAACCGCGGTGATGGCAATAAAGAAGGCGGAGAAAATTGACTTTCGTTTTACTTTTCTATACTACGGCGTTTCTTGGAGTTATATATAACAGCATGCGGCAAATAATTTTATTGAGTTAAAAAATGTTGAATGATCGCCACATTTTTTTGAAAGCAAAATTTTTTGAAACGGGTTGCGCATCAGTCACCGAATGTTGCACGCCGTTTATTGTCTTGTCAGCCGATTGCGAAGTTTCACAATGTCCTGAGTGTTATAAACGGCACGAAAACGTTTTGCTTTCAACCCTTCATATAAAGGTTTATCACCCGTCCACAGGCTTCCTTTTAAATACCTTGTTAGCGCTACAAAATCCGTGTCGTCCAGGTCTATGTCAGCAACTAAGGCTTCAGCTATTTTCCAATCATTTTCCGGTATCAGTTGTTCGTTTATGAACGTCAGCTTTGTCAACATTTTGTCGTAGCTGGTTTCCAACTCTATGTCGGTCAGCTTAGAAATCTTTTTTAGCCTGTCCCAATGCTTGCTGATCTCAAAGCGCATATACTGGTTGCTGTAAAAGTCAAAGATGTCATCAGAATTAAATACAAGGTCGCCGATTGACCCTTGTGAATTGAGCAGGCAAGAGAAAATAATGTTGGTGTCAACAATTATTTTCCTCATTTAATAAAGCGTTTACGGTTCTTTTTCCACCAACCTCTTTTTATGTCGTTTGCAAGTTTGTCAACCTTGCTTTGTGTCGCTTTTGAATTTGAGGTTGCTTCCTTATAGGTCAAATAGTCAACAAGCCTTTGCAGCCCTGTTGTGTCAACAGAAGATGGCAAGCGAATGATTACTTCTTTGTTTGTTCTTTCTATTAACATATTGCTTAAATTAATTGTGTTGAAGTTACGCCTTTATTTTGTCTGAGCCAAGATTTGTATGTGTGGCCACACATGGCGTACAACGAGCAGGGCTTGCTGATGCGATGGAATTTTATGTTCGTATCAGCCGGCAACAGGAGCGATTGAAAAACTGACTCATCCTGAAAAAAGTTGACTGGTTTTAGCTAAAGGCAACAAATGTTATCAGTAAAAAACCTTTTTAGAATTTAGAAGCTGATTAAATTTAATTCAACAATTTTGTAGCAATAAAAAACACCTTAGTAGATAAAGAGCGGATGGTTAGGTATTTCCTTATAACCTTATTAAGCATAATTCTTTGATCGATAGATTAAAGGTTAAAAATTCGGGCAAATAATTTTCTACTAAGGTTAAAATACAATCGAGGACAGCTTTCGCAATTTCATTAAATTATTGAAGACTTTGGAAAGCGGGGATACAAGAAAAGGGAAAAGTGATATAAGAAAAGGAAAAAGTGATATAAGAAAAAGGAAAAGTGATACAAGAAAAGGGAAAAGTGATATAAGAAAAGGAAAAAGTGATAAAGAAAAGGAAAAGTGATATAAGAAAAGCAAAAAGTGATACAAGAAAAGGGAAAAGTGATACAAGAAATGGAAGATCTTGTTACACTTTTTGGGAAATCAATATAGGTTTTTGCTATTGTTGATTGTAAAAGCTCTTGATTTTATGTGATTTAGCTTTTAGCTTTCAAATAAAGAGGATTTTTGAGAGTTAATTTTTATAAAGGAGGTTGGTATAACTTATTTGCCTCTATTCATTGTGCATTTCTCATAGCTGCCGGAAGGAAACTGGGAAGCAAAACAAGATGATGAGATGAATAAAAGTTCAAATGAATTCAACCCAACTTAAATACAAAGTTTTTGCATTTGGTTGTCAATGGTTTGAAATTGAAGTTGAGGGAGAGACTTCGTATATTTAAGTGTTAGCTGCAATCGGAGACTTCATGAAATGCAAGACAATAATATTCGCATCACTTTTGTTGACATCTTTTGAGATATCTTTAAGGGCGAATGGCCAAAAAAGGGAGTTACTATGGACTCAAATTGACTCTATCATAAAATTTAAGCTGGACAGAAAAAATACTTTAGATACATTATCTCCTCTTAGGGGCCATACAATTTTCTACAAAAGAATCTTAGGAAAAAGTTAAAAACGGTGCAGGTGAAACGTACGAGCAATTTGTTAGGCAGGACGGATATCCTTTCTTTTATAAACGAACAAGTATTAAAAATAAAAAAAATATCAATGAATACATTATTGTTACTTACTATTATTTTGAGAATAAACTTGCAAAAATATGTGCAAACAAAATTTCAGGTAACGAAAGAAAACAACAAGCATATGGATAGACATAGAGTGGAATATTATTATGACAATAATAAAATGATTCATGAAGAGACTGTGATTAATGACAATTATAAGGTAAACCCTGGTATGCCAGAAAAGATTATAAAGTCATAGGACAAATATTAAGAGAGTTTAGCAAAAATTAATTTTGCAGTCTAATATTCGGTTCCTATGTAAAGCGGTATGAGAGGATTTATATTTCATAAACGGTATTACATAACTATTAATGCGCTGGGGATTTACGCCGTTCTTGGTGTTCAAACTAAAACAAATTATAATTACAAAAATTCACCACCAAGAACCCGTGAGCCAGCATGAAAAATATATCAAAGATAAAGATGCAGAGACTCCGATATTCGGAGCAATGAGAAAGTGAGGTTTAATTATTATTAGTTTTGATGCATGCAACTTCCCCAAAAATTATTAGAATCATTAGAAGCAGTCAAAGGTTTCAATAAAGATGCATTTGAAAAAGTACATGCATCTGGCGAACAAGTAACTTCAATCAGAATAAATCCGCTTAAGTGGTCAATAGTGAATAGTCAATGGTCAATAGGGAATAACATTCACTATTCACCATTCACTATTGACAACAAAATTCCATGGACGTCTTACGGCTATTATCTCTCTCAGCGTCCTTCCTTCACTTTCGATCCACTATTTCATGCCGGTTGTTATTATGTGCAGGAAGCAAGCAGTATGTTTTTGGAACAAGCATTGAAACAAACTGTTGATTTATCAAAACCATTAAAAGTTCTTGATCTCTGTGCGGCGCCGGGAGGAAAATCAACGCATATTCTGTCACTCATTTCAAAAGAAAGTTTACTGGTAAGCAATGAAGTGATCCGTTCAAGAGCAAATATTCTCAGGGATAATATTATCAAATGGGGATATGATAATGTGATCGATGACGAATAATGATCCCAAAGATTTTGCCAAGCTGGAAAATTATTTTGATGTCATTGTTGCGGATGCACCTTGCAGTGGTAGTGGTTTATTTAGAAAAGAACCTGAAGCGATTGAAGAATGGAGTTTGAATAATGTACAACTCTGCAGTCAGCGTCAACAAAGAATTCTTGCAGATGTTTGGCCATCTTTGAAAAAGAATGGAATATTGATTTATTCCACTTGTTCATATTCAAAAGAAGAAGATGAAGAAATTGCAAAATGGTTAATTAAAGAATTGCCTATTGACTATTGCCTATTGACTATTGACAATTGGGGAATCATTCAAACTGAAAATGGTTATCGTTTCTGGCCGGATAAATTGAAAGGGGAAGGTCTTTTTATTTCCTGTTTCCGCAAGACAAATGAAGATGACGAATCTTATTTCAAAACAAAACTTAAACCTGAAATAGCAAACAGGAAAGAAACAGAGTTGATTGAAAAATGGGTGAGCGATGGTTCGTATCAATTTGTAAAACGTTCAGGAATTGTTAATGCTATCCGGGAAATATTCCTGAATGATCTTAGCATTTTATCAGAAAAACTGAATGTACAATATTTCGGGATTGCTGTTGGTGAGTTGATAAGAGACAAACTGGTTCCTCATCATGCGTTGGCATTAAGCATGGTTATAAAAAGCAGCATTCCTAAAATAGAATTGAAATATAATGAAGCGATTGAATATTTGAAGAAAAAGGAATTAAAGATAAAAGTGGAAACAAAAGGCTGGCATCTTGTAAGTTTTCAAGGTTATAATCTTGGATGGATAAATGTATTGCCGAACCGCATCAATAATTACTATCCGAAAGAATTAAGAATTTTAAAGGATAGTTAAATGACTCATTGCAACAAAAAATTGCTCATCTTTGCAAATAAATCCAGTGGTCATGAAGAAGGCTTTCCTTTTCTTAATTTCTCCATTTCTGATAATTAGTTTTTTATCGGCACAAACAGAAGAGTTGTTTATAAAAAAAGCAGGCGACAATTTTTATGTAGATCATAAAGTAACTCCTAAAGAAAACTTTTATTCAGTGGGTCGTTTGTTCTACATTCATCCGAAACTATTGGCTTCTTTTAATAAATTGGAAATGGAGAAGGGTTTGAACCTGGGACAGATGATTAAAATTCCATTATCCGATTCTAATTTTTCACAGGAGAATAATGAAGGAACTCCCGTATATTATAAAGTGTCTGAAAAAGAGAGTTTGCTACACATTAGTTCAATAAATAATAAAGTGCCGGTAGAATATCTTCGTAAATGGAATCATCTTTCCGGTGAAAGCGTTTCTTCAGGTACAAAACTTATTGTGGGATTCATTGCTCCTAAAAAAGCGTCTTCAGTTGCTATAATAAAAAAAGAGGAGCCGGTATTGACTCCGAAAAAGAGTGAAGAGAAAATTATTTCAACGGATGCTGCTACCACCACGGTGGATAAAAATACTGTTGACATTAATGCGCCATCTCAAAAGTCAGAAAATAAATCAGTAATAAAGGAAGAACCAAAGAAAGAAGAATCAAAAATAATGACTGAGAAAATAGCTGAACCCGGATATTTCAAAACATATTTTGATCAGCAGGTAAAATCATTTCCTTTATCAAAAGAACAAACAGTGACCTCGGGAATTTTCAGAACTAACAGTGGATGGCAGGAAGCAAAATATTATGCATTGATTGATGGCGTTGAACCCGGAACTATAATTAAAGTGACCAACCCTTCTAACAATCGGTTAATTTATGCAAAAGTGTTGGGTGAAATGAAAGGAATAAAACAAAATGAGGGATTAGATTTGCGTATCAGCAATGCAGCAGCTTCTGCATTGGAAATTCCCGAATCGGATAAGTTTATAGTACAAGTGAATTATTAATCATTCTAAATATATAAATTATGAAAAAAATCTTTCTGGGTTGCTTACTTATGATGAGTATTCCTGTACTCTTTGCTCAAACTCAATCAAACCCTTCGATACAAACTCCTGCCAGTTTCTATAATATAAAAAAATTTGAAGCCACACCTGTAAAGAACCAGGGAATGACAGGAACCTGCTGGTGTTTTTCTACTACTTCATTGGTGGAGAGCGATGAAATAAGAAAAGAAAAAAAAGAAATAAATCTGAGTGAGATGTTTACGGTGCGGAATATTTATATTGAGAAAGCGAAGAATTATATTTTGCGTCAGGGCAAAGCACAATTCGGCGAAGGCGGCCTTGGGCATGATGAGATAAGAGCGGTAGCTACTTATGGCGCTGTGCCGCTGGAAGATTATACGGGTTTACTGAATGGTCAAACTATGTATAACCATCATCTCGTGTTTCAGGAACTTCAGAAATATCTGGACAGTGTACTTAAAAAACAACCTATATCGAACGACTGGCTTACAGGTTATACAAAAATCCTTGATGATAATTTAGGACCGGTTCCATCTGAATTTATGTATGATGGAAAAAGTTACACTCCCAAATCATTTGCAAAAGATGTATTGAAGTTCAATGCAAATGATTATATAAGCCTTACTTCATTCACCCATGAACCGTATTATGAACCATTTATTTTGCAGGTTCCGGATAACTTTGCCAATGGTTCATTTTATAATTTACACCTTGATGAATTGATACAGGTAGTAAAAGATGCAGTGAACAAAGGCTATACAGTGGCTTGGGATGCAGATGTGAGTAACAAAGGGTTTAGGCAAAATATCGGCCTGGCTTTAAATCTTGATAATAAAACTCATTATATTAAAGACTCGATTAATCCGGATATGCAGGAAGCGCCATATAATGCTGCCATTCGCCAGGATTTATATGAGAATCTTACAACACAGGATGATCATCTGATGCACATTACCGGAATTGAAAAATCTAAAGACGGGAAAACTTTTTTTGTGGTTAAAAATTCATGGGGAAAAGTGGGGCCATACGAAGGATATATAAATGTTTCTGAAGCTTATTTCGCTATTAATACTATTAGCGTTGTAATGCCTAAAGCTGCATTGTCAAAAGAATTACTGGCAAAGTTGAATGTAAAATGAAATTTAAAAAATTATTTGAAGTATGGCATGGTTTCAGGACTGTGCCATATTTTTTTAGAAACGGTAACCGCGGAGAAATTCTTCGATCAGCATTCTTTTCTTTCCTTCCAGTTGCACATCTTTCAAAAGAATGTATCCGTCTTTGCAGGAGAATTTAAAAAATGTTTTTTTATCTGATTCCCAACTTCCGATTTTTGTTGTAGGAAGAATCATTTCTTTTTCACAATGAAAAACTTTTATCATCTTGTCACCTAATTCGGTAAACGCTCCCGGATATGGTGAAAGTCCGCGGATGAGATTATGTATTTCATGAACTGATTTGTTCCAATCTATCTGGCAATCTTTAGAGAAAATTTTTGGGGCATGACGAGGTGGTGAATAGTGAATGCTGAATGATGAATTTAAATCTGGACTTTCAGGATTGCTTATTGACAATTCGCTATTCACTATTGACTCTTGTGGTCTTTCTTTCAAAGTTCCTTCTGCTAATCCTTCTAAAGTTTTCACCAGAGTCTGCGCACCAAGCTCTTTCAACCTGTCGTGCAATTCACCGGCAGTTTCGTTTTCGCCGATCTCAATTTTTTCCTGTAACAAAATATTACCGGTATCAATTTCATGTTGCAATTTAAAAGTGGTGATGCCGGTTTCTTTTTCTCCATTAATAATTGCCCAGTTGATGGGAGCGGCGCCGCGGTATTGCGGCAATAAGGAAGCATGAACATTGACAGTTCCCAATGGCGGCATATTCCAAACCACTTCCGGCAACATGCGAAACGCAACTACAATTTGCAGATCAGCATTGAGTGATTTCAGGTCATTGAGAAAATCAGGATTCTTTAGTTTTTCGGGTTGCAAAACTTTCAAATAATGTTTGACAGCATATTTCTTAACAGCATTTTCATTTAATTTCATTCCTCTGCCAGCGGGTTTATCGGGTGCTGTAACAACACCTACGATATTGCATTTTGCTTTTATTAAAGCTTCCAGGGAAGCGACAGCAAATTCTGGTGTGCCCATAAAAACAATGCGGATACCCCCTGTCCCCCTAAAGGGGGAACCTGAATTTGAATTTTCATTTTTGATCTGTTCATCATTCATAAACGACTTGCAAATATTTAGATTGCCTGATAACTCCCTTTTAGGGGTTTGGGGTTTCAAAATCCGGGTACAACAAATATTTCTTTCTTGTTTTTTTAAACTCACTCAGCTTCGGTTCCCAGCTTTTTCTTATTTCCTCTTCACTTTTTCCTTCTTTGATTTGTTGCATCAGAATATTGTTGCCTGCTAAGCGGTTAAATGATTTTAAAAAAAAGGTGTCCTTACCAGGAAAAAGTTTGTAGGCTTCTATTAGCCATTTAAGCTGAACTTTATTATTCACTTCTTTCAATACTTCTTCCGGAGTTCCGGAAAGATCCCAGCCGTAGCAAGTTTCAAAATAATGTTTGGATTGTTTAGCTCCTTCATTGGGCTTTGGGACAAAGGAGTATAAATTTTTTGGAAGCAATGGATGACCAAAGACCTGGAAAGGTTTATCTGTGCCGCGACCTTCACTCAATACAGTTCCTTCAAATAAACAAGTGGAACCGTAGAGATAAATAGATTGAATGTCCGGAAGATTAGGTGATGGTCTTACCGGTAAAATATATTTGCTGTTATGAGTATAATCAGCGCATTTAATAATCTGGAAATGAAATGGCGTATCCACAGTTTTTTTTGTCGTTAAAAAATAGGCATACTTTTCATTTGCTTTTGGAGTCAACCATTTTTCGCCTGCAATCATCAATGCATATTCACCAATCGTCATTCCATAAACAGTGGGTACAGGTTCTTTGCCTACAAAAGATCTATAAGTGGTATCTAATACCGGCCCATCAACATAAAATCCATTTGGGTCAGGACGGTCAAGAATAATAAGAGGTTTATTATTTTCAAATGCGGCTTCCATATATTCCTGCAATGAAGAAATATAAGTGTAGTAGCGAACGCCTACATCTTGTATATCGAAGATCAGCACATCTATATCTTTTAAATCATCAGCAGAAGGTCTTCTTTTACTACCAAATAATGAGACAACAGGGATTCCTGTTTTTTCATCTACAAAATTTCCAACTTTTTCTCCTGCATCAGCAGTGCCTCTGAATCCGTGTTCTGGTCCAAAGATGACTTTGATGTCAATGCCAAGTTTCCTTAAAGTGTCAACCAGATTAGTATTACCAACCGTGGAAGTTTGATTGGCAAAGATGCCAACACGTTTTCCTTTAATTAACGGAAGGTATACATTGATTCGTTCCGCACCTGGGATAATCCTGGTGGAACCTGAGGATTTATATTCTTTTACAGATTCATATTTTTTTTGAGCTAAACTTACTGAGAGAACAATAAGCAGAAAAAATGTTAATGTGATTGGCTTCATAATAGTGATTAAAATTATGCTGCAAATATCCCTAAAATTAGCGAGTGAGAATGTAAAAGATTTCGGTTATCTTGCCGCCCGGTTTTTAATAAAGGTTAAATTATTTAAACAAATAATATGCAAAAGGCAAAGCATGGCGATAAAGTAAAAGTGCATTATCATGGTAAATTGACCACTGGTGAAACGTTTGACAGTTCCACTGGTCGTGAGCCATTGGAGTTTGAAGTGGGAGGAGGAAAAGTAATTAAAGGTTTTGACGATGGAGTCATGGGCATGGCGGTTGGTGAGAAGAAAACAATTAACATACCATTCAGTGATGCTTATGGTCCACGCAATCCTGATATGATTGTTGAAATGCCGAAAGATCGTTTTCCTAAGGATATGGAAATTGAAGTGGGGATGCCTTTAATGATGAGCGATGGCAGTGGACAAAATTTCGAAGTAATAATCCAGGAAATAAAAGACGATACAGTAATACTCGATGCCAATCATCATTTAGCTGGTCAGGATCTTGTATTTGACCTCGAGTTAGTCGAAATCATTGGTGGAAGTCCACTAATCATCATGCCGTAAACAGAAGTATGAAGTATGAGGTATGAAGCAGGATACCAGATAACTGATTGTTGATGTTTTTATTTCATAATTCATACTTCATAATTCCAACTTCATTTCTTTCTTAGCCACCAGCCAAGCCATAAGCCGCAAAGTCCCCATGCAACAACCGCATCAATCATATCTCCTTTGATAAAAGGCCATGGAAGATCAAACCAATTATGACCTGTATAAGGCCCCCACAAAAATGTAATAATGCCAATTGCCAATGAGCCTGTAAAAATTCCAGATGATCCTGGCAGGCCACCTTTTGTAAGTACAATCACAAGCAACAGGACAAGAACAAAATCAACAAGAAAACCACGTATCATTTGTTTTGCCATGTTGTTTTCCATGCTTTGATGGTATATTACCCATGCCCATGGCTTGCCTTCATTTTGTTTCATCAGATCCATTTTTGCTTTTTTGTCAGTACCAGGGGCTGCTGACGGCATAAAATAAGAACCATCTTCCTTCAAAGAATTAGAAAGTGTATTCAAAATGGCTTGCTGATTTTCTGAGTATCTCATACCGCCATCATGCAGACCCAGTATTTCCCATGAGAGGAATTGCCAGGCAAAGATGAGAATGGCTCCAACTAAAGAGCCAATTAACCATTTTTTCATGTTGTTTGGTTTTGGTTGAATGTAAAAGGTAAAACTTTAAATGATTTTTACAAAAACAAAATGTTACGTGTGAATTCTGACTTTACAAACAACTATTCCTCTGAATTATCAGTTAATTGGCGTATATTCGATACCCTTTTTAATTATTAGCATGTTTCAAAAATATAAGTTTACTGCTGCCGAAAGATTTCTTCGCTATGTACAGATAGATACGCAAAGTGATCCTCAATCTTCTTCATCACCGACAAGCGAAAAACAAAAAGAGCTCAGTGGTATTTTAGTTGACGAATTAAAGCAAATCGGCGTCACCGGCGCTCACATGGACAAATGGGGCTATGTTTATGCTACGATTCCATCCAATACCAATAAAAAAGTTCCGGTAATTTGTTTTTGTGCTCATGTGGATACTGCGCCGGATTGTAGTGGTTCAGGAGTCAAGCCTATTCTGCATACTAATTACCAGGGACAGGATATTATATTGCCTGATGATTCAGCCCAGGTTCTTCGAATGAGTGAGTATCCTTATTTAAAAAAACAAATTGGAAATGATATCATTACTGCTTCAGGAAAAACTTTATTAGGTGCTGATGATAAGGCCGGCGTGGCGGCAATCATGGATTTTGCGAATTTTTTAATGAACAATAAAGCGGTGAAACATGGTGAAATAAAAATTTTATTCACTCCTGACGAAGAAGTTGGGAAAGGAACTGCCAAAGTAGATTTAAAAAAATTAGGCGCTGATTTTGGTTATACATTGGATGGAGGTGATGCTGGCTCTCTGGAAGATGAAACATTCAGCGCCGATGCAGTGCATATTATTATTCATGGGGTAATTTCTCATCCCGGTTATGCAAAAGACAAAATGGTGAATGCAATGAAAATTGCTGGCGAAATATTAAGCTCATTACCAAAGGACCGCTTGTCTCCTGAATCAACAGATGGAAAACGTGGTTTCGTTCATCCGGTAAGAATTGAAGGTATGGCAGAAAAATGTGTAATTGATTTTATCATCAGAGATTTTGAAACCGCAGGCTTAAAAAAGAAAGAAGATTTTTTGAAAACACTTGTGGAAGAAGTGCTGAGAACATATCCAAAAGCTTCGTTTGAGTATATAGTTACAGAGCAATACCGTAACATGAAGGAAATTCTGGATTTGCATCCACATGTTATAGAAAATGCTAAAGAAGCAATTAAAAGAGCAGGATTAGATTTAAAAATGGAAAGTATTCGTGGAGGAACAGATGGCAGCAGGCTTTCATTTATGGGTTTGCCTTGTCCTAATTTATTTGCAGGAGAACAAGCTATTCATTCTAAACTTGAATTTATCAGTGTGCAGGACTTGAATAAGGCGGTAGAAACAATGGCGCATTTGGCGCAAATTTGGGAAGAAAAAACTCCTGAAAGGGAATAACATTCTGACAATATATTTCTCTTATTTATCGTTTTGTAAATAATGAAATTTGCTACTATACTTTTTTTCCAGCTATTTACTATTTCTTCCTATTCACAAAACCTTTTGGCTAATGGCAGTTTTGAAGACGAGAATATCTGTACGGAATATCACGTGAATTGTGCACCTGCTGCGTGGATCAGCACTTTCAATGGTTACAGCAATTATTATAAAGATTCTAACAAAGCGCATACCGGCACTCATTGCATCGCCATCGAAGCGGGTCATTCAAAAATTCCCTTCAGCAGAACATTTATCCGCAGCCAGTTGCTCTGCAAAATGCGGAAAGGCAATCAATACAGGATAGAGTTTTTTGTCAGGTCCCGCAATGATATTCTGGATAGTATTGGAATTTATTTTACTTCATATGACTTTCTTTTTTTTAAAGACATGCCTTATCAAAAAATTATTCCATCGATGTACGCAGCTGATGGACCCAATAATTTTGTGAAAAGCGACAGCAGTTGGCAAAAAGTGACACTTGTTTACACGGCCAGTGGCGATGAACAATATATTACGCTTGGAAATTTTTCTAAAAGAGATATTAACGGCAATACCGGTATACCGAAGGAAAACCATTTTTTTGTTTTTATTGATGATGTTTCAATTACTCCGTTGGATGTAAACGAAAAAATTTGCTCTGACTGGCAAACCACAAAGCAAAGTATATACGATCAGCATGAGCGGCATGAATATCTTGACAGGGCAATACAATATTATCGCAAGGCAAACCGGTTTCCTGAAGCGCCTGAACTTTCTTTCACAAGTGTGACTACTATTGACACATTAGTTTTGCCCGATGTATTATTTGCTTCAGCTAAAGCCAGTCTTCAATCAAACAGCTATCAATTGCTGGATAGTTTTTCTAAAAGTATTGCCGGCAAACAAATTGATTCTTTGGTAATAGGCGGTCATACTGATAGTACGGGTTCTGTACAATTGAATGCAAAGCTTTCATCAGACAGGGCGCAAACAGTAGCCAATTATTTTATTGAAAAAGCAATAATAAAACCTGAACAAGCTATTGCAAAAGGCTGGGGTTCATCCAAACCCATTGCTGAAAACCAAACTCCTCAGGGAAGACAGAAGAATCGCCGGGTTGAAATCTTCGTTTATATTCGTGAATGATTTGGACTTACCTTTTACCCTTACCTTTGCTCTCCAATTAAAAACTGCTATATGCAAAACTTTCTTATTAATTACTGGTGGATATTTCTCGTCCTGTTCATTTTTCTGAGTTCTTTTATTACCATTAACCAGGGATTCATTGGTATCATTACCATGTTTGGTAAATACCGCCGTATTGTTCGGCCGGGATTACGGTTTAAAATTCCTTTGGTTGAAAATATTTTCAAAAAAATTTCTTACCAGAATCGTTCGGTGGAACTGGAGTTCCAGGCCATCACCGGGGACCAGGCAAATGTTTATTTCAAATCCATGTTATTGTATTCTGTACAAAACCAGGATGAAGAAACATTGAAAAAAGTAGCATTCAAATTTGTGAGCGATAAAGACATGATGCAGGCGCTGATCAGAACCATTGAAGGTTCTATCCGCACTTATGTAGCTTCCAAAAAGCAAGCAGAAGTTTTGGGTCTTCGCAAGGAAATTGTTGAGTATGTAAAAGAACAGGTGGATCATACTTTAGAAAACTGGGGTTATCATTTGCAGGATTTGCAGATCAACGACATCACGTTTGATAAAATGATTCTTGATTCGATGAGCAAAGTAGTTGCTTCGAATAATTTAAAAGCTGCAGCAGAAAATGAAGGTCAGGCTTTGCTGATAACAAAAACAAAAGCAGCGGAAGCAGAAGGTAATGCTATAAAAATTTCTGCAGAAGCAGAAAAAGAAGCTGCAAGGCTAAGGGGGCAAGGTGTTGCCTTATTCCGCCAGGAAGTTGCCAAAGGAATGACCGAAGCTGCCGAGCAAATGAAACAGGCAAATCTTGATACAAATGTTATTCTTTTCAGTATGTGGACCGAAGCCATTAAGAACTTTGCTGAATTTGGAAAAGGGAATGTGATCTTCCTGGATGGCAGTCCTGATGGAATGGAATATACCATGAAACAAATTCAGGCGCTGATGGTAAAGCAGGTGGGAACAACTCCAAAATGATTTTAACATAACTTGTTAAAGAAATCTGAAACTTGAATGCCACGAACAACGTGGCATTCTTTTTTTCGTTCAATGACAACATTGTTAATAAAACAATCAATACTTTTTACTTTTGAAACACTACATTTGAGCACCTAAAGTGAGTTATTATGATTGACCTTTTACAGATTGTTGATACCGCAAACAAATTAACACAGCAAGTAATCAGCAGTAAAAACACAGCCCCCTCCAGCCTTTATGATCTGGTGATCAAGGGCGGTTGGATCATGATTCCACTCGGAATAATGTTACTGATGGCTGTTTATGTTTTTGTAGAACGCTATATCGCTATCCGTCATGTTTCCAAGATTGATGAAAATTTTATGAATATTATCCGTGATCATATTGTCAGCGGAAATGTAACGGCTGCAAGAAGCTTTGCAAAAAACACAAATAATCCTGTAGCCAGGATTATTGATAAAGGAATTCAACGAATCGGCAAACCGATTGACAGCATTGAAAAAAGTATGGATAATGTCGGTCAGTTGGAAATGTATAAGCTTGAAAAAAATCTGGGTGTACTTTCTGTTGTATCTAAGGCAGCCCCCATATTTGGATTTGTCGGAACGCTTGTTGGGCTGATGCAATTATTTTCTGAAATTACTTATTCCAATGATTTTGAAATAGGAACTATTGCAGGAGGTATTTATACAAAACTGATTACTTCCATTACCGGATTGGTCATTGGGCTTGCAGCTTACCTGGCTCATAGCTACCTGAATACACAGATTGATAAAACTTCAAACAGGATGGAAGCTGCATCCTCAGATTTCTTAGATGTTTTGCAAGAGCCAACCCGTTAAACTGCCCAGATGAAATTCAGAAAAAAACATAGAGACGAATCAGAAGTATTCACCGATTCATTGAATGATATTCTTTTCATTTTGCTGATGTTCTTTTTGATTGTAGCTACGCTTGCTAATCCCAACGTTGTCAGAGTAGGTTTGCCAAAAGGCACAAAAGATACCAAAGCCAAACAGAATATCATGGTTTCCATTGATAAAAATCAGCAATACTATATTGGTTCCAGTAAAGTTGATAATACCATGATTGATTCTTTACTGACTAAAGAAATAATAAAATATAAAGCTACTGTTGATACACCCACTGTTGTCATTAATGCAGACACTTCTGCATATTATGGAGAAGTTTTCAGAATCATGCGTTTATCCAAACGTTCAGGCGCCAAAGTGGTGGCGAATGTAAAATGAACCCCCCCTTAAAGGGGAGCAACAAATATTTATTTTAATAGTGAAAAGAATTTATTCCCCTTCAGAGGATAGGGGCAAAATTGCCTTAACCATCCTGTCTTTTCGCTGTAAATCTTTTCTCAGTTCTGTTGTATATCCTTTTGATTGAAAAAGCCGGGTAACTGCTTCGCCAAGGTTTTCGTGAATTTCCACATAAATGCTTCCATCTGTATTTAATTTTTCTTTTCCAAAATCAGCAATGGCTTTATAAAAAATTAATACGTCATCATCTGGTACAAACAATGCATCAGTTGGTTCGTATTTCAAAACATTGGGCTGCATTTGTTCTTTATCTTTTTGTGGAACGTATGGTGGATTGCTGACAATAATGTCAACGGATGGTAATTGTTTCCAATGATCAGGAATTAAAAAATCAAGCTGGACAAGATCAATTGAAACATGAAGATCAACAGCATTTTTTCTGACAATTGCCAATGCCGCATTACTGATATCACATGCCAGCATTTCAACTTCAGGAATTTTATTTTTTAATGTAATGGCAATACAACCGCTGCCGGTGCCGATATCAAGAATATTTTTGATTTTTGGCTTTTGATTTTTGTTTCCAGCAATTATCCATTCCACCAATTCTTCCGTTTCAGGCCTTGGGATCAGGACATTTTTATCTACATAAAATTTCATTCCACAAAACCAGGCTTCATTCAATATATATTGTACCGGTTCATGATTTAATAACCGATTCATGAACTTTTGGAGTTTCTACATTCCTGTTCAGAACTTAATTTATTTTCTTTGTGAATAATTCGTTCAGCTTTTCTGCTGCCAGTAATATTTTCAATTACCCAATCTGCAATAATATCAGCATCTCTGTCACTATAGATAGATTTCAGATTTTCATTAAGATATTTTGTTGCTTCCATTATCGTCATAAAGCAAACATAATTCATTTAGTTTTGCCTGAGAAGCTATGATTCCGGATTCATATTATACAATTGAAAGACCTTCCGTGGCTGAGTATAAAGATAAAGGCAGCAAATTCATTGCATATGCTTTTCCGATCGAAACGACGAATGCGTTTAAAGAAAAACTGGCTGCTGTTAAAAAAGAACATCCAAAAGCTACACATCATTGTTTTGCTTATCGCTTAGGTACGGATGGAAATGTTTTTCGCGTTAGTGACGATGGTGAACCGTCAGGCACTGCCGGCAAGCCTATTCTTGGGCAGATTGACAGTAGGCAAGCGACGAATATCCTGATTATTGTTGTTCGTTATTTTGGCGGCACATTACTGGGTGTGCCTGGATTAATCAATGCATACAAAACTTCTGCAGCGTTGGCTTTACAGGTAACTCCTCTTGTTGAAAGACCTGTTTTGGTTCAATACTGGCTACAATTTGATTATACCCAAATGAATAACGTGATGAAAATTGTAAAGCAATATGATTGTACTGTAAAGCAACAGGATCCCGATAATTATCGGGAGCAATTGTTTTGCATTTTTCAAATTGCTATACCCAAAAAGAGGCTTGATGAAGTTTTAAATAAATTAAAAGAATTGCAAGGAGTGGAAATAGAAAAACCTTAGTCGTCAGTACCTATTGACAACATTAGTAGCTTAAGAAGGATGGTTCATTAAATATTTATTGTTTGGGCTTCTTTTTCCTGAGAAGCACCCATAAAACTATAACAATAATAATACCTACAATAATGTATTGGAGATGTTGACCGATCCAGTAACCAGCTTTGTATCCGCTGTTGTTTTCATCATTCTGACCAAAGGCTGTTATTGATGCAATGATCAGCATTGCTTGTAAAATATATTTTTTCATTGCAGAGATTTTATAATTGAATTTAGCAATTTTTTTAAAATTCAAAAATTCGTTTATTAAATCAAGCGGAAAGATTGTGGGTAAAGATGAGGAAATAATACAATAATTGAATTTTTGTTGATAATCACATGATTTGAGTGATCAATGCTGTCCAACCTGTCTGGTGACTGGCGCCAAGGCCTCTTGAAGTATCTCCGTGAAAATATTCATGAAATAATATCAGGTTCTCATTGCCAGGCTGCTGGTAAAACCAGTTATAATTCCCGAATACAGGCCTTTCATTATTTTCATTTTTTGTAAAAATGGAAAGGTTGCGCTTGCAAATAATTTCAGATGCTTCATAAAGAGTAATATAATTTCCTGATCTTGCCGGGAACTCAATTTTTAAACTGTCTTTATAAAAATCACTATATTTATTAAGAGCCTTTATCAATAAATAATTAAATGGCATCCATACCGGGCCACGCCAGTTTGAATTGCCACCGAACATATCGGAGGTCGAATCACCGGGATCATAGCTGATGGAGTAATCTTCATCAGCTATCCTGATACTGTAGGGATTGTTTTGATAATATTTTGACAAAGCCCTTACGCCGGCCTGTGATAAAAACTCATTTTCATCCAATATAGTTTCAACAAGCCTTATAATTTTTTTATCACTGGTCAATGAAAGAAGAAGATGTGTATCATCGGTACTTTGTTTGTGGGTCAGGTATTTATTGTTTTCTATACGGTAATTGATAAACCAATTCATTCTCTTTTTAAAGTCCGGTAATTTCTCCAGTTGCGCCTGGTCAATTATTGATACGGCAAAAAGAGGAGATAATCCGACAATGGATCTGATCTTCAGAGAAATAGGATCGCCATCGTTAAGATGTAAAATATCATAATAAAAATGATCATCCGTATCCCATAAACCAAATTTGTTCAAGGCTGCGGCAATTAAAATAAAATGCTCATAGAATTTTGTGACGGTATCTTCAAAAGCATTATCAAACATGGCAATCTCAATGGCGATATCCATCATGTTCAGCGCATACATTCCCATCCAACTGGTGCCATCGGTTTGTTCTAATTCTAGTTCACCGGACAACAGGATGCTTCTGTTAAATAGGCCGATATTATCCAATCCCAAAAAACCTCCTTCAAAAATATTATTACCGGTAGCATCTTTGCGATTGGCCCACCAGGTGAAGTTTATAATTAATTTTTGAAAAATCTTTTTCAGAAATTGAATATCGCCAACACCTTTTTTATCTTTTTCTATTTTATAAATCTGCAAAGCGGCAAAGGCATGAACAGGAGGATTAACATCACTGAAATTCCATTCATACGCGGGTATCTGTCCGTCAGCATTCATATACCATTCACGGGTAAGAATGATAAGTTGATGTTTTGCAAATACCGGATCAACAGATGCTATAGCAATGCAATGGAAAGCAAGATCCCACGCTGCATACCAGGGATATTCCCATTTATCCGGCATTAAAAGAATGTCCTTGTTCTTTAAATGTTTCCAATCACTGTCACGTCCTGTCAACCTGCTTGCGCTTAATGGAGTAATTCCGTCGCTCGTATTTAACCATCTTTCCACATCAAAATGATAATATTGTTTATTCCATAATAAACCGGCATAAGCTTGCCGTTGTATCAAAGCAAGATCCGGAGAAATATTTTTTGGTAAAATAGGTTCATAAAAATTGTCAGCTTCTTTTTTCCGGGTATCAAAAATATTTTCAAAACCTTTTTCAAAAGGGTTCTCGGTCAGTTTCTTTGAAAGGCGGAGAAATATTGTGTATGAATCATTGCCATTAATAACTGTTTTATATACTGGTGAACATTTGGTGCCTTCTTTTTTTTGGTTTAATGCTTCTGTATTTTTATTATAAATGGCAGCATCATGAAATGCGTCTTTTACAAATGGAGTGGCATTCGGTTTATTAAATAACCTTTCCGTATTCGTTTCATTTTCTGTAAACCATACATTTTCTGTTTCGGGAAAATAAAAATAATAGTCTCCCAATCTTTCGTGTGTTGATTTTATGGTTTGCTTATTGATGAACTGAAGGGATGGTTTTTGATTCAACCCATCGTATTGCCATTTATTATAGAACCAAAGAGTGGGAAGAATGCTGATGGGTGCCGCTTCTTTATTTTTATTAATGATTTCTATTTTAATGAAAATGTCTTCACTGTTTTCTTTGGCATAAGTTATATAAACATCAAAATATTTATTGTCATTAAAAATACCTGTATCTAATATTTCATACTCAGGTTCCAGTTTGGTTCTGTTGTGATTGGTAGTGAGTAAATCTTCATAAGGAAATGCCTGCTGCGGATATTTGTACAGGTATTGCATATAATAATGCGTGGGCACATTATCCAGGTAGTAATATAATTCTTTCACATCTTCACCGTGATTTCCTTCACGGTTTGTCAAACCAAATAATCGTTCTTTTAAAATAAAATCTTTGCCATTCCACAGCGCAATAGAAAAACATAAATTCTGATCATAGTCGGACATGCCTGCCAAACCATCTTCGCCCCAACGATATGCACGACTGCGGGCATGATCATGAGGAAAATAATTCCATGCGTCGCCATTGTCACTGTAATCTTCCCGTACCGTTCCCCATTGCCTTTCACTTAAATACGGTCCCCACAATTCCAATGGAACTGTCTTTAATGAATTTTCATCTAATCGTTGCTGCTCTGCATTCATGAAAAAAGATTTCCTGTTTATTTTAATTATCCATTTGTACTAAAACCCGGATAAAGTGTCATACCGCCATCAATAAAAATAGTGGTACCTGTTATATAATCTGATTCATCGCTGGCAAGCCATGCAGCCAGTTTCCCAATATCTGCCGGTTGCCCAATACGATCATAAGGAATTAATGTTAGCAAGCTTTTCAATGCTTCCGGTGTTTCCCATGCTGTATGATTGATGGGCGTTTGAATAGCTCCGGGTGCAATACTGTTAACACGGATTTTATAAGGAGCCAATTCCTGCGCCATGCTTTTCATCAGCATCATGATGCCGCCTTTTGATGTGGCATAGTTTACATGCCCGGCCCACGGAATAACTTCATGCACACTACTGATACAAATAATTTTTCCCAATGCAATGCTTCTTTCCGGCGCCATTCCTCTTCGTAAGAATTCTCTTGCAGCTTCCCGTGCACATAAAAACTGTCCGGTTAAATTTACATTGATCACCAGCTGCCAATCTGCCAGGGACATATCTTTAAACGGAGAATCTTTTTGCAGGCCTGCATTGTTTATCAATATATCTATTGTTCCCAGTTGTTTATACATTTCTTTAAACATCTCTTGTACTTGTTGCTCATTACTTACATCTGCTTCCAGGGCAATGGCATTACCACCATTGGTTTTTATTTGATTCACAACTTCGGCGGCTGCTTCAGGATGAGTTACATAGTTTACAACTACGTTGGCTCCTTCATTAGCTAATGCAATTGCAATGCCTTTGCCAATGCCGCTGTTGGCGCCGGTAACTAATGCTGATTGTCCTTTTAACCTGGGATTGCTATTCATGAAATTTTATTTACTTGTATTTTATTTTATAAATAAGAATGATAACAGAAAATATTAACGTGACTGAATTAGCTGCTATGATAGGTATATTACCGGAAAATAAACCGAATAAAAGCCATAATAAAGTACCAAAGGCAAAAAGTGAATACATATCCAGGGAAATACCAGAAGTATCTTTTGTCTTAATGGTTTTTATAGCCTGCGGCAGAAAGGAGATGGTTGTGCAAATGGCGGCAGCTAAACCTAAAATAGTAACTGTGTTCAAAATTATTTTCTATTATTTTTTTTACTCGGTAAAAGTAAATTATAAGGCTCATAAATAAATCCCAAAAAATCATTCCTCTGTCATGTTTTCATTTTCTTTTAAAAATGTTTGGTAAAAAAGCCGGAACGAAAGTTTTTTATAATCGAATTATCCTGATAAAACAGAATTTGTTGTAATGAATTGTTTTAATTTTAGTAATCATAATTCTTAACAATAAAATTATATTTATGTCAAAGACCCTTGTTCAAAAGATAGTATTCAAAAATACAAAGGCTAAAGATCTTTATGATCTGTATATGGATGCAAAAAAACATTCAGAAGCAACAATGGCTCCGGCAAAGATCACAGCAAAAGAAGGTTCAAGATTCTCCGCACACGAAGATTATATCGGTGGCAAAAACCTGAGACTGATAAAGAATAAACTTATCGTGCAGACATGGCGTGCCAGTAATTGGAAAAACGAAGACACGGATTCCATTTTTATTATTTCGCTTGAAACAAAAGGGAATGATACGGTGCTGCATGCTATTCATGCCAACCTTCCTGATGAACATGCTGATAGTATCAATAAAGGCTGGCATGACTATTATTGGAAACCATGGAAAAAATATCTTTCCGGCAAGCCAATGGATAAATACATGAAGATGTAAATAATTCGTTTAGAAAATTAAAGAACTTCAAATAGTGCAGATAAAAGCCGGTTTCTGTTTATTTGGTTCTTTCTTTTTTGAATACTGAAAGAAAATACGTGGGCTTCCCTTTTGTTTCAAATGTTTCGGGATAATTGTCGCCTGCCAAATTGTAACATATTATCAATTGATTTTTTTCAAATTTATAAATGGCTTTAAAGTGTTTTCCTGAATTGACTCCTTCTTTACCATAAATATCCATCTTATCAGCTTCATATCTTACAACACCTTTGTCGGCACTTTCGGCAATAACTGTATAAGCACTGTCATTAATAATGAGCTTTTGATTTTTAAAGGTAACCTTTGGCAACAGTACTCCACCTAATTCTTGTTTGACAGGAGTCCAGGTGCCGTTTAATTTAACTGATTTCATTGAAGCATTTTTCGTGTTGCTGCAACTGAAAGCGAGTGTCAGCAGGAAAGTGAATATTATCAATCGCATAGAAACATTTGGTTTAATTATTTTTTACTTATTAAATAGTTGGCCATTCTATCCGGCACTTCAATGATTTATTGCCCGGTTATTTTAAAAAATCTCCGTCAATAATTAAAAGCCTGACGCCATTAGCAGAAACAGAACGATGCGAACTCAGGTTATCTGAAACCACATAGGACATTCCTTTAGTTAATAAAAAAGTTTCACCATTTTGAAGTTCACTGACAAATTCTCCTTCCAGGCAATGAACAATATGTCCTTTCTGGCACCAATGATCGGCTAAATAATCCGGTGAATATTCAACAATACGGATACGGAGTCCGTCAAACTGTAAAGTCTGCCAGAATGAAGTTCCTGTTTCACCTTTATGTTCTGTTTTGGAAATTTTGTCCCAGTCAATTGTTTGAAAAGAAATCTTATTCATATGTTTTTTGTTTCGTGTATTTCAAAATTGCTTCCAATATTCAGGCTTGATGAAAAGCTGATGTTAAAATTCTTTACGGCCAGAACCTTTGTTAAATTTATAATTAAAGGTTTATTTTTTATTTTATAGTTTGGGTTTATTCATTGGCCCGCCATATTGCCAAACCGCTGGTTGTGTGCTTGTGCTTTTTGTCAAACGCCAAGTTCTGTTTCAAATAGTTTTAGAATATCAGCCATATTCTTTGCTTGCCAAAATTTGTCTTGATATTCTTGCGGCTCCCAATAGCCATAAAAGCGATATTGATTTTTGGTCGCAACTTCAACGTTGTAAGTTCTGCCATCATTACCGCCGAAATAGTTCGGGATTTCGTCCTGATTAGGAAGTGTCAAAATTTTTAAGTCCAACAATTTTTTAGAAAAGTCAGCCCAACCTGATTTGGGTGTTACTCGCTTTACTTTTTTTGAAAGAATTGTTTCTGTTTGTCCATCCCAGTCAACTTGCAAATCGTAAACTGTTGCAGTCCAATTTGTGTCTTTGTTTGTAATTACAATCAGTTTTCTCTCTCTAACAAGAGAGAAGTCGTACCAAACTCTTATCTGTAAATTGTCAAAGCCGTTTTCAAGGCTGTCAAGTCCTAACTGTTTTTGCTTGGTTTTGGCTAATTTATAAAAGATGTTAAAAGTTCCATCTTGATATATCGGAATTTCCTTTTTGAATGGTTTAGTTGTGTCAATAAATGTTAATGATGAGTTAGAATTTGTCTGTCCTTTGCAAGTTGCAAAAAGCAAAATAGTTGTTACTAGGATAAAATTAATTTGCCGCATAGTAAGAAGTGTCAATTAACATAGCACACAATGTTTCGCATTTTAAGGCCGGTTGCTGTTCAAACTAAAACAAAATTCAACGATAATGATTTTGCAGCAACAACCAAACACTAAGGTAGTATTTTCCCATAGTTCGTATTGTTGGTGCAACAGAACAACAGTTGGAAAAGTTTTAAATTAAAACACCAACAAGGGCGTAAAACCAAACACTAAGGTAGTATTTTCTAATACTTCGTGTTGCTGGGCTAACAAAAGAATAGTTGGAAAAGCTTTAAATTAAAACACCAACAGCGTAATAGCAGAATGTTACCTGAATGTGCTTCTTAGTCACAATCTGATTTGTCTGCCTGTAATCTTGCCGTTTTTTGAAAATTTGTTATAACAATTTCCATCTCCTAAATATTCAAATTTGCTCTTGGCGATTACTTCTTTAAAATGCTTGTCAACCGTTTTGGTCTTTGTAGCAATATGAAGATTTCCATATTGACAAATATTTGCAATGATATTTTGTCCCGGGTCTACGAAATGGATATAATGTAGAATAGCATTACTGCGTACCAACCAAGCAATATTTTTTATAAAGGTTGGCAATTGGGTCGTATCAACTTGTATTGCACCATTAAATCTCTTGCCAATTTTATTGTCTATCAAGTATTGTAAGCCTTCCTTTGCTGGCTTATAATCATGATCTCTATGTAGCCAAGGTGTGTCTTCTTCACCAAGAAATATTAACTTGTCAAAACCAAATGCAGTTGTCAAATTTGCTATCTCAATACCCAATAATTTAATGTGCCTTTTGTAGGATTTTGACGAAAGTGTCAGAACATAATTTGCAAAAACTTTGGGATAATTTAAATCATAAGCATCATCATTCGGATTATATTTCAGCAAGGGAAGGCTTGGAAATTTTTTAATACTGTCTTGTCTATTGATTTTAATTAGCATAAGACGTTTTTATTCCGTTGTTGCTGTTCAAACTAAAACAAAATTCAATGATAATGATTTTGCAGCAACAAGCAAACACTAAGGTAGTATTTTCCCATAGTTCGTGCTTGCCTGCCGGTAGGCAAGTTGTTGGTGTAACAGAACAATAGTTGGAAAAGCTTTAAATTAAAACACCAACAAGGGCGTAAAACGATATTTCCTTTGCCAACCTGAATGTTTCTTACAACAATTTTTAAGTTTGAAGGATTAAAAAAAAGTGTTCCTAAAAAATATATGCTCAAAAATATTTTTGTCATTGATGGCTTATGATAAAATTTGAATTGTCATATAAAGCAACATCAATCCATAAATATTAATTAGGGCGGTTCTAATCCAATGTGTTTTTAAAATTTTTTTTAGAAAAATAGGGCTTGCTCCACCTGTTCATCTTTTGAAAGTTTTGCTTGCCATGGTCCCCAAAAAATTGCTGTAAGAAAATGTGAGAGTAAATTGAACGCAAACGCAAACCAGATTTCCCAATTAGAAATTTTGTCTGGATGATACCAAAATAATGCAATTGCACCAACGAATGAAAGTCCCACAGGAATGAAAACCCAATAAGGAAGTTTTTTCCAATGAACACCTTGTACATTATGAAAAGTTTTTGGGTCAAGAAGTTTCCAAGTCCTGAAAATATCTATTTCGTGTGCCCAAATTGTCCCAACATTATAAAATGCAAGGGCTAAATTTAAAAGAAGAAAAATATTCTTTTGTCATATTATTTAAGCCAATATTGTATGTTATATTTTATGTCTGCGATCATAGTTGACCTGTCGCGAAATGACTTTTGCTTTTTGTTACGCTGGGGTCTTCTGCGAGAAACCCCGGCGGGACTTAATCCGGGCTACAACAACTACAATCATTCAAATCCACAGCGGCTTAAAATATATTTTGTAGACCGTATATAAACATATTATTCCTCTCATACCGCTTTACATAGGAACCGAATGTTGGTGGCAGTGCTATTTCCGCTCAATAAGTCCCCAATCATTTTCTGGTAATTTGTCTGCTAATAAATATTCCGTACCAACTTTATTATACTCAAACAAGTTGCTAAATTGTCGTTCGCTAAATTTATGAATAGTCTTTGGTAAAGAAATTACATATTCAAGTGAAATTCTTGCTGCCTTCCAATAATCTATGATTTGTCCAACTTCAATATATCTGACAGGTCGGTTTAAAGTAGTTGTCAAGCTCTTTAACTCTTTTCGAGTATAGAATTTTAAAATTATTCCTGACGTGTCAATCTGTAAATTTTCTGGATTCAGCGTTTCAATAATAGAATCGTCATTCGTTCTGTCAATGCTAATTCTTAAAGTATCATTGTCAAGTTTTAGTTCCTTTGTCTGCAAGAAGCTTTTTATTCCTGTTGAGATTAATAGGTACTGGCCATTTGGGTCGTATCTATAGATATTGTTTGAGTCGTAATAAAACATCTGTTTAGCTGGAAAGTAATTTTTCTTGTTCGATTCTTTGTAATACGAAACGTTTCCAATTTTTACTCCCATTGGAATAGTCGTTACTTTATAACTTTCGACTTTGGCAACTGGATACATAAATCCCGTTGCTGTGTCAATTTTAATTCTGCGTCCACAATAATCACAATTGTTCATTGTCAAGTTAACCATAGAACCGGTGTCGGTTTGCTGTGTCCTACCAAAATAATAATAAAATGCACCGTCAGAAGCTGAGTAAATCTTTTTCTTGCCAATTATTTAAACAGGCACTTTATAAATAAAAAAGCTGTCTTTGTCAATGAGCAACAAATTTTCGTGATACCTTTTTCTCGGCGCATCATAACATTCAATTTTCCCTTTGTCATTTGTCCAACACATCCTTTCAAGTCCTTTATATAACCCACTTTCAACTTGTGAAAGTGATTTTAAGGTTAATAGTCCAACTAAAAATATTGTAATAATTATTTTCATTGTGAAGTGTCTGCAACCGCATTGCCACCAACACTTAAATATACGCAACTTGCTGAAAATTCGGGAAAACTAATACATTGATTTTCACAGCCAGCCTATTGGGATTTTTATATTGTGAGTTGCGCCAATACAAAAAGAAAAGTGGTTCGTGGGACACAAATCCATGGCAGTAGAGGCTCGTTGTCTTAAAATTTTATTTCTCTCTTTCTGTGTGCCATCGGCACATATCGTGGGTAGATCATGATGATGATTTCACCATGCGTTCCGAAGGAACGCTTCGTGCTATGTTTGTTTGCGTTTACTCATCAATTGTCTCCCGCTTTTCAGCGGGACAAGCTCTACGGGACAAATATTTTCCAAAGAGTTCAAAGTTGTTTATAGATATAATTGAAATGTTATCACATATAATGCCGGTGAATGCCTGAATCTAAAATATTAAAAATTCCATTCTCATAATTTACCTCTCCCTCCTTTAATCAAATTTCAAGTGAAATAATTAAATAATTACCAATTTTCATTAGGAGTAGCATGTTTTTATACCACTTTCGTGGTATTGACAAATATTTTTTGAGAATATATTTTTGCACTTGTATTTATTCGCCATTATTCAACTGAACCCTATGAAATTCCTTTCTTCAAAATTTTTCTTTTTTACATTCAGCAAAGCGATCTGCCTTTTCTCCTTTTCTTTCCACTGCCGCATCAACCGGAAAGCAAGTGAATTCAACCTGCAATTGCATAAGGATTCCAAAGTCGGTGTTAGGAAAATATTTTTGCAAACATGGAACAGGAAATTCCAGGCATGGAATGAGAATTTCCTAACAGGGAAAAGCAATTTCCTGACAGGGAAAAGAATTTCCTGACAGGGAAAAGCAATTTCCTGACAGGGAAAAGTCATTCCCTGACAGGGAAAAGCAATTTCCTGACAGGGAAAAGTCATTCCCTGACAGGGAAAAGCAATTTCCTGACAGGGAAAAGTCATTCCCTAACAGGGAAAAGTCATTCCCTGACAGGGAAAAGTCATTTCCTGACAGGGAAAAGCAATTTCCTGACAGGGAAAAGTCATTTCCTGACAAGGAAAAGTCATTCCCTGACAGGGAAAATGGAATTTCCAGACAGGGAATTTCAAAAAACATATCAGCATTCATGGAAAAGAAGGCAATGTTTCGGATAAACCGCCCCCGTGCGATCCCGGTCAGGTTATATATATGTATAAACGGACCAGTTATTTTCTTTTATTAATAACAGAATTTTTTTGAATCAGATCTATAACCCTTTTTTTAATTTTTAAAATAATATTTATGCGAAAAGCCAGAATTATTATCAATTTCAAAAACAACACTGATTCCGACATGTCGGATTTTGGACAATCCGTTATCACAGGCATGACGGGCAATCCTGATTTCACCACACCGGTGCCATCGCTGGCGGATGTAAGCACAGCTATTGCAAACTTCGATTCGGCAAAAGCGGATGCATCAACCGGTAATCATGCAGCAGTGGAATTAAAAAACCAGAAAAGACAAATACTGGAAGAACTGCTGTATGAACTGGGACTGTACGTAGAGTTGCAGAGTGACGGAGATATTGCGACGATGCGGAGATCCGGTTTTAAGACCACTAAAGATCCTGCTCCTGTGGGGCCGCTGCCCAAGCCTACGGGCTTTCGTGTGCAGTCCACAGGAAAGGGAGTGATCAAACTTGGGCTGGATAGATTGCAGGGAGCCGTCAGCTACCAGTTTGAATTTAAAGAAGCCACCGCTGCCGACTGGAGCCGTAAGATATCTTCCAAAACAAGATTACTTCTTACCGACCTGCCAAGTGGTAAGGAATATTTTTTCCGTGTGCTGCCCATCGGCACCAGCGATGTAAGGGAGTACAGTGATGAGATAAGCAGTTTTATATTGTAGGATTGATGAGGATCGTCAACCTTTGAAAGGTTGACGATCCTTTATTACAACGTGAATTTTAAATTGTCAATCCTTGTGTTGAATGATATTTCCTAGAAAAGAATAATAAAATGTAGAGGAGGGAAGAAGATTGACGGCGAGTCCGGCAGCTGCATTTATTTCTTTGCAGAACTTATTGGCCGGGACATCGCCTAAGAAAATCTTAGGAACACCCGGCTGCGAAAGAGGCCAACGCACAAGAGGGGTTATTAAAGAAGCCAAGCTAATGATTATTGAAGAAATGCGGCGTTTATAGTAGAAGATGGTGCTTGGAAAAGAAACTTTTCAATTACAACAAGTTTGAACTACTTTATCCACATCTATTTTACTAGGTCGTAAAAAAATGATTAAGTCTTTGTTTGCGAAAAACTTTTTGTTTTCAATTTTCACTTTTGTTGTTTCATACATGACACAGAACGCAATCAGTTTAAAATTTTTTTTCAGAAACTTTTTTGAAAGTTTAAGCTCAAAATTTCCTTTCTCGTTTGTAGTGCAACCAATATTTCTATTATTAATTTTTATAGACGCATAAGGTACCCCTTGCTTTAAAATTGAATCATAAACTTTTCCTTTAATGAAATACTCGTTAGTATCTGCCTTCCCGGTTTCATCAGTAAATAATTGTTCTTTTCTCCTAATGTAAATTGAAGTATTTAACCAAGTCTCATTGTCATTCCATTTAAAATTGTTGTTTAAGTGTTGAGTTGATTGCATTTTTAAAGTATCATTCCCTAAAATTCTGATTATCCAGCTTCTTTTAAAAGGGCGGTCATTAATTATGCCGTCTTCTTGAAGTACAGTTGCAGTCGAGAAAAAATTTAATGTATAATTGAATTCCCATTTGGTTTCAATAGGTAATGAATCTAATTTATGCTTTGTGCTTTGCTCTTCCACAATTAAATGTATACTATCAATAAACTTTAAAACACGTTTAGGATGTAACTCAGTATATCTCTCATCCCAAATGCCAAGTAAATCTTTATAAGTTACTTTCTGGCTAAATGAATAGATTGAAGCAAAGAAGCATATAAGAAAGATAAGGTACCGTGGTTTCATAAACATTCATTTTCTTCTTTACGCCGTTGTTGCTGTTCAAACTAAAACAAAATTCAATGATAATGATTTTGCAGCTACAACCAAACACTAAGGTAGTATTTTCCCATAGTTCGTGCTTGCCTGCCGGTAGGCAAGTTGTTGGTGTAACAGAACAATAGTTGGAAAAGCTTTAAATTAAAACACCAACAAGGGCGTAAAACGATATTTCCTTTGCCAACCTGAATGTTTCTTACAACAATTTTTAAGTTTGAAGGATTAAAAAAAAGTGTTCCTAAAAAATATATGCTCAAAAATATTTTTGTCATTGATGGTTAAGATAAAGTTTGAATGGTCATATAAAGCAATATCACCCCATATGCATTGATTAGTAAAGTCCTAAGCCAGTGTGTCTTCAATATTTTAACAAGCCAAGGACTTGCTCCACCATTCTATCTTTTGATAGTTTGGCCTGCCATTGTCCCCAAAATATTGCTGTAAGTATATGCGAGAGAAATTGAACTGCAAATGCAATCCAAATTTCCCAATCAGGAACTTTATCCGGATGATACCAGAATAACGCAATCACTCCAACGAATGAAAGCGCTACTGGAATGAAAACCCAATAAGGAATTTTCTTCCAATGAACACGTTGTACATTATGAAAAGTCTCTGGATCAAGAAGTTTCCACGTCCTGAAAATATCAATTTCGTGTGCCCAAATTGTCCCAATATTATAAAATGCCAGGACTAAGTTTAGGAGAAGAAAAATTTTTCTTGTCATATTATTTAAGCCAATATTGTATGTTATATTTTATGTCTGCGATCATAGTTGACCTGTCGCGAAATGACTTTTGCTTTTTGTTACGCTGGGGTCTTCTGCGAGAAACCCCGGCGGGACTTAATCCGGGTTACAACAACTACAATCATTCAAATCCACAGCGTATTAAAATATATTATGTAGACCGTTTATAAACATATTATTCCTCTCATACCGCTTTACATAGGAACCACTTGTTGCACGCTGTTTACTTAACCACCTTCACTTTTGTTAGATATTTTTTGATATCCTCTCTCAGAATCTTAAAAGCGGTTTCTTTAGTTACCAAAGATTTATTATCCTCAATATTGTCAGTGTATTGGTACCAATAGTTATTTTCATTTAACAAAAATACATTCTTTGGAAGCTTTTTTATTTTTACAAAATCAGGTTCTCCAGACGGTGTCTCTATACAAGACGAATAAGCGGCCCCAAGCAAGTCGTTTTGAGTTAAATCTTTCCTGTGTTTTTTAGATGGAAACATGTCATGGCCTTGTATATAAAGAAATCCAAAGTTTGATTTTCGACTATAGGCTGCTAAGATAATGTATTGTCCAGATGCAACTTTAAACAAGCTGTAATCGTACAGCCAGTCATGACCCGCTTTTTCAAGTTCATCCATAATTACCGGTACAGCTTCATCCAGTGTTAACCAAGCGGTAGTCAGTTTTTGACCTTCTAAATTTTTGCCATAAGAATAATAGCTATAATAATTACTTGTATCAATTTTATTATTTATATCGGTCTGTCCGAAAGAAGTATGGCTAAAAAAAATAATTAAAGTCAGAAATTTATATTTCATAATATTTCTTGGGTAATAATTGTGTTCTATAATAGCGTGCAACGTCCAGGCATTTATGCTGTTGGGGGCTTCATCTATTCGTCGCCCCCGGCGCGGCTGGTTGAACGAAGAACTAAAGTAGAAATTTTATTCTTAAGCTCAATAGTAAATGTTAAGCTGGGACAAAAAGCTGAGCATTTGCGAACAGAAAGATGAAAGACGCTATTCGTCAGTCCCAATAGCACAAAACGTTATGTTATGTGCATTACTTCGTCAAATTTATTTAAACTTTGATTCTCTCAGCATCTTTTTTATTTCTTCGCCAACATTGCCGCTTCATCTGTGTAATAATAATTAGATTGGATAGAGTCAAGCACCCTTGTAAAGTCTAGTAATTAGAAAATTGTGAAGAGTTAAATTCTCGTTGAGTTTAACATCCAATTCGAAAACTTTTGAAGTAATGCCGTCTATTGACTATAATCGTTCTGGATAAGTCACACTTTGCTGCAGGAGAAGCATTGGTTTAATCATTGCATTATAAAATATCTTGATTACTCTGTTATTGACGGAATCCCAATAGTGCTCATTTGGTGCGATTGATTTTATAAGGTCACATTAAATTTGTGTAACAAGTCGGCTTTTAGGCAGTGATCAATTTTTTGTTGTTGCCTTGTCAGGTCAATATGATTTTAAGTTTCCAAAATGAATTTCTCCTTCTGCAGAATTTCTTGCAACTGTCGTTGTGTCTTCAATCTTAAAATCATTAAGTAACTTAATAGTCCAACCAATATCTCTGAAAGTATAAGTCGTATAGGATTGTCCTGAATAGAGTCGAATAAATAAAAACAAAAACTGAAAAAATAGAAGTCTCATAGTATGGCACACAACACATAGAAAAGTATCCGAAAAGCCCCCTAAAAAATCCCCGCAATAAATATAAGCTTGCGGGGGCTTTGCGGTATACTTTTACGTTGACTGATGTCGCCGTAAAGTTCGCTATTGGGTGCAAAGTATCAGCCTGCTTTTCTATTTGTTTATTTTTATAAATATTGTTTTTGATGCAAACAGCCTCTTTTTTTCTTATTTAGTATTCCCGCTGTCACTATATCTTTTAAAATTAGGATTTTAAATTTTGGATAAAGAGTTTTCGGAAATATTTTTCTATTACAAGGCATACCTTGTTTGTTACGTCACTAAACGTTGCCTCATAAATGCATTTTAAAAAGATGGCCGCTTGTATTTTACCCATCATCTGCATGTTTCCACGCCTGCCTGCCTGTCCGGCAGGGATAAAATATTTTTATCAATTGCAAAGTTTTGTTCCTGCAGGCAGGACACTCCTTCATATCAATACCGTATTGCTCCAGCATACGAACTTCAAGGGGGACTTTCACCAGCCCTTGATGCATCGGTAGTTTCATTTTTTGTAATACTGCTTTTATACGGCCGTGGCGTCCTCTGTTACTAAGATACCCATAGGTTCTTATTTTGGTGAACCGCACCGGTAATATATGCTGTGCAAAGCGGCGGATAAATTCTGCAATAGGGAGTGTGATTTGCTTTCCGGCATCTGCATTACCTGTACCGATACTTCGGTAATCTTTATAACCAAAGGTTACAGTTCTATCTTCTTCATTGATGCTATCTATCCGGTGATTGCTGATGGCTACTTTGTGCGTATATCTTCCCAGGTATTCAATCACTGCTTGCGGACCACCAAACGGAGCTTTGGCATAAACGATCCAGTTTTTTTGATACAGTAAGTTCAGCAATTGCTCTACATCTGTTGAAGCCGGAACAATTACTTCACGATTATCAATCATTGGTTTCAATGCCTGTAAAAACTTTGTTCTGTAAACAATACTCATGGCTTTAACCGGGAATAAAAAACGCCATTGATTTTTTGTCGCTTCTTTCCATACATTATCATCTAAAATACCACCGCCACTTACAATACAATGAATATGGGGGTGGAAGCTCAGTTGTTGTCCCCAGGTATGCAGCACACTGATGATGCCCGGAGTTGCTCCAAGATATTTTGAGTCTTTTGCAAAACAGAGCAATGTTTGCGCAGATGCATTGAATAAAAGTTTATATAAAGCCGCTCGGTGACCCATTACCAAACTGTTCAATTCGTGAGGCAATGTAAATACTACATGATAGTATTTTACCGGCAACAGTTCCTGTGTCCGTGCTTCTATCCATTCCTGTTTTTTGATGGCGCCGCAATTAGGACAATGGCGATCTCTGCAACTATGATACTGATATTTTACATGGCCGCAATCATCTCCCGTGCATTGATATACATGATAGCCCAGCGCTGCTGTACGACAGGTTCGTATTCGTTGCAATACTTTGGCTACATGCGCATTTTTATGAACCCATACATCTTGCTTTTGCAGCACTTGCTGCACCGTTGCCCGCGGCGCTGTATAAGATAACATGGCGCATCATTTTAAATTGGTTTTAATGATGTTATTATCTTTTGCCAGCAATAAGGCATCGTAAGGATTAAAGATATTGTCTGTTCTTTTAGAAGTAAGGTGCATGTACCTTATTGTGGTTTGCAAACTATTGTGTCCAAGCAGTTCTTTAATCGTATAGAGGTCTGTCCCGTTATCCAGCAAATGCGTGGCAAAACTGTGGCGGATAGTATGAATAGTATAATGCTTGCTTTCCAGGCCCACCTTCACCAATGCTTTTTGCATGATGTGTTGTATAGTACGCACACTGTACTTTTTACCAGGCTTGTATCCGTTGAAGAGATATTCCTTGGGTTTGTAAATAAGATAGTAAGCCCTTAACTCCATGAGTACCTGCTGCGACATAATAGTATAGCGGTCTTTAGCTCCTTTGCCCTGTACTACTTTGATGCGCATGTTTGTAGAATCTATATCTGCTATCCTGCAATTGGCTATTTCACTTACACGCATACCCGTGCTATATAATAACATCAGAATAGTGCGGTGCTTAATATTTTGCAACCCATCTATGAGCCTCATAATTTCTTCAGGCAACATCACTTCCGGAAGTTTGTTGGAAGGCCTGGGATAAATAACGGTAGGGATTACATAAGGACGCTTTGCTACATGACGCATAAAAAATGAAATGGCCTGCGCCGCCATCTTGCACTTTACCCGGCTACATCCGAGGGTTTTACTCAGGTAAAGCAAATACTGAATAATCATCGGCTCAGTAAAATCCAATGGATCTACGTCTGGATAATACACAAAAATAAATCGGAGTTCTGCCAGGTAATTGCGAATGGTGAGTGGACTGTAATGGCCAACGGATAAATACTGATTAGTTTTTTCTAATGCCGCAATGGCTTGCGGACTTAATGATTTTTTTTTCCATGATTCTGTAAATTTTTAAGTGAATGAATAAACTTACAATTTACAAATCCAAAACTCAGCGCCGGATAGGCGATGTTAGTTCAACACTCTAATTTATGATATTAAACGCTATTCCCAAAAAATATCGGCCTTGAAAACCAATATTTTAATGTTATACATTTTGTATTGTTGTTAGGACAATCCGTTTTACCATTCTATAGCATTTGTCTTCCATAAATCGTCTAACGGGCTAATAATATTTACTAATTGTTTTTTGCTTACATGCAGATACCTTTCGGTTGATTTTAATGTCTAAATGGCTCAGTAATTCTTTTATATATTTTATGTCTGTGCCTTTATACAGTAAGCAAATAGCAAAGCTATGGAGAATCGACAATCTCATTTTCCTCCGTATCTTTCCTTAAAATCCGCAACATGCGAAAATTATTGCTTTCGTATTTCTTATTTCTCATTTCTTATTTCTCATTTTCGCAGCAATTCGGCGGCAACCCACCTTCATTAAAATGGAAACAGATCAACACCGATTCAGCAAGAATTATTTTTCCTGTAGGATTAGATAGCCAGGCCCAGCGGGTGGCATCTGTTATTCATTACCTGGCGGCACATAAACCTATTCCATTGGGAAATGAATTGCATAAGATCAATGTGGTCTTGCAAAATCAAACTACTATCGCAAATGGTTATGTGCAACTGGGACCTTTCCGCAGTGAATTTTTTCTGACGCCAATGTTTAACAATTTTGAAGAAGGAAGTCTTCCATGGGCCGATCAACTGGCCGTGCATGAATACAGGCATGTGATGCAGTTCAATAATTTTCATAACGGATTAAGCAAACTGGCATACACACTTTTTGGCCAGGATGGATTAGATCTTGCCATCAATGCTTCTATTCCCAACTGGTTTTATGAAGGCGATGCTGTATACAATGAAACGATTCTTACTAACCAGGGACGTGGCAGGTTGCCGCTGTTCATGAATTCATATCCTTCGCTCTGGTATGCAAAAAAAAATTATTCATGGATGAAATTGCGCAACGAGTCGCTGAAAGATTATGTACCTAATCATTATTACCTCGGTTATATGCTCGTGAATTATGGCCGGGAGAAATATGGAACTGATTTCTGGACAAAAGTTACCCATGACGCCAGCGCATTCAAAGGATTTTTTTATCCATTTCAGAAAGCAATAAAAAAATATGCAGGAGTTGATTACAAAACTTTTTATGAACAGGCTTTTGAATATTATAAACAACTTACGCCTGCACTTTCTGCAAATGAGAAAGAAATGCAATCTTCCGCTATTAAAAATATTTCTCCTCTCAATGAAAAATCTGTAACCAATTATGATTTTCCTTATTATGCCGGAGATGATTCGTTGCTTTATGTAAAATCAAGTTACCGTCGCCGCCCTGCATTTTATATTAAAGATTCTATCGGGGAACATAAGTTAAGAGTAAAAGATATTTCTATTGATGATCAATTCAGTTATCGTAACGGTAAGATTGTTTATAGCGCTTATGAAACGGATGCACGTTGGGGCTGGAAAGATTTTGGGGTGATAAAACTACTGGATGTAAAATCAGGTCATGAACAAACCATCACGCACAAGACAAAATATTTTACTCCGGATATTTCCCCGGACGGAACAAAGATTGCTGCAGTGCTGTTGGCTACAAATGGTAAATGCGAACTTCACATTCTTGATGCTGCCAGCGGGCAGGTGTTGAAAGTGATCCGTTCTTCGGAAGTTAGTTTATACACTGATCCAAAATTTGTCAATGATAACTCACTCATAACTGCTGTCCGTTTGCTGAATGGAAAAATGGCGCTGGCAACTGTAGATGTGCAAATCGGAAGTACGGTGCGATTAACGCCACCATCATTTAGTGTAGTTGGATATCCTTGTATAAACAATGGAATAATATATTTCACAGCTTCTTTTTTGGGAAATGATGATGTGTATGCAATGGAGTTAAGCAATTTCAAAATGTACAAAGTCACTAATGGACCTTTCGGAAATTATTTTGTGAACGTAAGTAATGGAAAAGTTATCTGGTCAACGTTTACTGCTGATGGTTACAAGCTGGAGCAAATGCCTGTTCAGATAAATGATTCAAGCGACAATGAAAAATATACCGGGTGGAAAGAAATGAATATGGATAGCCTGGAGCAATTGATTCCTCCATATGCAGTCAGTCACTCGGATGAGTTTAAAGATATTTTGCAGCATAAAGTTCCGGCAAGAAATTTTCCTGTCAGCAAATACAATAAAGCAACGAAGCTTTTGAACTTTCACAGCTGGCGTCCTTATTACCAGAATCCCGAATTTACATTTTCTCTCTATGGGGAAAATGTGTTGAACACTTTGCAAACTGAATTATATTATCTCTATAATCAAAATGACAAGACCAATGCAGTAGGATTTACAGGAATATACGGCGCCTGGTTTCCTTACCTTGATTTGGGAACACAATATACTTTCGACCAGCAGCAAATTATTGGTAACAGGGTCAGACAATGGGGCCAGTTAGATTCTAAGATCGGATTAAGCATTCCGCTGAATATAACGAAGGGAAGAATGTTCAGCAGTTTCACTGCAGGTACAGATTATGTCTGGAGAAATGAATTCAATAAAGGATTTTATAAGGATTCTCTTGGCACTGTAAACTTCAGCTACCTGAGTCATTACATTTCATGGAGCCAGCAATTGCAGCAAATGCCACAGAACATTTATCCGCGGTTTGGATATGCAGTTTCCCTGAGTGATCTGCATGCGATCACAAAATACACGGGTTACCAGTTTCTTGCCGGCGCATCTTTGTATTTGCCGGGTTTGTTTGTAACGCACAGTCTTGTTTTAAGTGGCGCTTTCCAGCAACGCGATACATTGAATCAATTGGTATTTTCAAATTTGTTTTCTTATTCCCGTGGCTATAATGAAATTTATTTTTCAAGAATGTGGCGGTTAAGTGCCAATTATCATTTCCCGATCATTTATCCTGATTGGGGTTTTGCTGATATTCTATATATACAACGGATAAGAGGAAATGGATTTTATGATTTTACCAAAGTGTACTCAAGAAATAAATTGCAAACTGCAGATCTACGAAGTGTCGGTGCAGAAATTTATTTTGATACAAAATGGTGGAATCAGTATCCATTGACATTTGGATTCAGGATAAGCCGTTTGCTGGATTATGATCTTTCTACCGGAATAAAAGGAACGGTGTTTGAATTTATTTTGCCGGTAACTATCATTCCCAAATGATCATTGAAATGCGGTAGGAATGTTCTTTTTCTTTTTTCCTTTCTGCATCCATTTGTTGAGTTTATAACAAAGAAAAGCACTGCCGCTGCCAACGATGGCGCCGGCAAATAACATCAGTGGGATAATGCACTCCTAGATACATACGGGAATAACAAGTCAGACTTGCCCAGGCACATCGATGGTGCAATGACATACCATTTGGGATAAAGTATAGATAAAGAAGTGGCAAATGAAAAAGCAAGAGATGCATGACCGGAAGGAAAAGAAGGACTGCCACCAGAACTTGCTTTTATAATCAAGCTATCTTCCTGGAAAGGTCTTTCCCGGTTGAAAGTATATTTTGCAGCTAAGGTAATGACAGATGAAATGCCCAGCGATTCAAACATATAAAGACTTTCTTTCTGTGTCTCTTATCATGTGTCCATAATCCTTTCAACATCGAACTGAAGGAAATCCAACACTGATGAAGCTGCTGGTATTGGAAACATCCTGCATAAATTTTGTGGTGCCGGGTGTGCGGTGTTCACTTAAATTGATTTCCGTATTCAGATCAAAGTTGTGAAGAAACTGAGATGATGAATTTTTTGGAATAAATGATAAAGCAATAAAGAGTAAGGCAATACTATTTCTTTTGAAAAATTGCATTTGACTATTGGAGACTGGAAAGACTTTCTTCAATGGCTCTGATCTTCGCTTCTGCATCCGCTTTCTTTTTTTGTTCCAGTGAAACTACGTCAGGACTTGCATTTTGAATAAAACGTTCATTACTTAACTTTTTATTAACTGAGTTAAGGAATCCCTGAAGATATTTTAATTCCAATTGTAATTGTTCTTTAGAAATATTATTATCAATTTCCTGGTTGGTTGTTATATGAATTTTTACCTCATATCCCACTATAGTTAAAGAACCAGGTTTAGGGTTTATAGTATAGTTAATAGATTCCGAGTTTGTTTGTTTGGATAAAATTGATTCAAATTGTTTATACAAGTCTGGATATTCCGTTTCAATTTGAAGTTTAATTTTGTCTTTAAGTTTGATGTTGTTTTTATTTCTTGCGTCTCTTATTGCAGTTATATCGGCTTTTAAGATTTCGCCAAGTTTCAATATTTCAGACTTCGCACTTCTTACTTCCGACTTCAACCTCACAGTTAAATCATCTTCTTTTTTTCTTTCATTCAGCAAATGATAAATTTCTTCCGTAATGAACGGCATAAATGGATGAAGTAATTGCAAAAGTTCTTCAAAGAATAAAACTGTTTTTTGATAAACTGTTGAATCAATATTTTCATTTTTCGGTGGTTTCACCCATTCGAGATACCAGCTGCAGAAATCATCCCAAATCAATGAATAAATAGTTTTCAATGCTTCGCTCAAACGAAAATCTTTATAAAGTTCTTCAACTTTTTCTTTTATTTCATTCAACCTGTTCTCAAACCAAACAACTGCAAAATTTTCTGTTGACTGCGAACTATCAACTCTTGACTGCCAACTTCTGACCAGCTTCAACGCATTCCACAATTTATTATTGAAATTTCTTCCTTGTTCTAAACTTGATTCATCAAAGAGCAGATCATTACCAGCAGGAGAGGAGATCATGATTCCAAAACGAACGGCATCGGCGCCATATTTATCAATGAGATCAAGAAGATCAGGAGAATTTCCAAGACTCTTACTCATCTTTCTTCCCTGTTTATCACGAACCATCCCGGTGAAATAAACATCACTGAAAGGCTTTTCATTCATGTATTCCATTCCCGCCATAATCATTCTTGCTACCCAGAAAAAAATTATATCCTGGCCGGTTACAAGCACAGAAGTAGGATAGTAATATTTTATATCATCGTTGCCCGGGTCACTAATTCCATTAAAAACTTCAATCGGCCAAAGCCATGAAGAGAACCAGGTATCGAGAACATCTTCATCTTGCAGGAGATTGTCAATAGTGAATGGTGAATGGTGAATGGCGATTGCATTCGTAGATTGAACATTGACTATTGACCATTGACGCTTAAAACTTTCAAAAGCTTCTTCAATCGATTCCGCCACAGTAAAACTTCCATCAGGCGCATACCATGCAGGTATTCTTTGCCCCCACCACAGTTGACGGGAGATGCACCAGTCCTTTACATTTTCCAACCAGTATTTATAAGTGGCAAGAAAACGTTCTTCGGGATGAATTTTAATTTTTTTACTTACTACTTCATCGAGAGCTTTACCAGCCAGTTCCTTCATTTTTACAAACCATTGTGTGGAGATGCGTGGCTCAACCACGGCATTGGTGCGCTGAGAATATCCAATTCTTGAAATATATTCTTCTTCTTTTACTAATAGTCCTTCTGATTTAAGTTGTTCAATTGCTTTTTTTCTTGCTTCAAAACGATCAAGTCCGACAAAAACCTTTGCTGCTTCACTCAATGTTCCGTCTTCATTCAAGGTGTCAATGATTTCCAGATGATGTTTTAATCCCAGATTATAATCATTGATATCATGTGCCGGAGTTACTTTCAATGCACCAGTGCCAAATTCTTTGTCAACATACTCATCAAAGATTACCGGAACAATTCTGTTTACTAAAGGAACAATGATCATTTTTCCTTTCAGATGAGAATATCTTTCATCTGTTGGATTGACACAGACTGCCGTGTCACCCATGATAGTTTCGGGTCTTTGTGTAGCAATAACAATGGATTCATTGCTGCCGGCCAGATTGTATTTTACATAATATAATTTAGCCTGCACTTCTTTATATTCCACTTCTTCATCACTCAAAGCAGTTTTTGCATCAGGATCCCAGTTGATCATTCTGGCGCCGCGATAAATAAGCCCTTTATTATAGAGATCAACAAAAACTTTGATAACGGCTTTGTAATAATGATCATCCATGGTAAAAGTTACACGATCCCAATCCACACTGCATCCTAATTTTTCAATCTGATTATAAATTATGCTGCCATATTTTTCTTTCCATTCAAAAGCGTATTTCAGAAATTCTTCTCTTGATAAATTATTTTTATCAATTCCTTTTTCCTTCAGCATCTGCACCACTTTGGCTTCTGTGGCAATAGATGCATGATCACTACCCGGAACCCAGCAGGCATTGAATCCATTCATTCTTGCATTACGAATAAGAATATCCTGAACAGTTTCATTCAGTGTATGCCCCATATGCAAAACACCGGTAACATTTGGCGGAGGAATAACAACTGTGAAAGGTTTTTTACCGGGATCGGCTTTACTGTGGAAATAACCACGGTCTTTCCAATGCTGATTCCATTTTTCTTCAATTGCTTTTGGCTCAAAGTTTTTACTCAATTCCATACTGCTCCGCTAATTGTTTCTTTATGCTAAATTTATTAAATACTGCTCTGCATTACACGTAAAGTCGCAAATTTACCGGGTTTTGAGTAGATGATGAAAAGGTTGCGTAAATTCAGATGAACTTTTGAGATTTCATTTATATTCGTAAAAAACATTTTTATGAATAAAATAGCTTTTGTGCTGCTTGCAGTTATTTTTACAATAAATGCTGCTTCACAACAAATAGTAGATCTGGATGAGAAAACCCCTTATAATTATAACGGGTTAGAATATGGTTATTATATCAGCAATGAAAGTTCCAAAGAAATTAAAGGCGAAGATTTTGACCGTTATGAATTGAATCTTTATGTGAATAATAAAAGCGGATGTTTGAAACTGATTCCTTTTAAAGCGGATTTGCACGAGAATAACGGAAGCAGCGATGAAGTGCAGATAGCTGAATTTAATTGCTTGAATGCTACCGGCAAAAGGATGACTACCAAAAAGGGAATTGTCAGCGCCAAACTATTGTATTCGAACGTAAAGATTCCTGATGGGGATGGAAAAGATAAATTCCGAATGATAAATGCCCAGGTTGGTTATGCTATCAGCAATGGACAAACAGTTTTTACAAAAATTATTGTAATCGTTCCCAAAGGAGAAAGTCCGAAAATAAATTGTCGTATTATTGATTTTCCTGAACTTCAATAATATATTGCGCCATTCAGTATTTTTAAATAAATTACTTGCATGAAGCGAGAATTAACATCCTGGTACAGCCCTTCACTGAACAAAGAAATGCCGATGGCTGTTTATGGCGGATATGGCTTTGCTTTACTGATGATTCCTACAGCAGCTGCAGATTACCTGGAATATGAGCGTTTTCAACTGATAGATCATATTACTCCTTTCATTGACAGCGGTAAAGTAAAAGTATTTTCCATTGACAGCATCAATAATGAAAGCTGGATGAAAAATGATATGGAGCCGCGTCATAAAATGATCCGCCACCTGCAATGGAATGAATATGTGTTCAATGAAGTCGTTCCTTTTATCCGCACCAATACAAGTTCAGAAACTCCAATTATTACCTGTGGCGCTTCTTTTGGAGCATTACATAGTATGAATCTTTTTTTAAAACGACCGGATATCATCAACGGAGTAATTGCAATGAGCGGTGTTTATGATCTTACGGAATATACCAAAGGATATTTTGATGATGATGTTTATTTCAACAGCCCGATGCATTATATACCAAACCTGACGGATAACAATATCTTGGAAGATATTCGCAAGAGTAAACATATTCACATTGTTACCGGCAGCGGCGATTACGAAGATCCTTCAAGCAGCGGAAGGTTTGCAAGAATTCTTTATGATAAAGGAATCTGGTATGAATTGGATGTTTGGGGAGAAGACTGGCCACATGATTGGAATACTTGGCGAGCTATGCTGCCACATTATCTGGAGACAAAATTTTAACCCCCAGGTAAAGGTGTAATATTGAAAATGCTTCCTGGCCCTAAAGGGGAGAATGTGGAGAAATTAGTTTATTGAGTTGTTCGATAAAATTTTTCCGATTAATCATTCTGGCTCCAAAGCTTTCAAGATATTCAGTATAAATCTGGCAGTCTATTAATTCAATTCCTTCCAGTCTTAATTGTTCCACATATTTTATAAAAGCAAACCTGGAAGCGTTACTAACTTTACTGAACATACTTTCTCCGAAGAAGATTTTACCAAGTTTGATTCCATAAAGTCCGCCGACCAGTTCATTATTCTTCCATACTTCTGCGCTGTGAGCATAACCCAGTTCATGCATTTTCTTAAAAGCTTTTTCAACTTCATCTGTTATCCATGTACCTTCTTGTCCTGCTCTTGTCACTTTTTTGCATTGATGAATGACCTGAGAAAATGCTTTATCAATGCTGAAATCAAACTCATTTCTTTTCAATAATGGTTTTACACTTTTATTGATTCTGATTTCTTCAGGAAAAAGAACAAAACGCGGATCTGGGCACCACCATAATATATGTTCGCCTTCATACCAGGGGAAAATTCCATTCTGGTAAGCAATCAATAAACGATCAGGTGAAAGATCTCCACCTATTGCCAGTAAGCCGTCAGATTCAGCTGTATTAACCGGAGGAAATATTAATTCATTATCTAAAACCCAGAGAGACATTCGGAAATAATAAGCAATTAGGAATCAGGATTCAGGTATTAGGATTAGAAATCAGAAATATAAAGACTATTATTCAGCAATAACTTCAACAGTTGCATTGATTCCACGTTCAGTAATGGCATCGCATTGAGGTTTCAGCTCTTCATATCTTCCTTGCTTGACAGCATACTTTCCCTGGAAATGGATGATATAAGAACATTGTTCTGCCTGTTCATAAGTATGTCCGCATACTTCTATTAATGTTTGGATCACCCATTCAAAAGTATTCACTTCATCATTCCATACAATCAGGCTGCAAGGGGATTCGTGTTTAGTGAGCAAATCCGTCTCTTGCTGATCATCTGTGCGAATATCATTTTTAGTAACGGCCATTATATACAAAGCTATACACAAAAGTATAAATAATAATTTTTCAGTGAATCGTAATTCTACTTTTGTTTTATAATTTTAGGCGAGTCTTTTAAGGAAAATATCCAATAGGTAAAGAAATCGAAACTATTCCTTTGGCAATTTGATCATCATTTTTGAATTTAGTTAACCAGGCAAAACAGAAAAAAATGGAGCATAATTCAAATAAACAAAAATCAGCGCTATTGGTGATGGATGTGCAGGGCGCCACAGTTAAAATGTTAAATAATGAAAGTGCTTTTTTAGATTCGATTACAAAAGCAATTGAAGCAGCATGTAATAATAAAATACAGGTCATTTATGTAGTCGTGGGCTTCAGACCGGGATATCCCGAAGTAAGCTCTGACAATAAATCTTTTTCATTATTAAAAAGTGGAACTTTAAATCTTGATACAAAAGAAGCTACCGAAATTCCAGAAGTCATCAGGCCAAAAAATAGTGATATCGTTGTTATCAAAAAAAGAGTAAGTGCATTTGCCGGAAGCGATCTGGAAATTGTTTTAAGATCATCAGGAATTAAATCCCTTTTGCTTACAGGTATTGCAACAAGTGGCGTAGTATTATCCACGTTGCGTGAAGCCGCAGATAAGGATTATAAAATATCAGTTCTTTCTGATTGTTGTGCTGACAGAGATGAAGAAGTTCATCATGTACTTATGACTAAAATTTTTCCGCGGCAGGCTGAAGTACTTGATCTTTCGCAATGGATTGCCAACAATCAGGGAAAATAGATTTTTAAGAATGGGATTAACTTATGAAAGTTTGATTGGGTAAATCTATCTGGTTAAAAGAAAAATAGAATTATTAAAATAAGGAGTAAATAATTGAGAAAGGGAGCTTGATTTTCTAGTTCTACCATCATTCATAGAAAAGAGATTGATAGTAAAAAAAGTTTTTTAATTTTGTAAGCTTCGTATTGTGAAGAATGAAGAAGTTGTTTAAACTATTTTTACCAGTTTAATAATAAAGGGTTTCAGTTTTCGCTGAAACCCTTATCTATATTGAGTGGGAGTTGACGGGTTCGAACCGCCGACCCTCTGCTTGTAAGGCAGATGCTCTGAACCAGCTGAGCTAAACTCCCTTTTGAGGACGGCAAAGATAGGATTGTGAGTAGTTTCAGTCAAATATTTTTTAAGGAAATTATTGGCATATTTACATTATGGCAACTTCTTATTGCGAATACATTCAGTTGGCTGGAAAAGATTCTGTTCATCGTTATTATCATGATCATGAATATGGATTTCCCATTGATGATGATAATCTGCTTTTCGCAAGATTGGTATTAGAAATTAATCAGGCGGGATTGAGTTGGGAAACCATCTTAAAAAAGAAAGAGAACTTCTTTAAAGCTTTTGACAATTTCGATATTGATAAAGTTTCCCGGTTTACAGAAAAGAAAAAGAATAAGCTTTTGCAGGATGCCGGAATCATCCGAAACCGCTTGAAGATTGAATCAGCTATTGATAATGCAAAGCGGATTAAAATTATTCAGAAAGAACATGGTTCATTTAAAAACTGGCTCAACATGCATCACCCGAAATCAAAAGATGAATGGGTAAAAATTTTTAAAACAACATTTCGTTTTACCGGTGCTGAAATTGTGAATGAGTTCCTGATGAGCACAGGTTATTTGTCCGGCGCACATATTGAAAGCTGTCCTGTGTATAAGAAAATATTGAAGCTGAAACCCAAGTGGAGTGAGAAGTGAATAGTGTCAACTTTTGTTAGGACATGACATGGTGAATCTTAAATCGTAAATTGTAAATGGTCAATTCATTTCCGGATTCAATTCCAGTTCTTTTATATCGGCAGTGCTGTAATCCCTGATCTCATTATACAAAGTATCTCTTTCAACAGGTTTTCTTTTTGCTTGTTTAATAAGAGAAACTAATTGCGCAGTGGTCATACTTGGATTTTGTTCTTCAGCTCCGGCCATTGAATAAATTTTTGTTGAATCATCAATTGTTCCGTCCATATCATCTACGCCAAATGAAAGAGATAGTTGCGCATTCTGTCTGCCCAGCATCGGCCAATATGCTTTCAGGTGAGGAAAGTTGTCCAAATAAATTCTGGCTACTGCATACATCTTCATGTCTTCAATAACAGTTGATTCCGGTACATGGCTCATGTCATTGTCTTTATTTCGGAATTTGAGAGGAATAAAAGTATTAAAGCCTGCCTGTCCGGTAGGCAGGCCTTTTGTTTTGTCCTGGAGATTTCTAAGTCTTGACATGTGATCAATACGATGCCAGTATTTTTCAATATGACCATACAACATCGTGGCATTGCTATGCATTCCAAGTTGATGAACTGCTTCATGGATTTTCAGCCAGCCTTCTGTATTCACTTTATCAGCACAGATCTGTTCTCTTATTTCCGGATGAAAAATTTCTGCGCCGCCACCGGGAATGGAATCCAATCCGGCTTCATGCAATAATTTTATTCCTTCTTCATTACTGAGTTTTGCTTTTCGGAACATATAATCCAATTCAACAGCGGTAAATCCTTTTATGTGTAATGATGGACGATGAGCTTTTATTTTGCGAAGCAATTCGGCAAAAAATTCGAGATTCATTTTTGGATGCACGCCTCCTACAATATGCACTTCGGTGATTGGTTGGCCATCATATTTTTTTACCATGTCCATCATTTGTTCCATGCTTAATTCCCAGCCTTCATCTTTGTGAGCATAGATGCGGGAATATGAACAAAAATTACAGGAGAACACACATACATTGGTTGGTTCAATATGAAAATTCCGGTTGAAGTATGTTTTATCACCATGAAATTTTTCGCGAATGGAATTGGCGAGGCTTCCTAAAAAAGCTAAGCTCCCTTTTTCAAATAAAAGCAGTCCTTCTTGATCGGAGATTCTTTCACTATTTCTTATTTTATCAGCTATTAATGCTAATCCTTTATCCAGATTCGCTTCGGCGATTAACTCACGGCTTAAAATTTCGGTCATTGATTGCTTTATTAATTCATCTGCAAAGTTACGAATCAGATGATTGCGATTTCATGCAAAGTTTACAACCTTAAAAAATCCTTATCTTCCCTTTTTATAACCGATAAAAACTGCATGATGGTAACCAGGTTTCGCCTCACCGTAATGAATTTTTTAGAGTTTTTTATTTGGGGGTCATGGCTCATTTCTCTTGGAAGTTATATGTTTAATGTATTGCACGCAAGCGGCAGTTTAATTGGTGCAACTTATGGAACTATGGGAATTGCTTCCTTATTTATGCCTGCTCTTATGGGTATAGTAGCAGACCGATGGGTGAATGCGGAAAGAGTTTTAGGAGCTTGTCATTTATTAGGAGCTGTATTATTGTTTTGGGCATCAAAAATACAAGATGCCGATACTATGTATTTGGTTATGCTGTTTAATGCAATGGTGTTTATGCCTACAATAGCTTTGAACAATACGGTTTCTTATATTATACTGGAAAAGAACAATTATAATATTGTAAAAGTATTTCCACCTATAAGGGTTTGGGGAACTGTAGGTTTCATAGTTGCAGTATGGATAGTGGATCTTTGCGGATGGGCATTAACTCCAACACAGTTCATTCTTAGTGCAGCCGCTTCTTTAGTAATGGGAATTTACTGTTTTACGATGCCAGCGTGCAGGCCAGCTAAACTATCTAAGACTACTTCCTGGGTTTCTTCATTCGGCTTGGATGCTTTTGTACTTTTCAAGCAAAGAAAGATGGCAATATTTTTTCTGTTTGCTATGCTTTTGGGGGCTGCATTGCAAATCACCAATGCTTTTGGAAAATCTTTTTTAGATGATTTTGGAGCTATTGCTGCTTATAAAGACACGTTTGGAGTAAGACATTCAAATATTCTTATTTCTATTTCGCAGATATCAGAAACTTTATTCATCCTGACGATTCCTTTTTTTTTACGCCGGTTTGGTATAAAGAAAGTAATGTTGATGAGTATGTTCGCCTGGGTTTTCCGGTTTGGATTGTTTGGTATTGGCAACCCTGGAAGTGGAGTATATCTTTTGATACTTTCCATGATCATTTATGGAATGGCTTTTGACTTTTTTAATATTTCAGGTTCTTTATTTGTGGAAAGAGAGGCTAATGTAAAAATCAGAGCAAGTGCCCAGGGATTATTTATGGTAATGACAAATGGGATTGGTGCTTTTTTGGGAGGTATGATCAGTGGTTGGGTAGTGGATTATTTCACGAAAAATGGTATAAAAGATTGGCAAAGTATCTGGTTTACATTTGCCGCATATGCATTGATTTTAGGCTTGGTCTTTCCATTTGTGTTTAAATATAAACATGATTCGACAATGGAAGTAAAAGCAGCGCATTAAAAAAAATGTGCTACAGTTTTATAACCGTAGCACATAAACATATGATTATTTTCGGGAATAATTTAAATATGCGCCTCGATCTTTTTTACAAAATTTCCTTTAGGCTGTGCTCCGACTAATTTATCAACCACCTGGCCATTCTTAATGAAAAGAATTGCAGGAATAGAAGTAATACCGTAGTTCATAGAAACCTGCGGATTAACGTCTACATTCACTTTGCCTACATTTACTTTCCCATTATATTCTTTGGAAAGATCTTCAATGATAGGACCAATTGCACGGCAAGGTCCGCACCATTCGGCCCAGAAATCAATTACACTCAGTTTGTCAGAGGTTAGCACTTCACTCTTGAAATTCGCATCTGTAAATTCTTTTGCCATTGTTTATAAATTTTGATTTTGTTTATAGGGATTGCAAATTTAAGCCCATCAGTATTAACATGCAATGCTGGCACAAAGTTGTGCAAAACTTGTCATACTATTCGATCGCTTAGCATAGAAACCTGAAAAAAAGTCCATCTTTCACAAATTTATAAGAATCTAAAATGTTTGTACCTGCACTTCCAATTCAGGAGTATGTTGTAAAAACTCAATCAATTCATTATTCATTTCAAAACCATTATCCATTGTTATCAGACCGATCTTCCAGTTATTTTTTGGCTCGTTTAAACTAAACTTCAACGTGGCTTTACCCGGAAAACCTTTTATATTTTTTTCCATAAAACGAATTATATCTTCATTAATATCCTGAGGATTTACTTCGATATTAACCTGTTTGGTCAAAATCCGTTTCATAGTTTCTACTAAAGAAACATTCAGCACTTTGAATTCAAATTCATCCCGGTTGTAACGTTGTTTGAAAAAACCCGTCATGAAAACAGTATTGCCCTGTTGAAGCATTGGATTGAATTTCATATAATCTTCGCTGAACAATATAACAGCTGTTTTGCCGGAATAATCTTCGATGATAAAATTGCCGTATTTATTTCCCTGCCGGGAAATTTTGTGTTGTGCTTCCGCCACCAAACCAATCAGCCTGAACATCCGATTTGGATTGGAATGGATATTTATTGCTTCTTTGAATTCATTAAAATCAGCAATGGGTGTAATACCATAATGATGCATTTCAAATTTGTAATGATCCAAAGGATGACCGCTGATGAACATGCCAGTGACCTCTTTTTCATGTTCAATCTGAATTGTTAATGGCCACGGTGGGCAATCGGGTATTTTTGGCGGCGCAATGTCTGTCATGATCGGCAAATCGCCGAATAAAGTATTGGTTGATGAAGAGTATTGTGTTTGATAAACCTGTCCGAACCTGATGATGCGTTCCATTCCCGTAGCAGTTTCTTCCGGTGCTGTATAAAAATATTGTGCCCGGTGAAATTCTTTGAAGCAATCAAAAGCTCCTGCATATGCCAGGCTTTCCAAAGTTTTTTTATTTACCGTTCGTTGGTTGATGCGTTTGATAAGATCAAATATAGTTTTGAAATGACCACTCTTAGCTCTTTCTTCAATGATACTTTCAACGGCTGCTTCGCCGACACCTTTTAATCCACCTAATCCAAATCGAATTTCGCCAGCTTTGTTTACTGCAAATCCTTTTTGTGATTCATTAATATCAGGTCCGAGAACTTTTAATCCCATCCGCTTACATTCTTCCATGAAGAATGTAATTTTTTCAATGCTGCCGGCGTGATTCAAAACCGCAGACATATATTCGGCTGGATAATGAACTTTTAAATATGCCGTTTGATATGCCACATATGCATAGCAGGTGGCATGTGATTTATTAAAAGCATATTGAGCGAACGCTTCCCAATCCGTCCATATTTTTTCAAGCTTTTCTGGTGGGTAAAGTTTTTCTGTAGCACCAGCAATAAATTGTGCTTTCATTTTATCCAGCACAGATTTTTGTTTTTTACCCATTGCTTTGCGCAGGTAATCCGCATCTCCCTTACTGAATCCAGCCAGATGCTGCGCCAGCAACATTACCTGTTCCTGGTAAACGGTGATGCCGTAAGTTTCTTTAAGAATTTCTTCCATTTCGGGAAGATCATATGTAATCGGCTCACGTCCATTCTTTCGTTCAATGAAATTGGGAATATAAGCCAGCGGGCCGGGACGATACAACGCATTCATTGCAATGAGATCATCCAATTTGTCCGGTTTTAATTCACGTAAATATTTTTGCATACCCGTACTTTCAAACTGGAATGTGGCGATGGTAGCGCCATGCTGGTATAATTCAAAAGTTTTTTTATCATTCAACGGAATTTTATCAATATCAATTTCAAGCCCATGATTTTGTTTGATGAGCTCTAATGCGTTTTTAATAATGGTCAGTGTTTTCAATCCTAAGAAGTCCATTTTGATAACACCGGCTTCCTCAATGATATTTCCTTCAATTTGTGTAACCCAGAGCGGAGAATCTTTAGCAATGCAAACCGGAATCAATTCAGTCAGATCTTTTGGTGCAATAATAATTCCGGCTGCATGAATGCCTGTACTCCGAACCGAACCTTCCAATCTTTCTGCTTCATGTAAAACTTTGCTTTCAATTGAATCAGTCTTCTTATAAATTTCACGAAGCTTTTTTATATTCTCAATATCTTCATTGCCCAAACCTTCTTTTTCTTCCAATGATTTTTCATCTTCATTGGCGTCTTTGGTTTTAAAAGCGGCATGCAATACTCTTCTTAATTCAACACCGGGACGTTCAGGAACTAGTTTGGCCAAAGCATTAGATTCAGGTAAAGGAAGATCCATCACTCTTGCCACATCCTTGATGCTCATTCTCGCTGCCATAGTTCCGTAAGTAATAATCTGCGCTACCTGTTGCTTACCATATTTTTCAACAACATAATCAATTACTTTTTGTCTTCCTTCATCATCAAAGTCGGTATCAATATCAGGTAAAGAATTCCGGTCAGGATTCAAAAATCTTTCAAAAAGTAAATTGTATTTAATAGGATCAATATTTGTAATGCCAATGCAATAGGCAACTACTGATCCTGCTGCGGAGCCACGTCCCGGCCCGATATAAACTCCTTTATCCCTGCCGGCTTTAATAAAATCACTTACAATTAAAAAATAACCGGCAAAGCCCATGGTCTTTACTGTAAATAATTCAAACTCGATCCGATCTTTCAATTCATCCGTTATTTCACTGTAGCGTTTGGTAGCGCCTTCGTAAGTGAGGTGTTTAAGATATTCCCACTGGTTCAGTGATTCAGGAGACACTACATTCTTTTCAAGTTTTTCTTCTTTTGTATGTATTTTAAATTTTTCAGGAACAGGAAATGCAGGAAGTAAAATATCTCTTTTCAGATTCAACAAATCAATTTTTGAAACAACTTCATTGGTATTATCAATAGCTTCCGGAAGATCAATAAAATTTTTACTCATTTCTTCCGTAGTCTTGAAGAAGAACTGGTCATTGGGAAATGCAAAGCGCTTATCTTTTACATATACATCGTCGTCACTGAATTCACGTAGGGCAGGAGTGGAAACTTTTTCACCGGTATTGATACAAAGCAAAATGTCATGAGCATTAAAATCGCTTTGGTCAACATAATGGGAATCATTACTGGCAATAATTTTTACATTATATTTTTTAGCCAGTTTTATCAGCACTTCATTCACTTTATTTTGGTCGGCCATGCCATGCCGCTGCAATTCCACATAATAATCTTCCTGAAAAACATTCAGCCACCATTTGAATTCATTTTCACCTTCCGCTTCTCCCTTTTTTAAAATGGCTTGCGGAACGCTGGCTCCGAGGCAACATGTTGTTGCAATTAATCCTTCATGATATTTTAAAATAAGTTCTTTATCAATGCGTGGATATTTGCTATACAAGCCTTCAATATATCCGAGCGAAGAAAGTTTGACCAGGTTGCGGTAACCCGTTTCATTTTTTGCCAATAATATCTGGTGATGACGCGGATCTTTTTGATCTTTTGTAAAAACTTTCAGGTGACGGTTCTGTGTAATATAAAATTCACAACCAACAATGGGTTTTACTTTCAGATTGCCTTTTTCATCCTTGTGTTTATACGCTTCGGCAACAAATTCAAAAACACCGAACATATTTCCATGATCTGAAATAGCTAATGCAGGCATTCCATCAGTTATTGCTTTTTTATACAAACGTTGAATGGATGCCGCACCATCAAGCAGTGAAAATTGTGTGTGAACATGCAGATGAGAAAATTTCATAGGCTCCTCATAAATTTATTAACAACTCGTTTTCAATACATCATATGCAAGTACGCAATAATAGTAATTTGCAAGCTCAAATTTCGTTTAAATAAATATCCACATTTACAGAAAACAACGTTAATTTTACGGGAATGCCACTTATAGGCAAGATTGTTGAAGCTACCCTTGGAATTTTATTAAAAGGCCAATATGAAAAAGAAAATTATTCCAGCGATAGTGTTTGTTTTCTTGTTGGGTAGCTGCGGTAGCCTGAAGCAGATTAGTAATTCAACTAGCAGACCATTAACTTCTTCGGCACCAATGACAACTTCTCAAAACCTTCCGGCTCCAAAAAAGACCGAGGTAAAATTTCTTGAAAATATTTCTGCAAATTCTCAATCAATTGAAACTAATTCTCAATCAGCAAAAAGTTCCAGTTTAAGTGGGCCTGTCAATTCAAAGGATGTTGAACAAACACCCGTTTTTTCTGTTACTGATAATAATGAAAACATCTCTAATAGTTCAACAAACGAAAATATTGCTGCATTGCAGTCAAAATATGCCATTATGCTGAACACCAGTCCTGAGAATGTTCAGAATTTAAAACTGTTCGAATACATTGATGATTGGTATGGCACCCCTTATTCCCTGGGCGGTACTACAAAGAATGGCATAGACTGTTCAGCATTTGTTCAGGAGCTTTTCGCTATAGTGTATGGCATTACATTGCCACGAACTTCAAAGTATCAATACTTAGCTACCAAGCGCATTTCCACTACTGAATTAAAAGAAGGAGATCTTCTTTTCTTCCATACACGACGCAATCATAGAGGTGTAACACATGTTGGTATTTATTTGCAGAATAACAAATTTGTTCAGGCATCAAGTTCAGGTGGCGTGAAGATCAGTGATATGTATGAACCCTATTATGTTCATCATCTTGTTGGCGCCGGCAGAGCCATTAAAAAAGATGTTGTGAAAAATAATAGATAAGAATTTAATCAAAAACTTCTTTTCATATTTTCAATCTTTTCCTGATCGTTTGTAATACCGGTTTTACATCAGGTGAAAGATTTAACCAAAGAATACCGGTTCCATAAAGAATAACAAAAACAGAGCTACGTAAAATCATTCCGGACAAGCCGTGAATATTTTCAAAAGCAAAATAGCAAATGCTGTAACTGGCAGTAGCTAATAGCAAGGTGTAAATGGTCGGTATAGTAAATGGAAAAAGCCTGAATTTTTTCCATAAGAAAATAATACGAACTAAATTATAAATACTGATCGAAATAAGATTAGCAAAAGCTGGCCCTATGATGCCAAATTCTTTTGTAAAAAAATAGGTGAGAGGCAGCATCAGTAAAAGTAATATTACGCCGCTTATAAGTTCAAAGCGCCAGTAATTGGAAGTACCGATGATCTGTGCATTTACTCCGGTTCCCATGTCAACGATTTTTGTAAGTCCCAGTAAAAAGAAAACATTGACAGCTTCCAGATACGCAGGTTTCAGTTGAAACAACTTTACTGCATCCGTAAAGTTCATCCATATTAACAAAAAAATTCCGGCAGCAAAAATGAGAAGGTTAATTGATGATCGTTGATAAACCTTTTGCAGTAATGGAATATTTTTCTCTTTCCATCCTTTTGATAAATGAGAAATAGAAGCAGCTATAACTCCACGTTGCGGCGCCTGCACCACGCTGGTGATGACAGTGGCAAGCGTGTAGATACCGGCTTTGTCAAGACCTTTTAATGACGCGATGACAAATGTATCAAAGACCTGGGAAAGAGTAAAAATCAATGAACCTGAATATACAAATGCACAAAGCGATAATATTTTTTTGAAAAATCTTCGACTGACCTTACTGACTTTAAAAGAAAAATGGATTTTTTTTGTGATAACCAGATAAAGGAATAAAATGATAGCAATGCCGGGATATGTAAATGCAAAGAGTTTTATGAATAAGTCGTAGCCTGTAATAACATTTAACATCAGCAGAACAATCAATATAGTTGTGAAAAAACGCCATTGCACTTCTCTCAGGAAATTTGTTAATACTGACTTGCCCAAACTCCATGAATAAGATTCCAGTACTGTATAAATAGTAAGACCAAATCCCATTGGGAAAATCCAGTAATAATAAGTAATTAACAGATGGGAATGACCGCCAAATTTCCTAATGACAAGATGTTTGAAAGCAAGCCCCGTTATCATAACAAGTATAAAACCTATGGTACTGACCAGCAATGACCACGTAATCATGTCATTTTTTTTTGGCTCGAGATTATCGTTATAGTAATGATAGAATTTAAAAATGTAAGAGGGCATTCCTAAACTAGCCAACGCCATCATCATGGAAGCAATGGCTATGAAAATTCCGGTAAGTCCGTATTCTTCTTCTGTAAAAAGTCCCTGTTTGGTAAAGAAATAAGTATTCATCATGCCAACAGCAAAGCCAATGTAAATAACAAGTGAGGAAATGATGCTTTGCCGGCGTATGTTGCTCATGGATTAATGTGCTGATGTGCAAATTTGCTTATGTGCCAATGAAATCCCGATAAAGTTTTTACACATTTGCACATTTGCAAAAGCTGATTATAGTTTTTTTACAATGATGTAAAAGTTTTTATCAATCTGCAATTCATCTTTCATAGCCGGCGGAAGAGTCATTTGTTTCCATTCAGCAGATGGAGTTATCCATTCATTTGAGTTTGCAAGCCTCACCGGCATATCAAATCCATTTACACAATTTGACCAACGATAAGATACTTTATCACCATCAATTTTATATTCCAATACAGGAATTTTTGTTGTTCGCAAATATTGATCAAAAATTTTTGAAAGATCTTTTCCGGATTCTTTGCTGATATAATTTTCTATATCTTTTGAATTGACTGTTTCGTGATAAAAAGTTTTGTTTAAACCACGTAAAATTTGCCTGAATAATTCATCATTATTAATCACCTGCCGGATGGTGTGCATCATGTTGCTTCCTTTGTCATACATGTCACTGCTGCCTTCCTTGTTTACTCCATAAACGCCAATGATGGGTCTGTCATTTCTAATTGATCTCCTTAATCCTTGTGTATATTCATCGGCTGCTTTTTTTCCATATTCACATTCTATAAAAAGTGATTCAGAATACATGGTGATGCCTTCGTGTACCCACATATCAGCTATATCATTTGTGGTAATATTATTGCCAAACCATTCATGGCCGCTTTCATGTACGATGATGTAATCCCATTTTAATCCCCAACCGCTTCCGGAGAGATCTCTGCCTAAGTAGCCATTCATAAAATGATTGCCATAAGCAACGGCGCTTTGATGTTCCATTCCAAGATGCGATGATTCTACCAACTTATAACTGTCTTCATAGAATGGATAGGGACCAAACCAATATTCAAAACAATGCAACATACGTTTTACATCTCGACCAAACTGGAATTTAGCTTTTTCCAGATCATAATCTAAAACCCAATAACTAAGATCCAATACTCCTTTTTCTCCGTGCAAAGTGTCTGTAAAATTTACATATTTCCCGATATAGGGAACAATGTCATAATTGTTAATAGGGTTTTTTACTGTCCATGTCCATGAGGTTGTTCCGTTGCCATTATTTTTTTTATTTGTTAATCTTCCATTGCCAACAGCTACCAAAGTATCAGGGGCTGTAATTGTAAGTGAAGCGCCACTATCAGGTTCATCACTCTGGTGATCTTTGCATGGATACCATACGCTGGCTCCCAATCCCTGGCAAGCTACCGTCATCCATGGTCTTCCTTTTTCATCTTTGGTAAATATCCAGCCACCATCCCACGGAGGATTTATTGCAATGCGCGGTTTGCCATGATAAATAATGCCAATGGTGTGAACAGAATTCAAAGCTGCTTTCGGTAAGGGTACATGCCATACATTTCCTTCATTATAATAAGGCATCGGCGGATAATTGATATACATTTTACCATCATAAAAAAGTTCATCAATCGTCAATGGCTGCTGCAAATCTATTTGCATATAAGGAGAATGATTTTCCTGAACTACTTTATATTGAATGATGGTTTTTCCTGAAATTGATTCTTTATTGTAATCAGGGGTAACATTGATATCATAATGCAAAACATCCCACCAACTTCTTTCGGGTCCAATAGTTCCCCGGAGTGTATCCTGATGAGTGAATTGAGTTTTTTTGTTTAGAGGTTGCGCTATTGCAACATTCAAAATGAAAAATGCAAAAAGTGAAAAGCAAAACAACCGGTAGATATATTTTGTCATAATAAAGATTGATGATGTAAATTTAGCTGTTATTGCGAATAGAATATGAATGTTAAAAAAAATTGGCGCTTTCTTTTTGGGCTTATAGCTTTCAGCTTTGTGCTTACAGCCTGTTACAATAAAAAACAGAACCGGAACATTTTTCATTACAATGAACAAACAGGTATAGCTTCTCTGGATCCGGCTTTTGCCAAAAACCAATCCATTATGTGGGCCATTCATCAACTTTACAACACACTTGTTGAAGTAGATGAAAACCTGAATATAGTTCCTTCGCTTGCTACCCGTTGGGATATCTCACCTGACCGGCTTACCTGGACATTTCATTTGCGCAATGACGTTTTTTTTCATGATGATCCAGCATTTAAGAATGGCAAGGGAAGAAAACTTACAGCAAAAGATGTTGAATACAGTTTTTATAGAATAATAAACAGGCAAGTCGCCAGTCCGGGTTCATGGATATTTAATCGTAAAGTGGATTCTTTGCAACCATTCAAAGCTATTGATGATTCCACTTTTCAACTCAAACTTATTCATCCATTTAACCCTATTCTTGGCATTCTTTCAATGCAATATTGTTCTATTGTTCCAATAGAAGCCGTGGAAAAATATGGTAATGATTTCAGGCGACATCCGGTAGGCTCCGGTCCTTTTAAATTTATAGCGTGGGAAGAAGGCCAGGCATTGGTACTGAAAAAAAATGAAAACTATTTTGAAAAAGACAGCGCCGGTAACAGGCTTCCATATCTGGATGGAGTGAAAATTTCTTTTTATGACAGTAAGGCAACAGAGTTTTTGTTGTTCCGTCAAAAGCAACTTGAATTCATTAATGATATTGATGCTTCTTTTAAAGATGATGTACTTACAAAAAAGGGAACGCTTCGAAAAGAGTGGCAGGGAAAAATAGAATTGCAAACACATCCTTATCTCAACATAGAATATCTTGGAATTTTGGTTGACACTTCAATTGAATTAGTAAAAAATTCCCCGCTTCGGTTTAAGAAAATACGCCAGGCAATTAATTACGGATTTGACCGGGAAAAGATGGTTTTGTATTTGCGAAATTCAATTGGCACTCCGGCTGAATCCGGATTTATTCCTGTTGGTCTGCCTTCGTTTAATTCATCAATTGTGAAAGGTTACCATTATGATCCTTCAAAAAGCAAATTGTTATTGGCTGAAGCTGGTTTCCCTGATGGGAAAGGCTTGCCAACTATTAAACTGTTAACTATACCAATTTATTCAGATATGGCTGATTTTATTGCCAAACAACTGAATGAAGTTGGTATTCCGGTACAAGTTGAAGTAGTGCAAAAATCATTGTTATTAGATATGACTGCTAATTCAAAAGCTTTATTTTTTCGCGGAAGCTGGATAGCCGATTACCCTGATGCAGAAAATTATTTGTCTGTTTTTTATTCTAAAAATCCGGCTCCTCCAAATTATACACGGTATAAGAATCCGGCATTTGATGCCTTGTATGAAAAGGCCTTGAATGAAAATAATGATTCGCTTCGTTATGCACTTTACCGGAAAGCTGATCAATTGATGATTAATGATGCTCCTGTTGTTCCACTGTGGTATGATAAAGTGATAAGACTGGTACAACCTTATGTAAAAGGATTCCATCCTAATGGACTAAACTTGCTTGAGCTCAGAAAAGTTAGATTGAATTAAGACTTAAAATATTTGAATAAGAATCCTTACTCTCTTCATGCATTATGCTTAAGGTTCTTTTTTGATTATTATTTCGTTATTCAGCTATTATTTTGTGATCAGGAAAGGAATTGACGGAGCAAAAGTGAATGTTTAGTGATTTAAATAATTGACCAACCCTTTGACATACGATTCAGTGATTGGAACAAATCCGCCAACCTGATCTACACTGGCCTTAAAATATCTCTTCAGTTTCTTTTCCTCATTAATAAAAGTATTTTTTAACGACTTTCTTTTTAACTCTAACTTTTTATATTTCCCATCTGAAAAAACAACATAATATTCAAATTTGTCAATATAAGAATCATAATTATTCCCTCTTTCAATAATTCCATTTGTAAAAAAATCCGCTGGTTGAAATTTGGTTTGAATCGTCTTGTAGAAGGAATATTTTTTGCCTTTCGCTATTTGGATAAAGAATTCTTTTTTAATAGCAGGCAGTCTTACAAAACTGTCTGTTTGGTTGTCATCAATCAAGATAAACGATTTTATATGTTCGGTATTTACCTCTATTATAGTTTTGCCATCTTTTACGGCAATTAACTTCTTACCCATTTTATCATAATTAAATACAAATCCTTCAGTATTAACAATATTGCTGTCAGTAGCAAATACTTTTCCATCGACTGGCTTGTCAAATAAATAGCGATTGCCTTCTGTATTATCTCTGCCAGAAAAAACTGATTTTACGTCACCATTTCCTGTAATAGCAGAGCCTTGCGAACTTAAGTAAGTAAGAATATCATTTTGTACGACGATTTGACTAAACAAATCAGTTGTAACAAAAGAAATAGAAAAAATAAGCAGGCACTTTTTCATAGATAAACGTTTGTTATTATACATTGTTTTCGGTTATGAAGAATCACATTATTCGTTCACTTATATTCAGCTTTTTAAAAATTAGATACTGACTTCGACTTCTTTTTTACTTTGCTTTTTTTAGGCTGTGCTTGGTTACAGGTTAGCGAAAATAGCAAAATGCGCAACAAAAAAAAATGAGTTATCCCAAACAAGGATGAACGGTTAAAAAGAGGAATAGATAAGTCTTGATCATATATAAATTTTTTATTCTTCTTTATTTCAATTTTTCTTTAAAAACTTTTCTGAACTTGTCAAGCTTAGGCTTTATAACTGCCCGGCAGTATGGATTGGTGTTCTCATTGTTTTCAAAGTATTCCTGATGATAATCTTCAGCCGGATAAAATTTGATAAATGGCGTGATTTCTGTAACAATGGGATTGTTGTACACCCCACTCTTATTTAGTTCGGTTTTGTATTTTTCTGCTTTTAGTTTTTGTTCTTCATTATGATAAAAAATAGCGCTACGATATTGCGTGCCAATATCAGCACCCTGTCGATTTAATGTTGTGGGGTCATGAGTTTTCCAAAACACTTCGAGTAATTCATCAAAACTGATTTTGGAAGGATCATATACGATTTGCAAACATTCAGCATGACCAGTTTGACCTGTACAAACCTGCTTATAAGTAGGATTTACTATGGTGCCTCCGGAATATCCGGAAGTAGCACTGATCACTCCTTTTAATTCTTCAAAGATAGCTTGAGTACACCAGAAACATCCGTTAGCAAAAGTTGCAGTATCTGTCATATGAATATTGTTAACAATTAATGAAGCTGTATCAGTATGAATAGAATTTTGACCACAGGAAAAGAATGTTGTAATTGCCGTAAACACCAGAATTAATTTCATGTCTCACATTTACAGATTGTAAATTTCGTTCATTTTAGCAGCTCTTTGTCATATGGTTGACAAAAGAGATGATAAGGATGATGTTTTCTGAATTTATTAACAGGTTCAACCAAATTATTTTTATTGATGGTATAAAAATATAAAAGCGAAGCCTTACGGGGTTTCGCTTTGGAATTTAATGGAGTCAATTAGTTACAAATTGCTATGAATATAACTTTCCAGGTGGTTGATCGTTTCTTTTTGAGATAAAATAGTTTCTTTCACTACATCACTCATGGAAATAATTCCGCAAAGCCTGTTGTTTTCAAATACCGGCATATAACGAATATTTTTATCGCTCATTAACTGCATACAGCGTTCAATCGTATCACCCGGAATTACAGATGGAAGGTTAGTGGTCATGATTTCTGACACTTTTGTGTCAGCGGAACTTTTACCTTCCAGAGCTACTTTCCGTGAATAATCCCTTTCAGTCATGATACCTAAATACGTTTCATCCTGCATGACAACAACTGACCCTATATTTTTTTCAGCCATCAATTTCAATGCATCTTTGACTGCTGTTGATGGAGAAACAGAAATGGCTACACTGCCTTTCCGTCTGAGAATGGAAGATACTTTATTCATATGGCTAAATTTTCTAAATGAAAATTACGAAAAGATTAAAGGCACCCCAAAACTATTTATCCAGTTAACGAATTTCAAATAAACCATAACTTCTGATTGATATCATAATCTCATTTTTGTTTCCTTAAAATACGTTTTGACCATTAAGAATTCAAAAGCTATTTTTGCGCCGGAGAGATGGCAGAGCGGTCTAATGCGGCGGTCTTGAAAACCGTTGACCCAAAAGGTCCGGGGGTTCGAATCCCTCTCTCTCCGCGAAAACACAATTCAAAAAAATCACGAAGCCCGCAAACTCACTGTTTACGGGCTTTTTTATTTTTTGAGTCGCATAAAATGTTCATTTAAGCGCATATTATTCGTGCGTAATTCGTGCGTTCGACGGTTTAAAAAAATGACGCACGAATTTTATGTTAAGTAGCTGGTTGCAAACACATTCATTATTTGAACAGGTATTGTCAAGAAAAAGCTGAGGTTCTAATTTCATAACTAAAACATGAGTTATTATGTTAGGCAAAAACTTCAGTTTGCTTTTCTTCTTAAAAAAGCCAAAAAATTATGAATCGGGTGATATGCCTATTTACATCCGAATCACAGTAGATGGACAAGCAAGAGAAATGACTACTTCTCGAAAATGTGATCCTAAAATTTGGAATCAGAAAGCAGAAAAAGCTTTTGGGAAAACAGAACAGATTAAAGAATTGAATGGACATCTTACTGTTCTGCAAGTAAAAGTTTTTGAAGCGCGACGACTGCTGATTGAAGGTGATAAAGAAGTGACTGCTCAAGCAATCAAAAATCTTTTGATTGGTAAAGTTGAAAAATCAAAAATGATTTTGGAAGTATTCAAACATCATAATGAACAAATGAAAGCATTAGTGAATTCCGAATTTTCTCCCGCTACATTGGAACGCTATAAAACTTCCTTAGAGCATACCCGTTCTTTTATCAAATGGAAATACAATAAAGAGGATATAGAAATTACTAGGTTAGATTTTGAGTTTGTAACAGAATATGAATTCTGGTTAAAAAGTATTCGCAAGTGTAATCACAATACCAGCATTAAATACATCAGCAATTTCAGGAAGATTGTTAACAGATGTATTCGCAGTGGCTGGTTGGCAAAAGATCCTTTCCTGGGTTTTAAAATGACGAAACGTGAAGTTGAAAGAATTGCATTATCTAAGCAAGATCTCCAAACTCTTGCTGATAAACAATTTCCTTTTGAACGATTAATTCAGGTAAGAGATATTTTCTTATTCTGTTGCTTTACCGGTCTTGCATATGCAGATATAAAAAAATTAAAACGATCAGAAATAGCAATAGGTATAGATGGTGAAAAATGGATTTTTACCAGCCGGCAAAAAACGGAAACTGAATCCAGGATACCGTTGCTTCCTTCCTCAGTTGCCATTATGGAAAAATATAAAAATCATCCACAATGTTTAAATGAAGATCGATTGCTGCCAGTATTAAGTAATCAAAAAATGAATGCTTATTTGAAAGAGATCGCCGACGTTTGTAATATCCATAAAAATTTTACATTTCATATTGCGCGACACACTTTCGCTACTACTGTTACTTTAAGCAATGGTGTACCAATTGAAACAGTTTCGAAAATGCTGGGTCATAAAAATTTAAAGACTACACAGCATTATGCTAAGATTTTAGATAGAAAAGTAAGTGATGATATGCAGGCGCTGAAGCTAAAGTTGCAGGCTGTTTAATCTAGCACTTAATAAACCAGAATTCATTTGGGACATTCAATTTGCTAACTATTAATCTTTAATTATATGGTAAAATCTAATAATCATTTACAAATATCAGATGATATGATAACAGATAAAATTTATCTCGTAAGAGGACAAAAAATCATGTTGGATAGTGATCTTTCTGAATTATATAACGTGGAACCAAAGCATTTAATCAGTCAGTTAAAAGAAATCTGAAACGGTTTCCGGAAGACTTTATGTTCCGATTAACAAAAGCTGAATTTGAAAACTTGAGGTCACAAATTGTGACCTCAAGTTGGGGAGGCCGACGATACCTGCCAATGGCATTTACAGAACAGGGAGTAGCTATGCTGTCCAGCATCTTAAATAGTGAAATTTCCATTGAGGTGAATATTCAGATAATCCGCATCTTCACCCGTATGAGGGAAATGTTGATGACCAATAAGGATATTTTATTAAGGCTTGAACAATTGGTAGGAAAGGTTAGCAGCCACGATGAAAATATCCAACTTATTTTTGAATACTTAAAGCAATTGTTGAATCCACCGCAGCCTCCGCGCAGAAGAATTGGGTTTATCCAGGAAGAAGACCAGTAGAATTATAAACTGATAAGTAAAATAATTAAGTAAAATGCTCAATTGAGTAGTTAGGCGAGTCGCATTAATTGAACAATCAATTACATCGGAAATCAAACGTTTGCTACAAAGGTTCATGATGGGGCTGATCTAAATTCAAATTTGACAGACCCGACAGGCCGAAGTTCGAACTTTTTTATTGTTGATTTACTCAAAATAAGTGATTATTTAATACCGGCTTTGTTCCATCAATAACCAATTTTATATATTGCTCTATTCATATATTCATGAATGCAAAGTCAAATTATTGCTTTTGCTATAATACTTATTCAATGACTTAATGAAGCCAATCTTATAGTTTAAAGGTTATTTGCTTTTTTAAGATTGTAATATAGAAATAGATCAATCTTTATTGGTCAGTATAACTTTTAGTGCCTTTTCTTTTGCTGCGTTCCCAAATGTATCATATGCTTCCAATACCTGATCCAGTCTAAAATGATGTGTGATTAGTTTGCTAGGTTGCAATTTTTTGGATTGAACAGTTTTCAACAACATGGGTGTAGTAACTGTATCAACCAACCTCGTAGTGATGGTTATGTTTTTTGACCAAAGGGTTTCCAGATGAAGAGTGGCACTCTTACCGTGAACACCGATATTAGCAATATGACCACCCGGAGCAATAATTAATGTGCATAATTCGAAGGTCTCCGGTATGCCAACCGCTTCAATAGCTGTATCAACTCCTTTGCCGTTTGTGAAGCTCTTGATTTTTTCTAGTACATCTATGTGGCTGCTGTTAATGGTTTGGGTTGCTCCAAAAGTTTTTGCAATATTCAGTCGATTATCATCTGTGTCTATCATTATGATTTCAGCAGGAGAAAAAAATTGAGCTGTTAACAAAGCAGCTAATCCAATGGGTCCGCTTCCAACAATACCCACAATATCGCCGGGTTTTATTTGTCCGTTTAAAACACCACATTCAAAACCAGTTGGTAAAATATCGCTCAACATTACAAGAGCTTCTTCTTCGGAACCTACCGGAACAAGATACAAACTGTTATCGGCATGGGGTATTCTCACATATTCTGCTTGTGTCCCATCTATAAGGTGGCCAAGGATCCAGCCACCATCCTCACAGTGCGAATACATTCCCTTCTTGCAATATTCACATTTACCACATGATGTAATACAGGATATAAGAACATGATCGCCTTTTTTGAAATTACTTACTGCACTTCCCGTTTCTTCAATAATGCCAACACCTTCATGGCCGATAATTCTTCCACTACTAACCTCGGGCACATCACCTTTCATAATATGTAGGTCCGTACCACAAATGGTAGTCTTGAGGATTTTCACTATGGCATCCGTTGGTTTTTTTATGGTTGGCCGAGGTTTTTCTTCCCATGATTTTTTTCCAGGGCCATGATAGACCAAGGCCTTCATCATATTTGTTGAAGGTTTAGCAATTCCTGCAAATGATTTTTCATCTTGCTTAGTATGAACTAACGTTTCCATAATTTCAAGTTTTATCTGTAGAAAAAATGATAATGCAAACTTGCACGTTCATTTCATGAAAATAAATGACTATCATCAGTATTGATTATGATTCTATAAGAAGAAGGGACTTATTGTGAAATTGAATATTTGTAAGGGATCCCATGTTAAGTTGACCAAACTTTTCTATCTCGAATAAAATATTGGGCTAGGTTCAAAATACAATAATTCACTTTACCCACTCTAGAATTAGACCTTTATGTTCACAATAGACCCGTCCAGAATCGAATTAAATTCTGGAAATTGATTTCATTCTTTTCGGATAATTAAATCAGTAAGTTCTGGTGTATCTAACATTCTTTCAATTTCTGTCTGAACAATCATTCCAACATCTTTTTTCACTTGCAAGTAATTGATAAGAATGTCACTTGAATTCACTTTTGAAAATTCTGGTAATTCTTTGTAATGAGATTGTTCCCTTGCAAGATCCTCATGATTATTAATGATTTCACCACAAAAAGCTTTTAATTCTATTTTTTGTTGAGGATTGTCGGCTACTATACCAACAAATTCTCCACTTGACAATGATGATATTTTGTTAATAGGGATTGCCAGTTCCAATTGTTTTGAATTTGTAACACTAGTATCGTTACGGTTGATGGATATACTTTGCCTGTCCTGCAAAATTTTTCCAAATTTTTCGGAAAGTTGTTTAGCAGTATCACCACTGACCTGACCACTAATTATATTACCGACTATATTCATAATAACTTCGGCCTGCTCTTTACCATAATGCAATCTTAATTGACTTAGGTCTTGCACTGCTAAAGTTGTGGCCACTTTGTTAGAGCGCGCTGTAGCAATAAGATTATCCATACCATTAAAATAGATCGTCGGAAATTCATCAAATATCAGGCTACTCTTAATACAGTTTTTTTTATTTATTACTCTCGTTATTGCGGTTACATAAAGCGACAGGACTGCACCATAGGTTTGTGTTTTCTGAGGGTTATTACCCATGCAAATTATTTTAGGTTGCTCAGGGTTATTAATATCCAGGGAAAAATCATTTCCTGAAAGAATATAATATAGCTTTTCGGAAGACAGTTTACTCAGGCTAATCTTGGCACTGGCTATCTGTCCTTCCAATTGTTCTTTAGCATCATTCAGATAAGCACTCACAAACGGATTGACCAAAACTTCGATTTGTGGTTCAGCCCTAAGTATTGAGAATAATTTATCATAGCTTACCTGAGCTAATTCTATTACGTGAGCGAGTGTACAATACCTTCCGTTTTTGTACTTACACAAAAACCATATCAATGCCGTAACAAAGTTGATTGGGGATTCTACAAAAAAATCACCTGTTTTTTTAATCCATTCATGATTAAGGCCGAGCATAATAGTCCGGGAGGATTCTGCCGCATCTGTAATATCATTCATAGTTGATACATCAAGAGGATTGCAACGATGTGACCGGTTCAGATCATCGAAATTTATTACATAAAATTCAGGCCTGACTTTATAGAGGTGCCTGTTCTGTAAATATTGATTATACGCTATCTTCGTCAGGTCATCAAACTTAAAGTCATATACAAACATGCTGAACCCTTTTTGAATATGCTGTTTGATTATATGCTGAACGATAAAATAGGATTTTCCACTTCCCGGCGAACCCATAATAAGCAATGCTCTGAATGGGTTAATAATATTAATCCAACTTTTTCTGATTCGTCCTTTCAAATTATAACGGGCCGGAAGATTAATCGAATACTCGTTATTTAATAATCTTTCTTCCTGCGGGAAGGTTTCATTCAGGGAATTAAATACACTCTTATTTAATTTAAGACTGATGATCCTGGATAAATGAGTACCACCGGTAAGAACTAAAACAAACCCTGTTGAAGTTACAGCCATATAAATGGTTGAAACGCTGATTGTATCTGTTTTCAGATACAGAATTGCATAGCTTGCAAAATAAAATATGGAGCCAATAAGGATAGAAATAAAAGCGGTTTTAAAATGAATTTTTTCATTCTTTCTTCCCCTTGCTCCAACCAAAGAAATGCACAATACTAATAAAGCGATCAGCTTAGATTTATTAAAGCTGCTGAACAAACCGGTTTTAGATATGTTCAGCAATATACGATCCGTGATATCCGATCTTAATTCCCACTGCTTAAATGCCCCATAGCAATAGAAATAAAAATGGATCAGCAGCATAGAAATACTTATCATTCTTGTCAAATCAATGATCTTTCTTAATCCCTGTTCATTCTCTCCGGTTTGCATGATGTATCAGAATTTCTGGGTATTAAAATTTTCTTTTCTTCCTTTTTTTCTTTCTTAACTCATAGGGCAGATAATTGTATTGATCAGTTGGAGTGATAACAACATCCAGTAAATCTGACAATTCTTGTTTTTGCTCTTTGGCTATAGTATGATCAGAGGAGATACTTTCAGTTTTATTTAATTGCCTGGATTCGTTCTTTTTTTCTGAACTTAACGATTGAGTTATACCTAATTTTTCGAGGATGGCTTTTGCGCTATAATCCTTGCCGATTTCACTTCCATTAAACACACATTTTGTATTATGATCAATATAAGTTAAACCGTAAATAATGCCCTTATCATTTTGCCGTATAAGCAGATTTATTCTTTCCTTTTCAAGAGACTGTTTAAAAGCCTGTAAACTTTTGGGAGGCTTTACCATTATCCAGTCAACAGATGTTTTTAAATTCTTTTTAAATTCCTGTTTCCCTTGTTCGTTTTCTTTAAACTTTTTCTCCAGGTAATCAAGTGTTGGCTTATTGTAAATGGAGCTTGCTTTGATGGGTACTCCGATTTTGTTTCCTTTTTCATCAAGTATCCTGTAAACAAGTCCTCTTTTACGGAAAACTATTCCCTGTTCTTTACCACGATCTGCAACCAGGTTATAGAGTTTTAGAACTGCATTTAATTCGGCCAATGAAGAATATTTATATTTTGGAAGAACAGAATCCAAAACGTTTACAATTCCTCTTTTTGTTGGTGATTTTCCATAATTGATTCGTTGTACACTTAATGGTTTTATTTCTTCCGACTTTTGTTTTTTCTGATCTTCTGCCTTTACAAGCTTAAATGTAATTTCAATCTCCTTTCTGGCTTTTGATGATTCGTTTTTTCCGAGGTTGTGAATGGAAATTCGTTTGCCGTTATTCTGAATATTCGTTGTGACAATATGAATATGCGGATGTCCTGCGTCAAGATGCTGGTAAACCAAATAGGGCTGATCACCGAAACCAATTTTTTGCATATAGACAGATGCGATCTCAATTAGTTTTTCTTTCTCTATTTTTTCATTCAATCCAAAATTGAGTGAGATATGAACGGTGTTAGTTGTTGCTCTTTTATTCAGAGAAATCAATTCTTCAAACCGTCGCAGTTTCTCATAAAAGTTCAACTGATACGCCTCCTTCAAAAAATTATGAGCATAGATGCATTCAGCCTTGCCTTCTTTCATTTTTTGTTCGTTATAATTGAGTGCTCTTTTTATACTACCCGGTATGGTTATTTTTGCGACCATTGGAAATAAATTTGATTTAGTTTTTCTTTGATTTCTTCTACTTTTTTTATGAATGTTTTTTGGGTAGTTTCATTCAAAATTGCCCAGGCTTTAATCTCCTGAACATGATCCAGTGTATGCAGCTTATGAACAACCTGGTTAAAGTTTTTTCCGATTGCATTTAATTCATTTTTCAGCAGGATCATTTCTGCCAAAAATTCATCGGCAGTTTGGTTACGGTAAAGAACTGTTACAGGTTCTCTCAGCAGAACATCTCTTGCATATTCGCTGAGACTGTTTGAAGTAGTGAACTTGTAAAACTGGTTCAGCTTTTTTTCTTCATCTTCATTCAGACGAATGGTAAGCCAGTTACTGCGTATTTTTTTTGCTTTTGCCATCACACTTATTCATTTTCACAATTCATAAAAAATAATTCATTCTTAATCTTCCTCAATACCCGAAACGACTCCGGAGTGAAGGGCAAGATGCCCCAAACGTGCAACGTTTGTACATCTTGCCGGTTGCAGATTAGCAACCTGGGAGATTTTATAAAAGTAGGATGGGAGAGAATCTAAAAAAACACCTGTTCAAATTCTGAAGTGGTGATTAACAATTTCCTGAAATAGATTTGCCTTTGTAAAAACTCTTGTATTAAATTTTAAAAATGTGATGTATGAGTAATGTGTCAGGTAAAGAAAAATCTAAAATATTTGAAACTGTTTTAAGCAGTCCCGGTATGAGTGAAAAGCGAAAGATTGTTTTGATGCTGAGCAGGCAAAATATTCTCTTATTGAGTCGTCTTATCGAAACAGGGTTACTGACAAAAGAGCAGCGTTTCGATGATGAAATAATTGCTGCCTTGCCGAAGGAATTTTTGGAAGAATTTAAAGTTATTCATGAGGAAATTTTAAATAAAGGTGGGCTTAATGAATTCTATGAAAGATTAAAATTGCTTTAGGGCAGTGATGTCTTTTTACAGAAATTTTTTCTAAACATTTTTTATGATCTGGCCTGTTTCAATGACAGGCCTATTTTCTAAATTAACCTGAAATAACTGAATAAAAAAGGGGCTAAAGCACCCCTTCATCTGCAAATGAATAATATCCTTCATTTGTGATGATCAAATGATCCAATAAAAATAAATCCAGTAATTTTCCGGCCTCTTTTATTTTCAAAGTCAGTTCCCCATCTGCTTTACTTGGTTTGAGGTTTCCGCTTGGATGGGAATGAGCAATCATTATATAACTTGCATTGGCTTTAAGTGCTGCAACAAAAGCCAACTTAGGATCTGCAATTGTTCCTGAAACTCCTCCTGATGTAAGTGTACAAATTCCTAAAACTTTATGTGCCCTGTTTAAGAGTATCACTTTAAATTCTTCTACAAATTCCAGTTTGTTTTCATCCCAATACTTCAGGAATAATTCATAGCCATCTCTTGAACAAGTTATCTCAGGGCGCTGTGAAGGTTTGACAGATGATTTGTAAACGAGTTCGATCTCTGCAATCTTGCTTAATAGCTCCATCTTGTTTGTCTGTTCCATAATATAAACTTTAGAGTTAAAAAATTAATTATGGAACTCTCCCCGGTTTTGGGCAAACAAGGCAAGGGAGGAACGGAATAAATAGTGTCTTAAGCAATGGGAGAGAGCATTTGTTTATGCCGGAAATTCCCTTGTCGCTTCAGCGGACCAAAACCGAACTTTGTGAAGGAATTAATGAAGGAAATAATGAAACAAAATTCCAATGATAAAAAAACCAAGCTGCCCCGCCCGTTTATTCATCTGTAACTATGTAGCGGGGCAGCTTTTTATGACTTGAAAAAATCAGGGCAGCCTTTGCTGCCCTGTTCATTTTCTTAATTCACCATGTCCAGTTGTCCCATGAAAAATTCATCGCATAAAGTGAAGGCTTTCTGTGCTCTGACTTGAGCAGTGCCACCATATAAAAGTGATTTTAATTTGGATTCATCATTTTTATAACTGCGGACATTCTGAAAATATCCGGTCACTGAATTATAAGCACCGAATAAAGTGCCTCTGGTGGTTTCCGTCTGTTGGGTAGGACTGCTCACAGCATATTCAAATACGGAGTTACAAATATTATTAAAGCAGGCGGACAATTCATCCCATTTACAATTTTGTATATTTTCCAATACCTCTTTATTCGGAACCATTGCCAGTTGAATCAGCCGTTGCAGTTCCGGGTCAGTAACTTTTACTTTTGTCCAGTTATTAAATGACTGTTCGAGTTGTACCGATAACTGACTGGAGATTCCCATTACTTTATGTGCCTGTTCTAATCTTTCTTTGGCATTGGCTGTATGTCTTATCTTAATACTATTGGAACAATTGCGTAAAGCTGCATTAAGTGTATTATTACAAACGATACGAATGGGAGTAAAAGCAGCCGTAATACTTCCGAATCCATCGTGCGAAGTAGTGAGAAATAAATATTGTTCTATTAAATCCTCCCGGCCTACTTTAATATAGCCGGGTAATTTTGCAGTGATAAAGATCCGTTCACCTTTTCCGAGTGCTCCGGCGGTTTCATACTGTATGCCGTCACCTCCAACGATTGAATCAAAAAATGAAAATGCGTCAAGGTTCTGTACGATTTCATAATCCCTGCCAACTATTCCCAATACAGCTCCGGTATCTTTTCTCATAGTGGCGGAATGTGTCAGAATCCGTTTTGTAATGTCCATCGGCTGGCCATCGCAATTATAAGAAGTGGTATAAATATCCTCTTTGGTCACTTCGTAATCAAGTCCTGCAAATTTTAATGCTTCTGCACTTGTTGGGTAATCCTGCACGATCTGCCCTAAGCCATGCCATGGCTTTTCTTTAACAGAAAAAAAACTGAACTGATTTGTTTTTTCATTGTAATTAATATTATGTGCCATTATCTTTAAGTTTTAATGATAAATAAAAAATTGAAAAGATGCCCCGGCAAATTATGCCGGAGCATCAAAATTTAAAATGGTAAATCTTCTAAAGGTTCGGTAATATCAGCAGGGGAAGGAATCAATTCTTTACTTCCTGCATTGCCTTTTCCATGCAACTTGATATTGTTCACATGAAAATTCAGTGAACCTTTTGCCTCTCCTTCCGCATTTTTCCATGCGCTGACACTGATACGCCCGTACAATTCAACGAGTGTTCCTTTAGTCAGATTTTTTGCAACGGCATCACTGATCCAATAAGAGCAGTTAACGAAAGTGGTGAACTTCTTCCATTCGTCACTGTTTTTGGGTTTGTAACTGTCATTCATGGCAATGCTGAAATGAACAACTTTGCGCCCGCTTTTGGTTGTGTTTACGGTTGCGTCTGCCGTAATTCTTCCGATTAATTCCATAACATTTAAAATTTAAAGTGATAAAAATTGTTTACTGTTTCATGTTTCTCTTCCCCGATAAAAAAAAATTGTTTTGTAAAAGAAAAATGGAAAAAAGAAAGCCTCTTCCCCGGTGCCGATCTCCCTATCGCCAAAAAGCACACGGAATAAAAGATGGGGTCGTGCGAGGGATTGTCCCGCCAGAGGCGGGCAGGGTTTATGCCGGAATTTTTTGGCGTGATTTATAAAGACTGAACCCGAGGCACGAATTTGGCTTTCGCATTGACCAGATTCGTTACAAAACTGTATTACCATTTTGCCAATCCTGATGCATAAAGAACCGGAGGATGAACGGAGCCCCGAATTGAGTTCGGGGTAAACTAGCAAGGAATGATGCTATGGAAAACCGAAGATGGCTAAAGATAATTAATGTTTGTTAACAGGTTGTAAACCGGCGATGTATTGAAAACCCTTTTCGGTAAGAGTAATGATGACAGGAGAGGATTGTTTCATGAAGACATACCCTTCCTTATGCAATTCGTTTAAGTGATTAACGATTTCATCCCAGGGCAAATGCTGGCGGGAAATAATTTCATTGGGCAGAATGTTATGCATGGAAGGTTTAATATCGTTTTTAACCATTTCATAAATTAACTGAAGCGTCTGAAATTTATTTTCCATTCTCCAATGATAAATTAAATATTGATTTGTGATCAGAAAATTTAAGATCTTTTTTCAACAGGCTTGGCACAAAATAATTTAATTATTCTGTTGACTGGTTCTTTGTGGTGTCCTTTCGGTGTCTTGTATTCGATTCCCGCAAAGAGGGATTTGAATACTTCAATTTCTTTTTATAGCTGCAGGTGTTGGCGATGGCCATCTCCTGCAGCGGGTCATCCCGGAATTTTTTTCAAAGAACTTTCCTGTCCAAACATGACAAACCGGACACGACTATCGGACGGTACTCTAAAAAATAAAGATGGAGCGCTGCGATCGAAACGATTATTTTGTTTCCTGAACGCAATCTTTCCTGCTGACTTTTTGATGAGGGAACAGCATTCATTGAACTGCACTATCTGGTCAAGGTTCAGAGTAATCTCATCATCATAGACAACTTTATATTTCCAGTCATATCCTTTCCATTGAATAAAATTTTCGGCAACTTGTTTTCTTAATGCCAGATGTTCCTGATCATTGAAGGCACGGGGCTTGATCTCCACCCAGAATGCCTGCTTAGTTTCTTTATGCCGGATTAAAAAGTCAGGTGTGTAACGGCGAATATTTTCCCGGATATAATTTGTTGGCCGTCTTGTTACAGGATCATAATATACTGAAATGTGCGAGCCGAGGAACTCATATTCATTCTGAATTGATAAAGCGTATTTTAATTCAAGGATTGAATCGAAACAACATCCCCAATAAATTATTTTATAAGATTGTCCGTATTTGAAAGGTTTGCTTTGTTGAATATTTTGAGCAGTCATAAAATTAAAATTTTAATTATCGGTCAAGATTTTCAAGATGATCGGCATTGATCTCGGTTATATATCTTTTATGCCCGCTGAGATCATCATAGGTACGATGCACTAACCTGCCTTGTACGAGGATATGACTGCCCTTTACAAATGATCTTTCTGCAAATTCTGCAATTTCTCCCCAAGCTGCTATGTCGTGCCATGCAGTAACTTCCATTTGTTCCCCGGATGCATCATTATATTTATCATGGGTAGCTATCCTGATCAATACTTTTTTACTGGTTGTACCATAAAGCACATGGAGGTCATTACCTACATAACCTATAAGCTGAACTGTGTTATTGCCTTTCATAAACTTCGATTTAGATGAATGTTTTTGTTTACCTCACGAAAGTATGGGGGCTGAAAGCATTAGCCGAATACTAAAAATTTATATGCATTTGCTAATCGTTTAAAAAACGGATAATTTGTATTTTTGAAAATGAGCGAAACAGCCCTCCTCTGCAAGCAATGCGGTAAGGTTATTAATCCTTTAAAAGGCAGATCAGACCGCCTGTATTGTGATGAGAAATGCAAAAATAAATATCATAATGCCCTGAACAAGGAGGATGATAAGGAATTCAAACGGGTGACCCGCATACTGCGTATAAACAGGAAAATACTTAAAAAGATGTTTACCCGAAATGACCGCGATGAGTTGCGGAAAGAGAGATTATTAAAAGCCGGATTTGAATTCGGTTACTATACCCACACAAAGATTAGTAAGATAAAGTCCAATCTTTTTACATTCTGCTTTGAATATGGTTACAGGCCGGTGGGAGAGAACAAAATAAAAGTGGTACGGGCTTTTGATTCTAAAGAAGATTGATTTATTATTCTGATTAATCAAATCTCCATTTTAAAAGTAACTTATGTAATTCTTGCCGGGCTCTTAACCCTCAATAATGCTTCTGGTATTTAAGGGATGGGTAATAAATCACAAAACCAGAATCCTTTGGTAATGCTGTTTGAGCCACCAATATTATCATTGGTTGATTTAATTTCTAATGGTTTGTATATTTTTTCTCCGATGGCAAACTGAATTTTCTTTTTAAAGATGGGGCCATCATAACAAAACGAATGGAATTCTCCATTTTCACCGCAAGGATCCACTGTTGAAGGTAATTGCTTAATAAATGATTTATCTATCACTCTACCTGCCCAGGTTTTGTTCAGGCAGCTATCATTAACACAACAGGTAATGGCTCTGAATCCCTGAACGATAAAATCTTTAATTAAAGAGCGGGTATCCATTTTCCATAAAGGGAAGATAGCTTTCATATTCAATTTTGCCAGATTGTTTTCACGGTAGAGTCTCAGGTCTTCTAAAAAAATATCTCCAAAAATTATAAGATCAATTTCTTCCAATTTTACTTTAAACAAAGCGGCCTGCATTTGTTTTTCATACTCTTCATTAGTGCCTTCTTTAACCCATACTTTTAAAAGCGGTATGCCAATGGATGCTGCCTGGGCATCCAGCAACTGTTCCGGTACGCCATGCATTGAAATCCTTTTGAAATTATAATTCAGGGTGGTGAGAAGATATTTTATTTCGTATAAATCTTCTGATAATACTTTATGAAGACAATACGCTGAATCTTTACCGCCACTCCAGCTAAATACTACTTTAGGTTTTTTATTCATCTTCTTTACTTTATTAACGGTAAGGGCAATGCCTGCAATGATGATGGCAGCAATACCCGCGTTTTAAATGGTACCATTCAGTAAATACAATGTTACAACTGTCTGTATAAAAATCAATACCATCAATTTGTTTTATTGTTTTGGGAAGATATCTGGCTATGTTATTTTAAGCGTCACTTTTATCCAGCTTTCCGGTGTATTCACTGATCTTTTTTATTGTTGCTTTTTTCAGGCAATGCGGACCAAGACAATCAGATTCCGGATCAGGCTGAAAGATATGAGGGAAACTCTCACACCAGCAACTGCCATCACGTTCTGTATTCGTACAGTTAAAAGCGACATCGCAAGCGGACATTTTTTATGCTTAACAGGCAAGTAGGGCAAGTGGATCAATAATTATTCTTTTACAAAAGAATAGTTGTTTTTAAATGGCAAATAACTGGTAACAGGTTTTTGTAGTTCTTTAAAAACATTCGGATGAACCCAGGCAGATAATAGACAAAGCTGTCCGGCAATTGCCACCACAACAAAAATTAGTATACCAGTTAAGAAGCGAACTTGGCTGGAAGAGGTCAAAAGTTGCGAATGAATTGAATATCGCTCCTTCTACAATTAAGACACACTTGAAAAAGGGGTACAGTCAATGGTGAAATTTGTCACCAAAGTATTTGAATAGTGAGTTAAAATAAGAATATCCATATTTCGGTTATTACCTGGGATAAACCCCGTATTAATACCTGCTATAGTATTTCATTAATTACTCACCTTTCCAATTGAAATATTTTTAACCTAAAAAC
>CAWGKD010000011.1:0-11745 GCA_963823125.1 uncultured Bacteroidota bacterium
GAAATACATTTTTATCCCCAAAACACAAACCGGCCTGAGAAATTGACTTAAGTTCTGTTGCCCATTTAAGGCATTTATTATTCATATCTGCTTCACTGCTGGTTTTTCTTATAGAGATATAGTAAAATCATATGAGTTTGATTTTTTGATTTATGTAAATACGAGCACTAATTCTCTGTACTCTATTGTAACAATTACTTAATTCGTTTGCAATGGTCGTGTAATAATGAAATCGGACATTTGTATAATGAAAATCCAACTAAACCTAATCTTAAAAAAATGAAAAAACAACTTACTTTATGTTTATTTATGCTATTGAGTTTAAATGCTTTTAGTCAAAAAGATACTACAAAAGAGAATTTATGCCTTCAGGAAAACTTTGGGGATATGTGTTTGGTGATTTTTTACAAAGCCCATACGAATTCATTTAACATGAGCAATACTCAGTATGCAAGTACACCAAAAGATTATAATTTATTTGATTTCCGAAGAGTCTATCTCGGATATGACTACGATCTCAGCGAAAATTTTTCAACTCAGTTACTATTGGCTTACGAAGGTCAACAATGCATCAGATGGACACCGCACAGTATTTATCAAGGCTGCAAACCTGAGATGGAAAAATATCTTCCACAACGGTGATCTGGTAATGGGACAAATGTCAACTCCAACTTTTGCCACTACCTCCGAACCTGTCTGGGGTTATCGTTCGCTTGAAAAAACAATTATGGACATGCGCAAAATAGGTGGTTCTAATGATGTTGGTGTCAGTCTGCAGGGAAAGTTTAACGACAAGGGTGACTATGGTTATAACCTTGATGATCAGTAATGGAACCGGTTCAAAACCTGAAACTGATAAATTCAAAAAGTTATATGGAGATGTCTATTCTAAATTCATGGACCAGAAAATAATGTTAGACCTGGGTGTTGACAATGAAAGGCTCAACGCTAGCCTTACCATAAGAGCAAAACGACCTATAAAGCTTTTCTGGCTTATCAGACAAAACCGTTTACTGCTTGGACTTGAGGCTTTTCAGCAGGTTCAGAAAAACAATAGCATATTCACTGATAACGGCCCGTCAACATCAGGATACTGTCTAATGCATGTGGTTTCAGGAATATCAGTTTTTGCCAAAGGGTCAATCAACAACAATTTGGGCTATGTTGTGCGTTATGATAATTATAATCCTGATACTAAGTTCAATGAAAATAATATTTATGCAGCTTCATATCCCGGTTATTTACCGAAACATTTTTCCTGGCCGGACTTGACTTTGCACCCATGAAAAATGTACATATCATGCCTAATATATGGTATGACGGTTATAATAACAGATAATGCGGCTGTTAATAATCTTGAGCAAAAACAGTTATGATCTGGCTGTCAGAGTAACAGTTTATTATGTTTTTAAATAATTAAATTTCAGTAACTACTTAAAGTTAAGTTTATTAAATCAATTTTTAAAACAAAAATAATAAAATTATGAAAACATTCAGATTAGTTTAGATTCTTACATTGATGGCATTGGTAGGAATTATTTCCAGTCGTTTTTCCGGTATCCAAAATCAGGTATCGAAATCTCCGGCAACGATATTGAATTATTGGGTGCAGGAGCAAGTTTTCCTTACCCACTGTATTCCAAAATGTTTAGCGAATACAATAAACTTACCGGAGTAAAGATCAATTATCAATCAATTGGTTCAGGTGGCGGTATCAAGCAATTGATGAGTAAGACCGTTGATTTTGGTGCTTCCGATGCATTTTTAAGCGATGAAGATCTGTCAAAAATGCCTGCTGCAGTCGTACATATTCCAACTTGTCTTGGCGCAGCTGTAATGACATATAATCTTCCCGGCAATCCTGTTCTTAAATTCACTCCCGATGTTGTTGCGATATTTTTCTTGGCAAGATCACAAAATGGAACGATGCCCGCATCAAAAAATTAAATCCAACTGCTAAACTCCTGATATGCCAATTTCAATCGTTCATCGTTCTGACGGAAGTGGAACTACCTTTATTTTCACAGATTATCTGTCAAAAGTAAGTCCTGAATGGAAGCCAAAAGTAGGTCACAAAACATCTGTTGACTGGCCTGTTGGTCTTGGCGCAAAAGGTAACGAAGGCGTTAGCGGAATGATCAAACAAACTCCGGGTGCATTTGGATATGTAGAGTTGATTTATGCTTTGCAAAACAAAATGCCTGTTGGTCTATTGCAAAATAAAAAGGGAAAATATGTTCCGGCATCAATCAAATCAGTTACTGCTGCTGCAAATGTTACGATACCAGCCGATGCACGTGTTTCTATCACCAACACTGATGCTCCTGATGGATATCCGATCAGTAGTTTCACATGGATACTGCTTTATAAAGAACAAAATTATGATAACAGAGCTGAAGCAAAGCAAAAGCAATCGTTAAACTGGTATGGTGGATGACCCATGAAGGACAACAATTTGCAGCTCCTTTGATTTATGCTCCACTGCCAAAAGAAGCACAGAAAGTGGTTGAAACAAATCTGAAATCAATTGTATTTAATGGTAAATCATTGTTATAGAAGTGTAAAAATTTGAAGTAAATAAGGCAGTCCTCTTAAGGATTGCCTTATGTTTTATTAATGCTGATTATAAAAATTTAAGTAACAAAGTTTAATTTTACAAATAGTTAATTTAAGGATTAATATCAGAGAAATTTTAAAAATTGCCGATAATGCGATTTGATTTTAAAAATAAAACAGGAGATAATAATGAAGACAAAAAGCTAAATAATGTTTCCTTTTTGAAAAAATATTCCAAAAGATTTTGGGATAACCGGTATTATTTTAATCATCATATTGTTATCTATTTTTATAACCCTCATATTTTCTTCATTGCCTTCAATTAAGCACTTGGATTAAATTTATTTATGGAAAAGCATGGAATCCGGTAACCGATGAATATGGGGCATTACCTTTTCTGATTGGAACACTTTTACTTCTTTGCTTGCCCTTATCATTTCAATGCCATTTTCTATATCTACAGCATTTTTCTTGGAGAATATTATCCAAAGGGAATATTTCCATATTTTTAAAAATATTATTGATCTGCTTGCAAGTATTCCATCGGTAATTTATGGTTTCTGGGGAATGTTATTCTGGTTCCCATTGTAAGAAATTGGAACTGAAATTTCATGTTTTCCATATGGAGTTGGCATCCTGACTTCTTCAATTATCCTGGCAATAATGATTATGCCTTATTCTGTATCACTTTCAGACAGGTAATAAGTATGGTTCCTCCTAATTTAAAAGAAGGGGCATATTCACTGGGTGCAACCCGTTTTGAAGTAATCAAGAAAGATCATTATTCCTTATACCCGTTCAGGATTGTTTGCAGGAGTTCTTCTTGCTCTGGGACGTGCACTTGGAGAAACAATGGCAGTAACCATGCTGATCGGGAATTCTCACGATATTCCGAAGAATATTTTCAGTCCCGGTAATACAATGGCCAGTGTTATTGCAAACGAATTTACTGAAGCCACCGGAAGTGTATATCTGTCGGTACTTATTGAGATGGGACTTTTACTTTTTGTTGTAACGACATTGATCAATATATTTGGCCGTCAAATCATTAAACGTTATACAATCAATTGAGATGGATAAGCAATAAAAATAAGATTTTATAAAGACAGGATTTTTAAAAGTTGTAATAATCTGTTTACCGTTTTATCGACTGTACCTCTTATTATTGATATTATATTACATTATTAGACAAGGTATTTCTGCAATTAACTGGGATTTTTTCATCAACCTTCCCAAAACCTGTAGGTGAAAAGGGAGGAGGAATTCTAAATGCATTGATTGGAAGCGTATAATTGTATTAGTGTGCTTCGGTGATGGCAATCCCTTTTGGCGCAATGTAGGTCTTTATTTGAACGAATATCGAAGAGATAAACTGGCATATTGGGTGGGGTTATGTGTGGATGTATTGCAAGGTATTCCTTCAATTGTTCTGGGTATTATTATTTATCTGTGGGTTGTTAAACCAACAGGACATTTTTCTGCAATTTCAGGAAGCATTGCATTGGCAATCATGATGTTGCCTCCTATTATTAAATCTACAGAAGAAACTTTGAGGCTTATTCCTGTTACCATAAAAGAAGCCTCACTTTCTCTGGGGGTGCCTTATTATAAAACTATTCTTCGTATTATATTACCAACGGGTTTAAGCGGGATTATAACAGGAAGCCTGTTAAGTATTTCAAGAGTGGCCGGCGAAACAGCTCCTCTTCTTTTCACTGCTTTCGGAAATCCCTTTATAAATACCAATATTTTTAAACCAATGAGCAGTTTGCCGTTATTGATTTTCAATTATGCAAGCAGTCCCTATGAAGAGTGGCATCAGCTTGCCTGGGGGGCATCATTCGTACTTATCATGATGATATTGTTTTTAAATATCATTACCAAGTTATTAGAAAAAAGATGGAGAATTCAATTTTAAGAGTAGAACATTTAAATGCATATTTTGGTGAAGCCAAAATATTATCAGATATAAATTTGGAAATACCAAAAAACCAAATCGTAGCATTGATGGGGCCTTCGGGATGTGGTAAGACAACTTTTCTCCGTTGTATAAACCGTTTGCATGAACTGACTCCCGGTGCCAGAACTGAAGGCAAGATGTATCTTCATGAAGAGGAGATATATCAGATGAATCTGATCCTATTGAGAAGAAAAATAGGCATGGTTTTTCAACGACCCAATCCTTTTCCAACAATGAGCATTTTTGAAAATGTAATTTCGGGTTATACCCTTAATGGTATAAAACTCTCCAAATCAGAAAAAGAAGAGATTGTTGAAGATTCACTGAGAAAAGCAGCTCTTTGGAACGAAGTAAAGGATAATTTGCATAAAAAAGGAACTTTTCTTTCAGGCGGACAACAACAAAGACTTTGTATTGCCCGTTCACTTTCCATGAAACCAGATATAATTTTATTTGATGAACCAACTTCTTCACTTGATCCAATTTCTTCAAACAAAATAGAAGAGCTATTACTTGAATCTCAAAAAAGATTATACAATAATTATAGTTACTCATAATCTACAGCAGGCCGCACGTACAAGCGATTATACTGCTTTCTTTTACCTTGGGGAGTTTGTTGAATTTAATAAGACACAGATATTGTTTTCAAATCCAGCAAAAAAGCAGACTGAAGACTATATCTCAGGACGATTCGGCTAGAGTTTTTATTTTGGAAGTGAGAAGAGGAAATCAGTACCACCTCCGATCCTGTTCCTGGCAGAAATCTCACCTTTATGTATAAGAATGGCATTTTTTACAATGGAGAGTCCGAGCCCAGTACCGCCACTCTTCCTTGACCGCCCTGAATCAATCCTGTAGAATCTTTCGAATACTCTGTGGAAGATGTTCCTCCGCAATACCAATTCCGTTATCGGAAAATGAAAAATGACAGAATGTCTCATCTTCAAAATAAAGCACAATTCTGATAATTTTTTTGTCACCGGCATAATTTACTGCATTCTCAATAAGATTCTGGAATATCGAAAGTATAAGCGATCTGTTGCCGTGACAACTGCATTGTCAAGCTTTTCAGTTTCAACTTTCATTTCTCTTGCGTCAATCGCAGATTTGAAATTATTTGTTACATCATTGATTATCTCTCCGATAGACACCTTTTCAGTTGTAAATGAACTTCCTGCCTCCTCGATCCTGTTTATTATTGAAATATCATTGATAAGATTTGTAAGTCTTTCACTCTGTGCCAGCGCTTTTTCTATAAAATATTTTTGTTTATCTGCAGGCATCCCGGGATCATTAATCAGTGTTTCAAGATAACCCTTTACAGAAGAGACGGGGGTCTTTAATTCATGAGCGATATTAGAGGTCATCTGCTGTTTAATAATCCTGTTCTGTTCCACCTCAGTAATATCACTGAGGATAACCTCAAAATTTTTATCATGAAAGACCACGCATTGAGCCCTGTAAAACTTGCCATTCTTTCCTACCTGGTAGTCATATTTAGGTAATTGATTTGAATTTATTTCATTTTGTAACTGGTTGTCAATAAATTCATTGATCTTTTTGAATTCTTCAATTTTAAATAAATTTGCACCGGAAACAGACAGCTCTCCTGATATCATATTCATATAATGAATGAAATTATTATTTGAGAGGATCTTTACCTTTTCTTTTGAGAAAAAGGCAATTCCTTCGTTTAATGCGTTCAGGTGACTGAAAAGCTTCTCTCTCTCATTCACAAGATCATTCTTTGTTTTTAAAAGGCTGTTATAAATCGCTAGGATCTCTTCACTGATTGTTCCAAGCTCATTTCTCGGAAATTTCTGATTAAAATCGAAGGGCTCATTATTCCCAATTTTCAGGGCGAAATCCTTTAACCTGACAATAGATTCTGAAAACCTGTTTGTTACTATCAGCAATATCAGCCAAAGAAGGAGAAAGGATATTAAAATAATAACAATAAAGTACTTTTTTGCCTTTAGGAAATTGACCACTTTTATGTCATATACCACAGCTGCCCTGACAAAATAGTTACCGAAGTACTTTGAAAAGTAATAATACTCTTTCCCGGTACTGGCGGATTTTCTGATAGATGTTCCGAAATCAGAGTATTGTGATTCTACTATCTCCGGTCTGTTTTTATGATTCTCCAATTTCTCCCAGTTAAAAACAAAACTGTCGAAAAGTACTGTGCCATCGATATTTACAACTGTTATGCGCAGGCTATCCTGTGGAAACAATTTAACCAGCGAATCAATAAGGATAAAATTCCTGTTTTCAATTATCGAATAGTCTTAATATAAGTTATTGACTATCCTTGTTGTGTTTTCCAGTTCATCATTCAGTGTTGAGATGCTGAATTCTTTTTCCCTCCGGTAGAGTAGCTTAGTATCGGTAATGTGAAAAGTATAAATATCGAAGAATAATAGATAAATAGATTATTTCTCAATTTACTCCTTTTAATCATGGTCAAAGAATTAGCACATTAAAACTCGAAAAAGTAGCCGTAACCTGTTTTGTTTTTTAATGCTGGCCCATATTGCCCCAGTTTAGTCCTGAGCCTGGTAATATTTACATCAACCGTCCGTTCCGTTACAATTACCTCATGTCCCCAGATCTTTGCAAGCAACTCCTCTCTTGAAAATACCTTCCCCTGATTTTCAAGAAGTGTTTTCAGGATTTCATATTCCTTTTTTGTAAGTTCAACACGTTCATCATTTATTATCAGTCTTTTACGGACAGTATCAAGGTCTATTCCATCAAATTGAATAATTTCTTTGCTGTTGACCTTATCGGCATAGGATCTCTTTAATACTGCCTTCACCCTTGCTGTTAATTCCTTTACAGAGAATGGCTTGGATATATAATCATCAGCACCAAGGCTAAACCCTGTTAAAATGTCATTTTCGGTGTCCTTTGCAGTAAGAAAGATTATTGGAAGATCAATATTCAGTTCTTTTCTCAATTTGTCAGCGAATTTGAATCCCGACATCGGGCCCATCATAACGTCGAGAAGGACCAGATCGAAGGTGTTGAGCGGCTTTCTCAATGCCTCTTCTGAAGAATGGGCTATTTCGGTATAATACCCTTCGTTGTTGAGATTATATTGAAGGATTTCACATAAATCTTCTTCATCGTCAACTATAATGATCCTTTTACTATTGTTCTCCATAATTATTGGATATCAGGTATTTTCATTTTTAGGATGAATAATTCCGATCCCGCGGTGCCTTATATCAGTTCCCTGCATGGAATAAATAGATGATTCAGCAATATTTGTTGCATGATCAGCCAAACGTTCCATATTAGTAATGATATTCTTAAGGTCCATGTAGCTCAGCAGCATCTCCCTTGTTTTTTCACTGACCTTAGCTCTTGAGACACTGTTGATAAGCAGCTTTCTGTTCATCTCATCCACAACCTCATCATTTTTTATAGTCCACTCGGCATAAGAATCATCATTATTCAGGAAGGAGAGCAGCGATTTTTCGACCATAGTTACACCTGAAACAAGCATATTCATTAATACATTCTGCATCGCTTCATATTCAGCAGTTTCCTTTATAGATTCTATTGAATGAATTATATTCAATACAATATCTCCTATGCGTTCAAGATTAATTGAGATCCTGTAGACTGAATTAAGCTTTCTTATATCTGATGCTACAGGCTGATAAAGAATTATTGAATTAATAAATTTTTCACTTATAATAACTTCAAATTCATCAATTTTAAATTCGTTATTTTCTATCTCGCTCAGAATATTGTCATTTCAGTCTTGTCAGTCAGCGACATAAACTTTTCAAGAAGAGTCAGCTGAGTCAGCACCAGATCTGCCATCTCCTCTAAACTCCTCACATTATCATTAATAGCTTCTTCTTTCCCTTGTCGTCATAATAAATTTCTTATATTTTTTGGCTATTCTTCAGCCAGAAAAAGTGTAGTAAATCGCCGCAAAGTTAACCTCAATTAAAGTTATTAATGATCATTGACGGTTACTTAATTGTTACATTTCTGTGAATTTTCTCACACTGTTGTTTATTAGTTTTCTGATCAAGTGATCAAAATACAGAACATGATACAAAAATAACAAATATTGCAGGAAATTATATATTCGAACCTTGTATTCCTTTGCAACACTTAAAATAAGGAAAGAATCTTTAGAATTATATCTGAGCTTAATTGAATCAGGAATCACATGAGCAGTAAATACCCTTCTACTGCTATATTCTTGTTTCCTGAAATAATTTTTAAACATTATCTTATTGTCTGTGTAACTAATCTGTCATAAATTGAGCATAATTTAGTATAATTAAACGATTAGAGGTTAGCAGAAGCACAAAACAGTTTTTTTATGTTTCAAGGGGTCATTTAAGCCTGCGTTCATTGAATGCAGGCTTTTCTTATGAACCTTTTACGTAAAGAAAGGCCTGTGGAAGCCGTCTGGAATGTATTTCTGAAAGGACGCAAGTCTGGAATATAAATATATAATTGACTTCCTCGAAAAAGGTGCTTTTAATTCAAATAATGACCCGCTTAGAAGGTAACTATTTAATTATTAACATATTCTTAATCATTCCGTAATATTCCGATAACAATCTGTTGGTACTTTTGGCATTATTATTAAAATATACTGTCTTGAGTCAATATTTATTCTTATACCTTAAAACCGGCGGTGGCCTTCTGGCCCCCGCAAAGGCTATGAAGACTAAAAACGCATCAATCATAAATGGGGTTGGTCCGGTTTCTGATTACATTTTGAAATTTCAATAAAACGAACTGTTATGAATATTCTTGTATTATCTGACTTTCACATTGACGCATGTGATAATTTTGGCACATCCCAATGGAACGAGTCTGACCTTAATGCAGATAGAAGGTATACGGGATATCTATGCTATCGATAAGGTCATTTTTAACGGAGATGTATTTGAACTGGTAAAATATACTTATGATGAAATCAAAAAAGCAAATCCGGTATTAATGAGATATTTTGCTGACAATGATTTTGTCTTTATCCGGGGAAAACACGACATAATAAGTGAATTTAGTGTTGATCATCTGGATATTACGAATTCTCAAGGACAGACAATTGATATTGAGCATGGTCATAAGGCTGATTGGATTAACGGTACCAGATTTGGTCGCGGAATAGGGAAACTGGCACTCACTTTGCTTAAAAAAATGTCGCAATCGAAATACATGATGAATCTGTATTTCAGATTAATCGCCCTGGAAGACGAAATAAATTATATTCCGAAAAAATATAATACAATAAAATACCTAGAGCATATGCTCTTAAACTTTTAAAAGCATATGATATGGTAATCATGGGGCATACACACAAACTTGAATCACATCATACTTATTACCTGAATCAGAAAAAGCGATACCTTAACAGCGGAGCCTGTTCCTTAGGCCGGTTTCAGGGCATTATTATGGATACAGAAACCTTAAAATATGACCTGATAAAGGAGAGCCGGGAATCAATAAGAAGCAATTATGTAGTCCGCGATGCAATTTAGAGAGCATACGCTTTCAGGAAGAAGAGGAAATTATTTGTACCTTGCCCCTGACTAAAATCGATTATACAGGTATGAATAAAACCAGATTAATCATCTGTTTGACAGCCTTATTTACCACATATCTTCAGGCTCAGACTATTACCAGACCTAATTACGGAATCAAATTGCCCGAGACACTTGAGATCTCACGAATTGTTACAGGTCCGAAAAACACAATAGTTTATCTCACTCTTGAAAACAGGATAAAGGATGATATTTCTGTGCCGATAAGAATATCTATATTGTTTACTCCGACGGGACAAAAAGTAAAATGATATCTTCAAAAGGAATTCGGATCGTCCTGATACCTATAAATTCAAGTTAATAGGAGAGAAGCTGAGCTTCGAACTGACCTTCCCCTCAATAAAAAGCGGCACGCAAACAATTGATATAGTAGAAGCTCGTTCGGATAATTGCTTTTCATTTTATGGAGTTTGCCTTGAAAGTAATCTCAATAAACAGATACATGATGATTAAGTGCGGGCTGAAAATACGAAACCGGCGGAGGCCTGAGGAGTTTTATAAAAATTGCTAATTCTGCCGGAGGTAAGAATTCGGATGAGGGTCTGCTATACCTTAATATAATCAGTCTTGCCAAAGAAACAGGAAATGGGGCATTGGCAGCGGAATGGTACGGTAAATTAAAGAAATCTACTGTTCCGCGTAAGGAGGGATATATTAAAAACCTGAATTCGCTCGGGATTTTTTATTAATGAAAGAGGCCGCATCATACGATACGGCCTCTGATAGTTGTGATTAGATTAGCGGGTTTTATTTTTTTCCAAGAGTAAATCAAGTCCAACAGAAACAATCCAAGTTTTTTTAGCATATGTTTCTGTCACAGGAATTGGAAGAGCGCCAAGAAGATGATTAAAATCTTTTGAACCAGTATCATAAAACGTGTACTGACCACCTATATTGAGATCTATCATAGGGGTGATTCTGTATCCTAAACCTGCACCAAATGAATTGGTGTTGGTGCTATAACTCATATCACTTTGATAGTTGCTGTTAACGCCGGTAATTGTATGAACCCATCCTGCGCTAAGTCTTAATTTATCATTGATACCATATCTGCTTGAAGACCAAATTCAATAAAGTTTTTATCAATCATATTTATATTGACTCTTCTCCTGTCCGTCATAATCCACATTTTTGTCAAAGTAATAGTCCAAACTACCAGAAAGCATCAGTTTGCCAATTGGTTTGAAATTTAAACCTACAGCCAACATGGCAGGCATGTCAGCTATTGCAACTGAGTCCTGTTGGAACAAACCGCCACCATCTTTTCCGCTATTCACGTTAGTTTTGAGATTAAGCTTTGTTTTAAATTCATATCTGACGGCAATATTAAGATTTTCAGATGGAGTAAGATTTAAAGAAAGAATAGGAGTGAATCCTGTACCTTTCATTTCTGCGTCAGCTTCAACAGAAGTTGCTCCATCAATGTATGCTGCAGTTCCATTAAGTACAGCTTTTGTACCAGCAGGAACCCCTGGAATCGCGGCAACAAGTCTGAGATAATCACCAGGAAGATGTGATTCACGATAAGCAGCCGGGGCATTGATCTGCACGTTACGAATATATCCACTATAAGTGTTTTTAGCAGTTACGAATCTGCCCCCAATTGCTGCAGAAATCATGTCATTAATTGCATAGGGAATATTA
>CAWGKD010000012.1:0-6030 GCA_963823125.1 uncultured Bacteroidota bacterium
ACTACGGAAAAATACTGACCACGACATTTGGTGTCAAGTATCGTCTTCCGAAGGAGACGATACATAAATTAACTGCATCGTTCCTGCGAAAACTCGGCGAGGAAGAAATGCTTAAATGAAAATTGGTTCACACTTTAACGTTGATTAACGCCATTTATATAATTTTTCCAAAAGCTTTAATAAGGAGGTATATTTTTAAGGATAATTATTCTGCAGATTATTCTTTGACTATAAAAGCTTCTATGAAAAAGAAATTACCCATATTTATTTTTATTGTTTTAACTGCAATACCCGGTTTTTCTCAATTCAATCCCGGAGTAACGATTAATCTTAACTCTTCGGTGCTGAAAGAATCCAGGCAGATACAGGTGTATTCTCCGCCAGCATCAAAAACAGGTAAACAAACTTACCCGGTTCTATATGTATTCGATGCTGAATCACTTTTTTTGAGTGCGGTCAGTGCTTCAGAATTTATGAATTACAGCAGTTCGTTACCACAAATGCCGGAAGCGATCATTGTAGGCATCACCAATACCGATCGTAATCGTGATATGCCAGTACCACAAGAAATAGCTGGTACAGACGGAGCAAAAAATTTTCTCGATTTTATTTCCAACGAATTGGTTCCTTATATCAATAAGCAATATCCAACCAATGGGCTAAATGTCCTGATCGGGCATTCACAAGGAGGTTTGTTTGTTACTTATGCAGGATTGGAACAACCGAAATTGTTTCCTTTTATTCTCGCTTTGGATGCACCGATGGGTGTGAATCCATCCTTATTAAAAGTGTATAAAGAAAAATTAGCCGGCGCCTGCACTTTGAATTATTTTTCTGCAGAAACAAAATTTGGTTGGGGAAAAGATTTTTCTCCTCCACCCGGTTGCAAAAGTTATACCCGGGAAAGAATTGAAGGAGAAACACATGAAACCATGCCTTATAAAGGAATTTATGATGGACTTAAATTTCTTTTCAGGGAACATATCCCGCTACAAAAAGACATGACAGCGGATGCATTGAAGGAGTATTATGATGGACTATCTAAAAAATATAATTGCAAGTATGATATTCCTGTTCCTGTTTTATTAACTGCGACAAGGCAAAATATCGATCAATCGAAAAAAGAAATAGCGCTTGCACTAATCGGCCTTTATGAAAAAACATATGGAACCGATAAACAGTCTGCAGCGTTGCTGACTAAAGCGAATGCCATCAGGCACGGCCCTGATGAAAGAGTGGCATTTTACCTGGATCATCCTCCTTCTTCGGAAGAAGCATTAAAACCTTTTATGGGGAAATGGAAAGGAACATTGCATGTGCCCGGCGGCACCGATTTGGACATTACCTGGGAAATAGAAAAATTGAATGATAAATATGTGATGGATGCGAGGATTATGGATCAGTTTGATGATATTTCTGCATTCCTGGTGGTAACAGATAAAAATGAATTGGCCTGGGGCCGTAAGCAAGGGCGAGGTGGTATTTATCTTTCCATCGGTAAACTTTCTGTAGATGGAAAAACAATTACCGGTTCAGAAGATATGGTTGGTGTGCAAATGCCCGAAGGAGTTTCCAAGCCCGAGCCCAATACATTTGAGTATAAAAAGATCAACTGATTTGTTGTTGCTGCGAAGAACTATGGAAGAAAGATATACATCTTTCGCAAAGCTGACCCGGAGATAGTCCAGATAGCTATCAGGAACCCGGATAATCCAGCCTGCCGGCAGGCTGGATTCATCATTTATTATTTTAGTGAACACTCAGTTTAGCGAAGAAAAACACTAGCAAAGTGGAAATGGCGATTCTTTTATTTTTTCATTGTTTTTTTGCAGCAAGAACAAAACCCCAAATAACAAAAGCAAAACATCCCATGCCGGCACCAATGAATAACGAATTCCAGTAAGGAGTTGTCATAAGCGAAGAGACAATTGCAATTGTTGTCATCAATGCGGCAAGTGCAGTTGCCCGTAATATATTACGACTTACCATCTCTCGGGAGAGTGCAAAAAGCAGGATACTTAATGCTACTATATCAAAGCCATCGTGACGCCAAACATGATCTGAAAAAGTAGTTTTAGCATTAACACCTGCTTCTGTTTGAAACAAGTCCATTAGTTTAGGATAAAAAATTGTGATAAGCCCGAAGACAAGCCAATAGATTCCCATTGCAACAAAATAGATCTTTGTTATCTTAACATTAATTTTTTCCATTTTTTTTAGTTTAAAGTCATGTAAGAATTGTTATGAATGAATAATACTAGAATGCTTATGAAAGATATACTTTTTCCCATTGTTGCTGCGAAGAACTATGGAACAAAGATGCTTTTATTCGTGTGGCCGGTTGAAGTTCGATGCTAGCGATATTTATTTTTCTATGCCTGAATATTTTTTATAGATGGCTCTGTAGCCAAATAGCCTGCCTACCGGTCCAACTATATTCATTAATGTTTTTTGAATTCCCAATGGGATATTTGGAAGAAAGGTTTTGCTTTCCAGGTATTTTAAAGTTACCAGGTCTTGCAGAAAGCCAGCCTTCCCGTTTTTTATCTTACCGTCTGTCGTAAGACCGATGATGTTTTCCATCCAATACTCAAAATCCAATGCAGGAGAAACAGTTTGAATAAAAGTTACCGGTTCATCATCATTATTGTAATGATTATGAGGTTTATTTTTAAGGAGTATTATTTTTTCTCCCGGTAACAGGGTTTTTGTTTTTCCTTCTGACCAAATGGTTAGCTTTCCGGCAAGGACTTCAAAGTATTCATCCTGTAAACTGTGATAATGGTTTGGATATAATTGTCCTTTGTTGATTGTTTGTTTCATTGTCATCCTTTCGCCGTTAGTGTCTTTGGATAGTTCCAGGTACTCATAAATGTCACCGGTGGCTGGATTTTTTATTATTTGTCCTTTTTGCGGCATAGTTAAAATTTTAGAAGTTAAAATTCATTACTGCCCGATAATTTTTTATCCCGTTCCCAAACGAGTGTAATAATTACCGCTGATACACTGCTTACTCAAGTTCTTGTACAGAAAGTTACTTCATTTTCATTTGTTGTTGCTCTTTTATCGCCATTGTGAATCCGGTCCCGATAATTATCGGGATCGGGGTAAAGCAATCTATACTGTTTTAATTCAGATTGCTTTACCGAATCAAGTTCGGGATAAACTGTCACTACATTCCTTGCAATGACTATGTGGAACTGTTGAGTTGTTGCTGCGAAGAACTATGCTTTATGCTTACGAAAATAAGACTGTATAATATCCCCCGCTGGCGGGGGCCGGATGTTCGGGCTTAATAAATATTCGAAAGGGGGTGGAGTAACTTCCACCCCAAAATTGAAATTATATTTACATCGAAGTACTTCCCCCGCCAGCGGGGGACAGTGTGCTCTCCGTTTTTCGGCAAAAATATGTGCTACGAAGAACTAACGCCGAAAGGTTGTATGCAGGATTAGTATTTCTTTAATTCTACTTCCAAAGAATCATATTCCTTTTGAAGCTTAATTAATTCAACTGTTTTTTTTCCTTCAGCTAAGGATAATTCTTCATTAAGCTTTGCCGAATTAGTATCAGCTTTGTTTGCACTTTCTAAACTGTCTGAACTTTTATAATACAATGTTTTTACCTGTTCCATTTCTTTTTTAATAGCTTCTTGCCTGTTTACCATTTTCTCTTTCTTGTTTTCACAAGAAGAAAGCAAAATGATAGTTAGCAAAAGAATAAACCTCATTTAATTTAATTTTTAATAGCGTTTTGAATTTCTTGTCTAAGCCTGCCTGCAACTCGCTGCTTGAAGTAACTATTTGTACAGAAAGATAATGATATTATTTCTGGTCGGTGGAAGAATAGCGACCAAGACGTGAAAACATTTCTTTATTTAATGATGTTGGGCATCATGACAAGACTTGCAGACTGAAAACAAGCCATTCGATTGGCTCCTTTCCGATGTTCCTTTTTGCGTATTTCAAGTGATGGACTTGTGTAGCAGGGGCACCACAATATACGCAACGCCAGTTATCTCTTTTTAGTACTATATAACGCTTCCGCTTCCATTCTTCCGATTTAAGATATTCGTTTATGTAATAGTTACGCCGGCGTTTACGTTTCGTCTCGAAATCCCAACGATTAAATGCCATCACGACTATTGCAAGAATCAGTAAGAGTAAAATCTGATAGTTCATGTTATTGGCAGGATTCGTTCTTGTACAGAAAGTTAATGATTTTTTTTGTTGTTGCTACGAAGAACTAAGGAAGAAAGACTTACAGCTTTAGCAAAGCTGATTCGGAGATATAATCTCCGGATAGCATTTGTACTTTTTTTATTTTATGGAATACTAAGCACAGCAGGGGGGACCAAGACGTGAAAACATTTCTTTATTTAATGATGTTGGGCATCATGACAAGACTTGCAGACTGAAACAAGCCATTCGATTGGCTCCTTTCCGATGTTCCTTTTTGCGTATTTCAAGTGATGGACTTGTGTAGCAGGGGCACCACAATATACGCAACGCCAGTTATCTCTTTTTAGTACTATATAACGCTTCCGCTTCCATTCTTCCGATTTAAGATATTCGTTTATGTAATAGTCACGCCTGCGTTTACGTTTCGTCTCGAAATCCCAACGATTAAATGCCATCACGACTATTGCAAGAATCAGTAAGAGTAAAATCTGATAGTTCATGTTATTGGCAGGATTCGTTCTTGTACAGAAAGTTAATGATTTTTTTTGTTGTTGCTACGAAGAACTAAGGAAGAAAGACTTACAGCTTTAGCAAAGCTGATTCGGAGATATAATCTCCGGATAGCATTTGTACTTTTTTTATTTTATGGAATACTAAGCACAGCAGGGGTTCTTTGCGGTTTAATTCTTTACCGCAAAGGGTTTCATTTGTTGCTGAGAAGAGCAATGGAAGAGAACTGATAAAGCTCTTTAAAAATCAGTAAATTTGCGTCATAAATATCCGAAATAAACATTATGGGAAACCAAGTAACAAGTCCAATCGCTATGAATTTTTCGCAGAAAACACTTGAAGATATTGGTAAATACTATTTCCAAAATTCTCTGCAATATTTTCCTGAAAAGTACTTCCCGATTTTATTAATACCAGGCAGCTATGTGCCAAAGCATGTTGCCTATCTGTGTCCAATGTGTTTGAAAAATGCAATGATGATTATTAATTCACCAACTCATCCAACAACGGGAGAATTTACCGAAGATCGATTATCCCCCTAAAAATGTTGGCGGAAAGAAATTCGTTTTAGTATGTAAATGTTGTAATAGTAAGGCGGGACATGATTATGACTTTGCGTTAAAAGATCATTTAACCCATTTAAGTTTTCAAAAGAAAATTCCAAACTCTTCGATTAAGAGTAGTACAATCATTAAAGGTGTAGGAAAATTCAAAGGTGATATAACAATAGATGAAAATAGACAAATAAGATTGAATAACGGAGATTCGAAAATATTGCCTCTGACTCAATGGAATGAATATTCTAAAACAAACAGCGATTGGACAATTCAAGTCCAATACAAAATACCCGAAAACAAAAAGATAGAAAAAGGCTTGATACATGCCGCATATCTTACCTGCTTTGAATATTTTGGTTATGAGTTTATTTTTTCGAAAAGTGGACAGCTTATGAGAGATGTATTAAATGACAAGACAAGATACCCAGCAAACATTCTAGATTTGAATCAAGATTCAGTATATACGATACAAAATATTCCGCAAGGGCTTGTTTTTATAAATGAGCCCCATGAGCTGCAAACAATGGCTGTTAATCTAAAACTGAAGTTGAAAGAAACTGGATATACAACAATAAAGACTATATTAATTCCCAATCCGACAACCAATGGTATTGAAGATTTAAAAATAGTGAGTGATAGATTTATAAATTATCTTGGAGGCCTTTCTATGCTTCCTTTAAAGAATTTTTTGCAGCTAAATGAATTACCTCCCTACCGAAAAATGTGGGGAACACTTCTAAGAGATTATATTAAATGATGCCATGAAGACGGAACGAAGAAGT
>CAWGKD010000013.1:0-10091 GCA_963823125.1 uncultured Bacteroidota bacterium
TTGGGAACATCGTACTGCCTAGTCAGAACATTTTTAAATTCAATGATATTTCCGGTCTTGCTTTTTACATAATTGAATTCATAATTTCCGGAATTTTTATAATCAGTAACTGTTCCAAAAGAAGATGTATTGCTGGTATCAATGACTGCACCTTTCATTTGAATCACTAAAACTGTATCACCAACATTAAAGGCTGAAGCATCTTCTACATTTATTTTATTATTGCATGTGTTTAATGAGAGAACAGGAGTATAAGCATTAATTATTCCGCCAATACCAGCTTCCTGAGAACAAATTGCAGTTACTTCATCCTGGGTTAATGCTCTACCGTACATGCGGATATCATCTATCTTTCCCTGATACAAAAGTGGATCCCCGCTCCACCATTTCCCAATTTGGATATCTGCATTTGAGCACTGATTTAAATTTGTGAATCCCGCATTAATTGTCTGAATCAATATGCCATCAAGATAAATTTTCATGATACCATTATCAAACGTTCCAACGACACAGTACCATTGATCAGGTACAATAGAAGAGTTTGTATTTACGTAAGACGCGTTTAACGGTACACCAGTGCACCCGTTTGAAGCAGGATTGACACCGAACAGCACGCCTGGATATAAATTAAAATCCATTGCCATTTGAAATTGAGTCGCAACTCCTCCGGTATAGGCAATCTTGCCAATCAGGTTTTGAGTTCCGTTTCTTGCAGGATTAAAATATAAGGCAATTGAAAAAGCATTCTGAGGATTAAGATTTGTAGAATTAGGAACAGAAATATAACCACTAACTCCATCAAAGTAATAAGCGCTGTTCGGATTGCCAAACCGATCGGTGGTTAATTGAACGCCATTCATTGGTATACCGTTATTGCCATTTCCACTTGCATCATTAGCATTGCCATTAAAAGGATAGTATGCCAATAGTCCCTGGTTAAGATTTATCTGGGATAAGGCTGTATGAGAAAAAAGGAGAAGCAGAAATAAGGTTCTGGTCATCAATGGTAGATGATTAGCTGATAAATTTACACAAAAAAATTGTCTGATTATAATTTCTCAGATTGTTTTATTGCTAACTTAAAGTCTTACAGGTTTATAAATTTTGGAATCCGGTTCGTTTAAAACTTTGCAGAAACGCCGGTATAATTTTGGGGAGTGATTTTTTTGAGTTCTTTTTTAAGTGAATTATCAATCTTTAATCCTTCGATGAAATGATGAATTGATTTTTTATCAATCTGGTTATTTCCTCTTGTAAGTTCCTTAAGTGCTTCATAGGGTTTCGGATAATTTTCCCTGCGCAAAATTGTTTGTATAGCTTCAGAAACTACTGCCCAGTTATTTTCAAGGTCAGCATGAATCATTGAATCGTTAACCACCAGTTTGGCCAAACCTTTTTCAATAGATTTTAATGCAATTATTGAATGAGCAAAAGGAACACCAATATTGCGTAGCACAGTTGAGTCAGTCAGATCTCTTTGCAATCTTGAAACCGGAAGTTTGGCAGAAAAATGTTCAAACAATGCATTGGCAACCCCTAAATTTCCTTCTGCATTTTCAAAATCAATCGGGTTTACTTTATGCGGCATTGCTGAGGATCCCACTTCTCCTTTTTTGGTTTTTTGTTTAAAATATTCCATGGAAACATAAGTCCAGACATCGCGGCAAAAATCAATAAGGATATTATTGATCCGTTTCATGCAGTCAAAATGTGCAGCCAGATTATCATAATGTTCTATCTGGGTGGTAAATTGCTGGCGATGTAATCCAAGTTGGTCAACAAATTGATTTCCCAGTTTGATCCAGTCTGTTTTTGGAAAAGCGACAAGATGAGCATTGAAATTTCCCGTAGCTCCACCGAATTTTGCACTGAATGGAATTTCGATAAATTGTTCAATCTGGTTTTCTATTCTTTCCACAAAAACCATGATCTCTTTGCCAAGCATAGTCGGGCTTGCCGGTTGACCATGAGTATGTGCCAACATGGGAATGTCTTTCCATTCTTTTGCTAATAATTTTAATTGTGTATTCAAATTCAGCAAGGCGGGCAAATATTCATACTCAACAGCATGTTTCCATAATAAAGGGATAGCTGTATTATTGATATCCTGTGAGGTTAATCCAAAATGCACCCATTCCTTCACATTTTTACCACCATTATTGCGCAATTCATTTTTCAAAAAATATTCTACTGCTTTTACATCATGATTGGTTGTAAATTCAATCTGTTTAATTTCCTGTGCATCTTCCGGTCCAAAATCTTCCTGTAGTTTTTCCAAATGTTTTATAGTCTTCCTGGAGAGTTTGAAAAAATTTTTCTTTTCAAGAAATAAAAGGTATTCAATTTCTACAAACACCCGGTATTTCATTAATGCATATTCTGAAAAATATTCATCAAGGTGCTGAACGTATTTACGGTAACGGCCGTCAACGGGTGAAATGGCAGTCAGGAAAGTCAGTTCCATGTTTAGTTCCGGGTTTCTAGTTGCTGGTTTTTAATTAATCAGGACTTACATTTGCTGCAAAGATAACGAACTGGAAAGTGAGCAGCGAAAGTTGATGGTCCCTACTTCTTTTAATATTGAAAAAAAATGGAAGAAAATAAAAACTCCCCTTTAGGGGTTGGGGGCAATAAGATAAGAGTAGGAACTGTCAATTATCTGAATACAAAACCGCTTGAGTTTGGACTTAAACTGCCTCCAATTTCTGATATGATAATCCTGAATGATGAGTATCCGGCTCGTCTTGCCGATATGTTGATCAATAATGAAATTGATTTGGGATTGATTCCGGTCGCAGCGATTCCGCAACTTCCAAATTATTATATTATCGGAGATTATTGTATTGGTGCAGATGGAGAAGTGGCTTCAGTTTGCTTATTCAGTGAAGTGCCGGTTGAAGAAATAAAAACAGTTTACCTGGATTACCAAAGTCGTTCTTCGGTTGCACTATTAAAATGGTTGATGAAAGAATACTGGGGAAGTGATGCCAAACTGATTCAGGCGACTGATGAAAGTTTCAGGGAAAAAATAAAAGGAACTACAGCAGGATTGGTCATTGGTGACCGGGCTCTCAGGCAAAGGAAAATTTCTACATTTATTTATGACCTGGGCCAGGAGTGGAAAAAAATTACCGGGTTGCCTTTCGTGTTCGCCGCCTGGGTAAGCACCAAAAAATTGCCACAGGATTTTATTGATGTATTTAATAAAGCCAATGCGTTAGGGCTGGAACATCTTGATGAGATTGTTGCAGCGAATCCATTTGATGCGTACGATTTAAAAAAATATTACTCATTGCATATCAGTTATACTTTGAGCGATAAAAAACGCGAAGCAATAAATAAATTTTTAGAATTGATCATGTAAATTTATTACTTTGTTTCATGTATCTGTTTAATGTTCGCCGGGTTCTTCTATTTGCTTTAATTTTCTTTTTCTTTTTTTTGCCTCAGACAGGGTTTAACCAGCAATTAGTTTATAAATTCAAACAATTTACAACTAATGAAGGTTTGCCAAGCTCTGAAGTTCACCAGGTATTAAGAGACGATCGGAATTTTATGTGGTTCGCCACTGATCATGGTGTTTGTCGTTATGATGGGTACAATTTTGAAACTTTTAATCTTACAGATAATTCTGCGCTCTCTCTTTATGAAGATGTTAAACACAGGATTTGGGTTGCTACTTTTTCAGGAAGATTGTTTTATTATGAAAACGGAAAATTTAATGACTATAAATACAATGATCTCGTAGTTAAAATGGTGGAGCAAACTGCTATCAATCGTATTTACGTTGACAGCCTGGATGGTGTATATGTTAGCGATATAATTCCCAGTTGTTTTTTTATTGATTCAAAAGGCAGTGTAAAGATACTGTGGCACAAAAGTCATGATTGGATATATGAGGCAGAGGAAAAAGGCAATGAGAAGTATTTCACTTACGTTTCAGGATCTCCGGCGACAATGTTTGCAAACACTTCACTTTTCTGGTCTAATAACGCAATTATTAAAATCAGGACAAGTAAAAAAAACTTTGTAATTAAAATACCACTTCCAATTCATGGAAGAAAGAATGGACTTAAGAAGTTAGAAGATGGGGGTCTGGTTTTTTATACTGGTCAATTCCTTGTTAAAATTTCTCAAAACGGGAATTACTCTTTAAAAAAATTTGTAAATGAAATCCTGGATGTCAAAGAAGTTAATGATAAAAAAATTCTTGTAGCTACTCTTCAAAATGGGTTATATGTTGTAAATAAAGATGGCGACGTTTCAGAAAATTATTTTCAGGGTTTAAGTGTTACTGGCCTTGAAGAAGATTATGAAGGAGGATTGTGGGTTAGCACCACTCAATCCGGGCTATTCTATTTGAATTCATTACAGATCAAACATGTTTCAGAAAAGCATGTAATTATTGAAAAAAAGTTTTTATGTCTTGATCTGGACAGTAAACCTGCAATTTGGGTGGGAGGTGAAAGCGGAAGTGCATTATATTTTGAAGTTAATAAGGGGTTGCACTATTATGAATTTCCCATTATTTCAATTAACGGAATATATTCCAGGCTAATACCAAATGCAATACTGATTTGTGCAGGTACTCTTGTTACTCCTGGTACTTATAAACTGTTGTTGCGTAAAGATCATGGGAAAAAGTTTGTCCTCATGAATGGCATTTCAGACATTATAAGCCGTAAAGGAGAAATTTTTGGTGGTACTTCGAATGGAGTTACAGAACTAAATCTTACAAAAAAAATTGCAAAGCTTCAGAACAAAAATCCTTTTAGAGTAATGGATCTTTTTCTTGATAGCAAAGGCAATATTCTCATTGGCAACTTATTTGGATTATGGAGTTTTAGTGATGGTAATCTTCATCCGTATGACAGTACAAAAAAGATTCTTTCTTCCCGGATCACTGCTATTGATGAATATGAAAAACAAGGTTTATGTCTTGGCACAAGAGGAAAAGGTTTTTTATTTTTAACAAAAGATAGCCTATATCAAATCGACGCTTCAAATGGGTTGGCCAGTAATAATATCCGCAAAATATTCATCGATGAAAATATTATATGGCTGGCGACCAACAGGGGTTTGTCACGTTTAGAGATGCAATCGCTCAATCCCTTTAAATATTCTATAAAAAATATTTCTGTTCAGGATGGCCTGTTATCTAATGAAGTGAACGATATCAAGAGACTTGATTCGAATATAATAGTAGCTACCAATGGCGGAATTTCATTTTTTAGACGGGATTTATTTTTAGTAAATAAACAAATCTCACTTTCATTATATATTACCGGAACAAAAATTAATGGGCTTGATACTACCGTCAATAACCAGTATTACCTTAAGTATCGGGACAGGAATCTTTCTATATCTTTTGTTGCACTTAGTTTCAGAGAAAGTTCCGGTATTCAATATCGGTATAGACTTTTAGGTATTGATTCCAGTTGGATAAATATTTCAGGCCGTGAAATTCAACTAAATCCAGTTCCTTATGGACAAAATATAATACAGATTCAGGCACGACGGCAAGGAGAAGAATGGGTGAGCCAAAACAGTATAAAAATAAGCATATACCGCATGTTACCATTTTGGAGAACCATATGGTTTGTAATAATATGTTTTTTAATCGCTGTATTTCTTATGTTGTTATTTTTTTTAAGCAGGACACGTAGAATAAAACAAAAGGAAAGTGAGAAAACAACATTGAATAAAAAACTTGCAGAAATGGAATTGAAAGCATTGAGAGCACAAATGAATCCACATTTTATTTTCAATGTTCTGAATTCTATCCAATATTATATTATGCATAATGAAAATGAAGCAGCTCAGCATTATATGAGTAAGTTCGCAAAGCTGGTCAGATTGACTCTTGACAATTCAAGATCTACGTTTATATCACTTGAAGATGAATTATCGTTATTGCGGCTTTATATAGAACTTGAAAAAATACGGTTTGAAGACAAGTTTGATTACCAGATTTCGATAAGTGACGCCGTTAATATCGGAACAATAAAGATTCCCAATATGCTTTTGCAACCATATGTGGAGAATTCTATAAAACATGGATTTAAAGAAAAAGGAGAAAAATATTTTCTTGATATTTCCATTTCAAAGCAAAATAGTAAAATTGTCTGTGTTATTGAAGATAACGGAATAGGTCGCGAGAATGCTGCAATTATCTCCGGCGCAAAAAAAGAAATGCATTCATCAACTGGTACACTTATCATTAAAGACAAAATAGAGGCCATTAAACTTTATTATAACTACGAGCTTTCATCAGAGACTTTGGATATAAAAGATGACAATGGCAATGCAGTTGGTACAAAAGTAATATTGACTTTTGACGATAATTTTGATACAACAAGAATAATATGATAAAGGCAATACTTGTTGATGATGAAAGAAAAAGCATTTTGACGTTGCAAAAACTGCTTGAAAAGTATTGTACGGATTTTAAAGTATTGGGGACAGCGGATAATGTTCATGATGCAGTTAAAATTATAAACGAAATGGAACCGGATGTAATTTTTCTGGATATTGAAATGACTGATGGCACTGGCTTTGATTTACTTAAAAAATTTGATAACCCCTTTTTTCATTTTGTTTTTGTAACAGCTTATAGCCGTTACGCTGTCAAAGCGTTCAGGTATTCTGCAATAGATTATTTGCTCAAGCCGGTTGATGTGGATGATTTGAAAGTGGCAGCAGAAAAAATCAGAAACTCTGTTGAAAACGGAATTATTTTAAAACAACAGAGATCTGTCAAAAGAAAAATGCTGAGGTTGAGGAGCAAAAAAGATTTTTTGCATGTTTCTTCAGATCAGATCATTCGTTTAAAGGCTTTTGGCAGTTATACAAAAATTATGATGCTTAATAATGAAGAACATTTGCTACCATATAATTTGGGAATATTAGAAAAAAAACTGAATGATAATAATTTTGTCCGCGTTCACAGATCGGAAACTATTAATATTAACTATATCGTTCGTATAATAAAGACACAAACTTTGCATGCCGAACTTGTAGGGGGGCATATGGTCGAAATTTCCCGGCGCAGTAAAATATTTCTATTTAATTTGATAGAGGAAAGAGGTAAGAATGACCACTTATAAATGATAATTGACCGCTGGTTAGAAAACTCCATTTATAACATTTTTTTAAATATATTAAAGATATCTTCAGGCAAGGGTCTTAGGATAGAGAATTCTATAAAGCCATAACGTTAAACCTTATTGATTGCAAATCTTCACTTTTAAGAGGGATTTTAAAAAACCTTTTCCTATTCTTTTATATCTGTTAACAGGCAAAGCCATTGACTATTATTAAAATCCCTCTTTTTTCAATTATGTTTCGTTTTCAATTTTACTTTTCCAACTTTCCTAATTGAAAATTTTGAGGAAAAATAGATTCAATTAATTGTTTGTTTCTTTCTTTTTCAAAATTATAATCTCTTACAGCATTAATTTTATCTTTGTTGTAATAAGCAACAAGTTGTAAGTAGATATTAAACTAGTTAACAAATGAAATTATTAATAAGAAAGTTGATCCGGAAAATTGGTTATGACATTGTCAGATATAATTATAAATACACTTCAGGAAAATTGGATAGATCCAATATTTTAGCTGAATATAATTGGCTTATTGATTATGGTTGTAAAACAATTATTGATATCGGAGCTAATGAAGGTCAGTATTCGGATAAATTACGCCTACTTTTTCCTGAAGCAATGATATATGCTTTTGAGCCAATTCCTCAAATATATACGGCACTTAAGAAAAATTTTATTTCTGATAGGAAATTTAAAGCTTTTAACTTGGCAATAGGAGAATCATTTGGACAAGTAAGTTTTTATGAAAACAAATATTCCCAATCTTCTTCTATTTTAGAACAATCCGAGAATTTGGCGAGGAATTTTTTATTTGCTTCTGAGGCAAAGCAAATCAAAGTAGAATTAAAAACTTTAGATAGAGCTATAGAATCGGAGAGAATTGAATTTCCAATTTTGGTTAAAATTGATGTTCAGGGTTATGAAGATCATGTTATAAATGGAGGCTTGAATACGATTTCTAAAGCATCGGTCGTGATCTGTGAGGTTTCATTTGTTCATTTATACAAGGATCAACCATTATTCTCAGATATTTTAGAAAAAATGAAGGGGATTGGTTTTGAATATTCCGGTTCATTTGAACAACTTCGTTCTTCGAAAACAAACCAGATATTACAAGCTGATGCTATCTTTATAAAGAAAATATAACTAGCCTATCTTTATCTATAATGATAATAATATGACGTGGATTATAAGATTTTGGTACTGGATATTGCAAAAAAGAAAATGTAAAAAATCTTTTTCTCAATGTGGAGAAGATATTTTAATTAGCTACATCTTTAAGTTGCGTGGTATTAAAAAACCATCCTATATTGACATAGGTGCAAATCACCCTTATTTGCTCAACAATACTGCGATTTTTTATAAAGCCGGAAGCAGAGGCATAAATATTGACGCTAATCCAAAACTTATTAAGCTTTTTAAAATTTTAAGACCATATGACATAAATATAAATGTTGGAATATCTTCTGAAGAAGGTGAACTCGATTTTTTTATTATGGAAGATGCAACTTTAAGTACTTTCTCAAAGAATGAATACGATATCCTTTCTAGTAGCGGAAAAAAATTAAAAGAAATCAAAAAAATCAAACTGAATACCTTTGAATCCGTTCTTACAACCTATTTTAATAATCGATGCCCAGATTTTTTGAGTTTGGATGTTGAAGGTATGGATCTGGAAATTTTATTATCAATCGATTTTGGAAAATATAGCCCAAAAGTAATTTGTGTGGAAGCTGCGGAATATTCTCCAATTGGTGCAGGTAAAAGAAGAGAAGATATCATAAATTTTCTGGTTTTAAAAGGATATTATGAGTACGCAAATACTAATTTAAATTGCATAATGGTGAAAAACGATTTTTGGTTTATTTAAAACAATAGAATTAAAATAATAAATAAGAAAATAGTTGGTTGATATAATTTGCTTTTCCACATTTAATATTCGTTTGTGAAGAATCCCTTTTACACTTTGATTATAGTAGTTTTTGACGGGGAAAGGACGATACAAAAAGCTATAGACAGCATACTTTATCAATCTTACAAAAATTATGAACTTCTGATTATTGATGGTTTATCTTCTGATAGTACTATAGAGATCATTCGTGGAAATGCATTAAAAGATTCAAGAATTAAATTTATTTCTGAAAAAGATTATGGGATCTATGATGCCATGAATAAAGCTATTCAAATGGCAAAAGGCGAATGGCTATATTTTTTAGGTTGCGATGACTATATGTATAATGAGTATGTTCTTGAAAGAATTTTTATAGAGATAAATGCTGGTCACTATGAGATTGTATATGGTAATGTTATTCTTATGCCAGAAAATAAATGTTATGGTGGTGAATTTTCTAAAGATGACTTATTATTCAAAAACATTTCTCACCAGTCAATATTTTATAACGCCATAGTATTTAAAAAAGTAGGTTTGTATAACAAAAAATATGCTATTCAGGCGGATTGGGATTTTAATATACGATGCTATCAATCAACCGATATAGCACATCATTATGCTGATTTAATTGTGGCTTATTTTGAGAAAGGTGGTGCAAGCAGCAAAGAAGATATAAAATTCAGACGGGAGGTAATTGTTCCTTTATTTGTTGAGAAAATAAAATCTGATCCAGTGAATTTTAAAAAAATTTTAGCTTATGATTTTTTTTGGAGGCTAATGAGGAACACTAAAATTAGAAGCGAGAAAGAATTACTCTCTTTAAACCAAGATATTGTTTCTTCGAAGTTGGTTTCAAGGATAATAGATTTGCAAAGACGCATTCCATCCAAATTGCTTCGTATCGGTATTTTCTCTAAATTATTTATGTTGTTAAGCTATATTCAAAATAGAGTAATTGGATTTAATGAAAAGGGCAGATGAATAAGTAATATTTAACCTTTGTTTAAAACTATATTTTAGTAAACCTCTTTTACGGATAATTCTGAATTTGTTATGTCTATCGATTTATTGATTATTAAAACACATGAAATTTAGCA
>CAWGKD010000014.1:0-10797 GCA_963823125.1 uncultured Bacteroidota bacterium
TTTGGCATATGATATTGACTTAAAAGTTTATTTTTTAGTTCTATTACATTCCCTGTCTTGCTTTTTACATAATTGAATTCATAATTTCCAGAATTTTTATAATCGGTAACTGTTCCAAAAGAAGATGTGTTACTGCTATCAATAACTGCGCCTTTCATTTGAATCAGTAATACAGTATCTCCTGTATTGAATGTTGTAGTATCTTCAACAGCTATTTTATTGTCACAAGTATTCAATGAAATTACTGGAGTGTATGAGTTTATAATACTTTCTACACCAGGAGGATTGCAAAGTGCGTGTATTTCATCTTCATTTAATACGCGATTATAAACCCGGACTTCATCTATTTTACCTTTAAAGGGAATAGAATCACCATCCCACCATCTTCCAATTAAAAAATTAGTGTTTGTGCAATAATCTAAATTGGAAAAATTGTAAGTTTTTGTTTGTACTAAAATTCCATCTACATACAATTTTTGAACGGAGTCTGCAAAAGTTCCAACAAGGCAATGCCAACTATTGATAGAAAAATACTAGGGAGATGTTAAAAATGGGTCATTAGGATATTTACGGAATTTGTTGGGAACAAGGATTGTTTGGTGGAGCCACCCCCCAAAAAAAACCACGTTGCACATCATAATTACTTCCTAAAATATATGATGCATGAAATCCGTTTGTTTTTTGAATTTTTCCAAGTATTGATTGTGCTGTTAGCTGTTCCGCATAAACCATTGCACATACAGTTATTTTTTGCGGCGATAGATTCCCGTTGTCATTAACTATGATATAACTACTAACTCCATCAAAATAATACGCACTGTTCGGATTGCCAAACCGATCAGTGGTTAATTGAACGCCATTCATTGGTATACCATTGTTACCATTTCCACTTGCATCATTAGCATTACCATTAAAGGATAGTATGCCAGTAGTCCCTGGTTAAGATTTACCCTGGGATAAGGCAGTATGAGAAAAAAGGAAAAGCAGAAATAAGGTTCTGGTCATCAATGGTAGATGATTAGCTGATAAATTTACACAAAAAAAATGCCTGATTATATTTTTTCAGGTTGTTTTATTGCTAACTTAAAGTCTTACAGGTTTATAAATTTTGGAATCCAGTTCGTTTAAAACTTTGCAGAAACACCGGTATAATTTTGGGGAGTGATTTTTTTGAGTTCTTTTTTCAGCGAATTATCAATCTTCAATCCTTCGATGAAATGGTGGATAGATTTTTTATCAATCTGGTTATTCCCTCTTGTAAGTTCTTTAAGTGCTTCATAGGGTTTCGGATAATTTTCCCTGCGTAAAATGGTTTGTATGGCTTCAGAAACTACTGCCCAGATTTTCCAGGTCAGCATGAATCATTGAATCGTTAACCACCAGTTTGGCCAAACCCTTTTCAATGGATTTCAATGCAATTATTGAATGAGCAAAAGGAACCCCGATATTGCGAATGACTGTTGAATCTGTCAGATCTCTTTGCAATCTTGAAACCGGAAGTTTGGCAGAAAAATGTTCAAACAATGCGTTGGCAACTCCTAAATTTCCTTCTGCATTTTCAAAATCAATCGGATTTACTTTATGCGGCATCGCTGGGGATCCCACTTCTCCTTTTTTTGTTTTTTGTTTAAAATATTCCATGGAAACATAAGTCCAGATATCACGGCAAAAATCAATCAGGATATTATTGATCCGTTTCATGCAGTCAAAATGTGCAGCCAGATTATCATAATGTTCTATCTGGGTGGTAAATTGCTGGCAATATGTAATCCAAGTTGTTCAACAAATTGATTTCCCAGTTTGATCCAGTCTGTTTTTGGAAAAGCAACAAGATGAGCATTAAAATTTCCCGTAGCTCCACCGAATTTTGCACTGAATGGAATTTCGATAAATTGTTCAATCTGGTTTTCTATTCTTTCCACAAAAACCATGATCTCTTTGCCAAGCATAGTCGGGCTTGCCGGTTGACCATGAGTATGTGCCAACATGGGAATGTCTTTCCATTCTTTTGCTAATAATTTTAATTGTGTATTCAAATTCAGCAAGGCGGGCAAATATTCATACTCAACAGCATGTTTCCATAATAAAGGGATCGCTGTATTATTGATATCCTGTGAGGTTAATCCAAAATGCACCCATTCCTTCACATTTTTACCACCATTATTGCGCAATTCATTTTTCAAAAAATATTCTACTGCTTTTACATCATGATTGGTTGTAAATTCAATCTGTTTAATTTCCTGTGCATCTTCCGGTCCAAAATCTTCCTGTAGTTTTTCCAAATGTTTTATAGTCTTCCTGGAGAGTTTGAAAAAATTTTTCTTTTCAAGAAATAAAAGGTATTCAATTTCTACAAACACCCGGTATTTCATTAATGCATATTCTGAAAAATATTCATCAAGGTGCTGAACGTATTTACGGTAACGGCCGTCAACGGGTGAAATGGCAGTCAGGAAAGTCAGTTCCATGTTTAGTTCCGGGTTTCTAGTTGCTGGTTTTTAATTAATCAGGACTTACATTTGCTGCAAAGATAACGAACTGGAAAGTGAGCAGCGAAAGTTGATGGTCCCTACTTCTTTTAATATTGAAAAAAAATGGAAGAAAATAAAAACTCCCCTTTAGGGGTTGGGGGCAATAAGATAAGAGTAGGAACTGTCAATTATCTGAATACAAAACCGCTTGAGTTTGGACTTAAACTGCCTCCAATTTCTGATATGATAATCCTGAATGATGAGTATCCGGCTCGTCTTGCCGATATGTTGATCAATAATGAAATTGATTTGGGATTGATTCCGGTCGCAGCGATTCCGCAACTTCCAAATTATTATATTATCGGAGATTATTGTATTGGTGCAGATGGAGAAGTGGCTTCAGTTTGCTTATTCAGTGAAGTGCCGGTTGAAGAAATAAAAACAGTTTACCTGGATTACCAAAGTCGTTCTTCGGTTGCACTATTAAAATGGTTGATGAAAGAATACTGGGGAAGTGATGCCAAACTGATTCAGGCGACTGATGAAAGTTTCAGGGAAAAAATAAAAGGAACTACAGCAGGATTGGTCATTGGTGACCGGGCTCTCAGGCAAAGGAAAATTTCTACATTTATTTATGACCTGGGCCAGGAGTGGAAAAAAATTACCGGGTTGCCTTTCGTGTTTGCCGCCTGGGTAAGCACCAAAAAATTGCCACAGGATTTTATTGATGTATTTAATAAAGCCAATGCGTTAGGGCCTGGAACATCTTGATGAGATTGTTGCAGCGAATCCATTTGATGCGTACGATTTAAAAAAATATTACTCATTGCATATCAGTTATACTTTGAGCGATAAAAAACGCGAAGCAATAAATAAATTTTTAGAATTGATCATGTAAATTTATTACTTTGTTTCATGTATCTGTTTAATGTTCGCCGGGTTCTTCTAATTGCTTTAATTTTCTTTTTCTTTTTTTTGCCTCAGACAGGGTTTAACCAGCAATTAGTTTATAAATTCAAACAATTTACAACTAATGAAGGTTTGCCAAGCTCTGAAGTTCACCAGGTATTAAGAGACGATCGGAATTTTATGTGGTTCGCCACTGATCATGGTGTTTGTCGTTATGATGGGTACAATTTTGAAACTTTTAATCTTACAGATAATTCTGCGCTCTCTCTTTATGAAGATGTTAAACACAGGATTTGGGTTGCTACTTTTTCAGGAAGATTGTTTTATTATGAAAACGGAAAATTTAATGACTATAAATACAATGATATTTGTGTTCGCCTTGCTGAGCAATTAGCTATAAACCGGTTTTATGTTGACGATTTTGATAATGTATATGTAAGCACCACTGGTCCTGGTTGTTTTCTGATAAGATCAAATGGTGAAACAAAAAAATTATTTCACCCAAGCCCAAATTGTTTATTCGAAACTGTGGAGATAAAGGATGGGGAATATTTTTCATATGTGGCTGGCTTTTGTATGGCATCAAATAAAATTATTTCCCCTGTACAAATACGTAATTCAATTATATCTTTTAAAACAAGGAGTGGCATTTCACGAATTAAAATCCCAAGATTCTTCATAGGAAGAAAAAATAGTCTTAAGAAATTAAGTGATAACAGTCTGATTTTCTTTTCAGGGAAAACACTTGTCAGGATTTCAAAAAATGGCATTTATACGACAAAAAATTTTGGAAATGAAATATTAGACATTAAAGAGTTGGATTATAATAACCTTCTTGTTGCAACCATTCAAAATGGTTTTTATGTAATTAACCGGAATAACGAGATATTGTATAATTATTTTCCTGGACTTACGGTTACAAGTATTGAGTCAGATTATGAAGGTGGTTTATGGATTTCTACGACACAGGCCGGGCTATTTTATCTGAATTCGTTAGCTATAAAGCATTTAGCAGATAAAGATGTTATCATTAATAAAAAAATACTATGCCTCTATGTCGATAATTTTTCAGGTATATGGGCTGGTGAAGAAGACCAAGGTGTAATTTATTCTAAAGCCGAGAGAGGAATTAAAGCAATTTAAATTTCCTATAGTTTCAGTAAATGGGATTCATGCTGGGTTAAAACCAAATACCATATTGCTTTGCATCGGACTTTTTGTAAATTACGAGAGCAATAATTTTTTTATTTCCAGAAACCAAGGGACTAATTTTATTTTAATTCAGGGTATTTCTGATCTTGTTTCTGAAAAGGGGAGCTTACTAAATGGTAATTTATTCGGTGTCTCAAGATTAAATTTTAATAAGAATATATTAGAGCCTCAAGGCAAGAAAAATTTTAGGGTATCTTCAATCTTCCTGGATGTTAACGGCAATGTTCTCATTGGCAATTTATTCGGTTTATGGAGGTTTGTTGATGGTAATCTTCAGCCCTATGATAGTACAAATAGAATTCTTTCTTCCCGGATAACCGATATAAATGAATATGATAAACAATATTTATGTCTTGGCACAAGGGGGAAGGGGTTTTTATTTTTAACAAAGGATAGTTTATATCAAATCGACGCTTCAAAAGGATTAGCCAGCGACAATATCCGCAAAATATTCATTGATGAAAATATTATATGGCTGGCGACCAACAGGGGTTTGTCACGTTTAGAGATGCAATCGCTCAATCCCTTTAAATATTCTATAAAAAATATTTCTGTTCAGGATGGCCTGTTATCTAATGAAGTGAACGATATCAAGAGACTTGATTCGAATATAATAGTAGCTACCAATGGCGGAATTTCATTTTTTAGACGGGATTTATTTTTAGTAAATAAACAAATCCCACTTTCATTATATATTACCGGAATAAAAATTAATGGGCTTGATACTACCGTCAATAAACAGTATTACCTTAAGTATCGGGACAGGAATCTTTCTATATCTTTTGTTGCACTTAGTTTCAGAGAAAGTTCCGGTATTCAATATCGGTATAGACTTTTAGGTATTGATTCCAGTTGGATAAATATTTCAGGCCGTGAAATTCAACTAAATCCTGTTCCTTATGGGCAAAATATAATACAGATTCAGGCACGACGGCAAGGAGAAGAATGGGTGAGCCAAAACAGTATAAAAATAAGCATATACCGTAGGTTACCATTTTGGAGAACCATATGGTTTGTAATAATATGTTTTTTAATCGCTGTATTTCTTATGTTGTTATTTTTTTTAAGCAGGACACGTAGAATAAAACAGAAGGAAAGTGAGAAAACAGCATTGAATAAAAAACTTGCAGAAATGGAATTGAAAGCATTGAGAGCACAAATGAATCCACATTTTATTTTCAATGTTCTGAATTCTATCCAATATTATATTATGCATAATGAAAATGAAGCAGCTCAGCATTATATGAGTAAGTTCGCAAAGCTGGTCAGATTGACTCTTGACAATTCAAGATCTACGTTTATATCACTTGAAGATGAATTATTGTTATTGCGGCTTTATATAGAACTTGAAAAAATACGGTTTGAAGACAAGTTTGATTACCAGATTTCGATAAGTGACGCCGTTAATATCGGAACAATAAAAATGCCCAACATGCTTTTGCAACCATATGTGGAGAATTCAATAAAACATGGATTTAAAGAAAAAGGAGAAAAATATTTTCTTGATATTTCCATTTCAAAGCAAAATAGTAAAATTGTCTGTGTTATTGAAGATAACGGAATAGGTCGCGAGAATGCTGCAATTATCTCCGGCGCAAAAAAAGAAATGCATTCATCAACTGGTACACTTATCATTAAAGACAAAATAGAGGCACTTAAACTTTATTATAACTACGATCTTTCATCAGAGACTTTGGATATAAAAGATGACAATGGCAATGCAGTTGGTACAAAAGTAATATTGACTTTTGACGATAATTTTGATACAACAAGAATAATATGATAAAGGCAATACTTGTTGATGATGAAAGAAAAAGCATTTTGACGTTGCAAAAACTGCTTGAAAAGTATTGTACGGATTTTAAAGTATTGGGGACAGCGGATAATGTTCATGATGCAGTTAAAATTATAAACGAAAAGGAACCGGATGTAATTTTTCTGGATATTGAAATGACTGATGGCACTGGCTTTGATTTACTTAAAAAATTTGATAACCCCTTTTTTCGTTTTGTTTTTGTAACAGCTTATAGCCGTTACGCTGTCAAAGCGTTCAGGTATTCTGCAATAGATTATTTGCTGAAGCCGGTTGATGTGGATGATTTGAAAGTGGCAGCAGAAAAAATCAGAAACTCTGTTGAAAACGGAATTATTTTAAAACAACATAGATCTGTCAAAGGAAAAATGCTGAGGTTGAGGAGCAAAAAAGATTTTTTGCATGTTTCTTCAGATCAGATCATTCGTTTAAAGGCTTTTGGCAGTTATACAAAAATTATGATGCTTAATAATGAAGAACATTTGCTACCATATAATTTGGGAACATTAGAAAAAAAACTGAATGATAATAATTTTGTCCGCGTTCACAGATCGGAAACTATTAATATTAACTATATCGTTCGTATAATAAAGACACAAACTTTGCATGCCGAACTTGTAGGGGGGCATATGGTCGAAATTTCCCGGCGCAGTAAAATATTTCTATTTAATTTGATAGAGGAAAGAGGTAAGAATGACCACTTATAAATGATAATTGGCCGCTGGTTAGAAAACTCCATTTATAACAATTTTTTAAATATATTAAAGATATCTTCAGGTAAGGGTCTTAGGATAGAGAATTCTATAAAGCCATAACGTTAAACCTTATTGATTGCAAATCTTCACTTTTAAGAGGGATTTTAAAAAACCTTTTCCTATTCTTTTATACATGTTAAAAGGAAAAGCCATTAACTATTATTAAAATCCCTCTTTTTTCAATTATGATTCATTTCAATTTTACTTTTTCAACTTTCCCAATTGATAATTGCGGACAAAAATGAATTCAATTGCCTGTTTATTTTATTCTTTCTCATCTTTGACTGTAAAAAATAATTAAGACTTCAGAATGATTAGCAAAAACCGGGAATGTTATTTCTACTGGGGATGACGCGAAAAATATAAATGAATTGATAAATGACGTTTTTTTCTTTTGAATTCTGGTCTACTTAATTAATAAGGAAGAAGAAAGAAAAATGTTATATTGGAAAGTGCGCTTTGAAAAAATTAGCAATAAAAAATTCACTATAGCTTTACAAACAAGAAGGCTTTAGGAAATGTATGGGTGCAATTATCGGTAAGATCGGATTAGAAAACTTTTAACAAGCAGAAAGGAATAGATGGAAATTCAAGTGATGCAATCATTTCTTTCTTCATATTATAAAACAAAGAGGATTTTGGTAACCCGAAATATAGGGTTTAATGAAGGCTGTCTACTCTGTTGCTTGCTTTTACTTGGCCTTAAGATAAAAGTGTGTATTTTAGAATCTGGTAACGAAAACAATGTTTTGTACTAATATATTCTCATCTGTTTTGTGAAAGCGTCATTGTAGATCTGAAAATTAAGGAAAAGCTAGGAGAAAAATTAGATATTTTCAATCTGACTTTATTTTTAATATTGTGGTTCGGCACTATTATGAAATTTCAACAGATACCATTAAAGTGAATGTTTCAGGTGTGATCAATTTGCTGGAGAAAGAAAGTAAATAAGGTATAATAAAAATGCACTTAGTTATTATTACCAGTGGTAAAGTTTCTGATAAATACTTTAATAGAGAGGACGATGTCTTTAATGGTTACTATCCTTATTCTGCAAGTAAGGTTTGTACTGTTATTGAAGGAAACAGAATTGTTTTAAATTACTTAAGGGAAGCCATCATCTACTATAAATAATAAACCCGAGTATTAGCCAAAGATTAATTTTGACAAATGACTCCACGTGTAAGTATAATAGTTCCGTGTTTTAATCAGGGCAATTTCCTGAAAGAAGCTGTTGAAAGCATAAATTGTTGCAAACAGCAATTGCTTGAAGTAATTATTATTAATGATGGTTCTACTGATGAGTATACAAATGATTATATTGAAACTTTAAAAGGCAAGTATCAGGTGATCGTTCAGGAAAATAAAGGCCTTTCGGCAGCACGAAATAAGGGTATTTCTGTTTCGAATGGTGAATTTATTCTTCTCTTGGATTCTGATAATATGATTAGGCCTTCATACATCGACGAGAGTATTAAAATTTTTGATAATTATCCTAATGTTGCTGTTGTTTATGGGAATGCAGAATTTTTTGGGGAAAAGCAAGGAATATGGGAAGTCGGTGCGTTTAATATGCAAAGACTGATGATGACGAATTATATCGACGCTTGTGCGGTGATAAGGAAATCTGTATTTGACAAAGTAAATCTTTTTGATGTTAATATGAGATATGGATGGGAAGATTGGGACCTATGGTTACGAATTGCATTTGCAGGATATGATTTTTATTATATTCCTCAAATCGTATTCGATTATAGAACAAATAGCAATTCAATGTCGAGAACTCTTTATAAAAATCATGAAAGGCCAAATTCAATTGAGAACTATATTTATAGAAAATATTCAGATAGACTTGGACCTGATTGGATTGTTATTCATTATATAAAGCGCTTCAGAAAAAAGCCATTTCTTTTTCTTATTAAGCTGGTAATAAGAGCCTATTTTCCGAAGTATTACAATAAATTACTTGCTAAAAATAAAATACGTAACGGAATATAATTAAAATGATAGAACAAAAACATTACAATGATAAATTTTATTCTGATCAACAGGAAGGTTCTTTTATTTCAGCTCAAAAAGTTATATCTTTTATAAATGAAGTTTTTCATCCAAACTCGGTTGTTGATGTGGGATGTGGAGTTGGGTACTGGCTTAAAGTATGGGATGAAAAATTTGGTGTTAAAGATATTTTTGGTATAGAGGGCCCATATGTCAATGTAAATATGCTGCACGTATCTCCAAAGTTGGTACGTTTTCAGGATCTTAAATTACCTTTCGAAATTGACAGAAGATTTGACATCGCAATGTCACTAGAAGTCGCGGAACATTTGCCTGAATCTTGTTCAGATAATTTTGTTCAGTCACTTATCAAGTTAAGTGATATTATAATATTTTCGGCCGCGATAATAGGGCAAGTGGGGACATATCATATTAATGAACAAATGCCAGATTATTGGGCAAATAAATTTAAAAGACACAATTATATACCTATTGACTATATAAGACCTAAAATCTGGTTGAATGACGAAATTGATTGGTGGTACCGTCAGAATATTTTGATATATATTAAACAAGAGAGATTGAAGGATTTCCCTGCATTGCAAAATGCCTATGAATTAACAGCCCCCGATAATTTACTTAAAATCCATCCTAAATTGTATTTTGATAAATTAAATCAGTTAAAAAAAACAAAATCGATAATAGGTTATTTTAGATGGAAACTGTATCCTTGGAAAATTTATTTTAAAAAAATGTTTGACAGATAATAATATGATTAATGAAAATATCAGGTTAAGTAATTTGCAAATAAATAGAAATAGTAGAGATTATTTAGTAATGCGCTACTTGCTAAGGGATTTAAAAAAAAATATTCAAGATTTTGCATTCGGAAATGTATTGGATATTGGCTGTGGTAATAAACCTTATGAAGTTTTATTCAAAGACAGAATTACGAGTTATACTGGCTGTGACGTTGCTCAGAGTGATAAGAATAAAGTAGATATAATTTGCTCTGCAACAGATCTTAGTTTTGAAGAAAATAAGTTTGATATTGTTTTCTCTACTCAGGTTATTGAACATGTTAATGATCCAAGTCTGATGATAAAGGAAGCCTACAGAGTTTTAAGGCTAAATGGTGTAGCCATTTTTTCTGTTCCCTTTTGTTGGCAACTTCATGAAGAGCCTCATGATTATTTTCGGTTTACTAAATACGGATTAAAAGTACTTTTTGAGAAAGAAGGGTTTCAGGTTTTGCATATTCAAGCTAATGGAGGGAAATGGGCAGCCACTTTTCAAATGAATCTGAATACTATTTACTCTATTTTTAATAAGAATAGTTTTTTTCGAAGAATATTAAAATTCATCTTTATCAACCTTCGGGTTACATATCTCTTAAATATTATAGCTATATGGATAGATAAAAAGTATTATGATGAACTTCTCACTTTGAACTATGTTATAGTGGCAAAACGGATTTCATAGATAGGTAAATATTTTCTTATAATCGTATCAATTTATATATAGTTTTTGTTGTTATAGTGAGTTTCAAGGTTAATTGAATAGAAGTTCTATCATATAATAATTTAGAAATTTTAGCGTGATATAAATGTAGCTTATATAAATCACATGAAATTCAGTA
>CAWGKD010000015.1:0-3995 GCA_963823125.1 uncultured Bacteroidota bacterium
AGTGATCACTCTTCTCCTTCGGTTACGGATTAAGAGTTTATGTCTTGCCAGCAGGTCAAACAAATAGTCACGTCCCGCTTGCAGCTTGTGTTCTGAGAGTTTTTGATTGATCATGTACTGTAATTTTCTTGTTCCGACTTTCGGCAGCCTTTGCCGTATTTCATATACCAGCTGAACAATGAGTTCTTCTTTTAAAAAATCATCCTGCTTGCGCCATTGATGATCGTAATACGCATGCCGGGTTTTGCCAAACAGTCTGCACAATCGTTGTCTATTGCGGATTCCAGGATACTCTCTGTTCCACGCTTCCCTACTGTTTGGCACCAGATTTTTTTCTGATAGAAATTTTGAATTGCTGCTCAGCAATGTCTATCATTGTTTCAAGAGCTGTTATTTTCAGGGTTGCTTCATTAAGCTGCTTAAGAAGTTCCATTGGCGGGCAGGTTGGTTCTATTGGCATATCGTTGTCATTAAACTTCACAAGTTCAGCCTCTTCCTTTTTGGCCTTCAATAACCAGGTGTTGAGGGTCTTTTTCCCGACTTTATAAAGCTTGTGTGCTTGTTGCCTGGTTATTTTCTGCTCCTGTATTAATCTCACTATCTTTCTTCTTTCCGGGTCAGAAAATACACTTCTTCGATTAGCCTGGTAGCTTTCTGATGCAAATCGTTTCATCCATTCATTCACTGTACAATAAGCCATCCCATAGATTGAACAAGCCTCTTTTCGGGAAGTCCTTCTTCCACCTGTTTTACAATCTGCAGAATAAGTCTTTTGTCAAACCTCGAAGCCGGATCGCTTCGCTTACTGTTGATGTAATTGCGTTTTTTTACCGACATAGACTATACAATTTTAGTGTATAGCTTTTTTAGGACTGGACACCTAAAAGACATAAAATAGCGTTTATTACTGATGTTAATATCCAATTAATGTCAAAATGCCATGCAGATTTTGGTATGTATATTAAAAGTTCAGGAAATTGGTTTTATTGTAAATACATAATAGATGCCAACATAACCAAAATACATGTTAGCGGGGACAGCAAGATCAGCAAAACAAAAAAAAGTTATTGAGATGCTCATAATATTGAGTAATTTTACTCAGTATATTGAGTAAATTGTATACCATGTTTGAACGTAATCATTTATCAACACTCAAGAAGAGGATGAAAAGAACCCCGGAAATTTATCCAGGTATTGATGGGTCCCCGCCAGACCGGCAAAACAACTTTATTGAACCAACTGGTAGAAATTTTAAAGAAGGGGTATCATTTCACTTCTGCTGATGCCGTAGCTGCCGCGAATGCCTCCTGGCTGGAACAGCAATGGGAAGCAACCCGTATAAAAATGGACCAGGCTGGTGCAAAGGAATTTTTATTAGTCATTGACGAAATTCAAAAAATAAACGACTGGAGTGAAAGCGTAAAACAAATGTGGGATGAAGATACCCGAAATAAGAGGAACCTGAAAGTAATCCTGTCGGGTTCTTCACGGTTGTTACTTCATAAAGGGCTTAGTGAATCATTGGCAGGAAGATTTGAAACGATCTACATGAGTCATTGGTCTTTTGATGAAATGCAAAAAGCCTTTGGATGGAATGTCAATCAATATGTATGGTTTGGCGGATATCCCGGGTCTGCAGCGTTAATTTCTGATGAGGAACGATGGAAAAAATATGTGAAGGAATCATTGATTGAAACAAGTATTTCCAAAGACATTCTGATGCTTACCCGGATTGATAAACCGGCATTGATGAAGCGGCTTTTTGAATTGGGCTGTTCCTATTCGGGTCAAATACTTTCTTATACAAAAATGCTGGGCCAATTACATGATGCGGGAAATACAACTACTTTATCACATTACCTGGAGTTATTGGATACGGCTGGTTTGCTGGCCGGTATTGAAAAATATGCAAAGGATATTATCCGTGAACGATCATCAAGTCCAAAATTCCAGGTGTATAATACTGCATTAATCAGTGGCCAAACGGATAGCTTGTTAAAGAAACGCTTCATAAACCTGATGAATGGGGGCGGATGGTTGAATCTGCAACCGGGGCTCATTTAATCAACCACTCAATCACGGAAGGATTTCAACTTCATTACTGGAGAGAGAGAAATGATGAAATAGATTTTGTTATAGAAAGAAAAGGGAAAGTAATTGGCCTGGAAGTAAAGAGCGGAGCCATTAAGAAATCTTCCGGGATGGCTGCTTTTCAAAAGCAATTCAAACCGAAGAAAGTTTTATTGATTGGAAATGCAGGTTTGCCCTGGCAGGATTTTTTGAAGATGAATCCGAAAGAATTGTTTTAAAACAGAAATTCAGAATCCCCAGGGTCTCGCCACACACGGAGGCTTGGGTGTGATGAAGACCCCGGGGCGACAAAATAACATATGCCGTTACCCGGATTTCTTTTTCATATAAACTATCAAACCATTTGGTAAACGCAGCTGTATGCATTAGTGATTTGGAAAAGCGGCAACCATTGATAACAGGTAAAGGTTACGAAATAGATGACTGTTATATGGCTGGTCATGTGGAGAACGAAAAAACGGAAGATCAAAGTGATTATAAAAGTAAAAACAAATTAATTCATTTCCCCCGGGTCTCGCCACACACGAGGCTTGGCGGTGAAAACCCCGGGCGACAAAATTTTCCTAAAATTTCATGATCCTTTTTTTCTTTTAATTTCCTGATTATTTCATAAGCCATAAATCTTTTGGCATTGCCAATAACAATATTGAGCGATTGTTTCATTTTTGGGAAACAGATTAATACATGAATGTGATTGGGCATAATAACATATGCCGTTACCCGGATTTCTTTTTCATATAAACTATCAAACCATTTGTAAACGCAGCTGTATGCATCAGTGATTTGGAAAAGCGGCAACCATTGATAACAGGTAAAGGTTACGAAATAATGAATGGTAACCTGCTGGTCATGTGGAGACGAAGGGACATGATTATAAAAGTAAACAAATTCAGAATCCCCGGGTCTCGCCACACACAGAGCTTGGCGGTGAAGACCCCGGGGCGACAAAATGATGAAATAGATTTTGTTATAGAAGAAAAAGGGAAAGTAATTGGCCTGGAAGAAAAGAGCGGAGCCATTAAGAAATCTTCCGGGATGGCTGCTTTTCAAAAGCAATTCAAACCAAAGAAAGTTTTATTGATTGGAAATGCAGGTTTGCCCTGGCAGGATTTTTTGAAGATGAATCCGAAGAATTGTTTTAAAACAGAAATTCAGAATCCCCAGGGTCTCGCCACACACGAGGCTTGGTGGTGAAGACCCCGGGGCGACAAAAAAACCGAAGAAAGTTTTATTGATTGAAATGCAGGTTTGCCCTGGCAGGATTTTTTGAAGATGAATCCGAAAGAATTGTTTTAAAACATCGATAGGCTTGGACACACGAGGCTTGGTGGAGACCGGGCGACAAAATGATGAAATAGATTTTGTTATAGAAACAAAAGGGAAAGTAATTGGCCTTGAAGTAAAGAGCGGAGTCATTAAGAAATCTTCCGGGATGGCTGCTTTTCAAAAGCAATTCAAACCGAAGAAAGTTTTATTGATTGGAAATGCAGGTTTGCCCTGGCAGGATTTTTTGAAGATGAATCCGAAAGAATTGTTTTAAAACAGAAATTCAGAATCCCCAGGGTCTCGCCACACACGAGGCTTGGTGGTGAAGACCCCGGGGCGACAAAAAAGCAATTCAAACCGAAGAAAGTTTTATTGATAGGAAAAACAGGGTTGCCCTGGCAGGATTTTTTGAAGCTGAATCCGAAAGAATTGTTTTAAAACAGAAATTCAGAATCCCCAGGGTCTCGCCACACACGAGGCTTGGTGGTGAAGACCCCGGGGCGACAAAAATTCTGTACTGAAGATGGGGTAAACTATCACAGGGGCGACAAAAAGCATTTTATTTCAGCAATGTTTATGCTACTTGATTTATATAACCGCTAAAATAAAATTGCCATCAATATCTAGTTTCTCATGAA
>CAWGKD010000016.1:0-860432 GCA_963823125.1 uncultured Bacteroidota bacterium
CCCAGCAGAAGCTTAACTCAAGTTGTGCCGGACAGCGGCCAAATGCTGCAAAAAAGGGTAAAAACGGCCCTTCCCTTTTATAAACAAAAAAGACATACCTACTTTGCATTTAAAAATTATGGCAGAGCAAATCGGGCTGATAAAAATTACCGGGTGCTACCAGAATATTTGTTTTTACCAGTTGTATGAAAAATTTTATGCCCGAAGTAAAAGCTCATTAAGCGGCAAACGGGTAAAAAATGATCCGGCGTTTCGCAAAACGATGGAATATGCATCATGGATGGCAAGTGCTTCAAAAACCGGTTCTGATATTTACAGGAGATTCTACAAAGGAAAAAAAGACAGAAAAATTTACCAGGCGATTACGGGAAAAGCATTACACATGCTGAAAGAAGGTTTCTCTATAAAAGAAATTTATGATTATTTATCAAAGGAAATAGAAAGCTTTCAAGGGTTGAAATTTTAATAGCGGTATAATCGTGATCATTTTTTTTCATTCACCGGAGCAGATTGTTAAATAATAGTTGAAGAGCATGAAAATACACTGAATTTACCAAAGTTTATTTCCCTGATAATAATCCAGAATTTTAGTCCGTAATACCAAATCATACTTCGCATTAATCAGGTTCGCATTGGCTCTGTCGAGATTATTTTTTGCAGTAAGATAATCAATCGGTGTTCCTACGCCGGAATTAAAACGAATCTCTGCTGCCCGGAATGATTCCGTATAAGCAGCTACCTGGTCCAACAATGTCTTATAGCGGTCAGAGGCGCTGGTCATATTTATATAAGCCTGTTCAATGGCTTGCTGCAATTGCGTTTTAGTAGTTTTTGCTATTATCTCATTATTTTTTAAGGTGAGTTGCGCCTGCCTGATACGATTTCTTGTTTGAAGAGAATTGAATATAGGAATGTTGAGATTGAGACCAAAAGAAGTATAACGGTTATTTTTTAATTGCGTTCCATAAGATATTTTTTGTGAACTATAATTGTTTACAGGACTTATCACGGGGTATTGAACACTATTAACCGTTACAAAATCCGAAGTCGTTATGTCTGTAGTATTAATAAAAGAAAATTGACTTGCTGTACTGGAATAATTGGTACCGGTATTTCCTCCCAGGCTGAGCGTTGGAAATAATTTACCTTTTGCAACCAGCACTCCTTTTTCAGCGCTTTGTTTATGAAGCTCAACTGCTTTGATCAAGGAAAGCTGGTTAAGCGCTGTTGAATAAATTTTATCAGGAGTATTCTGGTATTTTACAGCGAACGATGCGTCGTTCAAACCTTCCAGTTCCATGTTTTTATCATAGGGAATATTCATAAGCTGGCATAAGGTTAGTTTCGATGACTCCAAAGAATTTTGAGAGTTGATAATGGCTAACTGATCATTTGCATATTGTCCTTTCAAATCAGAAAGCTGGGATGGAGGAATAGCACCGTCTTTATTAAGAACTTCCAGGCGATCAACCTGATTCTTCGTTAATTCAAGCTGTTGGCGGGATTGTATTAATTGGTCTTCATTACTTAAAACCTGCAGGTATGCAAGTATGATGTTGATGGTAATATTATCTTTAGCCTGCTGCCAATCCATTTTAGATGCCTGGTATGCAAGAGAAGTTTGTTTTACACTGTTCAACATTGAAAAGCCATTAAACAATATTACACTACTGCCTAAGCTATAATTTCCTGTATTGTTTCTCTGATCAATATACCCGTTCGTGTACGGATCAATACTTTTACCTTCATTAATGCTATGACCTACAGAACCATTCAGGTTAGGAAACATATTTAATTTTGACTGCTTCCAGTTGATCTCATCTGATTGTGCCTGCAAACCGCTTTGCTGAACCTGCAGGTTATTGTCAATTCCTGTTTCCACGCATTGTTTTAAACTCCATTTACCATTGGTTGGTTGCGCATTTCCACAAATACTCATTGCCATTGCAAGCAGACCCGAAACAAAAATCTTATTCATTGTCACTTATTTAATATAAATAATCTATCAGATCAAATTTAATGAACGATCATACCATCAAGCAGATTAATGATCCGTGAACCATAAGCTGCATTTTTTTCCGAATGCGTAACCTGGATGATCGCCGTTCCTTCTTTATTCAGTTCTTTAAATAAATTCATTATCTCTTCTCCTTGTTTGGAATTGAGATTGCCGGTGGGTTCATCTGCCAGTAATAATTTTGGTTTAGCAATTAATGCTCTTGCAATACCAACCAATTGCTGTTGCCCGCCGGAAAGTTGTGTTGGGAATAAATCCTTCTTACCAACAATGTTAAACCGATCCAACATATCAGCCACCATTGCTTTTCTTTCAGAAGTTTTTATATCCTGGTAAATTAATGGTGTTTCAATATTTTCATACACGGTCAGTTCATCAATGAGATGATAAGCCTGGAATACGAAACCGATATATTGTTTATATAAATTGGATCGCTGTTTTTCCTTCAGCTTATGTACTGATTCGCTAAGAAAATGATATTCACCTTCATTGAATTCATCAAGCATTCCGATTATATTCAGTAAAGTTGATTTGCCGGAACCGGAAGGTCCCATGATTGAAATAAACTCTCCTTCTTTCACAGAAAGATCAACATCTTTTAAAATAAATGTCCGGTTGTTGCCCGTGTTCACCCATTTGTAAATCCCTTTTAGTTCTAACATATTGATTCAGGTTTAATCTTTTACATATCGCCAACTATGTTTCCCAACCCTCATGCCAATTCAGAACGCTATTAGTTCCAACGCTTCCAAATTGCGCCCATTTCATCAGTGTACGAAAACGAACAGTTGATGTGCATATTCGTACAGTTATTCTGTTTTCAGATTTTTCACTGGGTTCGCAATTGCCGCTTTTATAGCCTGATAAGCTCACTGTTATTAATGCAATACACAAAGCAGTTAATCCTGCTACTAGAAAATACCCACCAACTTATATAAATTCTAAAAGCAAAACCCATGCAACCATTTATTCATTGCCCACCATGCAACAGGAGATGCAATAATGAAAGAAATAAATATCAGCTTCAGAAAATCTTTTGACAACATTGCAGTAATATTATTTACTGAAGCGCCAACAACTTTTCTTATTCCTATTTCTTTTGTTCTTTGTAAAGTAATTAGTGATATAAGACCAAGCAACCCTAAGCAGCTAATAACAATAGCTATCAATCCGGCAAGCGAAATTATCTTTTGTTGCAATGTCTCTTTTTGATATAATGAAGCAATCTCATCATCGAGGAACTGGTATTCAAATACTTCTTTCGGGTAAATCTCCTCCCAGTCCTTCCTGATTCTTTGTAAAGATCCATGCAAATCTTTTCCTGATAATTTTACACCTATTGTAGTAAACATATCAGGAATACTTGCTATCACAACAGGCTCAATCGGCACTTCCAGCGATTTTGTATTAAAATCATTTACTACTCCAACAATGGTTCCGTGTTGGTCATCAAATTGCCCGACTTCCAATGGTTTGCCAATAGCTTCTGTGGGATTTTTTAGCCCCAGTATTTTAACCATTGTTTGATTGATAAGGTATTCGTGTGATGTTTCTGATTGCCTGATATTTCTTCCGGCAATTATATTAATTCCAAACAATTTTATATAGGAAGTATCACCAACAGCCGACCTGGCCGGCCAGGATTCCCAATCCAGCCTGTTGTCAAATCTTACAGAGCCGCCCTGGTTATTTTCCGAAGCTGGCGATGTGAAACAAAATGTGAAAGATTTTATCTGCGGTATTTCTGCTAATTGTTGTTTGAGAAGATCTTTTTTTAATTGCAAAGAATCAGGTACAGGAACCATTACAACTTCATCGCGATTAAAACCAATATCTGTATTCTTTAAAAAGCGTACCTGCAAAACCATAATAAAGGCGCAAATAATAAGAATGTATGCAACAGTATTTTGGCCGATCACCAATATCTTCCTCATTCTTCCTGCTTTCCATGTTCCTGATTCGTTTTTCAAAGCTTTAAAAACATTTATCCTGCTTAAGACAAAAGCCGGATAAACCCCGGAAAGAAAAACAAAAACAACAACTAAGATTCCTAAGAATATAACAGTATTCTTAATCGAAATTATATGAACAGGCTCCTGTGAGAAAAGAAATTCGTTTGCGACAGGCAATACCAGAGTAACCAGCACTACTGCAAGCATGATCGCAATGCTAACCATTATGAAGGTTTCAATAATAAATTGCATAAAAAGTTGCCATATAGTACCTCCCAATACTTTTCGGGTTCCTATTTCCACTATCCGTTTTGATTGCTGCGCAATTGAAATGTTGATATAATTGAAACTTGCTATTATCAATATTAGTATCCCAAGTATTGCGAGTGTTACCAATAAAGTTTTTTGAAGTTCACCACCGTAATCTGTATTGAAATGCATATCAGCCAGTGGCTGCAACCAGAAATGATAATACTTTGCATCATCACCAAAATGAGGTTTTGCTATTTTATTGATGATAGTTTCTACATCTGTCTTAGACCTTTTATTGTCTAAAGTGATGTATAACGATGTAGTTGAATTAATCCATCCCCAATCAGTAAAGAATGCAGAATCAGTTCTCGGCTCAATATTTTTTAGGGATGACAATGAAAGGTATATATCAGATTTTAAATCGGTATTATAAGGCTTGTCACTCAACAAACCCACGATGGTAACAGGCTGCCTGTTCTCAAAAACCATTACTCTTCCTGTCGGGTTTGAATGACCAAAGTATTTTAAAGATTGCTTTTGAGTTATAACAGCAGTGTTAGGCAGGCTTAATTGATCAGCATTTCCGGCTATCCATTTATAATCAAACATTTTAAACCAACCCGGAGAAACCAATGCTACACTTTTATCTTCTTTAAAACGCCTTGCTGTTTTAGAAGAATCATTTACTGTAATAGTAAATGTATAATTGTTCAGCATTACTGCTACATCCGAAACATGGGTAACACCTGATGCCAATGCACGGAACATTGCAACGGAAGCGCCTTTTTCATGCAATGTTTTTCCAAAATACAATTCATTCAAAACTCTGTAAGTTCTGGATGCATTTTTATGATAACGATCAAAACTTAAATGATAGCTGATAAATAAGTATAAAAATATAGAACAGACAATCGCTGATGATAACCCAAAAATATTTATAGCAGAATAAAATTTTCTTTTTACAATATTCCGCCAGGCGATCTTGAAATAATTTTTTAGCATAAGAATATTTTTATTCTGTTTTCAAACTCTTCACCGGATTAGCAATGGCGGCTTTAATAGCCTGATAACTCACGGTTATTAATGCAATCATTATGGCCAATAGGCCTGCAATTGCAAATATCCACCAGCTGATATTTGTTCTGTACACAAAATCCTGTAACCATTGATTCATGAAATACCAGGCAATGGGAGATGCTATCAGAAATGCTATTACAACGAGCTTGATAAAATCTTTGCTCAGCATGGTTGTAATATCGGTTATACTGGCACCAAGCACTTTTCGAATCCCAATTTCCTTTGTTTTTCTTTGTGCCGTAAACATACCCAATCCAAATAGTCCCATGCAGGAAATGAATATGGTGATGCTCATTGCTATCTTAACCAGCCATGCAGTATTTTCTTCCTGACCGTAGAGGCGAGTAATAGATTCGTTCAGAAAATTATAATTAAAAGGTTCATCCGGGTAAATTTTTTTCCATTGCGTTTCCATTGCAGCTATGATTTTTTTTACATCTGCAGATTTCTTTTCATTGGCATCCAGTTTAACAGCAAGGCTCCATTCTAAATCCGGCATTTTCCCAATCACAGCAGGATGAATGGCTTCATGAAAAGAGCCCTGGTGAAAATCCGCAACCACTCCTACTATAGGAAAGGATTTATTATTAGTATAAAGAAATTTACCAATCGCATCTTGTGGGTTTTCGAAGCCAAGTATTTTGGAATAGGTTTCATTGATCACCAACTCATGCAGGCTATCACTATGTGCAATGTTTCTTCCGGCTAATAATTTCATCTGGTAGAAAGGAATAAAATCCTCATTACCCGGTTCAACATAAACAGTCTGATTTGTAAGGTCTTTACCTTTATATTCAAAGCTTCTTTCCCCCTGTGCAAATCCCATAGGTGCATGTCCCTGCAAGAGAGTTTTACGGATACCTGCAATTTGTTTTATCTTTTCAGCAAAGACTTTTAAAGCGCCATCCTTGTCGCGCCAGTGATTGATGATGATAATTGCATCGCTGTTAAAACCCTTATCAGCTTTATCCATAAAATTTATCTGCTTGCCAATTACGATGGCACCGATAATAAATACCAGGGAGATAGTAAATTGAAAAATTATCAATGCCTTTCGCAGGTTAAGTTTATCAGTCCCTTTCTGAAATGACGGGCCTTTTAAATTCAGTGCGGGGAGGTAAGAAGTTAAGACCCTGGCAGGATAAAAACCTGCAATCAATGAAGTAAGAAGTGTGATGATCAGCAGGAAAATAAGAGTAGAAGGATTTGAAAGATGAAATGATACTCCTGATGGCACATACGCTTTGAACAGGTATAGCACAGGTTTTACAAGAAGCACAGAAACAATTACAGCTAAAAAAGTAACCATAAATGTTTCCATTAAAAACTGCAACATGACACTTCGTTTATTGCTGCCTAAAACTTTCCGGATTCCAATTTCTTTTTCACGCTGAGCAGATTGTGCAGTAGAAAGATTGATAAAATTTACCACCGCAATTATCAGTATAAATAATGCAATGCCTATCAGCGTGTATAAGGTGGGCAAATAAGGTTTTCGGAAATCATCACCATCATCACCACGATGAAAGTCTTTGGTGAAGTGGATATCCGACAAAGGCTGCAAATACAGTTTTAATGAATTTCCGGGACCAAGTTCTTTAATATTTTTCTGCACGTATGCTTCTAATTGTGCGTTAACCTGTGCCGGAGTAACATCTTTTGCCAGTTTTACATACGCATTTCCTTCATGCGGACGCAGGCTATTCCAGTCATCCGTGGGTATCTGGCTTTTTAAGAAGCTGTGTGTAGCAGTGCTGATAGAAATAAAATCGGTATAGCCAAAATCAGTATTATGGTTCCAGTCTTTTACAATACCCGATACATAAACCAGCAATGAATCATCATATATCACTGTTCTGCCAATCATGCTATTCAATGGGATATTGCCAAAATATTTTTTTGCCCTGCTTTCCGTCAGAACAACTTTAAAAGGTTCATTGAGCGTTTGTGCATTCCCTTTAAGCCATTGATATTTGAAAATATCAAAGTACTGTGGCCAGGTGATGATTGCAGTAGATTGATAACTACCTTCAATCCTGTTGTCAAATTGTTTTGATGGTTTACTGCCATCAGGAATACTTATATTGGCACCATAAGTGTGGAAACCTGATGACGCCTCAAATCCGGGAATGGATTGCTGTATGCTTGCAGCATTCAATACAGGACAGTTAAGAAATTCTTTTTCACCATCGCTTCTTTGGGCTTCCCCAACAATTCGGTAAATGCGATCTTTAGCGGGATGAAATTTATCAAAACTAAATTCGAAGCTGGTAACAAGATAAATAGCAATGCATGCGCAAATGCCTAATGCAAGTCCCAAAACATTAATTGCCGTAAAAATTTTATGGCGATAAATATTGCGCCAGGCGATTTTGAAATAATTTTTTAGCATTGTCTGAACCAGGATTTATGTGATTAAATGATTTATTTGATTTACTTATTCAAGATTGACGATTCACCATTTACTCCTTTTTATTCCGTTCTCAAACTCTTCACCGGGTTCTCCAATCCCGCTTTTATAGTTTGTACCGCTATTAAAAGCGCCGTTATAAATGCCAATCCAACAACGGATATAAAAAATGGCAAAACAGTTAATGATATTCTGTACGCATAATCATTCAGCCACCCATGCATGATAAACCATGCGACAGGACAAGCGATCAAACCTGCAATGAAAATCACTGTTAAAAAATCTTTGAGGAAAAGACCGATGATATCAGGGACAGATGAACCAAGTACTTTTCGTATTCCAATCTCCTTAGTTCTTTTTTGAATACTTAATGAAATAAGACCAAGCACACCCAGTAATACAATAATCAATGATAGCACAGTTGCTGTGTACGAAGCTTTCTTAAGCTGGATCTCTGATCTATAAAGATTTGCCAATGTTTCATCCATGAACTTATATTCAAACGGAGCACCCGGCATTAATGCAGACCATTTCTTTTGCAAAGCATTTATTGTTGCAGCAACATTTCCGGGTTGTAATTTAAAAGATAAATAGCGGTACTGTGTAGCAAACTGAACATTAAAAAAAATGATTGGCGGAATTTGTTGTTGCATTGAACCAAAATGAAAATTATTTGTAACTCCTTTGATTGTGAGAATTGTCGGGTTGCCCGGAATTTTTATTTGCCTGCCGATTGCGTCTGCTGCATCCTGGTAGCCAAGCGCCTTTACCGATGTTTCATTCAGAATAACTTTTCCTGAATCCAGTCCATTACCTTCAAAAAAAGAACCTGCTTTCAATGGAACCTGGTAAACATTCAGGTAGTTTTCATCTGATACCAAAACCTGCGCAGATATTGATTGTGTAGAATCGTTTCCCAACTTATAAACCGGAGCTTGTCCTCCATTATTTCCATCCGGAATTTCATAAGAAAGCGTTGCGCTTTTAACTCCATTGACTTTCAACAATTCCCTCCGGATATTTTCCATTTTATTGACGCCATCTCTGTTCCAATTCCTGGGAACTTGTGAGGAAACAATATAATCCTTGTTATATCCAAGATCTTTACTCAGAAATAAATTTATTTGTTTTGAAATAACGATAGCGCCGATAAAAGAAATAGTAGCAGTACCAAACTGAAATGCTACCAATGATTTGCGAAGACCTATATTTTCTTTAATGGATGCCAATTTTCCTTTTAAAGAATCAACAGATTTTAAGGATGATAAAATAAAAGCAGGATAAATACCGGCAATCAATCCAATAAAAAAAATGAGGAGTATCGGAAAAACAATAAAGTAAAAAGGAAAATCAGTAAGTGAAGGAATTTCTTTTCCAAGAACTTTGCTGAATAAATTTTGAGTCAAGCTATAAAGCAATAAAGCAAATACGGCCGAAACAAATACAAGAATAACAGATTCGGTCAGAAATTGAAAAATCAATTGCTTCTTTAATCCACCTAAAACTTTTCGTATTCCGATTTCTCTCATTCTTGCTGCCGACCTGCTTACAGACATATTAATAAAATTGATCATTGCCATCAGTAAAATAAATAATGCGATGGCAGATAGTGCATAGAGCATTTTTTTCACCAGTCCATTATTAACGTCGAGATAATAATTTTTTAAAGGAATCAAATAAGGAGTCGTGTCAGCAGCAATCAGCGGAGGCGCATTTTGCTTCACGAGGTAAGCTATTGGCTTTTCAAGTTGCTTTGGTGAAATACCTTTTTGCAATTCAATATAGTTGGCAATTGAAGGATTAGCCCAGTCCATATTCCTGCTAAAAAAATTCAGGTTAGAAGTTGGAATAAATAAATCGCTTGGATATGCGTCTACAAGTTGTATAACAGAATTTTTTGGAATCTTATTGAGTATCCCAGTGATCAGAAAATCATGCTTTGAGCCCGAAAAGTTTTCAATAGTGAGCGTTTGACCCAGTACATCTGTTTTACCAAAATATTTAATTGCTTTATCTGAAGTAATGACGACAGAAAAAGGTTCATTCAATGCGGTTTTGGGGTTACCATGCAATAAACTGAATCCATACATATTCAATAGTGTACTGTCCCCTATAGCTATATTTTCCCTGAAGCTATTATTGCCCTTTGAAACATTCGAAGAAATACCATCAAACCGGTAATAGTCAGCCACAAGATCAGGATAATTTTCTCTTAATGCTTTTGCCAATGGCCCAAGGGTTGCAATATCGTAGCCTTCGTTAGGATTTTTCCATTTGCTTTGAATGATGTATTGCCGGTCTTCATTTTTCAGTTTTGTATTCACCTGCAGTTCACGCCAGACGTAAGCGCCAATTAGTAACGTGAATGCAATACCTGCAGATAAACCAATAATATTTACCGAAGAATAAAACCGGTTCTTAATAATATTCCGCCAGGCGATTTTGAAATAATTTTTTAGCATTGTCTGAACCAGGATTTATGTGATTAAATGATTTATTTGATTTACTTATTCAAGATTGACGATTCATCATTCACTCCTTTTTATTCCGTTCTCAAACTTTTCACCGGGTTTGCTAATGCTGCTTTGATTGCCTGAAAACTGACTGTAATTAATGTTATTGCAAGTGCCCCAGCTCCTGATGCAATAAAAACCCAGGATGATATGGTTGTTCTGTAATCGTAATGTTGCAACCAGCTATGCAAATAATACCATGATAAAGGAATGGCAATGAAACAGGAGATAATTACAAGCAATGCAAATTCTCCTGAAAGCAATTGCCACAAGTTAAATGTTGAAGCACCAAGCACTTTTCGTACACCGATTTCTTTTACTCTTTGCTCTGCCATAAAAGTTGCCATACCAAATAAACCCAGACAGGAAATGAAAATAGCAAGTGCAGCAAAGGAACTGGCGAGCTTACCAATGCGTTCCTCATCACCAAATTTTTTGGCATATTCCTCATCAGCAAAATGATACTCAAAGGGCTGTTCAGGATTATATTTCTTGAAAACCGTTTCAATTTTGGCCAAAGCATCATGCATATTTGTGGAAGGATTTATTCTTATATCAATAACTTCCTGCGGATCTTTATTGGTAACAAAAACAGTACGGAAAACCGGTTCATAAGGAGATTGCATCACCATATCTTTTACTACGCCTATCACATGAAAAAGATTGCCATCCCAATTAATAGTTTTGCCGACAGGATTTTTTATGCCCATAAATTTTACAGCAGCTTCATTCAGGATCATCCCGGATGAATCTGTCGCAAAGTCTTTTGAAAAATCACGACCTTCTTTAAAATGCCAGCCTATTGTTTTACCGTAATTTTTTGAAATAAATACTACCCCAAAATTGCCTTGTAAAGAAGGATCTTTGCCTTCCCAGTTAAATCCATTATCTATTTCATCAACATAATAAGTGGCACCTGAAGATTCAGCCATTTCAGAAATTGCACCGGAGTTTTTTAATTCAGTACTTACTGCATCAAAATGGTTGTGTATATTTTCTGTGACCATGTAAACAGATATTAATCCATCACGGCTGTAGCCGACCGGGCGATTTTTTGCAAATTGAATTTGATTGAAAACAACGATCGTTCCGATAATTAAAATCACAGAAACCGTAAACTGCAGTACCACCAAAACTTTACGGGGAACCGATGCAAAACGTCCGACACGAAAAGTTCCTTTTAAAACTCTTACAGGTTTGAAAGAAGATAAATACAATGCAGGATAGCTACCAGCAATAAAACCTGTAAAGATTGTGAACACTATACCTGAAAACCAGAATAGAGGACTGGCCCAAAGAATAGAAATATTTTTACCAGCTACTTCATTAAAAAAAGGAAGGATGAGTTGTACTAAAATCAAAGAAAATGCAAATGCAAATACAGTTACCAATAATGCTTCAGAAAAAAATTGCCTGATTAATTGTCCACGCAAAGAACCAATAGCTTTCCTTATACCAACTTCTTTTGCCCGCTTTTCTGAGCGTGCAGTGCTTAAGTTCATAAAATTGATGCAGGCAAGTGATAAAACAAAAAAACCAATGATGCCAAACAACCAGACAAATTCAATTCTTCCGCCAACATTGATACCGTTTTTAAATTCTGAATATAAATGCCATTTACTCATGGGTAGCAAAAAAACAACAGGCTTAAATGCTGCATCTGCGGGCGTAACCTTTTTGAGTTTAGCATCTTTTATTTTAGCTGAAACCTTTTGCATATCGGCGTTATCAGCAATTTGTACATAAGTTTGAAAAGAATTATTGCGCCATGGATTGGCAGCTTTTTCAGACCAGTTATTGTTATCTATGTACAATTGCCATGGAGCAATAAAAGTAAGGTCTCTAAAGTCAGAATTATAAGGGAGATCCTCATATACGCCTGATACTTTTACATCAAACCTGTTATCAATTTTTATAAGCTTATTCATCGGATCAGCATTACCAAATAAGGCTTTAGCTGTTAATGAAGAAAGTATGATTGAATGATTATCATTCAATGCTTCTCTTGTTCCCTCAATCATTTTCAAAGAGAGTATTTGAGTGATCTGTGGCTCCATATAATTGCCGCTTTTGGTGATTCGTTTTTCACCAACAGCTAATATGTGTTCATTTGTCCACGATGCCATGCTCACATATTTAAAGTCACTGCCATAACTTCTTTTCAGTTCATCACCCATCAAATAGGGTACGGCAGTTTGTGTGCCCACATCGCCATTAAATGTCTGGTGCTGCATTACCTGTGCAATCCGATTATAATTTTCAAAATTTTTATTAAAAGAAACTTCGTCATACATCCAAAGGCCAATCAAAATTGCTACTGCCATACCTACAGAAAGACCCGCAATGTTGATAAAAGAATGTATTTTATTTTTAATGAGGTTGCGCCAGGCTGTTTTAAAATAGTTTTTAAACATGTTTTATAGTTTAGAATAAAATTAGAGTTATGAATGACGAATGAATTGCCAACTACAGTATGTAGTTTCACATTCATCATTCAAAATTTATAATTCAACATTTAAAATTTCCTATTCCGTTCTCAAACTATTTACCGGATTTGCAATTGCTGCTTTTATTGCCTGCGAGCTTACTGTTAATAATGCTATCGTTACTGCAAATGCTATTGCTATTGCGAAGATACCACCAATGAAAGCCGATCCTGTAAGCAAAACCCTGCAGCCATTTATTCATGGCATAATATCCAACAGGAATTGCTATCAGCGTTCCTATTAAAACAGGTTTCAACAGATCTTTTGATAATAGTAATACGATATTCTGTATGGATGAACCAAGCACCTTTCTAACTCCTATTTCTTTTGTTCTTTTTACTGCGGCATAAGAAGCTAATCCAAATAATCCCAGGCAGGCAACAAAAATGGCAATGACAGAAAATATACTTAGTACAGATTCCTGTCTTGATTCTGTTCTATAGAGATTGTCGAATCGTTCATCTAAAAAAGTATATTCAAAAGGATAATCCGGCGCTGCTTCTGTATATACTTTTTTAATATCCCTGATTGTGGACCGCAGGTGATTTGTTTTTAGTTTAATTAATGCCAAACGATTATCTCTTCCCGGAGAAATTACCAATGGGCCAATAGGAGTTTTTAAAGAAACATAATGATAATCTTCAACAACACCTACAATAGTATGACGAAGACTATCTACGGTCACGTTTCTTATCCATTTACCAATTGCCTGTTCCGGTGTGTAGCCTAATTTAGTTGCAGCAGTACGATTGATAAGTACTGCCCTGGAAGAATCTGTTCCGAAACTTTCCGAAAGGTCTCTTCCCGCTATTATTTTAAGGCCTAATGTTTTTACAAAATCCAGGTCGGTAAATTCCGTATTAAATAAATATTTTTCGTCAGGATCTGCCTGTGCCACGAAACTATATGTATCATGAAATCCGCCCGGTTCGCCTGACATTAAGGATACATTTTGTACAGATGGAATAGTGAGTAATTCATTTTTAAATTGTCTTTTCCTGCGCGAAATATCCAGATTATCGAACCGGACGATCATGGATTGTTCCTTGTTAAATCCGAGGTCTGCATTCTTCACATAGTTCATCTGGTTGATGATAACAACGACACTAATAATAAGCAATACAGATATTCCAAATTGAAAAACCACCAATGCCTTTCTGAATGAAGCACCGCCTTTCCCGGTTTTTAGTTTTCCTCTTAAGGATTCGATTGGTGAAAAAGAAGAAAGCAATAAAGCAGGATAACTTCCTGCAAGCAATCCCACTACTAAAATGGTTCCTATGATGAAAACGTAAATCCATGGATTACTCCAAATAGCCGGTAATTTGTAACCCAGCAAACCTGTATATACCGGCATTAATAATTCCAGTAAACAAATGGAAAGGAAGCAGGCAAGTGTTGCAAATAATACTGATTCCAGTATAAACTGCCCAACCAATTGTTTTTTTACGGCGCCCAACACTTTTCGTAATCCTACTTCTTTGGAACGATCGGTTGCCCTGGCTGTAGCAAGATTTATAAAATTGATACAGGCAATAACGAGGATCAGAATTGCAATAGACATAAAAATGTACACCATTTTTTTATTACCATGCCTTACATTATCAAAAGCGTCAGAGGCAAAATAAACTTTGCTTAAAGGTTTTGCGAGAAGCCCCAGCTTATGTCCGGTTGTAGCATAATATTTCCCAAGATATTTATCCATAAAAGCGGGAAAACGTTTTTCCAGTTGATTGGGATCTGCACCAGGCTTTATTTCTATATAAGTAAATAAAGTATTGTTCGGAAAATTGGTAAAAAAATCCGGCTGCATGGGTCGGAGAATTTCCAATGGAATAACCATATCAAACTGCAAATGAGAATTTACAGGAACATCTTTAGCTATACCGGTAACTTTTAATTGCTGGTCTTTGTTGAATTGTAAAATTTTTCCAATAGGATCTTCGTTGCCGAAATATTTTTTTGCAGATGCTTCTGTCAGTACAATACTATTGGGATCCTTAAGAACTGTTTTAGGATTGCCCTTGACAAGAGGGAAACTAAAAAAAGTAAAAAAGTTATTGTCCGTCAGATAAATGTCTTTTTCGTTAAATGAAATATTATTGTAGCTGATCAGGTCATTGTCATGATCCACTCTTACTACCTGTTTTACCACATCCGAAAAATCATTTGCCAATGCCGGAGCATAGGCTGCAGAAACGTATGGAATTTCCCGGCGATCTCCATTCATTTCACTCACACGCATGATACGGTAAATGTATTTCCCGTTCTTATGAAAGTTATCATAACTGAATTCATTCAAAATAAAGAGGAATATCAGCAGGCAACAGGTAATACCCACCGTTAATCCTAAAATATTAATAAGCGAAAAAAGTTTTTGCTTTTTCAGATTTTTGATTGCGAGCAATAAATAATTTTTTATCATGATTATATTTTTATTCTGTTTTCAAACTTTTTACGGGATTGGCAATGGCTGCTTTGATTGCCTGGAAACTGATAGTCAATAAGGCAATCACTAATGCAAGGAATCCTGCTGCCATAAAAATCCACCAGCTAATATTTATGCGATAAGCAAAGTCCTGCAACCATTTATGCATAGCCCACCAGGTAACCGGAACAGAAATAATAAAAGCAATGCATACCAGCAATAAAAAATCCTTTGAAACAAGTAACAGAACATTTTGAACGGAAGCGCCTAACACTTTTCTGATACCAATTTCTTTGGTACGTTGTTCGATTACAAATGCTGAAAGACCAAACAATCCAAGGCTGGCGATAATGATGGCAATTATTGCAAACGAAGAAAATATCTGTTGAGTACGTAATTCACTGACATACAATTTTGCAAAGTTGTCATCGAGAAAAATATAACTGAGAGGACCTGCCGGTGTAAAGGCATTCCATTTCTTTTTAAGATCAGCCAGTAACCCTTTTACATCACTGGTATTAATTTTTAAAATCAGCCCTCCAAAATTTCCGCCGAGCACCATCATCATCGGGGCAATTTTTTGTTTTACGGAAGCATAATTAAAATCTGCGACGATGCCTACCACTTTCAATTCATGCTGCCCAGAACTAACAATCGTTTTACCAATCGGGTTTGTTCCACTCCACCCCAATTCACGTACAGCCGCTTCATTAATAATTACACCAGAAGAAGAATCAGTTGGGAAATCTCTTGAAAAATTTCTTCCTCCGACAAGGTGAATTCCTAATGTATGCAGGTAATCATAATCAATATGATAAATGTTTCCATGAATTTCTGTTCCGTTACCATTATCATTCCTCGGATAAATTTCTGTACCGTCCATAAAGACACTTCCGGGAACATACCTTGATATGCTTGCAGAAACGATCCGGTTATCCTGCAACAATTGCTGTTCAAAAGCGGTTTGATTCCTTCCTAATAATCTTGCATCAGGCAGAAATAGAACCTGGTTTTTATCATACCCCAGTTTTTTATTTTGCATGTAATGCAACTGATTATAAACAATAATAGTTGCAATGATTAAAGCGGTGGAAACAAAAAACTGGAACACAACCAAACTGCTCCGTAATGACGTTTTTGCTGTGCCCTTTGCAAATACAGAACTTTTTAAAACTTTAATGGTATTAAAAGATGATAAAAAGAACGCCGGATAAATACCCGCGACTATTCCCACTGAAAGACTTAATGAAAACATCAGCAGTATTGATCGGTAATCCAGGAAAAAAAAGAAACTGATATTTTTGGAGGCAACCTGGTTGAAATAAGGTAACAAGAGAAAAATCATAACGTATGCACACAGCATTGCAAACAGAGTAATCAAAACTGATTCCACAAGAAACTGAATAATCAATTGCTTTTTTACAGAACCCATAACTTTCCGAATCCCAACTTCTCTTGCTCTTTTAAATGCTTTCGCGGTAGAAAGGTTGGTAAAGTTTATACAGGCAAGCAATAAAATAAATATGGCCAGCGCTGAAAAAATATATACATATTGAATATCGCCATTAGCATCCAATTCAGCTTTTGTATGAGAATGCAAGTGGATACTGGTAAGCGGCTGTAATGAAAAAATAAATGTGTTCACTGACTTCTGCGCTTCTGCGAGGCTAACACCCATATCATGCTGGACTTCGGGAACTACATATTTTGCCACTAATTGCGGAAACTTTGCTTCCAGTTTTTTGGGATCAACATTTTTATCCAGTAATAAATAAGTATAGAAACCTATATTGCTCCAGGTAGAATGGGTGAAGTGCCATGTTGAAAGACTTAAAAAAGCATCAAAATGAAAATGGGAATCATCGGGTACTTTGTCAATAATGCCAGTGACCTTATAAGCCGCACCATTCATTCCTATTGCCAGCATTTTACCGAGCGCCTCATCGTTTCCAAAATATTTTTTGGCAAATGCTTTTGTAATGACAATGCTGTTCGGTCGAACCAAAGCATCCGATATATTTCCTTCAATTAATGGAATTGAAAACATTTGCAAAAAATTTGAATCTGCAAATGAGAGATGATCTTCTTTAAACTGTTTGTCGGAATATTTTATAAAATCACTTGCCGGCGAAAGCCTTGTTGTTGCTTTTATCCCGGGAAAAGCATTTTTAATTCCCTCACCCACCGCTACATCAACAATTGGATAAACAGCTACATTGCCATTGCCGGTAACAGACAAAATCACCCGGTAAATATTTTTTGCTTCAACAGGATATTTATCATAGTTCATCTCGTCATAAACAAATACTGCAATCAACATAAAACTGGTAAGGCCGATTGCTAAACCAAAAATATTAATGAAGGAGAAAGCTTTGTTCTTCCGAAGGTTTCTGAAAAAGATCAGGAAATAATTTTTTATCATAGCAATACTTTTTATTCAGTTTTTAAGCTCTTCACCCCGACGCATTCGGTCGGGATTAAATTTTTACTCACTCCGTTCGTAAAGATTTTACCGGATTTGCAATGGCTGCTTTGATTGCCTGGAAACTGATAGTCATTAAAGCAATGATTATCGATAATATGCCAGCTGCCGCAAACACCCACCAGCCGATATTTATCCTGTAAGCAAAACCCTGCAGCCAGTTGTACATAATATACCAGGCAACAGGCGACGCAATCAGGAAAGCGATGATAACAAGTTTGATAAAGTCCTTGGACAGTAATAGTATAATATTTGAAACTGATGCTCCAAGAACTTTACGGACGCCAATCTCTTTTGTTCGTTGCGTTGTTGCAAAAAGAGAAAGGCCAAATAATCCAAGACAGGCGATAAATATGGCAAAGCCTGCAAATATGGCAAACACTTTTCCGAAGAGACGGTCGTTGCTATATTGTTTGCTGAATGTTTCATCAAGAAAAGAGTAATCAAACAAATTGCCCGGGAAAAAAATGTCGTATATTTTTTTTACAGAGGCAATAGTGGCAGGCAGCTCTTTTATATCAACTTTTACAGAAATAGAACTGTTTGTACTATATGCAGGGAAAAGCATTGTCGGTTCAATGGGATAACGCAATGATTTCTGATGATAATTATTGATTACACCAATAATATCCCATTTTTTCCGTCCACGAATTATTGTTTTTCCTATAGCATCCTGTGGCGAGGAATATCCCAAAAGTTTTGTGGCGCTTTCATTTAAAATGAGGTTGTGTAATTTTCCAAAATCGGGATTGAAATCAGTGTACGTAAAATCCCTGCCCGACAATAATTTTATTTTATAGAGATCTATATAGCCAATGCCAACACCCATATGACGCATAGTAAAATGCGTTGTAGAATCCTGGTCAATCCGTCGTACATTAAAGCTTCTTCCGATTTCATCACCGGAAACATTCCATGAAGTGGTGGCGCCCAGGACATGAGGTAATCGTTTTAGCTGTTCTGTAAAACTATTTTCTCTGCTAATAAATGTTGAATCCCAGTTCGTCAGTTCAGGTGGCTTTACTATAAGCATTTGCGAAATATTCATGCCAAGGTTCTGGTCATTCACAAATTTTATTTGTTTATAGATCACAAAAGAGCCAATGATCAGCGCTACCGTTATTCCAAACTGACCAATCACCAATGCTTTCCGTAAAACAATTCCCTTTTTGGATGTTGTAAACTTACCTTTTAATACAAGAATAGGTCTGAAGGAAGAAAGTATAAATGCAGGATAAAACCCTGAAACGACAATCCCTGCAAGTATTAATATAAGTAAAGCAATGGTGATATTATAACCGCTTAATCCCTTTTGAAAAAGATAAGATAATGATAGCTGGTGTTGAATCAGGCTGTTAAAACTATTTTGAACAAGTAATACGAACAGCAGGGCAATAAGCAATGCAACGATGTTGATGATAAAAGATTCTGTGAGAAATTGTCTTATTAATTGTTGTTTTGTAGCCCCGGTAACTTTTCTCACACCCACTTCCTTTGCCCGTTCCAGAGACTTTGCAGTAGAAAGATTAATATAATTTACCCAGGCAATTACAATGATAAGAATAGCAATGATGAGCAGCCCCCAAACGACAGTGGCGCTGCCCGTTTTGCCGATCTCGTATTCAAAATCAGAATACAAATGCGCTTTTGAAAGAGGTTGTAAATAAAATTTTTCGACACTCCCGGAAATTTTGTTACCCTGGAAATGCCTTTCACTGAATGCCGGAAACTTTGCTTCCAGTTTTTTATAATCTGTACCATGTTTTAATTGTATGTAATGCCAGAAATCAGAATCGGTAAAATCGTAATCGGATTCTTTCCATGAGTTATTGCCACTATAAAGGGTTATATAAGACATGAGAAAATCAAAATGCAGGTGTGAATTCTCAGGAACGTCCTTACATACAGCAGTTATTTTGTAGGGCAAGGAGTCCCGTTCAAGAACAATTGCTTTGCCAATAACAGGTTGAAAATTATTGTCTCTAATATTAAAGATCTTCCGGGTAAGTGTTTCTGAAAGTATAACCGTATTAGGTTGTTGCAAAGCAGATACTGAATTACCTGCTACCAAAGGATAAGAGAACATGTTAAGAAAAGAATTATCTACGGCAAATCCTTCCTGTGCGCCAATCTTCTTTTCATTATAAGTAATGATCACAGAATTCTCCGGTTCCACACGGGCATGATTGATTATCCCGGGAAAATCATCCTGCATAGCTTTGCTGACCGCAGAGTAAGTGATGGTGCCATGTTGCACCAGCTTGCCGTTTTGATAACGGTCATTATATACCCGGTAAATATCAGAAGCATTTTTATTGAACTGGTCATAGCTTAATTCAAAGCTTACATACTGAAGTATCAGCAGGCAGGCAGCCATGCCAATAGAAAGTCCTGCAATATTGATAAAAGAAAAAGCTTTATTCTTTACCAGGTTTCGCCATGCGGTTTTGAAATAATTTTTTATCATCTCAGAAGTTTTAAGTTTTTATTTTCATTATCACATTTTCAAATTGCCACATTGTCAAATTGCAACTCATTCCGTTTTCAAACTCTTCACCGGGTTAGCAATAGCGGCTTTGATCGATTGAAAACTGATTGTTGCAAAGGCGATAAAAATTACCAGCGCTCCCGCCATTAAAAACATCCACCAGCTGATATTAATTCTGTACGCAAAATTTTGCAGCCATTTGTTCATGCCCATCCATGCAATGGGTAATGCGATAACAAGGGCTATGACAACAAGTTTCACAAAATCTTTCGTAAGCAGTCGGGCAATGCCTGCAACACTTGCCCCCAACACTTTTCTTATGCCGATCTCTTTGGTTCTTCGTTCTGCCGTAAAAGCTGCGAGGCCAAACAAACCAAGGCAGGATATGACAATAGCAACAATAGCAAACACCAAAATCAGTGTTGATGCCTGCCGGTCATCATGATATAATTTATTAAAGGCATCATCTAAAAATTCGTATTCCAGCGGGCTACCCGGCAATATTTTATTCCATATTTTTTGCAGCGCATTTACAGCCTTTTGTGCGCTGTTTGGCGCAATGCGTATCATAAATAGATTGAACCATCCGGGGTTTTGAAAAATAACTAACGGCCCTGTTTTATCGTGCAGGCTCCTATATTTAAAATCTTTTACTATACCGATAATCTGCCCTTGTTTTCCTTTCCATTTAAAACGTTGCCCGATGTAAGGCTGGTGAATGCTCAATTCTTTAATGGCTGTTTCATTTAATATCACATTATTCTTATCAACTTCGCTGCCTTTTTCAAACCATCTTCCTTCTTTCATTTGCAATTGCATCGTATTGGCATAATCAGCATCTGCTGACAGTTGTGCAATTTTCGGGTTGAATGTTGTATCACGACCATCATAGTCGGCGGCACCTGTTGAATAGCTTTTCCCATATTAGTGATAGGCTGATTGGCAAGCGAAACATTTTGAATACCGCTTTGTGCAAGCAATTCTTGTTTTATAACATTTACCAATTCGTTCTTTTTATTGAAATCAATGTTTAACGGCACATGTGTCATTAACACCTGCGACCTGTTATAACCGGGATTTGTTTGCTGTATAAACTGCATTTGTTTATAAATGATGATGGTGCCTGTAATTAGCATAACAGAAATTGTAAATTGAATAGTTACCAATGCCTTTCTTAAGGAACTGTCTTTTAATTTTAAAACGGTAAATCCCCTGAATACATTTAATGGTTTAAAAGATGATAATACCATTGCGGGATAAATACTGTTTAAAATAAAGGCTGATAAGAGTGTTGCACCTACAACTTTCCAAAGGCTTGCAGATGAAAGCGGCAGTTGAAAATCTTTATCAGTAATTGAATTGAAAGCAGGCAGGCTTAACTGAACAAGTACAAGTGTTATAATTAAAGCAATACAACTTATCAGGAATGTTTCTGCCAGAAATTGATAGAACAAATGGAACCTGCTTGCGCCCACCATTTTTCTTACACTTACTTCCTTCGCACGCAGGCTTGCTTTTGCTGTAGTTAAGTTCACATAATTAATACATGCGATTAACAATAACAAAATACCTAATACAGAAAATATGTAAACGGTAATTTTATTTCCGCTTACAAAAAATGAAGACTGCAAATCAGTTTCAAAATGTATGTCCTTCAATTTTTCTAAGCTGACGGTTGTTTGCTTTTCCGTATCGCCGCTACGTCGTTGTAAGACATTTGTAATTTTTTTAGTGAGAACAGAAATATTTGCTGTTGGCTGCACCTTTATAAAAGTTATATAATTCGCATTACTCCAATCTTCGTCGTTGGTTTTCGTGTCAGTATTTCTTAAATGATTTTGAAGCGGGATATAGGTTGTGTATTGAAAACTTGAATTGGCTGGCGCATCTTTAATAATTCCTTTCACCACATAATTCAAACTGTCTGCATGAATGATTTTGCCCAATGCATCCTGGCTGCCAAAATATTTTTTTGCCTCTGAAGCTGAAAGTATGATGCTGTTTAAATCATGTGAAAAAGCGGCTGCATTACCTTTTATAAAATCGAAATGAAAAATATTAAACCAGTCATCATCAACATAAGCACAATTCTTTTCGTAAGAAAGGTTATTGTTTATATTAAACACGGGCATATCGCCGGAATATAATCTTGTGGTTTTTTCAACTTCAGGTACCTCTTTTTTTACTGCATCTGCAAGCAATAACGGTGTTGTTTCCCAAATCCAGCCTTGTGCTTTCAGGTTGGTGGTAAGCCTGTAAATATTACCTGTATCTTTATGATAATTATCATAATTCATTTCATTTTGCACCCATAAAAAAATAAGTGCAGCAACAGTCATTCCCACAGACAAACCTGTAATATTAATAGCGCTATATGTTTTATTTTTCAATACTGCGCCACGCAGTTTTGAAATAATTTTTTATCATTGTCTGAACCAGGATTTATGTGATTAAATGATTTATTTGATTTACTTATTCCCGATTGACGATTCACCATTCACTTCTTTTTATTCCGTTTTCAAGCTTTTCACCGGATTTGCAATCGCTGCTTTGATAGCCTGGAAACTTACCGTTATCAATGCGATCAGTAAAGCTGCAAATCCCGAAACGGCAAATACCCACCAACTGATATCAATCCGATACGCAAAGCTTTCCAGCCATTTATTCATGCCCCACCAAGCTGCCGGAAATGCGATCAGTGATGCGATCAGCACCAACTTCAAAAATTCCTTTGAAAGCATTTGCATAACCTGTGATACACTTGCTCCCAATACTTTCCTTATCCCTATTTCTTTGGTGCGTTGTTCCGATGTGTAGGTTACTAAGCCAAACAAACCAAGGCAGGCAACAAAAATAATCAGCACGGAAAAGATATTGAGAATGGTTCCTGTTTTTTGTTCCGCCGCATATGTTTTATTGAATAAATCATCCATGAAACTATAAGTAAATGGTTCGGCTGTATTGTAGCTGTCCCATTGCTTTTTCATCGAGGCCAATAATCCCGCAACATCTGTCGTTTTTATTCTAAAGATCAATCCGCCCTCGGGTTGCAAAGTCATATACAAAGGACTGATCGCTTCATGCAATGATTTGAAGTTGAAATTTTTTACTACGCCAATTACATGAAAAGAAAAATTGTTGCCCTTATCACTGTTCTGCCTGATCACCGTTTTGCCAATTGCAATTTTATCATCCCAGCCCAACGCTTTTGCTGCAGTTTCGTTGAGAATTATTGCAGAAGAATCGGTTCTAAAATCTCTGGAGAAATTTCTGCCACTAATGATTTTCATACCCATTGTCGGGATATATTGCTCATCCACATGAAAATCCACTCCGTCTACTAGCAAATGGTCATTGCCCTGCGGGTAAGCAATGGCGTTATTGTAATTAGTGGGGCCCGCAGGTTTATACCACGATATAGTTGCATTCACAATTCGCGGATCCTGCAACATCTGTTGTTTGAATGTCTGTTGATCATTTCCCAACAGGTAAGAATTCGGAATAGTGATAAGTTGATCTTTATCATAACCAAGGTCTTTATTCTGCATAAACTTCATTTGCCGGTATACCACGATCGTTCCAATGATCAATACAACGGAAATAAAAAATTGGAATATCACCAAACCACTTCTTAAACCAAATCTTTTATGGCTGTTGGTAAGTTTTCCTTTTAATACAGCTATCGGCCTGAACGATGATAAATAAAATGCCGGATAGATACCAGCAATGATGCCCACTACTAATCCCAGACCAACAAGAGCCAGGATTGGCTTTATATCCAAACTTAAATGTTTACCTGAGATACCATTGAATGCAGGAAGCGCCAACTGCACCAATACTATTGCAATAAGCAATGCAAATAATGTTATCAAGACTGATTCTGATAAAAACTGTCTGATCAATTGAAATCTTCCCGAGCCCGCAACTTTTCTAATTCCAACTTCCTTAGCTCTTTTAGCAGCACCTGCGGTGGAAAGATTGATGAAGTTGATGCAGGCTACGATCAGCATGAACAAAGCAACACCTGCGAATATATATACATAGGTTGCATTACCTCCAGGTTCAAATTCATTGTTTGTTGAAGAATGCAAGTGAATAGATGTCAATGGCTGTAATGCAAAGCCAAGTTTATTACCCTTAGTCCTAAACTCTGACAGACTCAGCCCCATTTCTTGTTGTATCTGTGGTCCCATGTATTTTGCCACCATATCTGGAAATTTCGATTCCATTTTCTTAAGATCAGTACCCGGTCTCAGCAGCAGGTAAGTATAAAAGTTGCCGCCCATCCACGAATCAGAAGTTGCATCTTTAAATCCCGTCATCGATCCGAACAAATCAAAATGAAAATGGGAATTAGCAGGCACGTCTTTTATTACGCCCGTTACTTTATAGAGCTCTTTATTGTTATTAAAGCCGAGCGTTTTACCAATAGGATCTACTTTGCCAAAATATTTTTCTGCAATTGATTTGGTAATCACAACAGCATTGGACTGTAGCAATGCTGTCTTCGGATCGCCTTCAATCATAGGTAAAGTGAAAATGCTGAAGAAGTCAGGATCGACTAATGCAAACCGGTCGTCTTTAAATGATTTGTCCTGGTAGGTAATTTTTTGAGTACCAAAATTAGCAAGCCTCGTTGCATCCATCACTTCAGGAAAATCTTTTTTCATCGTTTGAGCAACAGGTGCCATCACTATGCTTTCATTAATTTTCCCTCCATTAATATCTGCCTGAAAAATAACTCTGGCAATATTGTCTGCATTTTTATTGAATTTATCATAACTCAACTCATCCTGTACATATAACATAATGATAAAGCAGGTAGTAATACCAATTGACAAACCAAGAATGTTGATAAAGGAAAAAAGTTTATTCTTACGAATATTTCTCCATGCTGTTTTTAAATAATTTTTTATCATACAAGTTTATTTTGGCTGATAGCCAATGACTGTTAGCTAATTTATTCTGTTTTTAAGCTTTTGACCGGATTAGCAATAGCAGCTTTGATCGCCTGAAAACTTATTGTCAGTAATGCAATCACTAATGCAAGGAATCCTGCTATAATAAAAATCCACCAGCTAATGTTGATCCGATATGCAAAGTCCTGTAACCATCTGTGCATAGCCCACCAGGATATAGGAACAGCAATAACAAATGCGATTAATACCAGTTTTAAAAAATCTTTGGAAAGAAGTTGAACGATTCCATTTACACTGGCTCCTAAAACTTTCCTGATGCCGATTTCTTTGGTTCTTTGCTCGGCAATAAAAGTTGCCAATCCAAATAAACCAAGACATGCAATGAAAATAGCAAGAATGGAAAAGATCATCGCTATTTTACCAACACGTTGTTCTGAATTGTACATTTCATTAAACGAGTCATCCAGGAAGCGGTAACTGAAAGGCATGCCAGACGCCATAGCTTTCCATTTGCTTTCTATCTGGCCTACAAGATTTTTTATGTTGGCCGTGTTTACCCTGAAAGATGCGAGGCCCGTGCTTTTGCCAAGAAAAAAACCTAATGGCCCAATATTCTGGCGTAGCGATTCATAATTAAAATTTTTAATCTCGCCAATGATGTTAAATGAAATAACCTTATTGTTATCCGTTGTATATATCTTTTTACCAACCGGGTCATCATATCCGAAAAGTTTAGCTGCCGTTTCATTTATGATCACAGCGTCTGAGTCAGTGCCAAAATCTTTTGAAAAATTTCTTCCTTTTAGAATTTTCATGCCCATTGTTTTGATGTAATCATTATCTATAGTCCAGCACTGCATATTCAGTCCATTTTTTACATCTATCGTAGCGTCTTTAAAATAACTGTTATCATTTCGTGATGAATTATCTACCGGTAAAAAAGCGCTCATTGTTCCACTCACTACCCCATTCATCTGCAATACCTCATTTTTAAAAGCGTCACTATTATTCTTCAAAGAGTATGCGTCATTGATGATCAGTACCTGGTCTTTATTAAAACCCAGATCTTTTGTCTGTATATAGTTTAGTTGCTTGTAAATGACAATAGTTCCAATGATCAATAATATAGAAGTAGTAAATTGAAAAACAACCAGTATGCTTCTAAACCCAACGCTTTTAGCACCCGATTTTAATTTGCCTTTCAAAACTTCAATGGGTCTGAAAGCAGATAAAAAAAATGCCGGGTAGCTACCTGCAATGAAACCAACAACAAATGGAAGCGCAATAAGAAGTGGTAATATGAGCGGGGAGAAAAGACTGTTTAAATGCATTGATTTATCCGCAACATCATTAAACAATGGCAGTACAAGCCATACAACTCCTATAGCGATGAAAAGAGATAATAACACCATGAGAATTGATTCGCTGAGAAACTGGGCTATCAGATTTCTGCGTTCTGTACCCAGCACTTTCCGAATGCCAACTTCTCTTGCACGCTTGGCTGAACGTGCTGTGGTAAGATTCATAAAATTGATACAGGCTATCGCTAAAATGAATAAAGCAACGATGGAAAAAATATATATGAATTGTATATTACCATTTGGTGCCAGTTCATAAGACAGACCGGAATACAAATGAATTTTTGTTAATGGTATCAGTGAATATTCCAACTTATTGCCGGCTTTTTTAAACTCATCCATGCTGCTTATTCTGATAAACTGCTGAACGTAGGGCAATACATATTTTTCGATATATTGATCAAAATTTTTTTCGAACACTTTGTAATTGGCTCCTTTTGCCAGTAAGAGATAGGTATGAAAATTATGACTGGTGAATTGTCCCCATTTATAATCCACGTTCTTCATTGAGAAAAGAAAATCATAATTAAAATGACTGTTGTGGGGCATATCTTTAATAACCGCAGTTATTTTATACAGAGTGCCTCCTTTATCATTTGTTTCGATGGTTTCGCCAAGGACATCCGTAGTGCCAAAATATTTTTTTGCAGTTGATTCCGTTATTACTACGGTATTGGGTTCGTCCAATGCAGTGTGCGTATTGCCGGCAATAGCCGGAAAAGTAAATACATCAAAAAAGGTAGAGTCCACATTTGCTACATTTGGTTCCTTTATAAAGGAATTTCCTTTCCTGATAAGTTTAGGTCCGGTGTTGTTAAAAATTCTTGTGTATTGTTCCACCTGCGGATAATCTTTTTTCATTATTTGTCCCGTCATGTCTGATGATTCTGCAATTTTCATTTCATTACCTCCAAAACGAATATCTGAGTTGATACGATAAATACGATCAGCATTAGTATTAAATTTATCATAGCTCAATTCATCCAGCACATATAATGAAATCAGCAAAAAACAGGAAAGACCGATAGCTAATCCCACAATGTTAATGAGAGAATAAGTTTTATTTCTCACTAAATTTCTCCAGGCGATTTTTAAATAATTTTTTATCATTGTCTGAACCAGGATTTATGTGATTAAATGATTTATTTGATTTACTTATTCACGATTGACGATTCACCATTTACTCCTTTTTATTCTGTTCTTAAACTCTTCACCGGGTTTGCTAATCCCGCTTTCAGCGCCTGAAAACTAATAGTTGAAATAGTTATAAATAAAATGATCAAACCCGATATTGAAAACATCCACCAACTTACAGATATGTGGTAAGCAAAATTTTGTAGCCAGGAGTGCATATAATACCAGGTAAGCGGTGCAGCTATTAAAGCGGATATAATAACGAGCCCGATAAAATCTTTTATAGTGAGTTTAATAATGTCAGCTATTCCTGCTCCCAAAATTTTTCTGATACCAAGTTCTTTTGTGCGTTGTTTAAGTGTTAGCGCTACTAACCCAAATACTCCGGCCAATGTTAGTAGAATTGATAATGCGGAGAAATATAAAAATATATGCTGAAACCGTTCTTCATCTTTATAAACGTTATTGAAGGCATCATCTAAAAACCAGTAATCGAAGGATGCATCCGATAATGTATTTTTCCAGGTTTGTTTTACATGATTTAAAAATGCCGATGTATTAGCAGTTTGATATTTAATTGCGAGATAGGAATATTGATTTTTCCTTGGTTTGTTGGTTATGATCAGTGGCTCGATTTTATCATGCAAAGAAGCAAAGTGAAAATCTTTGATCACGCCAACTATTTGATGTTTTCCATCCCTGCTGATAGTTTTGCCTATGGGATTTTGCCAGTCTAATGTTTTTGCAAGAGTTTCATTTATTACATATCCATCATTTAAAGTAGGTTGATCTTTTGAAAAATAATTACCAGCTACCAGTTTAACATTAAAGGTTTTCAGAAAGTTCTCATCGGCATCCAATTGATGAATCACCATGGCCTTTGTGTCTCCTTCAGGAACAAAACCATTATTTGTAATGCCATCATAAGGAATTTCTGAAACAGCAGAAGTCTGCCGGACTTCAGGTATTTGTGATAATTTCTGTTGGAGCAAAGAACAGGCAATCATCGTTTTTTCTCCAATCAACGGCAATACAAGAATATGATCCCTGTCATAACCCGGATTAATATGTTTGCTGTATCTTAATTGAAGCGTAACCAATAAAGTACTCGACATTAATCCGATACTAATTGTATATTGAGCAACGATTAATCCTTTTCTAAATATGCTTTGTGTACTCTGCGGAAGCAGTGATTTGAAAATTCTTGATACCTTAAAGGAGGAAAGATAAAATGCAACATAACTTCCTCCGATGGCACCTACAGTCATTATAATAATGAAAAATAAAAATAAGGCCGGCGCGGTTTCTAAGTTAACAGAAGGCAGATCTTTCCCTAACATTTGCTGATATACAGGTGTCAGAAGCATTACCAGTCCTAGTGCAAAAAAGAATGCAACACTTGTTATCAACATAGTTTCAATAAGAAATTGTTTGATTAATTGACCTCGGGCAGCGCCAAATACTTTTCTTACACCAACTTCCTTAAACCGTGATGTTGCTTGTGCTGTGGTAAGGTTTACATAATTTACACATGAGATTATCAGAATGAGTAACGCAATTACACTGAACACATAAATATTGGTTCTTAGTGTGACGGAATTGTCACTATAACGAAGATGAATATCCTGGATAGGTTGTAAGTATGCATCAATTTTAAAACCTGCTTTAGAATATGCTTCGTTAATATGTTTCCACATAAATGCAGGAAGCTTTTTTTCCAGTGATTCCCGATTTGTTCCATCCTTCAATTGCAAATACGTAATGTATTGCTCACCACCATTCCAATCCATAAAATTACCCGGCTCTTTGTACAATGTGACGAATGAAAGCAAAGCATTATAACTGAGATGAGAATTTGATGGCGGTTCTGCAGCAATACCCGTAACAATATAATTGGTTTGGTTATCGAGGCGCACAACTTTACCCAATGCTTTTTCTTCTGTGCTGAATAGTTTCTTTGCGGTTTCTTCAGTTAATACGATTGAATAGGGTTCTTTTAAAACAGTTGATGGATCGCCTTGTAATAATTTGTAAGAAAAGAGCCGGAAAAAATTTGAGTCGGCATGATGAATATTATCAATCTTAAGCGTTTTATCGTCGTAAGTTATATAGGCTACCCGCTCAGATGATATTCTTGTAAACGATTTGATCTCCGGAAATTCATTCAGTGCATCGGGACCGAAAGGAGGTGTGAATGTTGGTCCATCACCCATTAATTTTCCGCCCTGGAAAAAATGGAAACCAACACGGTATAATGAAGATTTATTTTGCTGAAAATTATCATAGCCCGTTTCACTGTATATATACATGCCGATAAGTAAAACGGCAGCGATACCAATAGCTAATCCGCCAAAATTGATAATGGACAGGATTTTATTCTTCTGAAAATTTCGCCAGGCGGTTTTGAAATAATTTTTGAGCATTGTTTGAACTATGATTTATGTGATTAAATGATTTATTTGATTTACTTATTCACGATTGGTGATTTACCATTCACTCCTTTTTATTCAGTTCTTAGACTCTTCACAGGATTTGCAATTGCTGCTTTGATTGCCTGGAAACTAATTGTGATCAAGGCAATTAATAACGCAAGAATACCCCCTATTAAAAACACCCACCAACTGATATTTATCCTATAGGCAAAACCCTGCAGCCAATTATTCATAAAATACCAGGCTAATGGTGACGCAATAAAAAACGCAATTACGATGAGTTTTAAAAAATCTTTTGACAAAAGCGTAATAATATTTGGAACTGATGCACCAAGTACTTTTCTAATCCCTATTTCTTTAGTTCTTTGTAAAATGTTATAGGCAGACAATCCAAGAAGGCCAAAACAAGCAATAATGATGGCGAGGAATGAGAACATGCCAAATACTTTTCCAAACTGCTGGTCATTTTTATATTGGTGATCAAAAGATTCATTCAGGAAAAAATAATTAAAAGGATCAGCAGGGAAATTCTTTTCCCATATCTTTTCAATGGAGGCAATAGTTCGGCTGATATCAGCAGTATTAAATTTGATAGAATAAAAACTGCGGGCAGCCGGATCTAAAATGAAGATGATAGGATTGATTGCTTTATTCAATCCCTGCTGATGGAAATCGGATACTACACCGATAATTTTTAATGTATCATTTCCATACTTTACCAATTCATTGGTTGACTTTTGCGGATCGTCAAACCCAAATAGTTTAACTGCCTGCTCATTTAAGATTACAGCTTTGTTATCAGTGGAAAATTTTTTTGAAAAGTTGCGGCCTGCCTTCAAATTCATATCATAAGCCGGGATAAAGTCATCGTCTACATACATTATATAAAAGGTAGGCGCTTTTACTGCTCCGGCTTTTATCAATTCGACTTCACTTGTATAATAAATTTCTTTACCCAAAACACTGGATGAAGAAGTAATGTTTTTCACCCCGTTTATTTCTAATAAATCATTTTTAAAAGACGTGAAAGAATTTTTGTATGTAGAATCTGGCACCGATCCTGCACCGTTCAAAACCAATGTTTGGTTGATGTTTGCTCCCAATTGCTGGTTTCTCATAAAATTGACTTGCTGATAAACTATAATCGTACCTGTAATTAAAACTATGGATGTGGCAAATTGTCCAACAATCAAACCTTTTCTTATAAATATTCCACCAAAGGAATTTTTAAATAAACCTTTTAAAACAGCAATAGGATGATATCCCGACAAAACAAATGCAGGATATAACCCTGAAATAAATGCTCCAACTAAAAAAAGAAAAATAAATCCTTTCAGGTATGATCCTGACAAATACCAACTTGTCGTTTTGCCACCGATCAACTGATTAAAATAAGGCGTTAAGAAAAATGTAAGGCCTGTTGCTACAATAAGAGCGAATAGATTGAGCAAAAAACTCTCTGTCAAAAATTGTCCAATCAGGTCTTTACGCAAGGCTCCTAATACTTTTCTTACACCAACTTCTTTTGCTCTTTCGAGTGACCGTGCCGTTGCAAGGTTTGAATAATTAACCCATGCAATTATGATAATTATAAAAGCAACAATGAAAAGAAAATAAACTGATTTATAATCTCCGTTTACTCTTGCCTCCTCGTTATAATTTGAATAAAGATGAATGTCTTTAAGAGGAATCATGAAAAGATCTTCCCTGACATTATGGGTTTTATTCCAAGGTTGACCATTTAAATAATGATCACAGAAAGCAGGCAGTTTTGATTCTAAAAGTTTCCAATTTGTTCCGGGACGAAGTTGCAGGTAGTCGTAGTAATCATACCAACCCAAATTGGTCTCAGGATCGGGTCCCTTCCCTTTGCTTAAAAAACGGATCAGGTTGTCAAACGTCTTATAAGAAATGAGATAATCAAAAGCTAAATGCGAATTTTCGGGATAATTTTTAAAGACGCCTGTTACTTCGTAATAATAAACCTGTCCTCCTTCCCGGATCGTTAATTTTTTTCCAACCGGGTTATCTTGTGCAAAATATTTTTTTGCCAAACTTTCTGATATAATCATCATATCAGGTCCGCTCAATGAAAGTTTAGGATCTCCATAAACTAAAGGAATCGTAAACATATCAAGTGTGGAAGGGTCAGCATAATAGCCCATATTTTCAAGAGCGCTGATGTTCCGATCATCATTAGAAAATACAATATTGTATTGAGTAGGTCCAATATCTGACCAGGCAATTCTTGCATCAATCAACCTGCAATAATTTTCCACTTCCGGAAAATCTTTTTTCATTGTGGGAGCAAAACCTGCAAAAACAGTGGCAGATTGCATAGTCAGTTTTCCCTGATCATGAATATCCAATCTAAGACGCACGATTTGATCAGCCTTGGCATGGAAAGTATCATAACTTTTTTCGTAAGACACGTATTGGAATATCAGCAGGCAACATGTAATTCCGATAGCAAGACCAAAAATATTTAAAAGAGAAAAACCTTTGTGTCGTAAAAGATTTCGCCAGGCGATTTTGAAATAATTTTTTATCATGGCTATTTTTTAGCCACGAGTTTTGAGTTACGAGCTACGAGGTATTGAGTCGAAGCTCATGGCTAATTACCCGCAGCAGATTTACACCATTATATTTTCCAACACCGTTTGTCCGTCCAGCATTCTAATTACCCGGTGGCTGTAGCGTGCATCATGTTCGGAGTGAGTTACCATTACTATCGTGGTTCCCTGTTCGTTCAAGTCGGTGAGCAGTTGCATCACTTCACTTCCATTATGTGAATCGAGATTACCGGTAGGTTCATCAGCAAGAATGAGTTTAGGATTATTGACAACAGCTCTTGCCACGGCCACACGTTGTTGCTGACCTCCAGAAAGTTGTTGCGGGTAATGATTGCGGCGATGCATTATCTGCATTTTATCCAATACTTCTTCCACTCTTTTTTTTCTTTCAGAAGATTTTACCCCGGTGTAAATGAGCGGCAGTTCTACATTTTCAAAAACAGTCAGTTCATCAATCAGGTTGAAACTTTGAAAAACAAAACCAATGTTTCTTTTGCGCAGGTCAGCCCTTTTGCGTTCATTAAATTTCGCCACTTCAATACTATTAAAAAGAAAGCTGCCCGAATCAGGGTCATCCAGCAGTCCAATAATATTGAGCAGGGTTGACTTGCCACAACCGGAAGGTCCCATCACAGCTACAAATTCGCCTTCTTTTACTTCCAATGAAAGTTTGTTTAAAGCAACAGTTTCCACTTCTTCTGTGCGATAGATTTTTTCTAAATTGGTAATCTTGAGCATTGTATTTTATTTATAGTGAACGTTTCGGAAATTAAATGTTAAATACTAATTGATTCAGTGGCGACAGATCAAAACCCGTACCTACAGATATTTCGGGCCGGTTTTGTTTTATCAATTTTTTTTCTTTAGAAATACAATGGTAATAATTATTGCATTTCCCGCTGATTTGCTTTGCAGAGGAGAAAAAGCTGATACTACATATAAGCACCAGGAGATAAAGAGTTGTTAATTTCATCACCAGAATTTTAGAAGCGAATACAATAATTATTTTTTCAAAACCAGTTCCTGATAGTTTCCATAGTTCTCATAGCTGGAAGTAATTACTTTATCACCGGGATTAAGTCCTTTCAAAACTTCATAATAATCCGGATTCGTCAGGCCAAATTGTACGTCAACCTTGTAAGCTGCATTTCCGGCTTCATTTAATTTGAATACCCAGTTGCCACCGGTTTGTTGAAAGAAACCACCTTTGGCAAGAAGTAAAGCTTGTTTTTCCTCACTCAAAGCAAGAAGAATTTGCAAAGTTTGCCCGCGGCGAATACCTTGCGGCACTTCTCCTACAAATTCCATATCCACCTGAAAGGTTCCGTTAGCATTTACTTGTGTATAAATTTTTTTAATTTCCAGTTTATAATTTTTATCAGCAAAGGTGAATTCTCCCATCAAACCCGTGTAAATGCGGGAAATATAATGTTCATCAATATCAACTCTTACTTTAAATCCATCGATTACATCAATTTGGCCCAGCCGGTCTCCTTTATTTTTTGATTGACCGATTTCAGCATCCAAAGAAGTAAGTTGCCCGTCTCTTGGCGCCCGAACAATTAAATCGCCAACTTTTTGCCGCATTACATTCAATGCGTTTTGTGAACCTTCATAAGATTGTTTGGCTTGTTTAAGTTGCTGTTGAGTTGAAATAGAGTCCTGTTGCATAATCTGGTCTGTCAATTTCTTCTTTTGCAAATAATAATTGTAATTATTTTCTGCCTGTTGAAATTCCTGGCTGCCAATTACTTTCTGATCAAAAAGATGTTTGTCTAATTTATAAACACGTTCAGCTTCTTTAAACTGGCTTTCTACGTCGGTCATCTGGTTTAACTTATTCACTGTATTTTGCTGCGCAGCATTTTGAGATATCTGCATTTGAGTAAGAAGATTATAAACAGATGTTTCCTGGTTTACAAGACTCAATTGCAGATCAGTATTGGAAAGACGAAGTATGGGCTGGCCTTTTTTCATAATAGTTCCATCTTCCACATATTTGTCTTCCACCTGACCGCCTTCCAATGCATCCAGGTAAATAGTTGTCAGTGGCATAACCACTCCGTTTACAGGAATAGATTCCTGAAAAGGACCTTTTTTTACTTCACTGATTGTGATGCGATCCGGGTCTACATTTAATTTGTTTTTCCCTGAAGTGAAATAATAGCTGGCCGCTATTAAAGCAATTAAACCGGCAATCGAAGCGATGGTTAATATTCTTTTTTTACTCCATTTTTTTTTTGCAAGAGCTCTGTCCACGATATAAACTTTAATGATTGATAACTAATTTTATTAAGACGTCGAGGCACGAGATAAGGTTACGGTAACTTTTATTCCTGTAAGAATCCCTGTTTTTAATAAGAAAGAACATGCCGGTTTTCAAGTTATTTGATTTGCAGTAAATTATGTCTCTAAAAATTAAGAAGACGTTTGTTACTGATACAATTACTGTTCGTTTTTGATACACTCGCTTTTTCAGCTGGTTTATAAAAAATTAATTGCCTTGCCCTTGTAATTATGGTATAATTGCAGCAGAACATAGCTTAAATTTAAGTGGCATGCAGTTAAAGAATGCTTCCATATTAATTGTAGATGATGATCCTGATGTATTAACAGCAGTGAGATTATTATTAAAAACGGAAGCAAAAGAAGTGGTAACAGAAAAAAGTCCGGAAAACCTACGCTGGCACCTGGCCAAAGACAAGTTTGATATTATCCTGCTTGACATGAATTTTTCAGGTACCATCAATACCGGCAATGAGGGAATTTTTTGGTTAAATGAAATTAAGAAGACCGGTTCGGATGCTGCTATAATTATGATTACAGCTTATGGTGATATTGATCTGGCAGTGCGATCACTTAAAAACGGAGCTGCTGATTTTGTTGTAAAACCATGGCACAATGAAAAACTTATTTCTATTATCAAAGAAACACTGAAACGACAAAGTAATAAGTTTCCTTCTTCACCTGCTTTAAATACTGATTCCATTATAGGAAAAGAGTTGCTTGGGGAATCAGAAATCATGAAAGAGATTTTTTTGAAAATTGAAAAGATTGCACCTACTGATGCCAATATTCTTATCATGGGTGAAAACGGAACCGGGAAAGATCTTATTGCAAAAGCCATTCATCAACAATCGCTGCGAGCGACAAAATCTTTTGTAAAAGTGGATGTAGGTGCGTTGACAGAAACTTTATTTGAAAGTGAATTGTTCGGTCATAAAAAAGGAGCATTTACCGATGCCAGAGATGATCGTACCGGCAGGTTTGAAGCTGCTAATGGCGGAACAGTTTTTCTTGATGAAATAGGAAATATTCCATTACATCTTCAAGCCAAATTGCTTAGCGTTTTGCAGAACCGGCAAGTGACCCGGTTGGGAAGTAATGAATCCATTTCCATTGACATTCGGTTGATATGTGCAACCAATCTTCCATTAAGTGAATTGGCAAATGAAAACAAATTCCGGAAAGATTTAATTTACCGGATCAATACCGTTGAGATCACAGTACCTCCTTTACGAAAAAGAGGGAATGATATTTTTTTACTGGCAAAATATTTCAGCAATCTTTATAGCCGGAAATATATGAAAGCGGTCATGGAGTTTGATGCAAAAGCTTTGGAAAAACTGATGAACTATCATTATCCCGGCAACGTTCGTGAATTGCAGTACACTATTGAAAGAGCAGTGATCATGTCTGATGGAGAAATATTACAAGCCGGCGATCTGATCTTTTCACCTATTGAATCATTTTCGATTAATGAACCGGAGCCGGAAGAATTGAAGTTAAGCGCTATTGAAAAAAACACTATTCTTCGTGTGATTGAAAAACATAACGGTAATATTACCAAGGCCGCCAAAGAACTGGGAATTACCCGCACGGCTTTGTACAGGAGATTAAGTAAATATGATATTTAAACCCTCCGTCCCCCTAAAGGGAGGACTTAGGTCGAAAAAAATTTGGGATCAATAGATAATTTATTTTATAAAATAATTAATTGAGTTGTCTATTCAGAGATTATAATATTTGCTAACAAATAAAATCTAAGTCCCCTTTTAGGGGACAGGGGTATGATATTTAAAAAATACGAATGGAGAATTTTGCTTCGGGTGCTCCTGATGTTTGTAACAATTACAACAGGATCCTTTATTCTTGTAAAAGGTTGGTATATCTATTTGCTGTTAGTTGCCCCGGTAATTATTTACCAGCTTTTTGATTTATACAGATTTCAACGCAAGGCGCAGATTGAACTCGATCAGTTTGTAGAGTCGGTTCATTACCGCGACTTTTCCCGGTATTTTGATGTAAAGCATGCTCCTGCAGAAATTCAACCATTACGGAAAGGGTTCAATGAGATCAACACAACTTTTAAAGTTATCAGTAAAGAAAAAGAAACACAATACCAGTACCTGCAAAAAATTCTTGAGTTGGTTGATACCGGTATTCTTTCCTATGATGAACAAAACGGAGAGATTGCATGGATGAATGAATCACTTAAAAGAATGTTACAGCTTCCTTATCTTAAAACCATTCATTCATTGGACAAAAGGGATAGTGAATTATGTAAAGAAATCATTTCGCTTAAGCCAGGAGAAAACCGGATTGCCACTGCACATTTAGAAAGAACATCATTTAAGATTTTGTTATCGGCCACTGCTTTTCAGACAGAAGGAAGAATTTATAAACTCATTGCTTTTCAAAATGTGAATGAAGCATTGGACGAAACGGAATCAAAAGCATGGCAAAAATTATTAAGCGTTTTGACTCATGAGATCATGAATTCTGTGGCGCCAATTTCATCATTAGCCAATACGCTTAAAAGCCGATTGCAACAGTCAATTACCGTTTTGAATAATGAATCCGGTTCTGTTGATGATCTTGAATTGGGAATTGAAACCATAAAGCGCAGAAGTGAAGGCCTTCTCAAATTTGCAGAAACTTACCGTAACCTTAATAAAATAACTACACTCAACCTGGAAAAAGTATATGTAAGAAATCTATTTGAAAACATTCTGCGATTGATGCAACCAACACTGGAGCAAAAGAACATTGAACTGGAAACAATACTGAAAGACACAGATCTTTTTTTGGAGGCGGATATAAATCTTATCGAACAAGTGTTGATCAATCTTGTCGTGAATGCAATTGATGCGGTCAAAGAAAAAGCGGATCCCAGAATTGTTTTATCCGCATATCTAAGCAATAACCGTAAGGCGGTAATCAAAGTGGCTGACAATGGCCCGGGCATGCCAGCTGAGTTGATCGAGAAAATTTTTATCCCATTCTTCAGTACAAAAAAAAGCGGCAGCGGAATCGGATTGAGTTTGTGCAAACAGATTATGATGTTGCATAAAGGGAATATCCAGGTACAATCTGTTAAAGATGAAGGCACGGCTTTTTTGTTACAGTTTTAAAACTACCCTATACTGAACTCTATATAGAAATCATTTTAGTTCAGAATACCGCAAAAAATTAAACTATATCTGCAACAACTTCGGTCGGTTTGATGAAGTTTTTATAACTTATGGTTTTATTACTCACAATGTTTCAATAATGAAAAAATTAATCTTTCTATTAATCATTCAGGCTAATTTCACTTTAATTCATGCACAGGTAAAAGTTCAAAACCTGTTGACAGAAAATCTGACCAATCCATTAGGTATTGATATTTCTAAGCCCCGGTTTAGCTGGCAATTAAAAAGTGATCAAAGAAATATTAAACAAGCCGCCTACGAAATAAAAGTCATGAATGGTAAAACGATTGCCTGGAGCAGTGATAAGGTTTCTTCTGATCAATCTGTATTTGTGCCCTATTCAGGCAAAGAGTTACAATCGGAGAAAAAATACAATTGGAAAGTGAGAGTATGGGATAATTCGGATAAAGTATCCGATTGGAGTGCGCCTGCTTCATTTCAGATGGCGTTTTTACATAAACCAGATTGGAAAGCAAAATGGATCAGTGCAGATTTCACAGAAGATTCAATCAACAGGCCTGCTATTTATTTCCGCAAAGAATTTTCGGCAAGAAAAAAAATAGTTTCAGCTTTTGTATACATCACGTCTCATGGTATGTATGAAGCGCAAATAAATGGGGAAAAAATTGGTGATGCTTATTTATCTCCCGGCTGGACCAGTTATAATAAAAGATTGCAGTACCAGGTCTATAATGTCAGTTCTCTTTTGAAACAAGGGGAAAATGCAATCGGGGCTATATTGGGAAATGGATGGTACCGGGGATTTTTAGCATGGGGAGGGAATAAAGATGTTTATGGTAAAAAACTTGGATTATTATTTCAACTGAATATCATTTATTCTGACGGAAGTTCTGAGTCGGTTGTATCGGATGAATCCTGGAAATCATCCACCGGTTCTATTCGCTTTGCAGAAATATATGATGGAGAATCTATTGATGACAGAAAGGAAAAAACAGGTTGGTCAACTCCGGATTTTAATGATGAAGGCTGGAGCCCGGTTAAAGTTGATACGTTTTCATTGGATAATTTATTAGCTGCCTATAATGAACCGATAAGAAAGCATGAAATATTTAAACCGCTAAAAATCTTCACCACACTCAAAGGAGAAAAGGTAATTGACTTTGGACAAAACCTGGTAGGTTGGGTAATTGTAAAAGCAAAAGGTAATGCCGGAGATAAAATTATTATACAGCATGCAGAGGTTCTGGATAAAGAAGGAAATTTTTACACCGAAAATCTCCGGGCCGCCAAAGAAACAGCTACTTATATTTTATCGGGTAACGGAGAAGAAACATTTGAGCCGCATTTTACTTTTTATGGTTTTCGTTATATAAAGATTGAAAATTATCCGGGTGAAATAAAACCAGAAGATTTTTCCGCAGTCGCATTATATTCTGATATGAAACCAACCGGTGAATTTGTTTCATCCAGTAAACTTCTCAATCAGTTGCAGCATAATATTCAATGGGGACAGCGGGGAAATTTTTTAGATGTGCCAACAGATTGCCCTCAACGGGATGAACGTCTTGGCTGGACGGGTGATGCGCAGGCCTTCTCACGTACAGCTGCATTTAATTTTGGTGTCAATAATTTTTTTGCAAAATGGTTGAAGGATCTTAAAGCCGATCAATATCCGGATGGAAGTGTGCCTCACGTAATTCCAAATGTACTTGGTGCTAATGAAGGAGGTTCTGCTGGTTGGTCTGATGCGGCAACCATTATTCCCTGGAATATGTGGCTGGCTTATGGAGATAAAGAAATTTTAGAAAATCAGTACAGCAGCATGAAAGCATGGGTAAATTACATGGAGAATAACAGTACAAATTATTTATGGAATAAAGGCTCCCATTTTGGCGACTGGCTTTTTTATCGCCCGTATGATGACAATGACGGTCGCTCTGCCGTCACTGATAAATATCTGATAGCTCAATGTTTTTTTGCCAATTCTGTTCAGATAATTATTAACACAGCCAAAGTCCTGAACAATACTGATGATATTAATAAATACACAGAACTGCTGAAAAATATTAAAGAAGCATTCTTAAAAGAATACGTCACGCCTAATGGAAGGCTTGTATCGGGAACGCAAACAGCTTATGTGCTGGCATTGAATTTCGATATGTTGCCTGAAGATCTGAGAGAGCAAGCTGTAAACAGGTTAGTACAAAATATAAAGAGTTATGGGAATCATCTTACAACCGGCTTTTTGGGCACTCCTTATTTATGTCATGTATTAAGTAGGTTTGGAAAGACTGATGTTGCTTTTACATTGTTGATGCAGGAAACTTATCCTTCATGGTTATACCCGGTAAAAATGGGCGCCACTACCATTTGGGAAAGATGGAATGGTATTCGTCCTGATAGTACATTTGAACCGGCTTCCATGAATTCTTTTAATCACTATGCCTATGGTGCTATCGGCGACTGGATGTATCGTGTAGTGGCGGGGCTGGATACAGATGAAGATGGTCCGGGTTATAAAAAAATAAAAATTCAACCGCATATTGGCGGCAACCTTACACAAGCATCTGCTACTTTAGAAACTTATTATGGAAGAGTCAGCAGTGGATGGAAACTGGAGAACGGAAAATTATTTATTGATACAGAAGTGCCGCCAAACACAACTGCTACAGTTTTTATTCCTACACTTAAAGAAGAAACGATAACTGAAAGTGGAGTGACTTTATCATCTTCAAAGAATATAGAATTCGCCGGTACGAAGGATGGTTGCGTGCTTTTAAAGATTGGTTCAGGAAAATATCATTTTGAAATCATGAAATAATAGAACTGTAAAATATTTATAAGAATTAATTGTGTGCTGCAACCGGACTTAAACTTCATGTGATCAGTTCGTTTCATTCATACTTGATATTTATTCCAGTTCTGCTATCTGGTCAAATGCCGGACCCACATTTCCATTTTTCTCATCCTCAATAAATATTTTACTTAAATGTCCCTTACTTTTCCATCTATTGATAAATCCTCCGAAAAGATGTCCGCTTGTATCCATTATTTTATCCCATAACTTAATTATGATCTCATTCTTTGGTCTGTGCTTGTCATATTCATAAATTTTTTGAATGTTGGTTTGGACTGTCTTTATCTCAGGCAAATGCAATTGAAAATCTTCGGTTGCCTGGTCCATCAGGTTCAACGCATCCACTTTTAAAGATGTTGTTTGAGTATAGCATATTGATCGAAAGTGGCGATAAGAGATTTGCTGTTAAGAAAAAAAATGCAAACCAGCAGCAATAAAATGAATGAGCATTTTTTCTCCATAAGCTTATCTAATTGCAATATGTGTTATCTCAAAACAGGTTTCAGACTTTATCAGTTATGTCATTACAAGTTAAGTCTTTTTGAGTTTATAATATTTGTGAGAGATATAACAGGATTTTCGATTATTTTCTATAAAGTAAATTCGTTACCGATTATATTCTTCTAAAAACGATTCACTAAAACCAGAAAAGCTGTTATTCTTATTCTGCTAATTTTTTTTTGATTCTTTTATCAACTAACCAATTAACATAATTGTCATTTAACAAGCAGTTTGAAATTCTTTTTCAGCAGTGTGTAAATTAATAATATATTGTACAGATAGAAAGCTACTTTCAATTTTATATCATCGCTACAGCAAATCTGTTATTTATTTAATTCTGAGTTACTCTGACCCAATCAACATACATTTTTATTTTCTTATTTTTAATTAAATCCACGGTAGTTGCCGGCATACCAAAATATGGTTTTTTCACTCCGTTAATTTTTTCCGGGTAAGCGCCTCCCAAAGCAAAATTTAAAATCAAGTATTTATTATTATCAAAAGACCAATCACCATAATGTGATGTCATTGTTTTTGTAACTCTGAACATAATTATTCCATCATATTTGAAGATCAAACTATCAGGCGTCCAATCAACGCCATAAATATGCCATTGAGTTATATCATGATTTTTCTTAAAATAAAACTTATTTACAAATGGAGTTTCGCCAAAATAACCAGAACCATGAACAGCTGCACTGGCCCAATCTTTTTCTCCTACATTTTCCATGATGTCGATTTCTCCGGTTTCCGGCCAGTTACCGTTTCCCAGTAACCACCAGGCAGGCCATAATCCTTCTCCAGATGATAATTTAATGCGGGCTTCAGCAGTGCCATATTTAAAATCAAATTTGTTTCTTGTATTAAGACGGGCAGAAATAAAATCAAATTTCTGCCTATCCCTGGTAATAAACCCCGGGGAATAATTAGGCTCAATAATCAATTCATTATTCGCAACGTAGCAAGTGACTGATGAGTCAACATAGGCCTGTAATTCATTATTGAAATGGTTGCCGGTTATTTCCACATTCCATTTTGAGCGATCCAATTTATTGCCGGAAAAGTCATCAAAAAAAACAACTTTATGATTTGCTTTATTTGTTGAATCCGTCCTGATCTGTGAAAACAATTCAGGACTCATTAAAAAAAGAGTCGTAAAAACAAGAAAAGAATTATTATAATTCATCATGAAAAATATTATTTGCAGGATAAAATATTTTCTGCAAAATCAAATAAACAAAAATCCCGATCCCAAAATTGTTGATTGATTAAAGCAAAAGATTAAACCACTTTTTCCTCTGCCTTAACTATCAATTACATCATATACCGGCAAAATTAATTTATACTGAAAGTTTATTTCTAAAACTTTACAACTTCCCAATATGCTTTTTTGGGTTTTAGATTTTTATCAAATAATAAAGGATAATTTTTTCTTCCCCGGAAATCCAGCCAGCTATGACGATCGGATAGATTCCAGAACGTAACTCCGGTAATATATTTCTTATATTTTCTAAAAACCTCAAATGCCATTTTATATTGCTCCATTTGTTTTTGTTCCATTTCAGGAGTAAAAGCCGATGCTGTGTCACTCTGGTTTCGTATCATTTGTCCACCTTGCCTGCCGGCATAAACAGAAATATCCAGTTCGGTAATCTGTACTTTTAATCCCAATGAGGAAAAAAGTTTAATGGATTTTTCCAACTCACTCCTCGTGGGATTATTAATTGACCAATGAGCCTGTAACCCGATTCCCTGTACCGGCACACCTTCATCAATTAATTCTTTCAGCATTTTGTAAATTCTTTCTCTTTTATCCGGTCGTTCGGTATTATAATCATTATAAAATAAGATTGCCTTAGGATCGGCAGCATGAGCATATTCAAACGCTTTGGCAATAAAATCTTTGCCACATATCTGGTACCAAAGTGAATTGCGTAAAAACTGAGTGCTGTCATCCGAAACGGCTTCATTAACAACATCCCAGGCATATATTTTCCCTTTGTAACGATTGACAACTGTAGTGATATGATCTTTTAATCTTTGCAGTAACAACTCTTTCGAAACATTTTTACCGGTTGAATCTTTAAATATCCATCGTGGTGTTTGATTATGCCAGCAAAGATTATGTCCTCTTACTTTCAATCCATGTCGCTGTGCAAAATCTACGATTGAATCTGCATCTTTCCAATAGTAGCGGTTTTCTTCCGGATGAATGGGCCCCATCTTCATGGCATTTTCAGGTGTAAGGCTGTTGAATTGCTTCAGGATTAACTGCGCTTCATCACCAGAAAGATTTGAGGGCCCGACAGCCACTCCAATCGGAAAAAATTTTTTATAATAATCTTTTAAGCCCTTACTGCTATCAACAGGATTTGATACATATTGTTTTTGCGCTCTCCTAATTGATGAATAATTCATCATAGCAAATGCGATAGCAGGTAATATTAGTATTGAAATTATTTTTTTCATGGCTCAATTTTTAGAAATGTTTTTATTTCGATTTGAAATAATGACTTGCAAATTCAATGAAGGTCGGCCAGTTAGGAACCGGAGTATGTCCATCTTCATGCTGCCTGTATCCAATATCGCCGCTAATCAGAGCAGTGCCTATAGAAGGATATACTGTTGTGCCCAGATCTTTTTTTCCAAGAAGTTTATACACTGGCCCGGCAGCAACAGCTGCCATAAACATTCCTCTTGTGTCAACCCAACCATCACCTTTTGAGCCACCACTGATGAAAACAGGTCGTGGTGCGCACATTGCTATCAATTCATGTGAGTCTACAGGCAAATCATTCCAATGGAGTGGCCCTGCATATTTTATAAAATTTCCAGCCATCCAGTGGTATTCTCCGTTGCTTGCAACATTCTCAACCAATTCGCCGGCATTCCGGCGAAGAAGTTTTGCGCCTCCTTCCCCTGAAGAACTTACAAAAGCAATTGCAAAACGTGGATCATACGCCATTGTAACAATGGTTGCCTTTCCATAACGTGAATGACCTTCAATACCGACATGTTTTGCATCTACCAATTTATCTGTTTCAAAATAATCCATGGCACGGCTGGCGCCCCATGCCCATGCACGCAATGCTCCCCAATCATCCGGTTTACGATATCTGCCTTTATTCATCAGGCCAATAATTCCCTGTGTTAGCCCTGCACCATTATCGGCCTGAACACTTGTCGGAACAAGAGTTGCATAACCCCAACCTTTTGCCAAACATTGTTGCTGCCATGAAGGTGGTTGTGGTGTTTTGTTTGTTGTATCATGTACTCTGACAGGAAGTCTGAATCCGGGAGGAAATACAAAACCAAATTCCATGATAACAGGAACAGGGCCTTTTGCATCTGCAGGAGTGGATAATGCAAGATCAATATTTACAGTAATAGCCGGATAAGATGAATTATCAACATGACCGACTAATCTTTTTGTATGCACTTTAAAATCACCATTCATTTCCATGGTATCTTTAACTACTTCCCATGTTACTTTAGGAGTATTTTTCGGAACTCTGCCATAAATTTCTCTGTCAAAATCTTCTACAATTTCTGGTCGTCGCTTCTCCCACCACATTTTTGCAGTTGTAATTTTTTTCCCATTGTCAAGGGTTAGGGGATCAGGAAGATCCGGGTATGGATTAGCTTTTGACTCATCATAATTAGCAGCGTTCGGAGCTTTGGGATTATTTCCATTTGCACCAGGGCGAAGAGAAGAAATATCAATATTCAACTGTGATAACATGTTGTTATAATCTTCATTGGTCAGTTTCCTAATGCTGTCCTGTATTTGCCTTCTTCGTGCGGTATCGCCACCAAACCCAAACTGTGCAAATACACTTATGCCTGCGAAAACAGTCAAAAAAAATAGAAGTGATTTTTTCATTGTTTGATATTTTAATAATGATTCAATTAAAATTTAATATTATTCTTTTATATGTTGTTCAGGTTTGTGTTTAAGATATCTGTTAAGTGAAATCAATTCCTTTTTACTCCGATTTTGATCTGTGTAAAAGAATGCGGAGGAAATGTATAGGTCAACTTATTATTATTGGGTTGAATTTCTTTCGTTACCGGTAAATACTGTGACTGCTTGTCAAATACAAAAGGATCAGTAAGTGATTCATTGTTGATCAAACTTGCTTCAGCTTTGCCTGTAAAATCTCCTGAATTGCTCAATATGTCAGCTGTGATCGCTTTATCCTTACTTCTGTTCACCACATTGATAAAAACAGTGTTGATCTCTTTTGAATAGACGGTAGTTACATCCAGATAGGGTATGCCTTTAAATTTTTCAGTATTGAATGTGTCACATGCAACATAGGTATCAACAGAATTACCACGACAATTATTGGAGAACAATTTGAACATATAATATAATGGCGCTTTGAAAGTTCCTCTTTTAGGATCACTTGCCAAGAGAGAAGTCATCATAGTGAAATTTGCCATTTTAACCACATCGGCATGGCGAATAAAAGAATTCAAGCATTGAGCTATTGGCAAAACAGATTGAAAATTTCTTCCGAATGATCCCCACTCATCCACCGAAATATTTACTGGATTCCTGAAACCTTTCATAACTCTTGCCGCCTCAATCTCATCCGCAGTCACTTTGATCTTTTCTTCAAAATCCATCGCACCACTACCGATATAGGTGTAATAATCGTTTGGAGATCCGCCTTCCCAATAACGATGAATGGAAATATAACTGATCAGATCACCAAGTCCCGTAAGAATTTTATGATTCCATTCCACCCATTGACCGGTAGGTTCATACCACGAAGATCCGGAAGCGACAAATTTGATTGTGTTATCTACAGCTCTCATTGCTTTAGCTGCTTCTCTTGCGATCTTCACATAATCATCAGCCTCTTTGTGACCCAATTCCCATGGAGTGCCATCTACTTCATTTCCGAGATCCCAAAGTTTTACATTGTAAGGTTCCGGATGTCCATACTTAGCCCGAAGATCAGAATAGTAAGTTCCTTTTTTATAATTACAATATTCCACCCAATGAAGTGCATCTTGTATATTGGCAAGGCCAAGATTTACACATACCACATTTTCACTTCCGATTGATTTGTTTAATGCGATCCATTCATCTGTACCGACATGATTGTTATCTGTTCCACCCCAGGCCAGATTGATGCGTGAAGGTCGCTGATCCTTCGGCCCGATACCATCTTGCCAGCTATATCCCATCACATAATTTCCACCCGGCCAGCGCATGTCGGCTATTTTTAATTCTTTCATTGCATCAATGTAATCTTTCCGGAATCCATTCTCATTAGCAAGCGGTGACGAAGGATTATAAAGATTTCCATAGACATGTATTGAAGTTGCGGAGAATCCGGCAAGTCCTCTTCTTCCGCTTAATCTGGATCGGCTCCATGAATACACCGTAAATTTTCGGATCAATTTCTCCAATGGTTCTGCTAACATCAATTTTGATTGTTGCAGTTTGTGCAAATAATAAGGAGGGAAGGGTAAACATCAAAACAAAGATTACTTTTTTCATATTAGAGCAATTTTGGTTATTATTTTCTAATCATTAAATTGAATTCGATTTTAATAATCAATACATTGTTCTGTCCAGGTAGGGCCTTTTATATAAAACATTCCATTTTTATAATAGACAGGTTCAATACCTAATTGAGGCGTTTTTTCCCAAGGCTCAAAAGTTTGACTGTATGGGTATGGACGTTTTTCATACATCAAGTAATGACAGGAACTCCATAATTTTCCATCTGGCCCTATAAATAATGAATTGCTGGCCGCTTCACAATAAGGATCTTCCGTATCCTGAAACTTTAAATCTGCATAACCTCCGCTAGCTGCTAATTCAGGGCGATAGCCCTTTTTCCTTGTGCCAAAAATGGGTTCCGAATCAGCTAATTTCCACGGGCCGAGTGGATTTTTTGATTTCAACAATCCAATTTCATAGCCACGGGTCCATGTCGAAAAGAACATAAAATAGGTACCTTCTTTTTTGATAACGCAAGGAGCTTCAATGCCACCTACCATCCAATCGGGCCAGCCGGGTTGTCTTTTATCTAAAAACTTTTGAATTGGTGTAGTAAGTTTTCCTGTACTTAAATCAATTTTGGCTTGAAACAATCCATTGCCGCTGCAATACAAATATGTTTGCCCGTCATCATCTTCAAATAAAGTAGCATCATTGTTATACTGCGGTGTCAAAGGTCCATTTACTAATTTATAGGGTCCTGTTACAATATCTGAAGAGAACAACCAAATGCTATGTGTTTTCATTCCTTTGGGATCATCTGCGGTTACTTTACCACTGTTGATAGTGAGCCAGTATTTATTTTTAATGAAATGAATTTCCGGCGCCCAAAATCTACCGTTATAAGGACAATCTGCCGAAAGTTTGCTTGCATCGATCAGCCATGAATGTTGTTTCCAATGAATTAAATCATCAGAAACCAATAAACGTACTCCGGGATTAGGTCCTGTCCATACAGGATTGGAGGTTCCCACACAATACCATTTGTTACCCACTTTAATGACAAAATGATCCCGCATGGAAATAGATGTATCTCTCGTAATAGGGTTGGTAAAACAAAAGGAATGAGTAGTTGTGCTTTCTCTATACGAACTTTGAGAATTGCTTATTTGTGCAAAGCTGAGAGAAGACAATAAAAACAAAATTATTTTTTGATTCATAGCTATATGGTTTTGCTATTTAAAACTTATCCAATCCACTTCAACGTCAGAATTTTCTTTCAGTGATAAAAACAAATTATGAATGCCGGGACTGAATGATGATAAAGTAGTTTTAATAGTTTTCCATTCGCTTGTTTTTGGAATTTTTATTTGTGCGATCACGGGACTATCAGGATGATCCAACCTAACTTCCAATATGCCTCCTGTATTTGCAAGCGTTTTTATATTAACTGATTTTAATTTCTTTTTTCCAAAATCAACACTGTTGTACTGGATCCATCCACCTGCTTTATTAAAAATTGTTTTCCATCCTTCAAACCGGTTAGCTGTATCAAGAAAAGCTATTGATACGGCTTTGTCACTTTTTGCAGTATAACGATCTATTTGTATTTGCTTTGTTGCATCAGTTAAACCAACACCTCTTAATGTTGGTATTACTTTTTTGATGGTACCATCTTTATTGAAGAATAAACTATCAATCCGAACCGACCGGGCTTTATCAAAATTTGGCGACAAGTCGTTATGATGATAAAATAAATACCACTGATTTTTGTACTGAACTATCGAATGATGATTTGTCCAGCATTCAGGAGATTCATCCATGATCACGCCGGTGACTTTAAATGGTCCCAATGGATTATTGCCGATTGCATATTCCAGTTGTTCTGTTTTGTCTGCTACATGCGGATAGGTCAAATAATAAATTCCATTTCGTTCAAATAAAAATGGCCCTTCTTTCAAACCTTTAGTAGGAAGGTCTTTAAGAATGACGGGATCAGATGCAAGTTCCAGCATATTGTCTTTCAGTTTCGCGGCATAAATATTTCCACTTGCCCAATACAAATATGCCTGTCCATCTTTATCAATAAATACATTGGGATCAATACCATGTACATTTTTGATCGGCGTTGACTGAGGAACATAAGGGCCTTCCGGTTTATCTGCAATAGCAACGCCAATGGCAAAACCTTTTCCGTAACTGCTATCTTTCGGTGTGGTCGGGAAATAGAAATAATATTTTCCATTTCTATAAATACAATCAGGAGCCCACATACTGTAACTATCCGGCTTCACCCATGGAATTTTATTTTGCGTAACAACAATACCATGATCTGTCCAATCAGTGAGATTCGATGAGGAGAACACATGATAGTCTTCCATGCAAAACCAACCGACTCTTCCTTTGCCCGGAGTTGCTAAAATATCATGAGAAGGAAACAGATAAACTTTATCTCCGAATACTCTTGCAGAAGGATCAGCTGTGAATTGATCAGTAATGAATGGATTTTGGGCCAATGCAATATTGATAAAAGAAGATATAAAAGTGATTACGATAATATATTGTTTAAATTTTTTCATATTGAACTTTCATTTGGCGGTTAATTATTACCAAGTATTGCATTTCTCATTTGTTAGCCTGCCACGCTTTGATATATTCAGCCACTTCTATCATAGGGGCTATCCAGACATCTTTTTGATTTTGTTTTAAGTAATGTAACAACTGGCTGTGGGCTGAAAGCGATACATTTATATTGTGTTCGCCACCAACGCCATGAAAAAGGAAAACCAATAACCTGTGGTTTTTCATTGCTTCCTTCACCAGTTTGATCATATCATCTCCGGATTGACCATTCATCATGTAGCATCCAATGTTATACAGATCAATCTTATTTATCGGCAGCATTTCTGGTTTTACACCACGGGCCGCCACAAAATCATTTCTTAATCCATCTAAATAAGCTGTATCATGAATTTTTGTATCGCCGCAGGGATAAGCAAAAGTTCTTTTTGTTTTTCCATCAATTGCTTTCAATAAGTTGTTCATTGTTATGATCTCGTTCACCATCCTGTTTATTGTATAATTGTTGAGATCATAATCTGGCTTCACAAATTCTCTTCCGGGTCTGCCTCCTTCGCAGGCATGCCAAATAGTATGATTGGCGAGTTCATGTCCTTCTGCAGCAGCTTTTCTCCATTTGAAGATCTGGTCTTTCAAACCATTAAAATAATCGGAGATATAAAATGTTCCTTTCAATCCTACAGAATCCAAAGCAGGGATCACATTGCCCAGGTCAATATTTAAACCATCATCGTAAGTGAGCACCACGGCGCATTTCTTTCCGTGCCACAGATCGTTTGTTTGTGCAGAAGCATTGCTAACGAAAAAACAACTTACCAAGAGACCAATTGAAAACTTTCTCATATAAATAAATTTTTTACCGGGGCGTTTTTTCATAATTCAAAAATTTACTGGCCCATGGAATAAAATATTTATAATTAGGAGCATCAGTATGTCCACCGTCATGTTGCCGCCATGCAAGTTGCCCATCGAGTAAGCCGGTAAGCACCGGGGGCATTTTTTCAATCATATAATCATTGGAAACGCCGAGATCTTTTGCGCCTAATAATTTAAATACAACACCAGCAGCTACTGTTGCCATGTAACTACCTTCATGATCCAGCCATTTGGCATCACCTTTTTCAGGAATACCATAGCTGATAAATGTGAGACGTGGGGCACAAAGAGCAATGAGCTCATGTGAGTCAACAGTAAGATCACAACCTGTCTTTTTTCCAAAAGAAGATTCTTCTGCTCCATATTTTAAATAATTCCCGCACATCCAGTGATATTCGCCTGTACCGGTAAGACTTTCAACTGCCTCGCCAAATACACGACGTTCCAACGTAGCGCCGCCTTTTCCGGATGAACCGATCAAACCGTCTGCAAATCGTGGTTCAAATGCTAACGTAACTAATGCAGCTTTCCCATAACGAGATACACCTTCAATGCCTACTCTTTTTGAATCCACTAAAGAATCTGTTTCCAAATAATCCAACCCTCTTGCCGCACCCCATGCCCAGGCTCTTAATGATCCCCAATCATCCGGTTTGCGAGGTTGGCCTTTATTGACCAAACCAATAATTCCTCTCGTCAATCCTGCACCATTATCGGCTTGTATGCTGTTGGTTTCAATAGTTACATAACCCCAGCCTGCTGCTAATAGTCTTTCCTGTGGTGTCAATTGATCGTCAGGTTTTGGAGGAGCAAAAAAGTTAGGAGCAGGAAGTCTTGTGATTGGTTGATATGCCGGGTATTTATCAAATAATTCTTTAAGGCTCGGATCATTTTTGATCATCATTTCTTTAAATACATCATTTACTTTATCCAGATCATCCGGTGAAGGTTGTGCAGGCGAAGGAAATGAAGGACGACCACTGAACATCATCAATACCGGAACAGGTCCTTTCACATTCATTGGTACAACCAGCAACATGTTTATATCAACATTGATCAATGGATATGAGCTGTTGTCAACATGCCCTACCAGCATTTTGGCAATAACAGGAATACGATTCACAAATTCTCTATCGGTGACTTTTACGGTCCATGTTACTTTCGGAATATTCTTCGGAAGTTTTCCATACATTTCTTCTTCGAGGTCTTCAAGAATCTCAGGACGGCGTAGCTTCCACCACAAATCAGCAGTAGTTACTTTTTTGCCGGCATTAGTAGTAAGTATATCCGGCAACTTCGGACAGGGATCTGCTAATGATTCATCATAATTGGCATGGTTCGGCGCTGATTCATTGCCGCTGGGGCCTGGCCTCAATTTTGTTATACCCAGTTGCAGCATCATGTTTTCATGATCCTGCAGAGCAGTAAATGTTACAAGGCGAGGATACTTACTGCTATCAATCTTTGAGACCTGTGCTATTAAAGCATAACTAAAAAATAACATAAACAAACCAAGTATAAACTTTTTCATTTTATCATTTTGCTTTAAAAATTATTCATTTGTTTCAAATGGTGATGCGGGTAATCCTTCCTTATTATATAAATTCGGATTTACAGGATCATCAGCCCATGCATATCGTACATATTTCGGATCTTTTATTTCATCGCTCCATACTACTATTTTGTCTCCTTCTATTTTGGCGTTGGCCCAAACATATTTCTTATCTGCACCTGCAATAGCAAACTCCTGTGGTGTTTCGCCATCATTCGTCATCAATCCGCTACCAACATTGCTGAATGAGACAGTTATTTTATTTCCATCAATGGAATATGATTGGTAAATAGGCCCGGAGTAAACAATATTTTCACCGTAAGCAATTTTTTCCGCAGCTAATGCCAAACGATCACCCACATCTTTTTTCCTGTCGGGATGAATATCATTCCATTCGCCGAGATCAATCGCAACGGCCATTCCTGTATTAGGAACTGATAATGATCTTAATTGCGCTTCTCTTAAATCAGCCCATTGACTTTCCGAAGGCAGATAATTGTAATCCATAAAACCGGGAAGCTGTACATATAAAAATGGAATGTCGCCTTCTTTCCATTTGCTGCGCCAATCAGCGATCATAGCCAGCTGCAGTTTTGCATATTCAGCAGCATGGCCGGCATTACTTTCTCCCTGGTACCAAACAATTCCTTTGATGGTATAATTTATTTCCGGCGCCACCATTGCATTATATAAAGCTGTTGGTGCATTTTGCGCAGAAAAACCAAAACCGCCGCCACCACCAAAACCACGACCCGGCTCGAATACTTCACCTACTTTATATTGCCAGTAGCCTTTCAGATCAAGAGTATCATTTCCGGCAATCAAAGAATAAGGTTTATCCGGAACAAAACCGCCCTTTCCGAAATTATTGGTCACCCGAACCACAAATAAATTTTTCCCTGCTTTCAACAAACCATCAGGAACTGCATATCTTCTTTGCGGATATTGATAAGTTGTATTGCCTACTTCTTTTCCATTTATATATAAGGCATCAGCATCCACAATTCTTCCTAAAAAAATTTTTGCCGGAACACCAATCATTGATGCTGGCACATCAATTTCTCTGCGATACCAAACCACGCCATTCAGATCTTTTAAGCCCTGGTCTTCCCAATAGCCGGGAATCCCTATCTCTCTCCATTCTTTCGGAACATAAGCCGGATCATACCAGGGCGTTGGGCCTGCGAGTCCTTTATCCACCTGTCTCAGCATATTTCCTCCGTTACCTCTGAATCTCCTCCGGCTAAAACTATTGATATATGCAGTGTCTTTATTCTTCTTTATGCTTTTTAATATATCCGGAAAATCTTTGAACCCATCTTCACTTGTCCATGCTTCAATAGGAGTACCTCCTACACTTGAGTTAATGATACCAATCGGTATATGATATTTCAGGTAAATATCTTTTGCAAAAAAATATGCTACGGCTGAAAACTCAAGTACATCTTCCGGATTGGCCCATTTCCAATAACCGGTTGGCAAAGTGTCTAGCGGCCCAGCCAGGCTGGTTAAAGTCGGAATCCAAAATTGTCTTATTTCAGGATAATTAGCATTGGCGATCTCGTCGGGATAACGGACACTGTGTAGTTTCATTTGATGCACCATATTTGATTGTCCGGAACAAAACCAGATATCCCCGATCAGGATATCATGTAAAGTAATCTTGTTCTTACCGGTAATGTCCATTGTGTAAGGCCCACCTGCGGACATTGGCGGAAGCTGCATCATCCATCTGCTATCATCTCCTGTCTTCGTTTTATAAGTTTTTCCGTTGAATTTTACTGTTACTTTTTCTCCCTTCGATGCCCAACCCCAGATATTTACTTTCATGTCTCTTTGTAAAATCATACTGTCTCTTACCAAGCGTGGCAATTTTACCTGACCGTAAACAGATTGAAAAAGTAATAACAGACAACTTACGAATACACTTGTGAAAATTTTTACGCTATATATCATAACCAATTTTTTTAAATGAACATATTTAAGATCAATACCCCGGCCAATCCCAATATTGAAATACTTGTTTCCATGACTGTCCATGATAAAAATGTTTGTTTCAATGAAAGATTAAAAAATTCTTTAAACATCCAGAATCCCGAATCATTAATATGCGATCCAAAAACACTCCCAGTTCCAACGGCAAGAACCATCAATTCAGGTGATACATTTGTTGTAGCAATCAGTGGCGCAACTACACTGGCTGCTGTTATTCCGGCAACCGTAGCGGAACCAATAGTCACTCTCAATAATGCGGTAACAACCCATGCAAATAATAATGGAGGCATTTGCCATTTAGTACTGAAAGAAGAAATATAATCTCCTGTGCCACTATCCTGAATCACTTGTTTAAGAACGCCACCAGCAGTAATGATAAGTACAATGATTGCGATTCCCGATATTGCTTCATTCAGCCATTTCATAGTAGTAGCCATAGTTTCACCAGCTTTTAATCCAAAAAACCATATTGCAAGCAAAACAGCAATAAGCAAAGCAATAGTTGGATCACCTATGAATAGAATTATTTTTTTAAAAAGATTCTGATCAGGAAGAAGACTATCAACAATAACAGATAAAGTAATTAGTAATACCGGTAGTAATCCAATCATAAAGCTGGGAAAAGCTGCAGGAAGTTTCTTTTCTTTTACCGGTTCTGCTGCAAGGAAAAAAGAATTGATATCCACTTTTATCCGCTGAAGAATTCTGCCCAGTACAGGTCCGGTAAGGATCACCACCGGAACAGCAATGATTGATCCATAAATCAAAGTCTTTCCCATATTTGCTTTGAAAGCATTTACCAAAAAAACAGGACTTGGGTGTGGCGGTAAAAAACAATGAGTAGTAGACAATGACGCAGCCATCGGTATCGCAACATATAACAAGGGAAGATTTGCTTTTTTGGCAATAGAAAAAATTAACGGAACCAGGATAACAAAACCTGCATTATAATAAAGAGGAATGCCAACAAGAAATCCCGTCAGCAATACTGCCCATTGTGTATTCTTTTTTCCAAATCCATTGATCAGTGTAGACGCAATTTTTTCTGCCGCGCCACTGATCTCCAATATTTTTCCCAAGATTGCGCCAAGACAAATAATCAATGCAAGCCCACCTAATGTACTACCCACTCCTGTTTCAATAGATTTCAAAATATCCTTCGGTTGCATGCCGAGGCAAAAGCCGGTTATAATGGCGACAATAAGCAGGGACAAAAAGGGACTAACTTTTTTATAAGTCAAAAAAACCTGCAGGGCAATCGCAAATATGATTATCAGAAATGTCATTATTTAACGAACCGTGTTTATCAGAGTTCCGATAGCATCAATAGAAATTTTTATTTGATCTTTTGGTTTCAACGTAAAATCATTTGGAGGAACAATGCCCGTACCTGTCATGATTAAACACCCATTGGGAAAAGAACATTCCCGGTAAACAAATGACACCAATTCTTCAGGCGTGCGTTTCATTTTATTGATGCTGATATCTCCTTCAAAAATTTTATTATTACTCCTTATGATTTCAAGATGAATATTGCTGTTCATGTCCATTGACTTTTCAGGGATATAAATACAGGGGCCCACAGCTGCACAACCATCGTAAGTTTTTGCCTGCGGCAGATATAACGGATTTTCTCCCTCAATACTTCTGCTGCTCATGTCGTTGCCAATTGTATAACCAACAATTTTCCCGGATGATGCAACCATCAATGTCAATTCAGGTTCAGGCACATTCCAGGTTGAATCTTTTCTTATTCTTACAAAGGCATTATGTCCTACAATACGATGAGGAGTTGATTTAAAAAAAACTTCCGGCCGCTCTGCTTCATAAACTTTTGCATAAAAATCTCCGCCACCCGCATCTTTCGATTCCGCCTGTCTTCCAATTTTGCTTCGCAAATAAGTAACGCCACATGCCCATAATTCCTGGTTACCAATTGGCGGCAGAATTTCGTTTTCAATCAACTTGTCTCCATTTTTAATTATCAGTGCCGATTTTATTACTTTTATTATATTAGAAAAAATGTCATCATCATTAATGAAAGTGTCCCAGTTATTTTCTTTAACTAAATAAAATTTATTCTCTTGTTCTATTACGATTCCGGTCTTAATTTTATAAACCTTCATAACAGTTAAATTTATTTTCTCATTTTTAATCGCAGCACATAGTGATCATTTGTTATGTACAATGTTTTTTCATCGACTGATAATGCACAATTGGATGTAGCATCAGGAACTTTAATTTTTCCCAATAATTTCCCGTCTTTGTTAAAAATCCATATACCGCCCGGGCCGGCGCCAAAAACATTTCCGTTCTTATCAATCTTCATTCCATCAGGCAACCCTTTTAATGACGTATCATATCCGGCTGCGCTGTGAAATATTCTTCCATTTTTTAGCGAATCGTTATTGCTAACGTCATATGCATACCAATTTGGCTTAGCAGGATCAGAATTAGAAATAAGCAAAGTCTTTTCTCCCGGCAAAAATGCAATGCCATTTGGGCGGGTTAATGTATCAATCACCAAAAGCACCTTACCATCCAACTTTACTTTGAAAACACCCTGGTAAGGCATTTCTTTTTTTGGATCATTCATTCCGTATTCTAAACCATAAGGAGGATCCGTAAAAAACAATTCGCCTCTGCTGTTATAAACTAAATCATTCGGGCTATTAAATTTTTTCGAATTATAACTTCCGGCAATAACAGAATATTTTGCTTCAGGTTTATTGAGCGGTGCATCCATTCTTCCTAACTGCCGGTTACCACATTGACATAAAACAAGATTTCCGTTTTTATCCAATGTCAAACCATTTGATCCCATTTCTCCTCCACGCTTTATTGTATCCGTATAACCGGACGGAGTGAGATAAACCTCTTTTCCTTTTTCTTCCGTCCATTTATAAACCGTATCTCTTGGAACATCAGAAAATAAAAGCATCTTCTGACTTTCAACCCAAACCGGTCCTTCGCTCCATTGAAAGCCTTCTGCAATTATTTCCGGCTGTGCATCAGGAGAAATTATTGAATCTAATGCCGGATCAATTCTTTCTATGCTTCCAATCTTCTGATAATTTGTTTTTTGTTTTTGATTGCTGCAACTAAATATTGCAGTTAAAAAAAATAAGATGAACAGTTTTTTCATATATGCGACTATTAAAAATTTCAAGTAATATATCTTCAATAAATCTTTAAACCATTATCTAACATCATAATCATTAATGCAAGTCTCTTGTCACAACAGAACCTGAACCGCCACGTAAAACATCAAGATCGGCACCAAGATCAGCTTGCTGAACATGATCAATATAAAATTTTACATAACCTCTTGTCGCCATTGGCTTTGGTGTTTTCCATGCTGCTTTTCTTTTTTTCAATTCTTCAGCACTTATATCCAAATGAAGTTTTCTTTTTTTTACATCCAGTTCTATCATATCACCATTTTTTACTAAGGCCAGCGTACCGCCGATAGCTGATTCCGGCGAAACATGAAGTATCATAGTTCCTGCTGCAGTTCCGCTCATTCTTCCATCTGAAATTCTTACAATATCTTTTATCCCTTTCCTCAATAATTTTTCAGGCAAATCTACATTTCCAACTTCCGGCATACCGGGATAACCAACCGGGCCTACGCTTTTCAAAACGATCACACAGGTCTCATCAATATCAAGATCGGGATCGTCAATTCGTTTATGATAATCTTCCATGCTTTCAAACACAACGGCCCGGCCTTTATGTTTCATCAAAGATTTTGTTGCTGCAGATGGTTTGATGATAGCACCATTCTCGCAAAGATTTCCTTTCAACACCGCAATGCCGGCATTTTCCTGTAGTGGTTTATCAACCGATGCAATTACTTCACGATTATAACAGGCGGGATTCAAATTATTTTCTCCAATCGTTTTTCTATTTACAGTTATGCAATCGTTATGCAAATATTTTTTCAGTTCTTTTATTACAACAGGTAATCCCCCTGCATAATAGAAATCTTCCATTAAATATTCTCCCGATGGTTTGATATTCACCAGCAATGGAATCTTACTGCCGATGGTATCAAAATCTTCGAGTTTCAGTTTAATACCAATCCGTCCGGCTATTGCTAATAAATGAATAATTAAATTTGTCGAACCACCAACTCCCGCATTAACAACAATAGAATTTTCAAAAGCTTTTCTTGTTAAAATTTTTGATAGCTTCAAATTTTCTTTCACCATTTCCACAATTCTTCTTCCTGATAATTGCGCCAAAACTTTTTTTCTTGAATCAACTGCAGGAATTGCAGCGGCTCCAGGCAATGTCAATCCCAATGCTTCAACCATACATGCCATTGTCGATGCAGTTCCCATGCTCATGCAATGTCCGGCACTTCTTGCAGTGCCAAGTTCTGCTTCGTGTATATCTTCTTCAGAATAATTTTCCATCAGCATTTTTTCTTTTACCATCCAATTGAATGAACCTGATCCGATGCATTCACCTTTGAATCGTCCATTCAACATGGGTCCGCCGGGAACAACAATGGTTGGCAGATCAACACTACATGCTCCCATTATCGTTGATGGTGTTGTCTTATCACAACCCGTTAGTAATACAACCCCATCAATCGGATTTGCACGAATTGATTCTTCCACATCCATACTTGCCAGATTGCGAAACAACATTGTTGTTGGGCGCATGATTGTTTCTCCTAATGACATCACTGGAAATTCCAATGGAAATCCACCAGCTTCAGCAACACCGCGTTTAACTATTTCTGCAAAATCACGGAGATGACCATTACACGGAGTCAGTTCACTCCATGTATTACAAATACCAATGACAGGTTTGCCCCTGAAATAATCATCCGGATAACCCTGATTGCGTAACCATGCCCGATGGACAAAGCCCATCTTATCTGATTTGCCAAACCAATCATAGCTTCTTAACCTATTACCATTATCTGAGGAAATGTTTTTTTCTTTTTTCATTATTCAATTCAATTTATTTCTTAAAGCTAACTCCAATCCTTTGGTAGTTGTATAATATTTTGCCAGCATTCCCGGAATTTCCCAGGCCGGCATATTTTTGTTTTTTAAATATTCCAGAAAATTATTTGTCACCCTGGCAAAATGTTCTTCATGTCCTTCCTGGTATTTTTCAGGAATGATGACTTGCCAGCCATTCTTTACCTCTTTCAATTCTACTCCGGGATATTCAGACTGAATAATTTTAAATTTCTCAACCAGGTTCTTTTCATACAAAATGCTTTTGTCTACAGGTTCAATATATAAAACGGGTTTATAATTTTCTCCGGCCCCTTGTCTAATAACCAGGTTTGCCCTGGTTCCTTTCATAATTGCTTCGTAAGTGTCCCCGGAATTTTCAGGAGCTTTATATTTCCAGTTAACGATGGTTTTTACATGAACACCTTTTAGCTTGTAATCAATTTCTCCATTGCAAAATACTTTCAACAAAGTATCATGAATAATGTTTGTATTTAAAAAGACCGGAAAGTTTTTTTCTTTTGTAATTTGCCGGAACTCTGATAAATTCATATCCGTTGTCCAATGTCTTGCTGAATTGACCTGTATATCCTTTACATAATCAATTGCCTGACCGGGAAAACATTCCCATTGGGCCAGATCAACCAAATGCGTCATCACATCAGCTATTCCTTCTCCTTGCTGTGATACATCAAAGAACCAGTCCGGACGCGTTAACACATTTCCGGAAACATATTTATAAAAAAAATGAGTAGAACTTTTTATAACAGCAGGATCAGAAGCTGTGCCTCTTTCCAATGTTCCAAAAATTTCCGGAATCATTGATAATTCTCTTAACAAAATTGTTGTTATTTCAAAGCGTTCGGTCATGATATCATATAAAAGCAAATTATTTTTGGATGCCACTTCAAATGCCTGTTTTAGTTTTTGAAAGTCAATGCTGTTAATGACCATAGGCTTATCTGCCAAGACATTGAATCCGTTCTGCAAGGATCTTAAAATGTATTCCGTTTTCTTTTGATTGTTTCCGGCAAGTACTACAACACTTGCCTCTCCGGCAGGCAGGTTTCCTTTTTTTTCTGAAAGCATTTTTTCAAAATAATCATCCCCGGTATAAACATTCTCTTTCCAATGAGTTGGATTTTCTTTACGATTATTATATGCATTAATTCTGTCGAGATGAAGTTGCAAATCATTTCCTCCCGGTGCATACACATAAACAACGGAGTCCACATCTGCATACATTGATTTTTGTACCAATGCTGCATGAAAATGCCCGGGGTCAAGTGTAATAAGATGCACCATTTTTTTATCCTCTTCTTTTTTTGACAGAGATGAATTACAGGACACAAACAAGAAAAAAGCAAACGCAAAAAATAATTTGTTACTCATTTTATTTATGAATTAAAATCATATTTCTTACGACGTGGGCGTGATAACATGGCTGTAGCTTCCTTATCATTATTTTTAAAAACTTCTTTCCCCGGATCCCAATATATTTTTCTTTTCAATTTCATCGCAATATGATGAAGAAGACAGGCGCTGCAGGATCGATGTCCCACTTCCACCGGTGCGATGGGTTGTTTACGTGATTTTACACAATCAAGCCAATTGGCATGTTGTTCTGAACTTTCATAAAGATGAATCTCATCCGGGCCAATCACTGACTGAAGAATCTTTGGATTGCTTGCATCAATTGGTTTCACTCCATCTTTATCGGGAACAGGATCGCTGTCAGTGACTTTGTAATTACCGCGGGTTACCCAAACCCATCCATCTGTGCCGATGAATTTAATTCCATTGGGAAGTTCATTAGAAACAATCATGTGAACACCATTGGCATACATCGCTTCCGTTCTGAAAATTCCATGCACATCCCAAAGTCCGTTATAATTGGGATCATCAGTCGGAAATGCTGCCTTTCCCCAAATCTCAATAGGTCCCGAATATTCCATGCCCATTGCCCAATGAGCAGTATCAATATGGTGAGCTCCCCAACCGGTAATCATTCCGGCACCAAATTGTTCACAACGAAGCCAGCCAGGTCTGCTGGTAATTCCTTTTGGTGAGGCATCCTGTGAGTGAACCCTGTCTTCGGTATAATAAACATCGGGAGTAGCACCAAGCCAGGCATCATAATTTAAATTCGATGGAACAGTCATTGCTGTTTTATTGCCGCCTCCGGGATCGCCCGGCAAACCCACTTCAACTGTTTTCAATTGTCCAATGCGGCCATTCAAAACCAACTCGCATGCTTTCTTAAATTGTGGCCACGGATCAATGGAACGTTGCTGGCTTCCCATTTGTAATATTCGCCCGCTTTTCTTAACCACATCGCTAAGAATTCTTCCCTCTTCGATTGTTAATGATGCCGGCTTTTGTAAATAAACATCTTTACCGGCATTTACTGCATGCACTCCGACAATCGCATGTTGATGATCCGGCAAACTAATATGTACTGCATCTATATTTTTATTGGCCAGTAATTCTTTATAATCATAATAAACTTTTATTTCCCAATCTCCTTTCAACCCGCCATTCATAGCAGACGCTTTTGTATAATTATTCCGGACAGCCATCGGACCATTATCTGCTCTTTTTTTATCCAAATCACAAACAGCAATAATTCTTGCTCCGGCATAACGGGCAATACAGGTCATGTCATGAATGGTTGAAATGCGTCCGCAACCAATAGAAGCTACATTAATAAGGTTGCCTGGTGCATATTTACCAAAAACACTGGAAGGAACTATTGAAGGAAATTTGCTGATGATCAGCGAACCAACTGCAGCTTTTACAGAATCACTAAGAAATTTTCTCCGGCCGGAATTTTGTTTTTGTTTTTTCATCAGAAATAATTTTATTGATGAAGAAATTATTTTTTAATAATTTTTACTTCAGGCGGCATGGCAAAATATTTCCATGCACTTTCAGCTTTTGCTGCATCATACTTCCCATTAAATACAACCATCCTGTATTTTAAAACATATGTTCTTCCGGGTTCTAATATCCAGTCTTTGTCTTTAGTCGGAGCAAAATTGAAAAACATATCACCGCGACCATTTGTATTCAATGTCCAAATCCGCATCGGTTCGGGATGATTATAATTGGCAGGATATGATAATATCACCACTCCACCAGAATCATTTCCGGGCAATGCTCCTTGTACAATACACCACCGGGCTTTTGAACCATCCGTATTTTTTCTTGTCTTTCCTTCGGAAGTAAGCACTTCACAATTATTATTATCCCAGAATTCAGTTGTGCGCCAGCCAAAACCAGCATAGCGATATGCCAGAATATGAAAAGGACTTTCTGTCGCACAATTCATTTTTGAAGTAAAATCAACAATGAAGTAATCACTATTTTCTTCCGGTTTGTAGATCCGAACTGTTTGCAATTCATCTAAAGCTACTTTTTCGATTCCTCCTTTTTTAAAAACAACATGCTGAAGTAAAGCCTTGTATTCAGAAAATACTTCACCATTAATGACAGAAGCAAAATTTGCAAAACGAACCGTTCCTTTTTTGTCTTTCAGATTCCAGAAATCAACTGTATCTTTTTCAAATAAAACATGCGTCCACGGATTCCAGATACCATAATGATGATAATGATCCGGTGGTTGAATGCGGGTAAGCACTTGTCCATGCGGTGTCCACAATGGATGAATGAATCCACTTCTTTTATAGTTGGTATCAATACCATAAGGAGGATAAACTGTTTTAAAATTAAATTGAAGAAGATTTTGATCACGATTCTGAAAAGTGAGTATACCATCATGACGGTTAGCAACAATATCATTAAACGCTGTTGCAGTTCCTTTAATTAATTGAAAGATGCGTTTTTTTTGCTGATCATTTTTTGTATTAACCAACCAGCTCAATATCCGGTGTTGTTCTTCGCTAACCTGGAAAGGTACTGGAACTGATTTATTTCCCCGCACTTCCATTAATGACAAAGAAGAATCAGCAATAAAAGTTACTTCATCAAGATTAATGCTTACCGGAACATCCAGGCCATTCGTTGCAAAAGGTAATTGCAATTCAAAAGTTGCGATTTTCTGAGCAGAAGAAATTATACAAATTGTGAAAAAAGTAATTAGAAAAATATTTTTTTTCATTGCAATGATTTTAAGCCTATTTTAATTCCAGTACAACTACCGAAAAAGGAGGCAACTTGACATCAATATTTGAACCGCTGGCAACAGCACCAGAAAAAGCTCTCGGTATAATCTTATCCGGATTTTCAAAGCTGTTATAGTTTTGTAACCTGTCTGATGTCAGGATTCTTCCTTTTACTGTTTTAAACATTGCTCCGTTAATTGTTATCAAAACATCCTGCAAATTTTTTGCATCAATATTTACCAATGAAATATGTATCGCACCATTCTTATCACGGGAAGCAGAGGCAGAAATTGCTTTTAGTTTTTCAGAACCCACGGAATAATCATTGCAGTCCACTTCAACGGGAAGCATGAGCGCATCCTGATGCACATTATACATCTCCATAACATGATAAGTTGGCGTTAAAATAATTTTTTCATCATTGGTAAGTATCACTGCCTGTAAAACATTTATTGTTTGAGCAAGGTTTGCCATTTTAACACGGTCGCAATGATTATTAAAAATATTAAGTGTAGTTCCTGCGATCATCGCGTCACGCATTGTATTTTGCTGAAAAAGAAATGCAGGATTTGTTCCGGGCTCTACATTATACCATCCGCCCCATTCATCAACGACCAATCCTTTTTTCTTTTTCGGATCATACTTGTCCATGATTGCGCTGTGTTTCGTAACCAATTCATCCATTTCCAGCGCTTTCTTCATAATGATAAAATATTCCTGTTCTGTAAAATTGGTGGCAGAGCTTTTATTATTCCAATCAATCACAGAATAGTGATGTAATCCCAATGCATCATACAGGTGTGGCGGAAGTTCTTTCATTAATACTTCAGTCCAATGATAGTCAGCATCTGAAGCACCGGAAGCAATGCGGTATAATCTTTTGCCGGGGTTACTCATAAAAGTTGCAAACTGCCTGTATACGTTTGCGTAATATTCAGCAGTCATATTACCGCCACAACCCCATGCTTCGTTTCCCAATCCCCAATATTTTACTTTCCATGGATTTGCTCTTCCATTTTTCTTGCGCAAATCAGTCATTGGGCTGCTTCCATTCGGATCATCCGCGTATTTTATCCAATCAGATAATTCCTGCGGCGAACCGCTGCCAACATTGCCACTAATATATGGTTGTGCTCCGAGCAGCTCACACATATTTAAAAATTCATTTGTTCCAAAACTGTTGTCCTCTTTTACATTGCCCCACCAAACATTCAGCATGGACGGACGTTTGTCTTTGGGTCCAATTCCATCTTTCCAATGATAAGTATCGGCAAAACATCCGCCGGGCCAACGAAGCACAGGAATTTTTAATTTTTTCAATGCTTCAATCACATCAGTTCTCACGCCATTTATATTGGGAATTTTTTTATTATTTTCTCCCACATAAAAACCGCCATAAATACAATGGCCAAGATGTTCAGCAAAATGTCCATAGATATTGCGGCTGATTGTATCTTTTCCTTCGTCAGCATGAATTACAATAGTGTTCTGAGCATTTATCTTCATTGCAATAAACAAGAAAATAAAAAGAGCTATTTGTTGTTTCATTTACTTTGATTTTACTTTTATAAGATTCAATTATTTTATTTCAATAACTGATTTCAATATATTTCCGGTTGTTTTTATTTTTTGATCCGGTTGTCCGCCTCCAACCGATATCTGAAATTTACCCGGTAATATCACACGTTGATTATTGTCGTTAATAACCGAAAATGCATCCGGTCTTATTGTAAGTTCAACTATTTTTGTTTCCTCCGGCAATAAATGAATTCGTTTGAAAGCTTTTAATGCTCTTACCGGTAAATGTGCTATTTTATTCTCATTGGAAACATAAACTTCTACCACTTCATCTCCTTCCCGACCTCCACTATTTTTGACATCCACTGAAAGCTTTACAGAATCGCCGGCATTAAATTCATTTTTGATCTTTAAATTATCATAATGAAAAGTAGTATAGCTTAATCCAAAACCAAATGGATATAGCGGATCTCCTTTGAAATAGCGGTAGGTTTGAGTAGTAATATTATAATCTTCGAATGAAGGAAGATCTTTTACCGATTTATAAAAAGTTACAGGCAATCTTCCACCGGGATTGTAATCGCCAAATAATACATCTGCAATGGCGGTGCCGGCAGCCTGACCAGGATACCATGCTTCAATGATTGCAGGAATATTTTTATTTTCCCAATTAACAGATAAAGCACTCCCACTCATTAATATCAATACAACAGGTTTCCCTAAAGCATATACTTTCTTTATCAAATCTTCCTGAATTTTTGGAAGATCAAGAGTTGAACGATCACCTCCTTTAAATCCATCAATGGCAATATCCATTTCCTCACCTTCCAATCTTGCTGAAAGACCCATGCACATGATGATAGCATCGGATTGTTTGGCAATTTCAATTGCATTCTTCTCCATTTCATCTTTATGATTGACCGGCGTACCTGCCCAAACCAGTTGAACGCGGGCATCACCATATGATTCTCCTGCTTCTATTTTTATGTTATATTTTTCCCCAGCTTCTAAATGAACAGGAACTGATTTTCTTAACCGCGGATCGTTAAACTCATCCCGGAAATGATAACTGGTGTTAGCGATAATACTATCGTCTAAAAAAAGATTAACCTTACAGGTTGTGATAATTCCTAATTGATAATTGCCGGTTTTTTCAGGAATGATTTCTCCTGTCCATCGTACACCGAAATTGTCATCATCCATATCTTTTCTTGGGGCATTATCATTCCATATATCATTAACCACTGTATCTATTGCTGAAAAAAGAATGTTGCCGGTTCTTTCACGGTTATTATAATAATCAGCTTTGAGTCCATGTTCATTTTCTCCATGAAATAAAACTTTTGATGGAATTGTTTCAAAAGTTGCTAATCCTTCTGCAAGATCACAACCAGGCGCATAAAGAACTTTGGCTCCCGGCAATTTTTCCCGTATGCCTCTTAAAGGAGTAATCGGATCAGAGGGAAGGCCATTATAATTTCCTAACAACATTTGCCATTGATCCGCATTGGGTCCAATCACTGCTAATGTTTTAATATTTTTTTTCAATGGCAATAAATTGTTTTCCTGCCCCGGCAGGCGGGCATTTTTGAGCAATACAATTGATTTATGCGCTGCCTCTAATGCCAGGTTATGATGTTCTTTATCATCCACCACACTATACGGAATTTGGGAATATTTCACCATATCGGGCGGATCAAACATTCCAAGTTTGAATCGTGCAGTAAAAAGTCTTTTGACTGACACATCAATTTCCGCCTCTGTAATCAATTTTTCAGCAACTGCTTTCTTCAAACTTTCATAAGTAGTTGCGCATTCAAGATCACAACCTGATTTAACTGCAAGTACTGCTGCTGCTTCAGGCGTAGCAACAATTTTATGATGCTGATAAATATCTCCAATGGCACCGCAATCGGAAACAACATACCCGTCAAATTTCCATTCATCTCTTAAAATAGAAGTAAGCAAATGATTGCTGCCACAACATGCTTCACCATTTACACTATTATAAGCACACATTACAGAATAAGCTTTTCCCTCTTTAATCCCCATTTCAAACTGAGGCAAATAAGTTTCCCGAAAATCTCTTTCATCAATTCTGGCATCGAAACTGTGTCGTTCCGGTTCTGGACCGCTGTGTACTGCAAAATGTTTTACCGTAGAAATCGTTTTAAAATATTTCGGATCGTCACCTTGTAATCCTTTTATAAACTGAACAGCCATTTTTCCCGTAAGAAAGGGATCTTCACCATAAGTTTCCTGTCCTCTTCCCCAACGCGGGTCACGAAAAATATTAATATTGGGAGACCAGAAAGTAAGTCCCTGATAAATCAATCGCTTTCCTTTTCTGACAAAATCATGATGTTTCGCTCTTGCTTCATCAGAGATAGCGGTAGAAACTTTGAACATCATATCCTCATCCCAACTTGCACCTAACCCGATTGCCTGCGGAAATACTGTTGCTAATCCTGCACGGGCCACACCATGCAGACACTCATTCCACCAATTGTATTCAGGAATACCTAACCGTTCAATGGCAGGAGCTGCATTCATCATCTGTCCAATCTTTTCATCCAAAGTCATCCGGCCAACAAGATCATTTACTCTTTGATCAACAGGCAGTGAAGGATTCAGAAACGGGAATTTATATTTATCTTTTATTTTACAAGTTGATATTGTAAACAAGAAAGATATAGTCAATAATATGCCGATGGTTTTCCTTAACATAATTTTTTTTATTTAAGTTCTTTCACTAATTCATTCACAGCATTTACAAGAAATATATAGCTCGCACCAAGATTTACCACATACTCATTCTCTCCCCATAAAAAAGGCCAGTCTTCTTTATTTTCCGGGAAATCGGGATGAAGAATTAATTCTCCCGGCACGATACCGCCAGCAATGAAAGTAAAATCTGCCCGGTTGTTTCCGTAGGCAATTTTTTTTGATTCAGTTCCAACTGCAGATACAAAAGATATATCAGAACCAAGATGACAACCATAGATATAATTCAATCCTTTAAAAACATCTTCCGCATTAATAATTGCCGGAAATGCTTTGTGCAACAGATAATTTGTAATAGCAAAACCTATGACCTGCCCGCTTCCAGCCCAGCCTCCTGTTGTGATGGGCACAGCATAAGGATTCCTTTTATTTAGTTCATCAATATTGATTTTATATTTTTTTACAGCTCCTTCTAACTTTTGTTTAAAAGAAGCATCCATATAAGGAATAGCTTTTACAGCTAAAGATGCATAACGGCCAAATTGCTTTTCAAAAATTGGTAATGCCGCCTCTAATGTGTCTGCATATTTTTTTTCTCCGGTGGATATCAGTAATTCCAATGCGGCCTTTAATTTTTCATCTTTTAAAGGACCTCCGGTAGTATTTCCATGACGAAACATATCCGGTGCATGGCTGTTTTCTCCATCCCATATTTTCTTTGCAGTGGTAATACACTCATCGGCTAATGAATCGTTATATCCTTTCAGTGCTCTGCTTGCAGCAGCTAAGCCTGCCGCAGATCCATAGTTAAGTGAAGAAGACTTACTGGTAAAAGCCCATCGATCATCAAAGTTGCCGCTTGTAAATCCATCATTTTGAAATTCTTTTAACCTGGGATTATAAATGAGATTATCTGTTTTCGTTGAAGCATCACCTAAATGAGTGTATTGTGAAAGGTGCGCTGAAATAATTCCGTTGATAGCATGACCTACTGATTTTTGCTGGCCAAGCAATTGTAAAACGCCTTGTTCAATCTGTTGCAATATATCAGTTTTCCCATCGGGATGATGCATAAATACCTGGCGGGTTTGCTGGTTAATACTTGTTTCATCACGCATTGGTTTGAACATTTCCCAGGCATCAACCAGGCTCATTACTACTGCATACTGTGTTTGTGTTCTTATATCATAATCGCCTGCATCATACCATCCACCAACATTTAAGCCTGGAATATGTTCGCCTGGTTTGTATGGCGAATCAGTTGTTGGTCCCTGCGCATATAAATCAAAATGTTCATGATTGACCGGAGCCTGCAATGCATCATCTAAATGTGAAGCGCCATGCCATACACGATAAGCTTCTTTCACGTACATGTGATCCATTTGCACAGGAAAATAAATATCCAACGTAGGATGCCATGCGTCCCGATATACATCCTGTGAAATTGGGAAAGCCTTTGTACGAACATTTCCATATTCAAGAATGTAAAGACCATTTTCTTTTACTGAAGAAAAATCAAATTTGAAATAATGATAACGCAGATAATATCCCCATTCTTCAGGTTTAGCTTTGACTATTTCCTTTAAATTCCCATTGCTTTCAATTTTTAAGAGACGAGCTGTTTCAAGTGCTTTATCATTTTTATCCAATTCAATGACAGCAACTTTTTTTTGATAGGGATAATAACCAACTTGTGAATGAGCAATGACGGGTTTTCGAATCCAGTTTGGAATTGTATTGGCAGTAATAAACCATTCAATCACCTTACCGGATTTACCAGATGGAATTAAACTTCGCACTACATACCATCCGTTCTGTGCTTTATTGCGACCATCGAAAACCATTAATTCATTGTCATTACTTTTTATAGTGATTCTTCTTTCAGGATCTTCCGGCGCAAGAGTAAATGTTTTGCCGGTAATTATTGGAAGCGGCTCTATTGTATCCGATGCAACTGTCATTGATTCGCTTGGGTACAGTGGAAAAATTCCTGATTTGCTATCAGCTATATAAGATTTTCCAAAATATGCTGATGGCAAAAATTCTAAATTAAATCCTGCATGTCCTTCTAATGCTGTCGGCAATGGTTTATCAAGATTAACAGTAAGAAGAATTCCGTTATCTTTTGATTGCAGTTTTACTGAGTAACTAAAACTATATTCAGGATATTTCAGAAATGCTTCAATTACATTACCCTTTCTGTCTACTTCCCGTTTTAGAAATGTTGGAATAGGATCCCATTGTTCGGGAGTTGGATTTAATCTCACATCTCCATTCGTTGCCGTTCTAACTCCATGATGAATTATTTCAACACCGCTGCTTTTTTCATCTCCAAAAAGTCCATAGTGATTGCTGAATACAAATACATTCAATCCCCGGGTTTCAAAATAACCCGAATCATTAACCGAAAGTTTATTGACTTGCTGTGCAGCAGAATAAAAATCTGTCATCAATAGAATAAGGGTTGTAATAAAAAATATTTTTATTGCTTTATTGGTCTCAGATAAAAAAAGAATATGAGTTTTTGATGATTGCATTTTATTTTATAATTGTTTCCGGAGGTCCGAGATAACTGGGTTTCACTCCGCCAAAGTCAACAACTAATTTTTGAAGAACTACTGCCGGATTTATCATCCAGTATTTCAAAACATGTCTGCCGGATTTTGAAATATGATGATCAGTTGTTTTGATAATAATATTATCCGCAACCCATTTTCCCCATATTCTTGTATTATTGTCTTCTTTATTTATTGAAATAACCTGAGGTGGATCATTATCAATGGAGACAGCATACTTTAATCCATCATCATTATGAAAATTTAATGTGGGAGAAAAATATGCATCCAGTTTAATTGTTCCGGTATCATAAACATAAATTTCGTATTCGAGTCGTGGATTTTTTAAACTTAATTTTTGTTCATCCGCTGTGACGGGAAAAGTTGTGATACCATCACCATCTTTACCGATACCAGGAATAACTTTCCAATGAATAACAGAAGTATTAATTTCTTTCGTGTAATGTGAAGCTTCTATAGATACAGAACCATTTTTTTCAAAAAAAATATTTCCTTTATTATTTTTTGGGATCAGGTTTTCAGAAGTTATATTTCTTGTGTCAATTTTTGCCGGCGGCTCTCTTACCAAATCGTTTGATACATATTTTACTTCCGGCATTTTGTTTTTAAATGGTTGTTGCCAGTAAGTATAACCAATATGTGTTTGATCCATCATGTGGTCCCATTTGCCGCCAACAATAACATGATTATAGTAATAAGAAAGTGCTGAATCTTTTGCAAACAACATCCTCACAGTATCGGCATATGAATTGGCCATAATGTTTTTCTGATCAGCATACCATTTATTTTTTGCTGCTGCTATATATAATTCATTAAGATTTGCAGATGCTTCAACTGGATAAAGTACCAATTCAAAAAAAGCATCCTTATAATCATCAGGTAATCCCCGGTCTATCTTCAAAGCCTGGTTAAAAAGATTCTTCCATTGATCAACCACTCTTTCCCATTCATTATAGTTTGTAAGGCTATACGTGTTTGCATCCAGCAATTCCGGTTTCCTTCTGGAAATGTATTGTGAATATTTGCTTAGAATTTCGCCTATTTCTTCAGCATTATTAATTCCAAATTGCTGTGCAGCCCAATCAGTATAATAAGTTTTTAAATTACTCTCGTTCCATTTATCAGGATCCCATGCATAATCCAGGAAGAATGATATCGGAAATTCCATTGGCTTCAGGTCGCCAACATTGACGATCCAAATCTGACGGACATTGTATTCATAAGCAAGATGCATTTGCTCCCAAACTCTTGCAATATTATTTGTATTGATCCATTTATAATTCCTTGGGCCTCCTACATAATCAAAGTGATAATAAATTCCATAACCACCGGAGCGTGGTTTGTCCGTTAGTTTCGGAAACTTCCGGATGTTTCCCCAATTATCATCACATAATAATAAAGTGACATCATCCGGCACTCTCATGCCTTTGTCATAATAATCCTGTACTTCTTTATATAAAGCCCACAATTGTGGAGTTTGTGATGCAGGTTTGTGAGTAACATCTTCAATAATTTTTCGCTGATCAGCAACAATGGTTTCCAATAAATTAATCGCTGTTCCCTGTGTCATTGGTTTATCGCCATCTCCTCTCATGCCAATGGTAACAATACTTTCATGAGAATCCATATTCTCAATTCCCTTTTTCCAGAATTGATCCAATTCCACTTTATTACTGTCATAATTCCATTGCCCTTTTCCATAACGTTTCCATTCCTGCTGCGCTCTTAACATAGGTTCGTGATGAGAAGTTCCCATGACAATTCCATATTTATCGGCCAGAACCGGATCCAATGTATCATCATCATTAAATGCGTTAGCCCACATGGCTGGCCAGAGATAATTTCCTTTTAAGCGAAGTATCAGTTCAAAAACTTTTTCATATACCTTATGATTAACGCCACCGAATTTTTCTTTTGTCCATCCTGAAAAAGCCGGTGCTTCATCGTTGATAAAAATGCCACGGTATTTTACTTTAGGTGCATCCGTAATGAAAGAGTTTGCTTTTATATACAAAGAAGTTTTCTTTTTTACAGGTACATCGGCCCACCAATACCAGGGTGATACTCCTATTTGTTTCGACAGTTCAAAAACTCCGTAAGCAGTTCCCCGTCTGTCATTTCCGGTAATTACCAATGCATTTCCAATTCCTTTAAAGGGCTTATTGATAATTTGAATCTGACAGGCTTCCCATTTACCATTAATCTTTGTGACATTTAATTTTTTTTCAGTTACTAATTTTTTAATTGCAGATGATTGGCCTAATGAACCAATAATGATAATATTTTTTGCAGATGCAGGAAGAGAATTAACGATGAGCGGTTTTTTCCCTGTTACCTTTTCAATATCCTGCTGAAAAAAATCAGCAACTTTCCGAACCAACCAATAATCGCTGCTATCAACATATATCATTGTTGCCTGTTCCGTTGAAACCACTGGGAAAGCCCCGGTCTCCTTTTTCGCAATAATAATATTCTGCGAATATATTTTTGAAGTAAACAACAAGACTATTGTTACGAAAATTAATTTTTTCATTATTGACACAATTTTTAAAAATAATTTCCTCTTCATCAACCTGACAATGGTTGACAAATAAAGAATAACCCATTAAATGCAATCGTCTAAAATCCTATTGAATTTCCTCCATCCACCGGCAGGACTACACCAGTTATATATTTTGCCTCTCCATTAGCCAAATAATATGCAGCATCGGCAACATCAACAGGTTTCCCCATATATCCCATAGGTGTTCTGCCCAAAGCCTTTTGTTTTCTGTCACTATCCGTATTCAGTGCTTTTGCAGTCATATCTGTTTCAATAAATCCCGGAGCAATAGCATTGATACGAATTCCTTTGGGTGATAATTCCACAGCCATCGCTCTTGTCATGCCATCAATAGCTGTTTTAGAAGCGCTGTATGCAATTACTTTAGGCAAACCATATTGCGCCGCCATCGAACTTATATTGATAATAGAACCACTCCCTTTCTTCAGCATTTCTTTAACAACTTCTCTTGAAATAGCAAATACAGAACAAAGATTTGTTGTAATGACCTTTTGAAAATCTTCATCTGTAACTTCTGTAAATTCTTTTTTCATGTTGATTCCAGCATTATTGACCAGAATATCAACATGGCCAAACTCTTCTATAATTTTTTTAACCAGCGAAGGAATATCAGAAAGCTTACTCAGATCAAATGAAATGGGATGACATAAAGCACCTAATTTTTTCTTTGCTGCATTCAGTTTATTTTTATCACGTCCTATAATAATAGTTTCAATATTATTGGTTACGAATTTTTCTGCAATGGCAAGACCAATGCCGGAAGCACCTCCCGTAACTATTGCTATTTTCTTTTCATCTGTTTTTTTCATACCCCTTTGGTTTGTATGGTGACTAAATTTATATTTTCAATTGCCTGGCGCATAAGGAAATTTCAAACTTTTATAATATTTAAGTGTCTTGTCAGGTTGTTCATATATTGCCGGAACAGGTTCTTTTGAAAATGTTTGAAAATATAACAGGCATGCATTTCTCCACCATTCCGCTTCTTTCTCTTGTATGACCAGCAACATTTTCACCTGCATGAACCGTTCCTTATCAATATATTTTTCTACTTTATTCCATTCATGCTGCATCCATCTTGCTGAATCAACGCCTGAATAATATTTATAACATAATTCTTCCCAAAGCGTTCTGCCGGATTTTATTTTATAATTCCAGCTGACATGATGAAACCATAACAAATATTTTTCAGGACAAGTCTTTAAATTTCCCCATTGATCCCTGATCTCTGGAGCATATTGTGATAATGCATTGCTGCCTGTCGCAGTCCTGTCGAATCCAATTCCGAAACTATCTGCGCGATGATAATAAACAGGATTCCAATCAGGTCTTGACAAATTATCCGACCATGGTGCCGGACCATAATGATTCCCATTGCCCATAATATGATGTAATCCCAGTGGTGTCATATAATTCACCAGTATTTGGCGTGACGCCAGCATAATTTTTTTAACTATGCTTATAAATACGGGATCATTAGAGAATGTTTGTCTTATCCATTCATCAGCAATCTGAGCAGAAGTAAGATCATGATCCCATGCAATCCGCCCGAATGCATACCAGTTAGCCTGTCCGAAAGGATGACCGGTCCAGTTTCTTTCATTGCCAATATTTGAAACGCCAGCTATCCCAGTTATAGAATAATTATCTAAACTTCCATCTATAACCTTTGCAACCGTTGATCCTTTACCTTTTGCATAAGTATCTGCCTCCAGGCATTCTTTAAATAAAGGAGCTTCAAAAACAAGATGAGTACCCTGACCAAGATATTCCTGGGTAATCTGAAATTCCATTGCCAAAGCTGTTTTCGGCATAGCACCAAACAAAGGTGAAAATGGTTCTCTCGGTTGAAAATCTATTGGCCCATTCTTAACCTGTATTAAAACATTTTTTCTAAACTGACCATCAAGCGGTTTAAATTCTTCGTATGCCTGTTTAAAACGGTCATCTGATTGCGGGCTATAAACAAATGCACGCCATATAATAATGCCTCCATGTGAAGCAACAGCATCAGCCAGCATATTGGCTCCATCTGCATGTGTTCTTCCATAATTTTGCGGACCAGGCTGCCCTTCGGAATTTGCTTTGACCAAAAATCCTCCGAAATCCGGAATCAATTGATATATTTCATCTGCTTTTTTCTTCCACCAGTTTCTTACTTCTTCATTTAACGGATCAGCTGTTTTTAACTTACCAATTTCGATAGGTGCACTGAATTTTGCCGAGAGATAAACTTTTATTCCATATGGACGAAATACATTGGCCAATGCAGCAACTTTTACTAAATACTGTTCGGTGAGCACCAACGCATTTGCATTTACATTGTTTAATACAGTTCCGTTGATACCAATTGATGCATTAGCTCTTGCATAATCAATATATCGTTGGTCAATATAATCAGGAAGTGTATGCCAGTTCCATATAGAAATACCGGCATAACCTCTTTCTATATAGCGATTCAGATTATCCCAATGATCAAGAATCCTGTTTTGAATTTTGGGAAAAGAAATAATATCGAGATTATCGATGCTTTGCTGCGTCTGCAATAAACGAAGAAAATTAAATACACCGTAGAGCACAGCGATATCGGTATTGCCGGTAATAACTATTACTTTTTTATCGTTCATTTTAATTGAACGTATAATAAATCCTTCCTTACCGACTTTTTTTAATTGATCACTAAATAAGCCGGATTTAATTAGCTGCAAATTTTTTGGTGTTCCTATAATCAAGTCTCCATCTGAAACGGTCTTTTGAAATGTTACTCTTTTCCCAAGTAATCCCTGTAACCCATTTATTAATTCTTCTTTGGCGACTATTATTGCAGGAGACTCGCCATTCATTATTATACCAGTCATACCTGCATTGTATTTATTCAAAAGAATCTTATTGCTGATCAAATCATAGCGTAGCCATAGCCTGTACCCATCCTCTGCTTGTGCAGCGCAAACCAGTAAACCAACTAAGCAAGCAAAAAAAAGTCTTTTCATAAACAAACAGGTTACAACTTTATGTGTGCCTCAATGATGAAGCACGAATGATTAATTCTGAACGAAGAAAAATAGTATTTGTAGTACGGATGGTAAATACTCCTTTCAAGTGAGCTATCAGGTTTCGGGCTGCCACTTCCCCCATTTCATAACCAGGATAATTAATTGTAGAAAGGTTTGGATCTACTACTTTGGAAACGGGGTCATTATTAAATCCAACAAATGCAATATCCCCTGGAATACGAATTCCTTTCTGTTTTAATGAAATCATACAACCTACAGCGCAATTATCATTAGCTACAAACACCCCATCAGGCAAAGGATCCATTTTTGCAATAGTTTCAGCAGCATCGGCACCTGCCTGTTGGCTGAGATCACCTATAATAATGTATTCGTCTCTGAAATTAATATTGTGTTCTGTCAATGCCTGCTTATATCCCTGCAAACGATCTATATAAACATTTCTTTTAGGAGTAGCAGTAACATGAACAATTCTCTTACAGCCCTGTTCTATCAAATGATTTATCGCTTCATAAGCCGCTTTGCGATTATCAATAAGGATATTGGTACTTTGTCTATGCTCGGGAACACGGTCAAAAAAAATCAGAGGAGTTCTTTTCTTAAAGAATAAATCAAAATGACTAATATCATCTGTGTCATAAGCCAGAGACACTAATAATCCATCCACCCTGTTATTAAACATAGTATGGAAGCTTGCTTTTTCTTTTGCTGCTGACTCAGAAGATTGGCTGATAATAAGATTAAATCCTTTGACATTTGCCACGCTTTCTATGCCAGCAATTACTGTTGACATAAAATAACTGTTGAGTTTTGGAACTATTACACCAATTGTATCCGTTCGTTGATTTCGGAGATTACGGGCAAAATGGTTAGAACGGTACCCCATTTTTTCCGCCAGATCAGTTATTTTTTTCTTTGTCTTTTTGCTTACAACCGGATCGTTCTTGAGTGCACGACTAACTGTGGCAATTGAAATATTCAATTTGCTGGCAATATCATAAATGGTTACTTCTTTTTCCCTAATCATACAACTTAGTTTCAGGGATGCAGATTTTATTATTTATTAATATCTCTAATTTCTTGGATGATTAAAAATTGAATCCCCTTTTTTTAGTGATGATTTCCTGATGATAAGGTCTGAATGCACAATAATCGTATTGGTAAGATGAATATCACTGATGCCTTCAAGATGATTGATCAGAGTTCTTGCTACAATTTCTCCCATATCTTTTCCGGGATAATCAATAGTAGTAAGAGCAGGTTCAATTAATTTACCGATTGCATCATTATTAAAACCGACTATCGCAATATCTTCTGGAATTGCAACACCAAATTCTTTAAATGTCCGCATACAAACAGCAGCAACAAAATCATTTGTAATAAATGCACCGTCAGGCATAGGATTCATTCGGATTATTTCAGAAGCTGCCTCTACGCCGGATTTTTCACTAAGATCTTTTACAATTAATAAACTTTCATCAAAAGGGATTCCGTGATCAAAAAGAGCATCACGATAACCTTTATATCGCTGTGAATAAACATTTCTTTTCAAATTAGCCGTAATATGAGCAATTCTTTTACACCCTTGTTCAATAAGATGGCGGGTAGCCTGGTATCCACATTTGTAATTATCAATTATAACAACGGTACTTTCACCATCCTGTTCAACCCTGTCAAAAAAAATAACCGGAACATTTTTATCAACGAACCGGCGGAAATGTTCCAGATCGTTTGTATCAAAGGAAAGCGAAGCAATTAATCCATCAACTCTTTTGTGAAAAAGATTTTTTGCATTGGCGGCTTCTTTTGCATGACTTTCTGAAGAATGCGCAATAATAAGATCATAACCTGCTTCTGCAGTGATTTTTTCTACACCTGCTAAAACAGAAGTTATAAAATTACTGTTAAGCTCATGTATAATAATACCAATTGTATTGGTCTGCTGTTTTCTCAGATTCCGGGCAAAATGATTGGAACGGTAGCCCATTTCTTCAGCCAGATCGAATATCTTTTTCCTGGTTTTCTTGCTGACTACAGGGTCATCTTTTAAAGCACGACTTACCGTGGCAATAGAGATATTCAGCTTCTCTGCCAGGTCATAAATGGTAATTTCTTTGCCTTTAAGCATACAATCGGTTACATCAGTCCAGTAAAGCTAAATAAAAAAAAAATTAAAAAAATATATGTAATCGGTTACATTTTTAAAAAATCTACCTATATTAGTTCTCGGAAACAAATATCTGCATACTTGCCAAACCAAAAAAACGATTGAATTCATGCAGCCAAAACATAGTTATTCAAGATGGATTAAAAGCAGTGAAATGCTTACCAGCACTGAGAAACAGCGTGCTGCCTTCAAATTAAATTCCAGTTTTATATTATCAAAAAAAAACGTTTGAACCAACCCGGTAACACATTAAATGTTGCCGGAAAAAATGTATTTAATAAATGATTCTGGCTGAATAAGACGACAAGAACCAACGGCCCCTTGAAAATCGAATAAAAATCCCCACCCATAGTTTTTGACATGATGAAGAACCAAGGGAATATATTTTTTTAATAAAAAATAAATGCTGTATGAATACCAGTTAAAGTACCTCCTCTTTTCAAGAAATTGTTTACCTGTGGTATTAATAATTAAAAATATCTAAACCAACTATTATGAGAGTCCTGCTTTCAAAAAAAATCAAAAGATACCCATCCTTGACGATCCAGCTAAGGAGAAAATTTTTGACAATTACATTGTCAGTTTTAGCTGTATTCTTTATTGCACTCCCTGCATATTCCCAGAACATTCTTGTCAAAGGGCATGTCAGTGATGAAAATGGTGCACCTGTACAAAATGTTTCTGTTATTGTTAAAGGAACAAAAAATGGTTCCATTGGTGATGCTCAGGGAAACTTTGAAATAACTGCTCCTGCCAAAGGAACCTTAGTTATTTCAGCAGTAAGCTTTGCAACCCAGGAATTAAAAATAAACAACAAACAATCTTTGACTATCTCTCTTGTTACGCTGGAAAAAACAGAAAGTGAAGTAATTGTAGTTGGGTACGGAACTCAACGGAAAAGGGATGTAACCGGTTCCACAGTTTCTGTTAACGCACAAACTTTGCAGGAAGTGCCTACGTCAAATGTAATCAGTGAACTAAAAGGACGAGCTGCTGGTGTTGACATTGTAAGCAACAGTGCTACTCCAGGCGGTGGTGGTTCCATTCGTATCAGAGGTAACCGGTCAATGGCTAGCACGTCAGCAGCAAGTGATGGTTTGGATCAACCTCTTTTGGTTGTAGATGGTATTCCTTTTGGAGGTAGTATTAATGATATAAGTCCGGATGATATTCAGTCACTGGATATATTAAAAGACGCATCTGCCACTGCTATTTATGGCTCCAGAGGTTCAGGTGGTGTTATTCTGATTACCACTAAAAGAGGCAGGACTGGTAAGCCAGTTATCAGTTATAATGCCTATTATGGAATTTCTTCTGTAATGGGAGATCTAAATGTATTTAATGGGCCTCAATTTGCTCAATTAAAAAATGATGCTGCTACTTATAACAGATCAACACCCGGAACTACTTCATATGGGCCAACCCCAGCAGAGTCGACTGGTATAACTAACGGAACAAATACTGATTGGCAAAAACTGATTTATAAAAATGGATTTACAAGCAGTAATCAATTAAGTCTTTCTGGGGGAAATGAATCTACTCAATATGGATTAGGTGCCACTTATTATGATGAAACCAATGAAATTCCAAATCAGAAATTCGAAAGATTTTCTTTAAGAACTACGATAGATCATAAAATAAATAACTCTTTTAAAATTGGAATTAATACCATTACTACTTTGGGTATTTCAAATACTCCGGGTGGTGGTGGAGTACCCGGTTCCTTACTTAGATTTAGCCCTTTAGTTTCTCCATATAATTCTGATGGATCTGTTAATCTTTTGCCTTTGGCCGGTTCAACAGATGCAGCTTTTGTAAGTCCATTAACACTTAAAACAGCTTCACAAGCTATTTTAGCAAGAACAAGAAGGCTTAGAACATTCAACAGTTTATACGGTGAATGGAATATTAAATATGTAAAAGGCTTGAAATACAGAATTAATGTTGGATTAGATTATCAACAAAGCCAGAGTGACAACTACAGCGGACCAAATACTTTTGTTAATAATGCAACATCACAATCACAATCTTCTGCAAGTGTTGGTAATGCAGAAGCATATCGGTATACGATTGAAAATTTGTTAACCTATGATAAAACGATCAAAAAACACAGAATTAATTTTACCGGATTATTTAGCACACAAAAAGATCATAGTTTAAGTTCAGGTTTTACTGCTCTTGGAGTTCCTTCAGATTATATTCAAAACACTAATTTATACTTAGCTGGCGGTACAATATCCGCGACTAATAACCCTAATGCTTTTGCTGAGCAGGGATTGATTTCTTATATGGCCCGCTTAAATTATGCCTATGACAATCGTTACATGTTAACAGCTACTGTAAGAAGAGATGGCGCCTCGGTTTTATCACCAGGCCATCAATATTTCACTTATCCTGCAGTGTCAGCTGGTTGGAATATTTATAATGAAAGTTTCATGCAAAAGTTTACTTTCATCTCCAATCTTAAACTAAGAGGTGGCTGGGGTATTACATCAAACCAGGGAGTGGCTCCATACTCAACATTAGGAACACTTACTGCAACAGCTTACGACTTTGGTCTTACAGCAGCTGGGCAACAGGCAGGATATATCGTAACCAATCTACCAAACACAAATTTGCATTGGGAGTCCACAGCTCAAATAAATGTTGGTTTAGACTTTGGATTTCTTAAGAATCGTATAACCGGTAGCATTGATTATTACCAGCAGAAAACAAAAGATATTCTTTTAACAGTCAACTTGCCTCCAAGTAATGGTGCGGGTAATACTCTTGAAAATTTGGGTAAGACTGAGGGAAAGGGTATTGAAATAAGTGTTAGTACTGTAAATATTCAAAGTAAGAACAATGGTTTTACATGGGCTACAGATTTCAACTTTTATCTGAATAGAGAAAAGATAACTCAATTGACTACACCGACCCAGCCAAATGATATTGGTAATGGATGGTTTGTTGGTCAACCACTAACAGTTATTTACGATGTGAAAAAGATTGGCATATGGCAAACTTCAGATTCGATTAAAGGAACACTTGCAGCTCAAACTTCTCCGCACCAATATCCCGGGCAAATTAAAGTTCAGGATTTAAATGGCAATGGAAAGATTGACGCCAGCGACCGCCAGATCCTTGGCAATTTCCAGCCTAAATGGGAAGGTGGTTTTACCAGCAGGATGTCATATAAAAATTTTGATTTCACTTTTGTAATTTTTGCGCGTATGGGAATGAAAGTGCTCGTTCCTTATCTTGGTTCTGATGGCTCTGCTAATGGTTATGATTTCTTTCTGCAAAGCAGGGTGAATCAATTAAAAGTTAATTATTGGACAAGAAATAATCCTACAAATGATTTCCCCGCACCAGATGCAAGTTTACAAGCTCCTGTTTATTCATCAACGATGCAATACCAGGATGGATCTTTTGTAAAGGTCAGAAGCATTAATCTTGGATATACTTTCCCGGTTAGTCTTTTATCAAAAGCAAAAATCAATTCTTTAAGATTTTATGTGAGTGTAGAAAACCCATTCATAATATATTCACCTTTTGTTAAGGCTGGTTATGGACCAGATCCTGAAGGGAATGGTTATGGCGGCGCTATCAACAGTACGGCTAGTAATAATGTCACTGGCAATCTTAGTCGTCAGATTAGTGTAAATGCTAACAACCCCCCGATGAGATTATTCAGCCTGGGTGTAAATTTAAAATTCTAAATAGTAAAATATTATAAATATGAAACGCTATCTAACCACAATAAATTATGCAGTTACAATTGCATTGTTATTTTTTGTTTCAAGTTGTCAAAAGATTCTGGAGGAACATCCACAATCTGCTATTGTTCCTTCTTTTTTTCAAACGCCTGCTGGAGTATTGGGAGGAATTTCAGGAGTATATAATGATATCCGTTCCTTATGGGGCACGGAAGGATTTACAGCTCAAACGGAAGCTGGCACAGATGATATGCTTGAGGGTGCCAGTGCAAGCAGCCAAGACTTTTATACCTATAATCCTTTAGCCAGTATTGATGAAAATGGTGGTTTATGGTCAACCGCTTACCAGGATATTAATACATTAAATGGAGTAATACAATTTGGCGCAGCCATAACTGATAATACAACAAGAACCCAATATTTAGCTCAGGCAAAATTTTTAAGAGCATTTTATTATTTTTATTTGGTACAGAATTGGGGAGATGTCCCTTTGCATCTCACTTATATTACAGCCCCATCCACATCAGATTCACGCCAGCCAATGGCTGATGTTTACAAACAAATTATTCAAGATCTTACCGATGCTTCTACACAATTACAGGTAATATCACCTGCAGTTTCTTCAGCTACATCACCATTTGGAGGAAAAGCGGCAAGCCAGGGAGCAGCATTATTTCTTTTGGGTAAAGTTTATCTTACCAGAGCATATACAAGTGCCGGAACCCCGGCTGATTTTACGCAAGCTGCTACTATTCTTTCCAATCTTATTACTAATGCTTCAACATATGGCTTCGGGTTATGGCCTAATTATTCCCAGGCTTTTTGGAAGGCAAATGATTATGGACAAGAAACCGTTTTTGTTAGTGATCACAGTAATGATCCCAAATTTGGTGAATATTTAGCAGGTTCATCCGGGGCACCTGGTAACAATTTGCTGCCTTGGTTTACAAGACCCAACTATCCAACATTTTCTATTAATGCATCCATTAATGGATCAGGTGCGCTTTCGCTTAGTGGTCCTACAATGATGGTCAGAGACGTTAATAATGGAAGACCGTATATCCGAACAAGACCCAATAATGCTTACATTTTAGGTCAGGCTTTTGCTGACCAATATAATGACTCACGTTATAGCAAAACTTTTCAAACCGTATGGATTGCAAACCAGGCAGTAACCGGTTCACGCGGAACTTTGAGAGTTGGTATTGATACAGCAATATGGATGCCCCCTTATGAAGTACCAGGCGCTCCAACTGCAAGAAATGGTGGACCATTTACAGGAATTATTATTCCTCCAAGCCTTCAAAGCAATTCATTTTTCCCGGCTGTAAAAAAGTTTGATGATTCTACTAGAGTAGGCGTTAATGATCCATCCACAAGACCGGTTGTAATTTTTAGATTTGCCGATGCATATTTGCTTTGTGCTGAAGCTTATCTTGGAGCTGGTGATCAAACCAATGCTGCCAAATATCTCAACGTTATAAGAGAAAGGGCTTTTAATGGTTCCGCCTCTCAGGCTGCAGGTAACAATGCAAGCGTAATGGATGTTACTCCCAGTCAGGTTAACCTAGATTTTATTCTTGATGAACGCACGCGTGAGTTTTATGGTGAATGTTGCAGATGGTGGGATTTGCAAAGAACTCAAAAACTTTATAGCAGAGTAAAGCAATGGAATCCGGTTGAAGCTGGGGCGCATATACAAACATTTAATGCTTTAAGACCAATTCCTCAAAACCAAATTGATTTAACAACCTCCGGACCGAAATTTCCGCAAAACCCAGGCTACTAACCAAGAGTAGAACAGTTCTTATATAGCAATCGTCAGGGAGGATGAATTCATTCATCCTTCCTTTGTTTTAACTTGTATCATTTTTAAAAATATTTTAATTGATGTTGTTAGGTATTGATCTGGGAACTTCTTCGGTGAAAGTATCAGTTGTGGATGTTCAATCTCAGAATTGCATTGCATCGGTACAATATCCTGAAACGGAAATTGAAATCATTTCAAAACAAACTGGTTGGGCTGAACAATCGCCCAACACCTGGTGGGAAAATGTCCGTCTTGCAATTTTAAAATTACACGCTCAAAATAAATATGACCCCAAACAGATTAAAGCCATTGGTATTGCTTACCAGATGCATGGACTTGTTTTAGTTGACAAAAAAAAACAACCGTTGCGAAACAGTATCATTTGGTGTGATAGTCGTGCCGTTTCCATTGGCAAAAAGGCATTTCAAGAAATTGGTGAAAAAAAATGTTTATCCCATTTACTGAATTCTCCCGGAAATTTTACCGCTTCTAAATTAGCCTGGGTGAAAAAAAATGAGCCGAAAATTTATGAAAAGATTGATAAGATCATGCTTCCCGGAGATTTTATTGCCATGAAACTGACCGGAGAAATTACTACAACTGTTTCTTCATTATCGGAAGGTGTTTTCTGGGACTTTAAGAAAAAGAAATTATCGAAGGATATTTTAAATTATTTTGGGTTCGACACCTCCATATTTCCGGAAATAAAAAACGTTTTTGAAGATCACGGCAGGCTTTTAAATTCTGTTGCAGAAGAATTACAACTTACTCCCGGTATTAAAGTTTCATATAAAGCCGGAGATCAACCGAACAATGCTTTATCGCTTCATGTAACTGAGCCGGGAGAAGTGGCTGCTACCGCCGGTACCAGTGGAGTTGTTTATGCAATCACAGATGAATTATTTTTTGACAAACAATCAAGAGTGAACACATTTGCTCATGTTAATTATACAGATAAATTTCAAAGGCTGGGAATTCTATTATGTATAAACGGAACCGGTATTATGAATAATTGGATAAAGAAAATCACCGGAAATGTTTTTTCATATAAAGAAATGAATACGATGGCTGCCTCTGTTTCACCAGGTAGTGATGGATTAATGTGTTTTCCATTCGGAAATGGCGCAGAAAGAATTTTCAACGACAAGTTAATACATTCACATTTCAATAATATTGATTTGAATTTGCATTCCCCGGCTCATTTATTCCGATCCGTGCAGGAAGGAATTGTATTTTCTTTTAAATACGGCGTGGATATTATGAAAGAAAACAATCTTCAACCTTCAGTTATAAAAGCCGGTCATGCTAACCTGTTTTTGAGCGATGTATTTGCTGAATCATTTTCCAATGCCACCGGATGCACAGTAGAGTTATATAATACCGACGGCTCATTGGGGGCTGCAAGAGCTGCTGGTATCGGCGCAGGGATTTATTCTTCCATTTCAGATGCATTTAAAAATATGAAAATGGTAAAATCTTTTCAACCAAATAACAAATTGAAGCAACAATACAAAGAGATATATCATTTATGGAAATCACAATTACAAAAATTAATCTGAAGATTTTATTTATAAAGAAATGAGTGATCATAGCAGTTATAACGGAAAATGGGAAAAGCGTTGGCACCCTTTGCGACAAGAATGGATAGTGTACGCTGCACACCGGAATAACAGGCCCTGGAATTTCTCCTTACAGCAAAACCAAAATGTTTTTCCTGATTATGATCCCGTTTGCTATTTCTGCCCGGGAAATATCAGGGTGAGTGGAATAAAAAATCCGGACTACAACGGAGTTTTCATTTTTGAAAATGACCATCCGGTGGTTGGATTGAATTCTCCATCTTTTAAAAATGCCGGAGAATTATTTCATGATGGCTTATATAAAAAAGGAAAAGCAGAAGGCATTTCCAAAGTAGTGTGTTATGATCCGAGACATAATATCACTTTATCCGATGTCAGCAAAGAACAGGTAGCTGAAGTTTTTCGTGCTTTACAGAAAGAAATGATTTTTTTTCAAAACCATGAAAAAATAAAATCTGTCCTGATTTTTGAGAATAAAGGAGAGATTGTCGGCGTATCAAATCCTCATCCGCATTGCCAGATTTATGCTACCGATTTTATTTTTAATGTGGTACAAAAAGAATTACTGGCTACCGCAAACTATAAAAAAGAAAAACAGAAAAATATTTTCACTGACATCATTGAAGCCGAAAGAGAAGATGAAATAAGAATCATTGCAGAGAATGAAAATGCTATTGCCTTTATTCCTTTTTTTGCAAGATTTGCTTATGAAACTTACATTTTCCCAAAGAAAAAGCATGCTACTTTGATTTCTTTATCAGACAAAGAGCTTTCAGATCTTGCTGAAATTTTTCAAACCGTTACAAAAAAATTTGACCTTAATTTCAAAACAAGTTTTCCTTATATCATGGCTTTTGCACAAGCGCCGGTTGACGGAAATGATTATGAAGATTATCATATGCACATGATCATTTGTCCGCCATTGCGTCAACCGGGATTACCAAAATTTCTTGCCGGTCCTGAAACAGGTGCTGATACATTTATGGCTGACACAATGCCTGAAGAAAAAGCTGCTGAATTAAGAAAAATCGCTGTATGAGTTTTTTTAATCACGATAATGAAATTTTTTCCGCTTCTGCCCCCGGTCGTTTAGATGTAATGGGTGGCATTGCTGATTACAGCGGTTCACTATTGTTGCCAATGACTATTGCACAAACGGTAACTATATACCTTCAGAAAAGAAATGATTCGATTTTAAATTTACAATCTGTCATCACTTCCAAAAACATAAAAAAGTTCGAGATCGATTATCATACTCTTGAAGTTACTGATTTAGCCAAAGCTGGTAAATTGATTCGTTCCATACCCGACGGCGAATGGGCTTCATATGTGATTGGTTGTTTTCTCGTATTGCACAAAGAAAAAAAACTTCCACTTCAGGGAATGAATGTCCATATAACTTCTAAAATTCCCTGGGGAAAAGGGGTAGCATCATCCGCAGCATTGGAAATAGCGACCATGAATGCCATCACGAAAATGTATAACTTTAATTTATCAGAAACGGAATTGCCGGTATTGGCACAACAGGTGGAAAATAAAGTTGTCGGTGCTGCCTGCGGATTAATGGATCAGTTATCTGTTCATCTTGGCCGTAAAAATAAATTATTGCCATTGGTTTGTCAGCCTCATCAGGTATTGGAACCTGTATCAATACCAAAAGGAATATTTTTTTCAGGCATTGATAGTGGCATTCGTCATGCTGTAAGCGGAGCTTCATATAGTGATGTCAGAACAGCAGCATTTATGTCTTACTCTGTCATTGCACGGCACGAAGGTATTTCCGAAAAAGAATTGGGGAAAGCAAAAAGTAAAAATGATTTCAGCAGACTGCCTTATGGCGGTTACCTGGCCAATATTTCCGTTTCTGATTTTGAAAGTAAATACGCAGAAATCATTCCCGAAAATTTTTCCGGAAAAGAATTTATAAAAAAATACGGCGTATCAATTGATCATGCCACAACAATTGATCTGAAGAAAAATTACCGGTTGCTTTCCTGCGCCAGGCATCCGGTATATGAAAACTTCCGTGTGAATTTATTTAACCGGTTGCTTCAACAATTTTATAAAAACAGTGACAGGGAAAAAAACTTACAGCTTCTTGGAGAACTGATGTTCCTGAGTCACGATAGTTATAGCAGCGTTGGCCTTGGGAACGAAATAACAGATGAAATTGTAAATATGGTCAGAAAAGCAGGACATGGATCAAATGTTTATGGAGCAAGAATTACCGGCGGCGGCAGTGGCGGAACGGTTGTCGTTTTATGTTATGGCAAACAAGGCAGTCAATCTGTAAAAAACATATTTCACGAATTCAAAAAAAAGAATACTAAAAAAATATTTTTTTTCAAAGGAAGTACAGATGGAGCATTAATTTTAAATCATCTAACCAAATCAATAGTAAATTATGAGCATAACATCAGGCAGTAAAGAATTTTTTCCCGGTATTGGGAAAATTAAATATGAAGGAACGGAAAGCGATAATTCACTTGCATTCCGTTGGTATGATGAAAACAAAATAGTAGCCGGGAAAAAGTTAAAAGACCATCTTCGTTTTGCCTGTGCTTACTGGCACTCTTTTGTTGGCAACGGCATTGATCCGTTTGGTGAGCCAACACATATTTACCCATGGAATGAAAAATCAGATGCTATCGGAAGAGCACAAGATAAAGCAGATGCCGCTTTTGAATTTATCACTAAAATTGGATTGCCTTTTTATTGTTTTCATGATTTAGATGTAGTGGAATATACCAATGATGTAAAGGATAATGAGAAACGCTTACAGACAATAACTTCTTATCTCAGTGAAAAACAAAAAGCAAGCGGAGTAAAATTATTATGGGGAACAGCTAATTTATTTTCCAACAAAAGATATATGAATGGTGCTGCCACCAATCCCGATTTTCATGTATTGGCACATGCAGGCGCACAGGTGAAAGCAGCATTAGATGCAACTATTGCTTTGAACGGAGAAAATTATGTTTTTTGGGGTGGTCGCGAAGGTTATATGACTTTACTGAATACAAAAATGAAAAGAGAACAGGAACACCTTGCAAGATTTCTTCATACGGCAAAAGATTATGCAAGAAAACAAGGATTCAAAGGCACTTTTTTCATTGAGCCAAAACCCTGTGAACCCAGCAAGCATCAATATGATTATGATGCTGCCACTGTAATTAGTTTTCTTCACCAATACGATTTGTTAAACGATTTCAAACTGAATATTGAAGTGAATCATGCTACATTAGCTGGTCATACATTCCAACATGAATTACAGGTCGCAGCCGACGCTGGTTTATTAGGAAGTATGGATGCAAACCGCGGCGATTACCAGAATGGTTGGGACACCGATCAGTTTCCAAATAATATTTATGAATTAGTGGAAGCTATGTTGGTTATTCTTGAAGCGGGAGGTTTCAAAAGTGGTGGAATAAATTTTGACGCGAAGCGAAGAAGAAATTCAACAGATCCTGCCGATTTGTTTTATGCTCATATCGGCGGAATGGATTGTTTTGCAAGAGCATTGATCATTGCCGACAATATTCTACAGAAGTCAGATTACAAAAAAATCAGGGCAGAACGTTACTCATCATTTGACAATGACAAAGGAAAATTGTTTGAAGAAGGAAAATTATCACTGGAAGATTTGCGGAACTATGCTGTGGAAAAAGGAGAACCGGATATGCAGAGCGGCAGGCAGGAATATTACGAAAACATTCTTAACAGATTTATTTAATTAATCATAAAAATTAATCATCATGCATTCTCTTGGAACAATTCTTGGCGCCAACGACTGGATATTTGTAATTATCTATTTCATTGTTATTGCGGGAATATCTATCTGGTCTATCCGAAAGAGTAAAAATTCACCCACTGATTATTTTTTGGCCAACCGTAATCTTGGCTGGTGGGTAATTGGCGCTTCAATCCTTGCCTCCAATGTAGGATCTGAACATATTGTTGGTCTCGCCGGAACTGCCGGTCAGTCAGGTACAGTAATGGGACATTACGAACTGCATTCATGGATCATATTAGTATTAGGTTGGGTTTTTGTTCCTTTTTATATGCGGAGTATGGTATATACCATGCCTGAGTTTTTGGAAAGAAGATTCAATGCAAAAACAAGAAGGTTGTTATCTATAATTCAATTGCTCAGTTATGTAATTGCTAAAGCTTCCGTTACCATTTTTGCCGGAGCGTTGGTGTTTAACCAGTTTTTAGGAGTAGGATTTTGGACTGGTGCCATCATATTAGTTATTATCACGGGAATTTATACTGTATTAGGCGGACTTCATGCTGTAATGTATACTGAAGCGATTCAAGCTATCGTGTTAATAATTGGATCCGGAGTTTTATTATTTGTTGGATTGGATAAAGTAGGTGGCTGGCATGCTTTGATGACAACTTTACCAAAAAATAAATTGAATATGTTCCCACCGCTAAGTGATCCTGATTTTCCGTGGCTGGGAATTTTATTTGCTGCGCCTATTGTAGGAATTTGGTATTGGTGTACTGATCAGCATATCGTTCAACGCTGTCTTGCAGCCCGCGATGAAAAACAAGCAAGAAGAGGAACAATCTTTGCAGCTTATCTGAAAATTCTTCCTTTTTTTATATTCCTTATACCCGGTCTGATTGCATTTACACTTCATGCGCAGGGAAAACTAGTATTGCCTTCCAATGCTGATGGTACAACAGATTTTAATGCTTCATTTCCTGCAATGGTTGAACAAATAATGCCCATGGGTTTGAGAGGTTTGTTAGCCGGTGGATTACTGGCAGCATTAATGAGTTCACTCGCCTCGGTTTATAATGCATGCTCTACTTTGTTCACTATGGATATCTATAAAAAAATGAAACCGGAAACCAGCGATAAAGAATTGGTAAAAGTAGGCCGTATTGCTACGGTAGGTGTAGTGCTCCTTGGCATGGCATGGATTCCTTTGATGGGCAGAATATCAAATACATTATATCAATACCTGCAAAGTGTACAATCTTATTTAGCGCCTCCGATTGCTGCTGTATTTTTGTTAGGAGTATTTTTCAAACGAATTAATGGCAAAGGAGCACTCGCTGCTATGATAGCTGGATTTGCCATTGGTATGATAAAGTTAACAGCGGAATTATTCCAGAATGATTTAACAGGTGTACTTCATGAATTTGCTACAATTAATTTTCTTTACTTCTGTATTTATTTGTTCCTTTTTTCAATTGCATTAATGGTTACTGTAAGTCTGCTTACTCCAAAACCGGACGATGAGCATATTAAAGGATTAACTTTTGCTACTACTGTAGCAGCAGACAGAGCAACCAGTCGTGCCAGTTGGAATAAGAAGGATGTTATTTTATCCCTGATAATAGTTGTAATCGTTATTGGCGTATTCATATATTTCTCACCATTAGGTGTTGCTAAATAAAATAATGATGAAAAAAACATTTTTAATCTTTCTTTTTTTTTATGGCTTGCAATTTGTTGCATTCTCCCAACAACCGGCTTACAAAAACAAAAATCTTTCGCCTGATATAAGAGCAAAAGATTTGTTGAAAAGAATGACGCTTGATGAAAAAGTGATGCAGACTCAATGTTTGTGGACTCAAAAATCCTTAATCTTAAATGACCAGGGTGACTTTGATGAGGCAAAAGCAACAAGTATTTTAAAAAACGGACTGGGAGAGTTAGCCAGGTTAAATGAAAATGCCGGACCCAACAGTTCAGGCTATCATCCCAAACAAGCTGCCGAATTATACAATAAAATTCAAAAATTTTTTATTGAGAAAACAAGATTGGGAATTCCTGTTATGGTACATGAAGAAAGTTTGCATGGACAACAAACACAGGATGCAACCAATTTCCCTATTCCAATTGGATTGGCAAGCACCTGGAATGAAAACTTAATGACTGAAATCTATACTAATGTAGCTGAAGAGGTGAGGGCGAGAGGAGGACAAGAAGTTCTGGCTCCGGTTGTTGATGTTGTGCGAGATCCACGTTGGGGAAGAACAGAAGAAACATTAGGTGAAGATCCATTTTTAATTTCAAGATTAGCTGTTGCTGAAGTAAAAGCTTACCAGGGTGATGGCATTTACCTGGGGAAAAATCATGTAGCAGCCACGTTGAAACATTTTGGTATTCATGGCCAGAGTGAAGGCGGCATCAATGTTTCTCCCAGCAATATTGATGAAAGAACAGCAAGAGAAATTTTCTTTAAACCTTTTCAAGCGTGTATAAAAGAAGCCAAAGCCATGAATGTAATGGCTTGTTATAACGAAGTATGGGGCCTGCCTGCACACATCAACAAATATCTGCTCACTGATATTTTAAGAAAAGAATGGGGCTTTAATGGCGTTATCGTTTCTGATTATTATGCGATACGGGATGTGAGTACTTTGCACAGAATAACGCCATCTTATGATACAGCTGGATTACTTGCATTCAAAGCCGGAATAAATATTGAAACGCCTGACCCGGATTGTTTTAAGAATTTAAAACAGTTAGTTACCAGCGGAAAAATTTCAATGAAAGAATTAGATGAATCTGTTCTTAGAATATTAATAGAAAAATTCCGTGCTGGGCTTTTTGATGATCCTTATGTTGACCCGGATAAAGCCGAAGAAATTGTCGGAAGTCCGCAAAAAAGAGCTGTGGCCTATAAAGCTGCTACTGAAGCTATGGTATTGCTTAAGAATGATAATAATTTTTTACCGCTCGATAAAAACAAAATCAAAACCATTGCATTCATCGGTCCCAATGCGGATAAATGTTTGCTCGGTGGATATTCAAGCAAGCCAAAAGTTTGTATTTCTCCTTTGCAGGCATTGAAAGAAAAGTATGGTAACAGGATGAAAATATTATATTCAGAAGGAGTAAAAATCACTGATAAGAATGATTGGTTTGCTGATACTATTAATCTTGCAAATCCTGAAGAAAATAAAAAGAAAATTGCAGAAGCTATTGAAGTGGCAAAGCAGGCTGATGTCATTGTTTTGTTTGTTGGAGGAAATGAAAGTACCAGCCGCGAAGGTTGGGCTACTAATCATTTAGGAGATTTACCAACGTTGGATTTATTAAACGGACAAAATGAATTGATAAAAGAAATTGTTGCTCTTGGAAAACCTACTTGTGCATTTGTGAATAGCGGGCCTCCGTTGAGCATCGGCAACTTGGTAAATGCGGTTCCGGCAGTAATGCAATGCTGGTATCTTGGACAGGAAGGCGGTTACGCAATAGTGGATGCATTGTTTGGTGATATAAATCCAAGTGGGAAACTGCCGATCTCTTTTCCAAGATCGGCGGGCAATATTCCCGTTTATTATAATTACAAACCTTCAGCCCGCCGCGGTTATAATCTTGGGTTTGACGTGTCTCCCCTATTTGCATTCGGACATGGATTAAGTTATACAACATTTGCATACAGCAATCTCAGGCTATCTTCAACCACCATGAAAAGTAACGGGACAGTTACGGTAAGCGTCGATGTAAAAAATACGGGAACCAGAAAAGGTGCAGAAGTTGCACAGATGTATATTCGTGATGATTACTCATCAGTCACCCGGCCGATAAAAGAATTAAAAGGGTTTAAAAAAATCTGGTTGGATCCGGGTCAATTACAAACTGTAAATTTTTCTATTACGCCTGAATTACTTTCCTTTTATGACAAAAACATGAAATGGATAATTGAACCGGGAAGCTTTACAATTATGGTTGGAACTGCATCTGACGAAACACAAAGTATAAAACTACTTGTTACAAACTAATGATGATTTGTTAATTGAAAATATCAGACATGAAAAAAATATTATTCCTTTTAATTATCCCTGTTGTTTTCCTTTCAACATCTTTTGCCCAGGTAAAAAAGAAATATGAATATCCATTTCAGAATCCTTCTTTTTCTATTGCACAAAGAGTCAATGATCTTATATCACGACTAACGCTGGAAGAAAAAGTGGCGCAGATGCTGAATGTAACTCCAGCAATCGAACGTCTTGGCATCCCGCCATATGATTGGTGGAATGAATGTCTGCATGGTGTGGCGAGAACTCCATTTAAAGTGACTTCTTATCCACAAGCCATTGGAATGGCTGCAACTTTTGATGTTAGTTCCATGCAAACAATGGGAGATTATACATCGGAAGAAGGACGTGCTATTTATAATGAAAGTATACGCAACAACAATCATAAGAGATATCTCGGATTGACATACTGGACTCCGAACATAAATATTTTCCGTGATCCCCGCTGGGGGCGCGGACAAGAAACGTATGGTGAAGATCCTTTTTTAACCGGAACGTTGGCAAAAGCTTTTGTTACAGGATTGCAGGGAAATGATCCTAAATATTTAAAAGCTGCAGCTTGCGCAAAACATTATGCCATTCACAGCGGACCGGAACCACTGCGTCATGTGTTTGATGTAAATGTCAGTGATCACGATTTGTGGGATACATATTTACCTGCATTCAAAACATTAGTGGTAGATGCAAAAGTGGCAGGTGTTATGTGCGCTTACAATGCTTATGAAGGACAACCTTGTTGTGGCAATGATAAATTGATGATAAAAATTTTGCGTGATGACTGGAAATTTACCGGCTATGTAACTTCTGATTGCGGAGCTATTGATGATTTTTGGGAAAGACACAAAACAAGTCCTGATGCAGAAAGTGCAGCAACTGATGCTGTGCTTCACGGAACCGATGTAGAATGCGGAAATGTTTCTTATAAAACATTAGTGAAAGCAGTTCGGGATGGAAAATTAAGTGAAAAACAAATTGATGTTTCTTTAAAAAGGTTATTCACTATCCGTTTTCGCTTAGGAATGTTTGATCCACCAGATATGATTAAATATTCAAAAATTTCTTTAGCATCATTGGAAAGTAAAGAACATAAAGAACATGCTTTGAAAATGGCAAGACAATCCATTGTTCTATTGAGAAATGAAAATCATTTGTTACCATTAAGTAAAAACAAAAAAAAAATCGCCGTATTGGGACCAAATGCTGATAATGCAAACACACAATTGGGAAATTACAACGGTCAGCCTTCGGTAGTAACTACTGTGTTGATGGGAATAAAAGAAAAACTGGGAAACGCTGTTGATGTATTCTATTCAAAAGCCACCAATTTTGTTGATACCACTCATCCTGATTTCAACAAATTAATTGATAGTATTAAAGATGCTGATGTGATTATTTACGTCGGAGGAATTTCTCCAAGACTGGAAGGAGAAGAAATGCGAGTAACACAACCAGGATTCCGCGGCGGTGATCGCACAACGATTATGCTTCCAACTGTTCAAACAAATTTTTTAAAAGCATTGAAAGCAACAGGTAAGCCGGTTATTTTTGTAATGATGACCGGAAGTGCAATTGCGATTCCCTGGGAAGCAGAAAATATTCCTGCAATTATTAATGACTGGTACGGTGGGCAAGCTGCCGGAACTGCGGTGGCTGATGTTTTGTTTGGTGATTATAGTCCTGCAGGAAGATTGCCGGTTACATTTTATAAAAGTGATAATGATCTTCCTGCATTTGAAGATTATTCTATGGCAAACAGAACTTATCGCTATTTCAAAGGCGATCCTTTGTATCCTTTTGGATTTGGTTTAAGTTATACAACATTCCGTTTTTCAAATCTTCGTTTGTCAAAAAAGATAATTTCTAAAACTGAAAGCGTAAATGCAGAAGTAACTGTTGCCAATACCGGCAAAATGAAAAGTGACGAAGTAGTCCAACTTTATTTAACTCACAAAGGAATTCCCGGGGCACCATTATATGCATTGAAAGGGTTTAAGAGAATTTCATTACTACCCGGAGTTTCTCAAAAAGTTAATTTTATAATCAGTTCTGAACAATTGAAATTAATAGATGATAATGGCAAAGCTTCTTTCATGCCAGGAACAGTAAAAATAATTATAGGTGACTCTTCCCCTGGAAAGAGAAGTGAAGAATTAGGAGTTACAAAATCAATTGAAGAAAGTCTGATTCTAAAATAAAGAATTATTAATTGAAGTGATCTTATGATGATGGAACAAACAATGAGATGGTTCGGGCCAAATGATCCGGTGAGTTTACATGATATAAGACAAGCTGGGTGTACCGGTGTGGTGACCGCATTGCACAAAATTCCTGTTGGTGAAGTTTGGCCAGTGAAAGAAATCATTAAGATAAAAAAAATAATTGAAGATGCCGGCATGACATGGACAGTCATTGAAAGTTTGCCGGTAAGCGAAGACATAAAAAAACAAACCGGAAATTATCTTTTGCATATTGAGAATTACAAACAAAGTTTGATCAATGTGGCACAATGCGCATTGAAGGTTGTTACCTATAATTTCATGCCAGTACTCGATTGGTTGCGCACTGATATTTCTTACGAGATGTCCGATAAAAGCAAAGCGCTTTTTTTTGAACGTGCTGCATTCATTGCTTTTGATCTTTTTCTTTTGAAAAGATCTGGCGCTGAAAAAGATTATTCCAAAGAAGAAATAACGAAAGCGAAGAAAAGATTTGCAGCCATGTCAGAAAAGGCGAAAAAGAAATTATACCATAATTGTTTATTGGGATTACCGGGAAGTGATGTGCCTTTCACTCCGAAAGAAATTTTAAACGCATTAAAAACTTATCAGCATATTGATGCCGCTAAATTGAAACAACATTTATTCTATTTTCTTCAGCAAGTTGTACCCGTTGCTGAAAAGAATGGATTGAAGATGGCCATTCATCCCGATGATCCTCCCTACCCTTTGCTGGGACTTCCGAGAATTGTCAGCACGGAAAAAGATGTAAAAGAATTACTGGATGCAGTCCCGTCACCGGCAAACGGACTTTGCTTTTGCACCGGATCATTTGGAGTAAGAAAAGATAACGATCTCCCTGGTATGATCAAACGATTTGGCGATCATATTCATTTTATTCATTTACGTAGTACAAAAAGAGATGCAGAAGGAAATTTTTATGAAGCTAATCATTTAGAAGGCGATGTAGATATGTATGTAGTCATGAAAGAAATAATTTTGATGATGAATCGAAGAAATATTTCTGTTCCTATGCGCCCCGATCATGGTCATCAAATGCTGGATGATTTGCAAAAAACAACTTATCCGGGTTACAGCGCCATTGGCAGATTACGTGGATTGGCAGAATTACGAGGATTGGAATTGGGTATTTCAAAATCTTTATCTTAATAACCAATGAAAATTTTTATAACAGATAATTTTTTACTGCACTCAAAAACAGCGCAGCGATTATATCATGATTATGCCAAAGACATGCCGGTAATAGATTATCACAATCATCTGCCGCCGGAACAGATTGCAAATAATATAAATTTCAAAAATCTTACTGAGGCTTGGCTAGCCGGCGATCATTATAAATGGCGGGCTATGCGAAGCAATGGCGTCAGCGAAAAATATTGTACCGGTAAAGCAAGTGATTGGGAAAAATTTGAAAAATGGGCGGAGACAGTTCCATATACAATCAGAAACCCTTTGTACCATTGGACACATCTCGAATTGCTTCGTTATTTTAAAATTGATAAAATCCTCACCCCTTCTTCTGCAAAATCTATTTATGAAGAAGCTTCGGATAAACTGAAGAGTGAAAAATTTTCTACCTGCAACCTTTTGAAAAAAATGAATGTGAAAGTTATTTGTACTACCGATGATCCATTAGATTCATTGGAACATCACAAATCATTTTCTGAAAAAAAATCTTCATTCAAATTATTTCCAACATTCCGTCCTGATGAAGCCATGAATGTTGATGGCGTTTCAAAACTCAATGAGTATATAAAAAAATTAGAAGAGGTTACTGATATTTCAATAAATAATTATTCCGATTATTTGAATGCACTAAAAAACCGCCATGATTTTTTTGCATCTGCCGGCTGTACAGTTGCAGATCACGGAGTTGAAGAAATGTTTGCAGAAGATTTTACCGAAACGGAAATCAAAAATATTTTCAGCGATCTGCAAATGAAAAAGCAGTTGGATATCGTACAATCCAGAAAAATCAAATCCGCTTTATTAAAATCTTTTGCAGAATGGAATTTTGAAAAAAAATGGGTTCAGCAGTTTCATATTGGACCTGCCAGAAATAATAATACAAGAATGCTGCGAGAACTTGGTCCGAATACAGGTTGGGATTCTATGGGAGCAGCAATCAATCCAAAATCCGTTGCACGTTTTTTAGATAACCTTGATAAAAAAAATCAATTGACGAAAACCATTTTATACAGCGTCAATCCCGCCGACAATGAAATGCTGGCAACGATGATCGGAAATTTTAATGATGGCTCAATCGTCGGAAAAATTCAATTGGGCGCTGCGTGGTGGTTCAATGATCAGAAAGACGGGATCATTCGTCATTTAAATGCATTAAGCAATATGGGATTGCTCAGCCGTTTTATTGGTATGCTGACTGATTCAAGAAGTTTTCTTTCTTTTCCGCGTCATGAATATTTCCGGAGAATATTGTGTGATGTATTGGGAAATGAAATTGAAAATGGTGAGTTACCCAAAGATGAAAAGTGGATCGGCAAGATGATTCAGAATATTTGTTATACGAATGCAAAGACTTATTTTAATTTTTAGCTAATAAATCAATTTTAAAAATGAGTAAAAAAGTAGTCACACTTGGAGAAATCATGTTGCGCTTATCCACTCCGGATTTTAAACGTTTTGTGCAAGCTGATTCATTTGATGTGACATACGGTGGTGGCGAAGCAAATGTTGCAGCCGCATTGTGTAATTATGGATTAGATGGAACATTCGTGACCAAAGTTCCAAACAATGCGATCGGTCAAAGTGCCATCAATCATTTGCGCCGTTACGGAGTAGATACACAATTCATCGCCAGAGGTGGTGAACGGTTAGGAATTTATTTTTTAGAAACCGGAGCTTCCATGCGTGCATCGCAGGTAATTTATGATCGTGCCGGCGCATCCATTGCCAGCGCTGATATAAATGAATTTGATTTTGATAAAATTTTTGATGGAGCATCGTGGTTTCATACAACAGGAATTACGCCGGCATTGAGTGATAAAGCTGCGCTTCTTGCAGAAACGGCTTTGAAAATTGCAAAAGCAAAAGGCATTACTACCAGCATTGATCTTAATTACAGAAAAAAATTATGGAGCAAAGAAAAAGCACGGGAAGTAATGACAAGGCTTTGTCGTTATGTGGATATTTGCATTGGCAACGAAGAAGATGCTGATACAACTTTAGGATTCAAAGCAAAAGGAACCGATGTTACAAAAGGTGAATTGAATCTGGATGGCTTTAAAGATGTTTTCAGACAAATGAAAGAAAAATTTGGTTTTAAATATATTGCTTCTTCGCTCCGTGAAAGTCACAGTGCCAGTGACAATGGCTGGAGTGCATTGGTGTATAACGGAACTGAATTTTATCACACTAAAAAATATGAAGTAAGAATAATAGACCGTGTGGGAAGCGGAGATTCTTTTGCCAGCGGATTTATTTATGGGTTGGTAAGCGGGATGCCAATGAATGAAGCTGCTGAATTTGGTGTAGCAGCATCTGCACTCAAGCATACAATTCCCGGAGATTTGAATCATGCCACTTTAAGTGAAGTAATGGACCTGATGAATGGTGATGGAAGCGGAAGAGTACAACGCTAAATATTGTTTAGAAAAAATAATTGTATGAGTAAGGTTAAGAAAACAACGGACATTATTATTGAACAAGGAATGTTGCCCTTATATTTTAATGCTGATGAAGCGGTAAGTGTGGAGGTATTACAAGCCCTTTATAAAGCCGGCATTAAAGCAGTTGAATATACAAATCGTGGTGAAGCTGCACTAAGCAATTTCAAAAAGATGGTAAAAGCAAGAAACAAAGAAATGCAGGATTTAACGCTTGGAGTTGGTACTATTAAAAACCTTCAACAGGCAAAGGATTATATTCATGCAGGCGCTGATTTTCTGGTGAGCCCGGGTTTTGTAAAAGAAGTTGCTGACTATGCGGTGAAGAAAGATATTTTTTATGCACCGGGTTGCATGACGCCATCGGAAATAATTGTTGCAGAAAATGCAGGAATAAAATTTATCAAGCTGTTCCCGGGAAATTTATTGGGCAAAGAATTTTTGTTATCCATCAAAGATATTTTTCCCGGTCTTTTATTTATGCCAACCGGAGGAGTTGATACAACAAAAGAAAATTTAGAAGGCTGGTTCAAAGCTGGAGTGTGCGCCGTTGGCATGGGAAGCAAATTCATCAGCAAAAAATTAATGGAAGCAAAAGATTATGCAATGATTGAAAAAATGGCAAAAGAAGTTTTAGCAACAATTCAATCCATAAGAAAATAATCGTTCGTGATGAAGGAATCAATTGGAAAATACAGATGGACGATTTGCTCATTGATTTTTTTTGCAACCACAGTTAATTATCTCGACAGGGCTGTTATCAGTCTTTTAAAAAGGGATTTGACAATTGAATTTAACTGGTCAGAAACGGATTATGGAAATATTGTTATTGCATTCCAGTTGTCTTATGCACTTGGATTATTAGGCGCCGGAAGATTGATTGATAAATTAGGTACTAAACTTGGCTATGCGATTGCAACTTTTTTTTGGAGTCTGGCAGCTATTTCACATGCTTTAGTGAAATCAACATTTGGATTTGGTGCGGCAAGAGCAGGATTAGGTTTAACAGAAGCCGGTAATTTTCCTGCAGCCATTAAAACTGTAGCTGAATGGTTCCCTCAAAAAGAAAGAGCTTTTGCAACCGGCATTTTTAATTCTGGTTCAAATATAGGTGCTATCGTTGCGCCGCTTACTGTTCCCTGGATTGCCTTACACTGGGGCTGGCAATGGGCCTTTATTCTTACAGGCTCTATTGGATTTATCTGGTTAATATTCTGGCTTTGGTTATATGAGATACCTGCAAGACAAAAAAGATTATCCACAGCTGAATTCGATTATATACATAGTGATAAAAATGAAACTGCGATTGAAAAAAATAATAATAACGACGTAACTCAAAAAGTTTCCTGGTGGAAATTGCTGAATTTCAAACAAACCTGGGCTTTTGCATTGGGAAAATTCCTGACTGATCCCGTTTGGTGGTTTTATCTTTTCTGGTTGCCGGATTTTTTATATAAGGAATATCATCTGGAAAATACCGCTCTTGGCTTACCGGTTGCTCTTGTATATACAATGTCCAGTGTGGGAAGTATTTTCGGAGGCTGGCTGCCGATGAAGTTTATAAAAAATAATATGGCTGTTTTTTCAGCCAGAAGAACTTCCATGCTTATTTACGCTTTATGTGTATTACCGGTTGTTTTTGCACAGTACTTAGGACACTTCAATATGTGGCTGGCGGTAATAATTATTGGTATAGCCGCTTCGGCTCACCAGGCATGGAGTGCAAATATCTTTACAACTGTTTCTGACATGTTTCCCAAAAAAGCAGTTGCTTCTGTGGTTGGCATTGGTGGAATGTTTGGAGCTCTTGGAGGAATAGTTGTTTCTGAACTGGCACCCAAATTATTTGAACATTATAAAACATTGGGACATGTGCAGACAGGTTATTACATCATGTTTATTATTTGTGGTTCTGCTTATATTGGAGCATGGTTATTAATGAGGCTATTAGTCCCGAAAGAAAAAATGGTGGTTATTTAATTCACACCTTCAACTTTTTTTAAATATGCAGCGTTATAATTGATATGAAACTTAAAAGAATAAAAAGGCCAAAATATAAATGGATATACCTTTCATTATATCCCAATGACTATTGAAATGAAACCTTCTCTTATTGATAACATACATTTTGCTTTCTCAAACTCTTTATAAATTCATCACATGCGCAAATTTTGGCTTAAAGAGCCCCAAAGGCATGACTTCCCAGCGCGGCCAATTACCTAGAACTGTTTTTAATTAAACAAAGACAAAGTGACCTCCTCCAAAAAAGATTTCCCAATCTGCACTATTAGTTGAATCACCTTCAGTTTAAATTTTCCGAAATGTTGTTTTTTATTCTTGAACATATAGAATTCACGAAATAGTTTGAAACAATGAAAATTGCTGTCAATTTTGATATAATACACATTATAATAATTTATATATTTATATTTCAAAGATAATTTACACAAATTATAAAGATTCAAAACAATTTTTTTTAAAACTAACATGTGTTAATGTAATAAAAATATACATTTGAAAAATAAGATCAAATTTTATTATTTTTTAATGTTTTCGGAAAAAAATCAAATATTGAGTACCGCAACAGCCAGATCCCTGATCAGATCAGTTATTCTGCCTGTTGATGGAATTAAAATAAAAAAGGTACAGCATGGTGATAGGTTGCGCTAACAACTTACCTGCTGTACCCTAATTTGTAAATTAAAATCTATAACAATGTTAAGAAAAATTTTTACTGCAACAGCAATTTTCACAATTACTTTTTCACCTGTTTTCGCACAGGATTCCACCAAAAAGGGAACCCTAACTATTAATGGATCGGTTGACGCTTATTACCGGTTCAATTTTGCGAATGCGAAAGACTCAGCAAGAACTAACAACCTGACAAGTTTTACGAATTCCCAGAATTCATTTGAATTAGGTATGGCTTCTGTTAAAGCTGACTATACTATTGGAAAAGTTGACGGACTACTTGATCTTGGATTTGGAAGAAGAGCTGAAGAATTTTCCTATAATGATGGCAATGGATGGCCTCATGGGAGTGGAAACGGTTTCACAACTTTAGCAGCTGTTAAGCAGGCTTATGTTTCTTATTCTCCTTCTGACAAAGTCAAATTCACTATGGGAAAATGGGCAACTCACGTTGGCTATGAATTGCTCGATGCCTATTTGAATCGCAACTATAGTATGGATTATATGTTTTCCTATGGTCCATTTTCTCACACAGGAATAAAATTAGATGTAACTGCCAACAAAAATTTTGCATTCATGATTGGGGTTGCTAATCCAACCGATATGGTCACTGCCAGTTTTTCCAAAAAATATTTCATTGGACAAATTCACTTAACCACTACGGATACTAAGGTAACAGGTTATTTAAATTACGTCGGCGGAAAAGACATGACCAATGCTTCCATCAATCAATTTGATGTAGTAATAACAGGAACAGTAACCAGTAAATTCAATATTGGCTATAATGGTACAGTAAAATCTGTTAAGCCAAGTGGTGGAAGCAGTAATTCCTGGTGGGGATCGGCACTCTATCTTAATTATGATCCCACTACCATATTTGGATTAACTGCAAGAGGCGAATATTTCGGAGACTCCAAAAACGTTGCGGGAGTTGGCACTGATATTACTGATTTTACTTTATCCGGTAATATCCGCTTAGACAATCTTACCATCATTCCGGAATTCAGAATTGATACAGGAAAAAATCCGGTGTTTTACAAAAACTCGGACACCTCTTTTCCAACAGCAAAAAGTACCGGTAGCTTCATTTTAGCTGCTACTTATCATTTTTAAAAGCTTATATGTGATAAACAAATCAGGGAAGAACTAAAACTTGTAAATAAAAAATCATCAGTTATGAAATTAAAAAAATGCAAAATCAACAAATCAAAATTCGCCATCTCAGTTCCGGCATTGTTTACAATAGCTGTTATACTGTTGCTGTCATTTAGTCCATTTTTATCTTTTGGTCAGGATCCGTCGGGAATAAATACCGGCACTATTAAAGACCTTGGCATTGATACCATTGCAACTACATCAGATACTACTTTAAATAAAGTGGTATCAACTGTAAATACAATTGGAAATTCTTCCGGACACAATAGAATTGCCATTAACATTATGTGGACTCTGATCACAGGATTCCTGGTAATGTTTATGCAAGCAGGTTTTGCAATGGTTGAAACTGGCTTTACGCAAAAGAAAAATGTAGCACATACAATGGCAATGAATTTTCTTGTATATGCATTAGGAGTATTAGGATTCTGGATATGTGGTTTTGCCTTTATGTTTGGTGGTGGGTTAAATGTAGCTAGCTTGGGTAATGCTGCAGGAGTAACAAGTCATGAATTTGCTATTCATCTTTTTGGTCATGATTTTGGTCTCTGGGGAACTGCAGGTTACTTTTTAAATAGTAAAGTTTATGATGTGGGAATATTTACCCTGTTCCTTTTCCAATTAGTATTCATGGATACTACAGCCACGATCCCCACAGGTGCTATGGCTGAAAGATGGAAATTCAAATCTTTTGTAGTGTACGGATTTTTCATTTCTATGTTCGTTTATCCTCTTTTTGGTAATTGGGTTTGGGGCGGTGGATGGCTTTCTCAATTAGGAACGATGTTCCATCTTGGTCATGGTCATGTTGATTTTGCAGGTTCTTCTGTTGTACACGAAGTAGGTGGAGTAGCTGCTCTGGCTGGTGCGATTGTGATCGGCGCCCGTGTCGGCAAATATGGAAAAGATGGAAAAGTAAATACAATTCCGGGACATAATATTCCCATGGCAATCATCGGAACATTTATCCTTGCATTCGGATGGTTTGGATTCAATCCTGGTTCTACATTATCCGGAACAGATTTACGTATTGGAGTTATTGCTGTTAATACCATGCTTGCCAGTGCCAGCGGAGCTTTTGCTGCAGCAATATATATGAAATTAAAAACCGACAAATGGGATCCGGGCATGATGGCCAACGGTATGTTGGCAGGTCTTGTAGCTATTACAGCACCATGTGCTTTTGTAAACGCTACTTCAGCGGTTGTAATTGGAATTGTTGCAGGTATACTGGTTATTGTGGGCGCTCTTTTCCTGGAACACAAACTTAAAATTGATGATCCTGTTGGAGCATTTGCTGTTCACGGCTTGAATGGATTCTGGGGAGTATTATCATTAGGATTATTTGCTGACGGATCTTATGGTGATGGATGGAATGGCGTATCCGGTACAGTAAAAGGGTTATTTTATGGAGATCCAAAACAATTTTTGGCAGAGTTAATCGGAGGCTTAACCTGTTTCGTTTTTGTTTTTGTCGTCATGTATATCTTTTTCAAAATCCTGGCTAAGACAATTGGAATCAGATCAAGTGAAGCAGATGAAGTTGGTGGCTTGGATATTCCTGAAATGGGCGTTCACGGATACGTTGACTAATAAGAAAATTGAGTTACCGGTCTATCTGGTAACTCAATTTTACTAACCATTTTTATAATTCTTAAATAATTTAAAATGAAAGCAATTCTGAAAAAAGCAATTAACCCAATGAGGTTTTTCATGAATGACAGTAGATCCGTTGGCATTATTCTGCTTTTTTGTACAGTACTTTCATTAATACTTTCTAATTTATCTTTCGGAGAATCTTACAGACATTTCTGGACCGAAGATATCTTTTCACCAGGATCAATTCATATGCCTTTAAATCTCGGCCATTGGATAAATGATTTCCTTATGGCGTTTTTCTTTTTACTGGCAGGAATGGAAATCAAAAGAGAGTTGGTAGTTGGTGAATTATCATCTTTTAAAAAAGCTGTTCTCCCTTTTGGTGCTGCTTTAGGCGGAATGGTTGTACCTGCATTAATATTTCTGGCATTCAACATCAATTCAGGATTTCAACACGGATGGGGCATACCAACTGCAACGGATATCGCATTCTCATTAGGAGTCGCTTCATTATTTGGAAAAAGAGTTCCGGTTGGACTTAAAATACTTTTAATGGCGCTTGCTATTATTGATGACCTCGGCGCAATTATAGTTATTGCACTTTTTTATGGGGGCAAAGTACATGCTGCATTTTTGATCACAAGCGCAGTAATTTATATTTTGATCTGGGCATGTAATATTTTAAAAATCAGATTTGGTATCATCCAGATTAGTTTGTCTTTATTGCTTTGGTACACTATGTTGAATTCCGGAATTGAGGCAAGCATAACAGGTGTTCTTGTTGCATTTACAATGCCCGGAAATATGTTACCGAAAATCGAAAAGAGAATTCATTTACCTGTTAATTTTATTATTATTCCTTTGTTTGCGTTGGCAAATACTGCCATTCTGTTGCCAAGCAATATCATCGAGTCTTTAAATACTACAGTGGCCATGGGTGTAATTGCCGGATTGGTTATTGGAAAACCTGTTGGTATATTCCTGTTCAGCCGCCTGCTTATTTTATTCAAAGTTGCTAAACTGCCTCAACATGTTAATTGGTCACAAATATTATGCATGGGTACATTGGCAGGAATAGGTTTTACCATGTCTATATTTACAACTGCACTGGCATTTAAAGGAAATAATTTTCAGGATATCGCTAAAATAGCAATATTATTCAGTATGGCTTTTTCAGTTATTGTAACCTGGCTGAGTTTTCGCGTTGTAGAATTCAGAGCTGTTAGAATAAAACATGCAGGCCGGTCGCTACAACCGGTTTAGAAAGATGTGGCTCTTAAAAAATGTGAACTACATTATCCTTTCCTAAATCTTCATATGGCAAGCAATCGTTAGAGTCCTTCCGTTTCTACGGAGGGATTTTTTTACTTCACTAATTCAAAATTTTCTTTTAACCTGATATCTTCTGAAGAGGCTCCGATCATTAATTCAAATTCACCGGGTTCGGCCACCCACTGCAATTTTTGATTATAAAAAGATAATTTTTCTTTATCGATAAAAAATTGGATTGTTTTTGTTTCACCTGCTTTTAAATTTACTATTTGAAAGTCTTTCAGCTCTTTCACAGGCCTGACAATTGAACCTACTTTATCACGCAGGTATAATTGAACAGTTTCTTCGCCATCATATTTTCCTGTGTTTTTTACAGTCACAGCAGCTTCAATTTTTTCATTGCTTTTCATTTTTGTTTTACTTAATTGCAGATTGCTATATTGAAAACTGGAATAGCTCAATCCGTAGCCAATTGGAAATTTTGGACTGTTTGGTAAATCAATGTATGAGGAAACATAATTTAAGTCACTATCATTTTTAGGCGGCCTGCCGGTATTAAAATGACTATAGTAAATGGGAATTTGTCCAACACTTCGTGGAAAAGTAACAGGCAATTTTGCAGATGGATTGTAATCTCCAAACAAAACATCGGCGATAGCATCACCCGCTTCGCTGCCTAACCACCATGTATACAAAATAGCAGTTGCGTGATCAGCTGTATAATTAAAAACTAATGGACGACCGGCATTTATTAAAACCACAACTGGCTTTCCTGTTGCCAATAATTCTTTCAATAAATCTTCCTGCACACCTGGTATATTAATGTTACTCCGGCATTTTGCTTCACCGGTCATATCTCTTCTTTCTCCGATACTAAGTATAACCACATCGGCTTGTTTTGCTACGTTCACTGCCTCAGCAAACCCTTCTTCATTGTCTCCATCAATATCGCATCCTTTTGCATAAAGCAATTTTGTGTTGGCGCCTATTTTATTTTTCATTCCTTCCCATTGCGATACAATAAAGCTGGAATCCACTCCAGGCACTTCCACATCCCAAAAACCTTTATTCTGTTTGACTGCTTTTACCAAAGGCCCGATAAATGCGATTGATTTGATATTCTTTGATAGCGGTAATATTTGTTTATCATTTTTCAGTAATACAATACTTTTTTCAGCCATCAGCCTCGCAGCTTTTGCATGCTCAGGGTCATTTAATTCTCTTTGTTCTCTTTTTGCGTTACAAAACTTATAGGGATCATCAAACAAACCCAATTCAAATTTTTTTCGTAAAATTCTTTTTACTGCTTCATCAATTAACGCAACCGAAAGTTTTTTATCTTTTACTAATTGAGCCAGATTATTTTTATAACAACGGCTTTCCATATCCATATCGCAACCTGCTGTAATAGCAGCCAAAGCCGCTTCATAACTATTTTTTACATTCCCGTGATTAATCATTTCGCCAACAGAACCCCAATCACTTACCACAAACCCTTTGAAACCCCATTTGCCTTTTAAAACATCTCTTAATAAATATTTATTTGCTGTAGAAGGCACACCATTAATATCATTGAATGACGTCATAATGGTGGCAACTCCTGCATCTACCGCAGCTTTAAAAGGAGGCAAATATACTTCCCATAATAACCGGTCACTCATATCCACAGAATTATAATCCCTGCCGCCAATCGCTGCACCATAAGCTGCAAAATGTTTAGCACATGCCATTACAGAATTTGTATCACCAATATTATTTCCCTGAAAACCTTTTACTCTGGCATACGCAATTTTAGAACCGAGATAAGGATCTTCACCCGAACCTTCCATGATTCTTCCCCAACGTGGGTCACGGGCAATATCAACCATCGGCGCAAAAGTCCATTCTATTCCGGATGCCGATGCTTCCGTTGCAGCAATTCTTGCTGATAATTGTATGGCATCCAAATCCCAGCTTGATGCTTCAGCTAGTGGAATTGGAAAAGTTGTTTTATATCCGTGAATTACATCTTGTCCAAATAATAAAGGAATTTTCAAACGGGATTGCATGGCAATTTCCTGCCATTTTCTGGTTCGAATAGTTCCCATACAATTTAATAGAGAGCCGACTTCTCCTTTTTTAACTTGATTGACTTTATCGTTGTCTAACGTAACGGGACCTGTTGCAGTCCAGTCATCATTGTATTGATTTAACTGACCAATCTTTTCATCAAGGGTCATCAGTTTCAATAATGAATCAACTTTCTGTTCAATAGTTTTTCCTTTTTTAATATAATGCCGGCCTTGAGCATACGTTATGTAAAATTGTAAGCATGCAAATAATAAGAACGAATATTGAATTACTCTTTTTTTCATAAACTGCATTTTGCTTTATAAATTTAAGCTTCTGTTTATAAAGTATCCTTAAATAAAGGGTTTCATTTTTTACACAATAAATAAAAATTGAAAGCGAAATCTTATGGCGTAAATAAGAAGGAATCAGGTACCTCAAAAAAATCGGTCAGTATTTTACTTATGAAATTTGAAATTTTAATGGAGCGTCTTTTGATTCCAAAACAGAGTTTGTTTTAAGAAGGAATTCATCCACTTTCCTCGCACATTCTCTGCCTTCGCTGATGGCCCAAACTACCAATGACTGACCCCGGCGCATATCGCCAGCTGCAAATACTTTGGAAATATTGGTTTGATAATTTTTTTCATTTGCTTTTACATTTCCGCGTTCATCAAGATCTACAGCCAGATTATTAACAAGTCCATTATGTTGCGGGTGCAAAAAACCCATTGCTAATAATGCCAGCTCACAGGGAATTTCTTTTTCGCTGTTTGGAACCTCTATAAAACTGGCAGGCCTGCCATCCACAATCTTCCATTCAAGATCAACAATTTTCAATGCTTTCAAATTCCCATTGCCATCGCCAATAAATTCTTTTGTTGCAACTGCCCAATACCGGTTTGCGCCTTCTTCATGCGAAGAAGTAGTTTTTAACAACATCGGATAAACAGGCCATGGCATATATTCATTTCTTTCTTCCGGTGGTTTTGGCAATAATTCAAACTGGGTTACTGATTTTGCCTTATGACGATTGGATGTTCCTACACAATCACTGCCCGTATCACCACCACCTATAACTACTACATTTTTTCCGGTAGCCATCACTTCATGATTAAGAATATTGCCTTCAATATCTGCATCGGTAAAAAAATCTTTTCCCGCAATCCGTTTATTATTTTGTTTCAAAAAGTCCACTGCAAAATATATACCCTTCAATGCTCTTCCGGGAAGAGGTAAGTCTCTCGGAGTTGTGCTTCCTCCTGCTAATACAATTGCGTTGAATTCCCTGAGTACATCATTGATACTAACATTTACACCCACGTTTGCATGGCATTTGAAAACAATTCCCTCTTCTTCCATAAGTTTAATTCGTCTGTCAACAACCCATTTTTCCAATTTAAAATCGGGGATGCCATATCTCAACAAACCACCCGGAGCATCATCTCTTTCAAATACTGTAACCTTGTGACCCGCATAATTCAATTGCGCTGCTGCAGCAAGACCAGCAGGGCCCGAACCAATTACAGCAACTTTTTTACCGGAATAAAGATGGGGTTTGTGCGGTTTCACAAAACCATTTTCAAATGCGATTTCAATAATATGTTTTTCTATTTCTTCAATAGTTACCGGCGGTTGATTAATACCTAATACGCAGGAAGTCTCACAAGGTGCGGGACAAATGCGACCAGTGAACTCCGGAAAATTATTTGTAGAGCTTAAAATATCATAGGCTTCTTTCCAGTCCTTTTTGTAAACCGCTTCATTAAATTCAGGAATAACGTTACCAAGCGGACAACCATGATGACAAAAAGGTACGCCACAGTCCATACAACGTGCTGCCTGCTGATTTAAAGTTGAATCAGCATACTTTTCTTCAAACTCATTGTAGTGACGCAATCTTTCCTGCACTGGTTGTTTTCCCGGAAGTTCTCTGTTAAATTCTTTAAATCCTGCTGGCTTACCCATTTGACATTCTATTTATTAATTTTTACGCTGGCTCTTTTTTGTACAAGAGCTTTTTTATAATCTTTCGGAAATACTTTGGCAAAATTCTTTAACTGATTATCCAGATCATCAAGTATAAATTTTGCTACCGTGCTACCAGTATACTCAAAATGTTTTTGGAGCATTACGAATAACTCGTTCTTGTCATTAATATCACATTCATCCAGGTCAACCATCCCCGTATTGCAGTTTTCATTAAACTTCCCTTTGACATCAAATACATAAGCAATTCCTCCACTCATGCCTGCAGCAAAATTTCTTCCGGTATCACCCAGGATTAAAACTTTTCCGCCTGTCATATATTCGCAACCATGATCACCAACTGATTCAACAACAACATTAGCGCCTGAGTTTCGTACACAAAATCTTTCACCGGCTTTACCTCTAATATATGCTTCGCCGGAAGTGGCTCCGTAAAAAGCTACATTCCCTATGATGCTATTTTCTTCAGGAGCATAGGTAGCGGTCTTAGGCGGATAAATGATAAGTCTTGCGCCACTTAATCCTTTACCAAAATAATCATTAGCATCCCCTTCTAATTCCAAGGTGATTCCCTTTGTGTTAAAGGCGCCAAAACTTTGCCCGGCTGTTCCATTGAATTTGAAATGAATTGTATTGTCAGGCAAACCTTCTGCCCTGTATATTTTTGTAATCTCATTTGATAAAATAGTGCCAACTGTGCGGTCAGTATTTTTAATATTAAATGAAGCGATTATTCTTTGGTTTTTCTCAATAGCTGGTTTGGCAACTTCCAGCAATCGCCAATCAATACTTTCCTGCAAACCATGATCCTGTTCTTCGCTATGATATAAAGTAGTATAAACGGAATCGGGATCTTTATAAAGTATTGAAGAAAGATCTAAATTCTTATACTTCCAATGCTCAATATTTTCCCTTACTTCAAGATTTTCGGTTTGACCTATCATTTCATTTACTGTTCTGAAACCAAGTTCTGCCATAATTTCTCTCAACTCCTGAGTGATCATTTTAAAAAAATTGACGACCTGATCAGGATTTCCCATAAATCTTTTTCTTAGTTCAGGATCTTGTGTTGCAACACCAACCGGGCAAGTATTCATGTGACATTTGCGCATCATAATACAACCTTCTACTATCAATGCAGCCGTTGCAATGCCCCATTCTTCAGCGCCCAGTAATGCAGCAATTGCAATATCTCTTCCCGTTTTCATTTGACCATCTGCCTGCAGCACCACACGGCTACGCAATTTATTTTTCACTAAAGTTTGTTGTGTTTCTGCCAATCCTAATTCCCAGGGAAGACCAGCATGACGAATTGAAGAAATCGGTGATGCGCCAGTTCCGCCATCATGTCCTGAAATTAATATAACATCCGCTTTTGCTTTGGTAACACCGGCAGCAATTGTGCCTACTCCGGCTTTGCTTACCAACTTGACGCTGATTCGTGCTTTCCGGTTTGCATTTTTTAAATCATAGATCAACTGAGCCAAATCTTCAATAGAGTAAATATCATGATGAGGTGGCGGAGAAATTAATCCAACACCAGGTGTAGCATGGCGAACTCTGCCAATCCATTCATCTACTTTATGACCGGGCAGTTGACCGCCTTCACCGGGTTTTGCACCCTGCGCCATTTTAATTTGTAATTCGTCAGCTTCAGTTAAATACAAACTGGTCACACCAAATCTTGCTGAAGCAACTTGTTTAATAGCACTGCGCATGGAGTCTCCATTCTGCAACCGTTCATATCTTTTCTCATCTTCTCCGCCTTCTCCGGTATTACTTTTCCCACCCAGCCTGTTCATAGCAATAGCCAATGTTGTATGAGCTTCCCATGAAATAGAACCGAAACTCATGGCTCCTGTAGCAAATCGTTTGTAAATATTTTCTGCGAGTTCAACTTCATCAATACTTATTGATGGATGATTCTTTTTAAACTGGAACATGCTCCGGAGTGTACAGGCTTTTTCGCTCTGATCATTTACCAGTTTTGAATATTTTTTAAAAATATTATATTCATTCATTTTCGTTGCATGTTGCAACAAATGGATTGTTTGGGGATTAAATAAATGAAACTCACCTTTTCTTTTCCATTGATAAACGCCACCTGCGGGCAAGCGGTTGACAGGAATATCTTTTTTACTGAAAGCAAAATAATGTTTTACCAATGCTTCTTTAGCAATTTCTTCCAAACCTATTCCCTGTATGCGGCTTACTGCTCCGGTGAAATATTTATCAACCACTTCGCGATTCAGTCCAAGTATTTCCATAGTCTGAGCGCCCTGGTAGGATTGCAAAGTCGAAATACCCATTTTGGAAAAAACTTTTAACAAACCATCATTCACTGCTTTAATATAATTCTTGCGTAATTCATCCCAACTTAAATCGGTTTGGAGACTTCCATTCGATTTCATATTTCGAATGCTTGCCATGGCGAGATATGGATTAATGGCGGTTGCGCCAAAGGCCAGTAAGCAAGCAAAATGATGAACTTCCCATACATCACCAGCTTCTACTACAATACCAACCTGACCACGTAAACCTTTTCTTATTAAATGATGATGAACTGCTGATGTTGCTAATAAAGATGGAATAGAAGCATGATCACTGTCTACAGCTCTGTCGCAAAGTACCAATACTTCAAATCCATCATGCACTGCATCTTCTGCATAACGGCATAATCGTTCCAATCCTTTTTTCAATGAATCAGGATGACCATCTGCACGGAAATAAGTCTGTAATGTTTTTGCCTGGAAAATTCCTGTATCAATACTTCTTAATTTTTCCAACTCTTTACTTGTGAGCACCGGATGTTTTAATGCAACCGTATGGCAATGCATGGGGCTTTCATCCAAAAGGTTTCCGTTATTTCCAACAAATGAAGCTAAGCTCATTACTAGACGTTCACGTATCGGATCAATGGGCGGATTAGTAACCTGTGCAAACAGTTGTTTAAAATAAGACGATAAATGCTGAGGTTGATCGCTCAATACTGCCAATGGAATATCAGTACCCATTGAACCAACAGGTTCTTTTCCTTCCAATGCCATTGGTTTGAGAATGAAATCAATATCTTCTGTACAATATCCAAAAGCTTTGTGATATTTTAAAATACTGTCGTCTGCCAGATGAGTAAAAGCAACCCGTGGTTCGGGCAATTCTTCCAAACGGATTTTATATTGATTCAACCAATCACCATAAGGTTTTTGAGAACAGATATTTTGTTTCAATTCTTCATCGCTGATGATGCGACCCTGTTCCATATCCACCACAAACATTTTTCCAGGTTGCAATCTTCCTTTTGCAATAATAGATTCCGGCTTTATAGGAAGAACACCAGTTTCACTGGCCATGATTACCCGATCATCATTAGTTACACAATATCGTGATGGCCGTAAACCATTTCTGTCCAATGTGGCGCCAATTATTTTTCCATCAGTAAAAGTGATGGAAGCAGGGCCATCCCACGGTTCCATAATAGAAGCATGATATTCATAAAATGCTTTTTTTACCGAATCCATTTGCTCATTACCGTCCCAAGCTTCAGGAATCAACATCATCATTACATGAGGAAGGCTGCGACCTGTCATAGTCAGCAGTTCAATCATATTATCAAGGCATGCAGAATCTGACTGATCATTTGAAACAATCGGCACGAGTATTTCCATTTCCTCTTTCGTGAATAATGGAGACACGAATCCCTGCTCACTTGTTTTTAACCAATTCAAATTTCCCTGAAGTGTATTGATTTCTCCATTGTGCGCAATAAAGCGGAACGGTTGTGCCAGTCTCCATGATGGAAATGTATTGGTAGCAAAACGACTATGCACTAATCCGAAAGCACTTACAACTCTTTTATTGCTGAGATCCGGATAATATTGACGCAATTGCAAACTCGTAAGCTGACCCTTATATACAACTGTTTTATAAGAAAGCGATGCCATGTAAAAACCAATAGCATCTTTTTTTACCGTATTCTGTATTGTATGAGTTGCATATTTTTTCAGAACAAATAATTTCCGTTCAAATTCATCCGGGTTGGTTATGTGATTGGGACAGGCGATGAATACCTGCTCAATTTCCGGCTCGACACTTAACGCGGTAGGACCAATGCCATCAGGATTTACTGGCACTTTACGATAACATAAAATTTCCAGTCCCAGTTTTTCAGTAGTACGGTTTAATATATCACGGCACTCTTCTCTTAAACGAATTTCTCTGGGAAAGAAAATCACACCAGTAGCATATTTTCCAAAAGCGGGGAGATGAACTCCCAATTTCAAACATTCATCAAAAAAGAATTCATGCGGGGTTTGAATCATGATGCCTGCTCCGTCACCGGTATTGTTTTCACAACCACAGGCGCCACGATGCTCCATACTTTCCAACACCGTCAATGCGTCGGAAATATTCTGATGAGATTTATGCCCCTTAATATTGGCAACAAAGCCAATACCGCATGAATCATGTTCAAAAGAAGGATGATAGAGTCCCTGGTTGCCCAACATATTTTATAATATTGCTTTTATAAATACAATTAATAATTTTTTAAAACATATAAGACTTTCAAAGTGTAAAAGGATTATATCATATTTTTCAAAATGAGTACGGATTAAATATCTCAAATCAGATAACTGAACAATGGATCACTTTTATTTATTTCAGAAAAACCAATATTAGAATCATTCAATTTTTTTAACAACAAATCATAATCAGAGGGGCTTTGCAATTCAATACCTACTAAGGCAGGCCCATTTTCCTTATTTGTTTTTTGCATGTATTCAAACCGGGTAATATCATCTGTTGGTCCCAGTACATTATTGACAAATTCTTTTAATGCTCCCGGGCGTTGAGCAAAGCTTATGAGGAAATAATGTTTTAATCCTTCATATTGAAGGCTTCTTTCTTTTATTTCCTGCATACGGTCGATATCATTGTTACCCCCACTGACAATACAAACAACATTCTTTCCTTTTATTTCATCAGCATAATCATCCAATGCAGCAATGGACATAGCGCCGGCCGGCTCCGCAACAATTGCGTCTTCTGTATATAATTTCAAAATAGCAGAACATACTTTTCCTTCAGGAACCAGGATCATATCATCCAGTACTTCTTTGCAAATAGAAAAAGTAAGGTCTCCAACTCTTTTTACTGAAGCTCCGTCCACAAACCGTTCAATAGAATCTAAAGTAACAGGCCGACCAACTTTTAATGCTTCATACATTGATGGAGCGCCTTCAGGCTCTGCACCAATAACTTTTGTTTTAGGTGAATAGGTTTTGAAATAAGATCCAACTCCGGCACTTAATCCCCCACCGCCAACAGGAACAAACAAATAATCAATATCGCTCTGATCTTCTAAAATTTCCACAGCAACTGTTCCCTGTCCTTCTATAATCCGGTTATCATCAAACGGAGGAATAAATGTCAATCCGTTTTCTTCTGTATACCGTTTAGCAGAAACAGCACAATCATCATAGGTATCACCTTCAAGCCTGATTTCAATATGATCTTCTCCAAACATTTTTGTCTGATTCACTTTTTGTTTGGGAGTAATGATAGGCATGAAGACAATCCCTTTTACTTTCAATTTTTTACAACTAAAAGCAAAACCCTGCGCATGATTGCCCGCACTGGCGCAAACAACTCCTTTCTTCAATTGTTCTGCTGGCAAAGAACTCATCATGTTATAAGCGCCTCTTAACTTGTATGAGCGAACTACCTGAAGATCTTCCCGTTTCAAAAAAATATTGCACTGGTATTTTTTGGAAAGACTATGATTAAAAGTAAGCGGTGTTCTAAGCACTACTTTTTTCAGGCGTTGAGCTGCGGCTGAAAATGATAATCCGGATCCGGTATTTGTTGTTGTATTCATGATTATTTTTTTACCAAACCCCTTCCGGTTTCTCAGCCAATTTTTTTAATAAGCTGGCTATGTTATTTTCTTTTTTAGTTTCCTCATTTTCTGCTTTCTGATTTTCAGGTCTCAGACTTCTTACTGTTTTTCCTGCTTGCCATAATTCGCTTTCACGTAATTCTTTCAGTTCTTCTTCAAGTTTTTCGCGATAATCAGACTTACTATTACTGTCTATAGACCGTTGTGATTCTTTTCCGGCAGCAACACTGTCGTATAATTCATTGAACACTGGAAGCGTAGCATTTTTGAATTTTTTCCACCAATCCAATGCTCCTCGTTGTGCCGTGGTAGAACAATTAGCATACATCCAATCCATTCCATTCTCTGCAACTAAAGGCATTAATGATTGAGTTAATTCTTCAACAGTTTCATTGAATGCTTCAGAAGGAGAATGACCTCTTTCACGCAACACCTGATATTGCGCAGCAAAAATTCCCTGTATCGCTCCCATCAAAGTTCCTCTTTCACCTGTCAGATCACTATAAACTTCTTTCTTAAAATCTGTTTCAAATAAATAACCACTGCCAACAGCAATTCCTAATGCAATTACTCTGTCAAATGCTTTTCCGGTTGCATCCTGAAAAATTGCATAAGAACTATTAAGTCCACGGCCTTGCAAAAACATTCTTCTTAATGAAGTGCCGCTTCCTTTCGGAGCCACAAGAAAAATATCCACATCTTTCGGAGGTACAATTCCTGTCTGTTCATTGAAAGTGATTCCGAAACCATGAGAAAAATATAATGCTTTACCGGGAGTCAAATGTTTTTTTACAGTTGGCCACAATGCTATCTGTGCAGCATCACTTAGAAGATAACAGATTATAGTTCCTCTTTTCAGAGCTTCTTCAATTTCAAATAAAGTTTCGCCAGGGACAAATCCATCACGAACAGCTTTGTCCCATGTTTTGGAATTTTTCCTCTGACCAACAATAACATTAATACCATTATCTTTTTGATTCAGTGCTTGTCCGGGACCTTGTACACCATAACCAATCACTGCTATTGTTTCCTTTTTTAAAACTTCCCTGGCTTTGCTGAGAGGAAATTCTTCCCTCGTTACAACGTTTTCTACAACGCCGCCAAAATTTAATTTTGCCATGATTATTTGTTTTGGGTTTTATAATTATTAAATATTCATTACATCGAAAAAACTTCTTCTTTTTTATCCAAAAATTCATTCTCAATTACTTCTTCGCCAGGTTCTTTATTTTCAAACTCTTTTAATCTTTCATGAAAATCACTGCTGCCTTTGATGATGGCCACTCTTGCGCTGCGAACAAACTCGATCAGGCCATAAGGTTCCAACGCCTTGATGAGGTTGTCAGTCTCAACCCGATGGCCTGTGGTTTCAAAAACAGTGTAATCTTTACGGATAGCAACGGCCCTTGCGCCGAATTCTCTTAATAATCTTTCTACTTTCACTTTTTCTGCAATAGCATCTGTACTTACTTTATATAATGCGAGTTCCTGCCAAACAATTTCATCATCACTATTATAATATGCTTTCAATACTTCAACCTGCTTTTCAATTTGCCGGCAAAGCTTGCTGACAACCTCTTCGGTTTCATTAATAACAATCGTGAAGCGATGAACGCTTTCTACTTCTGTCGGAGAAGTGTTCAGACTTTCAATATTTATTTTCCGTCTCGAAAAAATTGTGGCGATACGATTCAGAATACCTATCTGGTTTTCTGTATAAACAGTTACCGTAAATTCTTTTTTACTCATAATAATTTATTTTAAACGAATTTCACTTACACTGCATCCTTGAGGCACCATTGGAAAAACATTGTCTTCTTTACCAACCATTACTTCTAATAAGTAAGGGCCCTTATGTTCCAGCATCTTTTTTAAAGCTTTCTTTAATTCTTCTCTTTTGATCACTTTATCTCCCGGAATATTATATCCTTTTGCCACCTGGACAAAATCAGGACTGGCAATGTCAACAAACGAATATCTTTTATCATTAAATAATTGTTGCCATTGACGAACCATTCCTAAAAACTGATTATTCAAGATCAAAAGTTTTACATTGGCATTGCTTTGCATGATAGTGCCAAGCTCCTGAATGGTCATTTGAAATCCACCATCACCAATAACAGCAATAACTTTTCTTTCGGGACTTCCAAAACTGGCGCCGATAGCAGCAGGTAATGCAAATCCCATTGTGCCTAATCCACCAGAAGTAATATTACTTTTTGAATGGTTCAATTTTGCATAACGACATGTTACCATCTGGTGCTGACCAACATCGGTTACAATAACATCATTCCCTTTTGTCAGATCATTCAACAGGTTTATAACTTCTGCCATTGACAAAACATCTGACTGAGGATTCATTTCCGGAATGATGCAAGTATCTTTTTCTATTTGCTCAAACTCTTTGAATTTTTTTAACCACTGAGAATGCTTTTTTTCATTTACTAAGTTTGTCAACATAGGCAATGTTTCTTTACAATCGCCCCAGACGCCAACTGTTGCTTTTACATTTTTATCAATTTCAGCAGGATCAATATCAAGATGAATAATTTTTGCCTGCTTTGCATATTTATCTAAACGTCCGGTTACACGGTCATCGAAACGCATACCAATCGCAATCAGCACATCACATTCGTTGGTTAGTACGTTTGGTCCATAATTACCATGCATACCCAACATACCAACAGCAAGCAGATGATCGGTTGGAATAGCGCCCATCCCCATGATGGTCCATGCAGCAGGAATACCAGCTTTCTCAATAAATTGTTTGAATTCTTTTTCTGCTTTACCTAATATCACTCCTTGTCCGAAAATTACAAATGGTTTTTCTGCCTCATTGATAAGTTTAGCAGCTTCTTCTACATATTTTTTTCTTACAATTGGTTTGGGACGATAGCTGCGGATATGATTACATTTTTTATATCCTTCATAATCGAACTTTTGCAACTGTGCATTTTTAGTAATATCAATCAACACAGGTCCGGGCCTTCCGCTTTTTGCGATATAAAATGCTTTTGCCAATACAGCTGGAATTTCAGTTGCATCAGTAACCTGGTAATTCCATTTAGTTATTGGCGCAGTAATATTGATAACATCTATTTCCTGAAACGCATCTGTTCCGAGCAAATGAGCATATACTTGTCCCGTGATACAAACAACCGGAGTGGAATCAATCATTGCATCAGCTAGACCGGTTACAAGATTAGTAGCTCCGGGCCCACTGGTTGCAAACACGACTCCGGTTCTTCCACTCACTCTTGCAAATCCTTGTGCTGCATGAATGGCACCCTGTTCATGTCTTACCAGAATATGTTTTAGTTTTTCATTATAATCATACAATGCATCATAGATTGGCATGATGGCGCCACCGGGATAACCAAAAACGGTATCAACTCCTTCGGCAAGAAAAGCTTCGAGCACAGCCTGGCTTCCACTTATCGAGGTGGTTTTCTTAATTTCTGTTTTCTTTTTTTCTAATTCTAAAATTTCCATAATAAATATTTTTAAAATTCATCGGTTACGCATCCCTGGTCAGCAGGTTTAACCTGCTGGGCGTATTTGTATAAAATTCCCTTTGTTGCTTTTAACTCAGGTTGTTTCCACTTCTTTTTCCTTTTCTCAATTTCTTTATCACTTACTTTCAAAGTGATTTTTTTCTTTTTAACATCTATTTTAATAATGTCATTATTTTTTACCAATGCAATCAACCCACCTTCATGAGCTTCGGGAGTGATGTGCCCGACAACAAATCCATGTGTGCCGCCGCTGAATCTTCCATCCGTAATCAAGGCAACCGATTTTCCCAAACCAGCACCAATGATGGCTGATGTTGGTTTCAGCATTTCCGGCATTCCCGGTGCGCCGCGTGGTCCCACATACCGGATAACAACCACATCGCCTTCTTTTATTTTCCCCGAGTTAATGCCATTAATTAATTCAAATTCTCCATTGAAAACTCTTGCCGGTCCTTCAAACTCTTCACCTTCTTTCCCGGATATTTTCGCTACACTTCCTTTCTTTGCCAGGTTACCATAGAGAATTTGTAAATGACCAGTGGATTTGATTGCACGCTCAATCGGATAAATAATATCTTGCTTTTCAAAATCCAGATCAGGAATATTTTTTAAATTTTCTGAGATGGTTTTACCAGTTACCGTTAAACAATTGCCATGCAATAATTTATTTTTCAATAAATATTTCATAACTGCCGGAACTCCGCCATGCTGATGCAAATCCTGCATTAAATATTTTCCTGAAGGTTTGAAATCTGCCAGCACAGGAACACGATCACTTATTTTCTGAAAATCTTCCTGCGTCACTTTAACGCCAACGCTTTTTGCCATAGCGATAAGATGTAAGACAGCGTTGGTACTTCCGCCTAATGCCATCACAACAGTAATTGCATTTTCAAATGCTTTCCTCGTCATGATATCGGAAGGCTTGATATTTTTTTCAAGCAATAAACGAATTGCTTTACCTGCTGCTGCACATTCTTTTTGTTTGTCCTCACTCAATGCAGGATTGGAAGATGAATAGGGTAAACTCATTCCCAATGCTTCAATTGCACTTGCCATTGTATTGGCTGTGTACATTCCGCCGCAGGCACCAGCACCGGGGCAACTTAATTTTACAATGTTTTTGAAATCTTCTTCATTTAAGTTCCCTGCAATTTTTTGTCCTAATGCTTCAAATGCGCTGACAATATTTAAATCCTGTCCTTTGTAATGACCGGGTGCAATAGTTCCACCATAAATCATGATGGCAGGACGATTGAGTCTTCCCATAGCCATAATTGAACCCGGCATATTTTTATCACATCCCGGTATTGCAATCAAACCATCATAATATTGCGCTCCGCAAACTGCTTCGATAGAATCCGCAATGATGTCGCGGCTCACTAATGAATATCTCATTCCATCAGTTCCCATACTGATGCCATCGCTTACACCGATTGTATTAAATATTAATCCCACCAGGTCATTGTCCCAAACTTTCTGCTTCACCAGTTTTGCGAGTTCATTCAGATGCATGTTGCAGGTATTACCGTCATAACCCATACTTACAATACCTACTTGTGCTTTTTTCAAATCATCATCTGTAAGTCCAATACCGTAAAGCATCGCCTGTGCGGCAGGTTGTGTAGGATCCTGAGTAATTGTTTTACTATATTTATTCATCTCGTTCATGCTGCTTCAAATGATAATTTGTATTTTTTTTCTGTGACTTTACATCTATAAGCATCCTGAATTTGCTTACTTAATGTTTTATCCCAAGGCATTGGAAACTTTACGTCATCTAATGATTCAAAACCAATAACCTCTGCTGCTGTTCCGCAGAAAAAAGCTGCATCAGCATTCTTCAATTCATCGATAGTGAAAAATTTTTCTTCCGTTTCTATATTTAGTTCATTACATATTTCTAAAACAGTGGCTCTGGTTATGCCAGGTAAAATATTTCCTCTGGCCGGAGTGAACAATTTGCCGTCTTTTTCATAAAACAAATTTGCACCAGGCGCTTCAGCAACATTGTTATTTATATCCAATAACAACGCTTCATCAAATCCTTTCGCTTTTGCTTCCTGACTGGCAAGAATAGAATTTACATAATGCCCTCCTGCTTTGACAAGAATTTTAAATCCTTTCGGGTTGGGTCGCTGAAAAGAAGAAGTCATTACTCTAAGTAATTTTTCTCCAAGAAAAGGTTTCATTTCCCAAACTTCTATCACAATAAACGATTCATTATTCTTAACAAAACTCATATTAGCCGGAGCATAAACTACAGGACGGATATAGGCATCCTGTAAATTATTTTTTCTTAATAACTCATATGTACTACTGATAAGTTCTTCGGCATTCCATATATATGGCATGTTCATTCCTATAGCAGATTCCTGAAGACGGTTAAAATGTTCGATGGCTTTGAAGATGGGTGTTTCACCATTAACCGTTTTATAAGAGCGAATACCTTCGAAAACCGAATAGCCATAGTGCAAAGACTGACTATAAAAATTCATTTTTGCATCAACCGCTTTTACAAAATCCCCGTTTAACCACAGGATTGTATTTTCATTAAAATATGAAGCCATCTTTTCTTTCTTTAAGTATTAAAAAAATAACCCGCCTTTTTGGAGGCGGGTCGCTATATAGTTTGTTATTTTATTCTGCTATTATGCACCACCTCCTGTTGAAGAAGATATAATAATAATCACCACAATAATAACTGCGGGAAAAAATGTGATTACATTATTTATTTTATTCTTCAACATGAAGGATGTATCTTTTGTGAAGATACACCCGCCGCTTCAAAAAAAAGAACTCTACAAAAAATTTTTTATCGAATCAACAAACCGCCGTTAGTTATCTGATCATTTATTTATATGATGGTAGACTTTCTCAACTCAATATTTTCTTTATTCACTCCACCCGGTATTTTATCCATGATATAATCACTGATCAAATCACCCACGGTAGAAGTGAAATAAAAATTAACCGGATCAATATCTTTTGTCACAAACCCGTTTGATAATGTCCATTCAACCGCTCTTCTGACAAGAGAAGCTTCTTCTTTCAGATTCAGGTAATCAAGCAACATGGCAGCAGAAAGGATTGACCCGATTGGATTAGCAATATCTTTTCCTGCCGCCTGAGGATAAGAACCATGAATAGGTTCAAACAAAGCAGCACCCTTTCCAATTGAAGCTGAGGGAAGTAATCCTAATGAACCGCTGATCATGCTTGCTTCATCACTAATAATATCACCAAACATATTTTCTGTAAGTATCACATCAAATTGTTTCGGATTCATAATGATCTGCATGGCTGCATTGTCAACAAACATATAATCCACCGCCACATCAGAATATTGAGCAGCCTGTTGTTGAACCACTTTTCTCCAAAGCCTTGAAGTTTCTAATACGTTTGCTTTATCAACAAGAGTAAGTTTCTTTTTTCTTTTTTGTGCCGATTGAAAAGCCTGGTGAGCTATTCGTTCAATTTCTTCCTTTGTATAAACACATTCGTCAGAAGCTTGTGTTCCTTCAGAATTCGTTTCTTTTTTTCCAAAATAAATTCCACCTGTTAACTCACGGAATATTACAAAATCCACTCCTTCAATATTTTTTGTCTTCAGCGGAGAAAGATATTGCAGGGATGAATAAGTTTTCACCGGCCTGATATTGGCAAACAACTGTAATGATTTTCTGAGTTTCAGCAAACCTTGTTCAGGTCTTACTTTTGCGGAAGGATCTTTATCATATTTTGGGTGGCCAATCGCCCCGAATAAAATCGCATCGCTGTTTAAACAACTTTCTATTGTTTTATCAGGCAAAGGATTTCCTGTCTCATCAATAGCAATGGCTCCCATCAGGCAATAGTTATAATTAAACTCATGCCTGAACTTCATGGCAACAGAATCTAATGCACGTATTGATTGCCTGATCACTTCCGGGCCGATGCCATCACCTTCAATAACTACAATATTTTTAACCATGATTAATATCCAGATTTAAATTTTATTTTCCGATTTTTTTATTCCCAATTCCGTCTTCTATGAATTCACCGTTGAACGATCAAGTTGCACTTGTTGCAAAGACTGATTGAAATGTTTTTTCTCAAATCTTTCAATATCTTCCCGTATACTCAATAAATAATCAATATCATCATATCCATTCAATAAACACGTTTTTTTATACCCGTTCATTTCAAATGCTTCCTTTTCGCCAGTAGCAAGAATCGTTATTGTTTGTTGACCAAGATTTATTTCCAGTTCGGATGATGCATCAGCAGAAACAGTATCAAATATTTTATTCAGAAATTCATCACTCACCTGTACCGGAAGCAGGAAATTATTAAGCGAATTGTTTCGAAAAATATCCGCAAAAAAACTACTGACTACTACATCAAATCCGCCATCTTTAATAGCCCATGCTGCGTGTTCCCTGGAAGAACCGCAGCCAAAATTTCTGCCGGCTACTAATATTCTTCCTTTATAAAGTGGACTATTTAAAACAAAATCTTTTACCGGATTTGTTTCATCATCATTCTCATATCGCCAGTCACGGAATAAATTTTTCCCAAACCCTTCTCTGTTTATAGCTTTCAGAAAACGGGCCGGAATGATCTGATCCGTATCAATGTTTTCCATTGGCAGCGGAACACAAGTTGATTTTATTATGTTAATACTTTTATTCATTAATTATGCTAAAGTTCAATCGTTATTTAAGGCCGTTCATTTTATTCTCAATTAAGAAATTTTCTTACATCTCCAACTTTACCGGTAATAGCTGCCAGTGCAGCTGTTAAAGGACTTGCCAAAAAGGTTCTTGCATTGGGTCCTTGCCTTCCTTCAAAATTTCTGTTGGAAGTGGAAACGCAATATTTGCCGGCGGGAATTTTATCTTCATTCATTCCCAAACAAGCGCTGCATCCGGGCTGACGAAGAACGAAACCAGCTTCTGCAAATATTTTATCAATACCTTCTTCGATAGCTTGTTTTTCCACCTGTTTGCTTCCGGGTACAATCCATACCACCACATCATCTGCTTTCTTTTTTCCTTTTACAAATGAAGCAACTTGTCGTAAGTCTTCAATCCTCGAATTGGTGCAACTGCCGATAAAAACATAATCTATTTTCTGCCCTTGCATTTCAGCTCCGGCATTAAGCCCCATATAACTTAATGCCTTTTCGTATGACGGCTTTTCATTTAAATCAACTTCAGTTAACGCTGGTATTTTTTGAGTCACACTAATGCCCATTCCCGGATTAGTTCCGTAGGTAATCATGGGTTCAATTTCTTCAGCTTTTATAAAAATTTCTTTTTCAAAAAAAGCATCATGATCAGAATAAAGAGTTTCCCATTCAGCTTTTTTATTATTCCAATCATTATCATGCGGAGCAAATTTTCTTCCTTTAATATAATTGAATGTGATTTCATCGGGAGCAATCATTCCACAACGTGCACCCATTTCAATACTCATATTGCAAATTGTCATCCTTGCTTCCATGCTCAGTGAGCGAATGGCTGATCCGGCAAACTCAACCGCATATCCTGTGGCTCCACTTGCCGTGATTTTTGATAGTATATAAAGAACAATATCTTTTGAAACAACACCTTTGTGTATATTACCTTCCACATTTATGCGCATCAACTTTGGTTTGGACTGCAATAAACATTGTGTGGCTAAAACCATTTCCACTTCGCTGGTGCCAATACCAAAAGCAATAGAACCAAAAGCACCGTGAGTAGATGTGTGACTGTCACCACAAACAATAGTCATGCCTGGCTGAGTAACTCCTAATTCAGGTCCGATCACATGAACAATTCCCTGGAATGAATGACCGAGTCCATAGAGTTCGATATTATGTTTTTCGCAATTCTTAATTAATTGTTCAACTTGTTTTCTTGATAATTCCTCTTTGATAGGCAAATGCTGATTAAGTGTGGGAACATTATGATCAGCTGTGGCTACAATTTGTTTTGCCCGAAATACTTTCAAACCTCTTTTCTCCAAACCGGTAAACGCCTGAGGGGAAGTAACTTCATGAATAAAATGTTTATCAATATAAAGAACGGACAAACCACCTTCGATTGTTTTCACTACATGTTTTTCCCAAATCTTATCAAATAATGTTTTACTCATAATTAAATAGTCACTGTATTTGCTGATTGGTATTGTTGTGCTAATTCATTCAAGTCTTCATCATTCACTTCTCTTTTTCTGTCCGCCACTTTCAGGAATTGTTCGTACAATGCATCAACATCATTTCGATTGAATGGATAACCGATCTTATGAAGCCGGTATGCCAATGCGCTTCTTCCACTTCTTGCTGTTAAAACAATTTTTGAACCGGCAGCACCTACTTCTTCAGGATTTATAATTTCATAAGTCAGAGAATCTTTCAAAAATCCATCCTGATGAATACCGGAAGAATGTGCAAATGCATTACTGCCAACAATAGCTTTGTTGGGTTGTACCGGCATTCTCATGGTTTCAGAAACTTTCCAGCTCAATGGATTTAATCTTTTTGTTTCAATGTTTGTATAAAACCCAAGATGTTTATGTTGTTTGATGATCATGACCACTTCTTCCAATGAAGTATTTCCTGCTCTTTCACCAAGTCCGTTTATCGTACATTCAATTTGCCTGGCGCCGCTAATAATTCCTGCAATAGAATTTGCAGTTGCTAATCCTAAATCATTATGGCAATGGCAAGAGATTACTGCTTTATCAATGTTAGGAACATTGTTAACGAGATAGGCAATTTTTTCACCGTATTGATAAGGCAGGCAATATCCTGTAGTATCGGGAATATTTACGGTAGTGGCACCAACTTTTATAACTTCTTCAATTACTTTAGCCAGATAATCATTGTCGGTACGGCCAGCATCTTCTGCATAAAATTCTACATTATCTGTAAAATTCCTGGCCCACTTTACACATTGAACAGCACGTTTCAAAATATCTTCCCGGTTAGAATTGAATTTGGACTTGATATGATAATCAGATGTACCGATGCCGGTATGTATTCTCGGGCGACGGGCATATCGCAAAGCCTCAGCGGCAGTTTCAATATCTTTTTGTACAGCCCTGCTCAAACCACATACCACGGCATTCTTAATCACTTTTGCAATTTCCTCTACTGAATGAAAATCTCCGGGACTTGAAACGGGGAAACCAGCTTCAATAATATCAACGCCCAACTGCTCAAGTGCCAAAGCAATTTCAATTTTTTCAGAAGTATTCAACTTACTTCCAGGCACCTGCTCCCCATCTCTCAGCGTTGTATCGAAAATGAAAATTTTGTTTTTAGGCATAAAAAAACCTTTTATAATTTTTTTTCAGCAAGCTTTAAACAAAAAAATTACAAGCTTATCTTTGAGTACTCCTTAACTGTCCGAAGATAACACGACAGGTTCTTGGTTTTAGAACCATTTAATTATCATTTTACGGCTTCTAAAAAGGAGTATATTTGATAAAACCCTTAGCCAGACAGAGTTTCATTAAATTGCATTTACGATGCCTAACGAACAGAAGGATAATTTGTTTTTGCTGGTTAAATCACTCACTAAAGTGGAAAAACGCCATTTTAAATTATATGCTTCCAGAAACCAGATCAGCAAAGACTCCAAATTCATCCGTCTATTTGATGTACTGGATGGAATGAAAGATTATATCGAGGAAATAATCTTTAGAAAAGAAAAAACTATCAAACGTTCGCAATTACCAAATCTAAAAGCCCATTTATACGGCGAAATTCTGGTAGCGCTTCGCCTTTTGCACAGTTCCAAAAATCTGGATATGCAAATAAGAGAGCAATTTGATTTTGCAAAACTTTTATATGACCGCGGCCTCATTTTGCAAAGTCTGAAAATTCTTGATAAAGCCAAATCCCTGGCAAAATCCAACGGGCATTTTATTTTGACGCTTGAAATTATTCAGTTTGAAAAAACTATTGAATCCAGACATATCACCCGAAGTATCAAAGGAAGGGCAAATGACCTGGCTGAAGAAACCGGTTTTATTGTTCAACAGGTGAATGAAGTAAGTGAACTTTCTACCATTGCATTACAGATGTATGGTTTATACCTTGAAACCGGTCATGCACAAAATGAAATACAAAGCCGGGAGATTGAAATGATTTTTAAAGGAAGTATTAAGAATATTAATACAAAACAGATCAGTTTTTTTGGCAAAGCTTATCTGCAACAAGCGTATTGCTGGTATTATTACATTCAATTGGATTTCCCCAACTATTATCGTCATTCCAAGAAATGGGTGCAATTATTTGAAGTTCATCCCAATGCAAAAAAAGAAGATCCTTTTCTTTACCTAAAAGCTCTTCATAATCTTGCTTCCGCATTATTTATACTTGGAAAATTTGAAGAACTCGATAATGAGATTTTCAAATTGGAGAAAATATATGATATCGCTTCCGGGTATAATGAGAGTTTGAGAATACAGGCATTCGTTTATTTATATACCGCAAAAATCAATACTTATTTTTTGAAAGGTGAATTCACAAAAGGTTTGAACATCGTGCCGGAAATTGAAAATCATTTAAAACAATATAATCGCTACATTGATACTCATCGGGTGATGGTTTTTCATTATAAAATTGCCAGTCTTTATTTTGGTTCCGGCAATAATGAAAAATGTATTCAATACCTGAATAAAATCATTAATCTGAAAGTGGGTTATTTGCGCAGCGACATTCAATGTTTTGCCCGAATCCTTCACCTGGTAGCACATTATGAATTAGGGAATACGGAAATACTGGAATACCTGATCAAATCAGTTTATCGTTTTCTTGCCAAGATGGAAAACTTAGACGCAGTGCTGAGGGAAATTTTAAAATTTTTAAAACGATCCTTGAATCCTGCACCAAGAAATGTGACGGAAAGTTTCATTGATCTGCGCAACAGGTTGGAAGCAGTTTCACAAAATAAATATGCACGTCGTTCTTACCAGTATCTTGATATTGTATCGTGGTTAGAAAGTAAAATAAAAAATGTACCAGTTGAAAATATTATCCGGGATAAATTCATGAAAAAGAAAAACTCATAACCCGATAATTATTTTTTATTGAGTTTATTGCAACTCAAATTCTGCCGAATGTACATCTCTTGAGTTTCCGCCAATAAATACCTGAAATTTTCCGGGTTCTGAAACATATTTCAGATCATAGTTATAAAACTTCAAATCCGCTTGTGAAATATTAAATGATACGATTTTTGATTCTCCCGCTTTCAATTCTATTTTCTGAAATCCTTTTAATTCTTTTACCGGTCTTGTCACACTTCCAACAAGATCGCGGATATATAATTGCACTACTTCTTTTCCATCCACTTTACCGGTATTGGTAACCGTTACACTGGCTGTTAATTTTTGATTGGCTTTTATTGTTGTGCGGCTAAGTGTAACATCGCTGTAGTTAAAGGTTGTATAACTTAATCCATACCCAAACGGATACACCGGATCATTACTGACATCAAGATAATTACTCCTGAACTTTTCAAACCATTTTCCTTCTTCAAGAGGACGGCCAGTGTTTTTATGGTTGTAATAAAGTGGTATCTGTCCAACATTCTGCGGCCATGTTGTAGTCAATTTTCCCGAAGGGTTCACATCACCAAACAACACATCGGAAATTGCATAACCCGCTTCGCTGCCTCCAAACCACACATTCAATATTGCAGGAACATTTTCATTTTCCCATTTTATTGTCAATGGTCTTCCGGTAAATAATACCAACACTACCGGCTTACCGGTTTTTATTAATGCTTTCAATAAGTCTTCCTGTACATCTGGAATTCCAATTTCGCTGCGACTGCTGCTTTCGCCACTCATTTCAGCAGATTCTCCTAATGCAGCAACAATAACATCTGATTGGTTAGCCACATCCAAAGCTTCTTGCATTATTTCTGCAGCCGGACGGTTATCCCGACCCAATGATTTACCAAACATGCTGGCTCTTTTTTCATATGCAGAATCCGCAACAAGATTTGAACCTTTTGCATACAAAATCTTCGCTTTATTACCTACCGCATCTTTCAATCCATCTAAAAGCGAAATGGCTTTTGAAAAATTTGCTGCCACACTCCATGTTCCAGGCATATTTTCACGGTTATCACCCAATGGTCCGATCACTGCAATCGTTCCTCTTTTCTTTAATGGAAGAGTATTTTTCTGATTTTTTAATAAGACAAAACTTTGTGCCGCAATGCTTCTTGCTTCTTTACGATGCTCTGTTGTAAAAATTTCTGTTTTCGCTCTGTTCTCATCACAATATTTATATGGATCAGCAAACAAACCCAGTTTATATTTTGCTTCAAGAATTCTTTTGCAGGCAATATTAATATCATTCATTGACACTTTACCTTCCTTCAATGATTTTGGTAACGTAGTTAAAAATCCTTCGCCCACCATATCCATATCAATGCCGGCTTTCAATGCTCTTGCTGAAACAGTTTGCAGATCACCAATTCCATGTTGGATCATTTCATTGATAGACGTATAATCAGTAACCACAAATCCTTTAAAACTCCATTGCTTTCTCAATACATCAGTCATTAACCATTTATTTGCGGTGGCAGGAACACCATCCACTTCATTAAATGAAGACATCACAGTACCAACGCCAGCGTCAACTGCCGCTTTGTACGGAGGAAAATAATCATTGTACATTCTTTGATGGCTCATGTCAACCGTATTATAATCACGACCAGCTTCAACTGCTCCATACAATGCATAATGTTTTACGCAAGCCATGATGGTATTATTTTTTGTGAGATCATTTCCCTGGTAACCTTTCACCATTGCTTTTGCTATTTGTGAACCGAGATAAGGATCTTCACCACTTCCTTCTGCAATTCTTCCCCAGCGAGGATCACGACAAATATCAACCATAGGAGAAAAAGTCCAGTTGATACCATCAGCGCTTGCTTCAATAGCAGCAATTCTTGCACTTCGTTCAATTAAATTCATATCCCAACTGCAACTTAATGCCAACGGAATGGGAAACACAGTTTCATAACCATGAATGACATCCATTCCAAAAAGCAAAGGAATTTTCAAACGGCTTTGTTCCACAGCTACTTTTTGTACATCCCTGATTTTAGCTACAGATTTAATATTGAAAAGTCCGCCCACTTTTCCCTCTTTGATTTTTTTTGCAATGTCAGAACTTCCCGCCTGGCCAGTTGTAATATCACCCGCTCCAGGTAAATTCAGCTGCCCGATCTTTTCTTCCAATGTCATTTTCTTCATTAAACTGTCAATGAAGATTTCCATGCGGGAATTTTCAGGTTTCGTTTTTTTTGTTTGCGCAAATAATATTTGCGATGTCATCATAATTGCAATAAACAGAACGCTTCGTTTCATGTATTGAATTTATTTTTTCAATCTTTTTAATAAAATAACATTTCCACCACCGGGAGCCAATGATAATTTCAAAACAGTATTTTTATCAATAACCATTTTCTTTATAGTCAGATGATCTCCATTTTCATCAGCATCGGGAGCATCACTGTAAATTTCGGCTGAATACTTCCCTGAAGGTAAAAACTTAAAATTTAAATTTATTTCTCTTCCCTCGTGATTCGTAATAGTTCCGATGAACCAATTATCATTTTTTCTGCGCGCAATTGAAATATATTGATCTACTTCAGCAACCGGTACATGTGTTTCATCCCAAGTCGCCGGCATTTTTTTTATAACTTCAAATCCCGGCTGACCAATATAGGCATCAGGATAATCACAAACCATCGGCAAATAATTTTCAAGAACAATATACATGGCCAGCATATGACATCTTGTGCCGATCACATAAGGACGAAAATTCTGAATAATAAATTTCTTATACGGCAAAGCTCTGAATCCACCCAAATGATAATCCGTAGAACCGGCAAGCAATCTTGTCTCTGCAACATTTAAATCCGCATCCGGCGTAACTAAATTATCCCATTTATCATGTTCATAATTCAATGTTCCTTCTCTCGTCAATTCATTCGGATATGTGCGGCTGAGACCGGTAGGTTTATAAGCACCATGAAATTGAATATGCAAATGATGAGCAGCTGCCTTTTGTAAAATTTCTGTTTGAATGTTCACCATTTGCTGATCATCCCGGTCCATAAAGTCAACCATCATTCCACTGATCCCCCATTTTTCAAATACATCAAATGCCGTATCTAATTTTGGATATAAAGCTTTCCAATGAGTCCACACACGAATGCCTACATTTTTTTTCTTTGCATAGTCACAAATCTTTTTCATATCCAACCCGGCAACCGGTTTTGTAATATCCACATTTCTACCCGGTTGATATCCGCTGCCGTCATTTGTATACCATTCATGACCACCATATTCAACTACCGTATGATAAGTAATATGATTTGCCGCACAGAAATCAATATAGTATTTGTTGGTTTCAAAATTATTTCCTCCTTTGATGCTATCGGGAACAATAGTTCCGTTCCACCATGGAAAAGTAGTGGTACCCGGTTTTAACCAACTTATATTTTTAATTGCACATGGAGCATTCAAACTGGTAATGACATTTGATTCAATCAAAGCACCAATCCGGTCACTGATTAAAAATACACGCCACGGACTCGAATGTGGAAGATTTGCTTTTACTTTTATTTTTTTTTGTCCGGGCAAAGGAGAAAGTTGACTATATAAAATACCGTTGTGTTTTGACAAATACATTCCTGCATAATCAAGAAGCGCAGCTTCAGTAATTGCCATAAATATTTTATTCGGAAATTGAAACAATGCCGGCATATCCATCAATGTATCTTCAGCAACTTTACTCAATAGTTCTGTCGTATATAATCCTTCGTGTGAAGTGGTAAAATTCGGAAACTGCAATGCTTTTACAATTGGATCTTCGGTAAAACGAAATTGTGTTTGCTCTTCTAACAGGGTAAATGAAGAACGTCCATTTTGTTTTGGCACTAAATACCTGAAAGCAACACCGTCATTAAAAATCCTCACTTCAATATCGAACCTGTTATTCTTATTCATTTTATCACCGATAGAAACAATTGCCTGGCGATAATGATCATTCACCACGCTTGCTTTGCCCACAACCAACTTATAAGTCTCATTCACTTCTTTATAAACCGGTGAATGGATAATAAAAGCGTTTTGAATCATTCCCATTCCTTCTATGTCAAGATTGAGTGATGAATTTGCAATTAAAGTATTCTTTTTGTATGCAATAGAATAATCTGCTTTGCCTTTATTTATTTTTAGCGTAAAAACAATATTATTATCCGGCGACCTGAGATCAATACCCTGCTGAGCAAAACAAAGTTCTGTTCGAAAGAAAATAAACAGGAAAATAAATTTAAAAATGTTCATCAAAATTGAACTATGATGTTTTGATAATTTTTTTATAAATAATTATTTTATAAGGTAAGGTTCAAGGAGTTTTTGCCATATAGAATACCCGTTTGCATTCATGTGCAAATTATCAGCAATAAAAATATTTTTCATCGGTGTCCCATCCGGCCCCAGCATATCTTTCCACACGCTGATAAAATGAGCATCCTTTTGCCGGTTTAAAAATTTCTGTATTCTTTCATTTCCATCAATAAATCTGTCTCTCATTGACCAGCGTGAAGGACTCGGTTTCATCGAAATATAAATGACAGGTACTGTCGGGAATTTTTTTCTTATATCAGTGAACAATTTCTTAAATCTCTCAAAAACAATTTTTCCGGAAATGGAATCGGCAGCAGCAATATCATTTTCTCCACAATAAATAACAATCTGTTTCGGCGCATATTTGAAAATTATATCATTTTCATAACGGATCACATCCAATAAAGTTGATCCGCCAAAGCCACGGTTAATGATGGGATATGATGGGAAATATATTTGTACATCTTTCCATTTCGTAAAGGAAGAACTGCCTACAAATAATATTTTTCCTTTACCGGGGAACCGAACGCTGTCTTGCTTTTTGAAAGCTTGAATATCATCCCAGAAAGCAGGTTTCTGTTCCTGTGCTTTTGCAATATTCAGTAACAGGACGAAGAAAAACAATCCTTTAAATAATATTTTCATTATTCAGCTTTTATTGTTTTAAATTTTTCCGAGACTCCATTTTCATTTATAGACTCAATCGTAAAATAATATGTTTTCTGACTGTCCATAGCTTTGAACCAATATTCATTAGCATCATATACCATGATACAATTGTATAATTTATCGGGAGCAGTGCCATAATAAATATTATATGCATAGGCATTGTCAACCGGGTTCCAGCGAATCCAGGCACTGCGCTTATCTTTTTCTGTCCTCAATACCATGAATTGTCTCACCGGAGTTGGTTTTATGCCATTGCCATTTCCAAAAACACGAAGACCGCTGATTGCAAACTTACCTGTTGGCATGTGTATGTTTTCCAGTTTTATGAATCGTGCATTCACCGGTGTTGAAAGTTCCACATAGTCATGCGGCACATCTGTTTTATTATTGCCTTTATCAATCAGCACATTCCATTTTTTTCCATCTAAAGAATAATAAAGTATATACTGGTGAAATACGCCTAATGATTTTCCCAAAAATTCTGCATCCTGATCAGCGTAATTTATCTGAATGGCATTCACTGTTGAAATATTTACCAAATCCGATTCTATCCATTCTCCTTTATCAGCAGTAGTTGCACTCCAATATGTTTTGATACTTTCATCAACAGCATTGTTTGCATTATGATCACCAAGTGTAGAAGATACTCTGACTGGTTTTTTATAATTCAATAACATCCACCCGGTAAACTGACTTTGCAAATGATCAGCAACTCCATTTGGTAAATAATGCGGATAATCACCGAATGAGGTATTACAATACATCACATCATCCTTATCAAAACCAGCCGGCCAGATACCAATTCTTCTTTCAAAATTATTTTTCACAGAAATACCAATCGTGGAAACATGCCAGTAATTATTCCAATTATCCTGAAATGTAGCTCCATGTCCCGCTCCTCTTGCAAAACCACCTGGTTTAAAACTTAACGGATCAGACATGTTTTCAAATGAACCCAATGGTTCTTTGCCAACCGCCACTCCATCTGCATATCCACTCATTTCTGTGCCGGGAGTAGCATACTGATAATAATATTTGCCATCATGTTTTGTCATCCAGCTTCCTTCGATAAAGCCATCCAAAAAAGTATTGTCCATATATTCGCCAAAACGTTGCCAACCAAACCGCCAGCTTTCCAAACTATAAATTTCTTTTCTGTAACCAATAGGTTGAAATGTTTTTCTGTTTAATTCAATGCCATAAGTAGGATACCGATTGCTGCTTCCATTATACATATACAATCTCCCGTCATCATCCGTAAAAAAAGCAGGATCCCATCCGCCTATTTCAAATGAATCCACTAAAGGTTTCCATTCGTTGGATTTGGGGTTGGTACTCATCCAAAGTGTAAAATTGCTTGTATATGTGGAACCGAAAACGATCATGGTATCACCGACAATTCCAACTGCGGGTGCACAGAGTTCATCATAAGTATTAATGTTCCAAGGTCTCAGAAATTTTTTTGAAATAAAATGCCAGTTCAGCATGTCGCTACTCCACCAATAACCCCATTGATTCGTGCTGAACAAATAATAATCTCCTTTGTAATTTACAATAACAGGATCGGCGGTTGCCCGATGTTTTCCCCATTGGGTAAAATTAGGAATAGGCGTATAGCCATAATCTATGTTGATTGGATTGCAATAGGTTTTTTGTTTTTGTTGTGATTTCACAACAGAAAAAGATAACAAAAAAATCAGGATTAGAATATTTGTCTTCATGATTTAAAATTAAACAATCGAATTATTTTTTTAATTCGTAAAAAAATCACTAATACTTTGCTCTTATATATTAATTTTTTAGCCACGGACTATCAAAACCAAGTTTCTTTAATCCGTTCTTTATTTCCGGGCAACTCATAAATAATTTCCAGATCAATCCGCTTCGGTAATTTTCTATCATCACGATAATTGGTCCTTCATCAATTGCCAAATGAGTTTTTGCATACCAGTTATGTTCTTCACTGAATCCATCGGCAAGACCAAATGGGCCCCATATTTTATTTCCCAAGTCATAATAAAAATGTTTCAACACGTGCATGGAATATTCAGGCGTGTAAGGAAAAGATGATAAAGCAGCCGTAGGTTGAATGACTCCAAGATCAACTTCAGGGCAATGTGCTACATAACCTTTGTAACTATCACCAGCAGTTAACCCCCAGCAATTTTCTCCATATCCTTTATATTTCTTTGGATTTTCAATGCAATAGGCCCGGTTGATAAGTGTATGATTTTTTGTTTGTTCAGCATAATCAATTCCATTATCATCGGTGAGTCCATTGGGATCAATTCCCATATAAGTGTATTGTTCAAAAAATAAAGGGCCACCTTTATCAAAGTTTCCCAATGGCAATTTAATACCATAGTAAGATTTACCATTCTTCCAACCGGCACTTTTTACCCATGAATTTTCATATAGCTCTTTTGAAATAGGATGAACCGGCGACGAAGCAGCAACAATATATGTTATCAGTGCTTCATCATAACCATAAACCGGGAAGTTCATATCAAAATCATTATTGGGGCTCCAGTGCCAGTATAATAATTTATCACTCCCCTTGCTGTGCCAGTTCCAATCTGCTACATCCCACATTTGTTTTATACGGTTACGAAAATATTTTTCCAGCGGAGTATTAGAATTAAAATATTCCCTTGCACACAACAAACCCATAAACAAATAAGAAGTCTCAACAATATCAGCTCCATCGTCTAATCTTCCAAACGGAATCGTTTTCCCTGTTGCGCCGTTCATGAAATGCGGATAAATGCCGTGATAACAATCTGCCTTAATTAAAAAATCGACTATTTTTACTAAACGTTTTAATGCGGTATCTCTTCCAATCCATCCGCGATTCACCGCAACAATAGTTGACAAAATTCCAAAGCCAGTGCCACCAATTGCACATGCTTCAGAACCAAAAGTTCTTTTACTAAAATTGGGCTCACCATCTCCTTCATTGATATAATCCCAGTAATAATCTGCTTTTACAGTATTATCTCTTTCTCTTGCCATACTACTTATCGGGTGAGCATAATTCCAGAAATAGCGGAATGTTTGACGCTGTATTATATCCAGTAGTTCTGAATCGGAAATATTTTTTATAATACCGACCGGATTTACATTATCAGGGTAACCGCTTTTTAAATTAATTCTTTGGGAGAACGAGGAATGAGACAAACAAACAATTACGAGTATAAAGAAAATTTTCTTACACATATTTTATGGCAATAATTAGACCTTTATTACAAATAAGACGCAGTGAATCCCAACACATTCTTCATTCCGTTTTTTATTTCAGGGCAACTGGTTAATAAATTCCAGATCAAACCACTTCGGTAATTTTCTATCATCACAATTATCGGGCCTTCATCAATTGCTAAATCAGAACCAGCATACCATAAATTTTTTAATGAAAATGCATCGACAAATCCATATTGCCCCCAGATCTTGTCTCCTAATTTATAATAAAAGAATTTTAATGCATTCATGCTTTGAGTCGGAATATAAGGAAAAGAAGAGAGCGCAGCGGTTGGAGTTATTACACCAATATCATTTGTTGGTGAATTGGCAGAATATCCGTTCGGAACATCGCTGGCCGTTAAACCCCAACATTGATTGCTGTAACCAAAATAATTTTGCGGATCAGTAACGCAATATTGATAATTGATCATTGAATGATTGGTAACCTGGGTTTGATAATTTGCATAGGCATCACTTAAACCATTTGGATTAATTCCCAGGAAAGAATAATGCGCCCAGAATAACGGGCCGCCATAAGCAGGGCCAAGTGGTAATACATATCCATAATAAGAATTATTATTTTCCTCAGCACCATTTTGAGCAAACCCCTGAGTATACACAGCCTGAGTAATCGGATAAGTTGTAGAAGAAGCAGCAAGAATATACGTGATCAGGGTTTCATTCCATCCCTGAATTTTCATATTAGTTGACCAACCATAATCCGGACTCCAGTGCCAGTACAAAACATTTTGTCCGCCCTGCTGAAACCAACTCCATTCAACTCCATTCCATAATCCGTTGATGTCATTTCTTAAATTTGTTTCGGTAGTATCAGTTCCATTAAAATATTGTCTGGCCGTAAGCAAACCTGCCATCAGGTAAGATGTTTCTACCAGATCAGCGCCATCATCCTGGGAGCTGAACGGAATAACTACACCAGTAGTTCCATTGAGCCAATGCGGAAAAGCTCCATGAAATTTTTGCGCTATATTTTTTAAAAACCCAACAATCGTTTGCATTCTTGATAACCCCTGCGCACGGGTAATAAAATTTCGGTTGATAGCAACAGGTATTGACATGATACCAAATCCTGTTCCGCCAACTGCAATAGTTTCTGGTGATACGTTATCTCTTTCCCTGGCCATGCCGCAAACAGGATGACCATAATCCCAAAAGTATTTGAATGTTTGCTGCTGCACTAAATCCAATAAAGCGCTATCACTGATGACAGGAAATTTATTTGTAGAATCAATTTGCGTTATGAATTGAAAATTCAATGTACTATTAAGACTTCCACCTTTTATTGATTTCAATGAGTTGCCGGCACTTACCAAATAACTAGTAAGGTTTTTTAGCGCGGCAGAAGAAGTGATCACCAGTGTACTGTCATTATTTTCATAAGCATAATTTAATGAAATGCCAGTGACGCCTCCTTTCTTCACAGATACTGAAGATGAAACAGAAGTTCTGTCTAACGCATTATTAAAATAAAGCCGAATAGCTACCGTTGTCTTTATATTATAATTAGTGACTGAAGTTGATGCAGCCGAATTATCCAATGTAACATTGGAAAAAATTAAGGCAGATGGTGGCGGTGGCGGAGTAGGCGTTGATGAAGCTGAACTCTTTTTACTGCAATCAGTAACAAACAGTACTGAAGAAAACAATATTAATAAATAATTCAAATTCACTTTAATCATTTTTCATAATTAAAAAATTAAAGTCTGAATAGAATGCGGCAGTGAAGTTATTTCTGCTGCATTGTCCTTTACCCATAAATAATAAGTTGTTTTATTATCTCCATGATTCATTACTATCACCACAACTTTTCCATCCTTGTTTTTAAATGCAGTAGTAAGCAATTGGCTGCGGCTGGCAGATGCTGTTATTCTTTTAGCGCCGGGCTGAATGAATTTTGAAAAATGACCGATATAATAATATGCATTCGTATAAATCACTTCGCCTGTTTTTGTATCGGCATGAATTGGTGCAAAACAAAAGTTCCCAACATGATTCGGGCCGCCTGTTTCGTCCAATAAAATATTCCAATCAGTAAAGCCAACCATCCCATTATTAAAATCATTGATCATGTTTGTAGCATATTTTTCTCCGAGATACCAGTCGTGAACTTTATTGATATCAAATTTATCTGCACAACCTTCAGTGAAAAAAAGATTCTTACCTGGGAACGCTTCATGAACTCTTTTTACATTTTCAAACATGGGTTCACCTCCACTCCATGTTTCATACCAGTGAAAACCAATTCCCCATAAATATTTTGCAGCACCAGGATCATTTAATAAAGTACTTGCCCGCTGGTACAACAAATCCCTGTTATGATCCCATCCAATAATTTTCACATCAGCCAATCCTTCTTTTATCATTGTCGGGCCCAGATAATTTTTCAGAAAATCTTTTTCATCTTCCGCTGTGTAGATACATGATTCCCATTTTTGTGTTGCCATTGGTTCATTTTGAATCGTGATTCCCCAAACATTTATCCCTTCTTTTTTATATGCTTTGATAAATTTCGGGTAATAATTTGCCCATGCCTGGTAAAATTCTTTTTCCAATTTTCCGCCATGCAGCATGTCATTATTACTCTTCATAAAAGCCGGCGGGCTCCAGGGGCTGGCAAATAAATTCAACTTACCGCCGGTTGCTTTTATTGCTTCTTTTATAAATGGTATTTTATATTTTTTATCATGATCAATGTTAAATGATTTCAACTCTTTGTCGCCTTCTTTTATATAAGTATATGAATCGCTGCTGAAATCACAACTGTTGATGTTAGTTCTTGCTATGGTATAACCAATTCCTTTCTTATTATCAAAATAGGCGGCTATTAATTCTTCCTGTTTGTCTTTAGGCAGTTTATAAAATGTTTCTGCAGCGGCATCAGTCATCGCTCCGCCAATACCCACAAAAGTCTGAAATGTTTTATCGGGATCTACAAAAACACAGACTTGAGTTTCCAACGGTTGTACCATTGGTTTAAATGTTGCACTGTCGGTTAATGACAACCGAAAATCAGTATTGTTTGCAGTAGTATAAACAATTACTTTTCTTCCATTCGTTTTATGAAATGGTAATGGTTGTGATTTAATAATTCCTGAAAAACCAGTGAATAATATAACCAGTGCCAGATAAAATATTTTCTTCATTTTTTTATTGATTAAAGTTCACCAGATATAAGTTGCCACACTTCCTGCATCCAGGGATGTATATACCCATTTACCTTTATAATAAATATTAAATCCCTGGTTAGATGTGTAATCGTTTAAAACAATCAAAACTTTTTTTCCTGTCGGAGTCAGAAAAGCAACATTCGGAAGAGTTCCCGGATTGGTGCTGGATATTCTGATGGAACCGGGCGGAACAAATTTCGAAGCATGAGCCACGATATAATAACTTACGTTACGGCTGAAGGTAGAACCATTAATAGTTACAGCTCCCTGGCATTGTGAACAACCACCCGGTGTATGAATACTGAAAGTTGGATCGCTTGCCAGGTTCCATTCCAAAGCAACCTTGCTCCAATTATTTGCAGAACCAATAATTACATTTTTTATATGGTATGGAAAATCAGTACTGAAACTGCTATTGGAACCAGTCCACAGTTCTGTGAAATAAAGATTTTTATTGGGGTATGCATTATGAACAACTGATAATGCACTGATATCGCCGGCATATAAATGAAAAGCCGAACCATCAATAAATGGATTTGCCGCCGGATCATTCAAAACAGTGATTGGATAATTCGGGTTGTCACAGTTATGATCCCATACTACAATTTTTGTACTGATGCCTGCTGACTGAAATGCTGGTCCTAAATTATTTTTTACAAAATCTGCTTCCTGTGTTGCTGATAATACCATGCTGGGATTATTACCACCATATTGTGGTTCATTCTGAATGGTAATTGCATTAATTGTAATTCCTTTCAACTGCATTTGCTGAATATACTTCACAAAATAATTTGCATACACACCATAATATTGCGGCAATAAACTTCCTCCGATAGAATTGTCATTATCCTTCATCCATATTGGCGCACTCCACGGTGAGCCTATAATTTTTATACCAGGATTAATAGACAGTATTTGTTTTAAGACTGGAATCAGATCAATTGTATCCTGTGAAAGGCTAAAATTTACAAGCGTACTATCCGTTTGCCCCGGAGGCAAATCATCATAACTGAATACTGATGCATTTAAATCAGAAGAACCAATACTGATTCTTAAGTAGCTTACACCAATGGAACTATTTCCTGTCCCAAAAAGTTCATTTAATAATGAAGCTCTTGATGAAACATCCATGTGATTGATTAAATAAGCACTGCCACCAGTCAATGCATATCCAAAACCATCCATAGTTTGATAAGTTATTGTTGAGTCAACATTAATATTGGGATAAACATTCGCGGTCGTTCCAAATGAAAGAATGGATTGTTGCTTTTGAAGTAATACTGATTGGTCTGGTTTTGTCAGCCACATTTCTACGTCATTGGTCGGAGAAACAGGTGGCACAATATTACTTCCTGTTTTTTTAGAACAATCACCACAAAAAGAAAGAATGGCCAAAAAAAAACTGAAGGCATAAAGTTTTACGATTCTCATATCATGGCTATACTTCTTCATCTTAAGAAAATTTCTAAAAAAACATTAAGCATTTTTTCAAATCGTCTCTTTTTCATACTAAAAAAAATTTAGCTTACGATTTTTTAAATCAGGAAAACCTGTTATTATTTTTTTGTATTTGCCCAGATAAAAAAAAGTAACGTTGTTTAGAAATATAAAAAGAGCAATTACCTTTTTCATATTCAGCAGAATTATTTCTTGCTAATATTTTGAATTAAATAAATCTGTATTATAGATTCGGGCTTGTGAATCCAAGGTTTTTCATCCCTGTTTTTACTTCCGGACAGCTCATGAACAAATTCCAAAGCAACCCGCTTCTATAATTCTCAATCATGCAAATTATCGGACCTTCATCAATAGCCAGATAGGAAGATGCAAACCAGGGAGTTGATAAATTAAAAGCATCATAAAAACCATAATTGCCCCACAATTTATCCCCCAATTTATAATAGAAAAATTTCAAAGCATTTATTGATTGTGTTGGTGTATATGGCATTGATGATAAAGCAGCTGTTGGTGCAATTACTCCCACATCATTTGTTGGCGATGAAGCCGTGTAGCCATTTTGAATATCACTAGCTGTCAAACCCCAGCACAAATTACTGTAACCGTAATGATTTTGCGGATTGGCTACGCAATAATTGTAATTAATTTGTGAATGAGCAATATTTTGCGTTAAATAATTATTACAGTATGAATCGCTTAAATTGTTTGGATTAATTCCCTGAAAAGAATAATGTTCAAAAAATAATGGGCCACCTAAACTTTCACCTAAAGGCAATGCTACTCCATAATAAGTATTTCCGTTTTTTATTGCACCATTTCTTGCCCAACCATTATCGTAAACAGTCTTTGAGATAGAATAATTAGGTGATGATGCAGCCATCACATAAGTAATTAAAGCTTCATTCCATCCTGTAACAGGGATACTCCAAATATCGCTCGTGGCCGTATAAGAAGGATTGTATTGCCAATATAATCCATTGACGTTACCATTTTGTGTAAACCAGTTCCATTCAACTGCATTCCAAATTGAATTAATACTATCACGCAATGCTATTTCGTTTGCATTTATAGCACTATTAAAATATTGCCTTGCTGTTAGCAAACCTGCCAGTAAATATGAAGTCTCAACAATATCAGCTCCATTGTTAGCACCAAATGGAACAGTTGCTCCGGTGCTTCCATTTATCCAATGCGAGAATGCGCCATGCAAACGTTGACATTTAGTTATAAGAAAATTAGTAATTGTGTTTAATCGGGCAACAGCATCAATACGTGAAATAAACCCACGATTAACTGCTACCACCATCGCCATAATGCCGAAACCACTTCCCCCTGTAGTAACAACGTCACCGCTTGTATTTCTTTCACGTGCCAGGCCGCATATCGGATGGCCAAAGTCCCAAAAATATTTGAATGTTTGCTGTTGAACCAGATCAAGCAATGCACTGTCACTTATTACCGGAAATTTATTGGATGAATCAATTTGAGTGAAAAAGTCTAAATCAATTGTATTATTTAAAGAACCTCCGGTAGTTGATTTTAAAAATGTATTGAGTGAAAAAATATATTCGTTTAAATATTTAAAATTAACTGAAGGCGAAATTACTATTGTACTGTCATTATTTTGATAAGATATATTATATGCTACATTAGATGAATTTTGTGTTTTATTGGTAAAAGATACAGCAGATGATACAGAAGTTGTATCAATTTTATCTGAAAAAGAAATTTGAATAACGGGATTAATATTTATTCCATACAAAGTCTTTGTTGAATTGAATACGACGGAATTAATTCTCTGGTTTACGATTTGAAAAGTAGTTGTTACAGGTATTATTGTTTGCGATTGATTTGATTGTTTTTTACAACCGGCAAAACAAAACATAAAAAAAGCCATTGCACCCGAGGCGCTAAATAATATATATATCACAATTTTATTCATTCTCATCAGATAAACAATTTGAAAGAGATAAGCAATCAGGAGTAGTATTTTAACGCCAGTCAATTTAAACTGAAAGAAAGAATTAAATATACTTTTTCAAAAAAAAAGTGTACAAATATTTTTATTTATTTGTACACTATAAATAAAAAAAATCAATTTTTAAAGTCCATGACTTTCCAAAACACTCAAAGCCTGTACCTGTGGAGCACTTAAATCTGTATTATAGACTCTAAATTCGTCTAAATTGCCACTTAAAGAATTCATCCAACCATTAGCTGTATTTGCATTATCGTCAGGACCACCTAAAGTAAAACTATTAGCTGTTCCAAAATTTGCTTGAGGGCCAAATGCAGTTGCACTGCTTTGCGACAATAAAGTTCCATCAACGTAAACCCTCAAAGCACCGGTACTTCCATTAAATGTAATAGCCATGTGATGCCAATTACCATCTAACATTTTTGGCCACACCTGACCTGCATCAAACCATTGATCCATCAAGCCAACTTTGCCATAAGAGCCCGCTGCATTATCAGCATTATTAAACAACATAAAGAATTTCGTTTGCTCCCAAGAAAAACCGGCTGCATTTAAAGAAAAAGGCATGTAGGTAAATGGTCCAGTATTCAAACTTGAAGGATGATTGATCCAACATGTCATAGTAAAACTATTCAAGCCAGCAATGGCATTGGTCATATTAGTATTAATATAACCCGGACTTGCTATTTGTACTGCCTGCCCTTTTATTCCCGTAACAAAACTTATTGCAGTAGGATGATTGGGTGTGCCAACCGTTGAAGATACACTATCAATATAACTACCTTCAAAAGACCAATGTGCAATTAAATTTGCAGGTGCAACCTGAGAAGAGAAATAATAACCATTGATGCTCCACGGTACTGCAAAACTCATTTCTGTACCGTAAGATGTACCTTTTGCATTTATTGCATATGCTCTATAATAATATGTTTTGCCCATAATAAGGCTATCTAATTTTACCGAAAAATTTCCGCCTACAGTATATATCAATTGTTTGTGTTTAGCTGTGGTGACACCTGCAACAGTATCATAACAAACACCGGCTTCCATAACAATAGAGCCTCCATCACCGGTAATATTACCACCTGCAGTTGCATTAGGTGCTGCAATATTTGTAGCTGCCACTGTGGTTACCACCGGAGCAGCAGCATTTACATTAATACCAGTACTACTGTCAGTCTTTTTACAACCTATTACCAAGGCAATGCTTAGCAATAAAATAATCCCTAAATAAATTATATTTTTCATGACATAATTTTTAATGCTTGAATAATAATTTTATTTCCCTTTACCTTGTAATGTTATCAATGCCTGTAATTCGTTTTGGGTAAGCGCTTTATTATAAATCCGCACTTCATCCATTTGACCGGCCAAAAATGTTGCCCACCCTTGAGAACCACCTGCAGTTCCTAAACTGGGAGTAGCCTGAAATTGCTCAGTTCCAAAAATAATTTTACCTGCAGTAGTTGGAAATGCAATAGCTCCTGCTCCGGCCTGCGTTTGCGAACCAACAACAGTACCATTTTGATACAAAATAAACTTAGAAGTATTCTGATCATACGTTATAGCAATATTTTGCCATGAACTCCATGGACTTGATAATGTCCAAGAAGTTAACCAAATATCTCCTGTATTATTTGTGGTATCATTTAAATGGATTTTAAATGGTGTACTAGTTGCCGTACTTCCATTATCATAAAATATATCTAATGCACCCCAAAAATTTGCATTATCGCTAATACTTATTGGGGCTGTTTCAGCAGTATTTTGTGGTGTATTTATCCAAAAATCAATCGTAAAACTTCCTAAACCTTTAAGTGCGTTGGGTAAAGCGGAAATTACATATCCATTATTTGCGCCTTGCAATGCCTGACCAACAAAACCGGGAGTAAAACTTGTATTTACACCTGTTCCCAGTGTTTTGGAAACACTATCAATGTAGCTTCCTTCAAATGCCCAATAGGCCACCAGGCTTCCAGATTCTATAGATGCTGAAGATGTAAAGCCATTAACAGTAAATGCGGGTTGATAAGACTTTGGATCAAACTTCTTATAGCACGAACTAAATAACATACAAATAAAAGCCGATGAAAATAATAAACTATTTATTAGGTACTTTTTCATAATCTTCAGTTTTTAATATTAATAATTAATACCCCGGGTTTTGAGTTAGCATGTTTGAACTCAAATCAATTTCACTTTGCGGTATAGGCCAAACCTCATTTTTATTGGCCTTCCACCCAGGTAATTTGGTAGCCGCCAAACCCCATCTTACTAAATCAAAATAACGGCTTTCAAAAAAGTCCATCGCCAACTCAACTCTTCTTTCATGTTGAATGGCAGCTCGCAAAGTTGCCTGAACAGTAGTTGTAACTGGCGGTAAAGTACCTACAGGAGCACCGTTAGCAATTGAATATGCCCTTGCTCTTGCACGAACCTGTTCCAAAGAAGCTAATGCAGCAGATGTATTTCCAAGTTCATTATTAGCCTCTGCATTCCACAATAAAACAGATGCATAACGAATTACTCTTACATCTTGCTGACAGCCTGGATTCTGTAAAGCAGTCGAAAAAAGAGAAGAAGGCACATAAGCTTTATAACTATACATAGGATTAGTAGCAGGTGCAGGTACTATATCTCCTTCCACTGTTGGAACACCTTGAAAAATGACAGTTGCATTTAAACGGGCATCCCCAGGTTCAAATTCATTGACTAAATCTTGTGTAGGCACATTGAAGCCCCATCCACCCCAAGCAACACCTCTTGGCATTTGCACTTGCGAATATTGGGATGTCTCTGCAGCGGGATTGTTGGGAGTTACTGCACACTGAATTTCGAAAATAGATTCAGAGCAATTGTTGTTGGGTACCCTATACATTTGTTCATAATCAGGGAAGAGAGAATATATATTCGATTGTATTATTGTATTGGTATAAGTTACTACATCGCTCCATTTTTTCTGATACAAAGCCACCATAGCATGCAATGCCAATGCAGCTCCTTTTGTTGCTCTGCCCACATCTGCTCCACTATATGACGAAGGAAGTCCTGCAGCAGCGTCAGTTAAATCTTGTTCAATAGCCGTATATACCTGAGCTTTAGGTGTGCGTGGAATATTGAATTGGCTTGCATTGGCGGGTACATGCAAACGAAGTGGTACATCGCCAAAAGCACGTACTAATCTGAAATAAGAAAATGCACGCACAAATTTTGCTTCCAGCAAATAACGTGCTTTTAAAGTAGCATCCATATTTATGTTTGGAATATTATCCAATACCTGATTGCATAAATTAATTTCCTGATATTGCCCAGACCAAAATCCCCCGAGTTGACCGCCTTCATCAGAAGATGTGATGGTAAACTGGTCGTAATTATTCATAAATGTAGCATCACTTGAAGTACTGCCTTTTGCAGCGTCATCGGATGCCATGCTTTCCACAGCAATAGCTGCAAAAGCGGTTTCATTCCAACTGCGTAAACTGGCATAGATTGCATTAACGGCTGCGGTTGCATCTGATTGAGATTGCCAAAATTGTTGTGTGGGTTGTTGACCCTGGGGAGGTACATTTAAAAAACTTTTACTACACCCCGATATCAAAACAGTTGTTATAATAATAAGATTAAAAACAACTTTATTGATGCCTGAAAAATTATTTTTTATTTTCATTATAATAATTTTTAAAAATTAAAAACTAAGATTTACGCCAAAATTATAGGTTGCATACAATGGATAAACGCCCTGGTCAATATTGGCAGTGGTTGGATTTCCATTTGTTGCAGATATCTCGGGTGTAAATCCTCTGTACTTAAAAAAGTTGAACGCATTCTGGGCGTTTGCAAAAACTCTTAGTTTAGTGATGCCGGAATTTTTCAACTTGCTTACAGGAATGGTATAACCTAATTGTATGTTCCTAATTCTAAAATAGCTACCATCTTCAACGTAAAATGAATTAGAAAGATAATTTTGACCTCCTCCTATATTTGCAGAAGGATATACGTTACTTGTACCTTGTCCATGCCAACGATTTTTATAAAAATCTTCGGTAAAGTTTTCGGTACCATATCTCAAACCAAGATTAGCATTATACACTTGTACGCCAGCTACACCCTGAAAGTCGATTGTTAAATCAAATGCTTTGTAAGCGACATTTGTATTAATACCATATACCGTTTTAGGATTTGGATTTCCTAAAGGGATCATATCTTTTCCATCAACAACTCCATCTCCGTTTACATCTTTGTATTTAAAATCACCAGGTTTTGCATTAGGCATAATAGGATTGCCGCTGGCATTTTTATAATTGGCTACATCAGCCGCAGATTGAAAAACGCCAATTACCTGCAAACCATAAAATTGACCAATTGGTTGTCCAACAACTGTTCTTGTATCCCAGTTCGAACCGCCAGTGGTTCCTACTTGTTCATAAATCGGATTGGCTCCCGTTGATACGTTCAACACTTTGTTGGTGTTAAATGATGCATTAGCGCTAATTGAATAACTCCAATCATTTTTAATATTATCTTTCCATGAAACCAAAAACTCCATACCCTGATTTTGAAAAGTTGCCTGGTTACCAATAATTGTGTTTCCTGTAGTACCCAGGGAAGATAAAATTGGAATTGCAAAAATTGCTTTTTGAGTTTGTTTATTATACCAATCAACTTCCGCATTTAATTTATTATGAACTAAAGTGGCTTCTAAACCTACATCAGTTCCAACACCTCTTTCCCAATAAGTTGTGGGTGGAACAACAGTTTGTATACTTGCACCTGTTGCAGTAGTACCATTGCCTCCTACATAAACCAGTCCGGCATTCTGTGTTACCGTTAAAGTTGATAAATTAGCTGGAACTGATACATTACCAACCTTTCCCCAGCTACCCCTCAATTTTAAGTTATTAAATATTTTTTGATTTTGCATAAACTTTTCATTGGTAATAACCCAACCTAAACCTGCTGAAGGGAAATAACCCCATTGATTATTACCGCTGAATTTTGAAGACCCATCTCCTCTTAAAGTTGCAGTTAATAAATATTTGTCCCTATAAGAATAATTTACCCTGCCAAAATAGGAGCTAACGTTATACAAACTACCTGCGTCCCCAACACCTGCAGTGCTGGCAGTACCTAACGAAAGATATTGATTGCCGTTTCCAGAAGGCACTCCATTAACAGATGCGCTAAGTCGATAAAATTTACTTTGCTGTGCTTCTTGCCCAATTAATACTTTAATTGAATGGTCGCCAAATTTATTGTCATAAGTTAAATTATTATCTACAATCCAATTTCTCATTTCATCTCTTTCGACATACAAAGTACTAACAGTTGCTCTTTGTGATAATGTTGCTTTGTAAACCGGGCTATATTGATTTATTTCTGCTTGCTCAAAATCTCCACCTATACTTGTATGAAAAGTAAAATGTTTTGCAAGTTTTAAATCTGCATAAGCACTTCCGGTAAATTTATAAGTTCTAGTTTGATGATGAAAAAAATCTATGGTAACCTGAGGATTAAACTGATTGGAGGTACCAACCAAGAAATCGTTAGGGTCGCCATAAGTGCCATCTGCATAATATACTGGTACATTGGGTGCAGCAGAATATAATTGGTGGAAAATAGAACCATCAATATCTTGAGATTTGCTCATGATACCAGTTACATTAACACCAACTTTCAAAAATTTAGCTAGTTGATAATCGTTTTGAAGGTGAATAGTGTATCTATCAAAAGCATTTGTCTTTACAATACCATCCTGGTGGTAATAACCTGCAGAAATATTATATGTTGATTTTTCTCCTCCCCCTAAAACTGAAATTTGATGATTGTTTACAAGTGCATTTCTTAATATCTGATGATACCAGTCTGTATTTCCCGCAGCTGAAGGATTAGCATAAGCTGGCGCTGAGCCGTTCAGTACATTTAATTCATTTATCATTGTTTCATATTGAGAACCCGTCGCCATGTCAATTTGATTAGTTGCAACTTGATTACCAACAAAGCCATTGTAACTGATTACAGGCTTTTCATTTCTCTTCCCTTTTTTAGTTGTAATAAGCACAACGCCATTTGCAGCTTGAATTCCATAAATTGATTCGGAAGAAGCATCTTTGAGTAAAGTCATACTCTCAATATCATTGGAATTAAGAAAACTAACATCACTATACCAAACGCCATCTACAACATATAATGGACTTGTATTACCATAAATTGTACCAGCACCTCTTACAATTAAACTTGGTGGCGCACCTGGTGAGCCATTATTTGTAACCTGTAATCCAGCCACTTTGCCTTGTAAAGCACTCAAGGGGTTATAAGATGCTTGTTTTGCAATTTCCTCTCCTTTAATTGTAGCTACAGATCCTGTGATATCAATTTTACGTTGGCTACCATACCCTACAACAATAACCTGATCAATTATTTTGGTAGAAATCGACAAAGTAATATCAATGACTGATTTACCGGCTACCGAAACCTCCTTACTTTCATATCCAACAGAACTGAATACTAAAACCGCATTATCCGGAACGTTGATAGAATAATTACCGTTTGCATCAGTAGTAGTTCCTGTTACTGTCCCTTTTACAACAACAGATACTCCAGGCATTGGATCTCCTGATGCTGAAGTAACCTTTCCGGTAATTCTTACTTCTTGCAGATTAATATCACCCGATGAAACTCCTTCTTTCAACACAACAAGGTTTGATCCTAATACTTTATAGCCAATACCGGTATTAGCTAAAATTTTGTCAAGGATTTCTGAAACAGAGGCTTTAACCACGTCAATAGAAACACGGGGTTTACCTTTTACTGCATCCTCAGTAAAAAGAAACCGGTAATCCGTTTGCTTTTCAATAGCAAAAAGAACCTTTTTAATTTCGGCCCCATTCATTTTAAGAGTAATCCTTTCCTGGGACCAACCTTTTGCAGAAACATGCAAACAAGCAAAAAGAATTAACGCAATCATCAACTTCATAATTCTGGCAATCTTTAGATAAGTCAAAGTTCTTGCAGAAACAGTTCCATTTTTTTTCATAATTTACATTTGGTTAGTTTAGAAATGCGGGTACTTATCCAGTACCCGGTTTACAACCAGTTCCATGCGGGGTTCCGTTGCACCGGAATCCCGATTTTTTTAAAGCCTTTAAGATGAATTGTCACCAGTCATATAAAAATATTTTAGCGATGAATGATTATGCTATTTCCATTATGTTCATACCTGAATGGCACTGAAATTTTCAACGCCTCAAGTGCCTCGTCAATAGTTTCTGAATCAAAAATGCCCGTTAATCTTTTTTGTTCCAACTCTTTGTCTTTGATTTCAATGGACACAGCATACCACCTTTCCATCTGAACAGCCAAATCATCAAAAGACTCATCTCTGAATACCAGCCTGTTTTTAACCCATTCTATCTCTGCAAGTGTACTGTCAATCGGACTATATTTTAATTTATCAACAGATACCAGCGAACTCGTAGTCATTGGCGTTTCCGCAGGTTCTTTCTTTTCTCTTCTTCCATCTTCAATGATCTTATCATTTTCAACCACCAATTTTTCATTGGGCGAAAGGATAATTTTATCATTCGGTCTGCTTTTAATTGTTACTTCTACTTTACCCCGAATCAAACTTGTTTCCGTGCGCTTGTCATCCGGATAAGCCATTACATTAAAAACAGTTCCAAGAACTTTTATATCTATACTTGATGTATGAATGATGAAAGGTTTGTCTTTCATCTTTGTTACATCAAAAAATCCTTCACCAGATAATGACACTTCTCTTATTTCTTTTCCAAAATCTTCTCTATAGGTTAGCTTACTTCCTGCATTCAACCAAACTGTAGAACCATCGGGTAATTCAACTTTTGACTTTGAGCCTAATCTAGTTGTAATCTCATTCACTTCCCGGGCCAATGGTTTCTCAGCACTCCCTTTTAACAACATTCGGCTTACACCAAATAAGACCGCAATACCAGCTATCGAAGCTGCAACCCAATACCACTTTATTTTTTTTTTGCTGCGACCGATTACCGGGATATCTTCTTGTTCACTATCGGCAATAATTCCCATTTCTTTCATCCTGTTCAAATGAAGCATATATGCATCCTCTGCCTGCATATAATCTTCTTTAGGTTTGAATTTCCATAAGTCCTCGATGTTTTGTATGGCGTATTGCCACTCAGGATTTTCCTGAATAAGATCTTCGTATTCCTTCAACTCATTTACGGTTGCCTCGTTCGCTAACTTTTTTGAAAAAAGAATCCAAAATCTTTCCTGGTTCATTGGCTTAATTAGCATTACCATATAAGACTGCAAAATGCAGCCCTTACCCCTAAAAAAAAATTAACTTATTTTTTTGCTAAAATGAAGAGTGGGAGTTTTAACCTCAAGATGCATACATTTTCCAATCCGGCGAAGTGCGATAGCCATTTGGGCCTCAACGGTTTTGACGGAAAGATGCAGTAATTCAGCCACCTCTTTATAACGTAATCCATCCTCCTTAATTAATTTAAAGATCAGGCGGCAGCGAGGCGGAAGGTCATTAATAGATTTCTTTATATGAAGAAGTGTTTCTTCGGTAATAACTTGTTGCTCCGGATCAAAATAAATACTCCTCATCTGAACCAGCCAATCTTCAGGAGCTGTTCCAACAAATCTTTTTTGCCGGTTAATTCTTGTAATCGCAAGATTTTTAGTTGTAGTATAAAAATATAATGTAGGAGATTCAATAGTACTCAGTTGATCTCTCCTTTCCCAAATACGAAGAAACACATCTGATACCAATTCTTCTGCTTCTTCATTTGATTTAAGAATAGAATAACCGAACTGTTTTAGCCGATAATAAAGCAGAAGAAATAATTCTTTGTAAGCCTTCTGGTCGTCATTAACGGCAATAACTTTAAGCAATCGTTTTATATGTTCATTTTCTGGCATGCAATTAAATCGTCACCGAATGTAAGCTATTAAAACACTAACAGGTGTCAGTAAAATAAAAAAATAATCCGGATCATGTAACTAATTTATAAAAAATCATAGATCCAATCATGCAATTATTTTCAAATAATTTTTACTATCTTTTCCTGCAAAAGCTTTCAGAGTACAATATGACAATTTAGTGACGCAGTTTTAAGCACCTAAAAAATTGTCATCAATACCATATTAATATGTAGTCATTTTAAATAAAAGAACTATTCGGGGTTCATAATCTATTAGAAGTGTTGTTTTATTTATGTAAAAGAATTATTAAGGAAGTACAAAAACAATTTGTATAAATTCTTTAAAAAACCAATTTTCAATTTGCTGTCCAGTCGATAAACAAAAAAATCAAAATCTTCTTTTGCTGTTTATCATATCCAATATTTTCTCTTGATAAGTATCATTTAAAGTACTGTCCTTCATCATTCTCTTTAAATCATGGGTCAAATAGTTTAGCAACATTAAATTTTGCTATATGAAAAAAATACTTCTTGCCTTTGATGGAACCCATTTTTCAGTTGGTGCGTTTGAGTTTGCAAAAGCTCTGAATGAAAAGAATAAAATTTTACTTACCGGAGTTTTTTTGCCCCAGGTGGATTATGCAAACTTGTGGAGTTATTCGGGTGGCGGCATAACAGGTCCGATGTTTATTCCTTTGGTAGAGGGAGAAGATTCAGAAGTTGTAGAAAAGAATATTGAAAAATTTGAATCGCTTTGCCAGAAAAATGATATTGAATACAGGGTTCATAAAGATTTTTATGATTTTGCTTTGCCAGAGTTAAAAAAGGAAACAAGGTTTGCCGATCTGCTGATTGTGGGTATTGAATCCTTTTATGAAAACGTGGGAACAGCAGAACCTAACGACTATCTGAAAGATACACTGCATGGTGTAGAATGCCCGGTTATTATCGTTCCTGAAAAATTTGAGTTTCCAAAAAGTAATATCCTTTCTTACGATGGCAGCGAAGGCTCCGTTTATGCCATCAAACAATTTGCTTATCTTTTTCCGGAACTGTTAAATAATCCTACTGTACTTGTTTATATAAAGGAAAAAGGTGAGGAATTGCCGGATGAAATAAGCATTGAAGAATTATCTGCTCGGCATTTCAGTGATCTCAGTTTATTGCGATTACAGGCAAATGCAAAAAAATATTTCAGTTCATGGATGCTCGAACATAAAGGCGCTATATTAATAAGTGGTGCTTTTGGCCGCTCTGCATTTTCAAGAGTCTTCAAAAAAAGTTTTATTACAGATATAATACGGGACCATAGGTGGCCGGTATTTATTTCTCATAAATAAAATGAATGGTAAACAAAAAAACCGACTATCCGTGGAAAGCAGAACGGATTATTATATTTCTTTTTCCACCTGTACTGATCATTGTTAATTATCTGGCTTTTACCTTATTCACAGGTATCAGCGGTAATAAAACGGGTTATTGGTCAGGAATGATTTTCTATTGGTTGCTTTGGTGTATTGTTCCCGTTTTTCTTTTAATCAGCAAATCAAACAGAAAATTATTACTGAAAATAAAGCGGCTTAACTGGTGGCAGACTCTACTGTTTATTCTTCCGGTTGCATTAGTGATTTTATTTGGGCCATTTAAAAACAATTTGGTCGAGGCATCACTACCAATTATAATTTTATCATTGCTCTTTGCATTTATAAATGCTTTCTGCGAAGAATTTCTTTGGCGGGGTTTATATTTTGATCATCACCCGGGTAATTTTTTTTATGCTGTGATAGTTCCTTCCATCTGGTTTGGCATCTGGCATTATGTTCCTTTATCCATTCAATCTTCATCAATCAGTAATTTTTATTTTATACTAATCACAATCGGAATGGGATTTTGCTGGTCAGTCATCACCTTTTACACCCGTTCTGTTTTCTGGAATATTATCTCTCATACTTTGGTAGATTTGACTGGCTTAATTGTGTTATATTTTTAAAAATAAAAATGGATTCATTAACGCATATAGTTCTTGGAGCCTGTGTTGGCGAAGCAATGCTTGGGAAAAAGCTGGGGAAAAAAGCAATGTTCATCGGCGCTTTTGCCAATACTATCCCTGATTTTGATTTCATTGCTTCTCTTTGGTACAAGGTTCCGGATAGCCTGCTGGCGCATCGCGGATTTACACATTCATTCTTATTTGGAATATTGATTACTGTTTTAATGGGCTTAATTTTTCAACGATGGTTTCGACGATATGACTTAAAATTAAAAACCTGGTTCATTATTTTTGGAATTGAAATTTTTCTTCATCTTTTTATAGATGTATTCAATGCTTATGGTATCGGATTATTTGAACCGTTCAGTCATTACCGGGTTTCTTTCAATACCATATTTGTTGCTGATCCTTTTTATTCTGTTTGGCTGGCAATTGCATTTGTTGCTTTAATAATTCTAAAGAAAAATCATGCAAAAAGAAAATTCTGGACAGAATTTGGTTTAGGCATCAGTACACTTTATTTCATGTATTGCATTGTAAACAAAATCAAAACTGACACAGATATAAGGAGCATGTTGCACAACCAGCAAATAGCTTATAGCAGATATTTTGCAACTCCGACTCCTTTAAATAACTGGCTTTGGTATGTGGTAGCAGAAAATAATACGGGATTTTATATTGGCTACTATTCAGTTTTTGACAGAAAAAAAAATATTGACCTCCATTACTTTTCAAAAAATGATTCCTTGTTAAATCCAATTTATGATCATAAAGATGTGCAGCAGTTGATCCGTTTTTCAAAAGGCTATTACTGCATTGAAAAATGGAATGACACGCTTGTTTTTAATGATCTCCGTTTTGAACAAATAGTCGGTTGGTATAAACCGGAAGCCCGGTTTGTTTTTCATTATTACCTGCAACAAAAAGACGGGAACAAACTGGTAGTACAACGTGGACGATTTGCCGGTTGGAATTGGGAGACAACAAAATCTCTGATAAAAAGAATTGAAGGTAATTAACTTCTTTGCCTGAAATAGAAAGTGAAAAGATAAAAACCACCTTTTATTATTTCATAGGAACACCAATGAAAAAATTGTTTAAAAAGATTAATTGATTTAGCCAGTTTTTCTTTGGTGATCTGCACGCATTTTTCATCAATAATTTTTTCCAGTGATTCTTCAACTTTTCCTGCAAAAGAAGGATTGTTCACATCTAGGTTCAGTTCAATGCTGGCATAAGCGCTGATATTATTTACATTATAAGATCCAATAGTCAGCCATTCTTTATCACATACTGCCACTTTCCCATGTAAAACACTTCCCTGGTATTCATATATCTCAATCTTATTACGAAGCAGCCAATCATAAATATACCGCTCAGCTCTTTTTGCCAGCATTACATCAGACAGTCCCGCCAGGATAACTTTTATTTTTACGCCCCTGTTTACGGCACGCACAAGGTTTCTTTTTATTACTCTTCCTGGTAAAAAATAACTGCACAATATGGTAATGTTGGATTGTGCATTCTGTAACATTTCAATATAACTTCTGGATATCTGGTTCTTTCTTCGTACCCAATCATTACGGCGCATTCTGACAAGACTCAATTCAGCCCGAGAAAATTGAAATTTTATTTCTTTCTCTTCGCACGGTGTAATTCCCATTTTTGAAGGAAAGCCTTTCCATGTTTTCCAGCAAAGCACACATAACTGTTTTGCAATTTCTCCTTCTGCATACAATGCAAAATCAAGCCATGCAGGACGACCTGGCAAATCGTTATACCGATCTGAAATATTGAGGCCCCCAACTAAGGCGTATCGTGTATCCACCACCAATAATTTATGATGTAACCGGCGACCAAAATAAAAATACTTGCTTTTGAAAATAGTTTCGAAAAACCGAAAATTGATTCCTGCAGCTCTCAAATCATCAATAAATTTTTGCGACATTACCTGTGAGGCATATCCATCTGCTATGAGGTAAACACTCACTTTTCTTTGTGCGGCCGCTTTGAGAGCATTACCCACTTTTGTTCCTGTTTCATCATCATCATAAATATAAGTTTGAAGGTGAATGGTATCTTTTGCCTGCTCAATCATTTGAAGTAACTGGTTAAAATATTCTTTACCGCCGCGAACAAATTTCACCTTGTTATTAACGGTATACTGAGAATTCTTTTGTTGAATTTTCGATCCTGACATTTATAAATGACATTAAATAATGTAAACAAAATTGCCCACTAAGGTGACAAAACTGAATGATACTAATCATTAAAATCATTGACTATGCTCAAATTTAAAAAACCTGTTCATTTATATATTAAAAAAAATAAACGAATTCAAATAAGAATTACCGATTATCCAACCATCAAGGGAAAGAATAAATATAATCCCGAAAATGTTCGTCAGGAAAAAAATTTTTAAACCATTTAATCTTACACTGATGTATATCAACACTTATTGTGAGGGTAGTCATTTCTTTTCAGAGCAACCAGTATTTACTTCGATTAAAATTTAAAACAATGATTGAGGAGTTGAAAAAAGACAAAATAGAAACCCTTCTCAAAAGTCAGATTGTTGGACGTGTGGGTTGTCATACGGATAATTTTATTTATGTTGTTCCGATGAGCTATACATATGATGGAGAATATATTTACGGCCACGCCTATGATGGAATGAAGATTTCGATGATGCGCAAAAATCCAAAAGTTTGTTTTCAGGTTGATGCTATGGAGAATATGGCGAATTGGCAAAGCGTTATTGCCTGGGGTGAATTTGAAGAATTGAAAAATTCCAGTGAACGTAAAAAAGCACTTCAAAAACTGATGGATCGCATTTTGCCAATAATCAGCAGCGAAACAGTTCATCTTTCTCCTCACTGGCCTTTTCCATCAAATGATGTAGAGAGTATTAAAGGAATTGTTTTTAGAATCAAGGTGACAAAAAAAACCGGGCGCTGCGAAAAGAGTACTTCAGATGCTTTTTTTGCTTCGTAAATTGATGAAATAAAAAAAATCAACCTATTCTTTTTTTGTCAGCAGGCTTACTAATTCTTCAATAAATTTTATTTGACCCGGGTTAATTTTTATTTTGGCTTCATTGACTGAAAACCAGTTTGCTTTATCCACTTCTGGAAATTCCATTAGCTGACCTGAATGAGGAGGCCACTCCATTTTAAATGTATTGCTCCGTACATTTTCAGAATTCATATTTCCTTTTAATGCCCATGCCATAATTATTTTTCCGCCTTTTTGCTTAACCGGAGTAAGCTTCATAAAATTTCCTTCCGGTACAACACCAGTTTCTTCTTCGAATTCCCGTTTGGCTGCATCCAATGGTATTTCTTTTTCCTTGAACTCTCCTTTGGGAATTGACCATGAACCTGAATCTTTATTTTTCCAAAAAGGACCTCCGGGATGAACAAGCAATACCTGCAGTAACGCATTTTCAAATCTGTAAAAAAGTACGCCGGCACTTTTCATCATCACAAGTTAATAAAAGATGAATACTGTTTTTTTTCTGTCCCAATTTAAAATGTATTTGTTTCCAAACAATCATCACTTTAAGTGATAACCGTCATTTTCATTTCCTCTTCAGCCGGCTATTTTTGTTAAATAATGTTTTATATGACTACCAGATAAACATTGATATTTTATAATGAAAAGAGAATTAAAAAGGTGATCGAATAAAACTGATAAATGAACACATCTTCTTCAATAATACATTTTCCCAGGAGTCTACCAGTTGGTGCAATGGCCATCTGGTTAGTGATAACTCTTATTTTAATCTCAGGGTTTGAGAGAATTAAAGAGACGATTGCATTTGTGCTGATGAAGATGTATGAATTCTTTATTCAACGAAATACAATAAAACTATAATCCATATCATAATTTCTTTCTATGAAAAAATTTGAAGCATACATTAATGGTAAAAGACCGGTAGTAGTTGACTTTTCAGCAGAATGGTGCGGCCCTTGTAAACTAATGGCGCCAGTACTGCAGGAAATAAAAGAAAAAGTTGGCCTCAGAGCAAGCATATTAAAAGTTGACATTGACAGAAGTCCGCAGTTTGTTGACCTATATAATATAAGGGCTGTGCCTACACTTATAGTGTTTAAAAATGGAGAAATTCTATGGCGGAAAAGCGGTGTTACGTCTGCTCATGAGATTTTAGAGCATTTGAATTTGCATATTAGTTAACTCTTCATTAATAAATTTATTCTCTTTAGAATTATTTAATAAGGAATTCTAATCTTTTCGATGCAAAATTTTATCTACTAAATTTTCTATCCCATCAGCAGCTCTATCCGCAAGGTGAGTGATAATTTTATTGATTCCATTTTGAATTTTTTCATTTTCCCAGATTGAGCTGAAAAATTTTTCTTTAACTCTTTCCTTACCTGAAGAAGAACGGTTGAAAATTGAATTTATAGTCATAGATGCATAATGCTTATGAAAGTAATCCAGGTTTTCCTCCAGCTTTTCCTTTCTATTTTTTGCTTCAAGTTGCAGCCGGTAAATTTCTTTCTCCAGCGTAGCCAGATTTTTTATTTTTGAAAATGCCTTTGCCATAATAAATAAAATTTATATTCAATAGTTATTCTTCCACTTCATCATCAATCGTTTCTTCCGATTGATTAATGAAAGCTTTAATGATTGGCTTTACAAATAATGCTTTTCTGAATGTAGCCAGCACAATGATCAGTATGAATATTCCTGCTGTCGTAATACCAAATCCTGCAATATAACTTCCGGTTAACTGACTTAGCCAAAGGCTGAGAACTACTCCTGAAAAGATAATGAAGAGGAAAAACAGGAATAAAGAAATAATGAGCCAGATAAAATATCCTGCAGATTTGGAAAGCATCCGCAAAGCCCGGAGGCGATAGATTTTCATCCTGGTTTCAAAATACTCTCTGAGTATTCTTGCATTTTCTTTAAAGAAAGATCCAAGATTTTCTTGTTCGGCCATATTATTTTTTTTAAATGTAAACCAAGTTGCTATGTCACGGAATGATAATGATCAGTTAAGGTACTGATATTATTTATCTCTGTTTGATGCTTTTTTTTTCTTTTTGAATTCTTCAATCGTTTTCCATAATTCGGTATTCAATATATTTTTTTTGGAGCACCAGCCTCTTCTTGCCATATCTACACCCAACGAAATATAATCAAATTGATTTAGTGAATGCGCATCTGTGCTGATGGTGATCATCACTCCGTTTTCAATTGCTTCTTTTACCAGATCATCACGGAGATCAAGCCGGTTAGGTTGTGCATTTATTTCAATAGCAGTTCCTGTTTCAGCGGCTTTCCCAATAAATTTTTTCCAATCCACCGGATAAGCTTCTCTTTTACCAATCAGTCTTCCACCGGGATGGCCGATACAATGAACATAAGGATGTTCGCAGGCTCTTAATAACCTGTAGGTATTATCATTATTGAATCCTGTATGAATTGATGCAACCACCCAATCAAATTGTTGTAATAAATCATCTGGCAAATCCAATGAACCATCGGAAAGGATATCCACCTCAACTCCTTTTTTTACAAAATCTTTCCCAACCTTTTTATTCAGTTTATCAATTTCAATGAATTGTTTTTTAAATTCAGCAGATTTTAATCCTCCGGCAATTCGTTCACTGGGCGAATGATCTGTTATCACGATATATTCATAATGCGGAAAATTTTTCAACACATATTCAGCAATTGTATCAATATCATCAGCGCCATCGCTCCAGATACTGTGCATCTGCATATCACCTTTTATATCGCTCAGTTCAAGAAGTTCGGGAAGTTTTTTCTTTTTTGCAATTTCTAATTCACCTCTCATTTCCCTGAGTTCAGGAGGTATATATTGCAATCCGAACAAATGATAAATCTCTTCTTCGGTTCTGCCAGCTAATCTTTTATTTGTCGTTGCATCAAAGACTCCATATTCATTCATTTTCCAACCTCTTTCACTGGCCCATTTTCTAAGTTCGATATTATGTTCTTTAGAACCTGTAAAATATAATAAGGCTGATCCATATTCATTATCGTTGACAATTCTTACATCTACCTGCACATTATTATTCTTTAATAAAATGCTGGCTTTCGTTTCACCATTCGCTAAAATTCTTTTGCATTGAGGTATGGAAATAAATTTATTTATAATCTTTTTCCAATTCTTTTTTTCAGCAGTTATTATAATATCAATGTCACCTATAGTCTCTTTTTTTCTCCGTAGACTTCCGGCCAATTCAGCTTTTGTGATATCAGCAATATTCAAAACTTCTTTCAATATTTCATTCCCGATTTGCATGGCATCCCATAAAAGCATTCGGGTATGAGATTCTTTAAAAAGTTTCAGGCCCCGTTTCATGTTCTCAATTTTCTTAGCACCGAATCCTTTTAGTCTTTCCAGTTTTCCAGCCCCGATAACTGCTATCAAATCATCCTTGTTGTTAATTTTCAATTTTTCATGAAGCAGTTTTATTGTGGCCGGACCAAATCCATTTATATCCATCATGTCAAGCAAGTCCTGAGGAAGTTCTTCTTTCAGCTTTTCAAATGTTTTGATTTTACCTGTTTGCAGATATTCTATAATCTTTTCTCCAATGCTCTCTCCTATCCCACTGAGTTTGTCCAGTGACTTTACATCTTTTGCGTAATGGCTGATATCGTCTTTCAGATTTGTTAAAGTTCTTGAGGCAGCATCATATGCAATGGCTCTGAATCTTTCTTCCTTTCCTTTATAACGATAGCAAGATGCCATCTGGTGGAAGATCCTTGCCAGGTCAGTGTTGTGTTGCGAGCTATTGATATTTTCAACCATTATGCTCATATAACAATTTACCAAAAAACCAATAAAGACTTTGTTTAATAAATGAGCACAATCAAAAAAAAATGTGATGATGGTCAGCATTTAGGTTTTTTTGAAGAAATATATTTGGATATAAATTTTCTTTTATGAAGTTTACAATTCCACAGGAAGAAAAAGAAGTATTGGAGGTTGTAAAATACCGTCCATCTATTTCTATTATAATGCCATTTGAGCCAAAAATGTCTGTGAAAACAGAATTGGAATATAAATTAAAACTCGCGGTGGGCCGGGTTGAAAGCGAGTTAATGGCAAACTATACGAGCGAAAAAGCTCTGCCTGTACTTCGCAGGCTGAGATCAGTAATAAAGAACCTTGATTTCAATACCTATAAAAAAAGTATTGCCATTTTTATTTCTCCGATTTTTGACAAAGTCTATTATCTCGATATTCCTGTTGAAGAAAAAATAATCGTGGATGAATCGTTTGAAATTCGTGACCTGGTGTATAGTAAAAAAGAAATGCACAAATACCTGGTGCTGGTATTAAGCAGTAAAAAAACAAAAATTTACCTGGGAAATACTACAAGCTTTGTACCTCTTATTTCCAATGTGCCGAATCATGTGGCTGCTTACAGGAATGATATTTCTGAAAGAACTGGAAATTTTTCTGACCCGAATTACAGGAGAGAAGTAATGCTTGATAAATTTATGCGACACACAGATGAAGGTCTCAGCATTTTGCTGAAAGCATATCCGTTACCGCTTTTTGTATTAGGCACAGAAAGAACAATCGGGCATTTCAAAAAAATAACTCACAATGAAAAAAGCGTTATCGGGTACGTACATGGTAATTATGAAGAAACTACAGAAGCCGAAATGCTGAAAATACTTGAGCCATACGTTTCAGACTGGAAAAATGTAAAGAAAGAAGATATGCTGCACAAGCTGAGTGACGCTAGGGGCGCAAAAAAACTGGCTATTGGTATTGAAGATGTCTGGAAAGAAGCATCCCGCAAAAAAGGAAGATTGCTTGTAGTTGAAAAAAACTATATGTACCCGGCGCATCATGGATCTGAGCCGGACATAATTTACCATGAGGATCATGAAACAGAAAATAATTTTTACATAAAAGATGCAGTTGATGATATCATTGAAAAAATTCTGGAAAACGGCGGTGATGTAGAATTTGTGGACGAAGGAGTTTTGAACGATTATTCTCATATTGCTCTCATTCAATATTATTGATTTAATTAAAGTGGAAACAAATTATTTGACAGAACATTCAGATTGCTGACTTTTCCTGATTATTTCTATTGCTATTTATTTTTCAAGTCAGAAGTCTAAGGATTATTTTTCTGTTTCTTCCTGAAATAACCGCGGAATAAAAAATTATGCTGCACAGCTTCTAAGTCTTCATCCAGTTTTTTACTTGCCGATTCAAGATTTTTAATAGTAGATTCCAAATGCAAAGTCATTCTCTTATTGTTCAGCAGCATGCCTGCCATCGTACTGCTATCCTGTAATCCAGAACTGGCGGTTTTAATATTTTTAGAAAAATCATTTATATTATTTGCAAAATCATTGACGGTAACCGCTGCCTGTTTTATCTGGGCGACAGATGTTTTGATACTATCAAAAAGAGTAGAATCGGTAAAAAGTTTATTGATAGAAGAGCCTTCGGTATTCATCTTCCTAGCAAAAATTTCTATATCAGCAATTACCTTTTTACTATGATCGGAAAATGTTCTGAGATTATTAAGAGTGATTTGGAATGTATTTGCGATTGAAGGATCATTAATCAGTTTTCCCAAAGTTCCATCTTCCCCGGTTAATTTTTCACTTACTGATTTCAGGTTATTGGTAATGTCGAGTAAATTTTTGTTGCTTGCATTTAATAATCCAAACATATCTTCATCAAGGCCAACTTTGTGAATACCGATAAATCCATTATTTTCTACCGTTGGCAAATTGGGAGATCCGCCATAAATAACTACGATCTTGTTTCCCAGTAGTCCGTCACTGGTTATTCTTGCAGTGGCATCCTGGTGAATAAAAGACCGGGCTTTCTCTTCCAGGTTCAATGTCACTTCAACATTAGAAAAATCATTAAGCTTAATCTTTTTTACAGTGCCGATTTTTACACCGGAAAACCAGATATTATTTCCTTCCTTCAAACCATTGATATCGTTAAAAATAACTTTGAGTGGAAATTTTTTTGTAAACGTTTTTTGTTCACCGCCCAATGTAAATACAGCCACTAGCAGTATGATTATGGCTATAACGATAAAAAATCCTACAATAACTGCATTCTTGTTTTTTCTGGCTTCCATTATTCTTCTTTAATAAAATTATAATTATAAAAACTTCTTATATCCGGTTCGTTGGTTGCAAAAACTTCTTCAAAACTTCCCTGCCGGGCAAAGGTTCCATTTACCAGCATGGCCACTCTGTCACCCGTTGATTTTGCACAAGTAAGGTCATGTGTGATAATGATGGAACTGGTGTTGTATTTTTTCTGCACTTCATTTATCAGTTTTATGATTTCAATACTGGTAATAGGATCAAGACCAGATGTAGGTTCATCATATAAAATAATTTCCGGCTGAAGAATCAATGTACGTGCGATACCGACACGTTTACGTTGTCCACCAGATAATTCAGATGGCCATTGATAAATAGCTTCTGATAAACCTACATCTTCCAATACTTCTTCAATGGCCTTGTTCACTTGTGTTTTGCTCAATGATCTTTTATTTCTTACCAATGGAAACTCAAGATTTTCTTTTACTGTCATACTATCATATAATGCACTTCCCTGAAAAGAAAAACCAATTTTTAATCTTAACTGGTCCAATTCTCTTGAAGAAAGCTTATCAACTTCCTGCCCAAGCACATTTACCTTTCCGTAATCGGGAAACATAAGTCCTGCAATAATTTTTATAAGAACAGATTTACCACTTGCTGACCGGCCCATGACCACGACATTTTCACCTTTGTAAATGTCCAGGTCAATGGAACGCAATACATGCAATGGCCCAAAAGATTTTTGAAGACCTGCAATAGAGATCACAACAAAATTTTTATCAATGGTTACTGGTTTCTTTTTCATACATTAATATGGAGGCCTGATCGTATTCACGATCTGGACAATGATCATTTCTTCAATAAAAATTAAAAACATTGAAATGACAACAGCAGAATTGGCCGCTCTTCCCACGCCTTGCGTTCCTTGTGTGGCGTTATAACCTTTATAACAACCTGTCACGCCAATAGTAAATCCATAAACAATCGCTTTTGTCATCGTCGCCGAAAAATCGAGAAAGGAAATGCTTGAAAATGCATCCTGGAAAAAAGTTTTCATACTTGTCATTTCATTACTGCGAACATTTAAATAAGATCCCATCATTCCGACAAAAGCATTATAAATTGTCAACGCAGGAACCATAATTGTTGTGGCAACTATCCGGCTGCCTACCAGGAATTTGAATGGTTTTGTTCCTGAAACTTCCATTGCATCAATTTGTTCAGTTACTTTCATGGATCCAAGTTCAGCGCCGATATTGGAACCAATTTTTCCCGCCGCAATCAATGCAGTGATCAGTGGAGCCAATGCCCGGATGATTGCAATTCCTATTAATGAAGGAAGCCAGGAAGTGGCACCAAATTCCGTGAGTGAGGGACGCGATTGTTTGGTAAAAACAATTCCCGTGATAAATCCTGTTAATGAAACTAAAGCAACGGATTTATATCCGATGTAATAACATTGCCTTATAATTTCTTTAAACTCATATGGAGGTAAAAATATTTCTTTGAAAAAACGAAGAATGAACTGATAGACATTATGAACGTCTAAAAAAAGCTGTTTCCCTTTTACAATAAGCGGGTTTATTGGAGATGAATCCATTCTTTACATCAGGTTACTAATCTTAAAATAACTAATAACCTAACCATCAAAAATAATCTTGTACACTAACCTATAGCATGACCTCAATCACACATACCGATGAGTAATTTCATTTTCGTCTATATGATGTTTAGATAGTTAATAAATCAAGTCGTCGAATTTAAAGAATAGTATAAAATTTATATCTAAAACAATTCTCTGATCAAATTCTATTATAAGACTGACAGCAATCACGTCGCTATTTGACAGCAATCATTCGGGATTCATAGCAAAAAATGAAGATTTGCAGATTATGTCAAATAATATATTCATAAAGAAATTTAAAGATATAAGCATTGAAGATTTAGCAGCGGTGGGTGGTAAAAACTCGTCCTTAGGCGAAATGTTCAATCACCTCGGTAAAAGTGGAGTTAAGGTACCCAATGGTTTTGCCACCACTGCATTTGCTTTTTGGTCATTTCTCGATCACAATCATTTGCGGCAGCCTTTGATTGAACTAATGAAACAACTGGACAAAAAAAACTATTCTAATCTGAATGAAATCGGTAACAAAGCCAGGCAATTGATTATGTCCGGTAAACTGCCTCATGAATTAGTAAAAGATATTATCGACGCTTATAAAGAATTGTGTGGTGAAAAATTTTTTGAAGTTGCAGTACGCAGCAGCGCTACTGCTGAAGATTTGCCACAAGCAAGTTTTGCCGGACAACATGAATCTTATTTAAATATAAAAGGTGAGAAGGAATTATTGAAATCTGTGCAAGAATGTTTGGCATCTTTATATACAAACAGAGCCATTAAATACAGAGAAGACAATGGATTTGCACATGAAAAAGTAGCATTGTCTGTTGGAATACAAAAAATGATCCGCTCTGATCTTGCTTGTTCAGGAGTAGGATTTACACTGGAACCCGAATCGGGTTTTCGGGATATTATTCATCTGAGTGGTGTTTGGGGATTAGGTGAAAATATTGTTCAGGGAACTGTGACTCCTGATGAGTTTTATATTTTCAAACCCACCTTGCGGCAAAACAAAAAAGCGATCATCCAAAAAAGATTAGGCGACAAAGCTAAGACGATGATCTATGGTAAGCATTCGGGTATTGAGAATATTGAAACCCCAAAAGAAAAAAGAGAACAATATGTTTTAACGGATAATGAAGTGATACAACTGGCGAGATGGGCCATGATTATTGAAGAACATTACAAGAAACCGATGGACATTGAATGGGCTAAAGATGGTATTTCTAATGAAATATTTCTCATTCAGGCAAGACCTGAAACTGTACACTCACAAGAAAATCCCTTTCATATCAAAGAATATAAGTTGCTGGAAAAAGGAAAAGTGATCACGGAAGGAAATGCGATTGGCTCAAAAATAGCTGTTGGGGTTGCCCGGATTTTACAATCACCAAAAGAAGAAAATAAATTAAAAGGTGGTGAAATTGTTATCACAGGAATCACAAGTCCGGATTGGGATCCTGTTCTAAAAAAAGCATCTGCCATCGTTACTGATAAAGGAGGTAGAACAAGTCATGCTGCAATTGTAGCAAGAGAACTGGGAGTACCGGCTGTTGTTGGTTGTAACAATGCCACTCAAAAAATAAAAGATGGAGAATTAATAACTGTTTCCTGTTGTGAAGGAAAGACAGGATATATCTATGAAGGTAAATTGAAAACAAAGGAGACAGAACTTGATTTTACCCAAACTAAAAAACCAGAAACAACAGAGGTAATGATGATAGTTGGTGATCCTGACAAGGCTTTTAAACTTTCATTTTACCCAAATGATGGTGTGGGGCTGATGAGGATTGAATTTATCATCACTCATTTTGTCCAGGTTCATCCAATGGCGCTTGTAAAATTCAATGAGCTGAAAGATGCTGCTGTGAAGCAGAAAATTGAAGAACTGACACATCATTATCCGGATAAGGAAAAATATTTTGTGGATAAACTTGCTCAGGGAATTGCTACTATCGCCGCTGCTTTTTATCCAAAAGATGTAATTGTAAGAATGAGTGATTTTAAAACGAATGAATACGCTAACCTTATTGGTGGAAAAGATTTTGAACCTAAAGAGGAAAATCCCATGCTGGGCTTTCGCGGTGCATCCAGATATTATAATGATTTATACAAAGAAGGATTCAGACTGGAATGTGAAGCCATCAAACAGGTGCGTAATGAAATGGGATTAACCAATGTAAAAGCAATGATTCCTTTTTGTCGCACCGTGGATGAAGGAAAAAAAGTAATTGAAGAAATGCGGAAAAACGGGCTTGATCGCACTAAAGACGAATCATTGGAGATTTATGTAATGGCAGAAATTCCGAGCAATGTATTACTGGCCGAAGAATTTGCACAAATATTCGATGGCTTTTCGATTGGTTCCAACGATCTCACTCAGCTTACTTTGGGTATTGATCGCGATTCGGCCATCATCAGCAATCTGTTTAGTGAGCAAAACAAAGCAGCCAAACAGATGATTGCGATGATGATTCAAAAAGCAAAGAAATCAGGAACTAAAATTGGTCTTTGTGGACAAGCGCCGAGTGATTTCCCGGACTTCGCTGCATTTCTTGTTGACCAGGGAATTGACAGCATTTCTTTTAATCCCGATGCTGTGGTGAAAGGAATTGAAAATATTCTGAAAGCAGAAAAAAAAATAAAAAATTTACAACCAGTTAAAACAAATTAATATGGACCAGATTTTTAAAAATAAAGTTGCACTCGTTACCGGAGGAAGTTTTGGAATCGGGCGAGCTGCTGCTATTGCATTTGCAGCAAGAGGCGCAAAAGTTGTTGTCGCTGATTGGGTAGAAGATAATGAAACACTCAACATTATTAAATCAGCAGGAGGAGAAGTTTTATTCATAAAATGTGATGTATCCAGCAATGAGAACGTAAAAATGATGATAGATAAAACTGTTTCACAATTCGGCAGGCTGGATTACGCATTCAATAATGCAGGTGTAGAAGGTCTCTCCGCTCCTACTCATGAATGCACCAATGAAAACTGGGACAAAACAATTGGAATAAATCTGAAAGGCGAATGGCTTTGTATGAAATATGAAATTCAACAAATGCTGAAACAGAATAAAGGAACCATTGTAAACAATGCATCCATTGCAGGGTTAGTTGGTTTTCCTAATATACCTGCTTATGTTGCTTCAAAACATGGCATCATTGGTTTAACAAAAAATGCTGCTCTTGAATATGCCAGGTCAGGAATCCGGGTAAATGCTGTTTGCCCCGGAGTAATTAAAACACCAATGATTGATCGCTTTACCGGCAAAAATAAAGTTGTGGAAAAACAATTCGAAAGTCTGGAACCAGTCGGAAGACTGGGACAGCCTGATGAAGTGGCAGAAGCCGTCATTTGGTTATGCTCAGATGCATCTTCATTCGTAACCGGCCAAGCTCTGGCGGTAGATGGCGGTTGGGTAGCTCAATAATCAAACGAAAATAACTGGAAGTTGTCTTGAAACTACAATTGTTATTTAGGCAAAACAGCATTAAGGAAAATTTAATTTGATATAAATCTTCATTTGATAAAAGGTTTTATTAAACAAAATCGTCAAATGAAAAGGTATGTTATTTATTGAATTGACTTAAACTGAAAAGGAAAGAAAAACTAAAAGATCTTTTTAAAGCAAGCGCTAAATTTTATTAAATATGACGACTTTCAAGAAAATAAGTTTTGCAATTACAATTGCCGCTGCATTATCCATTTTGCAAAGTTGCGGACCCGCCTCTTATATATCAGTAGGCGTACAATATCAAAATCCACCTTGGGCTCCTCCCTATTATTCAGGAGTAAGATATTATTATCTGCCCGATATAGAAGCTTATTATGATTTGTCAAACCGAGATTTTGCATACATGGACAATGGACAATGGATGTTTTCACCAATGCTTCCTTCCATTTATAGTGGGTATGATCTGTATAATGGATATGTAGTTGCTCTTAATTTTAATGTGTTTCAACCCTGGATGCATCACGAGTATTATGTTTCTCATTATCCCAGATATTATTATCGAAATTTTTACCGCAATGAAGATATAACCCACATCCGCGGATTTAATGAAAACGAGCGCAAACCTTTTTATTTTAAACCTGAAGAAAGAAATCGTGGAAATATACAACCGAGAAATAATAATGTAATAGAAAGAAAACCTGTGATATCACGCCAGCCTCAAAAGCCAAATTACCAGGGAAGAACAATTGGGCGACCAGTGAAAGTAAGATCAAACATGAGAGAAAACAAAAAGGGAAATAAAAGAAATGATCATCATTAAATCCCATTTATATAAAAACCAAATCTCCGATTTCAAAATAAAAATGATTGAAAGAAATCTTTTTAATATCAGCATTACAAACTTTCCGGTTAAATATTTATTGGAATGAAACATTTGAAAAGCTATTTCTCATTAATTATTACCATTGCCATTTTTACTTCTGTTAATGCGCAAATCTCAGACACCACTAAAAAGTGGAGTATTCAGGAATGTTTTCAATATGCCACCGATCACAATATTCAGATCAGCACTCTCCGGTTAGGTGAACAAACAACGCTGCAGGATTTATCAGCAGCTAAAGGAATCAGAATTCCCAGTCTTTCCGGTTCTGTTGGGAATACATTTAATAATGCTAATAATCCTTCCGGTAGTGGCGGACTCGTAAATCAATTAACCAGCAGTGGTAGTTATTCAGTGAATTCTTCTGTTGTATTGTGGAATGATAATTATTACAATAACAATATTTTGCAAAATAATCTTCTTGTTCAATCTGCCGGTCTTTCGGTACAGCAATCCTTAAACAATATTACATTGTCTATTACGCAAGCCTACCTGAGTGTATTACTGGCAAAAGAAAATGAAAAATATGTTTTGGATCTTGTTGCCACTACTGATTCCAGTGTAAAACAGGGACAATTGCTTTATGACGCCGGAAGCATTGCTAAAATAAATTTGTTACAGTTACAGGCGCAATTAGCCAGCGATAAATATCTGCTGGTGCAGGCACAAAATGCAATTCGTCAGAATTTACTAACGCTGAAACAAATTTTGCAGCTACCCACTGATACAACTTTTGACGTAACAATTCCCGCTTCAATCGAATCAGATATCATGATGCCGGATCTTTATGATGTTGAACAAACTGCTTTACAAAATTTTCCGGAAGTCAAGATTGGAAAATTAGGTGTTGATATTGCTTCATTGGATATTGCTAAGGCTAAAGCCGGCTTTAAACCTGTACTGAAAGCAACCGGAGGATTGGGTACCGGGTATAACGACGTAATTACAAATGCTGTTTCTCCAAAAATCGGGTACTTCAAACAATCGGGTAATAATTTTTATCAGAATATTGGCGTCACTTTGTCCGTTCCGATTTTTTCACAAAGAATAAATAAGACTAATCTTGAGAAGGCTAACATTGCTTACAAAGTAGCCAATCTTAATTTTCAAAATAGCCAACTTGTTTTATCGCAAGCTGTAGAACAAGCTTACCTCAGTGCTCTGAATGCAAAGCAAGCTTACGATGCTGCAAACCAGCAATTGCTGGCCGCTACAGAAAGTTATCGCATTGCAAATGCACAATTAAAATTCGGTGCTATCAATACTTATGATTTATTGCTTCAGCAAAATCAGTATATGCAGGCAGTGCAGGCATTCATTCAGGCAAAGTATACAGCAGTTCTGCAGCAAAAGATTTATGAATTCTATATGGGCAAACCTGTGACACTATAAAACTATCTAAATGAAAAAGAAAACTATTGTATGGATTTTAATTTTGATTGTAGCAGCAGCTGCCGCTTTCTATTATTTCAGAAAAGAGAAAAAATCTCAGACAATCAGCTTTGTTACTGCTAAAGCACAATATGGATACATCGCAAAAACGGTAACAGCCACAGGCACTGTGCAACCTGTTGATACCGTTTCTGTCGGCGCACAGGTTTCGGGTGTAGTTAAATCAGTATATGTCGATTTTAATAGCATGGTTAAGGAAGGCCAGCTACTTGCCAAAGTTGACCCATCAATCATCACTGCACAAGTTGATCAATCAAAAGCCAATCTGGCTAATGCACAAAGTAATCTTGAGTATCAGAAAAGTACATTTGACCGGCAAAGTCAGCTATTCAATCTTGGCGCTATCAGCAAAGCAGATTACCAGGTTGCACTGAATCAGTACAACAGTGCTAAAGCAGCAGTTGACAACGCTAAAGCACAGCTACAGGTAAACGAAAAAAATCTTTACTATACCAATATTTATTCGCCAATAAACGGAGTTGTATTAAACAGAACAGTCAGCGCTGGTCAAACCATTGCTTCCAGCTTTAATGCACCAACACTTTTTATTATTGCAAAAGATCTTACCAAAATGCAGGTGAATGCCGCCGTGGACGAAGCCGACATCGGAGGAGTAAAGCCCGGACAAAATGTGACATTCACCGTAGATGCTTTTCCTGATGATGTTTTCGCAGGAACCGTTAGAGAAATTTTACTTCATCCAACTGTATCAGCAAATGTTGTTACCTACACTACATATATTGTTGTTGATAATAAATCAATGAAGCTAAAACCCGGCATGACTGCCAGTATCAATATTTATACCGAAGAAGACAGCAATGTATTACTGATTCCGTCCCGTGCACTGAATTTCAAACCAGATACGACTTTATTAAAAGGCTACACAATAATAAAGGCTCAGAGAGATACTACTGGTATGACTAAAAAAAATCAGGATAAAAAAATTAACCAGCGGGATACTGCCAATAAAATAAGAAGTGAGAATCCGGAAATAAAAAGATCGTATGTATGGGTAAAAAAAGGAGATACACTAATGGAGAAGAAAATTTTAACCGGCCTTAATGACGATGCGTATGTTAAAGTGATAAAAGGTTTATCCCCGGATGAAGAAGTCATTTCAAGTATGATAACTGGTGATAACACAACCACTACAAATAATACGCAGCGCAGTCCATTTATGCCACAAATGAGAAGAAGACCAACTACTCCGCCTAAAAATTAATATAATAAAACAAATGTAATGAGTTCAGCTATTGTAGAGATAAGGAATTTGAAAAGGGAATTTAAGATGGGAGATGAAATTGTTAAGGCGTTGAATGACGTCAGTTTTACAATTAATACCGGCGAATTTGTTACCATCATGGGAAGCAGTGGTTCTGGAAAAACGACGTTGCTGAATATTTTAGGCTGTCTTGATAAACCAACCCATGGAGAATATTTACTGGATGGAACTGATATAAGCAAGCTTTCAAAAACAGAGCTGGCAAAATATCGGAATAAAAAACTGGGATTTGTTTTCCAGGCTTATAATTTATTAGCAAGAACATCAGCTATTGAAAATGTAGAATTGCCTTTGATGTACAATAGAGAATTTTCTGCAAAGGAACGTAAGGAAAAAGCGATCAAAGCTCTTGATGCCGTTAAACTTTCTAATCGTATACACCATCTTCCAAGCCAATTATCCGGTGGACAACAACAACGGGTTGCTATTGCAAGGGCATTGGTAAACGATCCCGTAATGATATTGGCAGATGAAGCCACCGGGAATCTTGATTCCAGAACTTCTTATGAAATTATGATGCTGATACAAGAGCTGAATAACGTTCATGGGAAAACCATTGTATTTGTAACTCATGAATTGGATATTGCATCCTTTAGTAAGCGCACAATTACTTTGAAAGATGGCAAAATAATAAATGATTACATGAACAAAAATGTGCGAAATGCGAAAGAACTTTTGCAAAATCTTCCGGTAATTTCTGAAACTCCAATTGCAGAAAAATGAAAATAACTAATCTATTACGCATCGCCTGGAGAGCGATACAACGAAATAAAATGAGATCTTTTCTCACCATGTTGGGGATTATTATTGGTGTCGCAGCTGTTATTGCAATGGTTGCAATTGGTCAGGGTTCCAAACAGAGCATACAAAGTCAGATATCCGGTATGGGAAGCAATATGATCACTATCAGACCCAACAGCAATGTGACGGGAGGAGTAAGATTGGATAATACCAGTGTTCAAACACTTACTGAAGCAGATATTACAGCCTTACAAAAACAACCGCAATATATCAATGCTGTTTCACCATCTATTTCTACAAGAGGTCAGGTTATTAATGGGTCATATAACTGGACAACAAATATACAAGGCGTATATCCTGAATATTTATCCATCCGGAGTTGGCCTTTACAAGACGGTGTACCTTTTACAAGCCAGGATGTTAAAACGGCAGCAAAAGTTTGCCTGGTTGGACAAACTGTAATTAATAATTTATTTCCCAATGGCGGAGATCCACTGGGTAAAACCATCCGTTTCAAAAACATACCATTTAAAATAATCGGAATACTTAGCAAAAAGGGAGAAAATACTTTCGGATCGGACCAGGATGATATTATACTTACTCCTGTTACTACTGTTCAAAAACGAATATTGGCCACTATTTATTATCAACAAATTGTTGCCTCGGCTATTGATGAAAACTCCACGGAGAAAGCTTCTGCAGAAATAAGTCAGGTACTTAGAGCTAGCCACAGGCTTCCAAAGGGTACAGATGATGATTTTACAGTAAGGACCCAGGCTGAATTGATCAGCACTTTTACTGCAACCAGCCAGATTCTTACAATTTTACTTGCTGTTATTGCTGGCATATCACTTGTTGTTGGCGGAATCGGCATTATGAACATCATGTATGTATCGGTAACCGAGCGCACTAAAGAGATTGGATTGAGAATGTCTATAGGAGCCAGGGGAATAGATATTTTGATGCAGTTCCTCATTGAGGCCATATTAATAAGTATTACAGGAGGATTAATAGGTGTGGCTGTTGGCATAACTGCCACAAAACTTGTAACGATATTTATGCAATGGCCAACCTTGATTACTCAATCTTCAGTTATACTTTCATTCCTGGTATGTTTTATTACCGGAGTGTTCTTTGGTTATTACCCGGCACAAAAAGCATCACGACTTGATCCGATTGAAGCATTACGGTATGAATAACTTCACATATTTCTATGCCAAAAATTATTACCATCACTTTTAGTCCGTGCATTGATAAAAGCACATCAGTTCCCGCTTTGATACCTGAAAAGAAATTGAAATGTAAACCTCCAAAATTGGACCCGGGTGGTGGTGGTATTAATGTGGCAAGAGCAATAAAAAAACTTGGAAGTGAAGCTACAGCCATTTACCCAGCGGGTGGTTATACAGGAAAACATTTCAATGCACTGCTTCATCAAGAAAATATACCTGTAGTAATAATAGAATCTTCGAATGAAACAAGAGAAAATATTATTATAATGGATGAATCCATGAACAAACAATATCGCTTTGGAATGCCGGGAACAAAGCTGAAGGAAATTGAATGGCGACAATGCCTGAAAGTAATTGAAGAAATGCAGGATGTTGAATTTATTGTAGCCAGCGGAAGTTTGCCACCCGGAGTGCCACCGGATATTTTTGCAAGAATTGCTGTTATTGCTAAAAAGAAAAATGCAAGATTAATAGTTGATACCTACGGAGAGGCATTAAAACATGCAGCCAATGAAGGAGTGTATTTACTGAAACCCAATCTCGGAGAATTAAGTTCACTGACAGGACAGGAAAAAATTAATATTAATGAAATTGAAGACATAGCAAAAAATATAATTAAGAAAAGATTTTGCGAAGTGATAGTCATTTCCATGGGGGAAAGCGGCGCCATTTTAGTGACAAAAGATGAAATCCATCGTGCGGTTCCTCCTTTCATAAAAAGAAAAAGTACAGTTGGTGCCGGCGACAGTATGGTTGCAGGAATCCTATTGGCATTGTCACAAAAAAAATCCATGAAAGAAGTAGTTCAATATGGTGTAGCATGCGGCACAGCGGCTACATTGAATCCGGGAACAGAACTTTGCAAACAGGAAGACGTAAATACACTTATGACTCTTATTCAGAGTGCATAAAGATTAACTCCTCGATTGATATATATCATGTTCCTCTTTTAAGGAACAAAATATATTTACCAGCATTTTTATTCATTAATTCTTTAATTGTATCAAACCGATAAAATGGCGGGAAAAGTTATTCATATAGAAAATATAGATGGGTTAAACGAAAATGAGATTTCATTGCTGCGAAAACAATATGGGAAAAATATATTTCAACCAGAAGGCTCATACAGATTGATTCATACCATTTGGAATATTCTTCGTGAGCCGATGTTTATATTATTAATCATTGCCTGTTCACTATATTTTATCCTTGGTGAAACTACAGAAGGCTTTATGATGGTAGCTGCCATGTGTTTTGTAGCTGCAATTTCTCTTTATCAGGAAACCAAAAGCATACAGGCATTGAAAGCATTGAAACAATTTACTGAACCTAAAGTAACTGTTATCCGAAACAGATCAGAAAAAATAATTGAGATCACAGAACTATTACCGGGAGATATAATTTTACTTGAAGAAGGAAGTAAAATTCCTGCTGATGCTATTATCCTCCAACAAAATGACCTCTCAATCAATGAGTCTATAATCACCGGTGAATCTTTGCCGGTAGAAAAACAAGATCCTGCCGGAAATAATTTTTTATACCAGGGAACCACTATTAATTCCGGCAAATGCATGGCCCGTGTAACTGCTATTGGCAATCAGACTATTTTGGGAAAATTAGGAAAATCAATTTCCATATATTCTTCTACAAAAACATTATTGCAACAACAGATTGGAAAGTTTGTCCGGCAACTCGCATTATTCGGTTTCATCGCCTTTATTATTATTTGCCTGGTGAATTATCTGAAAAATGATTCACTGATACAAAGTCTTTTATTTGGTCTCACTTTAGCAATGGCCGCCATACCTGAAGAAATTCCTGTAGCCTTTTCTTCCTTTATGGCGCTCGGCGCATTTCATATGAGTAAACTCGGAATTATCTCACGCCAGCCGCAGACTATTGAAAATCTTGGGGCTGTTACTGTCATCTGCCTGGATAAAACTGGCACAATCACTGAAAATAAAATGGAGATAAAATCCATCTATGATTTTGACAGCAACACATTAATAAATATTGAGAATACTTCAATTCCAAAAGACGCTTATGTTGTGTTACGTTATGCCATGCTGGCCAGTGAAATGAATCCGTTTGATGCTATGGAAAAAGCAATTCATTTCTGTTATGATAAAATTGAAGACTTTAAAAAACCGGATTTCTTAAAAATGATTTATGAATATCCATTGCAGGGTAAGCCGCCAATGATGACTCATGTGTATCAATATGAGAATACAAAAATAGTTGCAGCCAAAGGTGCTGCTGAAAGAATTCTGAAAGTATGCAATCTCAATTCAAATGATGAGAAGAATGTCAATAATTATATAAAAAACCTGGCAGCAAAGGGATATCGCATATTGGGTGTTGCCAGCGCAATTTATTCCGGCGAAGAATTTCCACACACACAGGATGAGTTTAATTGGAAATTTGAAGGTTTGGTAAGCTTATATGATCCTCCCAAAAAAAATATTAAAAAGGTATTCCAGCAATTTTATGATGCTAAGATCAAGGTTAAACTACTTACCGGCGATTATCCTGATACAACTGTAAATATTGCAGAACAGGTAGGTTTCTTAGATTATTCGAAATATACAACCGGCCAGGAGATTATGAATATGAAAGAAGAAGAATTAAATATTACTGTCAAAAGAATAAATCTCTTTGCCCGTATGTTTCCCGAAGCAAAACTGAAAGTGATTGATGCATTAAAAATGTCCGGAGAAATTGTTGCTATGACGGGAGATGGGGTAAACGATGCTCCGGCATTAAAATCAGCCAATATTGGTATTGCCATGGGGAAAAAAGGAACTGAAATTGCAAGACAAGCAGCTGATCTGATTCTTACTGATGATAACCTGGAAAAAGTTTCTGAAGCCATCCTGCAGGGAAGAACAATTTTTAATAATCTCAGAAAAGCAGTTCGGTATATCATCTCCATTCACGTACCTATTATTTTAACCGCAGCATTACCGCTATTGTTCGGTTGGAAATTTCCTAACATCTTCACTCCTGTGCATGTCATATTTCTGGAAATAATCATGGGGCCTACCTGTTCTGTTTTTTTTGAAAGGGAACCTGTAGAAGAAAACATTATGCAAATAGCACCGAGAGATCGCAGTGTTGGATTATTCCGGAGAGATGAGTTGTTCATAAGCATTTTTCAAGGTATAATTATTGCCACAGGCGTTTTGATATTGTACTATTTATTTATGATGCACAATTATTCCATCAGTGAAATAAGAACTATAGTTTTTACAACACTTGTGTTAAGTAATATATTTCTCACTTTTGCCAATCGTTCTTTTAATGAAAATTTAATTAAAACCATTTTCTATAAAAACAACCTCGCTCCCTGGGTCATTATTATATCTGTACTGTTTCTTGCAGTCATTCATTTAATTCCATTTATACGGGATATTTTTCAGCTATCACCTATTCCTGCTTCAAATTTTTTGATTTGCATTGGCGTATCATTTATTTCGGTAATGTGGTTTGAAGTTTATAAGACATACTTAAAACTATCAAGATGAAGCCGACAAAGTTGTCAAATTATTTGCTGACGACACTCATTGTTTACAATGACAGACGTCGTTGAATGTTGCTGTTTCTGCAAATTATATTTGCTCCGAAATCAATTCTAAAAACTTAAAATAAGGAGGTTCTATGTCAACGAAAGCATTAATTAAAAACAGTGAAATGTTTCCGACAGTATTTGAAGATTTCTTTAAACCCTGGAACGAATGGTTTGATAATGATGGATTTTGGGGGAAAGTAGTGAAAGTACCCGCAGTAAATGTAACTGACAATAAGGATAATTTTCTTGTCTCACTTGCAGCTCCGGGAATGAAAAAAAATGACTTCAAGATTGATGTTGAAGGAAACATGTTAACTATCAGCAGCGAAAAAGAAGAAAACAAAGAAGAAAAAGAATCGAAGTACACCCGCAAGGAGTATAACTATTCTTCATTCAGTCGCAGCTTTACTTTACCGGATGAGGTAATTAAAGAAAAAATTGAAGCAACCTATGAGGATGGAGTTCTTAAACTGAAACTTCCAAAGTCAGAAGAATCTAAAAAGATTATAGCGAGTAAACACATCGCTGTGAAGTAAGCCAGCTACTGTATGGCTTAAGAAGGCCTTGTCCCGCTTAATTGCGGGACGGGGCTTTTTAATAAATATTATATGGCAGAACTAAGTCTTTGGCTGGATAATTATGATGACATTTATTCTGATTTCGATTCACGGCATTATCTGAAACGGCGTGTATCTGAAGATTTCTTGTATGAACTTAAAAATGCTTTACGCTATAAAGAAGAAAGAATAACTGATCTTTTGTTGATGCTTCCGAAAGAGAAAAGAAATGAAACAAATGAAAAAATTATTGTTGAAAGTTTAAAAAAATTCTTTTCATTTCAACTCATTGCATACACAGACAAACGCAGACATAAGTTTAATTCAGGAATTGGATTTGCTATAACCGGCATTCTGATTATGGTTCTCAATTCATTTATTGGATTCAAAGATTCGCATTTTTTGCTGCTCGTTACATTACGCATCATACTGGAACCGGCGGGATGGTTCTTACTCTGGGCAGCATTTGATTTCTTATTTTATGACTGGAAAGAGATGAGAAAGGAAAGGAAATTCTTTCAGGAGCTTTCTGAAATGAATATTCATTTCAGATCGTCTTAAATTACAAGAATCGCACATATATACTGATTACTATCACTGATTTTATTGATCAGCATTATTATTATGAAAAAACGGTTACCTTAATTTCGAAATATGCTACACTCAAATAAAATTGAAAAAATTATGGATTCAGATCTAAAAATCCGTCAATTTAAACATGAAAGTGAAACGTGGAAACGAAATCTGGAATTCATGATGCAGGAAAATGCCCTTTTAAAGAATCGTCTTTCAGAAGTTCTCGATACAATGTCTGCCGACGGAGAGATTCTGAATGCCGCTGAAGAATATCAAAATCATTTTATCCGCGAAGATGAAAGTTTTCATTTGCTGAGGCGTGATATTGCAGAACTGGATAATTTATTGACGCGGGAAATTTATGAAGATGGTATGCTGAAAAAAGAAGTAGTATTCAAAAAGAAGAAACTTTCTAAAGAGATAGAAACATCTATCCGGGAATTCAACAAACTGAAATTTGATTTTAATAACTACCTGGGCGATGTTTTATAATTTGCCTTACCGACTGACCGGAATTTCTATAACCGCTGATACACATCATTGAGCCAGATATTCTCCTGCTTTAATTTGCCGCATTAAATTGATTGTATGAAACAGATGTTAAAGGCTTGTGTTGTTATTCTTTTTTTATTGATCAGTTGCAGTACAGGTTCTCATATTACCAGTTCATGGAAAGCGCCTGATGTGCAGCCAAGAAAATATAATAAAATTCTTGTGCTGGGACTCATTCGCGAAGCAGATCGAACCATTCGTGAAAAAATGGAAGAACATGTTGTCGGAGACCTGAAAGAAATGGGGTACAATGCTGTTTGCTCATGTGATGAATATAGTCCAAAAACATTTGAAAACATGAATGAGAAAGATGCTATCAGCAAATTAAACGGCGGAGGCATTGATGCTGTTCTTACGATTGTTTTGCTTGACAAATCGAAAGAAAAATATTATGTGCCGGGCCGGGTTTATTATTCTCCTTATTTTCTTTATCAAAATCGGTTTTGGGGATATTACAGGACCATGTATGATCGCATTTATTCTCCGGGATATTATGTGGTTGATACCAAATATTTCTGGGAAAGTAATTTTTATGATCTCAGTTCAAAAGAATTATTATACTCTGCGCAGAGTCAGTCATTTGATCCTTCCACAACAGAAAACCTGGCACATGAATACGGTCAAATGATTGTAAACAATATGGTAAAGAATAATATACTTGCCAACCAAAATGACGAGAACATTAAGCCGATGTAATATAAACGCTGATCAATTTTTTCTCATGTGACAGACAGTAAGGTTAGAAGCCGGAATTCCTTCCGGCTTCATTATTTAAATATAGCAAGGCTTTAAGATTACATTTGGGAAAATCTCAATTACACATTTCAGTAAGTCTTCTCTCATCCAGGATATTTATTACTCCTCCGCGAATATCTATCAGTTTTTCATTTTTGAAATCACTGAGTGTCCGGATCAAAGATTCAGTGGCTGTACCTGCAATAGTAGCTAAATTTTCCCTGCTGATGTCAATTGTAAATTTTTCTCCATTTACCGGTTGAAATTTTTTCTTTAACATAATAAGCGCATCAGCAACTTTTTTCCTTAAAGAATTATATGCCAATCCAAGTAATTGGGTTTCTTTATCTGTAACGTTACTGGCCAGTAATTTCATAAAGCTTTGCACAATCTCTTTGTTGCCATTCATCAACTCTTCAAAATCCTCTTTAGGAATAACAGCCACTTCCGTTTCTTCCATAGCTTCAGCAGTTTCTTTGTAAGCCGTTCCTTCTATTAAAGCAATATATCCCAGGAAATCGCCTGCACTGTACAAACCCACTACCAGTTCTTTACCATTCTCATTAGCCTTATAAATTTTTACTTTGCCTTTCAGGATATAAAATAATCGTGACGGTCTGTTTCCTTCTGTATAAATAATTTGTTTCTTTTTATACTTGTTGGTGTTTCTTCCTTCTTTGAAGGATTTCAAAATATCTTTTCCACCTGCCGCACTCATCACTTGTTTTAAACCATCAAGACCTTGCGAAATTTCTTGTTTTATAAGATCAGCTTTCTTAAACCGACTTTCCACAGCATCCAGTAATTCTGTTCCTTCAAAAGGTTTGGTTATATAATCATCGGCTCCCATAGCCATGCCTTTCCGAATATCACTTCGTTCTGTTTTTGCCGTAAGGAAAATAAAAGGAACATTTTTTATTTCAGGATTCTGATGAATTAAATGTAAAACTCCATAACCATCCAATACCGGCATCATAATATCACATATAACTAAATCAGGTTTTTCTTTCAGGGCAACTTCAACTCCAACTTTGCCATTCTCAGCAGTAAAAACCTTATAATTGGCCAATTCAAGAATTTCTGCCGTGTTTTCTCTGATATCATCATTGTCTTCAATTAATAGTATTTTTTTCATAAATGCAGTTAAATATTTTAAATGAATTACATAGAATTATTTGTATCGGTAATATTTGATTCATTGAATTCCTTCAGTTAGTTCAGTTTAAATGTTATAATAAATTCAGTTCCCTTTTCCAATTCACTTCTGCATTCTATTTCACCTTTCATGAGTTCGGAATATTTTGCTACAATATGCAGACCAAGACCTGTTCCCTGTATATAAGTAACATTTGCTCCTCTGTGAAATCTGTCATATAAATTCACAAGGTCATCTTTGGGTATTCCAATTCCTTTATCTTTTATCGACAATTTCAATTCTCCTTTATTGGTTTCACTTTTAATATCAATGGGAGAATTCTCCGGCGAAAATTTAATTGCATTAGAGAGCAAATTCATAAGGATATGTTTCATCAATGATGGATCAAGCTCAACTATTTCCTCTCCTGTATGCAGGTAGCCAACATTCTGTCCTTCCTTCCGGACGTTTTTCATTTCATTGATAACATTTAAAATAAGATCCCTGATATTGAACGGAATCATTTTTATGGCAATCTTTCCTTCTTCAATCTTTCCAACAGATAGAAAGTCATTCAAAATATCTGTTAGGGTATTTACTGATGAAATAATCCGCTCAATATGTTTTTTTCTTCTGGGTTGTTCATCAGTAGTTGTATATTTTTCCAGCAAATACGCTGAAGACAAAACAGTACTCAGTGGAGTTCTGAATTCATGCGAAGCCATAGTAACAAACCGGGATTTCAATTCATTCAGATCTTTTTCCTTTTGTAATGAATGAATCAAATCTTCCTTGGCTAATTGAAGTTTTATAACCGCTTCCTGTAACTGCCGGGTTCTTTCGTCTACTTTAGCTTCCAGATCTTCATTTAATCTCTTTATTTCAGTTTCATTTTCCTTACGCATTGAAATATCATTTATCACTGCGATTATATATCCACTGCTATTGTTGGAATAATGACCTAAACTTATCTCGACCGGACATTCAGTGTCATCTTTCCTTAATGCAAACAAACCTTCACCCATGCCCATTGGACGATCATGAGGATGTTGAACATACTTATTCCAGTGCTTCAAATGTTCTTCACGGAATCGTTGGGGAATAAGTTCTTCAACTTTCAGTTTTCCGATTTCTTTGGCTGAATACCCAAATTTCTTTTGGGCACAGGTATTTGCTAAAACAATGTTTCCCTGAAAATCGGAAACAATAATTCCCATAGAAGCATAGTTAAATACTGCTTCTAAAAGATCGTTACAGTTATCAGGAACATCCTTACAGAATTTCTTGGCTCGCATAAACCTTGTTAAAGGACTTTTCTCTGAAAAAGTTCTCTGCAAAAATTCAGAATTTATCTCTTTAAGAAAGTTGACAAATGTCAAGCCTGAGGGTGATTTACTACCACAGTTCTGTGGATTTTCAATTGATTGCTAAATATGCGTTAGCTAAGTTGCCTAAAAGCGATCTTATATGCTGATACTTATAATAACTACCCGGGTTGTTTATTTCCATTGCCAAAGAAGCCTTATTCAGAACCGGTTCCCTTTGTTGTCTTTTTTTGATAAGACAGGGTAATCATTACTATTCCGAAGAGAATAAAAATGGCTCCGCACCAGCGATTGACTTCATGTAAATCATTTTTACCGGAAAGAAATCCATATCCAAAAACCAGGATTCCAATTACAGAAAAAAATAAGCCAATAACAAACCGGAGATCAAATAGTTTATTCATGATATCTGAATTAAAAGAAAATAATATTAAATATCAAAGTGATGAACAAAACAATCAAGCCAAGCCAAAGCGGATTTTTATACCATACTTTACTTTTATCTTTTTGTCTTGGAGTGAGACTATAAACCAACCCAACCAGTTGATCATTTTGCTTTGGTGTAGTAAACAGACTAATCAAAACAGTAACGATAAAACATACTGAGAAGGCAATCCACGCAATATTAAATGCCTGACTGGTGCCCGAATAAAAATTATGAAGATCAGCAATCCATCCGCCCTTACCCTCTGCAACAGTTAATCCATGAGTTAGTGCGGCCGCTGCTGTTCCTGAAAGCAATCCCCAAAATGCGCCATGTCCAGTTGTTCTTTTCCAAAACATTCCCAGAAAGAAAGTAGCAAACAGCGGAGCATTTACAAAACTAAATACCAACTGCAGTAAATCCATAATGCTATTAAATCCTCTTGCAAAATAAGCCGTGGCAATGGATATTAAAATGCCAGCAATTGTGGATGCTTTGCCCACATAGAAATAATGTTTTTCGGAAGCCTTCTTATTAATGTGTGATTGATAAATATCAAAAGTCCAGACTGTATTAAATGCTGTTACATTTCCGGCCATGCCTGACATAAATGAAGCTATCAAAGCAGTGATACCAACACCTAAAATTCCACTTGGGTATAATTTTGAAAGTAAAAGTGGCAATGTCATATTATAATCCGTTTGACCATTTACATTGGTTGGAAGATCAAAACCAGTAAACTGTTTTTGCAAAGCCAGTATAATAATGCCGGGAAGAATTACAATCAGCGGCATAAATATTTTCGGGAAAGCAGCGATGATTGGTGTTCGCTGCGCTGCATTCAGATTGCGTGAGATCATAGCTCGTTGCACAACTAAAAAATCTGTACACCAATAACCAAATGCCAGAACAAAACCTAATCCAAAAACAAGACTAAGACCATCTACACCCATAGGATTATGCGCAGCGCTATCCATTCCTCTCCACAAATGTAATTTGACATTGTCAACATTATGGATAATTCCTTCCCAACCGCCAGCTTTATGCATCCCGATAAATACCAATGGAGCAATGCCTAACACAATCAGGAAAAACTGCAGTACTTCATTATAAACTGCGCTGGTCAATCCACCTAAAAAAGTATAAACAAGAACTATTCCCGCAGCCATCCATACAGATAGATTAAAATCCCAGCCCAAAATTGTTTGCATCAGCATCGCCAATGCATATAAAGAAATTCCGGAAGAAAAAACAGTCATCACAGCAAAAGTCAATGCATTAAATGTTCTTGTTTTTTCATCGAAGCGTAGTTTGAGAAATTCAGGAACGCTTCTTGCCTTGCTTCCATAATAAAAAGGCATCATAAAAATGCCAAGGAAAACCATAGCTATGACGGCGCCTAGCCAATAATAATGCGCTGTATAAAATCCATACTTTGATCCGCTGGCCGCCATACCCAAAACTTCCTGCGCTCCAAGATTTGCTGATATAAATGCAAGGCTTGTGATCCAGAGAGGAATGCTGCGGTTACTCATTAAAAAATCATTGCCCGTTTTTATTTTCTTTTTTAACAAAAAACCAACACCAACTACAAATAAAAAATAAACGGCAATGATGCTATAGTCAATTAGTTTCAGATGCATAGTATAATCTTATTTTACTCCGATGTTGTTTTATTTATTTTGCAAATATTCTTTATTAAACTCATCATACATTCTCATGTAATCATTTGCCTTTCCATCTTTATCAAAAATAGATTCCCATGAACTTATAGGTTCCCAGATACAAGTACCTTTTCCCTTTCCACCCGGTAAATCGAAAACTATTCTATTTACTTCTTCTTTCCTTGCTGAATATTCCACCACGATCACATCTTTATGAAATCTTCTGATCAGGTCATTTAAATTATCTCTGAGGTCATCCAGTGTGCCATGCCATTTGGGATAGTAAGAAAGTCCGATCACATCAAAATGTACCTGTCTTTCCAGCATTTGATTAACAAAAAAAACAGCTTCATCATTTTGTCCTCCTAATGCAATATGCAACATGATCACAATTGAAGGATCAACAGATTTTACACCTGCAATGCCTGCGGAAATAAGTTGTGCCATACTATCAACATGCATTACGTTTCCTTCGGGCCATACCAACCCGTGATTGATCTCATTGCCGATCTGTACCATATCAGGCGTAGTACCCTGGTCTTTCAATGCCTGAATGACTTGTTTTGAATAATCATACATGGCTTTCTTTAATTCTTCAAATGATAAATTGCGCCAGGCCGCAGGTTTATATTGTTTCCCAGGGTCAGCCCAGTAATCACTGTAATGAAAATCAAGCAGGAATTTCATACCGGCCGCTTTCACTCTTTTAGCCATTTGCATAGTATGTTCCAAATCACAAAAACCTTTTTTGGGTGAATAGCCGCTATCTCTTGCCGGGTCATTAAAAATTCTCAATCGTATATAATTAAATCCATGATCTTTCATGATTTGAATGGGATCTTTCTCAATTCCATTATCAGAAAATTTTCTTTCTCTGTCTTCTAATTGTGGCAAAAAAGAAATATCAGCGCCAAGCATTTTTGTTGCTTCTCTGGGTTTAGCTGCTTCACCTTTTAATTCATAATTTTTATCAATGTTGATATTAGAAACGCTAACGGGTGAAACTGTTACAATATCTGTTGAGCCAGTCCAAAGTCCAACAGCTTTTGCTTCAAAATGAATAGTGCCGGATTCCTTAGTTGATTGAACAAGTACCTGGCATTTGCCATTGAATAAACTCCGTTGCCAGGCACCGTCAATACATTTATCAGGTTCATGACTACTTGGATCTCCATTGCCAACACCGATTATTTTTCCTGGTCCTGAAATAATAAAGCGAATCATATTATCAGCATCCGGTACTTCGCGGCCCTGCTGATCAACAACACTTAAATTAATTACACTTACATCTTTTCCATCGGCCAGCATTGTTGTTTTATAAGGTGTCATGACTACTTCGGTTGGAGTACCGGTAGTTTCTACTTTAGTGGTTAGCTTCTTTCCATTTTTATATGCAACTGCTTCGAGAGTTCCTGGCTCATAATTTACTGTCCATTGCAAATGGCTGTTTCGGGGCATATCTTTTTTACCTAAACTTTTCCCATTTAAAAACAATTCAACATTATCTGCATTGGTATTTACCCAAACATCAATGGGCTTTCCTCTTTTATCCCGCCAGTTCCAATGTGGTGAAATATGCAACACATCTTTATTGGTCCACCAGCTTTGATAGTAATAATAAATATTTTTAGGAAAGCCGCACATATCCATGATACCAAAATGTGAATTGATATTTGGCCAACTAAATGGCGTTGGTTCACCGCGATAATCAAATCCTGTCCAAACAAAACCTCCCATCCAATATGGATTATCTGCTGCCAGTTTCCACCAGGTTTCAGCAGTACTAGCCCACCATGGTGCAGTAATATCCTGATCAGGTACATATCCTCTTATGCTATCTTTTTCATAAATACCTCTAGTAGTAACCGTGCTTCCCATTTCAGTTCCAACAATAGGTTGATTCGGATGATCCCGGTGATAATCCGCTACGCTGAACTGACGATAATTAAATCCACGAACAGGAATCACTTCATTGACTCCATTAAAAATATCCGGAACATCTGCTGCATAAGTGCATGTACGGCTTGGATCAAGTTCTTTTTGTTTTTCAATTAATGTTTGTGCAATTCTTTTTCCTATTGTTGTTGTTTGAATCCATCCTTCTTCATTTCCGATTGACCACATAAAAACGGAAGGATGATTTCTGTCACGGACAATCATTCTTTCAAATTGACTCATGTATTCAGGACTGCTGTTCAGTAAACGATTTTCATCCAGTACTAACATACCCAAACTATCACAGGCGTCCAGGAATTCAGGTGTTGGAGGATTATGACTGGTACGGCATGCATTCACTCCCATATTTTTTAAAAGCCTGACCCTGTAATATTGCAAGTAATCCGGCAAGGCTGTGCCTACTCCTTCGAAATCCTGATGATTGCATGTTCCCTGAATCTTTACATGTTCACCATTCAGAAAAAAACCTTCACCTGCATCAAAACGCAATGTGCGGATGCCAAATCTTTGTTTGACAATATCCACAATAATATCTCCTGATTTTACTACTGATACTACCCGGTATAAATAAGGATCATTCAAAGACCATAATCTCGGATTGCTGACAATAATTTTTTGTTTAACTATTGCTTTACTATTTACTTCTAAAGAAAGAGGTTGTTCTTTTGTTTGCCCTATTTGTTTTCCATCACGATCTGTGATATAAGAATAAACGGTACATTTTTCCGGAGAAAGATTTTGGTTTTCGACAGTTGTTTCAAAATTCAAATCCGCATTTTTACCTTTCACATCTGCATAAACATAAAAACCTCCATCAGGTATATGCAGGTTATCATATTGATTTAACCAAACGTGACGATAAATTCCTGCTCCTTCATAAAACCATCCTTCATATTGAGTAGCATCAACACGAACCACTAATACATTATCATGATTAAATTTTATATAGTCAGTAATGTCATAAGCTGCGCCAATATATCCGCTGAAATTATTTCCAAGATAAAAACCGTTGATCCATATACTTGCATTTCTGTAAATTCCATCAAACTGAATTTGAAAACGTATTCCGGAATCTGCAGAAGATATTGTAAAATGTTTCCGGTACCAGCCGATACTTGTTTCTGGATAAAGTCCTCCAACGGGTTTATATCCGTGAGATTCTACGTCAAAGCTGTGTGAATTTTCAAAAGGTAATTCAACGGCCCAGTCATGTGGAAGATCCAAAGATCTCCATTTGCTGTCATTAAACCGCGGGTCAATCGCTGTTCCTGACGCATTACCAGATTTAGAAAATATATTTCCAATACTGTAATTAAAATCTTTTGCCGGGTCGGCAGCATTCCCAAATGCAAATTTCCATCCCTCATCAAAATTTATTCTTTGCCTTATTATTTGTTGTTGGGAAAAAATTGTTTTAAAAAGGAAAAGACTTACTAAAAAAGTAATAATTATTTTTTTCATGACAGCAATCTTTTATTAATAAATAATTTCTTTCAACTTTTTATTGTAAATATTTTTCAGTGAAAAGCACTCAAAGCCAATGTAGGTTTTCCCGAATTATCAAATGCGCCTAAAGTATATCCCTGCCAGTTATTATAACATTCCGGCTCCCAATAAAAAACGCCGAGGCCCATGCCGCCGGCTAATGATTTTGTTTTGTTAATAATATCAGCTAAAAAAGATTGGCTCGTGACAGGATCACTAAAGGGCATACCCACTTCAACAATCATCACTGGTTTATTATATCTTATAATCATATCATTCATATTTGAAAGGCACTGTGCGTTCACACTGCTCCAGCTGGCTGTGCCACCGGGAGAATACGATGGATACAAAGACATCCCAATAACATCAAACTTGGCACCATTACTTGTCAAGCCATCAAACATCCATCTGAATAAGGCATTATCATACCCGTTAGAAATATGTACTATCACTTTGATTGAAGTATCCACCGATTTTACGGCATTATAACCTGAGTTAATCAGTAAAGCAAAATTTGACATACTTACCGAAGCTTGTCCATCGGGCCATAACATACCATCATTGGTCTCATTACCAATTTGTACCCAAGCAGGCGTTACACTATTTGCTTTTAAAGAATCAAGAACACTTACTGTATGATTATAAACAGATAACTGAAGCGCTGCAAAGTTTTCGGATGCCCATGCAGCAGGTTTTGTCTGATGACCGGGATCAGCCCAAACATCACTGTAATGAAAATCAATTAATATTTTAAGTCCCAGGTTTTTTGCACGAACTGCTTTTGATACTACATCCGTTGCATTACACCATCCGTTAGAGGGATTCACCCAAACTCTCAACCTGATAGCATTCATTCCAAGATTTTTCAGAATCAACATGCAATCCTGATTAGTGCCGGCGCTATCATAAAAATTTATTCCCTGTGATTCCATTTGAGTGAGCCAACTTACATCAGCACCTTTTGCAAATGGATACGTTACCGGAGGCGGATTTCCTCCACCATTATTATTGTTATTACCGTTACTTGCTGAAGCAGATTTCTTACACCCAGAGAAGACGAATAAGGAAAAAAACAGGATAGCAGAAAATTTCATTGTTGCCAACATTTAAAAGATTAACATCTTACTTTGCCAAAAGAAATTATCGGATCTGTTAAATCATACCATAAATATATGATAGAGTTCTTTGGGAATCGCCTTAATAAAGTAAAATCATCAGCTATAAAAAAAGCCAGCTCAAAATGAACTGGCTTGATAAATCAATATATCTTAAAAATTATTATTGAACCGTATAAGTATCAAGGAAAAAGTTTACAGTTATGGTATAGGTACCCGCGGTAGCAGGTCCGGGTGTGTTGCTTCCCGGCACAGCACCATCTGCCAATAATGTTCCGCCTGTTGCACTGCCGCCTCCATATTTATGAGTCCAGTCGCCATTTAGAGGTAAGAATAAATAGGAAGTCGGTGATGCATTCAATGGTAATGTAATAGTGAATGTTGAATTATCTAATTGTGTAAATTGTTGAGATGGTGTCGGAACAGGGTTAGCCCAACCACCTGCAGTAGCATCTCCTACAATATATAAATTAGGCGGTAATGTAGGTCCCGTATAAGGAACAACTGTATAAGTTCCTTTAATAAAATCAACAGTTATTTGATATACACCAGATGTAGCTGGAGCTGGAGTATTGGATCCAGGGACTGAATTATCACCCAATAGCGTCCCGCCACCTGTTGATGTACCATCAGTAGCGCCGCCATATTTATGAGTCCAGTCGCCGTTCAAAGGCAAGAATAAATAACTCTTTCCTGCTGTAAGATTTACAATAGCACCAAAAGTCGAAGAACTGATCTGTGTGAATTGCTGTGTCGGAACAGGTACCGGATTGCTCCATCCTCCGTCTGTTGCATCTCCAACTATATATAAATTACTTGGTAAAATAAGTGAATATGCAGTAACAGTATATGTATTGGTCATGAAGTTAACTACAATCTTATATGTTCCAGAAGTTGCAGGAGCTGGTGTGTTAGAACCGGGAACTGCTCCATCTGCTAATAATGTTCCTCCTCCTGCGGCAGTGCCATCTGTAGCACCGCCAAACTTATGAGTCCAGTCACCATTTACAGGAAGGAATAAATAACTTTTGCCAGCTGTAAGATTTACAATGATACCAAAAGATACAGCATCTACTTTTACAAATTGTTGAGATGGTGTCGGTACAGGATTAGCCCAGCCTCCTGCAGTAGCATCTCCAACAATATATAAATTGTTTGGAAGATTTCCTGTATAAGGTGTTACAGTATACTTGCCCGTTTGGAAATTTACAATGATTTGATAGACTCCGCTGGTTGCAGGAGCAGGAGTATTTGAGCCGGGAACAGCTCCATCTGCTAATAACGATCCACCGCCAACCTGTGTGCCATCAGTTGCACCGCCATATTTATGAGTCCAATCTCCGGCAACAGGTAAGAATACATAACTTTTTCCTGCAGTAAGATTAATTACGAGACCGTAAGAAACGGCATCTATTTTTGTAAATTGTTGTGTTGGCGATAAACCTGCGTTATTGGTCCATCCTAAAGGAGTAGCATCACCTATAATATAAAGATTAGGTGGAATAGGCGTAAACGTCGTGACACTAATTGTTACAGCATTTGAAAATACTAAGGGAGTTGTATAATTAGGTCCCAAATAACTTACAATCCTGAACTCAACATTTTTAGTTGATCCACCAATTACCCCCGCAGCAATGGCTGCAGAATTTAAATTAATTACTGAAAAGCTTGAAGTATATGCAGTACCATATTGAAATGTCTGCGGGTTGGCAAAATTACCTCCTACCGTATCTAATTGCAAAGCATAATTAATAGTATTGTTACCATAAGGACTCGAGTTCCAATTAAAAGAAACCGCTGTATTATTTGCGTTAGCTACCAGTAATGTTAAAGCATTGGTTGATGAAGGTGTCAATATGAGAGGAACTAAATAAGAAGTTATTTTTACAGTAATAACATTTGATTTCAACAGATCATTATTATTGCTATAAGAAGATGTTACCCTTATGTCAAAACTGAATGTTTTGCCGGGGGCAAAACCAAAGCCTGCTAAAATATTATTCAGTTGTACACCCGTAAATGAAGTGCTAAGAGCTCCTGTCACAATACTTGTTGTTTCTTTAGCGAAATTCCGGCCCGAAGAATCTATTTCCAGAATAAATTTTTGATTGGTAGAGTCAGTTGCATATTTAGGATTTGTCCATGAAAAAGTAGCAACCACTTTGTTTGAATCGCTTGCTGTAGGAACTATAGTGGTAGTAGAAGCTGCTAACACCACAGCAGTACCATGTCCGTACAATGGTAGATTAGCTACTTTAGTACAACCTAAGCCAACCAAAACAAAACTGATGGCTAAAAAAAGAAACCTAAATATATTTTTCATAATAATTTATTTAAGAAAATTAATCTTTTTCGAACTGGTAAAACCCTGATATAATCTGAAATGATTCATATTTCAGAAAGTATTATTGTTTAGTTAACTTAATAGTCCCGTGTTGAAAATCCACCACTATTAAATAGTTGCCACTTGCCAGCGGTGCTCTGCAATTTCCCCCGTTAAAATACAAACTGGCATTTAATGTTGTAGGGTCACCCGAAGACTGTTCAGTTTTTACACTCCATTGATCATTCCATGAACTGTTAACACCAATCATTTTGTATTCTCCATCACCAATTATAGGTATTGTAATCTGATATAATGTTGAACTTACTTTTGTAAATTGTTGGGCTGTTACATTTCCCGGATCAATTGGATTATTCCATCCACCACCAACAGCACTACCAACAATATATAATGTACCGTTAGGATTGTCAGCATAAGTTGAAGGCGGCGCAACGGCAGGAGGAGGATTCCAAGGTGTTACTGTAAATTGTAAAACGTTTGATGCAACTTTTGTTTCTGTGGCAGAATTAATAGAGGCTGTAACCCTAACCTGTATAGTATGCGCAATGCCTGGTGCTAATAGCATTTGATTTGTTAGGGCGGCATTCAATATTGCGTCAATATAAACTACTCCCAGATCGGGGCTAATAATAGTTTGATACCTGTTAGGATTAGAAAAATTTGCTCCTAATGTATCAATTTCTAATAAGTACGAAACGCTCTGCGAACTAACACCTGTGGTAAATAAATAATTTGGATTTGTCCATGAAAAAGCAACCTCAACATTATTTTGATTTGCAAACGATAATGGAATTGTTCCCGATACCGACGCTGATAATACCGGGGCAGTGCCTCCCATAAAAGTGTCAACGGGAAGATCTTTTTTACAAGACGTAAAAAAAGAAAGTCCCACGCCTATGAAAAACAGTTTTATAAATAATGTTTTCATAATAGTTTGTTTATCTGATGTATTTAATATGGTTATAAAATTTATTCATTTGGCTAAAATTAATATCCCGGGTTTTGAATCAATGTAGGATTAGCTGTCAGATCAATAGAAGGAATAGGAAAAATATTGTAATGGCTATCGACGGCAGTTCCAGATGCTACACCTCCTTTCCATGCCCATAAATAAGTACCTGTTGTAAATTCGTTATAACGTATCAAATCAGTGCGACGGAATCCTTCCCAGAATAATTCACAAGCTCTTTCTTTAAGTATAAAATCAGTAGTTAGTTGTGCTTGAGTTATATTTCCATTTGTATTACCAAAGCCACGAGTACGCAAGGCATTGATATATCCCAATGCAGTGGCAGGATCACCCCCTGAACCACCACGCAATACAGCCTCTGCATAAATCAAGTAGATTTCTGCTAATCGAAATAAAGGGAAATCAACATCAGAAAAATTACCAGATGGGTCAGCGTGTGGGGCTGGACCACCAGTCCTTGTCACATTTCTGAATTTTGTAGATGAGTACCCAGCAGAGCTTAGATCAAGCAATTGGGTCATAACTAAGCTTTGGCCAGTTGTATAAAATTGTCCACGTAAATCTCCTGGATCGAAAAGTGAAACAAATTGTTGTGTTACCCGAATACAGTTCCATGTACCATTAGTACCAGAAATAGACCCAGGTACACCAGCAGGTCCATGAACTAATGTTGTGGTTCCACCCCAGTCCTGAGTGTGTGTGCCATCGTAAGGGATGGTGAAAATGAATTCATCTGTATTTAGATTATTATCGGCAAGCATTAATTCTGAGTATTTGGGATGAAGTGTATAACCCGCCCCAATAACTTTATTACAATAGGTGATGGCATCAGTATATCTTGTAGTTCCTGTATATACACCTGCATTCAAATACATACGTGCTAATAAAGCCCAAGCAGCAGCTTGGTCTGCACGGCCATATTCGTTTGTTCTTGGAGGAGCTAAGTCGGCATCAATTGCTTTTAATTCAGACTCAATATAATTAAACAAGTCTTTTCTCAAAATTTGCTTAGGTAGTCCTGCACCAAATGGAGTATTTTCATCAACGAAGGGTGGATTACCAAACAAATCCATCAACACCCAATATTGAAATGCTCTTAAAAACCGAGCTTCTGCTCTATACCTTTTAATATTTTGAACATCTGAAGCAGCGAATCCCTTGCCGTTAATAGATGCATCCGACGAATTTCTTATAAAATCATTGCATAGAGTAATTTGAAAAAAAGAACGATAATATGCTCCTGCAACGGTTTGGTTGATAGATGACCAAGTCATTTGGTGAATACCAACCGGATCTGTATTACCATGGTATGTCCAGCCTGCTTCATCTGTACTTAGAATTTGCAAATACCAAAATCCTCTCATAAAATCAGAATTACCTTCATCAGAAAGTATTTGAGATGGTATATCCGCTACACCTGTTCCGCCGGCTTGACCTGTCAGAGCCATAGCTCCATAAACCTTAGCTAATGCCAATTTATATCCTGATGGAGATTTATATACACTATCACCAGTGATTCCATTTGTTGGGACCAAATCAAGTTTTTTAGTACAAGCCGATAAATAGGCCATCGCAATAATTGCGAAAATTAATATTTTGAAATGATTTTTTTTCATATAGCTTATTTTATACTATTTAGAATTGACTAAAAATCGAGATTTAAACCAAGTGCGTAAATTCTTGGCCGTGGATAAAATGCATTATCAACTCCGTTACTTACTTCAGGATCTATCCCGGTGTATTTCGTAATGACAAATACGTTTTGAACAGATGCGTTCAAACGAAGTGATGCAGTACCTTGCCAGATTTTACCAAAATTATATCCGATATTACAATTATCCATCTTTAAGAAGGAACCGTTTTGAAGATAATAATCACTAAGCAATTGCTGATCGGTAGTGCCTTTAAATAAAGTTTGTAAATAATTAGTTGATGCATTACCAATAACAGAATTAGTGAGTATTTGGTTCAACCTTCCGTTATTACTATATACATTATTATAAACGTAGTTGTCAAAACTGGCACGTAATACAAATCCTGCACTCCATTTTTTATAATTAAAATCAGTGCTAAATCCAAGAAAAACTCTTGGGTCAGCGCTCTTTCCTTTATACTTATCGCTTTCATTGAGGATTCCATCACGATTTACATCCTCAAATAACCCCTCTATAGGCTTCCCTGATTTGTCATAAACCTGATGATACAGGTAAAATGTGTTCTTCGCAGTGCCTACCGCATCCAAAAAAGCAAATCCCTGAACGCCATTGATATTGGTAAGAGGAAATCCTATATAATGAGGGTCGTTTGGTACCACAGTTAAATTAGTGATCGTATTCTGATTATAGGTTGCATTAAAAGATACATCCCATGACATGTTTTTGCGACGAATTGGCTGTGTATTTATACTGAATTCAACTCCTTTGTTTTCCATGTTACCTACGTTAGCAAGCACATAGGCTGAAAAATTAGTGCCCGCTGGAACTGGAATGCTGTTTAAAAGATCTGTCGTTTTTTTAAGATAAAAATCTATACTACCTGTAATCCTGTTTTTTAAGAACCCATAATCCAACGCCACATTGGAAGTGGCTGTCTGCTCCCATTTAATGTTTGGATTGTAGGCGCTTGGCAAATACATTTGAAAATATGAATTGCCAAATTGATAAGTAGCTCCCAAATTACTCAGACTGTAAACGGATAGGTAGGAATAATTTGCGATCCCATCCTGCTGACCAGTAATTCCGTAACCTAAGCGAAGTTTTAAATCTGATATAACATCACTATTCTTCAAGAAAGATTCATTTTTAATTTTCCATGCTAAAGCCATGGACGGGAACAAACCCCACTTATGACTTGGCCCGAAACGGGAAGATGCATCACGGCGTACAGTTGCAGTCAATAAATACCGATCATCATATGAGTAAATAAGGCGGCCAAAATAGGAAATCAAGGTATGCTCAGGTTTATCGAACGGATAAGGTGGAGGGGCACCATTTATTGTGCCATTAGCAAAATAACTCGCATAATTATAATATGTGTATAGATAATTGTTATAAGAGTAACCCGCTATTGCATCAACATGGCTTTTAATAGATTTAAAATCTTTAACATAATTAAGGTAAAAATCAAACACAGTATTCATTTGAGTTTGCTTATAGCTGTTATTTACTCCCCCTGCTCCTCCAGCTAAATATGAAGAAGCAGCACTATCCGAAACATAATTTGTACCCTTTCCTACAGCTGCATCGTATCCTAAGTTAAGGTTAGCATGTAATTCAGGAAGAAAATGGAACTTATAATCAAACTGAATATTGCCAATACTTCTTTCCGGGTTGCCATTATTCCTGCCAGAATACAGTAAACCTAAAGGATTTTTACCAGCCAAGTTATTTAACCCAGTGGTCGAAGTTGGATCTAACCATTCAAAAAAGCCATTGAATCGCTTGCTATTTGAATATATTGGCTGTGTGGGATCAAAATAAATCGCTGAGCCAATGGCACCAGAATTTCCAAAAATTGTATTCTCCGAGCTTCCCTTTATATTAATATCAACCTTGAGATGATTGTCAAAAAAGGTCGGATTAAATACAAAGGCTAAAGAAAGCTTTTGGAGATTATCTGTTATTAAAACACCATCCTGGTTTTGATAACCCAAGGAAACTCTATAAGGTAAATTTTTAGTACCCCCGCTAATACTTAAATTATTATCCGTTGCAAAAGCAGCTCTGTAAATTTCATCTTGCCAGTTCGTATTAGCAGTTCCAAGCATAGCTATTTGAGCAGGTGTTCCATTAGCTTTTACAATAGAACGAATCTGATCTGCACTTAAGACATCAACATTTTTTATATTTTTTGAAACCGAATTTACCGAGCTAAAACTGATTTTCATTTTGCCGCTCTTACCTTTTTTTGTTGTAATGATAATAACTCCATTGGAAGCTCTTGTTCCATAAATAGCGGCGGCAGAGGCATCTTTCAAGATAGTAAAAGATTCAATATCGTCAGAATTGATTAAACTCAAAGCATTAGCTGCACCGGAAATTCCATTGTTATCCAGAGGAACTCCATCAATCACAATCAAAGGATCATTGCTGGCGCTTAAAGAAGCCCCACCGCGAATTCGAATAGTACTGCCAGATCCTGGCTGACCACTATTGGAAATCACGGATACACCTGCCACCTTACCGGCTATCAGTTGCTCAGGCGTCGTGAAAGTTCCTTTTTGAAAATTACTCGAGTTAACTGTTGCCACAGACCCCGTCAAATCTTTTTTGCGTAGCAGTACCATATCCTATCACTACTACCTCTGATAAAGAGGCGTTAGTTTAGAACTAATGCAACATTGATTTCTGTCTTTCCTTCAATTGAAACTTCCTGAGTATTATATCCGACTGAAGAAAATACAAGAGTAGTTACAGAAGAACCTACAGTAATGCGATAAGTTCCGTCGGTATTTGTTTCAGTACCTGTCTTTGAACCTTTGGCTACTACAGTCACAGCACCAAGTCCAGATCCGTCTTTTGAATCCGTTACTTTTCCAGTGATAACTTTACCTTGAGAAAAAGCAATCTGAGAAATCAGGAGAAGCGCAGGTAATACAACCTTTTGAAAGGGATTTTTAATAGACATAAGCAATCATTAAAGCGTTTATAAAACAGTTTTGGAAAAAGTAATGTGTATTGAGAACACAATTATAAATATTTTTTTATTCCTAAAAAAATTATTTCACTTCTCATTTAAAAGCAGGATATGGTTTACTAATAATAACAAAAAACACCTCTCACTCATTTTAGACCTTCACAAATTGAAAAAACCCAATATGAAAGAGGCATTAAAATGGCTTTTTGCTGCTTTCAGGTACTTATTTTTACCTTCCCGGTCCGATTCTGTATTCTGATTCCCCAATCATTTGACCTTATTTTAAATCGTCTGCAAAACAATTATTAAAACAATTTACTATATTGATTTCGGGATATTCTTTTGTTCCTTAAAGAGCTATCTATTTTTATCGGAGCATTCTTTTTTCTGAATATCCTTTTTACAGAATATAGTTTTCCCGGCCGGTGCGTTACATTTTTTTCCATTTGATGAATATCTTCCAGCCATCCTTTAAGCGCTATCTTCTTTCTAAAATTCCTTCTGTCTAATTCTACACCAAGAATGGCCTGGTATAATTCCTGAAGTTCACGCAATGAAAATTTGCCAGGCAAAAGATTAAATATAATAGGATATTCCATTATATTTTCCTGAAGCCGCTGAAGGCAGGTTTGAAGAATGGGCCGGTGATCAAAAGCAAGCTTTTTGATATCTTTTACTGAATGCCAATGCAGCTCATGGTGATTAAGATTTAATTTATGATGCTTAATATCAATCAGAGAATAATAAGCTACAGTGATAACCCGTCCGGATGGATGGCGATTAACACTTCCAAAAGTATGTACCTGTTCAAGATAGACATTATCCATACCTGTTCTTTCCCGCAGCACCCGGTAAGAGGCTTCTTCCAGGTCTTCATCTTTTCTGATCAAATCGCCTAATAAAGAATACAATCCGGAAAATTCTTCCAGGTCCGATTTGATAAGAAGAACTTTCAACTCCTTATTCTCATATCCGAAAATGACGCAATCCACAGAGATGGCAATATTAAAAGATTCAAGATTGCTGATCTTTTCAATCGCAGCAGTTTTCAGTCTTACTATTTCTTGCATATGAATACCGGTTGAATCATCTTTTTATTGAATAAGGAATTTTGCCGACTGAGTCTTATTATTTTGCTGAAGCCGGAGAATATAACAACCGGCCTGTAAATTTTTTTCTCCCTGAAAAAAAGGTATTGTATGAACACCTTTCGTTAAAAAGCCGGAATACAGAGATCCGATTTTCTGTCCTAAACTATTCCATAAATCTATCTGTGCATCACCGTTTCCCGGAACTTCAGCAGCAATAGAAGCAGGTTCGGCTGTAACAGGATTTGGGTAAATGGAAATTCGCAATGTATTGGTAGTTGCGGTTACATTAGGTAATGCTGTAACTACCGTATTATTCAGATTCTTGTTAAGGTATACATGATATTCGCCGGGTTGCAATGTAATTACCTGTGCTGAGCCGGTAGCATTAATTGTAGTTCCTGACAGATAATCATACCAGGTGCCTGAAGAAGGAAATGTTACAGTTCCCGGTTGGCTGGCAACGTCAAAATTTCCAACCACTACAATGCTTAAAGAATCGCTTGTAATAATTAATGATTTAAATGCATTGGTCAGATTATAAGAAATAGCGCCGGTTGTAAAAGTTCCAAGATAGTTTGGAGTATTTCTCAATTTATACAATTGAGAATATTCATTATATAAAGCACGTCGATTACTGTTATTGTAAAAATCCCACCTGATGGGTTTGTCAGATAATCTGCAACTACCCGTAGGATCTACAGTTAGATTAGTGCAGGTATTAATACTGTAATCATACCCCAACTCTCCAAACTGCCACATCATTTTAGGACCTGGTATCATTGCAAAAAAAGCCGCAGCCATACCATTACGAGCTAACCCGGTTGCAGTATCTTTTATATTATATGATCCACTGCTGTTTCCATTATTTTCATTATTATACATTAATCTTTCTTCATCATGGCTTTCCTGATATGTGATCAGGTTGGGAGAACTATATCCCCGGTTAGTATAAACTCCGTAGCTCAAATCCCACGAAGAATTAGTGCCATATCCCATTGTTGCCTGGTTGAAGTTGTAATTCATATTTCCCCATATCAACATTCCATAATTTGCTTCTACAGTTTCTTCAGAATTATCAGCAAACATTTCCAAAATACAATAAGAGCCCGGAGATACAGATTGCATCTCATTGTAAATATTTTTCCAGGTAGCTACTCTTGCGGTATCATAATTACCCCATGCTGCCACATTACAATTATTTCCAGTGCTGTCGCATGTATTTTTTTGTGTAAATCCTTTTGCAAGGTCCCATCTGAATCCATCAATCTTATATTTTGTCAGCCAGTGGGTAATAACCCGGTTACGAAAATCAATTGTTGCCTGACTTAAATGATTGAATTGATAACCTACATTGAAAGCGTGCGTAGGATGTCTGTTAAACCAGGGATTGTTTGCTGCAGGAATATTGTTTACTCCATCCCAATATATTTGCACCATAGGTGAGGAACCAAACGAATGATTCATTACCAGATCCATTACTACAGCCATTCCTTGTAAATGGCAAGCATCAATGAATTGACGTAAGGCTGTTTCTGTTCCATAATATTTATCAGGTGCAAAATAAAAATCAGGGTTATAACCCCAACTGTCATTCCCTTCAAATTCGCTGATCGGCATTAATTCAATAGTATTAACTCCTAATCTTTTCAGATATGAAAGTGTGTCTATTAATGTTTGATAATTATGCGTCGCAACAAAATCCCTGGCCAGCAACTCATAAATAATAAGGTTTCTTTTATCTGGTCTTGAAAAATTAGTTACCTGCCAGTTATAAGCAGGTTTTGCTGTTTGTAAAACACTAACAATGTTACCTGTCGCATTTGCTGGAAATGGTTTCAGATTTGGATAGGTTGCAGATGGTATGTAAGGGTCGTTGGCTTTATCTAATATTTTCTCCGTATTATAATCAGCAACAATCAGGCTCCCGTCAATTATATATTGATATGCATATTCAATTCCCGGTGTTAATCCTGTAATGCGCAACCAAAACCTCAGGCTATCTGGTGTCATGTTCATTTCATAATTGACAGCTTGTGTCCAGTTATTAAAATCTCCAACAACCATTATTCTCGATTTTTGCGGAGCATATAAAACCAAAACAACAGATGTATCTCCTGTTTCATAATTAATTCCATCCACAACTCCATTTGGTAATGGAGCAATAGTAGTGGCTGATGAAACAAAAAATGTGGAGGTGTCTGAAACAGTTGTGCTGCCATTGGTTGCATTAGCAATAATCGTCTGTGGTCCCACTGCGGTGATATGTGCAAATGCAGAAGCAGTAAATACATTCGAAACTGTGTCAATCTGTGTACCATTAAAGAACAAAGAGATATTTGAACTTTGACTTGCATTGGCAGTTACATTCACACTATCCCCAACAAATTTTAAAAGAGGTGCCAATACCGGAGTATATTTTGGTTGACGGAAAGGAACATCCAATCTTACATTTAAACTTCCTGACGTATATACCGGAACAAACATATCACTGCCATCAATATTTGCCAGTTTCAATGAGCCACTTCCGTTCCTGAAAAGAATAGCGATGCGTAATATTTTTTCAGAAGGGTTTGTAACTCCAAAAAAAGTTCTCAATCCGCCCGTTATCGTGTATTGCCATTTATTACTTCCTAAATAAGTAGCATGTATTTGAGAATTAGTGGATCCCCAAACTGAATAAGATGGAACATACAACCAATTAGATGATGAAGTACTTGCTGATGTTATTAATCCAATATGAACATACACATCAGATGTACTGGCGTAATTATATAATCCCTGATTGCCCTGGCTGGCATCGCAGGTAATAGTCACAGTTGATGAAGTATCGGTAATAAACGAAGGCGACCAACTTAATAACTGAGCTTGCGAACTAAAAGGCGCAAGAAAATAAACTGATACAGCAAACAAAATCTTTTTCATGGCAGCCGTTAATTTTCTTTTTTTAAGATATAATCCTGCTCAAACAATTAATTACTTAACTGATTGAGCGGACTAAGTTAAAAAATATGTACTTACAACACATTAATTTTTTTTGCGCTCATTTATAAACCATTTATTTGCACTATTCTAATGTAGAAAAAAACATTAGACGCTTATGCAAAATTTAATACTGACCGGAAATCTTTATAATAATTCTAATCATTTCCATAAATATAATTCGCTAAAAAGAAAGGAGTTCTTTTATCCGCTTCGTCACTTTTTCTGCATCAGGAAGCATGGCTGCTTCCAGTCCAACATTCAATGGAACTGCAGGAACATTTAAAGCGCCAAATATATCAACAGGCGCATCAAGAAAACGGAAACAATTTTTAGAAATCCGGCCTGCCAAAGCTTCTGCAAAAGAATTATTTTGTTGTTCTTCCGTCAGCACCAAACATCTTCCGTGCAACCTGGCTCTATCATAAATTAATTCTTCATCTAAAGGAAATAAAGTACGTAAATCAAGGATCTCAATCTGGCCGGTAAATTTTTTTGCAGCTGATTTTGCCCAATAAACACCCATACCATAAGTAACTACTACACAGCTTGCACCATTATCAAATGCTTTTTCATCAGCATGCAAAACAATTTTGGCTTTGCCCAAAGGAATAATATAATCTCTTGAAGGTTCAATTGTTTTTGCATCTTCAGTACCCGGAACTTTGCTCCAGTACAAACCTTTATGCTCCAGCATCACAACCGGATTAGGATCATAAAATGCTGCTTTCATTAATCCTTTCATATCTGCGGCATTGGAAGGATAAACTACTTTAATTCCTTTTATAGAAAGAATCGAAGTTTCTATACAACTGCTATGATAAGGCCCGCCACCACCATAAGCCCCAACAGGTACGCGAAGTATCATTGATACCGGAAACTTTCCCCCACTTAGATAGCAACTTTTGGAAATTTCAGTTACCAGTTGATTGATGCCAGGATATAAATAATCACCAAATTGTACTTCAACAATTGGTTTTAATCCTACCGCACTCATACCCACAGTTGATCCAATAATGTATGCTTCCTGAATAGCTGTATTAAATACTCTGTGTTCACCAAATTGTTGCGCCAGAGTTGCCGCCTCACGAAATACACCGCCTAATCTTTTTCCTACATCCTGTCCATAAAAAACAGCTTCAGGATGATCTTCCATAATCTCACGAATTGCAAATAATCCGGCATCTACCATCGTTATTTTATCAGCACCACCAGGATTCCTTTCCCCTTTTTCTTCAATGACGGGCGTAGACACAAAAACATGATCTTCTATGGTGGCAGGATCTGGTTCAGGAGTAGCTACTGCTCTTGCAAAATTATCTACGACAATTGATGCAGCCTCTTTCTCTATCAGGTGAATTTCATATTCACTGATTCCTCTTTCCAATATTTTCCTTCTCAGTTTGGGAACAGGATCATTCAATAAATCTCTTCTCAAATCTTCATCAGTCCTGTAAAATTCTTTCCTCACCCCACTCGTATGATGGCTTAATAACGGCACTTCTGCATGAACGAGGTATGGTTTTCTTTGCTGGCGAACAAAATCAAAAACATTTTTCATCACAGAGTAAGAAGTTTCGAAATCACTTCCATCTACCTGAATGCGATTCATTCCTTTGAAGCCAGCAGCAAATTCAAAAGCATTCATGGCTCTGGCTTCCTCTGCTGAAACACTGATGCCCCAATTATTATCCTGTATTAAATAAATTACCGGAAGTTGTTTTAAAACAGCAAACTGAAAAGCTTCACTCACTTCACCTTCAGTAATACTTGCATCTCCCAATGAACAAAGGACAACCGGTCTTTCACTATCTGAATATTTTTTAACTGCAGAATTTATTTTTTCAAGATATTGGATCCCCTGTGCAATACCGGTAGTTGGAATTGCTTTCATTCCTGTAGCGCTGCTTTGATGAATGATAGTGGGTTTATCATTTCCCCGATAATTGGGATGCGAATAATATTCACGGCCTCCTGTGAAAATATCATTCTCTTTTGCCAACAATTGAAGCATTAACTCGTAAGGAGTAAATCCTATTCCAAGTAACATACTTTCATCACGATAATAAGGGCTGGCGTAATCCTGCAGTTGCAATTGAAATGCAGTTGCTAATTGTATTGCTTCATGACCCCGGGAAGTGGAATGTACATACTTGCAAATCTGACGGTTGCCATCATAGGTTTCTGACATCACTTTTACCTGGCTCATCAGCCGGTAAGCTTTCAATAATATTGAAGTATCTATCATGAACAGCAAGCAATGAATGCAGCAAATTTAAGGCAAACAGAACGGTATGTGTTGACCGGTTTGTTCTCAACTTACAATAAAAAAACGAAAACCATTCAGTTAAAATGAATGGCTTCGTAGCAGTTGGTTTTGGTTGCCAACTAAGTTTTGGTCTCTCTATTTTACGTCCAATGTAAACATACTTTCATCTTCAATAAAAGCTTCCAACTCATCTCCCACCACCACTTCACCTACACCTTCAGGTGTACCTGTAAAAACAACATCTCCAATATTGACAGAAAAATAATTCGAAATATGAGCAACAATTTTATCAAAGTTGTGAATCATATTAACTGAATTGCCCTGTTGCACCAATTCCTTATTCTTATACAAACAAAAGTTGATATCCTTTTTATTTTTAAAATTAGCAAGCGGCACCCATTTACCAATTACAGCCGAATTGTCCCATGCTTTTGCTTTTTCCCATGGCAATCCTTTTTCTTTTAATTCATTTTGTAAATCTCTTGCGGTAAAATCTATACCTGCTGTTACAGCATCATAATATTTGCTGGCAAATTTTTCCTGAATATATTTTCCATTTTTACTGATGCGGAGTACCAATTCACATTCGTAATGAAGTTCATTGGTAAATTCCGGATAATAAAAAGGAGTATGCGGTTGCAACATAGCACTTTTAGGCTTCATAAAAATCACCGGGTCATCAGGAACCTCGTTACCCAGCTCTTTGGCATGTGCGGCGTAGTTACGACCAACGCAAAAAATTTTCATAAATAGGAAGTGTTTTTGTTAAATACATCGGATACAACACTCATAGGTTCTTTATCCCATATATTCAGGCTATCAGTATGTCTATTGGATTTTGAGTAAAGGGGGGTTAGGCCTGCTAAAATAAGTAATCAATCTGATTTATCATAAAGAAAAGTCTTTATTATTTATCTGATTCATAGCAGCAGTAAGACCCTGCATGGCAAAGCTTTCAATGACCTCAACAGCTTTTTCTATTTTAAGCTTTACCAAGGGCTCTTCTTCTTTATTCCATTTTCCCAATACAAAATTGGATTGGCAACCTTTAGGATAATTATTTCCGGTTCCAAACCTCAGTCTCGGATAATTCCTTGTTCCCAGGAATTCCTCAATGCTTATCAATCCATTGTGTCCTCCGGCGCTTCCTCCCGGTTTTAACCGGAGTTTGGTCAAAGGCAAGGCAACATCATCAACAATTACCAATAAATTTTCCGAAGCTATCTTTTCTTTATCCATCCAATACTTAACTGCCTTACCACTTAAATTCATAAATGTAGTCGGGCAAATGCACACAAATATTTTTCCTTTCCATTTTATATCCGCTATATAGGCTAACCGATCAATGCGAAAATTACTTTCATGTTTCTGAACAAAAGCGTTCACAACATCAAATCCGATATTATGTCTTGTATGAGCGTATTCATTGCCTGTGTTTCCTAAACCTGCGATAAGAAATTTCATTCTATAAAAATAAAACTCATCTTTCACATTAATCAGGAAAGTAAATAAGAGTTATAGAAGAAAGGAGTTATAATAATACTTAAAAAAAACCCGCATCTTCCAATGCGGGTTTGAATGTTATCTTGGAAAAGTCTATTTCTTTCCTTTGTCCGAAGCCTTTTTGGTCTTGTCTCCTTTTTCTGCGGGTGTTCCGGCAGTTGCAGCGGGAGTAGCAGTCCGGCAGCAGGAGTTGTACCCGCGGCTGGTGCAGCAGCACCTGCGACACCTGCAGCAGTTGCAACAGGAGCAGCCACTTCTTCCTGCTTCAGTTCTCTTGTCAGCGATACCGAAGCAACTGGAATACGTGGTGAATTCAATATTTCGTAATGTTCAATTTTTACATCCTCTACCCTGATACTTCCGTTCAGCTCAAGATTATCTACGTTCACTACTATTTCTTCCTGCAAATATTTGGGATATGTTTTTACCTTGAGTGATTTCATTTTGATATAAAGCCTTCCTCCATCTTTTACTCCTACAGCCGTACCAGTAATGTGAACAGGAATAGACGCAATCACTTTTTTGTCTTCCACCATTTCAAGCAGATCCACATGAATAAGTGTATCCGTTACTTTGTCAAACTGAAGATCTTTCAAAATGCATTTGTAATTTTTTCCATCCAGTTTTACTTCCGCAAACTGGAACTTCGGTGTATGTACTAATGGTTTAAAAGAAGCAGCAGGAGCGTAAAAATTGAGCTCCTGTGCACCCCCATAAATTACACCGGGCACTTGTTCCTGAGAGCGGAGTTGGCGGGTGGCTCCTTTGCCAAATCCGGTCCTCAGTTGTCCTTCGATTGTAATTGTTTTCATTTTATGTTGATTTGTTTTTTACTTTTTAATTTCCTTGTTGCCAACAATTCTATTAAATTAAAATTATTGGCTTATCACTTATTTCTTCTTTGCGAATGAATAAATAAATTTGTTATGCTTTTATTTTCATAGGCATTTCTAATTGCCACTGCAAACAATTCTGCTACTGAAATCACTTTTATTTTAGAACATTCTCCTCTCAAAGGAATAGTATCACAAACCACTAATTCTTCCAGTACACTATTCTGGACATTCTCATAAGCCTTTCCACTAAGGACAGGATGAGTGATCAATGCTCTCACACTCCTGGCGCCTTTTTCTTTTAAAAGAGCTGCACTCTTTGCCAATGTGCCTCCCGTATCGCATATATCATCAATAATTACCACATCACGGTCAGTTACATCACCTATTACTACCATACTTGCTATTTCGTTAGCCCGCTTACGGTGTTTATCGCAAATCACCATTTCAGCATTGAAATAACTGGCAATTTCCCTGATCCGGTTAGTAGCTCCTACGTCAGGGGCGGCGAAGGTAAGGTTTTCCAGCCTAAGATTTTCTATATATGGGATAAAAAGGGCATGGCTATCAAGGTGGTCAACTGGTATATCAAAATAGCCCTGAATCTGCGGTGCATGCAGGTCCATTGTGATTATACGGTCTGCGCCTGCTGCCACCAGCATATTTGCCACGAGTTTGCTTCCAATAGCCACACGGGGTCTGTCTTTTCTGTCCTGACGAGCATATCCATAATAAGGAATTACAGCAATTACTTTATCGGCAGATGCACGACGGGCGGCATCTATCATAAGAAGCAGTTCCATAAGATTTTCGGCGGGAGCATAAGTACTTTGCACCAGAAAGACAAAATCTCCCCGAATACTTTCCAGAATGATTGGGCATATTTCGCCGTCGCTAAAACGTTGGATATTAACCTTACCGGGAGGACTTCCATAAACCTTACAGATATCTTTTGCCAGCATTTGCGAGCTGGTACCTGAAAATATTTTAGCAGACATGGCTGAAAATGTATTCCAAAGGTGTAAAATATCCCTTTATGAGAATTCCTTTGGTGCGGCGAAGATATTAATAAGCCCGCAATCAGGCTCTGCTGTTTCTAAAAATATTCAGGTAAAATTCTGCCTGTTATCTTACAACCAGTTGCGAATTTTGAATGCTTGCCAGTGGAGTTTGTTTTGAAGGCACTTTTTGTTTAGCAGCAACCTCTGTTTTGCTGGCATTGCAACTATAGAACAATGATGAGCAAATAAATATGGAAAACATCAGCACTATAACATAAATGCCGGCAAAGAAAAGAACAGGATGCAAAGCTCCGATAGAAGTAGATTTTCTGGTTATCATAAGAATGATTTTAATTTTTCATTAGGTGGATCTTTTCAGCAAGCTTGTTTATTAATACTACTAAAATGATATTGTGGAGATAAAAATATTAGCTAATCTTGTTTTATGCAAGAGCATAAATACTCAATTAAACAGTGGGCAAAAGACGACAGACCAAGAGAAAAATTACTATTAAATGGTGCTGAAAACCTAAGCAATTCAGAACTGATTGCTATTCTTATCCATCATGGCAGTAAGGAAAAAACAGCTGTTGACCTGGCTAAAGAAATTCTGAAGCTGGGTAAAGATAATCTCTCAGAATTGGGAAAACTTTCTATAAAGGATCTGATGAGAATAAAAGGAATTGGTGAAACGAAAGCAGTTACCATTACGGCTGCATTGGAATTGGGAAGAAGAAGACAAGCAACCAACTCACTTCAAAAGTCTGTAATCAGTAGCAGTTCGGACATTGCCAATTATCTACGGTCGAAGCTGAAAGATTACCGGTATGAAGTGTTTGCAGTTCTTTTTCTCAATCGTGCCAATAAAATAAATCATTTTGAGATTGTCAGCCAGGGTGGCATTACGGGCACAGTTGCTGATCCCCGGATTATTCTAAAAAAAGCATTAGAAGAAGATGCTGTAAACATTGTGCTTTCCCATAATCATCCTTCAGGCAGCTTAAAACCCAGCCGAGCCGATGAAGAGTTAACTGCGAAAATTAAAGAAGCAGCCCGCTATTTTGATATACATGTTCTTGATCACATCATTGTCAGTGAAGATGGTTATTTCAGTTTTGCGGATGAAGGGTTATTGTAAACCCCCTATCCCACCAAAGGGGGAACTTAAATTGGAAATGTTTAATTCGAAAAGAAATCTAACCTGTGAAGAATGTCCAAAACTCCCCTTTAGGGGGTTTGGGGGGTTACGCCTGCGCTGTTGGTCCACCAAAATTTAATGGCAATTGAATTTCTTCCAGATCTTTGATGGGTCCATTCACAGCTTCGTATTTGCCAATATTTTCAGTGATGGCTTTCATCAGACGTTTGGCATGTTGCGGAGTTAATATAATACGGGACTTTACTTTACTCTTGGGAGTACCGGGCATCACACTAACAAAATCAATCACAAATTCTGCATGAGAATGTGTGATGATAGCGAGGTTGGCATAAATACCTTCGGCTATTTCTTCTGAAATTTCAATATTTAGTTGATTTGGTTGTTGAGGTTGATCTGACATAAAAAATATTTGAAACAAAAGTATGAAAGGAACAGCATGTTTATACTTATAAGCAGCCTTATCCCTGACAGAAATAAAGTATTGACCCGATTACCGGTGGTATACTGAACGCTTTTAACAGGGCTTTGATATAGCCAGGACCTTAAGTATCCATAGTTCAGCCTGTCACCTATTATTAGTGAAATCAAGGGGAACGCTTGTCTTTGTTTGCCCAAAATGGGCAAAAGCGGCCGGTTGATTTGGAATTGTTTTTCCGGAGCTTTATTCTTGTGTTATGAATTGCCAGATAATCAAAATGCTTAAATATAAAACTGCTATGCAGAGCAGACGGTATTTGGCAGCAAAGTATTTTTTTCATTTATCAAAATTGTTATGGCTGAACAAATTGGAACGATAAAAATTACAGGTACAGTTGGCAATATATGCTTCTATAAAATGGAAGAAAAATATTATGCCCGACAGAAAAGTTCGCTGAGTGGCAAACGCGTCAAAAAAGATCCGGCGTTTTGTGGGACGATGAAATATGCAAGATTGCTGGCCGAGGCTTCCGTCATTGGTTCATTTGTATACAGGCAATTACCCAAAGAAAAAAAAGGAAGAAAAGTTTACCAGGCATTGACCGGTAAGGTTATGAAAATGCTGAAGGAGGGATGGAGTAAAGATACCATAATAGAAAATCTGAAAGCAGTAAATGACTGAACTCAAAGAATTTTAATGTTGATATCCGCCTGGGTACAACAATCGCCATTGACTATCCGCACAGCTGAGGGCGGCAAAAGTTTTATCTGAGCGGAGAGCAGGGTATTTATGCAGTTACAAAAATGTTTTGGAGATGGAAGATGTAGTGTTTGTAAAAAAAAGTGGTGTTAGTTAGTTTGACGCAATGTCCTCAGCTCACACACAAGGGCTTGGAGAGAGACATTGCCTTGGAAAAAAATTCTTATATTCGTGGATCATGAGCACTATCTCATTAACAAAATTGTATGACCTGCTTTTCAAATATAGCGGGCAAGGAAACATCTGATCTCACTTCTTGTATTGAAGAAAAAATAAAGAAAGAAGTTTCAGCTAAAACAGATGTACTTGCTACCAAAGAAGCTCTTGCAGAAACTAAAGCTGAACTTATCAAATGGATGTTCATTTTCTGGATTGGGCAAATTGCGGCAACATTTGGTTTCATTCTTCTTTTCTTGAAAAAATAAATGGTTAACAGCAATAGGAGAATTTCATAGTAACGCCTTATGCTATTGCTTCGGCTACTTCCTCTGATATCTCAATATTCAGTTGATTAGGTTGCCGGGGTTGATCTGGCATAAAAAATAAAAAGTTTGCTTCGCCGGACGGAGGAGATGAGTTCTTAGCGACTTTTTTTTGTCCGTCTCGCAACGACGAGCATTTCGTTGTTTTGAAAATTTATTCTTCCTTTCATGCATCATGTCATTGCGATTTTTAAGTCCCGCCCTGGTTTTCTGCGAGAGACTCCGGCGCAACAAAAAAAATTACAATAATGAATTGATTTTTTTTCACACAATTGACGCCGAGTCGCTGGCATACACACATGGCCAACAAGCAGACATCGGCTTAGAAATACTAAAGTACATTCAGCATCAAAAAAAGCGGTGTTAGTTAGTTTGGCGCAATGTCCTCAGCTCACACACAGGGATTGGGGAGAGACATTGCTTGGAAAAAGATACATTGCTTGGAAAAAAAACAATAGTGTTAATTAATTTGACGCAATGTCCTCGGCTCACACACAAGGCTTGGGGAGAGACATTGCTTGGAAAAAGTTCTTAGCGACTTTTTTTTGTCCGTCTCGCAACGACGAGCATTTCGTTGTTTTGAAAATTCATTCTTCCTTTCATGTATCATGTCATTGCGATTTTTAAGTCCCACCGGGTTTTCTGCGAGAGACTCCGGCGCAACAAAAAAAATTACAATAATGAATTGATTTTTTTTCACACAATTGACGCCGAGTCGCTGGCATACGCACATGGCCAACAAGCAGACATCGGCTTAGAAATACTAAAGTACACCCAGCATCAAAAAAAACAAGGATACCTGTTCAGGTATCCTTGTTTAAAACAATTTAAATTATAAATCTATCTTAACGTGGTCCCAAGTATTGATAATGCTCAGTAAGGTAAACACGATGTGGTGAAATAACACTGGGCTGATCCATAAAGTATTTTACGTCTCCGTTACGTGTAGAAAGACTAAAATTATTAATACCGGTTGGGTCTATTGCGGCAGAACGTCCATTACCTGCAGGTTGCCCATAGTAGTTTACAACGGATGTTACATTTCCAGTAGCTGGGTCAAAAGTAAATACCGGGTCCCAAGATCCATAATAGCTATTATTTACCCCACTCAGAATTCCGTGTACCGGACCGCCCCATAAATTGTCATTGAAGTAATCCGTATTAGGGCCCGCTGTAATTAAATCAACATCCATAGGATAAGCTCCTGACAGTGTTCCATTGGCAGCATCTGTTAATGTCCCGGTTACCGTATAATGTCCATCAAAGAAATTTTTCACTGATGGACTGATCATTAAGTGATTCCATTGCTCAATGGGTACCGAAGCTGATTGGATAGTAACCGGCAGCACCCAACTTTGCGAAAGGTCAAATTGTGAAAAATTAAATGTAACATACATACTGTCTAATCTTTTCCCGGCTGGAATTGTCCTGGTCCATCCATTAACAACCGAATAATAATTAGCAGGCATGACCTGGTAATTGGTTCCATTAGCAGTATTATAAGTTGTCACGTAGGCTGAATCCAATGCAAATGTTGCTGTCACCGGAGTATTTAAAGTACTGGGGGAAGCAAGGTTTATATAAAATGGAATCTTAGTTGATGTAACAGTTGCGTCAAAAGTAAAAACTACAACATTGTTATTGTTAGTAGCAGCCAATGGAAGATCAACAGATGGCGCCACTGTTGTAAAATCAACATTATATTTTCCATTTTTCAGGCAGGATGTAAAGCCAAATGTTATCAGCAACAGCAAAACAAAACTTGCTGCAAGTGGCATTTTATTTACTGTTCGGTTAATTTTTTTCATTTTTTATATTTTTAATCTTTCCTTATTTAATAAGATCAAACATGGAATGATCCATTATTAATATTGATTTATTTCATCCAGAATATTTTATCGGCAAAAGCATCTGTCGTAGCGCCACCTGCATTAGTCCAAGCCGTATTGTTGTTGTTTTGTTCTGATGCAGGATACAAATACCTGAATGGCATATGTGGATGCGTATTTGAACCGCTATTTGATACGGGTACCATGGGATATCCTGAATTCATGGAAGCAACAAAAGTTCTTCTCCAATCATTATACCCTTCCAGGATACTGATGCCATTTAAAGCTGCCCATTTTTGCTGAAGAATGGTATGAATCAAACTATCCGAACTTGCACCAGTAGGGAAAGCTACAAAATTCGCATTCTGCCCATAATAAGTAGCTGCATAGCCGTCAGCAGCAGCCGTACTTCCACCTACGTTTAAATATTCATAGGATGCAGTTATTCCTTTCTGATATAAAATCTGAGCAGCAGCATTGCCACCGGGTAACCAGCCGCGAACTGTTGCTTCAGCCTGTATAAAATAGCTTTCAGCGGCTGTCATCATTACGGCTGACTGGGAATTGTTTTTCAAAAGGCCCGGACCAACGTCTGATGACCCACCAGCTATGGTACCCTGTGAGCCACAATAATTACCTGCAAAGTGTCCCGGACCGCTTCCTGTAAAATTAGGAGGCAGGCTAACCGCATAAAAACTTGGACTAACCGGTGTGATATTTACCGGTGTATAAACATAAGCCAATCTGTCGTCCTGCGTTTTTTGATAAAAGTCAATAGATGCCTGGTTAGCTCCATATTCACCTGTACCCAGATTCAAACCACCGGATGGACTTACTCCGAAAGCACCCCAGATGTTTCCGGGTTTTGAAGCATTATAACCCGGATTTACCAAGGCGTCGGCAGTTAAATACCCATTAGAAGCTGTATTAGCGATTTCCGTTGGTATAGATGCTTTAGCGGTATTCGATTCGTTTACCAGCAACCTGAGTTTGAGCGTATTCGCAAATTGTAACCAGTTTTGCATATTACCACCAAACATTACATCGTCAACAGTTGGCAATGTAACCGCAGCATTTGTCAAATTAGCTTTAATATCCGCCATTGCTGCATCTAATTTTGCAACCAGGCTATCATAAACCTGAGTACCATTTGTATAACTAGGATAGAAATTCTTGGAGCCCTGCAATGCATCAACATATGGCACATTATTATACAGGTCAACCAGGTTTTTGAAACAAATGGTTTCAAGAATATTTCCAATATCCCTGTAATTTGAATTTGAAGCAGCCTGCGACTGCTGAACTAAAGTATTCAGGTTCGTTAATACTGTATAATAATTGTCCCATGACTGAGGACCGGTGGCAGTCATTACATAATTATAAACACTGGTGAAAGCAGAATAACCAGATTGGCCATTCCATTGACCCATCCATACAGCCATTCCGGCATAAGTACCCCAATCATTAACAATGTTTGTTATGCCGGTAATAGTAGCCGGTAAAATTAACTGTGGTGTTGCTACGCTTGTTGTTGGTGCATTGGGGTTATTCTGAAGACTAGAAAGGTAATTCTTTCCACAACCAGCAACAAGGGTTATTGTTATAATAAATATTAATAGTTTTTTCATGTCTTTAATATTAGTAGTTAGGTTCAATTAAAAATTAAGGCTCAGTTTTAATGTATACTGTCTTGTAGAAGGCAACTGATAATAAGTATTAAAACCCAAGCCATTACTATTACTATAATTGAACTCAGGGTCAGTAAAATTATTTTCTTTCGGCCTGAACATTGCAACATTATTACATAAAGCAGTCAGGCTGGCGCCCTTAATAATTTTTTGACCTGCAATCAACTTAGTAAAATCATAACTGAGACTGATGGTGCGAATTTTCCAGGCAGCAGCATTCTCTGTATAAGTAGTACCTGCGCTCCTGAATTGACTACTTACCCAAAAACCAAGATTTCCATCCTGAACATAAACATTTTTGTTAGCTATATATTTACCAGGATTGGCAGGGTCAGCGATCTCTGAATTAGGGAAAAGAAAGTTTTGCCGGCCATTTTCTGTAGTATGAGTAGTAGCTCCTGTAAAGTCAAGATTTTGCTCTGAGTTGTTATAAAATACATACCCACCTCTGTAATCAGCAATGATATTTAACGTAAATTCTTTGAAACGGAAGTTTGGAGTTATTCCCCAAATATATTTAGGAGTTGTTCTTCCGGCTGCAACGTAGTTGGCAGCAAGAGAGGGTAAACCAGTCGCTCCGTCAACTACTATTTTACCATTTGCAGGGTCACGAACCAAATCAGAAACATATAATTGAGGAAAATCCATTCCTACTATAGCATAGTTGTTGTTTCCAATAGTTGTTTGTAAAGTTTTATTTGCACCAGTTCCATAAAGGCCTGTACAAGTAGTGTTCTGAATAGCAAAGTTTGTCTGAATGTTAAAAGAAATATTTTTATTTTTCACAACATCAGCTCTTAGTTCAAACTCCCAACCTTTAGAAATTGTAGTGGCTGCATTAACGTTTGCTGCTGTATAACCGGTAGCTGAAGTAACCGTTACAGGAAACAACTGGTTATAGTTATAATCATGATAATAAGTGACTCCGGCGCTGATCCTGTTCTTCCAGAAAGCAAGATCAATACCTGTTTCATATTCATTGGTAGCTTCCGGAATATTAGCCGGGTTATTATACTGGCTGCTCAATGAAAGAGAAGCTAAACCACCATAAGGGTAACCTGAAGCAACATTAAATGTATTAACCGTGCTATAGGGATTCAAAGTTATCTGACCGGTATGGCTGTAAGCACCCCTGATCTTTGCAAAAGTCAAATACTTACCCGTTTTCAAAGAAGGGATCAAATCTGTAATTGAAATAGCAGCATCTACCCCGTACACATTATAGGAATTATTGCCCGTAGCCAACAAAGAAGAATAGTCTCTCCTGAAATTACCATGCAGGAAGAGTTCATTTTTATAATCAAGAGCAAGGTCTGAAAAATAACCAATCAGCCTTGTGTCCTGAACATTGTTAGATACATTGCCAATGCCATAAGAATAGGCAATATTATAAAGACCGGGCAATGTCAAACCGCTGGTTTGGGATTGAGGGCCTCCGCCAACGAGTCCACCGACATTATTTCCTACCCATTGTTCCTGGGTATTTGAGTATCTGTCCCAAATGGTATTGCCCAAAAGTAATTTAGCATGTATATCATTTCCAAAATTGTGAGAAATAGTTAAAAGCATGTCCTGTTGCAATCTTTTTTGTAATACGCTTTCATTTACTACAGCCCCTTGAATACTGCCGCTAAAAGGTGTTCCATAAACAGGGGGGCCATAGTTTGAAATAGCAAATGGCGTGAATAAAGCAGCATTTCTATAGCCTAAGAAAACAGTGTTGCTTACCTGTGCACTGACCCTGTAAGTCAGATCTATCCAACTTGTAGGTTTTAAATTCATAGAAAGCACACCCTGTAGGTTATCCTGTTTGCTGATGTCTCTTGAGTTAGCAATCTGCCAATAAGGATTGATATAATAAGCATTGGGATAATTATTCAGGTTACCCCATGAATTAGAGCTCTGCCAATCTTTTAAAGTTGTAATTGGAATATTAGCAGGAGTATTTAATAATGTCCAATATAGTGGCCAGCCTGCAGTGATATCATTTCCTGCTACGTTAACGTATTTATGAGAATAATCGAAAGAATAATCATAATAAAAAATACCATAGGTTCTTTTACCTGCAATTCTTACACCCGTTCTCTCAGTTTCATCATTTGGAACAATGCCCGTTACTTTTGCATATTGCAGTCCCAAATAGTTAGAATTTTTTGCATCACCAGTAGCTATTGAAAGGTCTGTCTGGCTTGTATATCCTTTCACCATGAATTGCTGAACAACAGTTTTTGACTGTGCAGCATAAGGAGTGGAATCAACCTGACCATTTTGATTAGGTATTCCGATAAAAGAAGGAGCACCATTGAAAGCCGGTCCGTAAGACTGATTCTCAAAAGGTATATAGTTTACAAATCCTGTATAAGGATCAATTGCATTCAATGCATAAGGCGTGCCACCAAAAAACACTCCTCCTTCACCACCATATCCACCAAATTGTTTTTGCAGCTGTGGCGGATATGCTAATTTTTCCATTGTAACAGTCTGAGAAAAATTGACCTGAGGCTTATTGTTTCTGCTTCCTCTTTTTGTAGTAATAGCTATAACCCCATTACTTGCTTCAGAACCATATAGTGCAGCCGAACTAGCACTTTTTAACACAGAAATATTGTCAATGTCTTCCGGATTCAAAGTAGCAATATAATCTGATCTTACCTCCATTCCGTCAACAATATACAGTGGCTGGTTATCAGCTATAAGATGTCTTTCACCTCTTAACTGAACACGTATCTGAGGATCAACACCATTGTTAATGATGCTCACTTGTGCACCAGATACCTGGCCAATAAGACCCTGAACGGGATTAATTGGTTTGGAAATGTTTAAAACATCATTATTGACTGTTGCTGTACTGTAACCTAAAGACTTAGTATCTCTCTTTATACCCAAGGCTGTAGTAACAACCACTTCCTGCATATTGTCAGAATTCCTTGCAACCGTGATATAAAAATCAGGGCTAATTGCTGCTTTAGCTTCTTTTGGTGTCAGCCCGACTCCAGTTACAACTAAAACATCGCCCTTTTTCGCTTTAATGGTAAAAAGGCCATTTTCGTTTGCGGCAACTGAAATTTGAGTTCCTTTAACTGTGACCGTAACATACGGAACCGGTGTTCCCTGGGCATCAACAACCCTTCCGGTTATTGTACCCGCCTGACCAAAAACTAATGAAATCATTAGCAATTGCGCCATTAGCAAGAGTGTAATTTTTCTCATGTTAACGTTAATTTTAGAATTAAAAAGCATTAATTGTAATAGTAAACCGTCTCTTTTCACATTGTACAGATTGTTAAAAGACATATGTATATCCTGAAATGCTGCGCAAAGTAAAGATTTTTTTAACAAATCCTTAAAATTCCCAAAAAAATCTTTGATGGGCTTAGGGGTTATTAAAACTCCCACTTTATTTCTGCCTTCATTTCGCTTTTATTATTCCCTCTTATTTCATCCAATCCTGAACCTATTGAGCTTGTATTTTGATAGACAGTTTGGGCCCAACGCAGCCAGAAAGAAAGTCTTTTATTAAAATCGTAATTGATATTTATATAATAGCGAAACCCTTTGTTATAAAAAGCTGGAATCGAATAACTATAGAGTACATCATTCTCAAATGAATAAATCCGGGAGTTGTAATCGTCCGTTTCAAAATATTGAAGCCGGAGATTTCCGGAATATGGTTTCAGGAAAGGCTTATAAATAAAATCCAAAAAAGTAAGAAAGCCGTTTGACTTATCTGCATTTTTTTTATCATACCATAACAGTTCAACCCGGTTTCTAAGAGTCATATAAGAATTAATCTTATAGCTAAATTGCGTTCTCCAGTTTTGATGAGGCAAAAAAACAAGACTGTTTGTGATATTTGTGCTGCCGGACTGATTGCCTTGTTTTGATTCATTCCTGAACTTCATATACATTTCCAATTGTTTGCCAGGCGTGAATGTCAACTGAACAAAAAAATCTTTTCCATAACCCGGCGCATCCACCCCATATTTTAACCATGGAAACTTATAAATATCTCCATAAGCATCCAGTCGCCATTTTTCATCAGGACGAATGCTGATACCGGCAAACCATCCTGTTTCGTTCGTGGGATATGTATTTTCTGTAAATGCATTGCCATTAATGGATTGAAATTCTTTACTGATGGTTCTTTGGACAAATGAAAGATCAACTTTTGGATCTACACTGATCAATAAACCATTTACAAATGCTTTACTTAAATTTTTATCCGTCGCCGCTTCACCAAAAAAATGAAAATTTCTAAACGTATAACTATAATCAATACTGAGGTTATTCCAATTTCTTCCGCTGATAGCATACAAATTATACGGTTCATCCCTTTTCTGAACAGGTAATGAAAATTGATAAACAATACCGTTGATTCCAATATGCCAGCCATTACCATGAAATGATAGATTTCCTCCAAAACAAGTTTGTGCCAGGTCATGACGATCTGCGATTTCACTGGCTGTCCGGTTATAACCAGACATCAGAAAAGATGAAACGTAATCTTCTTTGTTGACAGTGTCAGCTACAAAATTTGCATTAAGTTTTCGAACCGATGCAAAAGCGGTCGCTTCAATTCTTCCTTGTTGAACAGTGATTCCAATACCCCGGTGAAAATTAAATTCCCCGGCAGAATTGTAGGGCCGAAGCACTGTAGATTGCCTTTTTATTCCCATTATATCAGCGCTTTTACCAAAACCCATTCCCTGCCATTGTATCAATCCTTGTCCCATGCTTACCGTAAAATCTCCAAGAGCCAATTCCTGAATGATCCCGATCTTCCTGGCAAAAAAATGGAAGGAATAAAAATCAAAACCATTTTTCTGCGCTCCTTTGAAAAATTGTTCACCGGCATCTTTATCTCCTGCCAGTCCGTATTGCAGTAAATTTTTATAACTATACCGGTAGCGGAAAAATATTTTTTGCGGACTACCGAGATATTTGGTTCCTGATGTGTTGTGATTAAAGCCATCTGATCTTTCAATTGTCTGTGAATAGCGAAGCAATACACTATTTTCTCCATTCTTAAAACGTTTCGGAAAATCTTCAGCAACGTTAAATGGACTTGTTATGGTAATGAAAGGTAATAGCCTCCGGATCGTAGCAATATCCCATGAAGGAACGGCCTGTAATTCGTAAATGCTGATGAAATTTCCAAAAAGTCTCCGGTATGAAATCAGATTTTCAATCTGAAGATCTGTAATTATTTTTAGTTCTCTCAATTCGTCTGCATTTGCCGTATTCATATTCAGAGGATTTTTCCTGAACTGTTCCAGCTCCAGTATGTAAGAATCATCTTCAGTTTCGGACTGATCGGCCTCGGTAAGATTTTCCAACTGTTGTTCTGTAACAGGAGGAATATCCTGTGCCTTTGGAGATATAAGATAAAAGTTAACAGATAAAAATATGACAAAAAATTTCTTCACTTCTCATTGTTATTAAAATTGAAAAGCAATAACAAGCCCGGTGTAATTCCCAATTGCGGATGATAACTGGTAGTGACGTCAACGCGGAAAGATTTCCAGTTTAATCCAATTCCCAACCAAGCTGAAGAAGTTGCTGTTTGCATTCCTGCTCTTGCCAATAATTGAGGAATAAGTTGATATTGAAATCCAACATTGACATTTACCGGCTGATCCTCTTCTTTCTGAATTTCGCTGCTGATAAAAAATTTTTCTGATGCATCAAATCCTAACCCGATCGTATAGACCGCCGGAAGTTTTTCCAGGTTATCTTTTCCGAATTTTCCACCAACCGGATTATTCACATGAATGCCTGCATGAATTTTTTCTGTCAAATGCAAGATGGTTCCAATTTCAAAATTTACAGCCGATGTGCTGCCATAACCGGCAATTTTAATTCCATTATAATTAAACTGTACCCCGATGTCAACCTTGCTTCCCATCTTTATACCATAAGCCAATCCAATTTGCGTTTCATTATAATCAACCGAGCCAAAATAATTTGTTTTTAATCCAAAGTTTCCGGATGAAGTTGGAAATGCAATTGCAGCTGTGTAGTTATTAAGTTCAGATAATAAAAATCTTCTTTCCGCATATATGCCTGCGGCTGAATTTTTCAATTGTGCAAGAGCTGCCTGGTTGGAAGTAAAAGAAAAAACATCAACGTGTTTCAGACTGTAAGCGCCGAGGCCAATATAAGGAGCCGCCACAGGTCTGCGAATAATTTGCGCCTGTGATTGAGAAGCAGAAAAAATAATTACTGCAAAAAGAAATACAGGTTTAATGGTCAAGCAGTCAGAATTTATGTGAAAGGTAAAGGGTTGATGTTTTGAATCAAAATAAAAAACTATGATTTTGGACAGCTTACCTCATCCGTTACCTTTGCGCCATGAAAATTTTAGACGGCAAAAAAGCATCACAGGCTATTAAAGAAGAACTGAAAATTGAAGTGGCCCAGCTGGCCAATGAAGGAAAGAAAATTCCACATCTGGCTGCTATTCTTGTAGGAACAAACGGAGCCAGCGAAACTTATGTAGCCGCCAAGGTAAAAGCCTGTGAAGAAGTTGGATTTAAATCCACGCTTGTCCGATTTGAAGAAACAGTTTCTGAAAAAAAATTACTGGACGAGATAGAGAATCTGAATTCTGATCCTGATGTTGATGGCATATTGGTTCAGCTTCCTTTACCCAAATATATTTCGGAAGAACAGGTGATCAATGCAATTGATCCGGGTAAAGATGTGGACGGATTTCATCCGGTAAGTGTTGGAAGGATGGTGCAGGGTTTCCCCGCATTTGTTTCTGCCACACCCTATGGCATTCTGTTATTGCTTCAATATTATAAAGTAGAAACCAAAGGAAAACATGCGGTGGTAATTGGCCGAAGCAATATTGTAGGAAGACCTATGAGTATTTTGTTAAGCAGAAATTCTGATCCCGGCAATTGCACTGTTACTATTTGCCATTCACAAACAAAAAATATGAAAGAACTTTGCCTCCAGGCAGACATTATTGTCGCGGCATTGGGCAAACCGGATTTTTTAAAAGCTGATATGGTAAAAGATGGCACTGTTATTATTGATGTTGGCATTACAAGAATACCAGATGCAACCAAAAAAAGTGGTTATAAATTAAAAGGTGATGTGGAGTATGAAACGGTGGCTCCAAAATGTTCATGGATCACCCCGGTACCCGGTGGCGTAGGACCGATGACCATTGCTGCACTTATGAAAAATACTTTTCAGTCCTGTATGATGAAAAACTGATTGCCGATGTGCAAATGTGAAGATGTGCCAATGTGTAAATGAAAAATTAACCCCCAACCCCTAAAGGGTAGTTTTGAAAATTCATGAAAGTATTAAAAGAAAATATCGCCATTGCATTACCTGTAATGGAGCATTTTTATACTTTGCAGGGTGAAGGATTTCACCAGGGAAAAGCGGCATATTTTATCCGATTAGGTGGTTGTGATGTTGGTTGTGTATGGTGCGATGTAAAAGAAAGTTGGGATGCGGAGAAACAGCCGAATTATTGAAGATTAGAAGATTTAATATTGAATATTAAAAAGACTTCTGCGAAAATTGTAGTGATTACCGGAGGTGAGCCGCTGATGCATGATCTTACATTATTAACAAAAGAATTGAAGTCAGCAGGATTAAAGACACATCTTGAAACTTCCGGGGCTCATCCATTAAGTGGTAAATGGGATTGGATCTGTTTGTCTCCAAAAAAATTTAAAGCTCCTTTGCCCGGAATTTTGCCAAAAGCCCATGAATTGAAAATTATCATATTTAATAAATCTGATTTTGGCTGGGCTGAAAAATATGCAGACCGGGTTTCTGAAAAATGTAAATTGTATTTACAACCCGAGTGGGATAAGGCTTCAGAAGTAACGCCGACCATCATTGAATATATAAAAAAGAATCCCAAATGGGAACTGAGCCTCCAAATACATAAGTATATCAATGTACCGTGAAAGCTTCCTGTTTAACATTTCCTTATTCATCAAAGAATAAAAATGGAATAGCTTCGTTAGAGAAAGATAGTCATCTCAATGAAAAAAATTCTCTTAGTCCTGATCTCATTCTTTTTTCTTCAGCATTCTTTTTGCCAGCCATACGATGCTTCCAAAGTCAATAAAAAAGCTGTTAAGTTATATAGCCAGGCAATGGATTATGCCGACCAGGGAAATCTTTCAATGGCTGCTGAGTTGCTCCAGAAATGTATTTCGATAGATAATAAATATCTTGACGCATATTTATCTCTCGCCGGTGTTTATGGCCAGATCAAGGATTATAAAAGCAGTGTGGAATATTATGAAAAAGCATTTACCCGGGATTCAGATTATACGATTGAATACAAACTTCCATATTCCATTAACCTGGCCGGAATGGGAGAATTTCAAAAAGCACTGGATGCCATCAATGAATTGTTTGCAAAAGACCCGCCGAAAAACTCAACAACTTTCAAAGCTGCCCAATACCGGAAACGCTGTTATGAGTTTGCAGTAGACTATGCTAAAAAACATCCTGACACAAGTTATATATTCATTCCAAAGAATCTTGGCGACAGTATAAACACGGAATATTCTGAATATTTTCCCTCATTGACCATTGATAATAAAAAATTAGTTTTTACAAGAAGAGTTCCCAATACCGGTGAAGATTTTTATTATAGCCTTAAAGATGCAAAAGGAGAATGGGGGCCCGCTAAGCCAATGGAAGGGAGCATTAATACAGTTGAGAATGAAGGAGCCGAAAATATTTCCCAGGATGGGCAATGGCTGGTGTTCACCGGCTGCAATCGCCCTGATGGTTTTGGCAGTTGCGATATTTATATATCCTACCTGACACCGCAAGGATGGAGTGAGGCCATTAATCTTGGCGGAAACGTAAATTCAGATCAATGGGAATCACAACCCTGTTTATCTCCGGATAAAAAAGATTTGTATTTCGCCAGCCGCAGGCCCGGTGGATATGGTGGCAGTGATATATATGTATGCCATCTGCAAGAAAATGGAAAATGGAGCGATCCGGAAAATTTGGGACCTTCTGTAAATACTCCCGGCGATGAGCAATGTCCTTTTATCCATGCCGATAACCAAACTTTATACTTTTCTTCCAACTATTGGCCGGGTTATGGTGATGATGATCTCTTTTATGTTCGAAAAGGTCCGAATGGCTATTGGAGTATGCCGGTGAATCTTGGTTATCCTATAAACACTATTAACCGGGAAGGAACTTTATTCATTACTTCTGATGGAAAGACCGCCTATTATGCCAGTGACCGGAGTGATAGTCGCGGAGGGCTTGACATTTATAGTTTTGAATTAAGGAAAAATGTAAGGCCTAAAAAAACACTTTGGGTAAAAGGACAGGTATTTGATAAGAAGACTACAAAAGGATTGCCTTGTTCTGTTGAGTTAACTGATCTTGCCACTAAAACGCTTATTTCAGAGGTACAAACTGATGAGCATGGGAATTATCTTATTACGCTTCCGGTCGGAAGGGATTATGCATTTACAGTGAACCGAAAAGGTTATTTATTCTATTCTGATAATTTTTTACTGAGCCAACACTCTCCGGATTCCACCTATCAGAAAAATATTGCTTTGCAGCCTATTGAATTGAATGCCTCCATTGTGCTGAACAATATTTTCTTTGATGTAAACAAGTTTGATTTAAAACCAGAATCCCAGGTAGAGTTGGATAAAGTAGTGCAATTGCTTAACGATAACCCAACTCTTAAGATTGAAATCAGTGGCCATACAGATAATACAGGCAAATCCGCTGACAATATTATTCTTTCCAATAACAGGGCAAAAGCGGTTGTCAGTTATTTAGTCAGCAAAGGCATTGCTGCTAATCGGTTATCATTTAAAGGTTATGGCGAAACAAGGCCAATAGCCGGCAATGCTACTGAAGAAGGCAGAGCCAAAAACCGGAGAACTGAATTGAAGGTCGTGGGACAATAGAGGATAAGGCACCGTATCATTTAAAATTCAATATCCTTAATCCGGCATTTCTTTTCAGGGGCTCTTTAATAGCGTAATTATAGCCTTACTATACCTTCTTTACTTTTTTGAAGTCAGCTTGGTTTCACTTTGCTCATATCCGGGTAAGCTGTGATAACTGCTTCGTTACCATGCCACTTTACACTGTCTGCCTTTTTAACGGTTGTAGCAAAACGCTCTTTATACTCTCTGCTATAAGCCTTGTTTAGGCATAGCTGATATAAACATAATAAAGGATAAAGGTATATTTCCTTCGTTCATCCTTCGTTTATTCTTCGTATCATAGTCCAGTCTCATCCCAGTCTGCGCCCTGCCAAAGCAATGGATACTATACTGGTCATTCATATCCGGTGGCAGGTTTTTGCTGTCTTCCCGGTTAACCAGTATCCTGAATAAGCAATTTATTTGCTGCTTTCCTTCAACAAAACTTTTCATTGCAGGTACGGTCCCAATTGAATATATAATCAATTAAAATAGCAACAATCTTAAAAATCCGGGATACATTCTGAATTTAAAATGAGACAGTGCCGCTTATAATTATAAGACGATAATTTGTTTGTCGTTTTGTAAATTGCTTTATTATTATCTTTTAGCTTTTATTTTTTATCCCTTGCCAAACGACCTGCTATACCCAATCTCATTGACCCTTGTTCCCAATATTGGCTGCGTGCATGCAAAAATTTTGGTTGAACATTTCGGCAATGCAGAATCCATATTTCAAAGCAAAAGAATCAAAACTTAAAAATATTGACGGCATCGGTGAGATCAGGGCAAACTCCATTAAGTCATTTCGTGATTTTTCCATAGCAGAAGAAGAAATAAAGTTTATCGGGAAATTCAGGATCAAGCCACTTTTTCTCACTGATAAAGATTATCCAAAACGACTTCTTAACTGTTACGATCCTCCTACTCTTTTATTTTATAAGGGAACTGCTGATCTTAATACATCCAAAGATCATTGCTATTATCGGAACAAGGACTCACACGGAATATGCAAAACATGTAACGGATAAACTGGTAAAAGAGTTAGCCGCTCAAAATGTTCTTATCATCAGTGGTATGGCTTTCGGAGTAGATGCTTTCGCCCATAAAGCTGCACTAAAAAATAATCTTTCAACCGTTGGAGTGTTAGCACACGGGCTTGATCAGATTTATCCTTCTGAGCATACAGGTCTTGCCAAAGACATGATCAAACACAGCGGCGGATTGCTGACTGAATTCGGAAGCCATATAAAACCGGATAAACATAATTTCCCGGTCCGTAACCGCATAGTAGCAGGTATGAGCGATGCGACTATTGTGATTGAAACAGCCATCAAAGGCGGCAGCATGATCACAGCAGAACTGGCAAACGGTTATAATAAAGACGTGTTTGCCATTCCGGGGAAAATAACAGACGCTAAAAGTGATGGTTGCAATTACCTTATTAAAAACAACAAAGCTGTGTTGCTGACAGATGCACAGCAGTTGATTGAAACGATGGGATGGGAAGAAAAAGCTAAGAGTAAGAAAGAGAGAAAGAGTCAAAGAGAAATATTTATTGAATTAACGAAAGAAGAAAAAATTGTAGTGGATATTTTAAAAGAAAAAGATACTACACATATTGATGAGATCAATTTGAAAAGCGGCCTGAGCAGCAGTGCTGTTGCTGCAGCCATCCTTAACTTAGAATTACAAAACGTAATATTATCTTTACCGGGGAAAATATACAGGCTCGCATAATTATTGATATAAGAAAAAGCAAGTATTCCCGTTCTATTAATTAAGAAACTGTTTCTGATTAATTTACCCAATGAAACTGCTATTCAAATCAAAGGTTGTTCTGGTGGCGGTTTGCCTGTTTTTATTAGTGGGCAATTCGTATTCGCAAGGTTGTACATCATTGGGACAAACTCCTACAACAGCTTTTCCGGTTTGCGGCATTACTACTTTTCATCAAAGTGTAGTACCTCTTTGTGCTACGAATGATTTATTTGTTCCAGGATGTTCAGGTCCTGGCAGTGCTTCGTACCAGAATAAAAATCCATTTTTTTATCAATTTACCTGCTATGCTTCGGGCACTTTAGGTTTTTTAATTACTCCACTTGCTGCCAATGAAGATTATGATTGGCAGCTTTATGACATAACGGGCCATAACCCAAATGATATTTTTTTTGATGATTCATTAGTAGTTACCGGGAACTGGGCCGGAACTTATGGCCCTACCGGCGCTTCTGCCACAGGAGTTAATTTTATCCAATGTGCTTCCGATCCTGCTGCAAATCCGCCTGCTTCAACATTCAGTGCTATGCCCAATCTGATTGTTGGGCATACTTATTTATTAATGATCAGTCATTTTACTGATACACAAAGTGGCTATGATCTAACTTTTAGCGGCGGCACCGCTGTCATCACAGATCCAAAAGTGCCGCACATGCAAAATGCAATGACTGATTGCAGCGGTCAAATAATTACATTGACATTGAATAAAACATTTCAATGCAATTCCCTTACCAATACAGGTAGTGAGTTTAGTATTTTACCTGCTGTTACAACAGTAACATCAGCCGCTGCAACTTCGTGCAACTCTGGCTTTGGTTTTGACACACTTACTATTACATTAGCATCACCATTACCCAGTGGTAATTACAGCCTTGTTGTTAATAATGGAAGTGACGGTAATACTCTTCTGGATATTTGCGGAACAGCTATTGCCGTTGGTGAAAACGTCTCATTTTCTTATACAATACCACAACCCATTTCTGCGGATAGTATTGGTTCTATTGGATGTTCACCTGATTCTCTTATTGTTTACTTTCCCAAAAGAATTCTATGCAACAGTATCGCAGCAGATGGAAGTAATTTTTCAGTTACTGGTCCTGCACCGGTTTCTGTAACGAGTGCACAAGGAAATTGCAATAATGGATTAAGTACTACTGTCACTGTTCAATTATCAGCGCCAATTTATAACGGAGGAAATTATTTACTCAATTTACAAGCCGGCACTACCGGAATAACTTTAATAGATGAATGCGGGTTGCCAACATTGACACAATCGATACCGTTCGTTGCTGCCGATACAGTTTCTTCGCAATTTTCTTATATCGCCAACCTTGGCTGTACTTCAAATACTTTGAATTTTACGAATAACGGAGCAAATAATATAAACCAGTGGTTCTGGACATTCGATACAACTGGTCATTCGACAAACCAGTCGCCCAGTTATGTTTTTCCGGCTATTAGTAATAATTTGATAAAACTATCTGTTAGTAATGGTGTTTGCAGCGATTCATCAACACAAATCATTGCTTTTAACAATGAAGTCAAGGCAAATTTTTCAATGCCTGAAGTCATCTGCCCTGAAGATGCATTAACCGTTTCAGACTCAAGCACGGGAACAATTAATTCATGGAACTGGATATTTGGTGGGATAGCAACCAGCAATCTTCAAAATCCACCGCCACAATATTTTCCGGATATCAATCGGGAAGTGTATTATAACATCACCTTAATTGTATCGAATCCTTTAATAAACTGTATTGATTCATCAACAAAAATTTTGCGGGTACTTAATAACTGTTATATTGGAGTGCCTTCTGCTTTTACACCCAATGGAGATGGACTAAACGATTATTTCTGGCCACACAATGCCCTGAAAGCTGACAATCTTGAATTTAAAGTTTATGACCGTTGGGGACAGTTAGTATTTCAATCCAGTAACTGGCAGCAAAAATGGGATGGAACATTTAATGGTGCTCCTCAACCTGCCGGTGTATATGTGTGGTTCCTCAGCTATACAAATCATGATACCGGGCAAAAAGTTTTTCAGAAAGGAACGGTGATGCTGATCCGGTAAAGTATGAATAGTGAATGGTCAATATTGAATCGTCAATACAACATTCATTTATTTACTACTTAGATTAATAAAATTCATTTTGCGGATATTTTCTCCAGCGCCTATCTTTGCACATGGCAACAATAAATTCTCTCTCTGCAAAGACAAACCCCTCAAAGTTTTTTGGTGAAGGTCTCACATTTGATGATGTGTTATTGGTACCCGGTTACAGCCAGGTTCATCCCCGCGATGTAAATATAAAATCCCGCCTTACAAAAGACATCACGTTAAATGTACCCATGCTTTCAGCAGCCATGGATACCGTAACTGAAGCCAACCTGGCTATTGCTTTAGCCCGTGAGGGAGGACTTGGCATTCTTCATAAAAACATGAGTATTGAAAAACAAGCCGAACAGGTTCGGAAAGTAAAACGAAGTGAAAGCGGTTTAATACTTGATCCGATAACACTTTTGGAAAATGCAACAATCGGAGATGCCTTGAGGTTAATGAAAGAAAATAAAATCGGCGGCATTCCTATCATTGATAAAAAAGGAATACTGGTCGGCATTCTCACCAATCGTGACTTAAGATTTGAAGATGATCCGAAACGCAAAGTGCAGGAAGTAATGACAAAAGAAAATCTGATTACTGCACCTGAAGGAACTGATCTGAAAAAAGCAGAAATCATTTTACGCAATTACAAAATTGAAAAGCTGCCCGTTGTAAATAAATCAGGGAAATTAATTGGCCTTATTACTTACCGGGATATTTTACAACTATACAGTGTTCCCAATGCCCTGAAAGATAAATTCGGAAGGCTCCTGGTTGGAGCCGGTGTGGGCATTACAAGAGATCTTATGGACAGGGTGGCTGCTTTGAAGACTGTAGGCGCTGATGTTATTGCATTGGACAGCGCTCATGGACATAGTAAAGGAGTCATTCAGGCATTGAAAGAAATAAGAAAGAATTTTAAAAGCTTAAATATAATTGCGGGCAATATTGGCACCGCTGCCGGCGCAAAAGCATTGGCGGAAGCCGGTGCCGATGCAGTGAAAGTTGGAATTGGACCCGGTTCCATTTGCACCACAAGAATTGTTGCCGGCGCCGGAGTTCCTCAACTCACAGCAGTCATGGAAGCATATTCGGTACTAAAAGAAAAAAATATTCCGTTGATCGCTGATGGTGGAATCCGTTACACAGGTGACATGGTGAAAGCATTAGCGGCCGGCGCAGATTGTGTGATGATGGGTAGCATTTTTGCAGGAACAGAAGAAAGTCCGGGTGAAACCATTATCTATGAAGGAAGAAAATTTAAAGAATACCGTGGTATGGGTTCCCTGGGTGCCATGAACCAGGGAAGCAATGATCGTTATTTCCAAGATGTGGAAGATGATATTAAGAAATATGTTCCAGAAGGAATTGAAGGGCGGGTTGCCTATAAAGGTTTACTGAGAGAAGTAGTTTATCAATACACTGGCGGTTTGCGGGCAGGAATGGGTTATTGCGGAGCAAAGAATATTGATGAATTAAAGAATGCTGTATTCGTTAAAATCACCAATGCAGGAATGAGAGAAAGCCATGCACACGATGTAGAAATTACAAGAGAAGCGCCGAATTATAGCAGGAAATAATATGCCAATTTGATAATTTGAAAATGTGCCAATTTGAAAATGTGAAAATGAAATAATTCTAATGAATCGCAACATAAAAAAATATCCAGATTGCTAATACGCATTTAACATCATAATTCATTGTATAACTTCTGTTTTCATTTATTTTGTCTTATAATTTCAGGATTGTGAAAAAAATATTTGTTCTGTTTTATTTTTTTGCTGCCGGTTTTTCTGCATTAGCACAAACCGACACCTGTTATCTTCGCATCAGCCTGCTTACCTGTTCACCCGGTGAAGAGTTATATGCAACTTTTGGTCATAGTGCCCTTAGAGTTGTTGACAGCAGTCATCAAGCAGATATCATTTTCAATTACGGCACTTTTGATTTTGACGATCCGGATTTTTATAAAAAATTTATCCGGGGAAAACTTTTATATTTTGTGTCTGTTGACACGTTCACAGATTTTATACAAGAATACCAGTATGAACAAAGAGGCATTACTGAACAGGTGCTGAATCTTTCCTGCACTGAAAAACAAAACCTGCTGGCTGCTTTATTTGAAAATGCCAAAGAAGAAAACAAATATTACAAATATGATTTTGTTCTTGATAATTGCACTACGCGGCTCAGAGACATGGTTGCGAAGTATTGCAAAGATTCATTGATCAGTAAAAATATACTTCCTTATAAAGGCGTAACATTCCGTAACCTGATTCATGAATACCTTGACAAAGGAAAAGAATACTGGAGCAAACTGGGTATTGATATTTTATTAGGCAGTCCGCTTGATAAAAGAATCAGTAACAAAGAAGCGATGTTTCTTCCGGATTATTTACTGAAAGGTTTTGACAGCACAAGCATTGGTGAGCGAAAACTTGTCGCAAATAAAATTACAATACTTGCCTCAGCCCATGCGGTATCCAAAAGAAAACTTTTCACTCCTTTGCCCGTTTCCATATTCTTATTTTTAGTAATTACAATAACTGGTTTTATAAGAACCGGAAGACTAAAATCTTTTCTACGCATTTTTGATTTTATTTTTTTCTTCCTTTGCGGAGCATTGGGAATGTTGCTTCTTTTCATGTGGTTTGGAACTGACCACCTTGCCTGCCGTAATAATTTCAACCTTTTATGGGCTTTGCCAACGCATTTTATTGCAGCGTTTTTCATCCATAAAAAATGGAAGCTGCTGAAATATTATTTTCTTGGCAATGCCATTCTCTCATCTTTTATTTTAATTTTCTGGAACTGGCTTCCGCAGGAATTGAATATTGCTTTGGCCCCGGTAGTTGCATTACTATTTTTAAGAAGCATCATAAGGTATAAGAAATTACAAACATTGACTGGTGAAACGATTTCCCGAAGTGAAAAATCAGTTTATAGTTAATGAACAAAGAAATTTTCATAGGTGGAAAGAAAATCTTTTACCGACTAACCGGCAAAGGCAACCCTGTTATTATGATTCATGGTTTTGGGGAAGACGGAGATGTCTGGAAAAATCAAATTGAATTTCTGAAAGAAAAATTTTATTTAATCATACCTGATCTTCCCGGCACCGGAAAATCTGATATGATTGATGATATGAGTATAGAAGGAATGGCTGAAATTATTAAGATAATTCTTGACAGAGAAAATATTACTATTTGCCCGATGATTGGTCATAGTATGGGTGGTTATATAACACTTGCATTTGCCGATAAATATCCGGACTATCTCAATTCTTTCGGATTATTTCATTCCAGCGCTTATGCAGACAGTGATGAAAAAAAAGTCGTAAGACAAAAGGGAATAGATTTTATCAAGCAGCATGGAGCATTCGGATTTCTAAAAACATCAACTCCAAATCTTTTCTCTCAAATTTCAAAGGAAGATATGCCGGAGAGAATTAACGAATTTATCAGCAGCTTGAATCATTTTTCCCAGGCTTCACTTATTGCTTATTATGAAGCGATGATGCAGCGACCTGACCGGACCAAAGTGCTCAAAGAAACAAAGGTTCCTGTTCTTTTTATCATAGGAAAATATGACAATGCTGCTCCGTTGAATGATGTTTTAAAACAATCGCATCTTCCAAAAATATCTTTCATTCACATTCTCGAAAAATCCGGACATATGGGAATGATGGAAGAATCCAACAAAAGCAATAAAATCTTAGAAAACTTTTTGTTGAACCATTGAATCTGTTCCTTGTCATGTTTATCATTATTTTTTGCAGAAGCAAAGAGAAAATGAAAATGAAAATGTAAACTTGCAAATCCGATAATCATTTAATATTCTTTGTTATGGCAAAAATCGTTTTTATCACCGGAGCCACTTCCGGATTTGGAAAAGCCTGCGCTGAAAAATTTGCAGCTAACGGTTATGATCTCATTTTAAATGGCCGGAGAACCGCTCGCTTAGAAGAATTACAAAAGAATATTGAAAACAAATACAATGTTGCTGTATTATTATTACCCTTTGATGTGAGAGATGAAAAAGCGGTTTTTGAATCTATAAAAAATATCCCTGCCGACTGGCAAGCTATTGATGTGCTCATTAATAATGCCGGCTTAGCTGTGGGGCGTGATTATTTTGATGAAGCTGATGTTGATGACTGGAACCGGATGATTGATACCAATGTGAAAGGTTTCCTTTATGTGGCCAAAGCCACCGTACCCTATATGATCCGCCGCAAACAAGGACATATCATTAACCTGGGATCGGTTGCTGGCAAACAAGTGTACGAAAAAGGAAATGCATATTGTGCCAGCAAATTTGCCGTAGATGCATTAAACCAGTCTATGCGTATCGATTTACTGAGACATAATATAAAAGTAACTGCTGTCAACCCGGGCGCTGCTGACACAGAGTTTTCATTGGTTCGTTTTAAAGGGGATGAGAGCACAGCTAAAAAAATATATGACGGACTCATTCCACTTTCAGGAGAAGATGTGGCTGAAGTGATTTGGTATTGTACTACTCTTCCATTACATGTTTGTATCAATGATCTAACCATTACTTGTCTGCAGCAAGCGGATGCTATCTATTTTAATCGATCAAAAACCTGATAATTATCAAGAATTATTTGTGCCTTTTACTTATTTTACTAAATTGTATGCCCTTTCTACCCTATCACTTCCGCTTTCCCTTTAGATTTCTGCTTTTTCCCTAAGAAAATATACTGTGGCTTGAAATTTGACTCATTAATATTTAGGTTTCACTGAATTGTGCTCTATTTTTATGATGTACTTCCAATTCCATATAAGAATAACCCTTATGAAAAAACCGTACCTGATAATTGCCGCGTTCTTTCTGCTGATTACATCAGCTTTCTCACAGGATGTTATTCGTGTTCAATCCTGCCGGGATGAACTCATTCAAAAACAAGTAGACAGCTTAAAAACATATTATACACATGATGGATTTATGTTACTCAAAGAAGCTTCCATCAGTATGGAAAGTGAATATGAAATGCCGGTGGTAGTTCCTTTGAATCAGGGTAGCTGGTACCAGTTTGTTTTTATTGGCGACAATACATCCAAATTGTATGAAGTGAGAATGTATGACTGGGATGAAAAACAGGTAGTTTATCAAAAGAAAATGTGGGGAGATGTAGATGGAAATGTAATTTCCTATTCTTACATTCCTCAATTTTCAGAATTTCATATGATGAAACCTGTGCAGGTAAATAAACAAAAGAAAAAGAATCTCTGCGGATATGTAATGCTTTTCAAAAAGGTAAATGGAAATGCTCAACCAAACCCTTAATAAATTTTCCCCTGATCATAAAAGACATCCGGTTAAACCGGATGTTTTTTTATGCAGTAACTCCTCTCTACTTGCTTAGATTGATTTATCAGCAAAATATTTACAGAGTTATTAATCTTATTTGTTTTATTGTGATAAGGATATCCGGATTTTCACTCCTCCGGATGTATTGGTAATAGGAAATGCATTGCTGATTTTTGGAATACTTCTATTTTGTTGAAAATACAAAGTCAGATTTACCCGTTTGTTCAAAGCATAATCTATGGAAGGCGCAATAAGTATCACCCGTTGACCACCGGTTCCAAAAGATGTCTTCTGATCTAACTGACTGTTTGCAGTAGCATCATCTCTATAACTGAAATCAAATTTGAATGTTACATCATTATCCAGTTTCATTCCTTTTTTCCCAATCCGTATATTCCGGATTATAGGAACTGCTTTCTTTCGCCAATTAAAACCAAAAGTCATTTCTGTTGAACGGTTTTCGGCAAGCTGGTAATCTGCCAGGCTCAAACTTAATTGCCGGCTTTTCTTGAATCCAAATCTTGTTGTCATTTGGTTTTTGAAAGTCATATCTATTTCAATCAATGGATCAAATGCTTCCTGGATCGTTATGTTTGGTATAAGAAAATACGGAACAAAGTTGCCCGTCAGTGTATCCCTGAAATAAGGATACCCAACACGCAGCGGATCCTCGAACAATAATGCAGTATTAAAACTGTTCATACTAAGTGAACCGTGATAAGCATTCCGAATAGTGACATTGGTAAATATTTTATCTAATCCCGGAAGTTTTGAAAGCCCATTATAAGTAAGTGTCCAGTTCGGTTTTGGTAAGATGCCTGCGAAAGGATCAAACCGCATGTTAGGATTGCCGTTTTGCGGAAGTTTTACACTCAATGGGTTTTTATTTGTATAGGCTGCAATGAAAGCCGGAATTATTACATCCTGCGCATAACGACCATAACCAACATAATATCCGGGATCATTAGGATTAGGAGTATTTCCAGAATAAGGATTTAATAATGCAAGTTTGCCGGATAATACCGAACGGTTATTCTGAAATTGGGTAAATGTTTTTGATACAACGTTCGGATCAAATTTTGTAAACAGTGTTTGATAACTAATAAAGCTCACATTGAAGCTTCCAACTGCATAGGGATTAAGTCTGCTCAAACCCGAATTGCCGGTAGTGTCTTTATATAATTCTGAATATTGTTTACTAAACGTTTTATCCAGACTGATATCTATTGTCAGATCCTTTACAGGACTTACCTGGGCAGTAACATTTAACCGCTGGTTAAATCGCTGTTGAATTAATGCGCTAACAAGAGAATCCCTGGACAATAACCCTTTTGCCCCAAAACGGTTGATCCAGTTAGTATCGGGTTGATGGCCGAAAATAAATCCCAAACCAGGCTCACCTGTTTTTAAATCGGTGCCTAACAATTTTGTACTATCCATGTAACCCGGCAGTATAGTTCCGAAGTCCTCCGTGTATTGAATACTTACACGCTTCAGGGAAGTAAGAAGTTTAAAAAAGAATTTTGGAACAGCGCCAATTTGCCCGGAAGAGTTTACATCTTTTACCTGCTTTTGCTTTTTTTGTGAAGAATCACGTTTATTCCCTTTACCAAAATTATTTGGAACATTATTCTGAATTTGTTTGGGTGCCATATTATAGACTCTTCGCAGAAATTTTGATTTCATATAGAGGTCTTCAAATTTCAATTCACCAGTATAAGTTTTAGTTAATGCATTTGATAAAGTATTTCCCAGGGTTTTAGTCAGCAATGAAGCAGTCAACCAATCATATTTTGTAGCGTATGTAGCCCGAAGGGTCGTCCAGTTTAAAAATGGAATTTTTTGCGTTGGGACATTATAACTCAGCGTAGCTTCCTGGTGATATTGAGTGGTTCGGCCACCCTTGAAAAAATTTCTCCTGACAGAATCCTTTTTAGCTTTCGTGTCAATCCTTCCATCCGGTTCATCAATTCTTGCATTATTGATAGCACTATAATCCAGCGCTAATGACTTTGTCAGATTCCATTGAAGAATATAATACCTGTCGAATGTAAAATACTTATTGTAAGTCGGAGGTATTCGTATTTCAATTGTATCACCACCTAAATCACGCTGCTGAGTGACTCCAAATTGCCGGAAGACATCAGCTTTAAAGGAAATATGGGAAGGTGTATAATTAAAATTGAAATCTTTGATAAGATTCAGCCATGGAGATCTTGACCTGATCATTTTTTTGAAAGGCTCAACAATTTCAGGCTTTGGAGAATAATCATAAATTAATGCTCCCCTTGTCCTTCTCAATAAATCACTTTGCAACAAAGGGCTGTGGTGTAAAGTTTCGATATAAGAATAATTGAAATCAAAATTAGATACACTCCATACTTTAGGTCGCTTTCCATCTGTCTTAACTTTCCTGACGTTTGTGAAATTTATTGTCTTAATTGTGGTTGCGTCCAATGCCTGATTTTTTATTGAGTCTTTCGCACTTTTAGTTGTGGCCTGTTTTAGTCTATCCTGTAGTTTAATATCAAGAGCAAAAGGGTCATATAAGGGCGAACTACTGCTATGGCTGATACCAGCATATACAGGAACCTGTATGCCTGCTTTTTTCGGCAATAATTTTCCGGCATCTAAATTCGCAGAAGCATCAATGGTATAAATATTCTGCATACTTCGCTCATTGATCCTTTGTTCCAAAGTTCCAAAGCCAGCACTCATAGCCGAACCTGAAACTGTGAAAGTTCCCAGATCGGCTAATTTCCAATCAATGCGGCCTAAGGCCGCCCATCCTCCTTTTTCATTCAGATGATCCATACGAAGTTCATCAAACCAAACTTCCGTACAGGCAACTTCCTGTTTTACATTTTCGACTGACATTAAAATCCCCTGTACCTGGCCAAGATTAGGATTACCTATAATAGCATAAGATCTTCCCCCGGCCACTGTTTCACTATAATATTGAGAAGAAGGAATACCAAGACTATTTCTTTTTGTTTTGAGAGCAGTCAATAAGCTGAGATCAAAATCCAGATTGTTAACTGAAGGCCATATGATCGTTGAGTCGGTAGCCCCAAAAGGAGTTATCTTCAATGGAATTTTTACTTCATAATAATTTCCTACAAAATCACTTCCTATACGAATTACTGCATCAATATCGCCATCAAGTAATGGTTGTGCATTTTGAACAGATTCAGCATGAATGAACATCAGCAATCTTCCGTAATTACGCATATCGTAGATTCATAGTTTTAAACACCCCGCGAGCCTGGCCTTTCGGCAAATTGCAGATTTGCAAACTCAAAGATTGTTCATTCAGAAATATTTGTACGTTATTATTACTAAGTTGCTGTTGTCTTAAAATGCCCGGAGGTATTGCGTAACGAACAGGCTGGCGTTGATCATTTTCTTCTATATTAACAGCTAAGGTATTGAATGTTGTAGGGTCATTCGCAGGCAGGTTAGTATACATGCCGGTACTATCAATATTAAATGTAAAATTGCGCCATTGATTTCGTTCTAATTCCAGTTGAGCAAACCGCATGACTACCATAGAATCCTGGAACCCGGTTACAAACATGCGCATAAACTGTATTGATTTGAAATCAGGAATGTTACCAACTTTCATCTGGTATTGATCAATTGGAATACGGAAGAGATACCATGTTTCGTTTCTTGTAGTTCCATTGGCAAGTGATACAGTTGCCACCCGTTTGTCCGTTATGAAATCTGTTCCTACAGCCATATTGGGCGTCAGGTCAACTTTATACTGAAAATATTCTTCATCCACATTCAAAGTATTATCGTGGTTCAGATCTTCCGCATCAGGATATTGAGTAAAGGCGCTTATATATTGGCTGTTGTTATTGGCAATCGGAGAATTTCCCTGAGGATTATTGATGTCTTTGTATCTCTGTAATATTCCTGCATTCTGCTGATCATAAGACGCATCTCTGTATGGTGTAAAATTATCTGCAGACGGATCGTTAATAGCTTTCTGATAAACTGGGGATCCGGCTCCGAAATTTGTCAGCAAACTGTTTAAGTATGGACTGAACTTTGTTTTTTCCTGTGCATCAGTCAGTCCGTCAAAGCCTACGTCCTGATATGGACGATCTGAAGTGTTATTGCTAAAGGCATTTGTAACCTGCAAAGGATTGGCCGGCACCTGGCCCCAAACAGTGCTTGTATCCACAGGGGCATTGAAGTTGGGAGCAGGCAAACCATTTTCATACATGCGTTTGCCATCGGGCAATATATCTTCTGAAACATTGCCAAGGTTGAAATACAATTGACCCCCCTGGCTTGTAGGATTTGAAATGAATGGATCTTGTAACCAAAACTGTATATAACCGATATTGTTTGTTTCAAAGTCAGTTTGATCCAGGCTTCTCATAATTCCACCCCAGGAATTTTTCGGATTGAGTAATTTTCCATTCGCATCAATTCTTCCAACTCTTGATTCATAATTGTAAGGCCCTTTTTGTTGAGGATAAAATGCAAGATCAAAAGTTGTAATTATTCCCTGTCCCAAATCTGTACTTGAGTTTGGAAATATTTCCTGCATTAATACCTGTCTTGTTTCAGGTTTCGATAATTCATTTGCATTATTTCCTAAAGGATTATTCGCCACACCTTTTTCCTGTAATGTGGGTTCAATATTATACCATGCGAGTTTTGCACGATTGAAACCACTTGCCAGGTTATTAGTCAAACTGGATTCAGGAAAAAGACTGTCACCCTGAGGAATAGAAGCCAATGCCCAACTGATCAAAGGAAACCGAAGGTCAATCGGAGAAACGGTTCCTTCAAAATCATCAATATAGATTGCACCGCTGCTTCCTTTACCTATTTGCGGAGCATGCCCCGGTTTCAATACAGCAGCTTCTGCACTGGCAGTAACTGTTGACATAACCTTTGTAGAATAATTTGGAAGCTTATTCAGAAGTTTAGTTAACCGGGGAAGATTGTTGCGATAATCTACATCAAAACCAAACATGGTATTACGGATTGGATCTTCACCATAATTTTCTTTGACAAAAAATGGTCTCTCGCTTAAACGAACCACAGTTCCGCCAAGGGTTAATTTTTTATTGGCTACATATTCCATTCTCAATCCCATAAAGCTTCGTTGCTGTAAGCCAGCTACAGCCTGATTTTCAAACTGAACATTTACCGGTATACCTGAAGCCAGAACCGACGAGTTAATAATATGAAGTGTTCCAAGATCATAGTTTATTTCATAGTCAATATTTTCCTGTAATACTTTACCACCTGCAGTAACCACAACAGATCCTTTGGGAACATTATAACCTAATTGATAATCTCCTACAACCGCGGACTTGGAATGACCAACTAATTTGAAACGATCCAGATTCGCATAGGTTTGAGCAATGGCTTTTATGGTATCATACAGCGGATAAAACAAATATTTATCCCTCAAAGCCTGGGTTGGATATACATAATCAAGATCATGCCCGAATGGTTCCAGAACTGGAAAAATAATTCTGCTCTGCGAAGAAATCACGGTGAAGCCTTCAATAAAATCAAATACTCCGTCAGGTTGCGGATCATTATTACTGTTTAAGCGATCCAGATTGGTCAATGTAAGAAGAGGCTGACCTTTATAAGGATCAGAAACATCTGCCGTAGGTAAATAATTTTTTTGTCCAAGACTTGGCTCATCATAAATGACATTCAAAGTAAAATCTTGTCTTTGCAACTGGCCATAGCCTACGGAATAAACATTTTTCATCATCAGCCCCCAGATAGGAAGATTAGTACGCTGGGATGTTGCTTTCAGTAATTTGAGATACAAAACTTTTTGGGAAGTACCAGTACTGTCGGGTGGAACATCTGTAGAAAACTCACCAACCTGGTAAACTCTTCCATTATAAGTATATTGATAAGCGACTCCCAATACATCGTTAGATTGAAGAGGCTGGGATAATGAAAGAAAACCAATTTGAGGATTAAAATAATATTCTGAGGGTTGCAATTTCCTGGCATAGGTTACTTCAAAATCCTGGACTTGCACTAATCCGTGACTGGTCATGAAACCCTGAACCAGGCTTGAATTTCTTGTACCTGAAGGACCGGTCAACAAAGAATAAAGATTATTCGCATTATTAGCAGGTAAAGAATTTGGATTACCAGTTCCACCCCAGGGACCAAAAGGCTGTCCTTCGCCCAAGTCCATCAATCCGACTACTTGTCTTGTATCGGTTGTAGCTCCGTTGCGGTTAGTTACCCAAACTTCAATTCGCAGGATTTGTACCTGTGAATTTACAAGCGGCAACTGCTTCATTGCTTTATTGAAATTATTCCGGAAGTATTGCGCCAGCAAAAAGTGACGGTTTTCATCGTATTGATCAGCTGTCAAAGTAAAATTCTGTGATGCACTGCCCCCCTGCAATCCGAGAGATTGGCTTTGCGATCTCTGGTTTCCAAGAACAGAAGTAATAAACAATTTTCCAAATTGTAATTGAGCTTTGACACCAAACAAAGATTGTTCGCCTTTTATCAATGTTCCTTTAGAAGCAAAATTTATATTACCAAGCTGAAATGATTTCAAAATTTCATCGTCACGACCTTTATAATCCAGCTTCAATTGATTTTCAAAATTAAAATTTGCCAATGTGTTATAGTTAATAGGCAGTTTTAGTTTATCGCCAATATTGCCTATTACCTGCAGTTGCGAATTCATGTTGAAATCAAAGCCGCCATTTTTTCTTGCTCTTTCCGGAAGTGTGGGATTTTGTATGTTCTGTCCCTGGTATCCTGCCGATAAGTCCACATAACCTGCAGGTTTTATTTCCACTTTCCCTGTACCTACAATCCTGTTGAACCAGTCATTGGAAGTTTTAAATTTCGGTTTAAATAAGCGCCTGTTCATATCGGTTAATAAGCTGGCTCGCTTTTTAAAATAGTCTTCCTCATCTTTCTGCCCCTGCATGCGGATAAAGTCATCCATGGAAAAAGCGACCGGCGTACGGTAATATTCATTACCTATTTTTTCCGTGATGTAATATTCTTTTGTTTTGGGATCGTACTGAATATTTCTTTTGATGAAAGCAGTGTCACTGAAATCAAGAGAATTGTGACTGGGATAACTATAGGGATCACCGCGACGGTCTTCTAACGGATACCGAGTTGTATCTGAAAAAAAAATTTTACCAGAAGCCGGGAAAGGATTTTTATAAAAACCGGCATTTGCTTCAGATAAAAAAGCAACAATGAAGGCAAAAATGGCCAACGTACGGAATATGTAGTTAGTCTGAAGTTTCAAAGTCTATTTCCCGGTCAATTAGTTAGGTAAAGATGGATGCAATAGGCTATAAACTTTTTAAAGCTTGTTTGATGATGTCTTCAATTTTGTTCAGTGCAGGGTCGGATTGAATAATTTTCAGAACGGCCTGATCAGCAGTTTGCCTGTTGATTCCGAGAGCCGTTAAAGCATTTAACGCATCCTGATGCAAAGTATTGTTTTTCATAGGGGAAATATTTGATTCCAGGCCTTGTTTTGAAAGCTTATCTTTCAGCTCTAAAATCAGCCTTTCTCCGGTCTTTTTTCCTATTCCTTTTATGGCTTCCAATGTTTTAGTATCTGCTTGAATAATCGCTCTTGCCAATTCAGCAGGTTTCATGTAAGACAACATCATTCTTGCCGTTGAAGAACCGATACCTGAAACACTGATCAGGTAAAGAAACATTTCTTTTTCAGCCATATCAAAAAAGCCATATAAAAAATGTGCATCTTCCCGGATCAACAGGTAAGTGTATAAAATTCCTTCTTCGAGATTCTGAATCTTTGAATAAGTGTTCAGGCTGATCTGCACTTCATAACCTACACCGTTTACATCAACATAAACTACAGCCGGATTTTTATGAACAAATTTTCCTTTCAGGTATGCAATCATGATTGCGAAAATAAGGAATTGAGGAATCAGGAAATGGGAATTAGGCTTGGATTCTAAATTCTTTTATACACCGTACCTTTGGCCACTTTTGTTTAATCAAATTTTCATGAATAAAAAAATTACAGCCGCTATTACCGCCGTTGGAGGATTTGTTCCCGAAGACAAACTGACAAATTTTGATCTGGAAAAAATGGTGGATACTAATGACGAATGGATACGGACACGTACCGGCGTTGAAGAAAGAAGAATTCTGAAAGGTGAAGGACTTGCCACTTCGGATATGGTTGTTCCAGCCGTAAAACAATTATGTGAGAAAAGAAAAATTGATCCTGATGAAATTGATTGCCTGATTGTGGCTACAGTAACTGCTGATATGCTTTTTCCTGCAACGGCTAATATTGCCTGTGATAAATTGGGGGCAAAAAATGCATGGGGATTTGATGTATCAGCAGCATGTTCCGGTTTTTTATATTCATTGACATTAGGTGCATCATTGATTGAAAGTGGCAGATATAAAAAAGTTGTGGTATGCGGAGCTGATAAAATGAGCGCTATTGTTGATTATAGTGACCGTGCTACCTGCATCATTTTTGGTGATGGCGCCGGTGCTGTATTGCTGGAACCGAACGAAGAAGGTTATGGAGTTTTAGACAGCATTTTAAGAAGTGATGGAAGTGGCTGCAAATATCTTCATATGAAAGCAGGTGGATCATTAAAACCAGCAACCATTGAAACTGTTATAGCCAAAGAACATTTTATTTACCAGGAAGGTCAACCTGTTTTCAAGTTTGCTGTAAAAGGAATGGCAGATGTAAGCGGAGAACTTTTAGAAAGAAATAATTTAACCGGTAATGATATTGCCTGGTTGGTTCCTCATCAAGCCAATAAAAGAATTATTGATGCTACAGCAAACCGCATGGGATTGTCTGCTGATAAAGTGATGCTGAATATTCAGCGTTATGGAAATACAACAGCCGGCACATTACCACTTTGCCTTTGGGATTGGGAAAACCAATTGAAGAAAGGAGACAACATTGTTCTTTCTGCTTTCGGTGGCGGATTTACATGGGGAGCAACGCTGGTGAAATGGGCGTATAGTGTCTGACGTCTCGCAGAGCGTCTGACACATTACTGGCTTAAAATTTTTCCTATGACCATTCATAAACCCGGCATTTATCACATTTACAACCGGGGAAATAATCAGCAAATTGTTTTCTTTAACGATGAAAATTATCTTTATTTTCTCCGTAAATGTCATCATTATCTTAAGCCTTGCTGTAATATTCTTGGATGGTGCTTAATGCCCAATCATTTCCATTTTCTTGTTGAGGTAACCGATGAAAGTATAAAACCTGTTAAATCCGGAGGAATCATCATGCCTTTAATAACTAATGGATTCAGATTATTACAAAGCTCATATGCAAAAGGAATAAACAAACAATTGAATAGATCCGGAAATCTTTTTCAACAGAAAACCAAAGCAAAACTTGTAAGTGACGAAAATAATTATTTGATATCTGCATTTCATTACATTCATCAAAATCCTATCAAGGCAAATTTAGTAACCAGCTTAGAACATTGGCCATATTCATCATACCCTGATTATGCCGGAGCAAGGATTGGAACTCTTTGTAATAAAGAAAGAGCTATACAATTGCTAGACTTATCCAATATTGATCTTGCAATTGAGTCTATGAAGGAAACAGATGAAAATAAAATTAAAGAAATATGCTTAAATGTGTCAGACATCTAAGAGATGTCAGACACGTTTGCTCCTGCTCCAAACAATAAAATCTGTTGCAGGTAATTTTTCCACTCCTAATTGACGAAGCATATTGATAAGCTGCCCACGATGATAAGTGCCGTGATTAAACACATGCATTAACATTTGATAAATGGGTTGTTTGAATTGTTCTCTTTTTGAATTCTGATATTGAAACACATGATCCAGCGCCATGTCCGTTGCATTATTGATCCATTCTATCCATTGACGATTTTGATTTAAAAATCCATTCGACATATCCTGCATATTACCTTTGAAATTTTCCATAGGCATAATGATTTGTTCCTGTAATTTCATCCGTTGCCACCAGATGCTTTCTGCATTCCACATATGCAAAACTGTATTGTACAAACTTTTAAAACTGCTCGCCATTTCTGCTTTTTGTTTTTCTTCGGGAAGAGAAAGAATAACATCCAGTATTTTTTGATTAGCCCAAAGATTATAACCGGCAAGTTGCTGCAATAGTTCTTTCATATTACATGTCTCCGCAATAGATTTTGTTTTACTAAATTGAGTTTGAAATCTTCTACTTTTGTTACGGTATTTACCAAAAGTGGTTTTTAATTCAACCATTGTTCAAAATTTAGAAATTCAATTATCATTATGGATAAAAGTTTTCCACTTACAGGCTGGGGATCGTTAGCAGTTCACGGAGGTCATAAAGACGACCCCACTTATGCTCACCAGGTTCCGATCTATGCAAGCAGCACTTATGTTTATGATACAGCTGAGCAGGGTATGCGCCGGTTCAGTGGCAAAGAAGAAGGATATATCTACAGCCGCTGGGGAAATCCCACGATGACGGAAGCTGAAGAAAAAATTGTTGCACTGGAAACATTCGGATTAAAGAAAGAAGTCAAAGCTATCCTTCATGCTTCGGGAATGGCAGCCATTTCAACCATGATGCTGGGCACGCTGAAACCCGGTGACAAGATCATCACCCATTTTTCTTTGTATGGCGGCACAAATGAACTCGTCACAAAAATTCTTCCTTCACTTGGTATCACTGCAATAATAACTGATTTAAGAGATCTCAATAAAGCGAAAGAAATCCTCAAATCAGATAAGGAAATTAAAATGATGTACCTGGAAACTCCTGCTAATCCAACTATTCAATGTGTTGACATAGAAGAATTGTCAAAAATGGCAAAGCAACATAACCTGATTGTAGCCTGCGACAATACCTTTGCAACTCCTTATCTCCAGCAACCTTTTAAATATGAGGTTGATTTTGTTGTTCATTCCACTACCAAATTTCTCAATGGTCATGGTACGGCTATTGGTGGAATTTTAATAGGAAAAGATATTGAATTAATGAAAACAAAGATGACGAAAGTTCATCGTTTGTTAGGTGGCAATTCAAATCCATTTGATGCATTTCTTTTGATACAAGGAATCAAAACACTGGAAGTAAGAATGGAACGCCATTGCTATAATGCAATGGAAGTGGCGAAGTTTTTGGAAAAGCATCCTTCAGTTGACAAAGTAAATTATACCGGTCTCAATGCACATCCGGATCATCATATTGCCAAAAAGCAAATGCGTCATCCGGGAGCTATGTTAAGTTTTGAACTTAAAGGCGGATTACAAAGCGGCATCAATTTTATGAACAAATTAAAAATGTGTGTGAGAACTGTTTCATTGGGAACATGTGATACACTTCTCTCCCACCCGGCTTCCATGACACATTACAGTGTACCGAAGGAAGAAAAAGAAAAATACGGTATCACAGATGGATTGATAAGAATGAATGTGGGAATAGAAAATATCAAAGATATTCTGACTGATCTTGACCAGGCATTAATGATTTCATGAGCCTGGTTGGAATTTGTGAAGAGTTACCAATTTCAAAACTTTCTATTAACAGCAAATTAAAAGGATTGACTTATGAAAAAAATATATTTTATACTTCTGATCATTTTTTTTGCTTCCTGTAAATTCCATCATGAGGAATATGACAAGATTATTCGTAACGGAATAATTTATGATGGTAATGGTGGTGAACCATTCAAAGCAGATATTGGTATTAAAGATGATACCATTGCATTCATTGGTGATCTTTCTAACGTTTCAGCACAAATAAGTGTTGATGCAAAAGGGATGGCGGTGGCCCCAGGATTCATTAATATGCTTAGCTGGGCCAATGAATCGTTGATTGAAGATGGCCGTTCGCAAAGCGATATTCGCCAGGGAGTGACATTGGAAGTGATGGGTGAAGGTGAAAGCATGGGACCCTTGAATGCAAGAATGAAAGAACAAATGCAAAATGGAGAAACAGATATTAAGTATAAAGTGTCGTGGAATACTTTGGGTGGATATTTTAATTATCTGGAAAAAAAGGGGATCAGTTGTAATGTAGCTTCTTTTGTTGGCGCCACTACAATCCGTGATTACGTTATTGGCGAAGATGACCGTGATCCTACTCCAACAGAATTGGATAGCATGAAATTGTTAGTGGATCAAGCTATGAAGGATGGGGCTCTTGGTGTCGCCTCGTCATTGATTTATCCTCCTGCATTTTTTGCAAAAACAAATGAACTGGCTGCTTTATGCAAAGAAGCTTCGAAATATGGAGGCATGTATATTTCTCACATGAGGAACGAAGGAAATAAATTATTTGAGGCAGTGCACGAATTGATGACCATTGCAAAGGAAGCTAATTGTCCTGCAGAAATTTATCATTTTAAAGCTGCCGGAAAAGACAATTGGTGGAAAGTTGACAGCCTGGTAAAAATTATTGATTCAGCAAGACAAAAGGGGTTACCAATCACAGCTGATATGTACACTTATAATGCAAGTGCAACGGGATTAACTGCATCATTTCCTCCATCATTGCAAGATGGTGGTTTTGATAAATTATGGAAACGGTTGCATGATCCAGTAATCAGAGAGAAAATGAAAAAAGAAATGGACAGCAATTCTAAAGATTGGGAAAATACATATTATGGTGCAGGTGGAGCTGATGGCGTTTTACTATTGAGCTTCAGGGTTGATTCATTGCGAAAATATATTGGTAAAACATTGGCAGAAGTAGCAAAAATGCGCGGTACTTCACCGGAAGAAACAGCCATGAATTTAATCATTGAAGACAGTACACGCATTGGTGTTTCTTATTTTTCTATGGATTCAAACAATGTAAAAAAAGAAATTGCCATTCCCTGGATGAGTTTTTGTTCTGATGAAGGTTCTTTTACCAATGAAGGCGTTTTTCTGAAAACAAGTTGCCATCCCCGTGCTTATGGAAGTTTTATCAGGGTACTGGGAAAATATTCAAGAGATGAAAAAGTAATTCCATTGCAGGAAGCCGTCCGGAAGCTTTCAAAACTCCCGGCTACTAATCTGAAACTTCAAAAACGGGGAGAATTAAAAGTTGGCAATTATGCCGATATTGTAATCTTTGATCCGGCAAAAGTTCAAGATCATGCAACCTATGCCCAACCTCAACAATATGCAACCGGCATCATTGATGTTTTTGTAAATGGTGTTCAGGTTTTAAAAGACGGTGAACATACAGGAAAAAAACCGGGAAGATTTGTAAAAGGACCGGGATACCCCCAAACCCCCTAAAGGGGGCTTTCAACAATCATTACAATTTAAATTATTAATTGTTTTGAATAATTAACTACAGATGGAAATACAAATTAGAAGAGCTGTTAAACAAGATTGCCCAAGATTATTGGAATTAATTCATGAATTGGCAGAATATGAAAGGGCGCCACAGGAAGTGACTGTAACACCCGAACATTTTATTGAAAGTGGTTTTGGAAAAATTCCTGTTTGGTGGACATTCGTTGCGGAAGTCAATGGAAAAATTGAAGGCTTTGCTTTGTATTATATTCGTTATTCTACATGGAAAGGACAAGCCATGTACCTGGAAGATATTTTAGTAACCCAAAAAATGAGAGGAAAAGGACTTGGGAAATTATTAATGGACAGATTAATTATAGAAGCAAAAGAAGAAGGATGGAACCGGATATTGTGGCAAGTGCTGGAGTGGAATGAACCGGCAATTAATTTTTACAAAAAATACAATGCAACCTTTGATGGTGAATGGGTGAATTGTTCAATTAATGTTTAATTATTTCCCAGCTTTCAATTTCTCCTTCTTTTATCCGAAACATTGGATGAACTTTGAATGAATGAAGCTTTTTTATTTCTTCAAATTTTTCCGGATCTCTTGCTTTTAATTTTCGGAGTAAATGTTTTGCTTCATAATTCAACTGTCCTTTGCTAACAGAAAGTTTTTCCTTTATAAATTTTTTAGAGATTTTTGAAGCATTAAAATCATATCCTCTTGACTTGGCTTCGATCAGAATAAAAGAAAGATAATGATCAATTGAATCAACAGGATGTTTTGCATTTCTGAAACGGTTCAATTGAGGATGATTCTTATAGCCTTTTGTTTTGTTTTGCAAAACATGTTTGGCCAACAACGTTTCTCTCCAAAGAGCCACCAGGCCTTTTGCATCTAAATATTTTGGATGTAATGACCAGATTCGCATTATAATTGCAGAATTAATTAACTCCTTCCACAGTTACTGTTTTATCAATCTTCATGATTAATCCCTGCAATATTTTTCCAGGGCCAACTTCTGTAAATTTCGATGCAGCATCAGCAATCATGGCTTGCACACTTTGCGTCCATCGTACTGCTCCGGTCAATTGATCAATGAGGTTTTGTTTTATCTGGTCTTTATCCATTACAGCTTTTGCCGCTACATTCTGATAAACCGGGCAAACCGGTGTATGAAAATCGGTAAGATCAATTGCAGATCTTAATTCATTTTTCGCCGGTTCCATCAGCGGTGAATGAAATGCGCCACCTACCGGCAACACTAATGCTCTTTTCGCTCCTGCTGCTTTCATTCTTTCGCAGGCAATTTCAATTCCTTTTATTGTTCCGCTTATCACCAGCTGGCCGGGACAATTATAATTGGCAGGCACAACAATTTCTTTTGTTTCATTTTGAATTTCTGCACAAATCATTTCTGCTTTGTCATCAGGTAGTGCAAGTATAGCCGCCATGGTTGATGGAGTAAGCTCACAAGCTTTTTGCATTGCCTGTGCACGAATGGAAACAAGTCTCAATGCATCTTCAAAACTTAATGTTCCATTTACAACCAATGCAGAGAACTCTCCCAAAGAATGGCCGGCTACCATATCCGGTTTGCCATTGGTAATACTTTTAAAAGCAATAACAGAATGTAAAAAAACAGCAGGCTGTGTTACTTTGGTTTGCTTCAGATCTTCATCGCTGCCATTAAACATAATATCAGAAATACGAAAGCTTAGTAATTCATTAGCTTGTTCAAATAATTTTTTGGCAAAAGCATTATTCTGATAATGTTCTTTTCCCATTCCCGGAAATTGCGAACCTTGTCCGGGAAAAACAAATGCATGTTTCATCTAATAATTTTTGTGGCCCAATCATACCGTGTCCATTTCTGCTTGCTTATCACTGCAGCCGGTATATTCGGACGGCAAAAATAATGGTTTTGATATTGATGGATCAGAGTTTGAGCTGAGGTGCTTTGAACTTTACAAGAATGGCTTTAAATGCAGAGGTGTTTCGCAATGAATCCCAATCCTCATCATTATAAATATGGTCAAAGTCGTCAAAGCCAGCTACAAATGATTTATCCAGGTATTGATAAGCTTTAGGTGCATCACCAGCCAATGCATAAATACAGGCAGCATTATAGTAATCCCATTTTAACCGGTCCTTATTATCAACATCTTTTTTTATCAGACCAACTGCCACTTTAAATGCTTCCTGTTTTTCACCCAGGATAACCTTTGAATAGATATAATCCGAAGTGGTATCTTTTTTTGTAGAAAGTTCAATTGCTTTTTTCAAATAAATTGCTGCCTTATCATTTTGCTTTAATTCCTTTTTATAAAATCTTCCTAAATGATAAAATGCATATGCAGATGTGGAATCTATTTCAACTGCTTTTTGAAAATCGGCCAAAGCGCCTTCATTATCCTTCAATTTCCTTTTGACATCAGCACGGTTTAAATAAGAAAGCATCAGGTTATTAGTATAAAGTCCATACTTATCGTCGCTATACAGGTCAATTGCCTTAGAATAATCGATAAGAGATGAAGCGTAATTTTTTTTGACAAAATAAATATGTGCCCTGTCATCATAATAGCCGCCATAATCTGAACTGATAGCGAGTGCAGAATTGATGTAAGAAAGCGCCTGGGGATAATCCAGCAAATTGATGCTGCAAGAATACATACTGCTGAAGCAGGTTGTTTTATCAGCATCATTAGTAAACAATGATGCAGCTTGCTGGTAATAACGAATAGCTTCTTTATACTTTTTCAATTGAAAAAGCAAGTCTCCCATATTCTTATTTCCTCTGTCAAAGTTCGGATTCAGGCTTAGTGATTTTTGCAGATCTGCTTTGGCCTCGTCATTTTTATTGGAAAGGTATTGAAGCCTGCCCCGGTTACTATATAAACTTGCTAAATCACTTTCACTACCCGGTTTATTGCTTCTTTCAATTAAATTTATTGCAGAAGTATAATCGCCAATAGCAAGATCATCCTGCGAATCAGCTGCACGGGCTATACCTCTTGCCCAAAAAGCATAAGTATAGTTTGGATCATCTTCAATTGCTTTTGTATAATCGTCGATAGCATCTTTAATTTTAAATTGATCATATTTGATATCACCTCTTCCTTTGTATAACTGGGCAAGAATTGAATTATCACTGGTATAATTCATTGCATTAGTATAAAATTCTTCTGCTTTTGAATAATCATCAGTTTTATAATAAGAATAAGCCATGGTCCAGTACATATTCAATTTGTCTTCGTATCCATAGTTTTTGGCTGTTTCAAAATCAGGAAGAGCGTCTTTATAATTATCTTGTTTGTACCTGCATAAGGCACGCCAATAATACAATCCACCTAATGATGTATTATCCGATGAATAATATGATATTGCGCTGGAGAAATCACTGGTAGCATCTGTATAATTGCTTAGTCCATACCTGGCCATACCGCGGTACCAATAAGCTGCTCCATTGGAAGATGCATTCAGGGATTTATTAGCATAGTCAATCGTGTTATAATAATTCTTTTTATCGTATTCCTCTTTAGCCAGATTATTGTAATAGGTATAATCCTGTGCAAACGTGGATAGATTTAAACAAAATAAAACAATGGGAAAAAAGAAAATGGAAGATATTTTTTTCATAGTGTCACGTTTATATTCTTACAAGTTACAAAAAAATAGCCCGGCATCAAAGACGGGCTTGAAATGTAAATCCGATTTGCCATTAATATAATTTGGAAGAAATGAGTTTTAGAAACTCACTCCTGGTAGCATTCTTCATAAACTCACCGTCAAATGCGGATGTAGTAGTAACTGAATTCTGTTTTTGTACTCCACGCATCATCATACATAAATGCTGCGCTTCTATCACTACTGCCACTCCCAGCGGATTCAGTGTTTCTTTAATGGCATCTCTGATTTGTGCAGTCAATCTTTCCTGCACCTGAAGGCGGCGGGCAAAAACATCAACTACCCGTGCCACTTTACTGAGCCCGGTGATCCAACCATTGGGAATATAAGCCACGTGTGCTTTGCCAATAAATGGCAGCATATGATGTTCGCACATACTATACAATTCAATATCTTTTACAACGATCATTTCACTTACATCTTCGTGAAACTTTGCTGAGTTGATGATAGCTTTTGCATCAAGGTGATAACCCTGAGTTATATATTGCATGGCTTTTGCCAATCTTTCAGGAGTTTTTTTCAAACCCTCTCTTTCAACATCTTCACCCAATAAACTTATTATCTTCCTGTAGTTTTCTATAAGACCAGAAGTTATATTTTCTTCGTAATGTTCTGTTTTTTTATATGCCATAAAATCAATTTGAAGATTTGACAATTTGAAAATTATTTCACCATTCTAAATTCACCTGCATATTTGCACATTAAGCCGGGTATTCAACAAAATTTCTTGGAGTTTCGTACAATCTGATCTGCAGATCAAGTTTTTTGTCAATATGTGGCCGCAGCAAATGGAAAATAACAATGGCAATGTTTTCAGCAGTCGGATTCAATTCTTTGAACTCTTTGGTGTCGAGATTCAAATTTTTATGGTCAAACCGCTGATGCACTTCGCGAATTATAAGCTCTGATAAATCTTTTAAGTCCATCACATATCCGGTTTTTTTATCCGGCTTACCTGTTACTTTTACTTCCAGTTCATAATTGTGGCCATGATAGTTGGGCCATGCACATTTACCAAATACCTGTTCATTTTTTGCATCATCCCATTGGGGATTAAACAAACGGTGTGCCGCATTAAAATGTTCTTTCCGAAAAACCGAAACCTTTTTTGACATATACTTTCCGTTATAAAATTATTTTCTGCACAATCAGTATTTCTTATTCTCCAAAATATTCAACATAAATATTCGGTGTTTCATAAAGTTTGATGCAATGGAGCTGAACGCCAGCCGGCAAATGTGACTTTAATTGATGCCAGATACCTATGGTAAGATTTTCTGTACTGCACATTTTACCTTTCATAAAATTCACATCGAGATTTAAGTTGTGATGATCTACTTTTTCAATAATATGTTCTTTGATCAAAGTGCTCAGTTTCTTTACATCAAAAATAAATCCTGTTTCAGCATCAGGTTTTCCTTTTATTGTCACATATAATTCATAGTTATGTCCATGCCAGTTTTCATTGGCACATGGGCCGAAAACTTCTTCATTTTTTTCCCTGCTCCAGCCCGGACAATAAAGTTTATGAGCCGCATTAAAATGTTCAAGTCTTGTGAGATAAACCATAATATTTGCTTTCAATCTTTAAAAACATAGAACGGCAAAGGTAGCTTAAATCACGGTTTCAGGTCAATGAACAGATATTTTACAGCGAGAGGAATTGGCAATTTATAAGAACTTATTTTTGCAGTTGTATGCAAATACTATTGGCGGCAGCGACAACGAGAGAGATTAACCCATTTCTTGAATATTATCGTAACTCAAATGCATGGAAGAATATTGATGTATTGATTACGGGAATTGGATTAACGGCAACAGCCTATCATCTTACACGACAAATAAATCTTAAAAAACCAGATATCATAATACAGGCGGGTGTTGCCGGTTGCTTTACCAATCAAATTTCTCTCGGTTCGGTATTAACTGTTAAACAGGATACTGTTGCGGATGAAAGCGTGGTAGAAATGAAAAAATTAAAAACTCTTTTCAATTTAAAGCTTATACCCCAAAATCAATTTCCATTTAAGAAAGGTTGGTTGGTAAATCAGCATATTGCATTGATCAGGAAAACGGGATTAAAAGCAGTAAAAGCTATTTCGGTAAACCAGATAACCACATCAAAACAAATGATCCGGTTTTATGAAAATGAATTTAATCCAGTTATTGAATCTATGGAAGGCGCTGCCCTGCATTATGTATGCCTGATGGAAAAAATTCCTTTTTTACAAATCAGAAGTATTTCAAATTATATCGGAGAAAGAAATAAAAAGAAATGGAACCTAAGTGAATCAGTAAACAATTTGAACAATGAATTAATTTACCTGCTTAATAAACTTTGAATTTTAAGTACTGACAAATGATACAAAGCAGCAGCAATATGAAATTTACACTTGGATTTTCGCCTTGCCCTAATGACACCTTCATTTTTGATGCATTGGTAAATAAGAAAATTGATACAGAAGGACTGACATTTGAACCGGCAATTGAAGATGTAGAAACGCTTAACCAATGGGCATTACAAGGAAAGCTTGACATTACCAAACTGAGTTTCCCGGCTTTCTTTCAGTCGCTTGATAAATATGTTTTGTTAAATGCAGGCAGCGCTTTGGGAAAAGGAGTAGGCCCGTTGCTCATTTCAAAATCACAAATTCAAAATTCAAAACTCAAAATCGAAGATTTGGAAATTGCTATTCCGGGCATCAATACTACAGCTAATATGCTTCTGAGTTTTGCCTTTCCGGATGCCAATAAAAAAACTCCGATGATTTTTTCTGAAATTGAAGATGCTGTAATTAATAGAAAGACTGATCTTGGTGTTATTATTCATGAAAACCGTTTTACATATATGCAAAGGGGATTGCATAAAATAATGGATCTTGGAGAATACTGGGAAGAAAAAATGAATTTGCCCATCCCTTTGGGAGGCATTTCTATTAATAAAAAATTTGATAAGGCAACAAGTCAGCAAGTGGATAAACTAATAAAAAAAAGTCTTGAACATTCTTTTGCCAATTATCCATTAATTACTGACTATGTAAAACATTATTCACAAGCTATGAGCGAAAATGTGATGCGTCAGCATATTGATTTATACGTAAATGATTTTTCACTTGATCTTGGAGTTAATGGCAAACGAGCTATTGAAAAAATGTACAATGTTTTTTTGTCCCTGCATCCACAGAAACTTTTATCTTTTTCACCTGCTACACTTTTTCTTAAATAATATAATTATTAAAATAAAAAGTGCCATTCCGGAATACCGGAACAGCACTTAATTATATGCTCAAGGCTAATGTTGTTCTACAAGGCCCGCTTTGACAGCGTACATAACCAGGCCCGCCATTGATTTGGTACCTGTTTTTGTTTTAAGTTTATCACGAATTGCTTCTACTGTCCGGGGGCTCAGATCTACAATATCTGCAATCTCTTTAGTACTTTTTTCATCGCACATGAGTTTCAGAATGGTCACTTCCTTATCAGTCAACTGCACATCCTGCATCATAGATGAGCTGTGGGTGTTTTTGGTACGCAATCCGCTCAGGAGAGCTTTATTGGTAAGCTCGTTAAAATAAAAATCCTGAGAGTACACTGCTTTAATTGCCTCATATATCATTTCAGCACCCGATTCCTTTGTCAGGTAAGAATTGGCCCCAATTTCCATCATTTTTGAAATGACAGAATGGTCGTTATGCATCGAAAGCATGATGACCTTGATGTCCGGATAAAGTTTTTTGATTTCAGGCAATGTAGCAAGACCGTCCATAATAGGCATGGTAATGTCCAGTAAAACTACATCGGGTTGAATGTGTTTGAGAAGATTGAGTAATTGCATGCCGTTTTCGGCTTCTGCTACCATTTGTATGTCCTTGCGACTGGATAAAGATGTTTTAACACCGGTACGGAACAAAGCATGATCATCAGCAATGGCTACTTTAATTACTACGTTGTTGTCGAGGTTTTTCATGGATGTTATTTTAGTAAAAACAAATAACGAATCAGTAATTATTCTGTTGTGCAAATTGGAAAATTCCTGCAATATATCCCATCGTAGAACTACTTGATTTTGTTTTTGCGGAAAGTACCGATACTTATTCAAACAGGAATTTGTGGAATTGCGTCGCAAGTTTACTCATTTAAAAACTAGAAGTTTTACGTGGTATTATGTAAATACCGAATGTTCAAAATCGGGCACTAACGCTCTTGTGTACGTTCTCTCACGGATATATTTTTGACCTTGAAAGTTGATTGACTCGGATGATTCGTTTTCCTACTCATCCAAATGTCCTGAACCGTCCAAAAATTGATTTCCAATGCCTTTGAAAAAACCAAACGATACTCTCCGGCCAATCAACTTTCTTTTTTCAAACTTAAGTCGAATTGTTTTTAACGATAACCCGTTTTTAAAAATCCAATAACCAATTGAAAAAAATCAGAACACCATTAAACTCTATCCCATTGAAAATCTGCTATTAAACTCTTTTTCTTTTCATAACAGTAACGAAACCCCGGTCCTCATAACGCCGGGGTTATTTTTTGTTTTTGTTGTTGTATTTGCCGGTTTGACTACTTGAGCTTTAATTTACTTTCTCAGCTACAATATAGGCTCTTGGTTCGCCTAAAGTAAATTTCTTTTTTCCCGGAATGCTATAAACTTCTTTGAGGATAAAACCAGCCTTATTCAGCATAGTTTCAATTTCAGAAATGGAGAAAATATAATCAATACCGGTTTTTGTTTCTGTATCTCCAGCCGGAGAAATAATTGTATGTTCTGTCTCAACCCGTGTTGGATGAAAAAGAAATTTGCTTTCGGTTAAAAATTTAAGGCCGGCGGCTTCCCTCCAACCTCTTTCTATAAAATGTTTAGCCACGATCTCCGTTAAAGACCAACTATTGATCAGAAAATGACCGCCCGGTTTTAAATGACCCGAAACAGTCCTCATCAATTTGGTTGTATCATCTGCATCAAAAAAATTCAGACTATTGCCCATGCAAATTGCCAAATCAAAAAAATCTTTTATTTCGTAATTTATAATATCCGTTTCTTCTGCATTTATAAATAATCGTTCTTGTTCTGCTGTTTTTTTTATTTCATTAATATAATCTGCTAAGTTATCAACTGCTGTAACGAGCATCCCTTTTTTTGCCAGGGCAAATGCATGTCGTCCATAACCGCACATAATATCCAGCACTTTGTCACCTGATTTTAAATTGAAATATTGTTGCATGAAATCAACCTCTTTAACTGTAAGTTCATCAGGAATGACAGCACGCCAGATATCTTTATAATACCCGTCGAAATAACTGTTATTAATATTTTCAGAATTGGGTTGCTGTATCATTTCTGATTTTTGAAGTGGTTGAATTCATATCAATTAAAACATAGGGGGAAAAATGAAATCATTCCAGTAATTTGTTTCGCATTGCATACATCACAAGACCAGCAATAGTTTTAGCTCCAACTTTTTGTTTCATATTCTGCCGGATGGTTTCTATAGTACGAGGACTTAAAAATACTTCTTTCGAAATCTCCTCAGTGGTTTTATCTTCTGCTATAAGTTTCAAAATCTTAATCTCTTTTTCAGAAAATTTAACCGGGTTAGGATAAAACTGTCGAACTGATTTTTTATGCTGCAGTTTTAAAAGCACAGCTTTATTCACTAATTCGTTAAAATAAAAATCATCATTCATACAGGTTAATATCGCCTGATAAATTTCTTCAGGATCTGTGGTTTTGGTAAGATAGGCATTAGCTCCCATTTCCATCATTTTAGTGATCATCTCCTGGTCATCATACATAGTAAGTACAATAATTTTAAGAGCTTCATATTCTTTGCGGATTATACTAATGGCATTAATACCATCAATTTCCGGCATACGGATGTCCATTAATAATACATCGGGAACCTTAAGCTGAAGTTTATGCATTAAATCTTTTCCGTCTTCGGCTTCCCAAAGGATTTTAAGGTATTCCTTATCTCTCAAAGCCATACGAATGCCGTCACGAAATATCTTGTGATCATCGGCAATTGAAACTTTAATTTGTTGTGCGGTCATGGATAATGGGTTTACAGTCATTTAACAGGTAGTGATTTTCCGACGGCAAAAATATCTTTTTTTAAACATCGGCATTACCTGTTTTTTTATATTTGAATTTCAATCACTATTTCAAAATAAAAGACAAATAAGTCATCTTCGAATATTTTCCTAGTATATTTTCATATTTGCACAGCAACTTTACTATTAATACCGTATTAACCGGGTTCTATAAAAAGGACATTATTGCTCTTGAACAACTTAAAACTTGTAGCTACTTTTAACTTGAACTGACCGACAAGAATGAGTGCCCATGCATTTATCATCCGATATCATTTAAAATATTCAAACTTATTTTCAACCTTCCTTTGAAAGCACAAGAAACGATTTTGAATGTCAGTTCACCCTTCGTATTTAGTTCTTTAATTCAGCTTCACTATTATTTTCTCAGTCGTTAATCAAAATCTATTTTTTTCTGAGCGTACAGCTTATCCACAGATGTTAATAAACCCCGGAAAATTGTGTATTTCCGGAGTAAGTTTCCTATTTTTATGACCGTAAAAATACGAATTTTTACGAGGAATTGTACCCTTTTTGAAAAAGTATATCTACGAGTAAAATACCCTGAATCCCTTTACAGCATTGAATTGTATCGATTTTTAATGGTTTTTCCTAATGGAACAACCTGTTGAGAACGGGCATTATTCAGACAATTTTTACTCTTGGAATATTCCAAAGAAAACACCTAAATCGTTACTGTTATGAAAAAGAATGGACGTTTTGCGAATCAGGATACTTCTTCGATCCTGATCTGGACAGAAGATTAAGGTTTTTACCGAAATCTTTTAACTACCTAAAAGTTTTTCTATTTTTGGATCAAAATCCAAGATATAGAAAAGCTTTTTTCATATATAGTTGAGTATTCTTACCTTTTACTTCCATTGGTTTTTGTTTTTACTCGTCATAAAACGAGGGAGCCATTAATTATGGCAATCTATGGCATTGCATTTTTCTTATTCTTAAAATTTTGGGATGATTTACCTAAAGGTTTGAGAAGTGTTTCATATACTTTTCTTGAATATTCAGTTTTTGCTCTTTTATTTTTCTTAAATATTAAGGGCAAAAAAATCCGAATATCAATCCTATTACTTTCCCTTGCATTTATTTTATTTCTGATTAGTTACTATTTTCTTGTGAAAGTAAAAAGATTAGATACAATTCCAGTAGGGATAGAATCCATATTAATTTTCGTTTATATTTTTCTATTTTTTTACGAACATTTCAATGATACCAAAGCTGAATATATTTATAATCATCCTTGCTTTTGGATTACTGTTGGTTTATTGATTTATTTAGGCGGCTCTTTTTTCATTAATATTCTTGCTAATCATCTTACTAATGAAGAATTCGCTGATTACTGGTATTTGAATTATATCGCTGATACACTAAAAAACATTTTATTCGTAGTTTCAATGATTATATTTTCCCGTAGACCCAATGAAAAACAAACAACCAAATCCATTCCTTATTTAGACCTGACCATTTGATAAACTAACTGACAATTACTAACCATTATGTTCTTTCTTCAGGCCACCAATAATAGCAGTGTATCCCTTGTACTTTTCCTGGGTACCCTAGGCATGATGGTTATGACCATTGGCCTGATCCTTTTTATCATTTTTCACCAGCGCAAAGTAATCCGCTACCAGATGCGTTTACAGCAAATGGAACAGGAGCAACAAAAAATACTTTTAAAAGCTTCTATCAAATTGCAGGAAGAAGAACGTCAGCGGCTTGCTGCCGATTTGCACGACGATGCCGGACCGCTACTTGCTACAGCACGACTTTATCTTAATGAAAATTTAGTGAACCAGGATAAATCGACACAACTTCAATCTATTTTCCAGGCAAGGCAAATCATTGATGACACTATCCAGTTAATTCGCAACATCAGCCATAGCCTGATGCCGCCAACGCTTAAGAATTTTGGGTTGGAATCTGCGATCAATGATCTTTTTCAAAAGATCAGTGGTTCCGGCAGCATTAATGCCAGTAGCCGCTTTCACGAATACAAAGACAGGCTAAAAGCAGAAAAAGAATTAATCATATTCCGTGTAGTGCAGGAACTTATTAATAACATTCTTAAACATAGCAGCGCAAGTTTCATTCACCTTACACAAAATGTTCATGGCGATAAATTTTATCTGAGAATCCATCATGATGGCCGAGGCCTGATACAGGCTGACTTTGATAAATTAAACAAGAGTAATATTGGATTGGGATTAAAAAATATCAGCAGCCGGCTAAAAGTAGTTCACGGCGTTATCAATTTTGAAAAAGATATTTCGCAGACCTATTATAAAGTTACTATTGAGCTGCCAAAAGACGAACCTTACCAGTAGTGTGTGATAATTTGGTAGCTTTGCCCAATATCTGATAACTATGGGAATCATCAAGGTAGCTATTGCTGACGACCACAAAATTTTTCGCAAAGGAGTTATTCTTTCCTTGCGTCCTTTTACTAATATTAAATTTATCCTGGAAGCTGAAAATGGTGAAGAACTTTTGAAAGGAATTCCGGAAGCCGATCCCGATGTAATATTGATGGATCTCCGAATGCCAGGAAAAGACGGCATTGAAACTACCAAAGCAGTAAGCAAACAATATCCAAATATAAAAGTACTGGTATTGAGTATGTATGAAGACGAGCGGTTTGTTTACCATCTGATGGAAAATGGCGCTAATGGTTATCTTCTTAAAAATGCAGAACCTCAGGAAATACGACGTGCTATTATGGAAGTCTATGAAAAAGGATATTATCTCAACAATTTTGTAAATCGCATTCTGCTGAAAAAATCTCATTCTCGCCAAAAAGTAGTTCCTTCTTTAAATAGCGAGATTACACTCAGCGATAAAGAAAAAGATGTGCTGCGGTATATCTGCATGGAATTCACTGCACAGGAAATTGCACAAAAAATGGAGATCAGCCCCCGTACAGTTGAGGCTATTAAAGACCGATTGATGGAACGTTTCGGCAGCAAGAATACGGCGGGTCTTGTATTTTTTGCAGTAAAAAATAATCTGATTGAATAAAGTTCTTATCCTGGATCAACCTTAAATTTTCATCTGCGCTTATCATTTCTCTTTTCTAAAAAACTAATCAGGTTTTACCTATTTCGAAACGTTTTAGGTTGAACGGTTTCTCACTGAACAAAGAGAGATTCGTATATTCGATACCTGATTCTGACAAAAGATTGTGTCATCTTTTCCGATTTAATTTCTGTCATGATTTTTGATGAATTGTTTTCTTTTAATGAAATATTGTTATGAAAACATTGATTCATTATCTCAAACCTTATAAATGGCTGGTGGCTTTGGTCTTGTTCCTGGCTGCGGTTAATATCGGGTTTTCCTTAATTGATCCCATTATTTTTGGTAAGCTGGTAAATCTCGCCAATTATCATCAATCATTAAAAGGTGCAACCGGTGAAGCCGACTGGCATAAGTTTTTATTTATTAAAACCGAGATAAAAAACAAAATAGGAAAACCAGAAATACTTTATGGAGTTATTTGGTTGCTGCTTGCTTCCATTTCTGTTGCGATGATCAGCCGCATTGCAAAAGCATTCCAGGATTATTTTCTTAATCTTATTACACAAAAATTCGGAGCAACCGTTTTTACTGAAGGGTTGAAACACGCAATGAAACTGCCTTACCAGGAATTTGAAGATGCAAGAAGCGGTGAGACACTTAGCATCTTACAAAAAGTAAGACTTGATACCGAAAAATTTGTAACGGCCTTTATTAATGTTCTTTTCCCGGTTGTTGTGGGAATCCTGTTTGTAGCCGTTTATGCAACATCAATACATTGGAGTTTACCAATCATTTATTTTGGCGGCATATTTCTGCTTACTATTTTTTCAAACTTACTAAGTAAAAAAGTAAAAACAATACAGAAAAAAATAGTATCACAAACCAATGCATTAGCTGGTGCCACCACAGAATCATTGCGTAATATTGAATTGGTAAAAAGTCTTGGCCTTACGCATCAGGAAGTAACCCGTCTGAACATAAACACTTTTAAGATTCTTGGACTTGAAATTACAAAAGTGAAACGCATCCGCAGTATCAGTTTTATTCAAGGAACTTTTGTGAATACATTACGTCAGGTCATTTTGTTTATGTTGCTTTTGCTCATTTTCAGAGACAAGATGGATGCCGGGCAATTAGTCACGATGCAGATTTTTTCCTTTTTTGTCTTTGGCCCTTTGCAAGAGATCGGTAATATTATTCTCTCTTACCGGGAAGCAGAAGCCTCTCTGAATAATTTCCAGGTTTTGATGAAAAAAGCACCGGAGCTTCAGGCTGAAAATCCCCGGCATCTGGGTGATATTGAAAGATTGGAATTCAAAAAAGTCAGTTTCAAACATCAGACAGCTCAACAAAGAGCTATTGAAAATATAAGTTTTGCGGTAAATACAGGAGAAACCATTGCATTCGCCGGTCCTTCCGGCTCAGGGAAAACAACTTTAATGAAATTGCTGGTGGGATTATACCGCCCCCAGGCCGGCAATATTTTTTATAACGGGATAGATGAAAACAATATCAACTTTGAAGATCTCAGAAATCAAATCGGATTTGTTACACAGGATACGCAACTTTTTTCGGGAACTATCAAAGAAAATTTATTATTCGTTAATCCGAATGCTTCCGAAGAAGAATTAATTGATGTATTGAATAAATCCTCTTGTCAGAATCTTTTATCAAGAGCTGAAAAAGGTTTGGATACAATGATTGGTGAAGGGGGATTGAAATTATCCGGTGGCGAAAAGCAACGTTTATCTATTGCAAGAGCATTATTGCGTAAACCCAAATTACTGATATTTGACGAAGCAACTTCCTCATTGGATTCTTTAACAGAAGAAGAAATTACCCAGACTATCCGGGAAGTTTCTTCACAACGCAACCAAATCACTATTATTATTGCCCACCGTCTTTCTACCATTATGCATGCTGATAGGATCTATGTATTGGAAAAAGGAGATATAGTGGAAACTGGCAATCACGATTCTTTACTGGATGAAAAAGGTTTGTATTATGCCATGTGGCGTCAACAGATTGGTGAAAGAAAAACAAAAGCAATAGCCGTTTAAAATATTTATGAGCCTACTTTCATTTTTCGGATTTGGGAATAGCAAAATTAAAGATGCATTGCGCAATGGCGCCGTTATCATTGATGTAAGAACTCCAAATGAATTTGATCAGGGACATATACCCAAATCAGTTAATATCCCGGTGGATCGGATTGTTTCTGATTTTGAAAGAATCAAAAACATGAACAAGCCCATAATTTTTTGTTGTGCTTCCGGAGCGAGAAGTGATAATGCAACTTCAGCAATGAAACAAAGAGGATTGAAGGAAGTCTATAATGGCGGCAGTTGGCAAAGCGTACTAAAGATTACAAAAAGTCTCTGATATTTCTATTTTGCTTATTTACTTAAAACGGATTTTAAAAAAGTATGAAAAGTAGTTAGGTAATAAAAAAAAATTCCTTATAAAGAGCTATTAAATATTTTCAATCACTCCTGCTATTCCTTGTCCACCACCAACGCACGCAGTTACCATTCCATATTTTTTGTTAAGACGTTTCATATCATTCAAAATTTGAATAGTGAGTTTGCATCCGGTGCAACCCAACGGATGACCCAATGCAATAGCGCCTCCATTAATATTGACGATTTCAGAATTTAGTCCAGCTTCACGAATAACAGCGAGCGATTGCGATGCAAATGCTTCATTGAGTTCTATAAGATCAATCTGTGAAAGGTTCATGCCCGATAGTTTCATAACCTTTGGAATAGCGGCAACTGGCCCGATTCCCATAATACGAGGATGCACACCTGCCGATGCACAGGCTACCAATCTTCCAATCGGCTTTAACTTCAATTCATTTACCATTTTTTCACTCATCACAATTACAAATGCTGCTCCATCGGAAGTTTGTGAAGAATTTCCGGCGGTCACACAACCACCGGCTGCAAATGCCGGTTTCAATTTTGCCAATGCTTGTAATGATGTATCGGCTCTTGGTCCTTCATCAGTATCCACTATGTAATTTCTTTTCTGCTTCTTACCATTTTCATCCAGATAGACTTCTTCTACATTAATGGGAAGAATACCATTTTTAAAAAATCCTTCCTTTGTTGCATTAATTGCTTTTTGATGAGAATGATAAGAAAATTCATCTTGCTCATTACGATTAACATTGAATTCTTTTGCTACCGCCTCAGCAGTAAGGCCCATATTCAAATAATAATCAGGTTCATCTTTAGCAATGGAATATGCTGGTACAGGTTTCCAACCAGCCGTTGGCACTAAACTCATGCTTTCAACACCACCGGCAACAATGCAATCCGCCATTCCCATCCTGATTTTAGCAGTTGCAATGGATATCGTTTCCAATCCTGAAGCGCAATATCGATTTACTGTCATACCAGGTACATCAAAACCCAATGCTCTTGCTGCAATAATTCTTCCTACTTGCAATCCTTGTTCCGCTTCCGGAACCGCATTGCCAACAATGACATCGTCTACCCTTTTTGATTCCAACTGCGGAACTGAAGACATTAATCCTTTTATCACATCCACTGCCAAATCATCTGGACGATAAAATCTGAATCCGCCTCGTTTAGATTTAGCCACTGCTGTTCTGAATCCAGCAACGATATAAGCTTCCTGCATAACAATACCCCCGCCCTAAAGGGGAGTTTTAGAAAATTAATAATTGAAGAACCTTCTGTAATTTTTTTAATTCTCACCAAAGTTAAAACAAAAAACATCCCTAAAAGTTCTATTATCTTCGCTTCCCGGTATGTATAAATTTCTTCGTATCATTTTCTTTCTTTTTCCTCCCGAATGGGTGCATTATTTTTCGATGAATTGTTTGAAGGTTTTATGCAGCATTCCGGTATTTAAAAAGATCATTGCTAGATTATTCCCAGCCAAAAGGAAATTTTCAATTTGAAATATTTAATATAAAATTTCAAAATAGAATCGGGTTGGGTGCCGGTTTCGATAAAAATGCAAAGTACCTGAGAGAATTAGAAACTTTAGGATTTGGGTTTGTAGAAATAGGAACTGTGACACCACTACCACAAAAAGGAAATCCGAAACCAAGATTATTTCGTTTACCCAAAGACAAAGCCCTCATCAACAGGATGGGATTTAATAATGATGGAGTGAAAGTAATTGCTGAGAAACTTCGTCAATGGAAAAACCGTCAATTGTCAATAGTGAATAGTCAATCAGAAAAGGCTCATTCTCCATTCACTATTCACTATTCACGAATGATTATCGGTGGCAATATTGGTAAAAACAAAATCACGTCTAATGAAGATGCATGGAAAGATTATGAAATTTGCTTTCGGGAATTATTTGATGTAGTTGATTATTTTGTCGTGAATGTAAGTTCACCAAATACACCGGGTCTCCGCGAATTACAGGAAAAAGAATCGCTACGAAAAATTTTATCTCATCTTCAATCCATCAATAACTCTCAACCAGAAGCAAAACCACTGTTATTAAAAATTGCTCCTGACCTGATGCAGGAACAACTTGATGATATAATTGATCTTGTTCTTGAAATAAAATTGGACGGCCTTGTTCTTACAAATACTACAATCAGCCGGCAAGAATTAAGTGAAAGATCAAAATTAAAAAGTCAAAAGGCCGGCAATGGTGGCTTAAGTGGTCTGCCGCTAAAGAATAAAAGCACAGAAATTATAAAATACTTTTATGGAAAAACGAATGGTAAAATTCCAATCATTGCCAGCGGAGGAATTTTTACCGGGATAGATGCAAAAGAAAAATTTGATGCCGGAGCATCGTTACTGCAAGTATGGACAGGATTTATTTACGAGGGTCCGGCAATCGTAAGAAATATTTATAAAACTTTATAAGTTTCTTAAAAGTGTTGCCGACACTATTCCTGCTGTTTCACTTCTCAGCCTTGTTTCTCCTAATGACACCGGGATAAAATGATGACGAATTGCTAATTCAATTTCTTCTTTAGTAAAATCTCCTTCGGGGCCTATCAGAATTTGCAAATTTTGAAATTGGGAAATTGGGAAATTATTTAAATTTTTCTTTCCGACTTCTAAACAATGAGCAATAAATTTTTTACCATTTTCAAATTGCTTCATTATCACATTTTCAAATTTCTCCGGTTCATGCAAAACAGGCAGCCAACACTGTTGTGATTGCAGCATGGCGCTTATTAATATTTCTTTCATTCTATCAAAGCGGAATTTTTCTTTCTCAGTTCTTTCACAGATCAAGGGAATAATTTCCTGAACTCCGATTTCAGTTGCTTTTTCCAAAAACCATTCGAAGCGGTTTGCATTTTTCAACAATGAAATAGCAATAGTGATGTTTCCGGTATCCTGTGAATTGTAGTTTGTATCTTTTATCTCAACCACACAATGTTTTTTGTGATTATCCTTAATCTCTGCGGTTAACAAATTGCCTTTACCATCTGTCAGATTTATCGTTTCTTTCATTTTCATACGCAAGACCTGTATGATGTGCCTGGAAGTATTTTCATCCAGCGCAATTTCTTTTTGCGATGCATCATAATCATTAATATAAAAAAAAGGTAATGACATAAAAAAGTCCGGTCTATACCGGACAAATCTAAAATCTTAATTCTGCAATCTAAAATCAGAATGGAGTTTCTTCTTCATCACTGAAAGGCAGATCGTTCATTTTACTTCCTGTTTGAATATATAACCTGGCTGATTCACCTCCTTCACTATCCGGAACAGGTTTCCAATTTCCGGGTAAACCACTACCACCAAATGCACTCCCATCATCCTCAATAAATTTCTGAATATGAAGCAATGCTCTTAGTTTGATAGTATCCAGCATACCATTACGATGTTTTGCAATCCGTATTAAAGTCTCACCACGGTTGCTGTCTCCCATTTCATTTGTAGTTATATCGTAATATTCCGGCCGATACATGAACATTACCAAATCCGCATCTTGTTCAATAGCGCCGGATTCTCGCAGGTCACTCAGTTGAGGCATTTTAGCTCCATCTTTACCGGCACTTCGCTTTTCCACCTCACGACTTAATTGTGATAATGCAATGATCGGAACATTTAATTCTTTAGATAATGCTTTCAGATTTCTTGAAATATTACTGATCTCCTGTTCGCGGTTTGAATTACGGTTTTCTCCTGTTCCGCTCATTAATTGTAAATAGTCAATAATGATAAGCCCGATATTATATTTATTTTTCAACCGCCGGCTGGAGGCACGCAACTCAAAAATATTTAATGCCGGCGTATCATCAATGTAGATGGGAGCCTGTGATAATCTTTGAATACCTCTCGCATAAAGTTGCTTCATTTCGTGTTCCTCTAATTTTCCTCTTGCTATTTTTTCAAGCCATATTTCACTTTCGGCTGCAAGAATACGTTGCACCAATTGACCAGCGCTCATTTCCAAAGAAAACAGGGCAACAGGTGTTGGCTTGCTGGCATGCAAAGCAGCATTGCGGGCAAGATTGAGTGCGAACGCAGTTTTACCGACAGAAGGACGGGCAGCTAAAATGATTAAATCAGTATTCTGCCAGCCATAAGTGATTCGATCCAACGAAGAATATCCACTCGGTACACCAGTAACATCTTCATTTTTATTCCGAAGATCCTGAATACGTTTTATAGTATTTACCAGCACAGAAGAGATCGGATCGAAATTTTTACGCAGATGATTATTGGTAATCTCAAACAATTTGGTTTCGGCATCATCGAGTAAGTCAAAAACATCCGTTGAATCCTCATAAGCATCACCAATGATCTCCCCGCTTATCCGGATTAGCTCACGTTGAATAAATTTCTGAAGAATAATTTTTGAATGAGCTTCAATATTAGCAGATGAAACAACAGCATTGGTTAGTTTGGTCACATAATAAGGTCCTCCCACCATTTCCAGTTCTTCTTTGCTTCTCAATTCCTCTACAACTGTTAAAATATCTATGGGCTGGCTTTTGTTTGCCAGACTTTGCATCGCTTTGAAAATACGCTGGTGTGCTTCCAGATAAAAGCATTCAGGTTTCAATATTTCTACAATGGTATCGAATGCATTTTTTTCCAACATAATTGCGCCGAGCACAGCTTCCTCAAGTTCTTTGGCTTGAGGCGGCACTTTGCCATATACCATTGTACTCAGGTCAAGCGAAGATTTTCTTCTTTGCTTCCGGTCTTTGTTCAGGTTAGTAAGATCCATTTCTACTTTTGGGCATAAAGGGTTAAACGATCAGATCCGTTTTCAACGGCAGACTTTGGTTTATTATTCCAGCATTTGTTTAAGAAAATATACTTCTCTCTATAATCGGAATTTTACCAGCAGTCAGGACGGCGAATATAGAATTCAAAAGCTCTTGAAAAAAAATTTTTCTTTGTTAACTATTTTTCACCAGCCTGAATAAGGGTTATCCACACCAAAATTTCTTACTCCCAATTTTCATTTTCAATTTACGGAAAAAAACGTAGTAAAATTCAGAACCCAACCAGTTCATTAAAAAACATACTGATAAATATCATTGCACTTTTTACCAAAACTTCACAATAAACCTCTTTCATTATCAGTTATTGGCATAGTTCTTTCATCTCAACAAAACTATATTGGTTTAACCCCTAAAATACTAACTATGGAAACTACTAAACAATCACGGCTCACCAGACCAGTGCTTACACAGACTCAAAACAACACAACATTATGGATAGGCCATATGTATTCCAACACTTCAGATCATTTTGGAGGGCAAACTTTCAAATGTCCTTCTGAAGGTTCATTAGACAACATTCAATTGTATTCTTCTGCTGTGCAATATCCGGGTGAAGTACAATTGACACTTCATGAATTTGACAGCAAAACAAAAAATTGGGGCCCTGCAATTGGCAACTCTGCCCTTTTCATCAATAAAGGAGAAGAATCCCGTTGGGTTCGCTTCGGTTTTTCTCCGATAGCATTACAAAAAGACACTACTTATGGTTTTCGCCTGCAAACTACTGAAGCATTGATTGCAATTGGAGAAGCAGCCAGTGGAACTAAGCAGCCTTTTACTTTTGGACATGAGTGGAATGCAAATTCAAAAAATAAATCCGGTCATTACTTTACTTATTTCAGCCTTGCCTTTAAGGTTGAAATGTGCGCTTAACCTTTTTGCCATAATTAATAATAACTAAACCCCATGGACTCTCCCATGGGTTTTTTGTTGGCAAGAAACAGAAATTCTTTTTCTTATAAATAATTGTAAAAAAAATGAAACTTTTCTAATCGCTGTTAATCATTCATTGATTTTCCTTTTACCTTTGACTGACATAATACTTTCCTTTTTACAACCCTCAAAAAAAAATTCAATCGTGAATATAAAAACGGTAATTACCGGTACAGGTTCTTTTATTCCACCTAATGTAAAAACCAACCAGGATTTTGCATTGCAGGAATTTTATGAAGAGACCAATCAAAAAATTACAACTCCAACAAAGCATATAGTCGAAAAATTCAAAGACATTACCGGCATTGAGGAACGTCGTTATGCCAATGAAGAAATGAATTCTTCTGACATGGCAACCATCGCTGCAAGAAAAGCCATCGAAGACAGCCGTGTTAATCCTGAAGAACTGGACCAACTAATTCTTGCACATAATTTCGGCAATGTTATCAAGCATACAATTCAAACAGATGTGTTACCAGCGTTGTCATCAAGAGTAAAACATAATTTGGGAATAAAAAATCCTGATTGTGTTGCTTATGATATTTTGTTTGGATGCCCGGGTTGGCTACAGGGAATGATACAGGCAGATTCTTATTTCAAAGCAGGCGTCGCAAAAAAAGCATTAGTGATAGGGACTGAAATGTTAAGCCGTGTGGTAGATATTTATGACCGTGACAGTATGATCTTTAGTGATGGCGCCGGTGCCTGCGTGGTGGAAGCAAAACCTGTGGAACAAACAAACAGTGGTATTCTTTCATGGAATGTTCAAAGTCATTGCATTGATGAAGCTTATTATTTGTATTTGGGTAAAAGCAATTTTCCCGGTTCAGATCCAGGGGTTCGTTATATTAAGATGAAAGGCCGGAAAGTTTATGAATATGCTTTATTGCACGTTCCTGCCGCTATGAAAGACTGTCTTGATAAAGCTGGTATTTCTATCGGGGAAGTAAAAAAGTTTTTTATTCACCAGGCCAATGAAAAAATGGATGAAGCTATCATCCGCCGTTTATATAAAATTTATGGAATAAACGAAGTTCCGCCTCATATCATGCCGATGAGTATTCAAAAATTTGGCAATAGTTCTGTGGCTACTATTCCTACTTTATTTGATATGGTCAGAAAAGATATGTTGGGTGATCATGAATTAGTTGCCGGTGATGTGGTAATGTTTGCTTCTGTCGGTTCAGGAATGAATATTAATTCAATGTGCTACCGGATATAATGTGAAATATTTTTCGTCTTAAATAAATATTCTTCCCCCCGAAAAGTTGTTGTTTACAGGAACAATGCACTTCCTGCCTTTACTTTATCTTCGCAGCAAAAGAAAGGAATTAATTCATGACCATCTCTTATAAATGGCTGAGCGAATACTTACCGGTTTCAGTAGAACCAGAACGGTTAAGCAAAATCCTAACTTCAATCGGGTTGGAAGTTGAATTATTGGATAAATATGAAGAAGTAAAAGGCGGACTGCAAGGATTGGTGATCGGTGAAGTGTTGAGCGTGGAAAAACATCCTAATGCTGATAAACTCTCTGTTACAAAAGTGAATATCGGAAACAGTGAACCGTTGTCTATTGTTTGTGGTGCACCCAATGTTGCTGCCGGACAAAAAGTAATTGTTGCTACTGTTAGCACTACCATTTATCCGATCACTGGTGAACCTATTAAAATGAAAGTGGCAAAGATCCGTAATGTAGAAAGTTATGGTATGATCTGCGCCGAAGATGAAATTGGTATTGGCACATCACATTCAGGCATCATCGTTTTGCCAAACGATCTTAAAGTAGGAACAGCAGTTGCAGATTATTTTCAACCTTATGCAGATTGGATTTTTGAAATTGGTTTAACTCCTAACAGGATGGACGCAATGAGTCATTGGGGTGTGGCAAGAGATGTTTGCGCTTACCTCAGTCATCATGATAAAAAAGATTACAAACCAAAATTGCCAGCAAACAATGGATTTAAAGTTGATAATACTTCATTGACTATTGATGTGAAAGTTGAAAATGCAGCGGATTGTCCACGCTATTCGGGTGTAAGTATTGCGAACATTACTATTAAAGAATCTCCAAAATGGTTACAACAAAAACTAAAATCAATCGGATTGCGGCCGATCAATAATATTGTTGATATAACTAATTTCATTCAGCACGAAACCGGTCAACCGCTTCATGCATTTGATGCTGATGCAATAACCGGTAAAAAAATTATTGTAAAAAATCTCCCGGAAGAAACTTTGTTTGTAACCCTTGACGAAAAAGAAAGAAAACTTAACGCTGAAGATTTAATGATCTGCAATGCTAATGAAGGAATGTGTATCGCCGGAGTTTTTGGCGGTTTGCATAGCGGTGTTACAGAAAAAACTAAAAACATTTTTTTAGAAAGTGCCTGTTTCAATCCGGTTAATATCCGCAAAACTTCTTTTCGTCATGGATTAAGAACCGATGCAGCAACAAGATTTGAAAAAGGAACGGATATTTCAGCTACTGTACCTGTGCTGAAGAGAGCTGCAAATATGATAAAAGAAATTTGCGGTGGAGAAATTGCATCCCAGATTGTTGACATTTATTTAGCGCCTAAAGAAAAAGTACAAGTAACTTTAAAATATCATTATTTAAAAAAACTGAGTGGAAGAAATTATCATCCCGATGCAGTGAAAGATATTTTAATCAGTCTCGGATTTATAATAGTAAAGGAAGGTATTGATGAGTTAAGGGTTGCAGTTCCCTATCATAAACCAGACATCAGTCTTCCGGCTGATCTGGTAGAAGAAATTATGCGAATTGATGGATTGGATAGTATAGAGATTCCGGGAGCCATCACAATCACGCCTTCCCGGGAAGGAAATTTTTATCATGAAGCATGGAAAGAAAAAATTTCTAATTACCTGGTCGGACTTGGTTTTCATGAAATGATGACCAATTCCATTACAAATGCGGCATTTTTTTCTGAAAGCGAATTGCAGCATATGGTAAAAATGATAAACAGTTTGAGTGCCGATCTTAATATTTTGCGCAATTCACTTTTAGAAACTTCACTGGAAGCGGTAACCTATAATCTGAATTATAAGAATAATTCACTCAGTCTTTTTGAATTTGGCAAAGCCTATAGCCTAAATGGATCAGAACATTACCTGGAAACAGAAAAACTTTGCATTGTAATTAGCGGAAATATAAAAGAAGATAGCTGGAAACAAAAAGCTATAGCAAGAGATTTTTATTATGTAAAAGGAATAGTTGAAAGTATTTTAAAATTGCGTGGCGTGCAAACTGATTCAATAGAAATTATGCCGGTTGAAAAACTGGATGATCATATTGTATATAAAAGAAACGACGGAATAATTGCCAGCGCAGGTGAAGTAAATAAAAAAATGCTCGAACGTTTTCATATCAAACAACCGGTATTTTTTGCCAGCGTGAATTGGGAGCTTTTAGATAATAATATGGGAGAATTAAAATTGCAATACAAAGAAATTCCAAAATTCCCAGCTGTGCACAGAGATATTGCAATGGTGGTGCCGCAACAATTACGTTATGAAGAAGTGCAAAAATCGGTGCAAAATATCGGGCTTGACAAATTGCAGGATCTGAAGTTGTTTGATATATTCGAAAGTGAAAAATTAGGCGCTGGGAAGAAGTCAATGGCTATCAGCCTGACTTTTTTAGATGAAGAAAAAACTTTAACGGATAAAGAGATTGACGGATGGATGGCTGAGATTATGACCACCTTGACAAATGATCTGCAGGCAGAAATAAGAAAATAATTAACTGATCAATCAGGAAAATTGAACCCAACGGAACAACATCTTAAACGAATTCATGATAAGCTTCAGCAATTGCTGAAGACACATACTGCTTTGCAAAAAGAAAATAACCAGTTGAAAAAAGAATTAAACAAGTCAAATCAGCAGGCTTTACTAGTACAAAAAAATAACGAAGCTTTGAAACAGCGACTTGAAGTATTAAAATTGAGTTCTGGTGATATGACAGCATCCGATAAGAAGGAATTTGAAAAACGTATCAATTCTTACATTAAAGAGATTGACCGTTGCATCGTATTGCTGGGCAATTAGGTCAAATCCTTTTCACCATATTCAATTTCATTTCATCTGCTCCGTGAGAAAGCTCCAGGGTATAAATTCCGTAAGGCAGATCATTCAATCCTTCCCAGATAATATTTTCTCTGTCGCCAGAAGGATCTTTTTCAAGTGTGCGGCAAACACTGCCTTTATCATCTTTTAAAACACCTTTAAGGCAGCTGCCTTTTTGAGCCACTAATTCGAACTGCAGAGCATCAATAAATACTGATGACTTAACTTTGGCAAACATAGTTATTGTTTTTACGGGTAAAAATTTCGGGAGGGATTGACCTTTTGCAGGTTGAATTTTTACAGAATGAAAGATTCAGGAATAATATGGGGAAACAATATATAAAATTCATTTTGAAAATACCAACTTTATGAATGAATTAATTGCAATATCGGTTGCTATCGGAGATCGTACATATAGAATCAAGATACATGCCAATGAAGAAGAAGTGGTGCGAAGAACTGTGAAGACAATTAACGAAAAAATAGTGGAATACAGGACTCAGTTTTCGGGAAAAGATATGCAGGATTATATCGCTATGGTGCTTGCCTGGTATGCAACAGAGCAGAATGCTTCTATTGCAAACCTGGTTGAAAAAGAAAACTTAACTGACCAGCTCAATGCTATTGAAAGACTATTGGATCAGCAACAAAAAAATGATTGAAAACAACTTTTAAAATGAGAATCTATTGACATAGATCATCTCATCCTTCTGGTTTTATCCATTAGCTAACCTTTAGTATCTTCGTTGTTTACCGTTTTTTAGGGGAAATATTATTATAGGATGAAATTTTTAATAAAATATAGAATTGTGCAACAACTTAAAAATGTAATTCATGGATCCAAACATCATATACACTATAATCGCTGTGTCTGCCTTAATCGTTGGCATTATAGCGGGTAGACTCATTTTTGCTAAAAACACAAAAAGAAAACTTGAAGAAGCGGAATCTCAATCCCGCACCATTCTGAAAGAAGCTGAATTGAGAGCCGAAACGATCCGGAAAGAAAAAGAGCTGGAAGCCAAAGAAAAGTTTGTGCAAATGAAAGCAGCACATGACAGAGAAGTCATGGAGCGCAACCGTAAAATCAGCGAAACAGAAAACCGTATCAGGCAAAAGGAACAATCCATCAATCAAAAAGAAGGAAACCTTGATAAGCATATCAAGGAGAATGAAGTTATTAAAGAAAATTTGAACCGGCAGATTGAACTGGTGAATATCAAAAGAACAGAATTAGAAAAACACCAGGAAGAACATATTCGTCGGTTGGAAAAAATCGCTTTACTTTCCGCTGAAGAAGCCAAAGCTCAGTTGGTCGAAAGTCTTAAACACGAAGCACAGACTCAAGCTATGAGTCTGCAACAGGAAATCATTGAAGAAGCTAAACAAAAGGCCAATAAGGAAGCCCGTAAGATTATCATTCAAACTATACAACGAACAGCTGCCGAACAAGCTATTGAAAATTCTATCACTGTTTTTAATCTTGAAAGTGATGAAATAAAAGGACAGATCATAGGTCGTGAGGGTCGAAATATTCGTGCTATTGAAGCTGCTACCGGTGTTGACCTCATTGTAGATGATACTCCTGAAGCCATCCTTCTTTCTTCATTTGACCCGCTTCGCCGCGAAATTGCCCGTTTGAGCTTACAAAGATTAGTGACAGATGGCCGTATTCACCCGGCACGTATTGAAGAAGTAGTTGAAAAAACCCGTAAGCAATTAGAAGACCAGGTAATGGAAATTGGTGAAAGAACCGTGATAGAACTTGGCATTCATGGTTTGCATAAAGAATTGGTAAGAATGGTTGGCAGAATGAGATTCCGTTCTTCTTATGGTCAAAATCTATTGATGCATAGCCGTGAAACTGCAAATCTTTGCGCTATCATGGCTTCTGAGTTAGGTTTAAATGCAAAACTGGCCAAAAGAGCCGGTCTGTTGCATGATATTGGAAAAGTACCCGATGAAGAAACTGAATTAAGCCATGCTTTGCTTGGTGCTAAGCTAGCTGAAAAATATGGCGAAAATCCTGCAGTTGTAAATGCAATTGGCGCACACCATGATGAAATGGAAATGCAGTATGTAATCTCGCCTATAATTCAGGCTTGTGATGCCATTAGTGGCGCCAGACCAGGCGCAAGGCGTGAAATCATGCAGCAATACCTGCAGCGAATTAAAGATCTTGAAACACTGGCAATGGCTTATACTGGAGTTGAAAAAGCATATGCCATCCAGGCTGGCCGTGAGTTAAGAGTAATTGTAGAAGCAGACAAAGTCACTGACCAGGATTCAGAAAAGCTCTCATTTGAAATAGCCCAGAAAATTCAAACTGAAATGACCTTTCCCGGCCAAATCAAAGTAACTGTTATCAGAGAAAAAAGAGCCGTTAACGTTGCCAGGTAGTTAATGAGGAACCAGGTATGAGAGTTTGAAGGCTGACGATTAGGGATTTAAAATAAAATAGATTCTACTACTTCCCAATTCCTGAATTTCGAATTCCTAATTAGACAGCTTTCCCTTACCTTTGCCCTCCTTAAAAATTCAAGTTATGAACGCTATAAAATATGTTCACGAACAGCTGACAGGCAAAAAGGAATTTCCCCATTTCAGGTCAGGCGATAATATTACTGTGAATTATAAAATCATTGAAGGTAATAAGGAAAGAATCCAATCTTTCAAAGGTGATGTGATCAAGCGTCAGGGTACTGGCCAAACGGCTACATTTACAGTTCGCAAGATTTCTGATGGAATCGGAGTAGAAAGAGTATTTCCTCTTTTTTCCCCGAATATTGATTCCATAATTCTAAATAAAGCCGGTAATGTTCGTCGTGCTAAATTATTCTATCAACGTGACCGTAGCGGTAAGAGTGCAAGAATAAGGGAAAAAAGAATGGCAACAGAAACTACAGAGTAAAATATCCCTCGCATAGAGGTTTTTCAAAGCCTAGTTGTTACTTCGTTAATATCAGATTTATTATTCCTGTTATTTTTACTTACTTAGTATCTTTGACCTCTTAATTTGTCAATTATGTTACATTTTAATTTACTGGGTGTGTTAGGAACCCAAGAGATCGTTGTTATTCTCATTATTGTATTATTGCTCTTTGGTGGAAAGAAAATACCTGAGCTGATGAGAGGACTTGGTAAAGGTATTCGTGAATTTAAAGATGCAAAGGACAATGTGAAAAGAGAGATTGAAGAAGGAACCAGCGATAAAGAGTAATTAATGAGTGATTTGCTCTGTCCTTAACTATTTTTCTTCATCGAAAAAAGCTACTGCTTTTGTTTGAGTTCTCTTCCATTGAGGAATATCATGCACAATTACAAGAAGGAAAAACTACCTGTTTAAAGGCTGTTGAGTATTATCTGCAACGCATAAAAGATACTAAGCATCTTAATGCTTTCATCGAAGTTTACGCCAATGAGGCTCTGCAAAAAGCAAAACAATTGGATGAAAAAAGAATCTTCAAAAATTCATCAGAAAGAAAACCTTTGGCAAAATTATATGGCGTTATTATTGGCTTAAAAGATGTAATCTGCTATAAGGATCATAAACTTTCAGCAGCTTCAAAAATTCTTACAAATTTCATATCTCTTTATTCAGCCACAGCTGTTGAAAGATTATTGGCAGAAGATGCTATTATCATCGGCAATCTGAACTGTGATGAATTTGCTATGGGATCTACAAATGAAAATTCGTCCTACGGAAAAGTATTGAATGCCTTAGATGAAACGAGGGTTCCGGGTGGATCTTCTGGTGGTCCTGCTGTTGCGGTGCAGGCTGGTTTGTGTATGGTTGCATTAGGGAGTGATACAGGTGGTTCCGTTCGCCAGCCTGCGGATTTTTGCGGAATCATTGGATTGAAGCCAACCTATGGAAGAATTTCAAGACATGGTCTGATTGCATATGCTTCTTCTTTTGATCAGATCGGAATTTTTGCAAATAATATTCCGGATATTGGCAGAACACTGGAAACAATAGCGGGGCCTGACGAATTTGATAGCACAGCTTCTCAAAAAATAGTTGACAATTATTCATCATTTCCAAACGATGATAAAAAATTTCGTTTTGTTTATCTTAATCAGGCATTAGAGCATCCTTCACTTGATAAAGAGATTGGACTCGCTATAAAAAAATCAATTGACCAAATTAGAAATGAAGGCCACAAGGTTTCATCCACCGAATTTGATCTGCTTGATTACATAGTTCCAGCCTATTATGTTTTAACTACGGCAGAGGCTTCATCCAATTTGTCGAGGTATGATGGAGTCCGGTTTGGTTATAGAACTCCCCAATCTCATCTGGACTTAACCGAGTTTTATAAATTGACAAGATCTGAAGGTTTTGGTAAAGAGGTCAAGAGAAGAATTATGCTGGGAACATTTGTTTTGAGCGCTGGTTATTATGACGCTTATTATACCCGGGCTCAAAAAGTAAGAAAGCTATTGAGAGAAAAAATATCTAATATCTTCCGGGACAATGATTTTATTATTTTGCCCGCTTCACCTTCTACGGCTTTTAAAATTGGTGAAAAAATGAATGATCCGGTTGCCATGTATCTTGCCGATATTTATACTGTAATGGCTAACCTTGTTGGGGTTCCTTCAATTTCTCTACCTCTTTTCAGGCACAGTAATGGTATGCCTTTCGGGCTGCAATTGATGGCAAAAAGTTTTGATGAGTCAACTTTGCTAAAAGCCTCCAAACAGTTAATGTTGGTTTCTTTTAAAAGAAAATAATCCTGATTAAGCAAAAAGCTTTTAATATGAATAATCCGAAAGGATCAGAACTCTTCATCTTCTTCTTCGAAATCACCATCATTAAACAAGCCTAAATCTTTGAATTCATCATCGAGCTTAAATTCATCTTCTTCTTCAGCACCCTTTTTACTGCCCCCCTTCTTAACTTTTGATTTTGGCAGATCAAATTCTTCAAAGTCAGGATCCCATTCCTCCTCTTCTTCCACTTTATCCCATTCATCTATCGGATCATCATCCCCATCATCATCGTCATTTGACTTACTTTTTTTTGTGGATGACACAGGTTTACCACCTTTCTTTGACGAAGGAGTTGTTTCTATTTCTTCATCTTCTTCTAAAGCAGCATCATCTTCTTCCTGCTTCTTGGATTTAGGAGAAGCTTTTTTATCAGAATCTTTACGGGAGGGATTATTAGTTTTCCCTGTGGATTTTTTTTCCTTGTCAGGTTTTGACGTCATAGTCTAGCAGGATTGTGAATGTAAAATTTCAGCGAAGTTTTTAATCCGCCAAATTTTTTAAATTATTTTTTTTCAATGCTAAAATAGCTTATTCAATTTACATTAATAAGCTGCTCACGGCCCGGCCCATTGGAAATATATTGAATCTTTACGTCCAGATATTGACCAATGAAATCGACATAGGCTTTCATGGCTTCAGGCAACTTATCATAGCTTTTCGCTGCACTAATGTTTGTATTCCAGCCGTTAAATATTTTATAGAATGGTTCAATATCCTGTCTTTCCATCTGAAATGGTATCTCTTTGCTTTCTTTTCCGTTTAATTTGTATGAAGTGCAGATTTTAAGCTCCCCAAAAGTATCCAATACATCAGCTTTAGTCATTACTATTTTAGTAACGCCGTTTATCATACAGGCAAATTTTAGCGCTACCAGGTCGATCCAACCACAACGACGAGGACGACCTGTAGTAGCCCCAAATTCATTGCCGAGCTTTCTTAACTTTTCGCCAATCTCATCAACAAGCTCGGTTGGAAACGGGCCACTTCCCACCCGTGTGCAATAAGCTTTTGTAACGCCTATTACATCCCTGATTTTTTGTGGCGCTACGCCTAGCCCAACGCAAACACCAGCTGATATAGTATTCGAAGAAGTGACGTAAGGAAAAGTTCCAAAATCAATATCAAGCATCGTTCCCTGCGCTCCTTCGGCTAAAATTTTTTTACCGGATTGTATCTGATGATTAATAAAATATTCTCCGTTCACAATGTTCATCTTCTTTAGGAACTCTAAAGCTTCAAAAAATTCATCTTCCCAGCCAGATATATCTTCGTTAAAGGAATAATTATCCAGCAATTTTTGATGTTTAAGACGAAGTTTAATGTATGCTGAAGTAAAATTTTTGCCAAGAAGATCGCCAACCCGCAAACCGTTGCGTCCGGTTTTATCCATATAAGCCGGACCGATACCTTTCAATGTAGAGCCAATTTTCAGATTGCCTTTCGAAAGTTCAGCAGCTTTATCAAGTGCACGATGAGTTGGAAGGATAATGTGTGTTCTTTCAGAAATAAAAAGACTTTTTTTCAAATCAACTCCAAAAGAACCTACAGTCTCACATTCCTTTTTTAAAATAACAGGATCGAGCACTACTCCATTCCCGATAAGATTTACTGATTTAGGATGAAACACGCCCGAAGGAATCTGGTGTAAGACAATTTTTTTCTCATCTACATACAAAGTATGACCGGCATTGGGTCCGCCCTGAAAACGGGCAATTACATCATAATCCCTGGCAAACCAGTCAACAATTTTTCCTTTTCCTTCGTCTCCCCACTGGAGGCCGAGTATTACATCTACCATATTAATTTCTTAATTTTTCCGACAATCATCATGAGGTGAGCAAAAATACATGTTCAAAAAAAAGCATCCGAATAATTCTGAAGTACTACTCTAAAATTTTATGCCCAAACTTATTAACGTACCGGAATAAAGCTTTTAATTAATAATTCTATACTCTTTCATAAAAATGTTAAATGTAATCCGACATAAATGCCGTTTTTCTATCCCATTTCTAGCTAATTTATCATTTCGTAATTGTCAAGGAATATCTTCTGTGTCGTATCTTTCTACTGATTCAATTCCCGGAAGATCTTTTAATTTTTGAACCAGGTTATCCAATTCTTCTTTGTCATGCACATATAACCTTATATTTCCCTGGAAAAGACCTTCTTTGGCTTCAATAGTAATAGCAGCAATATTTATTTTTAATTCTCCGGAAATAAGATTAGTGATTTTGTTAACTACTCCTACATCATCAAGACCAACAATTTTCAAACCGGTTAAGAAAGAAATTTCTTTGTTCTTAGCCCATTTTGTTTTTACAACACGATGGCTATAGTTAGCCAGCAACTTGGCGGCATTAGGACAATTAGTACGATGAATCGTCAAGCCCTTACCTGTAGTTACGAATCCAAATACATCATCGCCGGGAATGGGTTTGCAGCAATTGGCAAGATTATAGACAATCCTATCACTACTTTCTCCAAAAATAATAAGCTCGGCATCTTTTTTCGCCATTGTCTGGTTATGCGAAATGATGTCAGTTTTATTCTCAGAGATTATTTTGACCGGTTTAGGCGGTTCTATTTTATCGCCTAATACTTTAAAATCCTTTAGTTCTTTCAGGTCAATATTTTTTATAGCCACCTGGTAAAAAAGATCAAGTGGCGATTGGGATTTGTAATACAATACCAGTTCATCAATATTATGTTGTGTAAACCCAGCTCCCATTCCGTCCAGTTTTCGTTGTACTGTGTATTTTCCATCTTCAGCCACTTTCTTTTTTTCTTCTTTCATCGCATCGCGAATTCTGCCTTTTGCTTTAGATGTGACTACAAAATTCAACCAGTCTTCAGATGGCTTTTGTTTATTGGAAGTAATTATTTCAACCTGGTCGCCACTGCGCAGTTTATGACTGATTGGAACCAATTTATGATTCACTTTAGCACCAATAGTTTTTACGCCGATAGCACTGTGGATTGAAAAAGCAAAATCTAATGCTGTTGATCCAATCGGCAACATTTTTACATCACCTTTAGGCGTATAGATATAAATTTCTTCTGCTAAAAAGCTTGTTTTAAAATCCTGCAGAAAATCAATGCTGTCTGTATCATGATTGGTTATTACTTCACGTATTTGCTGAAACCATTTGTCAAAGCGGCTTTCATCAGACGCACCTTCTTTGTATTTCCAATGAGCAGCTAATCCTTTTTCCGCAATTTCATTCATCCTTTTACTGCGTATCTGTACTTCCACCCATTTTCCTTCAGGACCCATCACCGTTGTATGCAATGCTTCATATCCATTTGATTTGGGATTGCTCAACCAGTCACGTAATCTTTCTGGTGACGGAGTATATTCATCAGTAATCATTGAATACACTTTCCAGCAATCTTCTTTTTCCTTTTCAGGCGGAGAATCAATAATAACACGAATGGCAAAGAGATCATATACTTCTTCAAATGCAACTCCTTTCTTTTTCATTTTACTCCATATCGAGTGAATGCTTTTAGGACGACCATATATTTCTGCATTGAAATGAGCTTTTTCAAGTTTTTCCTTAATAGGTTTAATGAATTCATTAATAAATTTTGATCGTTCTCTTTTTGTCTCAGACAATTTTTGAGCAATCTCTTTGTAAGTATCTGGCTCCAGATACTTCATTGCCAGATCTTCCATTTCCGTTTTGATATTGTATAATCCCATGCGATGAGCCAGTGGAGCATACACATATACAGTTTCAGAAGAAATTTTTAATTGTGCCTCCCGCTTCATACTATCCAGTGTGCGCATATTGTGCAGGCGATCAGCGAGTTTGATCAGAATGACTCGTGGATCATCTGTGAGAGTGAGAAGGATTTTTTTGAAATTCTCAGCCTGCTTAGAAGCATTCACATCAATAACATTGGAAATTTTTGTCAATCCATCTACAATTCTTGCAATTTCATTTCCAAATTCACGCTCTACATCTTCCAGAGAAATGTCAGTATCCTCAACTGTGTCGTGCAACAATGAACAAATTGTAGACCTTACACCCAATCCAATTTCTTCAACACATATTCTTGCTACAGCGATTGGATGCAAGACATAAGGTTCTCCACTTTTGCGGCGCATAGTTTTGTGTGCCTCCACAGACATTTCAAAAGCTCTTCTGATTAAATCTTTATCGCCCGGCTTCAATTTACTTTTCAATGATCGCAACAATGCACGATATTCCCGTAGGATTAGCTTTTTCTCTTCCTCTTCATTTAAGTTATATTTCGGTATCTGCGCTACTGTTTCCATGAATACCAAATTTACGAAAAAGCCTTCATGCTTCCCTGACCTTTGATTCAAATGACCTACATTTGCAGCCCGTTTTTGAAGTCATATAAGCTATTAAATCATATTGGTCAAATGAGTTGACTGAAATCATGAAATGCCCTATGACAGATTTGACTTTTTTAACTGAACAGCGGGTGTGGTGAAATTGGTAGACATACCAGACTTAGGATCTGGCGCCGCAAGGCATGGGGGTTCGAGTCCCTCCACCCGCACTGAATGGTAAATTGAGGAATCAGAATAAATAGTCAATTAAAGTTTGACTCATTGTCTGATTAAAGTCATTAACCAAATCAAATTAATTAATTCACCATGGCAATAGTTACAAAAGAAAACGTTGGCTTACTTCATGAAAAGATAACCGTCAAACTAGAAAAAACGGATTACTTACCAGCTTTTGAAAAGGCCTTAAAAGATTACAGTAAAAAAGTAAACATTCCCGGATTTCGTAAAGGCATGGTGCCGACCGGCCTGATCAAAAAAATGTATGGACCTTCTGTTTTTACAGATGAAGTGCTGCGGTCTGTTGACAGAGAATTGATCAAATATCTGGAAACAGATAAAATGGAAATTTTTGCACAACCACTTCCTTTGGAAACCGATGTTCGTCAACTTGACATGAACAATCCGTCTGATTATAGTTTTCATTTTGAAGTTGGAATGAAGCCGGACTTTCAATTACCCGACCTTTCCAAAACTGAAATCACGAAATATAAAGTAGTAGTAACTGATGAAATGCTGGCCAATGAAATTACCCGTTTGCAGAATCGTTATGGAAACATGAAAGATCAGGAAGCTGTAATCAATGAAGAAAATGTACTAAATGTCACTTTTACTGAATGTGCTCAGGATGGCACTGAGATTGAAGGAGGAATTAAAAAAGATAATTCATTACTTGTAAAATATTTTGCTGAAAGTTTTCGCAATAGCCTGATGGAAAAAAAAGCAGGTGACAGTTTGGTTTTGCAATTACAATCTGCATTCGATGATAAAGAAAGAGAATGGATCATCGGTGACCTTGGTTTATCTAAGGAAGATCCGGTGGTTGCAGAAAAATATTTTAAATTAATAATCGCAAAGGTGGGGTTGCTGGAAAAAAGAGAATTGAATGAAGAATTTTTTAAACAACTTTATCCGGATAAGGAAGTAAAAACAGAAGAAGATTTTCGCAATAAGATTAAAGAAGAGATTCAGGCTTATTGGGACGCCCAAGCCCGAAACCAGATTCAAGACCATGCATATCATGAACTAATTGATCACACTGAAATAAAATTTCCCGAAGAATTTTTAAAAAGATGGTTAAAGACACAAGGCGATATTGTAAAAACAGAAGAACAGGTTAAAGAGGAATTTCCAGCATTTGTACAGCAATTGAAATGGACCTTAATTTCTGATAAAATTGTAAAGGAAAATAATATAGAGGTTCAGCAAGATGAAGTGCGTCTTTTTGCCAAACAACAATTATTAGGTTATATGGGAATGAATGCGCTGGATGAACAACAGGATTGGTCAAAAGAATACATAGAAAAAATGATGAAGGATCGTAAATATGTGGAAGATGCCTACCATCGGATTCAAACACAGAAAATATTTGAATGGGCCGAAAAACAAGTTAAGCCTACAGAGAAAGATATCAGTATGGAAGAGTTTACTAAAATGATAGAAGCCCATCAACATCATCACCATTAATAAGAAGTTTAAGATAGTTAAAAAGTTCTCTGGATGCAGAGAACTTTTTTGTTTTGTGACAATTCGTCTTGATTCCTATTCCCAATCGTGGAATTCGTGACAGCAATTTTGCGGTTTTGGCAATTGGACGGATATTTGATGAGTTAAACTTGTTTCCGACTAAACAAAAATAATTATGAGTTTGAAATCTGAGTTTGAAAAATTTGCGGTCAAACACCGTGGCATTTCCAGCAATACGTTAGACAGTTATAGTAGGCATTTGGTAACGGCGCTGACTCCAAATATCATTGAAGAACGCCCAATGAATGTAGCGGTTATGGATGTTTACAGCCGGTTGATGATGGACCGGATTATTTTTCTAGGCTATCCAATCAATGATGAAGTGGCAAACATTGTGACGGCACAATTACTTTTCCTTGATTCCACTGACAGGACAAGAGACATTAATATGTATATAAACAGTCCTGGTGGCAGCGTCTATTCCGGTCTTGGAGTATATGATACTATGCAATATGTGACTCCTAATGTTGCTACAATATGTATCGGTATTGCTGCTTCCATGGCATCTATTTTACTGGCAGCCGGCACAAAGGGCAGAAGAGTGGCTTTAAAACATGCAAGGGTAATGATGCATCAGCCTAGCGGTTCCATTGGTGGCCAGGCCAGCGATGTAGAAATCACTGTAAATGAAATCAGGAAACTGAAACGGGAATTATATGATGTTATCAGTCATCATTCCGGAAAAACAGTTGAGCAAATTGAAAAAGATTTTGACCGTGATCATTGGATGACAGCAATTGAAGCCAAAGAATACGGATTGATAGATGAAGTGCTCATTACAAATCCAAGAAAAGAAAAGAAAGATTAATACTGTTCAAAAAAAGAAGAGGAATTATTTACTTAAAAGAAATTAAATAATATGAATTGGAATAAAAATTTATACAATGGTTTGAGAATGGATGATGAGACAGAAAAAGAAGAAGAACCAAAGTCTGATCTGATGATGTTCAGCAAAAGAATCGAAAAATATTTTTTTGATCGTCGTAGTGTTCATCTTTGGGGTGTCGTCGATGATAAATCCGCAAAAGATGTGGTCACTAAATTATTGTTACTGGATGCTGATAAATCCGGCGAAGAAATAAAATTTTATATCAATAGTCCCGGAGGCGTTGTAACCAGTGGCATGGTTATTTATGATACAATGCAAATGATCAAATCTCCGGTAAGTACAATTTGCATGGGACTGGCAGCATCTATGGGCAGTATTTTATTAAGCGGAGGCGCTAAAGGTAAACGCTATATTTATCCGCATGGTGAAGTAATGATACATCAGCCTTCACTAGGTGGATATATTCAGGGTGTAAGTACCGATTTGGAAATTCAAGCCATTCAAACTAAAAAAGTCAAAGACATAGGTGCAAAAATTCTTGCAAAGAATTGTGGTAAAACGACAGATCAGATTATGAAAGATTTTGACAGGGATTATTGGATGGACGCTAAAGAAGCCGTTGAATATGGCATCGTTGATGCCGTTATTGATAATATATAATCACATGAAATCAAGCTTCTAATATTCATTTTAAAGAAATTTTCTGTAAATTTTGGTATTTTTCAAAATAATGCCATTCTAATTAGAACAGTTTTATAATTTTGTTGCCATTGGCTCGTTAATTGTTTGTTCAACAACACATGGCTAAAAATCCTTTACATTGTTCATTTTGCGGCCGCAGTCGTGATGAGGTAAAAATTCTCATTGCCGGACAGGATGGTCATATCTGCGAAAATTGCGTAGAGCATGCCCGCGAAATTATTGAACAAGAACTCATGGTACGTGATGAAAAGTCCAGTTCTTCTTTTAAACTCACGGTTAAAAAACCAATGGAGATAAAAAAATTTCTTGATGAATATGTGATCGGGCAGGATGAAGCAAAAAAAGTATTGGCCGTTGCAGTTTATAATCACTACAAACGATTGCAGCAAAAATCAGTTGATGCTCCCGCAAGTGATATTGAAATTGAGAAAAGTAATATTGTAATGGTGGGAGAAACCGGCACAGGAAAAACTTTGTTAGCCAAAACAATTGCCCGATTGCTTAATGTTCCCTTCACTATTGTTGATGCTACAGTATTTACTGAAGCTGGTTATGTAGGAGAAGATGTCGAGAGTATTTTAACCAGATTACTACAGGTGTGCAATTATGATATAGCCGCGGCCGAACGTGGAATCGTTTATATTGACGAAATAGATAAGATTGCACGTAAAGGCGACAATCCTTCAATCACGAGAGATGTAAGTGGTGAAGGCGTGCAACAAGGTTTATTAAAATTACTGGAAGGTACTGATGTACTAGTTCCGCCGCAGGGTGGTCGTAAACATCCCGAACAAAAACTAATTAAGATCAACACACAAAATATTCTTTTTGTATGTGGTGGCGCATTTGATGGCATTGATAAAGTTATTGCCCGCCGTGTGCAAACCAATACAATTGGATTCAATGTAGATAAAGAGTTGCAGGAGAATATGAAAAAGAATCTGCTTTGCTATGTAAATGCACAGGATCTCAGAAGTTTTGGGTTAATTCCTGAATTATTGGGGCGTTTGCCGGTAGTGACTCACCTTGAACCATTGAATGCAGAAACTTTAAGAGCTATCCTTACCGAACCAAAAAACGCTTTGGTAAAACAATACAAAAAACTATTTGAGCTGGAGGGCATTCAATTGAATATTGAAGACGATGTATTAAACTTTATGGTAGGAAAAGCAATGGAATATAAACTGGGAGCAAGAGGATTACGCAGCATTTGCGAAAGTATCCTGACTGATGCTATGTATGAAATGCCATCTTCAAGAGAACAATTTTTTTCACTTGACATCGAATATGCAAGAAGAAAATTTGATAAAAGTAAGCTCAGCTTGCTAAAAGTTGCGTAAAAAAAATAAAAAATTATACAGCTATAAGAGGTTTCAGAGTTATTTTTACTTTGAAACCTTTTTAAATTTTAAAACCAATAAAACACTATTATGCAAGAACTGATTGATCGTCTAAAATCTGATGCAGGCCTAACCGAAGAACAAGCAAAAAAAGCTATTGAAAGTATCAAGAATTTTGTGATAGAAAAGTTCCCCATGCTTGAAGGAGCTGTGAACAATGTTTTTGGTTCCTGATAAAATCAGTCAATAATTACCTGATATTCTTGATAGTTCTGGAATGGCTGTTAGCCGCCTGAAATGGAGTAATTGACCGGGAACACGCCTGTAACACAATCGATAAAATAACAAAAAGTAAAATTCGTGTTTTCATGGTTTGCGGATTTTATTCTTCTAAATTAAAGTCTTCTTCAAACAAATCAGGTAAAGAAACACTACTGAAATTTCCACTGCCCTAGTGGTGGTTTCACTTCAATAACATAGTAAAATAAGTTTCACTAACTACTATAAAAAAACATCCCGACTATTATGCCGGGATGGAATTTAATGGGTACTTTCTTATTTGGTTTTCCAATGTCCAGTGTAGTTTTTTTTAACTGCACCCTCCCTGGTTACCACAATTCAAACATTTATAGCAAGTGCCGCTTCTTACCATAATATGTCCGCATACATTACAAGATGGCGCATCGCTTTGCATATTCCTTGAAGCCTTATTTACCGCATCTAATCCTGCATCAGTTTTTGCTGGTTGTGCAGCTCTTTGATTTTTTACAGGCTGTGTAGTTGTTCCCGTTGTACCAGTAACTCTTACATGAGATAGTTCGGGTGATTTTTCATACTCCAGGTTTGTTGGAATCTCATCCCAATCATCTGAACCGGTATTCATTACTTCCGGTTTGTCAATAACATGCACCAAGTCTGTGCGACCAAGATATTCATAACCCAATACCCTGAATATAAAATCCACAATAGATGTAGTTGATTTTATATTGGGATGTTCTACAAATCCGGCAGGATCAAATTTGGTAAAAGCAAATTTATCAACAAACTCTTCCAGCGGAACTCCATATTGTAACCCAATAGAAATGGAAATGGCAAAGCAGTTTAACATGCTGCGCATAGTAGCTCCTTCTTTTGCCATATCAATAAAAATTTCGCCTAAAGTTCCATCGCTATATTCACCTGTACGCAAGAAGAGTGCTTGCCCGTTGATTTTTGCTTTTTGTGTAAATCCACGTCGCTTAGCTGGTAATGAACGTCTCTCTACAATTCTTGCAAGTTGTCTTTTTAATTTAGTATCTGCACTGCTTTGCACGCGACGATTCACTTCTTCAAGTAATTCCTCTACAGTCAATGAGCCCAAATTCACAATACCAGACATGGGTAATTTTTCTTCAACAATTGTTTCCGACGTTTTCTTTTTATCAGATTTACTGCTGAGTGGCTGGGAAAGCTTGGAGCCGTCCCTGTAAAGAGCACAAGCCTTTAAACTTAATTGCCAGCTTAACATATACGCATCAGCAATCTCTTCTACGGTAGCTTCATTAGGCAGATTAATTGTTTTCGAAATGGCACCACTTATAAAAGGTTGTGTGGCGCCCATCATGCGGATATGGCCATGCGTATGAATAAACCGCTGTCCTTTTTTTCCGCATTTATTGGCACAGTCAAAAACGGGCAAATCTTCTTCTTTGAGATAAGGTGCACCTTCCATCATCATGGTGCCACATACATAATTATTAGCAGCTTCAATTTGTTCTTCATTAAATCCAAGAGCTTCCAGAAGACTCCACTCTAAATTATTATACTCTTCAGGTTTGAAACCCAACCGCTGCAAACATTCTTCACCCAACGTATATTTATTGAAAACAAATCCTATTTCAAAAGCCGTGGCTAATGCGGCATCGAGGCGTTTAATTTCGTCAGCAATAAAACCTTTTTCGCCTAATGTCTGATGATTAATAAAAGGTGCGCCGGCAAAACTAGCTGTCCCAACCGCATACTTTACAATAGCATCAACTTCTTTTTCATTATACCCAAGATTCTTTAATGCAATGGGAACGGACTGATTGATGATCCTGAAATAACCGCCACCAGAAAGTTTTTTAAATTTTACTAACGCAAAATCCGGTTCTACTCCAGTAGTATCGCAATCCATTACCAGACCGATAGTGCCGGTAGGAGCAATTACAGTAGATTGTGCATTGCGGTAACCATATTTTTCTCCTGCCTCAACCGCATCATCCCATGCTTTACAAGCAGCTTTCAATAAATAATCCGGACAATATTTTACTTTGATGCCTTGTGGTTTCAAGCTCAGATTTTCATATTCATCTGCATCGTAAGCGGCCAGGCGATGGTTGAGCATTACACGCAACATGTGTTTTTTATTTTCTTCATATTTCGGAAAAGTTCCCAGTGTCTGCGCCATTTCAGCAGAAGTTTTATAAGCAGTGCCGGTCATGATTGCAGTGATAGCTCCGGCAATGGCTCTTGCTTCTTCACTATCATACGGAATACCGCTTACCATTAACAAAGTTCCCAGATTGGCATACCCTAATCCTAAGGTTCTGTATTCATAACTCAATTGTGCTACTTCCTTTGAAGGAAATTGCGCCATCAAAACAGATATTTCAAGCACTATTGTCCAGAGTCTGCAATTGTATTCATATCCTTCTACATCAAAAATATTTTTTTCGGTATCATAAAATTTCATCAGGTTAGCTGAAGCAAGATTGCAGGCCGTATTATCAAGAAACATATATTCCGAGCATGGATTTGAGGCTCTGATCTCGCCACCTTCAGGACAAGTATGCCATTCGTTTATAGTTGTATTATATTGTGTACCCGGATCGGCACAACGCCATGCCGCATAAGCAATCTGGTTCCACAATTCTCTTGCCGGTACTTTTTTCATAACCCGTCCATCCATACGAGCTTTAAGTTCCCAATCTTCATCATTATTAAGTTTATCAAAAAATGTATTGGGAATACGGACTGAGTTATTTGAATTCTGCCCGCTTACTGTGCGATAGGCTTCTCCTTCATAATCGCTGGGATAACCGGCTGCTATTAATGCAGCAACTTTTTTTTCTTCTTCTAATTTCCAGTTTACGAATTCAACAATTTCCGGATGATCAAGATCCAAACAAACCATTTTAGCAGCACGACGGGTAGTGCCTCCTGATTTAATAGCTCCAGCTGCACGGTCACCAATTTTTAAAAAACTCATCAGGCCACTTGATGTTCCACCGCCGCTGAGTCTTTCTCCACTGCCGCGAAGATTTGAAAAATTAGTTCCCACACCTGAACCATATTTGAATATCCTTGCTTCACGAAGCCACAGATCCATGATGCCTCCTTCATTTACTAAATCATCATTCACACTTAAGATGAAACAGGCGTGCGGTTGAGGACGCTCATATGCAGAAGTGGATTTTTTTAATTGCCCTTCCAATGCATCAACATAATAATGACCCTGAGGTTTTCCTGTAATACCATAACTTTCATGCAAGCCGGTATTAAACCATTGTGGCGAATTAGGTACACACATCTGGCTAAGGATACTATATACCAACTCATCGTAAAATACCTGTGCATCCTTTTCAGACGCAAAATAATTGTAACGTTCGCCCCATACTTTCCAACAATTGGCAAGGCGGTGAGCTACTTGTTTAGCAGAAGTTTCTTTGCCCAGACTTCCATCAGGCTGTGGTACTCCAGCTTTGCGAAAATATTTTTGCGCAAGAATGTCAGTAGCGATTTGGCTCCATTGTTTTGGCACTTCCACATTGCTCATTTCAAATACTACTTCGCCACTGGTATTGCGGATAATAGAAGTACGATAATCATATTCAAACTGATCAAATACACTCACGTCATCTCGGGTAAAGCGACGAGAGAGCTGCAACCCGCTTTTAGCGGATGCTTGTTTTTTAATTGCCATAATTGAAAAGAATTTGTCGGGTTTTGTTTTGGTTTCCTTCCCAGGTGGAAGGTGATAACGAAAGTATTTTTTCATTTTAGCATTTCAAACACTCAAATATTAACACAATGTGGATAATACAACTGAACAAAGCCCAAGTATGCGTCTGTGCTGATTTCTCTGATTTCTGCACATACTATTTTTATTTTTTTGAAAAAATATTTTTGGAAAATCAATCAAAGAGTATTAAAATATTATACTGTAAAAATCACAACATAGCAAACGCAAATCAGGCAAGGGTTTTTACAAATCATCTATTTCAAAGTGTTGATTTTACTGATGTTTGAGGTTTGTAATTGCGCCAAACCCTTTACTGAAACGGCTTGTATCTTTTTGCTCTCACGTAAAAAATATTTTTTAAAATAAAAATAGGTTTTTGTTCTGTCTGCAGGCAATGATCATTACCACTGAAAAGAAATGAGGGACACAAAAAATTGTCAAAAACAACAAATCAAGGAGAATAAAACCCACAATAACTAAAAATTCCGAAAAGATTTTGCACTTTTGTATACATAACCGTTCCGGATGATAAAGACTATTAACCAATTGTTGGTAGAAAAGAAAAGTCAGGGCAAAAAATCATTTGCTGTTCTAATCGATCCTGACCAGGTTAACAATTTTTCATTGGATGAAATCATTGAAATCTCTGTTTCTGCTAAAGTAGATTATTTGCTGGTCGGCGGCAGCCTGGTTATTTCCAATTACATGAATGAATGTATTCAGTATCTTAAAAAAAACTGCAACCTGCCTGTTATTCTTTTTCCAGGTAGTCCTTCCCAGGTAAGCAAATATGCAGATGCACTTCTTTATTTATCGTTGATTTCTGGCCGTAATCCTGAATTGCTGATTGGTCAGCATGTTGTTTCGGCAACATTTGTAAAACAAAGCGGGTTAGAAATAATTCCAACTGGTTACATAGTAATTGACGGAGGAGCGCCAACAACTGTTTCTTATATCAGCAATGCTGCGCCAATACCTGCCGATAAAAATGAAATTGCGATGTGCACCGCAATGGCTGGTGAAATGCTGGGCATGAAATTAATTTATATGGATGCTGGCAGCGGCGCTAAACGACCGATTAACGAAAGCATGATAAAAGTTGTGGCTGATAACATTTCCATTCCACTGATTGTTGGCGGTGGAATTATTCATCCTGAAAAAGCGTACCTGAATTGCAAAGCCGGAGCTGATGTGATTGTTGTTGGCAATGCGATTGAAAAAGATTCTTCTTTAATTAAAGAAATGAGTGCGGCCATTCATTCAATACCTGTAAATGTTTAACGAAGTTCTTCCACCTTCACTCTCGTTGGTGATTCTTCTCCCGCGATAATGGTTCTTGAACTTAACGCAATGGCTTTAATGATCTGCGCCATATTGTCCATATCCAATGTACCTATCTCATCACTTACTTTATGATAATTAGGCTCATTGTCCATTTTTGAAGTGGAAATAGTATGAGCAGGCACACCCAATCTTGCCAGTGTTGCATTATCAGAACGATAAAATAAATTTTGCGTAGGATAAGGATCAGGATAAAAAACAAAATCAGTTCCCTGCAAATTTTTTTGCAGGATCAAACCCATATCTGTTTTTTCATACCCGGTGATATAAGCAGAATTCTTTCCCCATTTAGAATCGGTGCCGATCATTTCAATATTGAACATGGCAACAACTTTGGCAGGATCAAATTGTTTTGAAAAATATTGCGAACCATATCCTCCTATTTCCTCTGCTGTGAATGCAGCAAAAACGATGGTTCTTTCATTATTATTTAATTGCCTGAAATATTTTGCCAACGTGATCACTGCTGTTGTTCCAGCCGCATCATCATTAGCGCCATTATAAATTGAATCGGTTCCTGTTGGCTTCGGATCAACACCCAGATGATCATAATGGCCGGAGAAAATCACATATTCTTCTTTCTTACTTTTCCCAGGCAATATGCCAACAACATTTGCCAGTTTCTGTTCAGTGATTTCCAGTTTTGCTTCTATGGTGAAATTTTTTGGAATCTCATTTCCTAAAATATATATCAGGTTTTTATCCGTTTTAAAAATAGCTCTTCTTGATGAAGACAAGCGGGAAAACCCGGAAGCAAAACTTGAATCCACCAACACCAATACATTTTTATTGGATTGTGCCAAAGTGGAAATTTCACGAAAGAAATTACTGCCAGATTTGATCATTATGATTTCATAACCGGATGACTGGTCAATTTTTAATTCCTGTTGGCAACTTGTTATAGCAATTCTTTTAGGATCAATCTCAACATTATCAAATACTGCATCGACCTTAACCAGACGTGAACGAATCATTGAAAATTCTTGCTTATAACTGTCGCTGTTGTTCCAGGTCTGCAAGCCAATTTTCTTAAACTCATTGGCGATAAAATCAGCGGCCCGTTCAATATCGGGAGTAAATGTTCTTCGTCCCCGCATATCATCAGACGAAAGCGTTCTTTCAATTCTTTCAACTTCTTTTGCATTAATGATCTCATCAATATTCTGAGCAAATAAAAAAGAGGTTGCCATGATCTGCAACCCCAGTAAAAAGTATTTCTTCATTTTCAGATTTTCAAATTACAAACTCATCAATTCTTTAAATTTCACTGTTTGGCGGCGGCTCACCTCGATTTTTTCTCCCCCTTTCAGTTCCAGCAACAATCCACCATTAAAATAAGGTTCTATTTTTTCAATCATTCTTAAGTTGACAATATGTTTTCTATTGGCACGGAAAAAACTTTTCTCGTCCAATCTTTCTTCCAAGGCATTTAATGATTTTAAAATAAGAGGTTTATTGGGACCAAAGAAAATTTTAGCATAATTACCTACACTTTCAAAGAGGCGGATTTCTGTCAGTTTTACAAACCAACATCTTTCTCCATCTTTTACAAATACCTGGTCATTCTCTGTTAAAATGCTGTTGTTAAAATTTTCTGTAATGGGCCTGCTTTCTTTACTATCGATCAATTGTAATTTTTGGATGGCGTCAGCAAGACGTTTGGGTTCTATAGGCTTTAAAAGATAATCCAATGCATTTACTTCAAATGCTTTTATCGCAAACTCATCATAAGCCGTAGTAAAAATTACCTCCGGTGTTCTTTCAAGTTGTGACAACATTTCAAATCCCGATTTACCAGGCATCTGAATATCCAGGAAAATAAGATCGGGTAATTGGCTTTCTATTTTTGTAATACCTTCTTCAGCGTTGGCTGCTTCATCTACTACTTCTATTTCCGGAAAATCCTGCAACAACTTTTTTAACTCAGTCCTGGCCAAACGTTCATCGTCAATAATGATTGCTTTCATGTGAAATATTTTAATTCTTTTGAATAGGCAATAATAATTTTGCTTCAACAAGTGATGTGGTAATCTGTTTTATTTCAAACTTGGCTTTATCTCCATATAATAAATTTAACCGGTCCGTCGTGCTGGACAAACCAAAGCCTTCTCCATTCTGCAAGCCATTTAATTGTCCTGTATTTTGAACAGCGAGTTCATAATAATTTTCATTAAAATCGGAAATGATCCTGACTATGCCACCGCTGATTTGTTTTCCAATACCATGTTTAATGGCATTCTCCACCAACGTCTGTAACATCATCGGAGGCACAGGCTGATCCAATGTATCTTCGTTTACCTGGTATTCGATTTTCAGCCGATCTTCAAATCTCATATTCTCCAACGCCAGATAATCTTTTACAATATCAAGTTCCTTCTCAAAAGTCACCGTTTCAAGTTTTCCAACTTGCATACTGCTTCGGAGAATATTGCTTAATTCCGTAACAGCTTCTCTTGCTCTTTCAGGATTTTCAACTACCAAAGCCCTGATACTGTTTAATGAATTGAAAATAAAATGAGGATTAATGTGGGATTTAATTGTTTTCAACTCCAGTTCTTTTACCAACGATTCCAGTTGCAATGTATCTAATTGTTGTTTCCTGCTTTTAGTAACATAATGATACATGAAATAAATAAGGTTCCAGATAAAGAAATAAATAAAAAAATAAAAAGCTCCGCTAAGTACCAGGAGTAGTTTATTATTCAGAAAATCTTTTTCATTTTTATTAAGAAGATTAAACGACGAAAGAAAAAGCATATCAAAAAAAGAACCGGCCAGGGAAAACAAGACTGTGATGATAACAAAATAGATAAGCTGTTTTTCCAGTTTTCGCTGCAAAACATTAACGCGGATTAATACAAATCTCATCAGGTGTGTCAAAATGATTCCAAGTATCACGAAAATGCCAAGCCTTCCGAAAAACAAAAAACTGTCTCCCTTAGTATTCAGTTTTCCAAAAGAGAATGCAAAAAAAATGTTGATAAGAGCAAACAATCCCCAACCTGATACCTGAAATAACCAATATCGTGATATTGCTTTTAGCATAAGCGCAAAACTAACCAATCCTGAACCTGCTGACCATATAAATATACCAGTGGACAATAACTTTTACAAATGGGAGATTTTGCCACTGGATTGTTATAAAAAGAGTGTTATATACAATAATTCAGTCGCTTATTTGTTTAACAATCATTAGTACCAAACCTGAAAGGAATATATTAATTTTATGACCTTAAATAAGATGCATGGAAATCATTCCGGGGCCATTGTTGAAAACCATTGACTCACCTGCTGATCTCAAAAAATTATCCAGGGAAAAACTGCACCAGGTTTGTGATGAACTGCGCCAATATATTATTGACGTGGTCAGCGTTCATGGCGGACATTTTGGCGCCAGCCTTGGTGTGGTTGAACTAACAACAGCTTTGCATTACGTATATAATACTCCATACGATCAGTTAGTTTGGGATGTGGGCCACCAGGCATATAGTCACAAGATTCTTACCGGGCGCCGCGATAATTTTATTACAAACAGAAAATATAACGGGTTAAGCGGGTTTCCCAAAAGAAGCGAAAGTGAATATGATACATTCGGAGTTGGTCATTCTTCTACATCCATTTCTGCTGCACTTGGAATGGCATTAGCATCAAAATATAAAAATGAAAAAGACAGAAAGACGGTTGCAATCATTGGTGACGGAGCCATGACGGCGGGTATCGCTTTTGAAGGATTGAATCATGCCGGAGTTTCTGATACTGATCTGCTCATCATTCTCAATGATAATTGTATGGGCATTGATCCCAATGTCGGTGCTCTAAAAGAATATCTTACTGATATTACAACATCACCAACGTACAATAAAGTAAAAGATGATGTCTGGAAAATGTTAGGCAAATTGCCAGTAGGAAAAAGTCTTTCCCGCAAATGGGCTCACAAACTCACGGAAGGATTGAAAGGTTTAATGAGCAGTAAGGCAAATTTGTTTGAAGCATTGAATCTCCGGTATTTTGGTCCTATTGACGGACATAATGTTGCCAAACTGGTTGATACATTAAAAGATCTTCGTGAAATTCCCGGACCAAAAATTCTGCATATACTTACTGTGAAAGGAAAAGGATATGCTCCAGCGGAAAAAGATCAAACCAAATGGCATGCTCCCGGATTGTTTGATAAAATTACCGGTGAAATACAGAAAAAGAAATTTGATCTTCCACAACCTCCAAAATACCAGGATGTTTTTGGCCACACAATTATTGAGCTGGCAGAAAAGAATGAAAAAATATTTGGCGTCACTCCTGCCATGCTCAGCGGGTCTTCTTTAAAATTTATGATGGACAAAATGCCGAATCGTGTATTTGATGTAGGCATTGCAGAGCAACATGCTGTAACATTAAGTGCAGGAATGGCTACGCAGGGAATGAAAGTATTTTGCAATATTTATTCTTCTTTCATGCAAAGAGCCTATGACCAGGTGATTCATGATGTCGCTATTCAGAATTTACCAGTAGTTTTTTGTCTGGATCGTGCCGGATTAGTTGGCGATGATGGACCGACACATCATGGTTGTTATGATGTCGCTTATATGCGCTGTGTTCCTAATATGATTGTAAGTGCGCCAATGAATGAAAGCGAATTAAGAAATTTAATGTATACAGCACAGCTGAAATCAACAAAAAATCCATTTGTAATCCGATACCCGAGAGGTGAAGGTGTAATGCCTGATTGGAAAACGGAAATGAAAGAAATAAAAATTGGTACCGGAAGAAAATTAAAAGATGGAAAAGATATCGCCATTCTTTCATTTGGTCATCCTGGAAATTTTGCTGCTGCTGCCATCCGGGAATTAAAGAATGATGATTTAAGTCCTGCACATTATGATATGCGTTTTGCCAAACCCCTTGATGAAGAATTGTTACACGAAGTATTCAAAAAGTTCAATAAAATAATTACAGTTGAAGACGGAACGGTAAAAGGCGGATTTGGCTCTGCCATTCTTGAATTCATGAATGAAAATAATTACAAAGCAGAAATAAAAATACTTGGTATTCCCGATAAAATAATTGAACACGGCACACCCAAAGAACTTCAGCATGATTGTAGCTATGATGCGCAATCTATTAAAGAAACAGTGCTGGAAATGATGAAAGGAAAAATTTCCGTGACAAATTCCGTTTTAAAATAACCATACTTTTAAGTAAATAAAAAAGCCATTCTAAAAAAATGGCTTTTTTGAAAATAGAATAGATGAATTTATTCTGTTGACTTTACTTTAAAACTTTTAACCAGGTTTGCCTCCATGGTAATATTAATACTGCCAAGTGCCTTGCTCACCGGGCAATTTGCTTTAGCATCGGCGGCATATTCAGCAAAGGCAGCAGCCTTACACTTAGGTACTTTTGCTCTTACTTCAAGATGACTTCCGGTAATAACCCCTTCGTCTAATGTAACGGTGCATTTGGTTTCAATCCGGCTGGGAGTAAACCCGGCAGCGCCAAGAACAAAACTCAGTTTCATGGAATAGCAGCCTGCGTGTGCGGCTGCTATAAGTTCTTCTGGATTAGTAAACGTTCCGTCTTCAAACCGGCTTCTATAATCGTAAGCTTTGTTTTTAATAGCACCTGATTGGGTAAGTAATTTTCCAGTTCCTTCTTTGCCAGAGCCTTTCCAGTTGGCTGTTGCTGATGATTTTCTCATAAAATAAATTTTTATTGTGGTTGATTAATTTCTTCCATTTCTGCCAGGCGTTTTTCAGGGTCATTGTATTCAATGATAAAATTATTCTTTCCCTCTCCCACAAGAATCTTAAGGAATTTTTGTTGAATTAATTCAAGCAAGGAAAGAAAAAGAAATATAGCATGCACCCTGTTTTCACTTCTGTCAAATATTTTTTCAAAGGCAACTGATTTTTGTTCCTGGGCCAATTTCAACATCTGATCGCGGCTTTCCTCCATCGTGTAATTATACGGAACAACTGTGTGAACTGGTTTGTTGAGCCTGTCAGAATATTTCTGCATGGCTTTTTCAAAAGCACGCATCAACCGGAACATGGTCATGGTCTGTAGTTCAGTTCCTTCACCTGACGCTTCTCCTATTTCCAATAATTCGTTCTGAATATTACCTCTTTTCACCAAAAACATTCGTTGTACTTCCATGTCTGCCATTTGCGCCGAAGCTTCTTTAAATCTTTTGTATTCAAGTATTTTATTGATCAATTCCTGTCTCGGGTCAATTTCGTTCCCTTGTTCGTCCAGTTCTTTTCTTGGTAAAAGCATCTTTGCTTTAATCCGCATCAGCGTTGAAATGAAAAGAATAAACTCACTGGAAAGCTCAATATTCAGTGATTCCTGGTGGTGGATATATTCAAGAAAATCGTTGATAATTTTCGTAATCGGAATATTATAAATATCCAATTCGTCTCTCTCAATGAAAAACAACAGCAAATCAAAGGGACCTTCAAACTGGGGCAATTTTATCTGGTAAGATGTATTACTCACGCATTACTGGATTTGGTATCTCTGATAAAATTCGGTCGGTTTGTCATTAAATATTATCTTAAAAACATAGCAAAAGTATGGGAAAATATTTTCAGGGAGTATTTTGCATTTACGTCAAAGCATAAAAACTTGCCGGAAAAAATCATTCCATTGAATATTGACCTCAGAAAATCAAATCCTATTTTTTCAAAGCATCTCTGATTTCACGCAGAAGAATAATGTCTTCGGGTGTAGCCGGTGGCACAGCAGGAGTTTCTTTCTTCTTGGACGAATTGATTGCTTTGATTAACATAAAGAGGAACAAAGCAATAGCAAGAAACTTAACTATGGCTGTAATGGCCAATCCATATTTTAATTCTGCACTGCCTACGGTGATGGATAATGAATTAAAGTCAATTCCTCCTGTTATCATACCAACAATTGGCATAATAATATTATCAACAATTGCAACTACGATAGCATTGAAAGCCACGCCGAGTACTACAGCAACTGCAAGGTCGATAACATTGCCTTTAATGGCAAATTCTTTGAATTCTTTTAGCATTCCCATATATTTTTATTTTTGATGATAAAATAAATTTTTAATTTTTCTTCAATCCCGGATATTGCATGTCAAGGCTGGAAAGAAGGTCGTGAAGTTCTTTGGCAATAATATAATCCTTGTACCAGTTTTGATCTGAAGGTACAATGATCCAGGGAATTTTATTGCAGTTCTCAAAGCAATCTTCGTATACCTGCATATACTCTTTCCATAATTTCGCCTCACTCAAATCTTTTTCATTGTACTTCCACATTTTGGAAGGATTCTTCGTTCGCTCTTTCAACCTGTCATGTTGTTCTTCACGAGATACATGCAGGTAAAATTTCAGAATATGAGTATTATTATGTGTCAGTATCAGTTCTTCAAAATCATTAATGGCTTTCATTCGTTTTTGCGCTGTTTCATCATCGCACCACTTATGAACTCTTGTTACCAGGATATCTTCGTAATGAGAGCGGTTAAATATATGTATCATCCCTTTTTCGGGAGTATGCCGATGAATTCTCCATAAAAAATCATGAGATAATTCTTCTTCCGTAGGAATTTTAAAAGAGTTTACATTAACACCTTGCGGGTTCATACTCGTAAATACATTTCGTATTGCTCCATCTTTTCCACTTCCATCCATTCCCTGAATCACCACCAATACAGAATGTTTATGTTCTGCATACAAAAGATTTTGCAATTCATCCAGTTGTTTCGATATCTCCTGGGTTTTTTCTTTCGTTTCCTTTTTTTCAAAATTACTCGTAGCCCGGGTATCAATGTCGCTTAATCTTATTTTTCCCATGAATAAATTTATTCAAACAGATGCAATATAAAAAATGTTTCGGTGTGCCTTTGTTTTCAGAACTTTGCCGCTCATTACAAAAAACCTGATCGTTTCATGAGCAATAAATTTATCAGTTGGCTACTATTTATTCTACTTTGTTTTATTTGGGGTAGTTCATTCATTTTAATGAAATGGGGAATGTACGGCGCTAATGGAAAATCTGTTCTTTCCCCGTATGAGGTTGCGGCTTTAAGAATGCTCTCCGGCGGAATAATTATGCTTCCCTTCTTAAGAAAATCGCTAAAAGACCTTTCTAAGAAAATAATTCTTTATATACTATTAACCGGCTGGATTGGAAGTTTTTTTCCTGCTATTTTATTTTGTATTGCTGAAACAAAAATTGACAGCGGACTAACAGCTTGTTTAAATTCATTAACTCCATTATTTGTTATTATCTCGGGAGTAGCTTTTTTCAAATTAGAAACAAGTCGCCAAAAAATTATGGGAGTCGTTATCGGAATACTGGGATCTGTATTGCTATTCCGCGCCGACAACAGTTCCATAAGTTATGTTGCTTATGGTGGTTTTGTAATACTGGCAACTTTTTTATACGGCATCAATGTAAATATGGTTTATAAAACATTGGCAAACGTTCCTTCCATGCACATCGCTACTATTGCTTTTACAGGATTAATACCCCCGTCGCTTATTGTATTATTTATAACCGGCTATTTCAAATTGCCACTCGCAGAACATTCGTTTGCACTGAGTACTCTTGCCAGTTGCATACTTGGTATAGGCGGAACTGCATTGGCGTCAGTTTTGTTCTATATATTGGTGAAAAAAGCCGGCGGTTTGTTTGCATCTTTGGTAACTTATGGAATTCCATTCATAGCTATTCTTTGGGGGATATATTACGGAGAAAAGATTACATGGCTGCATATTGTTTCTTTGTCAATAATTCTTGGCGGAGTTTATCTTTCAACACGGCAGGAAAAAGTGAAATTATCAGCACAAAAAATCACGAATAATAAATTATGAATCGTGAAATTTATGAATTTACATTTTTGTCCTAAAAAAATTCATTCTTTATACGGACATAATTTCTTTTTCTTTTAAAGCAAGATGTTTTTCAATAGCTGCTATGAACCTATCTGTTAACTGCTGAACTTCTGTTTCAGTATCCTTAGCCACGTCTTCACTCAACCCATTTTTCTGTAATTTCTTAATATGCTCAATGGCGTCTCTGCGTAAGTTGCGTACTGCGATTCTTGAATGTTCCGCTTCGTTATGACATCTTTTTACCAGTTCCTTTCTTCTTTCTTCTGTTAATGGTGGAAGAAAAAGACGAATCAATGCTCCATCATTTTGCGGAGTAATACCAATATTTGCGGCAAGAATAGCTTTCTCAATCGGTTGCAGCATATTTTTTTCCCAGGGTTGAATGCTAAGTGTCCGTGCATCCATTACACTAACATTGGAAACTTGGTTAATGGGCATTTGTGAACCATAATAATCAACCATGATACCCTCAACCATTTGCGGATTAGCTTTACCGGCTCTTATCTTTATCAGTTCCGCTTCCAGATGACTTATCGCTCTTTTCATGTGTTCATCAGCTGTAGGAACAATCGTTAAAATTTCTTCTGCCATAATTTATTTTTTATTCCGAACCTTCAGAAAGAAGTTTCGGATGGGTGACAAAGCTAATAAAACAGATGTTTCTAAAAAAAATGCCGGAAGATCTTTTGAAATATCTTCCGGAAATCTTTTTCTTATAAATTAAATTATTCTTTTTCTGCTACAGCAGCTTCCTGAGTCAGGGTGACAATTTTAGAAGTCGGTTTAAGTTCAGTGGTAACGCTCAGTTTTTTTGCAATGACCATGGTACGGCGTCTTTTAATATAAAAAGACAAAACAAACCCGGCAAACGATAATGCAAGTATAGTGAGTAAAAGGTAAGTTGGCCCAATACTTCTTATAGAATATGCCAGTGCAACAAAGCCAATATTTATACCTACACAGGTAAACATAACGGATTTATGTCCAAGTCCTTTTCGAAGCAACAAATGGTGAATATGATTTCTGTCGGGTGTAAAAGGTGATTTACCGTGGAAGATGCGAATGCTAAAAACTCTTAAAGTATCAAGCAAAGGAACAATTAAAATAGTAAATCCGATTGTTACCGCTGAATCAATTGGAATTGTTACACCGGGAGAATCTGCAACATTTATAAATTTAATAACAAGAATAGCATTTACTAAGCCAATCATCAAAGATCCCGAATCTCCCATAAAAATTTTTGCGGGATTGTGATTAAAAATCAGGAAGGCAAGAAGGCTTCCTATCATCGCAAAAGCCAGCAGTGCATAAGCTTGCATGCCAACCATAAAGAAATAAGTTCCGAATATAAGCAGTGTAAACACACCGAGACTGGCTGCTAACCCATCTACTCCATCTATCAGATTAAATGAATTTATCACAACAATAATAGTCAAATAAGATAAAGCCAGGCTAAATGCATTTGGTACGCTAGTAAATCCGAATAAACCATACATACTATCAAGACGAATTCCGCCCATATGAATCAAAATGGATGCTGCAATTACCTGGCCGATAAATTTTTTAGTGGCAGACAATGCTATAAGATCGTCTTTTAATCCAAGAAAGAAAATAACCAGAGCCGCTGCAAAAAAATACTGAAATTCGGGATTAAAATAGCCTTGAATTGACAAAAGAGAAGCCAACAAAAATCCACCAAAAATTCCTACCCCACCTAATGACGGAACCGGACAGTTGTGAATCTTTCTTTCGTCCGGTATATCAAATAGTTTTCGTTGTTCTGCTATTTGTAATACTACTGGTACTGTTAAAAAGCTGATGATAAACGAAACTGAAGTTGTCAATAATACATCAAGCATTTAGGACGGGTTTGTAGTACAAAAATAGGTCTTAGATTTTTAGTTTATCATTATTCTTTTACTTTTTTATATATAGGACGTACTAATTGAATAATCAGGAAGGTTTTAATTTATTGACAGTTTGGGTAAGCTAGGGGTTTTATATTAAAAAAGATTGCACTTTTGTAATTATAATCAGAAATTTGAGCCATTAAAATTCAAAAAGTTTAACAAGAGGATAAAAAATATTTTATGACAGACCTTAAAGCAATTGCATCACAAATACGGAGAGATATAGTAAGAATGGTGCATGGTGCAAATAGCGGGCACCCAGGAGGTTCCCTGGGCTGCGCTGATTTTTTTACTGCACTTTATTTTAAAGAAATGAATCATAATACAGTTTTTGATATGAACGCTGTGAATGAAGATGTTTTCGTGCTGTCGAATGGACATATTTCACCTGTATTTTATTCCACTCTTGCACGCTGTGGTTATTTTGATGTTAAAGAACTGGCCACTTTCAGAAAAATAAATTCCCGTTTACAGGGACATCCGGCTACTCATGACCACTTACCGGGTATAAGGATTGCTTCAGGTTCATTAGGACAAGGAATGAGCGTTGCAATTGGCGCTGCATTGACAAAGAAGTTGAATAAGGAAAAAAATATTGTCTTTTCTCTGCATGGTGACGGTGAATTGGATGAAGGACAAGTCTGGGAAGCAATAATGTTTGCTGCGCATCATAAAGTCGACAATCTTATTTCAACTGTAGACTGGAACGGTCAGCAAATTGACGGACCAACGGATAAAGTAATGAGCCAGGGAAACATCCGCAAAAAATTTGATGCTTTTGGCTGGACAACTCTTGAAATGAATGGCAATGACATGGATGATGTGATAGAGATATTAGAAAAAGCCAAAACTTTAGTGGGACAAGGAAAACCCATTGGCATTATGATGCATACAATCATGGGCAAAGGAGTTGATTTTATGGAGAATGATCACAGCTGGCACGGCGTGGCTCCTAATGATGAGCAATTGGCAAAAGCATTAGCGCAGCTACCAGAAACATTGGGAGATTATTGATGCATGAAGTATGATGTATGAATATCTGATTTAGTTTTCCTACTTCTGTCTTCAGACATCAGACTTCAGTTTTTACTCGCTTCTTAAAGAAAATTCCTGAGCTGCAGCCTTTCTGGCGGGTATCCATGCTGCAATTAAAGCAATAACAAAAACAGTGGCACCCACTAATAAGAAATCAGTCATCCTCAACGTTACAGGAAAATAATCAATTAAAAAAGATCCTCCTTGCAAAGGAATTAAATGAAAGGTAACTTGCGCCCAGGCAATCAATAAAGCTAATATCATTCCTGCAGCTCCGCCGATAATGGCAAGCAATAGTCCTTCACTTAAAAATATTTTTTGAATAAAACTCCTGTTACCGCCTAAAGCATGCAATACGCTGATATCTTTTTGTTTTTCCAGAACCAGCATGGTCAAAGCGCCAATCATATTGAATGCGGCCACCACTAAAATGAGTGAAAGTATCCCATAGATGACCCAACGTTCCATATTCATTACTGAATAAAGACTTTGGTTTTGTTCATATTTATTCTGAACAAGATAACCGGCTCCAAAAATTTTTTGAAGTTGTTTTTTTATATCATTTGAACTACCTAGATCTGTAAGCACAATGTCCACACCACTATATTCATCAGCATTCAATTTCAACGCCCGTTTTACAAAATCAATATTCGTAATGCCGTATTTATTATCGAAATCCTGTTGAATTAAAAAAGTGGCTGAAGAGTTGATAGTATCCTGGCTAATATCCTCGAACAAATTGATTTGTTCAGAATTGCTTCTTCTTGGCAAATAAATTTTTAACGGCAAAAGATTTCTGTCCGCTTGTATGCCAATGGCATTTTCAACGCCGGCACCCAAAATAATTTTAGGATTATCTTCTGTGCCTATATCATAACTTCCTTTTACGAGGTTATTTGCAACACCGGTCACATACCGGTAATTTTCATCCACTCCTTCCAGGTAAACTACAGATTGGTATTCGCCATTTTGCAATAAAGCTTTTTCTTCCACCACCAGCGAAAAATTTTTTATCCCGCTGATTCCTCGCATTTTTTTCAATTGTTCCTTAGTTACTGTAATCAATTTTCCTGAAGCCGGAGAAATTTTTAAATCAGTGTAAAAAGAAGAATATAATGATTTCACCAATCCTTCAAAACCATTAAAAACGCTTAACACCAAAATAAGCGCCGCTGTGCCAATAATGATAGCAACGATGCTGATCCATGCAATGATGTTGATGGCATTGGTGGATTTCTTTGCTCTAAAATATCGCCAGGCAAATAAAAAGTGCATAATGCCCCTGTCTCCTAAAGGAGAGTTTTAATAACATTTATAATTACAATTTAAAACCAATCTTATTCCTCCTCATCAGAAGATTGAGGTTTTATCTTCTTAAAAAGCTCTTCCATTTTAAAAACATGATCCAGCGTATCATCTTTGAAAAATTTTATCTCGGGAATATTTCGCAATTGATGCCGGACACGACTGGCCAGTTCTTTTTTTATCTCCCATCCTTTTTCCTCAATTTTTTTCAATGTTGCTTTTACATCTTTTACCTGAAAAAAACTAAGATATATTCTTGCTTCCAGCAGATCTGGCGTGATCTTTACTGATGAAATGGAAACCATTCCTCCATCCATCATTGTCAATCCGAGACGTTGAAAAATATCATTCATTTCCTGCTGTACCAGGCCGCTAATTTGTTTTTGTCTTTTTCCTTCTTCCATAGCATTAAAGTATTAACTGTTCTTTCGCTGCAAAATTAGTTACTTTGCTTCGTTTAATTGATTTGAAAACTGCATGAAACAATATTACAGGGTTTTTAATTACCTGAAAGCATATAAAGGAAAAATTCTACTTTATTTTCTGTTCACACTGCTCAGTATTTTGTTCTCTATTATTTCTATTGGAATGTTGATGCCATTCCTGCAATTGATTTTTCTTGGAAGCAAAGCAGGCATTACCGCTTCAACCAGTAATGTAATTATTCAATGGATTAATGACTTTCTGAATAACTCTATTGATACCCGGGGAAAAATACCCACGTTAGGTTTCATATGTTTATTGATGATCAGTTTTATCTTCCTCAAAAATCTTTTTCTATATCTTTCTTATTATGTACTTAATCCACTTAAGAACGGGGTTGTCAACCAAATAAGAGAAGATCTATATGACAAATTGCTTCAATTACCCATAGGTTTTTTCAACGAAAAAAGAAAAGGTGACCTGATGAGCCGTATGACTACGGATGTAGCAGAAGTGGAAACTTCAGTCGTGGGAACACTGGAAGGATGGATAAGAGACCCCATGACAATCGTAGTAACAATGGTGGTATTATTTCTAATCAGTATTCAGCTTACTTTATTTATTCTTGTAATGATTCCTTTCTTGGGTCTTGTAATCGGTCGGATCACCCGTTCTTTAAAAAAACATTCACAGGTTGCTGCGAACAAATATGGCGAAACTCTTTCTACTCTTGACGAAACTCTTGGCGGATTAAGAGTGATTAAAGCATTTAACATTGAGAAAGTATTGCGCAATAAATTTTTTAAAACCAATAAAGAATTATTGATAGCCAAGAACAAAGTATCATATCGCAGAGATCTTGCATCACCTCTTTCAGAGGTATTGGGAGTAATACTTTTTACTGCAGTATTATATTACGGAGGAAGGCTTGTATTAAAGAACCAATTTCTCGAAGCTTCTGTTTTTTTAGGTTTTCTTGGAATTTTTTATAACATCATTAATCCCGCAAAAACATTATCCACTTCATTCAGCAATATGCGAAAAGGAGCAGCAGCGATCAATCGTATTGAAGAAGTTTTGATGACGCCCGTTACTGTAGATGATAATCCTAATGGTATTAAAATACCATCTTTCGACAATAAGATCGAATTCAGGAATGTAATGTTTGCTTATGAAGATGCAGTGATATTAGACAATATTAATCTTATCATTGAAAAAGGAAAAACCATTGCGTTGGTTGGTTCATCCGGTGCGGGTAAATCCACATTAGCTGATCTTATTCCAAGATTTCACGACGTAACCGGTGGTGAATTATTGATTGACGGAAAAAATATAAAAGAATATTCTTTGCATTCACTGCGGAATCTGATGAGTATTGTAACGCAGGAACCGATACTTTTTAATGACACGATCGCTAATAATATTGCGTTGGGTTTTCCGGGCGCTACCGAAGAACAAATCATACAAGCCGCAAAAATTGCGAATGCTCATGAATTTATTATTCAAAAAGATTTAGGTTATCAAGCTAATATTGGTGACAGAGGAAATAAACTAAGTGGTGGCGAAAAACAAAGACTCACTATTGCAAGAGCTGTTTTAAAAAATCCTCCAATTTTAATTTTAGATGAAGCTACTTCATCTCTCGATACAGAAAGTGAACGTTTGGTACAGGATGCCATCAACAATATGATGCAAAACCGAACCAGTATTGTGATTGCACATCGGCTGAGCACCATTCGCCATGCTGATGAAATTATTGTTTTGCAAAAAGGAAAAATTGTTGAGCGGGGAACACATAATCAATTGATGGAACGAAATGGTTTTTACCGGAAATTAGTGGAAATGCAGGAAGTGAGATGACGAAGTATGAAGTATGAACTAAGATTTATGAGTTATAAATTTTTCAGGCTCTATGCATACTGAAAAAAACATTCTACGTCCTACTTCTTACATCATACCTCCTAATCGTTCAGCACTTCTCTTGCTATAACTACTTTTTGAATTTCTGAAGTTCCTTCACCGATCGTACAAAGTTTGGCATCACGATAATATTTTTCTGCAGGAAAATCTTTTGTGTATCCATAACCACCAAATATCTGCACGGCATCATTCGCCACCTTCACTGATACTTCACTGGCATAATATTTTGCCATAGCAGCAGCTTTGGTAACATCTTTACCACGACTCTTCAAATCACAAGCTTGAATAGTCAGTAACTCGGCTGCCTGAATTTCTGTTGCCATGTCTGCAAGTTTGAATGATATTGCCTGGAAATCAGAAATGGGTTTATCAAACTGTTGCCTTTCCTTTGAATATTTCAAAGCAGCTTCGTAAGCGCCTTTTGCAATTCCCAATGAAAGTGAAGCAATAGAAATTCTTCCTCCATCCAAAACTTTTAATGCCTGCTTGAATCCGCTTCCAACTTCACCTAAACGATTGGCATCCGGCACACGACAATTATCAAAGATCATTTCAGCCGTTTCACTGGCTCTCATTCCCAATTTATTTTCTTTTTTTCCACCACTAAACCCTTTTGTTCCTCTTTCCACAACAAAAGCCGTTGCATTATTTTTAGCTCTCGGCTCACCGGTGCGACAAACAACTACAGCAATGTCACCACTTTTTCCATGAGTGATCCAATTTTTAGTTCCGTTAATGATCCAATCATTTCCATCTTTGACTGCAGTGCATTTCATATTGCCTGCATCACTTCCTGTATTGGGTTCAGTCAATCCCCATGCACCAATATATTCAGCGGTAGCAAGCTTAGGTAAATATTTTTTCTTTTGTTCCTCATTGGCAAATGCAAGAATGTGGCCAGTGCAGAGAGAATTATGTGCAGCAACACTCAATCCAATCGAACCGCACACTTTCGCTATTTCTTCAATAATTGTTTTGTATTCGAAATAACTTAAACCGGCGCCACCATATTCATGAGGCACCAATACACCCATCATTCCCAGCTTTCCTAATTCTTTAAATATATGAACAGGAAACTCCTGGCTTTCGTCCCACTTCATTACATGCGGTTTGATGTGTTGCTGTGCAAAATCACGGGCGGTTTGCCCTACTTGTTGTGTTAATTCAGAGATTTCAAAATTCATACAAATTTTAATCATTGGTTAAAGTAACAGGTGTGCCATTCCGAACTTCAGAATGGCACACATTGTATTCATAGATAAGATATACAATTATGGCTTAACGCCACCTATTGCAGCAATCGATAAAGGCAATGCAAATTAATGAATATTTTTGTAAAGCTAACAATCGTTAGCGATAATGATTACCCAAAATTCTCAATAAGAGTTTTGCTAGTTTTGTTTTTATGAATGATTTTGATAAAAGTCTTTCACATCTCATCAAAGAAGCATTGAAGGAAGATATTGGAGATGGTGACCATTCCACTTTATCATGCGTTGATGTTGGTGCAAGAGGCAAAGCTGTTTTGAAAATAAAGCAAAATGGAATTCTTGCCGGAATGACTGTTGCTGAAAAAATTTTTAAATATAAAGAGCCTGCCTGCGTTTTTATTCCTTTTAAAAAAGATGGTGATGAAATAAAGATTGGCGAAAAAGCATTTGAGATCGAAGCAACTGTTCATACTATTTTGCAATGCGAAAGATTAGTGCTGAATTGTATGCAAAGAATGAGTGGCATTGCTACATTAACCCGTCAATATGCTGACAGACTAAAAAATTACAAAACTAAAATTCTTGATACACGAAAAACAACTCCGAATTTTCGTTTGCTGGAAAAAGAAGCAGTTCGTATTGGTGGTGGTGTGAATCATCGCTTTGGATTATATGATATGATCATGCTGAAGGATAATCATATTGATTTCTGCGGTGGCATTGAAAAAGCAATTGAGAAAGCGCATGAATATGTTCAAACCAAAAAGCCGGATTTAAAAATAGAAGTGGAAACAAGAAATATTGATGATGTAAAAAAAGTTGTTTCCATTGGCAAAGTGAAAGTTTCCCGGATCATGTTAGATAATTTTCAACCACAACAAATAATTGAAGCACTAAAAATTATTGACGGAAAGTTTGAAACGGAAGCCAGCGGCGGCATCAATCTTGAAAATATTGTTGATTACGCAAAAACCGGGGTTGATTATATAAGTGTCGGCGCATTGATACACCAGGCAAAAAGTTTGGATATGAGTTTGAAAGCAGCTCCTCTAAATCTCCCCAAAGGGGAGACTTTATAAATTCATAAATTATGTCAAAGAAAAATAAACCAGATAGCAGAGGTTTTGTTTACAGCACTGATCCTGATTTTCATTTTGAAAACGCTCAGGGAAATTCGGAAACAATATTACCATCACAACAACAACTAAGAATAAAACTGGAAACAAAATTCCGTGCAGGCAAAGCAGTGACATTGATCACAGGTTTCATTGGCAAAGAAGAAGATTTGGAAGAATTGGGGAAAAAATTAAAATCTTTTTGCGGAACCGGTGGTTCTGTAAAAGATGGTGAAATTATAATTCAAGGCGATCAAAGAGAGAAAGTGATGCAATGGTTAATTAAGAATGGTTTTACAAAAACAAAAAGAATTGGTTAATCTTTTTTTCCCTCTGCTAATTCTTTTTCATTCACAAAATAACTCAATGCTCCGCTTGGACATTTCTTTACCTGTTCAATAATTCTTTCCGTGGTAGCGCCATCCATTTTTATCCATGGTTTTTCTCTTGGGTCAAAAACCTATATCAATCCTTTCCAGCAAATTGTGGAATGCTGACAAATGTCTGGTTTCCATACAACCGTTATATCACCATTGCTGTATTTAAAAGTCTTTTGCATTGAATATAAAACTGACAAATTTCAAACCAATAATTACTTCAAACACCCACCATCTATTACTGTCCCTGCGATAATGAATAAGCTCTTTTATCTCCCCATGTATTGAGTAATTCCAATGAACAGATTTTAAAATCACCACTGAGACTTACATAAAGTCCCATTATATCCTGTTGCCGGAGCGGCAGATTATCCATACTCTCAAAACGAACGTGATATTGATTGACAAGATTTGTATAAATCGATCCTGTGGGCCAAACCTGTGTGCCGCGATTGCTGAGATTAACCAGTTTTAATTTCTCTCCGGCATGTCGCTGACATTTGACAGCAATACTTTCCGGTTGCTCAATACTCTCAATAAAAAAATCAGCGCCAACAATTTTTTCCTGTTCCATTTCTTCAGTAACGATCAACGGATTTTTTTCTAACTTAAAATAAGTTGGCGTGGCTGGCATGTTTGGTAAAAGTGGTTTTGCATTCTGAGCCGGAATTTTTCCAAAATTGCTGATAATAGATTCTGCAAACGTTGTAGTATTTACCGAAGGAATTTTTTTATCACCAAAATCGCCGGTATGAACTCCACTTTCCAAAGTATAAAGCAATGCATTTTCAATGACCGCTGCATTTTGCATATAACCCAAATGACGCAACATGGTAATGCCACTCAATAATAATGCAGTTGGATTTGCAATATTCTTTCCGGCAATATCCGGAGCTGTTCCATGCACCGCCTCAAAAATGCAAATATGATCACCAATATTTGCCGAAGGCGCAAAGCCTAATCCACCAACTAATCCTGCGCAGAGATCAGAAACAATATCACCTTGCAGATTAGTTAACACCACCACATCAAATGTGTCAGGTCTTGTTACCAATTTCATACACAAATCATCAACAATCACATCATCAGATTTCAGTTCTGGATATTCTTTTGCCACTTCATAAAAACATTCCAGGAAAAGACCATCAGTAATTTTCATAATGTTGGCTTTATGACCGCATGTAATTCGTTTAGCATTTTTCTTTTTTGCCATTTCAAATGCATACTTGATCACCTGCAAACTTCCAGGCCTTGTAATAAAGCGTCGGCTCAATGCCACATCATGTGTGAGCATGTGTTCAATGCCACCATAAGTATCTTCAATGTTTTCACGAACGATCGTAATATCAACAGGAATTCCGGCTTTGGAAAAAACGGTGTCAACCCCATGCAATGTTTGAAACACTCTTTTATTGGCATAAGTGTTCCATGTTTTTCTTGCCGTCACATTCACACTCTTCACTCCTTTTCCTTTTGGAGTTTCCATCGGACCTTTAAAAAGTATTCCGAGGTTTTCAATGGAGATCTTTGCTTCCCGCGTCATGCCATCGGAAAAACCTTTATCAAAAACCCATTTACCCATTTCAACAATTTCGTATTCAAGCGGAACTTTATTAGAGTCAAATATTTTCAATACGGCGTCCATTATTTCCGGACCAATTCCATCACCTTTGGCTACAGCTATTTTCATAAATTAAAATTTCGCTGCAAAATTAATGATTATGCTTCGTGATATTTTCTCTAATTTTACAAAAAGCTCATTTCATGACAAGCATGATCTCTGAAGGAATTAAAGTGAGCGTAGAAACTTTCTACCAGCCTGATTACAGCAATCCTCTGCAATCAGAGTTCATGTTTGCTTATCGTATCAGTATTGAAAATCATAATTCCTTTCCGGTAAAACTTCATCGTCGCCGCTGGCATATTTTTGACAGCAATGGCACGCATCGTGAAGTGGAAGGTGAAGGTGTTGTTGGTGTTCAGCCATCATTGAATCCCGGAGAAGATTATCAATATGTCAGTGGTTGCAATCTTCGTTCTGAAATGGGAAGAATGTCCGGTACTTATCAAATGGAAAATCTTTCCAGTAAGCAAATGTTTGAAGTGAATATTCCTGCTTTTGAAATGTTCGTTCCTTTTAAAGGAAATTAAATTCATTCTAATCTTGCAAAAAAGAGAATCGAAATTTTATTTCATATTTATTCAAGTTAATTTTTTCCTGTCTTCCCTTTGGGAAGATTAAGATGCACTTCACTTTGGCTTATACTTTGCTTCTTCAAGAATTTTTTTTGCATCAGTCATCATAACATCCTGCGGTTTCATATCCGGATTTTTGTCTGCAAATTCTTTTACGATCTGCCATCCGATCCACTGGCCAATATTACCGGGAGAAAGTTCCTGAGAAAATCCCTGCGTGAATGGTCCTTCTCCAATATAATTTTGAATCGTCACCGGATCAATAGAATTAAGGTCTTCATTCCTCACAATATTACTCCAGATCAATCCTTCATTTTCATTGCACCAATCCAGTTGCTGTTGTTTGTAACCGGTCTTGAGTGAATCTGCCATTTCAGGTAAAAATTTATCCAGCAAATACCATTGCTTTCCTTTTTCGATCATTTGTCCGATCAGTGATTGACCATTGCTTTTATCAGGAAAAAGATCATCTACAATTAATTTCATCGCATCAGCAACAATATATTCTTTACTGAACCTGAGACTGCGGAATACCGGCGCCACATTATCAATAAAAAATTGATTATTGTACAATGAAAAATCTTTCCCCAGATAAAACTGCAGGCTGATGCCTAAAAAATCATCGCCGATGAAATCCGGTGTATATTCATTCCCGTTTTTTGCCATAGCATCAATAGGACCTTCTACGAGGATTAATCTATTCGGCAATTGGTAATTGGGGAAATAATATTTTACAAACTGAAAAGCTCTTTTAAAATCTTTTTCGAGCCAGTCTGTGTTTTTAAAAATTCTATTGACGTTGTTGTTAATGGACTGATTGAGATTCAGAAATCGCTTTACTCCTTCTAAAGTAGAAGCACTGTCAAGACCCAAAATATTTCTTAAGAAAATATTTGTCAGTACCGGATATTTTTGATTGACACGATTCAATCCCGGCAGCACATTATTACTATCAATGGAAAAAAAATCCTGGTCAAATCTTTGCATCGTTATATTCACATTGATATTGGAAACATCGGGAATATTTTTTTTGCTTTCGCAGGAAAAAAACAGAACAACGACAAAAAGAAAAATGATTATTTTTTTCATAGCTATTGAAACGTAAAGTGATAGAAAATGTTGTACGCAAAGTTAATTGAAAGAGAGAAGGTATTAGGATTTAGGTATTGGGAACTATGTTTTAGAATTAATGTTTTTTTATTCCCCTTTAAGGGCAGGGGTGTTAACTTTGCATTATGAAGATCGCTTTAGCGCAGCAAAATTATCATATAGGCAATTTTGAAAATAATTCACGCAAGATCATTGAAGCCATCCATTGGGCTAAAAAACAAGGCGCTGATCTCGTTGTCTTTTCCGAACAATGCATTCCCGGTTATCCGGCCCGCGATTTTTTAGAATTCACCGATTTCATCAATAAATGTTACGAAACGGTTGACATCATTAAAGAATATGCTGATACAATCGGCGTGCTGATTGGAACGCCGACAAGAAACCCGCGTCCCGAAGGAAAAGATCTTTTCAATTCTGTTTTACTGCTGCACGAAAAAAAGATCAAAGCTGAAATTCAGAAAACTCTTCTTCCTAATTACGATGTGTTTGATGAATACAGATATTTTGAACCAGCCTATGAATGGAAGGTGATTGAATTCAAAGGAAAAAAATTAGCGGTCACGATTTGTGAAGACATCTGGAATCTTGGTGATAATCCGATGTACCGCATCACGCCCATGGAACAATTAATGCCGATGCATCCGGATGTGATGATCAATCTTTCAGCGTCACCATATAATTATGCGCAGGATATTGTCAGAAACAGTATTGTGAAAGCACATACATTGAAATATAAATTGCCGATGTTGTATTGCAACGCAGTCGGTGCACAAACAGAAATTGTTTTTGATGGAGGCAGTTTGATATATGATATCAACGGTTGCAAAGTGAAAGAGATGAAATATTTTGAAGAAGATTATCAGATTTTCGATTTAGAAAAGCTTTCACAAAAATCAGAGTCTTCACAAGTCCTTTCCTTCTGGAAGGATTCGGGTGGGACTGAAAAATATTTTTATTCTGCCAAAGATGTTGGCGAAGGCGTCAACACTCTGGAATATCTCTGCGATGAAAAAAATATTGATGAGATATATCATGCACTGATTCTCGGCATCCGGGATTATTTCAAAAAAATGGGATTCAGCAAAGCAATACTTGGTGCGTCCGGTGGTATCGACAGCGCATTAACACAAGTACTGGCTGTTGATGCCTTGGGAAAAGAAAATGTAAGAGCAATATTAATGCCGTCACAATATTCCAGTTCACATTCTATAACAGATGCAAAACAACTGAGTGAAAATCTCGGAAATCATTTTGACATCATCCCAATAGAAAATATTTATGAATCATTTTTAAAAGAACTAAAACCTGTTTTCAATAACCTTCCTTTTAATGTGGCTGAAGAAAATATTCAAAGCCGTACAAGAGGAAATCTGTTAATGGCCATTGCCAATAAATTCGGATATGTTTTGCTGAATACATCCAATAAAAGTGAACTGGCCACGGGTTATGGTACATTATATGGCGATATGGCTGGTGGTTTAAGTGTGTTAGGTGATGTTTATAAAATGCAGATCTATGCATTGGCTAATTATATAAATAAAAAGAAAAACATTATTCCAAAAAATATTATTGCCAAAGCTCCTTCGGCAGAACTGCGACCGGGTCAGAAAGACATTGACAGCTTACCCGAATATCATGTTCTTGATAAAGTTTTGTATGAATATGTTGAATTAAGAAAAAGTCCTAAAGAAATTATTGCTAAGGGATTTGACGCTGCATTAGTAGCAAGAATATTGAAACTGGTAAATATGAATGAATATAAACGAAATCAGTTCTGTCCTATCATCCGGGTCAGTTGCAAAGCATTTGGTGTTGGAAGAAGAGTGCCAATTGTGGGAAAATATCTTTCATGAATCTTTTAATGTATAAAAGTTACGATTGCATTTTGCGAAGAACCGCTTACTGTTATATTTTGAGATACGCCTAATTGTGTTTCTGATAATGCCACAATATGAAAATCATTATTGCCGCCGGCAAATAATGTATCGGAAATATGCAAAGTAGTTTCATTACTCATAAAACTCCAGGTAAAAGATCTGGTTTGCGGATCGTTGGAGTTGCATTTTGTCGCTCCTTCATCCAGAACTCCGCTTCCATTTGCAGAAAATGTGAGAATATTATCTGTCTGGCAGGATTGTAAAAAACCTGAAATATCCAACCCATTGACAATTGCATTGCTGAATACCCAGTTTGATTGAGTAAGTAATTGTGTTTTAGTTTTGCCAGAAGTAGAAGATTTTTTGCAGGACGAAACACTTACAAAAATAAATATCAGAACAGTTGTAATTTTCAGGATTGATGGTTTCATTGCTATCAGACTAAACGTTAAAATTAATCATTCTTTTGGAGAGATAAAAGGAGAAATACGCATAATATTCAGGATATTTCCGGCATTTAAAATACCGGCAAATAATTTGCTAACATCAAGTTCGTACTTTGCATCACCATAATATTTTTCTATGCTAAAAACCGCAGAAGATATTCGCCAGTTGAATGAAAAGATCGCTTACGCAGGCAAGTTTGTCTCTAAACTGAGAGATGAAGTAGGTCATATAATAGTTGGTCAACAACATATGTTGGATCGTTTGCTGATGGGTTTATTAAGTAATGGACATATTCTGTTGGAAGGTGTTCCGGGACTTGCCAAGACATTAGCCATTAAGTCGCTTGCCCAGGCAATTCATGCAAAATTCAGCCGCATTCAGTTTACTCCGGATTTATTACCTGCTGATGTGATTGGAACAATGATCTATAATCAGCAACGAAATGAATTCGTGGTTCGCAAAGGACCCATCTTTGCAAATTTTATTTTAGCAGATGAAATTAACAGGGCGCCTGCCAAGGTTCAATCTGCATTACTTGAAGCCATGCAGGAAAGACAAGTTACCATCGGTGATACAACATACAAATTAGATGAACCTTTTTTGGTTCTTGCTACGCAAAATCCATTAGAGCAGGAAGGAACTTATCCACTTCCTGAAGCTCAGGTAGATCGTTTTATCATGAAAGTGCTGGTGGATTATCCGAAAATGCATGAAGAGCAAATGATCATCCGGCAAAATGTACAGGGAATGAATTTTCCGGAAATAAAACAAGTGGTTTCCATTCAGGAAGTGTTAAATGCAAAAGAACTCGTCCGACAAATTTATATGGATGAAAATATCGAGCAATACATTCTCGATATTGTGTTTGCAACACGCCGGCCAGAGCAATATCACTTGGATAAATTAAAACCATTGTTATCATACGGCGCGTCGCCGAGAGGAAGTATTAATTTGGCTCTTGCAGCAAAGTCACAGGCTTTTTTAAATAAGAGAGGATTTGTGATTCCCGAAGATGTAAAAAGTATTTGTAAAGATGTGTTGCGCCATAGAATGGGACTTACCTATGAAGCGGAAGCTGAAAATATAAGTGTGGAAAATGTAATCGAAGATATTTTGCAAAAGATCAATGTACCATAATGTTGACAACAACAGAAATATTAAAAAAAGTTCGTGAACTTGAAATAAAAAGTAAGAAGCTGACGAGTGATCTTTTTACCGGTGAGTATCACAGCTCATTTAAAGGAAGAGGAATGTCGTTCAAAGAAGTAAGAGAATACAATCCGGGTGATGATGTCCGGTTCATTGACTGGAATGTTTCAGCAAGGTTTGGACATCCATTCAGCAAAGTATTTGAAGAAGAAAGGGAACTTACTGTTATGCTGCTGATTGATATGAGTGCAAGTTCTTTATTTGGTACAATGCATGCAAGAAAAAAAGATATTACCACAGAGATAGCAGCCGTGTTGAGTTTTTCTGCCGTAAATAATAATGATAAAATCGGCGTTATCTTTTACAGTGATATTGTGGAAGGATATATTCCACCAAAAAAAGGAAAACAACATGCTTTGTACATCATTCGTGAATTGCTGACCAAAGAGCCAAAACATAAAAGAACAGCAGTGAGCAAAGCGTTACGGTTTTTCAATAATGCAACCCGGCAAAAAAGTATTGCTTTCGTGTTGAGTGATTTCCTGGATTCTAATTATAAAGACGCTTTGAGGGTGGCAGCAAGAAAACATGATGTAATTGGCATTAAAATATATGATAAAATGGATATGCAGTTACCCAAAGCCGGGTTGATGTTGGTGGAAGATGCAGAAAACAATTCAACCAAATGGGTAGATAGTAACGATCAAACCGTTCGTTCTAAATATGAACAGGAATTTTTCCGTGTGACAGATTATAGTGTTGATGTCTTTAAACAGGCGGGTTGTGATCTTATGCATATTCGTAGCGGAGTTGACTATGTGAAAGTGCTGCAACGATTCTTCTTAAGCCGGAACAGATGATCCCAATGATCTTTCAGAGAATATTATTATTTGTTGTTTTATCATTTTCTGCGCTCAAAGTTGCAGCTCAAAGTGGCATTACTATAAATGCATCTGTTGATAAAAATAAAATTCTTATTGGTGAGCCAATACAATTAACCATTGAAGAAAATGTCACTGCCAAAAGAAAAGCTGTTTTTTTTAATGTTGATAGCATTTCGCATTTTGAATTTCTTGGAAAGCCACTCTTCGATACGATCAATAATAACAAAGTCACAACGATTAGAGCGATTTATAAAATAACCAGTTTCGACAGTGGTCATTGGATGATACCTTCCTTTGCTATTTCAAGAAAAATAAAAACTACTGCCATTTCTGTCGACGTTGTATTTTCCAATTTTGACCCGAACCAACCTTATCATGATATAAAAGGAATCATAGAAGTGAATCCGGAAAAAGAACAAAATGATTGGTGGTGGTATATGGGTGCGGGAGCTACCATTATAGTGATTATTATTATATGGCTTCTGACAAGGAAAAAGAAGCCCGCTGTTTCTTCCGAACCAATTATAGACCCATATAAAGAAGCCATGCAAAATTTGAAGCAGATCAGGAAGAAAAATATTTCAGGTAAAGAATATTATTCTGAAATCGTGAATATTTTCAGGCAGTATATTGCCCACAAAAAAAACATCCAATCATTCCAGAAAACAACGAATGACCTGGTAATACAATTACAGAAATTAAATATGAACAAAGATCAATTTTCTCAACTATCAGATGTATTGCGATTAAGTGACTGGGTAAAATTTGCAAAATACATTCCGACAAAAGAAGATGATCAGACTGTTTTTGAAACGATAAAAAAAACCATTCAATCTATTGAACAAATGAACTCATGATCACTGATTGGCTGAAAAATACAGAATTTGCTTATCCCTTCGTCTTCGGGCTGTTCTTGTTGATACCTCTATTGATCTGGTGGTATCGCAAAAGATATAATCAGCGACAGGCTTCTATTAAAGTTTCTTCTGCGTATGCATTTTCATTTGTATCATGGAAAGGTTACCTGCGACAATTGCCATTTATTTTGAGAGTACTTGCATTGAGTTTCCTGATATTGGCGATGGCCCGACCGCAAAAAATCAATGAAGAAAAAAGAACCGAAGGCGAAGGAATTGATATTATGCTGTGCATGGATGTGAGCGGCAGTATGAGTTCAAAAGACATTTTACCATCAAGACTCGAAGCTGCAAAAGAAGTAGCTATAGAATTTGTTCAAGATCGTCCTGTTGACAGAATAGGACTGGTAATATTTTCAGGCGAAAGTTTTACACAATGTCCTCTCACTACAGACAGAAATACATTGATCAGTCAAATACAATCATTAGAAACCAGAAAATACCTGGCTGACGGAACTGTGATTGGTGAAGGATTGGCAGCAGCAGTGGCTGATTTGTCAAAAAGCAAATCGAAAAGTAAAGTGATCATTTTACTGACCGATGGAAAAGAAGAGCCACCGAAAACAAGATTGATTGATCCAGTAACCGCACTGGAAATTGCAAAAGTACAAAAAGTAAAAGTTTATACCATTGGAATGAGTGCCGTTCCTTCTTCTATAATAGAAATAGCCGGTCAACCGAAAACTCCGGCAGTTACTGAACTGGATGAAGATTTATTGCGAAGAATCGCTACGGAAACAGGAGGACAATATTTCAGGGCTATTGACAGAGAAGCTTTACAAAATATTTACAAACAAATAGACAACCTGGAAAAATCTAAAATAGAAATCACTACATTAAAAAAATACGAAGAAAAGTTTTTGCCCTTTGTACTGGTTACACTCCTGTTTTTGTTTTTAGAAATTGTATTACGATTCACAATCTTCAGAAAATTTCCTTAAAAACAACTAGTTATTATTCATTTTAATTTGTGAAATTCGCGACTCATGAAAGCACTCGTCTATAAATCAACAGGAAGCTGGTATATTGTAAAGGATGAATCGGGAAATTTTCGTAATGCCCGCATCAAGGGTATTTTCAAAATTGATGATATCACTTCTACCAATCCTGTGGCTGTGGGTGATATGGTGGAAATAGAAGCTGAAAATGAAATTGAAAATTCTGTTGTAATAACAAAAATTTATGATCGCCGGAATTATATCAACCGCCAGTCGCCGCGGGTAAAACATCAGCGTCATATTATAGCTGCAAATATTGATCAGTCATTATTACTAGCCACATTAAAAGAACCCAGGACTTCTCAAGGATTTATTGACCGCTTCCTGGTCGCTTCAGAAATGTTTCATGTGCCACCTCTCATTGTGTTCAATAAATCAGACTTGTACAGAAAAAAAGAACATCAGCAGTTTGATGAATGGAAAAATATGTATGAAGCAATCGGGTACAAAGTTTTATTGATGAGTGTAAAAGAAAATTCAGGAATAAATGAAGTGAAGGATTTACTGAAGAATAAGATAACTCTGATCAGTGGTCACAGCGGTGTTGGCAAATCGTCTTTCATCAATGTCATTTTTCCGGATATGCAATTAAAAACACAGGGTGTTAGTGGCTGGAGTGGCAAAGGAATGCACACAACTACTTTTGCCGAAATGTATGATCTCCATCCCGATAGCTATCGGGATGGCGGCAAGGTCATTGATACTCCTGGCATGAGAGAATTCGGGCTATTGGATATTCCAAAACAGGAGCTATCTCATTATTTTCCTGAAATGCGGAAACAATTAAATGGCTGCCAGTTTAACAACTGCCAGCATATTAATGAACCGGGCTGTGCCGTAAAACAAGCCGTAACAGATGGGTTAATAAATGAAGCCCGGTATATAAGTTATACGAACATACTGGACTCAATAGAAGAAAAATTTTATTAACCAATCCAAAAAAAAATATAATATTTTCTGAATATCAGACCTGATTATTAATTACCAGACGAGGGAAATCAGAAAATTAATAGATTCTTGACGTTATCCGTATAATGACCTAAATTCCATTTTTTATATTGTGCTGTGAAAAGAATTATAATCGAAGCCTTTCACAAATATTACTCTAAAAAAATAAATATAAAGTGGGATAATAAAATGAGCTGAGAGTATTATGGTTAAAAATTTAAAAGACAGGATAAAGAAAAGTTTGACTTCCGGTTCATCCAATATGAACCTGGAGTATGATGCAAGACTGAAAAATATCTCATCGCTTAGTAATGGAAATGTTTTTTCATCTTTAGAAAGTAACCCAAAAGGACTATCCAATGAAGAGGTAGAACAAAAGCTCGAAAAATTTGGACCCAATGAAATTCAACAAGACAAAGCACCAGCCTGGTATGTACAACTTCTGCATGCTTTTCTTAATCCATTTAACGGCGTACTTTTTATTATTGCAAGCGTTTCATTTGTAATAGACGTAGTTCTGGCAAAACCCGGTGAAGCCGATTATAAAACGGTGATTGTGGTAGGCGCTATGGTATTTCTGAGTTCATTACTTCGTTTTTGGCAGGAATATTCAAGTAATAATGCCGCGGAGAAATTAAAAAGCATGGTAAAAGTTACAGCTACCGTGCTAAGACTGGATACCGGTAGAAAAGAAATTGAATTAAAAGAAATTGTTCCGGGCGATATTGTTTTCTTAAGTGCCGGGGATATGATTCCGGCAGATTGCCGTATCATTCAATCCAAAGATTTATTCGTCAGCCAGTCTATTTTAACAGGAGAATCCATGCCGGTTGAAAAAAGGGACACTGCCCTGAATGGAACAGAAAAAAGATCTGCAATGGATCTGGAAAATATCTGTTTCATGGGAACGAATGTGATGAGCGGAACTGCGCAAGCTCTGGCAGTGTACACAGGAAATCAGACTTATTTAGGAAGTATCAGCAAAGCCATTAGCGGCAAGAGAGCTGAAACAAGTTTTGAAAAAGGAATAAATAAAGTTAGTTGGCTATTGATCCGTTTTATGTTAGTGATGGCTCCGCTTGTTTTTATTATTAATGGATTGACAAAAGGCAATTGGGTAGAAGCTCTGCTGTTTGGTTTTTCCGTTGCGGTTGGATTGACACCAGAAATGCTGCCCATGATTCTTACCACTAACCTGGCAAAGGGAGCTGTAAAAATGAGTAAGCGCAAAGTGATCGTCAAACGCTTGAATGCTATTCAGAATATTGGTGCTATGGATGTTCTCTGCACTGATAAAACAGGAACTTTAACACTGGATAAAATCGTTCTGGAAAGACATCTGAATGTTTACGGAGAAGACGATGAGGAAGTATTACAATGGGCTTATCTTAACAGCTTTCATCAAACAGGATTAAAAAATTTGTTGGACATAGCAGTATTAGATCGGTCAGAAATGCTAAATCACCTGAAGCTGGAAGAAAATTATAAAAAAATAGATGAGATACCTTTTGATTTCCAACGCAGGAGAATGAGTGTGATTTTGGAAGAAAAAACAGGAAAGCATTTATTAATCAGTAAAGGCGCTGTAGAGGAAATGTTGTCTGTATGCAAATATGCTTTCGATCCGGGCACGGACCGCCAATTGCAAATAACATATGATAGCGTTGTTGCACTTGATGAAGAGATGCGGAATACAATTTTAGAAACATCCAGAAAATTAAATGAAGATGGATTGAGAGTACTGCTGGTGGCAGTTAAAGAAAGTGAAGAACGTCCGCTTACTTATTCAGTAACTGATGAAAACAATCTAATTCTAACAGGCTTTATTGGTTTTCTGGATCCGGCCAAGCCTTCCGCTAAACCCGCCATTGAAGAACTGCACAAATTGGGTGTCAATATAAAGGTTTTGACAGGCGATAATGAGATTGTAACCAAAAAGATTTGTCATGATGTTGGTATTCCAATTAATAATATTTTATTGGGAACCGATATTGATCAAATGAGTGATGAAGAATTAAAAAATAAAATAGACGAGATTACTATTCTTGCCAAGCTTAAACCAATTCAAAAATCAAGAATAGTAAAATTATTACAGGCAAAAGGTCATACTGTTGGGTTTTTAGGTGATGGCATAAATGATTCAACTGCCTTGAGAGATGCAGATGTAGGTATTTCTGTAGATACTGCAGTAGATATTGCGAAAGAAAGTGCAGACATAATATTGCTGGAAAAAGATTTACTGGTTTTGCGCAAGGGCGTTATTTATGGCCGCAGAACATTTGGCAACATCCTGAAGTATATTAAAATGACTGCCAGCAGCAATTTTGGAAATATGTTTAGTGTGATCGGTGCAAGCGCTCTACTTCCTTTCTTACCCATGTTACCATTACAGTTGCTGGTTCAAAATCTTCTTTACGATATTTCTCAGGTATCAATACCATGGGATATGATGGACAGGGAATTCATCGAAAAACCTCAGCAATGGAGTGCCAGAGGCATTACACGTTTTATGTTATTCATTGGACCAATTAGTTCAATCTTTGATTATGCCATTTTCGCAATCATGTATTTTTTCTTTAAAGCCAATTCACCTGACCATCAATCTCTATTTCAATCGGGTTGGTTTGTAGAAGGACTGCTGTCGCAAACACTTATTGTACACATGATCCGAACAAAAAAGATTCCTTTCATTCAAAGCTGGGCTACCGCTCCTGTTATTGCCTTCACAACGTTAGTTATGGCTATAGGAATTATTATTCCTTTCTCATCATTTGCACATGCATTAGAAATGGAACCATTACCACTTAGCTATTTTCCCTGGTTATTTGGAATATTATTGAGCTATTGCGTACTTACACAAATTGTAAAAAACTGGTACATCAAAAAATTCAATCAGTGGCTGTAAACAGAAAAAATTACATCAATTAAATCTTATTTTGGAATGATAAAAATAAATACTGAAATCATCTGCCTTCAAATCTGCAAACTTTGTATTATATGAAAGGAGTTTTTAAAAATAATAATGGAAAAAAATTCTGGACTCTAAAAAAAACAGTAATGATCAGGCGATGTTCCTGTTTTGAGTAAATAATTTTTCTTCCACAACACCTGCCAATTCAACAACGGCTTTATTGTCTTTATTTAATGCATCACGTGTTTTAGTGGGAAAAATAGAAATGCCATTGTAAATATTATAATGCAGGGTCAGGTTATGTCCCTTGAATTTGAATTCCCAGTCAATGGTGTCAAAGTCGTCTTCTTTGTGGGTAAAATTTATGTGCATATCACCACTCAGGATGTCAGCAACCTGATAAAAACGTTTCAGACCACCATCATCTGCAATAATGGCTTCGGTACAGCCTAGTGTAGTTCTTAGGGTGAGGCTCATAGTATAAGTTTTAAGTTTAATATTAGACTTGGTTTCGCAACAATTAGCTGCACAAAGTTTAGATTACTCAGAAAATTTTTTTGCTTTTTTAGCTGCTCTTGTTCCTTCCGGGTCACCACTGATAATCCTTTCTGCTCCTACATTCTTACCATTGGTTGGGCATCCATACTTTGGTTTGAAAACACTGCTCCACACTCTGCATGATGACAAAACCATCAAAAGGCTAAATACAATCGTAAATAATCTAAGGTTTTTCATTTGTTAAGACTCACTATGAAAACGAAATTATACATAAATAATTGCTATTACCATAGTAAAAACCCTAATCAGGAATCTTTCAACTGAAATATTCATTAACCATTTTTACAAAAAGGCAGTTTTTGATAAATTTTCATTCAACCGTTCTTAAAACGATATTTGTTGTCATGAATCAGCGGGAATTATTCTTTCGAAATCTAGCACAAACTTCAGATGCTCCACTTGCTTTGGAAATAGTAAAAGCCGAAGGTTGTATTTTATCTGATTTGCACGGGAAAAAATATATTGATCTCATTGGTGGAATTAATGTAGCTAATGTTGGTCATCGTCATCCAAAAGTCATTGAAGCAATAAAAGAACAGCTCGATTCTTACTTGCACATCATGGTCTATGGTGAATTCGTTGAAACACCGCAAGTACAATATGCAGGGTTGCTTACGGAGTATTTACCGGATTCTCTCAACTGTGTTTATTTCACTAATTCCGGCACTGAAGCAACTGAAGGAGCCATGAAACTCGCTAAAAGAGCGACAGGAAAAACGCATATCATTGCATTTAAAAATTCTTATCATGGTTCTACTCAAGGCGCATTGAGTGTTATAGGAAATGAATATTGGCGAAATGCTTTTCGTCCTTTGCTACCAGACGTGCTGCATCTTGAATACAATTCATTTGAATCATTAAATGAAATTTCTGAACAAACTGCTTGCGTCATCGCAGAAACGGTGCAAGGTGAAGCCGGCATTATTGTTCCTTCCAAAGAATGGATGTTCGCTTTAAGAAAAAAATGTACAGAGACCGGAACTTTATTGATCCTTGATGAAATTCAAACCGGTTTTGGACGAACTGGTAAACTCTGGGGCTTTGAACATTTTAACATTATCCCAGATATTTTATTATTAGGAAAAGCTCTTGGTGGTGGAATGCCATTGGGAGCATTTATTGCTGACAAAAAACTAATGTGGACACTAACTAATAACCCAGAGCTTGGACACATCACAACTTTTGGCGGTCACCCGGTTTGTTGCGCTGCAGGTATGGCTGCAATGAAAGCTTTGCTGGATGAAAGCATGATGAATGAAGTGAAAATAAAAGAAGATTTATTCAGGTCATTACTTGTCCATCCAAATATAAAAGCTGTCCGTTCCTTTGGTTTATGGCTGGCTGTAGAATTTGATTCTTTTGAATCAAATAAAAAAATAATTGATGCCTGTATTCCTAATGGAGTTTTGACGGACTGGTTTTTATTTTCCCCTAATTGTATGCGGATTTCCCCTCCATTAAGCATTTCAGAAAAGATGATAATTTCTGTAACAAGAATTATAGTAGATTTAATTGACAGAAGTTAACAAAATATCCAGGTATGAAAACATTCTTTGTACTTATATATCTATCCCTTCTTTCTCAATTTGTATCTGCCCAAAACAATTCAAAAATTCAAAACTCCCTGCTCTGGCGGATAACCGGAAAAGGATTATCCAGACCTTCCTATTTATTCGGTACTATTCATTTGACTGACAAAAGAGTATTTTTTCTGGGAGACTCATTATACAATGCAATCGGGGAAACAGAAGGATTTGCTGCTGAATTGGATTTAAATAGCATGGGAACGCAGATGATAAATTATATGTTCCATCAAAATGAAGAGAAGAACGCTACAGAACCAATAAAGGTAAAAGACGTTGTCAATGCACAAATCTGGGAAAAATATAAAGATCGTCTGGAAAAGAAATTTGATAAAAAAGCTGATAAAATAACGCTTGATGATCTTGACCAAAGCAAATCAGAACTGAATATAGAACTTTACAAAAAAGGAGAAATGTCCACCTTTCTAGATGCATATTTATTCGGAGTCGCAAAAAAACAAGGAAAATGGGTAGGAGGAATAGAAGATTTTAACGACCAGGTAGAACAAATCAATAGTCCTGAAACTGAAGAAAAGATTCAGGCTGCATTGTACGACGAAAAATATTATCATAGTAGTTATGAATGGTTTATTAAAACATACATTTCTCAACAATTAGATAGTATAGATGCTTTCATGTACAATGAAGAATCGGGCAAGAAAGACTATATTTTAATCAAAAGAAATCTGAAAATGACAAGACGCATCGATAGTCTTTCAGCTATTCGAAGTACTTTCTTTGCTATTGGAGCTGCTCATTTACCGGGTGATTCAGGAGTTATCAACTTACTGAGAAGCCGCGGCTTTACATTGACACCTGTATTTTCCTCAAAAAAAATAGACCCCGATAAATATAATTTGAAAAGTAAAGAAATAACCTGGTATCCCGTAAATATAAAAGACAGTACTTACTCATTAAGTATGCCTGGAATTGCAAACAGTCTTGATAAATTTGAAGCATTTGGTCTGGATATGAAAGTGTTCTTTGATCTTTCCTTTATGAAGATGTATATGACCATGAGTACGGAAATGTCTGAAGACAGGAAAAAACTTGGCTTAGATAGTATATATAATGGATTGAAAAATCAGTTTGCAGAATCAAATATGAAAGTAAGAGAAAAGGAAATTACAATAAATGGAATTACAGGTCGCGAATACAGGATTAACGCAGAAAATGGTGTTTTGCTAATGCAGGTTTTTATTCCGCGCATGGAAAGAGTAGTGTTAAATGCAGTATTTGCATTACGCGAGCAATCACTTAGTGATAATGAGTCGAATAAATTTTTTGAAACTTTTGTGTACAACAATAATCAGAAAAAAATTGCTCCTATAGAGACAAAGTGGAATTTATTTACAAATCAGGCGCTTGCTTATTCAGTAGACTTGCCTGTTAAACCAACGGAAAGCCGGAATGTCAGATCTGAGGAAGGGAAAATTATTCAGACTGCTCAGGCCTTTGACCTGAAGTCTCAAATTTTTTATGGTATTAAGACATCCTCAACGAAAGAAGAGATGAGGCTTACCAGTAAAGACTCATCTTATTTCTTATCTATTGGTGATGATATCAGAGAACGGGTACTTGACAATGCTGAAACTATTGACTCCTCTTATATTTTTATAGATAATTTCCCTGCATACAGAATTTCAATGCGGGGAAAAGTTCAGGGCGAATCATTGGAAATCAAATCTCTTACTTTAATAAGAGGGAACCGCACTTATTATCTTTTTACTTTGTTTCAACCCGGAGAGAAAGAAAGAGCAAATGCAGAGAAATTTTTAAGCTCATTCAGGCTTTTGAATTATAAATATCCTGAATGGCATACGATTTATTCACCTGATCATTCAATTTCAACTACATCACCTTTTTCTTTTACATTTAGAGATGTTGATGAAGAAGATTTTCACCAAAACGCAAAAAGGATTATAGTCTATGATTCACTTTCGTCCAATACTCTTATTATTGATAAAACTTTATTGCCAGACTGGTTTTGGTACAGTTCAGACACAGCGTTTCTAAGAAAAAGAGCAGAATCATATAAATCTGAAGCCGATTCTATTTCTGATTACAAACTTACTCTCAATGATAGTATCAAATCATCTGAGTTTGTAATAATAATGCCAGGTCAAGATAGAGTCAGAAAAGTAAAAATAATTTTAAATGGTAATGAGTTATATGAAATCTTTGGTACTATGGCACACTATGACTTGGACAAAAAATATTATACTTTCTTCAATTATTTTAAAATATTAAAAAAATTAAACCCGGTCAATTTTACCCAATCAAGAATTCAGAATTTAATAAAAATAATCAGGAGTGGAGATCTGAAAACTATCAAGGAAGCAGATCTTTGGTGGGATAATCTCGCATTTAAACAAACAGACCTGCCATTACTTCAGCAGCTATCACTTAAGATTTATCCGGACTTTGACACATCTTATTACAATAACCTAAATAGCAAAATTCTGATTAAAATTAAAGAACTCGATAGCAACTACAGTACCATTAACTTTATAAAAGACAACTATAAATTAATAACCATAAACAACGAATATGCAAAACCTCTTTTGATTTCATGGTTATCTGATATTAAAACCCGGGATTCTTATGAGCTAATAAAATATTTATTAGCAAATTATTCTTATAATTTACCAAAACAAGGCTATTTTCATTATTCATTTTATGATTCATTAAAGTTGACAGCTTCGCTTTTTCCGCAAATACTTAAGCTGGCAGATTCAGATGCTTTAGGAGAAATCCTTTGTAGGCTTACAAGAACTTTACTCACAAATAATTATATCTCAAGAAAGGAAATTATTCCATTCGAATCAAAATTTATTTCCCTTGCCAAAAGAGAAATTGAAAAAAATAAAAAAGATATAGAAAATAATGGGAGTAGCTACTATGATCTTATTGATATACTTGGTATATTGAATACACAATCTTCTGATTTAATACTCAAACAATTCAGCAATTTCAGTGATCTGCGGATTCGATTTAAAACACTTGTCCAAATGCTGAGAAATAAACAGCAAGTAGATCCCAGAACAATTTACACATTTGCTTCAACTGATGAATACCGGAGTGATTTGTATGACGAACTGCTCAAAAATAAAATGGAAAATAAATTCCCGAAAGATTTTATGACACAGAAATTGCTAGGGAAAAGTAAAGTTTTTATTTATGACGATGATGACCACAAACCCGCAGGAATCATATTTATAGACGACAGAACAGAGATGTTTAACGGGAAAAAACAAAAATTCTATTTGTATGAAGTTTCGTTTAGTTCAGATTTTAAATATATCAGTTATCTAGGAGTTGCAGGCCCCTATTCACTAAATCCCAAAGAATATAATATTGGTAAGGATGATATTTCAGATATTTATTGGGATCAACAATTTGATGATAAAAAAATAGATACTTATTTTAAAGAATTTCTAAAACAATCGGAGGAACAACTGAAAATACAAAATAACAAGAAGGAGCCAACGACTCTTATAAAAAATTAAACTATTCCCACATTACCATAATAAATGCAACCTATATCACAATAATTTAAAAATAGCACCAGCTAATAATCCACCAATTATTGGCCCCACTACAGGAATCCAACTATAACTCCAGTCGCTGTTTCTTTTATTTTTTATAGGTAAAATAAAATGAGCAATGCGTGGTCCCATGTCTCTTGCAGGATTAATGGCATAGCCTGTAGGACCGCCAAGAGATAAACCAATTCCAAGAATCAACAAAGCAACCGGTAGTGCATTCAATGTACCAAGACTTTGATCCGGAGCAGACATCAGCAAAGCACCAAGTACCAAAACAAATGTGCCGATGATTTCAGTAATGATATTATAAAAGGGATTGCGAATTTCCGGAGCAGTGCAAAAAACAGCCAACTTTGCATTACCATCTTCCGTTGCATCAAAATGTTTTTTGTAAGAAAGCCAGACAATAACAGCACCGGTAATTGCACCGGCAAATTGTGCGAAAATGTAAGTTGCTACAAGCGTCGAATCAAAATGATGAAAAGCTGCCATGGCTAAAGTGACTGCCGGATTGATATGACCACTTCCGCCAAGACTGTTGGATGCATATACACCAATAAAAACTGCCATGGCCCAACCGAATGTAATTACGATCCAGCCACTGTTGTTCCCTTTTGTTTTATTCAAAACAACATTGGCAACAACGCCATCACCAAAAATAATCAGCAAAGCAGTGCCGGTAAATTCCCCGATGAAATGATTCATAATTTTTATTTAAGATGGAAGATAGTTTTTTGCCATGGAATTAAAATCATCAATTTGATTTTTTATCCAGGTTTCATCTTTATTTTTTTGTTGACCCATAAGCTGAGCTACCATTGGAGCTGACTGAATTGCTGCGCTGGCATCTAAAAGTAATTGCCTTGTTCTTCTTGATAAAAAATCTTCTACGGTCATACAGCTTTCATTGGCAACTGCATTTTTTATCAGTTCTTTTAATGAATCAGATGAAAGATTTTGAATAGAAACTACCGGAACAGGGTTATTATGTCCAAAAAGTTTTAATCCTTTTGTGACGCATTTTCTATTGGTCAAATCCATTTTTTTTACTGCTTCATTTATTACATCTTCTGCCATCTTCCGGTAAGTTGTCCATTTGCCGCCAGCAATAGTAATCAAACCTGAATCAGAAATTGCAATGAAATGATCCCGTGATAAAGCCGCTGTTTTTTTAGTACTACCTTTTACCAATGGACGAAGCCCGGCAAATACACTTTTCACATCCTTACGTTTTGGATAACGGGTAAGATAACGGCCAATATGTTTTAAAATAAAATCTATTTCTTCATCTTTCGCTTTCGGCTCCAATGAAGTTTGGGTTACCGGTGTATCTGTAGTGCCAAGAATTATTTTATCATGCCATGGGACTGCGAACAAAACACGACCGTCATCAGTATGCGGGATCATAATGGCTGTATCTCCCTGTAAAAAATTTTTATCAAATACTAAATGAATTCCCTGGCTTGGTGAAATGATTTTTTCATGAGCGGGATTATCTATATTAAGAATTGCATCTGTAAAAATTCCGGTAGCATTGATAACCACCTTGCTTTTTATTTCATATTCTTTTCCATTAAAAAAATCTTTTACCTGAACGCCAGAAATCTTTTTTTTTGTTTTCAAAAAATCTGTAACTGGAAAATAATTCAGAACAACCGCGTTATTTTCAGCAGCCGTTTGTGCAAGATTGATGGCGAGCCTTGCATCATCAAACTGACCATCATGATAAATTATTCCGCCACGTAATCCATTCGGGTCAAGATTGGGAACCAATTGATGTGTTTCTTCTTTTGATAAAAATTCTGAAGGACCCAAACCAAGATCGCCAGCCATCCAATCGTAAATTTTTAATCCCACTCCATAAAATGGTCCTTCCCACCATTTATAATTTGGAACGATAAATTTTTGATTCCTTACCAAATGAGGAGCGTTTTTTAAAAGAATTCCTCTTTCTTTCAAAGCCTCTTTTACCAATTTTACGTTTCCTTGCTGCAAATAACGAACACCACCATGAACCAGTTTAGTAGATCTGGATGATGTGCCTTTAGCAAAATCATGCTGTTCAAATAAAATAGTTTTGAAACCTCTTGTTGCAGCGTCCACTGCAGTTCCCAAACCAGTAGCGCCACCGCCAATGATACAAATATCCCATTCATTTTGAGATTCGAGTTGTTGTATCATTAGGTTTCTGTTCATATTTTATTCAACACAGAGAAACAGAGTTAAAGAGTTACACAGAGTTTAAATCGCCATTGATGCGGCGTCGAATTCCTTCCTTTAATAATGCTACATTAAAATTGATAAGAAGTCCAAGTTTCTTACCAGAGAGTTTCAGATAAGTGACCAACTGGGCTTCATGCACCGGTAAAATAACTTCAACAGATTTTAATTCAAGGACAATTTTGTCTTCCACTAAAAGATCAATAACAAACTCCTTGTCCAGAATTTCTCCTTTGAAAATTACCGGAACAATTACCTGGCTTTTTACATTTAATCCATTATCGGCTATTACTTTTTTTAAACAAACTTCATATACGGATTCCATTAAACCGGGTTCAAGTTCTTTATGTACTTCAATGGCACATTTTATTATCCTTGCTGTTATAGAATTAAACCATATTTCATTTTTTATTAAATGCATAAGTATATTTATTGAGTTACTCCGTGTAACTCAATTTCTCTGTTCCTCTGTGTTGAAAATCACTTCTCAGCCCATGCGACCGTCGCCTTCACTGCTCTCTGCCATCCTTTAATCAATTCATTTTTTCTTTCTTCATTTATTGACGGAGAAAATATTTTATCAATCCGCCATTGATGGCTTATATCATCAATATCTTTCCAATAACCTACAGCAAGTCCCGCAAGATAAGCTGCGCCTAATGCTGTTGTTTCGGTAATTTTCGGTCGCACTACTTTACAATTAAGAATATCACTTTGAAATTGCATTAAATGATTATTCACTGTTGCACCTCCATCCACACGTAATTCTTTTACTTGAATGCCAGAATCTGCTTCCATTGCTTTCAAAACATCATAAGTTTGATAAGCGATGCAATCAAGCGCTGCTCTTGCAATATGTGCATTGCTGCTTCCTCTTGTTAATCCAAATATTGATCCTCTTGCATCTTGGTTCCAATGCGGTGCTCCTAATCCCGTAAAAGCTGGAACAATATAAACTCCATCGGTATCCTGCACCTGCTGCGCCAGTTTTTCTACTTCAGCAGAAGTACTGATAATTTTCAAACCATCACGCAGCCATTGAATGACTGCACCGGCAATGAATACACTCCCTTCCAATGCATATTCTATTTTGTTATTGATCTTCCATGCAATGGTCGTAAGCAAATTATTTTTTGACGTGATCGCTTTTTGACCGGTATTCATCAACATAAAACAACCGGTACCATAAGTATTTTTAACCATGCCTGGTTGAGTACACAATTGACCAAATAATGCTGCCTGTTGATCTCCGGCGATTCCTGCAATTGGAATAGATGATCCTGAAATATTATTTTCAGTGGTTCCGTATATTTCACTGGATGGTTTAACAACTGGTAAAACATTTTTTGGAATATTAAATAATTTCAACAACTCATCGTCCCATTGAACAGTATGAATATTCAATAACATGGTGCGTGAAGCATTTGACACATCTGTAACATGAAGATTGCCGCCAGATAATTTCCATATGAGCCATGAATCAATGGTGCCAAATGCCAAATCACCATTCTCTGCTTTTTTTCTTGTTCCGTCAACATTATCAAGAATCCATTTCAGTTTTGTGGCAGAAAAATAAGCGTCAATAATTAATCCTGTTTTTTCCTGAATAAATTTAGATTGATTGTTTGCTTTTAATTCATCACAATAAGAAGAGGTGCGCCGATCCTGCCAAACTATTGCATGATAAACAGGTTTGCCGGTTTTTCTTTCCCAAACAACAGTTGTTTCCCGTTGATTGGTAATACCGATACCTTCAATTTGTTTTATACTGATGCCGGCTTTTGCAACAGCTTCTGCCATCGTACCAAATTGTGTACTCCAGATTTCTTCAGCATCATGTTCTACCCAACCGGGTTTAGGAAAAAATTGTTTGAATTCTTTTTGAGCTGAACCAATGATATTGCCATGCTGATCAAAAACTATACTGCGACTGCTGGTCGTGCCCTGGTCAAGAGCAAGAATAAATTTTGAAGACATGAAAAAAAGTTTGCAGGAAGATACGCAAAACTTAGTTTGTTTATCATGAAGAAAAAAAGAAGAAAAAATTAAAAATCAACATGGAAACTTCCGAAGATACCAAATCCATTACCGGGCTGAGTAGGCAAAGTAGAAGGTAAAAGTCTCCATATAAGATCTATTCTGAACACCCGAAAGATGTTATCAACGCCAGTTCCCATTTCCAGATAAGTTTTTCCATCCAACGATTGAAAATCATACCCGCTTTTAAAATTAAGCGCTCGGTTTGCATCGCTCAGGCTGCCCCATAATGCTTTGGCAGTCCAGAATTGCCGGAGTTTTAATTTACGTGTTGGACCGAACCAGCGAAAAATTCCGGGGCCGAAATCATGCTCAAAATTTATACCCACATATTGATCATGAACAAATTGGTATTTGTTCATAGTGTTAAAAGCATATTTATTGTAATAATATAATTCATTACCTGGTGCTATATCAAGAAGCACATAAGGCAAAGTGCCAAATGTTTTTCCACCATAAACATAATAAAAGATGCTTCCGAATGGTGATATTTTGACATTGTCTGATATACTACCGGAGATTTTAGTATAATCATAACCACTGTTAAAAACACCGGCAATGCCTTTTGAAATATCAAATTCTGCGATGGGATAAGGACTTCCAAGACTCGTACGAAAAAAATTGTTTTCTAAAAATTTTTCAAGATGAGCATAACGTATACGAAGAGAAATTGCAAAAGAACTTAGCGGATCCCTTCCATTATTAAGTTTGAAAGAATCTTGTGGAGGAAGATTTCTTAACGGCATATATTCTCTATTCGTAACTGCCAGAAGCGTAGATAAACCCGATCGCTGCTCATCATAAAATTCAAATCTTTTTTCATTCACCTTCATATACTTGACGGGAATATTGGGTTTTCGGATAGCCAGAGAAAATATGTTATCCGATGTTACCTCACCATAATAGTTTTGTCCGAAATCCAGATCACTGGTATAAGATCCATATAAATACAACCGGGGATGTTTTTTCGGCAAATAAAATAATTCGCCTTTCCCCTTTACAATGTGATCTCCGAAACCATAAGCCAGGTAACCATGCGCCCAAAAATGTTTATCGAAATGAGGGTTAGTGCCAAGATCAAACCTGACTCTGGCTCCTTCCTGCAAGTCATAACTGAATGCATTAAACCATGGACCAAACTGGTAATTACCTACATTAAGATAACCAGTGCCGATAAAAGCAACTGTATTTGTGAATTTTTTGAACACTGGAGCATTCAATAACGTGTCAATCATTTTTATGATACCTTTTTCCGTTCTACTCAATTCTTCATGTCTTGAGGTATCCCAGTATGCTTTGGATTTATCGTCTGCACCGGGCAAAGTGATCACCTCTTCAGAAATTTTGTTTTTCTCAAGTTCCCTAATCACCGATGAATCATCAACGACAACATTTTTATAGGTCGTTGTTTTTCGTCCAATAAAACCCGGTTTATCTTTTCCAAATGGAGAAATATCAGCTACAAATTTATCTTTGGAGATAAACCACATGGTATCATTGATAAGACTGTATTCCTGGATCATACTCAGCTTGTCAACAAAATTGATGTTTGCTTCTTTTCCCAAGCGCAGATTCATTTTCTGAATAGCGAAAGACTTGGCATCAACCCAGCAATCACCTTCAAAAGTATTTTCACCTTTGCGGCGTGGCGTAAATACAAGATGATAAAACCTTCTGTTATTGAAGAATTGAGTATCAACTACTCTGTAATTGTAATAATAATCCCCATTATCGCTGGCAGGACTGACAAATTTTTTATCAAAGACAGGAATAAAATTATCATACATGTCTATATTCTGATCCATTCCACCAAGAAATTTCAATGCGCTTTCATTCTTCACGCCATTCGTATTAGCTGCTTTAATCACCTCACGAAATCTTTCAGGCTTTTTCCTGTAATAATAATCAGAGATAACTTCTGTAAGATAAGCCGGCAAATATTTTAAACCTTCTGAAGTATCTACATTCGCCTTAATCAGATCACCAACCGGTTTAAGAGGTTGAAAATTGGAAAAGCGGTTAAAATTAAAATTCTTGATATCCAGTTCCAGCTTATTGTATAATTCATACGAAAAATTATTAAACCGATAACGATCATTCTTTGGTTTATTCTTAACAATCTTTCGCCAGACCAACAATCCCTTATTGACTTTTACCTTTACTCTAACCCCTACATTAAAAGTTCCTCTTTCCATTGCAATGTCGGCCTGGATAGAATCTTTTGATTTATCAATAATGAAAAAAAACGGTTGATACCCAACACAGGTAATTTCAAGCGTATCAGATGGCCATTTATCAAGGTAAAAAACAAACGTTCCGGCAGAATCAGTCAGTTTGCCAATTGCCGAATTTTTAAAACTAACAGAAGCAAATGGAACAGGTTCATCACTATGGGAATCTTTTGCTACACCGAAAATAATCTTTTGCTGACCGTTGGTCAGGCTTGTGAAAATAATTGCAATAAATACAAAGAAGAGGAATCTGAATTGTTTCATCGGGTTTGCTAATCTGCAAATCTAATATTTACGGGCTGAATGTCATACATTTAATTGTTAACGAGAGCAAAAAATCCCCTTTGAAAATTAAAAACAAAATATTTACTTTTCATTACAAATGCTTTTAGAATTGATAAAAATCAACTTCACCCGAACAGCACAACAAATTCAGTAACTAAAGTTGATGAAAAGCATTTTGAGGCTATATGACTCTATCAGAAAATTAAAACAAACGAATTTAATAACATTAAATTATTAAAATATGCACCTAAAATTTCCCTTTACTCATGTTGCTTCAGCATTGATCATAACAATTCTTTGCGGGCTTGTTTATGTTACCGTTCAGCAATCTTTTCGTTCCGGAGCTAATGATCCGCAACTACAAATAGCCAGAGATATTGCAAATGATTTAAATACCAATCATTCCACAAACCAACTTTTCCCGAAAGACACAATTGATATTTCAAAAAGCCTGGCGTTGTTTGTGGTCTTGTATAATAAAGCCGGAGAACCCATTCAATCAAACGGACTTTTGGATGGAAATCTTCCCAAATTACCGACAGGTACTTTTGTTTTTACAAAAAAGAACCACGAAGATGTAATCAGTTGGCAACCTGGCAGAGGAGTAAGAATGGCCATGGTAATTGAATCAGTGCAATCACCAAATGTTGGATTTGTTGCAGCGGGACGCTCATTACTGGAAGTGGAAAAAAGAATAAGTAATCTCACAAAAATGGTATTTATTGGGTGGATCATCTGTATCGGGATAATTTTTATACATGGATTTCTCACCAGTTATTACGCAAGAAAATATTCTTAATCCCACTAAAAAAATATTTATGCTGACAATTCATTTATCTTTTTGCTTAAATACATTACAGTTGCAGGCAATGTACTTTTCATATTGTGGATCACATAATAATGCAGTAACCAGTATCCATGAAGAATACAAAGAAACCATTTATCAGAAGGTTTCTTATTTCTCATTAATAGGATTATTGATACTGAAAAGTATTCTTATTTTCAAAAAACAATCAGACAATTAAAAAACCCTCTGTAATGAGAGGGTTTTACTTTGCAAAATTCTTTTTTTAAAAATCTAATCCCATAGCAAAATACCAAACAGGTCCACCTTTAAAGAATCCGTTCATAGGCCAGCCAGCATCAAGACGCAGAAAATAACCAAGCAAAACACTTCTTACTCCAAATCCATAACCACCTGCAAAGGGACCAATGCCACCAGATTTAACAAGAACCTGTACCGGGTTATTTGGCTGGCTGTACAATACACCGGGTCTTTCAATTTTAGAATATGCTCCGTTCCACGCTGTTCCAAAATCAAAAAACTGAACCACCTGGAAATTCCGGAGAAAGGCATTATTAATTGGTTTATTCAATAATGAACTGAAAATTGGCGCCCGCACCTCACTGTTGATAACAACCGCATTATTACCATTTGCCAAATTTTGATTATATCCTCTCATATTCACAGCCAGTGATTGAAATGCATATTCATTATCCGGAGCAGGCAGATTAGCATTATTGAATTTCGGGAATAGCCAGTTGTCAACGCCACCTAAGTAATAAATGATTTTTTCAGGTCCCCATGAAAAATCGCCAGCCCCGCGAACTGCCCAGATTATATTCCGATAAATAGGCAAATAATTCCTTGCATCAAAACCAAAATTGAAAGTATAAGGATTGCTGGCAGACTGTCCATTAACTTTACCCAACCTGGTGTCCCAATCCATGTATAATTTCCAGCGAAGCCCAAACCAGATATTTTGCGCCGGGTTAATTGCGTCATCATGCACATATTCCATATGAACCAGACTATAAGAGGATTTATTATCGGGAGTCTTCAATGCAAAAGTGTCTTCTGAGAGAGTAACATATTTATCTCTGCGGAATCCTACATTCAATCGCAAACTATTCACTTTACTGAATGGATATGAAATGCTGAATTGGTAAAGGTTGGAATATTCCTTAGCGCTATACAGAGAATCATTATATAATGGCGGATTCTTTATGACATCACGATAATAAGTAAACCCATAATCAAATCTTCTTTTCAGATATTGAACACTGGCAATATATTCCCTGTTTGCAAGGTCGGGACTGATGCTAAGACCTCCGGCAAATTTCCAATCTTCAAATAAATCTGATGTTCCCACTTTCAAAATACCATTGAATGCATCCCCATTGCTGAGATAGATAGGACCGCTTCCTCCCTGGTAAGGTTGAAAACGGGTAACCAATACACTATTATTAAATCCACTTACAACATAATCATTAAAAAATTTAGGCGGCCGGTATTCAAATATTTTTACCTTCTTAAGAGTAGTTTGTTTTACTATTTCTTTAGACTCTACAATTTTCCCTTTTTGGGAACTGTCAGACTTTTCATTTTGAAATCCGTTTTCAAAAAAATTATTTGATTTTTTTACTGTTGTATCTTTTTGAGGTTGATGAGTAACTACCTTTTCCGAAGCCTTCCTCTCTTCATCTATCACTCTTTTCATATATTCAGTTGGTTTGGCTGTTACATTTCTGCGACGCAATGCATTTTCATCTACTTTCAGGCGATATAATAATTTTACATCACCTAATTTCACTACCTCACTTACCTGGCTGTTATCGCCGGCAGTTCTTGTTTCTAGCATACTGCTCTGGTAGTTTGTCAATGGAAATATATAAGCTGAATCGTTGGTAATAGAAACAAAGCCAACTGAATCAATATCGGTTTTATTCCAATCTTTCAGCAGGCTGTCCACATCTTGTTTTGATGGGTTGCGGAGAACTTCATCACCAATAAACACTAATGTATCCAATCCAGCTCTTTGTGTTTTAAAAAAACCTGCATAGCGATTGTTGATGCCATTTTCATCACTTACAAATGTGAAATGAGATGAATTATATTGAGAAGGAAATCTGGCATTGCCAAATTTCAGATCGGTCAGCTGGGAAATTTGCCTGAAATCAGATTTGTTCCAATTGTCAATTAAAAAAATATTAAATCTTTTACCCGGCAGAGAATCATCGCTGCTAGCTGCATTTGCTGAAGGACGGTTGCTGGAATAAATAATCCCGGTTTTATTGGGAAATGCAACAAATGATGCGTCAAGATCATCATACACATCGTTCGTAATTTGTTCTACTGTTTGTTTATCTATTTTATAAACAAAAATATCGGATTGACCACTTTTCACTGCGCTAAAAAGAAGTGTATTGGCATCCAGCATATATTTCATATCCTCCACCTGGTCAAACATTTTCAAATCTTGTTTCACGGTCTTAATACGGTTTACCAGGTCATACACAAATAATTTTGTTTTACCCTCTTCATTATATACAACTGCCAGCCGTGTTCCTTTTCCATCCCAGGCAAGTATTGGATAATTTGGATTCTCATCTGTTTCCCTTGATCGAACTCCGTATTTCAGCAGTATTTTTTTGTTCACAAAATTTTCCATTAATACCACAGAATATTTTCCCTGATTAAATTCTACATAAGCATAAGTAAAACTTCTTGCATTAGGATTTGCATTAAACCGGATATAATCTTTTTTCCCGATTTCTTCACTTACTGATAATTGCCCTTTGGGAACATTGCGCCGTCCGCGAATATCTTTGAAATATTGCTGCGGCACTTCCAGCATAAAATCCTGGAGTAATTTTTTAAACTTTTCCTTAGCTAGTTTCTGCGAAGCACTATTCAGGTTTCTGTAAATGCGGCTCAGGTATAGGAAATAAGTCGTTTTGCTTTTCCCATATTTATTGGCAATATAATTCCAGAAAGAATGGCCTGCAAGTAATGGTTTTTCATAGGCAAACTGGTAAAAATTATTATAGCGGCCTGAAAGCATGGCAGCACGCAGATCATCATCCAATGATGTGCTCCAGTTTTCTGCTGCATAAGCAATATAGCCATCGGTCAGCCATTTGGGAAGATCCAGCAAGGCCTGGTTAGCAGCAAACTCGCCAAGATCATCACCAAACAAAATATTTTCGACTAAGATTCTGGCAATACCTTGTCTTATCTGAAGTCGTAAGCTATCATGATTGCCATTAAAGTAAACAATCATTTTATTATTCACCAGTTTCGTTACTCCACCGGCATTTTGCCAATCAATGCCCAACCCGATATTGGATTGTTGCATATCATCAAAATTATTATAGATAACGATGTTGGCGCGACGTTGTAAACCATATTCCACAAACTCTTCAATGCCCGGAAGTTCCTTTTCAGCAATCTGTGCCACATATTTTCCCAAAGCCAGTCCATCCTGGCTGAAATATGAATTAAAATTTTCTGTCTGGTAATATTTCCATTTGAATTTCTGGTATTGAATCCGGTTTTTGCCGAACTCCACGGTGCTTACCTGCGCAGATGTTTCCATCCACATGAAAACTGAAAGGCAAGCCACCAGGCATGATACTTTCTTCATAGAATCTTTACATTTCGTATATCTAATCAATCTTTCCGTCCAATTTATTTTCATCCTCCTGATACATATAACCAAGACGCCTTTGCGTATTTTTGGTATGCGTGTCAGTCAGCCTCTTTACCAAAGAGGTTTGAGAGGCTCTAAAAGTACAAAAAACCATTCATGTTAAGCGTCAAAGCATTTACATTTAACCCGGTTGAGGAGAATACGTATGTTTTGTATAACAAACAAAAGCAATGTTGCATTATTGATCCCGGCTGTTATTTCCCGGAAGAAAGGAACGGATTAAAAACGTTTCTTATAGATTCAGATATTACTCCCACCCTGCTGCTTAATACGCATTGCCATTTGGATCATGTTTTTGGTAATAAGTTTATTCATGATACATGGAAACTTATTCTTCATATTCATAAGGAAGAAAAGCAAGTGCTTGAATATGCACCTGCTGCCGGACAAATGTGGCAAATGCCTTTTGAGAATTACGAAGGCGAATTGGTTTATTTGAAAGAAGGAGAAAAAATAAAGTTTGGAAATGATGAACTGAAGATTCTTTTTACTCCCGGTCATTCGCCCGGTAGCGTTTGTTTTTATAATGAAGCCGGAGGTTTTGTTATCAGTGGCGACGTATTATTTAATCTTAGTATCGGAAGAACTGATCTGCCCGGCGGTAATTATGAAATGTTAATTAACAGTATTCAAACACAGCTGTTTACTTTGCCAGATGATACCAAAGTTTATCCCGGCCATGGACAAATGACGACCATTGGATTTGAAAAAATGAATAATCCGTTTGTGAAGTTATTTTGATATGAGCCTTCCCGGGATATTATTTTTCATCATTTTTAAAGCAATGGTTGTTTCTTCTTCTTATAAAATGAATTAGGTTCCTGCATTCTATGACAAAATTGTTATTACACTCATTCTCTTTTTAGTTTTCTTCGCCTCTTGTTCCACCCATGTTTTGGATCTTTAAATAAATGCGTAAAAAATCCTCTCTGTCTGCAAAGAACCTTTTCAGGGCAATCTCAAGACATGAGTAAAACATGAGTAAAAGGAGAGTAAAACAAGAGTAAAACAAAATCCTTCCCGGTGGCCAGGAGTTTGCCAGCAATTGCCGGTAAAATTTGGCAACTGGCAGGAAATCTCTTTTGTTCCTGCATTCTACGTCCTCCGGTAAAACGGAGACAAGCAGAAATAAAAAATACTATTGAACGGTTACACTGAAACTACATCCGGAAGTACTGTTATTTACCAACAGGTTGGTTAACCCCTTTGCCAGAGGTGTTCCGCTGCCAATAAGTGTTAAATTCTGCAAACCAGTAGTTGTAAATACACCCGATGCAGAGAATGTGATCCCATTGACAGTATTGGTAAAAAAATGATAGGAACCGGTTGTGGTTACATTGACCTGGACGACTATGGTATTGGAAGCATCTAATGGTTTCGTAACAATATAAAATCCATTTACTGTAACCGGAGTGCATGCATTGGGTGAACCACTCAGTGTAAACAATGCCGGTGGCGGCAGTGGTTGAATGTTTACTGAAAAACCACAGCCGGAAGCCCCGGTATTGGGAACAAAACCAGTTAGCCCCGAACTGAAAGGTGTACCAATTGCCGTTAAAGTCACCTGCTGTTGGCCCGCATTGATAAATGATCCCGTATTTCTGAATGTAACTCCATTCGCAGTATTGGTTGTAATGTTATAGGAACCAGGAACAGTTACCGTAACATTCATGATAACTGTATTATTAGGATTCGTGGCAATGCCGGCATAGTATGTTCCATTGACAGTATCATTGATACATGGGCCGGGTGTACCATCAAAACTAAACACGGCTCCACCTTGGTTGTTTGACTGTATAGTGATCGGAAAATTACAGGTGCTTACAGCATTGCTCACAACGACATTTGAAATTCCTGCACTTACAGGAGTGCCGCTTCCTGATAGTGTTACATTTTGCAATCCAACGTTGGTAAAAATTCCACTTCCGGAAAATTGAAAACCATTATTGGTGGAAGCAGTGATAGAATACAGTCCGGGAAAAGAAACATTTACCTGAACAGTGATCTTATTATTAGCTGTTAAAGCCGTGCCGGCGATATAAATTCCTGTAGTGGTTGCTCCACTGCAACCGTTGGGTGCTCCACCCAAAGTAAATATCGCATTTTTGACCTTGATAACATTTATACTAAAATTACAATTGCTGCTGTCATAGGTAACTCTGAAATTATCAGTACCCTCTGCCTGAGGTTTACCTCTGCCAAACAAGCGAATCATGTTTGTTCCTGTAGTTACATAGCCTGAATTACTGAAGTAATATCCATTTACGGTATCGGAAGTAATTTGATATGTACCGGACAAGGAAACTTCAACTTGAACATCTATGTAGTTTGCGCTTGTTATTATTGTGTCGGCTTTATAATTGCCGTTAATTAAAACAGGTGAGCAGTTTCCCAATGTATCCTTCTTTAACCAGCCTGATGATATGCCCTCAATCGAATATTCCTTCTGGCAGGACAAATAGATTACAGTAGCTATAAATGCAAACAAGGTTAGCTTCACCGTCTTCATACCATCGTTCAATTCTTTATAAAGTTAAATCTAGTTCATTCTACAGACATTTATTAATGAGTAGACCCGGTTAATATACTTTCTTACTGCAATATCTTTTAAACATTAAATAAGGAAGGAACATGTAAAGTATCAGAAAAAATATTTTCCGATTACGGGCAGTGTTCGGAATTCTTTCTTTTCAATATTCAATATGAGCGTGAGAAAGAGTCCGGTAAGTGCAAGACCAAAACCACGATTGATCCAGCGGTTAAAATTTAATTGAATAAATAAGGTATGAACAAAATAAAGCAAAACAACAATAACTATATAAGCTGATAATTTTTTCCATGCATACGGCACCCGGTATTCTTTTTGTCCCCATATAAATGAGATCACCATCATGCTGCCATAACAGATAAAAGTAGCCCATGCACAAGCCATATAACCATAACGGGGAATGAATGCAAAATTGATTACCAAAGTCAACACTGCGCCAATCAATGTTATCCATGCTCCGGCCATTGTTCTGTTTGTGAGTTTGTACCAGATGGAAAGATTATAATAAATTCCAAGAAACATATTTGCCAGCAAAAGTATCGGCACTACTTTCAATCCAACCCACATGGAAGGATTTTGAATAAAATGTTTCCATACATCAAGAAACAAAGCGACAACTAAAAACATAAGGCAAATTGTGATCACAAAGAATTTCATCACTCTTGCATAGATTTTTTGCGGATTTTCGCCCTGAGCCTGTTTGAAAAAGAAAGGCTCAGCTCCCATCCGGAACGCTTGTATAAAAAGAGTGATCAGGATGGAAAGTTTATAACAGGCTCCATAAGTTCCCACTTGTAATTTTATCAGTGTTTCTGTTGGCTTCGAGGACCACCAACCCAGCATGATGCGATCAAAAGTCTCATTGATCATTCCACCAAAACCTGCAACGATCAAAGGCATAGAATAGATCATGATCTGTTTCCACAATTTGCCATTGAATTTCCATTTGAATGAGAAAAATTCTTTCCATAATAATAAGAACGTGATGACTGATTGAACAAGGTTGGCAATGATCACATAACCTACTCCTACTTTTTTATTATAGAAATATAATAAAATACTATCAGGATGTTTGACCGCTATCTGAGGACAGACAGACAAAAAGAAATATACCACAGCAATATTGATAAGAATACCAGCTATGCGAACTGCGGCAAATTTTATGGGTCTTTGTTCATAACGCAACCTTGCAAAAGCCAATGCTGATAAACTGTCAAATGCAATAATGAAAGCGCTCCAGGTAATATATTCCGGATGTTGTTCTATTCTTATTAAATGAGCAAACGCAGTTCTCAATAGTATAAGCACAATGGTCAAAGAAATGGTACTGATGATAAGCGAAACAGTTGCTGTATTATATACTTCTTCTTCATGTTCCTTTTTCTGCACATAACGGAAGTAAGCAGTTTCTAGTCCATAAGTAAAAATGACATTCAGAAATGGGATAGCCGAATAGACAAGCGTCATATCACCGTAGGCTGGCCCGGATAATTTTAATGTGAGGTAAGGCGTGAGCAGGTAATTGAGAAACCGTGCAGCAATGGAACTTGCTCCATACCACATGGTTTGTCCTGCCAGTTTTTTAATACCACTCAATTTTTTAAATTTAACAACTTGCCTGCCGGAACATGACGAAGTCAGGACAAAAGTAATTGTCTGCTTTTGAAATCGCTAATTGGTACCGTCAGTCTTTATCATTTAACTTCTTTATATCAATTTTGCTCTTTGCCGTATCTTAGCCAAAACTCAACGATATGAAACAAATTTTCCTTTTCTTATTGGTCATATTAACCTTTTCAACAGCTGCCCTTTCACAAGCTTATGAAGGTAGTATTGAATACAATAAAAAAAAGCAACCGGCCATCGTCATTGAATATGCCTATTCGCCGGATGCGACCGAAAATGCTTTTGTACAAAAAATGGAAAAATTAGGTTATCACGCTAAAGAAGCAAAAGGCATTTTTACCAGTGATAAAGGCTTTAGGAATTATAAAGGAGCCATTATTAATGATATAAGCAGCTCAAGCATGGATTATGTGGTGAAAGTGGAAAAAAGAAGTCGTAAGAATAAAGACGAATCTATTCTGTACCTGATTTTATTAAAGGACGGCAATAATGCTTTGTCTTCGGGTGATGCTGATCTGCAAATCAAAGCCAAATCTTTTTTAAATGAACTTCAGCCTGATGTAGAAGCTTCAGACCTTGAATTACAGATAAACGCCCAACAGGAAACCATAAACAAAGCTCAGAAAAAACTGAAGAGCCTGAAAGATGATCAGGCCAGCATGGAGAAAAAAATAAAAAGTCTTCAAGACGATATAGTCAAGAATTTAAAAGAACAGGAAAATACTCAAAAAGATATTGAATCTCAAAATAAGACTATGGACTTATTAAAAGGAAAAAGAAAATCGAATTGATATTTCAGTAATCACCCGGGCGAAATCTTTTGCGGCCTGATTTTATCTCCGCTTTTCTTTTCTTTGATTCCAGTCTTTTTTCTTTTGACGATTTGCTGACTTTGGTAGCAATACGAGGCCTTTTCTTTTTCAAAGCCACCTGTATAAGCTCATTTATCTTGCGTATAGATTCCTCTTTATTCTCCAATTGAGTGCGGTAAGCTTGTGATTTTACCTGCAAAAAACCATCTGAAGTAATACGATTTGAAAGTTTTTCTTTCAATAGCTTCTTCTGTTCATTAGTAAGTAATTGGGATGATTCAATTAAAAACGATGCAATAACAGCAGTTTCCACTTTATTTATATTCTGGCCGCCTTTGCCGCCGCTACGGGTAGTTTGGAATAATATTTCTTTATAAACATCAATCATTTTGTTAGTTGCTGGTTACTGGTAAAACTGGCTCAAAATTAATAACCAAATACCAGAAACCAGTAACAAGAAAAAAGTAACTTGCTTTTATGCGTTCCATTATACAAAGAGTTTTAAAAGCAAGCGTAACTATTGATAGAAAAATTCATTCGCAGATTGGGAATGGATTATTGGTTTTACTGGGGATTGAAGATGCTGATACGAATGAAGATATTGAATGGCTTAGTAGCAAAATTGTCAACCTGCGGATTTTTAATGATGCAAATGAAGTGATGAATCTTTCTGTGAAAGATGTTAATGGAGATATTTTAGTTATCAGTCAGTTTACCCTGCATGCTTCCACCAAAAAAGGAAACAGACCTTCTTATATAAAAGCCAGTAAAGCTGAAATCGCAATTCCATTCTATGAAAAATTTATTTATCAGATTAAATCAGATCTTGGCAAAACTGTTTATACCGGAATTTTTGGCGCAGACATGAAAGTGGAGCTATTAAATGATGGACCAGTTACAATATTTATTGATACAAAAAACAGAGAATAAAGCGGATCAGTGTTAATTAGCATTGACTATTCACTATCTCACTCCAAATTTTTCCGTATGCATGCTTCCATCTTTCATTTCTAAAAGCAGGAAAAATATTTTTTCATTGACGGTAATTGTAAAATCGTACTCAGGTACATCCAGATCATGCTGTTCCACAATACGGTTTCCGTTGGATGTCCAGACTAATATCTGCTGAATGTTATTGTTATTCTCAATGCTTTGAATAGTTATCCTCCTCCCATAGGTAAGAAGCCGAAATGGTTTTTTTGATTTTTTTATTACTCCTACCGACTCTTTCGCGGGAATAGAATCATTTTGTGCCTGGGAAGAAACAACGGTTGATAATAAGATGGCTATTGCCACTGTCTTGCGGATGGAAGCTAAGATCATAGAATACCAAATTTGGTTTCAGATATTCGGTTTATTTAGCTTTCAGGGGGCAGGTCAAAAGCCCGCCGGGAACTGATGAAAACTCCTTTCCGGAGTTTGTTGCGGGAGGAGTAAAACGGCAATAATCATGCTATATTGCAATATGCAACAAAAAATTTTGTTATGACTATTCAGCAAGCACAAAAACAGGTTGATCAATGGATAAAAACTATAGGTGTTCGTTACTTCAGCGAGCTTACCAATATGGCCATACTTACAGAGGAAGTAGGCGAACTGGCACGCATTATGGCTCGTAAATATGGCGATCAGTCATTTAAAGAAAGTGACAAGAATAGAAATTTGGGCGATGAAATGGCCGATGTGTTATGGGTACTGATGTGTTTGGCCAATCAAACAGGTGTTGATCTGACGGAAGCTCTGAAGAAAAATTTTGAAAAGAAGACAAAGAGAGATACAGAAAGGCATAAACAGAATGAAAAACTGAAATAAGAATCTTCAAATTCATTCACTACCATAAATAAATCATTTTAAAAATCATTTCCATCAGTTTCATCAGCGGTTTATCTTTGCGCACTATGGCAAATGATAACAACAGGTTCCAGGCAATTATCTCACATTGCAAAGAGTATGGCTTTATTTTTCCCAGTAGTGAAATTTACGATGGTTTGCAGGCCGTATATGATTATGGCCAATGGGGCAGCGAGCTGAAAAAAAATATTAAAGATCATTGGTGGAAAAGCATGACGCAGATGCATGAAAATATTGTCGGCATTGACGCAGCCATTTTCATGCACCCAACTACCTGGAAAGCCAGCGGCCACATTGATAATTTCAATGACCCGATGATTGATAATAAGGATAGTAAAAAACGTTATAGAGTAGATCATTTGATCGAAAGCTTTATTGATGATCAATGGGCCTTGGGAAATGAAAAGCTGGCAAAGGATATATTGGAAAAGATGGACGCTTTACTGGCAAAAGATGATTTTAATGGATTAAAAAAACTTATAGAAGATAATAAAATCAAATGTCCTGTCAGTGGAACCAGTAATTGGACAGAGGTTCGTCAATTCAACTTAATGTTCTCTACAGAGTTTGGATCAACTACTTCTGCGGATGATGAGAATAATAAAGTTTATTTACGCCCTGAAACAGCACAAGGAATTTTTGTGAATTTTTTGAATGTGCAAAAGACCGCCAGAATGAAAATCCCGTTCGGTATTGCTCAGATCGGAAAAGCATTCCGTAATGAAATTGTAGCCCGACAATTCATTTTTCGTATGAGAGAATTTGAACAGATGGAAATGCAATTCTTTATCAGACCCGGTACACAAAAAGAATGGTACCAGCGTTGGAAAGAAGAAAGAATGCAGTGGCACCTGAACCTTGGTATTTCTCAGAATAAATACCGTTTTCATGACCATATCAAGCTGGCTCATTATGCCGATGCAGCTTGTGATATTGAATATGATTTCCCGATTGGTTTTAAAGAAGTAGAAGGCATTCATTCAAGAACCGACTTTGATCTAAAGAATCACCAGGAATTCAGCAAAAAGAAAATGCAGTATTTTGATTCAGAAATAAATCAGAATTATATTCCGTATGTGATCGAAACTTCCATCGGACTTGACAGAATGTTTCTTTTGCTCATGAGTGAAGCGTACAATGAAGAAGATCTAAGTACTTCTGAAAAACAAGATAGCCGCGTGGTGCTGAAATTTCATCCGGATTTGGCTCCAATGAAATTAGCTATTCTGCCATTAGTAAAGAAAGATGGTTTACCGGAAATTGCCAGAAAAATTATGGATGATTGCAAACCTCATTTCCGTTGTTTTTACGAAGAAAAAGACACCATTGGAAAACGATATCGCCGCATGGATGCAATTGGAACTCCATTTTGTGTTACCATAGATCAACAAACCAAGCAAGATGATACTGTAACTATCCGTTACCGTGATACTATGTTACAAGACCGGATTCCCGCTGATAAAGTCAGAGAAATTGTCCAAAAAGTAATTTTATGATGTTTTCAATATGTTAATCAGTTTCTCACCTGATTTTTATCATCCCCATTTTTTGATCTGACCTTTATTTTCGAAGCACATTTAACAAAAATACTTCGAAATGAAAACCACAACTTCTCTATCCCCGGAAGAAAGGACAATTCCGGAAGAAAAAAAGATTTATTCAATAATGGATGGCAACGAAGGTGCTGCTCACATTGCTTATAAAACGAGCGAGGTCTGTGCCATCTATCCTATTACTCCGTCTTCAACTATGGGTGAATGGGCCGATGAATGGAGCAGCAATGATGTAAAAAATATTTACGGCGAAGTCCCAAAAATCATTGAAATGCAAAGTGAAGCCGGCGCTGCCGGAGCTATTCACGGCGCATTACAAGGCGGAGCACTTGCTTCTACATTTACTAGCTCACAAGGACTACTGTTGATGATTCCCAATATGTACAAAATTGCGGGAGAGTTAACATCAACCGTTTTTCATATAGCTGCAAGAACAATTGCCACCCATGCCTTGTCCATTTTTGGTGACCACAGTGATGTGATGGCTACAAGATCCACAGGTTTTGCAATGCTGTTTGGTAACAATCCACAGCAGGCAATGGATATGGCCTTAATTGCTACAGCCTCTACTTTAAAATCAAGAATCCCCTTCCTGAATATTTTTGATGGCTTCCGTACTTCACATGAGTTGGGACAAGTATCGGTAATTCCTGATGAGATCATTAGTCAGATGATTGATGAAGAAGAAGTAAGCAAACATCGTAAAAGATCTCTTAACCCAGAACATCCTTTTGTCCGGGGGACAGCACAAAATCCTGATGTGTTTTTTCAAAGTCGTGAAGCCAGTAATAAATATTATCAAAAAGTACCAGAAATAATTTCTGCTGTAATGAAACAGTTTGAACAATTAACCGGTCGTTCTTATAAATTATTTGAATACGTCGGTCATCCTGAGGCAGAAAGAATTATTATCATCATGGGTTCAGGTGTTGGTCCTGTTCATGAAGTGACAAATTATTTAAACAACGCCGGAGAAAAAGTGGGATACCTGAATGTGCATTTGTTCCGTCCTTTTTCAATCAAAGATTTTGTTGATGCAATTCCTGCATCAGTAAAAAAGATCGCAGTACTCGATCGTTGTAAAGAACCGGGAGCAATTGGTGAACCATTATACATGGATGTGATCAATGCACTACACAATGGTTGGAAAAATGAAATGCCAAAAGTTATTGGCGGCCGTTATGGTTTGGCATCAAAAGAATTCAACGCTGGCATGGCCAAAGCTATTTTTGATGAATTGAAAAAACAAAATCCCAAGAATGGATTTACCATCGGTATTGAAGATGATGTAACTCATACCAGTCTTGATTGGGATAAAGAATTTTCCCTCGAGAAACAACATTTGTTCCGTGGGTTATTTTTTGGGTTAGGTGCCGATGGAACTGTCAGTGCCAACAAGAATACAATTAAAATTATTGGTGAAGTAACAAATAATTATGTTCAGGGTTATTTTGTTTATGATTCAAAAAAATCTGGTTCACTGACAGTATCACATTTGCGTTTCAGTCAAAACCCGATTCGTTCTTCTTACCTCATTAATTCTGCAAATTTTATTGCCTGTCATCATTTCAATTATCTTAAGAAATATGATGTGTTGAAAGATGCTGAAGATGGAGCCACCTTTTTATTAAATGCTCCTTACCCTGAAAATGAAGTCTGGCAGGAATTGCCCAGGAAAATTCAGGAAGAGATCATTCATAAAAAGTTAAAGTTCTACGTTATCAATGCTTCGAAAGTGGCAAGGGAAACGGGAATGGGTTCACGCATCAATTCTATTTTGCAAACTTGCTTCTTTGCTATTTCTAATGTAATGCCAAAAGATCTGGCCATTCAATATATCAAGAGTGCCATCAAAAAAACTTACGGGCGCAAAGGAGAAGAAGTGCTTCAAAAAAATTATCATGCTGTTGATCAAACTTTAGAAAATCTTCATCGCATAGATTATTCAAAATATGAAACAGGTCATAAAGAAATCGAAGCTCCTGTTTCGGCCAATGCTCCTGACTTTGTACAAAACATTCTTGGAAAAATTATTGCCGGCGAAGGTGATGAACTTCCGGTAAGCGCATTTCCTGTTGATGGCACTTATCCTTCCGGAACTACTAAATGGGAAAAAAGAAATATTGCAGAGCAGGTTCCAGTTTGGGATCCGGAATTGTGTTCGCAATGTGGCAAATGTTATTTTGTTTGTCCTCACGCAGCTATCCGTGTAAAAGTTTATGATCGCGACTGGTTGGCTGATGCTCCGGGATTTTTCAAACATGTTGATCCGGTTGGCAAAGAATTTTTCAAAGACAAAGAAGCATACACTTTACAGGTTGCAGTGGAAGATTGCACCGGTTGTAAATTATGTACCGAAGTTTGCCCGATAGAAAGTAAATCACAGCCAGGTCACAAAGCAATTGATATGCAGGACGTGCTGCCATTGAAAGAAACTGAAAAGAAAAACTGGGATTTCTTTATTTCTCTTCCTGATATTGATCGTACAAGAGTAAATAAAGGAACAGTGAAAGGTTCGCAATTGCTGGAACCTTTGTTTGAATTTTCCGGCGCCTGCAGTGGATGCGGTGAAACGCCTTATTTAAAATTACTCACACAATTATTCGGCGACAGAATGATTGTTGCTAATGCAACTGGATGCTCTTCAATTTTTGGCGCTAATTTACCCACAACTCCATGGTCAGTGAATCATGAAGGATCAGGACCGGCATGGGCAAATTCATTATTTGAAGACAATGCAGAATTCGGATTAGGTATAAAACTCGCCACTGATAAAAAAAGAGAAATGGCTATTCGCCTGCTGAAAAATTTACGTGAAGAAGTAGGTTCTGAATTGGCTGATGCTATTTTATCAAACGCTGAGAATTCTGAAGCAGAAATGATAATGCAACGAAAAAATGTAAACGAACTGAAAAAAAGATTGCGTGAAATTAAAACGGATGAATCATACCGTTTATTCCAGATAGCAGAGTTTCTCGAAAAAAAATCAATGTGGATCGTTGGTGGTGATGGATGGGCTTATGATATTGGTTTCGGTGGATTAGATCATGTATTAAGTACCGGTGAAAATGTAAATATAATGGTAATGGATACTGAAGTTTATTCCAATACCGGCGGACAAAAATCAAAAGCATCACCTATCGGAGCCAGCGCAAAATTTGCAGTGAAAGGGAAAACTACCGGTAAAAAGGATCTTGCCATGCAAGCAATTGCTCATGGTGGAGCCTATGTAGCGCAAATTGCGATGGGAGCAAATGATATGCATTCACTCAAAACAATTCTTGAAGCAGAAGCATATAATGGACCTTCACTGATCATAGCTTATAGCCATTGTATTGCGCATGGTTATGACATGTGCCATGGCATTGAGCAACAAAACCTGGCAGTGAAAACCGGTTACTGGCCATTGTTCCGTTATAACCCAACAAAAGAAAAAGGACAACGTTTTACGTTGGATTGTAAATCACCTTCAGTGCCGGTAGAGGAATTTCTTTATCACGAAAACAGGTTTTCAACTATTAAAAACAATTATCCGGAAAAAGCTGGTGAGTTTCTTGCTTTAGCTAATGAAGGCATCAAACTTCATTGGGAAAGAATAGAAGCGTTGAAAGTTTTATAACTGTTGACAAGACAAACGGGCATTGAATTATAAATCAACAATAGCGTTGCTTAAAGTTTTCATTGTCTTTACATAGCGATCATGAAAAAAATCGAATTACTTTCTCCTGCTGGTTCTTTTGATTGTTTGCAAGCCGCCATCAATGCAGGTGCAGATGCCATCTATTTTGGCGTAGAGCAACTGAACATGCGGGCAAGATCAGTTAATTCTTTTTCCATAAATGATATCAAACAAATTTCAGGCATTTGTAAAGAAAATGGAATCAAGTCATACATAACATTGAACACTGTTATGTATGATCACGACATGCAATTACTGAAACAAATTTTAAAAGAAATAAAAAAAAATAAAGTTGATGCAGTCATTGCATCGGATATTGCTGTAATTGAATTGTGTCGCCAGGAAAAAATTCCGCTTCATATTTCCACACAAGCCAACGTAAGCAATTTCGAATCAGTAAAATTTTATTCTGCGTTCAGCGATGTTATTGTTTTGGCAAGAGAACTTACGTTAAAACAAGTGGAACAAATAACCAAAGAGATCAAACGAAAAAAGATCAAAGGTGCATCCGGTGAATTGATTAAAATAGAAATTTTTGTTCACGGTGCTTTATGTATGGCAATTTCGGGTAAATGTTACTTAAGCCTTCATTCTCAAAATGCCTCAGCGAATCGTGGAGCTTGTGTGCAGAATTGCCGTCGTGCTTACAAAGTTGCCGATGCAGAAACAAATGAAGAATTGCTGATAGAAAATGAATACATCATGTCGCCAAAAGATCTTTGTACCATTGACATCCTTGATCAGATTGTAAAAAGCGGTGCTGATATTTTGAAAATCGAAGGAAGAAGTAAAAGCGCCGATTATGTTTTTGCCGTCACACAATGTTACCGGGAAGCATTAGAGGCAATTGAAAAAAATAATTATTCAACAGATAAAATTGAAAACTGGTTGAAACGTTTATCAACAGTTTACAATCGAGGTTTTTGGGAAGGATATTATCTCGGTCGAAAATTGGGCAAATGGACGCCGCATCCCGGTTCTGTTGCTACAGAAAAGAAAATTTATGTGGGAAAAGGCAGCCGGTATTATCCAAAAATAAATGTAGCAGAGTTTATCATTGAATCAGGAAGTATAAAAACCGGTGATCAATTGATGATCACCGGTCAGGTTATAGGAATGGCAAAAGAAAAAATAGAATCGTTGATCGTTAATGGTGAAAAAGCAGGCCTGGCAAAAAAAGGAGATAAAATAACTTTTCCTTTTAGTAAAAAAATTACTTCACAGGATAAGCTATATAAAATTGTTGAACCAGCAAATGGCTAAAATTCTTTTTTACAGAGATAAATGTATTGGCTGTGGCATTTGTTATGAGCTGCAACCGGACATCTGGCGTTTATCAAAAAGAGATGGGAGAGCAACGCTGTTGAAATCAGTTTTAAAAAATAAAGTATTTGTGTTGCCGGTCAGCGTTGAGATAAAAGAAAAAACCAGGGAATTAGAAAAAGCTTGCCCGATAAGAATAATTAAGCTTGTATGAATGAAAAAATAAGAGAGTTTATCAAAAAGCAAACATGCGCTTCAATTTGTTGTTCAGATGAAAATGGAACTCCATATTGCTTTAATTGTTTCTATGCTTTCGACAGTGAAAACGGATTGCTATATTTCAAATCATCCGATGAAACATATCATTTCTCCTGCATAAAAAAGAATGCCCGGATATCAGGAACTATTTTGCCGGATAAATTAAACAAACTTTTGGTCATCGGCATACAATTACTGGGCGATCTATTACCGCCGCAACATCCTATGTCTAAAAACTCTTACATTAAATACCATAAAAAATACCCAATGGCACTAGCCATGCAAGGTGAAGTGTTTACTATCCGGATTAATCATGTAAAGATGACAGATAGCTGGCTGGGAATTGGCAAAAAAATAAACTGGAGCCGGGAATCCACAGAAATCCAGCCATAATAAAGAACATATTTCAGTCCAAATTCATTTAACAAATCTGATTTCAATTCTTGATTCGCCTGAAGTCCGTTTTCCGAATATCAGCCATGATTTAGGTCATATTATTTGTTAACAAAAGTCATGAACTTTTATGTCTGAAATAAGAAGATTGCCGAACGTTAGTTAGCGGTAATTCCGTTTGAAAATAAATATCACGCAAAACTCAAAAATTAAATGAGGCAGTTAAATGATATACTCAAATATTCCAATGAAATGGTCTTTGATCTGAATTTTTCAAAAGCAAAAAAATGGAAAGCTGCTGAAAAGAACCGTGCATTGATTGGTTTTCTTCCTGTTTATTTTCCAAGAGAAATTATTCATGCTATAAATGGATTGGCTATTGGCATCATGGGTGTTGGTGATCACAAACAAATTATCAAAGGTGATGCGTATTATCAATCGTATATCTGCCATCTTCCAAGAGGTATAATTGAATTAGCACTTGACAATAGTTTAAATGAATTTGACGGATTTATTTTCCCTGCCATTTGTGATTGTGTCCGGAATCTTTCGGGGATGTTTAAGCTGGCAAAAAAAGGAAAGTTCCAGAGATATTTTGATTACCCGCAAAATTTTGATTCACTGATCGGCGGAGTTTTTTATAAACAAGAACTTGAAAAAATAATTAATGATGTTTATAAAGTGACCGGAGTAAAACTTACTAATGAAAATCTGAATCGTTCCATTAAGCTTTACAATAAAAACAGAAAATTAATTGAAAGGATTTATGATATCCGTCAGGAATATCCCTGGAGGTTATCTGCTGTTGATACATACACGATCATCCGAAGCGGTTTAGTATTACCGGCGGAAGAACATAACCAGATTCTTGAAGAAGTTGTTGAGATCATCAGTGAAGAAAGAGGCGAACCAATGGATAATATTCGTGTCGTCATCTCTGGTTCATTTTGTGAACAACCACCAATTGGTTTAATTAAGTCCATTGAAATGGCAGGTTGTTATATTGTTGATGATGATTTTATGCTCGGATCACGTTGGGTTCAGGGTGATGTTGATGAAAATACAAATGATCCAATCAATGCATTGGTGAATGCCTATCTCACTAAAAGCGCCTTCTCATCTGCTGTGTATGATGTCGGTAATCCAAAAGGCGCAAGATTAGTTGATTTGGTAAAAAGAAGAAATGCTGACGGAGTGATCTTCAGTGCTGCAAGTTTTTGTGATCCTGCATTACTCGACAGACCTGAATTGCAAAAATCATGTGATGTAGCAGGAATTCCACACATCAATTTTCAATATCATGAAAATACAGGGCAGTTTAAAGTGATAAAAGAACAAGCAGGAACATTTTCTGATTCAATAAAATTATGGGCTTAAAAAAATGAGTGCAACACCAAAAGAAGCGATTAAAGAAAAAAGCATGATCATTCAAAAAGACATGCTGGCAAAGCTATTTCATGAATTAAGCAACGCCAAAGAAACAGGAAAAAAAGTTGTTTACACTTTTGTTCCCGGTAATCTTACTGAATTGATTTTATCATTTGATATGCTGCCGGTATATCCTGAAATAAATGCATTACAATCCGGCATGCGAAAAAAATCCGGAGCTTATATCCGCGAAGCAGAAAAACTTGGTTTCAGCGAAGACGTTTGTACATATGTGAAATGTGATATCGGAATGATGCTTAATGGAAACATTGGACCTACAGGTGAAAAACTTCCTTCTCCTGATTTGCTTTTACTCAGTTATACCGGCTGTTTCACTTTTATGAAATGGTTTGAAAATCTTGAACGCCTATATCCCGGTGTTCCGGTAGCCATGCTTCATACTCCTTACCAGGAAGATGGCCATATAACAAATGATCAGTTAGAATACATGGTGAAACAATTGAAAGAAGAAGTGATCCCGAAAATGGAAAAAGTTTCAGGAAAAAAATTTGATAAGAAACGTTTATCAGCCATGATGGTCAATTCTGCAAAAGCAGAAGATCTGTTGGTGAAAGTTTTAGAAAGTGCAAAACATAAACCATCACCGATTGATGCATATTTCGCCGGCGTATATTATATCGGTCCAATTTTTACCGCATTCAGAGGAACACCTGAAGCTGTTGAATATTATACTGAATTATACAACGAAGTGCGGGAACGAATAAAGTTAGGTTTAGGTCCCATCACACCTGAAGGAGAATTGAAAGAAGAAAAATTTCGGCTTGTCGTGGAAGGCCCACCCAACTGGACAAACTTCCGTGAGTTCTGGAAAATATTTTATGATATGGGCGCCGTCATAGTCGCTTCATCTTATACAAAAGTTGGCGGCGTATATGATTTAGGTTTTCGACACGATCCAAATAAACCACTCGAAAGTTTAGCAAAGTATTGCATGGGATGTTATACAAACATGAATCTTCCTCAACGGGTGAATTTACTGGCTGACTATGTAAAAGAATATAAAGCTGATGGCTTTCTTATCAATTCAATTAAAAGTTGTAATTCATTTTCTGCAGGACAGTTGATGATCATGCGTGAAATCGAGCAGAGATTGGAAGTGCCGGTTGGTTTTATTGAAAGTGATTTGGTTGATCCGCGTTATTTCTCTTATGCAAATATCAAGAACAGGTTGGAATCATATTTCCAGATGCTGGAGCAAAGAAAAATAATCATGGCTCAGGATTCACCAGTAGTTTTTTGATTTTTTAAAATGAAAAACACATTCGATGAATAAATATTATCTCGGCGTTGATCTGGGTTCTACTACTTCAAAGGCTGTCATTATTAATGAACAGGATGAAATTATTGGTCGCGGTATTACAAACACCAGGGCTAATTATGCAGTTGCCGCTGATATTGCACGTGACGAAGCAGTTTATAATACAAGATTTTCCATTCTCAAGAAAAAATTAGAAGATGAAATAAAAGCCAAACCTCAATATAAAAAATACATCAACGATTTAGAAAGTGTTTTCCAATATGAACAATTCAAAGTGAGGCTCGACAAATTGGGAGATGAATTGCTGAAAACCTGTAAAACATTTTTTAAAAATGAAGCAACGCAGGAAAAAATGCTCGGACATTTAAGAAGTATCCGAAGAGCATTCAAACCAATAATCAAACATGATTATTTATATAATAATCTCGGTGCAAAAAATCAATTCTTCCGCGACATTGTTTCTGAAAAATATAATGAAGAAGTCAACAAACTTGATTTATCACTCTTTGAACCGTTGATGACAGTTTGGGATAAAAGTATCAGCCCGGCCGAAAACCAGTTGATCACTTTTGACTTCAAAGAACTTATTTATAAAGCTATGGATGAACTGAGGGAGAAATATAAAAATCTTCCTGACACTGCAACTGATGACACGAGTGTAAATTTTGATGCAGAAATAAATTTACTCAAAGGAAATTTTGATCACGTTTCCGAATCGCTGAGAACACATATTGATGAGATCGCCGACATAGAATTCAATATTACCAACATGACCGGCACTGGTTATGGTCGTGCATTACTTCCTTTTCCGCAGGATTGTATTCGCTCTGAAATTTTATGTCACGCATTTGGCGCTCACGCCGTTTTTCCTGAAACACGAACAGTTCTTGATATCGGAGGCCAGGATACCAAAGCCATTCAGGTTGATAAACATGGACTCGTTACAAGTTTTCAAATGAATGATCGTTGCGCCGCTGGTTGCGGACGTTATCTTGGTTACATCGCGGATGAAATGAGTATTTCAGTGAATGAACTTGGACCGATGGCAATGAAATCTGAAAAAGAAGTAACAATATGTTCTACCTGCACAGTATTTGCCGGAGCAGAATTGCGTGAATTAATCAACCTTGGTGAAAAAAGAGAAGACATTCTTGGTGGATTGCATAAAGCAATTATTATGCGGGCTATGTCGCTGATCGCACGATCTGGTGGAGTATTCAATGAATTCACTTTTACCGGCGGTGTTGCCAGGAACCCCGCCGTGATAAAATATCTTTCTCAGTTAGTAAAAGAAAATTATGGCGATAAAATAAAAATAAACATTCATACAGATTCCATTTTCATGGGAGCATTAGGCGGGGCGATGTTCGCAAGAAGAAATTTAAAAACAGATCTGCCTTCGGCAAAAAAAGAAACGGCTGAATTAAATTAATAATAAAAAAAAATGAGATCACCGCTTTATACAATGGGTATTGATGTCGGCAGCAATTTTATCAAACTGGTGCTGATGGATTATTCTGATTATCCGGAATTGCTCGATAAACAAACCGAAAAGATCAGGAAAAGAAATCCAACGCAAGTTGCAGATGAAATGATCCAGGCGATGCTGAAAAAATTCAATCTTAAGTATGAAGAAATTGCCTACCTCGCTTCTACCGGTGAAGGTGATCTTGTAAAACGCAAACGCGGACATTTTTATGGAATGACAACGCATGCAAAAGGAGCCAACTATTTTTTTCCCGATGCAAAAACAGTTGTGGATTTAGGCGCTTTATATGTTCGTGCAATAAAAATTTCATCAGATGCCCGTGTGCTTGATTATAAAATGACAGGGCAATGCGCATCAGGTTCGGGACAATTCGTTGAAAATATTTCCCGCTATCTCGGTTTATCCATTGAAGAAGTTGGTGATATTTCATTGCAGGCAACTAATCCTGAAGTATCATCCGGTATTTGTGCAGTGCTGGCAGAAACCGATGTAATTAATATGGTGTCACGCGGAATTACCACGCCGGACATCATCAAAGGAATTCATCTTTCAATTGCTAACCGCATTATTAAATTAATGAGTTCACTGAAAGCAGAATCACCAATTATTCTTACCGGTGGAATGGCTTTGAATAAAGGAATGTTGCAGGCACTTGAAGAACAATTAAAAGAAACAGGAAAAAAATTTATTGTAAAAACTCATCCTAATGCTAGCTATGCCGGAGCGATTGGCGCTGCATTATGGGGCGGCTTCCGGCATGTAAAACTTATTTCAAAAGAAAAAATGATGGCATAACAACCAGATCAATGAACATGAAAACTCAACTTCAATCTGACAAGTCTCCCGCAACAATGATCCCAAACATTGCAACTATGCTTGCCAGGAATGTTGAGCGCTGGAATAACAAAATTGTTTTCCAATCGAAACAAAAAAATGAATATGCCGGTATTTCATGGAAAGATTTCTATAATAACATTCTCAACATTGCTTTCAACCTGAAACAGTTTGGATTTTCTTCCGGAGATAAAATGATGATCTTTTCACCCAATCGTCTTGAAATGCTGGAACTGGAACTGGCTATTATGGCATCCGGTGGAATTGCTGTTCCGATCTTTGCATTTTTTCATAAAGAAACTGCCGAATTACTCATCAATCATTCTGATGCAAAATATCTGGCGGTAGCCAGTGAACTTCAGTTGGAACGTATCGGGAAAATTAATGTGAAAAATATTTTTGTCTTTGATAAAATTGAAAAAAAATATTTTCCCAATCAACTTTCTTTTGATGTATTGCTCACGAAGCGAACTGATAAAGAATTTTCATTAATGATGAATGAAGATTCTGATGCAACTTGTCTCAATATGTACACATCAGGAACCATGGGTGTTCCCAAATGTGTTCAACTTTCACATAGAAATATTTTATCGCAGCAGGCAGCACTTTCTGTTGTATGGAATATAAATGAATACGATCGTTTTCTCTCTTATCTGCCCTGGCATCATAGTTTTGGCGGCATCTTCGAATTGTTCACTGCTTTGTGCAATGGCGCTTCCATTTCACTTGAATCCGGTTATGGAAAAAATGCGGCTGTGATCATGGAGAATTGGAAACTTATCCAACCAACAGTATTTTTCAGTGTCCCAAAAGTTTACCAGTCATTAATTGATCTGGCTAACGAGGATAAAGAAGTGAGTGATCTTTTCTTTCATTCCCAATTGAAATTTATTTTTACTGCTGCTGCTGCACTTCCGCAAAAACTTTCTGATGAATTTGAAAGTCGTCATATTCCTGTAATTGAAGGTTGGGGACTTACAGAAACTTCTCCGTGCTGCACATTGACTGATCCATCGAAAAAAAGAGAACCAGGTGTTGTTGGCGTTCCGTTACCGGGTATCAGCATTCGTCTGGCAACAGATGGCGAGATTGAAGTAAAAGGCCCAAACGTAATGAAAGGTTATTATAAAAATGATGAAGCTAACAAAGGAATTTTTACAGATGATGGTTGGTTTTGTACAGGAGATGTTGGCGAGATCACTGAAAATGGTTTGAAACTTATCACCAGGAAAGACAGGATATTCAAATTATCCAATGGAGAAAAAGTTGTTCCATCTGATCTTGAAAAATCTATTGAACTTAAATGTCATTATATATCCTTCGCCATGGTGGTTGGCAATGGTGAAGAATATCCTGTTGCTTTATTATTTCCCAATAAAAAACTTTTAGAACGACCTGATTATGCTCTTTCACCGGGCGAAGGATGTTTTTGTCCAAGAAATCTGAATGAACTTTCAAAATGTTTGCGTGGTTGTTTGAATGATGCCAATTGCGAGATCGGGCAAAAATTTGCCAAGATAAAATCTGCGATGATCATCAATGATGAACTTTCATTGGAGAAAGGAACATTAACTCCATCGATGAAAGTGGCTCCTAAAAATGTATTGAACGCTTACAAAGCACATCTTGAAAATTTATATGGAGCAGAAAATCTTGTCAACAATGAAATTTATATAATCCGTCTGGCTGAAGAAGAAAGTACACTTGGAAAAATAATTACTATTTAATATGTACCCGATAAAATCAACATATCTGTTAAAAAATGTCATGAAAGATTATTTTACCGGTTTTGAACATGATGGTAAAAAAATTGCTTGGTGCAGCAGTGTGGGCCCGGCCGAATTACTTCGTTCATTTGGATTTGAAATTTATTTTCCGGAAAATCATGGCGCATTGCTTGGCACTACACGTCAGGCAGGTGAATATATTCCTTCCACAATTAATCTTGGTTACTCCGGCGATGTCTGTTCTTATCTTACCAGCGACATTGGCGCTTATATAAACAAACGAACTCCTTTACAGGATCATTATGGAATGAAAGGCATCCCAAAACCTGATCTGATAGTTTACAACACCAATCAATGTCGCGAAATACAGGATTGGTTTAATTTCTTTGCAAAAGAATTTCAATGTCCGATCATTGGAATATTTCCTCCAAGACATATAGATGAGATCACAAACGCAGAGATCAATGATGTGAGTGAACAATTCAAAGCGATGATCCCTGCTTGTGAAAAAGCAAGTAGAAAAAAATTTAATATTGACAGTTTTAGGAATACACTTCGTTTAAGTCATGAAGCAACTGAATTATGGAAAGCTGTTCTTTCCACTGCAAAAAGTTCTCCTGCTCCTATTAGTTTCTTCGATGGTACCATTCACATGGGGCCAATTGTAGTTTTGCGCGGAACACAAATAGCCAAAGATTGTTATCAGACATTATTAAATGAGCTGACAGAAAATGTATCAAAGAAAATTGGCTTAGCTGGTGAAGATCATAGCCGTATTTTCTGGGATGGCATGCCGATCTGGGGAAAACTGAGAACGCTTTCAAATTTGTTTATTCAGAATAATTCAGTGGTGGTTGCATCCACGTATTGTAATAGTTGGGTGTTCGATTCATTTGATGAAAAAGATCCGTTTACATCTTCAGCAAAAGCATATTCCGAAATTTTTATCAATAGAAGTGAAAATGCAAAAATGAAAATGCTGAAACAAATGGTTGATGAATTTCATATTGACGGAATTATTTTTCATGATGCTAAAACCTGTTTTAATAATTCCAATACCCGTTTCGGATTGCCATTGCGCTTTTACAAAGAATATGGAATCCCGGTTTTAGTAATTGAAGGCGATCTGTGTGACCTGCGTTTTTATTCAGAAGGACAAACTACAACCAAGATCGAAACTTTTATTGAGCAATTGGAAAGTCATAAAATGGTTCATTCATAATATGCCAGGAAAAAAAATAAATAAAATCGGTATCATCGGAATGGGTCCCATCGGCAGCGTTCTTGCCACTCATTTGCAGGAAGCAGGAATTGAAGTGGGCATTTGTGATGTTGATAAAATTAAAATGAACCTGGTCAAAACTGAAGGTATCATTCTCGATGGGATTATAAAAAAGAAAACTTTTTTCAAAAATATATTTTCTTCTGTTGCTGAATTAGAATCATTCAACCCCGATCTTTTGATTGTAAGTGTAAAGACCACTCATTTACCTTCTTTGATGAAAGAAATAGAAAAGTTCGGCAATAAGGAAACAGGTATTGTTTGCGCAATGAATGGAATTGATGTAGAACAAATGATCTCTTCTGTAATTGGTGAATCTCGAACATTCAGAATGGTAATCAACTTTGCCGGTAATCTTACTGCGCCAAATGCAACTAAAGTCACTTTCTTTAATCCTCCAAATTACATCGCTTCAATGGATGATTCAAGAAAAGCAGAAGCTGATGAAATTTCAAAAGCATTAAGTTCTGTAACTCTTGAAACGGTTACGATTGGTTCATTCATAATGCTGAAATCTGTTTGGGAAAAAACAATTCTTAATTCTTCACTTAGCGCTTTATGCGCAGTTGGGAGAATGACAATAAAAGAAGCGATGAGCAATCCTGACACCGTTGAATTAGCTGAACAAATTATAGAAGAAGCGGTCGAGGTTGCAAAAGCGGAAAAAATTTTATTCGAAGATGATTTTATTCGCAAATGTCTACGTTATCTCCATAAAGCCGGCAATCATTTTCCATCACTTGCTGTTGACTTGTTGAACAACCGGCCAACAGAAATTGATTTCCTGAATGGAAAAATTGTAGAATACGGTAAAAAACATTACATCCGAACTTCACTCAATCTCACTTTCACCAATATGGTAAAAGCGATGTCGAACAAAGCTTATAATTCTTTGATCAAAACAGCTAAAGTTGCTGTTACACATAGCGAATTGACAAAAAATCTCTCTGTAGGAAATGGTAAGAAAAATTCAGAGGAATATTTTCTTGGAGTTGACCTTGGATCAGCTTATACAAAATTCTCTGTGATTGATGTGCATGAAAATATTTTATTTCAAACAGCGCTCAAGACTTTAAACCGTGATCGCATTTCTGTCCGCCATGTTATTGAAGCTTTGAAAAACGAATACAGGATCGTTTCAACCTGCGCCACCGGATACGGACGCAAACATTTTGCTGATGCAGATATTATAAAAACAGAATTGAATTGCGCTGCTCTGGCAGTATCAAAATATTTTTCAGGCGCAAAAAATATTATTGATATCGGCGGAGAAGATATCAAAGTGATCAAATGCAATGAAGAAAATAATATTGAAAATTTTTTTCTCAATGATAAATGTGCCGCTGGTACTGGTTCATTTCTTATAGAAGTATCAGAGCGGGTTGACATCAACATTCCGGATATGAGTGATCTCGCTGCCAAATCATCTTTTGGAAAAGAGCTAAATAGTTTCTGTACTGTATTTGCAAAAACAGAAATCATGAGTTGGTTGTTCGAAGGAATGCCGGTTGAAGATATTGCAAAAGGAATTTACCTGTCAATTTTAAATCGTGTAGTGAAATTGCGCATTGATCCGCTTGCACCTGTTTACTTCATCGGCGGAGTAATTGCCCATCATCCATATCTTAAAAACCTTGTCCAGGAAAAATTTAAAAAAGAAGTTCAGATAGTTGACAAGCCGCAATTCACAGTATCATACGGTGCTGCATTGTTTGCAAAAGAAAATTTTGAAAAAGAAACGATAAAAGAATCCAAAGTCCAAACCACTTTGGCTAAAACATAATATGAAAGGTTATCACGATAAAGTAAAAGGAATTGGAATTTTATTTGATGATATTTTCCTGGTCAATGGAATGCGAACTCCATTTGGAAAATATTGCGGCACATTGGCACAAATATCTCCAACAGATCTTGGTATTATTTCTTCCCGGGCCGCATTACAGAAATGCAATATTGATCCAAAAGATATTGATCAGTTGATCGCAGCAAATATCGGGCAGAGTTCATGTGATGCATTTTTTCTTCCGCGTCATATCAGTTTGTTTTCAGGTTTGCTAATTGAAGTACCTGCATTAATGGTACAACGGATTTGCGGTTCAGGTTTCGAAACATTGATAACAGCAGCAGAGCAGATCACTCTCGGAAAAGCTGCATCTGTTTTATGTACCGGAACAGAAAATATGTCGCTTTCTCCAACTGTAAGTTTTGGAAATCGTATGGGCTATTCATTGGGAAAACCTGTATTTAAAGATATGTTGTGGGAAGCGCTTGATGATACCGCTGCTGGTTATCCGATGGGATTTACCGCAGAGAACGTAGCTAAAATTTATAAGATCACAAGGCAGGATTGCGATCAATATGCACTTACATCTTTTCAACGTTCTGTCACTTCACGAAATAATAATTCATTGAAAGATGAAATTGCGCCGGTGAATACTTCCACATTTGAAGCTGATGGATTGAAACCAAGAAAAATCCGTTTGACTGGTGGAATAAAAGATTTTGCATCTGATGAGCAAATAAGAGAAACTACATTGGAAGCGCTTTCAAAATTAAATCCCGTTTTTTCAGAAGTCGGCGTATTGACAGCGGGAAATTGCAGTGGTATTGTTGATGGCGCTGCATCGGCTGTTGTAGCTAACAAAGAATTTATTCAAAGCAGAAAATTAAAATCTATATCGAAAATAATTGCAGGAGCAAGTTGTGGTGTTGATCCTAAATTAATGGGGCTTGGTCCGGTGCCCGCCATAAAATTATTATTGGAAATGACAGGTTTAAAGATTTCAGATATTGGTTTATTTGAAATCAATGAAGCATTTTCTGCACAGGTTATCGGTTGCGAACGGGAATTAAAAATTGATCGTGATAAATTAAATGTGAACGGCGGCGCCATTGCAATTGGTCATCCATTGGCTGCAACTGGTGTGCGGTTATCATTAACTATTTCAAGAGAAATGAAAGCAAGAAAAATAAAATACGGAATCGCAACGGCATGTATTGGTGGCGGACAAGGAACAGTAATGCTGTTTGAAAATATAGAATTATGATCAAAGAAAAATTTTATCAATGGCAAATGACGGAGTTGAATAAAGAATTCAAACGTATTGAAAATTCCTTTTCCGAACTATCTGCCGGTGAAGTATTGGTAAAAGTTGCCGGCTGTGGCGTTTGTCATACCGACATTAGTTTCTGGCATCATGGTGTTCAGACAAAACATTCTCTTCCGCTCACACTCGGTCATGAAATAAGCGGTACCGTGATAGCTGGCGATAAAACTTGGTTGGGAAAAAATGTGATCATCCCTGCAGTTCTTCCCTGCGGTGAATGTGAGTTATGCAAAAAAGGAAGAAGCAATATTTGCAGAAATCAATTGATGCCCGGAAATGATTTTCATGGCGGATTTGCTTCCCATATAAAAGTGCCTTCCAGGTTTTTGTGTCCCGTTCCTGATAATATTTTGAAAGAATATCCATTGGAACAATTGTCTGTTATTGCTGATGCTATTTCAACTCCTTACCAGGTAGTTAAAAAATCTGAGATAGAAAAAGGTGACCTGGCCATTGTGATCGGTGTTGGTGGTGTTGGAATTTATGGCGCACTCATTGCAAAAATATTCGGAGCAAAAGTCATTGCTCTTGATATCAATGAAGAAAAACTTCAGTCAGCAAAAGCAAATGGCATTGATGGAACAATCAACATCAAAGGACTTGATATAAAAACTATAAAAGACGAAGTAAAAAAACTGGCACAACAACTCAGCGCTCCAAAGATCGGATGGAAAATTTTTGAGATCAGCGGAACAAAAGCCGGACAGGATCTTGCATTTAATCTTATCACTTTCACTTCCACACTTTCTATTGTTGGATTCACAATGGATAAAGTAGAAGTGCGCCTCAGTAACCTGATGGCGTTTGATGCAAAACTCATTGGCACCTGGGGCTGCCGTGCAGAATTATATCCTGAAGTTCTGGAGTTGGTGGCAAGCGGCAAATTGAAAATATCATCATTCGTTCAAACATTTCCTATGTCAGAGATCAATACAGTCTTTAAAAATACATTGGAACATAAATACACAAAACGGTCAGTGCTGGTTCCTGATCCTAATTAAAAAAAATAAAATGGAAACTTTAAAAGATCATAATCTTATTAAAACGATTTATAAAGAAATTCTTTTTGAAAAACGCCCATGCTTAAACAACGATAGTACGGTTATAAAAAATTTATTCACGGCGTGGATCATTCTTAACAATCCAAAGCAATACAATTCCTACACAACCGGCGCCATTAAAGAAATCATTTTAGCATTTGCTGAAGCATCCAATGACAGAAGTGTGGTGACAGTTGTGTTCACAGCAGTTGGTAATAAAGCTTTTTGTACCGGAGGAAATACAAAAGAATATGCAGAATATTATTCTGGCAATCCACAGGAATATTCGCAATACATGCGTTTGTTCAATGATATGGTTAGCGGCATATTGAAATGTGAGAAACCAGTTATCTGCCGTGTGAATGGAATGCGGATTGGTGGTGGACAAGAAATTGGAATGGCTTGCGATTTCACTATTGCAAGTGATATGGCACGATTTGGTCAAGCCGGTCCGAAACATGGAAGTGCACCAATCGGTGGTGCAACAGATTTTTTACCACTCTTTGTTGGCATCGAAAGAGCCATGATGTCATTGACACTTTGTGAACCATGGACTGCACACCAGGCATATTATAATGGAATGATCACTGATATTGTTCCGGTATTAAAATGGAATGGAAAATTTATTCCAAATCCAATGGTGATCACAGATAAAATTGTTGATGAGTATGGAAAAATAATTTTTGGTACAACAAAAAAAGGAGATGATTTAAAAAAAGCGAAAGAGATCATGGCAGTTGCAGAAACTGATTTCACCATGCTTGACGCTGCTGTAAATAATATTGTCAATAAATTATTGCACACTTTTCCCAATTGCATGAACAAAACGATCAGTGAGGTTCGCAAATTCAAACTGGAACATTGGGATAAAAATAAAGAAGGCAGCCGTGAATGGCTCGCCTTAAATATGATGACCGAAGCAAATGCCGGTTTTAAAGCTTTTAATGACGGACCGAAAGAAAATCGTGAAGTTGATTTCATTAAGCTTCGCCAGTTGCTTGCTGAAGGTCATGAATGGAATGATGAATTACTCAAATCCATTTCACCGCAATTTCAAACTGTAAACTCCTGAACTATGCAAAAAATAAAAATTTCGTACTCTTATCAAAATGCAGTTGCCAATATTTTACTTGATGATGGAAAAGGAAATATTCTTGACCGCCTCATGATGGATGAACTGCAATACGTTCTGGATTCTTTCACAGGTAAAGCCAATCTAAAACTAATTGTTTTCGAAGGCGCAGGAAAACATTTCTCATATGGCGCCAGTGTGGAAGAACACAGAAAAGAATCCGCACCGATTATGTTGAGGTCATTTCACCAATTATTTTATTCATTAATAAATCTTTCTATTCCGGCATTGGCAAAAGTATCAGGTCAATGTTTGGGCGGTGGATTGGAACTTGCTCTTATGTGCAATTTTATTTTTGCCGATAAGAGTGCAACGTTTGGCCAGCCGGAAACAGTTCTTGGAGTTTTTCCGCCTCCGGCTTCTCTCCTTCTTCCGGAAAAAATTGGTTATGCCCGTGCTGAAGAGTTGCTGATCACCGGCAGAACTATTACGACAGATATTGCAAAAGAAATGGGTATAGTGAATGAAGTTTTTGATGATAAAGCTTCAATGGATAAAGGAATTGATTCCTGGATTGAAAATAACATTTTACCAAAAAGCGCATCTTCACTTCGATATTCAGTAAGAGCTGCAAGAACTAAACTGAATCACTTGTTGAATAAATTTCTTCCACAGCTTGAATCGATGTATATAAATCAACTGATGGAAACTCGTGATGCCAACGAAGGAATCAAATCATTTCTTGAAAAAAGAAAACCTGTCTGGACGAATAATTAATTTACCAGGATATGAAAAAAATTAAAACAGTTGGAGTGGTTGGAGCCGGAACAATGGGTTCAGCATTGGCACAGAAATTTGCGCAGGAAGGATTTAAAGTAATTCTCGCTGACCGGGCAAGAAATTTTGTGGAAAAAGGTTTGACAAATATTCACGCGACGCTGGAAAAAGGAATTGAAAAAAAAGTTTTTACAAAACAACAGGTTGATGAATATCTTTCCAATCTTACAGGAACAAATTCACTTGCTGATTTAAAAGTTTGTGATCTGATCGTTGAAGCCATTTTTGAAAACTTTGATTCTAAAGCGGAACTCTTCCAATCGTTATGCAATATTATCCCTCATAATTGTATTGTCGCCACTAACACTTCATCATTTTCGGTAACTGAATTATCAAAACATATTTCTTATCCGGAAAGATTCATCGGGCTTCATTTTTTTTATCATGCAGCAAAAAATCGTTTGGTAGAAATTATTCCCGGAGAAAAAACATCTGCTGAAACAATTGAAACGGTACACCAGTTTTCCGTAATGGTCGGCAAAGATGCCATTGATTGTAAAGACAATTATGGTTTTACTGTAAATCGTTTTTTTGTTCCCTGGTTAAATGAATCATGCCGTTTGTTACAGGAAGGCATTGCCAGTAAAGAAGAAATTGATACAGTTTGCATGAATGTTTTCGGAATTGGAATGGGACCATTTGCCTTGATGAATGCAACCGGAGTCCCTGTTGCTTATCATTCAGAAAAAACTCTGGAAGCGTTTGGAAAATTATATGAAGTAGCGGACATTTTGAAAGTGCAAGCTGAATCAGGAAAGCCATGGAATATACAATCTATAACCATCGAAAAGATCGATCCAAAAAAAGAAAAATTAATCCGGGATATAATGCTGGGTGTTGTGTTTTTTGTTTGTTCACAAATACTGGAAGAAAACATTTCTTCTGCCACGCATTTGAATCGTGGCGCCAAGATCGGATTGCAATGGAAAAATGGCCCGGTTGATCTGATGAAATCCACTGGAGTTGATGAAGTAAATCGTCTCGTTACATTGATTGCCGAATTATATGAAATGAAAATTCCTTCATCGGTCAATGAAAAAAACCGGCAATTGAAATCCGTGAAGTTTGAAAAAAAATTTTCTTCGGTCATCATTACCATGGATCAACCGGAGAATATGAATGCGCTGAGCGAAAAAACCATCAATGAACTTTCTGATAAATTCAGCGAAGCAGATAATGATCCGGTCATTGAAACTATTTTCATCACCGGTTCTGGAAAAGCATTTGTTGCCGGTGCAGATATAAAATTCTTTGTAAAAAATATCAAAGCAAACCAGATCAATAACATTGAATCCTTCACGTCCGATGGACAAAAATTATTTACCCGAATTGATCAATCAAAGAAAAAAGTTGTTGCAATAATCAATGGTCTTACATTGGGCGGAGGATTGGAATTGGCATTATGTGCTGATATAATTCTTGCTTTACCCAAAGCACAGTTTGCTTTTCCTGAAACTGGCATTGGTATTTATCCCGGACTTGGTGGCACACAACGTTGCGCCCGCAGAATTGGAAAAGGTTTGACCAAATATCTCATTTACACCGGTAAAATGCTTTCTGCAAATGATGCGGAAGAAATCGGATTGATAGATAAAGTAATTTCTATGGATCAATGCATGGAAATTATTTCCCGGAAAAAATCATTACCTGTTATTTCAAATAAAATATTACCTGAAAAATGGCAACATATTAAAAACTTCTTTGAAAATAATTCTCTGGCTGAAATTTTAGGAAACAATTTTTCCGATCGTTCATTGAATAAAGAAGAAGCTGAAAAAATTATAAAGACAATTGGTTATAAAGCGCCGGTGGCCATTAAACTGGCGGATAAATTAATAACCGATGGAAAGGGAGTAGAATCTGAATTGGCACATTTGAACGAAATATTTTCAACATCAGACGCATTGCTCGGATTGACTTCAATTGGAAAAAAAGTTCAATATTCGGGAAAATGAAATAAATAATTACCTGATGAAGAGTCAAATTGCGATAGTAACTGGAGCCGGCAAAGGAATTGGAAAAGCTATTTCCCTACGATTGGCAAATGATGGCTTTTTTATTTTGTTAGTTGATATAGACAAAAACATTGGCGAAGAAACAGCACATGGAATCGGGAAAGACAGGGCAGCTTTTTACCAGGCAGATATCAGTAATGAAATGGAAGTAACCGGTTTGTTTCAATCTATCGAAGAAAAATATGGAAGAATGGATGTACTGGTGAATAATGCCGGTATCATCCGCGATAATATGATTTGGAACATGAGCGCTGAAGATTTTGATATGGTGATACAGATAAATCTCCGCGGCACATGGCTGATGTGTCGTGAAGCAGCAAAAAAAATGAAACAACAAAACTTTGGACGCATTATAAATATTTCATCCCGTGCCTGGATGGGAAACCCCGGTCAAACAAATTATTCAGCATCGAAGGCTGGTATCGTTGGATTGACAAGATCATTGGCATTGGAATTAGGAAAATATAATATCTCAGTAAATGCCGTAGCTCCGGGATTGATTGATACTCCATTGACCAAAGAATTAAAAAAAGAAGTTTTAGAAAAATTGATCGAAGCACAACCCACAAAAACAATTGGCAAGCCTGAGGATGTAGCCAACACTGTTTCTTTTCTTGCATCAGACGAAACAAGTTTTATTTCAGGACAGACACTTTATGTTGACGGAGGAAAAAGTATCGGTGCTGCAATTTAAGAAAATTGAAATAAACAAATGGAAGTAATCAAAATAAAAGTAAACGGTCATCAACATGAATTGTTGATTGGCGAACATGAAACGCTTGCCAAAGTGATTCGTGAAAAAATAGGATTGACCGGAACTAAGATCAGCTGTGAACAAGGAAGTTGCGGTGCCTGCACAGTATTGGTCAATGATAAACCGGTATTGAGTTGCATTACACCTGCCATGCGTTGTGATAATGCAGAAGTAACTACTATTGAAGGCATCGCACAAAATGGCGAATTGAATTTGCTGCAAAAAAAATTTGTTGAGAAAGGAGCTATTCAATGTGGTTACTGTACACCCGGTATGGTGATCACTTCAATGGATTTTATAAAAAACAATCCTGTTGCATCGGTTGATGAGATCAAAGAAGCATTGTCAGGAAATCTTTGCCGTTGCACCGGTTATAAAAAAATCATTGAAGCCGTTGCAGAAACAATACATCCCGAAAATAAAAAAAATAATGTCAAGACAAATAAATCATCCGTTAATGGAATTGTCGGAATCGGGCGGCCTTATATTGAAGCAACAAAAAAAGTTCAGGGTTCAGCTGAATATGCAGATGACATCAAAATAAAAAATGTTTTGCATTGTAAATTTTTGAGAAGTCCTTTTCCACATGCTATCATTGAAAGTATTGATACATCACTCGCCATTAAATTGGATGGAGTTAAATACATTTTGACCGGAAACGAATTGCCTGAAAAATTCGGGGTGCTTCCTATTTCACAGGATGAAACTGCATTGGCAATTGATAAAGTCAGGTACATTGGAGAAATTGTTGCAGCGGTTGCTGCTGAGACGAAAGAAATTGCGCAGGCCGCGTGTAAACTTATCAAAGTAAAATACGAACCGATTAAACCATTTCTTGAGATTGATGAATCGTTGTATGATATTGGTTCCAGTGAAAAAATTCATAATCACACAAAATTTAATAACAACATTCACAAAAAAGCTGAGCTGCATTTCGGTGATCAGCAGAAAGGATTAAGTGAAGCTCATTATCGCAGCAAAATGAATTTTAAGTTTGATGGAGTTACTCATGCTTTTACTGAACCACATGCTGCCACTGCTTATTGGGATGAATTCGGTTTGACAATTATCACAGCAACTCAGGTTCCACATTATTTACAACGTGCATTGGCAAAAGTTCTGAAAGTTCCGTTGAACATAGTTCGTGTCATCAAACCTTACGTGGGTGGAGGGTTTGGTGGCAAAGGAGATCCTTTTCCTCATGAAATGATCGTCTCTTACCTGGCAATGAAAACCGGTCGCCCGGTGAAAGTGAGATTCAGCCGTGAAGAAGTTTTTCTAAATAATCATGGAAGGCATCCGACTAAAATGACAATGGAAATTGGAGCAGATCAAAATGGTTTTTTAAAAGTGCTGGATGCTGATATTGCAATTGACGGTGGCGCTTACGGAAGTTTTGGTGTGGTCACTTCTTATTATAATGGCGTGTTGTTGCAAGCGCCATATAACATTGAAAATTTTGGATTCAAAACATTTCGTGTTTATACGAACAAACCTCAGTGTGGTGCGATGCGTGGACATGGCGCTGTTAATTCCCGTTTTGCTATTGAAAGCTTGATCGATGATCTTGCTCACCAGATAAAAATGGATCCTTGTGAATTGAGATTGAAAAATTTTATGCCCTCAAATACTTTTACTGTTGGTGAATACCGGATCACTTCCAATGGCAGTCGTGAATCGTTGATGAAAGTGATGAAAAAATCTCAATGGGAAAATAAATATGGAAAGTTGCCGTATGGACATGGTTTAGGTGCGGGCTGTGGTTTTTTTATCAGTGGAAGTGCTTTGCCAATCATACGGAATGAATTGCCGCAATCTGTCGTACATCTTAAAGTTGATTTTGATGGAAGAGTACTGATAAGTTCCGGCGCCAGTGACATTGGGCAAGGAAGCGATACAATGCTGGCAATGATCGTGGCGGAAGTGTTGGGAATATCAATTGAAAAAATTTATGTGCTTGCTGCTGATACTTTGCTTACTCCTGTTGACCTGGGAACTTATTCCAGCCGTGTAACTTTTATGGCTGGTAATGCAGCCAAGATAGCTGCTGAAAATTTAAAAATAGAAATCACTGAAGCAATTTCAAGAAAGACAAATGTTTCTCCGGATGAAATAAATTTTTCCAATGATCATGTTTTTTCCAATGACAAAAAAGTTGATCTTACCTGGAATGATGCAATTGATATTGTTACTGCCAATCGCGGAGCCATTACCGTAAGCGGAAAATATATTTCTCCAAAATTAGGAGGAGATTTTAAAGGATCAGGTGCCGGGCTTAGTCCATCATATAGTTTTGGCGCTGTAGTGGCTGAGGTAAAAGTGGATGTGGAAACCGGCATTATCAAAGTTCTGAACATTTGGGGCGCACATGATTGTGGAAAAGCAATTAATCCATTGGCAGTAGAAGGACAGTTGGAAGGCTCATGGCATATGGGAATGGGACAAGCAGTAAGCGAACAATTAAAATATTATAATGGTTTGTTGTTAAATGCAAATTTTCTTAATTATAAAATTCCAACATCGCTGGATACGCCACCTATTCATTCAAATATTATTGAAACCAATGATCCCGAAGGACCATTTGGCGCTAAAGAATGTGGTGAAGGTGCATTGCATCCGGTAATTCCTGCTATTGCCAATGCAGTTTTTGATGCAATAGGAATCAGAATAACAAAATTACCGATCAGTGCCGAAGATATTTTACAAAAAATAAAAAACAAATCTTATCCATTTGTAAAAGCTGAAAGTAATTAACCGAAGAAAAAATGACGACTAAAAAAAAATATCTGATGCCTGTCACTATTGAGGAAGCCCTGATTATAGCAAATAGTTGTGAAAATGATTTCCGTTTCATGGCTGGTGGAACAGATGTAATGGTGAATCGTTTTCAGGGAAATGAAAATTCATCCTGCCTGATAGATTTAAACAGTATTAATGAATTAAAACAAATAAAAATAACAGACAACTATTTATCTATCGGCTCGCTTATTTCTTTGAGTGATTTGAAAAATTACAAAAAGATCAAAGATGAATTTACAATTTTGATTGAAGCAGCGAATGCGGTGGGATCACCCGTTATCAGAAAAACAGCAACAATAGGTGGAAATATTTTATGTGAGAACCGTTGTATTTTTTACAATCAATCAGAATGGTGGCGGGGTGCCATAGGATTTTGTTTAAAGCGTTATGGAAATACTTGTATTGCTACCGGAAGCAGAAAACACTGTTATTCGGAATTCGTTTCTGATACCGCTCCTGCATTGATCAGCATGGATGCATTGATAGAAATAATGGATGCAAAAGGCAAAAGAAAAATAAAATTAGAAGATATTTATAGCGGTGAAGGAATCAGCCTAAGAAACCTTGACAAGAATTCGATTATCACTTCGATATTGTTGCCATTAGAGCGTGAATTTCATTCTGTCTTTAAAAAACTTCGCCAGAGAGAAAGTATGGATTTCACATCGCTAACTTCTGTAGTTACAGTTGACAAAAATAAAAAAATAAAGATCGTTTTAGGCGGAGTTGATCCGAAACCTGTTGTTGTAGAAGGAACGGATAAAAGTAATCTGGATGAACTGATTGCACAGGCAATAAAAAAATCAAGGGCAATTGACAATGAAATGTATTCACGCAGTTACCGACGGGAAATGATCAATGTTTTTTTAAGAAGAAGTTTTGATAAAATATTTACGAGTCAGGATAGAGATAAAGATTTGCAATAGAAACCACATTTTACTCTGACTTTTTGTTTGCAAGAAAAAGTTAAATGCACTCATAGTTTGATACCTGTACTTTATTATATTTCATAAAAGATAAAGTGATATTTATTATTTGTACCTTTACGTTCTCTTAAACACATTAACTGGTTGTTACGGCCAATTGTCTGTTTTAGCTCCGTAGAATATATTTTCTTCAAATTTCCTAATCGTAATTTTCAATCATGAATTATCCGCCATACCATAAATTTCATATTCCCGTAATGGGATTAGCTTATACTATTGATACGCCAATTAAAGTAGCACGGTTTGGCATCTCATCCGTTATTTCAATTGTCGAAGATCGCTTAATAGAAATGATGAGAAAGCATTACTATCCGACTATTACCAGGGAATATCAGCCCATCACAACTCAGGAACCAGATTATCGCGCAAAAAGAATTACAGATTATCTCAATCTCGTAAATACAATTGTTCAGGCTCAGGTTGAAAAACTCAAACACGCTGCTTTTGAAAAAGGTTCTGAAATAGTAAAATATTTTGAGATGCTTCCGGATGATAGTACGTTAAAACAATTGTACCGGCAAATGATAAAATCAAGTGATCAGGTTGAAAAAGAAAAATTAGAAAATTCTTTACGTGCACAAATAAAACCTGGCAGCATTGATGTTAACATCATGACTAAAACAGATCGTAATAATTATAAACTCGGCACATTGATAGAAGATGGCTCAGATGCGGTAGCCGCTTTGCGTGGATATGCTAAAAGTGATCTTGCTAATTCTTCTGTTGTTTTTTCTGCTGGCATGAATCCAAGATTATATAATTACCTGGGAAATTGTAAAGAGTTTGAAATAAATGAAGAAAAAGAATTCAAAAAAAGAGTGGTTATAAAAGTAAGTGATTACCGTTCTGCATTGATACAGGGAAAATATTTAGCTAAAAAGTGTGTTTGGATAAGTGAGTTCAGAATCGAATCCGGTTTGAATTGCGGTGGTCATGCTTTTGCTACGGAAGGATATTTGCTGGGACCTATATTAGAAGAATTCAAATCAAATAAACAGGAACTAATAAATACACTTTTTGAAATTTATAATATAGCACTGCAGGCAAAGAATGGCAGAAAATTGAATGGTCCTCCTGAAATAATATTTTCAGTACAAGGAGGAATTGGGACACATGAAGAAGATGAGTTTTTACATAAACACTATAATGTAGAAAGTACCGGTTGGGGTACACCCTTCTTGCTGGTGCCGGAAGCAACTACTGTTGATGAAGACACACTAAACCTTTTGTGCAATTCCAAAGAAAAAGATGTGGTATTGAGTCATAATTCTCCATTAGGTGTAAGATTTTTTTATTTAAAAGGAACCAGTTCCGAAAATGAAAAATTATTACGCATTAAAGAAGAAAGACCTGGCAGCCCCTGCACTGAAAAGCATCTTGGATTTAATACAGAGTTTACAAAAGAGCCTGTTTGCACAGCATCACATAAATATCAAAAATTAAAAATTGAACAGTTACAGTCGTTGAACTTGCCTCCGCTCGAATATAAAAAACAATTGAAAGATGTATTGGATAAAGAATGTTTATGCGTAGGTCTTAGCAATGCAGCTGCAATAAACTATACGCAAACTTTCATCAAGAAACGGGATGCGGTAACTATTTGTCCCGGGCCGAATATTGTTAATTTCAGTAAAGTATCTACATTGCAAACAATGACTGATCACATTTATGGAAGAAAAAATATTTTATCCAATTCTTCGCGGTCCCATATGTTTATCGCAGAATTGCATTTATATTTTGATTATTTAAAAGAACAGCTTGAAGAAGAACCATCGAAGGAACAAATCTCAAAAAAGAAAAAACATTATGCTTCGTTTTATAAAAACCTCAGAGATGGAATAATGTATTATCGCCAATTGACCGGCATATCCGAAACATTAAAGAATAATAATCAATTTATCAAAGACCTTTATTTTGCAGAACAAGAACTGAATTTTTTAAATTATCAATTTGCATTCAGCGAAAATGATATTAACTCGCAGAAGTAAAATTTTTTTTTAAGAATCAGATTTTTTAATTCAAAAAATGGGTCAATATTTTAAGCCACCGGTTTCAGTTTTGCAGTAAAATGTCTCAGAAACGGCGCTTCTTCAGTAATCTCTAATCCTTTAATTTCATTTCTTTTATTGAATACTTCAATGATCACTTCAGCAACGTAGTCAATGTGACTTTGCGTATAAACTCTTCTTGGTATTGCTAACCGAACCAGTTCCATTTGTGCTGGAATTAAGTTTTTATTCTTATCATATTTACCAAACATCAGTGAACCAATTTCAACACTTCTGATCCCGCCTTCAATATATAAAGCACCAACCAAAGACTGACCCGGATATTGATGAACAGGAATATGAGAAAGAAATTCTTTTGCATCAATATACACTGCATGGCCTCCGGCAGGCTGCACTACCGGCACTCCTGCTGCAATTAATTTATTGGTAAGATATTCAATGCTGCGAATACGATATTGCAGGTAATGTTCATCCATCACTTCATTCAATCCAATTGCGATTGCTTCAAGATCTCTTCCGGCAAGTCCGCCGTAAGTTGAAAATCCTTCAGTGATGATTAAAAGATTTCTGCATTGCTGCGCCAAATCTTCATTTCGCAATGCAAGAAAACCACCAATGTTTGCAAACGCATCTTTTTTAGCACTCATGGTGCAACCATCTGCATAAGAAAAAAGTTCCTTCGCTATTTCAGGAACCGTTTTATCAGCAAATCCTTTTTCACGTAGTTTGATGAAATATGAATTTTCTGCAAAGCGGCAGGCATCAATGAAAAAAGGAATTCTATTTTTTGAGCAAATCTCTTTCACCTCTTTTATATTTTGCATACTCACAGGTTGACCACCGCCGGAATTATTGGTGACAGTTATAATGCAAAGAGGAATATTAGCTGCACCCTTTTTTGCAATAAATTTCTCAAGTGACGACGTATCCATATTTCCTTTGAATGGCGCCTGAACAGCAGGATATTTTCCCTCCTCACATAAAAGATCAATCCCTTCAGCGCCTGAAAATTCTATATTGGCTCTCGTCGTATCGAATAAAGTGTTGCTGATAAAAAATTTTCCCTTACCTCCCAAAATGCTGAACAAAATTCTTTCTGCTGCCCTGCCCTGGTGAGTGGGAATCACAAATGGCATTCCTGTAATTTTCTGAATTGTTTTTTCAAAATGAAAAAAACTGGAACTGCCGGCATACGATTCATCACCACGCATAATGCCGGACCATTGATTGCTGCTCATGGCGCTGGTGCCGCTGTCAGTAAGCAGATCGATCAATACATCATTGGCATGAATAAAGAATGGATTATAAAAAGCTTTTTCTAAAATGATTTGCCGTTGTCCTTTTGTATTAAAAAAAATTGGTTCAACAGATTTTATTTTGAAAGGTTCAATAATTGTTTTCATACAATAATTTTTTTGATCAGTAATAGTGATTGATGCACCAGATAAGAGAAAATAAAAAGATAAATTATTGGAAGGTAGAGGAACTGTTAGGTCGGCTTATTAATAATGTTTTTCCAGAGTTCCATAGATGAAAATTCAGGAACAAAAGTAATTTAAAAAAATTATTCTTTATGATTTTAATCAAAGTTTCTTTGTCCATAGACCTTATCTTATTTCATTTAAGTAGTTTTGGAGATTAATACGCAATGAGCAAAGGGAAAATTTTATTGATAGATGATGAAGATAAACTTCGCCGGCTAATGACACGCATCATCAGCCTGGAAGGTTTCACTGCTATTGAAGCAGATACTCTTAAACAAGCAGAGAAATTACTGGAGAAAGAACAACCTGAAGTAATTCTATGCGATGTTAAATTGCCGGATGGTAATGGGGTGGATTTTGTATCAAAAATTAAATCCACTTTTTCTGATATTGAAATTATTCTTCTGACTGCCTTTGGAAATATTGGTGATGGTGTTCAAGCCATCAAGAATGGAGCTTTTGACTATATCATCAAAGGTAATGATAATGAAAAGATCATTCCATTGCTCTATCGTGCTATGGAAAAAGTACAATTACAGAAACGAGTACATCAATTAGAAGAGCGGGTTGGCAAACAATATTCCTTTGAAAATATTTTAGGAACGTCACCGGTCATTCAGGAAGCAATTCGTCTTGCAAAAAAAGTAGCTCCTTCAAATACAACTGTTTTATTACTTGGAGAAACAGGAACGGGCAAAGAAGTTTTTGCCCAGGCAATTCACCAGGGAAGTAAAAGATATAACCAACCTTTTCTTGCAATTAACTGTAGTTCTTTTTCAAAAGAATTGCTGGAAACAGAAATCTTTGGATATAAAGCTGGCGCATTTACCGGAGCAATAAAAGATAAAAAAGGATTGATTGAAGAAGCAAATCAAGGCACATTATTTCTTGATGAGATAGGCGAAATGCCAATGGATCTGCAAACAAAATTGCTTCGTGTATTGGAAACAAATGAATTCATAAAGGTCGGTGATATCAAACCGATGAATGTTGATGTACGAATTATTGCCGCTACTAACCGTGATCTTAAACAGGAAGTGCAGGATGGAAAATTCAGAGAAGATCTCTTCTATCGTCTCAATGTTTTTACCATTTCATTGCCATCGTTGCGAGAAAGAAAAAAAGATATTCCTTTACTCGCAAATTATTTTTTAAATTTTTTTGTTAGTAAAACCAATAAAAAAATCCCATCTATTCAACCGGATGTATTGGAACATTTGCAAATGCATGACTGGAAAGGAAACATCAGAGAATTAAAAAATGTTATTGAAAGAGCTGTGATCCTTGAAGAAAGTGATCAAATTACTTTGTCTTCTCTTCCGTTTGAATTACAAAGTCTCACTCACGATCAGCAAACTGGCGGCTCACCTTTTAATATTTCGATCATTGAAAAGCAGCACATTCAAAAAGTATTGCATTATACAAAAGGAAATAAGACCAAAGCTGCTGAATTGATGGGAATTGGTTTAACTACACTTTACCGGAAAATGGAAGAATACAAAATTTCCATGTAATCTTTTTTCATTTTGAAAATCACTTTTTCATTTTGGTTAGTTATTTCAATGACCGGTATCATTGTTTTCTTTTCTTTCCACCTTTAGATTTGGCTTCTGTATTGCGTTCCATTGGTTTATTCATTTAAAACTCAAAACTGGTACGGGATTATCATAGTAAAAGCAAATAAAAAATTATGGAACCTCTCCGAAATCTTTTAGCGGGAATCGGCCGAAAGCTAAAATTGCACATCATTATTCCCACATTCTATGTTGTGACAATGATTGTAGCATTAATCATAACACATGGCAAATAAAAAGATAAGACCAGCTGTAATCATTATGCTGGCGTGGCTAATGGCTGCAGCTTTAGTTTTTTTGGTCTTTATGAAACTAAAAATAATATTCAGATGATTAAAAAAATAAAACTATGATGACACTGATTCTTTACCTGGCAGGCTTAATCGGCTTTATTTTGATTTTTAAATTTATTGACTGGTTCGAAAAAATATAACTATGACACTACTATTCATCATTTCAATACTGGTATTTATCTACTTGTGTTACGTATTGGTAAAACCGGAAAAATTTTAATTTACTAAAACTAAAACCTCTTCTTTGGAGAGGTTTGCGGAGGCTTTATGACAACTGAAATTTTAGGAATCATTCTTATGTACGGACTAACAATAGCGTTAGCTATTCCATTAGGTCGCTACATTGGTAAAGTTTATGAAGGAGAAAAAACATGGCTGGATCGTTTGCTGAACCCCGTTGATAAAATGTTTTTCAAACTGGGCGGCATCAATCCTGCTAAAGAAATGAACTGGAAACAACACATGGTGGCAATGCTGACCATTAATCTTGTTTGGTTCATTTTATCCATGTTAGTATTAATGAATATGAGTTGGCTACCACTCAATCCTGATGGTAATCCATCTATGAGTGCTGATCTTGCTTTTAATACTTCGGTAAGTTTTATATCAAATACCAATCTTCAGCATTATTCGGGTGAAACCAGCGTCTCTTACCTTGGTCAATTGGTGTTGATGTTATTTCAATTTATCAGTGCGGGTACCGGTATGGCCGCTTGTGCCGTAGTATTTATTGCAATGAAAGAAAGAACAACTGATAAGCTTGGAAATTTTTACAACCTTTTAATTAAATCATGCACAAGAATACTTCTTCCTATAGCCATTGTCGTTGCAGTCATTCTTGCATTCAATGGAACGCCGATGACTTTTCATGGTAAAGATCAATATATTTCCATGCAGGGTGATACAGTGAATGTAAGTCGCGGCCCGGTTGCTGCCATGATAGCAATAAAGCAAATTGGGACAAATGGCGGTGGATTTTATGGAGTCAATTCAGCACATCCTTTAGAGAATCCAAATTATATTACTAACATAGTTGAAAATATCAGTATCATTTTAATTCCTATTGCGCTCGTATTCGCATTGGGCTATATAATAAAAAGAAAAAGATTTGCCTGGATGGTTTTTAGTGTGATGACGCTTGGTTTTTTATTGTTGTTATTTAATGCAGTGTATTTTGAAACGCATGGTAACCATGAGATCGCCAAAATGGGAATCACGCAACCGATGGGAAGTATGGAAGGAAAAGAAATTCGCTATGGCTCGGCGGCATCTGCTTATTGGGCTGTCACTACCACGGTAACATCAAATGGTTCAGTAAATTCGATGCATGATAGTTTTACTCCGCTCAGCGGCATGAGTTGTTTGCTCGGCATGATGATCAATTCATTTTATGGAGGAGTTGGTGTTGGTTATCTAAACTTTTACATCTTCATCATCATCGCGGTTTTCATCAGTGGATTAATGGTAGGAAGAACGCCAGAATTTTTAGGGAAAAAAGTGGAAGCAAAAGAAATGAAGATAGCCTCTATCATTGCATTGTGGCATCCATTGATGATTCTTGCCGGCGCTGCCTTGTCATCTTATATATTTGCTCATCACCCTGCAACTTATGCAGGCTGGCTGAATAATCCCGGCAATCATGGATTCAGTGAAATGCTATATGAATATTCCTCGGCATCTGCTAATAATGGATCTGAATTCGGAGGACTGAATGCAAATACTCCGTACTGGAATATCAGTGATGGGATTGTGATGTTGCTATCAAGATACATACCCATTATTGGCCCAGTTGCCATTGCAGGAATTTTAGCAAAAAAGAAATATTTACCCGAAAGTGCAGGCACTTTGAAAACAGATACAGGCACATTTGGAATCATGGTATTTGCAGTGATATTCATTGTAGCGGCGCTGAGTTTCTTTCCTGCATTATCATTAGGACCAATTGCAGAGTTCTTTGGAATGAAATAGTGAATAGTCGGTTGTGAATAGTGAATAATCTTAACAAAAGAAATGTTTATTGACTATTGACCATTCACTATTGACAAAAAGCTGAATAGAATTGTTGTCGCTGAAGTGTGCGGCGCAACTAAAGATGATAAGAATTACAAAAGCTGATAAACAAAATACTTATGTCAATACACAGAAGATCACAAAGATTATTTGAACCAGGACTCGTAAAAGAAGCCATTGGGCATTCTTTTACTAAACTGAATCCGCGGGTTATGTTTCGTAATCCCGTTATGTTCACCGTAGAAATAGGAACTATTATTATGCTGGCTGTTTGCATATGGATAGCTGCTGGAGAATCATCACAAGGAAGCTTATTGTACAATATCATTATTACAGCCGTACTTTTTATTACGCTGTTGTTTGCCAATTTTGCTGAAGCAATTGCAGAGGCAAGAGGAAAAGCGCAAGCGGATAGTTTACGTAAAGCAAGAGAAGAGACTCCGGCAAAAAAAATTTTCTTAGTAGGAGAAATGTTTCTCAATGAAGTGAAAATTGTTCCTTCATCTCAATTGAGAAAAGGCGATATGTTTCTTTGTGAAGCCGGTGATGTGATACCAATGGATGGTGAAATTATTGAAGGCATTGCCACCATTGATGAATCGGCCATCACCGGTGAATCTGCCCCGGTTATAAGAGAATCCGGTGGAGATAAATCTTCTGTGACCGGTGGAACAAAAGTTTTATCTGACAGAATAAAAGTTCGTGTTACTACTGAACCCGGTGAAACTTTTCTGGATAAAATGATTGCATTGGTTGAAGGAGCATCACGTCAAAAAACTCCCAATGAAATTGCGTTAACTATTTTACTGGCAGCGTTCACATTAGTCTTCATCATTGTTTGTGTAACATTAAAACCTTTTGGCGATTATGCAAACACACCAATTACTATTGCTGCATTCATTTCTCTTTTTGTTTGTCTGATACCAACAACTATCGGTGGTTTGTTGAGCGCTATTGGCATTGCGGGTATGGACAGAGCGTTGCGGGCAAATGTGATAACAAAAAGTGGTAAAGCTGTTGAGACTGCCGGTGATCTCGATACTATTTTACTTGATAAAACAGGAACCATAACAATTGGTAACCGCAAAGCCACCAACTTTTATCCAGCCAACGGCGTTGACGAAAAAGAATTTGTTGAAATGACTGTACTGAGTTCACTCGCTGATGAAACACCGGAAGGAAAATCAATTGTTGAACTGGCAAATTCTAAAGGAATAAAACCTTTTGTTGATAAATCAGGAATGGAGTTCATCAATTTCACAGCAGAAACAAGAAGCAGCGGTGTCAATCTTTCTGATGGAACACCTATCCGCAAAGGAGCTTTTGATGCCATTCGGCAAATGGTTATTAAAAAAGGAAATTCCATTCCAAAAGAAACAGAAGAGAAAGTAAAATCTATTTCACAGAATGGAGGAACACCTCTTGTAGTCGCCGTAAACAATATGGCGAAAGGAGTAATCGAATTACAAGATATCATTAAGCCGGGCATATCTGAACGTTTTGAACGATTAAGAAAAATGGGAGTAAAAACAGTGATGGTAACTGGTGATAATCCTTTAACGGCAAAATACATTGCAGAAAAAGCCGGTGTAGATGATTTTATTGCTGAAGCAAAACCGGAAGATAAAATGAATTATATCCGCAAGGAACAACAAGGAGGAAAACTTGTTGCGATGATGGGTGATGGAACCAATGATGCACCTGCATTGGCACAAGCTGATGTTGGAGTTGCAATGAATAGCGGAACGCAAGCTGCAAAAGAAGCTGGCAATATGGTGGATCTGGAAAATGATCCAACCAAGTTGATTGAAATTGTTGAGATCGGTAAACAATTGCTGATGACGAGAGGAACGCTGACAACTTTTTCCATTGCCAATGATGTAGCAAAATATTTTGCCATTGTACCGGCATTGTTTATTGTATCTATTCCGGGTTTGCAGGCTTTGAATATTATGAAACTCCACAGTCCTGAAAGTGCTATTCTTTCGGCTGTAATTTTTAATGCCATCATCATTCCATTATTAATTCCATTAGCGTTAAGGGGTGTTGCCTATAAACCCATTGGCGCATCTGCATTATTAAGAAGAAATTTATTGATCTATGGTTTTGGTGGTGTCGTTGTACCATTTATTGGAATAAAATTAATTGACTTAATTGTTTCTATCTGGTTTTAAAATTTAAAAAATCTCCCCTTTAGGGGAGGAAGGAGGGGCTATGAAAGAAAATATTTTACCGGCTATTCGTCTTACTGTTGTCTGCATTCTTTTCTTTTGCGGTGTTTATACAATAATTATTTGGGCAATTGCTCAAGCGGCGCCCAATAAAGGTTTGGGTGAAACAGTGATTGTGAATAATAAAGTTGTTGGGTATAAATTGGAAGGCCAAAATTTTTCCGCCGACAATTATTTCTGGAGCAGGCCATCGGCTGCTGGTTACAATGCGATGGGTTCTTCCGGTTCAAACAAAGGCCCAACAAATCCGGATTACCTGAAAGATGTTCAATCAAAGATTGATAGTTTTCTTGTACACAATCCTGGAGTTAAAAAAGATGACATACCATCGGACATGGTAACTTATTCTGCAAGCGGTCTTGATCCTGATATTTCTGTGCAAGGAGCTTATGTGCAGGCGAAAAGAATTTCTGCGGTAAGAACTATTCCGATTGAAAAAATAAATGATTTGGTGAATTCACACATTGAAAAACCATTGCTTGGATTATTCGGAACGGAAAGAGTGAACGTATTACAATTAAATATTGATCTTGACAAACTGAAATAAATGAAAAAGATTTTACTTGATATAATTTTACTCACATTCGTCGTTGTTATTGCATCAGCACAGGACTCAACTAAAAAAGGTACGCTGATTATTAACGGATCGGTGGATGCGTATTACCGCTTCAATTTTGCCAATGCGAAAGACTCAGCAAGAACTAACAACCTGACAAGTTTTACGAATTCCCAAAATTCGTTTGAATTAGGCATGGCTTCTGTTAAAGCTGACTATACTATTGGAAAAGTTGACGGACTACTTGATCTTGGATTTGGAAGAAGAGCTGAAGAATTCTCCTATAATGATGGCAATGGATGGCCTCATGGAACCGGAAACGGTTTCACAACTTTAGCAGCTGTTAAGCAGGCTTATGTTTCTTATTCTCCTTCTGACAAAGTCAAATTCACCATGGGAAAATGGGGAACTCATGTTGGTTATGAAGTATTGGATGCTTATTTGAATCGTAATTACAGTATGGATTATATGTTTTCCTATGGTCCATTTTCTCACACAGGAATAAAATTAGATGTAACTGCTAACAAAAATTTTGCATTCATGATTGGGGTTGCTAATCCAACCGATATGGTCACTGCCAGTTTTTCCAAAAAATATTTCATTGGCCAAATTCATTTAACCACTACGGATACTAAGGTAACAGGTTATTTAAATTACGTCGGTGGAAAAGATATGACCAATGCTTCCATCAATCAATTTGACGTAGTTATAACAGGAACAGTGACCAGTAAATTCAATATCGGTTATAATGGTACGGTAAAATCTGTTAAGCCCAGCGGTGGCAGCAGCAACTCCTGGTGGGGATCGGCACTTTATCTTAATTATGATCCCACTACCATATTTGGATTAACTGCAAGAGGTGAATATTTTAGTGATAATAATGCTTTAGCTAATGTCACAGGTCTGGGAATTGGTACTGATATTACTGATTTTACTTTATCCGGTAATATCCGCTTAGACAATCTTACCATCATTCCGGAATTCAGAATTGATACAGGTAAAAATCCGGTGTTTTACAAAAACTCGGACACCTCTTTTCCAACAGCAAAAAGTACCGGTAGCTTCATTTTAGCTGCTACTTATCATTTTTAAAAATTGTTTATTGACCGAAAGATGCTATTTATAAAAACTGATTTAAATTGTAAGAACAATCTCCCAACAGGAACTGCTTTTTTCATATTTTAAAAAGCTAATAAAATATCTTAGAAAAATCTTTATGGCTGATTTAGACGATAAAGAAAAACGGGTTGAACAGTTTTTAGAACTCAGTCGAAAGATTGATCGGGGCAAATTGAAAATTTACATCGGCATGAGCGCTGGTGTGGGAAAGACATATCGTATGCTGGAAGAGGCACACACGCTTTTAAAGAAAGGAATAAATATTAAAATAGGTTATGTAGAAACGCATGGAAGAAAAGATACAGCATCTCTTATTGAAGGTTTGCCTGTTATTCCCCGGCGTCAGGTTTTTTATAAAGGTAAGTTGCTGGACGAGCTTGATGTGCAAGCAATATTATTATTAGCCCCCGATATTGTGATCATTGATGAATTGGCTCATACTAACATACCCGGAAGCAAAAATGAAAAACGCTGGCAGGACGTTGTGGATATTATGGAAGCTGGCATTAATGTTGTGACCGCAGTAAATATCCAGCATATAGAAAGCATCAATGAGGATGTCAAAGCAATTACCGGTGTAGAAGTAAAAGAACGTGTGCCGGATAAAGTGCTGCAGATGGCAGATGAAGTAGTGAACATTGATCTCACGGCTGATGAACTTATCAGCCGTTTGAAAGAAGGAAAGATTTATGATCACAGCAAAGTGCAGCAGGCATTACAGAATTTTTTTAAACCAGAAAAAATTCTCCAATTAAGAGAACTGGCACTGAAAGAAGTGGCCGGGCAAGTAGAACGAAAAGTGGACTATGAAATAGAATCAAAGAATAAAGCCTGGCGGCATGAACACCTTTTGGCTTGCATTTCATCCAACTATGAAACAGCCCAGCATATCATCCGGAAAACAGCCAGATTAGCTTCTTATTATAACAGCCAGTGGTTTGTCTTATATGTCCAGACACCTAAAGAATCATTGGATAAAATTCCACTTGCGGAACAAAGGTACCTGATTAATAATTTTAAAAACGCAACTGAACTTGGCGCAGAGGTGATACAACTAAAACAGAATAATATTGCAAGAGCAATTATGGAAGTAGTAGAAGAGAAAAAAATCACAACAGTTTGCATCGGTAAGCCTCATTTAAATTTGTTCCAGATTATTTTAAGTACAAACGTATTTAATCAATTACTCAAAACCCTGTCAAAAAATGATGTGGATCTTGTAATATTGTCATAATGGCTACCAGCGTAAAAAATAAAATTCAATTAGGAACCATTTTTCTTTTCATATTACTGCTTCTGCTTGGCGGGCCTTGTATTTATTTTTTAGTACGTCTTAAAAATGATTCGAAAACAGTTCTCCAGAACAATTATGAATCGTTAGATTATGCGCACAACATGCAGCAGCAAATAGACAGCCTTCCTCTAAACCGTTCCCATTCTCTTCGGCAATTTGAAATGACTTTGCAAATGCAGGAAAAAAATATAACTGAGCCGGGAGAAGATTCTGTCACACATATACTGCGTATTGCATTTGATAAATTAAAATCAGGTGATACATCCGCTGTATTACGCAGGACCATTTTAAAACAACTACAAACTATCTTGTCATTAAATATGAAGGCAATAAATAACAAAAGCCTTCGAACCGTGAAAAGAGCTGAAGATACTCTGGCCTACATTTCTATTATAGCTACAATTATTTTTCTGGTATCAATCACATTTTTATTCAACTTCCCTTCAATTGTTACAGGACCTATCAGTGATTTTACCGAAGCAATCAAACAGATCAGCAGGAAAAATTATACACATAGAATCCATATAAAAAATAAAGATGAATTTGGTCAAATGGCTGACGCTTTCAATTCAATGACTGAGCGGCTGGAATATTTTGAAAGCAGCAATTTAAACAGGCTAATGTTTGAAAAAAGCCGGGCTGAAGCAGTAATCAACAGTTTAAAAGATGCGAGCATTGGGATTGACAGAAATAATACAGTATTATTTGCCAATAACCAGGCATTGCAATTACTGGGATTGCAAGCTTCTGACGTTGTTGGAAAATCTGTTGATGAAGTAAATAAAAGGAATGATCTCTTTCGTTTTTTGGTAACTGAGAAAAGTAATGTACCATTTAAAATTGTTGTTGACAATAAAGAAAATTATTTTACAAAAGAAGTTGTTGAAATTCCGCAGGAAGATTCAAAAAATATTGTAATCGTTGTTAAAAATGTTACTTCATTTAAGGAACTGGACGCAGCAAAAACGAATTTTATCGCTACCATATCGCATGAACTCAAAACTCCTTTAGCATCTTCAGATTTTAGTTTGAAATTATTAGAAGATGAACGTACCGGTAAATTATCCATAAACCAGAAAGAGCTGATTCAGCATTTAAAAGAAGATAATCAACGAATGCTCCGGATTCTTAGTGAATTGTTGAATATGTCACAAGTAGAAACCGGAAAGATCCAACTGGAAATTAAAAAAGTTAATCCTTATAAAATTGCGGAAAATGCGATCCAGACAGTTAACAACGCAACAAAAGAAAAAAATATTACAATCCAGGAAAATTTCAAGCCAGGCCTTCCGGAAATCAATACTGATCCAGAAAAAACCGGTTGGGTATTAAACAATTTTCTCACAAACGCTATCAAATTTTCTCCTGTTAACAGCATTATAAAGCTAGACATTGAAGCCAAGGAAAACACAGTGCAGTTTTCTGTAACGGATCGTGGACCGGGAATTGCAAAAGAATATTTGTCAAGAATATTTGATCGTTTTTTTAAAGTGCCTGGTTCAAAGATTACCGGCAGTGGGTTAGGTCTGGCTATTTCCAAAGAGTTTATCGAAGCAATGGGAGGAAAAATCTGGGCCGAAAGTACTATTGGGCAAGGAAGCATTTTTAGATTTAGTCTTCCTGTTGCGTTATAATGCTAAATTTGTTTAGACCTGAATTTCTATCAGATATCTTCGTAATAAGGAATCTCATCATGAGATACTGGTTCTTTCTGATGCCAGTAAGCCAATGTCACAACATGACCGTTTTTTGTATGAAGTAATCTCCCAAAGATTGCATTGACAGGATTAAAGACAATATCTGTTACTCCAACACTAAAAGTTTCTGGTGGAGCAGGAATTGCGGCAACAGGAGCAGCATCTGCTTCAGCAGGTTTCGGAGCGGCAGTTACTTTTGCTGGTGGTGATGGAACTACTATAACTGTATATTTATTGAACTCGAGTAATTCTTTAAGAAATGCAATTCTTTCTTTAGACGCATTTTTTTCAACAATGGCGCATTTCACTCCATTCAGATCTTCGAATTCATGATTTTTATTGATGGCCATATGAATATTGATTATTGAACAAGAAATACAGAACGTTAAACCTTTTTATTAATTCATCATTCATTGCTCCAAGTTCAGGGTTCATTATTTAATCAGTGATTGAATGTAATCATATATCCAGCTTAACAAGCCCGTCAATACAATACCGGCTGCACAAAGTATCATTGCAAATTTTGTAGCAGGATTTGTATTTATTTTTTCAATCGGTTGTTCATTTTTATCCATGAATATAGCTCTGACAACACGCAAGTAATAATAAAGAGAAATGATCATGTTCAATGCTGCAATGGTAATGAACCAGTAAGTACCTTTGGAAGCACCAGCTGTAAGTAAAAATAATTTACCAAAGAAACCAGCCGTTGGTGGAATACCTGCTAATGAAAATAAAGCCAAAGTCAGAATCCAACTCAGGAACGGATTAGTCTTATATAATCCTTTGTAACTATCAATAGTTTCTTTACCTGTTTTTTCACTAATCACAGAAGCTACTCCGAATGCTGCCAGGTTAGAAAAAATATAAATCAGGATAAAATAAACGACCGATGAAATTCCAGCACTATCATTACTGGTAATACCCACTAAAATAAAACCAACTTGTGCAATGGAAGAAAAAGCAAGAAAACGTTTGATATTTTGTTGTCTTATTGCAAACAGGTTTCCAAGGACCATGGTTGCAATCGCAAGGATCACCAGCATTGTGTACCATACTTCATGCAACGGCTGAAATACATTGTACAAAGCACTGATGAAAATAAATGCAATAGAACCTTTTGAGATCACCGAAAGAAATGAAGTAGTAGCAATGGGTGAACCTTCATATACATCGGCTGTCCATAAATGGAAAGGAACGATAGAAAGCTTGAAAGCAAACGCGGCAAAAAGAAAAACAAAAGCCAGTATTTGATAAGAACTTCCGTTTAATTGTCCTGCTAATTCTGAGAAGCTGATAGTGCCTGTAGCTCCATACACTAATGAAATGCCAAATAGTAAAATACCTGATGAAAAAGCCGAAGAGAGAATCATTTTCATAGCACCCTCAGAAGAACGCTTTTTATCCAGATCAAAATTTGCCATTGCAGCCACTGGTATGCTGGAAAGTTCGAGTGATAAATAAAATATTAACAGATTACCACTGGAAATCATGAAAAACATGCCGAGAAGAGCTGATAACATCAGCATGAAAAATTCTGGTAAATGCGGTGTTTTCTTTAGCCAGTCGGCACATAATAATGAAATAAGATAAACGCCAAGATTCAGGATATTCTTTTGAAAAGCTATCAGCGAATTGGTATGAAACATACTTCCAAATAAACTTCCATCTTTATGAATGAAAAATCCCGCTATAAAATTTAAAAGCAATAAAACCTGAATGAAAGATAATAATGTTTCATTCTTCATCTTTCCGCCTATCTTGATAAAGAGAAGTATGAAGATGATGAATGTAATCACCAGTTCAGATTTCATTAATATAAAAAAATGGTTCTGCATAATTTTTACTATCAAATATCGAATGAAAGGCTTTCCTTAAATCATTCGACAAACCTTTTTCCTTATTTCATTTTCCAACAACGTTGTTCATAATAATCTCTGCACCCGGTCTTATTAAATCATTTAACCAGAATGGAGCCACACCAATTGCTACAATTCCAAGAACCAATATCACAGCTGCCAGTTTTTCATTCCATTTGGCATCGCCTAATTGTGAAAAATTTTCTTTTATGGGTCCCATTGCAACCTGACCGATAGCTCTTAAAATGTAAACCGCCGTCACAACAATGGACATACAGGCTGCAATAGTAGCAATGCGGTGAAACGCATCCACATTTTCCCACGAACCTATGAATATAGTAGCTTCAGCAACGAAACCACTTAATCCTGGTAATCCTAATGAACATAAGCCAACAATAAACAACACGGTGGAGATAAAAGGCATTACTTTCATCAGTCCACCCATTTCACTTACCTGTCTTGTATGTGTGCGATCGTAAATCATTCCGATAACAGCAAAGAAAAGTGCTGTCATTAATCCATGACTCACCATTTGCATCACAGCGCCGGTGATAGCTGTTTTAGTCAACATGCCAATTCCTAATAAAACAAATCCGCAATGGCTTATGGATGAATATGCGTTGATATATTTCAAATCCTTCTGCATCATTGTGGCGAAGGCGCCATATAAAATTGCGATAGTAGAAAGAACAATAATAATATTAGCATATTCTTTCGCTCCTTCCGGCATTATGTAAGTAGCCACACGAAGACATCCATAACCACCCAACTTCATAGAAATGCCAGCGAGGAACATTGATCCGGCAGTTGGCGCTGATGAGTGTCCATCAGGAACCCATGTATGAAATGGAAATAGTGCAGTGAATACACCAAAACCAACAAACAATAATGGAAAGATCACATGTTGCGTTGATGCTGGAATATTCATTTTTGATAAACTCAACAGATCAAAACTTTGTCCTGAAGAAAAATAAACTCCAAGTATTCCAACCAAAACAAGAGCGGAACCTCCCATCAGCATTAACGCCAGTTTATTGGCGCTGTATTCTTTTCTGCCACTTCCCCAAATGCCGATTAGTAAATATTTTGGTATAACAGCAATTTCCAAAAAGAAGAAAAGAACAAAAAGATCAAGCGACATAAAAAATCCGTATGCGCCGAGAGATAATAAAATGAGAAGGAAATAAAATTCCTTTGTCATCTTTTCAATATTCCACGATACTAAAACTCCTGCAATGACCACAAAAGATGTAAGCAATATCATGGCTACTGAAATGCCATCCACTCCTAAATGAAAATTAATATGCCATGCGGGAAATAGAGCATAACTTTTTTCAAACAACATTTGTGCTTCATTTCCTGATGCTCTTTCATTTCTGAAAGCAAGCAGCAATGCAAATGCCATTGCAAGTTGTACAGCAGATCCGATAAAAGAAATCCATCTTACCTGTTGTTTGCTTCGCGACAACAAACCTGCCACAGCAGTGATCAAAGGAATTACTATGAATAATGTAAGGTTCATCAATTATTATTTCAGGATATAAATAAACAACAATGCCAGCCCGATCACACCTACCAAAAAGTAAATGGCATATTGCTGTACTTTGCCTGATTGTATTTTTTTTATTTTTTCAGAAATAGTTGTTGTTGTATTGCCGGTTAAATTCACTAATCCATCCACTACATTTTTATCAAACCATGCAGCTGGTTTTCCAATTAAGTTGAATATAATTTTCCTGGTAATGAATAAATAAATTTCATCAATATAAAATTTATGATACGCCGATGTATACAAACCTCCCAATGAAGCAGCCAGCTTATCTGGTCTTTCACTTTGTTTTTTATACAACCACATGGCAAAGAAAATTCCAAGTAATCCCAATAAAACAGGAAGAATAGAAAATTGAAGATGAAAGTGGCTTTCCAATGCAGTTCCGTCTGAGCTAACAAATTTTCCAAAGGGAATAAATCCAGCGGCAGCAGCGCCGATTGCCAATAAAACAAGTGGCATCATCATGGCAAAACCACCTTCACCATGTTTTTCTCCGTGAGGATGACTTTCTTTATTCCAGAAAATAGAGAAATATAAACGGAACATATAAAACGCTGTCAATCCTGATGTGATCAGTCCTATCCAATAGATGATTGTATTGTTTTGATATGCTGCCAGCAAAATTTCTTCTTTACTGAAAAAGCCGGCAAATGGAGGAACGCCGGAAATAGCAAGGCAAGCAATCAAAAAAGTAATATGAGTTATAGGTAAAAATTTTCTCAGTCCACCCATATCTTTCATCTCATTACTATGAATATAATGTATTACCGCACCGGCACAAAGGAATAGTAAAGCCTTAAACATGGCATGAGTTAAGAGATGGAACATGGAAGCTGTATAACCTAACCCCGCTTCACCACCATATTTGGATACTCCTAATGCAAACATCATATATCCAATTTGCGACATGGTAGAATATGCCAGCACTCTTTTAATATCAGTTTGTGTGCAAGCAATAACAGCTGCAAAAATAGCCGATATCGCTCCTACCCATCCAACAAATTCAAGTACTTCTGGTGTGCTGATTGCAAAGACGGGAAATAATCTTGCCACCAAAAAAACTCCGGCTACAACCATGGTTGCAGCATGTATCAGCGCTGAAACAGGAGTTGGACCTTCCATTGCATCGGGCAACCAAATATGTAATGGAAACATTGCGCTTTTTCCAGCGCCGCCGATAAATACCAATGCGGCTCCCCATGTCACAGCAGAAGCACCAAGGAAAGTGGAGGCTGTGGAATTAAATTGAGTGGAATCGGATGAAGTTAATGTTTGAATCAGCGTATTGAAATCTAAAGTACCTGCACTAAATGACAACACTAATATGCCAATCAAAAAACCAAGATCGGCAAAACGTGTAACGATGAATGCTTTTTTACAAGCAGCAACTGCAGAAGGTTTGTTATAATAAAATCCGATAAGCAGAAATGATGATACACCAACCAGTTCCCAGAAAACATATATCTGGAAAAGGTTACAGGAAATCACAAGGCCTAGCATGGAGAAAGTAAATAATGAAAGGAAAGAATAATAAGTCGGAAATCTTTCCTCACCTTTCATGTATCCCAAACTATAAATATGCACCATCAGTGAAACGAAAGTGACAACTACCAACATCATAACTGAAATCGGATCCAGTAATATTCCCATGTCAATGGAAACACCTTTATAAAATTCAAGCCAAGTATATTTCAGAGGAATAAGTTTCTGGTACACACCACTTATATCTTTTCCATAGACAAAAAAATATTCGTAAGCCGTGTACATAGCCAGAATTGTGGAAGCAAGCAAAATTGCTGTTCCAATAATACCAGAACTATTTTTAAAAATTTTTTTACCAAATAAACCCAACAATAAAAATCCGGCAAGCGGCAACAAAGGAATCAGTGCTATAAGAGTTGCGTTAGGCATTTTAATACTTTAATTCTTCTGCATTTTGTACATCAATAGAATTATGGCTGCGATATAAATTAATAATAATGGCGATAGCCACGGCTGCTTCTGCGGCAGCAATGGCAATAATGAATATGGTAAAAAACAAACCATCCATCTTATTCGGCCATAAATATTTATTGAACCCAATAAAATTCAGGTTAACACTATTTAATATTAACTCGATACTCATCAGCATCGTGATCAGGTTCCTCCTCGTCAGGAAACCATATACGCCAATGAAAAACAAGGCGGCGCTGATAAATAAAATATGAAATAGTCCGGGTGTCACGATTTAGTTTCTGGTTTACTTCGCAATGCAATAACAATACATCCAATCATAGCTGCCAGCAATAACATACTCACAACTTCAAAAGGCAATGCATATCCTTCTGCATTTGTGTTTAACATTCTTCTTCCTATGCCAGCAACATTTAAAGGAACGGCATCTTCCGATGATTCATAAAATGTATTTTGAAAAATCTGGATCATCGTCAATGCAAAACCACAAAACACAGCTAATGCTGAAAATATTTTTCTTCCTAACTTTTGTTTTTCTAATTTTTCACCTGCTTGCTGAGTAAGAAATATGGAGAAAATTATCAGCACTACTATTCCGCCAACATACACTACAATCTGTACCGCAGCGATAAACTGGTAATTGAGCCAGAAATAAATTCCGGCTATGCCGATTAAAGAAAATAAAAGATAAATAGCTGCACGGAAAATTTGCCGGGTGGAAACAGATAAAACTCCGCTCACCAAAGTAAGAGCAGCCAATAAATAAAATATCATAGTTGATCCGGTCATTATTTATTCAACTCCTTCCATAATTTTTGATCCTGGTTTGTTCAAGACCTTTGTTAATTGGTTTCTGTCAAACACACTGTGTTCAAATGTCTGCGCCATTTTAATTGCATCAGATGGACAAGCGACAATACAAAGATTGCACATGGTACACAATTCAAGATGATATACCAGTTTATCAATCGCTTTTTTCTTTTTTCCATCGGGCATTATATCAAACTTCGTAATTACTTTAATGGTTCCATTAGGACATGCCAATTCGCAAGCTGTGCAACCCGTGCAGCGATGTTCATTATTTTCATTATGTGGCATCACTACTTCACCTTTAAACCGCTCGGGCAAAACCAGTGTTTTACGGTTGTCAGGATATTGCTGGGTAATGATCTCTTTGTGATGGGTGAAATAATACATCGTCCGCTTCATGCCGATAGCCAGCGATTTTACCGCACCAAAAACATCTTTTATGTATTTAACAATAAACATATTTTAAAAATGCCATCCTAATATTGCGATCAATGTCATCAGTAATAAATTGATCATGCTGATAGGTAATAAATATTTCCATTCGAGATTCAGTAATTGATCAATCCTCAAGCGGGGAAATGTCCACCTGAACCACATGATTACAAATATTAAGAAAAATGTTTTCCCAAAAAACCAAATACTTGATGGAATATAATCCATCACATGATTAAAGCTCTGCCAATGCCCGATGTGAAAAGGCATCCATCCACCAAGAAATATTGTGGCACCAATTGCACAAACAATAAATACATTGACATACTCAGCCAAAAAGAACAAGGCGAATTTCATTCCTGAATATTCAGTATGAAAACCTGCTGTCAATTCTGATTCGGCTTCGGCCAGATCAAATGGCGCACGATTAGTTTCTGCTGTTACCGCAATAATAAAAGTTACAAAAGCAATGATAGCCGGAATATGACCTTTGAATATCCACCAGCCATTTGCCTGGGATTGAATAATATCAGAAAGACTCAGACTTCCTGTCAACACAACAATTGCTAAAACTGATAAACCTGCGGATAATTCATAGCTTACGATTTGTGCGCCACTTCTCATAGCACCGAGCAATGAATATTTATTATTGCTGGCCCATCCTGCCATTAAAATACCGATGACAGACATAGATGAAATTGCTGAAACATACAAGACGCCAATATTCAAATCCCACATCTGAAAATCTTTGGCAAATGCAATCGGCGCCATCAGCAACATGGCAACGATCATAGCAATGAATGGAGCAAGATTAAATAATAATTTGTCTGCACCGTCTGGAGTTAATCCTTCTTTCACAATCAATTTCAATGTATCAGCCAATGATTGCAACATTCCTTTTGGACCAACACGATTTGGTCCAAGTCTTATTTGCATCCATGCAGAAACTTTTCTTTCCATGATGACAAGCACTAATCCTAATGCAGCAAACAAACCAATCACTGCGACACCAGCAATGACCATTTCAATGATCAGTGCCCATGTCGGGTTGAAAATACTATTCAACCATTCATGAATTTCATTGGCGATATGATTAAAATTCCACATTATTTATCTGTCAATATCTGGTATTACTAAATCCAATGTTCCCATTGCCGCTACCAGGTCGCCGATCTTTCCTCCCCTGATCATATGATCAAGAATTGAAAGATTGGAAAATCCAGGTGAACGAAATTTAATTCTATACGGAGTAGCTCCGCCTTCACTCACAATATATACTCCTAATTCACCACGGGCAGTTTCAACTCTTGAATAAAATTCTCCTTTTGGTAATTTCAAAACATTTTTTGTTTTTGCCTGAAAATCTCCTTCAGGAATATTATCAATCAACTGCTCAATAATTTTTATAGACTCATGCATCTCTCTTATACGAATTAAATAACGGGCAAAAGAATCACAACCCATTTCTAATACTTCATCAAAATCCAGTTTGTCATATACTTCGTAAGGATACAATTTGCGAATATCAGAACTAACGCCACTTCCTCTTGCAACCGGACCGGTACAGCCCCATGAAATAGCATCCTCTGCAGAAATCACGCCCACATTTTTCATTCGATTTTGAAAAATCACATTCCCTGTTAATAGTTCATCATATTCATGAATTTTACGTTTGTATAATTTCATGAAGTCTTTTACTCTTTTCTGAAAATTAGGATGAAGATCATACATCACTCCACCGGGAACAATATAATTCATGGTAAGTCGTGCGCCACAAGTTTCTTCCATGATATCATTGATAGTTTCTCTTTCACGAAAAGCATGAAAGAATGGAGTGAAAGCGCCAAGATCCATTGCCATTGCTCCCCACCATAATTCATGTGAAGCAATTCTTGTCAATTCATCCATCAATACTCTTATAACTTGTGCCCGCGGAGGAATTTCCAATTGCAATCCTTTTTCTACACACAAAGCGCAGGCGTGATTATTAATGTGTGCAGATAAATAATCCATCCGGCTGGTAACATAAATAAATTGCCGGTAGGTCAAGCTTTCACACATTTTTTCAATAGAGCGATGAATATAACCAAGATGAGGATCTACTTTTTTGATCGTTTCGCCATTTAATGTTATGACAAGATGCAACACACCATGCGTGGCAGGATGTTGCGGACCTACATTAATAACCATGTCACCTCTGCCATCAGTAGTTATAGAATCATCTTTTATTATTTCTGTCTGCCTGTACATGAATCTTAAAGTCTTACCATATTAATTGGATCTTCAAAATCTTTTCTTAATGGATTTTTTCCTTCCCATCCATCGGGTAAAATCAATAACCTCAGATCGGGATGATTCAGAAAATTAACTCCAAACATTTCATACACTTCTCTTTCATGAAACTCAGCCGTTCTCCAGATAAAAGAAACCGTTTCTATTTCCGGTTTGTTCCTATCCAGTTTTGATTTGATTACTATGTTGTGCCGGAATTTTGTGGAAGATAAATGATATACCATCGTAAGATGTGTCTTCCAGTCAATGCATGTCAAACAAAAAAGGTAATCAAAGAATAATGTTTCATTGCTGCGTAATTGCTTTGCAAAAGATAACCATTCGTTGGGTTCAACATTTATATTAAGCCATTCACCACTTTCATCAAAAGTAGCAGCGGGAAGCAGTTCAGATATTTTTACTTTCAATTCTTCTTTCGTCATGATTCTTTACCGGTTCTTATTTGTTCCCTGGTCAATCCGCTTTTAATCTTTTGTTGCAGGGTGATTAATGCATTTAATAAAGCTTCTGGTCGTGGTGGGCAACCGGCGATATAAACATCTACCGGTATAACATGGTCTGCACCTTTAACTACGGAATATGTATTGTAAAAAAAAGGACCACCACTAATTGCACATGCTCCCATGGCAATTACATATTTGGGGTCGGCCATCTGATCGTATAATCTTTTTAATACAGGACCCATTTTATTTACAATCGTTCCGGCAATAATGATCACATCAGCTTGCCGCGGGGTAGCTCTTGCTACTTCAAAACCAAATCTTGAAAAATCATATTTGGCAGAAGCTACAGCCATCATTTCGATGCCGCAGCAACTGGTAGCAAAAGTTAAAGGCCATAAAGAATTGGAACGGGCCCAGTTTATAATGTCATCTAATTTACTGAGCACAACACCACCTCCCGGAATTTCATTGATTTGTCCGGGAAAATCAGCTACCGTATTTTTCTGTTCTGTCATCTACTGTTACTAAGTAAACTTTCACATTAGTTTACATCCATTTCAATGCCCCTTTTTTGTGAGCATACAAAAAACCCATAAATAATATAAAAAAGAAAATAACTATTTCAATTAATGCCAGCCAGCCTACACTTTTTGCTACAACAGCCCATGGATAAAGAAAAACCAGTTCAACATCAAAAATCAGGAAGATCAATGCAAATAAATAATATCCCACATTCAGTTGTATCCAGGTTTTCCCTTTAGTGGGGATACCACATTCATAAGGTTCACCTTTTTGTTTATTGGTAGAAGCTTTTAAAACAAATTTAGAGATAAGAATAGCTATGCCGGAAAAGGCAACTGCTGCAATAATCAATACAATGAGTGAGGAAGCACCCATAGGGAAATTATTTTGTACGAAGATACCAAGTAGTTTTTAAAACCCGGCATGACAAATCTCAACTTTAACGCTGTGAAAAATCATACAACATTCAAAAACTTCGCTTTTTATCCATATGATTCCTGATGAATGGATTTTCTGTCATATCCCATTGCTACAATTCTTTGTTTTGCTTCGTCAAGCATATTTTTCCATCCGCATAAAAGAAAAGCAGTAGGTTGTTTGTTGGCACAAATTTCCTCATAGATCGGATGAACATAACCCGAACGTCCTTCCCATTTTTCTCTTGACAATGTTGGGATATATTCAAAATTTTCCAATTGGAAATTTTTAAATTCTTCATAATACAAAAGATCTTTTTGTGTACGGGTTCCGTACAACAGATAAACTTTATTATGAGGAATGTTATGATTCTTTATATGATGAACCATACTACGAAAAGGTGCAATACCTGTTCCGGTGCAGATCATTATTATTTCTTTCTTCAAAATATCTTCATCCAAAGTAAATACACCTTGTGGACCACGAAGTGTCAGCTCACTGCCAACATCTACTTTATTAAAAAGATAAGTAGTTCCCAATCCTCCTTCTAATAATACAATCACCAGTTCAAGAACATTGGTTCCATTTGGCCAGCTTGCAATAGAATAACTTCTTACTCTTTTATTTGGTTTTTCGTGAATCGGTAAATCGAAAGTGATAAATTGTCCAGGCTCAAAATCAAACTTTTCTAATTCGGGAATTTCGATGTAGAATCGTCGCGTATTATAAGTCTCCTGAATGATGTTAATTACTTTTCCTTTTCGCCAGGGTTGAATAGCCATACTATAAATTTTTTGGAAAAGTACGAAACCCGGCATCAAGAATCAAAAATGTTACATGAATACCTTTTATTTCATGATGAATAAAAAAGACATTAAGGTAAAATAAAAAGCGGCATCCTGAGATACCGCCTTTATTGCCGATGGCAAACAATCGAATTTATAAATGTAGAAAAAAAATCATACGGTTGCAAGCGGCTCTATTTCATTTATTTTTTTTACAGTAAAATATTTGAGTTTCCCCTTCCATTGATAAACTACAACCAATTCAGAATTATTAATCATTTTTTGTAATGCTCCGGAAGTTTTTAATTCCGGTACAACTGCTTCACCGGGTGTTATAAGCAGGAATAAATTTCCAGATGCAGGCGATAAAATAATTTTCTTTGATTGTGAGAATGCATCACCTGTTGCAATTTCAACAGGAGTTTTAGAAACAATATTTATTCTGGCATTATATTTTTTCCCTTGTAACCAAATTGCAACAACCTTAATAGTTTTCCTTTTTTTAAGTTCTGCATAGAAATAATAGTTGACCTTTTTGATTGTTGGTCGTGTAATAACATTGCCATTTTCATCTATTGCGTTGGTCTTTCTGGCTCCTGGTAAAACCACCTGGGAATAGGCGTATACTTTAACTATTGGAAATTTTTGAGCAGCAGCAAATATTCCGGTACTGATGGCCAAAAGTGTAAAAATTATTTTGCCTTTCATATTAACAAGATTCAGTAATGTGGGAATTTCTCCTAAAGATTCTGTTAAATAAAAAACCCTCCATAAAATTATGAAGGGTGAAAATTTATTGTTTTATGAATTTCTGAATCTGCCTGTACTTTTCATCATCGCTATAAATACTCAGGATATATGAACCTCTGCTTAAAACAGATACATCAATGCTACCATCACTGTAAGGGGCTTCACTATGAAAAACCTGTTGCCCGCTCATATTATATACCTGGATAGAAATATTTTTTATAGTAAACATATTGCCGATAAGATATTGAATATTTCCGCTTGTTATTGTCGGGAAAATATTTTTAATAAAGTTTTTATCATTGGTCACTGGATTGTTGATCCCCGTATTCTGATTTGGAGTATAATTAGGAGAGCCCAAAAATGTATAATACATTCCATTGCCATGCGTACCCACCACCAATACATTGTCAACTGGACGATAAGCTAGTGACTGTACTACTGCAAAATTTAAAACACTGCCTCCTTCCCGCTGCCATGCAGGAGTTCCACTTCCGGTAAGCGTTGTTCCTATATTAACAGCACTGTATAATCCCACAGAAGTACCTACATAATATTCGGTGCTTGGGTTATTGCTTGCATCTTTTTTTATAACGATCACTGCACTCCTCATGGAAGGAAGCGTAAGATTTCCTGAAGCATTATACCAGGTAGGGGTTGCTGCCTTTGCATTATTGGTCCACCAGATACCAGCAACACCATAATTAGAAACTACCGCCATGATTTCATCATCATTATTTGGATTTACTGCAATATCCTGCACATTTGAACCGCTGACCAAAGCAACTGGTGTAATATCAATTGGTGTAGTTGCAGTTGATGCATTTCTTGGATTATCCAATCTGAAAATCTTGCCGTTAGTGGTTCCAATATATAAAGTATGACTAGTTGTATAAGGACCCCTGCTTTTAGCCAATGCGCGAATCCCAATATTCATTCCTCCGTTAGGATTGCCTGGATTCACAGCAGCGCTTACTCCAGTTAATTCTGTCCAGGTAGTTGAGTCAACAGTAGATGCAGAAGTAGTTCGGAACAGCCGATTGAAATTGACATAATATAAATCTTCAGTATTATCAGGGTCAAGTAAAAAATTGGTTACAAACTCTCCAAATTCTCCGGGTGTTCCATCTGTTGTTAAATGTCTGGGTGTTATATTATTTGTAGCTGGAGTAGCTGAAACTTTAAACCGAAGAAGATTACCTAAATCAGAACTTGCATAAAAAAATTGCTGATTGGCTGATAAAGGGGACATACCACAATGTCCACCATCGCCACCCAGTATTTTTACATGGTTATTACTATCTGATGCAAGTGTTCCGATCAATTGCATTTTATCACGGAATTGAGTTCCGTTATCTTGTGCACCTCCTAAAAAATTATTACGCCCACTACCCGGATCCATGCTCACATTGTAATACTGAAGAGTCATATAATTATTGAGATTACTCCAGGTTACCGGTTCGGTGCCTGCTGTTGTTGCCGTAATATTAGAAGTTTTTTGTAAACCGCCATCATTAGCAACAATCACTTCATTGAAATTTGTGGGATTAAAAACTGCATTATGAAAATCGGGATGACTGTTAGTATAAAAAGTCAGATTAGGCATTGTGTTTCCATATCCAGCAATCCATGACAAAGTAGTATTATAACTGGCGGTAGAAAAACCATCGGTTGAGCGATATAAACTGGTGCCGCCTAATAAAACAAAATTGGGATTATCTGGTTTTACAGTTATAAAAAGATCATATCCACCCTGAATGGTAAAAGGATTCGTACCCGAATTACTACCACCTGGAAAATTGGGCATATTAGCTGATAAATTAGTCCATGTATTGCCGGAAGTCATATCAAGTTTAAACATATCAGCTTCTGGTGAATTATCAGGAGCAGAATTACTTAGTCCATTCTCATACAAAACATAAACGATATTTTGATTAGAGGGGGCCATTGCCATTAGAATACGTTTTGAGATGGGTGCAGTGCCTATGGGATACGAATTAGCTCTCCAACTTGCAACTGAATCAACGCCTAATGTTGCGCCACCAGCTATCCGTGTCCAATTATTCAAATTTCCTGTTGCAGATGTCCATACGCCTCGCAATGTTGGATCAGGATTGCCGCCATTAACTGCTAATAAAAGTTTTCCGGTCCGTGTTATTACCACATCCATTTGACCATCATCTGAAGTAGCTGCAACCCCACTTCCAAAAACAGTTTGAAAAGTATTACCACCATCTGAAGTCCTGACCAAACGACGGTGACAAGCGATATATACATTTCCCGTAAGTGAATCCACTATTATTTTATGTACATAATCAAAAGGATTATCAAATATATCCATTGACCCGGCTGCTAATAGTGATCCATTGTAATCAGTAATTGTATTAAGAGGCAATTGAGTCCAGGTAGCTCCATTATCAGTTGATTTGTATAAACCATAACCATTATATACTGCTCCTAATTCACTGGCAGAATTTCCATAAGGCTCACCGCCTCCGGCATACCATGTATCCTGATTACCCGGCCTTGGATCCTGAGCCACACAGGTAACATTATGCACCTGATTATCCGGAGAAACTCTTGTCCATGTGTTACCTCCATCAGTGCTGCGCATAATGCCGCCACTTACTCCACCAGCAATTAAAACCTGATTAGTAGTTCCATTATAACGAACATCATAAGCCAATGCACGGGTGCGGCCCCCCTGGTTGTTAGGACCGCAAGGAAAATATGTATTAAGAGCAGTTAATCTTGCAGCACCATTTGCGCCAGATCCTCTTTCAGGAATGGTTTTGGCAAAAGTCAATTCTTCGTTTACAATATTAGCCGGGATTATTCCAGTTACCGGATTCTTCAGCATATCAAAATCATATTTCGCCCTCAATTCAATAAATCGGGCTTCTTGTTCTTCTTTTTCTTCCTGAATTTTAATTGAAGATTTCCTTGCCAGAGTTCTTGTCTTGCCAATAAAAAGAAATGCAACAAATACAGTTGCAAATAAAGTGAGAAGAACGAGTAAACGAGTTTTCATGCTTATGCGGTTAAATATAAAATAGCAATTTAGGCAATTTACTATTATTGATTAAAAAGAGTAATACAGGTTTAACTACTTGTTTTATCTTTGTTGTTCTCATGAGTGTTCAGGTCTTGCTGCAGCTGTATCAAAATACTCCCCGCCTTTTTCAACTGGCGGACAGGCTTTCTTTTTCCCAACCTCAAAAAATCTTTCTAAAAAACCTGCAAGGGAGTTCAACGCAATATGTCGTGGCAGCTACTTTTGAGCACCCTGCTTGTTCACAGCTTAACTATCTGATTGTATTGAATGATGCCGAAGAAGCTGCCTGGTTTCATAATACACTGGAAAATCTGACTGAGGCTTTAGACCTTTTCTATTTCCCATCTTCATTTAAAAACAGTAAAAATTTCAGACTTCTCAATTCGTCACATATCATGTTACGGACGGAAGCCTTGACAAAGATCGCATCCGGAGGAAATAAAAAAATCCTGGTTACTTACCCCGAAGCATTATATGAAAAAGTAGCGCCTGTTGATAAACTCTCCTCTAATATTATTTATATTAAAAAAGCAGATACTCTTGATGTAGATCAATTGTTGTTGAAACTTTCTGATATTGGTTTTGAAAGAACAGATTTCGTTTATGAACCCGGGCAATTTGCTATCCGCGGCGGAATACTTGATATTTATTCTTTTGGAAATGATAAACCTTATCGGATCGAACTTTTTGGAAATGAAGTTGACTCCATCCGCATCATTGATCCGGAAACACAATTGAGTGAAAGAAAACTTTTGCATGTAAATATCATTCCCAACATCGACACTCAATATGAGAATGAAGAAAGAATTTCTTTGTTTGAATTTTTACCGGAAAATACGATCCTGTGGTTCCAGGATGTGAATTTTTGCAAAGAAAAATTGCAGGATGCAGAAGAAGACCTGCAATCATTTTTGAAAACAGCAGGAGATACATTGCAAAAAGAAAATGAGACTGAAGAAAGGATGGAGAAAAAAGATATCAGGCCGGAAGATTTTATAAATGTAAATGATTTTGAAAAAGAAATTTTTAAAAAACATATTGTTGAATTCGGGCCTCAGCCTTCCTCCGGTTGTTTTGAAATTGAATTCAATACAAAAGAACAACCGGCTTTTAACCGCCATTTCGATCTGTTGATAAAAGATCTGAAAGACTGGGAAAAAAAGGGATTTCAATTGTATTTGTTTTCTGATAATCCAAAACAACTGGAAAGGCTGAACAGCATTTTTGATGATCTGAAAGCAGAAATTAAATTTACGCCAATCACAATCTCCATCCACGAAGGTTTTATTGATGAAGATTTAAAAATTATTTGCTACACTGACCACCAGATATTTCAGAGATACCATAAATACAAAATCAAACAAGCCTATAATAAAAATAAGGCACTTACACTCCGTACACTTCGGGAATTACAGCCGGGTGATTATATTACTCATATTGACCATGGAGTTGGTATTTACAGCGGTCTGCAAAAAATAGAAGTAAATGGCCGCTTGCAGGAAGCTGTTCGCATTATTTACAAAGACAGCGATATTCTTTATGTCAACATCAATTCGCTGCACAAGATTGCTAAATACACCGGCAAAGAAGGAACCGTTCCTAAAATTAATAAGCTGGGAAGTGATGCATGGAACCGCCTGAAAGAAAAAACAAAATCAAAAGTAAAAGAGATTGCTTTTGACCTGATCAAACTTTATGCAAAACGAAAAGCTCAACACGGTTTTTCTCATACGCCTGATAATTACATGCAAACGGAACTGGAAGCTTCTTTCATTTATGAAGATACTCCGGATCAAAGTAAGGCTAGCATTGATGTAAAAAAAGATATGGAATCTCCATCGCCAATGGATCGCCTGGTTTGCGGAGATGTTGGTTTTGGAAAAACTGAAATTGCTATTCGTGCTGCTTTCAAAACCTGCGTTGATGGAAAACAAGCAGCTATCTTAGTTCCTACCACCATACTTGCATTTCAGCATTACAAAACTTTTAGCGAAAGATTAAAAGATTTTCCGGTGAACGTTGACTATATCAACCGTTTTAAATCAGCTAAAGAAAAAAAAGAAACGCTGAAAAAATTAGAAGAAGGAAAATTAGAGATAATCATCGGTACACATGCATTGCTTGGAAAAGATGTTAAGTTTAAAGATCTTGGATTATTAATTGTTGATGAAGAACAAAAATTTGGAGTTGGCCACAAAGAAAAAATAAAAACATTCCGCACTTCAGTTGATTGTTTAACATTAACGGCAACGCCGATACCAAGAACGCTTCAGTTTTCATTAATGGGAGCAAGAGATCTCAGCATTATCAACACGCCGCCGCCGAACCGGCAGCCGATCCAAACCGAAGTGCATACTTATAATGAAGATCTGATCCGTGATGCTATTTATTTTGAAGCAGAACGTGGCGGACAGGTATTTTTAATTTTCAATCGCATTAATGGCTTGGCAGAAATGGCTTCCATCGTTCAGGGTCTTTGTCCCGATCTCAGCATTGGTTATGCTCACGGACAAATGGAAGGACATGATTTGGAAAAACGTATTCTTGATTTTATTGAAAAAAAATATGACGTGTTGGTTTGTACCAACATTGTTGAAAGCGGAGTTGACATTCCGAATGTGAACACCATTATTGTAAACAACGCACATCAGTTTGGTCTAAGCGATCTTCACCAGTTGAGAGGAAGAGTTGGACGAAGTAATAAAAAAGCTTTTTGTTATTTGCTGGCTCCGCCGATGAGAACCTTGCCGAGTGATTCAAGAAAAAGATTACAGACTTTGGAACAACACAGCGATCTTGGAAGCGGCTTTCAGATTGCCATGAGAGATTTAGATATAAGAGGTGCAGGAAATTTATTGGGTGGTGAACAAAGTGGTTTTATGGCAGATATTGGTTTTGAAACATACCAGAAAATTCTTGATGAAGCCATTCGTGAATTAAAAAGAACCGAGTTTAAAGAATTATTCAAAGAAGAGATTGCAAGACAGGATGATTTTGTGCAGGATTGTACGATAGATACTGATCTTGAAATTTTGATCCCTGATGAATATGTTGAAAATATTACGGAACGTCTTTCACTTTATACAAGATTAGACAACTGTGAAACAGACGAGGAGTTGCAGCTTATGAAAAAAGAATTAGTTGATCGTTTTGGTCCAATGCCAAAACAAGTGGAAGATCTTTTTATAACAGTTCAATGCCGCAAGCTGGCTGTTGAACTGGGTTTTGAAAAAATGTCATTGAAAGAAAATATTTTAAGATGTTTTTTTATCAACAGGCCTGACTCTCCATATTTTGAATCAACCACTTTTCAAAAAATTCTTTCATTTATCCAGTCAGAAACTAATAAAGCAAAACTGAAACAAACCGGGAAATTGTTTATCCTGTCAGTAGATTCCGTAAAAATGATGGAAGATATGTACCGGTTTTTATTCAAACTTCACCAATATTGTTTTGCAGAAAACAGAGTTTTAATTTGACAAGTATTTCATGATTTCCCAAAAGTCTTACGGATTGGCTTTTTCACTTATTTGTGGTATTTTTAATTCATAATATTTCTATGAGGTCGAATCCCATCCCCTTGATAGCTATACTTCTGTTAATCGTTTTAACTTCCACAGCTCAGAAACAAGATAAATTCTCTTTGCGGCTGAAATCCGGTATTATCATTCCTGAAAAAAATATAACTGTAGAAAAAATTGAAGATTTCAATAAAAAAAGTATTAAAGTAAACGGAAAATCATTTGCCATTATTCAGTTTGAAAATATTCTAAATGAAGAACAACGCAAACAATTACAACAGGCAGGTATCGAATTGTTGGATTACATTCCCAACAATGCTTATACGGTTTCTATCGATGGAAATATTAATCCGGAAGTTCTTCAGCAGGTAAAAGCAAAATCAATATTAAATGTAAGTCCAGCACAAAAAATGGAGCCTTCTCTTGCCAATGGCAATTTCCCTTCCGAGGCATCAAAAGTTGCAGGAACAGTTGATGTATGGATCCGTTTTCCTAAAACATTTTCTTTTGATACTGTAACTAATGAGTTGAAGCAAAGAAATTTTGATATTGTTTCCACTCTTTATAAAACATATCACGTTATTGCATTGAGAGTTGCTCCGCAGCGATTGAATGAATTGGCATCTTTGCCATTTATAGAATATGTACAAGCCGCACATCAACAAGATCAACCATTAATATTTAAAAGCGTTCCCAATGGCAGAGGCAATGTTTTAAATTCATCATTACCAGGCGGGCGCAACCTGAAAGGTGATAGTGTAGTGGTGGGCATTGGTGATGACGCAGATCCATTGCAGCATATTGATTTTTCCAATCGCATTATTAACCGTGCTGCAATTGCAGGTGGCGCACATGGTGTGCATGTGACAGGAATTGTTGGCGGAGCAGGTATTATTCAGGAACGTTACAGAGGTTTTGCTCCTAAAGCAACTATATTGAGCCAGTATTTTTCTAATGTACTTGCCTTCGCACCAACATATGTACACGATAATGGAATGGTAATTACAAACAATTCTTACGGAAACATTATCGATTGCAATTATGATGGAACATATGATATTTATTCACAAATATTGGATCAGCAGGCTATTGATTTACCTTTTTTGCAGAGTGTATTTGCAGCGGGCAACAGCGGAACAAGTACTTGCGGCATTTATCCTCCCGGATTCCAAACTGTTTTGGGAAGTTACCAGTCAGCGAAAAATGTAATCACAGTTGGCAGTACCACTGAAACAGGTTCTATCAGTTCTTTTTCCAGCCGCGGACCTGTAAGAGATGGACGTATCAAACCTGAAATAACAACACAAGGAAGTGCTGTCGTTTCAACCTGGCCAGTTAACACTTACAGCTATGATAACGGTACAAGCATGGCAAGTCCTGCTGTAGCAGGCGGATTGGCTTTGTTATATCAACGTTACCGGCAACTTCATAGTGGCTCAACTCCAAAGAATGGATTGATGAAAGCGTTGCTTTGTAATGGCGGCACTGATTTGGGAAATAATGGCCCCGATTATAGTTATGGTTTTGGTTGGATGAATCTTCTTCGATCAGTTACAATGCTGGAGAATAATAATTATTATAATTCTACCGTTGCAACCGGCGCAGTCAATTTGCAAAACATCGTTGTTCCTCCAAACACAGCGCAGTTAAAAGTAATGTTGTATTGGAATGATCCACCTGCATCTTTGTTAGCTACACAAACTTTGGTAAATGATCTTGATTTAAAAGTGATCGGCATTGCAGGAGATACAACATTGCCAAGAATACTGGATACAATTCCAGCCAATGTAAATAATGTTGCCACAACTGGTGAGGATCATGTAAACAATATTGAGCAGGTTGTTATTGATAATCCTGTTTCAGGAAATTACAAAACCTTTGTAAGAGGAACTTCTGTGCCACAAAACTCGCCTCAAGAATATTTTTTAGTGTATGATCCTATTCCTGTTTCGACAACCATTACTCAACCTATCGGCGGAGAACATTTGGTTCAGGGAGATTCTATTTATATCAGTTGGGATTCTTACGGCAATCCTGCAAATACATTTACTATTCAATATTCTATTGACAATGGTTCAAGTTGGACCGACATTAATAATAACGTTGCATCAAATCTTCGCTTGTATAAATGGTTTGTGCCGGCAGTAACAACTAATCTGGCATTAGTAAAAGTAATTTGCAATTCTACAGCATTGACAAGCACCAGCCAGGCGTTCACTATTCTTCCGCCAATCATTGATTCACTGAATCCCGTTCAATGCGAAGGATATATTTCACTTGGATGGAAGCCGGTTGTCGGCGCTACAGATTATGAAGTGATGATGCTTCGTGGTAATGATATGGTACCTGTTGCTATTACTACCAACACAAATTATATTTTCAGTGGTTTATCAAAAGATTCTGTTTATTGGGTTTCTGTCAGAGCAAGATTAAATGGAAGTCCCGGTCGCAGAGCAACAGCTATCCCAAGAAAGCCTAATAATGGCAGCTGCAGCGGAAGCATTTCAAATAATGATCTTAAGATGGATGCAATATTATCACCATCATCAGGAAGAAAATATACTTCAACAGCTTTGTCCGCTGCAACAATTATTTCTGCCCGGATAAAAAATCTTGATGATTCAATATTCAGCAATTTCAATATGTCTTATTCTGTGAATGGTGGTCCATGGATCATTGAACCGGTAAGTACAACCGTTTCAGGTGGATCCACGTACGTTCACAATTTTGCAACTACTTATGATTTTTCTGCAGTTGGAACGTATATACTACAAGTTGTTGTAACAAATACTTCGGCAATTGATCCGGTATCTATTAATGATACAATGACTGTCATAATTAAACAATTAGATAATCCACCAATTGATTTGACAACTTCTTTTTTAGATGATTTAGAAGAAGCGCCTGCTCAATCTTTTGATATCCGGCAAATTGGTTTACAAGGATTAGACCGTTATGATTTTGTAAACTCCACATCACTTGGCAGAATCAGATCTTTTATCAATTCAGGTATTGCTTATTCTGGAAACAAGGCGCTTACTTTGGATATGGAAGAATATTCAGCAGCAGGAAATGTGGATTCATTGACCGCAACATTTAATTTATCGGCGTACGATATAGCAAACGATGATATACGCCTTGACTTCCGTTATAAAAATCATGGACAACTTCCGAATGCTGCAAATAATGTATGGATACGAGGCGATGATACAAAACCGTGGATAAAAGCTTATGATCTTTTTGTCAATCAAAATAATGTGGACGGAACATTTAAACTTAGTTCAAGCATTGAACTAAATGACCTGCTGATTGCAAATGGTCAGAATTACAGCAGCAGTTTCCAGGTGCGATGGGGACAATGGGGACAAATTCTGGCTGCTGATAATGATGGCGGAGCCGGTTATACTTTCGATGATATTCATTTATACAAAGTGACGAATGATATGCAAATGATAAGCATTGATACACCTATTGTAGTTAGCTGTGGCCTGACTGCAAATACCCCGGTTAAAGTAACTGTCCGAAATAGCGCCAAAACAATTCTTACTAATGTTCCGGTTAAATATCAAATAGACGGAGGAACCATTATTTCCGAAACAATTTCTTCTGTAGGAGCAGATTCAACTTTACAATACACTTTTACAACTTATGCCAATCTTTCTTCACCCGGTAATCATATTTTGTTGGCATGGGTTGATTATCCAACTGATAGTTATCACAATAATGATACGGCAACAATTAATCTTGTCAATTCACCTGTAATTACTTCATTTCCTTATTTGGAAAATTTTGAAAATAGCAACGGGGGATTTTACACGGGTGGCGTAAACAGCAGTTGGCAATATGGAACTCCTTCTTCGACTAAAATTTCAAGAGCAGCCAGCGGCAGTAAAGTATGGAAAACAAATTTAACCGGCAACTATAATGACCAAGAAACTTCTTATTTGTATTCGCCATGTTTTAATATTTCAAGTTTAAGTAATCCAACACTTAGTTTCAGCGTTGCGCTTGACCTTGAAGATTGTGGAACTACACTTTGCGATGGAGCTTATATGGAATATACTTCGGACGGAAAGACATGGAATCGTCTCGGCGCATTTGGACAAGGATATAACTGGTACAATAAAAATTATACAAGTAATAATTTATGGAGCATTGAAGGTTATACCCGCTGGCATGTTGCTACTATTCCATTACCTGCTGGTTTAAATCGTTTTCAGTTTCGTTTCGTTCTTGCTTCAGATCAGGCCGTAAACTTTGAAGGAATTGCTGTGGATGATATTCATATTTATGATAACACTTATAGTATCTATGATAGTGTATCAATGAATTCATCTGTGATGCAAAATATTTCCGGCGGAAATAATTGGATTAACTTTTTATCGGGTGGCAAACTCATAGCATCCATTCAACCAAATAATCAGAATCTTTCAACTACAAATGTGCAGGCATTTATTGATACAAGTTCAGTTCCGAATTTTAATGGTCAATATTATCTTGGAAGAAATATTACCATTAAACCAGTCAACGAAAACTTAACAGATTCAGTTGGAATAAGAATTTATTTCCTGGATAGCGAATCCGATTCTCTGATTTTTGCAAATAGTTGTCCTTCTTGCACCAAACCTTCTAGTGCTTATGAACTGGGAATTTCGAAATACAGTGATTCGTTACGTCAATTTGAAAATGGTTTGCTAATTGATGATACATTGGGCGTTTGGAATTATATTCCTTCGCCGTTTGTTACAATTGTTCCATACCTGAATGGTTATTATGCAGAATGTAAAACACAAAGTTTTTCAGAGTTCTGGTTGAATAATGGCGGGCCTGGAAATGTTCATGGTTTACGGGATCAATTTATTTCTTTCAGTGCAAAAAAAGCTGCCGGCAATAATGTGCAACTTGACTGGACCATGCAATCGGAAAATAATATTGTGCAATATGAAATTGAAGTGGCAAGAAGCAATGCTGATTATCAGACTGGCTTATTTTCAAAAATTGGACAAGTTACAAGTTCGGGAAATACTAACTCGCCAAGTTCCTATAATTTTTTGGATCAGGAACCCAATAAGTCCGGGGTAAGATATTACCGGTTGAAAGTTATTTATAGCGACGGTGGATTTATATATTCCGTGGTTAAGTCAGTCGTTTATTATAATGGGATAACCATTTCTGTTTATCCCAATCCTTCAAACTCAATTTTCAATTTAATTTACCAGCTACCTGCCGGTCAAAAACTTTCTTTACAGATTTATAGTGCAGACGGAAAATTGATCCAGACACAAGATTTTATTACAAGTGGATTTATGGACAAACAGATGTTCGATTTCAGTAAACATATTTATCCAAAGGGAATTTATCTTTTCAGGTTAAACACTAATGGCCAGCAACAGATATTTAAAGTTATAAAACAATAATTAATAAAGCTCTGGATAAAATGGCTTTTAATAATTACAATAAATTTGAAAATGTATTTACCACCCTTGTTTAGCAATGCCTGCATTAATCGCAGCCATAGCTTTTTCACTATTCACTAAAGTGGTTAATTTATTGCCTTTGCCATCATGACCCTGAACCATATAAGCGCCTTTTGCGGTTTTAGTGATCACGGCATCCATAATAGGAACATTCTTTTCTTTAGTCTTTACATTGTAAGCTGTAAGCTGAACATCTGACATGTTAATGGTTTTTGGAGATTAGTAATAAGTGAATTTACAGATTTGGCAGATTGTAGACTTTAAAATTTTCTAACATCTTTCCCTAAAGCAAATTTTTCTTGCTTAAGCAATTAATCTTTAATGATTTAGCATCTAAATATCCAGCTTAGCATAGCGGGCATGAGATTCAATAAATTCTCGCCTGGGGGCTACCTCATCTCCCATCAGCATGCTAAAAACGCGGTCGGCTTCTGCAGCGCTTTCAATTGTAACTTGTTTTAGAGTTCTTGTATCAGGATTCATTGTGGTCATCCAAAGTTGTTCAGCATTCATTTCACCCAAACCTTTATATCGCTGAACATTTACAGAGTCTTCTTTTCCTGCTCCCAATTTTTCGACCCAGGCTTTTCTTTGATCTTCATTCCATGCATAGGATTGTTCTTTCCCTTTCTTTACCAGGTAAAGAGGCGGTTGAGCGATATAAACATATCCCTGCTCTACCAACTCCTTCATGTAGCGATAAATGAATGTAAGAATAAGTGTAGCAATATGACTCCCATCCACATCGGCATCGGTCATGATGATCAGTTTGTGATAACGAAGTTTAGTTAAATCAAGAGCCTTTGGATCTTCAGGTGTTCCCATTTTCACACCCAAAGCAGTGAACATATTTCTTATTTCTTCATTATCGTATATCTTATGTTCCATTGCTTTCTCAACGTTGAGAATTTTCCCTCTTAATGGAAGAATAGCCTGAAAGCTTCTGTTTCTTCCTTGCTTGGCAGTGCCACCAGCAGAATCACCTTCAACTAAAAATAATTCGCAACGTTCAGGATCACGATCAGAACAATCAGCCAATTTTCCTGGTAATCCTCCGCCAGTCAGTACAGATTTTCTTTGCACTAATTCTCTTGCTTTTCTTGCAGCAGCTCTTGCTTGTGCTGAAAGAATAACTTTATTGATAATATTTTTTGCATCTCTTGGATTTTCTTCAAGATAAGCTTCGATCACTCTGGAAACAGTGGTATCCACTACTCCCATCACTTCGCTGTTTCCCAATTTCGTTTTTGTTTGTCCTTCAAATTGTGGCTCCGGAACTTTTACAGAAATAATAGCTGTTAATCCTTCACGAAAATCATCGCCCTCAATTTCTACTTTCGCTTTTTCAAACATATTTTGTTTGTCGCCATAGCTTTTAAAAACCCTTGTCAAAGCCCTACGAAAACCAGCTACATGTGTGCCGCCTTCAATAGTATTAATATTATTAACGTAGGAGTAAATGTGTTCATTAAAAGCATCATTATAATTCATAGCCACTTCAACAGAAACATTAGACTGTGGATCCAGTCCTTCAACAAAAATAATTTTCGGTATCAGTGAGTTGCGACCCGCATTCATATCCATCATTTCTACAAATTCAACAATACCTCCTTCACTGTAAAAAGTCTTAGAATAACAGGAACCATTTTCTTCCTTTTCCCGAATATCGTTAAGAATGATACGGACACCTCTGTTTAGGAATGCTAATTCACGAAGGCGTCCTTCCAGTATATCTTTTTTGAAAACGGAGGTAGTAAATATTGTATCATCAGGCCAAAAACGAATTATAGTCCCATTCTTTTCACTTATACCTGCTTCACGAACTGAATATGCCGGTTTGCCAATATGATATTCCTGTTCATAAATCTTGCCATCCCGGTGAACCATGGCGTGTAATTTTTTGCTCAAGGCATTCACTACACTTACACCAACACCATGCAAACCACCGGAAACTTTATAACTGTTTTTATCAAATTTACCACCTGCATGCAATACCGTCATTACCACTTCAAGTGCTGAGCGTTTTTCTTTTTGATGAAAATCAACAGGAATACCGCGACCGTCATCTTCTACAGAAACGGAATTATCTTCATGAATAGTAACAATAATATTTTTACAATAACCAGCCAGAGCTTCGTCAATAGAGTTATCTACCACTTCATAAACAAGATGATGCAAACCTTTTTCGCTAATATCACCAATGTACATTGCCGGTCGTTTGCGAACAGCTTCCAGGCCTTCTAATACCTGGATACTTTCTGCCCCATAGCCATTGGACGGTCTGGCTATTTTTTCTATTATTTCTTCACTCATAAAAAGGTAAATCTAATCGTGAAAATGAGATAAATAAAATACGGACAAATGTACGGAAATAAAGGGGTTTGACGGGTTTTTAACTACCCATTTTTTCTTCACTTTTTAGCCAAAAATCCGGGAAAATAAACGACCTGAAAATTGTAAACTTTCAACAGCAAAAATCGAGACAAATATTGGTCCTATCTCTTAACGATCTGTGCCACGAGTTCGGCTTCAGCACAAATTTTATTGCCGGCATACACGGTACCTTTCATTTCGCAGATACCACGCCGGATAGGAGCCATCAATTCCATTTTGAGTAATAATGTATCTCCGGGTTTTACCATTTGTTTGAACTTGCAATTGTCAATTTTCAGGAAGTAAGTATCATATTGTCCTTCTCCACTCAGGTTGATGGCTAAAATGCCACCGGTTTGTGCCAGCGCTTCAATCTGCAATACGCCAGGCATTACCGGATTGCCGGGAAAATGTCCCTGAAAAAACCATTCATTGAATGTAACATTCTTAACACCGACAATATGCGTATCACTAAGTTCAATGATTTTATCTATCAATAAAAATGGATAGCGATGAGGCAATTTTTTTTCTATGTATTGCTGATCATATATTGGTGGCTGAGTTGGGTTATAGGTAGGTATATCCTTAATATTTCTATTCTTCTTTATGTATTGCTTAATTTTTTTTGCAAATTCTACGTTGCTGCTGTGTCCGGGCCGGTTGGCAATAATCCTGGCTTTTATCGGGTAACCAATCAAAGATAAATCACCTATAACGTCAAGTAATTTATGACGGGCCGGTTCATTGGGAAAACGCAATTCAAGATTATTCAGGTAGCCTTCGCTTTTTACTTCAATCTTTTCTTTGCCAAATATTTTTTTTAACCTTTCCATTTCTTTTTCATCAACAGGTTTATCAACTACCACAATAGCGTTGTTTATGTCACCGCCTTTAATAAGATTATTATCAAGCAGCATTTCCAATTCATGCAAAAAACAAAAAGTACGACACGGAGCAATTTCTTTTTTAAAATCACCCATGGTTTTTAATCCCGCATGTTGAGTACCTAATACCGGAGAATTAAAATCGATCAGAGTGGTAATCTGATAATCAGAAGCAGGCATTGCAGTCATCTCTACTCTTTTCTTATCATCAAAGTGCTGGATGTTCTCCTCAATCGTATACCAAATTTTTGTTGCTTCCTGTTCTGTGACCCCGGTTTTTTCTATCAGTTCTACAAATGGACCAGAACTTCCATCTATAATTGGCACTTCTGGCCCATCCAGTTCGATGAGGCAATTATCAACTCCCATTCCAACCATTGCTGCCAGAATATGTTCAACCGTATTAACCTTGACTCCATTATTTCCAATAGTTGTACCACGACTTGTATCGGTTACAAGGTCACAATCCGCCTTAATGATTGGTTGACCCGGAAGATCAATACGGCAAAACTGAATACCAAAACCGGGGCTGGAAGGTTTCAAAGACATGTTCACAAGCACGCCGGTATGCAGGCCAGTGCCTGAAATATTTATTTCCGCACTTATAGTATGCTGTTTATCCGGGTTAAAATTTGGCGCCATCCTCAAGGTTTAGTGGGCAAATATAGCCATTCGGATAAAATCAAATGATCCGGTAGTTTTTATAATCAAACAGCCGTTTACCTGTCATCTTTTCAATCTTATATAAGAATGCATCTTTCAGTAACATTTTTTTCTTAGACGGATCAAAATCAATATCCCAGTTCTTTTCGCTGATCCTTTTTTTCATAACGGCGGGATGAGTTTCTTCAAATTTTTTCAGTGAATCCACTTCCTTCATATAATCAAATATTGCATTCTGTTCTTTCTTAAATGCTGCTTCCTGATCTTTGCTCCAGTAAATATGAAAGTCTTCTATTTTGTGCTGTTGTTGTCTGGGATGTTTCACCCAACCATAATGATAAATAAAAGCATCTATCAACTTTACATTTAGTTTTCGTCCATCTTTACGAAATCCTTGAGCGTCTCTATATGAACGAATATTTTTATCATTACGAATGATTCGTATTTCACGATTATACCAACGTCTTGTATCTCCGATGTAATCATATGTACCATAGAAATGCTTGTATTTAAAAAGAAACCCTTCCACCTTCGGGTTGGCGAGGTGCTGCTGTGCTTCTTTAATAATGTTGTCAAAATATTTTTCGTGAACTACTTCATCAGCCTGCAGGTAAAAAGCCCAATCACTATCGGAAGAAACGTGTGCAAATGCTTTATCAGTTTCTATAGCTAAAACTTTTCCTCCTTCACGTAATGTGTCGTCCCATATGGAATGAAAAATTTTTATTTTAGGAGAATTTATGGATTCAATTAATTGCAATGTGCTGTCTTCGCAGTTGCCAACACTCACGATGAATTCATCAACGATCGGTAAAATAGAAGAAATGGATTCTACAACAGGATAATCATATTTGACTGCATTACGAACGAAAGTGAAGCCGCTTATTTTCATGAAAGATTATGGAGATTATAAATTTGAAATCTTTTCAGCCATCAATTGTTTTACCAATTCTTCCAGTTCTTTCACTCTTTTTTCCAATTCAGGAAGTTTGCGATTTATGGCCTGGCTACGAAGTGCCGCTGTATAATCATGTGCCGGAGAGCCGGTAACTGCTTTTCCGGTTTCAATAGATTTACTTACTCCACTTTGTGCATTGATTTTTGCCCGATCACCAATTTGTATATGACCAACAATTCCTACTTGTCCGCCAATCATTACTTCCTTACCAATTTTGGTGCTCCCACTAATACCGGTTTGCGCTGCAATCACTGTACTGTTCCCTATTTCTACATTATGCGCAATCTGAATCAAGTTGTCAAGTTTTACTCCCGATCTTATAATGGTTGAACCAATAGTTGCTCTGTCAATTGTTGTGTTCGATCCAATCTCCACATTATTTTCAATCACTACATTACCAATTTGCGGAACTTTCTTAAAACTGCCATCTGATTGCGGCGCAAAACCAAAACCATCGCTGCCTATAATTGTGCCGGCATGAATGATAACATTATTGCCAACCACACAATCATGATATATTTTAACACCGGGATGAATAATAGTGTTGTCACCAATAGTTACATTATCCCCAATATAAGCATTTGGAAAAATTTTTGAATTGTTACCCAGTTTTACATTTTCACCTAAATAGGCAAATGCACCGATAAAAACATTTTGCCCGTAAGAAGCTGTCTTAGCAATATAAACCGGCTGCTGAATACCGGCTAATTGCTGCGTCATCATTTCCTGATATTTGCTGAGCAGAGTAGCAAAAGAAGTATAAGCATCCGGCACACGGATCAATGATGCTTTTATTGGTTGTTTGAGTTCGTAAGATTCGTTTATAATTATTATTGATGCGTGTGTTTTATATAAATACTCTTCGTATTTCGGATTAGCTAAAAAAGCAAGCTGGCCTGTTTGTGCTTCTTCAATTTTTCCAAATGAAGAAACAGAAGCATTTTCATCTCCTTCTATTTTTCCATTGATCAGTTGAGCTATCTGAAGTGCTGAAAATTGCATTTGTAAAGTTTTGAGCTTTGGGTTTCGAGCCACGAGCAAAAAACTTTTTTAAAAGTTCACAGCTCATAGCTGGTAATTCGCAGCTATCTCATATAACAAATGTAATATTTTTTAACCGGGCTGCTCAGATGTTGAAGAATAAGTGCATTATCCACCTGCGAAATATCTTTTACCGTTCCATCTTTGAATAAAATGTTGATGCGTTCATCAGTCGGATCATAAGTAGTATTACTGGCTTCACCGGTAAAAACAAAATAGCCTGCTTCCTCTTCTGTGATGTTAAATTTTTGGCAAACTTCTCTGGTCTTTTCATTCACCATTTTATTATCAAAAGGTTCAGCCTGTAACTTTACTTTTAGTAAATTTCTGTCAACTAATGAACGGCAAAGTATAGATAATATTTTATCAGGATGATGACACCAGTTCTTTATTGTAGCCATTACATCATGATCGTCCAGCTGACAAAAAATATTTAAACTCTGTTCGATTGGGGTATTGTTGTTTTGATTTTGCAAAAAGAAATCCAGCGCATCTGAAACAGAAGAAACTTTTACATTTTTTGAAATAAGCTCTTTAACTCTTCGGATAATTTTCACCAACATCATTTCTGCACTTAAAACCGTTTTATGCAGGTAAACCTGCCAATACATAAGACGGCGGGCTACGAGAAATTTTTCAATGGAATAAATTCCTTTTTCTTCAATCATCAGGTTATCATTATGAATTACCATCATTTTTAAAATCCGGTCATAGCCGATCACACCTTCCGCTACACCAGAAAAAAAACTGTCGCGGATAAGGTAATCCATTCGGTCGACATCCAACTGGCCTGAGATAAGCTGATGTAAAAAATGTTTGGGATAATTATCTGTAAAAATATCAATCGCTGTTTGTAATTCACCATTAAATTCCTGGTTCAGCATCTGCATGATTAGAATAGAAATGGTTTCATGCTTCACATCTTTTATCAATTCATTTTCCAATGCGTGAGAAAACGGGCCGTGGCCAATATCGTGAAGCAGAATGGCAACTTTAGCGCTCAGTTCTTCCTGGGAAGTAATTTCAGTCCCCTTACTTTTTAATTCATTCAGCGCATTGCACATAAGATGGTAAGCACCTAAAGAATGATGCAATCTTGAATGTACGGCGCCGGGATAAACCAAATGAGCAAAAGCCATCTGGTGAATATTTCGAAGCCGCTGATATACCGGGTGAGAAATGATACGCAAAATCAGGGGATGATCTACTGTGATAAAACCATATACGGGATCGTTAATAATCTTGCGGGTTATCGGCATTGCTGTTGCTTTTTTGTTAAAGCCCTCGAAAGGGTGAACGACAAATCTACAATAGCTGGCTTTAATAAGCTAAATTTGAAGACTAATATAAAATCCGAACCGAATGGCGTTACCAAAAATTCTTTGGGTTGATGATGAAATAGAAAGCCTGCAATCACAGAAACTTTTTCTGGAAAATAAGGGATATGAAGTACAAACTTTCACCAATGGATTTGATGCCATTGATTTTGTAAAAGAGAATCAGGTGGATGTAGTGTTGCTGGATGAAACAATGCCCGGCATCACAGGGTTGGAAACACTTGCCAAAATAAAAGAAGTCAATCAATCGCTGCCTGTAGTATTGATCACAAAAAATGAGACTGAGAATTTGATGGATGATGCCATCGGTTCCCAGATCAGTGATTACCTGATCAAACCTGTAAATCCGAACCAGGTTTTATTGAGCCTGAAAAAAATTATTGATAACAAAAGACTGGTTGCTGAAAAAACTACTACCGCTTACCAGCAGCAGTTTCGCAATTTATTCATGGCATTGAACAGTAATCCTGATTATAATGAATGGATGGATATTTATAAAAAATTAGTGTATTGGGAATTGGAAATGGAAAAAAGTGATAGCCCTGAAATGCAGGAAATATTACAAAACCAAAAGAGCGAAGCTAATACTGAATTTTTCAAATTTGTTTCCAGGCACTACGCTTCCTGGGTAAATCCTAAAAGTGCAGATGGACCGGTAATGAGTCATACGATGTTTAAATTTAAAGTGCTGCCTCATTTAGAAAAGGGTACTCCGTTATTCTTTGTGCTTATTGATAATCTTCGTTTTGATCAATGGAAAGCTATTCAACCTATTTTTTCAGAAAGTTTCCGCATTCTTGAAGAAGACAGTTTTTACAGCATTCTTCCAACCGCCACACAATATGCCCGCAATGCTATTTTTTCCGGACTTCTACCGATTGACATTGAGAAAAATTTTCCGGCAGAGTGGAAAAACGATGATGAAGAAGGGGGGAAAAATTTAAATGAAGAAAAATTTTTCAGGGCGCAAATGAAAAGAATGGGAAAAGAAAATTTAAAAGTTTCCTATACAAAAGTAGTGAACAACCAGGCGGGATTAGATTTGGTAAATAATATTCATAACCTGTTGAATAATGATCTGAATGTGATCGTTTACAATTTTGTGGATATGCTGAGCCATGCAAGAACTGAGATGGAAGTATTGAAAGAACTGGCTGGCGATGAAATGAGTTACCGAAGTATAACCACTTCCTGGTTTGAACATTCTCCGCTTCACCAGGCATTGAAAAAAATTGCTGATAAAAATATCAGAATCGTTTTAGCAACTGATCATGGCAGTGTGAGAGTGAAAACACCTTGCAAAGTTGTGGGCGATAAACAAACCACTACCAATCTTCGATACAAACATGGCCGTAACCTGAACTATGAACCCAAAGAAGTGCTGGCTTTCCGTGATCCAAGACAAGCGGGTTTGCCGGTGCCAACCGTAAACTCTTCATTTATTTTTGCCAAAGAAGATAATTTTCTTTGCTATCCCAATAATTATAATCATTACGTTAATTATTACCGAAACACTTTTCAACACGGCGGAGTGAGTTTAGAAGAAATGATTGTGCCAGTGATAAAAATGCAGAGCAAATAAACTAAAAAGTCAAAATTCAAAAATCAGGCTGTTAATAAATACTGTAATAGAACCCGGATCATTATTTTTATTTTTGACTTTAAAATTTTGACTTTCGTTATGAAATACACTCAAACTACATTGGATAAATTAGAAGCAATTATTGAAGAAGCTGGTTATGTGCTGCGCAATGAAAGAGGCACTTTTCAAAGCGGCTATTGCATCCTGGAAGAAAAAAAAGTGGTAGTACTGAATAAATTTCTGCAAACCGAAGGTCGGATCAATACGCTTATTGATCTTATACCGCAGCTTGAAATCAATACTGAATTATTAGAGGAAGAATTAAAAAGGATGTATATGGATATCATCTCCAGAATAGAAACTGAAGAGAAAGACAAATAGTTTTATTAGTTATTCTTTTCCATCTCATATCCCCAATCAACCTATTCACTTATTTTTGCCTGTGTCTTATCCTTCACTTAAAATAACTTTTCTTGGCACCGGTACCAGTGGCGGTGTGCCCATGATCGGTTGTGATTGTGAAGTATGTACTTCTACTGATAGAAAAGATAACCGGCTTCGCTCCAGTATACTGGTTCAATCTTCAAAAACTACTTTAGTAGTAGATACGGGTCCTGATTTCCGCTACCAAATGCTGAGGGAAAAAATAAAACATGTAGATGCTGTTGTTTTCACCCATCCGCACAAAGATCATTTAGGCGGACTCGATGATGTAAGGCCTTTTAATTTTTTTTCCAATAAACCTATGGAGATTTATGCTGATTCATTAACAGAAGAAGCATTGCGCAGAGATTTTTATTACGCTTTTTCTGATACTAAATATCCGGGCATACCAGAGATCAATCTGAATACAATAACTGTTGAACCTTTTGTGGTCGGAGATATTCCTACCATTCCAGTTCTTGTTTGGCACATGCGGATGCCGGTTTTGGGATTTCGCTTTGGCAAATTCACCTACATTACCGATGCCAACCGGATTGATGATCCGGAAAAAGAAAAAATAAAAGGAAGTGAAGTGTTAGTTTTAAATGCGCTTCGGAAAAAGAAACATATTTCACATTTTAGTCTGAGCGAAGCTATTGAAATGGCGCAGGAACTGAAAGTACCAACTACTTATTTTACTCATATTTCTCATCAATTAGGCCGTCATGCTGACATTGAAGCCGAACTTCCAGACGGTATTCATCTTTCGTATGATCGTTTAGTACTCAACTTTGACTGAAATTAAAAAACCGTTCTAAAGAAAGGTTGATTGCAGTCTCAAGAAATTTATTCTATTCAATTGTCGAAAACGTGATTTCTGTTATCAATTCTTTATCTCCTTTCATTTTCATAAAAACCTTGGTTCGGAAATTACCTGCCTTGGTCCGTAAGGTTCCGATACAATAATGTCCTCCGGGTGAATCACCTTTATGTTTTACCTCAAAGCCTTTCACTTCATTAATATTGAAAAAATCTTTCAGGATTAATTGAGCCTGTGCTTTACTATAATTGTCGACCTTATCAGGTAGTGTTAATTCCATATTATCATCAAAATATTTTGACAATTCAACGGCATTACCGGATCTTAAAGCAAGAATGACCTCATCAATATTACCATGCTGGGTAAATGATACCATCATTAAGGATGACACAAATAATAATGAAGTAATAAATGTTTTCATACTTATAAAGATTTTCACAAGTCTATAATCTAAAAACATGCCATTGTGATATCGATGACAGATAAACCACAAATTACTAAAAACCAGACGTTTTGACCCAAACAAAGAATAATCAAGTATTTGGATGTAGTTTTACAGCTTTCGACCGGACAAAATTACTCGTCGGAAAATTACTGTTACTTGAAAATGAATGTGTTTTTAATAACAATAAATTTTATTAACAGATGACATCAAGAAAAGTGATTCTGATTATTATGGACGGCTGGGGATTAGGAAAAGTTGCTTCGGCTGATGCTATTCAACATGCAAATGTTCCTTTTTATCGCTCTTTATATTCAAAATATCCTAACTCAACTTTAGTTACCTGCGGAGAATCTGTTGGTTTGCCAGACGGGCAAATGGGTAATTCAGAAGTTGGGCATCTCAATCTTGGTGCTGGAAGAATTGTTTACCAGGAATTGCAAAGAATCAATGTAGCAGTTCGGGATGGTTCTTTTGCAAAGAATGAAGAATTGCTGAATGCTATTCGTTTTGCAAAAAAAAATAATAAACCCCTTCATCTTATGGGTTTAGTTAGTGATGGCGGTGTTCATTCTCACATCAATCATTTAAAAGCGATTATTGATACTTGCAAAAAAGAAGATCTCCAAAATGTTTATATTCATGCATTTACTGATGGCCGTGACTGTGATCCTAAAAGCGGTTTTGGATTTATAAAAGATTTGCAGTTGCATTTAAATAAAACGGTTGGAAAGATTGCAACAGTCAGTGGCCGCTATTATGCAATGGATCGTGATAAACGTTGGGAAAGAGTTAAGCTTGCTTATGATGCCCTTGTAAATGGAACTGGTGAAAAAGCGACAGATGCTATTCAGGCAGTAGAAAGTTCTTATAAGAAAAATGTGACAGATGAATTTATCAAACCTACTGTTATTATTGATGAAGCCCAGCTACCGTTAGCAACAATCAAAGAAGATGATGTAGTGATTTGTTTCAATTTTCGTACAGACAGATGCCGTGAAATAACTCAAGTATTAACTCAAAGCGATTTTCCCGATTTCAATATGAAAAAATTGTCATTGCATTATACAACAATGACAGAGTACGATCACACTTTTAAAAATGTACACGTCATTTTTGAAAATGATAATCTGAATAATACATTAGGAGAAATTTTTCAGCAAAATGGATTAAAACAAATTCGTATTGCCGAAACTGAAAAATATCCGCATGTCACTTTCTTTTTCAGTGGCGGAAGAGAACTGCCGTTTGAAAGTGAAAAAAGGATTTTCATTCCTTCGCCCAAGGTAGCAACCTATGATCTGAAACCTGAAATGAGCGCTTATGAAGTGACAGATGCCCTCATACCTGAAATACAAAATAAAACTACTGATTTTATATGTTTGAATTTTGCCAATGCTGATATGGTTGGTCATACTGGTGTGTGGGAAGCGGTGATCAAAGCTGTTGAAACTGTTGACAAATGTGTGCAAAGAGTTGTCAGCGCCGCATTAGAAAATGGTTATACAATATTCCTGACTGCCGATCATGGAAATGCAGATTATATGATCAACGAAGACGGTTCTCCGAATACTGCCCATACTTTGAACCTGGTTCCTTTTTTTATTATTGATAAAACCTGGAGAGGAAAAATAAAACCTGGCAAACTGGGTGATTTGGCTCCAACTATTTTAACCATGATGAACTTGCCGATACCAAAAGAAATGACCGGTGATATTTTGATTGATAACCCTTAATTTTATCGGCAAAATATATTGTCATGTTGAAAAAAATATTGATTTTTCTTTTAATAGTCCTTGTGGCTATTCAGTTTTTTCATCCCAAGAAAAATAAAGCAACGGGTGATCAACCCAATTACATTGGTAAAGTTTACCCTGTTCCGGATGATGTGAAGTCAATTCTTGCAAAAGCCTGTAATGATTGCCATAGTAATAATACACGCTATCCGTGGTATTGTAATTTTGAACCTATTGATTGGTGGACGGACAATCATGTAAGAAATGGAATCCGTCATTTAAATCTCGATGATTTTACCAGCATGTCTCCCCGGTATCAGTATAATAAATTAGGAGATATTAAGGAACAAATAAAGAAAGGTGAGATGCCGATTAATTCTTATCTGTGGATACACAAAGACGCCATTTTAACTGATGCGGAGAAAACCACTCTTGTTTCATGGAGTGATTCGCTAAGAGAAATTATGAAGACAAAATATCCAATGGATAGTTTGATACGGAAAAAGAGGAGTTGATTATTTTTTCTTATTCAAAGATAACCCGGCTCTCATCAAGATTCGGGCCATAATAATTCGTCTGATTTTAAGTTTTTTGCTTCTTTTTAGCGCCATAAATTTTTATCACGATGCAGCTTTCATTTGATAAAATTGTCTAAATTACAGGCAACCAAACGGCAATTATGACCGAGGAAGCCATCTTAAAAGGATGTTTGAATAACGATGCTGCAGCGCAAAGAGAATTGTATAACAAGTACAGTTCTAAAATGCTTGCCGTTTGTTATCGCTTCGCTCATAACCGTGAAGATGCTGAGGATATGCTGCAGGAAGGTTTTATCAAAGTTTTTTTACAAGTGCATACGTTTGAGAACCGCGGCGCTTTTGAAGGTTGGATACGACGCATCATTATTCATACCTGCATCAACATCCTGAAAAAAAATAAAAAGTTTAATGAAAGTGTAGATATTATTCTTGCTACCGGCATTCAGGTAAGAGAAGAAAGTGTACCAGCTATTATTCAGGCTAAACAGGTAGTAGAATGTATAAGATTGTTACCAATGGGTTATCGTACTGTGCTGAATCTTTATGCTATTGAAGGATATAGCCACAGGGAGATAAGTGAGATGCTGGATATTGAAGAAAGCACAAGTCGTAGTCAATACACCCGTGCAAAAGCAATGCTGGAAGATATTTTGGTCAGAAAAAAGATATTGCAAAAACCGAAACCGCAAATGGATTGGCTTGTTGCCATTAGTGAGAGATGATATTATATTTAAACCGTACCCTAAATGAATGAGAGATTATGGAGAAAAATTTACATAACAAAGACTTCGAACAATTTGTAAAACAGAATGCCGATCAATACCGGATGTTTCCTTCTGAAAAAGTATGGAATGGCGTTTATTCTGCTTTACATACAAATAAGAGATGGTATGGGTTTGGAATTGCTTTGCTTTTGATGACTGCAATTAGTGTCACTCTTATCGTATTGAATTTTGCAGGAACAAAACAAATATCTGCCAAAACTGAAAAAAAATCTTCTCCGACACAAACTAATTCAAATTTACAGGCTCCATTAAATTCAACTTTTATTCAAAGAAAATCTTCGATTGCTGCTATTTCAACAAAATATTCAGGTCACAAAACAGAACAGCCAGCTTCTTCAGCTAATAAAGATTTAGTTACAATTTCAAATTTTGATATAACTAACTTATCCAACGAAATAATTTCAATTAACCCATTTAATAATATAGATAGATTAAATATTAATACTGAAGAATATAATTCAACGTGGATGACCAATCGGGTGTTTTTTCCCGGCATATCCAAAAGCACAATCCATAACAATTTGCCGCTTGTGAATTTTCAAAATACTGTAACCACTTATAGAATAAATGCAAAAAGCAGAAAAATAAATTGGTGGATTTATATAACACCAACTATCAGCTATAGAAAATTATCAGAAAACAAATCTTTTCTTCGCAGAGTTTCTATAGCTAGCGGACCTACTTCCTACGCTGCAATGTATAATGTAAATAGTGTAGTTACTCATAAACCTGATATGGGTTTTGAAATCGGAACAGTTGGTGATTATTCCCTGACAAAAAATATAAAGCTGCTGGCAGGTCTTCAATTTAATATCAACCGTTATGGTATTAAAGCGTTTACTTACCCCGGAGAGATAGCAACAATAGCATTGAATGGCGCATTGGGCAGTGGCAGCGATTCTGTTTCCAAATGGACAAATTACCGCAATTTCAACGGCTATAATTCCAATTGGCTACAAAATTTTTATTTCTCTGTATCTGCTCCTCTGGGAGTTGAACTCAATCTTTCAAGAAACAGCAAAACTCAATTTGGGATTGCCGGTACAGTTCAACCTACTTTAATTATTAGCGATAAAGCTTACCTTATTTCAACAGATTTTCAAAATTATGTACAGGTACCTTGGCTCATCCGCCGTTGGAATGTTAATACAAGCTTTGAAACATTTGTTAGTCTTTCAACTGGTAAAATAAACTGGAGAATAGGTCCTCAGGTTCGCTACCAATTGTTGTCAAGCTTCCAGAATAAGTATCCTGTAAAAGAAAACTTGTTCGATTTTGGGCTGAAAATCGGTATAATGCTCAACAAGTAAGTGCCTTTAGCGATCTGCTTGCTTAAAAATATCCCGGTTGTCTGACAGATACCGGGATATTTGATTTAAAGGAAAAGTTTTCTTTTAATTTTATACTATGAAAAAACAAATTCTTTTTTTTGTCACTGCTCTTATGATATATTCTTGTAAAACAAAAAAGAAAGAAAACTTTTTCCCTGTTCTTTCTTTTATAAAAAGCCAGATCGCTCATGTAGATACATCTTTTTATCCCATTGAAAAAATTACATGGCTTGACAGCACCCATGCTGATACTGCATATGTTAAACGGGAAGAATTCAAAAGTCTTGCAAAAGACTTTTTAGAAATACCTGATCTTTCCGAAAAAAAACTTAGCCGCCTTTATGCAGAAGAAAAATTTTATGACGAAGGGTTGAATCGGGTAATCCTAAGTTACAAACCCAAAAATCCAGACACTGCCTCTGTTCAGCAGCAAGAAGTATTGATTACGCCTGATCCATCTGGCGATAAAGTAAAAAGCATTATCATTAATATGAACATTACCAATAAAGATAGCTCCATTCAAAAAAGAATGTTGTGGAAGGTAGATCAAAGTTTTCAGGTAGCAACTATTGTACAAAAAAGTGGACAACCGGAAACTACTTCTGTCATGAAAGTAACCTGGAATGAGAAGGGCAATGAATGACGCAAAAAGAATTTCAACATATTGCTTCAACTATTCCTCAGCAACCCGGCATTTATAAATATTTTGATGCCAGTAATGAATTGTTGTATGTAGGTAAAGCAAAAAATCTGCGTAAACGGGTACGTTCTTATTTTATAAAAACATTCAGCACCTATAAAACTTATGAACTTGTTCAACGCATTAACCGGATAGAGTTTACTATTGTAAATTCAGAACAAGATGCATTCTTGCTGGAAAATTCTCTTATAAAGCAATTTCAGCCACGCTTTAATATTAACCTGAAAGATGATAAATCTTACCCTTATATTATCATTAAAAATGAACCTTTCCCACGAGTGTTTTTGACACGAAGGATTATTGATGATGGCTCTGAATATCTTGGCCCATATACCTCGGTAAAAAAAGTCAGAGAATTACTGGACTTTATCAAGTTGACCATCCCATTGAGAAATTGTTCTTTAAATCTTACTGATAAAAATATCCGGCAAGGAAAATTTAAGGTCTGCCTTGAATATCATCTTGGAAACTGCAAAGGACCTTGCGAAGGATTACAAAATGCAATTGATTACAATGAAAATCTAATTCAACTTAAAAATATATTGCGAGGTAACCTTTCACCGGTCATTCGTTATTTTAAAGAAGAAATGAAGAATCGATCCAACAATCTTGAATTTGAAAAAGCAGAAACAATAAGAAGAAAAATTGAGTTTCTCCAAAACTATCAATCAAAATCAGTTATTGCAGGTAACAAAATGGGTGATGCAGATGTATTTTCTATTGTCAAAGAAAAAGAGATAGCCTTTGTAAACTACCTGATGGTGAGATGTGGAACCATTGTGCAAACACAGACTAATAAAGTTGAAACACACCTGGATGAAACTCAAGAAGAAATTCTAAGCTTTGCTGTGGTTCAGTTAAGAACGACTTTCAAAAGTGATTCTGAAGAAATAATTGTTCCTTTTTCAATTGAATATCCGAAGAGTGAAATCATAATTACGGTTCCTAAAAGCGGTAACAAAAAAAAACTATTGGAACTTTCAGAAAAAAATGCTGGCTATTTCATTGAAGAAATAAATAAAAAAGAAAGACTTCACCTTAGCTCCAAAGATACGAATCAACAAAAGCTGTTGCAACTATTGCAGCATGATTTGCAGTTACCCGATTTACCTCGACAGATTGAATGCTTTGATAACTCCAATTTCCAGGGTAGTTACCCTGTGTCTGCAATGGTTTGTTTTAAAGACGGAGTGCCCAGCAAAAAGGATTACCGGCATTTTAATATTAAAACCGTTAAAGGCATCAATGATTTTGCATCAATGAAAGAAGCTGTTTATAGAAGATATAGCAGGGTTTTGAAAGAAAAAGGCGCTTTTCCTCATCTCGTGATTATTGACGGTGGAAAAGGACAGCTCAGCGCTGCTATTGAAGCATTAAATGAGTTAAATGTTGCCGGTAAGACTACCATGATTGGATTGGCTAAAAATGAAGAAGAGATTTTTTTTGCCCGGGATAAGGAATCACTTCGCTTGCCTTATAACAGCGAAAGTCTTAAATTAATCCGTCGTATCAGAGATGAGGTGCATCGCTTCGGAATAAGTTTTCACCGCCAAAAAAGAAGCAAGGGAACTTTTAAAAATGAGCTGGAAGAAATCCATGGAATCGGTAAAGCAACAGCCAATTTGTTACTGAAAGAATTCAGATCAATAAATAATTTCCGGAATATAAAAGAGGAAGAACTTGCAAAAATTGCAGGAAAAACGAAAGCAAAAATCATTTACAAGTATTTTAATGGATAAGTGGATTTTATTATAGGAATGAGCTTCTTCTAAAAATAGTTGATAAAAAAATGGGGCCCGGATAAAAATCCAGCCCCGTTTTTAAAATCCAATATCCTATGAAAAACCGAAACGAAAATACGACATTATTCCAAAATACCTATAGGGGTTTTACGATTTTCAAAAATTTTTTTAAAGCTTTTACATATAAACATTTAGCCAATAAAAAGCCCCGACTTTGTTAAATCGGGGCTCGAAAATGTTATAACAAATATTGTCAAATGATCATTAATAAGACCAAAGGTTTTGTTCATAATCAAATATCTTTTCCTTAATATTTTCTCCTTCAAGTAATGCAAGGATCGGATCTTTTATATAGCTTCTTATATACTTATTTTGAGGGTTATCAAGCGTAGATTTTATAATATAACTGCTGAACATCCGGCTTTCAAATAATTCTTCCCAAGTCATCCTGCTTTGGCCCATATTTTTCGGATTATATACTTCATACTTTGCTAAAACTGGCCTTAAGTCAGGATAATAAATCCAGAATAACGGAGTGACGCCACGCTCTGTCTTTTTATCAATACTTAGCTGAGTTTTGCATGGTGCTATTCCAATAATGCGGCATACTAACCTGCTTGTTGCACGATCGAAAATCCAATCCTCCTTAATTCTTATTTTGACAATTTCATCCGGATCCAAAGTGTTGCAGTTAACAACATAATGATCAATTTTAGTAGGGTCATCAAGCCTGTATACTGCATTTGTATCGCACTGACTGCCACCTGTAATTGCAGATTCAAATTCAGCAGAATCAAGAGGTGTTGTAAATCTGTCATCATCGCCTGAAAAAGCTGTAACCTGTTTATCTCTTACTGCCTTTACTAATATATTAACTAACCTCTGATCTCCATTATCATCAGCTGTTTTATAACGGAAAATCTGGTTCATCTTTTCACGTAGATCAATTTCCCTCCACACTCTTTCCTTGAATAATACGTCATCAGGACGAATATATTCATAAGGTAAAGGTGTTCGGACGTTTAATGTACTACTTCCGTATGGATTGTCATCCCGTAATGATTTTCTGGTTGTATCATTAAATCCGCCTACAACCGGTCCTTTAATGATAGGAAGATTACCATAAGGGTTATAGTTGGTAGGTTGCTGTGTATTATTATTATTAACTGTTGGCAACTTGGTAGTATCCACCTGTTGAGTTGGAGTAGTTGTAGGCTGTCCCCTTTTTCTTCCACGTCGCTGTGCATCAGCATTTGTAAAAATACCGACAAGAGCACCCAACAGCAATATTTGCTTAAAAAATTGAATTTTCATTTTCAATTATTATTTCAGGTAATAAACAAGAGGCGTTAATTTTCGGGTTCTGTTATCAGGACCAATAGCACGTATCTGATCTATCGTAACTACTGAACCTGGTCTGCATTTATTTATAATTTTCAATGCTTCTCTCCATGCAGCACCTGTATTCATAGCTTCTTCAATTCCGTTATCAAATCCTTCGCCGTCACCAGTAATACGAAAACTAGTTACGTTAAATTGTGTTTCATAAAAGAAATTCTTCACAAAAGCTCTTACGCCAGCCTGGCTTCTGAAATAGGAAGCAGGAATATCCCCGCTTTCAAAAGTTCCAATCATTGGAGCTGGATCAGGAATAGAACGAACACGGAATTTAACCGGAGTCACTTTACCATCAGGAGTTCTTATGCTTATGATGCAATCTTCATTTTCATTATTTACTCTTACAGTTCGGTGGGCTCCTGTGCCTGAAAGAACTGCTCCTCCACCTATTGCAGTTACTTTTAATTGATCAACACTTCCACTTCCGGAAATTGTTATAGGATTATCAACACCAATAAACAATACATTCATTTTATCCAACTGAACGGCCGCATTGGACTGACCAACCATGTATTCAATTTCTTTTGAAATCGTGGTTTTTTTACCGTCCTGATCAGTATATTGAATATTTACATTGACAGTATGAGAGCCAATTGAACTGGCAGTAATTTTTTGATGTGCTGCTCCATCATCACCTAATTGCACAGTTTGTCCATCAATTGAAATAACCGGATGAACAGCTTTACTGAAACCACCAACTCCTGCTGTTATTTCAATCTCTTGTCCCGGTAATACGTTAGTAGAATTAGCAACCGCAATAGCTGCAAAAGCATCGGGCCTGTAAACAACTTCTCCAACTTTATTATGGCAAAAAGCGATTACTTTATTTTCAGAAGTTTTAATATCATTCTGAAATTTACTTAGAATAGTCAACGCAGCTACAGTAGGCACCATGTGGAAATATGCTTCTTCCCAGGTCTTATTACTTTTATTTACTGTAACCGGCATTGAAAGATCAATTGGCAAGTGATTTTTAAATTCCGAATTAATTGCAGAATCTACTCCTAAAACGTTTGTTTTAAAATCACCAAGCATTTTAAGTAATTGTTTCCCATCTCCTTTTTCTACCATCATTCTGGTGGCAATATCAAGATTATCATCCTTATACTTTTTAGTTGGGTCTTTTGGATCACCGCCTGCTTTGATTAATATTTCATCCTTTAATCCCTGAATGTAATTATTAACTTCATCCGCATAACCTTGAACTTTCTCAGCATTAGGATACCAAATCTTTGCTTTTTCTGCGGTAGATGGATCATTTAGTTTTGCCTTCAAAGAATTCATAATGGTAGCGGTAGAATTCGATATAGTCGTATTGGATTTCTCCAAAGTGCTATTCACCGTTTTAAAGGCATTCAATATCTCAGATGATACATTCAGTGCTAACAAAGCTGTCAGCACCAGGTACATCATATTGATCATTTTTTGCCGGGGCTCTTTAGGTAAAGCCATGAGTATTTTTGGTTTTTAATTTATTAATGGTGACATTTCAAAAATCACGGATACGGATTTATTTCTAAAACGAATCATTGTTGACTTTTGGATTTATGCTCGGCCTTGCATAGCGCTTAGCATATTTCCATAAATCTGGTTTAAACGTCCCAGGTTATTAGCCAAAATAGCAATCTGGTCGTGTGCTTTTTTAGCATCACCGACACTGCCTTCCATAGTCTGGGAAGCCTGCACCAGGTTACTATAAAATTCATTCATTGCTTTCAGGTGATTATTAGTATCCTGAAGTTCCAGTTCATAAATAGTATTCAGAGATGCCATGTTTTTTGTTAATACCTGCACTTGTTCATGAAACTCTTTTGTTCCTTCAGCTGCAGTGTTGAATTGTTGAACGCTGTCAGCAGCTTTAGTATAAACATCTTTCATTGTAGATAAAGCACTGGCTGCTTCTCGTGTCTTTTTAGTATAATCACCGGTAGCAGATACCATATCAGATATTTCAGTGATACTTTCAACAGTGCCGCCGAATTTTTTAAACCCTTCACTTAAGCGACCCAGATTAGCCGGAGTAATATCAGCTTCACGTAACATGTCTTCCAATTTTACCAAAGCAGGATTACCATTCGATCCGGGCATGGTAAGTGGCGTGGGTTTATAACTGTTCCCTTCCAGATCAGGATGCTTATTAATGTCAGGAAAATATCTTTGCCAATGTGGTTCTTCGGGTGGTGGTACAAGAAAAGCCATTACGAGAAACACAATTACTTCTGATAAAAGACCTAATGTGATCATTTCATCGCCTAAGGGCCAATGGCGAATCTTAAATAAAGCTCCAAGAATTACAACGGCGGCAAAAAAGGCGAAGATAAAGTTAAGGACTACTTGACCTTTTTGGGTTTTAAAAAAAAGCATAATTGATTCGTTTTATAGGTTATTAAATTTTACAGATTTATATTACGGTTAAAAAGTTGAATACAAGCCAATTTCATGTTAGAATACTAATTATTTGCGCCGACCTTTTTGAGGAGCAGCAGGTAAATCAATCACACAGCGGAAGCCAATGTAAGATTTGGATGAATCCTGGTATTCATATGTGCTGGTACCAGTTTGTAAATAATATCCAACATCTTTCCAGCTACCACCTCTAATTACTTTACGTTTCATCAATGGGGGGTCGTCATCTTTAGCATTCCAGCGAACGTCTGGATTCATATCATGTTGAAAGTTGTTGCGACCTTCATAGTAAATAGAAGATGTCCATTCAGCCACATTACCGGCCATGCAATAAAGGCCAAAATCATTAGGCCAGTAAGCATCTGCCCGAACAGTATAGAAACCTCCGTCCTCAGCATAATTACCACGACCAGGTTTAAAATTAGCCATCAAACAGCCCTTCTTATTTCTCAAATACGGACCACCCCATGGATAAGGAGCTTGTGAGCGACCACCGCGTGCTGCATATTCCCATTGTGCTTCTGTGGGAAGACGAAAATCTGATTCCTGTGCTCTTTTTTTGGAATCCAGATAGCTGTTTAATAACTGAGTTCTCCATTCACAGAAAGCAGTAGCTTGTTTCCAGTTAACTCCAACTACCGGGTAATTTCCAAATGCCGGATGAGAGTAATAACGTTTAGTCATAGGTTCATTATACGAATAAGAAAAATCACGAATCCAGCATAATGTATCAGGATAAATCGGAATATCTTGTTTGATGATAAATTTTGAACGGGGTTTACCAGCATTTTCTCTTTTTGCTGCTTCTTTTAAGTCAAATGTTTCAGAATGATAAATGAGTTTGTTTGGATCAATTTCTTTTCTACCAAAAATTCTGTCCTCAGGAGAAAGAATAAAATCGGTTTGAGCAAGTTGTTCAATTATTTTTGGGTCATTCCATTTAAGAACTCTTATTTTAGCCCAGTCTACATATTCAATCCCGTCTGAACCCGTTTTGATATAAGTGCCACCTAATCTTCTTGCTGCTATAGAATCGCGTACCCAATTAGTGAACTGACGATATTCGTTATTTGTAATTTCAGTAGCATCCATCCAAAAGCCACTAATGGAAACGTTTCTGTTACGGGCACTAAATGCATACGCGGGGTCTTCATCGCTTGGTCCCATATGAAATGTTCCCTGAGGAATATATACCATACCTGGAGGTTTAGGAAGAATATATCTTCCGCCAGGAGCAACACCATGCAATTGACCATCATTGGGTAGCATTGCACTTCTGCTGTTCTTTTTTCCAAGTATTCCGCAACCTGCCAGCATACTTATGCTGACCACTGCAATAAAGGAGAAGCAAAGGTTTTTCATTTTCATACACTTAGAGGGTATTGGGCAAATATAAGTATTTGGGTTATTCTCAATCACAACGTTAAAATTTATTTCTTTCAAATCAAAGCGTATTTTACGGGGTAATTTTTCTAACGCTGCCGGAGGTCTTATTATTGCATTTTTTAACAAAATAATTAACCTTTATTGAACCCCGTTTATCAGTTTTATAAGGCCTCCGACTGTAGTTACAGGAGGCAAACAGGAAAAATTCTTGCAAAGCCAAATAGATGTAGTCTTCGTCACTGGCTTATCCGCTAATAAAGGAAAGTTGGGTTTATCGATATCAGAAACTATCAAAACTTTATGAGGAATATACTGTTGTAACAATTCTAAATGAAGTTTTGAATAATCATATCCTGTGATTGTAATTTCGTAAGTGCTTGTAATAATTTCCTGAAACATGCAAGCCCAAAATCCAAACGATGCCGGATAACTAACGATTGCTTGGCTTAACAAAGAAATAATGACCATACTTCTTTCTTTCCACTTGAATCCAATCAATTCCGTATCACCAAATACAATTGAAAGATACCAGAGATTATATGCCATTACTGAATTTCCTGAGGGAATAGCTCCGTCATATACCTCTTTTTTTCTAACGATGACATCCTTCTGACCTTTTTTTGTAAAAAAGAAAAAACCTTCTCCTTCACTGAAATTATCAATAACAAATTGTGTTATATCTCTTGCCTTGATTAACCAGTCACTATTTGCCGTTATTTCTTGTAATTGTATTAATGCCTGGATGAGAAAAGCATAATCATCTAAAAAAGCAGGATATTTTACCTCATTATTTTTCCATGTGTGACAAAATTCATCTGGATAATCTGTTTTGAACTTTTCCAGTAAAAATTGCATGTTTGAAATAGATAGCTGTCTAAACTTTTCATTGCCAGTGGCGGCAAATGCCTTACTGCATGCTATGTTCATCAGTGCATTCCAGCTAAGAATAATTTTGTCATCTAATAAAGGTCGAATTCTCTTATTCCGTTCCTGTCGTAATGCCAATTTTGCATCAAGCAATGTTTTTTTTAAATCAAAAGGATCTGATTTTTTTCTGGCAGCAAATTTTTCAAGCGGTTCTTTTATCCGGAGAATATTTTTTCCTTCCCAGTTTCCTTTTGAAGTAATATCATAATATTCGCAAAAAATATCGGCACTATCATCTAATAAATTTTTTACTTCATTATAATTCCATACATAAAATTTCCCTTCTTCACCATCGCTATCGGCATCAAGCGAAGAATAAAATCCACCATCCGGATGAAATAATTCTCTTTCAACAAATTCTATGGTTTCAATAATAACCTCTTTGTATCGTTCATGTTTTGTTAATTGAAATGCTTCACTAAACACAGAAACTAATAAAGCATTATCATAAAGCATTTTTTCAAAATGAGGTACCAGCCATTCTTTATCTGTGGAATAACGGGCAAAGCCGCCACACAACTGGTCATAAATTCCGCCTTCAACCATTTTATCAAGTGAGAATAATGCCTGTTTTAATGCTATTTCATTCCGGGTAATATGATAATATCTCAATAAGAATTGAATCGCAAACGTTTGTGGAAACTTAGGCACATTTCCAAAACCTCCCCAATCTTTATCTGCCGACTTCATGATATTTTCAAAAATCTCATCTAATTTTTCTTTAGTAAAAATTTGATCAACCTCAGAAGTTTTTTGTAATCCAAATGAGTTGGATTTTATAAGATAATCAGTAAGGTTTTCTGCCTGCGCATTTATTTCATTTCTCTTTTCATTAAAAACCTGGATTACATTGGTTAATACTTCCCGCCATGACGGATGACTAAATGCTTTCTTTGGTGGAAAATAAGTTCCTCCATAAAATGGCTTTCCTTCCGGCGTCAGAAAAACATTTAAGGGCCAGCCACCGCTTCCTGTCATTGCTTGCACAGCATCCATATAAATATGATCCAGATCTGGTCTTTCCTCTCTGTCAATTTTGATATTAACAAAATTATCATTCATGATCTTCCCAGTGTCTTCATCTTCAAAACTTTCATGTTCCATTACATGACACCAATGACAAGCTGCATATCCGATGCTTATCAATATGGGTTTATCTTTTTCTTTAGCAATTCCAAATGCTTCCTCTCCCCAAGGATACCAGTTTACAGGATTATGGGCATGTTGCAATAAATAAGGACTGGTTTCGCCAATAAGTTTATTCGTATACAAACTTTCCATTTTTAACAGTGCAACAAAGTTCGTTGAATAAAAAAGAAAAGGGCACTGCAAAGTGTCTCTTCATTTTCAGTCCAAAGGAATTATTTCTTTCTCAGAATGGCAGATAAATACTGTTCTAATGCGGCCACCATACTTGGTGCCTGTGGTTGCGGGGCTTTAATGTCCACTTTTAATCCGGCATCTTCAACAGCTTTCAATGTATTATTTCCAAAAGCTCCGATGACTGTTCCATTTTGCCTGAATTTTGGAACATTATCAAATAAACTCTTTACACTGCTTGGAGTAAAAAAACAGATAATATCATAATGATGAGTAATAAGAATTTCTTTCACATCGTTGCTAAGAGTCCGATACATAAATCCAAGTGCAAATTCACAATTATTAGTCTTAAGCCAGTTGCAGATTTCATTGTCCTGCTGATTTTCGGAACATACATATAGAAATTTCTCATTGCCCTTATGCTTGTTAATCACATCAAACAGGCTTTTATTGGTTCCGTCGGCACCGTAAAATACCTTGCGTTTCCTGTAAAGAATAAATTTCTGAAGGTATAATGCCACGGCTTCTGTGATGCAGAAATATTTATTGTCCTGAGAAACATTGATCTTCAATTCTTCAGCAGTACGAAAAAAATGATCAATAGCGTTCCGGCTGGTAAATATAACAGCGGAATAATTGGGAATCTCAATTTTTTGTTTTCGGAAATCCTTGGCAGGAATTGCCTCAAGCCTGATGAAAGGATGAAAATCAAGGTCTAAGTTGAACTTCCTTGAAAGGTCAAAATAAGGAGACTTTTCACTTTCAGGTCTGGGTTGGGTAATGAGAATCTTGTTCATTTCTTTGGCCCGAACATCGGCCGTGTTAACCCCTTCTTTTACCATAATTTGGTTCGGCTAAAGTTGAGTGCAAAGGTAAGTAGTTCTGTCAAATAACGAATAACAAAACCTTGTAAATCAGTAAAAGCGGGACAACTTCGAAAGCAACCAGATATAAAATGAAATGAAATAGGTTGACTTTGACCAGATTACGAACTGCATAGAAGGATAAAACTATCCGGTATATAAATAATGCTCCGACACAACACCATGAAATGATTAATATAGTTGAATAAAATTCGCCCCCGGTGAACGCTAATAAGACAACCAACGGCAGCAAACAAATACCGATCATTTTATTTACTACGAAAACACTATAAATGTAAGAATTTGTAGCCTCTTGCCTGTTGAAAACCCAACCCGAAAGCTTCAAACCTAAAAACTTGACAAAATAAATGGCTGAAAGTCCAATAATGCAGTATATAAAAAAAAGCCAGAAGTTATCATTAGGTATTAATTTGAAATGCTGCAGTATGAAATCAATATATAATGCAGCAGTGATTATGAAAAAACCATTAAATAATAATGATGGTAATGGTGTCTGAATCAGTTGCTCTTTAATCTGTCTTTGTTTCAAAGTTGTGCGAAAGAAAAGCCGGAACAAGTCATTAAAATACCTGGGGAAAATCTTTTTTAAAAACCCAAAAACCAGCAATAAAAGTATCATTGCATAAAAAAGAGATTCTTTTCCATTTGATTTTACTTTTTTTGAATAAATATCCAATGGGGCGGCTCCAAATCCATAATACAGATGATGTTCCAAAACCTGATTATTATAATTCCGAAAGGAAAAAATAAAATCAGAATTTAAGTGCCAACCTGAATTTTTATGGGGTCTCTTTGAAACTGAATCGGTAATTGGTAATGACAACAAAGTATCTTTTTTAGTACTGGAATCGGAATGAATAATTGTATTCTTATTTTGGATTTTCGATGAATCCGAAATAACCTGTGCAGAAGTAAGTGCTACAAGAATGAATTGGAATAAAATAAAAAAAAGAAACCGGTTCAAGAATTAAAATTGAAATACAAAAATATTAAACTGAGGTCAGGCGTGACATGATTAAGCATTTTCATTTTGCAAACTGTTGTCAATAATCTTGCCGCGTTTTATCAAAAATAATTGGAAAACCCGATATGAATTTTAGATTGTCGGGGATCAAAAGAAGTGTCATTTCTTTTTCCTACAGCCCACGCCAGATTGAAAATGCCGGCCTTTGTCTCAAAAGCAAGTCCAACACCCGTTCCAAAATAACTGTAATCAGCATTAATAGTTTGGCTATTATTGCGTCCCCAGCCACCATCGGCTAATAAATAGAAGTAAGAATTCATTCCAATAAGATAATGATATTCTAAAGTGCCAATAGCAAATTGCGAAAGATATTGGCTCTCCTCATCAAAACCACGAAGGAGTTGAAATCCTCCGATTTGAAAAAGTTCATTTCTGAAAATGTTTCCGCTTTGAAAAAGACCAGCATTTACCGCCGTTTTAATAGTACTTTGTTTACCAATTGGAATATATTTTTCAACGGTTGCCCTAACACGAAACTGATAAGTATTCAATTTTACGGTATCATACAATGTTCCAAAATCAAAAGACGGATTATTAGGATCTTTTAAATTCAATATGGTGCTATTCTTTTTAATCTTTTTTGTTCCCGCAGATACAATCAGGTGGAATTCAGTTCCTTTTTTGGGATTCATCCGGTAATTGGTATTGTTGAATTCGTAATCCACACCCAGATTTACGGAACTGACATCAGCCTCAGCAGGCAACTGGTAGTTTTGCAATACGTAATTAGTGTCCATCCCATTTACAATAGTCTGAAAACGTTGAATAAATATTTTCCCGGATTTAGTAGAAGACATCATGTACTGTGCGCCTAATTGAAAGTTTACATTTAAGAAAGTACTGTCTTTTCGAAACATATCAAAACCAAAATCGAGACCAACCGGCGAGTTAAAAAGGTAAGGATGCTGATATATAATATGCAGGCGTGGCGATTTTACCTGCAACTGTTGCCAGTTTAATCCGATTGTTTCACCTGAGCCCAGTGCATTTTTTAGATTGATATTTGCTTCTCCTGTTACCAATAATTTTTTTGAAGATAATTGATCAGTATTGGGCAAAAAACCAACCAACACGTTAACCTGGCTGCTTTTTTTTTGTTTTAAATAAAGATTTATTACCGAGCCGGTCACCAGCATACTGATATCTGAAGGTTTTTCTTCCTGCACATATGCCAGATCCCGGATCTTCTTTTCAATTTTAAGTAGCTTTTCTCTGTTATATAAACTACCATTGGAAATTTCAAGATATCTCTGAAGATAATAATTGGAAATTTTTACATTGCCAAAAACCCTGATGCTGTCAATCCGGTACTGTGGTCCTTTCTCAACTTTTAGGATTGCTGAAATATTTTCATTATTGAACTGCAGGCTGTCCAGGTAAACTCTTCCGAAAGGATACCCTGCATTTTCAAGATAATTCAGCATTTTATCTTCCCATATTTTTACCTGAGAAAAATCTACCGGTCTATTTTCAAATAATCTTTCTCTCCAGCCTACTGCATCAAGAATTGAATTGTCAACCTGTTTTGTATCAAGTAAAGCCCATTGATAAACGTGGCCGACATAAAGAACAACACGTGCAAACAAGGAATCATATTTTATACTATCCAGCGAAGCAGTTACATACCCTTTTGATTGCATAAGATCAGAAAGCCTGTTTATATATTCAATGCAGGCAGTTCTGGAACTGAAGTTTCTTGATAAACCTAATTGATTAAAAATAAAAGTTGAATCTTTGTCAACACCCCGGATATAAAGATTGTAACTATTCTGCGCTATCACTTTCAGGCTGAATAAAAGAAAAAGAAGAACCGATATTTGCAGTCTTATTTTTGTCACTTCATATTCTATTCCTTTCCACTTTGAAGAAAGGAGTAAACAGTAAAATTATTTATTAAATAGCAAACAGTTTGGCCGGCATTTATCTCCATATACCATTTTGCAAGAAGGCTTGTCATTATTGCAATTTCCATTTCAGTACTTCATTCAGATACAAGAACGAATTAGTGGCTGCTTTATTGAAGGAATTAGAATTTCAGAAAAGTTATTTAGAACCTGAGAATATTGAAACCATTTATTTTGGAGGCGGAACACCTTCGCTATTATCCACAGAAGAATGCTACAGATTAATTGAAAAAATTAAAAATAACTTTCTTGTAATCGCTGATCCGGAAATAGCGCTTGAAACAAACCCCGATGACATAACCCAGGAGAAATTATCAGGTTGGAAAAAATCCGGTATTAATCGTTTAAGCATCGGTATTCAAAGTTTTTTTGAAGATGATCTGAAATGGATGAACCGGGCACATAATGCCAGCCAGGCGACAGAAGCTTTGCAATTGGCAAAAAAATATTTCAATAATATTACAATTGACCTTATCTATGGCGCTCCTTTACTGACCAATGAAAAATGGAAACAAAATGTTGAAACTGCTTTAAAGTCAGATATACCTCATCTCTCTTGTTACGCACTGACAATAGAAGTTAAAACTCCATTATACAAAATGATCCGTGAACATAAAACTGATGATGTAAATCCAGACAAACAATCAGAACAATTTTTATTGTTGATGCACTGGCTGGAAGACGCCGGATATGAACACTATGAAATTTCCAATTTTGCCAAACCGGGTTTTCGCAGCCGGCATAATTCATCTTACTGGCAAGGGAAAAAATATCTTGGTATCGGTCCTTCTGCACATTCATTCAATGGCACTTCCAGGCAATGGAATATTTCCAACAATAATATCTATATTGAATCCATCAACCAGGGAATTATTCCATTCGAAAAGGAAGAGCTTACGTCAACCCAAAAATTAAATGAATACATTATGACTTCGTTACGTACTATTGAAGGATTGAATTTGGAGAAAGTGAAGGAGGTTGAAAAGCAAAAGTTGCATGCGGTAAGCCAAAAATATATTGAAAGCGGATTAATGAAAGAACAGAATCATTTTTTAATTCTTACCAAAGAGGGGAAGTTGATGGCTGATGGAATTTCAGCTGCATTATTTTTTTAACCCTTTATCCAGGCAATAATAATATTCAGCGCACAGCCCAACGCCACCAGGCTGGTGAGAATAAAATCAAACCACTGAATCGGGTGAGGTTTGGAATCAGGATGTTTCTTACCCTCCCTGTACCTGTTAAAATGAATAACATTAAGAACAATCAAAACAGTAGAAGCGATAAGAAACAAAACCTGGAAAAATTTAATCATGGCTTGCAAATTTCTTATCCTAAAAATAAGTTTTTTAATAATGCCATTACAGTAAAGTAATTTCAAAATTTTTCACAGAAAATTTCTTCTCCACTACAATTATTTTTCAAAATTGGCCATTTTCTAAACAAGGACTTGTTCTATCCGTTTAAAACCGATAGTTGGTTCAACATGTTCCCAAAGAATTTTATAAATAGTTTCTGCAATTGTCATGCTTGCCTTCACAGATTGATTAATAGAATAAATACATTTAGCGGCATTAAGACCTTCGGCAACCATATTTAATTCTAGTTCTGCGGTTTTCACTGAATATCCCTTGCCAATCATATTTCCGAATGTCCGGTTACGGCTATAAAGCGAATAACAGGTAACCAGCAAATCTCCAAGATAAACTGATGCTGCATAATTGGGTGATCTGCGATGCGTGACAGGGTCTTCATCTTCATGTTCTCCAACTACAATATGTTCAACACCAAATTTTCTTAAGAAACTTGCCATTTCATCAGCGGCATTAGCAATATATACACTTAAAAAATTATCGCCATAATCCAATCCATGTGCAATGCCGGCGCCCAACGCATAAATATTTTTTAATACGGCAGCATATTGCACTCCGAGTATATCATGATTCACAATTGTATTGATATAACTGGTAGTAAAATGAGAAGCAATTTCTGAAGCCATTACGATATCTGTTCCAGAAAATGTGAGGTAAGAAAGTTTTTCTTTAGCTACTTCTTCGGCGTGGCAGGGACCAAGAATAGCAAAATAATTTTCAAGAGAAATGCCAAATTGTGTCTTCAAATAATAATTAAGCAAAACATTTTTTTCGGGTAACAGTCCTTTGATAGCAGAAACAATTTTCTTATTCTTCCAATCTGAAGGTGCTAATGTTTCCAAACATTTTTCTGCATAAGCAGAAGGAACAGCAATCACCAGCACATCAGAATCCCGTACTACTTTTTTAATATCATTTGAAAGAGAAAGTAGTGAAACATTAAAATCTACCGAACTTAAATAATGCGGATTATTTCCTTCCTGAAGAATATGCTCAATAATTTCCGGGTTGCGTATCCACCAGTTGATAGAATGTTTTTTATCCGTAAGGATTTTAGCCAGCGCAGTAGCCCAACTACCACCTCCGATAATACCGAAGCGAAGCGACATAAATAAACAATTGAGTCAATATTGTAAAGAATAAAGATAAGAACAGTCTCACTTACCTGACTTATCAAAAGAAAAGAGTCTTGCTGTTTCAAGACTCTTTAAAATTTTTTATCTCATTTAATTTTGGAACAATTTATCTTTCGGTACCACTTTCACTTTCATTCCATCTTTTAAAGTTTTGCTGACAGCCGTATAAGGTCCAATCACTACTTCATCTCCTTCTTTCAGTCCGCTGGTAATTTCAATATAATTTATATCCTGGATATCAGTAGTTACAACGACTTTTTTCACCTTACCGTCTTTTTGTAAAACAAAAACTACTTCTTCCAGTTCATCACTATTGTCTGCACTGGCCTGATCATTGTTTTCGTCAGTATTCTCTTTCATTTTATCTTCTGCTTTTTGTTTTTCAGCCAGATTCTCGTCACTTCCTTTTACTCTTGCATTCACAGCATTGATAGGAACAGATAATACATCGTCACGACGTCTGGTCTTGATGTCTGCGCTGGCATTCATGCCGGGACGAAAAGGAAATGTTTTCCCAATAAGATCTTTATAAGAATCCTTATCCAAGCGTATTCTCACTTCATAATTGGTCACATCATTTGCTGAAGAAGTTGTGGTGGTGGTATTACTGCTTGAAATTTTTGTAACGATTCCTTTAAACTTCCGGTTATTATAAGCATCTACTTCAACATCCGCTGAATCACCGACATTGACTTTCACAATATCATTTTCTCCAACTTCTACTCTTGCTTCAATAACACTCATGTCAGACACGGTCATCATTTCAGTACCTAAAGCAAAACTATTACCAGCCACTCTTTCACCTTTTTTTACTTTTAATGATGTTATTATTCCATTCATCGGAGCTATCAAAGTTGTCTTAGTTAAATCTTTATTAGCCATTGACAAGCCAGTTTCGGAACTCTTTAATGTCGCCTGAAGGCTTTTGATATTTTGTTGTCCCGCATTGTAATTGGCTAATGCAGTGCGGTAAGTTGTTTGAAATGATTCCAGCTCTGATTTCGAAATCACTTTTTGATCAAATAAAGTTTTGTTCCGGTCCAGGTTTTGTTTTGCCTGATCAAGTGTAGCTTTCAATGCTTCCATAGAAGCCTGCCCATTTGCCACAACTGCTTCCGATTGATTTACTTTGGAGGCTGCATCCTGTTTTTGCAGCGAATAAATATCAGCAAATATTCGGGCAAGTACCTGGCCTTTCTTTACGGTATCGCCTTCCTGAACATTCAGCTCAGTAATCTGACCGGAAATATCAGGACTGATCTTAACTTCTATTTCGGGATAAATTTTTCCACTGGCATTAACTGTTTCAATGATAGTCCGTTTGGCTGCTTTTTCTGTTGCTACTTTTATTATACCGCTATCACTGCTGCCAATTATTAATTTTCCTGCCACCATTACTACTATAACTATTCCCGTCACAATTAATATCCATTTTATTGTTTTACTCATTTTTTAAAAAAATTTAAAGTTTAATTCCCTGCCCTTTATAAAACTCAAGTAATTTCATTTTAAAAACGTAATCATAATGCGAATACAATAACTGAGTCTTTGCAGTAAGCAGGTTATTTTGAGTATTCAGAAGTTCATAAGTCGACAAAAGATTTACATCATATCTTTTCTTGGCAAAATCATATGCTTTATCTGCTGTTTCAACTACTTTTTTATTTGCATTATATTTTTCAAGCGCTGCCAAAGCATCATTATATGCTTTGTAAATATCCTGTTTCAAAGACATACTGTTCTGTTGTTTCTGAAGTTCCACTTGCTTCAGACTTAATTTTGACCGTAGCCATCCCGTCCGCAAACTGCCGCCGTTAAGAATAGGAATGCTAAGATTAATTCCAACTGCCTGCCTGAAATTCTGGCTCATTTGATTGAAATAGTTTATTTTTTCATAATTGTAAATATTAAAGGGCGATAATGGATACACCTGGTAAGGAGTGCCGCCAACAGTAACTGTTCCTACAGGTTCATTCAATTGCGTTACCGATTTGATTCCGAAAGCCTGATTATTATAAGTAGTACCCAAACTTCCAAACAATGAAAAAGTGGGATACCTGCTTCCTCTGGCAACTTGTACTGATTTTAAAGCTGCTTTAAGATTAAATTCATCAACTTTTTGCTGTGGCAAATTTGCAACTGCCATGTTATATACGGCTTCGGGTTGTAAGTCTGCAAGATTATCAACAGGCACAAGATCTACAGGAACCGAAGCAACATCAAAGTCTGCTGCAGCATCTAGATTCAATAATGCTTTTAATTGAAGCAATGATTGCTGTGCTGTTGTTTCAGCAGTGATCTGATTGGAACTGTCAGTTGCTAACTGAGCTTCTAATTGTGCAGAATTCAATTCCGGAAGTAAACCAGCATCGACTTGTTTGCGTGTGTTTTCCAGTTGTGCTCTTGTTTGTGCGACCTGAATCTTTGTAAGATTTGCCTGCTCATATCCCAATAAGACTTGCAGATAAGCTACTGCCACATTCAATGAAATATCATTTCTTGCTTTATCTGCACCGGCTTGCATTGCCAGATAACTGAAATCTTTTGCAGCAACATTATTTTTTTGTGTAAACCAGTTAAATAAATTCACACTGGCTTGCAAAGAATAACTGCTGTATAAATATCCAACTGTGATAAGACTGAACGTCGTCGGGTCTTGGTTACGACCAGAGCTATAAGCAATGTTTCCGCCGAAATTTGCGGCTGGAAGTTTTGCCATTTTACTCTGGTATAAATCGAGGTTGGCAAATTTTACCTGAAGGTCTGCTTGCTTTACTGTAATATTATTTTTCAGTGCATAGTCTACGCATTTTCGCAAATCCCATTTTTCTCCGGTTTGGTTTGAAACTACCTGACCAAAAGAATTGGCGAAAAATAAAAGACAAAAAGCCAGTTTTATGTATCGAATCATAATATGGCAAAAATATATGAAATGAATACCCGGAAAGATGATTTTTGATAAGCGGAGGTTAAATTTTTCAGGCTACTTAGCCAGAGCCTGTTCTAAATCATTAATCAAGTACTTCGGGTCTTCCAATCCCACATACATTCTTATATAACGATGTTCCCGGTTGTCAGGATCAAAATCTTTGGGATCAATGCCGCTGCACTTCGGAATCACCAAACTTTCATGTCCGCCCCAGCTTACAGCCATCATAACATGTTTTAGTGATTCACAGAATTTCACAATCGTTTCCATTCTATCTGCTTTCAAAATAAAAGTAAGTAAGCCGCAGGCTCCACTCATTTGTTTTGTTGCGAGTTTATATTGAGGAAATGTTTCGTCCAGGGGAAAAAGTATTCCTTCTATTTTGGGATGTTGTTTTAAAAAGCTGACCACTTCTTTTGTTGATTTGGTAATGCGATCAAGTCTTGCCGGCAATGTTCTTAATCCGCGAATCAACAACCACGCATTGAAAGGTTGAATACCACTCCCTATATTCAAATATTCACTGTCAAAAATTTTTTTCATCATTAGATGTGAACCGCTCAATACTCCGCCTAACACATCGCTGTGACCGCCGATATATTTGGTAGCCGTTTGCATGCTCAGGTCAATTCCCATTTCAATGGGTTTCTGATAAAGTGGCGTGCAATAACTGTTATCAATCATGGTCACAATATTTTTTTGTTTTGCCAATGCAGTCACAGCTTTTAAATCCTGCAATGCAAAATCCCAGCTATTCGGTGATTCGAGATAATATAAAGTTGTATTGGGCTTTGTCACTTTTTCCCAATTCTCAATTTTTGTTCCATCAATATAAGTTGTGCTCACTCTAAACCGTGGAAGTATTACATCAAACATTCGTTGCGCCCAGGTATAAGGAGCTTTTACAGAAACAACATGATCGCCTGATTTTACATTTGCCAAAATTCCTGCAAAGATGGCGGCTGCACCGCTGTTGAATACCAAACAATCTTCCGCTCCATCCAATGCCGCTAATTTTTTTCTTAGAATCTCCACTGTTGGATTAAGCCCACGGCTATACAAATAGCCTTTCATTTCGTCAGCAAATGCTTCTCTCAATTGATCAACTTTTTTAAAAACAAAATTGCTGGTTTGCATAATCGGCGGAGAAACAGCATTGAAATAATTTTCTCTTTCTTCCCCCAGTTCATTTAAAATATACGAGATGTCCATATTATATTTTTTGTTTTCTGAATTTTTGCGTAGCAAAATAAATCAAAAGAAAAGCAGCAAACACCGATAACCCGATTACAGCATATCTCCAGTTATCAACTCCAATCATTATCCCGACAAAAATATACGTAGCAATAAATAATAAAGGCATCAGCGGATACAATTTCATTGAATAAATGCCGGTTCCGTCAAGATGCTTTGTTTTCTTTCTTAAAATAAAAATAGTTGCGGCAGAAGTAGCCATACCAATAGAATCAAGAAAAATTGTGAAACTCAGAATCTGATTAAATTTTTTTGCAAAAAACAAAACGATGATGCACGCTGCAGCAAAAACGGTAAGACTGACAGTGAGCACATCCTTCTGTTCATTTTTTTTCTTGAATGATGCCGGCAAAATTCCATCTACACTCATTGCATACATGACCCGTGGATTGCTTAATAGTAAAACATTTACATAAGCAAGAACAGCAATAAACAGAAGTATTGATGCAATATATTTTCCGACAGGTCCAAACATTTTTTCAACAACAATGGCGGCAATACCAGACGTTTCCTTTAGTTCATTAAAACCAATGACTTTATAATATGCATAACTGACAGCGAGATATAAGGAAACAATGACCAATATACCTATAAAAATTCCCCGTGGTATATTTCGTTGGGGGTTTTCTATCTCGCCACCAAAATTTATTGTTTGTTGATACCCGCCATAGGTGAATGATGCTGCTTTCAGTGCTATTCCAAAAGACAATAAAATAGCGCCTGTATTTTTTGTATGCAGATCAATGATATTCTGGTGAGCTGTATTATACAAATGAGGAAAAAAAATGGAAGCGATCAGAATCAGGATCATTCCTATTTTAATCACCATTAACACATTCTGAGTTTGGGAACTCATTCGCAGGCCCATCAGGTTTACCCAATAAAATAAAATAATCGGAACCATTGCAATCAATGCTTTTATAAAATCTGTTGTCCCCGATTTGAATAATAAAGGAGCAATGTATTCACTGCCTATTAATGCTACTCCTGAAAGCGAAGCCGCATTTGAAATTAAAATAATGCAATTAATGGCAAATGCAATAGACGGATGATAAGCATAAGAAAATATTTTATAGTAACCCCCTGTTACCGGATAACGGCTTCCGATTTCTGCATAGGTTAATGCTCCGCAAAAAGCAATGATACCGCCAAAAATCCAGGCAAGAAAAAAAATGGAAGGTGTTAAAGCGGCTTGTGCAGCATCTTTGGAAGTACGGAAAATTCCCATGCCAATCACAAGTCCAATCACAATCATAGTGAGAGAAAAAAGTCCAAGCTTATTCTTTTTTGTCATGGGTTGAAGGTAGGGAAAAAACATTCTAACTTAGCAACCCGAAGCGAGCCAATTCACATGATTAGAACTTCACTTTATATTTCATTTTATATTTTGATTCCCTTTTTTTCAATTTCGCAAACAAATATTCCAGATTCATCGAAGACGCTTGGTGAAGTAACCGTGAAGGCTTACGAGCAAAATCGTCAACTCAAAGAGGTTGCGACTGCTGTCAATTACATCGGTCCTCAACAGTTGGAACGATTTAATAATACCAATGTTCTTCCTGTATTGAACAGTACACCCGGCGTAAGAATGGAAGAACGTTCACCAGGAAGTTACCGGATGAATATTCGGGGAAGTACAGTTCGTTCGCCTTTTGGAGTAAGAAATGTAAAAATTTATTGGAACGGAATTCCGCTTACAGATCCGGGAGGAAATACTTACCTGAACCAATTAAGCTATTATAATTTTAATTCCATCGAAATTATCAAAGGTCCGGCAGGAAGTTTATATGGAGCCGGAACCGGTGGTGCCATTCTCATCAACAGCATGCCTGATGTGTGGAAGAAAGAAATTGATCTTCGTTATTTGTACGGAAGTTATGATCTCAATAATGTCGATGCGCAATGGGTGACTGGAAAAAATACAATCAAAAATGTATTCAACTATTCACATCAATCCTGTAATGGTTACCGTGATCACACAGAGATGCGCCGTGATGCTGCCACCTGGCAAATGCAGTTAAAAGCAAGCGAGAAAGATCAGTTCAATGTAAACATGTTGTACGGAGATCTTTATTATCAAACACCCGGTGCATTGACAAAAACAGAATTCAATAAAAATCCCAAAGCTTCAAGACCTGCAGCTGGCGGACTTCCCAGTGCCGATGCAGCCCAGGCTGCTGTTTATCAAAAAACATGGCTGACAGGAATAAACAACAATTATCATTTCAATGAAAGATTGGAAAATACTTCTGTTCTTTATGGAGCTCTCACTCATTTTATAAATCCGACTTTCAGAAATTATGAAATAAGAAATGAACCGCATTTTGGCGGAAGAACTGTTTTTCACTGGAAGCCTGTAAGTAAAAATAATTTTTTGCAAATTGTTTTTGGCGCCGAAGCACAAGAAGGTTATTTCAATACAAAAGATTTTGGAAATGTAAATGGTCATCCTGATACTTTGCAGGTTAATGATAACATCCGAAACAGTATTTATTCTCTGTTTGTCCAGGCAGATCTCAAACTGGCAAATAACTGGAATATAACTGCCGGAGCCAGCAGCACTCAATCTTTTATCCGAATAACACCATTATCAATTCCACTAATGATTTCTCAAAGCAGAACTTACCGGAATGAAGTGGCACCAAGATTTGCTATATCAAAAAAAATCATCGGAGATGCATGGTTATATGCAAGTATTTCAAAAGGATTTTCTCCTCCTACCGCTTCCGAAGTTTTACCATCCACCAGCGTCATCAGTACCAACTTGAATGCAGAACATGGAATAAATTATGAAACTGGTTTTAAAAGCAGTTGGTTAAAACAAAGGTTGTATGTGGAGGCAAATTTATTTTATTATGAATTGAAAGATGCTATTGTGCAACGTCGCGATTCTTCCAATGCTGATTATTATATCAATGCAGGTTCTACACGACAAAAAGGAATTGAGTCGCAAGCCAGTTATCAGATTTTTAAACATACAAATTCTTTGATCAATTACAGCAAAGTGTGGATCAGTTATACCTTATATAATTTCAGATATAAAGATTTCAAACAATTTAATTTGAACTATTCTGGAAATAAAATTCCCAGTGTTGCGCCAAATACGGTTGTTGCGGGAGCTGATATAACTTTTATGCATGGCTTTTATACAAATATTACTTATTATTACAGCGACCCGATTCCAATGAATGATGCCAATACTGATTTAGCAACATCTTACAATCTGCTTGGCGGAAGACTCGGATGGAAAAACCTGGTTAACAAAAAAAATACTTTAGACATATTTATGGGAATTGATAATGCATTTAATGTTCACTATAGTTTGGGAAATGATATCAATGCAGCTGGTGGCCGTTATTATAATGCAGCGCCGGGAATTAATTATTATATCGGCACTTCGCTTAAAATCTTTTGATAATCTTGTTAACAAAATGATTTTTTAGTACGTACAACTATCCCCTACATTTGCTGCGATTTGGTTTCCGACTTAATAATCGGGATTAAAAGGGAAGTCAGTTAAAAGCTGACGCTATCCCCGTAGCTGTAAGGTTGGTGAATAGTCAATTAAAAATATTCACTTGTTGAATCTTAAAACCACTGTCTCGGCAATGATGGGATGGGAAGGTGTTCAACAGCAAACCAAGCCAGAAGACCTGCCGGATCAATTAATATCATTAATAGCTTTCGGGTGAAAAGCATGTAATGTAAACGCCGGGCGGCATTTATATTCATCTTCATTTTTCCGAAAGCAGTCACGTAAATTTTTTTCAAAATGAAAAAGAAAATATTTATTGTGGCTGCTGTTCTTTTCAGTAGCCAGCTTTATGCGCAAAGAGACACATCAGCAAAAATCCTTGATGAAGTTTTATTAACCACTAATAAATTTCCAAAAAAGGAAAGTGAAACGGGAAAAGTTGTTACGGTTATCAATCGTCAGCAATTGGAAAAAAGTGAAGGAAAAACTTTGGGAGAAGTTCTGAATACGGTGGCAGGAGTTACTATTCCTGGAGCCAATAATAATTATGGAGCAAACATGACGGTTAATATCCGTGGCGCTTCTGCCGGTAATGCACTCATTCTGATTGACGGAATTCCATTGAATGATCCTTCCGCTATTGATAATTATTTTGACCTGAACTTTTTTTCCGTTGACCAGATTGAACGGATTGAAATTTTAAAAGGCGGTCAATCCACTTTATACGGATCGGATGCAGTAGCCGGTGTTATTAATATCATCACCAAAAAACCTGATTTAAAAAAATTTGTAGTTAATGGAAGTGCAACTGCCGGAAGCTACAATACTTTTAAACAGTACGCTGGAATAAGCGGAAGGAATAAAATTCTGAATTACACTTTAGGTTATACTCATCTCAGCTCAGATGGATTTTCTTCCGCTTACGACTCCACCGGCAAACAGAACTTTGATAAAGATGGATTTAATCAACATAGTCTTAACGGAAGTATTGTCTTTCGGCTAAGTAAAAATTTGCATGCAAAAATTTTTGGCAGCTATAATTATTATAAAACAGCACTTGAAGCTGGAGCATTTACCGATGATACAGATTACTCAGTTAAAAACAATAATATTCAAAGCGGCGGAGGATTAATTTATGATCACAAAAAAGGTTCGCTCCATTTTAATTATACTTTTAATTATGTAAGTCGTGATTATCTCGATGATTCAACTATCAACAGCAATCTGAATGATGATTATATCAATGCCACTTATATCGGAAGAACACATTTTGCGGAGCTATACAACAACTGGAATTATAATTCATGGCAATTGCTGGCAGGAATTGATTACCGGCTAAATAATACTTTTCAAAAATATTTTTCAACAGGAATTTATGGTCCGTATGCGTCGCCGGTTTTAAATAAAGAAATGTCCCAACTCAGTCCTTATGCTACGATCATTTATAAAAAAGACAATGGATTCAATGTTGAGTTTGGCGGCCGCTGGAATCATCATTCTGAGTATGGAAACAATTTTACCTATTCCATAAATCCATTCTATTTCTTAAATCATAAAGAAAAAATTTTCGTCAACCTATATTCCGCATTCAAATCTCCGACACTTTACCAGTTGTTTGATTCCCTTGATGGAGGAAATAAAAATCTTAAGCCTGAAAAAGGGATCATTGGTGAAGCCGGTACAGAAGTTTTCTTGATTAAAAACTTTCGTTTGAGATTTGTTGGTTTTTACCGGAATACAAAGAACGCCATATTATATACTTACAATCCTTTCAATTATTCCAACTTATATCTTAATGTAAGCAGGCAGGAAAATTATGGAGTGGAATGGGAATCAAATTATACAATTGGCAAATGGAATTTTTCCGGCAATTATACTTTCACTGATGGAAAAACTATATCAGCTTACGATGGCACCGGAACTCCAATCAGTAAAGACACTTCTTATTATAATCTTTATCGCATTCCCAAAAATGATTTTAACCTGAATATCGGCTGGCAAGTGAATAACGATTTTTATATCAGCGGACAACTTCATAGTGTCAGCAAAAGAGAAGAATATATTTTTGGCAGCAATCCTGAAACACTGAAAGGTTATACTATTATAAATATCTATACAGAATTTAAATTTTCTAAAAAGTTCAAAGCTTTTATTGATTTAAAAAATATTACAAATCAAAAATATTTTGACATATTGGGATATAATTCGAAACGGTTCAATTTTACTTCAGGTTTAAATTTCAATTTGTACTGAGCATTTCAAAGCTCATTACATTTGTAAAAAATTAAATATGCCAATCAACTTTGGAGAACTGGTAACTGTTACATTCACTTTGTTCGCAGTAATTGATATATTGGGTTCCGTTCCAATTCTTATTTCTATAAAACATAAAATGGGAGGTATTAATGAACTTAAAGCAACACTTATCTCCGGGGCACTGATGATACTGTTTCTGTATGTGGGTAAAGGCTTTTTGCAAATTCTCGGTCTTGATATAAAATCTTTTGCTGTTGGTGGGTCGATTGTTATTTTCATTTTGGGATTAGAAATGGTATTAGGACTTGAATTCTTTAAAAGTGAAAAAGAAATTGGTGCTGCCACAATTGTCCCTATCGCTTTTCCTTTAATAGCAGGATCCGGAACACTAACCACCGTTATGTCTTTAAAAGCAAATTATTCAGAACCCACATTGCTGATCGCTATTCTCATTAATCTTGTTATTGTCTTTGTTGTTTTGAAATCATTAAGTGTAATAGCAAGGCTATTAGGGCCGGCAGGCTTAATCGCTGTGCGAAAATTTTTTGGCGTAGTTTTGCTGGCAATTGCTGTAAAAATATTTGCAACCAATGCACACGGATTGATTAAGTAGATTTGGAAATTGCTTATTGTGAAATTTCGAAATTTCTCAATTCCAAAATCTGAAATTTTTTTTGGCCTCGTAGTACAATGGATAGTATAAGAGCCTCCGAAGCTCCAGATGCAGGTTCGATTCCTGCCGAGGCTACAGCTAGTTTTGAAGATACCATTTCATTTTGTTTAAGCCTTCTTTTATTTCATCGGTATTTATTCCTGAATAGGCAAAGCGGATGTATTTTTCAGGTTCATTCTCAAATGGTTTTCCAAAATGTAACCTTGTACAAAATGAAACTCCGGTTTTATGCAAAATATCTTTCCGGAAAGATTCGTAATCATTATAACCTTTTCTTTTCATCAACTCCGTTACATTGGGAAAAAGATAGAAAGTGGTGTTGGGAGAAAAACATTTTACTCCCGGAATAGAATTTAAAATTTCAACTGCCACATCACGTCTTTCTTTGAGAACAGAAAGAAGATTTTTTACTTCCGATTGGTCACCATCAAGGCCGGCTAATGCGCCATATTGAATAAAATGATTGGAACAGGATTCATCATTCACGTTCAACTTGCCCACAACATTAATTACTTCTTTGGGACCAATAGTAGCGCCAAGCCGCCAGCCGGACATGGCAAATTTTTTTGAAAAAGTATAAAGAATAATTGTTCTTTCTTGCAAACCGGGAAAACTGGCAATCGAAATACTTTTCCCTTCATAACGAATATCAAAGTACGCTTCGTCGCTTAAGACAAGCAGATCATGCTTAACAGCTAGCTCTGCTAATTTCTCCAATTCTTCTTTTGAATATTCTGCAGCCGTTGGATTTTGCGGATCGTTAATAATAAGAGCTTTTGTTTTGGATGTAATTCTCTTCTGTAAACTTTCGAGATCAAGATTAAATTTTGTTTTCCCTTCGGAATAAGTATATGGAACTGGTTTCCCTCCGTTAAATAAAATCTGTGATTCATAGATCGGGTAACCGGGATTTGGATAAAGAACTTCATCACCGGGATTCATTAATGAAAGAATAAATTTTCCAATAGTTGGTTTTCCTCCTGGTTGAATAGCTACATTTTCCATTGTGTAATTTGTTCCGCGGGATTGATTGATGTCTTTGGCAAGCGCTTCCCTTAATTCGGGAATTCCGCGATTGGGACAATACCCTGTTTTACCATTCTCAATTGCTTTAATGGTTCCTTTGATAACTGTGTCAGGCGTTTTGATATTCAGATCACCTAAATGAAAAGGATAAACTTTATTACCGCGGGATGCAAATGCAGCAGCTTCTTCGGATACTGCAAATGCTGTTTCTGTTCCTAATAAATTAATCCGGTCTGCGATGTTAAGCATAAAATTTTTTCTATTCGATTATTGAAGTCATTTTAGTGCGGGAAGTTTCAATATTATTCTTAAGTCCTTTTACATAATCAACAATGGCATGGTACTGGCTTTCTCCGTCAAGTCCGGCTTCTTCAACAACCTGTTCTGCTTTTCCGCTTCCCAGAAAATGATTTTTCTTAAACGGATATAAAGAATGTTTCCGTCCATAGTCAGATTGTATCCAGCGATATAAAGTAGGAAGAGTGAAACCGGTTATTCCCATTGCTTTCATTCCGGATTTTTCAGAAAATATCTTTTCTTGTTCTTCCTCTGGAAGTAAATCAAACAACTCGGCGCTTGAAATGTAATAAACAGCCACATCAATTTTATCTTTGATCAGCACAGGTAAAGTCTTTTCAACAAAAGCATTAGCTACCTCACTACCCTGCAATACAATTATTCCATCCGGATTTTGTTTTGCCGGATTTCTTAAAAGATAAATTCCTTTTACAGTATCTGTAACCGGCGCAAGTCCTGATGATTTTCTGTCAATTATTTTTTCATTTGGCCTTGTTACAAATGGACAAATAACTGCAGGACGTTTATTAAGCGCTGCCGTCATCAAAGTCCAGATTTCCTGAGGATCCCATGGCGTAAGTGTGATGCAAGTTCCTTTTGGAAAATTTTCTTCGATCAGTTGCAAAGGTTGCGGATCAGCATGAGTGGGACCATCTTCACCAGTTTTAATACCGGCATGAGCCGCAATCATAATAAAGGGATTATATGGTTCTTTAGAAATTGCTTGTCTCGATTGATTACCGATAGCATGAAGCCGTGCAGCAATATGTCCTAGCGCAACGATGAATGCACCATAAGAAGAACAAACACCAATATGTTTTCCAAATGCAGAAATACCCGACATAATTCCTGCCATTGCATCTTCACAAATACCACCGATAGAAAGTGTTCTTGAAAATAGATTTGTTTCCGCATTAAAATATCCTGCAGAAAAATCCTGTCCAACAGAATTTACACTTGTTGAACCTAATAAATCTGCAGCAGCAATTAATATAGCTCCGTTACTTGATTTATTATAATGACGAAGAACTTTTCCTAATTCACCTCGAAGAGTTGTTGACGAGCCAGGCTTTAAAACTAATTCAGATGGAATTGTTTCTGTTTGAGATTTTATTTCCGAATACATTTTACTCAGGTCCGGTGCATTTGTTCTTTTCTTTCTGTTCAGGTGATTTAGTTTTTGACCAGAATGAAAAATCTTTTGACTCATTACTGTAGTCAAACTCTTATTTTTTTCCAATATTTCTCTAATGATAACAAGAGCATCCCAAAAACATTTCTCAACAATAGTTGTGTCTTTGCCACCATTGCAATCCTGGACATCTTTGCAAATTTTAATTTCCCTGTCAGTCATTTTAAGAATCGGAGAAAGTGCCTGGTAAAATCCGGCGCTGCATAAAGCATGCCCTGCTCCGTGCGATTTGCTTCCTTCAATACCATAATTCCATCCTTTGATTGTTTTATAAACAATTGCGGTTGGCTGATCATTACTAATGGAATTTGCTTTGCGTTGCGCTGCAATAATTTGCCTGAAATCTTTTCCATCTTCAACTAAAATAGTATTCCAGTCATTCAAATAAGTTAGTTCGCAAGGATCCCATTGCACATAATCGCCCGGCTGGGAATTTTCCCTGCATACTTTGTTTGAATCAATTGATGCCTGATTCCAGTCAATATGTAAAACAGCATTTTTTAATGAAGCAGTCCCCGCAGCAGCAAGAGTTTCACTAACTCTGCCCGGAGTAAGTCCGCCTTCTCCTTCGATGATATGAATTTTCGGGGATTGATTTCCAAAAAAATCAGCAGCGGCAAAAGCAAGACCAATGGAAGAAGCCATTCCAACACCAGATGCACCGGTAGATAAACGAACAAATGGAGTTGCCGGAGTAGGATGTCCATCCAATGCCTTAGAATGAAACATTTTAAAAAGTGGAGTATTTGTAATTGGATTCCTTCTGAATCCAAGCAAATCTTCAAGTCGTAATTGGAAATGAATATCTTTCGGCAATAATCCGGGTGCACTTATTCTGATAATTTCATTTCGCAGTGCCCAATGCGCATACAGACCAAGAGCTTTGTGTCCGGCAGAATAAGAAATAATATCTGCATCAATTCTGTCCGGATCTGACATATCATAAAGCATCGTATCATAAAGAAGAGATGTTACAATTCTTCCTGAAGAAATTGATCCTCCGGGATGTCCCGAAAGCGTGGCGTAATTATAAAGTATGGCACAAAGCGAACGATAAATAGTATCGAATGTTTCATATAATGCAATATCATTGTTGTCAAGCGTAGGATCAAAAGTGGAGGAATTGATCGTAAAAAAATCAGCCCTTCTGGATCCGAACGGAGTATTTTTTTCGTTTTGCATGCCCCAAGATTAAACATAAGCAACTGCTCCAACTATGATTTTTATCATTGATATAAAAAGAGGCTGATTTTTTTAAAATTCACTTTGGAAGAAATTGCGAGTACCGTGTTTTGTCTTTGTATGAAAACCAATATCATGAGCTGCTTGGAAATAGGTGCTGCATTGATTGAATTAAAACTGGAAAATAATTCAGGACATTGTTATCTGTAAAATAATAAAAAATATTTATTGATCTTTAAGAGATTTGAACCAATTGACAAGTTTTCGGAAATTTGCTCAATTATATATTTTCTTTGCTAACTTTTCTATAGTCAGTCCCTGAACCAGGATAGAAAATAAAACTACCGCATAAGTCATGAAAACAAATCTATCCTTATGAATCTGTTCGTTTAATGACAAAGCCATTGCAATAGAAAGGCCGCCCCGCAGTCCGCCCCAGGTCATCAGTCCTAAGGACTTTCTGTTTATATCGATTAATTTACCAGAAATCATTAATGGCAAACGAAGTGCTATATACCTGCTGATAAGAACAAGTGGTATGGCTACAAGCCCAGAAAGAAGATAACTCCAGCTAAAATCAAGTACAATGATTTCAAGACCTACCAATACAAACAACAAGGCATTCATTAATATATCTATAAGCTCCCAGAATTTTTCAATATACATTCTAGTGACTTCACTCATGGCTAATGATTTTGACCGGCTTCCTGTAAATAATCCTGCTACTACTATTGCCAGCGGGCCAGAAATATGCATCAATTGTGCAGCGTAATATCCACCCATAACCATGGCCAGGGTAATCATCACTTCTGTTTGGTAATGATCAATAGATTTCATCATTCTAAAAGCAACATAGCCCAATGCAAGGCCAAATAATATTCCACCAACAACTTCTTTACCCAACAACCACGCAATGCCTGTAAAAGAAATATTTTCAATACCAATTTTGCTGATCTCAAGAACTGATAAAAAAATTACAACACCAATACCATCATTAAACAGCGATTCCCCGACAATATTTATCTCTACATCTTTGGGAACTTTAGCTTTTGTAAGAATACCCAGTACTGCGATTGGATCTGTTGGAGAAATCAATGCACCGAATAACAGGCAGTGAATATAATTAACCGGAATATTGATCAACTTAAAAAACAAAAACAAAAGACTTCCAACAAGAACTGTTGAAATGATAACGCCAATTATTGAAAATACACCTATAGAGCGCCAGTGCTTTTTAAGCAAAGACAGATCAATATGCAAAGCACCCGCAAAGAGAAAGAGACTAAGCATCATATTCAGTAAAATATTACTGAAATCAATTTTACCAATGAGTTTCGTTGCAAGGTTCGTGACTTCCGGATAAATCAACCCGGCCAATATCAATAATAATGAAAACAAAACGGACATAATCATTAGTCCGATCGTTTCTGGCAATTTAAAAAAACGAACATTAATAAAGCCAAAAACAGATGTGATAACAATCAACAGAGTGATAACAGCGAATAGACTAATATACATAAGTTGTTATAAAAAAAGTCAACTGCAATATACTATGTAACAGTTAGAATAGAATATAGTGAAAATAAAGTAAGTTTATTTTCCCCTGAATTCAAATCTTTAGGTTGAACAAAATTTCAGTTAATTTTTTATTGGCTCTGCTTCATATAAACTGTACGAATTGGGAAAGGGATCTCAATATTTTCCTGCCGGTATCTTTTTTGAAGCTGTTTAATAAATTCATGTTTAACCAGGTATTGGTCCACATATTCTTTTGCTCTTAGAATAACAGAAAAATCAATACTGCTTTCTCCAAAATTATTAAACCGGATAAAAGGGGTAAATTCAGATACAGCTCCCTGAACATTTTTTAATACTTCTGCCGCTACCTCATTAGTAACTCTTTCCACCTTTTCCAGGTCGCTGTCATAGCTAACCCCAACATTCACAAGTACAGCTATTTCATTTTCAGGTAAAGAAAAATTGCGAACAATCGCTTCAGCCATTTTACTGTTTGGAATAATAATGATATGATTGGGTAATGCTTTAACTGTTGTACTTCTCCATGCAATATCTTGTATATAACCTTCTTCTCCTGAGCTCAATTGAATATAATCATTAGGCTTTAATTTACCGGAAGCAATGATCTGGATACCTGCAAAAAGATTTGTGAGTGTTTGCTGCAATGCCAATGCTACTGCCAGGCCGCCAACGCCCAGAGCTGTAAGTAATGGTGTTATGGAAATGCCCAATGATTGCAATAAAAACAGAAACCCAACTGCATATATAATAATGCGAACAATGTTACTAATGATAGAAGAGGACGGTAATATGGAAATTCCTCCTACATTGGTTTTAAGCGCTATTAATTGTGAAATAATCCTTGCAATAATCCAGGTAACTGAAAAAATAATTGAGGCAATTAAAATTCTTTCAATAGTGTTTCTGTAATTAGTTGCAATATGAATAGCGGGAAGTGCAAGAGCAACACCTGCCAGGATAAACCAGAAAATTATCCAATTCTTTATACTGTCAATAATAATATCATCCGATTTCCACCGGGTAAGTCTTGTAATTTTCACCAGGAGTGGGACTACCCATTTTCTTACAATCAAACCAGCAACGACAGCACTGGTAAGATAAATAGCAAGCCTTAAAATGTCCTGATTAGTCATCATTTCGATTTAGTCAAAATAAAATGGTTTTTCTTGTAGAACTCTTTCTCTAAAGTTAATTGAAAAATCCCCGATCAATTAAATATTAATCAATAAATTTTTCATGATAAAATTAATCTAAAATTTATGTTTCTTATGTCAAACCAATTAAAGAAGTAAAAGCTTTGAATTCACGGATTCATTTTATTTTATTTAATATCCGAATAAAGTTTATCTTTCTGTTATAAAATTCAGCATTATGGAACAAGTATCTCTGTCTACAAGAAAAGCCAGTACTTTTCTGCTTATCCCATGGGGTTTCCTTTCAATTGTTATTATACTCATATTAAACATTGCGTTAAGTGATAGCTGGTTCGGGCGCAACTGGAGTTGGATCACTTTGTTGCTGATTATTCCCGCAGCTATCCTGGAAAATTTTAAGATTGGATATACTACGATGCAGATTATGTTTCTGAAAGTGATTTATTCATTGCTATCATTTTTGACGGTAGGTATGGCTTTGGGTGCAGCGCTGGACGGCTGGCAACTGGAACGATTTCAAAAAATCATGAACGTAGAAAAAATAAAATTGCCCTGGTTTGTTCTCCTGGCTCTTCTTATTATGTTATGTATTGATGTTGCCCAGCTTTTCAGCATGCTTAAAGCAGTGAAAAGATCTTTTATGCAGTTTGATCCTAACCAGTAAAAAATATTAGCGGCTGATTTGTTCTTTCAGAAGCTTCCGGGCAAAGTGTATGCGACTTTTAATGGTTCCAAGCGGTTCATGTAATAACTCAGCAATTTCCTGGTATTTATAACCCTCAAAATATAATTGAAAAGGAATTTTGAATATTTCCGGAAGGTGAACAATAGCAGCAGCAATTTCTTTTATTCTTAAATTAGTTTCTGCTGTATTTGATATAGAAACCTGTCTAAAATTAAGCAGGTAATCATTAATGGTATCATCAAAAATAGTTTTCTGCCTGGCTCTGCGGCGATAATCATTAATAAAAATATTCCTCATAATAGTGTAAAGCCATGCTTTGATATTAGTGCCATCACTATATTTATCCCGGTTCACCAGTGCTCTGTACAAAGTTTCCTGGTAAAGATCATTTGCTGTTTCCGAATCTTTTGTAAGATTTACAGCAAATGGTTTCAGAAAATCAGCATTCCCAATCAACATATCATTGAACTCAATAGTTGTCATATAGATTCTTTCTTTTTATATTAAATCTTTCTGTGATTTACATACTTTTAACAGCTTTTCAGAAAGATCCTAAAAAGGATAAAGCAAAAAGTTGACCAAATTGGAAATCAGGCAAAATGTCAGCGGCAATTACAAATGATCATTTACAATCTTGCCGGAGTCGAGGAGATTTCTTAAAGAAGGAGTTAGGGGAAATTTTTCCAAAGCCTGAAGATGCTGAAGATTGTGAAGGTCTGTGCCTATAAGATCGTAGTATTCTTTTTTTATAAGATATTGAGCCAGTTCATTTGAAGATCGTCCATAATAATTAACCAAAGAGAGAAGATTTAACTGAAACATGCAGCCACTTGTTTTAAGTTCATCAAAAAATTTTCTCCCCTGTTCAAGATAAATATACCGCTCAGGGTGTGCAAGTACAGGCTGGTAACCTTGCATATTCATTTCGAAAAGAATATCCCTGAATCCAAGCGATGGGAATGCCATTGACAATTCAACCAGAACCATATTACTGCCAATTGTCATTAAAGGTTCTTTATTACTTAATAACCCTGCTACATGATCATCAAGAAAATATTCTGCGGCAGCACGTATTTCCACATTTATTCCTGCCTCTTTAACAGCCTTTTTCAGTGGTTCAAGTTTTTCAAAAATAATTTCTCTGGTATTTTTATACATATCCCACATGATATGCGGCGTAGTAATAAGTCTTTTATAACCAAGTTCAGCCATACCGCGAACAAGAGTGAGTGATGTTTCCATATCCTGAGAACCATCATCAATACCGGGAATAAGATGAGAATGCATATCAGTTCTTAGTAAACTGAAATCAAGAATTTGTTTTTTATTTCGTCTGTTAAAAAGCATTTATTCCTTTTTTATTCAGTAATTCCCAATACAAAGCCGACATATCTTTTACTAATCTTTGATAACTGTACCGGTGCATTACAAATTCTGCTCCTTTAGTTCCTAATCGATCACGTAATTTATCATCTTCAACCAATTTAAGAAGGTTCTCTGAAAAACCAATCTGATCATTAGAGTCAGATAACAATGCAGTTTCATTTTCTAAAACAATATCTTCTATTCCTCCAACCCGGGTTGAAACGACTGGTTTGTTGGCAGCCTGTGCTTCTATTAAGCTAACTGGTGTTCCTTCATTTAGAGAAGTCAAAGCTATAATGTCTGATCCGGCATTTACAAAATCAATATCGCTTCGCCACGAAGTAAACACAAGAGGACAATTATGTTTTATACTATTTTCTGTCGAAAAAGAAATTCCAAGGCTTTCTGCCTTTCTTTCTAATGATTTTCTAGATTCTCCGTCACCTACAATAAATCCTCTTACTTTTTTATTGGAATTCTTTAGCACATAAATGAATGCTTCTAAAAAAAGTTCATGGTTCTTTACAGGAACCAGCCTCCCTATTATTGTGATCGCAATTTCATCATCACTTAAACCAAACTCGCTTCTGAATTTCATTCTTTTCGAATCATAATCTTCCTGAAATCTGGCAAGATCCAATCCAAGTGGTACAATTTTGAATTTGTTTTTTGGGGCAATTTTAAAGTCTTCCGATAGTTCTTTTAATTGCTGTTCACTTATGGCTATAATAAGATCAGTTTTTTTTGCAAGATATCGTTCAGCCTGAATAATAACATTTGTTTTTACTCTGTTAAAGTATGAATGAAAAACATGCCCGTGATAAGTATGTACGATCACCGGCACTTTCATGGAACTTGCTGCCAGTCGGCCAACCGTTCCTGGCTTAGCTGCATGCGTATGAACAATATCCGGTTTGAATTTTTTATAATTGTTTGCATTTTTTTGTACGCCTTATAATCCTGTAAAGATTAAGTGGTGCGTTCCATATCAGGTAAATAAAATGGTTTTAATTCCCATATAATCCGTTAAAAAATAGCTGCCTTCTCATGGTGTTCTTTTTCGCCAACACTAAGTAAAGTTTCAAATTCAGATCAAAGATATTGCGTAAGATAAGAACATTCAGTAAAGGTCCGCCAATAGCGAGACGGTTTAGAATTCTTAGAATTTTTGGCATGAATTAATTCAGTAATGTCAGAACTTTATCCTTTATGAGATTATAAGAATAAATCGTAAAGTCAGATTAGGATATACTGAAATTTTATCGTCGGAAACATGTAATTTGAAACATCGTTTGACCTGCCGAATAAATTAAGGAAAACAATAACATAATACATTGATCAAAAAATTCTTAAAGATTAAAATGGGAAATATAACTATCCTGGATATGTTTTATTGCCATTTTTCCTGGGGATTATTTATACGATTGCTTACAGATACCGTGAAAAAAAATACCCTTGAAAAACCACCCATGGAAAGATATTATATTCCTGGTTTACCATTAAAAATTATCGGAGCAATTTTTATCGGGTTATTTATGCATATTATTATACAGGTGGGGATACTTTTATTTTTTTAATCATGCAAAAACCATTAATGGCGCATTTTCAGAATCCTTTACAAAATGGATCAATCTTATTATTCCGATATACCAAGTGCTAAAATAATGGAGATTATTATCAACTATACTTCAAAATTGGATTGCTATACTGACCCTGCTTCCTATACTGTTGTACTCTATAACCGCATTCATTAGTATATTTACTTTGAATACCTATTTACCAACTGCTGTTATTTTTGCTTTGATTTCATTTAGCGGAATTTGGGCATTATTTAAAACATTTACTTCTTTATATCCCGAATTTGATCGGACCCATTGCCATTGCTATTTTATTTATTCCAAGTGTTATTGTTTGGGGGTCCGGAATTTTTAAAGACACAATTTGTCTATTTGCTTTAGGATGGCTGACTTATAGCAATTTTCGCTTTTTATTGCAAAAAGATTATAGCAGAAAAAATATTGCAATAGTAATTTTGAGTTTCATATTAGTTAGCAAGAGTTAAACTTTATATACTATTAGGTTTTGCTCCTGGCATTATTGATATGGGTATTTTTTAATTATTCAAAAAAGATTAAAAATAAATTTGGCAAATTATTAGCCAATTTTTCTTCCTAGCTTGAATTATAACTGGTTTTATAATTTATATGCAAAGATCCCAAACTGAAGTTAGGAAAGTATTCATTAGAAAATTTAGCAGAAACATCTAACGTGACCAGGGAATGGATACAATTATGCTTCTGGTGATGAAGGATCTTCGTATAACCTGGGAAATGTTGATCAATCACTTGTAGGTACAATTTCTAAATTCCCATTAGCCGTCAATGTAACCTTGTTCAGGCCTTATATCTGGGAATCAAAAAAAATACTCATTTTATTATCATCCATAGAAGCTTTTATATTTTTATTTATTACTCTAAAAGTGTTATTTTCAATCAGGCTGGCTAAAATCTGGAGTACAATCCGTAATGATCCAACGATTCAGTTTTGCTTGGTATTTTCGATAATTTTTGCATTTGCAGTAGGAATTTCATCCTATAATTTTGGCGCTTTATCCCGCTACAAAATTCCTTGCCTGCCTTTTTATGCTTTAGCAATACTGCTTATTTATTATAAAAATTATCCTAAGAAAAATCTTTGGGGGAAAATTATATAAATTTTAAAAAAAATCATTCAAAATATTCACACATTAAGACAAGATAAAATATCCTTATTTTGCTATAACTTTTTCAAGAATTGATAAATAAGCAGGTGCATTCGCTTCAACTGAAAAATATTTTTCAGCTTTCAATCTTGAATTCAATCCGATTTTCTTTCGAAGTTGCGGATCTTTTATTAAGGAAATAAGTCTTTGTCTCCATTCTTCTTCTGTTTTTACCAGAAACCCGGTACTTTCATTATCAATTACTCTAAAGTTTGCTCCCACAGCAGTGGCGACTGTTGGAATTCCCAGCATCATATACTGAATTGCTTTCAATCCACTTTTACCTAAAACCCAGGGATCATCAAGTGGCAACGGATAAAGACCAATATCTATTCTTTGAAGATTTTTAATTTCATTTTCTTCACTCCATTCTATCGCCTCAATTTCCAAACCTTCAATATGAAAATGGCTGTCTCCCATTACCAATAACTTAAATGCATATTCAAAGTATATATTTTTTAAAACATTTTTTAATAAATAAAGATATTTTGATGTGCTGTGGCTTCCACTCCATCCAAGTATTAATTGATGATCATTACAATAACTATTTGTCGGTAAATAAATTTTTGAATTAACCGTAGAGGAAATATCAGTAGTGTTTTTATTGAATTTTCTGGCAAATTCGTCAAGATAAGGTGTGCATGTAATTACATGATCAGCTTTTTTAATAAGATAGATTGGCTTTTTTTTCCCTTTAATACTTGAGACGAAAGAATTATATTTATTCTTATTATGCAAATAAACCAGATCATCTATATCATAAATTATCCGTTTCGATATTTTACAGTAAAGCCATTCAAAAAATGGAATACCGAAAGGAGTTACCCATAAAAAAATATAAACGATGTCATATTTGCGCAATGAAAACAACAAAAACAAACGATGAAAATATCCATACAATGTCCAGAAAAATTTTTTGCGGAAATTCCCTTTGGTATAAATAATATCCTGAAATTTTTTTGTTATAAAAGATCTTACTTCAACTTCAATATTGTGCTGTCTGAAATATTCAAAGTATTGTTCATACTTTAATCTCTGCCCAGGTGCAACTTTTTCCGGATGAGGACACACAACGAGCATTTTTATTCTCTTCATGATCTTAATAGTAGAATCAGATTTTTTTTCTCCCTACAGCATGCCAATAGGGTAATCGATCGGAAAAAATAATTTCAGTAAGACCTGCTTCCGTCATCATATCCCAGATTTGTTTTTTAGAAAATCTTTGTTCCAATGGAGTTCCAAACCGGTCAAGCGAATCATTTCGTATAACATAAAACGAAACCGGTTCATATCCGTATAACGGGATTTTAGAACGAATTTTTTGGGGAACCTTCATCCAGCGTAAAAATCGGCTGAATAAAACAAAAGGCATGTAAAGCAAAACAGCCAAAACATCGCATGAAAAAATTTTAAGTCGTTGAGGAAACTTACTTATCACATTTCTGATAAGGTTGGATAAAAAGAAAAGACTTTTATATAAGACTCCTCTGTTGTCCAGTTTATAATATAGATAAACAAGAAAATAACCACCCGGTTTGACTTTCCTGACACAATCCTGCATTGCCTTTGCAGTATCAGGAATATGATGAAGCACGCCTAAACTAAAACCAAAATCAAAATAATCATCAGGAAAAGGAAGATCAGAAACAGATGCTTTACACAATTCAATATTTTCCGCATCACCCAATAATTTATCAGCATAAAAAATTGCTTCACTGGGATCTATCGCAATGATTTTTTTTGCCCTGCTCTGAATGAATTTTGTCCAGCGTCCGCTTCCGCAACCAAAATCGGCAACCAGCATAGTTGAGTTCAACATTTCAAAAGTGACAATATCAAAATAACTTTTGCCAAATTTCTTTAAATCAACTTCTTCAAATGAATGAAATCTTTTCCATTCTCTTCCGAAGGAAGCAACAGTATCCTGATCAATATTTTTATCTCCGGTTTCATAACACCTGATTTCGCGGTAAGGTGTCTTGACAATTGTAAAAGGAATCGTTGAGTTCATGCAGGTCATTCCGGGTTAAATAAAGTTTACTGCGTGAGAATTCCAGATCAAAATTTTATCATACACTTCCCGGTAAAGTTGAATCCCTTTTTTCAAACTATACTCTGATTCAACTTTATTCCTGGTAAATGAGGGATCACTCTGAAGAAATAATGGTACCGAAATTACTACTCTTTCATATTCATCCGGCACAAAATCTTTTATTACCATTCCTCCTTTTGAATTCTGAATAATTTCTTCCACATCCCCAACGCCGGAATTACTTATCACGGGAATTCCCATAGCAAGAACTTCAGCAAGTTTTGTTGGTGAACTGGAAATTTTTGAATACACAGGTTTTATAAAAGAAATATTAATGTTTGAACTTTTGACAAATGCCTGGCACTTCATTTCTTTTCGCTTCAATTATTTTTATGTCAGAACGTTCAATAGAATGAGCAGGAAGTCTTTTAAAGATCAGCGACGGATCTGAATGAGTAATAAATAAAAACAAAGCGGAAGGATAATTGATTTTTATTAAGCGAAACACTTCAAGCATTTCATCCAACATATACCATGTTCCTATTGAACCAAGATAGCTGATAACAAGCTTTTCTGATGGTATCTTTAAAAGTCTCCTGTTTTCCTGCCTTTGTTCATCTGTTACAAGTGAAAAAAGATCCATGTCGGCGCAACAAGGAATAACAGTGATCGGAACTGCAGAGTTATAAAAAGGCCATTTTACAATTTCTCTTTTCGCTGCTTCTGTAAGACAAACAATATGATCCGTTTTCTGAATATATTCTGATTCTCTTTTTTTATAATAAGAATATATCTTTCTGAAAATCGGATTCCTTACATTCCATGAACCTCCATCCCTTTTTTCATCAGCCCAAAAACCCCGCATATCAAAAAGAAATTTTGTCCCAAATTTTTTTTTAAAAATAAGTCCAATATCAGCAGCAATATAGCTGCGACAATGAAGCATACTGAAATTGTTTTTTTTTTGCAATGAAAATGCAGTCCACTTCATCCTTATTGCATCATAAAGTTTGGACAAAAGCGGCGGTCTGCGGGTAAACCGTAATGGCTTCCATTCAATATTACTTGTCAGTAATTGCTCTCTTATAATTTGTTCTTCTTTTTTATAACGTGATTTTTTTTCAAAACTGAGTATCGTAAACTGATAACCGTACTTTGATAGACCTTGCAAATAGGGAATGATCTGTGATTGACCCAAAGGATCCGTCAATCCATCATAAGTTATATAAAGAATCTTTTTGCTATTCACTAAATAACCTTCTTTCTTGGAATTACTATGTACTAAAATGAATCAAATGTCCTTACATTACTTCTATAATCTGAACGGTAGTATTAAAGAAAGTTTCTACAATTAACTACAAATCTTCTTTGATTTATCTTTCCTTAGATAAATAGTTAATTGCATTCCCGTATTAGTCCATTCCATATATTTTCTAAAAATAGGAATAGTTATTCCGGGAATATTTGGGATATCACAAACATCATATTTATATTCCTCAATATAAAACCCAAGTCTTTTACCTAAGAATTCAAACGATTTCAGATCAAATTCATATAAGTGAAAAGGAACATGCATAGGGCTTAAATTGGTAACATAATTTGTACCACAAAGCCTAAAATAAAAATTTGCAAACCGAGAAATAAGCCATTTTGAAGATGGAACTTCAATATGAATAATGCCATCAATCTTCAACCACGTTATCGCTTTCTCAAGACATATAGCAGGATGATATAAATGTTCGAATACTGCCCCAAATGTAATAAAATCAAAAAAACTATTGGGATAATCTGCATTTTCCACTGTACTTAATTTCAATTTTTCAGGATTAATTTTCATTTGTGAAATTGCTCTTTCATAAAATGTATTTGATGGCTCAAGACCGTAAGCATCAAATCCTGAATTCTCTAAGGCCATCATACATTTACCGAAACCAGCCCCAACATCCAAAGCAGTCATTCCATCAAAACGGGAAAGTAATTTGTGTGCCCTATTAATTTGGGTAGAAAAATAGTTCGGCGTAACTTGAAAACATCCCGAATCGCTCCAATAATTTTCAGGTGGAACTCCATAGTGATCTTGTATATCGAAAGGAATAGGCTGAGGAGATGAATATATCAAATTACAACGAGTGCATTTTTTTACAGATACGGTAATGCCGGTTTTTTTTCTAGGAGACAACCCTTGAGATTGGTTTAATCTTTGCCCCAATACCTTGTGGTTAGTTGTTGGGTCTCCACACATCTCACAGTACATAATTTCTTCAAAATAGTATCGTAAAGTCATCTTATATCTTTAGTGCTTTTATACTTAATTTAAATTTTTAATGACGTAGCAAAATATTTTTATAGCTGAATCCTGCTAATTCATCCATTTTGCATACCACATCTGAAACATTAAAAGATACCAGATCTTCAAATGCTTTTCTGTTCTGCCTTTATAAAAATCAGATAAAATCATTTTTACCTCGTTCCACATTGAATAAACCATGTTTGTTCAAATTTCTTCACTTAAATATTCTTTCACCAAATTTTTTAGTTCATTCGAGAGCCATGTTTCTACCGGAATTCCAAAACCCATCTTCGGCCTTTCCATGATTTGCTTCGGAATATATTTATGAACAATTTGTTTCAGTATATATTTTTTTTGACCATGATGATACTTATATTCCGAAGGCAATTGAGCAGTCCATTCAATAATATCCTGATCCAGGAATGGCTCTCTTCCTTCAAGACTGATTGACATGGTAGCTTTGTCAACCTTCTGCAAAATATCATCTACCATATAAGTTTGATAATCGATTGCCATCATATAAGCTAAAAGATCTTTATAACCCGCAGATAATTCATTGCTGTTATAAGGAGTAGATTAATTCACAGACGGGTTGATTAAATAGCTGCTGAATTTCTTTAGTGCTGAATACCTGGCTTAGATTTTTCAACAGCTCTGAGGGTGATGGATTATTTAATAAATTTTTCAGTTTATCATACCGGCTATGAAAATTCCGGGTTCCTTTCAGATAAGGAATTTTTTCTGATGAAATGGATTCCATTACTGCAACCGCCATTTTCCGAACTGGTTTGGGAATAGCTTTTAATTTATTTCCATAGCGGGACATATAATCATACCGGTTATAGCCCGCAAATATTTCATCACCGGCATCAGCAGATAACGCAACAGTTACTTTTTTTCTTGCAAGTCTGCTTACTAAAATAGTTGGGATGGCACTGCTGTCAGCAAAAGGTTCATCATAATAAATTGGAAGATCAGGAATGATTTCCAGCGCTTCTTTGGAAGTGCAATAATATTCTGTGTGATCAGTACCTAAATGTTTTGCAATTTTTTTTGCATATGGAGCTTCATCCAGCCTTTCATCGGAATTGTACCAATTGTGAACGTTTTAATTTTCGCGGAACTGCTTTTCTGTAATAAAGCAGTCACACACGAACTATCATATCCTCCACTTAAGAAAATACCAACAGGCACATCTGCAACCATACGATATTGAAATGCTTTTTGCAAAATTTTTTCTGTTTCTCCTATTGCTTCGGTCAGATCAATTTTTAATTTCGGTTTATTATAATAAGTATAAACATTCCAATACTGAGTAACAGAAATTTCTTTTGCATTCAGCTTCAGTTTCAAATAATGCCCGGGTTGCAACTTATAAGTTTTCTTATAAATACTATGGGGATGGGAAACACAACCATATTGCAGAAAAGATGCCACAGCGTTTGGGTCAATCTCTTTTTTAAAAAAAGGATGGACTAATAACGACTTTAGTTCCGAGCCAAAGATAAACAGGTCCTCGCTCCAGTAATAGTATAAAGGTTTAACTCCTGCCCTGTCCCTGATGCAAATAATTTCATCGGAACGTTCATCATATAAAACGATTGCAAACATTCCATGCCACTGAGCAATGGAATCTGCACCCCATTGCCGCCAGGAATGTAAAATCACTTCAGTGTCAGAATGTGTAACGAATTGATGGCCTTTTTCAATTAATGAATCCCGTATTTCATTATAATTATAAATTTCTCCGTTGAAAATAATATGCAGTCCATCAAAATGCATGGGTTGACTGGCTGCATTGGATAAATCAATTATAGATAACCTTCGGTGGCCAAGACCAATGAAAGCATTTCCTGTTCTGGAAAAATAAGTTCCTTCTCCATCTGGACCGCGATGACTAAGACTGTCAGTCATTTTCCTCAGTACAATTTCCTCCGTTCTGTTTTTAAAATCAATAAATCCAGCAATACCGCACATAATTATTTAGCCTTTCGACAGAATTATTTAATTAATTTTTTTGAAAGCAAAAATCGCTTTGTAGTCTTTGAGAATAATTATTTAAAAAAATATAGAGAATTAAAATGTTAAATAAATTTATTCTCAATAAAGAAATGTCTGGTGGAAAATTATTTAAGCTCTCAGTTCTGCGAAAAGTGAATCTTGAAATTCTTCAGATTTTCTTTTTTTTATTAACCGGATTAATCTTCTATTCACAAAAAAATATATGGCCAAAAATATTAGCCAGGAACTATAAGAAAGATATTTTGTGACGTATTGATAAATAAGTGCATGAGGAGCAGGAAATTTATTAACCGGACCATACTGGATAGGTAGGAAACAATTTTTCTACTTCGTCATAATTTAATTTATAATAAAGCGAGTGAAGGAGAGAATCGTTTTTTACTATCTCGGCTATTCCCGGAAAATGACTCTTAGTCATAATACTCAATTTTGGCTCCAAATCCGGGTCAAAGAAATGCCATTTGTCTTTAAAAAAAGCTTCATAGCAAAAATGACCGCCTAAGCCATCCATAAAAAAACCTACTTTTCTTACTTTAAATCCTTTTCTTTTAAAAACTTCCATCCCAATAATTGATTGTTGGCTGCATGCAGCCTTAGGATATTTCAAAATGTCATCTGGTATCACAATGGCAGTCAAGCCTGCTGTCTAGTAAAGGTGCAAGAATATGTCCCAGTGTATTTTGTCCTAAACTATAATAAGAATATCCATGATAAAATCTATCCCGCAAAGTGCTGAAACAATGGTTGCATACTTTTCAGAATCAGCTGCAGCTATTTCTATTATTGCCATATAGAGAGTCACAATAAGATGTTATCTGTGATATTGATTGCAATCGTAATAGTGAAGAGTCAAAATATTCGTTAAGATGATTTGAAGTAATAAAACTTTTCCCGGTTTCATCAGAAATTCCAAAGAGTTCTAAAATAAAAATTATTACTCCAATTAAAATAATCAGGGCTAAAAAAAATCTGATAACTTTTACTTTCATGTGCAGAGGCAAGGCAATTAAATTTAGATAAGCATTTATTTTGTTTGCAAAAATCAAGAATGTTTTTTATAGTATAAATTTATTTTTCATATTAATGTTTCTTTTAAAGTAGCCATTTAAGTTAAAGAATTTCTCTAATCTTCAATGGTCGAATTTCAGGAGGGCTTACAAGATGATTGCAAAATAAAAAAGTAACTGGATTTCAACTATTATAAATCTCTAAAAGCTTTGTAAGATAAACTTCTTTTGAAGCCTTTTTTTGGATTAGCTGTTTTCCCTTAGCTGCATTTAAAATTACTTTCTGCCAATTATTATATGTATATCTTATAGCGTTCGCTATGGATTCCGGGTCAGCTGGATTAAAATAAACCGGTATATTTTCAACTAATTCCCTGAAAACCGGAATATCAGAAAGCAATACAGGAAGGCCAGCTGCTATGGCTTCCATAGAAGCAATACCAAAGCCCTCATATAAAGAAGGCATTATATAAGCATCATAGTCTGGCAAGATATTCCATATCTCATTGGCCTGCCCCATCAATCGAACATTCAAATTTTCATTCACTATTTTTTTTTGCAGCTCATTTTTTAAATCACCGCTTCCATATATATCAAGAGTTACTGGTAAATCCTTTGTAATTGAAAATGCATCTAATAATGCTGAATAATTTTTTGCCCTTTTAAGATTACCAACTGCGATTAATTTAAAGCTTTCGGCTATATTACTTTTATGGTCTAAATTTATTTCAAAATATTTATCATTAACATAATTATTTAATACAAATGATTTCCCTTTTATTCCAATCCATCTGTTATAATCATCTAAAGACGCCTGAGAAACTCCTATCAGCAACTGCCTCTTTTTGTATGTTATTCTTTCAGCAAACAAAGACAATCGGTTTACTTCAAAAGCATCTTTGCTAAGTAAACTGTGAATCGTAAAAATAAATTTTAATCTTGAAGAACAAGCAATCCTTGTAAACAATGTACTATAGAACAGATGAGCATGAACTATAGAAACATTGTTTTTCTTAATAACCTGCCTAAGTTTTCTTACCGTTTTAAAAAAGGAAAATTTTGATCTATACCCTAAACAGTAAACCGGGTAATCTTTGATTTGAGAAAGCAAAGTATCAGGAGGATGGAGATAACAAACCACATTATCATATTCCGTTAAGAGTGGAAGTGTTTCCATTAATAACACTTCTGCGCCTCCCAGAGACAATGAATCAATACAATGAAGAATCGTTTTTTTCTGATTTTGCTGATCCAATTATTTATTAAATGTTTTTATAACGTATCAATTTCGCCAACACCCATCTTACAATAGCATTTTCAGGTACATCCCTAGTTACAACACTATTGGCTCCTATTACAGCATTGTCGCCAATCTTTATCCCTGGATTTATGAAGGCATTAGCCCCAATCCAAACGCCATTACCAATGATAATGTCACCTACTTTATTGGTATTATTTCGAGGGCCATTAAAATCCTGATCCGCCCTGGCAGTCGATGTGTACATTCGGACGTTATGACTGATAGCACAGTTATTTCCTATCACAACTTTTTGCCCTTTATATAATTCGATTGTTGAATTAGTCCCTATATAAGAATTGCTACCAACTATTATTTTCCCGTCACCGTAAATTCTTATGTCAGTACCATTGAAACCAAAATCTGAAATAATATTATATTGACGCCGAAAATATTTGTACCGTTCATTATAATACCCACTTCTCATTTTACCAAAAATAAATCCCAGCAACTTATTTAAAATCATTAATTATATTCAGATTTTTTTAAATGTCCCCTTCCGCTAAACCATGGCAACTTTACCAACCGATTAGATTGGTATAATACAATAAGAAATACAATAAAGAATGATAAGGCAGTGGCATAAGCAGCCCCAATAGCTCCAAACTCTTTTATAAATAGGTAATTAAACAATAGATTCGTTGAAATATTAACGATGGCTGTCCAAAACAAAATATTGGTTCGTTTGTAATAAAAAATATAACCACTGAAAATCAAATAACACCCCCAAAAAAAATAACCCAGGCTCACCCAAAAGACATAAACTGACCCATGGGCATAGGTTTTATTTATTAATAATGAAAACAAAAAAGGGGAAAATAAATTAATAAGCAAAAGAGCCATAAGCATTCCTGCAATGGCCTGGTAAGAAAGCCTTACTATTTGATTTTTTTTTTCTTCAGAAATATCAGAAAGTTTTTCCATCAAAAAAGGAGTAAATACGTTTGAAAAAGCTGTAATTAATATCATTAATACCATACCTATCGTGTATCCTACATTATATATACCTGCTGCGCTTAAGGAAACCATTTTAGCAATAAATACCCTATCCGATTGATTGATAACGTATTTCCCGATTACATGTGGTATTAAAGGAATGCCATATGCTAAGCTTGAATAGATATATTTTTTTTTATCTTCAGGGTTAGCAATCCTTCCCGATAAAATATATAAAAAGCCAAAATAGAAAACAAAACAGTTGAGATGCCCCATGAAAGAATTCTTCCTTCCCATCTCATTTTTAGAATGACTACGAACCAAATAGTCAGCAGGGTTTCAGTAATTACTCTTGCTATAGTGTAAATGGTATATAGTTTTATTTTTTTTGAAATTATTAAATAACTGTTCGCCGTCTCTACATAAATAATCAAAAAAGACAGAATCAGAATGATTATTCCAACCCATAGCTGTTCAGGAGGCAATTCCAGGAATACTGCTATTTTTTTATAAAGAGGTAGAGTGATTAAGAATAAAATAATAGTAGGTAAAACAGGTATTAGCTGAATGGATGAAAATAATGATGCAAATTCATTCTTGTCAGCTATTCTATAATATTCTACTGTTATTAGTCCATATGCAATCAATCCCAGGAAAGGTGAAATAAATGAAACATAGGAATTAATAATGGATGTGGTTCCATAATCTGTTGGAGATAAATAATAGGACAATACTGGCATCAAAAAAAAACTGATGCCTGCACCAAAAAAACTCACCAGTGTATAAATTGAAAATGATTTTAAAAGCTTCATTCCTTAGTTTTTTAAAATCATTTTTAAACGGCCTAAAGCCTTACCGTCATTTTTAAATAGAAACTGTTCAATGAACTCTTCTTTATATTCACTACTTAACTTAAATGCATTAAATTCAATATCTTCTGGGCTAAAATTCAAATAATCTAAAAACCTCACCCCAAAATGAGCCAAAGCGTCTTGCATTTTTGATTCAGGAACCTTGAAAATAATTACTTTACTGGCAACAATAAGCGGAAACATTAAGGAAGTCGAAATTGCAAAACAACCCGTTGAGTTAAAAATTAGCTTTGATATATCTGTTGATTCGAAATAGGTAATATTTAAATCCTGGTATAAATCAGTTCTTCCATAATCCAATGGATGAAGCTTAATAACTAATCTTGATTTTTTGAGTTTGGAGAATTCATTTAGTTTCTTTATGAATTCATTTTTTTGCTCTGAAGTTATACCCAACATTTCAATCTGACCATCATCAAGTAATAAATAGTAAGGAATACCTTCATAAGAATTTTGCAGTCCTCTCTTTTAATATAATCATCCAGGTATGGATTGCCAAAATAAATCACATCATTTGGAGAAATGCCATCTCTATACTGGTAATAAGGAAAATTTTGCCTCGAAAAAAGCAAATATTTATCAGGGCACCGCAGTAAATATTTTGATTTAGAAAAAGCATTGTCAGATTTTAATAAAATCAGCATTAAAGGCAGTTTAACAAATTCATAAAGAAATCTGATATTTTTTATTTTAAAAGATCTTACATAAAATAAAAAAGAATTAATTTTTTCGTATCTCCTTTTCGTTGATTTTTTTGTGGTTTTTGAGTAAGCCTTATTATTTGCTTCTACATCGAGGTAGTAGTCATAAGGAAGTTTTATTCCATGTTCCAATAAAAAACTGACAACCCTTTTATTCTTACAGGCGATATTTAATGAAATTGCATAAATACTACTTAGGTCCGAAAAAATTATTCCGTTAGGATTTATTGTTTGCAAAAGAGCGTAAGGCGATTTGTATTCAGACCAGTATAATCTATTATCTAATGAAACCACAGGGTCATCATTTCTATACCTGAAGAATATATAATACCATTCATATTCGTCGGAAAGTTTTTCAAACGGTAATAAAAGATCCCTTCTTCTATAATCCCAATACACAATAAATTTGCGCTTTCTCATAAACCTTTATAAAAGAATCTTTTTATAAAGTATTCTCTGACAAAAGAGTATTCAAGTATTTGTCTGTATATTTAATTAAACTTATTTTATTAATGTTTAGCAACACAAAATAGTTGAAAAATTATATTCAAGATTTTTTATAATTTTTCAATAAGTTTAACAGGGATTTTTATTATAATCTGCGATCATTTTAATATTTAATGTTGAAATGCGCAATTTAATTCACAAAGAAGTTGAATCTGGTCAATGTATTTATATAATACTCCATCCGCCATCAACTACTAAATTATGTCCCGTTATATATGCCGAATCATCAGAAAGTAGAAAATGAATAGATGATGCTACGTCTCCCGTCATTCCCATTCTTCGCAAGGGAGTCTTTTTGATGTAATTTGCCACAAATATTTTATCCTGGTTATCAAAGATTCCTCCAGGAGAAACAGAATTTACACGCACATTAAATGGACCATAATAAGCAGCAAAATACCGGGTTAAATTAATGATTCCACCTTTTATGGCTGCATAGGCCGCAGGCATGGTCATATTTGTTCCTTCATAAATGGAAAAATCCGGTGCAACAACCCCGTAAATTGATGACATATTGATCAAACTTCCAAAGCCTTGTTTTTTCATTTGCTCCAAAGCGGCACGGGCACAAAAAAAATAACCATTGAGATGCATATCTATGTTCCTGCGCCAGGATTCAGAAGGAATGTCTTCCAATTTGCTTCCCCAATCTTTTGTTCTTGGGTAAGCATTATTTACCCAGCCATCAATTTTCCCAAATTTTTTCACAGTATCTGCGATCGCATTATTGATGGAATTTTCTTTCGTAATATCTAAAAAAATATTCTCATCATTCGCTGAGCTAATTTCTATGTCTGCAGAAATTACAATTGCTCCAGCATTTTTTAATCTCAAAATAATTTCTTTCCCCAGCAAGCCCTCACCGCCTGTAATAACAATAACCTTGTCTTTTAATGCAAACATCCGAATCAATTATATTTTCTGAAAACGGGTTTTATAATACTTGAATGCAGATATTCATTAATATCTCCTTCCAAAGCTTTTTTATAAATTATTAAGGCATCATTTGTTGCCTCCAGAGTTTTTGCTAATTCTTCTTTTTGGTGTGAAAAGGAAATAGCAATATAAGGCATTAATATACCACCTCTGATCATTTCCTGTGAAAAAAGTGTACGGAAAGCATATGAATGCTTTCCTTCTTTATCTTTTGTTACATAATTAGGCGAGCAAGGGTAACCTTCAACATAAAATGAGTGACCGATACCTAATTTTCCAGCAATATCATTCATGCCATCTATCAACGATTTCCCATAATTCCAGAAATGATTAATTACATCATCTCTTCTTATTATTTCAACAGTTTTAAGAAAAGCCCCCAGTGCACTCATTTCAGCCCCGTGTGTGGTAGAAGTAAGAAAAACCCTTTCTTTTCCTTCTTCAAGCATACCTCCCAATTGCATGATTTCTTTTTTTCCGCAAAGAGCAGCCACTGCAAATCCATTTGCCATTGCCTTTCCAAAGGTGCAGAGATCAGGCTCTATATCAAAATATACCTGGGCCCCTTGTAAATGCCACCGAAACCCTGTAATCATTTCATCAATTATGAAAATTGTACCGTTTTTATTACATAATTTCTTGGCATCATGAAGAAAGTTATTTTGCGGTCCCACAGAAGTTGCAGCTTCAAGCATAACACCGGCAATCTGATCCGGGTATTGATCAAAAAGTGATTGCAGTGATTCTATATCATTATAATTAAATTTAAGAGTTAAGTTACTAATCTCTTGCGGGACGCCTTTGTTCATTACTGTAGAACCTATAAACCAATCGTCAAAGGAGAAAAATGGATGTTCAGCCGGAATAGCAAGATATTTCCTGTTCGTATATGCCCGGGCAAGTTTCATGGCTGCAGATGTAACTGTGGAGCCATGTTTAGCAAATTTTACCATGGTAACTGAAGGAATAAGATCAACAAGCATTTCAGCTGCAGCTAATTCTGTCAATGAAGCACGGGTAAGATTATTGCCTTTCAAAATTTCCCTGTAACTCGCATCTGCTACTTCTTTATTGCCATATCCTAAATTAACCGATCTCAACCCCATTCCATAATCAAGAAATTTTTTTCCTTCCGGATCAAATACATATGCTCCTTCTCCGCGTTCTAAAATAGAAGGCGCATTGGCAGGAAATTGATCATCGCCTCTGGAATATGTATGGGCCCCACCCGGTATTAATTCATGCAATCTTCTTTTATAATCACGATTCATATCTATAACTCTGCTTTTTTTTGCAAATCAAAATTTTTCCAATATCTATTGCTTACATGCTGGTTAATCTCATAGAATTTATTTTCTATAATAAAGCTTACCAGAGATGCATCATCAATGGTTAATAATTTACTTCCTAACGTATTAATGATGGCTTCGAAAAATTTTGCATCCTCTTCATAATCCAAAGTCAAACGTAATCTTTTATCCTTGTCGTATTGTCCTAAACGAACCTCCTTTAAAGCAGTATTATCAAAAATACGACCCCAGCCAGTTTCCAATGTCGAGGTTTTATAATTTTTCAAAGACTGACGTAAAAAATCAGTTTGATATCCCGATACATTCATTCCAAATGGTAGCCCTGTTGATTGCACATAAGATACATTTTGCATTAGGCTATCTCTTATTTGTTTAGCTGCACTTGTAGAGCACAATATATCATCTCCATCAATACTAATAATCTCGCTTATATTATTTGCCTCTGCACACTGCAACTGCCGCAGAGGAATATTTGAATCTGAACCGTAAAATATATTTACTTTTTTATTTTTTGAAAATACCATCTCAAATTTTTTATTTTCTTCTTTATAGGATGTTACAACATAAATGCATATATCCTTATTTTCGATTTCCTCACTAAATGAAAAAACAAATTTGTCAACAAGCCATTCTATTAATGATTTTCCTCCCGCTTTAATAAGATGCTTTTCAAACAGCCGCGATGAACCAAGTCTTGCAACAACAAAAATTCCTGTCATAATATTTGTTGTATTGTATTTGTATCTCCGCTTCTCTCAGCCGCATACAGCAATTGTAATACTTTATGATCTTTTTCTAGAGTATTTATGAAAGAAGCTTCATTATTAAGTGCATTTAAAAAGGTGTCAATTTCCTCATTATACATTGTTTCCGTAATATTTTTATTATAGCCACTTTGTGCTTTATCCATTTCAAAAGAAATAATTTCCCATTCTTGCTTCATTGGATCATACAATTCGATAAAATCCTTATTCCAATCCCAAACTAATTGCTTTTTGTCGCCATTTATCAATAACCTTCTAGTAGCATAACGTGAAACAACATCCACACACATATTGATTATAAATTCTTTATACTCCATCAGAAGATTGTAAGTATCCTCAATATTTTCAGCTCCTTCAATTTCGATGGTTTTTTTATAGAAACATGCAATACGTTCGGGCATTCCAAAAAGCATTGTTATCCATGTCAATTCAAAAGGAGTAATTTCCCTGGCGCCTCCGGTATCACGCTGTGCAACATAGTATTCGCTTACATTTTCATAAGAATGCCAATCAGGAAGATATTGCCCTGAATGATATAAAATATTAGAAACTTTTCCCAACAAATCTTTTTTAAGTATTTGAGCAATATTTTTAATAGCAGGATGAAAAAATAATGTATATGAAGGAGCAAAGAATATGTTCTTATCTTTTGCTTCACTTATTATTTTTATCATATCAGTATCTACGACACTTGCTTCAATAAAAGATGCTGTATTATTCTTTAATGCTTCCTTCATATAAATATGATGGATATTAGGAGGAACAGATATAATCCAAGCATCATAATGCGTATATTCCAGAGCTTCATAAAGCGTCTGAAATACTGGAATTGAATAAATTTTTTTTACTTCCTCCCGACGATCTTCTCGTAAATCAAAACCAGTAATAAAAGTTACACCATTAGCTTTCAAGTTTCGAATTCGTCGTTTCCCCATTGACCCTAATCCTATAATTAAAATCCGAAATTGCCTGATGGTAGTATTCATTTTCTCAAAAATTAATGTGCAAAAAATCCTGTTGTGCTCTAATATAGTCTTCATATCTGCCAACATCCAACCAGTATTGCAGAATTGGATAATTAACAAGTTTTTGTTTTTCTTTAATAAGCTGTGACATCAGATCCGTTGCATTGTATATTTTTTTTTGAGGGATATTTTTAATGAGAGATTTATGAACTATATAAATACCAGCGTTAGCATAGTAAGTGTAACTTGGCTTTTCAATAAGAGATGTTACAAAATCTTTCCCATCTGTCTGTAATATTCCATAAGGAATCCTAACATTATATGGAATGCTGGCAGCACACATCACTGCATTGTTTTTTTTATAAAAATTATAAAAGTCTTCAAAGTCTATATTAGTTAATATATCTGCATTCATTACGATTAATTCATCAAACTCAAAATCACTTATAAGAGCACAGGCACCAAAAGTTCCCAAGGGTTCTTCTTGTATAATATATTTTATTGTTGTATTCTTAAAACTTCCGTCTCCAAAATAATTAATGATTTTTTCTCAAAGATATCGAATACTTATATAAAACGTTTTAATCCCAAAATTAATTAACCGGTCAATATTAATTTCTAAAATTGGTTTACCCCCAACATTTAACATGGGTTTTGGTAATTTATCTGTCAGAGGCTTTAGTCTTTCGCCCTTGCCCCCTGCCATTATCAAGACGGCCGAGGAATCACGGTTTGATTTGTTTTAAGTCAATTATATCTTCAATTTCATTTTTTTCATTCAATACAGGTAATAGCCATATTTCAGCTATACGAAACCTTGCAATATTTCAGGGTTGATTTCATTTGATAAAACTTTTGAAGTTCTTATTCATATAAAGTGAAACATTTTCAGAAATTTCCCTATCCTGCAACAACCCTCTTCTGATATCTCCATCAGTAAGTGTTCCTATCATTTTATTTCCATCAAGCACAAATAATACTCTTATTTCATTTTCGGGAAGACGATCCAACATTTCTAATGCTTCTCGGCCAGAAGATGAAAAGGGAATAATATGCTTTTTATATTGTTGCAATGTTTGCATTTTTCAAAATGTTTACAATTGCACTGGAAGCGTCTTTTTTAAAATAAACATTACCGCCTTTGAACTCTCCCGCAGATAGTGCTTTGTTGCATGCCTCACTAATAGATAATGCATCTGTATCCGAATGGAAAACATTTGTCTGACGTGATTCTGCCAGCCTGCCGGCTACCAATATCCACTACATATTTCTGAAAACTAGCAGCTTCAATAATTCCGCTTGATGAATTACCTACAACAATTTTGCAGTATTTCATACTACTGAAATAAGCAAGCGTGCCAAAGCTCTCCACCAAAAAAACGTTTGGCTGCGACTTAGAAAATTGTTCATATACACCTCGCATAGCATTACTCATAGTGTCAGCATTAGGCATAGTAATAATAATCTGGTAGTCTTGAAATCCAGATAAAGCTTTTACAAGTTCTTGTGCATGCTGTTCATTTTTTTCAGGATTAATAGTTTCAGGATGATATGTAATTAAAATAGTTGGCTTATTAAGGTCTATTTTATATCGTTCCATTAGTTGTTCTTTTGGTAATAAATTCAGGTCTTCAAGATTGTCTAAGCCTAATGCTCCTATAACATGAATATTAGAAGTATTGCCTGTGAGTTGCCATACTTTTTTTGCGTACTCCTCCGTAGAAACAAAATGCAAAGTCGAAAAAATAGATAGGCAATGTCTGAATTTATTATCAATAGCCCCCAAGGTGGTTTCACCACCATGAATATGAGCCAGTTTAATATTAAATGGTACTGATACACTCACTGCAGCAAACATTTCATAACGATCTCCCAAGCAGAAAACAAGGTCATAATTCTTTTTTTCTTTTTCCCATATTGAGGAAAATTTTAATGACACTGTCGACATACTTCTTGCAATATCAAATGGTGAATCATCCGGTAAAATGTGTTCAACATAATGATCAATTATAAATCCACCTTCAATAATGTCATCAATAGTATGACCGTGCTTTGAGGAAAGATGGGTTCCAAAAGCAATTATTCTTACATCAAAAAAGGGATCGTTCTTAAATTTTTTTAATAAAGGCAGATAGATCCCAAAATCTGCTCTTGAGCTGGTAAGTATTGCAATTTTCATTTTTCAAAATGACGAGGAGTAAGTACTTCGTCCTCTAATATAGACTTCAGTAATTCTTTTCCAGTTATTTCATTGATTTGCATAGGTGAAATGCCATTGCCAGGGCGTTTTATATTAATATCATCTATTTGAAGTATGTGACCTGCTTGCATATTCCTTGCAGCAACTAAACTTTTGCGTACAATTGTCATATTTTTCCGTTCTGATAAAGAGGGTTTTTTTATTCCGTTTCCTAGAGCCTTTTCGATATTTCGGATTGCAGTTATCATAGCTTTTAATTCTTTAGGTTCTAAAGAAGCCTTATGATCGGGCCCCTTCATATTTCTGTCAAGAGTAAAATGCTTTTCGATAACTGCGGCACCTAAAGTTGCTGCTGCAATAGGAATTTCAATGCCGGCAGTGTGATCGGAATATCCAACTTTTACGCCAAATTTTTTTTGCATAGTTAACATGGCTATGAGGTTAACCTCTTCCATGGGTGTCGGATATTCTGTAGTGCAATGAAGCACTGTAATTTTTTCTTTTTTTGCTCCCGATCTTATCAAAACATTAAGTGCCGCTTCCACTTCATTAAGGTCACACATGCCAGTAGATACAAACAGTTGATCAAATGCAGCGGCCATTTGTTCCAAGTAAGGAAGATTGGTGATCTCACCTGAAGGAATTTTTCCAATACTGATTCCCAAATTTTTCAAAAGAAGTATACTATCCGTATCAAAAGGAGATGATAAAAATTTAATCGATCTTTTTTTACAATATGCAATAAGTTTTTCATGATCTTTCTTTGTAAGTTCAAGTTTCTTCAACATTTCAAACTGGGTTTCACTTTTACCAATTGATTTTTTCTGATACGCAGCTTTTACTGCATTTTTACTGACAATTTTTTGTGCTTTAAAGCTTTGAAATTTTACAAAATCTGCCCCGGATTCTTTAGCCACGTCAATTAATTTTTTTGCAATCCGCAGATTTCCATTATGATTTACCCCAGCCTCTGCTACAATAACTAACCGACTCATTGTTTAATTTTTTTTGCAGGGTTCCCCACGTAAATTCCTGGTTCCTCAATAGTATGTACCACTACTGATCCTGCACCAATAATCACATTTCTTCCTAATTTGATACCATTATTTATTACTGCTTGACTACCTATAAAAACGTTGTTTCCAATTATACAATTTCCGTTAAGGATTGCTCCCGTAGATATGTGAACGTTATCTCCAATCAAAGTATCATGTTCTACCAAGGCTTTGTTATTAATAATACAATTTTCGCCCAATTTTACATCAGCATTTATCAAAGCTTGATGCATCACAATAGTTCCTTTGCCAATTTGGCAAAATTTTGAAATAATTGAATAAGGGGAAATGATAACAGGTAAATCAATCTGGAGGCTTTCCAGATACGCAAATATTTTTTCTCGTATTAAAGAAGATTTTATAAAGCCAACAGTAATAAAAAAATTTGCCCCTTTTTGCTTGAATTCTTCAATTAGCCTGTCATCACCTAAAATTGGATAATTGCAAATGAGAGAATCTTTATTTAACTGTGCATCTAAAATACCGCCAATCTGAAATCGTTTTTCTTTCTCAATAACATCAATACACGATTTGCAATGACCGCCTCCACCAATAAGTATAATTTTTTCAGTCATTATAAAACTGGAATATGGCTTCAATGACCTTATTTTGATCATCCAGAGTTAGATTTGTAGAGCAAGGTAAACTTAAACAATGTTCATAGACCATATTTGAGACATTGTATTCATGATAATAAATATCATCCTTAAATGTTGGTAGTTGATTCATCGGAATCCAGAAAGGTCTGGATTCAATATTTTTTTTTAAAAGGTATTTACGTAACAGGGGTTGTTCTTTTATTTTTATGGTGTATAACCAATTATTGGGGATTATATTTTTCGCTATTTTTTGGAATCTCACTTTTTTAATACGATTTAAGGAAATATCATATTTTTTTTTGATTTCATCTTTCTTTTGAAGAAAAGCGGTTAATTGTTCCATTTGTGCCACACCCATTGCTGCAAGAATATTAACTAGACGATAATTATACCCAACCATATCATGAAAATATTCTTGTTTAGAGGCTTTTGCTTGGGTGGTTAAATGCTTAGCCATTTTCCCAAGTTCTTCATCATTGGTGAGTATCATTCCCCCTCCACCAGTTGAAATAATCTTATTACCATTAAAGCTCAAACTTCCTAACTTCCCAAAGGTTCCTGCATGCTTATCTTTATAAAAACTCCCTAACGCTTCTGTTGCGTCTTCTATCACAAGCAACTTATACTCATCAGCAAGTTCAGTTAGTCGAGTCATATCACACATGTTACCCAATACATGCACAGGAAGAATTGCTTTGATGATTCTGCCGGTTCCTTTATGAAAACAACCATTCTTCTTAATTATAGTTTCTTCCGATAAAAATCTTTGAAGCAAGTTAAGGTCCATTTGCCAGGTAAGTTCATCAACATCTATCAAAATAGGATCAGCACCGACATATTTTATAGTATTTGCAGGCGCAACAAAAGTAATATTTGGCAATATTATTAAATCGTTCCTTCCAATACCAGAAAGGAGCAAACTGATATGCAAAGCAGCAGTACCGTTACTTGTTGCTACAGCAGACCTGACTCCGCAAAATTCAGCTAGTTTTCTTTCAAATAAATTAACATAACTTCCCACCGAAGAAATCCAATTTGTATCTAAACACTCATTTATATATTTCCATTCATTACCAGAAATATTTGGTACCGATAATGGGATCATAGATTATAAATATCTAATTTATAATGCGATAAATTTGCTTTATCAGAAAACCATTTAATTGTTTCTGAGATGCCTTCATCAAGTGAATAAAAGGGCTTCCACCCTGTTAAAATTTTAATTTTTTCATTGCTTCCTAATAATCTTTCTACTTCACTTTTTTCCGGTCGGATTCTTTTTTCATCACAAATAATTTTTGCAGCAGGATTTAATTTATCAATTATTTTTTCTGCTAGTTCGCCGATTGTAATTTCGTGACCCGTTGCAATATTTAATTCTTCGCCCTGTACATTGTCTGATTTGGCAATAGCTATAAAACCTTCAACAGTGTCTTTAACAAACAATAAGTCTCTTGTAGGACGAAGTGATCCCAATTTTATCTCTGTTTTTCCATTTAATAATTGAGTAATAATAGTTGGGATCACAGCTCTTGCAGATTGCCTGGGGCCATACGTATTAAAAGGGCGAACAATAGTAATTGGAGTTCCAAAGCTCCTGTAAAAAGATTCAGCAATGCTATCCGCACCTATTTTAGAAGCTGAGTAAGGAGATTGTGGCTGGCGAATATGTTTTTCATCAATCGGAATATATTGAGCTGTGCCGTATACTTCTGAAGTAGATGTTATCAAAACCTTTTCAACTTTTAATTCTTTTGCTGCCTGAATAACATTGAGAGTTCCTTTTATATTCGTATCAATATAGGAGTCCGGAGAATGATAACTAAAGGGAATTCCAATTAATGCAGCTAAATGAAAAACAACATCAATTCCCTCCATTGCTGTTCTCAAACCATTTGAATCACGAATATCTCCCGCAAAAATTTCTAACTTATTTATTTTTTCTTTTGGAAAACTGTCCAGCCATCCCCAATTATTAAATGAATTGTAGTAAATAAAAGCTTTTACTTTACATCCTTCATCTAACAATCTTTCAACCAAATGACTGCCAATAAAACCATCTGCACCTGTAACTAAAATATGTTTACCCTTTAAATCCAATTTATAAATTGATTATTAAATTCCCTTCTAATAGATTGAATATTGATCCAAACTTAATCTCAGTTAATTCACTATTATTTTTTATTCCTTATCTCATTCACCAACTCAATAGATCTTAGTGTTTCTGTAACAGGAAATCCATTCCCTTTTAAAACTTCTTCGTAGGATTTGGTGTGTAATTCGGTAAACCCTTCACTGAATTCAAATTCTTTTCCGTCAATAGTCAAAGAACGAAAAGTTCTTTTGCCAGCCAGTTTTGCTTCCTGGGGTAAAGTGTCAGCATTGATGCTAAGAAACCAATTTACATTTGCTTTTTCTAATTCCAAACGTCCGGCTGCAATATCATGAGTGTGTTGATGCACTTCGAGTGATTTTACATCACCAAATATCCAAAGCAGCATATCAAAAAAATGAATGCCAATATTGGTAGCAATTCCGCCACTTTTCTGAATGTCACCTTTCCAGCTGATGTAATACCAATGTCCCCGTGAAGTAATGTACCGGAGATCAATATCGTATTTTTTACCTGCCGGAGCTTTCTGAATTTTTTCTTTCAACTCAATAATTGCAGGATGCAAACGCAATTGAAGAATCGTAAATATTTTCTTCCCGGTTTCTTTTTCTATTTCCATTAAACCTTCCACGTTCCATGGATTCAGCACCAATGGCTTCTCGCAAATCACATCGGCTCCTATTCGCAAACCAAAACGAATATGCGCATCATGCAGGTAATTGGGAGAACAAACGGTTAAATAATCAGTATGAATTCCTTTGCGTTTCAATTTTTCAATATGCCTGTCGAATCGCTCAAACTCGGTAAAAAAATCGGCTTCGGGAAAATAACTGTCAAGAATACCTACTGAATCATTTTTGTCAAGAGCAGCAATTAAATTATTGCCGGTTTCCTTGATTGCTTTTAAATGACGGGGCGCAACGTACCCTCCAACTCCTATCAGTGCAAAATTTTTCATTTACGTTTTATATCCATTTTATTTTGAACGATATTAAAAACCAAACCTGTCATTCCAAAAAAATCTTATTATGTTATTTTTTATTTTGTTTAATAATTTTTCTCAGATAAGAACCATAACCACTTTTATCCAGTTGAACACAAAGTTCCAGCAATTGCTTTTCATTGATGAAACCCATCCTGTAAGCTACTTCTTCAATACAACCTATTTTCATTCCTTGTCTTTTTTCAATCACTCTTACAAATTCACCGGCGTCATTCAGAGATTCAAAAGTACCTGTATCAAGCCACGCAGTGCTCCGGTCAAGAACTGAAACTTTTAATTTTCCTTTTTTTAGATAAACTTTATTTACATCAGTAATCTCATATTCTCCCCGGGCGGATGGTTTTAATTCTTTTGCAATTTTGACCACTTCATGATCATAAAAATATAAACCCGGAACTGCGTAATTGGATTTTGGTTGTTTTGGTTTTTCCTCAATAGAAACTGCATTCATCTTTGTATCGAATTCTACCACACCATAACGCTCCGGATCAGAAACTTCATAAGCAAATACATAGCCCCCTTCAATATTTGTAAGGGACCGCAATTGCCTGCCAAGACCAGCGCCATAAAATATATTATCGCCAAGTATCAACGCCACCTTATCCTTATTTATAAATTTCTCACCAATAACAAATGCCTGTGCTAAACCATTAGGCACTTCCTGTACAGCATATTCAAAATGGCAACCGACCTGGCTTCCATCGCCCAGCAATCTTTTGAACTGAGAAATATCTTCCGGTGTAGTGATGATCAATATTTCTTTAATGCCGGCCATCATAAGTGTTGAAAGCGGATAATAGATCATTGGTTTATCATAAACAGGCATCAGTTGTTTACTGATAGCTTTGGTGATTGGATACAATCTGGTACCTGATCCGCCGGCAAGTATGATTCCTTTCATGAGTGGTTAAGAGTTGAGAGTTTAGAGTTTAGGGTTTAGAGTTTTAGTTTCAAAGAATTTTCCACTTGATAATTGAGATTTTCTTAATGCAGCAACCTGAGATGTAAGTCCTTCAATCTTTGTTCTTCCTTCAGTTAATAATTCTTCAGAAATAAAACTTAAATCATTTGCAATAATCAGCTGATTTAAAATTTCTATTAAACTACTATATGCTATTTGTGAAAAATGTGCCTGATCTTTCGGCGATTTTCTTGCACTTCCTTCGGCCAGATTAGATACAACTGAAATAGCAGCACGGCGTAATTGCATGACCAATCCGAATCGTTCATCAGAAGGAAAAGTATCTGTCATCTTATAAATCCATCTAACCAGATTTCGGGCTTCAAGCCAAACATTTAACTTTTCAAAAGAATATTGATGTGACATAATAATTAAATTTTATTTCTAAAATTTCAGTCTTTTTGCCCTAAACCCTCACCTCTAAACCTCTAAACACTACCATACACATTCTCATAATAATGCTGATAATCTCCCGAAGTAACATGCTTTAGCCATTCAGTGTTCTGTAAATACCAATCGATGGTTTCACTCAAACCTTCTTCAAATGTAACAGATGGTTTCCAGCCTAACTCTTTATTAATTTTTGTTGCATCAATTGCATATCGCCTGTCATGACCGGGGCGATCTTTTACATAACTGATCAGCTTTTCACTTTCGCCTTTTTCCCTTCCCAGTTTTTCATCCATCAGTTTGCAAAGCAGCTTTATAAGATCAATATTTCTCCATTCATTGAATCCGCCAATGTTGTAAGTTTCAAAAACTTTTCCTTTATGAAAAACAATATCAATAGCTGCTGCATGGTCTTTTACATACAACCAATCCCTGGTATATAAACCATCACCATAAACCGGCAAAGGTTTTTTATGAATAATATTATTGATAAAAAGAGGAATTAATTTCTCGGGGAAATGATTCGGACCATAGTTATTGGAACAATTAGTAATTATAACCGGCAGATGATATGTTTCCCCATAAGCCCGTACAAAATGATCAGATGAAGCTTTAGAAGCAGAATAAGGAGAGTTAGGCGCATACGAAGTCGCTTCTGTAAAGAAACCTTTTTCACCCAAAGCTCCAAATACTTCATCAGTTGAAATATGATAAAAGAGTTTAGGGGTTGAGGAGTTGAGAGGTTGAGTGTTAAGCCAATTTTTTTTAGCAGCATTCAAAAGATTCACTGTGCCGATGATATTTGTATAAACAAAATCTAGTGGCGAAAGAATGGAACGGTCAACATGACTTTCAGCAGCGAGATGAATAATTCCATCGGGTTGATGAGTGTTAAAAACTCTTTCCAGTTCTTTAGTATCAAGAATATTTACTTTTTCAAAAAAATAATTAGAAGCATTCTCGACATCTCGGAGATTTTCCAGGTTCCCGGCATAAGTAAGCGCATCCAGGTTAATGATCTTGTAATCAGGATATTTTTTTACAAACAATCTTACTACATGCGAGCCGATAAAACCAGCGCCGCCAGTGATGAGAATAGTTCTTTTCAACTTTTAAACTTTTAAACTTTTTAAACCTTCAAACTTTTCTCTGTACCACTCATACGTTTTTTTTAACCCCTGCTCTACTGAAACCTCCGCATTATATCCAATCATTTTTTTGGCTTTGGAAATATCTGCCAGGCTATGTTTTACATCTCCTTTTCTTTCCGGCCCATGTATCGGTTGAAGATTGCTACCGGCTATTTTTTTCAAATGGTTATATAATTGCAGCAACGATGTTTGTTCACCACAGGCAATATTATACACCTGGTTTACTGCATTTTTATTTTGAGTAAATAAGGAAAGAATATTTGCCTGAACAGCATTATCAACAAATGTAAAATCACGGCTGTTGCTTCCATCTCCGTTAATAGTGGATGGCTTATTTTCCAAAAATCCTTTAATAAATAATGGTATCACCGCCGCATAAGGGCCTTGCGGATTTTGTTTAGGCCCAAAAATATTAAAGTATCGCAACCCGATCATTTCTATTCCGTAAAGATCTGCATACACTTTTGCATAAAGCTCATTCACGTATTTTGTAACAGCATATGGTGAAAGCGGCCGTCCGATCTTATCTTCTGTCTTTGGCAATCCCGGATAATCGCCGTATGTGGATGAACTGGCTGCAAATACAATTCGTTTAATATTTTTTTCTTTGGCTGCTGTAAAAACATTCAGTGTCCCGGTTATATTAACTGCATTGGTAGTTAAAGGATCTTTTATTGAACGCGGCACTGAACCTAATGCTGCCTGGTGAGAAATCAGATCAATACCATCACAGGCTTTTTCACAAATTTTATAATCCCGGATATCTCCTTCAATAAATTCAAAACGGGAATCAGAAGAAAAATCTTTTATATTATTCAGGTAGCCTGTTGCCAGGTTGTCCAATACTCTTACAAAACTTATCCTGTTATCCTGTAAAAGTTTTTCAACCAGGTTGGAGCCAATGAACCCGGCGCCGCCGGTAACCAGTATGCGCATCAGTGTGAAATAATTAAATTATTTTTTCCCGGAATGCTTTCTTTGTTTTCTGATACCAACCTGGCGCAGAATGCTACCGATAAGAGTTGGTTTTTTATGCTCTTCGTCATAATAACTGCTATAATTATATCCGTAGCCATAACCATAACGGCCGTAGCCATAATAACCATAACCCGGTTTTAATTTCACATCATTAATAATAATGGAAACCTTTGGTAATTTATTTTCCCGGTAAAAGTCATCAATGAGTCCAACTTGCTTTTTGAAAGTGTGCCCTTGCCTGACAAGATATAAAGTGCAGTCTGCAAATTTGCTCAATGTCATGGCATCACTAACCATACCAACAGGTGCTGTATCTATCATCACCACATCAAAATTATGTTTTAGATATGTAAATAATTCTTCTACTCTTTCATCAAGCAATAACTCAGCAGGATTGGGTGGAACGGGACCGCAACTCAGTACATATAAATTTTCACTGTCAGGAACCGGGAATATTAAATCTTCAATTGCTGTTCTGTTGACAATATAATTCGTGATCCCGGGTCGCTTGGCAAGATTTAATCCTGATAAAATTTTTGGTTTGCGAATATCAAATTCAAGAATGATTGTTTTCTTTCCTGCCAGAGCCAATACCGCACCAAGATTGGTACAGACAAAAGATTTTCCCTCGCCACTGAAAGAAGAAGTAACAAGAATGACTGATTTCTCTGTTTTATTCAGAACATATTGCAGATTGGACCGGATAATACGAAATTGTTCCGCTACCATACTTCTGGTCGTTTTATTGACAATAAGAGCGTTATAAGAAAAGGAATGTCCAATTTCACCAAGGATAGGAACCTGAGTAATCCTTTCAATATCAAACCTCGTAACGATTTTATCATTCAATACATCACCAAGGAATATATAAAGGCCGGGTAGGCCAATACCAATAAAAATTGCCAATAAATACAGGCTCCTCGTGTCAGGTTTTATTGGAGAAAAAGATGGCACTGCATTTTCCACCACTTTACTGTTGGAAATAGTGGAAGCTCTTGAGATAGCTGTTTCTTCTCTTTTGCTTTGGAGAAACTTATAAAGATCTTGCTTACTATCTACAAGACGCTTAATCTCCATGTACTCCCTTGTTTTTTCAGGCAATGATCGGAGTTGAGATTGAACGGAGTTGCTTTTCTGTTTCAAATCATTGATAAGAGAACTCAAAGTTGCTCTTACATTCTTCAAATTTTCTAGAATTCCCTGACGCAATTTTTCCACCAGTGCGTTTTGTTCTTTAATCAAAGGATTACCCGCAGGAATATTAGAATTGAGTAAATCCTGCCTTGTCAATTGTTCTTTATTATATGCTTCTATATAAGCACCCAAAACAGGGTCATTAAGTCCGAGAGGAGAAGGTACTACTACTTTATTAAAATCATTTTTTTTGTCTTTGAGATATCCTTCAACATAATCAACAATATTGAGCTTCCACTGTTCTTCTTCAAGTGATTTATCTGTTTCACTATATGTTTTAAAATAATCAGTTGTCTGTGCATCCAGATCAATAACGTTGTTTTTGAGCATAAAAGCAAGTAGCTCGTTTTGTACAGCATCAAGATCACGACCAAGTGAATCCAAGCGATCGTCGATAAATTGAAGAGTTAGCTCAGCAGTTTTGTTTTTTTCTTCAATACTCAACTGTTGATATTCATTCATTAATTGGTTCACAACATCAGCACACATTCTTGCATTAGTACCTTGCACGGTTATATTGAGGATATCGGTCGCAGGTGTTTTGGGGACCACCTTCAAATTAGCAACCAATGCGCTGGCAACATTAAATGTTGGCTGCCATGATACATTATATTCTTTGCCAACTACAGTCTGTGGGTTCCTCACAAGACTGAATACGCCATAAGGAGTTTGAAAAACAGAATCAAATGTGAAAATAGTTTTTTCATCATTAACATGAAACTGTTGGTCGTTTATAGATTTTATATTTAACGTAAAGGCCCGGGACGAATCTTTCAATTTAAATATTCTCAGAAGAAAAGCTCCTTGTTTGTAAATATTTTCGCTTTTGATTTTGCCTTTAGCACTATAACTGGTCTGAAGATTTAATTCATTAACTACCCTTTCCATTAAAGGTTTTGATTTCAGTACTTCAATCTCACTCTGAATATCCATTATTTTGTTATTGCCAAACAAATCTTCAAGCTTGTCATTATTTCCATTTTTTTGTTGCTGATCATTTTGTATAGAAAGAACCCCGCTGGTACTATAAATGCGGGTAGCATATCTAAGATATATATATGCCCCGGCAAGCATGATTACTACTGATAAGATAAATAGTGGAAAAAACCTTACGTATTTAAAAAAAATATCCCGCAAACTAAGATTTCCTAAATCACTTTTGTTACTGTTAAGTTGTTCTTCCATTCAGTGGTTCATTGTCGCTTAATGGGAATAAGCAGTTATTTGAATATATTGTAAAGAAATGCCGCAGCAGTAATAACACTCAGAGCAAGACTGATACGCTGTGCCACGATCGATTGGTCAACCATTTTCGCTTTCCGTTCTGTATGGGTAAACAATTACATAATCGTTTTGCTCCAGATTGTAAAAAGGAGAATCGAACAAATCTTTAGAAGAAAGATCAATAGTCCCGATTTCCCTTTTCCCATCAATTTCTCTCACAACTTTTACTACATTTTTTTTCCCATAATCAGTAATACCACCGGCTAATCCTATTGCTTCCAGAATGGTCAGTCTTTCACCGGGTGCATTGACGGTTCCTGTTTTTCCAACTTCTCCCAATACCGTCACCCGGTAATTCAAAAAACGAATTATGACTGAAGGATTGGTAAGTACTGAATCAGGAATTTTCTTTTTAATTAAATCTGCCAACTGCAATTTGGTCAACCCTTCCACATGCAAAGTTCCAAGCCTTGGATATTGTATATTTCCGTTTACATCCACTAAAAATCCGGTATTTGAAGATGATTGTCCTGTAGGTGCAGAACCACTTATACCATTTATTGCCCCTGCGGATGAAGAACTCGTAGCGCCTGGTAAATTAAATATTGCGTCCGAAACCTGAGGCTTTGTGCTTTCACTATAAACCTGGATGGAAAGCAAATCATTTTTCTGAATATGGAGTTCGGGAAATTTTGTATCAATATTAGTAGTTGTATCCCTTGCGTTTTCAATATAATTTGGAATTCTTTGCTGGGTAACGCATGATATAAAATAAAAGGGTAAACCAAGAAGGAGAATAAATCGTATAAATTTCATTAAGATTCCTTTAATAAATAAAAATTACAGCAGCAAAAATAAGCTTTGGTTTTATTTGGATCGTGCCGAAGTTAATTTAGTTCTTTCAATATATGCCACCAAAATATATCCAAGGCTATCAATGGCAACTTTCACCATTTTATGACGCAGGTCCAACACGCTGCCTTCATGATCCATCAACGGCCCGGTTGTAATAATTACCCGTTGATTTACTTTCAACTCCATTGGCCTTAACTCTACATTTTCATACTCATTTAAAAATCTTTTTATAACATTAATCTCTTTGTCTCTGATCACTGCGGGCTTTCCCTGCCAATAAACAAAATTGATGACGCCATTGGTCATTCTTACATTTATCTTTTCTTCATTGGCAACTTTTACAAAAACATAGGATTTAAATAAAGGTTCTTCAACCACTTTTACACGATCACTCCATTTTCTTCTTACTTTATTCAACGGGCAATAACTCTCCACACCTTTATCTGTTAAAAGCTGGCTCACTTTCTTTTCCCACCGGGGCTTTGTATAAACAGCTAACCATTTATTGCTCAAACAGGAATCAATTTATTGACGGCTTCGCCATCTCAGTCACATAAAAAATTTTTACATGGCCGGTTTTTATCCAAAAAATTTTGAATTAATACCTTCTGGTATCAACTTTAATCTTATGCAAATATAGCAGGAATTGTGAGTGACAATGCAATAAAAAGCGCAGATATTGAGGGATTTGTCCCCACGAGTTAATAATTATTATATTGGTTGGACTAATCCATTTTCTAATTTGTATTTGCGTCGGGTGCTTGGGCAAGTTGCAATATTGCTATTATCAAAATGTAAAGTGATACCAGCATCACCCACCCAACCTTTTTGTTTCGCAGGATTTCCAACCATCAATGCATAATCTGGAACATTTTTCGTTACCACAGCACCAGCACCAATGAGTGAATAAGAACCAATTTCAACACCGCAAATTATAGTTGCATTAGCTCCAATTGTTGCTCCTTTCCGAATCAACGTTTTTTTAAATTCATTTTTTCGTTCAATAAAACTGCGGGGATTAATGACATTGGTAAATACCATAGAAGGTCCCAGAAAAACATCATCTTCAATAATTACTCCATTATATACAGAAACATTGTTTTGGATTTTAACGCCATTTCCAATGATCGTATTATTGTCTATGAAAACATTTTGTCCGATATTACAATTCTGTCCAATTTTGCAGGTTGGCATCAAATGACAGAAATGCCAAATCTTCGATCCGGTACCAATTTGTGCTCCTTCATCAATAACCGAAGTTGGATGAACAAAAAAAGACTTGCTTTTCATGACACCAAAATAATTCTTTTGTTGCTTACCAGATCAATTTCATACATTTAATTACCAAAACAGAGTCATTTGAAAGAAAGATTTTATTCCCTCGACGTTTTTCGCGGAGCAACAGTTTGCCTGATGATATTGGTAAACAATCCGGGATCATGGGCTCATATTTATCCGCCATTGGATCATGCGCCCTGGCATGGATTAACGCCAACCGATCTTGTATTTCCGTTTTTTCTTTTTGCGGTTGGAAATGCTCTTTCGTTTGTAATGCCGCGACTTCAGGCTGGTGGCGATGGAGTATTTTGGAAAAAAGTAATTAAAAGATCATTGCTGATTTATTTGATCGGGCTTTTCTTAACATGGTGGCCATTCTTTAGTTGGAGCGGAGATCATCTTGCATTCCGTCATTGGGTTGATCCGAATAATCCTCAGAACGGAGTCAGAATTCTTGGCGTGCTGGCAAGAATTGCTATCTGTTATTTTTTTGCATCTGTTATTATTTATTATCTGAAACCAAAAGTTGCATTCTATATTAGTTTACTTCTTCTCTTATTATATTGGGCTCTTTGTTTTTTATTAGGTGATAAAAGTGATCCTTACAGCATGACCGGTTGGTTTGGTAATGCTGTTGATAAAGCAATACTTCATATACCACACATGTACAAAGGCGAAAGGAGGCTTCCTTTTGCATTTGATCCGGAAGGAATCATGAGCAGTATGTGCGCCATTGTACAAGTGATCTTCGGATATCTTGTTGGTGATTATATTCAGAAGAAAGGGAAAAATTTTGAAATGATTTCTGGATTGTTTGTTGCCGGCATAGTAATGTTGTTAACTGGTTTTTGCTGGGATATGGTTTTCCCGATCAACAAAAAAATCTGGACAAGTTCTTATACAGTTTATACGACCGGTCTTGCTATCATCACGATTGCAACAATGATTTACATGATTGAAATTAAAAATGTAAAAGTCTGGCTTAGTAAATTCTTTGATGTATTCGGGAAAAATGCACTTTTTGTTTTTGCATTCAGCGCTTTTCTTCCTAAAATTTTATGGCTGATCCGCATTCCGAATGGTATAAATAATTCTGGTAATCCCGTTTATACCGACCCTGGCATTGGTTTTACTTAAAAATTTGTGCTAAAATTCCCGGTGATCCAAGAATAGGTTCTCTTGCTTTCGCCATTTGCTTCATCATTTTCATGTGGGCAATTTGTTATTGGATGGATAAGAAAAAGATTTATGTAAAAGTATAAGCAGTGAATTATGAATGGTCCGCCGTGAATACGACAATGGGTAAACAATTTCGCATTAATAGCGGTTCGTACGGGAATCGAACCCGTTGCTTCAGATCGACAATCTGAGATGTTAACCATTACACCAACGAACCATGTAGCCTGTACGGGACTCGAACCCATATTTCAAGAATGAAAATCTTGCGTCCTCACCACTTAGACGAACAGGCCTTTCAAGAATCAGCTGAATTACTCATGCATTTCTATTTTTAAAAAAATCATCTTGCTTTATTTGTTTTATAATAAACAAAAACCCCGGCGATATTGCCGGGGCTATGTTATAGTGAATTAGTTCAGTTAACTTATTCTACAGCATAACATGCCCCATTACCGTCATCATCATCTGAAAAAATGAAACGGTCCACTCTCTCAATATTTGTCTCTATACGAAGCATGTTTACTGTTTTGTCTGGAAAATTTTTCCAGAGCGAATGCAAAGATCAAAATAATTTTTTAACCTGGACAAATTTTGATCAGAAAAATTTTAAGTTTTGTTTTATGTAATAAATAAAAATGTTGCATCCTATAACTGTCTAAAACATAAGTACATGAAAAAAATACTCCTTTTCGCTACAGTTTTCTTTGTAATAACAGGAATAGGTAAAAGTCAGTCATCATCAACTGATACCTCCTTATTTGGGAAAAAATGGTACCTGAAGAAAATTCACATGCTTTACGGAAAAGATCTTCCGGCCTTTAAAACAGAAGAAGTAACCGGGAAAACAGCTTTCATTTCTTTTAATAAAGAAAAGCAAAGCGCTGGTGGCAATGGCGGATGCAATACATTCGGTGGCAAGCTTGTTATAAAAGCTAATCATATCGGCATCACAGAAATGATTTCCACTCAGATGTATTGCGAAGGAGTACAGCAAACCGAAAATGATTTCTTCAGCTCATTGAGAAAAGCAAATCGTTTTGAAATAAAAGATAATTCTTTATTCCTTTATCAGGATAAATTGTTGTTGCTGGAATTGGAAAAATAATAAAATCACAACGTGACTGTTTCAATTTGTGCAATGGAAGGCATTTCATCATAAGTTCTTCCTCCCAATTCACGGCCGGTTTTCTTTTTATTTATGCCGCCCCATTGCTTGAAGAAAAAAGCCACTCCTTGTTCGGCACATTGCTGGCGAATATCCCATACCCACCATTCTTTCATTGGTCTTGCTTTTCTTCCACTTTCACCACCGGCAATTACCCAATCAATGTTTTCAAGATTCATATTCATTAAATGACCGATCAAAGGTTCACAGGAAAGAAATTTTATTTTTGCATTTGTCTGACGAAGAAAATCAATCCGCTGAACAACTCTCGAATCTTCAACAGAAACTCCAATCCATATATTGCTTGTCCAGTTTAATTGTTCATGCAATTCAAATAATCTTTCTGCTCTTTTGGTAAGTACCTGATAAGTATGGTGGGGAGTATCATTCATTACTTCAAAAACTCTTTGTATAAATGAAAGTGGAACATCTTTATGAAATAAATCGCTCATAGAATTTACAAAAACAATCTTTGATCCTCTCCAGAAATAAGGAATATTCAAAGCATCTTCATGCATACGAACATCAAAGCCATCCTTATATTTTTCAATGCCCATCGCCTGAAGCCTTCTTGTCATCACTTCTGCATAGCAATACTTACAACCAGCTGAAATTTTTGTGCAGCCAGTTGTTGGATTCCAGGTCATTTCGGTCCATTCGATGTAGATTGTGCCATTGTTACTTAAGTTTTATTTCCGAAGCAATTTTAATCCTATGAATGTTGGAGCTAGTAAGTTTAAAATCCAAATTTATTTTTTCTTTTCCATTCAAATCCTTCAGAATCGAATTTGCATCCTTAATTTGAAATCCTTCACTAAATGTAAATAAATAAACATCTAAGTCCGTTCTTAATTCCCCATTTAAAATTTTTGTTCTTAAAGAAGCACCAAACACTTGCTTTTTTGTTGGAACATTGTATTCTTCAAATAAACCCGGTTGGTTAATATCAATTTTCTCATTGTCTATATCAAAATTTGCCTCTCCAGTTATTTTATCGTGTTTCCAACATAGTGTAAAAATTTCTCAATCCCTAATGTATGATTTGACCCAAATATTAGACCATAAACACCTGATGGCTTTTTTATTGAAAATGGCGCTAAGAAATAATCCTTTCCTGCCGGTATCTTAGACCTGTAATAATCTAAAACTACTCTATGAATGTGATAATAACTTTCCCCTTCCAAATCTTGTTTTTTAATACCTAAATATTTTCTAAACTCTTCTACTTCTGAAAATCTTTTTATATATGAAGATGATATAAAAAATAAAAAATCTGTTTGTTTTAAACCAATTAGCTTAGAAAATACTTCTTCTGTTATTTGCTTAATACCATTTTGATCTAAAAACAAAAAATTAGGAGTCTGTTTCATTGAATCATAATATCTGTTAAATACTTCAATAAACTCTTCATTAAAGTATTCTAAAACATATAAAGACCGATCCGCTATTGATTCAAGATTCTTAATAAGTATTTCGTACTTTTCTTTTTCATACTCGTTGATTATGACTCGAACTTTTACTTTGCTTTTCTTAATTATCTCTTTATTCGCATTTAAAATAGTTAAAATTCTCATGGGGCTTCCCAAAACTCCGTTCACATCCATTCCTTCGCCTGCGAACAAATCAAAAATTTGTATTTCATTCCATATTATTTCTTGTCTGACAATAAATACAGGAATCCATTCTTTGAAATAATCCTCAAAAATTTGAAGCTTATCAATTGTCCCTTCATCAAAAGGCTTTCGGAATAGATTTCGTCCCATGATAAGGTTTGTTATTTTAAGCTAAGATAGAAATCTATTCTTTTTAAAACAATCTTCCTTGTTGTCCCGGCCTTCTGAAAATGGTTCTATCTAAACTCCAGTCTTCCGCATTCATGCCATAAAGTTTTCCATATTTTTTATATTGCTGCGCTACCAGTTTTGCAATCGGACCTTCACCGCGCATTCTCACTCCCCATCGCGAATCATTCACTTTTCCATCATGTGAATGTTCTATCAAATGCCAGACTTTATCGGCCCGGTCAGGAAAGTTTTTAAACAACCAGTCATGAAATAAAAATTTAATCGCTCCATTTAACCGGATAAATGTATATGCGGTGAAAGTGGCGCCATTATCTCTTGCTGCTTTCATGATGCGTTGCATTTCATGTTCATTCAGTCCCGGTATCATTGGTCCCATCATAATTCCCATGCGAACACCGGCATTACTGAGTTCATTGATCACTTTTAATTTTTGTTTTGCAGTTGTTGTTCTTGGTTCCATTACTCTTCGCAGATCTTCATTGAATGAAGTGATGGAAACCATCGCCGATACAATTTTTTTCTTTGCCATTTCCTGCAGCACATCTTTATCTTTCAGTATCCATGAATTTTTTGTAAGAATCCCTACCGGCTGATTGAATTCATTACAAACTTCCAGTAATCCTCTCGTCAACCGATATGTTTGTTCTGCGGGTTGATAACAATCTGTATTCCCGCTCAACATAATGGGTGTAGCATCCCATTTAGGATGCATCAGAAATTTTCTCAGCAGTTGTGGTGCATTTATTTTCACAATAATTTTTCTTTCAAAATCCAATCCGGCACTATAACCCCAATATTCATGCACATTGCGGGCATAACAATAAATGCAACCATGTTCGCAACCTGCATAGGGATTCATGCTGTACATCATTCCCACATCGGGACTTTCTACCTTATTGACAATACTTTTTACTTCCTGCTCCATGTATTGCGTCGCCACATTAGCTTCATCCCAGTCATCAATCGCTTCAACATTTTCTTTTGATTTTTCATCTTTTAAAAAACGATTCTTTGTATTGATCTGTGCTCCACGGCCAGCGATATATTGCCGGGTTTCTTCTTTTTGTTTGACAGCCACTTTAAAATGGTCTTGTTGCAATTGTTCTGACATAAAATAATTTTTGGTTTTCGTTTCAGGAAAATGGAAAAGGAGAAAAAGAGTCTGCCTCTTAATCACTCTTCACAGATCCTGCTCTTTTTCTCCTTAGTATCTTAGATAAATAATTCTCCTTGTTTCGTCGTTACCGGCAAATTTTGAAATTCAAAACGCTGAACAACCTGGTATTTCTTTTCACCTTCAGGTCGTTTTAACAGCATCATTGCATCCACGATAAATCTTCCGGTAAAATTTTTATTACTGTACTCGAGCCATCCTTTTTCATATTGCCAGGGAAGAAGTTTTCTGCCAATAGTAAGATGTGGTTCCAGAAAGAAATGAGGTTTATTATCATCATTTAATTTCATCAATCGTTGTGTTTCACTCCGAATCTCTTTAACCAGAGTTTGAATGGGAATCTTTGAAATCACGTTTATATATATGGTGTGCGAAGGAAAACTTCCGAAATCTTTCAACTCAACTTTGAACGGATAATAACCCATCGCCACCATTTTTAAGCGATTAGTAATCCGTTCCTCCATCATCCCGTACTGAAGAAAATTTACTAGCGTCACATGTGGCTTGCCCCATTTTGCATATTCAGATTTATAATCCTTTGCAAATTTTTCTTTTACCTGAACTATTTTATTCCACAGCTCCTGGTGTGGACTGAGTACCAGTAAATACTCATATACCCGGTAACCCGGGATCGTGTTGGTGATCGTTTCCATAACCCATCGTTTTATAACTGGGAAAATAATTACCAGCTAATTTAGTATAAATTTACTAATTTAATTAGTTTTACAAAAATCTTTTTTATGGATGGGGAACATTTTTTTGGCGCCGCTTATAATGGCTCTAAACAATTTTCACAACAGCAAGTGAAAACTGCTAATGCCACTGGCTTTGGAGCTGCCGCCGATGATTATGCTGAAAGGGGCATTGATCTGAATGAGCAGCTGATCAAAAATAAACCAGCTACTTTTTTCTTTCGAATGAAAGGTGATGCGATGCGGGATGCCGGTGTTTTTGATAATGATGTGCTGATCGTTGACCGTTCGCTGAAGCTGGCTGAGGGAAAGATCATCGTTGCCATATTGAATGGAGAATTATTGGTACGACGTTTTCATAAAAATTTTTCATCGGCATTCTTGATTTCTGAAAACAATCGTTACAAAGCGATCAACCTGGCAGAATTTAGTGATTTTACAGTATGGGGAGTTGTCACTTACATTATTCATGCAGTATGAAAGCAATTGTTGATTGTAATAGTTTTTATTGTTCTTGTGAAAAATTATTCAGACCTGATCTGAATAACAAACCCGTCGTGGTGCTGAGTAACAATGATGGCTGCATTGTTTCCCGCACTGATGAAGCGAAACAATTAGGTATTCCAATGGCGGGCCCATATTTCGAAGCAAAGCACGTTATTCAGGAAAATGATGTGGCTGTTTTTTCTTCTAATTATAATTTATATGGTGATCTGAGCATGCGGGTAATGGAAACTCTCCGGTCAATAGCTGGTGAGGATAATGTGGAAGTATATTCAGTGGACGAAGCTTTTGTCGATCTCAGCATTATTCCACTTGAAGAATTACACGAAACGGCCAAGTTGATCAAGGATACTGTTGAAATGTGGACAGGAATTTCTGTTTCAATTGGTGTAGCTCCTACTAAAACATTAGCCAAACTTGCCAATCATATTGCCAAGAAAAACAAAAAAGCTACACGTTGTGTATCTGTATTGTCAACAAAAGAAGAACAAAGAAATGCATTGAAGAAAACAAGGATCAGCAATATCTGGGGAATTGGCGGCGCTTATGCAAATAAATTAATCAATCTTGGCATAACGAGTGCATGGGAACTGGCAACTATGCATGAAGAATGGGCCTATCAAAATCTTGGTGGTGTGGTTGGAACAAGATTGATCAGGGAATTGCGTGGAGAAATATCCATTGATCTGAAAGATGAATTAAAGGAAAAAAAAATGATCGCTACTACCAGAATGTTTGGCAGCCCGGTCAGTAATATCAATGATATAAAAGAAGCCGTAGCCACTTACACTTCGAGAGCTGCGGAAAAATTACGTCGTCAATATAGCGCTGCAAAAGTAATCAGCGTATTTGTGGTAAAAAAAGAACAGGATCATACTTTAAATTTCAGACAAGGAGGAACGATCAGCGATTATATTACTTTGCCAATGGCGACATCAATCACGCATGAATTAATCAAACCTGCACTGGCATTAGTGGATAAAATATACAAACGTGGGAATGAATATAAAAAAGCAGGCGTAATGCTGAGCGGACTGGAACCAGATTCTTCCGTACAAGGAAATTTATTCAAATCTGAATCTAAAAACTGTGAACGAAGATTAATGGAAATGATTGATAACATCAATTTCAGCCAGCGTGATGATGTTTTGAAATTTGCTTCATCCGGAACAACAAGAGACTGGAAGATGCGTCAGGAATTGCGCAGCGGAAGATATACCACGAGATGGGAAGAAATATTTGAGGTACATTAAAACAATCCTGTCTGCTGAGAAATGAACTTCGGTTTTATTAAATTCAATCCACACTCTTTATTTAATTTATCAACCAAATAAACTGTCAAGTCGGGTGAAGTTGCTTCATCATGCATGTGCATGAAAAAATAAAGTTCTTCCAAACCATTATCCAGCCAATATTTTATTCTTTTCACCCAGGCATCGCATCTTGGATAATCTGTTTGATGTAAACTATTTCCAACATATCGTATAAACGTTTTTGGAATAGTTAAATGCATGTGGGCACAATCTCTCCGGCCGCTGGTATCAGTGATCACAGCGCCCATATTCATTTCTCTGAGTGTATTAAACAATTCATTTTTGATATTTTCTTTTGCAAACCAATCGGGATGGCGAACTTCAAGAAAAAATTGCAGATCGGTTGGAAGCGATCGTAAGTAAGTAAACAACTCATCTTTTCTTTTCGGGCTAAACGTTTCATTTACCTGAACAAAGATGGGACCTAAATGTTCTTCAAATGCAACAACACCTCTCAGAAATTCATTTGTGATAAAATCTTTCCCTTGTAAGCTTCCCCGATGCGTAACTCCCTGGTACATCTTTGGACAAAACTTAAAATCTTTTCCGTTGGCTTTTGCTGCCCATTTACCAATACCGGCAGCGCCATAAACTTTATAATGCGTGGCGTTTAATTCAATGCTATTGTAATGCTGCACATAATGATCCAGAAAATCTTTTTCTTTTGTTTTAAACGGATAAATTTTTCCCACCCATTCTGTTCTTCCCCATTTGGCGCAGCCGAGATAAATTTTTGGATTCTTTGCAGATTTTCCAGTTAATATTTTTTTATTGAAACCAGGCTCAGCCGGGAAAGTAAAATCAATACGGTCTAATTCATCCGTCGGTACACGGCCAAATTCCATGACTTATTTTTTAATAATACAAATCTAAAAGCAATCCTTCAATAAATTCGTATCTTAATCTTTAATGGAAAATAAAAAATTGCAGTTTGGAGTTGATCTTTTTCTGCAGCGGCATGAGAAATTCAGAAATATCCGTTTTGGACTGGTGACAAACAATTCAGCAACAACTTCTCAGGGAGAATTAAGCAGAATATCTTTATTGAAAGCAGGTTTCAATATCATAAAATTGTTTTCTCCCGAACATGGATTAACAGCACAAGGTGAAGATGGTGCTTATCAAAAAAACATTTCCGATCCGACTACAGGCCTTCCTGTTATTAGTTTGTATGGTGATCATTTATTACCTGCTGAAAATGATCTTAATGACATTGATATAATGTTGTTTGATATTCCGGATGCAGGTTGCCGTTTTTATACTTATTTATGGACGATGACTTATGTGATGGAAGCTTGTGAAAAATTCAACAAGACATTAATCATTCTTGATCGTCCAAATCCTGTCAGCGGTAACATAAATTTAGCTGAAGGTCCGATGCTGGATGAAACAAATTGCTCTTCATTTATTGGCAGATGGTCAATTCCCATTCGTCATTGCTGCACATTGGGTGAATTGGCAAATTATTTTTCAAAAATTCATACACCAAATCTATATCTGCAATTCGTGAAAGTGGAAAACTGGAAAAGAGAAGAATCAGTAAAAGAAGCCGGATGGTTTTTTAAAGCTCCTTCGCCTGCCATTACAGATGAAGAAACTGCATTTCTCTATCCGGGAATGGGATTATTAGAAGGTGTTAATGTCAATGAAGGCAGAGGAACAAAAACTCCTTTTAAGATTATTGGTGCACCATGGATCAATGCAGCGCAAATTCAAAATGCGTTTCAATCATTGGGATTACCCGGGATTAGCAGTACTTCATTTGTCTATATCCCAACCGGAGGTTTATATGAAAATGAAACCTGTAGCGGATTGCAGTTTACCATTACTGATGTTTTAGCATTTCGATCGGTACAAACAGGACTAAAATTAATTCAATTAATTACATCAATATATCATGATCATTGTAAAGAACGGTTGTATAAAACAAGAGCAAACCCAACAGGCAAAGCGCATCTTGATAAATTAACAGGAGTATATCATTCTTTCAAGAAAATAAAAAATGGAGTTTTGCCGGAAACGGAATTAGAGAATTTACTCTGGAAAGATGTAATTCAACCTTATTTGCTTTACTGATATTTCTTCTCCAGATCGAAAAGAATTTTTTTATCCTCATCATTAATTACTCTGGTAGAATCATTCTGTACAAAATGCAATTTGAAAGAATAAATTGCAGCTTCAGGATTTTTAATATCATAACCAATAATACGCAAAGCCTCCATAGCATTGAAATCAGCCGGGGGAGTTACTCCGGTAGTATCATACCAATAACCAAATCCATTTTCAGAAAGTTTTTCCCATGGGAAAAAACGGTTCGGATCCACTTTGCGTCCGGGAGCAATATCAGAATGGCCGATAAAATTTGCTGTCGGAATATTATAAGCTTTTTTCAAACGATCCAGTAATTGCAGCAAACTATTGATCTGTTCATCTGTGAAAGGTTCAAAACCGTTATTGTCAATTTCAATTCCAATGCTGAGTGAATTGATATCAGTCGCATTTCCCCATTTACTTACACCAGCCTGCCATGCTCTTAAATAATCGTTCAACATATGATGCACGGTTCCATCTTTGCAGATTACATAATGAGCACTTACCTGTGATTTTACTCTTGTAAATGTTTTCAAAGTTTGGTCACAACTATTTTGAGCTGTATGATGAATGATTACAAAATTCGGTTTGCGCATATTGAAATTAGTGGTGCCAATAAAAAATGGGGCATTGTTCACCGAATCTTTTACCGGATATTGAGCCAGAATTTTTGCATATTTTTTTGCCTGTTTTTTGTATGATTTATTAGAAGTGGCAAAAGGCTTATGAGAACAACTATAAAAAATAATCATAAAAATAAATGCAAGCGGGCATGTAATTCTGGTGGGGTATTTCATATCGCAATAAAATTTGAATCCCGCAATGTAAGGAAGATTCTAATTGCGATTATTGACATCACATGAATTAGTAAAAAATTATTCTCCTTTACCCTCACCGCCACGATTTAAAAAAGGTTTTAATAAGTCAATCGGAACCGGGAAGATAGTTGTTGAATTTTTTTCAGTTGCTATTTCACGCAATGTTTGCAGGTAACGCAATGTTAATGCACTTGAATGTTCACTTAAAATCTTTGCTGCGTCAGCCAATCGTTGCGAAGCCTGAAATTCTCCTTCTGCAGCAATAACTTTTGAACGACGTTCCCTTTCAGCTTCTGCCTGTTTAGCCATGGCTCTTTGCATTTCCTGCGGCAAATCAATTTGTTTCACTTCTACATTAGAAACCTTTATTCCCCATGGTTCAGTGTGACCATCAATGATCTGCTGCAACTTCTGATTTATTTTATCCCGTTGTGAAAGAAGATCATCCAGTTCAGATTGCCCTAACACGCTTCTCAAAGTCGTTTGGGAAAGTTGCGAAGTGGCCATCAGAAAATTTTCAACTCCTACAATTGCCTTTTGCGGTTCAATGACACGGAAATAAACCACTGCATTTACCTTAACGGAAACATTATCCCTGGTAATTATATCCTGCGGAGGTACATCCATCACCACAGTACGCAAACTTACTTTTACCATTCTGTCAACAACAGGAATGAGAAGAATTAATCCCGGGCCTTTCACGCCGCTTCCGCCAATCAATCTTCCCAACCGGAAAATAACGCCCCGCTCATATTCACGCAAAATGCGGATGGCACTCGACAAAATAATAATAGCAAAAAAGATGACTACAGCAGCGACGGTCGGGAATTGTTGCATAAAATTTTTTTAAGAATTAAATATTTATTTTCTCAACAAACAGTTTCATGTCTTTGACCTGTAATATACGAATCTGTTCTCCGGAATTAATTTTTCCGCTTACCGATTCAGCATTCCATATCTCGCCCATAACACGAACCGTACCAATTGGATCAAGTACATCCATTGTTTCGCCTATTTGCTCGATTAGTCCTTCAGCACCGGTAACCACTTTTCTCCTCTGTGCCTTTAATCCGGCACCAATTACAAAAATGAAAAACAATGCTGTGATTGCAGTTGCTGCAGCAATAACTGCTTTTGAAACACCTACAAATTCTAAAGATGGATTGGCACGCACCAACATCATTGATCCAAGAAGCATCGATATGACGCCACCAATAGCAAGCAAACCATGACTTGCAATTTTGATCTCAAGTAAAAAAAGAATGATGGCAAAAACAATCAATGCCAGCCCTGCATAATTTATTGGCAGACTATGCATAGAATAAAATGCAAGGATAAGGCTGATCACACCTACAATGCCTGGAAGTATAGCGCCGGGATTATATAATTCAAACAAGACACCATACAACCCTAATAAAAATAAAATGTAAGCAATATTTGGGTCACTAAGCAGGTCGAGTAATTTTTCAAATGCTCCCATTTTATATGTTTCAATTACTGCATTCTTAGTGTGTAAAATTTTTATTCCTGAATTGACTTCAATTTTTTTCCCGTCAACCTGATTTAACAGATCCCGCTCATTTTTTGCAATAAGATCAATGGCAGAATCAGCCAGTGCTTCTGTTTCAGTATAAGAAAAACTTCTGCGAACTGCATTCTCTGCCCACAGAGCGCTGCGATTCCTCTTTTCTGCAATAGAACGGATAAATGCTGCTGCATCGTTGGTTACTTTTTCGCTCATAATACTATCCATCCCCGATTGAAGTGAAACAGGATGCGCTGCACCAATATTTGTTCCCGGGGCCATGGCAGCAATATGAGCAGCAAGAGTAATGAAAACTCCTGCCGAGCCCGATTGTGCACCACCGGGCGAAACATAAACAATCACCGGTACTTCTGATTGAAGTATATCACTGACAATTTCTCTTGTAGATTTCAACAAACCACCCGGAGTATTCAATTGTATGATGATACATTCTGCATTTTCTTTCTGCGCTTTTTCTATTCCCTCATGAATAAAACTCGCCGATGCGGGATTAATAGTACCGTCGATCTTCATGGAAATAACTTTTTGCGCAGAAAGTACTAATGGCAGAAAAAAAAGAAAAAAACAATATGATACAAATTGCTTCATAAAAATGTCAGTCGATAGAATGAAGCGAAGATCCGGCTGAAAAGATCTCAATGTAATTTACTAAAATCCTATGAGATCCATGACAACAGAAAGAATTGGTCCGATTTAGTATAAGAAGAAGATTAGAAAATCTTATTCCATGATCTGTTCGACATGAGCAAGACGTCCGTCTTTAGTCATTCCCTCAATCACAACACGGAAAGATTGTGTTACATCATTATTATAAAAAGTAAGAGTGGCTTTATTGTTCTGCGGAGTAGTAATGACCCGTGGATTCCAATACAAAGTAGTTCGAATATCTATTTTATCATTCTCCGGCTTAAAAGTATCATAATTTGGAGAATAAAACTCGCGAATGGTTGAGTACCCTGAAAGTGTATTATTTGATAATCCTTTGCCCGGTGCAGATTTTACATCATCCCCTCGCCTGGTATAAATAGCTACAGCACCATTGCTACCACCTCCAAAACCTCCCATAAACGGTGGACGAAAAACTTTTATGTATGCAATATCTGTCATTGAAATAGAAGAAAGCATATCAACATCAGAAGGAACTTCATCAATATACAATTGAGGTGAACCACCCCTCCATTGCAACGAAGCTGGTGTGTTTGAAGTATTGATTTGAAGACCCGCAATTTTTCCCTGCAGATAATAAAATATACTGGGGTAGCCCGCAGCAGATACATCATTCACCAGGTCAAACTGATAACTATCTCCACCGGAGAAAAGACCGGAAGTATATTTTTGATCCATAATTTCCAAAGGAGATTTTGTTTTGCTGGTAACAATTACATTCTCCAGCATTTTTCCTTCGTATTTTTTTAAAAGATTATTCATCTCTGCTGCAAGTTGCATGTGCCGGAAGTTGCCTGATGTGTCATTAGTATTATTATCGAAAAATCCACTTGCTGCCACATTGGTACTAAATGGAGGAAGAAGATTTTCCATGAATTCTACTAAAGCATCACCGAATCTTTTTTTCGGAAGTTGATAATAAACGTGAATAGTATCAAAAACAAAAAATGTCGAGTCATTAAAAATTCCATTTGGCTCAATTGGAAGCATAATCATTTTGCCATCCCCTTTCTTCTTGCTTACAATCATAATAATCATTCCACCCTGCCTCAGTTCTGAAGGCAAAACACCATATATCCTTCCTGAAAGCGTAAGGTAAGTACTGTCTTTGGGATAATTGATATGAGGAATTTTTCCTTTTGTTACATCTTCCCATTTAAATCTTCGCCAGCCATGGGTTAGCATTACCAGGTCAAGTTGTTGACTGATGGAATCGCTGGTGTTGGAAAAATAATAAGAAGGATTATACACCTGGCCTCTTATGTCGCCAGTCAATAAAAGATGAGAAATAATATTATCACTGCTGTCTGCATCAATGCCCGCATCGGTTACAGAAACAGACAAGTTGGATTGAAGACTGTCCGGAACGCTTATAACAATTTCATTTCTGGCTCTTTTGTTCAGTCCCCAGTGCTGCACTGTCATTTCAGGATAAAATAAATATTCTTCGTTGTTGATATAAGTAATTCTTTCAGCCAAAGGATTCCATTGTTTATCAAATACTGTAATGGTTAAAATTCCACTGGGAAGATCTTGTGTAGGTATGATCCCTCTTGCAATTCCACTTGTAATGTCCTTCGCCACTTTAAATATCAGTCGTTGATTCATAGTGCCGACAACAAAGACCTGACCATAACCGGCTGCAACATCAGCTGTTGCTCTAATACTGAAGTTGCGTTTTGTTCCGGATAATGTTACCTGTAACGAAACCCCATTATCACGAACGGGAGGTAAGTCTGTACTGTTTTCTACTCCTTTTTCATCTTTCCATTTAGCGGTAAAGATTTCACCGCGTTGTGGAGTAATAAAAAAATAACCCATCCCATCGTGAATGGTACGAAGCGAGTCAACGAATTTTCCCGTATTATCCTCAACAATACCTGTTATGTTTACTGGTCTGCCCCACTGATCATTTGCTTTAAATGCAATCTTATTTGTCACTCCTGTAATAGCATCACCACCTTCCGGGAAAAATTTCACCGTAGAAATAATTTTTGATTTTAAATACAATGGGTTTACAGTTTTTGAAAGAATACGAAGATCTTTGTTATATAAAAAATCAGAATCAAAATTGAGCATCCACTTGGTATAAGCTTTTACGTGAATAAATTTACCAGAAAAGTTTACCGGAATATCAAATTGTCCGTTAGCAGCACCATCAACAACCGGACATAGACTTCTAAAAAGCAATCTGCCTTTTTCATCTGTCCAGTCTGCATAAAAATTCTTGCTTTCTTCCGACGGGAAAAAATCCTTCATAAGATAAGCTTTGAACCAGACAGTTTCTCCGGGGGCATATGTAGATTTATCATATTGTAGATAAACTTTCTCCGATCCATAATCATCGGCATATTTTTCAATAGTGGAATCAATACTCTGTCCATAGCCCTGAAAGCACCAAAAGAGAAGTATAAGCTCTGAAATTATGGTTTGCTTTGATAATAAAAATTTCTTCATGAAAAAAATTGTGGTTGTAAATTACAGTAACAATCGAAACAGAACAAAATCTTAACAGGCCGACAACATATTCTGCAAAGTTGCATGTATCCCATTTCAATCCTTTTCCAATCCTTTAATAATAATATTACCAGTACCATCCGGGCGGCAGGGATATCCGAATTCTTCCTGTAATTTTTTGGGGTTATTTATTGTGCTATAAAATTCATCAAGGTATTGAATTGTAGCTTTCAGATATTTTGCATCAATCAGGGGACAATTGGTATAAATCGCATAAATATCTTTTTTTAAGCTATTATAATATTCGACCACTTCATCAAATCTTTTCATATCCATAATACAATATCCCCTGTAACGTCGCTCCCGCACTGACTGCATTTGCAATTCTTCGGCTGGCTGAGCATAGGGTGCATTCACTAAACCCGCAAGATCAAAATCATACGGCACAGTTATTGGCAAAGACAATGAATCTGTTGAAAGCAACCGGATATTCTGCTGATATTCTACGGACCAATCCGTATTGCCAATCAAATATTCAAATACAGCCATTTTTAAAAATGCATCAGTTTCAGTGTTCTGCATTCGCTCCATATTTTTTTTAATAAGCCTGGCATGATTTCTTTTAGCCATTTCCTTTTCTTCTTCCAGCAACATTCCAAAAAAAGGTTCAGTCTTCTTTTTCCTTTTCGTATCATCTGTTTCTATTCTTACAAGCCTGGCACGAAAACTTCTTTCTGTAACAAGATTATAAATCCGGTACAAAAGATATTCCCTTATTACAAATTCATCCCCGCGGCAAGGCATTACTAATTTTAATTTGGCCTGACCGTTAAATAGAGAAGGTTTTTCATTTTTATTTTCAGAAAAATCTAGCAAGATCGGCGGATAAGTACAATCGCCCATCGTCCTACGAAAATGCCCTCTTGTTTTTGCCTTTACTGGGACGGAAACTGTGCTGCTGTCTTTTTCTGTATAAAAAATTGTGATGTTATGAAATTTTGAATTATCACTTCTGTCATTGAATAAATCCCGAAGGTCACCAGACAATTTAATATTTAAGACTTCATTGCTTTCAAATAATCTTCCACTGGAATTTTTTCTCTGAATAGCAGAAGGAAAAGGTTTAAAAAAAACAGGACCAGTAGTTGGAAGCAATGAAAATATAATGGCAAAAACTGGTATTGACAAAAAATATTTCACTCTTAAGATTTAACTGGGGAATTAAATAAAATCATTTTGAGCAAGCTTCAAGTTACATATTTCTTCTATACTGCCCACCTACTTCATAAAGAGCATGAGTAATTTGACCAAGTGAACAATATTTAACCGTTTCCATTAATTCTTCAAATAAGTTACCATTATTAATTGCAACTTTTTTTAATTGGTTCAACATTTCAGCAGATTGATTTTCATTCCTTTTCCAGAAGTCGTATAAATTTTTTATTTGTTGGTCTTTTTCTTCTGAGGTGCTTCTTATCACTTCATTGGGAACAATAGTAGGTGAACCTTTTTTATTGAGAAAAGTGTTAACTCCTATTATCGGGTATTCTCCGGTATGCTTTAATGTTTCGTAATACAAACTTTCTTCCTGAATTTTATTACGTTGATACATTCTTTCCATAGCTCCCAACACTCCGCCTCTTTCAGTAAGGCGGTCAAACTCAGTTAATACAGCTTCTTCTACCAAATCAGTTAGTTCTTCAATAAGAAATGAACCTTGGTTAGGATTTTCATTTTTTGCAGTTCCTAATTCACGATTGATAATTAATTGAATTGCCATCGCCCTTCTTACACTTTCTTCCGTTGGTGTGGTGATGGCTTCATCATAAGCGTTGGTGTGAAGAGAATTGCAATTATCATAAATAGCATACAATGCCTGCAACGTAGTTCGGATATCATTGAAATCAATTTCCTGTGCGTGCAAACTGCGGCCGGATGTTTGAATATGATATTTCAGCATCTGGCTGCGTTTATTGGCTTTGTATTTATATTTCATGGCTTTAGCCCAAATACGTCTTGCCACCCTTCCGATCACACTATATTCAGGATCCATGCCGTTACTGAAGAAAAAAGAAAGATTGGGAGCAAAATCATCAATGTGCATTCCCCGACTTAAATAATATTCCACATAGGTAAAGCCATTGGAAAGTGTGAATGCCAATTGTGTAATTGGATTGGCCCCGGCTTCCGCAATATGATAACCGGAAATACTTACACTGTAAAAATTGCGCACTTTATTTTTTATAAAATATTCCTGCACATCACCCATCAGCTTCAATGCAAACTCAGTTGAAAAGATACAGGTGTTCTGTGCCTGGTCTTCTTTTAAAATATCTGCTTGCACAGTTCCTCTTACCTGTTGCAGCGCTTCTGTTTTTATTTTTTCATATATTTTTTCCGGAAGAACATCAGCCCCTGATAAGCCAAGTAGTTTCAATCCGAGTCCGTTATTTCCTTCAGGCAATTTATCAGGAAATGATGGATTTTTGTAAACCGGTTTGTTCTGAATTTTGAATTTTGAATTTTGAATTTTTTCAAATTCTTTCCCATAATTATTTTCATCGATCTATTTTTCACATTGCTGATCAATGGCAGCATTTAAAAAAAATGCAAGCATCATTGGAGCCGGACCATTAATGGTCATGCTTACCGAAGTCTTTGAATCGCAAAGATCAAATCCGCTATATAAGTTTTTTGGCATCATCAACTGTTGCAATACTTACACCACTGTTCCCGACTTTGCCATAAATATCCGGCCGATGATCAGGATCTTCTCCGTAAAGTGTTACGCTGTCAAATGCAGTGGATAATCTTATTGCCGGTTGATCAACAGATACGTAATGAAATCTTCTGTTAGTCCGTTCCGGATTTCCTTCACCGGCAAACATTCTTGTCGGATCTTCTCCTTCTCTTTTCAATGGAAATACTCCGGCAGTAAACGGAAAACTTCCCGGGAACATTTTCCTGCGCCTGCCATCTCAATATATCACCCCAATCTTTGTATTTTGGCAAAATAACTTTGGGTATTCTTGTACCTGATAAACTCTTGCTGAACATTGGTTGCCTGATAATCTTATCCCGAACTTTGTATTCATAATAATCAGCATCATAAGCTTTCAGTTTATCCGTCCATTTTTGAAGGAGCTTGCGACTGACCGGCGTTAGCTGTTCTGTATAAAAATTTATTTGCTGTTGAATTAAATCAAGCAAGTTTGAATCTGATTCTTCTTTCATGGTTTCCAACGCACCATGCAACTGGTAAAGTTTTGATGCAATGTCTGATTGTGCTTTTACCAGCTGATCATAATTGCGATTATTTTCTGAAATTTCAGATAAATAGCGAACCCTGTTTGATGGAATGATTGCCTGAGAAATATTTGCTGCATCAGCAAAATGATATTTCCCTAACCTGACTTTTGTTTTTATTTCAATTTCCTTCAGCAATAACTCAAACAAATGATTTATACCATCGTCATTAAACTTGCTGGCAACAGTACCAACGATAGGTAACTCTTCATCTTTATTATTAAAAAGATTATGATTGCGTTTATATTGTTTCCGCACATCAGCTAGTGCATCTAATGCTCCGGCCTTATCGAATTTATTTATACAAATAAGATCTGCATAGTCAAGCATGTTGATTTTTTCTAATTGGGATGCCGCTCCATATTCCGGAGTCATTACATACATACTGACATCGCAGTAATCAAGAATGGAAGCGTCACTTTGTCCAACTCCGGCACTTTCCAAAATGATAAAATCATAACCAGCGGCTTTACAAATGTCAATCGCTTCTTGTACATGTATACTTAATGCTTTATCACTTTCTCTGGTTGCCAAACTACGCATATACGCACGGGGATGAGAAATAGAATTCATTCTTATTCTGTCTCCCAATAATGCACCACCCGTTTTTTTCTTTGATGGATCAACAGAAATAACAGCAATGGTTTTATCGGTAAAATTGGTAAGGAAGCGACGGACGATTTCATCAGTCACACTGCTTTTTCCGGCACCACCGGTTCCGGTTATTCCCAGTACAGGAATTGTTGTTTTCTTTTCTTTTTGAAAAGACGGGTCTGTGGCGAGATTGTTTTCAGCATTGGTTATCAGCCTGGCTATTTTTCTTACATCCTTTACTTCACCTAATTTCATTTTAGTTTTATAATCGGCGTTGCCATTTAGTTGCACATCACATTCCCTGATTACATCCTCTATCATTCCTTCTAATCCCATTTTTCTTCCATCATCCGGGGAATAAATTTTCGTGATTCCGTATTTATGTAATTCTTCTATCTCTTCTGGTAAAATAGTTCCTCCGCCGCCACCGAAAATTTTAATATGACCACAACCATTTTCATCCAGCAGATCTTTCATGTATTTAAAAAATTCTATGTGCCCGCCCTGGTAAGAAGTGATTGCAATACCCTGCACATCTTCTTCAATGGCTGTTTCTACTATTTCTTTTACGCTCCGGTTGTGACCTAAATGAATAATTTCAGCTCCTTTGCTTTGCAGAATACGACGCATAATATTAATAGCTACATCATGTCCGTCAAATAAACTGGCTGCAGTAACAATACGAACTTTATTTTTCAGAGTATATCCCATAAACATGATAATCATACAAATTTAGTAAAAAACTAACGCCTGTTTGAATTAAACCGCAGCAGCATTTCACTTACATTTGTTCTATGCAAAAAATGGTTAATTCCATTAAAGAACTTTATAAAAAGTGGAAAGGCGAAGAAGCATCTTCATTAGATGTGCTGCCGCAAAGTGCCAGTGAACGCCGCTATTTCAGACTACATGGAAAGAACGGTTCAGTAATCGGTACTTTCGGCGCCAACATCAAAGAAAATGAAACATTCATTTATTTCTCAAGGCATTTTTTGAAAAAAAAATTGACGGTACCCGAAATTTATGCAATCAGCGATGACAAAGCATTTTACTTACAGGAAGATTTTGGTGATATATCATTATTAAACCGACTTGAAGCAGAAAACTTTTCTGATAATGTCTATTCACTTTTTAAAAAAAGTCTTGAGGCATTGGCGCAGCTACAGGTAAATGGAGATGAGGGATTGGATTATCAGCTATGCCTTACCAACAAAGAATTCGGCAAACAAGCCATTCTTGCCGATTTGCTTTATTTCAAATATTATTTTTTAGACGCATTACGCCGTCCTTATGATAAACAAAAACTCCTTGATGATTTTGATGCGCTAAGTAATTACCTCACACATACAGAATACAAATATTTTATGTTCCGGGATTTCCAGAGCCGGAATATTTTAGTAAAAAATAATTCTTCCGTTCATTTTATAGATTACCAGGGTGGCATGAAAGGCGCTCCGCAATATGATGTCGCTTCCATGCTTTGGCAGGCACGGGCCAATTTGCCTGATGAATGGAAAGAAAAATTGCTGGCAGATTATATGAATGCTTTTGAAAATCTGATTAATGCTCCTCTGGATAGAAATATTTTCCGAAGCCAGTATAATGGATATGTGCTGATTCGTTTATTGCAAGTACTGGGAGCTTATGGCTTTCGTGGATTGTTTGAAAGAAAAGCACAATTTTTGACGAGTATTCCACTGGCACTGACAAATTTGAAATGGTTTTTCAATAACCAGAGTCTTGGTATTGCTGTTCCGGAATTTAACAAAGTACTTGAATTATGCGTATCGGATGAAGTCATTAAACAGTTTACACCGTTGCAGGCAACTGAACAAACACCATTAATAGTAAAGATCAACAGCTTTTCATATCTCAATGGTATTCCTGCAGATGAAAGTGGAAATGGTGGTGGTTTTGTTTTTGATTGCCGTGGCATAACTAATCCAGGTCGTCTTGAAGAATTTAAAACATTAAACGGCCGTGATAAATCAGTAAAAGATTTTATTGAACAGCAAACAAAAATGACAGAATTTTTGAACAGCGTTTTTGACATTGTTGACATAACTGTGGAAGATTATATCCGCCGTGGATTCGATAGCCTGATGGTTAGTTTTGGTTGCACCGGTGGTCAACACCGAAGTGTGTATGCCGCTGATGCTTTAGCAAGGCATTTACGAAATAAATTCAAAGTGAAAATTGAATTGAATCATATCGAACAAGAAAATAAAAATTGGAAAAATATCCCGGAGGAAAAAAAGTCTTGAAAGCAATGATCTTCGCAGCCGGATTAGGTACAAGGTTCAGGCCATGGACAGATACACATCCCAAGGCATTGGCTTTAATAAACGGAAAATCTTTATTGCACCGAAACATAGAATACCTTCAGCAATTTGGAATCCATGATGTTATTGTCAATGTTCATCATTTCGCTGAACAAATTTATGACGCCGTAAAAAACAACAACGGCTGGGGCAGCAGTATTTTAATCAGTGATGAAACAGAAAAATTACTTGACACAGGTGGTGGCTTGCTTAAAGTAAAAAAATGGCTGGGTGATAAAGAACCTTTTGTAACTATCAATGCGGATATTCTGACCAATCTTGACCTCAACAAATTGATCGCATTTCACAAAAAAAATAAACCGCTTATTTCCATGGCCGTCACAAACCGGAAGACATCAAGGTATTTTCTTTTTAATAAAGATAATCGTCTTTGCGGTTGGCGGAATATTAATACAAATGAAGAAAAAATTTCTGCTCCTGATAAGAATCTTGTCCCCAAAGCTTATAGTTGTGTCGTTGTTTTTGAGCCAAAAATTTTTTCGCTCATGCCTTTTACCGGGAAATTTTCGCTTACTGATGTTTATCTGGAGCTTGCATCCAATCATATTATTCTTGGTTATGATCATACCGGCGACAATCTGGTAGACGTTGGAAAAACTGAAAACATTGCAGTTGCTGAAACATTATTTCCATAAATATTCTTAAATACCGTTTGAACGGTAACTCCACTTCTGCCATTTGTTTTATCTTGCTGTCTCTTAACAAAAATTTTTATCATGAAGAAAATTTTTTTCTATCTCTTAAGCCTGCTGATGACAGTGAATTTGTTTGCGCAATCAACACCATCAACACAAGGAGCAACATCAAATTATGATAACCGTGAAGCATGGAATCCGCAATTTTATCCTTACCCGGGTAATGAATTTCGCAGCAGTAGCGGTGAGCCAGGACCAAAATATTGGCAAAACCGGGCTGATTACAAAATAAGTTGCGTATTAGATACAGGCAAAAACACAATAAATGGTAATGTAGAAATCAGTTATACCAATAACAGTCCTGATAACCTGAAATTTTTATGGCTACAGTTGGACCAGAACATTTATAAAAAAGATTCCCGTGCTTCAGCCACAACTACGCAAACCGGAGGACGCTGGGCCAATGCTAAATTCACTGATGGTGATGTAATAAAATCTATTTCGGTAGAATACAATGGCAAAACTTTTACGCCAAAATATGAAGTTAATGATACAAGAATACAGATATGGCTGCAGGATGCTCTCAAATCTTCTGGCGGAAAAGTAAAAGTTATTATTAAATATGAATTTGAAATACCGGAATATGGTACTGACCGGATGGGCCGCCAAAAAACCAGGAATGGCTGGATATATGAAGTGGCGCAATGGTATCCCCGCATGTGTGTCTATGATGATATTCAGGGTTGGAATTCATTGCCCTATTTGGGCGCCGGAGAATTTTATCTGGAATATGGCGATCTTGAATACAGCATTACTGCTCCGGCAAATTTAATTGTTGTTGGTTCCGGTGAATTGATGAATCCACAGGAATGTTTGACTGCCGAAGAACAAAAAAGATGGAACGAAGCAAAGAACAGCGATAAAACTGTAATGATCCGAAGCGATAAAGAAGTTAATGATCCCGATTCAAGGCCAAGAAAAGCTAACTGCACATGGATATTTAAAATTCAAAATGCAAGAGATGTGGCATGGGCCGCTTCAAAAGCATTTGTATGGGATGCTGCAAGAATGAATTTGCCAAATGGGAAAAAAGCCATTGCAGCCAGTGTTTATCCGGTTGAAAGTATAAAAAAAGATGGCTGGCAAAGAAGTACAGAAATGGTAAAAGGATCTATTGAATATAATTCAAAAATGTGGTACGAATTTCCTTATCCTGTTGCTACCAATGTTGCCGGAACTGTGGCAGGAATGGAGTACCCCGGAATTGTATTCTGCAGTTCAGGAGATGCGGGCAAAGAATTGTGGGGCGTTACCGATCATGAATTTGGCCACACCTGGTTCCCGATGATTGTTGGAAGCAATGAAAGAAAATATGCATGGATGGATGAAGGTTTCAATACATTTATAAACGGACTTTCTACTGATAATTTCAACAACGGTGAATTTAAAGACGTAAGTTTTTTCGGTGACCCAAATTCACCTTTCATGGTAAAATATGTTTTCGGCGACAGGATGGATGGACTTTTTAATATTCCCGAAGTAATACAACAGGAAAATTTAGGAGTAGCAGCGTATATGAAACCATCTATGATGCTTAATGCACTTCGGGATGTTGTACTTGGTCCTGATCGTTTTGATGCTGCCTTTCGTGAATACATTAATCGCTGGGCATATAAACATCCAACGCCCTGGGATTTTTTCCGCACTATTGAAAATGTATCAGGAGAAGATTTGTGCTGGTTCTGGAGAGGATGGGTGTTGAACACATGGAAAATAGATCAGGCAGTAAAAGGAGTAAAATATGTAAAAGACAAACCGGAGAATGGTGCAGATATTACCATTGAAAATCTTGAAAAATTGCCGATGCCTGTTACTGTTTTAGTAAAAGAAACCAATGGACAGGAACACAGGATCAACTTACCGGTTGAGATATGGCAGCGTGGGGCACAATGGACATTTGGTGTTCCTACCACCAGCGAAATAAAAGAAGTGATCCTTGATCCGGACAGAAAATTGCCAGATTGGAACAGGGATAATAATGATTGGAAAAAAGCTTTTTGATCTTAAGATTTGTGTCACGGATTAAAACCCGTGGCACAAATAATACTATTATTTCGCAGCAATCATACTGATTTCCACATTCACAAATTTGGGTAAAGCAGAAACTTCTACAGTTTCTCTTGCCGGAAAATTTTTTTCGAAAAATTTTGCATAAACTTCATTGACTTCCACAAATCGTTTCATGTCCGTGATGAAGATTGTTGTTTTTACCACATTGCTGAATTCCATTCCCGCTTTTTGCAAAATTGCTCTCAGATTTTGCATCACCTGCTGTGTTTCTTCCTGGATATCTTTATTTTTCAATTCATTTGTAGCCGGATCAATACATACCTGTCCTGAAATAAATAAAAGATTGTCGGTAAGGATTGCCTGGCTGTAAGGTCCGATTGGCGAAGGAGCATCTGAAGTGGTAATTATATTTTTGTCCATTATTATAAATTTTAAAAACAAACGGCGAATTTAGGTTTATACGTTTTCTTTGCAAAAAATACTATATGCTGCTTGCCGTGGTAGCTGATGACAAATTAAAAGATGAATTGCTATATCAGGGATTGAAAGAAGGTACCAGTATAGAATGGTTGAATAAAGTTGATGAATTTGCCAATTATCCTGATGCGGATGCTTTTATTGACCTGCTATTTGAAAAAAGTAATGACAGAATCCTAACATTAAAAAAATTGTTTCCAAATCCGGTTATTGTAAATTCAATCATTTCATTACCGGAAAATTTTATTCGTATTAACGGCTGGCCAACCTTTTTGAAAAGGCATGTTACTGAAGCTGCTTGTCAAAACGAAACAATGAGGGCAAAAGCAGAAGAGATTTTATTGTGTTTTAATAAAAAACTTGAATGGACGCCGGATATTCCGGGGTTTATTTCTTTAAGAGTCATCGCCATGATCATTAATGAAGCTTATTTTGCCTTAGAGGAAAAAGTAAGTACAAAAAAAGAAATTGATTTGGCTATGAAACTGGGCGCCAGTTATCCTTTCGGTCCTTTTGAATGGAGTGAAAAGATTGGCTTGAAAAAAGTATTTAACCTGTTATCCGAAATGAGTAAGTTAAATAACCGGTACGAGCCGGCCTCTTTGTTAAAGAAAGAAGCAACGATATAAATGGCTTTGATATTAAATATTGATACAGCTTTAGAAACAGCTTCGGTTTGCCTGGCAAAGGACGGAAAGGTAATTCAGTTAAGTGAAAACAATAACCAAAATGATCATGCAGTCTGGCTGCAATCTTCTATTCGTGATATGATGCAGGATTCCGGATACGGCATACAAGATCTGAATGCAGTTGCCGTCAGCATCGGACCTGGCTCATATACCGGTTTGCGTGTAGGTTTATCTTCAGCAAAAGGATTTTGCTATGCTTTGAATATTCCTTTGATTACAGTAGGTACTTTAGAAATAATGGCTCTTGCTGCCAAAGGAGAAGTGGTTGAATTCCTTTGTCCAACAATAAATGCAAGAAGGATGGATATTTTTGCAGCCCTTTATACAAAAAACCTTGAGGAATTAATGAAACCAACTGCCATGGTTATTAATGAAACCAGCTTCTCTGAGTTTCTTAATTCAAATAAAATTCTCTTTTATGGTAGCGGCAGCAAGAAATTGCAAAAAATGATTTGTCATGATAATGCCATTTTTGGGGAAATCATGACAAATGCCGGACAGCTTGCTGCCATTTCTCAAATACGCTTTGATGAATCTCAATTTGCTGACATCGCCTATTCAGAGCCACTTTATTTGAAAGAATTTTTTTCTTATCTCCGCAAGCCACCTGCATGAAATTTCGTCAGATTATTGTATTTTATTATAAAAGCAATTAAGATTATGTAGTTCCCACTCTTTAAAATTTAACCCCCTTTTAAAATGAATAGCTATTCAATTATGCTGAACGCCGCCACTGAAAATGGCAATTCGCTGAAAGTAGATATGCTGAATGTCAAAAAAGCATCATTGATCCTCCGGGCTGTCAATCATAAACTACGCCAGCAGATACTCATGCTCATTGATGAAAGCGGAAAAATTACTGTGACGGAAATTTATGTAAAACTCCGGTTGGAACAGTCAGTTGCTTCACAACACCTTGCCATACTTCGTAAGGCTGGTTTTGTAAAAACGGAACGGGATGGTAAATTCATTTACTATACTGTGAATACCAATCGCCTGGAAGAATTGAACCAATTTGTAGATGAACTTTTAAACTAACCATGTCAATATTATTAAGGAAAAGGAGGTATTAATAACCTCCTTTTTTTATTCCTAAATCTGGTAAATTGCGTTTTAAATTTCTTTTCATGTTTATAAAGCAATTATATACAGGCTGTCTGAGTGAGGCAGCCTATTATATTGAAAGTAATGGCGAAGCCGCTATTATTGATCCATTGCGGGATATCGAACCTTATCTTGAATTGGCCAACGAAAGAAAATCACGCATTAAATATATTTTCGAGACTCATTTCCATGCCGATTTTGTTAGCGGACATCTGGATTTGATGCACGCAACCGAGGCACCTATTATTTACGGACCCAACACTGATACAAAACTTCCTGTACAAATAGCTAAAGATGGTGAAACATTTAAAGTTGGTGAACTTACCATTCAGGTATTACATACGCCCGGACATACGCTGGAATCATCTTGTTTTTTATTAAAAAATAAATCAGGGAAGAATTATTGTGTTTTTACAGGCGATACATTATTTGTCGGCGATGTTGGCAGACCAGACCTTGCACAAAAAGGAAATGAAATTACAATGCATGATCTCGCCGGCATGTTGTATAATAGTATTCATACAAAACTTTTTCCATTGGCAGATGATGTAATTGTTTATCCGGCACATGGCCCTGGCAGTGCTTGCGGCAAAAATCTGGGTCCAAATACACAAAGCACAATTGGAGAAGAAAAAAGATTTAATTATGCAATGACGGCTGCAAACAAAGAAGAATTTATTAAAGAAGTTACAGATGGAATTCTGCCACCTCCGCAATATTTTCCTATCAATGCCAAGATCAACAAAGAAGGATATGAAAGCCTGGACCACGTATTATTGCAAGGATTAAAAAAATTAAGTATTGACGAATTTAAAAACTTAATGAATGATGACGTAATCATACTTGACACAAGAAATGCCGAAACATTTGCACGGGCGTTTGTGCCGGGTTCTATCAGTATAGGTTTGGAAGGTCGTTTTGCTGAATGGGCGGGAAGTCTGTTACCATTTAACAAACCCATGTTGTTGATAACTGAACCCGGTAAAGAAAAAGAAAGTATTATACGCCTGGCAAGAGTTGGCTTTGATAAAATCATTGGTTATCTGAACGGAGGTTTCGATAGTTGGAAAAATACAGATGAAGAAATTGACATGATCATTGAAGTGGAACCGGACGAATTGATAATGGATATTCCTTTTGATAAAAATTTACAGATATTGGATGTGCGACGTCCCTCAGAATATGCGGACGGTCATATTCGGAATGCTATTAATATTCCGTTGAATGACATGAATGATCCAATGAATATAGCCAGTATTGAAGAAAATCATAATCTTTATGTTCATTGTGCAGGTGGTTATCGAAGCGTCATTGCTTCATCCATTTTAAAACACCACGGATTCCACAATCTTAGAAATGTTTTGGGCGGCTGGAATAAAATAATAGAATTGGAAAAAGTTGAGATCGTAAAAGAAGCAAGTGTATTGAATTAATTTCATTGAATCACAGGACCATACTCCTCTTTCCATTTATGTTTCCATCTTCTGTGACTCCAGAGCCACATATCAGGATATTTCCGGATAACAGCTTCGAGATTGTGTACAAATTTTCCGGTAAGTTCCTCTTCAGTAAACGCTGCCGGATTATCTGTCAACAGTTCAAAAACTATTTCATAAAAACCCCGCCGTATTTTATGAATAAAAGCAAACACAACAATTGTATTGTTGCTGATTGCTCCTTTTGCAGGCCCTTTTACAAAAGGCGTTGGCCTTCCAAAAAAATTGAACCACCAGGCGTTTGCGGGGTTTCCCGGATTTTGATCTGCTCCCAAGGCCAGTAAATGCTGCTTCCCTTTATATTGAGCATATTCTTCACGCATATGTGTAGCACGGATCAATATAGTACCGTAATGAGCACGCAGTTTGCGAAAAATTTTTTCAAAAATTTTATTGGTCATTGGCATATATACTCCGATAAACGGAAATTCGAATTTGAGCGGGCAGACAGCCGTGCACAACTCCCAATTAAAATTATGCCCAATTAGAACTTGTAAATTCCTTCTTGTTTTATAATGGACGTTGACGACATCCCAGTTGGCTGTCATGCGCTTTAACAGCGATTGTTTAGAGGCAGACAACATCTTAATAGTTTCAATGAACGTGTCAATTAGGTTGTGATAAAAAGTTTTTGAAATCAGTCTTATTTCTTTTTCTGATTTTTCCGGGAAAGCCATCCGAAGGTTATCCATTACAATAGCTCGCCTGTATTTTAACACGTAAAAAATAAGAGCATAAATTCCATCCGAAAGAATATATAATACCTTCCAGGGAAAAAGCGAGAGTAACCACAGAAAACCATAAACAAGATAATACATGAAAACCTGGTGTTAAATAATAGGTTAATTTCTCTGTTAACTTTTTTGATTCTTATCTACCCACAAATTTGCATACTCATTTTTCCATTCGTGTTTCCATCTCCGATGACTCCAAAGATAAATATCTGGTTGCAAGCGGATATTTTCTTCAAGATGTTGCACATAACGACGAATCAATTCTCCCTCCGGTAAATTTTTTGGATCATCCGCCAAAAGGAAATAATCAAAATGATAATGTCCTCTTCTTGGACGAGTCGTTGTCATCATCACTACAGGAATATTCTGGCTACGTGCAAATTTTTCCGGTCCTTTTACAAAATCGGCTGCTTGATTCATAAAATATAACCAATAGCCATTGTCAGCACCCCCAGGACTTTGATCGGCTCCCAATGCAAGCAGGTATTGCTTTTTGCGCCAGGGAATAATTGCCTTTGCCATATCAGTGGCTGGTAATTGCGGATTACCCCACCTTGCCCGTAAATGATAGATCAGTCTGTTCATTATCTGGCTGCTTTGCGGCAAATAAACAGTCAGAAAAGTATAAGGTTGATTAATCCCGGTATAAAGTGTCATGATTTCCCAGTTAAAAAAATGACCCAGGTTCAATTGCACCGATTTACCTGTTTTGAAAAGTTGATGGAAAACTTCTAAATTTCCGCTAACTCTTTTATTCAATCCTTTTTTGCTGATGGATAGCAATTTTATTGTTTCTATCCAATTATCCATAAAATTCCGATAGAACCTTCTGGCAATAGATTGTAATTCCTTTTCTGATTTTTCCGGAAAAGAATTGCGCAGGTTTTGCATCACAATTCCCTTGCGGTAGCCAATTATGAAATACATAATCAAAAAAACAAAATCAGCAATACCATATAAAACAAAAAAAGGAAGCAGGGAAACCAGGTACAAAAATCCAAAAACGATGTAATACATAATGGGCAACAAAGATAAGAAAGCTATAAAACGATGTTCTGCACCAAAGCACTTTTACCCGGATAGTCAGTATTAAAATGTAACCCGCGGCTTTCTTTCCGAAATGAGGCTCCTTTGATAATCAGATAGCCAACAGTGATCATATTGCGAAGCTCTAAAAGTTGCGGTGATAGGGTTGAGCTTTCATAAAGCTGCTCCGTTTCTTCCCACAACAAATCAATCCGCCGCATGGCGCGTTGCAAACGAATATCATTTCTGACGATGCCAACATAATCGCTCATTACTAACTGCAGTTCTTTTAAACTTTGTGTGATAAGAATCATTTCTTTCGGTTCGGAAGTACCAATTGCTTTCCAGTCGGGAACTTCATCGTTGATATTTTCTCTTTCCTGAAATCCTGAATTCATCCGCTGTGTGATATCAACATAACAGCGATGTGCAAAAACCATGGCTTCCAATAAAGAATTACTCGCCAAACGATTGGCACCATGCAAACCCGTGCTGGCACATTCACCACAGGCATAAAGATTATTTATCGAACTTCTTCCCCATTCATCTGTCTTGATGCCGCCACAACTGTAATGTGCCGCCGGCGCTACCGGTATCATATGCTTTGTAATATCAATGCCAACTGATAAACATTTTTCATAAATATTCGGAAAATGTTCAACAAATTTTTCTTTGCCCAAATGACGGCAATCCAGCCATACGTGTTCTGTACCCGTTTTTTTCATCTCGCTGTCTATTGCTCTTGCTACAATATCACGGGGAGCCAGATCTTTTCTCGGATCATATTTATCCATGAAGGCTTCATCATTTTCATTTCTCAGAATTCCTCCATCACCACGGACTGCTTCTGTTATTAAAAAAGCATGCCCCTTTAGCCCCGGTTCAAATAATGCTGTTGGATGAAATTGTATGAATTCCATATTCTCAATTCTTCCTTTTGCACGATATACCATAGCCACACCATCGCCGGTTGCTATAGAAGGATTGGTGGTAGTTCGGTATACCTGCCCATTACCACCGGTAGCCACCAAAGTGATTTTTGAAATTATTTTTTCAATTTTATTTGTATGAAGATTTAATACATACACTCCATAACATTCAATATCCGGTGTTGATTTGGTTATAAGATACCCGAGATGGTGCTGTGTGATAATATCAACAACAAAACAATGATTGATGACTTCAATATTTTTTTGGTTGGAGACCGCTTCCAGCAATGCTCTTTCCATTTCATGACCGGTAACATCTTTATAATGAAGAACACGATATTCCGAATGTCCTCCTTCCCTTCCCAGTTTATAATCGCCGCCTTTTTCTTTATCAAATTGGGCTCCCCACTCAATAAGTTCTCTGACACGGTCCGGTCCTTCTTTTACAACTATATCCACCACTTCTTTGTTACACAAACCATCACCGGCAATCAGAGTATCATCAATATGTTTTTCAAAACTATCATGCTCAAGGTCATTCACAACTGCCACTCCGCCCTGCGCATATTTGGTATTGGTTTCATCTGCTGCGGCTTTTGTAATAACCAAAACCTTTTTATCAGGAAATTGTTGCGCTACTTTTAATGCATAAGTCAAACCTGCAATACCTGAACCAATAATTAAAAAATCTGTTTGTTGCATGCTCAAATTTAGATTGATTTTGCTGATTGTATATACTGAATTGCTCCTTCGGTTATGAATAATTGAGCCAAACCGTATGTCATCATAATGATTATTCCAGCTATTTCGAACGGATGATAAAATTTATCAAAAGCAAGTGTTGAATCAGAAATTACAAAAAATAATGCTCCTGTTAACATCCAGCGTCCTGCTGATTTATTTTTAATAAATAACATGTGCATGGCAAGCATAAACATGAAACTGATAACAATACCATAAATACGAACCGGTAACTTCATTTTACCCAAGTGTGGAGAAAGTATTGTAATCAGCACTGCATAATAAATCACCACGATCATCAACAGCAGCCAGTAACTTTTAATATTTTCTCTCAGCCTGATGCCGTGAAAAAATATAATATAGAAAACATGAGCGATAAGAAAAGCAGATAGACCTGATAAAAAGAAGATAGAATTCCGGGAATCAAACATTAACAGCACATCGCCTATCCAGGAAAAAAAAAGAGCAGCAAGAATCCATTTCTTTAAATTGATCTGCCAGATTTTTGTTTGAGAAATAAAATAGCCAATCAGTAGAATGACAATAAGCGGCTTAACTATATACCGAAGAATTTCATCATTTAAATAAACAGCTGCAATATTAGCAATCAGAATAATAAAGAAAATAATTATCCAGGATTTTTTTTTCATTCTATGAATTTATGGTTCCACCCAGGCATCACTTTCTTTTAACAGATTAATAAGCTCGTTTACTGCCACATCACTGTTTACATTTCGTTTTATAATTTCTTTGCCCCGATACAAAGTGATCTTGCCCGGACCACTACCTACATAACCAAAATCAGCATCCGCCATTTCTCCGGGACCATTTACAATACATCCCATGATAGCAATCTTCACTCCTTTTAAATGATGAGTCCGCGAACGGATCTTCGCTGTGGTGGACTGCAGGTCAAACAAAGTTCTTCCACAACTCGGACAGGAAATATATTCTGTTTTGGAAATCCTTGTTCTTGTGGCTTGTAAAATTCCAAATGCAATTGTGTTTAACCATTTATTATTGGCAGCAACAGAATTATTCTTAAAATGATGAGTTAAAAAAATTCCATCACCAAAACCTTCAAGAAGCAAAGCTCCGGTTTCCACTGAATAATGGATCAAACTTTCTTCTTCTGATTCATCTTTACTGTTGGTATTTAAAAATACAGGATTCCTGATTTCATTATTCGCAAACGCAATAAACATTCTGCGAATGCCTTGCATGGCATTTTTGTTTGGGGAGTTCAAACAAATAACAGCAGTCTTATCTTTTTTTAATTTTACAAATAATCTATCCAGGAAAGATTGATTGTAGCTTTGTGAATAACAATCAATCCATATAAAGTTCAAACTCTTTGATTTCTCAACTGCATCACCCAAATACTTTTCTGCATCAAATATTGGGGCATATTTACTTTCTTCATTTTTAGCTTCATCAGTTTGTTGCCATGTTTTGAAATCGCAAAGAACTTTTAGAGTTCCGGGAAGAGCAAAATCCAAAACATGATTACTAAAAATAAAATCAGCCGCTGCATCGCTGATGTTCCATTTATCTGTTACTGCATCATAAACATATCCGGTATTTTTCAAATCATCTCTTGTGATTTTTTCTGAACATCTGAAATCAGCAACCACAACAGGCACATGTTTTCCTCCAATATTCCCAACTTCAAACGTTTCTCTTCTTTTATATTCAAAAGGATTGTAAGAAAGTTTAAGGTTTGAATTTCCCGATTCAAAATTTATTTCCTCACTTTTTACTTCTGAATTTTGACTTTCGATTTCATATCGTTTTACCAAATTCTTACAAACCGGAATTTCAAATTCAGGATCTTCAGTTAATGAAACCCGTATTGTATCTCCCAAACCATCTTCAAGCAATGTGCCGATACCTATAGCAGATTTTATTCGTCCGTCTTCACCATCGCCGGCCTCAGTAACTCCCAAATGCAAAGGATAACATTCTCCGAATTCATTAAACATTGTTTTCACCAATAAGCGGTACGCCTGAACCATCACCTGGGGATTGCTTGACTTCATACTCAGAACAATAGAGTGATAACTTTCGTTTCTTGCAATTCGTAAAAATTCCATTGCACTTTCAACCATACCTATCGGCGTATCACCATAACGGCTCATGATACGATCACTTAAAGAACCATGATTAGTTCCGATCCGCATTGCTGTTCCGTATTCTTTACAGATTTTTATTAAAGGCGTAAATCGTTGACGAATGTGATCAATTTCCTCCTGGTATTCTGCATCTGAATATTCAATAATCTCAAATTTCTTTTTATCAATATAATTTCCGGGGTTGACTCTGACCTTTTCAACAATTCTTGCCGCTATCTCTGCCGCATTGGGGGTAAAATGTATGTCTGCAACCAGCGGTGTATAATAACCTCTTTTATGCAACTCATTTTTTATATTGAGTAAATTCTCAGCTTCTTTTTTTGAGGGAGCAGTAATACGTATCAGTTCAGAACCGGCTTTGATGCAACGAATACTTTGTTCTACTGTTGCTTTAGTATCCATTGTATCTGTTGTTGTCATCGTTTGCACACGAATGGGATGAAAGTTTCCTAACAACAAATCACCGACTTTTACTTCTCGTGTTGCAAGCCGTTTATATTGAGTGAGTGATTCACAATAAAACTGCATAACCTTCTTTTAAAACAAGATCACAAATTTAGCGAAGAAAGTACTGAAGTGCTTACCAATCTTTTTGCTGGGAGCCACCGCTGTTTGATTTATCTTTCTGCATACGCTGTTGCACCTCTTTTTCTTTTTGCTCCAGCTGACTGAGTTTTTGTTCTTCTTCTTTTTTATTTATTTTGGGCGATGGTGATTGTTTTTGCTGGCTTTGTTTCTTTTTATTGTCAGCATTTTGCTTTTTAAGTTCCAGGATTGCTTTTTGCAGATTTTCCCTTGCGTCCTGATCATCGGAATTATATCTCAGTGCATTTTTATAAGCTTCAATACTTTCTTCCAGTTTTTGTTGGCTGGTCAGAACAACAGCTTTGTTATAAAATAGTCTTGAAAGTGATTGAGCTTGCTTTTCTTTTGCAATAAGCTCTTCAAAAGTTTGAATAGCTTCATCCTTTTTATTAAGACGATATAAAGCATTTCCCAGATTGAATTTTGCAATTGTATTCAGAGAGTCCTTTTCTATAGCTTTATTATACTTTTCTTCCGCTTTATCGAATTCCTTATTTTTATAAAAATCGTTACCGGATTGAATTATCCTTTCAACCTCCTGCGCCCGGGCAGGATTTATAAGATTGATAAGAAATATTGATGATATGATTAAACTGCATTTCATGATCTAATGCGTTTTCTTTCCGGAATATAATTTTCGATCAACAGCAAAATAAACATAGCCGCAACCAGCCACATATAAAAAGTTTTATAGTCAAGCAAAGCAGAATTGGTCAAAGGTTTTTTTGCAATCTGGGATAACTGTGAAATCAAAGTATTAACGGCATCGTCATTGTTTTTCAAATGAATATATGTGCCATGAGTTTCTTCAGCAATTTGTTTTAATTCTTCTTCATTCAGTTTTGAAATCACCGTATTACCTTCAGCATCTTTCTTATTTTCACCTGTTACAGGATCAATGATTGTAGAACCCTCAGTAGTCCCAACACCAACAGTATTGATCATTATCCCCTGCTGTGCCAGTTTATCAGCGGTTTTAATTGCATCGGGATCATGGTCTTCACCATCGGAAATTAAAACCACTGCTTTGAATCTTCTTTCTGTATCATTAAAAGCTTTTGCACTCATCATTAATGCATCACTGATCACCGTTCCTTGTTGCGGCACGGCATCTGGTTCTGCCGCATCGACAAACATTTTTAAAGATCCCTGGTCAACAGTCATCGGAACTTGCAGATATGCTTTGCCTGCAAACAGTACCAAGCCAATTCTGTTATCCGGCATTTTATCAATCAGTTTGCTGATCATTTGCTTTGCATTTTCTAACCGGCTTGGTGGCAGATCTGTAGCCAACATACTTTTACTTACATCTAATGTAATGACAACATCAATACCGTTTCTGGATATTCCTTCTGAGGATCCCGGCTTCCGTGGATTCATTACAGCTAAAACACCCAAACCAAATGCCAGTGAAAGTAAAATGAATTTTGAAGTGAAAAGTTTCAGAGAATAGTTGCTGATAAGTGCCTTTACTAATTTTTCATCGCCAATCCGTTTAATTACTTTTTTCTTCCACATCAAAGTGAAAATAAAAAGAAGAATAAAAAAAGGAATTGCAGGAAAAAGACCGGCAAATTCTTTGTATTGAAATTGAAAATTCATTGATATTAACTGGCAAATAGTATGCTAATCACATCTTCCCTTCCATAAACCCAAGCTGTTTCAAAATATCTTTCAGGATTTTCATCCGGATATTCCACATATCAAAATTGGGATCATCCGATTCAACATTGAGAACAAAAAAATAAGGATGCTGATTTTCTTCTATCCAACCTACTACCCAGCCGATATTGTGTCCATTCTCACTAAATCCCCAACCAGTCTTGTAACCCAACCGATAATTTGAATTATTCTCAAACAACATAGCTCTCTTGACAGTTTCCTGGTAACTTTTAAAAAATGGAAGCTGATCAAAATATAATTCTTTCACCAGGCCTAATTGCTCATCTGGTTTTATCTTCAATGAATTGTCCAGCCAGAATGAATCAATATGGGTTGTAATTTCTTTTGTTCCATAACTAAGAGAATCCAGCCAGAACTGCATGGTGTCTTTACCGATGCGTCTCGCCACTTCCTGGTAATAAGGTACAGCAGAAACCCTGAATGCTTCATACATGGTTAAATCTTTATTCCAATCGTCCACCCGGCGCTTAATTCCATCCCATTTAATTACCATACTGTCACTGCTGATCTTTCCGGTTTGCAATCCGATTAAAGAATTTACAATTTTAAAAGTAGAAGCAGGTAAATAGCTGCTATCGCGGTAACGGGATAAATTGTAAATAGTAAACTTGCCAGAACCATTATCCAGTAAACCAAAACAACCATCCACTTTGTTTTCATCAAAGTATTTTTTCAGGCTCTTGTCTTGTTTTACATTATTGGGAGAACAGGTTGCAAAAAAAGAGACAATGAATAAACTGTAAACAATAAATCTCATCTTACTTAATAATTTTCGTAAAGGTAATACAGATAACTGCTCAGGTAAAATGGTTTATACGTTTAGTAGTCGTAATTTTAATTTCACAGCCGGATTTACGAAAGAATCAATTTATCTCAATGTTTAATATTGAAAATTTTTATTTATTCCTTTCAGTCAGCATTCTGATAAATCTTTCTCCGGGACCCGATATGCTCTATACGGCTGCACGAAGTTTATCGAAGGGAACTAAAGCAGGCATCTTCTCAACGTTAGGAATTTTTACTGGTTGCCTTTTTCATATTACTGCTGCAGTATTTGGCTTATCAAAAATCATCCAGGAATCCATATTTGTTTTCTCAGTTATTAAATATGCCGGAGCAGCTTACCTGGTTTATCTTGGAATAAAATCAATATTTAATAGGAGAAAAAATGCAACGATTGAGAAATTACCGGTCATGAGTGACAGAAAAATTTACATGCAAGGCTTAGTTACAAATTTGCTTAATCCAAAAGTTGCTATTTTTTTTCTATCATTTCTGCCGCAGTTTATCAATCCTCAATCGCATTATCTTAAAGAACAAATTGCTTTTCTTGGACTATGGTTTGATGTTCAGGGATGTTTGATTCTTGTTACCGTTGCGACGCTTACGGGTACATTTCGCAATATGCTTCAGCAAAACAAAAACTTCTGGAACTGGCAGGAAAAAATAACGGGAACTATATTAATTGGATTGGGAATTAAAATGTTCTTTACCAAAAAATAAAATCCCGGAAAGTTCCAGGATTTAAAATGATTTTTTTGGCAAATATCCTACATATAGAAACCACCCTTTTGTTTGTAATGTTTAACGCCACGGCAATCTCTTTTAGAGGCAGAGCACGATGACATTGTAAACAAAACTAAAGCAACTATAGATAAACACAACAAAAACTTCTTCATAAAAAGTTTTTAAGTACGTCAAAAATTTGATTAGGGTAATTTCAAAGGAGGGATCTGTAGAGTTGGTTCATCAGAGGAGAAAACGAAAATACAACCTCTTTATTGCTTTTCAAAGCTTGTTATCAAATTTTAAGAGCGAAAATCAAAAATGAACTAAAATCAATTTCCTGTACCGTAAAACCACTTATTTCTATAATTTTATATAACAAACCAATTAAAACAGACTGTTATGAAAAGTTTAACTTCTTTAGCTCTTGCCGCAGTGATTCTCATTGCCGCATGTAATAACAACAAACCAAAAGAAAATAATACAACTACGAACATTCCCACCACAACAACCACACAACCAGGAAATGACATGGCCAAACTGATGGAAGAATTAAAAAAGAAACCAGCGTTAAGTACCGATCAGTTAAAAGCCTTGCTTCCTGAAGAATTGGCTGGTATGAAACGAGCCAGCTTTTCTACAAATAGCATGCTGGGCTATGGCATTGGTGAAGCAACTTACAAATCTGATGATGGGAAGGAAATGAGATTAACAATCTATGATTGCGTGGGCGAAGCAGGTGTTGGATGGTATAACATGATGTATTGGGGCATGAATATGGAATCGCAGGATGACAATGGCTACAAAAAAACCGTTACTCTAAATGGCAATAAAGCTATAGAATCTTATGAAAAAAACCAGGATAGTTATAGTCTTATGTTTCCTTCAAGCAACCGCCTTTTGGTAAACCTCGAAGGCGACAAAACCGGGCTGGATGCAGTACAGCAAGCGGCACAGAGTTTGAATCTAAAAGTAGAATAGTGAAGTATATAGCAAATGAAAAACCCGTTCCACAAAAAATTCGGAACGGGTTTTTCATTTGTTATTTTATAAATCTTCTTCCCGCTCCAGCATCAATATTGCACTTTGAGGAACTATGAAATATTTTTCTTTTTCATACATTACTTCTGTGGCGCCACTGATTAAGAAAATTGCTAAATCACCTTCTTTCGCCTGCAACGGAACATATTTTACCTGGTCTTCTTCGCCTTTCCAGGTTTCATTCTCAACCGGCATAGGAATAGCATAACCCGGTCCGGTTTTAATCACATAACCTTGCTGCACTTTTTCTTTTTCCTGCACGCCTGGTGGCAGATAAAGGCCGCTGGCCGTACGTTCATCCGGTTTGGTAGGCTTAATCAAAAGACGGTCTCCGATAACGATCAATTTTTTTAAACGATTATCTGGTGTGATATGCATTGCCATGATTGAATTGTATTCTCAAAAGTAATTAATCCTGTTAAATCTCTTTTTCCACAACTCTTAACAAAACATTAGTCTGCTATCTTCGTTTGCAGCAAATGATTTAATTTTATTTGTACGCTTCACTCCGGTTCATCACTTTGTGGATCGGAGTAATTAAGAAAATTAAAAAAAACGGAATATTAAAAATTAAATTTTACAAATCATGGAAGGAAAGAAACATAAAATTTTGCTTTGCGAAGATGATACGAACCTGGGCAGCGTACTTAAAAATTATCTGGAACTCAGCGATTATGATGTAACACTGGAACGTGATGGCCGCCTCGGCCTTGCCGCTTTTCAACGTGAAAAATATGAACTCTGTCTGTTGGATGTCATGATGCCCAATATGGATGGCTTTACACTTGCAGAAGAAATAAGAGATGTGGATCCGGATATTCCACTTTTTTTTCTCAGCGCCAAAACTATGAAAGATGATATTATCCAGGGATATAAACTGGGCGCTGATGATTATATCACCAAGCCATTTGACAGTGAAGTACTTTTATTGAAGATCAAGGCTATTCTGAAACGTAATGAAGAAATGAATAAAGAAAGTGACAACAAAGAATTCCAGTTATCCGGTTATCATTTCAATCCCAAACTTCGCCAGTTGACTCATAAAGATGTTACGCAGACTCTTTCTCCAAAAGAAAATGAATTGTTGAAACTTCTTGCAGAGCATTTGAATGACTTGTTGCCTAGAGATCAGGCTTTGAAAAAAATCTGGGGCAGTGATACTTACTTCAATGGACGCAGCATGGATGTCTATATTGCTAAATTGCGTAAATATTTAAAAGACGATGAGAAGATTGAGATTGTGAACATCCATGGGAATGGATTCAGGTTGGTAGTACAAGAATAATATTGCTGATTTACAAATAAATTATTGTAAAGCTGCCTCATTAATGAGCAGCTTTTTTATTTCAGGTATTAAATAAACTTCCTTCTATACCTGTATTTGGCTTCTTTCCGAGATGTTCATATGCTTTGTGAGTAGCTTCTCTTCCCCGGGGAGTTCTTTTTAAAAATCCTTCCTGAATCAAAAATGGTTCATACACTTCTTCCAGCGTACCAGCTTCTTCACTCACGGCTGCTGCAATTGTTGTAATGCCAACAGGTCCGCCTTTGAATTTTTCGATAATAGTTAAGAGAATCCGGTTGTCCATATCATCAAGGCCGTGTTCATCTACATTTAATGCTTTTAATCCATGTTGAGTAATGCCGAGATCAACTGTGCCATCATTCAATACTTGTGCAAAATCTCTCATTCTTCTCAATAACCCATTTGCAATTCGTGGTGTGCCACGGCTTCTTCTTGCAATTTCACCAATAGCCTCTTTGGAAATTTCAGTCCCAAGAATTTTTGCTGACCGGAGAATAATTGTATTCAATGTCTCTGAAGTATAATATTCAAGTCGCGATTTAATAGCAAACCGGGAAAGCAATGGAGCCGTTAATAAACCACTTCTTGTAGTAGCACCAATCAATGTAAAAGGATTCAGATTTATCTGAATGCTGCGGGCATTGGGGCCGCTGTCAATCATAATATCAATGCGGTAATCTTCCATCGCACTATACAAATATTCTTCGACTACTGAACTGAGGCGATGAATTTCGTCAATGAACAATACATCATTGGATCCAAGATTAGTAAGAAGACCTGCCAGGTCACCGGGCTTTTCAATTACGGGTCCGGAAGTCTCACGGATATTCACTCCAAGTTCATTCGCAACAATTCTGGATAATGTTGTTTTTCCTAAACCCGGAGGGCCGTGAAATAAAATATGATCAAGTGCTTCTCCTCTTATTTTGGCTGCCTTAATAAATATTTTAAGATTCTCAATAATTTGTGCCTGCCCGGCAAAATCATCAATCTGCGCAGGGCGAATATTATTTTCAAACTCTTTATCAGCCGGAGTTAAAAAATCTTTATCACCATTTAAATTCGGATTAGGCATGAACTTTTTTCACTGTTATTTATAAAACAAATTTAAACTTAATAACATGAAAACAGGAATTATTGGTTCGGGCATTATTGGCCGGGGTTTAGCTTTTGCTTTTTCAAAAAAAGGATTTTAAATAATGCTGAGCGTAGGAAACATATCAGAAGCAGAATCGCACAGGCTTATCCGGAAAATGTTGAGCTTAAATTTTTCGCCACCCTTGATGAATCCCTGATGGAAAAGTGGTAAAGGCATTTAGATGCATTTGAAATGCTTTTATGTATAAACCAAAATTCCCGGAAGGAAAACCTTCTATATTCATTTGCAGTAATAACGATGATTCAAAGAAACCAGTCATTGGTATTCTTAACGCATTCAGGTTTGAGATAGCAGATATGGGTAAAGTTCAGGCAGCAAGGGCTATAAAGCCTCTTTCTATTTTAATGCTGTATCCCGGGTCTTACAAAAAATCAATGAACCTATTCGTTTAAGTTACTCAAGATGTAACCATCAATAAAATCTATCTGGAAAAATAACAGATATAAAAAAACATCCCACAAATTGCGGGATGTTCTCTATGAAATCAACTATTGTTATTAATTATGTGCCACAACAATTTTAAATGTTTTCTGATCTGTTCTGACTCCATCATCATATAAGACACAGACCTGGTAAACACCGGAAGGCATATAACTGATATCAACCGGAATCACCCGATTAAACATCAGGTTATTATAAGTGGGTGAGGTTACAGATCCATTGACAATGGAACCATTCACAAGATTGCCATTGGAATTAAATATCCTGATCATAAGATAGTTGTACAAATTACTGTTGACTCTTATGTTAAAGCGTCCATTATTAGGATTGGGATATAGTAACACGCCATTATTTTCCAGAGTCAATATTCTTTCGGGGCAATTAATTACCGGGGCAATTACATTTGCAGAAGATACGCAACCATTACTCGATAAAGTATAGGTTAAAGTATAAGTTCCCACCGCTGTTCGATATGGCAAAAATGTATTGCCAAATACGCCTATTCCCGACCATACCCCTCCGATAGGAGTTGCACTTAAATTGACTAATGTATCGTCAACACAGATTCTTGATGGTAAAGTAGCAATGGAAATGGACGCAAGTCCGTTTACTGTTAATGTAGCTGCATTAGAATTAGTCGAACAATAACCTGTAACTGTGCAGCGATAGCGATTACCATTTTGAGATGTTGTAACTACAGTCAATACAAGACTAGCGGAAGTTGCTCCGGCAACATTATTAAATGTTGTGCCACCATCTGTACTTACTTGCCATTGATATGTAAGTGATGGATTCCCTGTAGCCGCTACAGTAAATGTCGCATTGGCTCCGGAACATACAGTAACATTCCCGGGCTGAGTTGAAATAACAACTGTAGGATTAACAGTAATAGTAAATGTTTGAGCAGATCCGGTACAGGTTGCACCACCAGTGCCGGCATTTGCTACTCTGTAACCGTTCCAACCGCTTCCGTTATAAATCCAAATTTGTCCATTTGAAAATCCAACATCCCAAGCCGAACTTGTTGATGGCGCTGAACCTGGAAGCTGACAAGTACCAACATAAGCTCCTGTTGCACGGTTTATGAAATAAACTCTCTTGGTAACATAATCATAGACCATATACTCAGCACTTATTACTCCGCTATATCCAACTAAATATAAATTCAAATTACTAATGGACACAGGCAGGCCTGTGATGGTAACATTTGGAAGATTTGCACCCGTAGTGCGGTTCAATCGGTAAATTGTTCCATTATCGTAATAAATAATCTCATTATTAATGTAATCATAATCACCCTGACTTTGGAAATTAGGTTGATTGGGCGGTAAAACGGTTGTACCTGTACCCAAAGCATAACCCGATGCATTAAGGTCTTGCTCACGAATTCCATTTGCAGGACAGCCTGAGCAAGCATTTCCTTCAAGTGTATTTAAATTTGAATTCCACCAGATTCCACGCCAGTCATGACCAGAATTTGCAGTATTAAATAACAAATTACCAGAAGCATCAAAAGTCACTATTCCACAACTAGAACTACCGCCACCAACTGCGTAATATAAATTCTTCACTGGATTATAAGCAATATCCATTGGCGTGCAACCAGAGTTGCCATTTAATACAATAGTAGGGGTTGCATTTGTAAGAAAACCTCCTCCTGTAGTTGGTGTAACTGTTATAGTGTCAATTACAGGAACAGTTCCGGTGTTCACTGCCGTAAAGGATGCAATATTTCCTATACCACTTGCAGATAAACCTATTGTTGCATTACTTCCTGTCCAACTAAAAGTTGTTCCTGATACAGCTCCTGAAAAAGTTATAGCTGTTGTACTAGTTCCATTACAAACAGTTTGATTCGATACTGCATTTACAGTTGGTGTAGGATTAACAGTAATAGCAAATGTATCAGGAGTTCCTGTGCAGGTCACTCCATTATTTGTGAAAGCTGGCGTAACTATAATAGTATCTATTACTGGTGTGTTACCAGAATTTGTACCCGAAAAAGACGCAATATTTCCAGTGCCGCTTGTAGCCAAGCCTATTGTTGCATTACTTCCTGTCCAATTGAAAACTGTTCCTGTTACAGTACCTGAAAAAGTTACAGGCGTCGTGCTGGATCCGTTACATACGGTCTGGCTTGAAACAGAACTAACATCTGGAGCAGTGTTTACAGTTACAGTTGTTCCGGTTGGAATGCTGTCAGTTATACCACATGAATCAATAAATATACAATTATAAATTCCTGCAGTTGATGCATTCACTGATAGAGATGTGGCTCCATTAATTGATGCACCATTTTGATACCATTGATAAGATCCTGTACCTCCGGAAACAGAGAGTTGAACATTTCCTCCGGGACAAATTGTAGTAGGTCCGCTTGCGACGATAGAACTTGAACAAGTTTTAATAGACAACCCTCTAAACTTAGTATCAGGAAGCGAAGCAACCGGAGCGCTTACATTTCCTAACGTATCCCAAGTGACAAATTGGCCCGATAAATTACTTAATAAAAATTGTCCTCCCCCTAAATATACAGCACCCACAATTTCATCCCCGCTATATGAAGTATATGCAAGACTTTGAACTGAACCAACTCCTGTTGTATCAAACCGATCCCAAACTATTGTAGGAGAGCCGGCCCAATGATAAAACATATTATTGTCCGAACAAAAAGCTATTATTTCACCTCCAGTACTACTTGCTAAAGATGTGAAAAGTGTTTTTGAAGCATCTACAGTACTAATCTTATACATTGTAAATGCTGTAGCGGCTCCGTTACCAGTAGCTCCAAACAGAGTACCATTTGCATTAAAAGTTAATGTTGTTAAACTATCACCAAGGTTTCCGACAGGAGTACATACACCAGTCGCAGTATTGATCTTTGCCAAGTAACGACCTGAAACACCACTCAGTCTTATAATGGCGTACACGTCTTTCGTTATAGGGTTTGTAGCTAATCCACTTATTCCGTAAATGTTAAACCCTGTTATAGTTGGCGCTACTCTGGAAATAATAGAATAATTACCAGTATTGAATGTCCATAGTGAATCTTTTTGATTAGCAGCTCCTGAAACAAGAGTAGTTGTTCTTTGGGAAAAAACATTTGAACAACAAATAAATCCCAAAATGAGCAGTGTAAATTTCCTCATAAACAGTTAGTTTGTATGATTTAATTCAGTCAGTTATAAAATCGCAGTTTGAAAGTTATGGATTTTTTTATTTACCGCAATATCAAGCTTGTTTTTTATTGTATTTTAAGGTATTTCTCCCTTTTTCTGTTTAAAACTGTAAAACTCTTTCTCAAAAAAAGCTATAAGGGCGGGCTTCAAAATCCTGCGTTCCGGCTATCAATTTTTAAACCACAATATTGATCATTTTATTCTTAACATAAATGACTTTTTTGTGTGGTTTTCCATCCAGCCATTTCTTCACTACTTCATTGGCAAAAATGATTTTTTCAACTTCTTCCTGAGAAATATCAAGAGCAATTTTTATAGTAGTTCTGTGTTTACCATTTATAGAAACCGGATATTCCTTGCTGCTTTCTGCAAGATATTTTTCATCCCACTCAGGAAAATTATTATTGATAACGGAAGTATCATGACCGAGTAAATGCCAAAGCTCTTCGCAAATGTGCGGCGCATAAGGTGAAAGTAAAGTCAACAATGGCTCAAGCACTGATCTTTTATGACATTTCAGATCGGCCAGTTCATTGGTGGCAATCATAAAAGCACTGACTGCCGTATTAAAAGAAAATCGTTCTGTGTCTTCTTCAATTTTTTTTATGGCTTTATGCAATACTTTTAATTCCGCATCTGTGGCTTTGTCATCATTCCAAACTTTACCTTTTATTTCATCATAAAACAAACGCCAGAATTTTTTTAGGAACCGATGAACACCTTCAATTCCTTTAGTATCCCATGGTTTACTCATTTCCACCGGACCAAGAAACATTTCATACATACGGAAAGTATCAGCGCCATATTTTGAAACAATATCATTTGGATTAACTGTGTTGAATTTTGATTTGGACATTTTTTCTACTTCAGTGCCGCAGATATAATTGACCGTTATTTTCTCCAGAGTTGAAAACGAAACAAGTGGAGATGTGCATTCTCCATTTTCAAGAATAAATCCAGCATCAACATATTCGGTTCTTAAACTTCTAAAGCATCAATATCGTAGATTCAACGCCATTCAACTATATTTACATCAACATGCATTTGCACGAAGCTTTTAAAATCTTGGATATGCATCAATATCCATTAAGCTGATTATAACATTTTATTCTAAAAGGAAATTTCATTCTCATTTAATCTTTCAATAATCGATTCTGTCATAAAATATTTTTGGAATAAACGTATATCTGGAAACGTAACAAATTAATCCATATCTGCTATTTTATACTCTATTTCCAAATTTCATTCCCAATAATAATTCTATAAACAAATCTGCTGAACTTCCCTGTATCATTCCCTGGTTCAACAATTTTTTATATGGCTCATCAAAACCAATCAATCCAATATCATATAAAAATTTCGTCCACATGCGGCTGTATAATAAATGACCAACTGCATGTTCGGTGCCACCGATATACAGATCAACCTGGTTCCAGTAATCAGAATATTTTCTGTTACAAAATTCTTTTTCATTGTGAGGGTCCATATAACGGAGAAAATACCAACTGCTTCCTGCATAGCCGGGCATGGTATTCACTTCACGAATTCCCCCTTTATAATTTTTCCATTCATCAAGATTGGATAATGGTCCCTCCGCATCCTGTCCGGGTTTTATTTCATCAATCTCGGGAAGTAGCACCGGCAATTCGCTTTCATCTAAAGGATATGCAATTTCATTCCCGCCTCCCGGACGGGCAGGTTTCCAGACAATCGGGAAAGGTTCGCCCCAATACCGTTGGCGGCTGAATGCTGCATCACGCATTTTATAATTCACTTTTCTTTTACCAATCTTTAATTCTTCCAATTTATTAATCACAACTTCAATCGCATCTTTCATCACCATGCCATTGAGAAAATCAGAGTTTTCAAGAATGGCATCTTTGGTAGGATTAGCCTCTTCACCATTATAATATTTACCAATAATATTGGTGATAGGAATATTAAAATGCTTTGCAAACTTGTGATCTCTTTCGTCACCGCAAGGCACAGCCATGATGGCACCGGTGCCATAACCAATCAAAACATATTCAGAAATCCAAATTGGAATCGCTCTTCCGTTAAACGGATTGACAGCATACGAACCTGTAAAAACTCCGCTGATTTTTTTCTCCGCTATTCTTTCTCTTTCACTGCGACTGTTTACATAAGTAATGTATTCTTCAACAGCTTGTTTTTGTTGTTCTGTTGTGATTTCCTCCACCAATTCATGTTCTGGTGCAATGACCATAAAGTCAACTCCGAAAATTGTATCTGGTCTGGTAGTATATACTGTAAGTGGCTGATCAGTTTCAGATTCTTTAATAGTAATATGTACTCGTTTTACCGATGAATCTTCGTAAGTAGTTTCTTTAGTTTCTATCTGTTCACCAATCCTGATCCTGAAATCAATTTCTGCTCCACTTGATTTCCCGATCCAGTTTGTTTGCATTTCTTTCATCGCTTCGCTGAAATCTACTTTTTGCAAACCATCCAGCAAACGATCAGCATATTCCGTGATGCGCAAATACCACTGGCGCAATTTCTTTTTTACTACAGGGTAACCGCCACGTTCACTTACACCATTTATAACTTCATCATTTGCCAATACAGTTCCCAGCGCTTCGCACCAATTCACTTCACCATAGCCGCAATAGGCAAGTCGCCTTCTCATTAAAATTTCTGCCTTTTCTTTTTCCGAAAAAGAATCCCATTGCTCTGCTGTAAAATGTTTACCCGGTATCGGCTGTCCCGTCTTTGGCATCGCTCCTTTCGTTTCATACTTTTTTATAAGCAATGAAATTGGTAACGCCTTTTTTTCTGTATGGCAGAAATAACTGTTGAACAATTGCAGAAAAATCCATTGCGTCCATTTATAAAATTCCGGTTTTGACGTATTTACTTCGCGGCTCCAGTCAAAACAAAAACCGATTTTATCTAATTGACTTCTGAAATTTTTTATATTGGCTTCGGTAGATATTGCCGGGTGAATACCATGATCAATGGCATATTGTTCAGCCGGCAAACCAAATGCATCATAACCCATCGGGTGAAGCACATTGAAACCTTTCAATCTTTTGTATCGTGCAAAAATATCACTGGCAATATATCCCAGCGGATGGCCTACATGCAAACCAGCGCCGCTCGGATATGGAAACATATCCAACACATAACATTTAGGTTTGGAAGAATCATTGGAAACTTGATATACATTATTCTCATTCCAATATTGTTGCCATTTCTTTTCAATATCTGTAAACTTATACTCCATTAATTTTTTTCGGTTTGTTTTCAGTATGTGCCGGCATCCTCAATCTGTATTGTTGCCACAATACAAATTGTGAAAGAAGACTTAAAAATTATTTTTTCTTTCAACTATTCCGGCACAATTAAAATATCAGCTTTTTTCAATCGTTAGATGGGCAACAAAAATACGGATTGAAGTGCGAAATCCGTTATTTTTGGGCTTCCTGTTAAATTCAAATTTGTTATTCATGGCTCAATCGGGAAAATCATCAATCAAACGCGGCAAACCATCCTACTTCATGTCCATTTTTGGAGTGACGCTTGTTCTTTGCCTGCTTGGTATCATTGGCATAATCACGATCAATTCAAGAACACTGATCCGCAACCTGAAGGAAAGTATTGAAGTGCATGTATTCCTGAAACAAAATATTAAAGATTCGGCCAGGATCAATCTTCAAAATTATATTCAGTCGCAGCCTTATGTAAAAGAAATAAAATACACAGATAAAGAAACAGCTAAAAAAGAATGGGTGAAATCAGGAGGCGAAGATTTTACTGAATTTATTGATAATAGTCTTTTGCCTACCAGTATTGATTTTAAGTTGAAAGCCGATTACCTTGACTCATCTCACCTGGCAGCTATAAAAGCCGATTTGTCGAAAAATTATATCGTTGACGAAGTGAAATATCCTAATGCTGTAGTAGATAAAATGGCTCAGAATTTCCGGACAGCTAGTTTTATTTTATTGGCTGTAGCCATTTTGATAGCAGTATTGGCAATTATTTTAATTGATAACACGATCCGGTTGGCAATGTTCAGTAACCGATTCTTAATTAAAACCATGCAGATGGTTGGCGCTACCCGATGGTTTATAGCACGTCCATTGAATATAAAAGCAATCACTAACGGAGCTATCAGCGGAGTGATTGCCACTGCTATAGTATATTTTTTGATTGTGCTGGCAGAAAGCTTTTTTGACGGGTTCAGGAAATTGCATGATACAAAATCTTTGTTTTTTCTGTCATTTTTCCTGATCATACTGGGGATCGGCATTACATTATTCAGTACTTATCGTAGTGTATTGAAATATCTGAAGATGAAACTGGATGATCTTTATTGATAGATGTATAAATACAATATAGATAATTGCAATGAACTATCGAAAATGGACCATAGACTTTTTCATATCTTGCATTTTTAAAACTGAATTTTATGGCTGAAAAGAAAGCTACTCCTCGCTTGTTTGCAAAAGAGAATTATATATGGATGGCAGCCGGTGCAATTGCCATTATTATTGGAATGTTTCTGATGTCCGGTGGTAAAAGCGATGTAAATCCCAAGGTATTCGACGCAAAAGCTGTTTATAGTTTTACACGCATCACTGTTGCTCCTATTATGATCTTAATTGGATTGGTGATCGAGATATTTGCTATTTTCAGAAACCCGAAGACCAGCAGCTAAATTAATTAAGTGTTAATAATAATTAGAGCGATGAAAAGTTTCATCGCTTTTTTATTGCAATTCAAATTGTCAGATCATTATCTTTACTCCATTAATTTTATATCAATGGGAATTATCGAAGCGTTCATTTTAGGAATAGTTGAAGGAATAACTGAATTTCTTCCAATTTCCTCAACCGGTCACATGATCATTACCAGTTCTATTTTAGGTATTCAACGCAATGAGTTCACTAAATTATTTGAAATATGCATTCAACTCGGTGCTATATTGGCCGTAGTGGTTTTATATGCCAGAAAGTTTTTTGATTTTCGCCGCTGGCAATTTTATGGCAAACTGATCATTGGCGTTATTCCTGCTATTATATTAGGATTTCTTTTTTCAGATAAAATCGACAAACTGTTGGAAAGCCCGATGACTGTTGCTATCTCAACATTAACAGGTGGTATAATTCTTTTATTCATTGATAATGTTTTTAAAAATCCAACTATTGAATCAGATGAAAAAATAAACTTTGGCAGATCATTTATTATTGGCATCTGGCAATGCCTTGCCATGATACCAGGAACCAGCCGCAGTGCGGCTTCCATTATCGGAGGCATGCAACAAAAATTGACAAGAAAAGTTGCTGCAGAATTTTCTTTTTTCCTGGCAGTGCCAACTATGGTTGCTGCAACCGGATATAAATTATTAAAAGCATATAAAGAAAATCCCGATATGCTTCTTAATCATGAAAATTTAAAACTCTTGTTGGTTGGGAATGTAGTTGCCTTTATTGTGGCCATGATCGCCATAAAATTTTTCATTAGCTTTCTTCAAAAGCATGGATTTAAATTGTTTGGGTATTATCGTGTCTTTGCTGGCGTTGTTTTGATTGTTCTTCTCATGACTGGCGTCATAAAAGGATAATGAAAATCTGATGGAAACGAACGACGCATATTATAATGAAAAAAAATGTCCTGCCTGCGGCAAAATGTCTCCCGGAAAATATTGCTTGCATTGTGGTGAATTACTGGAGCATGAAAGAATAACAACAAAACATTTTGCCAAAAGTATTCCTGCTGTTTTCTTTAATGTCGGTAATACTTTTTTTCATACCGTAACTGAATTGGTGAAACGACCGGGCGGTATGGTAAAAGAATATTTTGCCGGCAATCGTCTTCATCATTACAAACCCATCAATTTTTTTCTTTTCATTGGAGGTATTGTTGCTTTACTATTCATCAGTTTTCATATTCAACCCGCCGATGCCAAGATATATGAAGACTTGTTAGATGATAAAGATTTAGGAAGTAAACTTGACGAATTCAATAACCATTATCTGACTGCCATTCTGTTTGCGCAGTTTCCGATCATTGCATTTTTTACCTGGTTATTTTTCAGAAAACGGGAACATTATTTTGGCGAGCATCTCGTAGCCAATGCATTTTTCATAGGTGAAGTTAATCTTTACAAAATCATTCTTTTCCCTGTTTACCTTATCGTCAATCATACCAATGGCGTGGAAATTCTTGATGAGATTTTTATTTATTTCTTCGTCAGTTGTTATTATGTATATGCTTTTTATGACTGGTTATATAACCGGAAAACCTGGAAAGGATTTTTTATCACAATTATTTTTGTAGTAATGCTTAACCTGTTCATTATGATTTTAACTGTCTTCCTGGTTCCTTTACTTTATTTTGCAAAAGAAGGCATATACGGAATATTCCAATAGAAATAATACGCCGAAATTTATTTTTCTGTACTTTGTACAAATAACTTTTCGCTAATGCAAACTGCTTCAAAAAAGGTAATTAATGGTTGGGCCATGTATGACTGGGCCAATTCAGTGTACTCATTAGTGATCACTTCATCAATCTTTCCGGCCTATTACGAAGCAGCAACCTCCGGGAAAACGATTGTTTATTTAAAAAGAATATTTAAAGAACCAACTGCTTTATATGATTATGCCGTTGCCTTTTCATTTTTAATAGTAGCCATTTTTTCTCCGCTGTTATCTTCTATTGCCGATGCTTTTGGAAATAAAAAAAGGTTCATGCAGTTCTTTTGCTATATGGGTTCTATAAGTTGTTGCGCAATGTATTGGTTTTCGCCGGATAAGCCACAATTGGGTATTACTCTTTTTATTTTGGCGTCAATTGGTTTCGGCGCCAGCCTTGTTTTTTATAATGCATATCTGCCGGAGATTGCAGCTGAAAAGGATCAGGATAATGTGAGCGCAAAAGGATTTGCATTCGGTTATATTGGCAGCGTTGTTTTACTGATCATTTGTTTGGTGATGGTTTCAAAGCCATCCTGGTTTGGAATTCCCAATGAAACCCAGGCATCGAAAATTTCTTTTTTATTAACTGGTATCTGGTGGATGGGCTTTGCACAAATCACGTTTGCCGTGCTTCCTAAAACAGTTCCCAATCCGGTTTCAAAAAGCCATAATTTTTTGACAAAGGGATACGCTGAGTTAAGAAAAGTTTGGATTGAATTAAAAAATCAGCATACTTTAAAACGTTTTTTGCTGGCATTCTTTTTCTTTGGAATGGGCGTGGAAACGGTTATGTACTCAGCCGCTTTATTTGCCAAACATTTGATTTTTCCCAAGACAGGAAATCCGGAAATTGACAGTGCTAATTCGGGAAAACTGATTTTAACCATTTTGATCATTCAGGTAATTGCAATTGCCGGTTCTTATTTGTTTTCCTTTCTTTCAAATAAGGTCGGCAACTTTAAAGTGCTCTCAGTCGCTGTTTTGATATGGACGGGGATTTGCATTTGGGCTTATTTTATCTATAAGCCATTTCCCTTTTATTGTTTAGCTGCAACGGTGGGACTTGTAATGGGAGGTATTCAATCACTTTCCAGGTCCACTTATTCTAAACTGATGCCGCCTACAAAAGATACGGCTTCCTACTTCAGTTTTTATGATGTGTGCGACAAAGTAAGCACCGTTATCGGCATGATCACTTTCGGATTGGCAACCGAAGTATTAGGTGGTATGCGAAACGCCGTGTTATTTATTATGAGCTACTTTATCATTTCATTTTTCATTTTATTGTACACTCTGTCAAAACAAAGAAAACCGAAACCCGTTATTTAAACTATGAAACTTTATTCCATCAATACAGGATATTTCAAATTGGATGGCGGTGCTATGTTTGGAGTTGTTCCTAAAAGCATTTGGAATAAAATAAATCCCGCCGATGAAAATAATATGTGCAACTGGGCGCTGCGCTGTTTATTGATCGAAGATGGAAACCGTTTGATACTTGTTGATAACGGAATTGGTAATAAACAGGATGAAAAATTTTTCAGCTTTTATTTTCTGCATGGCGATGATACATTGGATAAATCATTGGCAAAATTTGGTTTCCTTCGAAATGACATCACGGATGTTTTTCTGACACATCTTCATTTCGATCATTGCGGCGGAAGCATCATTCGTGAAAATGAAAAACTAATTCCGGCATTTAAAAACGCGGTTTACTGGAGCAATCAAAAACATTGGGAATGGGCAGTAAATCCGAATGAAAGAGAGAAAGCATCATTTTTAAAAGAAAATATTTTACCAATACAAGAAAGTGGCCGGTTAAAATTTTTAAATGTAGAGGATGCTTCAAAAGAAAAATTAGGATCAACAGAATTTAATGAAAATATTTCCGTTCGTTTTGTAAATGGTCATACCGGAAGTATGATGCTTCCGCAAATAAAATACAAGGAAAGAACTATTGTTTATATGGCCGATCTGTTGCCTTCGCAGGGACATATTCCCATTCCTTATGTGATGGCTTATGATATGTTTCCTTTGACAACATTAAATGAAAAGAAAATGTTTTTAAAAGAAGCTTTTGAAAATGATTACATACTTTTCTTTGAGCATGATCCGGAACATGAATGTTGTAATCTTCAGCAAACAGAAAGAGGAATACGGCCAAAAGATTTTTTTAAACTGGAAGAAATTTAACCACGTCTTAATTTCAACAAAGAAGTTAATGGATAACGGAGATTCCGGTAACTCATCATATCAATTTTTACACTTCCGACAACAATAGGGCTTTCGACCCGAACCGGTATATGGTTGGGATCATCTGAAACCCAAACTGTCATTTTTTCTCCGCCACTGAAAATTGTTCCTTTTACCAGCAAAGGTTTGATCTTAATGGCAGCAAATGTTCCGTATCTTGTCTTTACGGTTTCTTTGCCTAAATAACGCAGGTATAAGTTGTACACTTCATTGTCTAAAAACATGGAAAAGGGAATGGAATCATTCGGCTTGTATTTTGAAAAGTCAATGTTGCGTGCATAATACATCGAACTGACAACATCCTGAATACATTGAGGCACTTTGAAAACACCATCAGTAGTGATCGCAGTATTCGCCGTCTTATTGAAAGTAATATTCTGATATTTCTTGTATCCTCCTTCGTTTACGGATCGAATGAACTTCAACGGCTGCATAGTAGCTGTATCAATATAAGTTTCGTATTTATCCCTCACTTTATAGAGCCAGTCATAAGATGAATTTGTTTTACCATCGCCAACAATATGAAATACTTTACGGTTATTGATTGTTTCTAATGTAGTGGTAAAAGTGGCATTGCCGGCATTCACATAAATACCTGCTACAGCATAATAAACAACAAAAGAAACCTGTTCACCAGCATCGAACGCTGTATTTCTAATTCCACAAAAATTATCATTTTGTGCATTTGCATGACTGAAAAAAGAAAAGATCGCGATTCCCAATGCAGCAAAAAGTTTATGATTTTTCATTTTTACCAGTAACAATTTTTTTAATTCCTAAAATTAATAAACTACCAATAATAGCAGGTATTACCAGATTAATAAGCCATATAGTTCCTGTTGTTATTGTTATTCCCAGGTCATTTGCACTTAGTAATCCCAATAATTTCAAACTTATCTTGCCGCGTAAACCTAATTCTGCAATTGCAAAAGTGGGAATGATAGCCATAACCAGAAACGAAACACTCACTGCCCAAAAACCCGGCCACCAGGTTATTCCGGTCCCATATAAACGAAATAGCAGATAATATTGTATAATGAATACAATAAATCTCAGTAAAGAAAGAAACAGCAATTTTAAAAGCAAGCTGCTGTTCAGTTCATTCAAAGTCTTGATAAGATAAATGTAGCGGTCGCTTCGTGGAAAACGATCTATCCATTTTACAAGCCAGGATAAGCGAAAATAAAAAACAGTTAAAACAAACAATACAGCAACAACTCCATACAACAATACTTTCACCCATAATGCTGAAACAATTTCAGCCGATTGAATTTTTGGCATCAGGAAAATAATACCTGCTGCACCCATCAACAATGTAATGATGAGTTGACTTATGCTGCCAACAATAGTGAGAGAAATTGTACGAAGACGATTCCCTTCTTCCATATACAATACCCGGCCAAGATATTCTCCCATACGATTGGGTGTAGTTACCGAAAAAGAAATGCCGGACAATACTGCTTTAAACGCTTTGAAAAAATTTATTTTCTGAACTTTTTGTATAGATAGTTTCCATTTCAATGCCTCGATACCCCAATTGACAAGCATAAGTAAAATAACCATCAAAAGATTTAAAATCATAGGGCTTTTAAATAAATCCAGTATTTGCTTCCAGGATGTTTCCAGGTTTGGTTGATGCCTGATCTGGTTGTATATTGAATATGACAGCCAGATAAAGAGCAATGGCCCCAGGAAGTAGTTGATTATTATTTTGATATTTTTACTCCGTAGAAATTTCAAATCAATTTTTTGAGTTTCATTAATAATGTAAAAATAACAAGCGCTCTGCAAAAGCCTGATAAAATAATCCTTGGTATTGATCCCGGTACTTTATTGATGGGATATGGTATCATTGAAGTAAAGGGAACAAACCTGAATATGAAAGAAATGAATGTGCTGAAACTTTCTCCTAAAAAAAGCAATCCGGAAAGATTACAGGTTATACATAAAAAAATAGAAGATTTAATTAAGCAATTCAAACCGGATGAATTTGCCATTGAAGCTCCTTTCTTCGGAAAAAATGTTCAAAGTATGCTGAAACTTGGCAGAGCACAGGGAGTGGCCATTGCCGCTGCGATGAGCGCAGGCATTCCCGTTCATGAATATTCTCCAAAAAAAGTAAAACAATCTGTAACTGGTAATGGCAATGCTGATAAAGAGCAGGTATGGAAAATGCTGCAACGATTACTTTCACTGAAAGAAGAACCAACATCCTATGATGCAACTGATGCACTGGCAGTAGCAGTTTGTCATCATTTTCAGATGAATTCTGTAATTGGCAAAACAACCAAAGGATTTAAAGGCTGGGATGATTTTATCAGGAAAAATCCTGTGCGATTGAAAAGATAAAAAATTATCGCTTAGTAGTATTAATTAAGACTTTAAGTAAGATAATATTTTTTCCTGCGCTTTCTTCAAACTTTCTGCAGATGCCTCTAGTTTGTGTTGTGTAAAATTTAAATCATTTGCAGAATTGATTGGAATTAAATGCATGTGGGCATGCGGAACTTCCAAACCAATTACGCTAATGCCACAACGATTGCATTTAAAAGCCTTTTCAATTGCTTTGGCGACAGGTTGAGCAAAGACCAGCATTTCTTTCAGGTACTCTTCGGGTAAATCAAATAAATTATCTACTTCTGTTTTGGGAACAACCAATGTATGTCCTTCTCTTAATGGAAATATGTCAAGAAATGCATAGAACTTTTCATTCTCGGCAATTTTATATGAAGGAATTTCTCCGGCAATGATTTTTGAAAATATTGTCATACCGCCAAATATTTTAGATTTAAGATTTGTGATTGCAGATTTAATAAAACGCGGATTCATCAATACAAAATTAAAATCTCAAACAGACGTGCTGGCAGTTCAAAAATCATCATACCGTGATCTTTTCAATTTTGAAATTGATTTTTCCGGCCGGCGCCTGCACTTCAACAGTATCACCGATTTTTTTTCCAAGTACACCTTTGCCAATGGGCGAGGTAACAGAAATTTTTCCAGCCTTGAGATCAGCCTCTTTTTCGCTGACAATTTTATAGGTCACAAGTTTTTTTGTACCAAGGTTGGTCAATGTGACTTTTGTAAGAATGGAAACTTTGCTGGTGTCAATATTAGATTCGTCAACAATTCTTGCATTAGCCAATTGTGTTTCCAATAAAGAAATCCTGGCTTCCAGTAATCCTTGTGATTCCTTAGCCACATCATATTCTGCATTTTCTTTTAAATCCCCTTTTTCTCTGGCTTCGGCAATGGCTCGGCTGGCGGCAGGACGATCCACTGTTTTCATCCGCTGCAGTTCAGCCTTCATTTGCTCGAGTGTATCTTTGGTTACATATTGAATATCACTCATACCGGTTTGTTTGATAAAATAAAAAAATAACAACGCCTCAGAATGTACTGAAGCGTTGCAGAATTTGATACAAAGATAGAAAAGATTTTGAAAACCAAAATGCGATTTTTAATCAAGCCCTAATTTTCCCAATAGAATTTTGGCCATTTTATAAAAGGCTTCATAGCTATAACCGGCAATATGTGGTGTAATAATTACATTAGGTTGTATTACCAGCCAGTCTGATTGTTCTTTTTCTTTAACAGTATAAGTATCCAATTTTTCATTTTCAAGAACGTCAAGTCCGGCTCCTGTGATTTTATTTCCTATTAAGGCATTTACAAGATCATCTGTACTGACTACTTTGCCGCGACAAGTATTCAGAAAAAATGGTCTTCTTTCCAGCAAATTAAAAAAGCTTTTATCAGCCATGTGAAAAGTTTCATCTGTGAGCGGCACATGAAAACTAATGACATCTGCATAGCGGCATAATTGTTCAACGCTGGCTTCTTTTATATAATCTGCAGCAAATCCAAATTTATATTTATCATAAGCCAATACCGTTACATTAAATGGTTTCAGCAATTTTGCAAAAGCACTGCCGGTATTTCCATAGCCAATGATCCCAACTGTTTTTCCATTTAGTTCAATGCCGCGATTTTTATCCCGGTTCCATAATCCCTTTTTTACTTCATCAAAAGCAAAAGAAATCCTATTCATCAGGTTTAACAACATTCCCAGGGCATGTTCAGCAACGGCATCGCGGTTGCCTTCCGGACTGCTTACACATTTGATCCCTTTGCTTTCTGCATACTCAACATCAATCAATTCCATCCCGCTGCCTATACGGCCTATCCATTTTAATTGCAAAGCATTATCAAAAATTGCTTTATCAATTTTTATTCTTGTTGTAACGATCAACCCTTCAACATCATTCAACTGAGTTGTTAATTCACTATAGGTTATCTGAGGTTGATATACTACTTCAAATCCATGGTGTTTCAGGCGTTCAATTAAATAGTCATGCGCTTTAGCTGTAATAATTACTTTCTTCATTTCATTTTAAATGTGAGTTCTGCAAATTGTTGTACTGATAGTTGTTCAGCCCTTTTATTAAATAAATCATCTTCCAGTATTTTTTCTTCAAACAAATTTTTCACTGCATTACGTAAAGTTTTTCTTCTTTGATTAAATGCCGTTTTAACCAGTAAAAAAAATAAAAATTCATTTTTCATTCTCAATTTTTGAGGTAATGGACTCAGTCTTATTACTGCGCTTTTTACTTTGGGTGGCGGTTGGAAACATTTTTCAGCAACTTCAAACAAATAATCAACCTTATAAAATGCCTGAACCAAAACACTCAAAACACCATATGTTTTATTTCCTTCCTTTGCTTTTATTCTTTGAGCAACTTCTTTTTGAAACATGCCGATCATGCATTCCACATTTTCTTTCCAGTCAAGAATTTTAAATAAAATCTGCGAGGAAATATTATAAGGGAAATTGCCAATTACCGTAAACTTTTCCTCAAACGGTTTTTCCATTTCCAAAAAACTGCTATGAATAAGTTTCCCTTTTAATTGAGGAAATTTCTCTGATAAATATTCTATTTTATCATCGTCCAGTTCTACCGCTATAAAATCAATATTATCAATTTCCAATAAATATTTCGTCAATGCACCTCCTCCCGGTCCTATTTCCAGAAGTTGATTGAAAGAGGTTTCTTTCAATTCTGATATAATTTTCCGGCAAATATTTTCATCTTTCAGAAAGTGCTGCCCCAGTGATTTTTTCAACGTGTACATAGTGCAAATGTAATTGATTGCAGAAAGCAGTAATTTCACCATTCAATAAAATTGGAATGAATACAACTGCAAGACCAGTTATCGGTATTTCCTGTGGCGATCTGAACGGCATAGGCCTTGAACTGATCATTAAAACTTTTTCTGACAACCGGATACTTGAGCTATGCACACCGGTAATCTTTGCATCGAATAAAGTCATTAATTTTTATAGAAAATCAGTGCCGGAACTCAACTTCAATTATCAAAGTACTAAAGATTTGAGCCGATTGAATGAAAAACAAGTGAACGTTTTAAATTGCTGGGAAGAAGAAGTTGTCATTAACCCGGGATTGATGAATGAAATTGGTGGAAAGTATGCAATAAAGTCTTTAACAACCGCTGTCAGGGCCTTAAAGGAAAAAGAAATTGACGGATTGGTAACAGCGCCAATTCACAAAAAAAACATTCAATCTGCCGAATTTAATTTTACAGGTCATACGCCTTATTTAAAGAATATTTTTGCTGTAAATGATGTTGTAATGATGATGTGTGCCGGTAATTTTCGTGTAGCGCTGGTAACCGAACATATAGCGGTAAGTGAAATTTCAAAGTTCATTACCAAAGATGCAATATTAAGCAAACTCAATATTGTTCATAAAAGCCTGCAAAAAGATTTTGGCATTGACAAACCAAGAATTGCTGTGTTGGGCTTGAATCCTCATGCCGGTGATGAAGGTTTAGTTGGAACTGAAGAAGAAACCATTATAAAACCAGCTATCAAAGAAGCGAAAAACAATAATATGCTGGTGATTGGTCCATATAGCGCTGATGCCTTTTTTGCCCGTAATCAACACGAAAAATTTGATGCAGTTCTTGCAATGTATCATGATCAGGGATTAATTCCTTTTAAATCGCTGGCAAAAAGTGAAGGTATAAATTATACAGCCGGATTGCCTGCTGTAAGGACATCACCAGACCATGGCGTGGCCTTTGATATTGCCGGAAAAAATAAAGCTGATGTTTCTTCTTTCATTGCTGCTATATTTGGATGCGTTGATATCATCAACCAGAGAAAAGAATATGAAGAGAACCGGAAAAACCCACTAAAAAAAGTAGCTCCTGCTATTCTTGCTAATGTGGAAGACGAAAAAATTGATGAAGTAGAAGATTCAAAATGATTACTTATTGAAAAAGAAACAAAAAATCTCTTGAGTATAATGATCTGAATTACCGTTGACCCATAAGGTTTGGCAAAATTCAAATAATCGTAGATTTACTTTTTATTTTTTCTGTAGGACGTTTGTCCAATTTTAAATGCAATTCAAATGAAGGTCAATCTGCGCTTTTCCACCTTTAAAAAATCGTTTAAATAACCCTTGTTTTATCAACCGCTTTCCTAACGTACATTATAAACATATAGAAGAATCAAAAATTTACATTAAACCTGAATGATTTGTGATTTCTAAAATAATTTCGTAAAAATTCTTGCAAATACAAAAGCTGATGATTAGGTTTGTTTATTCGGAAAATCACATATATCCTCGTAAAATTACGATAAGCATTGGCGCCGGACATTTTAAAAATTCTTTTTACCAGTTCGGTTTTATGCCTGAGTAGTCACTACAACTGATTAACCAATCCTGCCAATTCCTTTCTGAAACTGTTTTCAAACATCCAATATTTCTGTGAGGTCATTGAATTCAAATTCAAAACTCAAAGAAATGAAAAAGATTTTTACCCTCATCTTAACTGCTTGTCTAAGTTCTGCTATTTACTCACAATTTTCTGTTGGTATGCATGTTGGAACGTCTAATAAAAACGTGATCATGGGAATGCATTCACAGTATCAATTCAATAATCGGTTTACTATTGGGTTTAATATGACCACACACACTGATAATACCAATCCTGCCTATTTTCAAAGTCGTTTCGGATATACATTTGGAAACACAAAAAAGGGATTTTCAGTTCAGCCATATGCCGGTTACAGCTATTGGATTCAAAACATGGAGAAAAGTAGTTATGGAGGACATTTGACCACAGGAGTGCAATTCCGATATCAAATTACACGTATTGCACTGCTGTATGCCGATTTTAATGCCCCTGCAGCAAAAACTTTTCTGTTCTCTGTAGGCATCGCTGGAAAACTACCCACTAAGAAATAATTGATATGATTCTGATACTTGAATTTGAATAAAAAAAACCTTATGCAGAAAAAAACACAAAATATTTTAAGAGAAGAATTCCAACGGTTAAAAGATATAACTCAAAAGTTGCTGAGCCTGAGAAAAAAACAGCCCCAACTTATATTGCAGCCGGCAAAAAACAAAAAAAATATTTTCATAGACGGTTCAAAATAATATCTTCTACACTTAGAGTACCACAAGAGAAGGAGCCCTTTATTTAAAGGGCTTTCTTATTTTTTCCCATTTCCCAAATATGACTGAAGATTCTTTACATATTGTTCAAATGCTTTGACGCCTGCTGATGTTACCTTACAAGTTGTCTGGGGATAATTATCTTTAAATTGTTTGATCACATCAATATAGCCGGCTTCTTTAAGTTTCTGAATCTGCACACTGAGATTCCCGGCAGTTGAATTTGTTTTCTCTTTCAATAAAGTAAATTCAGCTTCCTTTACACTGATGAGCAGTGACATAACAGCCAGCCTCAATTGTGAATGCAATATAGGATCAAGTTCTTTAAACATTCTGATTCAGGTAACTCAATTTTATTGACATTGCTTGATCATTTCTTCTGTCTGTTTCTGTCCCCAATGAGGATATAACTGTGACGGTTTTTCTTGTTTATATAATTCTTCTGCTTTTTCAAAAACAGGTTTCGCTTTATCTTTTCCTCCGCCAAACTGTACCGGTGTATTAAACAAACTCATGCCCTGTAAGTAATATAATCGCGGATTGTTCGGATTTAATTTGATTGCTTTTTCCAAAGCTTGCCCCGCAGCCTGACCATAACTCATCCAGCGGGTTGAAGGATCTACCATCATTTGCTGGGTAGCCGCCATATTACGGATCGTCAGGATTTCAGCTTTGTCTGCATCAGTATTAGCAATGGCATCTCCTTTATCACATAAAGAATTTATTCTTGTCGAGTTTGCATCTTTGTCCGTAACCGCCGGCATCCAACCTGCGGTGCATAATGCAAGCCCGGCATAATAATAAGGAAGCCACTGAGTTTTTTCTGCGTCGCCGATCCGCTCAAATGTATTTGCCATCTTTGTAAAATCTTCTACTGTTTTTGAAGAATCAAACAATGAAAGATTTTTTTGCATAGCGTCAACATATTTTTCACTTTGTGAAAAAGTAGTTGCTTGTAAAGCGATAACTGCCAACAGAAGAAATTTCATTTTTTTCATGATCATTGATTTTATTCATTTTTAAAAAATGTAATTAAGAATTAAAAAAATTATAAATTATTATTTATTGCATCTTGTGTTCTGTCAACTCCCCAGCTAATGAAACAACCGATAAAATAAAATCGCCTGGCTGGTGGATTGATGGGGCTTTTTACCAATCCACTGTAAGAATAATTGTATCCATAAACCTGGTCTGATCCTAAAATATTATTAATGCTGGCAAATAAAACAATAAATGATTTTGCACTTGTCTTACCCACACTGGGCACCCACTCAGCACTGAAATTAAGACTGTTGTAATCTTTGGTTTTTCCCTGATCAGCTAAATAGAATTTATTATTAATATCAGGCACTATATTATAATATGGCCTGCCGGAAGCCCAGCTATATGTCAGGTTGAATCCTGTTTTGATTTTTGTAAAAAATTTTTTTGATACAACGGAAGCTGTGTGATTGGCAACAAAATTGGGTTGCAATTGAATAGGATAATTCAGATAATCTCTCTTGGTATCAATATAAGAATAACTGATCCAGTAATCAAAATCCTTTATAGTTTTTTTGTCTCTGAAAAAAATATCTATACCTTTCGCATACCCGCTTCCACTGTTATTATAATAAAAATAATTATAGCCCGCCGGTACTTCTTTAATCAATGCATCATATTTTTTATAATAAGCTTCTACTCTGAATGTTCTTTGATTATAGATTCTTTGATAATCCATGATGTAATGTGTGGCTTTGGTAAAACCCACGCTATCCGGATAAATCAATTGCTGGCTTTCCGGCTTTTGATAAAAAGTTCCATATGCAAGTGAAATTTGTGCATTCTTACTTGTTTTATATGCCAATGATATTCTCGGCGCAATATCAGATCTGTTGATTATGGATGAATGTTCAAAACGTGTACCCACTTGTGCTGCAAGATCTTTTGAAATGTAAATACTTGTTTCTGCAAACGAAGCAACATAATTATCAATTTGTTTGTGCAATGTGTCATTGTAATTGGGTTGGTAATCAAAGTGCCAATATTCGCTTCCAAACCGTAAAGCATTTAGTCCTCCTAAATTTTTTTCAAATACTGCCCTTCCGGAAGTAAGATTTTGTAAATTATTAAGAGTAAAATTTTTTGCACTCATCCAGAAAACTGGCGGGGAAAATGATTTAGGTTGATTGTTAATATCCTGAACCTGTTGCTGAATCTTATCAAGGTTTGTGCTGAAACTGCCTCCCAGATTCATTTTCCAGCCAGCGCCAAGATTTTCACGGTAACTTAAATTATTATACCAGTTATTATTTTTCAGCATAAAGGCATCTTTCATATTGCTGCTGTCAATGTCTGGTCTTCTTAATCCAAGATTACTAAAAGCGAATGTGGTATAATATTTAATCATACCACCGTTCTTTGTTTTGATCCTGAAATTGGCATCACCATTATGAAATTGCGGCAAGATGAAATAATCAGGAGTCTGTTTTACCAAAGAAAAATATAACCCAACATTTACATAATCATAAGTAAAACCATATGAGGATTTTTTATTTTTAGCTAATTGCTGGGTTCCTGCCCCAACAACCAGCGGAGAAATAGAAGCATCTATTTCAGATTTTTCAGGAAGGTCTATTGATTCTAACAATAATACAGAAGATAATGCCTGGCCATAAAGTGCAGAATAACCGCCGGTACTGAATACAGTACCTTTAAAAAGAAATGGAGAAAAGCGTCCGCGACTTGCTATGTCCGGTACACTTGAGAAATAAGGATTATTTATAAGATTACCATCAATGAATTGCTTGGTTTCATAGCCTGCACCGCCACGAACAAACAATCCTTCCTGTTCCCCTACCTGCTGCGTTCCGGGCAAAGTTTTTAAAGCTGCAGTAATATCCGCATTGGAACCTGCAGTAGTAGCAATGTCAATTGAACTTAAAACTGCTGCTCTTTTTTTATCGCCTGCTTCAAAAGTGCCGGCTGTAACCATTACAGCATTTAATTCAGTCACTTCTTCCTTTAAGTTTATTTCTAAATTTACCGGTTGACCGGCAAGAGATATTTTTTGTTCAAAGGGCTTATAGCTGACAGCAGTAACCAATAATATATGTTCCCCTTTTTCAGTTGTAGAAAATCTAAAAGTACCTGATGAATCGCTGGTAGCTCCATCATATGTATCTTTTAAAGTAATGCTTGCGCCAATTACAGGCTGTTTTTTAGAAAATATCTTTCCGCTTACTATTACCTGACCGAATGCTTCGTTAATAGTGGCTATCAAAATAATAAAAAAAATAAACTGCAAATATTTCTTCATATAAAATGCAAATTCATTACAAATATGAAGTAGTTTACAATATAAACCAAAATTATTTTGTATAAAAAACCGGGTCTTTTCAGACCCGGCCCGGAACCCTGGTAAAATTTCTTTTTTATAATTGCGAATTATCGTAAAGTTTCATATACTGTTGCATTGTTTATTATTTATCGCAACTTCATGATTAACTTAATTGGTCAATATTGTGCATTGAATGTATATCTGTTACTTGTCAATATTAACAACAGAAGTTTCAGAGTATTCGCCTTTGCCATCATTAGCAACAGAGTATAGCCTGTAGTAAACACGCCCCGTTTGAATATTATTCAATTTATCAGAAAAGATATACTCTGTTTTAACAGTAGCATTTCCATAAGAAAAGAAAACGCCAGCATCATTAAATTCAACTCCATCAGTACTTTTTTCTATCACAAAATGGCTTAAATTAATTTCACTTGCTGTCTCCCATCTCAGTTCAGCTTTATTATTATTGAAGGTGGTTGTAAAAAAAGTTATTTTAACTGGCTGTATTTTTGATAATCTTTTAATAGAAGCAGATTCATTAGAAGACTGATCTTGCGATTGTACAGATAAAGAAATCATCGAAAGAAACAAAACAAATAAAGTAACGTTCAGCTTAAAAGTTATAACTGTTTTCATCATTTTCGTTTTAGGGTTCAGGATTATTTTGAATTGGTTTTGAACTTTGCTCCTGAGATTACATTGAAAAACGACTTATTGTTTGAAACTGATTGGGAAGTAAATTTCCCCGTTTTAAGAAGTTTGTTTCATGGGTCGAATTACTTTGTTTTCTTAGGGTTTGTTCGATTCGTATACAAACATACTACACAGAATTTTTACTTGCAAGTTTTACAGAAATTATTCGAAAGGTTTTTTAGTGAATAAGTAATATTACGATTAATGTATTTTAAATAATTAGTTTTAAAAAATAAACTGATAGGAAAAGTATTTTTACGGGGTACTGAAATCATATAATAAAATAGTTTTCTTCAAGAGCAGGATAACTTTCAAACAAACGTTATAATAAGAAAAACCCTTCCGTTTTTAGGCAGGAAGGGCTATGGTATAGAACCCTAAGCATTAACTAAAAGTCTTACTTAACCAGCGAAAACTTACTACTTAATAAATTATTTCCATTAGCTACCTGTATCAAATAAATTCCAGGCTGCAAATGGCTAAGGTTATTAACTGAAATACTGTTTGTCCCTTCGTAAATATTGTTTTGCTGGCGCATTACTATTTGTCCCGTAAGATTAATAATTCTTATTTCTGCTATTCCGGATGTTATTGCAGTAAACCGTACGGTAGCCATATCATTGATCACTGGATTCGGATTAATACTAATCCCGTTTATATTCTGCTGATCTTTGCGAACCATAATGATATTACTGTAAGAAAACTTGCCATCCAGATCAACCATCTTCAAACGGTAGTAAAATACATTATCATTTAATGATGAAAGATCATCAATGTACTGGTATGACTGTGTTGCGGAATTAGAAGTTTGTGCAGATGCAAAATCAATACTATTGAAAGTGGCACCATCAGTACTGCGTTCTAAATCATATCCTGAAAAATTTACCTGGTTATCTGCTTCCCAGTTTAGTTGAGTTGCATTGTTTTTATAAATACCAGAGAAGCTTAATAATTTTACAGGTAAAGTTATTCCTGCGCAGAAACCGATAGTTGTTGGATCATCTGGAGCAACTGTATTTGGATCATCCGAATAATCAATTCCCAGGTAGGCCGGAAGACCTGTAATAGTTGACTGCATTGAAACAGGAGCATAAGTGCCACCCAAAGTCACTAATTTTATCTGTAATTTAAAAGTAAGAGTTGTATTAATAACGCCAGTTTGAAAAGAAGTAACAACTAATTTATTGTTTGTACCAGTCGTTGATGAAATTGTAACCAAAGCAGGATTATTTGCAGGAATAACACCGGCAGCATACAAATTTGCGGCAATGGTTGTTGCAGTTTGATTAAATGAAAATCTATTTCCCGGCATTTCCAAAGTATAAGTAAGCCCCGTTTGCTGAACACTGGTTTGATTAGTAACTGCAACAGTTAATGTGTCAATGGGGTTTGGAGTTTGGCTTGTAGGACAAAGTTGATTATTAAAAGATGCAGCCATAGTATGGAATACCTGACCAAAGCTGCAGCTAGCGCCATCTGCGTTACTATAACTTGGACCTGTACCCGCACTGGTAAGGCTTGCATTAGTTAAATTAATCAAATAAAAATTTCCATCTGAACTATAACCATACAATGAACCTGTTGCGTTAAAGAAAAGACCTGCCATCAGACTTACACTTGGGCTAAAACTATGAATAGAGGAAGAAGTTCCTGTAGTTTTATTTATGGAATATAACGATCCGCCATTTGAACCATACATTTGGCCAGTTACCGGATTGATAGCAATATCTGCGAATGAACTTGTACTACCTACCGAAGTAGCTGAAGCTGTACTGAGACTGGCATTAGGAATCTTATAAAGTTTAGAGTTAGCACTAAAATAATAAGTGCCATCAAAATCAAAGCATCCTGCCAATGCATCTCCTCCTGTTATATAGCCACCACCTACATGAATGTCTCCTAAATCAGTTTCTACAGAGGTAGTTCCTGTTCTTCCGATTTTTATAAGGTGAGATCTTGAATCGGATGAGCCGCTCTGGTAAGAGACCGCATAGATATATCCATCTTTGGGGTTAAGGCCAATAGCATTATAACCCAGATTGCTGGAATTAGAAAATTGTCCCACACTGAATATACTGCTTGCATAAGCCAAAGAGTCCAGAATAGCTCCGTTTGTATATTTGGCAGTACCGGAACTGTGGTTGATAAAAAATTGTTGATTGCAGCCAAAAGGATTGCCTTGTGAATTTGCATTAATAGTAAATATTAATGCAATGGTTAAAGAAAATAAAGTCTTTAAAAAAGTAAAAGTCTTCATGCTATAGGGTTTTATACGGGTTAAAAAATTCAAGTATCAATTCATTTCGAATTTTTCTCCTGAGTTTGCAATGAAATCTGACTTATTTGTTTTGAAACTTTTTGGGAGGTAATATCCCGATATAAGATTAGTTTGTTTCATTGGTCGGATTACTTTGCTTTCTTAGGGTTTGTTCGATTCGGAGACAAACATAATACGCAGTTTTTTTACTTGCAAGCTTTTCAAGAACTTTTTCGCAAAATAATCCGTATTTCCTGTAGTGTATTTACGATTAATATTAATTGTCAACTACTTGCATTATTATATTATTCTAATGGGAATTAGAAATTCGGAGGTTCACAAGTAAAATAATCATCTTTTGAAAGGAATTTTACCGAATCTGCTTTCTAATATTTTCTGCTTAAAAAAGTCTATGGATAAAAAAAGCGGCTAACTAATTGCCAGCAGCTCTTATAATGCTAATTGGGAAAGTGTTTATGCTTTGTATTGAGGTATCAAACTATTAGCCAGTTCCACCATTTTTTTCAAACCCTCTTCCGGTAAATTTCCTTTTTTGAATTCTGCCATTACATCAGATAATTTATTATCCATTTCCATCAGGAAATGTTCTTCAAATGCTTTTACTCTTTTCACCGGAACATCTTTAATCAAACCATTAGTGCCTAAATAAATAATTGCAATTTGTTTTTCAACCGGAAAAGGAGTGTATTGTGGCTGTTTAAGAATTTCCACATTTCTTGCACCTTTATCCAAAACATTTTTAGTTGCAGCATCTAAGTCCCCACCGAATTTTGAAAATGCCTCCATCTCCCGGTATAATGCCTGGTCAAGTTTTAATGTGCCTGCAACTTTTTTCATGGATTTGATCTGCGCATTACCTCCTACTCTACTTACCGAAATACCAACATTGATCGCAGGACGAATACCCGAATTAAACAAGTTGGTTTCTAAGAAATATTTGTCCGTCTGTAATTGAAATTACATTTGTAGGAATATATGCAGATACGTCACCAGCCTGAGTTTCTATTATTGGTAAAGCAGTTAATGATCCGCCACCTTTTACCAAATGTTTGATAGTTTCAGGAACATCATTCATATTCTTTGCAACTTTATCATCACTGATAATCTTTGCTGCCCTTTCTAACAAACGACTGTGAAGATAAAATACGTCTCCTGGGTAAGCTTCACGACCCGGCGGACGACGAAGCAATAATGAAACTTCACGATATGCTACAGCTTGCTTTGAAAGATCATCATATATAATTAATGCAGGCCTTCCCGTGTCACGGAAAAATTCTCCGATTGCTGCGCCGGCAAATGGAGCATAAAACTGTAGCGGAGCAGGATCAGATGCAGACGCTGCAACAATAATAGAATACTCCATAGCTCCTGCATCTTCTAAGGTTTTCATGATTCCGGCAATTGTAGATGCTTTCTGACCGATAGCTACATATATACAATAAACAGGTTTGCCGGCAGCGAGAAATTCTTTTTGATTAATAATGGTATCAACGGCAATAGCAGTCTTACCAGTCTGGCGGTCCCCAATGATTAATTCACGTTGTCCGCGTCCGATGGGTATCATTGCATCGATCGCTTTGATACCAGTCTGCAATGGCTCTTTTACGGGTTCACGATAAATTACACCTGGAGCTTTCCTTTCCAGAGGCATTTCATAACGTTCGCCGGTAATGGGTCCTTTTCCATCAATCGGTTCGCCTAATGTGTTAACAACCCTGCCAATCATTCCTTCCCCTACATTAATAGAAGCAATCTTACCGGTACGACGAACCTTTGCGCCTTCCTGTATTCCGCCTGTTTCACCCATTAATACAACACCGACATTATCTTCTTCAAGATTTAATGCAATTGCACGAACACCATTTTCAAATTCTACAAGTTCGCCATAACGAACATTCCCTAATCCATATATACGTGCAATGCCATCTCCAATTTGCAAGACTGTACCTACTTCTTCCATATCGGCGCCGGCGTTAAAATTGCTTAGCTGCTGCCGCAGTATCGCACTTATTTCATCGGGTTTAATCTCTGCCATAATATTTGTTTTACCTTATTTTATAAATGAAATCATTGTTGTCAAATTGTTTTGCAATATTTTTTAAGTCATAGGCTATGCTGGCATCGACAAGCTGATCTCCTGCCTGCAAAACAAAACCTCCGATCAAATCTTTATTCACAGTTGTCTCTAATTCTATATTCTGCATTTTGGAGGTTTCCTGAATTTGTTTTACAATTGAATTTTTTATTTCATCACTTAATGGAACTGCTGTAGTCAGCTTTATTATATAAATATTTTTATACTCTTTGTATTGACTAATGAAAGTATTTATGATCTCCGGTAAATTGCTTTCTCTGCCCTTTTTGATTAGTAAACGATTGAAGCCATTAGTCATCTCACTTATTTTACCTGCTGTTACGGCTTCGACTATCTTTATTTTTTTATCAGATTTGATAACAGGACTTCGTAACACATTTACAAACTCCCGGCTGCTTTTGCAAACAGCCTGAAGCCATTGCATATCTGCAAATACATTTTCCAACTGACCTTTTTCAATTGAAAGATCAATCAGTGATTTGGCATATCGTGCAGCAAGACGTGGATTAGGCATTTCTTTTTTCTTGTTTCTTGTTTCTTGTAACCGCCAACAAGCAACTAGTTTAATTTTACTTCGTTCACCAACCCTTTGATATAATTTTCCTGAGCTCCTTTATCTTCTAATTCTTTTCTCAACACCTTTTCCGATACTTCGATCACTAGTTTCCCCATTTGGTTTTTAACTTCAGTCAATGCTGCCATTTTTTGAGTATTAATAGCTGCTTGAGCATCAGTAATAATCTTATTGGCTTCCAGCTTTGCCTGTTCTTTTGCTTCGTTGATGATTTTGTCTTTAGTTTCCCTGGCTTCTTTCAGCATTTGTCCCCTTTCTTCCCTGGCCTTTGCCAATAAAGCTTCATTCTCACTTTTCAGCTGTGACATTTCTGCTCTTACTTTTTCGGCAGTTGCCAACGAATCTGCAATAGATTCTTCCCTTTTTTTCAAACCACCAATAATAGCCGGCCACGCAAATTTTTTCAAAATAAAAAATACGATCAGAAATGCTAACAGCGTCCAGATTAGTAAACCAAAAGCAGGTGTAAGTAGATTCATAAATAAAATTTGACATTGAATTTGAAAAATACTGCATCCGCCGCCCTGTGCATTGGATGCAGTAAATCTGAATGGTTTATAATACCATTGCCAGAAAGCCAACGATGACCGCAAACAAAGCCACCCCCTCTACAAGAGCTGCTGTCAGAATCATGTTAGCTCTGATGTCGTTTAATGCTTCAGGCTGACGGGCAATTGATTCAACGGCACCTTTACCGATCTGGCCAATACCAATGCCAGCACCGATAGCGCCAAGTCCTGCACCAATTGCTCCACCTGCATTGGCCACAGCATCTAAAAGAAAAAAATCCATAATTGAATGTTTATTGTGATTAAAAAATTTATACATGCACTTTTTCTTCATGATGTTCCCCTTCGAATGCCTGGCCGACAAAAACTGCGGTCAGCATTGCGAAAATGTAAGCCTGAAGAAATGCAACTAATATTTCTATAAAGTAAATAAATATAACAAACCCGACAGAGAACGGAGACACTACATAGCCTGTAATCGTATTCAATACACCGAAAATAAATATCAGCGAAATAAGGCAAATGATGATAATGTGTCCTGCTACCATATTTGCAAACAACCGGATCATCAAAGCAAACGGCTTCGTAAATACACCAAGAATTTCAACCGGGATAAGAATGACTTTTACCCAATGTGGAACTGGTGGCCAGAAAATATGTTTCCAATAATGTTTATTACTACTGAAAAGAATTACAACAAAGGAAATCAATGCTAGAAGCATAGTGAATGCAATATTTCCAACCACATTTGCTGTACCTGGAATCAAAGCCACCAGGTTATTAATAAGTATAAAAAAGAAAACAGTTTGGATATAAGGCAAATATTTTTCATACTTATGACCAAGATTAGGTTTGGCTACATCATCCCGGATAAAAGTGATTATCGGCTCCAGCAAGTTTTGAATTCCTTTGGGAGCATTTTTTACACCCTCTCCATTTTTATAACGTTTTGCTATCAACAACATCATCCAAACCAATAATCCCAAAGCAATCAACATTTGCACCACGTTTCTTGTTAACGAAAGATCATAAATTTTTACATTAAAGTCAGGTTGCCCGTTTTGATCAACGGCCACAATTTGACCGTCATGAAATTTCTTAGGATCCAGTTTCCATTCCTGAATTGAATGATTGGTCAACAAAAAATAACCATGGGTTAGCTGATTCCCATGCTCAAATTTTGAAGACATAAACAATGAAACACCTCTTTGCGGAGAATATAAAATGACGGGAAGGGGAATGGTCACTTCATGTTCTTTGCCGCCACTTTTGTATGACAAAAAATGAAATTCATGCCCATCTGAAATATGGCCGAAAATGACTTCATTGGCATCAAATGTCTTCTCTTTTTTTTGAGTAACTGTGTCACCGTTTTCACGGGCAAAAGAAACATTAAAAAAAGAAGCAAAAAATAAGCTGAAAGTCGCTACCAATAAGCATTTGACACATCTCAAAACCATACCCCTTTTGAAATTTGGCGCAAAGATAAGGGTGCAGGGGTAAAAAACCTTAAAAATGAGTAAATGAACTTGCGCTAAGCTACCTTAGTTTTTTGCTCGAATTGGAGCTGGTAAAGTTTAAAATAAAAACCCTGTTTTTCAATCAATTCTTCATGCGTGCCAACCTCTTTGATTTCTCCTTTATCCAGCACAATTATTTTGTTGGCTTTTCGAATGGTGGAAAGTCGGTGAGCAATCACAATGGAAGTTCTTCCTTTTATTAATGTATCAATTGCATGCTGAATCAGCATTTCGCTTTCCGTATCTACAGACGATGTGGCCTCATCAAGAATCAGGATTGAAGGATTGAATAATAAAGCACGGATGAATGATAATAATTGCCGCTGGCCAAGAGAAAGTGTTGCGCCTCTTTCCATTACATTAAAATCATAACCACCCGGCAGACGCGTAATGAAATCATGCATATCGATCAGTTTTGCTGCTTCTATCACTTTTTCTCTCGGAATGTCTGTATTTCGCAACGTAATATTATCAAGCACCGAACCCGAGAATAAAAATACATCCTGTAATACGACACCAATATTTTTTCTCAAAGAGTCAAGCTTGTAGTTCTCTATATTTATTCCATCGATTTTAATGGATCCTTTCTGAATATGATAAAGCCGGTTTAATAAACTGATGATTGTTGTTTTTCCGCTTCCCGTATGGCCAACGATAGCAATAGTCTCGCCGGCTTTAACCTGGAAACTTACATCTTTCAAAACAAAATTTTCATCATTATATGCAAACCACACCTTTTCGAAATCAATTTTACCATTGATAATTCCGGTGGGTTCATAAGCCTGTTCATTGGATTCAGGAATAAAATCTTTGTTATCTAATACTTTGAATACCCTTTCACTGGCCACCATTCCCATCTGTAATACATTGAATTTATCAGCAATCACTCGCAGAGGGCGGAACAACAGATTTAAAAAAAGTATAAAGGCCATTACAGTTCCTTGTTGGCTCTGATGAAGATGTAATGCTTCCTTTGATGTCCACCAAACGATTAAACCAATTGACAAAGCAGATACTATTTCCACTAAAGGGAAAAAAATGGAATAGGCAAAAATTGCCTTGATATTTGCATTACGATGTTCCTTATTTATTTTTTTAAACTTCTTAAATTCTCTTTCTTCCGAAGCAAATGCCTGGACAACCTGCATGCCGGTGAGATGTTCCTGAACAAACGCATTTAAACTGGCTACCGCATTCCGGACCCGGAAAAAAGAACGATTGATGCTTTCTTTAAAATAATAAGTTGCAATTATCATAATCGGGAAAGGTATCAAAGCAACAAGGGTTAACTTCCAGTCCATCCAAAACATTACCGTCAATACGCAAACAATGGAAAGCAGATCGGCAATGATCGGCACCAATCCGTCAGAAAAAATATCATTGATAGATTCAATATCATTTATGGTTCTGGTAGTAAGAGTTCCAATCGGGGTTTTGTCAAATTGAGAAAGATTAAGTCCGACAATTTTTTTATAGACGGCTATTCTCAGATCTTTTACAACGGATTGACCAAGCCATGAAGTTGTAAACGAAAAAAGAAATCTCAACGCTGATTCAAAAATAATCATACCAATCTGTATCAGCGTAATAATGACAACCATTCTGGGAATGGATTGAGAAATAAATTTATCAACGGTTATTTGTATTAAAATAGGACGAACAGGTGTAATGACCGCTAAGATGATTGCCATTATAACCGATAAGTAAAATTTCTTCTTGTACGGAGCAGCATACTGAAATACTCTTCGTAATAATTTAAAATCAAAAAATCTTTTCTTGATACCTTGCAAATCTTAGAGTTTGTAAAAGACAAATTTAGAAAGAAGTGAGTGGATCTCATCAACATTTAAGGATTCCCCTCGCCGGTATCACCCATGGCTTTTGTATATGCTTTAATAAAAAGCGCTCCCAGATTTTTATAGGGAGGTATGTAATCTTCAAAACCTTCCACTTTCACTTTCTTTTCCAGCTCTTGCCAGAAAGGAATCCAGTCAACATTATTTCCGTTCCTGACAGTTTCCATCAATTGCTCGAAGAATGGCCGGTTAATAGCGGTTTTGCCAATTTGTTTCGAAGCAATAATATGAGCATCCGGTGCTTTTTTCAACACATCATGAATCAAATGATAACCACCACATGAACCCAGGAAAACAATTTTTGAAGATGGAAACATTTGTTCAATAGTAGATCCGGCATAATAACTATGGCCCCGATGAATAGTCACTGTCGGATAAAGTTTGTTTTTATCCAGATAATCACACAGCGCCTTTTGTGCCTTTTCATCTTCTCCTGATTCTTCCGGCAATGGTTTGTTTGCATATATAGATACCGGCTTCCCCCTGACAGATGTGATAAGTATCCATTGCGGATTGCTGTTATCAATTTTCCACAACGCAGGGCTGAACATTTTTTTAAACCCTTCAAAAATGGCTTGCCCATCTTTATCACCATAAAAAAATACCTGCATAATGATACGGCCGCTGTCATTGGTCAACGATTTATAAGTAACTCCATATACCGGAGGTATACCAAATTCCTTGGACAGATCAATTTTATTTGCTGTATCTGCTGAAAGAAAAAGTTTTTCCAGTAATTCATACATTACTGTCCCTCTTTTATTTCCCTGTTCTTTGTTTCTTTTATAATTGATCGTTACATTCTTCAGCATTTCATTGGCAATGGGCTTCATAGTTTCAGCTATGCTTGCGTATGAGTCTGCCACATCCACGCCATCTTCAAGACTGTTGGTCTTTTCTAATCCACCTACAAAAGCTTTCATCAGGCTGTTTGCATCATCGGCACTGGGAAATGTGCCCAGAAAATCGCTGAGCGTATTATAACCTGCAGCCATTTTTATAAACTTTCTGTACTTGTCAAACTTCACACTTAATAATAAAGAATCGCCCCTTTGATGAATTCGTTCCATCATTAACGGATAAACCCCCTTTACAAAACTGGAAGTATAAATGATGCCGTCAGTAGATACGGCGAGATAATATAATTCCTGTGCACTTAACGGCTGAATAATTTTAAATCGCACAGCAGGATCATCAATCTCGTGTAATCCGTTGATAGTATTTACAAAAATATCAGTCGCTTTTCTTTCCACCATTTCGGTTATGTCCTTATAACCAAATGCTGTGTCTTTATTGATTGCTCTTTCCACATAATCCATTTTGGTTTTCACCAGCAATTGATAATAAGCAAGAGAATCATCACGGACAGAATCAATAGCTTCAAAAGATATTTTTCCTTTTAAAATATTTCCAAGAAAAGGAAAATACAAACGGCCGCTTTTGCTTCTCGCCATTCTGGATACGGCCACGATAAAAGGATCATCTTTAATATTCCAGATAATATGAGCTAACTGATTGTCTGCAGAAGCGAAATTATATAGTTGTTCGGGATATTTTTTTGCTATTGTTTTGATCAGGCTGTCTGCAAAAGGAACGTCGGGATTTTCTGTCAGCACATCAAATATCTGGTCCGGATGAATTGCACAATATTTTTTTATCATCAGTGTTCTGGCTGCTTTAAGCCCGGGGTTTTCAGGTTTAATGCCGGGATAATTATCAAACGCAGCTGATTTCAAAACATAAGTTCCCGTTTCATACGAAAGTTGTGTAAAATAATTTTCAATGCTGATCCCTTTTTTATCCAACTGAATACAATCATCATAAGCCTGAATGACAGCAGGTAAATTGATAGGATTAGCTAATCCGGTTTGCCATCCTCTTAACAGGTTGTAAAGCAAAGTGGCCGTATGACGGATATAAAATATTTTTCGCTGTTCCGGGATTGTACTGTCTTTTTCAATATTGTATAGAATAGAAGAAACTTTCCACTTAGCTGCATAATTTACCAGGTAATTAATTTCTGCATTATCAGAAACAGTAAGTTCATTGTCACCTTTGACTTTATATTGCAGAATCTTTTTTTGCTCCCTTTTTACTTCGTCATGAAAAAGCTGGTGTCTTAATGCAGGCATATACTTCTTTAATACGCTGGTATCAATCTGCGCAGAAAGAAAAGCAGAAATCAACAGAAAGCTGATCAAAAGAAAAAAATATTTGGAGGTAGTAATCATGCAGATTATCATACAAATTTAGTGTCCGGCGCTAACATGCCATATTTAAACGGAATTTTGGCATAAACGGTACAATTAAAATACAAGGAACATGCAACTTGATAAAGATCAAGTTGGCTCTGCCATTCAATATTTCTTTAAAAAACAAAACTATAAAAACTAACCGATCAGGCTCTTTTCAGAACTTTTAGTATTAATTTTTCATTAAGTCTATATGACGGAAAGGTTTCAAATTTTAGTATGACCTGATTTCAGATTAGGTTTGCGGAAATTTAGAACAGCATGGAATCTAAAGCAAGAAAGGTGTTGATAGCAGATGATGAGCCAGATATACTGGAAATTCTTAATTACAACCTTACCAACGAAGGCTACCACGTAATTACTGCCAAAGACGGCGATGAAGCTTTGGAAAAAGCCCGCCGCACTAAACCTGATCTTATTGTTCTCGACGTGATGATGCCAAAAAAAACCGGTGTGGAAGTTTGTCAATTACTCCGTTCGCAAGCTGCATTTAAAGAAACACTTATTATTTTTCTGACAGCGGTAAATGATGAAGGCACGCAGATCAGAGGATTGGAAACCGGCGCTGATGATTATGTAAGCAAACCAATCAGTCCAAGAGTTTTTCTAAGTCGGGTAAATGCTCTTTTTCGCAGATTGAATAAGGAAGAAATTAAAATACTTAAAATTGAAAATCTTACTATCGATCCGGAAAAATTTATTGTGCAGTTAGATGGTAAGGATATTGTGCTGGCAAAAAAGGAATTTGAACTGTTATATTTATTAGCGGTAAAACCGGGCCGTGTTTTCCTGCGCAATGAAATACTAAACCAGGTTTGGGGTAATGACGTGATTGTTGGTGACAGAACCATTGATGTACATATCCGGAAGATTCGCCAAAAACTGGGAATTGATTGCATTACTACCGTTAAAGGTGTTGGATACAAATTTGAACTTTGAGATTTGAGCAGCAAGTCATATGCAAAGATATTCTTTATGGCTGGCAGCTTTTAACCCGATGCACGTAGCTTTGTGTTTATGTTTTCTACCAAAAACATTTCTCCCCGTCAACTTTCATTTTTAACAGCTCTGGTACTTTCTGTACCGATCAGCGTTGTCATTTATCTTATTGATAAATATATATGGGTAGCGCTGATTAGTTTTACCATTTTACTCGGGTCAAGTTATTTGCTTATCAGTTTTGTATTGGAACGTTTTATTTATAGAAAAATCAAACTCATTTATAAATTCATTTACCAGACCAAAGCCACTAAAAAAGAAGAAACCTATTACAAATACCTGTTACCGCAAAAAAGTATTGATGAAGTGAGAGAAGATGTGGAAGCCTGGGCCGAAGAAAACAAAAAGGAGATTGAACTACTTCGGCAAAACGAACAGTTCAGAAAAGAATTTCTTCAAAACCTTTCACACGAATTTAAAACTCCGGTGTTTGCCATTCAGGGTTATGTTGACACTTTATTGAATGGCGCACTGGAAAATCAGGAAGTAAATAAAAGATTTTTAGAAAAAACAGCAATGAACGTAGAACGTCTTGCTAACCTGATCAATGATCTGGATGAAATTTCACGTTTGGAAAGAGGCGAATTATTTCTCAACAAACAAAATTTTGTAATACAGGATATGGTGAAAGCAGTTTATGAATCATTATCTCTGAAAGCCGAATCACGCCACATTAAATGCAGTATCAAAAAAGGCTGCGAATCTCCACTTATAGTTCATGCCGATAAAGAAAAGATTACACAAGTATTACAAAACCTCATTGAAAACTCAATCAAATATGGAAAGGAAGGCGGTAATATTGTTGCCAGCATGTACAAAACGGATGGCAAGCATATATTGATTGAGATAAGTGACGATGGTATTGGTATTCCCGAAAAACATCTTACCCGAATCTTTGAACGTTTTTACCGGACTGAAGAAGGAAGAAGCATTGATGTAACAGGCAGCGGTTTAGGCCTGGCAATCTGCAAACATATTATTGAAGCCCATAACCAAACCATACATGTTCGCAGCACAGAACATGTGGGAACAACCATTGGATTTACACTCGAAACAAAAAGAGATTAAGATTTTAAACTAAGAATTTTTATTTTAATATTTATATCCCATGCAGGAGTTCTATAAAAATCATTATAAAAGAGGCTTATTATATTCGTTTATTCTTTCTGCTCTTCTTTTTTTAGCCACAGGAATCTTTGGAAAAAACAAATTGTTTTTGATGCTTAATGGTAATATGGGCATCGTAGCCGATTATGTTTTCGCATTTTTTACCTGGTTGGGCAATGGTTCATTATGGGTTGTGCTTTTGCTTATCACATTGTTTGTACTCAGGCGTAAGGATGCATGGCCTTTATTGGTCGGTGGTTTTATTCTTTCTACAATACTTACTCAGATATGCAAGTATTGGATCATTCCCCGCGAACCAAGACCCTGGTCCGCTTTTACGGATCATTCTTTATTTCACCATGTATCATTTGTAGAACCTTTGTTGATTTCCAGCTTTCCTTCCGGTCATACAGCAACCGCTTTTTCAATTTATCTTACTTTATGTTTACTCATCAGAAAAAAATGGTGGGTAATGACTGGATTATTATATGCAATTCTGGTAGGTTATTCAAGAATATACCTGGCACAACATTTTCCATTTGATGTGGCAGCAGGTATAATTGTCGCCATCATTTCTGTCAGTGCATCGTTGCCTTTACAAAAGCTGTGGACAAACAGAATTATAGAAAAAAATAAGCTTGCATAAATCAAATAATCCTATAGTAAGTTATCAGAGTTTTCAAATCAATTTTCAAAATTTGCATATTTATCCTTCGGGAATAGTATTGCTGTTATCAGAGTTATTCTGGTTATCCTGTTTCTCTTTTTTAAATTCAAGCTTGCCAAACTTCCACGTGAAGTTGATTCCTATAGAGCGAAAAGGTACTTGTCGAAGTCCATTAATAGTAAAACCCGGACCAAATAAAACCGTTTTTTGATTTATATATTGGTTGAATGGATTAGTCGCAGTAAGAGCCAGGCTTCCTTTTTTATTCCAAAACTGTTTTCTCAAAGCGATGCTATAGGATGTGAAAGAAGGATATTTTCCCTGTGCTTCGTTTCTTGCAGAATGAAAGTTTCCAAAAAATTCACCGGCTAGATTTTTGTTGAACTGGTAACTGGCATTCAAATTAAACCGGTAATTAAAGCTATTGGAATTATAACCCGGATCCAATGCATTAATAGTATGCCTTTCAAAAAAGAAAAGGTTTGACCGCAACGAAAGCTTAGAAGTAAGTTTAAGATCACCAAAGAAATTAATGCCCACATTTTTTTCAGTTCCGATATTCTGCCGTGTACTTACAGCCACATTGGTATAAGTGGAATCTCCCACTTTCAGCGAAGGATAAAATACAATAAAAGGTTGAATGTCGTTTTCATTAATGCGATAGAATGCTCGAAACCATTAATGAACCGGTATTGCCAAAATCACGATTATAGCTTAATTCATATCGGCGGCCGGTTTCGGGATTGAGATAAGGATTACCTGCAGAAATATTTTTAGGATCAGAAGTATTGATAAATGGATTCAGGTCACGATAATCTGGCCGTTCTATCCGTTTGGAAAAACTAAGTTTTAAAGTTTGATTATCTCCCAGTTTTCTTAAAAAGAATATGGAAGGTACAAACGTATTATATCCATGTGAAGGTGTCTGCTGCTGGGCATTTGAATAGTAAGAATTGATATCGGTCCGCTCATAGCGCCCGCCTATTTTGGTTTCAAAAAGTTTACCCACAGGAAAACTAATTTCGGTATAATAAGCATAAACCTTTTGTTTGTAATCAAGATTATTGGATAAAGAACTATTGAATGTATAAAGTTTTGAATCCGGTTGAAAAGTGGATACGTTGGAGGTACTGGTGATATCCTCAAAAATTATTTTGCCTCCCATACCCAGGATCACATCTTTCTTCAGTGGTTGAGTATAATCCACCTGGAGTTGGGATTCATTTTGCTTTCCGGGATTTAAGCTATTCGTTCCGTAATACAAAGAATCCTGGGGCATCAATAATTGGTAATTGTTGGCTGTGCCATGGATATTTCCCCGGCTTGAGTTCAAAGATATTTCCAGCGACTGGTCGTCGTTTGCAAAAGTTCTTCTATAGTCAAGATTGGCATCTGTATTGCCAAAAGTGAAATCATTTCCAACATGATTGATGGAAGCAGTGGAAGAAACAAGAGCGCCGCCATTCTGTGCCGTTATTACCTGGGACTGATTAATAAATCCATTGCTGGAATAACCAAAATTGTTATACCGGAATGCGCCTGTAAAATTATTATATTTTTTATAGGTCCAGTCAAACCCAACACCAGTTTCTATTCCATGCCTTGTAAACTCAGAACTTCCGTTTTGCAACAAAGAAAGATTATCATGATTTATAGTATCAACGGATAGTCTGTCGGAAGAATTAGGAGTATTTGTGCTCAGTCTTGATTCGCCGCTGACAAAAGCGTTGAAACCAATATTATTTTTGCGTGCATTAAAATTGAAACTGCCATTTTCATTTATGGTTCCTCCGGTTAAGGAAAGATTTCCATTGACTCCTTTTGCCCTGTTTTCTTTTAATATAATATTGATAATGCCACCCAGTCCCTGAGCATCATATTTTGCTCCGGGATTAGTGATCACTTCAATACTTTTTATCTGGCTGGCCGGAATAGATTGCAAAACATCCGTAATGTTACTTCCAAAAACTGTAGAGGGTTTTCCGTTTATTAAAAACTGAATACTCGAACTACCCGATAGCTCTACATTCCCATCTACATCTACAGAAACCTGCGGCACTTTTTTCAATACATCAGTTGCTACTCCTCCCTGGGATGTAAGATCTCTTTCTGCATTGAAAACAATTTTATCAATTTTGTTTTCTATTAATCGGGGAGTTGCAGTTATAGTAACGTTCTGCAAGGTTGTGCTCTTTGGCGTCAACACAATATTCTTAAAATCTATCAGCGGGGTCATTTTCATTTACCACAACATTGTTAAATGCCCGGGGAATGTAACCGATGAATTCAACAGTGATTTTATAAGTACCATTTTTGATATCAGGTAATGTAAACTTTCCTGCACTATCTGTTATAGTACCGTTTAATACTTTTTTACTTCCATGGCGAAACAGAGTAATTGTCGCATAGTCAATTGGCGTTTTTGAAACAGAATCAATGACTGTCCCAACAATTTTTCCTCTGTTTACTTTATTTTCATCCTGCGACTCAGCTTTTGTAAAAAAAACCAGCATTAATCCAATCAGTAGAATTCTCAACATGTAGTGAAATTTAATAATGCTGCAAAAGTATTTCCTAAAAGAATTAAAATCAATGACTAACCTGTTAATTTCATTATATAATTTATTAGTTGCTGAATTTATTTTAAGAATTTCTTCTTAATTTTTTATACCATATATAAGTTATTCACTAATGCTAAAATCGAATGGCTATGTCTGAATAATTGCTTTTAAGAATTATATGTTTTTTATTTAAACGGTAACAATTGTATTTATAGATAACCAGCTGGTTGACATAATCGGTTGGAGTAATAAAACCATCCCGATCCAGCCAGCGGCGGGTTCGGGATGGTAATTGCATGATATTCCTGCTTCCGAAGGTATAATGCTAACCCAAATAAGGAAGCGCTGATACGATGAAGAGAAAGAACTATCGTAAAATTGACGACTGTTTGTTATTTGATTATTAAAGCAAGATTAATTTAGCATTACAATACTTTGACTCGTTTGAAAAAAGGATGAAGATTATCTGAAAGAAATCGCAGGCGCAACTGATTCATCAGAAATAAATTTTTGCCCTACCAGATTCGCAATAGTTTGTGCAATCTGTGCCTGGTAAAATTGTTCTTTATCTTTCATTTCTCCCAAAGGTTCTATTCCGGGGCCCATAATTGCCAACCAGGTTTGCGAAGAACCTTTTATAAATGTGCCGTGGTCAGTCCACTTTGAAGTTTTACTTCCTCTGCCGTGATCAGTAGTTATGATAAAGGTGGTATTGTCTTTATAACCCGGAGTAGTTTGCACATAATGCCAAAGTTCTTCAATCATACCATCTATTTCCGAAGCTTGCTGAAGATAAAGATCATAGCGGCCCTGGTGAGCAAATTCATCCGTTTCCCCTAATCCAAGAAATACAACACGCGGCTGATGTTTGCGGATATATTCTTTTGCTGTTAAAAAAGTAAGTTCATCAAAACGTGTCGCTGATTTTTCATTGACGGCATCATTCTGTACTTCGTTAATGTACTGCTGGTGTAAAGTCAAGTTTGTGTCATGTGATATTTTCATATCCTGCATTCATTGGCAAATGACTTCTTTTTTTATTAAGAATATATGGAAATACATCCCACGAAGTAAAAGCAACCACTCTGTTTTTAAATGATTCTTTATTATTCAGGTATTCAAGTATATTAACATTAGGGTTCGGATTTTTAGCATTAGATGAAATAGCAAAATCCGTATTGCCGGTAAATATTTCATTGTAACCCGGATAAGAAATTGAGTACGCATTTTCAACATTTACTTTGTTATCATATTGCCTGTTTCCGAATATTTCACCTTTTGTATCAATCACATTCCAAAAGAAAGGCATCAGTTTTTTTCTTCTTTCTTCCGGCGAAGAAGCCCAGAATTGTAATTTAATTGTTGCCGCATCCGGCGTATATTTTTCATCATTGATAAGAAGGGAATCTGCACCGTTGAATATTTCCTGCCATCGGAATCCATCCATGGTAATAATAAAAAGGTTTCGGACAGTTGGTACAGAAATTTTATTGACTGTTTTCTTTTCATGCTGATATGCCGGTTGAACCATCATAAGCAGGATGATACATGTCCATAGGTTTTTCATTGTGTAACGGTTTTACAAAATAAGAAATCCGATATGACCCGAAAATGAATACGCAGTTACTCTATTATTAAATAAATCAGTCACACAGATCAAATTGGTCACAGTTCCATAACATCAGCGTAATGTTTTGTTTATTTCTGTTTCCCAAATTTGCAAAACGTTCCCCATGCAAAAGCGTCAGGTCGATGTTGTAATTATATCAGATCTTCATTTAGGCACCTATGGTTGCCATGCTGCTGAAATTGTCAACTATCTCAAAAGTATTTCTCCGCAAATCCTTATTCTAAATGGTGATATAATTGACGGCTGGCAATTCAGTAAAAGATATTTTCCTGCTTCGCACATGCAGGTAATTAAAGAAATTGTAAAACTGCTGGCTAAGGGAACCCGAGTGATCTATATTACCGGCAATCACGATGAAATGTTGCGCCGCTATAGTGGAATCCAGCTTGGTAATTTTCAACTCACCGATAAACTAGTAATGGAAGTAAATGGAAAAGTTGCATGGATATTTCATGGAGATGTATTTGATAACACTACTAAAGGCAGCGCGAAATTATTAGCAAAGCTGGGAGGATACGGTTATGACTGGCTCATATTATTTAACCGTTCTATAAACTGGTGCCTGAAAAAATTAGGACGACCTAAGGTAAGTCTTAGCAAAAAAATAAAAAATACAGTTAAAAAGGCAGTGGCATGGATTGCCGACTTTGAACAAACCGCTGCGGAACTGGCCATTGAAAAAAAATATGATTATGTTATTTGCGGTCATATCCACCACCCACAGAAAAAAATTGTTGAAACAAAAAATGGTAAAGTTCTCTATTTGAACAGCGGCGATTGGGTGGAAAACCTGACTGCATTAGAATACAATAATAATGAATGGACCATTTACCAGTATAATGAAACAGAATTTATTTTAAATCGTTTAACCCGTGCAGAAACAAAAGTTCCGGAACTGGATGTTGTAACCAATGAAGTGGGACTTTTTATAAACTCACTGCATTTATAAAACACAACCGTATGAAAATTTTTTATGCTGTCCAGGCTACAGGAAATGGTCATATTAGCCGGGCGATGGAATTATTTCCTTATCTGAAAAAATATGGTGAGGTAGATATTTTTTTAAGTGGCAATAACAGCAACTTGAACCTGGACTTACCCGTTAAATATCGAAGCAAAGGATTAAGTCTTTATTATAATTGTTCCGGTGGGCTCGATTACTGGCAGGTAATGAAAGCATTTCAGCTTAGCCGTTTAAAAAAAGAAGTAAAAGATTTGCCGGTTGATAAGTATGATCTGGTGATTAATGATTTCGACTATATAACTGCTGCTGCCTGTGCAAAAAAGAAAATTCCTTCTGTAAATTTTGGACACCAGGCAAGTTTCCAATCTCTGAAAACTCCAAGACCAGAAAAAAGAAATGCTGTGGGTGAATGGGTCTTAAAAAGCTATGCAAAAGCAAGCCGGTATATTGGTTTGCATTTTAAAAAATATGATGAATTTGTATTTACGCCGGTTATCCGCAATGAAATATTGAAAGCAGAACCATCTGATAAAAATTATATTACGGTTTATCTTCCTTCCTATTGTGAACCGCAATTGAAAAATATATTCGGTGTATTTACCGATTTTAAATTTGAAATATTTTGTAGGGAAACAAAATTTCCATATCGTTCAGGTAATATCCATTTTTTACCTGTCGATAAAGCCCTTTTTACCCAAAGCTTCATTCATTGTACGGCCATTATAACAGGCGGCGGATTTGAAACGCCGGCCGAAGCATTGCATTTGGGAAAAAAACTGATGTGCATTCCTATTCGTGGACAATATGAACAGCAATGTAATACTGCTGCATTGAAAGAAATGGGAGTATTTTGTTTGAAAAATATCGGGTATGATTTTGAAGAACACTTTTATCACTGGATGTCAGCAGAAAATTTGTTACAGGAAGATTATAGCAACAGTATTTCCCAAAGTCTTGAATTTCTCTTTAGAGAACCTGTTAATAAACCTCTTGAAAAATTGAATGTTACTCCATCCGGAATGCTGAATTTTCTTCTTTAATAGTAACCATTAAATAAAAAATCCATCCCGAAACCTGTCCGGCTCCGGGATGGAAACTGCATGATATAACTGCTCCCGACGGTGATTCTACTAACCCGAGTAGAAGAAGCATAAGAACGATGGAGGGAAAGAACTGCTGTAAAGATGCTGGTCTTTTATTAAGCAGTCATTACTGGAAGATTATGGTAATGTTAAGTCTGAATATTATTCTTTATCTCATCTTCCTTGATAACAATCATAAAAAAAACCATCTGCCCGATAGCAGATGGTTCTAAAATCTAATCAGAAAAATTCATTTAATTGAAAAGATAGCGAATGCCAAACTGCATTTGCCAGCGTGAAATAATGCTCGTGTTATTGGAGAAACTGTTTACAAGAGGAACCTGGTTTGCGGCATCAGCATAAGGGAAAGAGAATGATGGTGTTTTACCATCCGCTGCCAAGCCTTCATATGTTAAAGGAGTGGTAGTGTTTTGTTGTTTTACTAATCCCCAATTTCTATTTAAAAAGTTGCCAACATTGATCAGGTCAAGTGTCAGTCTTAATGTATGTTTATCAACTTCATTTTTTACTTTGGTATTAAAATAAATATCCTGAGTGATATTCAGATCCAGATCTTTGAAAAACGGATATACCACTGCATTAGCCTGAGCATATTGTCCGCGGTGAGCTGATAAATAATGATCCTGGTTGATGAAATTATTCAGTTGCGTCCAAATTTGAGATACAGTTCTTGGATCAGTGCTGGCTCCCGTACCTAATCCGCCAGAACCTGCCTTTACTAAATTAATTTCACTTGCATTTCTTGGAATGTATATCAGATCATTTCCTGAGTTACCATCGCCATTCAGGTCACCGCCATAAGTATAAGAACCTACACCAGCGGGAGCAGCCTGGAATATAGCCCCAATGGATGTAGACGCATGTTTGCAATATGCAACTTTATAAGAGGCATAAGCAATGACGCGATGTGGTTGATAATAATCTGAATAAGATAAATTAGCTCCGTTAGGATCTGCATTACCAACATACCTTCCACTCCAAAGTGAGGATGCAGTGCTTCCACCTGCGGCCAGGTTTTTAGATTGACTATAAGTATAAGCAAAGCTGACAAATAAATTTTTAAAGGCTTTTTGAATCCTTGCTGTTAAAGTATAGGCATATCCTTGCGATGAATTTTTCATTAATATAGCGCTACTTAAATTAGGATTCGCCTGAGTGCTGCCATAATAATATTTATTACTATTGGCAACCGTGAGATACCTCGTTCTGTTATCAGCACCAGCCAATGCGAATCCATTGCTTTCATTGAGATTCAAATTAGAAAAATATACGGCGTTGACATCTTTTGAATAAGATGCTTCGATGGTACCGATCCAGTCATTCCACAATTTTTTATCAACTGCTAGACTTGTTTTAATGACTGTAGGATATTTGAATTTTTTATCAGTTACAGCTGCGCCATAGCTCGTTGCACTTTGTACTGTTGAAGGAGGTGTAGTAACTATAGGTGTAGGAGGATTCGTAATTGCATTGGCTGTAAAAGGAACATTCGATGCATTTTGACCAGCAATTAAAACTCCATTGTTTCCACCCTGGTTCGCAAGCCATACAAATGGTGGAGGTCCGGAAAAAATACCAAAGCCGCCACGAACCTGCAGGCTCTTGTCGCCTTTAACATCCCAGTTAAATCCAACTCTTGGTGATATCAATACAGCATTGCCTGGCGCTTTGCCAATATTGTAGGATGCGCCGTCTTTAAAAGTTAAAGCATCGAAGTATGGATTGTCAAGGAATAAATTCTTATAGATAGTCATATCATACCTCAATCCATAGGTTAATGTAAAATTGTTGGTAGCACGCCATTTATCCTGAATAAATAAACCTAATTCCGTAGAGCCGGCATAATAGAAAGGAAAAGTCCCGCCGGGTATATTTGACCATTGCTGATAATACTTATCAACATTGCCAAGCCCATTAGCTGCGTTATAAAATGCAGTCAGCGATGGGAACTGGTAACTACCTGCAAAACTGGGTACAAACGCATCTGCATATTTCCTGGAATAATCCTGGGTACCAAAGGTTATTTCATGAGAGCCTTTATACAAAGTAGCAATATCAGATAGTTGATAAACATCTGTATTGATAAGATTATTATAAGTGTAAGTCTCATATCCAAATGAAGTATAAATATTGCTGCCGTATGTGTTACCGACGCCATTTAATATATCAATCATGGGCATGTTAGTTCCAGGTACACCAGGTGCACGGGGATCTCTTTCTCTAGTATACCCAACCTGGAATTTATTGGAAAGCTTATTACTGAAGCGGGTATTCAACTCAGCAAGAAAAATATCAAAGTTATTATTGATTACATATTTACTTCCGCTGAAAGGAAGACCATAGGTGTAATTTTGGGAGGCAGGGCCTCTTACAAAACCAGAACCTGCTCTGCTTTGACTTTGTGGTTGCTCAGAATAAGATCTCAGGTAATTATATTTTAAAGTCAGCGTACTCTTGGTTCCAATATTCAAATCAATTCTTGCCGTAAGTTTTTTACTGGCAGATGAAAAAGAATATCCCTGGTAAGCGCCGGGATTATACTGAAATTTATTTTGTAAAAAAGTAGATAATGCATTTAATGTATCAGCATTAGCCTGAGAAACAGTGCCCGCACTTGCTGATAGTCCCTGCGCTCCACCGCTTGCAACAACTGTATAAGCTGGAGCTGTTTGTTTTACCGTTTCATAATTAAGGAAGAAAAATAATTTATTTTTTATGACCGGTCCGCCCAATGAAGCGCCTCTTGTATAAAAGCTAAAAGGTGATTTTGCAATGGTTGCATCTTCCACCCTGTATCCCTGGGTGCCCGGACCTTTAATATAATCATAAACTGTTCCTGAAAATTTGTTTGTACCACTTTTGGTATTTGCATTAACTCCTGCCCCGGTAAATCCCCCTTCTCTAACATCATAAGGAGCAACATTTACCTGAACCTGGTCAATAGATTCCAAACTGATGGGTTGAGCACCGGTTTGTCCGCCTAATGTACTGGACAATCCAAATCCGTTATTAAAGTTTGCGCCATCAACAGTAATATTATTTAACTGAGCGCTTCGTCCGCCAAAGCTTGTTCCGAAAGCTCCGGGATTTGCTGAAGGTTCAATTTTGGTAAAGTCAGAAATGGATCGGTTGATAGTAGGTAACCGTTCAATCTGTGAATGTGTAATAATTTCCTGGCTACCGGTATGACTTGTATTAAATATCTTTTCCTGTCGCGAAGTAGTTAAAACAACTTCTGTCAATTGTTTTGCTTCTGGAGTTAATTTAAAATCGGCTTTAAATTCCTGTCCCAGCAATAACATAATGCTATCTTGTTGTTCTTCTTTATAGCCCACAAAACTTACTGTAAGAATATAAGGACCGCCAACACGTAAGTTGGCAAGGTTAAACCGGCCGTCTTTACGCGAAGTAGTAGCATATTTCGTTCCGGATGGTCCGTGTAGTGCTACTATATTTGCCCCGGAAACAGGAACACCTTTATCATCGGTAACAGTTCCCTGTACATCTGCAGTGGTTTCCTGGGCAACTAATCTTGCACTTAGTAAAACTGTCAACAATAAACTCAAAAAGAATTTCAATTTGCTCATAAATAGAATTTTCGCAAAGGTGTGAGCTGAGCAATTTCAAATCATTTATAAATCGTTAAGTAATTGTTATCGAAGAATGAAACTTACATCCGTATAATTAAATCTTATCACAGATCATCCATTGTGAATATTTCCTTGAAAAAAATTCGAAAATGTAAGCAGCGATTTAAATATTGGTTTGTCGCTACCTCATTCTTGATAGCGAAATATTATCAATTCATATGGCAAAAGAATAAAATAAGAGTAGAAGTAGATTTATGTTAATTGATTAGCAATAATTGATTCGGATTTTTGCTTATAAGTATCTGAAATTATTCATTATTGCGATTTGTATTATTCAAATAGAATTAATCATATTGGAAATTCATTATAACTGTTGCTTATGCCAGTGCTTAACGACCTTAGCTTCTACATAAAAAATAATTTCTTCTGCAATATTCTTTGACTGATCTCCTATTCTTTCAAGCTTCCGGATAATTGACAAATTATATAATGCCTGGTTAATATCTTCCGGATGAAGTTTCAGGTAATCAATAGTAGCCTGCGTAGCAGCGACATTTATAATATCAATTGACTCATCTTTCTTAAATACACTCCTGGCAAGTTTAGTATCCTCTGTTTCAAAAGCGGTTAGAGTAGTATCAAGAATTGAAATAGATTCATCAAACATGGTTAAGGTCTTGGTGGCATCCAGTAAACCTTCTTTAAACGGTTGTTCTGCATCAATGATATACTTGGCATTCCCTTCAGCAATATCTCCGATTCGTTCAAGATTGGAATTAATCTTCAATATGGCTAGAACAAAACGCAGATCAATAGCTACCGGGGTTAATAAAGCAAAAATATTTTCGCAATCCCGGTCAATTTTTAATTCTAATCCATTTACTCTTCGCTCACCATATACCACATCACGGGCCAGGTCTTTATCAAAGTTGATCATGGCTGACATGGATTTTATTAATTGCGAATTCACAAGCTGCCACATACTGATAACCTCACCCTTCAATGATTGCAATTCAATTTCTAATTGTGTCATGTTCTGCTAAGATTAATTGCGTTTAATAAATTGATTACATTAACTAAAACGTCCCGTAATATAATTTTGAGTCCTTGTGTCTTTCGGACTTGTAAACATGAGTTTGGTATCATCATATTCAACCATTTCGCCTAAATAAAAAAAAGCAGTTAAGTCACTAACCCTGGCAGCCTGTTGCATATTGTGTGTGACTATAATTAAAGTAAGATTTTTTTTAAGCTCATGCAATAATTCTTCAATGCTGGAAGTGGAAATCGGGTCTAATGCAGAAGTGGGTTCATCCAGCAATAAAACTTCGGGTTCCATGGCAATGGCGCGGGCAATGCACAAGCGTTGCTGTTGACCGCCGGAAAGAAAAGTTCCTTTTTTACGCAATGAATCTTTAACTTCATTCCACAATGCGGCTTTTGTCAATGATTCTTCTACTATTTTTTCCTTCTCTGGTTTTTTAAGTTTTAATCCATTTAATTTATATCCGGAGATCACATTATCAAATATGCTTAGATTCGGAAATGGATTGGGACGTTGAAAAACCATTCCTATTTTCAATCGGGCAAAGATGGGATGCATGGAATAAACATCTTCGTTATGTAAAAGCATTTCTCCTTTTGAAGTAGCGCCGGGAATTAATTCATGAAGACGGTTAATACAACGAAGAAAAGTTGTTTTGCCACATCCCGATGGTCCCATTACTGCTACAATATTATTCTCAGGTATTTCAATATTTACATCCTTGACTGCGTGATTGGAGCCAAAGTAAGCGTTGAAATTTTTACTCGTTATAATTGAACGTTCCATCTTTTCGTTATCAGTTTTGTAATGATATTTAATAATAAAACCGTGATCAATAAAATAAATGCTGCTCCCCATGCCAGATCATGCCAGTCATTATAAGGACTGATAGCGTATTTATAGATAACATGCGGTATCGATTCAATGGGTTGGGCAATATTTAAACTGAAATAATCATTACCAAAAGCAGTAAAAATCAAGGGCGCTGTTTCGCCAGCCACTCTGGCAATGGAAAGCAATACGCCGGAAAGAATACCGCTCATTCCGCAAGGCACCAGTATTTTTAAAATGACACGGTGATAGGGCATTCCTAAAGCAAATCCTGCTTCTTTCAAAGTATCTGGAATCAACTTTAATGTTTCCTCGGTAGAACGAATGATGATCGGCAGCATCATAATAGCCAAAGCAATGCTGCCTGAAAGAGCCGAGAAGCCTAACGGTTTTACCACCCAGAAATAAACAACAACGCCAATCACAATTGAAGGCACTCCTTGCAATACATCAACGGCTAGGCGACTCCAGTATGATAATCTTCCTTTTTTGTTTTCACTTAAATAAATGCCACCCAGGATGCCAATCGGAATGGCAATGATCGAAGAAACAATTACAATAAAAATGCTTCCTAGCAAAGCATTTCCTATCCCGCCACCGGTTACGCCAACCGGAGTAGGTCTATGAGTAAAAAACGTCCAGTTGATCTTTGTAATACCCTCCCTGATGATATAATAAATAATAAATAACAACGGTATTGTTACAATAAAAGCCAAAAGGACAATGAAACCCTGGATGGCTTTGCTCTTAATAACCCTGCTTTTAATATGTACATTCATAAATTATTCGCTGGTGAATCTTTTAATTATTCGTTTTCCTGCCATATTAATTGCAACTGTAACCAGGAAAAGCAACAATCCCAATTCAATTAAAGCTGAATAATACATGGTATGATCCGCTTCTGCAAATTCATTGGCGATCACACTGGCCATTGTATTTCCCTCAGCAAAAATATTTTTTGGTATCAGGCTGGTATTCCCAATCACCATGGTAACAGCCATTGTTTCACCCAAAGCTCTTCCTAATGACAAGAGGATGCCCGCAAATATTCCTGATTTGGTATATGGCCATATTACACTTTTCAATACCTCAAATCTTGTAGCTCCTAATGAATAGGCTCCTTCTTTTAATGAAGATGGTACCAGCCGGATCATTTCTCTGCCAAGAGAAGCAGAATAAGGAATGATCATGATAGAAAGTATCAATGCAGCTGTAAAAATGCCATATCCATAAGGATCTATATTCCATGGATCTTTAACAACAACGTCCACCTGCATATTTGCATCATAATTTGCTGCAGTATTGGAAAAATATTTTTTAAATGCATCAGGTGTTACATATACCACAGGAATATCTAATGAAGTACTTGTATCTTTTTTATTGAATTGAATTTTATCTGCAATAGAAGAACTGTTGTAAATAACTAATGCGCCGGCTCCTTTATTAAAATCATCTTCTGTTTTCTGTTTGATGTAGTCATCTATTTTAAAAGAAGGATTATTTTTATTTCCTTCCAATTCTGACTTCAGATCAAGAAACCATGGATGCCCTTGTTTAGCTGAATCAGAAAGGGTGCTGGTATCACTTATAATAGTGTCTTCTACATTAGATACGCCTGAATAAGAAAACGGGAAATAATCTTTCGTAAGATCAAGTGTTTTGCCGTTGATGACAAAACTATTATCCGATTTTTCATAAGTACGGTATTCACTAAAATTATGTGCGTTCCATTTCATTTCAAGGTTGCGAATGATAGGAACCAAAATCAGTATTCCCCAAAAGCCGTAAATAACTGAAGGCACCGCAGCGATCAGCTCAATCGTGCTGCTTAAAAAATTGGAAAGCCAGCCACGGGGTTTATACTCTCCAAGGTAAATAGCAATGGCTAAAGAAAAAGGAATGGAAATTATCAGCGCAATAAATGAGGTCAATAAAGTGCCGATCAAAAAAGGATAGCCTCCATAAATATTATGTACAGGATCCCATGTCTTTCCCCAGAGATATTTTAAGCCTAATGATTTAATGGAAGGCATGGAATGTATGATTAGTGTAAGGGCAAAAGCTAATACTAATATGAAAATAAGAAGGGCAATTATAATCAGGGTTTGCCTGAAAAAAACTTCCATGCGGATCTGATTCACCGGGTGCCTGTCTCTTTTCTTATTAGTTGTAGATCCATCCATAATTCTAAAATATGAAATTACCCGCAGTTATTAATAACTGCGGGTAATCATTATTAATCAGTATTGCCTGATCTCATTTAAAATAAATGCCCTATTTTCTTTTGTTACAATATAGGTTTACCATTATACGTGGCTGACTTTAATATATTTTCTGCAACTTTTACTGCTGCGGGCGCTAAAGGGGCATAATTAAGACCTGCACAATATTGCTGCCCTTCATGTGTGTTCCACCAAAGTAGTTTTAAAACATTCTGAGCCTTTGCAAACGAACGGCCTTTATAATTTTGTTCTTTATAGATCAATGCCCAGGTAAAACCAGCAATCGGATAACCATCAGCTGCGGCAGTATTACCTATAAAAATTTTTGAATCTGCCGGTAACTTTACATTGGCAGCAGTGCTTGTAGTAGCTATTGTAGGCTCAATGAATTTGCCTTTCATATTCCGAACCTTAGCGTAAGGCATTTTATTCTGAACGGCATACGCTAATTCAATATAACCGATTCCGCCCGGTGATTGTTTTACAAGTCCAGCAACGCCTTCATTTCCTTTTCCACCCAAACCTGCAGGCCAGTTAACCGCTGCTCCCTGACCAACTTTACTTTTCCATTCTGGGCTTACTTTAGAAAGATAATCTGTAAAAATAGCTGTAGTACCACTACCATCGGCACGGTGAGCTACTAAAATAGAGAGGTTGGGCAATTTTACTCCCTTATTTATTGAAGCGATTTTTGAGTCATTCCATTTAGTAATTTTTCCTAAATAAATATCTGCAATTACTTCCGGCGTAATTTTCAAAGCAGCTGTTACACCCGGTAAATTATAACTGATAACAACTGCGCCGGCACACATTGGAATATGAAGTACGGGTTCGCCCATTTTTTGAGTCTGATCATCATTAAGCGGAATATCTGAGTCGCCAAAATCAACAGTTTTATTAGTAAGCTGCAAAATCCCCCCTCCCGAACCGATGGATTGGTAATTTACCTCAATACCAGTCTTTGAATGATATTCATAAAACATTTTTGAAAATAGCGGATTTACAAAAGTGCTTCCGGCGCCTAATATTGTATTATCACCCTGTGCCTTTGCATTGGAGATGAAACCAGATGCAATCAGCATGATACTTAGCAATTGTGTTATTTTTTTCATATTGATTATTTTTAATTTGATTGATAATTTTATTTTCCAAAAACATAGTAAAAAGTAATTCTCCACACCATGTCATGATCACCTGAAGCTGGTGACGTAACATTCGCCATTTGTGAAGCATAATGTTCATACCAGATATTCGGCATCACGTGAATATTCTTTTCCGGCATATAATCCAGGCCTGCCGTAATAAATGTTTGTTTGTATGTTTCGTCGCCGGTTGCCGTAGCAGCAGTCGGTGTACCGTTACCGTTAAAAGTCATGGTGTATGAATTATCATTATAGTTTCCGGTATTACCTACATATTTATTATAGATGCCATTATTGATTTTTTTCATTGGATTATACATATCAACCCGGGTAAAGAATCTCAGCTTTGATTTAACAATATCCCCATGAAAATAAAAAGATGCACCGGTTGCAGAGTTGTTGATCGTATCTGCACCCCCTGCAATTTTAGTGGCAAAAAGATCATTCTTCAGATTATTGACAAACACTTCAACCCCAATTGTATATCCGGAACCCGGGTTCATACCATTTTTTGCAGTAGCCGTACTATTGAAAGCAATATATCCTTTCAACATCTGGCGGGAACGATCCAGCATCGGATTCAAATTCCAGTTCGTTCTCAAATAATCAGCATAAAAATCCACAACTACTTTTTTATTAAATAAATAAGCATAAACATCACCATATAACCATTTAAAACTGGTACTGGCAGGTTTAGCACTTGTTCCGTTACCGATCATTAAATTGTAACCATAGTTTTTAGTTTTGGGATCAAATGTACCTTGCAAAGCAGCACCCAGATCATATGAAGGAGTGCGGCGAATATCTGCAATTGTTCTTTCTATTGATCTGTAACTCCAGATTTTTTCTGACAATAAAGCGAAAGTGGGAGTAGATACTTGCCCAAAGATGAAATCTGTTCCCTTCCATATATTTCTCCAGCGGATATTAGCAAGTTTGATATAAAAATTTAATTTATTATTTAACAGCTCGTCGCCACTCACTGAACCAGAGGAAGGAGGATTAAAAGCGGGAAAATTATCTTCTGCCGCTAATAACAATTCAGCAGCAAATTTCTTACTGATATTATAGTCATATCCTAAATAAATACGACGAAAATGAAAAGTATTTCTATTTTGAGGAATCCCCGTATATTGGTTACTACCACCTCTGTTTAATCCGTCTGCATGACTCTTATAATAAAAATCACCAAACATATATCCCCAAAGCTTGCCTGAATTGGGACTGTTTGGTTGCAGGATAGGGGTACCAAGAGTATCCGTTCTTAATTGAACTTGTGCATTTAAAGAATTGAAAGTAAAAAGGAGGGCTGTAAGCAGGATAGAAAAAAGCAATTTTGCCATTGGTTGATTTTTCTTTTTCATAAAAGATGTATTAGTTTATAAGAGGCAAAAGAATAACCATCATGTTACTGAAATGTTACCCCAATGTTACCATAGCATTAATTGAATTCTTTCATGCTCACTTTTTTACATGAATAAAAAATATATCATTTTAAATTTGCAACACAATGATAATCTATGCTATTAAGTAAACTTGTTACTTACATTCAAAAAATCAACTTAATGTAAATCAATGGAGTAGATTTAACTTGATAAAACACACATGGTATTGTGAATCAACGATTCAGAAATTCATTACATTTAAGCTTAATTTATGACAATCGCTGGCTATTAAACCCAAAAATGTCAATTAATAATAAGGTAACATTAAATTAATATTGAATTGACATTTACAATGAGAGTATTCGATAGTTTTCTATAAAATTACTGGTATGGTAAAGGAAGAATTATTTCAGATACACTTGCCAATCATTAACAGAAATGGCCAGGTTAAAAAGTCACAGTTCGAATTAACTATTCTTCGGGAAGGTTCATATTCGGTTTCCGTTGACAACCTACCTCTGGTTGAATATTTCATTCTTTTTGATCATTCTTCAAAAGACGAACAGATTAAAGCCAAGGTATATAAATCCGCTACTGATAATAAATGGTACGATGGGCACTATTCAGAAGAAGCAGAGTTATACTCACCCGAATTTGGCATTCAGGAAATCAATAAGGAAATCAAAAAAGCTATTGATGCTTACGAATCCAGATATGCCGGGTCCAAAAATTCTTTATAAATCAGAGGTTATTTTTAGTCATGTGACTCTTCCGGGCTTTTCGAAATACCTTTTCTTTTACAGATCCATTCCTGAAAAGTAGTTTTTTAAAATTGGGGGTCATCCTGCAAAAAGAACATTCTGTTAATTTGAGCAGACTGGGATTACCGGCTGCTTTTTGATATTAATTTGCACTCAAAATATTTTTTATGAACGAAACAACCAACAGTCTTAACTGGTTTGAAATTCCGGTTACTGATATGCAAAGAGCCAGGCATTTTTACCAGGTTATTTTCAGCATGCATATGCACGAAAGTGAAATGCCGGGTATGCAAATGATAATGTTTCCATATCAAATGGGTAGCGGAAAAGTTTCAGGCGCTTTGGTCAAAAGCGAAAACCACAAACCATGTCAGGATGGAACATTAATTTATCTGAATGCTGATCCTTCGATGGATTCTGTATTGGAAAAAATCGAACCGATGGGCGGAAAAATTCTGTTGCCAAAAACACAGATCGCTCCTGAGATTGGCTATATGGCTTTCTTTATAGATTCAGAAGGAAACAGAATTGGATTGCATTCTCAAAACTAAAGTATAAATAATCGGTTCTTTTGCTTTATTTAATCCGATAAGTTGATAGAATTATTACTTAATCGGATAAAGCGGCGGGTTCGTTATGGCTTGAAGTTTCCGTTTTTGGACCAGCTTCTTTTTTCTTACTCTTTTTGTTATTATTTTTTTTCTTAACTGTAGCTTTAACTATCTCCGCTGCAAATAGTTTACTCATTTTTTTCAAAATAGCCTCTGTTTTCCTGGGCTTTAAAGCACTTTTAAATTGCTCCAAAGCTTCTGACAATTTTAAAAAAATTAAATGCTGAAGTTCCTTTTTAGGTTTTTTCTTAACAGCGCCTGATTTGCCCATATATTTTTGTTTAGTAACCCAAACATAATAATTTAATAATACTTTCTATGTTAAGTTTTGAAATAGTATTATATGAGCTTATTGTTGAATTATTAAATTAACCTGACATAGTTATTGAATAAAGTGTTTTGCATTTAAAAGATTTAAATCTTTTAAATAAAGCTGGGTCAATAAGCTGCAACTATATTACTGGTTCCATAAATTGGTTATTAAATACTGAATATGATGAAAGAACAGCCCTACAATCTTTGCAGGGCTGTTCTTTCGTTTCTTCTCTTAAAAATACTTGCAACTAATGTTGGTTTCCGCTTCCATTAATTTGATAAGCGCCGATATCTATTCCTGGTTGGGTAATATTGGCTCCGAAATTTCCTCCTTGCGGAACCGAAGCTATTGCCGTAAAACCAGTAAACCCTTTACCAATAGCAGGTGAACCTGATTGCAAATGAAAATCAAATCCTGTAGCATAAGCAATCGATGAAGGCGTTGCAGCTTCGGGCAAAGGGAAGTTTACAAATTTTGGATTTTGCTGCAATGCGGCTACCTGGCTTTCGATGCTGGCATAAGAAGCACCCGGATAATATCCTGAAGGCAGGATGCCGGTTATATTCGGGATATCTGTTGATTGCGGATAGGCCCATAAACCTGCGGTTGGTACTCCACCAGCGCCTATTGCAGAAGAATCAGGTGTTACAGGATAAAACTGATTAACGCCTGCAGCAGAATCTGAGTAATTGAAAGTATTACCGTAATGTCCTTTTAACGATGCAGTATCCGCTACCAGCAATGCATTACCCAAATAAGATTCTGTAGCGCCAACGATACGCAAACCAAACCTGCAGTTTACAATTAAATTGTTATAACAATTACCTTTTGCTCCTTCTTCATAATTAATAGAACCGCCCCGGCCTAGTTCAACCATTCTGAATCCGCTGTTTAAAATAGTGTTGTTATAAAAATTACAATTGGTTTGAGTACCCCCCACAGGCTGGGCATGATTGGATGCTTTAGGTCCTTCTGTTGCACAACCAATAAAAAGATTATAAGCACAATCACCTACACTTGATCCTTTACAGTTGAAGAAATCACCGCCGGTAGGTCCGCCTTTTTCAAAAGTATTCCTCATCACAGAGAACTTACCTGATTTAAACCGGATAGGATCATCAGTAGATCCATATAACCATGAATCTTCCATGATAAAGTTTCCGTGTACATTCTGGAAAAAGATATCATAAGAATCTCCAACCGATACACCTGCTACAGGCGGAGTATTGGCAACAGCAGCTCCGGCAAAACTGATATTGGTCCATTTTAAAACTACGTTTTGTGCAGAAGTATCACACCAGATACCCCCCCACAATCCCTGGTATGCAGGATCAGTTGCTACAGGCGTAGAAGGATTATCTTGTTTGGTTGCTCCTTTAAACGTAATAGTAATAATGCCTGTTTTTGAACCTAAAGAAAATAAATTCCCTTTCACCCAAATATTGTATGCACCGGTAAACAATAAACTGGCTCCCGGCTGAATGACTACAGTATCTCCGCGATTAATCATAAGATCACCATTGACCGTGTAAGTCTGGTTGGCTTCCAAAGTACCTTTGATCGAAGTAATTGTACCTGAAGTGCCAATAGGCCCCGGAGTCACTGTTTGTCCTACTTGTACATAGGCTGAAGACACATTTGTTGAATTATTCTTTTTGCAGGAAAAGAGTGTCATTACAGCCACTGACAAAATTGCCAAGCTGGCAATTTTGAAGCTTTTGTTGGATAGACGTTTCATTTTAATTTTTAGTTTTTGATAAAAAATTTATTTTGATTTGAACCTGAAGCCGAATATGAATGTTTGGTTATAAGTATCCTTTTGAACAATTATACTCTTTCTGCTTGTTTGCCCCGGATAGTTGACATTATTATAATAATATCCATTGGCTGTATTGTGTAATTCCAGGATGGTAGGGTTGTTTAAAAGATTGGTTGCCCTGCCGAAAAGCGTAACTCTTTTTGAAATTTTAAAATCAACAGAAAAATCTAATTGTGAAGTGGCTTTCTGCCAGTAATCCAAACCATAATATGCAGAGATATACTCGATCCTCTGACCTGTATAAACCCAGCTGAGTTGTGCTTGTATTCCTTTTTTTACGCTCTCATATAAAAGTGAAAGATTAGCGATATGATCCGACTGGCCTTGTAATGGCCTTGTCTGATTCATATAGTATTTAACATAATTGCCATTCTTATCTACGGCATAAACCAACTTGGGTGTGGTGATGGAAGATTTTGTATAAGAATAATTACCATTAATAGCAAAATTTCTGTAATGCCTGGTAAAGATCAGTTCCGCTCCGTAATTGGTAGCATTGCCAACATTTTGCGGTTGATAATCGTATTGGCTGTTGGATATCTGTGTGACCTCATATTCAATGGGGTTAATGATATATTTATAAAATGAACCCACCATGAAATAATCTTCTGCATTGAAATATTGTTCATATCGGATATCAGCATTATTGGATTGGATATGTTTAATGTTTGAATTTCCCTGTTGATCAAAATAATCGCCCGATTTGATTACAGGAATATATTCTATGAAATTGGGCCGGCTGATCCCGCTGAAATAAGAAGCTCGTATATCTTTATCGCCGGTTAATTTGTATTTAACGTTAACACTGGGCAGATAATCTGTGTATATATAGTTACCCGTTTTTCCCGGCAGGTAGATTGACTCTTCTGAAACGTAATTATGATTGGTATTTTCTGTCCTTAATCCACCTAATATTTCCCAACGTTCATGATTCCATTTTAACTCAGCATAATAAGCCAAAATATTTTCTGTTGCCTGGTAACTCAATCCATCAACCGTATCCACTCTTTTCAGCCGGGAGAATGTAGCCTGATCAATGGTCGTGAAGGGTTGATTATTTGCATATAATTCATAAGATTCAAAGAGGTTTACTTTCGTTTTGTGCCGGTAGAGACCACCTGCTGAAAAAGTCAGCTCATCATTGATCTTATAATGTGCATTCAGATAACCTGAATGATCCGTCTCAGTTGCATGAGTAAAGTTTAAAGGGAAATCCTGGATCACTTTACTTTCTGAAAGCAACTGACCGCCTGAATTGTAATCCAAAATATCCGAGTATTGAAAATCTATCCAAACAGGCACCAGGCTTTTTGCCTGTGAATAAACGGCTGACCAATCCACCGAAAGTTTATTGGTCAGTTGATGTTTTCCCTGCAGAGCATTGCTCCAAACCGTTTGCCTTTCAAAATAAGAACGATCATAATTATAATCCTGCCCCGGTATATGTAAATATGCTGCAAGTCCACTCTCTAAAAATCTATGTTGAGTAAGGTCCAGTTGAAAATAAGCAGTATAAAAACTTATTTTGTTTTTTTCATTGATATCGTAATTAAATTTTAAATGAGTGCCCAGCCTGTTTTGTAAATTACTATAGGTTCTGTATTCTATCACACCAAACACAGGTGTATTAGCTACAGGTATAGGTTGCGGATCGCCATTGGGAGGATAAAATAATGACGTACTCCCTTTATAAAGATGCTGATAACTGACGGCTGCAATAAATCCAAGTTTCTTTGAAAGTTTATCACCGATACTTGCATTCACATACCGGTTCACCGGTAATTGAACTTTTGAATAATTTAAATAGCTCAATTTAAAATCTGCCGGTGTAAAATTGTAACCGGGCCCATGTATCTCACGGGGAGTTTTAAAAGAAGCGCCGGCATGACTGAATGTTGTAAAATCATTATGATCAAAAAAATTACTGTATCCCAATGAGCCATTTACTGAAAACGTAAGTTTTTGGGGAGCATCTTTTAAAACCATATTGGTTACACCACCAATCGCATCGCCTTCCATAGATGGTGTTAATGATTTCACCACTTCCAATCTTTCCAAAAGATCAGAAGGAAAAATGTCCATCGGAATTGATCTCTTTAAATCATCCGGACTTGGAATTTTTATCCCATTAATAGTAACATAATTATACCGGTCTGCCATTCCACGAATAATAGCATGCTGTGCATCACCGGAACTATTTTTTACTACCGAAACGCCGGGAGCTCTTTGCAACACATTACCAACTGTTATATCCGGAGAAATTTCTATGGCTTTGGCAGAAATAATATTCATGACATTATTAGCCAATTTTTCTGTGTTGCGTGCATATCGGTCCGTTTCCTTATTCAAATTTGAATTAACTACTACCTCATTCAACTGATCAACCTGTAAATCCATTTGGATATTATTATTGATCGTTTGACCTTTTATTACTTCAAGAGTCAATTGTTTTTCATTGTATCCCACAAACTGTATTATCTCTTCATACTTTCCCGCAACAACATTTTTAAAATAAAAAGACCCGTCAAGGCCGGTATTCGTGTTATATGTTTTATTGGAACCAACTAATGAAACTGTTGCAGAAATAAGCGTCTCTCCGGTTTTACTGTCTGTAACTTTTCCCTTAACTACCTGTCCCAAAGAAATGCTAACACTACTGAGGAATACAGAAAAAAATAAAATGGATTGTCTCAAACTAAAAGAAAAATTGATCATGGTGTTTTTTAAGTAGAAATAAAATCAATCGGGCAAATGTATAAGGATGCAAAATGAAAAAAATGATAGTAACGTCCATTTAACCAATTGATGATAGTTACTTAATAAAATTTTAATGTTGATGATTGAGAAAAAAATGAAACAAGAATTTGCAATCGAACGGTTGTACGTTTACATCAGTAAGAAATGACGGAATAATAAAAAAAACAACAATGAAATTGTTGCTTAGGAATTTGTTTTTAATTAGATAATATTAAATTAATAAACAAGGTGCAGCAAGTTTGAAAAAAATAAATTTTACTTTATCCTGTTCATTTGTCTATTGATCTCACAATTTGCTTTATACCTTCACTATAACTTGTAGGTTTAAAATTAAAGTGACTTTCAAATTTTCCTGAATCAAAGATATAGTCCCGGTCATACTGATACATCATTTCCGGCATCTCACGCATCAGGGGCATAAATATTCCAAGTATCTTTATCATGAACATGGATACAACCATTACATTTTTTGAAGCATTCATTTCTTTATTGAATAAAGAAATTATTTCTCTTCCCGTCAAAGCATTCTTATCAGTAGGTAAATGCCAAACCTGGTTATAAGCATCTGGCGTATTTCCCAAAATGGCCGTTGCCTTTGCAGCATCTGGCGTAAAAATGAGTGAATGTTTCTTATTTGCATCTATGAACCAGTATGGTCTCTTTCCTTTTCTGATATTCTTATAAACAGTTTCAATTAAAACACTATTATTATTATTTGGACCATAAAAATCAGGTGCCCGGGCAATAAGCGCAGATACCTTACCTGACTTAACTTCATCCATAATCATCCCGGCAATTTCTTTTCTTACTCTTCCCTTCTTACTGGGTGGGTTTATGTTTGATTCCTCGGTTATATGACCTATAGCATTAATATCATAGAGGTAAATATTATCAAAGAATACAAGCTTTGCATGATGCCTGGTACATGCATCAATGGTTGAACGCATAAGCTTAGGCCACTTATCCTGCCATACCTTTAGTTTATAATCAAACCCTACAACCAGGTAAACGATATCCGAACCTGCAATTGCCTTTTCTACTTGTACGGGATCGGTTAAGTCAGCTGGAAATAATTCGTCTGTTTCATTAATTTTTTCAGGATTCCGGCTTACTAATCTTATTTCATTAGTGTATGCCTTTAATTCTTTTGCCAGAACAGTTCCTATGGTTCCGTTTGCGCCTAAAATAGTTTGTCTTGCCATAAAAATTTAAAAAGTCTGCAGAAAGGATTTTACTTATAACTTAAGTAACCAGCCGCTCAGTTATATCAAAGCAAATTAACTATTCCAATCGGAACACAAGTGTTACTAAAAAATGATGCTTTTGCCTTTAGTTGCTGATGTTTGCTTTGATGTCCTGCATCGTCTTCATTAGTTATGGCGCAGTTTCAGATGGCATGATATGAACTACCACCTTTATTATACATTAATACCAATACCGTAATTCTTTAGCTTCATTGATAAAGTCCAATATTTTCTGTTCAATTTCATTTCTTACTTCTGCGGTTTTAATTAATATTTCTTCTCTGCTTCCATTGAAAACAGAAGGATCAGCAAACAATATTCTTTTTTTATACCTGGCATATTTCTTTGCTTTTAAAAATTATTTTAAAACTTCCGCAATTACTTTTCCGATACAACCGCTTGGCATTTGTATTTGTAATAAGGCTGCGAGAGTAGGTGCTATATCCGTCATCGCAATATTCTTATATGTATATCCTTCTTGAATACCGGCACCGTACCATATCAAAGGAATGTGAGTATCATACGTGTACCACACTCCATGGCTCATTCCTGTATTACCGGCATCAACTACTCCTTGTTTCATGATAATTTCAAGGTCGCCGCTCCTGGATGGATTATACGCATTGTTCAACTTTTCACGAATAGCCTGTGGCAGGGGAACTATATTTAAATTCTTAAAATCCACTACCTGCAGTACTTCATCCTTTTTCAATAAGTATTGCGTAATAATTTTTTTTACATATTCCTCATTCAGCAATTTGAATTTACCTGCGAATTGCTGAGCATATTCAATTTCATCATGATTAAGATATACATTATAATCATTGACAGAACTGATAAGATCTGCGATACCAAATTCTTTTGCAAAAATATTGTTCAACTCATCTTTAATACTTTTATCTTCCCATCTTCCTGCCGGAATTTTATGCTTTTGCAAAAACTCGGGAATATGTGCGCCGCCATGATCGGCAGTGAGAAATATTGTGTATTGATCTTTACCTATTGTTTGATCCAGGTAATCAAGAAGACTTCCAATGGCGGAATCTAATCTTACATAGCAATCAAGAAGCTCCCATGAATTGGGTCCGAATGCATGACCAATATAATCCGGAGATGAAAAACTGATAGCAAGAAAATCAGTCACGTCGTGTTTACCCAAATGTTCAGCCTCTATTGCTTCTTTAGCAGCTTCTGCTAATAAGTCATCACCATATGGAGTATAGGCTATCTTACTGTAATCTTTTTCCCTGAACTGTTCTAAATTATATGGGAATCCCAAAGAAAGTGAATCAAAAACTTTTGCTTCATAATTGTTTTCATCATTGTCGCATTTTTTTTCATATACATCTTTAGGAAGGAAAATATTCCAGTTTTGTGAATAAAATGAGTCAACCAGTTTTCGGTTATTAAATTCTTCCACCCATTTCGGTAATTCATTCATATAATAGGTACTGGTAATAAAATTTCCTGACTGTGCATCAAACCAGTAAGCAGCATTGGCAGAATGTCCTGCAGGAATAATGGAACCTCTGTCCTTAATAGAAAGACCGATCACTTTACTTTGAAAATTGGTAGCTAACCTTAATTCATCAGTAATAGTTGTAACCAATAAATTTTTGGGACTCATTTGCCCTGCATAGAAAGAATTACTTCCTACTGTATTGACTGAATCATCCTGAGTACAGTATATTCCTTTTTTCAGATTATTATCCCACCAGTTATTCGCGGTAATACCGTGAATGGCCGGTACACTGCCGGTATAAATACAGGCATGGCCGCTTCCAGTAACAGAAGGCAGATAATTGATAAAAGTATTCTCACAGCGAAAACCTTCATTCATTAATCTTTTAAATCCTCCATCCGGTTTATATAAATCATAAAAGCGATACAGGTAATCCCACCGCATCTGGTCTACTACAATACCTACTACTAATTTTGGCTTTGTTTTATTCCCGGCAGAACTGTTCTGTTGTTGAGAATAACTATTTACTATAAAAAAAATTGAAAAGAAAAATAAAATAACACGCTTCATGGTAAAATGTATTTAGTCAACAAAAATACCTGCAAGCGCACCTGCTTTATAAAGAATACAAAAGCATCACGAAAAATTAATGAATAAATAATGCGAAAGAGAATAAGAAAGTAATTTTCATCAACCTTGATTTTTAATTGCTTTCTTTCTTTTGTTTTTTCTTTTTTGGGATTTGATGGCTTCTTTAATGACGACTCCTGAAATGTCTTTCGATAAAATCCTGGCCACTTTTTTTAAGCTGGTTTGAAATTTATTTTCTCCCATGTATATTCTGTAATCGTCAAGTGCTTCAGTTAATTTCGTCCGGACTATCTTGCGAAGTTTTTTTTCAACTTCGCTTTTCCCCTTTTTAGTTTTCAGAATATGGGTCATCATTGACATTTATATCTGCAATTTCAAAGCTAATAAAGGACCCAATAATCCAATATTAAGTTTGTGATAATTATTAGGCGTGATGGGGATAAAAAATAATCCGGTCATATTTTAGGACTAGACACTGCAGAAGGTTGTTTAAAAGCTCTCGAAATGGCTCTGATGAATCGCAGTTTATCTAAGCAACCATTGATCCATCATTCTGACCGGGGTACCCAGTATTGTTGCAAAGAATATGTTGATCTGCTTAACTCAAATAAAATTGCTATCAGCATGACCAATAATGGCGATCCTTACGAAAATGCAATTGCAGAACGCCTAAACGGTATTATCAAATCCGAGTTCAGTCTTTATAGCAGCCAGTTCGGTTTTGAAGAAACCAGCTACAAAGTAGAAAAAAGCATTGCAGCGTATAACAAATTACGACCTCATGCCAGTTGTAATTATTTAACTCCTGAACAAACACATCAAATATCCGGACCACTAAAAAAAAGATGGAAAAATTATAATCAAAACTTACTTTCTAACCCATAAATTTGAAAACAAATGGTCCTGTATAGCTTTTTTAGGATTACCTCTTCCGGGTGTATAGCTATTCCAGGATTTATTCTTTAACCTGTATAGTTATTTTAGGACTAGACAGAAGTATGGCTCCTCCCTATCAACGTCCTATCAACGCCCTGGTAAAAGCGTTCAGAGTGTATGGATACTGTCTGGACAGAATATATGAAAACCATGAATAAAGCCAGGTTAATATATGAAAAAGACCTTTATCTCCTTAATTACATTCCTTTCCTCAATTGTTACTCATTTTAAATCATCTGACTTCTTTAATGAGGTCTTATTATTAGCAGCAGAGATTTGATTAATTATTTAGATTGCAATTAATTAAGATGAGCTTATGAGTAATTTAAGGGCTGATCTTTAACAAATTCCCTGTTATTACAGAAGATATTTTCTCTTAGTGAAAATTATGCTGTTAATTTCGCAACCAGCCGGTATTTATCGGAACAAAAAAATTGCTTATGGGACTTAATTCTATTCTGAAGATCTTCACGCCACAAAACAAGATCTTTTATGAACTCTTTGAAAAAGTTGCTGACAATGTTGCCAAAATGGGTGCACTGATGAAAGAAGTTGTTGCCGAAGCTGATTTTGATAAAAGAGCTTCACTCATCACACGGATAGAAGATCTGGAACACGCCAACGATGAATTCACGCATAGTACTTTCACCGAGCTGGGCCGCAATTTCATTACACCTTTTGACCGCGAAGACATTCATTATCTAGCTTCCTCGCTGGATGATATTGCCGATTATATTTATTCTGCAGCAAAAAAAATAAACTTCTATCGTGTCAATCCCAATGACATGGGAATGCAGAAAATGGCTGAGCTGATTGAACAAAGTGCACAGCAGGTACGGATAGCGGTAGGCGGTCTTCGCAATATGAAAGATATGCGGTTGATCACAGAAGCTCTTGTAAAAATAAACAGCGCCGAGAACCAGGCTGACGATATTTTTGACATGAGTATTGAGCGCTTGTTCGCCACAGAACCTGATGCCAAGGAAGTCATCAAGAAAAGAGAGATCTACCACATGATGGAAACGGTAACTGATAAATGTGAAGATGCCAGTAACGTGATTGAATCCATTATTATTAAATACGCTTAACCATTTTCCCCAATTTATTTCAGGAATGATTCGCCGGATTTAAAAATAATACAATGACTATATTGATTGCAGTAATAGCTTTAGCGTTGTTGTTTGATTTGATAAATGGATTTCATGATGCCGCAAACTCCATTGCAACGATTGTTTCTACAAAAGTTCTCACTCCCTTCCAGGCAGTAATCTGGGCAGCCTTTTTCAATTTCATCGCTTACCTGGTATTTGGATTACACGTGGCTAATACAGTGGGAAAAGGAATCGTTCATACGGATATAGTAACCTTGCCGGTATTAATTTCAGGTTTATTAGCTGCCATCATCTGGAACTTGCTTACCTGGTGGTCCGGCATTCCATCAAGTTCATCACATACTTTGATGGGTGGATTCGTTGGTGCTGCTATCGCTCACGCCGGATTTCACTCTATATTCTATGCTGAAGTTTTAAAAATTATTGCTTTTATTGTATTGGCTCCGCTTATAGGCATGATCGTTTCCATGTTTATTTCAATCATTCTTTTAAATGTTTGCAGCAAACTCAGTAATCGCAAAGTGGATAAGGCTTTTCGAAAACTTCAATTAATCTCCGCCGCTTCTTATAGTTTAGGTCATGGAGCAAATGATGCTCAAAAAGTAATGGGAATAATTTTTGTTGCGCTCATTGCATCCAATAAAATTTCAATTCACCAGGGAATTCCTTTCTGGGTGGTCATGTCGTGCCAGACAGCTATGGCATTAGGAACTTTAATGGGCGGATGGAGGATTGTAAAAACAATGGGAACCCGGATAACACACTTAAGGCCATTTGAAGGCTTTAGCGCTGAAACGGCAGGAGCTCTTACTTTGTTTGGGGCCAGCATTTTCGGAATCCCCGTAAGTACTACGCATACAATTACAGGCGCTATCATAGGAGCCGGTGCAACAAAAAGATTAAGCGCTGTGCGCTGGGGCGTAACTGTCAATATTGTCTGGGCATGGATACTTACAATTCCCATTACCAGTTTACTTGCAGCGGGTATCTTCTATGTCGTAAACCATTTTATTCAGTAATCTTGCCTGATGATTATAACAATCTTATTGATGAATAAATGATTTATTCTTTCTTTGCACTATGAATAAAATTTTAGTTACCGGCGGATGTGGGTATATCGGGTCACATACCATTGTAGACTTGGTTGAAAATGGATATGAAGTTATTTCCGTTGATAATAATTCACGGTCTAATGAAAGAATTTTAGAGGGGATAGAAAAAATCACCGGAAAAAAAATCAAGAATTATAAAGTAGATCTTTGCAATTTCGACGATACATTCGCCATCTTCCAGGAAAATGAGGATTTGAAAGGTGTTATTCATTTTGCAGCTTATAAATCAGTGGGTGAATCGGTAGAAAATCCTTTATTATATTTTGAAAACAATCTCACTTCACTGATCAACTTACTGAAGTGTGTCAGAGAATTTGAAACACCTTATTTTGTTTTTTCTTCTTCCTGTACTGTTTATGGCAATCCTGATGAAGTGCCTGTAACGGAAAAAACGCCTCCCAAACCGGCCGAATCGCCTTATGGATATACCAAGCAGATGGGTGAACAAATAGTAAATGAATTTTCGAAAAGCTCCGGCACACAGAGTATTTTATTGCGATACTTTAATCCGGTTGGCGCTCACCCATCAGGCCATATAGGAGAAATGCCATTGGGCAAACCGGAAAACCTGGTGCCGGTTATCACACAAACTGCCATTGGAAAGTTTTCTAAAATGTTTGTGCATGGAAATAATTATCCTACACGCGATGGTTCCTGCATCCGTGATTATGTGCATGTTTGCGATATTGCTCATGCTCATACTCTTGCTTTGAAATATTTAGAAGACGAAAAGAACATGGGTCTCTGTGAAGTATTCAATCTCGGCACGGGCAATGGTGTTACTGTACTGGAAGCAATCCATGCATTTGAAAAAGTCAGCGGGTTGAAATTGAATTATGAAACCGGTCCACGCAGAGCCGGTGATATTATCGCTATTTATGCAAATAACGATCTGGCAAAAAAAATCCTCGGATGGGAACCAAAATATTCATTGGATGAAATGATGGCAACCGCCTGGAAATGGGAATTGCGATTGAAAGCTGATCAAACTGTTTTTGCCCGGCAAGCCCAAAGAATTGAACTAGCTGTATGCATTTACTATAAATTATTTTCCGCCAATCAAAAAACCTAATTCATTGTCTATTGCTCATTCACCGTTACTTTTGCGATGCAATTTTGAAACATGCTGAGGGAAATTCAATCAACCGGTAATAAAGATACACGCAGTGGCTTTGGCGATGGCATTGTCGAAGCAGCCCGTAAGAATTCAAACATAGTAGCGCTAACGGCTGATCTGGCAGGTTCTCTCAAGTTAAATCAGTTCATCAAAGAATTCCCTGATCGTTTTTTCCAATGTGGAATTGCTGAAGCCAATATGATCGGAATTGCAGCGGGATTAACCATTGGTGGAAAAATTCCTTATACAACTACGTTTGCAAATTTTTCAACCGGCCGTGTTTACGATCAGATACGACAAAGCGTTGCATACAGCAATAAAAATGTAAAAATATGTGCTTCACATGCAGGACTAACTCTTGGCGAGGATGGAGCTACCCATCAGATACTGGAAGATATTGGTCTCATGAAAATGTTGCCGGGGATGACAGTGATTGTTCCATGTGACTATAATCAAACCAAAGCCGCAACTATAGCTGTTGCCGACTTTGTTGGCCCGGTTTATTTACGGTTTGGCCGCCCATCATGGCCAATATTTACCAGTGAATCTGATTTTAAAATTGGGAGAGCACAATTTTTTTCCGAAGGAAATGATGTAAGTATTTTTGCCTGCGGACATATGGTTTGGAATGCCATTCAAGCCGGAATTATTTTAGAAGAAAAAGGAATGAGTGTTGAAGTAGTGAATATTCATACTATCAAACCCTTGGACGAAACAGCAGTTATCAACTCAATCAAAAAAACAAAATGCGCCGTCACTGTTGAAGAACATAACGTTATTGGGGGTTTAGGTGATGCCATTGCACATTGTGCTTCAAAAAATTTCCCGGTACCAATAGAATATGTGGGTACAAAAGATACGTTCGGAGAAAGTGGCACTCCAAAAGATTTATTGAAAAAATATGGTTTGGATGTACCGGATATTATTTCAGCAGCAGAAAAAGTTATGAACCGGAAAAAAAACAGTTAAAATGCTGTTTAGAATAATATTGAGCAGGTTCTTATAATAATTGAACCTGCTTTTATATTTTTAACCTTTAAAATATATACCCGATCTTAAAGTCCTGAGCTAAAACCCAACGATGCCACTGACGATTTTAAGCGATAGCGAGTTACTTGTTGAGTTCCGTAACCCGGTTACGAAAGAAAAAGCCTATACTCTTCTTATAAAAAAATATCAGGAAAAATTATACTGGCACGTTCGGCGTATGGTCATTGAGCATGAGGATGCCAATGATGTACTGCAAAATGTTTTTATACGGGTCTGGAATGGACTTGAGAATTTCAGGGAAGACAGCCAATTATATACCTGGCTTTACCGCATTGCCACTAACGAATGTCTTACCTTTTTGGAACAACAAAAAAAACGAAGCTCAGTCAGCCTGAGTGAGGTTGAAAGCGGATTAAGTAACAAGATAAAAGCTGACAAGCATTTTGATCCCAATAAACTGGAATGGAAACTTCAATTAGCTATCCAGCAGTTGCCTGAAAAGCAACGCATTGTATTTCATTTACGATACTATGACGAGATGCCCTATGAAGAGATGAGTAAAGTGTTGGAAACCAGCGAGGGAGCCCTTAAAGCCAGTTATCACCATGCAGCTAAAAAAATTGAAGATTATATAAGAAATCATTAAACTTTGGAGGACATGAACTGTCTTATTTAATGCACTAATGACACAGAGAGCCAACATATTGCAAGAACTAAATGAGATCAGGAGCACTTTGATAAATGCGACTTCTGAAAACGTGTATTCAATACCTGAAGGGTATTTTGAAAACTTTTCTGAACTGATGCTGAACAGGATTAAAGCAATGAATGCAGCAAATGCAAAAGATGAATTGAATTATTTATCTCCTGTATTGAACAATATTTCCATAGAAATGCCTTACTCAATTCCTTTTGGATATTTTAATAATCTGGAAGAAAAATTAATGCATGGTGTTCGTGAAAGTGAAGATTACTTGAGCGCCAAAGAAGAACTGGAAAGTATTTCTCCACTATTGAGCAGATTGAACAAACAGGTTCCTTATACTGTGCCGCTGCAATATTTTGAAAGCCTCAGTCCGGGAGTAAATAGTAAACAAAAAACCAAAATTGTTTCAATAACCAGTCGTAGATGGTTCCGATATGCTGCAGCAGCTATAATAGTTGGTTTCATTGCATTGGGTGGTTTGCTGTTCTTAAATAAGAAATCATCTATTGATCCGAATAAGAATCCTGATGAATGGATAGCAAAGAATGTAAAAAAAGTAAATACTGTTAAACTGGATGATTTTATAAAGTTGGATGACGAAGAACATTTAGCTAAAGAATCATCTATAAAAACAGACGAAATAAAAGACCTTATGAAAGATGTTCCCGAAAAACAAATTCAGCAATTTCTGAATGAAACAGATGCTTTAAGTGATTCGGAAGATCCCGGTTCACTGAATTAATTAAAAAACTAAATGAACCGATTTTTACTCATATTTATTTTATTTTTTCTCACTGCGTCCGGGTTATACGCCCAGAATGAAAATAATAATGGCGATAAGATTCGGGAAAAGATGACCGAATTTATTCAACGTCGTTTAAATTTATCAAAGAGTGAAGCAGAAAAATTCAGTCCTGTTTTCATGCGTTATTTCCAGGAATGGAGATCTACCCTTCAGGCTTTTAAAGGCGGACCCAAATTAGATCTTCAGCAACAAATTATCGGGCTTCGCCTTCGTTACAGAAACGAATTCAAAAATATCATTGGCGAAAAACGAAGCAATGAAGTATTTGAGCAACAGGAAAGATTTATTGAAGGAGTAAGAAAAATGCGTGAAGAGCAACGCATTGAAAGCCGTCCTAACCGCCGGATCAGGCCAATGATGCAATGAAATTATTTTAATTTATCTTTGATCTTGGTGTTTTTCATAGGTTAGCAACGGCCGGCTCTTTCCAGAGCAGGCCTTTTTAATATACAGCTTACACTGATTAAAATAATAAATCAACAAACTAAAATTTCCAGATTGGATTTTTTACATCGTGATAAAAAAGAAAAGTCCATTTTCCTTTTTCTCCCTGTTCCCACCATTTCTTTCTTAATTCCATTGTCCTTTTCCCGTTGAAATCATACTTGGCAATAAACCGATGTTTCATTTGCTGAAGTTGAGGAGCATCATCGCCACCAAAAAAAATCGTTTCTCCGTTTTCACGAATCCAGAATACCTGGTGAAAAAGGGAATGAGCTGCGGTTACTTCATAATGAATATATCCATCAATGGTACCCGAATTCTCTTCTAATAAAATCACTTGTGATGAATTTTCCAAAGCAGCTAATACAGTTGTTATAAAAGATGAATTTTCTTTTTCAAAAGCTTTATCCAGTTCTCTTTGCTGTAAATAATAAACAGCATTTGGAAAACTGAGTTTTTCGGGATTATTGTTTTCAGAAATCCCACCAGCATGATCTTTATGTAAATGAGTAAGTAAAACCTTTGTTATTTCTGAAGGACCGATTCCAGCGTTCAGCAAATTCTGATGGATTTGCATTTTTTTATCGTTATTGGAAAAACCCAACCCGGTATCTAGCAATAAAATATCTTTCCCGGCAATTATTACAAAGGGTTGTATTTCTACCAGTAAACTTCCGGTGGACCGCTTCTGCAAATCATCTTTTCCATTGACAAATGGAATAAAATGTTTTGTTATATCCACAGTAAAAGTGCCTTCGGAAAGTGGAATGATACGCATATATTAACTACTAAAAACAAATTTAATTTCCTGACATTAAAATCATGAATCAGAAACCTGCAAATTTAGTATTTAGTTAAGTTTTATCTCAATACCATTTGCCGGTCACCGTCCAGGCGGATCAGGATAAAAAGAAGAATAGTGAAAGTAAGTAAAGAAGTCCCTCCATAACTGATAAATGGCAATGGGATACCAATAACCGGAGCCAGACCAACCGTCATGGCAATATTGATGGCAATATGAAAGAAAAAAACAGCCGCCACTCCATATGCATAACACCTGCTGAAAGTGCTCCTTTGTCGTTCGGCAATGGTAACAATTCTGAATAGTAAAATAAGATAGATTCCAAGCAATACAATACTTCCCGCAAAACCAAATCCTTCTCCAACAGTACAAAAAATAAAATCAGTTCTTTGCTCCGGAACAAAATCATACCGGGTTTGTGTTCCTTTTAATAATCCTTTTCCCAAAAATTGTCCGCTGCCAATAGCTATTTTTGATTGCTTTACGTTATAACTGTTTCTTTCATTTTCCTTTTTTGTATTATTTATTTCAACAAATTCATTACTTGTTTTACGATAAGGATTGTCTTTGCCAAAAAGACTGAAAATCCTTTCTACCTGATGATTTTGCAAAACATGCTTAAAAGCAAATGGTACAGCAAACCTTTGAATACCTACGCAAACAAACCATAAGAAAACAATGGTTATAAAAATGCGCCTGCGTCGTTTGATCTGCTTTCTTAAAAAATATACAGATAGCAATGCAATCACCGTTAGAATAATTGCCAGTGTGTTGGGTTCAATAACAATTGTTCCAACAACAAGTGCCGTTACTGCCATTCCGATGATAAGAACAACCGATGGAAGCCCTTCGCGGTACATCACTAAAAAAAATGCACAATAAACCAAGGCAAGGCCAGTTTCACTTTGCAAAACAGTTAATGCTGCGGGAAACAACGCAATGGCTGCTGCTGTCAACTGTGACCGGGCTTTTGAAAAATCGGTTTCAGGTCTTGATAAGTATTTAGCCAATGCAAGTGCAACACAGATTTTACAAAGCTCTGCCGGCTGAAACTGAATGCCTCCAAAACGAATAATGGACTCAGTGCCTTTTACACTTGAATGAAAAGGAAAGACCAGTAATAAAAGAATTATCCCGAAAACATACAAAAGATTAGCAGTAGCAGAAAAAAATTTACTGTCAGTAAGAAGAATGAAAAAAGCAACTACTAATGATGCAGTAAAATAAAAAAATTGTTTACTGTAATCTGTTTTAAATCTTATAAAGCTCTGAAAAACCGGGTCGCCTTCTTTATAAGTAGCTGCAAAAATAGCTGTAAGTCCAATAGCCACCAGCAAAAGGTATATCCATACAAGACTCCAGTCAATTCCTCTTGATATGCCGGGGTTTCTCTGGTTCATAAGGAATCAAACAAATTAATTTCTTTTTCTATTTTCACTTCTTTGATTAAAAGTAGTAGCACGAGGTAAAACAGCTTTCATCTTTTCTGGTAACTTTTTGTCAGGCTTGTTTTGTTTCTTTTTTATTTCTGAACTTTTTAGTATTTCTTCGTCCGGCATATCATCAGTCTGTAAAGTATCCATTTCATTTCTCCTGAACATTTCCATTGAGTCTCTCTTTGCCTGGTGTAAGGAATCTTTTTTTCTCATCTCCATTAACATACGGGCTGGTATCAGGTTTGCATTCATCATTTGTTCTTCTAAAGGTTTGCGATCTGCAGCAATAGTATCTTTCAGGTATTTTTCGATCATCAGGCTGGCAATAGGCGCTGCCCAGGTAGCTCCAAAACCCGCATTCTCACACATCACCATGATAGCGATTTTAGGATTGTCTCTCGGGGCAAATGCTGCAAAAAATGAATGGTCTTTTTGTTTTACACCTTTATAATAATTTTCTGCTGTACCCGTTTTTCCGCAAACAACAATACCCGGCACTTTTGCACCTTTACCTGTTCCTGTTTCCATCACTCCCTGCATACCATCATGAACAGCCTCAAAAATACTCTCAGGAATTTCCAGCGGAATATGTTTTTCTTTATACTTATCAAGTAATCCAAATTTATCTCCGCCTTGTATTGAATCAACTAAATGAGGTGTGATATACCAGCCTTTATTTGCTAAATAGGCCATCTCATTTGCCATCTGCAAAGCAGTTGTCAATACTTCCCCTTGCCCAATACTAACAGAACGAAAAGTGCAAAAATTCCAACGATTATTTCCATAGATCCGGTTATACGTAGCAGGAGTTGGAATAAAACCATTTTTTTCAGCAGGTATGTCAACGCCAAGTTTGTGTCCCAATCCAAATCCATTCATATACCTTGCCCAACTACTGAGACTGCTGTCCATGTCAGGATATTTAGGATTATTGATTACTCTTTGCATCACATTGGCAAAATAAGTGTTACACGAATGAGTAATACCTGTTATTAAATTGAAGGTTCCTGGATCAAGGCAACCCATTGGTTTGCCACATCCGTAAAAAGCTCCGGTGCAGGTAAAAGTAGTTTGTGGTGTTATCACTCCCTCATAAAGAGCCAGTAAGGCTTGTAATGTTTTAAAAGTGGAACCTGGAGGATAATATGTTGAAACAGCCCGGTTGAGTAAAGGCAATCGGGGATCATCATATAATTTAGAAAAATTTTTTCTCCGATCTGCGCCCGTCAACAAATTAGGATCATATGTCGGGCTGCTTACCATAGCAAGAATCCCACCGGTCTTAGGATCAATGGCAACAATAGCTCCCACTTTATTCGTCATTAATTTTTCACCTTCCTTTTGCAATTCAATATCAAGACTTAAATGCAGATTACTGCCTGGTGTTGCTGCCGTGTCAAAATTTCCATTTTCATATGGTCCTTGTATTCGGTTGAAATTATCTTTTATCACAAACTGAACTCCTCGCTGGCCCATCAGCACTTTTTCATAGGTTCTTTCAAGACCAGTCATCCCTGCATAATCTCCGGGTTGATAACCTTCGTTCTTATGTTTTTTTAAAAAATTACTGTCTACTTCAGCCAGGTAGCCCAGTATATTAGCAGCCGCGTTATAAGTATATTTTCTTATTGGTCTTTCCTGAATAAAAAATCCATTGCTGAACCGCCACATATTCTCTTGTATACGGGCAAATTTCTCTTCAGAAAGCGAAGCTTCAAAAACTGACGGCCTGAATGATCTGTTGCGTACGATTGCGTTTATAATTCGTTTATGAAACTCGGCAGAATCAATTTCCATTAACTTACAGAAAAAGGTGGTATCAATATTCTTTACCTGGGAAGGAATTACCATCAGATCATAAGTCAATGTGTTGTTCAGAATTGCACGGTTCTTTCGGTCAAAAATAATTCCCCTTAAAGGATAGATAATATTTTTTTGAATTGCATTTTCATCCGCCAGTTTTTTGTATTTGCCCGAAAGTATCTGCAGGTAAAATAACTGAGCAGTAATAGCAATAAATGTGACCAGAAAGATCAGAAGAATAATACGGCTCCGGGATTGGTTAAACACAGGCATAGATCAAAGTGCGAAATAAGCAAAAAGCTTCCGATTGCTATCGGGAAAAGATTGAAAATAAATTACAGTTACAAATTACGATTTGTAACGCATGGTTTCCAAATCTATTTCGTAATAAAACTTTATTTAAGAAATTTTTGAACTTTACGGCGTATTGGTACGAAATTTCAACCGTCTTGGAATTAACAATTCTACTGTAAAAATCAGTAACATGCTGATTGCAGAAGTAGTTATCACTTTAGTCACAAATTCAAGAAAACTGCCAAAATCCAACCATTCAAGAAATAGCATATATCCATGATGAATCAGGGTAAGAACTAAAATATATACAGCAAAAGGTGTCCAGCCCATTGCGCTGGCAGAAGGTTCCCTGTAATTGATTTCCGAAATTTCTTTTGGCATCAGTACTGTAATAACAAATGGGCGAACATATGCTACCAGCACACAGGCAGCGGCATGAAGGCCAGGTGTCATTGAAAAATAATCAAGTGACAATCCTGTTATGAATCCAACTAACAAAAGTGAAAATCTTGAAATAGAGAAAGGAAGCCACAAAATAAAAAGATAATACAGGTATGGCGTAATAAACCGATGCAATTGCGGAATCTTATCCAGCACATATACCTGCACCAAAATAAACAATACAAACCGGATTGTATTTCTTATAAAATCGTTCACCTTGTATTCTTTTTAATTTCAATCTTTTTTTTGGTTTCTTCAAAGAGTTTAACCTGCTCATCGTATTGTATATTTTCCACTACATGCACCTGCTGCAGGTTAAAGAAGTCGGCAGCTGTCTTAATTTTCAATACATAAAAACCATTGGAATTATCAGGTACAATACCTGCTACCGTTCCAATCATATAACCAGGTGGAAAATTGTAAGAGTATGTGCTGGTCACCACCGTATCTCCAATTTTCACTTCTATACTTTTAGGAATGTTTTTTAAAGTCAGAAACCTGGGATCTTTTCCATCCCATTCTATGGTTCCAAAGTCACCGCTTCTTTTCAAAGAAGCGTTTACATTATTTTGTACATGCAATAAGCTCATCACCTCACTAAAGTTTGCGCTTACATTTACCACTATTCCCACAGCATATCCATCGGAACTTATAACGGCCATATTATCTTTTATTCCCTGGTTGGCTCCCCGGTTCAGCTGAATGTAATTTTTATCAGCATTTACCGTATTGTAAATAACGGTAGCATCCCGCCAAAAATAACGACGATAGTGACCTAATGTGTCGTAAGGAATAGAATCTCTTATCAGTTGTGCGCCGCTATCTGGTTTTACAAAATTTCGTGAAAGCAGATTGAGCAAAGAATCATTGTATTTATGCAATCTCCGGTTCTCTTCTTTTAATCTGAAAAATGATTCTATCTTATTATACTGTGAATTAATACGACCCGTAATTTCATTAGCTATTCCAAGAAATTTTGCCCGGTGAAACCGGTTGTAGGTAAATAAAAACCATAATGACACTACCTGTAAAGCAAGGAAAGTGAAAAAAATTGAATACCTGCGAATGAAAAGAAATACGTTACGCATGAAAGGAAGAAACTTTGAGCCCTGAGTTATGAGCTGCAAGAGTTTGTCCCGAAGCCCGCAGCTTATAGATCGGAGCTGTTTATCTCATTACAAACGGAAACCTGCCATAATTTTTTAGTGCAATGCCTGTGCCCCGCACAACACTCTTGAGCGGATCATCAGCTATATGTACCGGCAACTTGATCTTTTGGCTTAACCTTTTGTCCAATCCCCTCAACAAAGCTCCGCCACCAGTAAGGTATAAGCCACGACGATAAATATCCGCTGCCAGTTCTGGTGGTGTTTGTTCCAAAGCTTTCAGAATTGCCTCTTCTACTTTGAAAATACTTTTATCAACTGCTTCAGCAATTTCCTGGTAACTCACCATAATCTGTTTGGGAATACCGGTAACGAGATCACGGCCATTTACCGGAAAATCATCTGGCGGGTTATCAATATCTTTCATAGCCGCACCTACCTGTATTTTTATTTGCTCCGATGTTCTTTCACCAATCAATAAACTGTGGTAACGCCTGAGATTTTCCATAATATCAGCCGTAAATTCATCACCGGCAATACGAATACTTTGATCGCAAACAATTCCCGCCAATGCAATTACCGTTATACCAGTTGTGCCGCCACCAATATCAATAATCATATTACCCACCGGCTCTTCTACATCGATACCAATTCCTAAAGCTGCGGCCATGGGCTCATGAATCAAATAAACTTCTTTGGCTCCGGCTTGTTCTGCACTGTCACGAACAGCGCGTTTTTCCACTTCAGTTATTGAAGATGGAATGCAAATCATCATACGCCAACTTGGAGGAAATAAAGGTTTTTTAGGATACACCAGTTTGATCAATTCCCGGATCATTAATTCGGCAGCATTGAAATCAGCGATCACACCATCTTTCAGTGGTCGTACTGTACGAATGCTCTCGTGAGTCTTTTCATGCATCATCAACGCTCTTTTACCCACTGCCAGTACATTTTTAGGATTGTTTCGATCCAGCGCAATAATGCTTGGCTCATTCACCACTATTTCATCATTGTGTATGATCAGGGTATTTGCAGTTCCCAGGTCGATCGCTATTTCTTGAGTAAACCAGTTAAAAAGTCCCATTTATTCGGATTGGATTTAATGCTTGCAAAGTACGAGCAAATAATTTGAATTTACAAAGTGAAATCCTTGATTTTAAAAGCATTTTCAAAATAAATATTTTACGTTGCATCTATGTTTAAAAAAAACTTGCTCCCTGATTGTACAAAGAATACTAGTATTACCAAATTTCGTTCCGGAAAACTAAATTTTTAAATCCCTCCGCAAATATGGTTTTATTAATCCGCAGAAAAAATCATTTAACTTCATTTTATGCGGATCATTACAAGAACAGTTTTGATTCTTTCCATCGTGAGTTTGTTTGCCGACATTGCCAGTGAAATGCTTTACCCGGTTATTCCGATTTATTTTAAAGAAATTGGGTTTACTGTTTTGTGGATCGGCTTGCTGGAAGGATTTGCCGGTTTCACAGCAGGCATCAGCAAAGGATATTTTGGAAAGTTGAGTGATGAAAAAGGATTCCGGTTACCTTTTATAAAATTAGGTTATCTGTTGAGTGCAATTTCAAAACCGCTAATGGCGTTCTTCACTTATCCACTTTGGATATTTTTTGTCAGAGCAAATGATCGCCTGGGAAAAGGCATTCGGACTGCAGCGAGAGATGCTTTGCTATCGCAGGAAGCAACTAAAGAAACCAAAGCAAGGGTATTTGGTTTTCACAGAGGCATGGATACAGTTGGGGCCACTATTGGACCGATCATTGCTTTATTATTTTTATTTTTTTATCCCGGGCAATACAAAACTATTTTTTTCATTGCTTTTATCCCGGGCATGATTTCTGTTTTATTGATTTTTTTATTAAAAGAAAAAAAACAACCTGTTTCAACATTAGGCAGAGGAAATTTTTTTTCTTTTTTCAGGTATTGGAAATACGCCACGTCTGAATATAAAAAACTTGTTACAGGTTTGATTCTGTTTGCACTTTTCAACAGTTCAGATATTTTCTTATTATTAAAAACAAAAGAAGTAACGGGCAATGACATTACAACTATCGCTGCTTATATTTTTTACAACTTCGTGTTTGCTATATTTTCTTATCCGGTCGGCGCACTGGCAGACCGGATAAGCATCAAAAAGATTTTTGTTACTGGCTTGATCTTATTTGCAATTGTATATGCCGGATTTGCATGGCAGCCTTCAACGCCCATCATTTTTATTTTATTTTTTATTTATGGAATTTATGCAGCTGCTACTGATGGAATCACTAAAGCCTGGATCACTAATATTGCTCACCGGGAAAATACAGCAACCGCTATCGGTTTTTATACTTCATGCGAAAGTATCTGCACATTACTGGCAAGTATTATCGCCGGATTCCTGTGGAGCAGTTATGGAAGTTTCTACACTTTCAGTACTACTGCTTTCATCGCATTATTGGTATCATTTTACTTTATATTCAGAATCGGAAAAAAATAATTTTCTATTTTTCTTTTATATAACTTGATTAAAATTTACAGTCATGAAAAAATATTTAATCCTTCTTTTTCTCTGCCAAATAATTTCAGTATTCACGTTTACACAGGATATTCATAAAATAGTCGCTGATTTTGAAAAGTCAATAAAAGATTCGACAAATTTTCCATATGGCCACAATAGTAAAGCCGGTAAATATTATAATATCCGCGGGTTCAAAATGTATTGTGAAGTATATGGACAAGGTCAGCCTCTTCTTATTATTCATGGCAATGGTGGTTCTATCAATAATTTCATTTACCAGATTCCTTATTTCTCCAAAAAATATAAAGTAATCATTGCTGACAGCCGGTCACAAGGAAAATCAATTGACACCGGCGATAGTTTAACTTATGAAATGATGGCCGATGATTATTCCGCTTTGCTCGATGCTATGAAAATTGATTCTGCTTATGTTATTGGATGGAGCGATGGCGGCATCAATGGTTTGTTGTTGGCAATTCGTCATCCTGAGAAAGTAAAAAAATTAGCCATCACAGGAGCCAATCTTGTTCCGGATACAACAGCTGTGCCAAAAGAAATATGGGATATGGTAACACCCGAGTACAATTCTTTAAAATTGATGACAAACCGAACGGCACAACAAAAAACATCCTGGAAGCTATTGCGATTATTAGTTGAGCAACCACATATTTCGTTAGAGAATCTTCACAGAATCAAATGTCCCACTTTGGTGATCGGAGGGGATCATGATGTTATAAAACCTGCTCATACAATGCTGATCGCAGATAATATAGCAGAATCCTATTTATGGATATTACCCAATTCCGGGCACAGCACACCGATAGTTTATAAAGATGATTTCAATAAAGTGGTGGACAGATTTTTTTCAACACCCTACAGAACTATAAGTGGTGAAGGAAGATTTTTTTAGTCAGCAGCTAACTCAAAATCATTTTGCTTTTATGACTTAGAAGTATTCGACATAAATTCATATCCAATATCATTACGATAATATATCCCTTCGTAATTTATATTTTCAAGTACGTCCAGTGAATTGGCAACTGCTTCGCTGATATTTGTCCCATAAGATGAAACAGAAAGAACCCGACCGCCATTTGTAAGAATTTTCCCTTTCTCTTCTTTAGTTCCGGCGTAGAAGATCAGGGTGTCCTTTCCATATTTATTATTAAGCCCGGTAATCTCATACCCCTTTTCGTAACCTGTAGGATAACCACGGCTTACTGCCATCACAGTAACAACAGATCTTTCATCCAAACTGATTTTAACTTTATCCAATTCTTTTTGCGAAGCAGCAATAAATAATCCTACCAGATCATTTTCTAAGCGAGGTAATACTACTTCTGCCTCGGGGTCACCCAAACGGCAATTATATTCTATCACATAAGGCTCGCTATTCACATTAATCAACCCGAAATAAATAAATCCTGTGTATTCGATATCTTCTTTTTGTAATCCATTAATTGTTGGCTTGATAATTCTTTCTTTAACTTTTTGCATCATTCCGGCTGTTACAAACGGTACAGGACTCACCGCTCCCATACCACCGGTATTCATTCCTTTATCACCCACACCTACCCTTTTATAATCTTTTGCTTCGGGAAGGGTTACATAATTTTTGCCATCCGTTATTACAAACACACTGAATTCAATTCCATCCAGAAATTCTTCAACTACTACTTTTTTACTGGCATCTCCAAATTTATCATGATGAATCATCAATTCAAATTCTGCTAATGCCTCCACATGATTTTGACAAATGGCCACGCCCTTTCCTTCAGCTAATCCATCTGCTTTCAACACAATGGGAACAGCATGAGCTTGCAAATAGTTTACTCCTTCCTGATAATTATCAATAGTAAATTCCTTGTACGCAGCAGTGGGAATATTCTGCCGATGCATAAAAGCTTTTGCAAAAGCTTTACTACCTTCTAACTGTGCTCCCATTTGTGAAGGGCCAATGAAATATATTTTCTGTAATTCTTCTTTTGATTTGAAATAATCATAAAGTCCATTGACCAGTGGTTTTTCCGGACCCACAACGATCATTTCGATATCTTCTTTAAAACAGAATTTACCGACAGCGTCAAAATCATTGATATCAAGATCGATGTTATTGCCGCAACGGGCTGTGCCCGGGTTTCCGGGAGCAATATAAAGCGGGTTAGTCCAAACGCTTTGATTTAATTTCCAGGCAAGGGCATGTTCCCTGCCACCTGAGCCTAATAATAAAATTCGCATGGTTCGTTCAACAGTTGGATTTTAAGCACTGTGAATACCGTTACATAATCTTAAAGATAATCAGAAAAATTATTGAGTGATTAAATTTATGTATTTTGAGCAATTATATTAATAAGCTTCACTGATTTACAAAACAAAAACGATTGTATGAGCCAGCCAGCAAATTCCGGCAGACATCCGAAAGGTTTGTATGTATTATTCTTCACTGAAATGTGGGAACGGTTTGGATATTACCTCATGGTGGGTATTTTATTCTTGTATTTGACAAACGATACAACCGGAGGCAAAGGAATGTCTAATGCCAAGGGCGCTGATATTGTAGGTACTTTCATTGCTTTGGTTTATCTCACACCATTTATTGGGGGTTTGATTGCAGACAGGTATCTCGGCTATATAAAATCAATTTTTTTAGGTGGAATACTTATGGCTATCGGATATCTTACTTTGACTCTTCCCGGTAAGTACACTATGTATTTTGCTATGGCAAGCATTATAATAGGTAATGGATTTTTTAAACCTAACATTTCCACTTTGCTTGGTATTATGTACAACAGAGAAGATTTAAGACCATTAAAAGATAATGCGTATAATATCTTTTATATGGGGATTAATATTGGTGCTTTGATCTGCAATTTTATCGCCGCAATTCTCCGGAATAGATTTGGTTGGCTGCAGGCGTTTTCGGCTGCAGGAGTTGGTTTGATTATTGGCCTTATATGGCTGGCTTTTCAATTAAAACATGTCAAAGAATATAACGTAAAAAAGCCAATGCAACCGGGAGATATGAAAACCTCCAAAATACTTGGGTCTGTTTTTATTCCAATGATCATTTTTGCAATCATTGGTTGGATAATACCAGGGAATATTTTTGGTAGTGATTCTGCCGATGCTTTCATTTTTGCTTGTTTTCCAGTAATATATTTCTATACTAATCTTTGGCGTAAAGCAATTGCAGAAGATAAAAAAGGTATCGGTGCCCTACTATTCATCTTTGCTGTTTCTGTTATTTTTTGGACTATATACAATCAAAACTCAACTGGTCTAACTATTTGGGCACAAACCCATACTAATAGGGAAATACCTAAAGTTTTAGAAAAACCAGCTAGTGCAATTTATATGCTTCAGACAGTAAGCACTGAGCCCAGGGAAGTTGAGAAAGTTGACCAATACTTGCGAACAGTAACAGATAGTAATGGAAATCCTGTAAAAACAATGGGACCCGATCCTTATTTTAATAATGTTTCCAAAGATCAATGGCCGAAAAGCGGCAGTACCAAACTTGCTAATACTGAGTTATTCCAATCTATCAATCCTTTTTTTATTGTTGTGTTAACTCCATTGCTGCTTGCATTCTTTGCATGGAGATCCCGAAAGAAAAAAACTGTAACTACTGCCAGCAAGTTTGCTTGGGCATTAATCATTTCAGGTTTGAGTGCCTTGGTTATGGTAATTGCAACAATGTCAGTTCCCAGTATCTATTCGCAGAAAACAGCCGCTATCTGGCTTTGGCTTACGTACGGAATTTTTACAGTTAGTGAAATTTGTTTGAGCCCAATTGGTTTATCTTTTGTATCCAAACTGGCACCCCAACGATTAACTTCTTTAATGATGGGTGGTTGGTTTCTTTCTACATCGCTTGGCGGTAAAATTGCTGGTGTAATGGCTAGCTTTTGGGATAAAATCCCGGATAAGAGAATTTTCTTTGGAATTATAGCTGTCGCTGCATTCTTAGGAGGATTATTAATTTTTGCAAAAGTTAAATCATTAAATAAAATTGTAAAAGACAAAACTGGTTTTGATTAGGTTTATAAAATTATTTATAAAAGGAGTTGAATGAAAATTCACCTCCTTTTTTATTTTTCCTATCTTCCATTCACAAAAACAACAGTATGGCAGAAAATAAATTATTCAAACCCTTTGTTTCAGCCGAATCCAATATGAAGGAATTTACATTGAAGGCTTTAGTGATGGGAAGCATATTTGGAATTCTTTTCGGCGCTGCCAATGTGTACCTCGCCCTGAATGCCGGTCTTACTGTTTCTGCTTCAATCCCAATTGCTGTACTCGCCATTACATTGGGAAAACGATTTTTTAAAACCACCATTCTTGAAAATAATATTATTCAAACAACCGGCTCGGCAGGAGAAAGTATTGCATCAGGAGTTGTATTCACGTTACCGGGATTCTTATTTCTTTCCGCAAAAGATTCTGTTCATTATTTTGAGTATGTGATCATTTTAGTGCTGGCGATTTTTGGCGGATTACTGGGAACATTAATGATGATACCATTACGCCGTTCACTAATTGTAAAGGAACATGAAACACTTCCTTACCCGGAGGGAACTGCCTGCGCATCTGTTTTAAAAGCGGGAGAAAAAGGTGGCGCTGTAGCCAGAACAGCTTTTTATGGATTGGGAGTAGCTTTTGTATATGCCATTTTACAAAGAGCATTTAAAATTGTTGCCGCCACTTCCACTTTTGCAACAAAAGCAACCAATAAATTTTTCCCATCGGCAAATGTATCTGCAGATATTACTCCTGAATATCTTGGTGTCGGTTACATCATTGGTTTTCGGATTGCAGGAATTTTGGTGGCTGGCGGTGTATTAAGCTGGTTGGTTTTTAATCCGCTTCTTTCATCGTTGATACCTGATCATACCATCGCTATGCAACAACTAAAACTGGGTTTTATAAATGATATTACACATGCTTCACATAGTTACGGAAATTGGGATCCTGTAACACAAACATTTGCTGATAAAGCAGAAGCGATTTACAGAGCTTATATCAGGCAGATTGGCGCAGGCGCAGTAGCAGCAGGCGGATTGATCACATTAATAAAAACAATCCCCACAATCATTTCTTCTTTTAAAGAAAGTATATCATCCGTAAAAAATAAAACGGTTGGTGAAGTAAGCAGAACAGATCGTGACCTGAGTATTAAAGTAGTTTTATTCGGAAGTATCGCATTGATTGTTCTCACTGCATTATTGCCAATGATTCCCGGTAATAATATTCTTAACAAAGCGCTGGTTGGAATTTTAGTCGTTGTATTCGGTGCATTTTTTGTAACCGTATCATCCCGCATTGTTGGCATCATCGGTTCTTCAAACAATCCGATTTCAGGAATGACAATAGCTACAGTAATGATCACTTGTTTGATTTTTGTTTTAGTGGGATGGACCGGTCAGTCATACGAACCTATGGCATTGGTGGTTGGTGGAATGGTTTGCATTGCTGCGGCCAATGCAGGCGCTACTTCACAGGATTTAAAAACCGGTTACCTGGTGGGTTCCACTCCACGATATCAACAATTGTCTTTGTTTGTTGGCGCTATAGTTTCTTCTATTGTAATCGGAATTACAATAAAAGTTTTAGACACTCCTTCTGCTGCCATGACGGCACAAGGCATCACACATGCAATCGGCAGCAAGTATAATGCGCCGCAGGCAACATTAATGGCAACATTAATCAAAGGAATTCTTTCATTCAATCTTGACTGGAATTTTGTTTTAGTTGGAGCCGCTCTGGCAGTTGTAATGGAATTATGCGGGGTAAAAGCGCTCAACTTTGCGATTGGAGTTTATCTTCCTTTGTCTACGACATTGCCCATTTTTATTGGCGGCGCTGTACGTGGTTTGGTAGATACAGTAAAAAAGAAACACAATAAAGGAAAATTAAAAGAAGGCGAAGAAGATTTACAGACAGGAAATTTATTTGCAACCGGATTGGTTGCCGGTGGTTCATTGATGGGAGTAATATTTGCATTTCTGGGAGTGAATGAATTTATTGCCGGAAAATTGGATAAAATAAGCTTGCAAGGCTGGCTTACTAATTTATTAAGTCAGGATGGATATATGCTGTTAGGCGCTTTTATTTTTGGAATGATGGGATGGATATTATATAAGACCGCAATGAAGAAAAGTGATCTTGAAATTTCAGAATAACTAATTACTCTCTATATAAAATCCAGGTAAGAATATTTTCCGTTCAATATGGATGTATCATCTGCATTCAACCACTTATTCAGCACGGTAGCATATACATCTTTGAAATCTACTTTGTATTTCAAATCACCCTGATCAAGATCACTAAGGCTGGGAACGTTGTTCAATAAACCTTTTTTATTTAATCCACCGCTTACCAGGAACATTGTATTTGCTGTACCATGATCTGTTCCGCCGCTGGCATTTTGCTCCACTCTTCTTCCAAATTCTGAAAAAGTGAAAAGCATTACATCATTGAAACGATTGTTCGATTTTAAATCTTTTACGAAAGAACTTACGGCGTCATTCATTTCCGTAAATAACCGTTGTTGTTGTGCTTCCTGGTTGACATGCGTATCAAAACTTCCCAATGAAACATAATAAACTTTGGTGTTAATATCAGAAAAAATCAGCGATGCAATTATTTTCAGACTGTTTCCCAATTCTGTTTTTGGATATTCTCTGGAAGTAGGATGTAGCTGGCTTTGTTTGAAAATATAGTCAGCAGATGAAAGTGTTTCAGCCATAGTTTTATATAAATAATCAACGGTTTCTTCGCCCGGATGATTCTTATGATTCGCCAATACATCCCTGAAAAATTTTTCATTTGAAGTTCCGTACAATCGTTTCGGATCTTTTAATGCAATTCCTTTTTCCTGCCCGCCTTTCATGGTAAGACTTAATACATCATCAATTTCAATAGCCTGAGTAGGTTTGTCGCAACCATGACATTGTGCATCCAGGTAACGTCCTATCCAACCAGAAGTATAATATTCATTGCTCTGACTTCCTGTTTGCCAAATGTCCATACTGCGAAAATGAGAACGATCAGGATTTGGATATCCAACCGCATTTAAAATTCCAAGGCTTCCATCATTAAACAAATCTTTGAAACCAGTCAGTGCCGGATGAAGCCCAACTTCATCATTAATCAATAAAGCTTTTTCTTTTTCAATGCCCAACTTTGGTCTTGCCTTATAATACAAATCATTTCTTACGGGAATAACAGTATTCAATCCATCATTACCGCCACTCATTTGCAAAATCACCATTACTTTATTTCCCGGCGGCACAAGATTTTTTCCTTCAAATGCTTTGAGGAATTTTGGCAGCATCAATGATGCAGTTGCCAATGAACCGATCTGAATAAATTCTTTTCGTTTGATGATCATATTAAAAGCTTTGAGCTATCAGCTTCGAGCTGTGAGCCAAGTTCATCTACCCGCAACTCACTGCTCTTAGCTGTTTTCTAACACAATTGATATTCCGGTGTACTCATAATTTGTATCGTTGCAGTCTTGATAAAATTTTCTTTTTCACCGGTGTCGGAATATTCTTTAATGATATCTGCATTTACTTCGCTTGTCGTTTGCAAAAGCAATTTCGAAATACTATCCACCAATTTCTCCTTTTCCACATTTTCAAATTTTTTCACATAAAGATTCCAGTCCACCTGAGCATTGATTTGTTGACGTTGCGGAATAATTCCTTTTACCATCTTGTTCATTGTATAAACTTCATTATCTCTTCGTCCCATCATCCGGTCGTCATCATCTTTGGGTTTCACATTCATTTCATCAGTATTATTGATAAGTTGTGGTATCCGCATCCGCATCATAAGAGAAGAACTATCAATCCATGTTTGTCCTCCGGGCCAGCCAGCAACATTTGGCGGATAAAATAAAACCTGGCCAAGAATTCTTTGCAACACAATCATTGCTACTTCTTTTTCCAGTTTCATGGGTAACATTCGTTGAATACCTACCAACAATTCCACCGGCGACTTGATATTGCTGCCGATATTTTTTTCATCATAGAACCATTCGCTGGTAAAAATATCTTCCATCAATTTTGAAATGTCATAATTACTATTGTAAAAACGATCAGCTAGCCAATCAACTTTTTCCAAATCAATAAAAGACTCATTTACAAAAAACTTGTAAATCTTCTCGGAAATAAATTTTGCTGTTTGTTTTTTTTCCAGCAAAATATCAAGCACATCATCGCCATCAAAATTTCCGGTTTTGCCAAATACAGTCTTATCATCAAAGTCGTGTTGAAATCTCCGGAATATAAAATCTCCTTTCAGGTCTGCACTCCATCCGGTAAAAGCTCTGGCCATTTCTTTCACATCATATTCGGTATAATTGCCGCGACCCAGCGTAAATAATTCCATGACTTCACGGGCAAAATTTTCATTGGGATGATCTTTCCGGTTTTGCTGGTTATTTAAAAAATTGAGCATCGCTGCTGTCTTTGAAACTTCGTGTAGCAGATCACGAAAATTTCCCAGCGCATTATTGCGAATTACATTTAATAATCCTTGCTGAAAAAAAACATTCAGGTTACGGCATGCAAAATGACCATGCCAGAAAAAAGACATTTTTTCACGAAGCTGTGCATCGCTGTTTACCATTTCTTTCATCCACGCCAGGTTAAGATTTCTTACTCCTTCCTGTAATTTTTGCTGAAGTAATTTTTTTTCATCCGCATTTAATTCATTCCGTTGTATTTTTCCCAAATCTGAAATGCCCATTATCAAACCCTGCATCGTTCCCTTAGCTTCATCAATAGGCTCCGGTTTTTTTTCAGACGCTTTAACTATGGACTTATAAACTTGTTTAGTGGAAAATTTGCTGAGATCGTTAAGCTCTTCAGCAGAAGGGCCAAAGCCAGCCCGCCATAATAGATGCTGATTTTTAATCTGGTTAGTCAATGACATGAGCTAACATTTTAGTGTCAGACTGATTTACTAATACGAGGTTTAACGTAAGGCGCATTCACCTTGTTAAAACGTAAAATGACCGCCTGTATTTTGAATCTATATAGAATAAACATTTAAAATGACAATATTAGCATTCAATTTATCGCTCCTTACTTTATAAAAAAGAGACAATAAAAATTCAAAGTCAGGAAAACCTTTGATCAGATTATTTAAAAAAATAATTTAAAATTTTACGCAATCAATGATGCACCAAAATATTTGTGTAATATTTCAGGAAGTTTTATTCCCTCTGCAGTTTGATTATTTTCAAGAAGACAGGCGACAATTCTTGGCAATGCCAGCGAGCTGCCATTAAGAGAGTGAACTAACTGAGATTTTCCATTGGAATCCTTAAAGCGAATTTTCATCCGGTTGGTTTGAAAAGTTTCAAAGTTGGAAACAGAACTCACTTCCAGCCATTTATCCTGTGCAGCGCTAAAGACTTCAAAATCGTAAGTAAGCGCCGAAGTAAAACTCATATCACCCCCGCATAATTTTAAAATACGATACGGCAGATTGAGCGATTGAAGTAATTTCTCCACATGATTTACCATTTCTTCCAGCACATCATAACTTTTTTCAGGATGCACCAACTGAACAATTTCTACTTTATCAAATTGATGAACACGATTCAATCCGCGAACATCTTTTCCATAACTTCCTGCCTCACGACGAAAGCAAGGAGTGTATGCAGTCATCTTAATTGGCAAATCTGTTTCTTTTACAATTTCATCGCGATAAATATTTGTAACAGGAACTTCAGCAGTAGGAATCAGGTAAAACTTTTCTTCATTCACAAAATACATCTGTCCTTCTTTATCCGGCAATTGTCCCGTACCAAATGCTGTAGATTCATTGACCATGAGCGGTGGCATGTATTCTGTATAATCAGCCGCAATATTGTAATCCAAAAAATATTGTATCAATGCCCGCTGCAGTTTCGCTCCTTTATTTTTATAAACAGGAAAGCCGCTGCCGGTAATTTTATTTCCTAATTCAAAATCAATCAGGTTATATTTTTTTGCAAGGTCCCAATGAGGCACAGAACCGGGAGGCAATTGTGGTTTATTTCCACCTTCTCTTATAATTATATTATCAGCAGGAGTTTTTCCGGAAGGAACTTTTTCAGAAGGGAGATTGGGAAGTAAAACTAATTTTTCATTTAATAACTTCTCTTCAATCCCCAATTGTCCGTTTAAAAATTGTATATAATTTTTTTGTTCTAAAACAACTTGCTTTTTCTGGTCTGCTTCATCTTTTAGTCCTTTACTTATGAGTAAGCCTATTTCTTTGCTCAAAGTATTAATATGCGCTTGAGTTTTTTCGCTGTCAATTTTTAGGCTTCTGATCTTTTCATCTAATGAAATAATTTCATCAACAAGATCCAATTCACGAAAATGTTTCACTGCCAATCTTTCTTTTACCCAATCTGGCTTTTGTCTTATTACCTGAAGCTGTAACATCTATATTCAAATTTTTGCAAAGTTAGTTTTTGAATGGCAGACCAGCAACGGGGATTTTTAGTTACATTAGTGAAAAATAATTTTATGATTGATCAAAACATGGTTACCACAAACATCGAATTGAACGGTTACAAAGTGACAAGAAATCTTGGTGTCGTAAGAGGGATTACTGTTCGTTCCCGGAGTCTTTTCGGAAATATTGCCGGTGGTTTACAAAGCCTTGTCGGCGGAAAACTTTCAATTTATGTTGAGCTCTGCGAAAAAACGAGAGAAGAAGCATTTGAACAAATGATGCAGCACGGTGCTGACCGTGGCGCTAACGCAATTATCAATATGCGTTACGATGCGAATGAAGTGATTGACGGCGTAACAGAAGTGCTGGCATATGGTACTGCAGTTGAAGTTGAAAAAATCTGATGGTAAAAGCGCCTCAGTAAGAACCCAAGTATCTTTGGCACATGCTTCCAAATGATGATCTTCAGCAGCGCTGGTGGAAACTGGAATCAAAACTGATGGAACGTTTCGGGAAAAAACCAGACGTTGAAGCCATTCTTTTCCTGATCGGCATACAGGAATTTGGTCAGCTCAAAGAAAAATTTACCAAAGAACAAAAACAGGACCTGATGCATGTGGCAGTTTGCAAACTATTATCACAAAGTGGCTATTATGAATTAGAAAATACAGATGAAGAAGGATGGCCACATTTCAAGCAACTAAAGCCAATGCCGGAAATGAACACGATGGAACAGGAAAATTTTCTGAAAGATCATATTTTACTTTATTTTGAATCAACAGGACTTTAATTATGAAGAAGATTTTTATTTTATCAGCTTGTTTCCTTTTAGCATTAACCGTTTTTTCTCAAAATGATTCTACGCTTCGCAAAAAAGACAGAAGATGAAATGTGCTGTTGGAAACTAATTACGGAGATATTATAATCCGCTTATCAGGTTCAACTCCATTGCATCGTGATAATTTTTTAAAACTGGTGAAGATGCATTATTATGACAGTATTCTTTTTCACCGGGTAATAAAAAATTTTATGATCCAGGCCGGCGATCCCGAAAGCAAACATGCCGAAGCTGGCAAACCATTAGGAAATGGCGGACCTGAATACAGAATACCTGCTGAATTCAGGCAAACATTATTTCATAAAAAAGGAGTGATTGCAGCAGCAAGAGATAATAATCCTGAAAAAGCGAGTAGTGGCAGCCAGTTTTACATTGTGCAGGGAAAAATTTTTACTGATGCCGGTCTTGATTCTGTAGAAACATTCCGGTTGAAAAGAAAAATTCCTGCGTACCAGAGAGAAGTTTATAAAACAATTGGCGGTGCACCACATCTTGATCAGAATTATACGGTGTTTGGAGAAGTTGTAAAAGGATTAGATGTTGTAGATAAAATTGCTTCGGTTCCAACGAGTAAAGGAATTGACAAAGACAGGCCTTTAAAGGATGTAAGAATTATTAAAGCAAGACTTATCAGAAGAAAAAAACATTATAAATAAAATAACGATAAAATCTTCCAAATAAAAAATAGTACCGTCTTGTGTGATGCCATTTTTATTTACAGAATGAAAAATTATTGTTGTCCTATTCCGCCGCCGCTTTGTGTTCGTTTGTCCTCTTCCTCAACACCAGTTTTATGCTGACGTGTAGCTTTTACCTGGTTATTTCCAAATCTCCATGTTATATTAAAACGCAATTGCCGGTTATCAGAATTTCCATTCACTTTCAGATATTGGCCGGGAAAATTGCTGGTGCCTGTCCATTTCAGCGTTTTGAATATATCGGAAACAGAAATTTTGGCATTCATCTTTCCTTTCAAAAAAGATTTCTGAACTCCAGCGTCCACGCTCCAGATGTCACTGCTTTTAAAAGTTCCCTGCCAAACAGATGGTGATGCATAAAATCCACTCACTTCTCCTGTCCACCCTTTCTTGCCAATCTTCAATGTATTCTGCATATAGAAAGTATATGCAAAAACATCGAGGTTAATATCCCTGCTGCCACCACCAAAATTTGCCACGTAATGGGAATAGTAACTATTCAGATTCATGAATGCACTGTATGCTTTATACTGAAATGGATAACTTACATTCAGACTTACGATATCCTGTTTGGCTAAATTCCTTTTTGAAATAAATGCTTTTGATTTATCGGCAGTATCAACCAACTGAGTGAATACATCATTTACATGACTGTAATTTAGAGCCGTTGTCAATTTGTATTTATAAGTATTGGAAATACCAAAGCTATTGGTGTATTGAGGGCGTAAGTCAATGTTTCCTTTCTGATAAGTATATTCATCAAGCTTAAATTCAAAAGGGTTCAGATCCTGATAGGCAGGCCGGTCAATCCGCCGGCTATATGTTAAATTCCATTGTTTCATCGGATTCTTATTAAACGTAATTGCTGCGCTGGGAAATAAATCTGTATAATGACGTGTGAAGATTTGCGCTACAGAATAATTCACTGATCCATCTGCATTGAGCGGATAAGATTTTCCCTGTAAATTTGTATTTTCTACTCTTACACCAGCCTGTATCATGAAGCCTTTGAATGGACGATTATAATTTACATAGCCGGCATTGATATTTTCTTTGTAGTTAAATTGATCACTTTTACTGGTATCCAATATTTTTCCACTATTATATACATTATAATCACCAAAATTATTGTTCGTATTTACAATTGAACTTTTCCCGCCAAAACCTAATTTTCCTTTGTGAAAATTCTCCTCATAATCAACTTTCAAAGAATAAATATCAATATTGGTGGGGGCAATAAAATTATAAATATCCTGGCTTAGCTGCGTTGTCCGTGTTGAATCATAATAATAGTTTGGTTGAAACTGGTCGCTTTTTAACCGGAATAAACCATAATCAGCATCCAGGTTTAATTCACGGCCAGCTGTATCGGCATACCTGTAGTTAAAATTAAAATCAGCATTATTTCTTTTCAATGCACTGCTGTTGTCAGCCACTAATACGCGGTTCGTTACACCAGTTGGAATATAACTGATGGGTGTCGCACTGTTATTATTAATATTAATATCACTTAAATTTCCTGTTATCATTATTCCCAATGTATTTTTTTTATCAGCCAAATAATCAATGCCTGCTTTAAATCCATGACTCGTATTTCCGTACTTCATGTTTGATTGCTGATTGAATAATGTATCAAGCTGTTTACGGTATAAACCCATAAAATTATAATTCAGAGAATTATTATAATTATAGTTGCCATATATATTCGTTTTCTTATTCCGGTGGTTTAATGAAAGACCTCCGTTATACTTTGAGTATGTGCCGATATTATATCCCGCATTTATTGAACCGTTAGTGCCGAATGTTTTATTTTTTTTCAGTTTGATATTTATAATACCGGCATTACCTGCTGCTTCATATTTCGCTGAGGGATTGGTAATAATTTCAATAGATTCAATCTGAGCAGACTGAAGACTTTTAAGAAAATTAGAAAGATCTGTTCCGGTAAGTGGCGAAGGTCTTCCATCAATATAAATCTGTACGCCATTTTTACCGGCAAGACTTATATTATCATCTTTATCAATCATCACTCCGGGTGACTTGCGCAAAAGCTCCAAGGCATCACTACCGGTAGCATTAATAGTTCCTTCTACATTGAGAATCATTTTATCGGCCTTCACTTCCACCATTGGTTTTTGAGAAGAAATAGTAACTCCTTTCAATTCCTCTGTATTTTTTATCATAGAGAAATCGGGCAAAGTAATTTCAGCGGAAATTTTCAATTCAAATACTTTTGAATATTGAGTTTTATAACCAATATGAGAAACACCAACCAGGTAATGCCCGGGTCCGGCCGTATTGAGAACGAATTTCCCATTACTATTAGTCACTGATAACTTAATAATGGATGAATCTTTTGCATTTAAGAGTGAAATCGTTGATTTGTCCAGACCTTTTCCTTGTGGATCTTTTACAATACCTGATATTTTCTGCGCATTGGCGACAGAAATAATAAGGAACATACTTACCAAATTCATCACAATTTTTCGCATACTGATCGCTGGTTTAATAAAGAGAACAAAGATATTCCTGGTAGTTTCGGGAGTAAAATACTAAGCGACCAATGGTTTAAAATCCACCATGAACGGTATAAAAGTTCCGGTGAAAAAAATAAAAAAAATGCAAGAAGATTCTGGCCTGATTTGCTCATATTTGCAGCAATAAAATCTTTATTATGAATTTTCCGGCAAATCTTCGTTACACAAAAGATCATGAATGGATACTTCTTCAAGGCAATATTGCAACTGTAGGCATTACGGATTATGCCCAACATGAATTAGGTGATATAGTATATGTAGAAGTAGAAACTATTGGTAAAACCCTTGAAGCAGGAGTTGTATTTGGAACTGTTGAAGCTGTTAAAACCGTGTCTGATCTTTATTTACCAGTTAGTGGAACTATCAATGAGTTAAATTCTTCTTTAGCGAATTCACCGGAATCAGTAAATAACGATCCTTACGGTTCAGGATGGATGATTAAAATGACGGTGAAAAATTCTGCTGATGTTAATGCATTGCTGGATGCAAAAGCTTATGAAGCTCTTGTAAGTTAGATTTGAATTGAATAACTGTTAATTTAAAATCCTTCAGTTAACATTGCTGAAAGCTTTTACTTTGAAAAAAAATAAAATTTATTTTATCCCTCCAATTCTCTGGTTTTGTTTTTCAACCACATTGCTGACTCTTCCCGGATCTGATCTTCCAAAAGAAGATTGGCTGGATAAAATATGGGCTGACAAATGGATTCATATGGGAATGTTTTCCATCATGGTTTTTTTATGGTGCAGAACCTTGGTTAAAATAAATGTTTCGTCAACAAAACTAAAGATGAGTTTCCTGTGGATAGCGATCCTGGCACTGGCTTATGGAATTTCAATGGAATTTGTGCAGCAATATTTTATTCCAGGTCGTTCATTTGAAGTAATGGATATGGCAGCGGATGGAGTCGGTTCTGCAATAGGATTTTTCTATAGCTCATGGCGGTTTATAAAAAATAAACCCCTGTAGAAACAGGGGTCGCAACCAAAACTAACTGCTTATGAGAAAATTGACTGCTTTTATTAAGAAGAACTATAAATCTATAACGCAAATTTACTGCCGATATTATCAAAGCCGGTGTTAATGAAAGATTAAAGGTCAAAATAAGTAATTCCACCCTCACACCTGTAAGTAAAAATTCTCCGTAACTTTTTGACTCCGCTTCAGATACGATTATTAAATAGCATCTTGCACATTCCTTTTTTTCTCTTTATTAAATGTGAACAAGTATAAAAAAAGTACCATCCCGAGTCAGGTGGTGTGACAATAAAATGACAAAGAGCTTATTTTTTTCTTTTGAGATAATCGTCCCTTCTCTATAATCATAACCAATAATAAGACGAGATTTAAAATAATTAGTTTACAATCTATTTGTTAAATAGTTGTTTAACTAATTACCTGTTTCTGAATATAAAAAATGAACGAGGAAGTTGCGTCTTTAAAAAACTTAATTCTGTTTAGCCAGTTTTTCAGAATTTTCGGCAAACTGAAGGGCATCAATTAATTCCTGGATATTTCCATTCAGAACATCCTGAAGAGTATAAAGTGTCAGGCCAATCCGGTGATCTGTCACCCGCCCTTGTGGAAAATTATAAGTCCTAATCTTAGCACTGCGATCACCGGTGCTTACAAGACTTTTGCGATGACGAGAAATTTCTTCTTCTTGTTTTCTTACTTGCTCTTCATATAATTTTGTTCTAAGCATTTGCATAGCTTTTTCACGGTTTCCCAACTGAGATCTTTCTGTTTGGCAAACAACCACCGTACCTGTAGGTATATGTGTGAGCAAAACTTTTGTTTCCACTTTATTTACATTTTGACCTCCGGCACCGCCACTTCGTGCAGTTTCCATTTTTACATCCGCAGGGTTCAATTCAAAATCTACTTCTTCTGCTTCCGGCATTACAGCAACTGTTGCGGCAGATGTATGTACCCGGCCTGATCCTTCAGTTTCTGGAACTCTTTGTACACGATGAACACCACTTTCAAATTTTAATGTCCCATATACATCATCGCCTGTTACTTCTAACTGCACTTCTTTGTAGCCACCAACTGTTCCCTCATTCTCACTGAGTACCGCAGTCTTCCATCCTTTTCTTTCGCAATACCGGATATACATTCTCAACAGGTCTCCAGCAAAAAGACTGGCTTCATCTCCACCCGTACCCGCACGAATTTCGACAATAGCATTTTTTTCATCCTGTGGATCCTTAGGTATCAATAGTTGCCGGATATAGGATTCTGTTCTTACTTTTTTTTCTTCCAGTGCAGGAGATTCAGTTTTTGCCAATTCCCTCAACTCTTCATCATCACCATTCAGTGCTTCTTTATAAAATTCAATGTCATCCAGAATTTTTTTGTAATCCTTATATGCAATAACAATTTTTTCCAGGCTGCGATATTCTTTACTCGCCTCTGCAAATTTTTTGTTGTTGTTTACAATGTCAGGATTGGTAAGTGCAACTCCTAATTGTTCAAACTTTGCTTTTATAGCTTCTAATCTATCTAACATAAATTATTCTCAGGGCGGCAAAATTAGCGATTTAAGACCCAACCCCCTAACGGGAATTATGAAAATTCCAGAACCAGAAGATTATTCAACAGATGGTATATAATTTTACAAAATGGTATACAAAAAATTTCAGGCTGATAAATTATTTGATGGCTATCATTTGTTGAATGAAGAACACGTTTTAATTATAAATGAAAAAGGCATTGTTCAGGATATTGTTTTAGTAAATAATGCTGGCGATGATATTCAGCAATTCAATGGCATTCTTTCTCCAGGTCTAATAAATTGTCATTGTCATTTGGAATTAAGTCATCTGAAAAATGTGATACCACCATATACAGGATTGATAGAATTCCTTTGTTCTGTTGTAACCAAAAGAGGTTTTTCTCCAGAAATAATTCAACAGGAAATTCTAAAGGCAGAAAAAGAAATGTATGACAACGGAATTGTAGCTGTTGGCGATATAGGAAATTCTGCTGATACTGCTGATGTAAAAAGTAAAAGTAAAATACGCTGGCAGAATTTTGTTGAGGTTTTAAGTTTCACCGATGAAAAAGCAGAGGAAAATATTGGCTATTATAAAAAAATAGCTGATCAATTGGAAACAGCACTTCGTACTTCTGATATCAAACATCGTACGTCAATGGTTCCACATGCGCCATACAGTATTTCTCCAAAAACTTTTGAACTCATAAATCAATTAACAAAAAATCAAATTATTTCTATTCACAACCAGGAACATCCTGCCGAAGATGAACTTTATAAAACCGGTGGTGGTGATTACCTGAAACTTTTTAAAATTTTTGGTATTGATAAATCGCCATTCCCAATAACCGGTAAAAGCAGTATTTGTTCCTATCTGCCTTTTTTCAATAACGGCCAAACCATATTTCTTATTCACAATACTTTCATGCCGGAAGAAGATGTCATCTGGGCAAATGAATACGCCGCTGCTAATGGATTGAAACTGGTTTATTGTTTGTGTATAAACGCCAATTTGTATATCGAAAACAAAGTACCGCCAATCGAAATGCTGATGAAAAATAATTGTCACATCGTTTTGGGAACCGATAGTTACAGCAGCAACTGGCAATTAAGCATTGTAAAAGAAATGGAATCTTTATTACATATGCCACACTTTAAAAGTATGGCATACGTAACAGCTGTTGAAACCATTTTACAATGGGCCACTATCAACGGTGCGAAAGCTTTACAATGGAATGATGAATTGGGAAGTTTTGAAAAAGGAAAGAAACCGGGAGTCGTATTGATTGAAAATGATTTTTCTTCTTCAAAAAAATTAATTTAATATTTCCTTCAACACCGGCAAGGTTTTCATCGTTCCGAAATCCTGTATATGCAAAGCATAATAAGTTTCGAAGGCATACAAAAGATTTCTGCGAAAATCATGATTGAGTTTGATATCTTCTAATTCATGCGGCTGCATAACTTTTAACAATTGAGAAGTCACGAAGGCTTGTTTTTCTTCAAGGAAATTCGGATGCTGTGGTTGTTCCGAAACAAACTTTCCTTCCTGCAGATCAAAGAAAGAATTTTGCAAGGAATAATTATCCATCATGCGAAATCCAAACAAAACAGCTAAATGCAATGCAAAGAACAAAGGAAAATTTGCAGTCACTGCATCACTACTTTGATCCAGATGAATAAATGCATCTTCCGTAAAATGGAAAAGATCAGAATTAGCCTCCGGTTGTTTCAGGCATTTAGTCAGCAATTCTACCATGAATAAAGCCACTGCATTCTTTTTTACATCGGTCAAAATATGCTGGTATAAATAATCCCATTTGAATTCCTTGATTCGATTCAGATTTTTTAATTCATTATGATAAACAACCAAATCAAGAATGGCAGATGGTTGGAACAGGTTTGCTTTGCCACTTCCTTTTTTAGTTGACACTCTTACACCATTTGCCATGTAAGATTGCACGCCAAATAATTCAGTAAAAATAGTAACCACCAAACTGGTTTCACCATATTTCACCGTTCTCAAAACGATGCCTTTTGTTTTAAGTAATTTATCGGGCAAATTATCTACTTATAAAAACAATTTTTGTGACTGTCTTTTCTGTTCTTCCATCATCACTTACTACAACAAGATAAACGCCGCTGGAAATTCTTTGACCGTTATAATCTTTTCCATCCCATATTGCTTGTCCACCAAGTGCTCTTGTCTGGTAAACCAATCTGCCATTTAGTTCAGTGATTTTTACAATCGCATTATCCACCAATCCGCGAATGCCAATAGAACCGGTAAATCCCGGTGGTACCGGATTTGGAAATACTAATACGCCCGAATTTGTTGTTCCTCCTTCTGTAGCTGTACTGCGAAAAGAACAAATGCCGTTAGTGGTAGCAAAAAATACTTCACCGGTAGTTCCATTGATCGTAACTTTTTTTACATTATTACTAAGCAATGGACTATTGTCTTGTGTAAATTGATAAATCACATTTGTTCCATCAGAGCTGATCAGGAAAACTCCATTGTTTGTCGCCACCCATTTTCTGTCAGCTCCATCTACAGCAATACTTTGTATCTGTACGCCACTAAATAAATAGCCGGCGAAACTTCCCTGCGGAACCACGGGCCAAATAGCATCACATCCCTGAGGTGAGAAGACATTCTGCGGGCATTGTATTACACCGATACCATTAGAAGTTCCCACCCAGATAAATCCATTTTTATCTTTTGCTACGCAAGAAACATTAGCGCTTGGAAGATTGCCATTACCAGATCCGGTGCCATATAATTTCCATTGGTCATCATTTGTATTGTCAATAGAAGAGCCATGATTATAACATATCAAACCATTGCCCAACGGTGAAACAATCCACAGAAAATTATTGTCGTCAATAATAATCTGCGCCATCGCATTGACATTTAAATAAAATGGGACTGAAAAATTTTTCCAGGTACTATCAGATTTTTTTACAATTAATGGCTGCGTAGATCCAAAGTTGGATATCCACAAATTATTTTCGCTGTCAAATGCAAGGCCTGCAACACGATAACTCGTTGGATCACCAACGGTAGGACCAATCAGTGAATTCTGTTTGTATATTTCAAAAGACTGATCAGCTTTAATATGCAGCAAACCGCCGCCATAGGAACCTGCATAAACTGTTTCATCACGCGAATCAACAGCAATGGTTATGTAATCGAGTAAAGAATCAATTTGTAAAAATTTATAACGATTAATATTTGTCCAAACACCGTCTTTTAAAAAATAAATACCATTCCCATTATATTGATAATTCCATGCATCATTCACTTCGCCGGCTGTAGCATAAAAAGTATTATTATAAACCGTCATTTCCCCACTGGCAATCGCTTGTGGTGAATTGGGAATATATTCCTCATAAGTATTGGGAAAAAAATGAGAAAGGCAACCATACTGATCTGCAATCCAGGGATCATTCTGAAATAATATAGCTTTTCGTGGAAATGAAATAGCCGGCGGTTGAATTAATGTGCGGGCAATAGTTCCGTCTGGGTTTAAAATAGTGACCTTACTGATTCCATTTGATTGTCTTTCGCATAATAATATTTGATTTGCCGATAAATTACTGCTCACGATTGACCAGCCATCGCCATAAAATAAATTCCAGTTATTTCCATTCAGAACAAATAAAGAATCATTTTTTTGAGCTGCAATTTTATTCTGAATATTAAGAACATTATTACAAGCTCCCGGAGATAAACCATTGGCTCCGCTAACCAATTGCCAGTTTGAATAATCAGCAAGATTATTTGAATTGATGCTTGCTTTTTTTAATCCTTCATCGGTAGCAGCATAGAAAAAAGCAGAGTCACTAGTAAATCCATTCACTTTTACAGGATTGCCACCAGTGCCAATAAACCAGGAATCTTTTACTTCATATTTTTCACCGTCGATAATGATGACACCTAAACCTGTGGAGAGATAATAATTATTATCATAAGGATAAATGTTATAAATATTTTTATTGCCTGTTATACTATTTCTCTTAATGTCGGGTACATTATAAATATCGTTTTTGTAAATAATGTCAATATTGCTGTTGCTGTAAGCAATAATAAGTTTGCTATTTACATCGTCATATTGAATGCAACCGATCCCGGTTTCACTTAATCCGGTAATGCGACTTAATCTTTCAATTAAATTATTTGTTAAATCAACAGAAAACAAACTATATGGCGTAGCACAATAAACTTTATTATTTCCCGCAGTGACATCAATAGCACTATTATAAGGCAAATATTCCTGCCATTGACCGATGGGCGAAGAAAGTGATTGTGCCGACAGCGTGTTTGTTAAAAAAAATGAAAGTATAAATAAACTACTTCTCATTCCTCAAAAGTATTGCAAACAGGTAAATAGCCTGTGGGCTTTTTTCCGTTCCTTTGCTTGAATTGCTCAAGTATTGGCGACGGCAATTTTACATTTTAAAAAATTATTTTGATATGTGGCGAAACCTGGGACAGTTCATTCTCAAACATCGCATAGTATTATTGCTGGCGCTTGCTGTTGTAACGGCTTTTATGAGTTACCAGGGAAGTAAAGTGCAGCTGAGTTCCGAACTGTCAAGAGCTATTCCGGTAGATAATCCCAAATACAAAGAATACCTCGAATTCAAAAAGAAATTCGGTGAGGACGGCAACTTGCTTGTCATCGGTATTCAAACTGATAGTTTATTTGAACAAAATTTATTTAATGCTTATGCTACTCTAAACAAAAATCTGAAGCAAATAAATGGTGTAGAAGATGTCATAGCGGTTACTTCCGCAATAAATCTTGTTAAAATTCCGGAAACAGAAAAACTGAAAGCGGATACTATTTTTTCCGAAAAATCTTTGACTCAATCAGAAATTGATAGCGGAAGAAAAATTTTCCTGAATCTTCCCTTTTACCGTAACCTATTGTATAATCCTCAATCCCATGCGTGGCTAATGGGAATACGGATTAATAAAGAAGTATTGAATTCAGAAAAAAGAGATCTGGTTGTAGAAAAAATTGTACGTTTTGCCAATGCATTTGGAACCTCTAATCAACTTGATGTTCATCTTAGCGGGCTTCCTTTTATCCGCACCGAACTTTCCACGAGGATTGCGAGTGAAATGCAATGGTTTCTGATGATGTCAGTGATTTTATCAGCCATTATTCTTCTATTATTCTTCCGGTCCTTTAGTTCAATGCTGTTGTCATTATCAGTAATGATTATTGGCGTGATGTGGAGCCTGGGAACAATGAATTTATTTGGCTATAAAATTTCTTTGCTTACTGCATTGATACCACCGTTGGTTGTAGTGATAGGAATTCCCAATTGCATTTATTTTCTTAATAAATTCCATAGTTCTTATAATGAGACCGGCGATAAAAAGAAATCATTGGTCATTATGGTGGAACGGATGGGAATTGTTACTCTATTTTGCAACCTTTCTGCAGCTATTGGTTTTGCTGTGTTTGCATTGACACGAAGCCAGGTATTAAAAGAATTTGGTGTTGTGGCCGGTATCAATATCATGGCTTTATTTTTTATTTCCCTTGTATTGATTCCTTCTGTACTTAGCTTTTTGCCAAAACCAAAATCAAGACATACTAAATATCTTGATAACCCCGGATTGAAACAATTGCTGACACGTCTTGAACATTGGTCGCTTAATCACCGGAATCTTATTTATATAACTACCGCTATTGTTGTTGCGATATCCATTGCAGGAATGTTCAGATTGAAAACTGTTGGATTTATTGTGGATGATATTCCAAAATCCGATAAGCTTTATACGGATCTGAAATTTTTTGAAACCAATTTTAAAGGAGTAATGCCACTGGAAATCATTGTAGATACAAAAAAGAAATACGGCGTTACCCGTAATCTGAATAATCTTCTCAGAATAGATTCGCTTTCGCAATTCTTGGCTTCTTTGCCTGAAATTGGAAAACCATTAAGCATTACGGATGGATTGAAATTTGCCAAGCAGGCTTTTTTTGATGGAGACAGTAACAATTATTCAATGCCAAAAGAGTATGATCTTCCTGCTTTACAACAATACCTTAGTTTCAAAAACGATTCGTCTGGCAATAAGAATTCTTTTTCCAAACTGGTAACTTCTTTTATGGATGCCGATAAGCAACAGGCACGTATAAGTGTGAACATGGCTGATGTTGGCAGCCGTCGTTTACCTGGAATTCTTAGTAAAATTGATTCAAGAGCAAATGAGTTATTTCCAAAAAGTAAATATGATGTCAAATTTACCGGCACTACAATCACTTTTCTCGAAGGCAGCCGGTACATCATTAATGGTTTAAAAGCAAGTATCCTCTGGGCATTTCTGTTGATTGCTCTTTGCATGCTATATCTGTTCCGTTCATTCAGGATATTAGTTTGTTCTCTTATTCCAAATATTATCCCTTTGCTTATCACTGCTGGTGTAATGGGCTGGGCTGGTGTATATTTAAAACCTTCCACAGTTCTGGTGTTCAGCGTAGCTCTGGGAATTGCTATTGATGTCACCATCAGGTTCCTGGTAAATTATAAACAGGAATTGCCGCATCGTAATTATGATATGAAGCAAACGGTGATTGCGACAATACATAGTACGGGAATCAGTATTATTTATACGTCTCTTGTGTTGATAGCTGGTTTTATTATATTTTGTTTTAGCGGTTTCGGAGGCACTCAGGCATTGGGATGGCTCACTTCGCTGACACTTGTAACAGCTACTTTTACAAACCTGATTTTGCTTCCAGCTCTCCTTATCAGTATGGTTCGCTTTAAGAAACAAAGAGTTTAGGCACAATCAAAGCAGCACAGCAAAATTTCATATTGTCCTTTTAAAAGGTATTTTAAATTTTCAAGCTGAATTTTCGTGATTTGTAAGCCTGAAATACGATGACATTCGTGATAAGCTGATTTTTAAGAAAAATAAGAATGTATTTAATTCGCTTTTGTAGTTAATATTGTATTTCGTAATTTTCACCCTTACCCTAACAACTAACTGAATTATTTTTTTACTTAAAACCAAAACTCATGAGGAAATTGTTCTTGCTCCTGCTTGGAGTTGTGTTCATCATCGGGCAATTATGGGCACAACGCACCGTCTCCGGTAGGGTGACGGATGATAAAGGAAGCCCGATTCCCAATGCATCGGTACTGGTTAAAGGAACAACCACAGGTACTGCAACCAAAATCGATGGTTCATATTCGTTGACTATTCCGGCAAACGCTAAAGCACTTATTTTTTCTTCAGTAAACATGACCACAATTGAAGTTCCCTTGGGAAAATCTAATGTTGTCAATGCTAGTTTACAAGCTGAAGATAAAACTATGACGGAAGTTGTAGTGGTTGGATATGGCACCCAAAGAAAAAGGGAAGTAACGGGAAGCATTTCATCTGTAAAAGGAGCCGTTACCGCTGATAAACCTGTTCAATCTTTTGATCAGGCATTAGCAGGTCGTGCCGCAGGTGTTCAAATAACTATACCCAGTGGTGTAGTTAATGCTCCTCCGGTTTTCAGAATCAGGGGAACTAATTCGCTTTCACTTAGCTCATATCCATTAATTGTAATTGATGGTGTTCCTTCATATACCGGCGATTTCACTTCTACATCTGCCGCCAATAATCCGTTAGCAAGTATAAATCCTAATGATATTGAAAGTATTGATATTGCTAAAGATGCAGCTGCCACAGCTATTTATGGAAGTCGTGCGGCTAATGGCGTGGTATTTATTACTACAAAAAGAGGGAAAGTTGGTAAAGCCAAAGTTTCTTATAATGGCTGGGTAGGATGGAATGAGGCTTATGGTTTACCAAAACTTTTAAATACAGCCCAATATCTGGACTTTAAAACATCGGCAGTGGCTAACAATCCTTCTGCTTCTGTATTCTACGTTTCTGCCCCTGGTCCCGATGGAAAACCTATTGATACAAAATGGTCCAATTATATTTACCGCAACGGATTCTCACAAAGCCACAACGTAAATATTTCCGGGGGCAATGATAATACCACATATTATTTCTCTGCTGGCTACACAGACCAGGAAGGTATTATTAAAAAGAATGGCTTTAAAAGGATGAATACCTTGCTGAATATAGATAGTCGTGTTAGCAAAATATTTTCAATCGGAGGGAAGCTGTCTTTTTCCAATGAAAAAAATCTGGCAGCTACAACTACAGGCTCTTTAAACGGAGCCGCATTTAATACAGGCGGTCTTGGCCGTTTATCTTTTGTTTTGCCACCTATTATTGCTCCATATAATAATGACGGAACTTATAACATAAACGGATCTGCAATTGGAAGTTCTAACATTCTAGGTATATCTACAATATCTTATTTCAATCCTGTTGTTGCATTGGATTTAAATCGGTCAAATAATGAAAATAATCATATTCAATCTGATGTTTATGCACAGTTAAAACCTTTTAACTGGCTTACATTAAGGACCTCTTATGGTATTGATTATTTACTGGTTGATAATGATATTTTCTGGACACCTGTTTCCGGAGATGGTTATAGTTATAATGGTTATGCCTGGGCAGGTTCTGAAAAATATAAAACCTGGGTATGGACAAACACTGCTCAGTTTGATTATACATTCGCAAAAAATCATAATGTAAATCTGTTAATCGGTAATGAACAAACGAGGCGTACTTCTTCAGGTTATGGAGTTCAGAGGCAGAATCTTTCCGATCCAGCTTATAATGTGGTGCAAGCTGGATTTACTGTCAACAATCCTGCTGATCTATTTTTGGGAGAAAATTATTTGTTATCAAGCTTTGGTCGTTTGAACTACAATTATTCTGGTAAATATATCTTGAGTGGAAATATACGTCAAGATGAATATTCGGCATTAGGAGTTAAAAAAGGATTTTTTTATGGAGCATCTGCAGGATGGAATATTGCGAAAGAAAATTTTTGGACAATTTCGGGATTAGGAAGAGTATTTTCAAACTTCCTTATCAGAGGCAGTTACGGTAAGGTTGGTAATATTGCAGGTATTGGCGATTTTTCTCCTTATTCCACATTTGGATCCGGAATTTATGGAGGAGCAGCAACGTTAGCTTTCTCTTCTGTGGGAAATAATAAGTTAAAATGGGAAACCAGTAGGAAAACAGATATTGGGTTTTCTTTTGGGCTATTCAGAGATAGGATTACCGGCGAGTTTGCCTATTATAAAAATAACATCAATGATCTGATCTTAGGAGTACCTCAACCTCCATCAACAGGGCTTCCTTCGAGTCTTCCGCAAAACGTAGGAACCATGTACAACCAAGGCTATGAAATCACCTTAAATGCTACGCCAATACAGAAAAAAGATTTTACCTGGAACACTTCATTCAATATAACTCTGAATAAAAATCTGGTTACTTCACTTGCTCCTGGGTTAACTTCTATCGCAACTTCGACTTCAAGCTTAGAAACTGTTAATGTAACTATGCCCGGATATTCATTAGGATATCTTTTTGTTATAAGAACTAACGGAGTTGATCCTGCTACTGGTAAAAGAATCTTTGTAAATTCAGCCGGTACAAATGTGTATTATCAATATTATGCAGCAGCTGGAACCTATAACTATTCCACAACTCCTGATGGCAAAACAAAATACATTAGTCCAACAGGCGCTACGGCAATTTCGGCAGGAGCAGATGCTGTTATGTATGCCAATACCCAGCCAAAACAATATGGAGGATGGGATAATACTTTTCGTTATAAAAATTTTGACCTGAATGTTTTGGTTACTTACCAGTTAGGTTTTTATGACTATTATGGAAGTAATGCAGGCCTGCATGATCAACGCTGGTGGAATAATGCTTCAGATGTTTTAACGAAAGCGTGGGTAAAACCTGGTGATGCGGGTAAATTGTATGCAAGACCTGTTTACAATGACAACGTTTCAAATGGTTCTGCAATGCCTATGGATATTAATGTATTTAAAGGAGACTTTGCCAAACTTAAAAATTTATCATTAGGATATTCACTTCCTAAAAATATTTTGGGAAAAGCAAAAATCAGTAGTCTCCGGATATATATTGAAGGTCAAAATCTTAAGATCTGGACAAAATATCCTGGCCCTGATCCTGAGGTTTCCTCTAATGAAAATTCCACTACAGGACAAGGGGTGGACAGAAATACAGCTGCTAATGCAAGAACAATCTTAATAGGTATTAATGTTGGCTTCTGATAAATATTAAATTAAAATATTATTACAATGAAAATTGCTTATAAATATCTAATACTGGCAGGACTTGGAACTATTTTGTTCACTTCCTGTAACCGAGATTTGCTAAACCCCATTCCCCAGACATCAATAACTGATGCTTCAGCATTTAGTACACCCTCCCGGATTCAGGCACAATTACTTTCTCTATATGGGGCACTGAAAGGAGGAGGATTTTATGGCGGAAGGGGAGTTATTTACGGAGATATTAGGGGAGAAGACTTTATTAATGAAACTTCTAATCTTGTTACCAGTTCAGACATTTGGAATCTTAACCCAACTAATAGCGCTACTGGCGTTCTGGGTTTATGGGCTCAGGCATATTATACCATCAATTGCTGCAATGTTTTTTTAGATGGTATGGCTGCGGGGGGTACTACTATAGCAGGAGCATCTTTAGCTGCCAATTATATTGCTGAAGCTAAGTTAATTCGGGCTATTTGCTATTATAGTTTGCTACAGTTTTATGCTCAACCCTATGCTAACGGAAATGGCGGAAATCCTGGAGTACCTCTAAGACTAACAGGAATTAAAGGGCCTGGTTTTACAAATTTAGCAAGAAGTTCCGTAGCAGTTGTGTACACACAAATTTTAAAAGACTTGAATGATGCAGAAGCTGGATTGCCTTTGTCGTATACCTCAGCTTACAATAACACTACCCGTGCGCATCGTAATACTGCAGTAGCTTTAAAAACGAGAGTGTATTTATCCATGCAGAATTATGCAAGTGTTATCACAGAAGCTAATAAAATTGTATCAGCAACAGCTCCTTTTTCTGCACCAACCGGAGTAGCAAATGCTTTACAGGCTAATATTGCCAATGTTTTTGTATCACCATATACAACGACTGAATCAATATTATCCATGCCAATGACAACAACTGCAGGTGATTACCCTGGTACACAAAATCAACTGGGTTATTATTATAGTCCAACAGCTTCAAATGGCGGTACCGGTAACGGAGAATATTCCCTTAACGCCAATGGAATTATTGCTGACCCCGGATGGACTGTAACTGATAAACGCAGATTATTCATTAAACAATCTGGCAGCGGAGCAACTTTGAAGAATTGGTTGATTAAATACCCAACGGGAAATCCTTATACTGACTATGTTCCAGTTATTAGGTATTCAGAAGTATTGCTAAATCTGGCCGAAGCAAGAGTGCGAACCACCAACTCCATTGACCCAGAAGCTGTAGCATTATTAAACGCTGTGCGCAACCGGTCTGATGCTTCAACAACATTCACTGCTGGAAGTTTTGGAACACCAACAGATCTGATAAATGCAATACTAAAAGAAAGAAGAATTGAATTTCTGGGAGAAGGTTTAAGAAATAATGATCTGATGAGATTGTTGCAAACAATTCCCGCAAAAGGATCTGCTCAATCAAAAGCTCCGACAGATGTTGGCTATATATGGCCAATATCAGCTACAGAACTTCAGTTGAATACCTTGTGTACTGATAATTAATAAAGTTTAAAAAATAGATAAATAGCCCCGATAAAATCGGGGCTATTTATTTCCCACAGCTTCACATTACTTCAAAACTTCTTGCAGTTTCTGTTCTAAAGCAGATCCTCTTAATTCCTGAGCAATTATTTTTCCGTCGGGAGCAACCAAAACATTGAATGGAATACCAATATCACCAAAGTTGTATAAATCAACTACGGGACTTTCCCATTCTTTAAGATCGCTGATTTGAGTCCATACTAATCCGTCTTTTTGTATTGCCTGCAACCAATCATTTTTTTCTTTATCGAGGGAAACACCAAGTACTGTAAAATTTTTATTTTTAAATTCGTTATACGCTTTTACAACATTTGGATTTTCATGGCGGCAGGGGTTGCACCAGCTAGCCCAAAAATCCACCAACACATATTTTCCTTTAAAAGAGCTCAGTTTTACTTCTTTACCGTTCACATCAGGTAATGCAATTTCCGGAGCTGTTTTTCCTATCCATCCTTTTGTCTTTTGTATTTCTTCATCAAATGATTTTTTTATAGCGGCTATACCAGTATGTGAAGGAAATCTTTTAGCCAGATCATCAACAATCTGAATAACCTGGTCATTACTCAGCGGTTCAGTCTGGAATGCCGGATTATTGGCAGTAGATTGAAAATATCCCAACTCAAACATCGTAAGCGAAGGACTATTTGATTGTTTTATTGATTCTAGCAAATAATTTTTGATATCATCAGCAGCCTTATTATTCTGAATAATCATAGGGTTAATGATAGTATCCGAAATTTTAGCCTTTTGAAAGCTATCGATGCGTTGGCCATTAACATATAAATCCCTTTCTAAGTCAGTGAATTTGTATATGAAGTCTTTAAGTTGCTGACTGGCGGTCGACCCTTTCACGTCATATTTTTCCAGCATTCCACTATTATCACCGGTAAAAAATATATCTACAGAAATTTTTGGTTTGTCATTAATAACTGATGTTAAAGGAAAAGTACTTCCGGCAAGACGCAGATTGAAAACACTTTCCTGTTCTGATTGAGTATGCAAGGAAAATTTTCCATCCTTGCCAATAAGCGATGAATCCACCACGATACGCTGCATGGTTGCCATGGGCACTTCTTCAAGATAGATCATTTTAGAATTACTATTAGTGATAGTACCATCTACTTCAAACTGGTGTTTTGATTTTGAACTTTCACAGGATGAAAGTACCAGTAATGATGAAATCACGATTACCCATTGTCTCATAATAAAAATTTTCTTTTTTATGATTTAAGTTTTTCTAAAAGTATTCCATTTGTCACCTTTGGATCTGCTTTACCTTTTGATCGTTTCATTACCTCGCCTACAAATAAAGCTAATAAGCCCTTTTTCCCTTTTTTATATTCAGTGACTTTATCTCCGAATTCATTCAGTACTTCATCAATAATTGGCTCAATAAAAATCAAATCTGATTTTTGTAACAAATTCAATTTAACGGCAATTTGCTCCGGTTCCTCAAGAGGTTGATTCAATAATTCGGGAAATATTTTTGTTGATGCAACGGAAAAATTAACTTTTCCTGATTCAATCATTTCAATTAATGAAGCGGTTTTTTGAGGAGGAATCGGGAATAATTTAATCTCTTGGTTGTTTTCATTCAACCAGGATTTTACCGGGCCAAGCATCCAGTTAGCCGCTGCTTTAAAGTTTTGCGTGTGCTGAATAACAGATTCAAAATAATCCGCAAATTCTTTTTCTTCCGTCAAAATCCCGGCGTCATATTCCGATAGTTTTAATTCAGAAATATATTTTTTCACTCTTTCTTCCTGTAATGCAGGAATAGATTTCCTGATTTTTTCTATGAATTCTTCCTGTAAATGAAACGGTGTGAGATCAGGTTCAGGAAAATACCGGTAATCATCAGCATCTTCTTTATCGCGGATGGCAAAAGTTATATTTCTGTCAGCATCGTAACTTTTTGTTTGTTGATTTATTTCTTCATCGTTCTCCAAACGGGCTATCAGTTGTTCGGACTCAAATTCAATGGCTTTTTTTAAATTTCGTATTGAATTCAAATTTTTTATTTCAACCTTAGTGCCCAGTTTTATTTCTCCTTTTTTACGAACAGAAATATTGGCATCACAACGTAAACTTCCTTCTTCCATATTACCATCACATATTTCCAAATACCGAACCAATTTTCTTAATTCGGTTAAATATAAATATGCTTCTTCGCCATTCTGAAGATCGGGTTCACTAACTATTTCAATCAGTGCAGTACCGGCACGGTTAAAATCAATACAGGTATCATTTGTATCCAGATCATGTATACTTTTTCCCGCATCTTCTTCAAGATGAATACGGTTAAGACGGATAACTTTCTCTGCTTCTGTAGTTCTAATTTTTATATATCCTCCTTTGCAAATTGGAGTAGTATGTTGAGTAACCTGGTAACCTTTGGGAAGATCAGGATAGAAATAATTCTTGCGTACAAAATAATTATCCTTTTCAATTTTGCAATGACAGGCAAGACCCATCTTTATAGCAAATTCAATAGCTTTTTTATTCATTCTTGGTAATGTACCGGGATGAGCCAGTGTGATCGGGCTTACTTGTGTATTGGGCGCTGAACCAAATTCAATACTATCGCCGCAAAACAACTTGCTTTTTGTAAGTAACTGGGCATGTACTTCAAGACCTACTACTGTTTCATATCTATTGTCCTTTGTCATCACTTTTAAGGAGAGCAAAAATAGACTATTTTAGGTGAGACTTCGTATCGTAAAAAGTTAAACCCCGTTTCATAAAATACGAAACGGGGTTTAAATAATGTGCGATATTAAAGAATTAAAGATCGATTGTTTTTAATTTGCGTGGAATTTTTACTTCGATATTTTGTGTTTTGCCATCACGTTCTATCTTAAAAGTCAAAGAAGATTTATCCTTACTTTCCCTGACAATTTTTGCTACTTCATCAGCACTGTTTACTGCTTTACCATCTATTTCCTTGATGATATCATTTTCCTTAATACCCGCTTTTTGAGCGTTGCTTTCACCGTCTACATCAAGAACTTTTACGCCTTTGCCATCTTCAGTGTCCTGGATTGATAATCCTAACCTGGGCCGGCCACCAACTCCATTCATATTATTAAATAATTGCCCCATATCGCCTCGTTGCATTCCGGGTAAGCCTTGAATCTTTGACAAAAGATCCTGCTGATCTTGCATATTCCAATTAGGTATGTTCATTTTATAATTAAATCCGTTACCCATATTAAATCCATTCATTGCTTTCCATTGGATTAACTCAGCAGTGACTGTTTGCTCTTTATTATCTCTCAGAAAAGTTACTTTTACTTTATCGCCTGGCTTGTGGCTACCAATTGCTTTTGAAAGTCCATCGGGATCTTCAATTTTCTGGCCATCAATTTTTGTAATAATATCTTTTGATTTCAAACCTGCTTTTTCGGCTGCACTTTCTTTAGTTACATCCTGCACTTCTACTCCATTTTCTACTTTTTCTGTGGTAACACCCAACATTGCGCGGTTAGCATCTTCATTAAAAAAACTCATATTGTTATTGTCAAAATTCATCATGCCATTCCTTTGACCATTTTTAAAGGCCATTATATCTTTGATCTTGTTGCGCCGCACAGTCAGATCGCCATCTTTATAATCCTCCATTGGCTTTCCATTCACCGTAATTTTGTCGCCGTTAACTTCTACAATTATTTTATCATTCTTATCACCTTTACGGGTAATGATAATCTGCTCAGCTTCATTTTTTTCTGTTTTAGCATTATCCTTATTATCTTCCTGAGCCAGCAAAGAAACAGGTGCCAGGAAAGCGATGGCTATGGCAAGAACAGAAATTTTGTTTACTATTTGTTTCATAAAATTAATTTTTATAAATGAACTACGTTTTTTTTCGTACTCCAAATATAATGACATTTTTTGAAATACGAAATGTTTCGGAAATGTTAAATGAAACGGAAATTTTGAAGGGTAATTTCAGGTGATAAACGGATGATTGATTTTAGAAGTACTGACGAAATAACGCAGGCAGCAATTTTTTATAAAAATGATTTTACCTTATCAATAACCTGTTTCAGATTGCTTGCATCTTGACCGCCAGCAGTAGCAAAATTTTTCTGCCCGCCTCCGCCACCTTTAATAAGTGGAGCAATATGTTCTTTGATGATCTTTGAAGCATCAAATTTTTCAGAAGATTTTTCATCAAAAGCAAGAGCTACATAAGCTCTGTTATTGATCTTTGCTGTAAGAATGACACCATAAGGTCTTTTTGCAAAAGCCTTTTTTAAATGTAAACATAACTTTTTTAAATCATCAACATCATAAGCATCAACTATTCCTGATAGAAAAGTTCCTGACCAGCCAGAATTTGTTTTGCTTTTATCTAGAAATTCGCCATGATAATATAAATCTAAAATTTGACTTGCTTGTAATTCAGTTAATTCAACAATCAAAGCCTTTTCAGTATTTTGCAATTCAACTAATATTTTTTTCAACTCTTGATTTATGTGTTTTTCTTCTAAGGACTCGATTCTTTTCCTTAAATCACTATTTTCTAAAACTAAATTCTCAACTGCTTTTGGAGATTCTTTACTTTTTTTCTTTGTAAGCATTTTAATTTTCTCCAGCGGTCCGATAAGCTCTTCATGGATATATTCAAATGCGGGCTTGCCAGCTTTCGCTTCTATTCTTCTGACTCCTGCGGCAATTGATGTTTCCGCTGTAATCAAGAAGAAGCCTAATTCTCCAGTATATCCAACGTGAGTGCCGCCACATAATTCAATAGAATAAGTAGGATCAATGATAACCACACGCACAACATCGCCATATTTTTCACCAAATAATGCCAAAGCGCCAAGTTTCATCGCTTCTTCTTTTGGCATTTCATTAATTACCACTGGAATATTTTCCCTGATCTTTTCATTCACAATTGCTTCTATCTGTTTCAATTCTTCGTAACTCACTGCAGCAAAATGAGAAAAATCAAACCGCAGATGTTCATCATTTACCAATGAACCTTTTTGCGCTACATGATTGCCAAGAACTTTTCTTAATGCTGCATGAACAAGATGTGTGGCCGAATGATGCAATTCAGTATTCTTTCTTTTAGCAACATCCACTTTAGCAATCACAATTCCTGAAAGATCGGCTGGCAATGAATCAGTATAATGAATGATCAGATCATTTTCTTTTTTTGTATCAGTAACTACTATTTTTTGATCATTCACTATTAACTCACCGGTATCACCAACCTGTCCGCCACTTTCAGCATAAAAAGGAGTTACTTCTAAAACTATTTGATAAGATTCTTTCCCTTTAGCTTTTATTTTCCTGTATTTAACAACTTTAGTTTCTATTTCTAAAGAATCATATCCTACAAATTCATTTCTTGCATAATTATCTAATACAATCCAATCTTCTGTATCAACTGCCGTCGCTGCTCGGCTGCGATTTTTCTGTCGTTGCATCTCATTTTCAAACCCTTCTTCATCTACACTTAGCTCGTTTTCTAAAGCAACTAACCTTGTCAAATCAATTGGAAATCCATAAGTATCATACAAATCAAAGGCACTCTTCCCATTTATTCTAAAATAATTTTTATCAACCTTATCAACCTTTAATATTTTTAATATAAACTTAAGTCCTTCATTATTTTTGATACCACCTAAGGGATCTATAATAATTAGGATGCTATTTATTAGTTGCCTTTCATAAATTTCATCATCATTCTCTTTTCTTTTCTTTATTTCTATATAAAGTGAGGTTTGCTCTGGTGTAATTACTTTTAAATCAAATGGCAGTGTTGTAATATTCTTTTGAGATAAAACTCTATATCCTTTTTTTTGTTCAAAAATTCTTTTTACCCCTTCTTCAAAAGTATCTTGTTCTATTTGACTAAATCTAATTAGACCCTTATCCAAGGTTCTCAAAAAGGCTTCCTCCTCTTCCTTTATAACCTTTGTTACAAAATCTTTTTGCTTGAATAATTCAGGAAAAACATTCTCAAATTGTTTTGCCAATGAATTTACCAATTGATCAAGTAATGGTTTCTTATAATCCAAATAAGAATAATAATATCTCACCGCCCTGCGAAGAATTCTTCTTATTACATAACCAGCACCGGTATTGGAAGGTAATTGTCCGTCAGAAATAGTAAAAGCAATGGCACGAATGTGATCTGCAATTACACGAAATGCAATATCTTTTTTACTGTTACCTGCTTCATATTTTTTCTTTGTGATCTTTTCAACTTCAGCAATTGTCCCGGTAAAAATATCTGTATCGTAATTTGAATTTTTATTTTGAAGAACACGCACAAGTCTTTCCAACCCCATTCCGGTATCTACGTGTTTTGCAGGTAATGGTTCCAATGAACCATCTTTTAACCGATTGAACTGAATAAATACATTATTCCATATTTCAATTACCTGCGGATGATCTTTATTAATTAATTCGCCGCCGCTTTGTTTTTTTCGTTCCTCATCACTCCGGCAATCAACATGTATTTCTGTGCAGGGACCGCATGGACCTGTATCACCCATTTCCCAGAAATTATCTTTTTTGCCAAATTCAAGAATATGATCTGGCTTAACCCATTTCTTCCATTCTGTTATTGCTTCTTCATCTTTTGGAAGTTTTTCCTTTTCATCACCACCAAATACCGTCACATATAATTTGTCTTCAGAAATATCATAAACTTTTGTCAATAATTCCCAGCTCCATGCAATTGCTTCTTTTTTAAAATAATCACCGAAACTCCAGTTACCCAGCATTTCAAACATGGTATGATGATAAGTATCTACGCCCACTTCTTCCAGATCATTATGTTTGCCACTGACCCGCAAACATTTTTGCGTATCAGCAACCCGCAGATATTTCGGTTTTTTATTTCCCAAAAAGTAATCCTTAAACTGATTCATTCCGGCATTGGTAAACATCAGCGTAGGATCGTTTTTCACCACAATCGGAGCAGAAGGAACAATTTCATGTCCTCTTTCACGAAAAAAAATAAAAAAATTTTGACGAATATCAACATTTGTCATCATAATTGTTCCAATAAATGGGTTGATTTTTGCTGTTTATCTGGTTATATTTGTTATCCCTTCAAAAATGATGGCAAATGTAAGAATAAGAATAGAGTTAAAGACGAATTGTTATTGAATCACCCTACTGATAAAAAGTTCAAATAAAAAAAATACTCTATAAAACTGATTTAAGGAATCAGGATCTATGAAAAAGATCAAATATTATTATAACGCCAATACACTTCGGTACGAAAAACTGGAAACACCTTTGCAGGTCAGAATATTGCGCATCTTTGGTTTTATTGCTGCTGCTTTTGTTACAGCCGCGCTCATTTCATTCGTTGCATTCAGGTTTGTAGGTTCTCCCCGGGAAAAATTATTGGCAAGAGAAAATGAAAGGTTGGATGATAAATATACAGAATTGAATGACCGCTTAAAAACCATGCAGGAACAAATGCAGGAGCTGGAAAAAAGAGATAACAATGTTTATCGTGCCATTTTTGAAGCTAATCCTATTCCGGATAGTATAAGAGCCAAAGCTCTGGAAAAACAAATTGAAATCTCTTCTGTAGAAAATATGAGCGACAACGAACTTGTTTCATCAATTACTTCAACATTGAATAATCTCAGCAACCGGATAACTTCACAGCAAAAATCTTATGATGAAATTGATAATCTTTTAAAAAATAAAGAAAATTTATTATCGCACACTCCTGCCATTCAGCCGGTAAGCAATAAAGACCTTGAACGAATCGCTTCCGGATTTGGTTACCGGATTGACCCGATTTACAAAACAATTAAAATGCACGAAGGACTTGATTTCACGGCACCAACAGGCACTCCGATTTATGCAACTGCAGATGGTACTGTTACTGTTGCCGGGAATACAAATGACGGATTTGGTAATCATGTTGTGATTAATCATGGGTTTGGTTATGAAACATTATATGGTCACATGGTAAGAGTAAAAGCAAAAGTTGGTGAGTCAGTAAAGCGTGGGGAAGTGATCGGTTACGTTGGAAGCACCGGCAAATCCACCGGGCCGCATTGTCATTACGAAGTGCATAAGAACGGACAAAAACTTAACCCGGTATATTTCTTTTATAATGATCTTTCAGCAGAACAGTTTGACCTGCTTTTGAAAAAAGCAGCAGCATCAAATCAAAGCATGGACTAGTTATTTTTCCACATGGCGTGATTTGCCTGATGTGTACGGTTTGTATGTTTTATCTTTGATTACAGTTATGACAAAACCATTTGAACAAATTACGTTGGATTTTATTCCGGCAGAAAAAACTTCTTCAACAGCAACTTCACAAATTATCAAAGAAGAAAAAGTTGTTGAGCAAAAAAATATCAACGCTGAGAAAATGCTGTCGTCTTCACAAGAAAAAAATTCCAGACCAGTTTCCACCCGTGGTCGTCGTTCCTTAAAAGATATTGGCGTAAATGCTGATCTTATCAGGATACCCGAAGATGAAATTCTTTTTCAGAAACAATATTATTCTATTGGTGAAGTGGCCGAAATGTTCCGGGAAAATCAATCGCTGATCCGATATTGGGAAACAGAGTTTGATATTCTGCAACCAAGAAAAAACCGCAAAGGCGATCGTTTTTTTCGTCCGATTGATATTAAGAATCTTGTAATGATTTATGATTTGCTGCGCCGCCGGAAGTTTACCATTGAAGGCGCCAAAGATTATCTCAGGAAAAATAATAATGCCGAAGAGAAATTTGCCATGATACAATCTCTTGAGAAACTTAAATCTTTTTTACTGGAGTTGAAAGCCAATCTCTGACAGCAAAATGTTTCTTCCGAAATTTATTTCAGCGAATAAATTTCTATTGCATCTTTCTTCAAAACATATAAGTAGTTGGAGGTAAAATTAAAGGAAATGCTGTGTGCAATCTGCTCAGGTAATTTCCAATCGTCCAATCTGAAACTCATGATCTCGTAACGATGCAGCATGTTATTACTGGTGCCAAAAATATATTTGCCAGTCACTTTAAAATTCTCCCATCCCGTTATCAGGATTTTATTTTTCAACGTTCCATAATAATCAAATACATAAACGGCCCGTGCAGAATCGTAGAGATAAACAAACCTATCAACATCAAATATTTTCTGTGGAGACGGGGCTTCTCCAAATAATAATCTGAAGTCTGGTGTTTCCAGTAAAACTTTTCCATCATCATCAATTTTTTTTAGCTTATTTTCTTCTTCATCGTAAATCCATATTTTACTATCATAGGATAATCCGATTGCTTTTACCTGGAAAATATTCTGGTTCCGCAGATCAATTGTACCCAAAACATTGAGAAGACGATCCAGCATGACGATGGTAGAAAAATCTTTGTAATAAAGCAGAATTTTCATCGGGTTGGAAACATCTATCAATGTTGCGTTCCCAAAATTTCTTACATCATTGAAAATAGCTATTGAATCGCCATTAGCATCTATTTTCTTTAATTGATTCCTGCTGCTGAGAATATATATATTATCTAAATTGTCAACAGTAAAATCAACTATATCACCTTGAATTGTTTTGACAAAATGAAAAGACGAATCGCTTTGCGCTTTAGCGGCAAAGAAAATTGCGGTGGACAAAAAAAATATACAAATCGTTCTTTTTATCATCTTCTTACGATTTTATCATCTTTTCCCATATAAGATTTTAGCGTAAGCGTTTCGCCATTAAATTCTGCATATGTATAATAATGTATCCAGTCACCAAGATTTATATAACGGCTATTATCATTCAGACGATAATCAATTGCTAAATGTCTGTGGCCTAAAACAAAATAGTCAAAGCTTTTTGTCTTCAACATTTCTTTGCAATAAATAATCAACCATTCTTGCTCTTCTCCAAGAAATGTTTCTTCTGTAGCTCCGGTCTGGGACCTGCTTCGGCGACTCAGATAATTTGCCAATCCCATTCCAAAAGTTGGCGGCAGAATTCCAAACAACCATTTGCAAGCCGGATTACGAAAAATCATTTTCAATCTTTTGTACCCATGATCGCCCGGGCCTAAACCATCCCCATGTCCGATCAAAAATTTTTTCCCATTTCTTTCAAATTCTTTTGGACTAAAATAAATGGGAATATTCAGTTCTTTAGAAAAATAATCTTTCATCCACATATCATGATTGCCAACAAAAAAGTGTATCGGTATACCAGCATCTGAAAGTTCGGCCAGCTTACCCAACAATCTCACAAAACCTTTGGGAATTACTTTTCTATATTCATACCAGAAATCAAACATATCGCCAACTAAAAAAATTTCAGCTGCCTTATTTTTTATTTCATCCAAAAACCGGACAATAATTTTTTCTCTTTCCAGGCTACTTCCATGATTTGGAGCACCGAGGTGAAAGTCGGAAATAAAATATATTTTTTTATCAGGAGAAATTTGCACGTCGTTTTGTATCGTTAACCTTTCGGAATTGTTATAATATAAAAATACTGAGGAAGGATGAATTATGCTTCTACCAGAAATAAATAAACTTCTTTGGGGCCATGTACGCCTACTACCAGCGTTTTTTCAATATCAGCTGTACGACTGGGACCTGTAGCAAATGTGATTAAAGATGGAAGTTGATTCCCATACTTATCTTTTATCATTTGCAATGCATCTTTCAGATCATATACGAGTTGATTAACGTATGCAATACAAATATGTACCGGAGCATAAACGCTGACAGTCCGGCCACTTTGTTGTCCAGCACTCATCATTATGCTCCCAGTTCTGGCAACTAATGCTTCGCAACCGGTGATGCTGGCATCACAATCTTTTAATTCAGAATTAGAAAAATTATCAAAATGATTTTGACGAAGCATCGTCTTCAATTTATCTTCCCGGCAATATATTTTACTCCATTGCTTGTTTGAAATGAGATCATTTAACTGAGATACTAATTCTTCATGATTAAGACAATAGCCAAATTTCCCCTGTAATTTGGTGAACTGTTCTGCAAATTCCACTTCCAGTTCCTGCTGTGATGACTGAAAAACAGAAGTGTTTCCTTCACTCTGTGGAAACGGAACAGGCGTTGAATGAATCAACGCCCGGCGTATTTTTTTCAGAATATTTTCTTTGGAAGGAGAAACATTCATGATTATTTATTTGCATTTTAAACAGATGGCGCTAAACCAAATGTCCCTCCGGTTTGTTCATCTGTCTCTCTTTTCTCTTCTTTTTTAGTTTCTGTAACCGGAATTTCATTTTCAGCTGGCTGAATAGTGGTAGTTTCACCTACCTCCAGCATTTTCTTCTCTTCATAAGGCCGCTTGCCAATCAGTGTCTCAACATCGCTTTGAAATAATACTTCCCTTTCCAATAACGCTTCAGCCAATGTTTCCACCTGTGCTTTCTTTTCTATTAGTAGTTTCTTTGTTCTTTCATACGCTTCATCAATCAGTTTTCTGACTTCTTCATCAATCATTCTTGCTGTTTCATCACTATAAGGTTTGGTAAAACTATATTCACCTCCTTGTTGAGGATCAAAGAAACTGATGTTGCCTACTTTTTCATTCATACCATACACTGAAACCATTGCATAAGCTATCTTGGTGATCTGCTGTAAGTCGTTTTGTGCCCCTGTAGATATTTTTTTGAAGAAAATTTCTTCACTCGCTCTTCCTCCCAATGTCATACATATCTGATCATTCAGTTGATCTGTATTATATAAATATTGTTCCTTCGGCGTGTATTGAGCATAACCTAATGCAGCGGTTCCTCTTGGAACAATAGTCACTTTCAGCAAAGGGTATGCATGTTCCAGAAACCAACCACAAATTGCATGACCGGCTTCATGATAAGCAATAATCTTTTTTTCCTCGGGAGAAATAATTTTATTCTTCTTTTCCAAACCTCCAATTACACGGTCAACTGCATCTTGAAAATCTTCCATCTCCACAGCTTCTTTTCCTTTTCTTGCTGCAATCAATGCTGCTTCATTGCATACATTGGCAATATCGGCGCCTGCAAAACCTGGAGTTTGCTCAGCGAGTTTATGAATATCAAGAGTTTTCGAAATCTTAATTGGCTTCAGATGAACTTTGAAAATAGCTTCACGGCCTTTCAGATCTGGCTTATCAATAGAAATTTGCCTGTCGAAGCGGCCTGGGCGTAACAAAGCATTATCCAAAACATCGGGACGATTAGTGGCAGCCAGCACAATAATACCTGCATCTGTTCCAAAACCATCCATTTCAACAAGCAACTGGTTTAATGTGCTTTCACGTTCATCATTGCTCATCATTACATTTTTTCCTCTTGCACGACCAATAGCATCAATTTCATCAATGAAAATAATACACGGCGCTTTTTCTCTTGCCTGTTTGAAAAGATCACGTACACGGCTTGCTCCAACACCAACAAACATTTCTACAAAATCAGAACCGCTCAAACTGAAGAATGGAACCTGCGCTTCACCGGCAACAGCTTTTGCCAACAAAGTTTTTCCCGTACCCGGAGGGCCAATCAGCAATGCACCTTTCGGAATCTTACCGCCGAGATTAGTATATTTTTTTGGATTCTTTAAAAAGTCTACTATTTCCATCACCTCTACTTTAGCTTCATCAAGACCAGCTACATCAGCAAAAGTGATATTTACTCTGGTCCCTTTATCAAATAAAGTAGCTTTAGATTTACCAATATTAAAAATACCTCCTGGTCCACCACCACCAGCAGCGCCACCTCCCATTTTCCGCATCAATAAAACCCAAAGACCAATAAAAAGTAATACGGGTAGCAAAAAAGATAAAGATTTACTGAACCAATCACTATCCTTGGCAACTTTACCAACATCTTTTATAGTGGGATTATCGGTATAAAATTTTCGCATGTCATCTTTGAATGAATCACCCGATACTATTTCAAAACTCATTTGCGGGCCATCTTCATTCACTTTACCATTCATTCCTTTTTTTAATATATCACTATACTTTGACAAAGAATCTTTTTTCAAAGTCACTTTGACAATATTGCGATTAGTTACGACAACGTAATTATCAACATCGCCTTTTTTCAGTGCTTGCAGAAAAAAATCCTGATCTACCTGAACCATGTTTGTTGAAAAGTTTCCCCATAATTCAAAACCAATCAAAACGGCAAAAATGATTGCATATATCCAATAAATATTAAACCGAGGACCTTTGCGTGGTGGTTGGTTAGGGTCATCGCCTGGCTGCCGGTTAAATCGCGGCGGGTTATTTCTATCGTCTCTTTTAAATGGTTCCGGTGGCATTTTATTTATGTTATCTTATTTATGCTAATTAATAATTATTACAATAAAAAGTTGACTTCCTCTCAATATTTAACATTATTCATTATGTTCCTCAAGGTTTGCATCACTCCACATTTCTTCTAATTTATAAAATTGCCGGCTCTCAGGCTGCATCACATGCACTACAACATTTACGTAATCAATCAACACCCATTTTAATGCTGCTGTGCCTTCATGATGGTATGGATCTTCATTACAAATTTTTTTTACCTGCTCTTCTATATGCTCTGCCAGTGCCCTGATTTGAGGCTGATTGTTTGCCTCACAAATGATAAAAAAATCAGCGACTGCCTCATGTATTTTTCTAAGATCCAGAGAAATTATATTTTCTCCCTTTTTTTCCTGAATAGCGCTGATTATCGTTTTGATGATTTTTGAATTCCTCGTTAACCGAACTGCACTTTTTCTTTTTCGATTAGCCAGTAATGCCAGTTGTTCCAATAATCTAAATCATTTTATTGTGAAGGAATCAAAGTTGCTGGTCGTATGTCAGGCATTGCCGATAAATCTAAATATTCACTTTTTTATCAGTAACCGGAACAATTACCAGAAACCAATTTACTTTGCCAAAAATAGCAATTAATTGCCACAACAAATTGCCCGTAATCCCATCGGTACACCATTCATTGAACTGCAATCAATTGACAGTACCAATAACTATGCCCGAAGGCTGATACAGGATAGTTTGACACTACATGGATCAGTCATATTCTCTCATGAACAACTGGCTGGAAAAGGTCAGCGTGATAAAGTTTGGACTTCAGAAAAAGACGCTAACATTATTATGAGCATAGTGATAAACCCTGAGCCATTGCAGGTTTCACAACAGTTCCGGTTGATTGCATGTGTCGCTACAACCCTCAACGATTTCTTTACTAAATATGCCGGTCATCAGACAAAAATAAAATGGCCCAATGATCTGTATTGGCAGGACAGAAAGGCAGGAGGTGTATTAATTGAAAATATAGTAAGCACTCATCAGTCGATCATCAACAATTGGAAATGGGCAATTATTGGAATTGGCATTAATATCAACCAAACTTCCTTTTCTTCTGAATTACAAAATCCTGTTTCATTAAAACAAATCACCGGAAAACATTTTGATGTAATTGTCCTGGCAAAAGAATTATGTCAGATGCTGGATGAAAAATTCAAGAGACTTATTAGTGGCGATTTTGAAAATATTTTTTCTCAATATCTTTTTTATCTCTATAAAAGAAATGAAAAAGTGAAATTGAAAAAAGAAAAACGCATTTTTGAGGCTTTGATAAAAGAGGTTTCTCCTGAAGGAAAATTAATCGTTCAACATTCTATTCAGGAAGAATTTGATTTTGGAGAAATAGAATGGTTAAAATAAAAAAGTCATTTCATTACAGCTAAAATTTCCTGTGCATGTGCTTTACTTTTGGGTCGCAGGAAAATTTTTTGTATCCCCCCTTTTTCATTAATTACAAATGTAGTTCTGAGCACACCCATATATTCATGGCCAAACAGTTTCTTATGATCCCATACGCCATATTTTTCAAGAATTGCATGTGAGGTATCAGCGATCAAGGTAAAAGGAAGATCAAATTTCTTCTCAAACTTTTTATGACTCTTCGGATCGTTGGGGCTAACGCCGATCACTTCAAAACCATTTTTCTTCAGCAATCCATAATTATCCCTAAGATTGCATGCTTCGATTGTGCAGGTTGGCGTATTATCTTCAGGATAGAAATACAAAACAATTTTCTTTCCTTTGTAATCAGCTAAAGAAATTTTGTTCCCATTCTGATTAATTCCGCTGAATGAAGGCGCTTTATCACCTTCTTGTAATGTAATCATAGTAAATTGTTATTTTTTTATTGTTTTCCTTTTACTCAAGACATGTCTTTTGCCAATTTTCTTTTTTTTATGAATCATTTTCTTTTTTGACGGAGTATATGGATAACGTTTGAACCACCAGGTTTTTGTTGTTGAATTTCCAACTATATCTTCCACAATTACTTTTAACTGATGCAAACCATAAGAACATCGTTCATCAAAGTTATAAATGTATGGCGATCCTTTATCATTGGTAAACCGGATCCATTGGCCATCAATTTCAGCACGGAAATTTTTTACAGGTCCATAATTATCTCTGGCTTCAATCACAATACTTGTGTCAGGTCTGAAATCAAGTGTATCACCTTTACCGGATATTTTTATTTCCGGTGGTATAGTATCAACAAATGCCTGAAACTTTCCAAATTCGCCAAACTTTGCCGAAAGCCATTCACCTTCCCATTCAGCTTTTCGAATACTGTTACTGTGTGAATCACTCCTTTTAATTATGATCTTATCTTTCAGCTCAGAAGGAATTTCTTTATTGGGTTTGATACGAATGGAAATATCTTGATGTAAAGGAACAGAAGGATCATTCAATTGATGCTGGGCCGATACAGCATTTAACATATCAATACCATTTCGGTAATAAATTTCCTGAACAGTATCATATAAACAATCTTCGGGCATATACATTTCAAAATCCGGCTTCTCCAGAATATTTACTTCGTTAGGAATAAATTGTTGCTGAGAAACAGAAACCGGAGATTGTTTGGTTAAACTATCCTCATATTGAATTACAAAACTTAATTGAGATGAATTGAAATAATCGTCTTTCACATCAATATGAATTAAATGAAAAGCTGTATCAGTTAAATTGATAACACCATCTCCCTGCATTCGTTTGTATGCCACGTCATGATCGCCGGGAAGCTGTGAAAGATGCTGTAGATAAGCTCCGCCATTATACCGGAATTTATAATCAATCTGTGCATTCACGTAAACTGTTTCATTATAATCAATACTATCCAGTACAAACCCAATAACAGGTTTATTATCAAAATAAATTTTTGCGGAATAAATTCCATTATGACTTCTTGAGTTATTCATCTTATCAAAAGCCTGGATGGCAAAACTTACTTTTTTAAAACCAGTTCGAATGACCGGAACATCTGGAATAATGTATCCTTTATTAGTTTTCTTCAATGTAAATAATTGCGGTTCCTGTTCATAAACAGATCGGCTACGATCGTACATTGCTAATTGAACGATTTCAGGCGGCACATTATCCTGCATGGGAAAACCAAATAACAAAGGATTTAAACATTTACCTGTTTTTGTATTTCGGATTTCAAAATGCAGGTGTGGTCCCAGCGAATTGCCGGTACTGCCACTATATGCAATGAGTTGGCTTTTAAAAACAGGAAATTTATTTTTTGCAAATTTTAATTCTATTTCCCAGCTTTCATTTTTGTATTGCTGTTCCGTGACATATTTTTCCAAAGCCGGAAAATAACTATTCAAATGACCATAAACAGTTGTTAGCCCATTGGGGTGATTAACATAAATACTCCGGCCATAACCGAATTTTTCAATTCGTATCTTAGCGATATATCCACTTGCAGCAGCATATACAGGCAGATTTTCTTTTTTTTCCGTTCGAATATCAAGTCCCATATGCCAGTGATCCGGACGCAATTGGCCAAAGTTGGCAGACAAATTCATAGGAATACCCAATGGATTTCGGAAATAATATTTCGGATAATCGGGCCGTAGTTGAGAAAAAAGAGAAGAATGGAAAAAAATAAGTATCACAGCAATGAACAGGCTTCTTCGCATATCCAAAATTAATCTTTCCCTTTTTTAAGATACTATTCTTTGCCGGTAATGTTTTTTTTGCTTCTTTTGAAAATGCTAAAATCTAAAAAAATTTTATGGTTGTTCCCGCTTTGCTTCATATTATATGCATGTCCGTTTGAATCACCGGTTCCACTGGATGCAAAACCAGTCGAATCTATTGATACAAGCCTGATCGGTTACTGGTATGGTATTGTGAAAGATGGAAGTGATTATTTTGGTATTGAGGCATTGGATATTAAAAAACTTTCGGATTCGACCTATAGCATTATTCGTTATGGTAAATCTATTAAAGGCGATATGATATTGCCTGATACATCTTATTTTACGGGTTATACATCTAAAGTAGGTAGCCGGACTTATATGAATGTTGAAGCTACGATAGTAGAAGTGATTCCAAGAAATGAAAAGGCCCCTGAAGTCAAGACTTCTAAAATCTATTATCTTGCCACGCTTGAAAAGAGACACGACACGCTGACGGTACAAACAGTGACTGATGGATTTGCAGGAATGAATCCCCGGTTTCGAAATCCGCAGGAATTAAAACAAACTATTTCTTCTATGACAGAACAAAACAAAAATATTTTCGATGATGTATATAAATTATCATATCGAAAAACACAGCGACCAAAATCATTGAAATCATCTTGAAAAAAAGTCTGAAAAAAAATTTACCAGGTTCCTTCAAAACCCTTCTATTCCCTTACTTTTGCAGAATTTGTTTTTTAAATCCCGATGACCGGGACTAACCCTTCAATATAAATGCCCAAAGACAATTCGATTCATTCAGTACTTATCATCGGTTCCGGCCCAATCATTATCGGCCAGGCTTGCGAATTTGATTATTCCGGATCGCAGGCAGCAAGAAGTTTGCGGGAAGAAGGAATAAAAGTTTATCTCATCAACAGCAATCCTGCCACCATTATGACCGATCCAATGATGGCTGATAAAGTTTATCTTCTTCCATTAACCGTTGAAAGTATTGAACAAATTCTTGAAGAAAATAAAGATTTACCCGGCTGTCGTGTTGATGCAGTATTACCAACTATGGGTGGGCAAACTGCATTGAATCTTGCTAAGGAAGCAGAGGATCTTGGCATTTGGGAAAAATATAATGTTAAACTAATCGGTGTTGATATTAAAGCAATCGAAAAAGCAGAAGACAGAGAAAAATTCCGGCAATGGATGATTGAATTAAAAGTTCCGGTTGCTTCCGCTAAAACTGCCAATTCATTTTTAGAAGGAAAAGAATATGCACAGCAAATAGGATTTCCATTGGTCATTCGCCCATCATTTACATTAGGCGGAACCGGTGGTGGTTTTGTTCATGATAAAGATGATCTGGATGAAGCATTGAATCGTGGTTTGCAGGCTTCACCCATTCATGAAGTGTTGGTGGAAAAAGCTTTGCTGGGATGGAAAGAATTTGAATTGGAATTATTGCGTGATGCTGCCGATAATGTTTGCATCATTTGTACCGTGGAGAATTTTGATCCGATGGGAATTCATACCGGTGATTCCATTACCGTTGCTCCAGCCATGACTTTAAGTGATACCGCCATGCAACTGATGCGCAACACGGCAATTAAAATGATGCGCAACCTTGGAAATTTTGCCGGTGGTTGTAATGTACAGTTTGCATTGAATCCCGAAACTGAAGAGATCATTGCAATTGAAATTAATCCGAGAGTTAGTCGTTCTTCTGCACTGGCATCAAAAGCCACGGGTTATCCTATTGCTAAAATTGCAGCCAAACTTGCGATTGGTTATACATTGGATGAATTAGAAAATCAAATTACCAAAACGACATCTGCATATTTTGAACCGGCATTGGATTATGTAATCGTAAAAATGCCGCGATGGAATTTTGATAAATTCAAAGGAGCTAATGATACTTTAGGCTTGCAAATGAAAAGTGTAGGTGAAGTGATGGCCATTGGAAGAAGTTTTACCGAAGCCATTCAAAAGGCTTGTCAGAGTTTAGAGAATAATGCGATCGGATTAGGTTATTATGGAAAAAGCCTGAAGCATGCTGAAGAAATTATTGAACATATTAAAGTTCCAAAATGGGATCGCATTTTCAGAATTAAAGATGCGTTGATGATGGGAGTAAGTGTGAATACTATTGCAAAAGCAACCAACATAGATCGCTGGTTTATTTACGAGATTCAAAAAATATGCAGTTGTGAAAAAGAAATTGCAAAATATAAACTTGATAATTTACCAATAGAATTATTGAAAGAAGCAAAATTTCTTGGTTTCAGTGATGAACAGATCAGCCGCATCATGAACAACGGAAGTGAAGAAGAAGTGTATGAAAAAAGAAAAACGCCGGTATTCGCCGTGTATATAAAATGGTAGATACTTGTTCAGCAGAATTTGAAGCAAAGACGCCTTATTTCTATTCGACATTTGAAGAAAGCAATAATAACGAGAGCAAAGTTTCCAATAAAAAGAAAATTATTATACTTGGTTCTGGTCCCAATCGTATTGGCCAGGGAATTGAATTTGATTATTGTTGTGTTCATGGTTTATTGGCAATAAAAGAATGTGGTTTCGAAGCCATCATGGTAAACTGTAATCCCGAGACTGTTTCTACAGATTTTGATATGGCTGATAAATTATATTTCGAGCCGGTGTATTGGGAACATTTATGGGAAATTGTTGAACATGAAAAACCAGAATGGTGTCATCGTTCAGCTGGGTGGACAAACTGCTTTGAAATTATCAGAACGTTTACACAAAAAAGGAATTCCGATCATCGGCACTTCATTTGACAACATGGATATTGCTGAAGACCGCGGACGTTTCAGTGATATGCTGAAAGAACTGGAGATTCCTTATCCTGAATATGGCACAGCCTACACGGTTGATGAAGCAATCGTTGCCGCAAAAAAAGTTAGTTATCCGGTTTTGGTTCGTCCAAGTTATGTATTGGGTGGACAAAGAATGAGAATTGTTATTAATGATGATGAATTGGAAAAAGCAGTGGTGAGTTTATTAAAACATATTCCCGGAAATAAAATTTTGATTGATCATTTTCTCGATCGTTGCCAGGAAGCGGAGATAGATGCCATTTATGACGGAGAAGATTTTCATGTGATGGGTGTGATGGAACATATTGAACCGGCAGGTATTCACAGCGGTGATAGTAATGCTGTGCTTCCTGCTTTTAACCTCACACCGTTGGTAGTTCAGACAATGGAGGAGTATGCGGAAAAAATTGCCGTTCGTTTGCAGATCAAAGGACTTATCAATATTCAGTTCGCTATAAAAGACGGAAAAGTTTTTGTGATCGAAGCTAATCCAAGAGCATCACGAACCACTCCGTTTATTGCAAAAGCTTATCAAATTCCTTATCTCAATATTGCCACCAAAATAATGTTAGGAGTAAACAAGCTGAAAGATTTTACATTCGAGAAAAAACTTGTTGGCTTTGCCATTAAAGAACCGGTTTTCAGTTTTGAAAAATTTCCCGGCGTCAGCAGGGAATTAGGACCGGAAATGAAATCAACCGGTGAAGCAATTCGTTTCATCAAAGATCTTCGTGATCCTTACTTCCGTCAGCTGTATAAAGACAGAAGTATGTATTTGAGTAAATAAATCAGAATTATTGCAGATAGAATCAAAAAAGATTTTGGGAAATCACTTCTCAAAAAATAAATATTTTTATTTGTACCTTCCTATTATGAACAAAGAAATCCATTCTATCATTAGGAACTTACAAAACGTGCTGAATGGTGAGCCGTGGTTTGGCAGACCGGTATTTGCAATATTAAATGAAATAAATTCTGCCATTGTTTACAAAAAGCCCAATGCCAATTCTCATTCATTGATTGAATTACTTTATCACATGATCACCTGGGCTGAATTTTGTTTAAAAGAAGTAGAAAAATCTGATAAAAAACTGATCGAAGAAATTGAAAGCCGCGACTGGATACAAATTGAACCTTCAAAACATACATGGGCAAAAGGATTGGATGAGTTAAAAAATATTCACGATAGAATTATCGAAGCGCTGGAACCAAAAGAAGATGAATGGTTGAAAGAAAAAGTAAGCCTTCGCAATTTTAATTATCGTTTTATGCTGAATGGATTGATTCAACATGACATTTACCATCTTGGACAGATCGCTTATGTAAAAAAGTTGTTATCCTAATCACCATCTTTCTTTGGAGTCACTTTTAAAAATGCTGAACGTTTGGGCGCCGGCAATGGAATATTATTCCCTTTTATTCCGTGCCACAATACTGCATTGAATTCCATATCCGGTACTTCATCTTCTTTGGCAAAATTAAATTTCTCAGAACGTCGTTGCCATTCATTCATCGCTGTATTCTTATCATTAAGATCAATATTAGAAGGGACAGAAATAAAAGGTTCAAGATTTGCTGTTGGAGTAAAACTTCTCCACATCGGTTCAGCGGAAGCATCATATTGGGTCATTGGTGAAAGACCAAGAATCAATTCCATAGTCCGAAGCATGGATGAAGTAGAATACATAGTATGATCTACAAAACCTCTTTTCACAAAGCCGCCAGCAACATATGCCGTAGTGCGGTGCGCATCCACGTGGTCAGGGCCATTTTGTGCATCATCCTCAATAATGAAAACAGCGCTTTCCTTCCATATCGGGCTTTTGCTTAAATACTCCACAAACATTCCGACGGCAAGATCATTGTCTGCAACAAAAGCAAAAGGTGTTGGTTTTCCTTTTCGCATTCCTTCTGTATGATCGTTTCCAAACCGCATGGAATTAAATTGCGGCACAGCATTAATTTTTACTAAGGAATCAAATTCTTTTTTCCATTGATAAAAACGCGTAGTGTCTCTTACTGACAAATCCCAACCTGTGTAAGTTTTAGAAAAATGATTTTCCAAAGACTTAATACCGGTCCTTTTTGCATCTGTAAATTCTCCGTATGTGCGATAGGAAACATTTTTCTGTTTGCATTGATCCCATATGTAAATTTTATTATTCGCTATTGGTCGTATTCCCTCACCGTCATATTCACCGCCGCGTCCTCCATAGCTTGTCGGCCAGGTTTTTTCAAGATAATCGGTAGCATAAGCGCCCATACTCCACTCATGACCATCAGCGCTCACTTCACCATCTGCATAAAAATTATCAAGCAAAACAAATTCTTTAGCCAGCTTGTGCTGGTTCGGTGTTATTTTTTCACCAAATAGAACCAATGAAGAATCGCCGTTTCCTTCTTTCATATCTCCCAGCACCTGATCGTATGTTCTGTTTTCTTTAATAATATAAAACACATGTTTGATCGGAGAAGGATCTCCAACTTTCATGGGAATGGGATTACCCGGTTCTCCTTTGCTGATCATTTCTTTTTCTTTAACATAAGGCGTATTATGATAAACCAATTGCGAATAAATGCTTAACTCTTTTTCCGAAGGAATATCAATAATGCTCATTGTCCCTTTGAATAATCCGGCGATATATTGAACACTAATGGGTTTATTCCTGTCACCACCCTGATAAACTACATCTTCTTTTTTCATGGTAGGATTAGGTCCATAGGGATTAGCCATCGAAGTAAATCCTTTGCCATTGGTTACCCATATTTTTTTACCGATCACTTTTACGTTGGTAGGATACCAGCCGGTTGGAATAAATCCTTTGCTTTTACTAAAACCAGGTTTACTGACATCAAATACAGCAAGGCAGTTATTATCTGCATTAGCTATATATAAAGTTTTTTCATCCCCGCTTAGTGCAAGACCATTGGAAGTAGAACCGCTTGGAGAAGCAGGATATAAAGCCGCATTTAAAGTTTCGATTACTTTATTTTGCCTTGTATCAATTACTGAAACAGAATTATCGTTTGCATTTGCAACAAAAAGATATTTGCCGTTTTTAGTAAGACATAATTCATTAGGATTATCTCCAACCGGGATTTCTATAGTGATCTTTTTCTGTTCCACATCAAAAACCAAAATTTTATCGCAACCCCAGCAACTGATATAAAGTCTTTTCTTATCTGGCGAAAGCAGGCAAGTATATGCTTCAGCAGGAAGTTTAAGCCCGGAAACAATATTTTTATTTTTCAGATCAAGAACATATAAAGAATCATTTTCTTTGGTAACCACGTAAAGCAATCCTTTGTCATCATCAATCTCAATACCTGCAGGAGAAATTTTTACCGGCCATTTTTTTCCCAGCTTAAGACTGTCGGTCAGTTTCAACTTATCATTCAGAATGGCATATTTCAAAATCCAGTTATCATTGCCACCGGAAGCATATAAATATTTTTCATCTGCACTGAACTTTAATCCATAAAACGATTTTGGTATAATCACATTATCAAGAATCATTTCCTTTTCCGCATCAATCAATTGCAATGATTGCGTGCTTTGGCCATTGTTGGTAACGGCGATATATTTTTTTGAAGAAGATACTGCTATGTTTAAAGGCAGATCTCCCAATGGCAAACTTTTACCGGCCGGAGTCAGGCTCCATCCATTGGAAAGTCTTACTCTTTTGGATTCAAATTCATGAAGTGATTGTGAAAAAGAAAAATAACCAGCAAACAAAAGTGCGGATACTAAAAGAAATTTTTTCATATGAATTATTGAGCGGATAAAGTTAAGCAGAACAATGTTTCATTTTGCCTGATTTTTAAATTAAAACAATCTTTTTATACCCGCAAAGTGGTATTGTGTGGAATCAGGGCGTAACGTACCTTTTGCCCGTGGCAAACTTTACCATTAATATCTGGAGAAAAGCTCCTTTCATCCGTTTTCTACTACCATTGATAGCCGGCATTATTTTACAATGGTATTTGCAAATCAATGTAGTCTTATGGTGGTATTTAATTTCTATCTGCATTGCTCTGATTATAATTTTTTTCTTTATCCCCTTTTTTCACCGCTTTAAGTTGCTTGTATTTAATGGAATTATTATCAGCATTCTATTCATCGCTGCCGGAGCTTTATTAACGTGGCATAAAAATATTTATAATAATAGACAATGGCTGGGGAATTTTTATAAAGAAAAAGATGTATTACAAGTAACGTTAGATGAACCACTGATAGAAAAAACAAAATCTTTCAAAGCAAATGCTGTTGTAAACTATCTGATCCATGATGAAAAAAAAATCCCTGTAAAAGGAAAGATCATTCTCTATTTTCAAAAAGACAGTTTGGTGCAACAACTCGTTTATGGTTCACAGATTATCTTTAATAAATCATTACAGGAAATAAAAAATGCAGGGAATCCGGGTGGATTTGATTACAAACAGTATTTATTGTTCCAGGAAATTACTTACCAGGTTTATCTGAAACCAGATGAATTTGTTGTGCTGAAAGAAAAAAATACTAATTGGTTAAATAAATTTTTATTTTCTACCCGTGAAAAAGTTATCAGCATCATAAGAAAATATATACCCGGAGAGAAAGAACAGGGTTTGGCTGAAGCATTGCTGATTGGTTATAAAGATGATCTTGATAAAACTCTCGTACAATCTTATACCAATACCGGTGTGGTGCATATTATTGCCATCTCCGGAATGCATATTGCACTCGTGTATTGGTTGCTGGCATTTTTGCTGAAACCTTTACAAAGAAAGAAATATACCAATTGGATGCGGCCTTTATTGATCGTTGCAGGATTATGGTTGTTTAGTTTACTTGCCGGGGCCCAATCATCCGTACTTCGCTCTGCTGTCATGTTTACCTGCATTGTGTTGGGAGAAAATTTATCTAAAAAAACCTCTATTTTTAATACACTTGCTGTTTCAGCATTTCTCCTGCTTTGCTATAACCCTTTCTGGCTTTGGGATGTAGGATTTCAACTTTCCTATGCCGCTGTTCTCAGTATTGTAATTTTTATGAGGCCAATTTATAATTGGTTTTATGTTCGTAATAAACTTCTTGATTTTATCTGGAAACTGAGTTCCGTAACCATTGCCGCACAAATACTCACCGTTCCACTTAGTATTTATCATTTTCACCAATTTCCGAATTATTTTCTGTTAACCAATTTTGTTGCAGTCCCGTTATCAAGTATTATTGTTTTAGGAGAAATTTTATTATGTAGTATTTTCTTTACTCCTATTGCTGCAACAATTACAGGTAAATTACTTTCCCTGTTCATCTGGATAATGAATAGTTATATTGAAAGAATTGAAATGCTGCCTTATTCTTTATGGAATCAGTTACAGATAAATATTTTGCAGACTATCTTACTGTATGGTTGTATCACTGCAATTAGTTTTTGGTTTATTAAAAAATCAAAAACCGGTCTTAAAATCGGGTTGGCTGCTTTTTGGGGATTTATTCTGTTGCGTTCCTATTCATTCTTCCAAACTAATGAACAGGAAAAAGTCATTGTTTATAATGTGCCACAAAAACAAGCGATCGATTTTGTCAATGGCAGAAATTATTTCTTCGTCGGGGATTCAGATCTGCTGGAAGATGATTTTGCAAGAAATTTTCATTTGAAACCATCCCGGATTTTGAATCGTACTTCGCCGGTAAAATCGCCGGCTGATTTCCTTCAATATGAAAATTATTTTCTGTTTGGAACAAAAAAAATTATGCTGCTGGATAAACCCATTTCATTTTCAACCTCCGGAAATAAAGAAACAATTGATGTGGTAATGATTTCAAAAAATCCGAAAATCAATATTTCCGATTTGGCAAATTCATTTTATATAAAGAAAATCGTTTTTGATGGTTCAGTTCCTACATGGAAAGTAAAGCGATGGAAAACTGATTGCGATTCCCTGCATATTCCTTATCATGATGTAAATGAAAAAGGAGCTTTTGTGATGAACCTCCGGTAACTTACCTTTGCGCTACAACTCTAACGAGGTATGCCATACCTGTAGGTATGGCATACTTATTCAAAATTGAAACAATGAATAAAAAGATTCAGTCTGCACTCATCTCTGTTTTTTACAAAGATGGGCTTGAGCCTATTATTAAGTTATTGTCGGAATTGAATGTAACTATTTATTCAACCGGCGGCACTCAATCTTTTATTGAAAAGTTAGGCGTCAAAGTTGTGCCGGTAGAAAATCTTACTTCTTATCCTTCCATTCTTGGCGGAAGAGTGAAGACCTTGCATCCTTCAGTATTTGGCGGAATACTTGGCAAACGGGATGACGCCACTCATGTGCAGGAAATGAATCAATATAAAATTCCCGAGATAGATTTAGTGATCGTGGATCTTTATCCTTTTGAAGAAACAGTTGCTTCAACGAATGATGAACAAAAGATAATTGAGAAAATTGACATCGGTGGTCCATCAATGATGCGCAGCGGCGCCAAGAATCATAAAGATGTGGTTGTTATTGCCAATAAAAAAGATTATTTATTGCTTGAAAATATTCTGCGTGAGCAAAAAGGTGATACCTCTCTTGATCAAAGAAGAACATTTGCCATCAAAGCTTTTGATGTTTGCACTGCTTATGATAATGCCATCTCAAATTATTTTCATAATAGTTCTTTCATCACACCTTTTAATAAAAAAGAACTGGTGCTCCGCTATGGCGAAAATCCTCATCAATCAGCGGCATTTTATGGCAACCTGAAGGAATTATTTGACCAGCTGAATGGCAAAGAGCTTTCTTACAACAATCTGGTAGATATTGACGCTGCCGTTCAATTGATAAAAGAATTTACTGAAACAACATTTATTATTTTCAAGCACACAAATGTTTGCGGAATTTCGCAGCGTCCTACTATAAAAGAAAGCTGGCATGCAGCATTAGCTGGTGATCCTGAAAGTGCATTTGGAGGCGTTTTGATTTGTAACGGGACTATTGATAAAGAAACTGCTGACGCAATAAATGAAATCTTTTTTGAAGTGCTTATTGCTCCATCATTTAATGAAGATGCTCTGACAATTTTAAAATCAAAAAAGAACAGAATTCTATTAAAGCACAAAGACCTATCCTCTAAAAGTAAAGGGGAAATTTACAAATCGCTATTGAATGGCGTTTTAATGCAGAATGTGGATGAAGGTAATTATACAGAATGGAAAGAGGCGGGAGGAAGAGAAACGACCATTGCAGAAAAAGAAGATTTGAAATTTGCCAATATTGTTTGCAAACATTTAAAATCAAATGCCATTGCATTGGTAAAAAACAAACAGCTTGTTGGTAAAGGCTGCGGACAAACCAGCCGGATTGACTCATTAAGACAAGCTATTGAAAAAGCCAAACAATTTCATTTTGATCTGCATGGCGCAGTGATGGCCAGTGATGCTTTTTTCCCTTTCAATGATTGTGTGAAGTTGGGACATGAAGCAGGTATTACTTCTTTCATTCAACCTGGTGGTTCCATTCGTGATAAGGATTCCATTGAATATTGTGTAAATAACAAACTGGCAATGGTACTTACAGGAAAGAGGCACTTTAAACATTAATAGATAATTTATTAATTGAAAACGGAAAATTGAGTCACCTTCCGTTATCTTTTATCCATTATTCAATTATCAATTAATAATATTCATGCCCCGATTTGATCTATATAAAACTTTATTGCAAACCGGCGATTCCATTAAACAACTCTCAGTTTTCAATCCGTTCACTATTCACAAAAAAGGAACAAAAACGAAAGCCATTTTTGCACTGGCATTGGTTTGTTTTCTATGGGGAACTACCTGGCTCGCCTCCGAAGAAGGTGTAAAGTTTATGCCGGCATTACAATTGGCCGGCATGCGACAAATCATTGCAGGATCAGTATATGTAATTTATTTTTTAATTCGAGGCGCCAGATTGCCGAAAGGAAAAGAATGGATCACAATACTTGTGTTAAGTTTTTTAAATTTCATGTTGAGTAATGGCCTCAGCACATGGGGACTAAAATATATTTCCGCAGGATTAGGATCAATCATGAGCGCAATTTTTCCATTATGGTTGGTGGTGATTGGTTTATTCTATTCAAAAGAAAAAATTCCTACCAAAGCAATCCTTGGTTTGTTCCTTGGCTTCAGTGGTGTTTGTATTATTTTCTATGAGCATCTTCACGATTTTTTTAATGCTGGTTTTCGGTTTGGTATTTTGATCTCACTCATTGCCACGTGGACATGGGCTTTTGGAACATTATTCACTAAACAGCAAGCAGCTAATTTTAATCCTTACTTCAGTCTTGGATTACAAATGCTGATCTCGGGAATTTCGTTGATTGCTCTCACCAATTTTACCGGCAATGCTATTCCATTAAAAACTATTCCGTGGGAATCATGGGCGTCAATCGCTTATCTTGTCATCTTTGGTTCATTGATCGCCTTCATTTGTTATTTATATGCTTTGCAAAATTTACCAACAGAACAAGCATCTATTTACGCTTATATCAACCCGATAGTTTCTGTAATATTTGGTTGGCTATTGTTGAATGAAAAACTCAGTGTGTTTATCGGGATCGGAGGACTGGTCGCTTTGCTTGGAGTCTATCTCGTGAACAAAGCTTACAAAATTCATACAGCCGAACAACCAGAAACAGAAGGTATTTAAAAAATTTCTTTCACGAATTGTGCATACACTTCTCTCCAGCCTTTGAATAGTGGATCGGTTCCCAAAAAATTATTATGCCAGATCGTGATCATCATTCCATTGACAGATTGAATAACATTTTTATAATGTCCCATTTCGTTTAATGCATCCTGTGAAGAATATTTTTGTTCATAAAAAGAATTGGCATCCATAAAACAGAAAGGAAATAATTCTAAATCTGTTTTTTCTTCCTTCTCCAGATCATACCAATAAAATGACGAAGCAACAGAAGCACGAAATCCATTGATGCTGCCATAACCCATGGAATAATCTTTTTTGATACTAGCCTGAATCAGCAGTCTGAAAGTTTGCGGTAAAATAAAACGGATATAATGTTGGCGTGATGAAACAATCTTTTTACCAGCAGCTTTTTCCAAAGTTTTTATTTCTTCATGGAACAGGAAAGTTTTATCGCCGCTTCTCCACGAAGGATGAATGCCTATATCATATTTTTCTGCATGAAGCCGGATAATTTTTTGCATCGCCGGTTTTTCGGGAGAAACATTTTTATCATACTTCCCTTTTTCTTTAGGAATAAGAAAAAAATAAACCGGTTTCACTTTGTAAGTCTTATTCAATTCATCCATCCATTCATAAGCATCAAAAGGATCTAAGATTTTATTCAAAAGCACTTTTCCGCGTTGCCTGACCATTGACCATTGACCATTGACCATTAACTTCAGAAAACCACCAATATTTTTTTGCCAACTTTTGTTCAAATATGACCAAGCCTGATCAATATCATAAGTGGGAATAAAAGTGAATGGAGAATAGTGAATGGTAAATGAAGGGAATTTTTGATTCAATGTTTTCCTAAAATTTTTCAGCCAGATATTTATCAATGGCAAATGCAGAAAATTTTCTTTGAATGCCAATGATTTCTTATGAGCGTATCGTCCGTATTCATCTTTTTCATGAGGAAGATATTCTTCATATCTGGTAAGTAAATAAAAAGAGGCGGCAAAAATGTCAAATGGAAAATCGCCATTAGTTTTAAAGAATGCTTTATAATCGTTTACCTCAAAACAATCTGTTTTTTGCGACTGAATATTTTTTTCAAAAATCAATGAATGTGGTTGCAGGAAAAACTCCTGTTCACTTATGCGCTGATTGCTATAATTAATTTTAGGGCCGGCATATTCTTTGAATATTTCAATATCTGAAGTAAGTTGAAAAGATTCCTGGCTGATTTCCTTGCTGATGAAATCTGAAATATATTGAAGACGGGAAGTAATTATATGAGAATAAATAATCACAAAGTGAAGTTAATCAACTGCCGGAATGTTTTTCCTTCCATAATTGATTAAATGATTTTTGGGGAAATTCTATTTCTCCGCGATGTTCTTTCCAGCCTTTCAGCAATTTATTCACTACCCAATTTTTCGTCCGGCTGGTTCCAGTATTCATTAATTTTCTATGAAGCATCGCCCGCTTCCATATTTTCCAGGCCATTCTTTCTGCTAATGAACTATTCCCATTAGTTACCGATTCATGCCTGTTTTCGAGTAATAATTCATGTAAATTGATTTTGACAGCACAGACCTCAGTACAATTGCCGCATAAAGAAGATGCATAACTCAAATGTTTCCATTCATCCATTTGTTTTAAATGCGGTGTAATGACTGATCCGATAGGGCCACTATATGGAGTACCATAACTGTGTCCACCAATATTTTTATAAACCGGACAAGCATTTAAACAAGCTCCACAGCGAATACAATACAAACTCTCTCTTGTTTTTTCATTTGCTAAAAGATTGGTACGCCCATTATCAAGAAGTATTACATACATTTCTTCAGGACCATCTGTTTCTCCATCCTGTTTAGGTCCGGTTACAATGGTATTATAAACAGTTATTTTTTGGCCGGTTCCGTAAGTGGCGAGCAGTGGCAAAAACAATGATAGGTCAGTTAATGATGGTATCATTTTTTCAATACCAACAATTACAATATGAGTTTTAGGCCAGGCACAACTTAATCTTGCATTTCCTTCATTCTCTGTAACAGCTACTGCTCCAATGTCGGCAATAATAAAATTTGCTCCAGTCATTCCGACTTCAGCCTGTACATATTTTTCCCGGAGAATTCTTCTTGCAGTCAATGTAAGTTGCTCTGGGGTTGCTTTTGAGTCAGTGCCTAATTTGTCAGCAAAAAGTTTTGCCACATCTTCTTTGCTTTTGTGCATGGCAGGAGTGACAATATGATAAGGCGGTTCATCATCGAGTTGCTGAATATATTCTCCTAAATCTGTCTCAACACTTTCTATTCCGTTTTTCTTTAAGAAATCATTCAGGTGAATTTCTTCCGTCACCATGCTTTTGCTTTTCACAAGGGTTTTACAATTTTTTGCCGCACAAATTTTTCCAACTTCTTGCAAAGCCTCTTCAGCATTTTCTGCCCATATCACTTTAGTTCCCCGTTTAGAAATATTAGCTTCAAATTCTTCGAGATAACGATCTAATTTTTCAATAGCCCGCCATTTTATACTCTTGGCTTTTTCCCTTGCCAGGTTCAGGTCAGCAAACTGCTGTTTTCCCTGTGGTACCACGGCATTGTATTTTCCAATATTAAAATTGATTTTGCGACGGTGTTCTTTATCCGCTGCCTTGATTGTACTTTTTGCTATAAACGTAGTTGCTGTTTCTTTCACGGAACAAATTTTAAAAATCAGCTTTCTCTTTCTTTATCATTGCTGCTTTATCCAAAGCATTGTAAAATTCTTCACCATATTTTCTAATGAGTGCTTCTTTCAAAAAAACATATACAGGTACCTGGAGTTTTTCTCCAAACACACAACCATGGCTACATAATTTTTCTCTTGGCTCATAATTCATCTTTTCGTAATCACCATGTTTACCTTTCCTGGAAACGATGGGATATAAATGACAACTGATTGGTTTTCTCCAGGAAATCACTCCGTCATTATAAGCCTGTTCAAATGCACATTTGATTATTCCCTTTTCATCACGAACACCATAAAGACAAATTTCTTTACCATTACCAAATGTTGGAGTTACCCAGCCAAATTCCTGGCTGTAAACATATTTTCCTTTCTTTTCTATTTCTTCAATTGAAATCTTTGTAAGATAAGGTTTCACCATTTCATACACTTCGGATATGATATTCATTTCCTGAACTTCAAGAGGCGCTCCAGCATCACCTACTTCACAGCAACCACCTTTGCATTTATTCAAATCGCAGACAAATTTTTTTTCAACTATATCATCACTGATAAGAATATTGTCAATTACAATCACTTTGCTTCTATTAATGCTACAAAGTTAATCGTAATGAACTGAACCTTCTGACCAGAAAATTATTATTTCCACCGGAGAGTATTGATCAGATGCAACATGTCTTTTTTCAAAAAATCATTTACAATTCCCAGGGAATCAGCATTAGGAGTGGCATTAAAATATAAAGCTCCTCTCAAAAAGTGCCTGGTGGAATCAGTCAGAAAAAATTGGTTGGCAGTAGCAGTATTTCCACCCAAAGAAAAATAAATCCCTTCTACACCATTTGGCGTTTTCATCAAACTGTCGGTAATACCGGTGGATACACTTTCATGCTGTTGATAAGCCATTTTCCAGGCATCATTTACCAACGAATCCATTTTATTTCTTGACCCGATTTCTTTATAGCTGATATAAATTCTTCCGGCAAACCGGGGTATATCAATATTAATCCACCAGGGATTCTCGGGTTTTTCTTCAAAGAAGGTTGTGTCTTTTATAATAGTAGCATATACCGGATATTCAAAAGTGTATGGATATCCTGGTTGATCAAATTGCTGGTATTTTTTTTCAGGAAATTCAATTCTGAAATATCCTTTCTTCTTACCGATTGTATAATTGCTGTTGCACGAAAAAAGAAATAATAAATAACATGGAGCAAGGAACAAGAATATGAAACGGAACATTTTATTTATCACAGAAAAAATTCTTTGTTTATAATTTGGAATTAAAAGTTATTTTTTACCTGACGGTACTATTGTAGCTGCCAGATTTCTATTCTGCAAAAATATAATTTTTGAAAGGGATCTTCAGAAAGGAAGATTTTCTGAAGGATCTCCTATAGGAGGTGCATCGTTTCCACTTGTGCCTTCAGTGCTGCTGTCAGTATGTGAAGATGAAGAACTACTGGCATCAGTTCTTTTGTCAAGCATGATCAGGTTATCCCCCACTACTTCGGTAGCAAACTTTCTGTTGCCTTCCTTATCTTCCCAACTGCGTGTTCGCAAACGACCTTCTATATATACAAGACTGCTTTTATGAAGATACTTCTGCGCCAGTTCTGCCAAACCACGCCAAAGTACTACTGTGTGCCATTCGGTTTGTGAGACCAGTTTGCCAGATCTGTCTTTGAAAGTTTCAGTTGTAGCCAATGGAAATTTAGCGACTGCAATATTTCCCTCCAGTGTTTGCACATCCGGGTCTTTCCCCAGATTGCCAATCAGCATTACTCGGTTTACGCCTCTCATACGCTTTTCTTTTTCTGATTAATAATTCATCTAAAACTACTAATGCTCTTTAAAATTAAATCGTTTTAAGCGGAATTGGAAAATTTTTAACAGAGAATACCATTTATTACAATTAGATTAAGAATGTTGCAGGTTTTGCTAAACAGGTTCTTCCTGCAAATACTTATTAATAAATCCCGGAAAAGCATATTTGCGCAATTCATTTTTTGGAGTCCAGTGCCAGCCATTCAATAATGGTATTTTTTGTTTCAGTTTAATTTTGAAAAATTGCCCAAGAATTAATTGATGAGAAAGCTTTTGTTTAAGAAGCGGTGACTCAGAAACTACACTATAATCATTTTTCTTCAATATTCTTTTTTTAAATGCTTTCTGTAAAATGTCATTCCTCTTTTGCCTTTTTTCTGTTTCTATTAGTGGGAATTCAAACAAATGCCGCCAGATATCTTTTTCTGTTCGCTGACGAATAATGATCTGATCTTTGTATTCTATGAATAAATAATAAAACCATCTTTTTTTTATAATAAGCTTCTTACTCTTTGCTGGAAATTCACTTACCCGATCATTGAGAAAAGCAATGCAATTTTTCCTGAAAATACATTTCCTGCAAAGAGGAGAAGCAGGCTTGCAAACACTTGCACCAAAATCCATAATGGCCTGGTTGTATAAACCAGGATTCTTTTTATCAAGAAGTTCATTAGCTAAGCTGGTAAAGAATTTTTTGCCTTCAGTTGAATAAATCGGCTTATTTATTCCAAAAACTCTTGAAAGAACGCGATGCACGTTTCCGTCAACTACAGCATACGGAAGATTAAAAGCAAATGATGCAATAGCCGCAGCCGTATAAGAACCTATGCCTTTTAATGCTTTTATCTTATTATAGGTCTCGGGAAATTTTCCATTTTCTTGTCTTGAAATATAATGTGCAGTCTCAATTAAGTTTTTGCATCTGGTATAATATCCAAGTCCTTCCCAAAGTTTAAAAACCTTTTCATCGGGTGCTTTAGCCAGTTTATGAATGTTTGGAAATATTTTGATAAACTTGCGATAATAATTTAATCCCTGCTCAACTCTTGTCTGCTGAAGGATGATTTCACTTAACCATATTTTGTAAGGATCCTTTTCACCTTTCCAAGGCATTTGTCGTTTGTTTTCTTCCCTGTTCCACTCTATTAATAAGTTGGTAAAGTCATTTTTGAACAAATTTTTCCCTTCACTACTCATGATTTGTACTAAGTTTTGATGTTTCTCATGCTAAATATCCGGGATTTTGAACAGGTCTTTTCAGGGAAGGTGAAAAAAATTATGCCTATCCCTTTGAAAATCATATTATTTTACCCTAAATTGGCATTTATAAACCAACAAAACCCTGCAACAAATGAGAAAAGCCGATTTGGTTAATCAAATATCAGAGAAAACAGGGATACCTAAGGTAGATGTCTTAGTGACCCTCGAAACAATGTTCAAAGAAGTGAAAGACACTCTTGCTGGCGGTGAAAATATTTACATCCGCGGCTTTGGAAGTTTTATCACTAAGAAACGAGCCGCTAAAATCGGGCGCAATATTAAAAAAAATATTGCTGTTCATATTCCGGAACATTTTATTCCCGCTTTCAAACCTGCTAAAGAATTTGTAGCTGAAGTAAAAAAACTGGTCACTGTCAAACCTGATGCTGGTCCCGGAGAAGACGCATAAAGCTTCTTTCAGTTTCACGGTAAATTCGACTGTATTAAACTAACTTTGCAGCGAAAACTTTTATCGTGAAAAAACCTCAATGGATCACAATTTTTTTTGCTGTTTGTCTTCTTGGTCTTTTATTTTTTTTTGGAAAAATAATTCCACCTAAAAAAACCATACTCCCTGAAGCGAGCTTGTTGCAATCAGTCAAAGAGCTTTCGTTTGATTCAATTTTAACAGCAGCAAAAAAACAACTTAATCCAGAGCAGGTTGTCAGATTGAACACTCTCGAAAATTCGATTTCCCGTGGTGGCGTAAAAGACCAGCAAATAAAAGTATATCATCAGTTGGCACATTTCTGGAATGATTCTGTACCTGTTTTTGAAGTTTATGCCTGGTACCAGGCTCAAGCGGCCAGATTGGAAAACTCGGAAAAAAGCCTCACCTTTGCTGCCCGATTGTTTTTGGATAACCTGCAAAGTGATGAAGTTCAGGATAGGAGAAGATGGAAAGCAATGCAGGCCAAAGATTTATTTGAAAGATCTTTGAAAATTGACCCGGATAATGATTCTTCAAAAGTAGGACTGGGGGCTTGCTATTTGTTTGGAAATATTTCTACAACTCCGATGGAAGGGATAATGAAGATCAGAGAAGTAGTTGAGAAAGACAGTAATAATGCCTATGCGCAGATGATGCTGGCAAAAGGATCGTTAATGTCAGGACAATATGACAAAGCTATTAATCGTTTACAAGCGGTCAATCGCCTTCAACCTGAAAATATTGAGGCTATCCTGATGCTGGCAGATGCTTATGAAAAAACGGACGACAAAATGAATGCAATCAGTTGGTATCAGAAAAGCTTGCAATACATCAAACGGGAAGATGTAAAAACAGAAATTCGTAAAAGAATCGAAGAACTTAAGAAATAAAAATTATTAACCTTATTTAATAAACATTTAAAAAAAATATTTGAGTATGCCTTGTGGTAGAAAAAGAAAGCGTCATAAGATTGCGACGCACAAGCGTAAAAAAAGACTGAGAAAAAACCGTCATAAGAAGAGGAACAAATAGTCCCTTTTCCTGAACGAACATTCCAATTTGATAGTTGGATTGGAATTCAGTTGACTGGTTGTTTGCCGTACAAGTTTGTTAGAATGGATTTAATTGGAATGTCCACCAATTTACTGCACACAAAAATCCTACATTTTCGATCCCACATTCAGTACGGAATTTCCGCAACTGGTTTTTACAACAGGAAGGCAGATCATGAATGTAACCTGTAATGAACAAAGAATTAATTATTAATTCAGCTCCGCAAGGTGTTGAAATTGCGCTACTGGAAGACAAAAAGCTGGTTGAACTGCATAACGAAAAAAGCGATGCCCGTTTTGCCGTTGGAGACTTGTATTTAGGCAAAGTCAAAAAACTAATTCCTGGTCTGAATGCTGCATTTGTGGAAGTTGGATTTGAAAAAGATGCATTTCTTCATTATACAGATCTTAGCCCTTATGCCCGGTCTTTACTTAAGTTCACAAATATGTGCATGAATGATAAAAGTGAATCAGGGCTGGATTTTTCCAAATTTTCAATAGAGCCCGAGATCGTTAAAACGGGAAAAATTAATGAAGTGTTGGGCGGCAAGCCGCATATCCTTGTACAGATTTTAAAAGAGCCAATTGCTGCCAAAGGGCCAAGATTAAGTTGTGAAATTTCTTTGCCCGGTCGTTTTGTAGTTCTTACGCCTTTCAATGACATAATCGCTGTTTCACGTAAAATACATTCATCAGAAGAAAGAAAAAGATTGCAGCGGATTATTGAAGCAATTAAAACAAAAAATTTTGGTGTGATTGTCCGCACCGCTGCAGAAGGAAAGAATAGCGCTGAATTACATGAAGATCTTTCGGGATTGGTAGAAACGTGGAAGACTATTCAAAATAATTTGAAAGGTGCTACCGCTCCATCTAAAATCTTAAGTGAACAAACTAAGACTACCAGTATTCTACGAGATTTGCTGAATGAAGATTTTAATAAAATCGTTGTCAATGACCGAAATATTTTCAATGATACTAAAACCTATATTCTGCGTATTGCTCCTGACAAAGCAGACATTGTATCTTTTTATAATAATGGTTCTCCCATCTTTGATTCCTTTGGTATCACTAAACAAGTAAAATCTTCTTTTGGCAAAACTGTCAATCTGAACAGCGGAGCTTATATTATTATTGAACATACTGAAGCTTTACACGTCATTGATGTAAACAGTGGGTATAAAAGTGTAGGCAATAACCAGGAACAGAATGCAATGGAAACTAATCTTGAAGCAGCTGAAGAAATTGCACGGCAACTCCGGTTAAGAGACCTTGGAGGTATTATAGTCGTGGATTTTATAGATATGAAATTCCCTGAAAACAAAAGGAAACTGGTTGAGAAAATGGAAGAATTTATGGCTACTGACAGAGCTAAACATGCAGTTCTTCCTATTTCCAAATTTGGCTTGATGCAAATAACCCGCCAGCGTATGAAACCTGAAGTAAATATTAATACGCAGGAAGTTTGCCCTAGTTGCAATGGCACCGGAAAAATTTCTTCAACACTACTTTTGGAAGATGAGATAGAAAAAAATCTGAGCTATGTCATTACACATAAACATAGCAACCTGAAATTAATTGTTCACCCAATCATGTATGCATATCTCACAAAAGGTTGGCTCTGGTCCTCAAAAATTGCTAAATGGAGAAAGAAACTTAACCAGAAAATAAAAGTAGAACAGGATAGTAATTACCATCTTACCGAGTATAAATTTTTCGATCCCCGTGATGAAGAAATAAAATTATAAAAAATGCCTCCAACAAACCGGAGGCATTTTCTTTCTTAATAAATTTATTTTATTGAATTAACTTCTGCTTCTGCCTCCACTGGCGTAGATAAGGATATACTGAACAAGAGTAACTACAGTAGCTAATGCCGCTACCACATATGTAGTAGCTGCCCATTTTAAAGCATCTTTTGCTTTTGGATATTCTTCCGCCGTCATCACATTAGTTTGATTTAACCAGATCAAAGCCCGACGACTTGCATCAAATTCAACTGGCAGAGTAATTATTGTAAATAAAGCTGTAAGCCCAAATAATATAATACCTGCTAACAGTAATTGAGGAAACCTGTTAATCATTATCACACCAAGCAATAATATCCATTGTACCAATCCAGAGCTGAGTTGAACTGCTGGTACTAATCTGCTGCGCATCATTAACCAACTATAAGAAGTGGCATGCTGCACCGCATGCCCACATTCGTGAGCTGCAACAGCGGCAGAGGCGATGCTATTCCCATTATAAACTTCAGGGCTTAGGTTAACCGTTTTATTCATGGGATTATAATGGTCGGAAAGAAAACCATCAACTGAAGTGACTTTTACGTCATAAATGCCATTTTCCCGGAGCATTTTTTCTGCTACTTCCTTACCAGTCATTCCATTGACAAGAAGAATTTTTCCATAAGCTTTGAATTTACCCTTCAATACCAGGGAAACCAGCATACTGATGCCTACAAAAATTAAAGAAACTATCAGAATTCCAGGTGTCATTTTTAAACAATTTTAAAGTTCATAATAAGAATAACAAATCTACTACCATTAAATTTTGCATGGTTTTTTCCGCCTTTTGTCACCGTTAAAATCAAAACAAATTTTAGCTCAAGATATTATAAAATTCGAAAGACTCTTTAAAAGAAAAAATACAAACGGCTATACTTCAATAACTTATCCCCGAAAACCACTGTTAAGAATTTGAGAGCTCTTTTGGTTTAAGTAAAGCAAAAGTTATTAACAGGCCCGAAAATTTATTTTGTAATGTGGCTTAGAATTGTAACTTAGTGCAAGAATTTAATGGGTTAGTAAGTAAGGGGGTCAGTCGAAAGATTGACCCTTTTTACATTTAAAAATATAACTCAGTTTTTTCTATTTTTTAAATTGATTCAGTCCTTTTTGACATTCTAAATCATTTTTCTTTTCCTCTTTATTAGTTAATCTTGATCTTTTTGATCTGACTGAATTTGAAATTTTATCTTTAGGAAATGAGCAAGGTGAAAACTGCATTTTTCTGCCAGAATTGCGGCTATGAAAGTGTGAAATGGGTAGGGCAATGTCCTTCCTGCGGACAGTGGAATACTTTTGTGGAAGAAATAATTCAAAAAGAAAATTTAAAAAATAATAATGGATGGAAAGATAATGTAGAAGATAAAAGAAGCAGTAAAGTAATCTCATTAAATGAAATAGAAAGCATCGAAAAAGAAAGATTAGTCACTGCAGATGCTGAATTAAACAGAGTATTGGGTGGAGGTATTGTACCAGGAAGCATAGTACTCATCGCAGGTGAGCCAGGAATTGGTAAATCAACTCTTTTTTTACAAATAGGTTTATCACTTAGGAATATAATGGTTTTGTACATCAGTGGTGAAGAAAGTGAACAGCAGATCAAAATGCGTGCTGATCGTTTAAATCTCAAAAATGAAAATTTCTACTTACTTACAGAAACTAATACCCAAACTATTTTTCAGGAAATAAAAAAACTGAAACCACAACTTGTTATTGTTGATTCTATTCAAACATTGCAAACACAATTTATTGATTCGTCTCCTGGCAGTGTATCTCAGATTCGGGAATGTGCAGCTGAATTTCAACATTTTGCAAAAGAATCTGCTGTTCCCGTTTTTCTGATTGGACATATTACCAAAGATGGCAGCATTGCCGGTCCAAAAATATTAGAACACATGGTAGATACAGTGCTGCAATTTGAAGGTGACCGTCATTATGCATATCGAATTCTCCGTACGTTAAAAAATCGGTTTGGCAGTACTTCTGAATTGGGTATTTATGAAATGACAGACGATGGAATGAAAGGCGTTTCAAATCCAAGCGAAATTCTTATCACCCAAAAAGAAGATCAGTTAAGTGGCATTGCAATTGCCTCCACCATCGAAGGTTTAAGACCTTTGTTAATAGAAGTACAGGCATTGGTTACTCAATCAGTGTATGGAACACCCCAGCGAACTGTAAGTGGCTTTGACCTCCGTCGTTTACAATTATTACTGGCGGTACTTGAGAAAAGAGGTGGATTTCATTTTGGTGTAAAGGATGTTTTCTTAAACATTGCAGGAGGTATAAAAGTTGAAGATCCTTCCATTGATCTTGCAGTTCTTTGTTCTTTGCTTTCTTCTTACGAAGATTCACCTCTTCCTCACAATATTTGTTTTGCAGGAGAAGTTGGATTGAGTGGTGAAATAAGAGCGGTGAATCGCATTGATCAGCGTATTGCTGAAGCAGAAAAATTAGGCTTTGAAAAAATTTTCGTATCTAAGTATAATCAAAAGGGATTAGCCAAACAAAAATTCAATATTGAAATAGTGCTAATGAGTCGGGTGGAAGAATTGTATCGCTATTTATTCTAAAGGCATCTGATAGTAGCAAGCTAAACTCTTAAAATAAGTTTATGATAAGCTTGCAGGAAATAAAAGAATCTTTTCTTCATCTGTTTTTTCCGCATATATGTTCCGGATGCGGCACTGATGTAATTAGCGAAGAAAGTATATTATGTATGCGTTGTATTGATGCAATGCCAGAAACCAATTTTGAAATTCATCCTGATAACCCGGTTGAAAAGAAATTTTGGGGAAGATTGCAACTTACTGCTGCCACTGCTCAATATTATTTTACCAAAGAATCGTTAATGCAAAATCTCATACACAAGGTGAAATATAATAGAAATAAAGAATTGGGTTTACAATTGGGAAGATTGATGGGAGATAGTATTAAACGATCGGAACGTTTTGATGTGGATGCATTGATACCGCTTCCTTTATTTCCTGCCAAAGAAAAAAGCAGGGGTTACAATCAAGCTACAATCTTATGTAAAGGGATGACAGAGCATTTAAATATTCCCATATTGAACGATGTAATTATTCGTCCACAATACACAGAAACACAAACGAAAAAAGGAAGGATTGAAAGATGGACAAATATGGAAGGAAAATTTGTATTAAAAAATCCTGATTCGATAAGAGACAAACATGTTTTGCTGGTAGATGATGTGGTTACAACAGGTGCAACGCTTGAAGCTTGTGGCACTGAGTTACTGAAAGCAGAAAATGTTCGCCTGAGCGTAGCCACACTTTGTTATGCTTCTCGATAATCTGAAATAGTTCTATTATTTTTGATGTCAATGAAGACCCTCGGAATACTTTCGATATCCATTTCTCTTGTTCTCTTTTCCTGTAAAAAAGAATCCTTTATCACTTCTCCAAACGCCAACGTAATTATTACTGCAGATACTTTAAAATTCGATACGGTTTTTGTCACTTCAGGTTCTATCATCCAATCTTTCAAAATCATAAATCAGAATAATCAGAAACTTCTTCTTTCATCAGTCAAATTAATGGGTGGTGTTAGTTCCGCTTATAAAATCAATGTGGATGGTGCTGTTGGCCCGCAGGTAAATAATTTAGAAATAGAGGCTAATGACAGTCTTTATGTTTTTGTTCAGGTCAATATCAATCAAAATTTAAGTACTCTTCCTTTCATCGTAAGAGATAGTATACAGGTAAGTTACAATGGGAAAAATGTAAATGTTCAATTGGAGGCATGGGGAAAAAATGCCCATTTTTTTCTCAATAAAGAAATCAGCGCTGATGAAACATGGAACAACGATCTGCCCTATGTTATTTTAGGTTATCTCCATGTACAGGCAAACCATACTTTGACTATTAATCAGGGTTGTCGCATTTATGTTCATGCTGATGCACCAATTATTGTTGACGGCACTTTGCAGGTAAATGGTTTGAAAGATACTATTAACCGGGTTTATTTTTCTGGTGACAGGCTGGATGATCCTTACAAAGATTTTCCGGCAAGCTGGCCAGGCATTTTTTTCAACACCGGAAGCAAGGATAATGTTTTTAATTTTACAGTACTAAAAAATTCTTACCAATCTATAGCTGCACAGGATCCGTCTCCAAATTCCAATCCTAAAGTGACGCTCAATGAGTGTGTAATTGATAATTCGTATGATGCAGGCATTATTTCTGTCAATTCCAGCATTAACGCAACAAACTGTTTAGTGAGTAATTGCGGTAAAAATATTTATTTAGAAGGTGGTGGCAATTACCAGTTCATTCATTGCACTGTAGCTAGTTATTCTAACAATTTTATTCTTCACAAAGATCCGGTTTTGGTTATTTCGAATTATATAAGCGTAAACAATAATCCTGTCGCTACTGATCTTAATGCATTATTCCTCAACTGTATTTTTTGGGGCGACGGAACTACGGTGAATGATGAAGTGATTGTGGCTAAAAGTGGAAATACAATTTTTAATGTAAACTTTGATTACAATCTTTGGAAAGTACAAACTGTTCCTGTTAATATAACCTCTGCACAGATAATCAATAACCAGGATCCGCAATTTGACAGTATTAATGCATTTCAGAGTTATTATAACTTCCGTTTAAAGACTAATTCTCCAGCCATCAATGCCGGAACTAATGCTGGTATATCCATTGATCTTGATAGTTTGTCAAGACCGGTTGGATTGCCCGATCTTGGTTGTTTTGAAAAACATTAAGGCAACTTTGAACAAACCATGACCGATTTAGAACTTGCAATGTCTTAACTTTAATGTCCTTATAAAATTTTTTATATGAAAAATCTTATTATTATGTTGACCCTTTCAACCATGTTGACAGGATCCATTTATGATTTTAAAGTGCCGGGATTGGATGGAAAAGAAATTAATTTCTCCACTTTCAGAGGGAAAAAGATTATGATCGTGAATACGGCTTCCAAATGCGGCAATACTCCACAGTATAAAGACCTCGAAGCATTGTATGTAAAATACAAGGACAAATTGATGATCATAGGTTTTCCCGCCAACAACTTTGGCTCACAGGAGCCGGGAACAAATAGCGAGATAAAAGAATTCTGCACAAAAAATTATGGAGTTACTTTCCCAATGGCTGATAAAATTTCTGTGAAGGGAGATGATATAGCTCCATTATATAAATACCTGGAAGCAGAGGCAGCCAAAAAAGGGTTTGCAGATCCTGTTACCTGGAATTTTGGAAAATTTTTGCTGGATGAAAAGGGGAATTTGATCGCTACGTTTGCACCAAAAACCCAGCCGATGAGTGAAGAAATATTGAAATACCTGAATTGATCCTTTATATTTTTTTTCGAAAAAGCGGTTGAAAATATTCAGCCGCTTTTTTATTTTAAGAAAACTTATTTTCGCCGGAGATGCAATTCAAAGATGTTATAAATCAAAAAGAAGTAAAACAACAATTAGTTGAACTAGTACAACACAACCGGCTCAGCCATGCTTTATTGTTTTTAGGAAAAGAAGGAGGCGGTGCATTGCCTCTTGCCTTGGCATTGGCTCAATATGTTGTTTGTGAGAAAGTGAATAAACAACAGAAAAAAACTTCATTATTTGGCGATGAACCTGCCAACGCACGACTCACAACTCACGACTCACAAACTGATTCCTGCGGTATTTGTTCCGGTTGTACTAAAGCTCAACAACTAATTCATCCAGACATTCATTTTTCCTATCCAACCGTTACTAAAAAGGCAGGAGAAAAACCAGTTGCAACAGATTTTATCAATGAATGGAGAGGATTCATCAAGCAAAATCCATATGGAAATTTGTTTGATTGGATTGAACAGATAAAAGAAAAAGAAAACAGTCAGGGTAAAATAACGGCTGAGGAGTGTAATGATATTATACGCAAATTAAGTCTGAAAAGTTTTGAAAGTGAATATAAAATTTTAATCATGTGGATGCCAGAGTATCTCGGCGCCGAAGGAAATAAACTGCTTAAACTGATTGAAGAACCACCACCAAATACTTTATTTATCCTGGTAACTGAAAATGAATCACTCATTCTTCCGACTATTGTAAGCAGATGCCAGTTAATCAAAATTCCTGCATTGGAAATAAAAGATATTGAGGAAACGCTTGTTCAAAAAAATAATACCGACCCAGAAAAAGCAAGACAAATAGCCGCCATCAGTGATGGAAACTACCGCGACGCATTACTACTTATTCAGAATGCAGAAGACGACCAGATAACTATCGGGTGGGAAAAATTGCTTCGTGATTGGTTAAATGCTGTTCTGAAAACCGGACCGGTTGCTCAAACAAAATGGGTAGAGGAAATAAGTCGCCTGGGCCGGGAAAAACAAAAACAATTTCTTCGCTACTTTAATCATTTACTTGAGCAGGCTGTCCGGCTTCGGACCGCAGGAATTGAACCTGGTGATATCAAAGAAAAGGATTTTGCAGAAAGACTAAATAAGATCGCAGGCATTGAACAGCAACAAGCTATAATTGAAGAACTGGACAAATCCTCTTATTATATTGAGCGGAATGCCAATGCCAAAATACTCTTTCATGCCCTTACTATCAAGTTATACCACATCATTCAGGACAAAATTGTATTTTTGGTGAATTGAGTAGAAGTGATTAGTGAAAAAGCAATTGGGTAATGCCCAAAACTGTATAGTTACTAAAATGAATCTTTCGTTTATTCAACATATTACTGTCTCAAACTTTTCGGGCTTTGGCATTCATTGCTCATCAGCCCAGATAGTTATCGGGATACCGAACGTAAAAAAGTGCGACGCAACGGAAGCTTAGTAGTAATTCTTCAGCCGGGTTCATTATTCTTCTTCTCAATTTTTAATAATTAATTTTTAACTGGTCATTATTTCATGAGTTGCACAAATTGCGGCACGGCAAAACCAAATGGATGTAAAAGCAACGGCGGATGTAGTACCGGCGGATGCAACCGTATGAATACGCATGACTGGCTGCACAACTTACCTATTGTAGATGTAGGGAGCAGTTGCAAGGTGGTTGAAATAAGTTTCAATCGTGGCAGCCGAAAAGATTATTTCCGCAATGTTACATTACAGCATTTTGAAAAAGGTGAGTTAGTGACTGTAGAAGGAGTAAGTGGTTTTGATGTGGGTGAAATTTCATTGACCGGTGAAATTGTTCGCCTGCAAATGAAAAAACGTGGGGTAAAAGAAGACAATCCTGACATGAAAAAAATTTTACGTTATGCCGGCGATAGGGACATCGATACTTTAAAACAAAATAAAGCCAGGGAGCCTGAAGCTGTAATCCGCAGCAGGGCCATTGCAAAGCAATTAAAGCTGGACATGAAGATCAGCCAGGTGGAAATGCAGGCTGACGGTCGCAAAGCAACTTTCTATTACATTGCTGATGGGCGTGTTGATTTCCGTGAATTAATTAAAGTATATGCTTCAGAATTCAGATTGAAAGTTGAAATGAGGCAGATCGGTGCCAGGCAAGAAGCCGGAAAAGTAGGAGGTATTGGTAGCTGCGGAAGAGAACTTTGTTGTTCTACATGGCTTACAGATTTTAAATCAGTGAATACTACGGCAGCCCGTTATCAGAATTTATCCATTAATCAAACCAAACTGAGCGGTCAGTGCGGACGATTAAAATGCTGCTTGAATTATGAATTAGATACCTATTTAGATGCTCTGCAAAATTTCCCGGATAATTGCGATACAGTACAGGTTGTAAAAGGAAATGCTACCCTGATAAAAAAAGATATTTTCAAAAACCTGATGTGGTATGTTTTACCTGACAGTAACAAACAATATCCGCTGACCATTGAACGGGTAAAGAAAATAAAATCACTGAACCAACAAGGAGTTATTCCTGAAGAATTGGAAGTGGTGGATTTGTCAGCAACTAAAACTACAGAAGCAGAGCTTGAATTTGTAGATGTTGTTGGCCATATCAGTTTGCGAAGTTTGGAGAAAGCTGATAAAAAACGTAAACAAAAAGAACATCAAAAAGAACAAAGACCACAACAAAGGCAGCAACCTAATCAGCAAAAAGGGCAAAACAAACCTCATAACCGGCAACACGGTCAGCAGCGTCCTCCGAATCAAAAAGGTGACAAATAATTTTTTATTTTATTTTGATGATATTGGTAAAATGAATCATTACTTATGATTGATCATATTCCCAATGCACGATAAATTGCATCCTGTATTTTTCCCCTGATTTGCATTTGAGAAATCTTATTATTATTTCGTGTTGGATTTACCCTGCTTGAAAGTAAAATATAAACGATGCCATATTTCGGATCTACCCAAACACAAGTGCCGGTAAAACCCGTATGTCCAAACGTTTCTGATGATGCAAAAGCAGATGGATATGGCTCTCTTCTCTTTGCATTATCTTTTTCTGGTTTGTCAAAGCCAAAGCCCCTGCGGCTGGTTTCACTATGATAAGCAGTAAAATATTTTATAGTTGCAGGTTTCAAAAAACGTTGCCCATTTATCTCACCGCCATTTAGCAACATTTGATAAAGCATTGCTAAATCATATGCATCTGAAAATAGTCCGGCGTGGCCCGCCACTTCTCCAAACATGGCAGAACCTTCATCATGCACATCACCCTGCATGGTTTGACGACGAAAATGTTTTTCTGTTTCAGTTGGAACAATCCGCGCAACAGGAAAACGGTTTCTAGGTTTGAATCCGGTTGTCTCCAACCCCATTTTACTATAAAAATTTTTCTGGACATATTGATCCTGAGTCATCCCAGTAATAGCTTCAATAATTTTTCCTAAAAAAATAAAATCATTATCGCTGTAAACATATTTTCCTTCGGGACCAAGTTTGCTTTGTACAATGCGATGAAGCAGGGTGTCTTCCCAATCATTTCGAAAATAAAGTCCTTCGGCCACACGAACAGTGAAACCCGGTTTTGGTTTATCAGAAAAATATTCAGGCTTAGGAATACCGGTAGCTGAATCAATCACTTCTTTATAAAATGCAATGAAAGGAATAAGTCCTGCCTGGTGCAATAATATATCATGAATTTTCAAACCAGCTTTATTAGAACCTCTTGTCCATGGCAAATAATCGCCTAACGTTTTATTCAGATCAAGTTTTCCTTCTTCATATAATTTCATTACAGAAATAGTAGTGGCAGAAACTTTGGTCACAGATGCGAGATCAAAAATATCCGAAACATTCATTGGCTTTGTAGATCCATATTGAAAATTGCCAAATGCTTTATCATAAACTATTTTTCCATTCTTGGCAGCAATGATAACGCAACCCGGAAAAGCTTTTTTAACCACCGCATCAGCAGCAATGGAATCAACAACGCTAAACTTATTTTTTTCAAATGTAATATTTGAAGGCTTTTTCTCAATGATACCTGCTCCATATTTATATTCGCAAACTGAAACCGGTAATGTTCCGTTTGCCAAAATATTTTTTTCCAACAAGTCAGCTGCAACCTGTTGTGTAATATCATCATCCTGGTAACAAGCCACCAAATTTTTGGCAGAGCAGAAATCTTTTATAGCTAACACATTTCCAAAAACAAAAGTGGTACTGTTCAAAGATTGTAATGAATCCCACAACTGCATTACTGAAGTGCTGATACCATAATTATGGACAGGCCTTAATGCAAAACCATGTATCCCGATTATTATGGCGTCGTAATTACCGTTGTTAACTGACTGAAGAATGTCGGTAGCTTTACTTACGCTGTCTTTATAGGAAATAAAATAACAATCGGCATTTTTGTCTTCTTTCAATCTTTTTCCAAAAGCATTTATACCAGTTAATCCAATTCCAACATAGGCAATTTTTTTTGCGTTATAGGGAAGTAAATCGCCGGATTCATTTAAAATGGTAATTGTTTTCTTCGCTACTTCGTAACAAATAGCGTTTGTTTTTGCATTCAGATCATTAATCAAATTCGATGTGTCAATGGGGCTCCAGTGATTCAAACCCAAATTATATTTTGACAACAAAACTTTTTTCACTTTTAAATTAATGTCATCCCAATTCAATCTCTTTTCATCAATAGCTTTTTTAATAGCGTCAATTGCATCCGGAACACTTTCGGGCAAGCATAACATATCATTCCCCGCAATTAATGCCTGAACAGTCGCTTCACCGCCGGGCCAATATTTTGCTACACCTTTCATTTCAAGAGCATCAGTAAATGTGAGGCCTTTATATCCCAGTTGATTTCTCAATAAGCCTGTAACATTATTTTTTGAAAGTGACGTGGCAGTATTCGGAGTACTATCAATACCCGGAATATACAAATGAGCAATCATTACGCTGCCAACTCCTGCATCGAACAATGCCTTAAAAGGTTTTAATTCCAGTGAATCCAGTTGCGCCATTGATTTATTGATCACAGGAAGATCCAGGTGTGAATCCACATCCACGTCTCCATGTCCGGGAAAATGTTTGGCGCAAGCCATGATACCAGCATCCTGCATTCCTTTCATGTAAGCAATTCCAAATTCACTGACTTTGTTTTCATCTTCGCCAAAAGAACGAAAACCAATTACAGGATTATCAGGATTATTATTAATGTCAACAACCGGGGCAAAATTTACCTGTACACCAATACGTTTACATTGCTCTCCAACAGCTACGCCCATCCTATAAATTAATTTTGGATCATCTGATGCACCAAGTGTTAACTGGTACGGATATTTTGTAATGCTATCAAGCCGCATACCCAATCCCCATTCGCCATCAATAGTAACAAGCAATGGTGTTTTGGCAATGCTCTGATAAAAGTTGGTGGCATTTGCTTCTCTTATAGGCCCACCCTGGAAAAAACACAATGAACCAACATTATATTTTTTTATTTCATCTGCAACCTTAACAATATCTGAATCTCGGGTAGAAAAAGCACGGATGACCATGAGTTGCGCAATTTTCTCATCATCGTTTAAACTTTTGTAAACACTATCTACCCATTGTGACGGGGAAAGATTACTTCTGTATTGAGAATTTGCACAAACACTGTAAACAAATGCAATGGTTGTTATAAAGATTTTTTTCATACCGAATGTCTTAGCAATAATCAACGTATTTTAGCAGGCCAAATTACAACAAATTGCCTGACACAATTTTATTATTATCCGATAATATCGCTAACCAGATAGCAGCCGGTGAAGTTATTCAGCGTCCCGCCAGTGCTGTGAAAGAACTTTTGGAAAATGCAGTGGATGCCGGAGCAACAAATATTAAACTTATTATTAATGATGCGGGTAAATCTCTGATCCAAGTAATTGATAATGGCGCCGGGATGAGTGAGACTGATGCAAGGATGAGTTTTGAACGCCATGCGACTTCCAAAATTCAAACCATTGAAGATTTGTTTCATATCCGAACAATGGGTTTTCGCGGTGAAGCGCTGGCTTCTATTGCCGCTGTGTCGCAAGTGGAGCTGAAAACAAAAAAACCAGAAGACGAAACTGGAACATATATCGAAATTGAGAACAGTGTTGTTAAGAAACAAGAATTGATTGCAGCAGCCAATGGCACCAGCATTTCAATGAAGAATCTTTTTTTTAATGTTCCGGCCCGTCGGAATTTCCTGAAAAGTAATGCTGCTGAAATGCGCCACATCGTTGATGAATTCACAAGAGTAGCTTTAGCCTTTCCACATATTTTCTTCTCATTTACCAATAATGGACAAGAATTATTTCACCTGGAGGCAGGAAACATAAAACAAAGAATAATTCAGTTACTTGGCAATAATTATAATTCTAAACTGGTTTCGGTAAAAGAAGAAACAGATTACATGGACATTTATGGTTTTGTGGGTAAGCCGGAAACAGCTAAGAAAACAAGAGGCGATCAGTATTTTTTTGTCAATAGTCGTTTTATTAAAAGTGCTTATCTGAATCACGCCGTAATGAATGCTTACCAGGAAATGATTCCTGGCGACAGTTTCCCTGCATACGTATTGTTTATTGATCTTGATCCTACTCAAGTGGATGTGAACGTGCACCCAACTAAGCAAGAAATAAAATTTGAAGATGAAAAAATTATTTATGCATTTGTACAAGCCGCAGTGAAACATGCATTGGCTCAGTTCAGCATCACTCCTACTCTGGATTTTGATCTGGATGCTTCAATCCAGCAATTACCATCAGTTCAACAACCATTTACAAAAGAAAAACAGGAAGCGGTTGCCTCCAGTTCTCTTTTCAAAACATTTACTCAAAAAAACCAGGCGCATTTTATTGAAAAAAGTGAGTTGAAAAACCGGAAAGATTTTTTTGAAGAAAGTAAAGGACAAGACACAAAGAATAGGGAACAAGAACATTCAACACTCAACATTCAACACTCAACATTCAGCCTAACTGAAGAAACAGAGCTGACACAATTATTGAATACTTATATTTTATTACCATCTGCAAATGGTTTTCTTCTTATTCATCAGCAAGCTGCTCATCAACGAATAATTTATGAAAGAATGCAAGAAGCAACAAAAGGGAAACCAGTAGCCACGCAACGAAGTATGTTCCCCGTTACCGTTGAACTGACCCCAGCGGATACTGTAATATTGGAAGAATTGATGACCGAACTGAATCAGCTTGGTTATATGATCGAACCGTTTGGAAAAAATACTTATGTGGTCCAGGGAACACCCGCTGATGTGGAACAAGGAAATGAGAAACAAATTATTGATTCTTTCTTAGAACAATATAAACACTTCAGCAATGATTTAAAATTTTCCAAAAGGGAAAAATTAATTCGTTCATTAGCCTGGCAACAATCGGTTAAGCCCGGCAAATCTCTAACTGAAAAAGAAATGAGAAATATTGTTGAAGATTTATTCAATTGTACAACTCCCAATTCAATGCCGAATGGCAATCCGACTTATTTGGAATTTAAAAAAGATTACCTCGAGAAAATGTTTGGAAAATATTCTGAACTTTGATTTGGGGGATTAGCAGATTAACAGAATTATAATTTTCTCTTAATCCTTTAAATCAACACAAATTACGGTTCAGAATTTTTCTCTTACTCCCTCGATAAATTTTTCTACAGCTCTTCTTACCATTGTTGTTGAAGCAGGATGATTGTTTACAAGAACAGAAAAAATCAAAAGTTTATTCTTTTTAGTATATAAATAGCCGCTCAAGGCAACAACTCCGCCAAGTGTACCGGTCTTTGCAAAAATGTAATTGTTCTCTGCTTTGTAATAATTTGATAAAGTGCCGGTATTGCCAGTTGGCAAAATATTTTTAATACGCTCCATTCCAAAATCATTTTTTATTTTATTAAGAATGGAAACAAAATCCTGCGGAGTAAAAAGATCATAGCGGCTGAGCCCGCAACCGTCAACCCAATGAGGCCTTTGTGGAAGGTCTTTAAAATCTGTTTTCAATAAAGTATCAATAATTTTTTCATCGCTCATATAACCCAACCTCTCATTGCTCACCATTAATAAAGTTTGCTCTGCAAAAAAATTATCACTGCGGTGCATAGTGATTTTCAGAAGAGAGTCGGTGGGTTGGCTTTTAATTTTTGAAACATTCAAACCGGAATTAACAAAAATATCCTGATACTGCTGAGCTGGAATTAAATTAATAGACTTATGTATTGTATCGGGTAACAGATCGAGCGCAGTCGTTATACCATTTGTAACAAATGGAACATTTTGTTCTTTCAATTTTTCTTTCCCTTCCGAAATATTATAAACATTTTCTCCTATGTTTCTTTTAACAAAGAAATTTTTTTTATCTAATATATTAAAATTGACTTTCCAATTCACCTCAGGGACAGAGTAGATAAGACCCGGCTCATTGGTTTTATCTTGTACCCATTTAACAAGGTTTCCATAAACAGGCATTGGACTTCTTTCTGCCATATAACTATCGTTATAGTCATTCCACGCCCAACCGGGTCCCAAAGCTTCTGATTTCCATCTGGTGTCAGTTATATAAAGCCTTTTATTAGTGTTTTGGAAAAAGGTTATTACAGGTTGATTTTTAAAATCCGGATAAAGCAAAGTTGGATCAGCTGAAGGAAGGATATAAATGGCTGTATCATTTTCGACTATTGTTAATCCCACTAAACTATCGCCCAGGTATTTCATAGCTGCATAACAAGTGGGAAGTTTTGTATTACTTGCAGGAACAAAATATTTTTCGCCCTGGTAATTGTACCAGTATTTATTTGTTGCCGGTTCATAAATACTGATTCCAACATGAGCATTGATCATGGAAGGATCGTTAATAACTAATTGTTCCGCAGATTTTGAAATCTGTTTTTGAACGGAGCAGGATGTAAAAACTAAAAACGAAAAAAGAAAAATTGATATATGGCTTAGTTTAAAAGTAACCTTTTTCATTTTGAATTTTACATTTTAATTAAAAACAATTACCCTTTTCTCATTTGAGCTTTGAATTGCAGCTTCAATAATACGGATTGTTTTTATTCCGTCTTCGGCAGGAACAGGATTAGGAGCACTTCCTGTTAATGCTTTATGCAAGTCATCATAATAACCCATGTAATTACCCGGAGCAGAAATCGTTTCCGTTCTGAATATTTCACCATTGATTTCCGTATGTAATAATCCGTCAGGTTGTGATGGCGGCGGACACCAGCTCTTTAATGAAGGAATAACTCCTTCATTTAATTGTATTTCCTGCAAGTCTGACCGCTGTTGTAAAAAACTTCCTTTCATTCCGTGTAATATGTAAGCATAAACGGTTTCCCGGGCAACACATGTGGCTTTTAATCTGACCCGCAGCTTGTCATAATAAAGAAGTATTTCAAAATAATCTTTTGCTTTCACATCATCACGCATTTTCCAAAGATCAGAAAACAAAGCCTGTGGCCAGCCAAATAATTGTAAAGCCTGGTCAACCAGATGAGGACTGAGATCATAAATTATTCCAGCGCCGGGCATTTCTCCTTCTTTATGCGGTTTGCCTCCAAATGAAGGGCGATAACGGTCATAATGAATTTCCACTTCCCTTAAATCTCCCAGCAATTTTTGTTGAACCACTTTTTTTATTGCATGGTAATCGCCATCATATCGCCGGTTTTGATAAATGCTGATCAACAAGTTTTGTTTTTTAGCCAATGCAGTCAATTCTTCGGCTTCATTCACAGTAACCGTAAATGGTTTTTCCGCCACTACATTTTTTCCTGCTAATAATGCGGCTTTGGTATTTTCAAAATGTAAATGTGTAGGAGTATTTACAATGATAAGTTGTATGTCTTTAACTGCCAATAAATCATTTACAGAACGATATAATTGTGAATCCGGATATCTTTCACGTGAGTCATTGTTGTGTCTCTCAACAATACCCGATAATTCATATCCGGGATGTGCCTGAATAAAGGGGGCATGAAACAATTTGCCGCTCATGCCATAGGAACAGATACCGGTTTTGATAATAGCAGACATAATAATTATTAATTATTATCCACGTTCTTGCGCTCTCATCCATCTCTCGGGAATTTCATTGCTGCTTGCCAGTAAATAATCTTTATAGCTACAGGCGATAAAATTTTTATTCGGCAATTGCATCCACCAGCGACCCGTTTTTTTACTTTGCAGAAAAGTAGTTTCTACTTCAGCAAAGGCAGTATGATATTCATTGAAAGAATCTTTTTCATCCAGCGACGCTTCTCGCCTGCCGCGGCTGCGACCATCCAATACATACCAAATCATATGGGAAATTTGTTTTGCCGTTAATTCTTCCTTGTCTTTCCTGGTATCATACCCATAAATGCCAATGGTTGTAACATTAGGACTCAATCCGGCATAACGCATCAACAGGCAAGCTTCCTCGCCATTGAATCCATTTGGAGAAATAGAATTGGCGGGTGCGTAAGCATGAGCAATGGCTGTAATATCAAAAGTAAAAAGCTGGCTGTTACGGATAACGGGTTCCATCTCATCAATATTTTCTTTTACATTTCCCAGCCGGTAACAATCAAACCGTAACTTATCCATAGTTTCAAGCATTCGCGGATGAACAAAATAACTTTGAAACCCGATATGATTGTAATGACGAATAAAATTTGGCTCGCTGGTTAGCATTTCCATCAAAAAATTTTCATGATGAAAAAGTGAACCAAGATCAAGATCAATGAGTGCATCTACACAGGAAGCCTCGATCAGTTTTTTATTTTCTGCATAGGCGTTGTATTGGGCCATTGTTAAATCATGAGAGCCGCCAAGTATGATCACCGTTTTACCATCATTAATTAATTCGTGTGTCACAGTTTTTAATGCAGCATAGGAATCGGTATATAGTGATCCTGTTTTTATATTACCGATATCAGCAATCTTAATATCATTGTGCCAGTAAAACAATGAATAAAAATGCCGGCGTATAATATCCGGAGCAGTGCTTTGCCCATGAATAATACCACTTCCCCGTTGTTCACCACAACCGACCAATACAAATTGAACTTCGTCAAGGTCTGGAAACTCCTCCTGATACGTACTAATTATCCCTCCAAGTTGACCATCTTTATAATGTTCATCATTGGAAATTTCATGAATGTTTATGGGCAAAAGGAAATCAGAAATATTAAGATAATCAGCCATCCGTTTTTGATTTACAGCAAACTTAACGAAAACAAGCAGTAATGTCTTTCTCTATCCGGATATTCTTCTTATCTTGGCTAACATGAAAAAAGGAACCGCATTCATATTATCCATTTCCTTTTTTTTCTCTACCATCATCATGCCCTACAGCAATTTTGATGATGCCTCCTCTTTGCGATCTGTCTATCACGAAAGCCAGGAAGAAGATAATGATATTGACGTTGGCGAATTTATTTTGAATAAACTACTTGTAGTCGGTGAACTGTTTGACCGGGGCGACGATGATCATGCCTTACCTAAAAATCATCAACCTGAACCCATGCAGGTATTATCATTACAATCCGGCTTTTTATATTGTAACAAAATTATTACCGTTCTAAATGAGAAACCGGTTCCAGTGAAACCAACCGGTCTTTTCAAAGAAAATAAATTCTCTTTTGATTTTCATGCCTCAGTTTTTCACCCACCTGCCGCATTATCCTGAATATATCATTGTTTTTTAACCTCGAATGTTTCGGGGTGATTTCCATTTTATTCATTCATAAACACATATACAATGAAAAAAAGTTTTATTGTATTGGTTGCGACTATTATTATAGGTACTTCAGCCAATAGCCAGGGACTAAAGGTTCCTACAGCGGTAAAAAATGCTTTTGTCACCAAATTTCCCAATGCGACAAACGTAAAATGGGGAAAAGAAAATGTCAAAGAATTTGAAGCTGATTTCAAAATAAACAATGTAACTATGTCTGCTAATTTTGATTTGAATGGCAGTTGGGTTGAAACGGAAACAAAAATCAATGTGAGTGATTTGCCCGCAGCTGTTACAAATTCAATCAACACAAAATATTCAGGCAATACTATTGTAGGGGCAGATAAACTTGAAAAGCCGGATGGAAAAGTAATGTATGAAACCGTTATTAAAGTAAAAGACAAAAAAAGGGAAATAGAAATAAATCCTGACGGTAGTTTTGTAAAATAATATTTCATAATAGCCGGTGGAACGCCACCGGTTATTTCAACTTTTACACAATGAAAAAAAGATTTGTTTTCATATTCAGCATGTTGCTTTTTACTGTAATTGGATTTTCACAGAATAATAATCTGAACTATTATCTCCGGCAGGCATTGCAGAACAGTCCATTGTTAAAAGATTACAGAAATCAGATAGAATCCAACCAGGTAGATAGTCTCAGAATATTGGCTTCTTATAAACCTCAGGTAACAGGCATCAGTTATAACTCTTATCCACCAACTATAAAAGGAGTCGGTTATGATGAAGCAATTACAAATGGAGGCCAATTCAGTGCATTAGTAGGAGTAAATAAATCCTTGCCGAATAAAAAAAATTTAGCAGCACAGTTTGAAAACATTCAATTGCAAAATAAATCCATCAGCAATACTTCACAGATATCTGAACAAGATTTGAAACGAAATATCACGGCTCAATACATCACAGCTTATGGTGATATGCTGCAATTAAATTTCAATAAAACTATTGACTCTCTCCTTTCCAGGGAAGAGGCAATATTGAAAAAACTAACGGAGCAAAATGTTTACCGGCAGGTTGATTATCTGTCTTTCCTGGTTACGTTGCAACAACAAAGGCTTTTGATAAAACAACAAACAATCCAGTTTCAGTACGATTTTGCATCGCTGAATTATTTATGCGGCATTTCTGATACAGCATCCATAATATTACAGGATCCAGATATAAAAATCAATACACTGCCGGGAATCGAAAACTCGATATTCTTTAAACAGTTTATGATTGACAGTTTGAAAATGATTAACAATAAAACCCTGGTGGATCTAAACTATAAACCCAAATTCAATTTGTTTGCCGATGCCGGTTTCAATTCAACATTGCTATACCGGGCTTATAACAATTTCGGAACCAGTTTCGGTATCAGTGCTATCGTTCCTATTTATGATGGTAAACAAAGAAAATTACAATACAGCAAGATCGCCATTGCCGAAAGAACCAGAAGAAATTATCAATCATTTTTCATCAGCCAGTATAACCAGCAGATAGCACAATTAGCACAGCAATTGAAAACCACCAATGATCTGATCAATGATATCAATTATCAGTTGAAATATTCTGAAAGCCTGATAACTGTCAATGGAAAATTGCTGGAAGCCGGTCAAGCAAAAATTACAGATTATATTCAGGCATTGAACAGCTATCTGAATGCAAAAAATCTAATCACCCAAAATACTATTAACCGTTTACAGATCATCAACCAGATCAATTACTGGAACAGATAAAATAATACGCATGAAAAAAAATATCTTTTATTTCCTGATTCTGTTTTCTGCAATACTGTTTTCCTGCAAAAACCAGGAAGCTAAACCCGAAGAAGATACCGCAGAGGCAAGAACTCCTGTTACTGTTACAACCATCAGCAAAGAGCCGATGACTGAATACATTGAACTCAACGCCACTTCAACTTTTCTTCAAAAATGGTTTGTAAAAGCTAATGTAAACGGCTATTTGCAGACAGCAAACGCGCAGTTGAATAAATATGTTACTAAAGGAGAACTTCTTTTTACCATAAAAACAAAAGAAGCAGAAAGTATTGGTAACAGTATTTCAATTCTTGATTCCACATTAAAATTTACAGGAGTCAATAAAATTTCTGCTGATGCAAGTGGTTTTATTTCCCAGGTGGATCACCAGGCTGGAGATTATATCCAGGATGGAGAACAATTGGCAATTATCACCGACACAAAAAGTTTTGCTTTTTTATTGAACATGCCTTATGAATTGCGCCCATATGTAATGAATAAAAAATCGCTGGATATGGTTTTACCTGACGGTGAAAAATTAGTGGGTATTATCAGCGGGGTTATGCCCAGTATGGACCCGGGTTCTCAAACAGAAAGTGTCATTCTGAAAGTGAATGCGAACCATCCAATTCCCGAAAATCTCATTGCAAAAGTAAAAGTGGTAAAATCAGAAAAAAAAGTGGCACAATCAGTTCCAAAATCCGCAGTGCTTACCGATGAAACTCAAACTGATTTTTGGGTCATGAAAATGACCGACAGCATGACGGCAGTAAAAGTGCCCATTAAAAAAGGAATTGAAACGACAGATAATGTAGAAATTTTGTCACCCGTCTTTTCATCAACGGACAAAATTCTTGTTAGTGGAAATTATGGATTACCGGACACTGCAAAAGTTAAAATCATTCAACAATAATCCAATGAAACATTTTTTTCATTCCCATAAAAATCCCATTGGTGTACTACTGGTAATTATTATCGGCGGTGGATTATTTGCTTACAGCAAATTGCAGACATCGTTATTTCCTGAAATTACTTTCCCGAAAATAAAAATCATTGCCGAAGGAGGATTGCAACCCGTAAATAAAATGATGGTGTATGTAACAAAACCTTTGGAAAATGCCATCAAACAGATACCCGATCTGCAATCCTTACGAAGTAAAACAAGCCGCGGTAGTTGTGAGATCTCTGCTTTTATTGACTGGAAAGCAGATGTTGATTTAAGCAAACAGCGGATTGAATCAAAAATTGCTGAGATAAGAAATCAGTTACCACAGGACGTAGATATCACGGTAGAAAAAATGAATCCTTCCATTCTGCCGGTAATGGGTTATACTTTGGAAAGTCATGATATGGCTCCCATTGAATTGAATCAGTTAGCGCTTTATACTATCAAGCCATTTTTATCACAAGTAGATGGTGTATCAGAGATTCGGATTATTGGAGGTAAACAAAAAGAATATTGGTTGCAACTGGATATTCAGAAAATGAGCTCCCTTTCTTTAACTCCTGATGTTATTACAAATGTACTGAGTCAAACCAATTTTATTAAATCCAATGGGTTTTTATCTGATTACAGATATTTATATCTCACTGTTACAGATGCTACCGTTCACAATAAAGAAGATTTGGAAAATATCATTATCAGTAATAATGGAAAAAGAATTATTCAACTAAAGGATATTGCTGATGTAGAAGTGAAAGAAGCTGTACAATACATAAAGATTAATGCTAATGGAAGAGAAAGCATTTTAATTGCCGTTATCAAACAACCGAATACAAACCTGGTTGATCTCTCTGCCAGCATGAAAAAGAAAATTGAAGATCTGAAAAATATTCTTCCGAAAGGTGTAAGTATAAAACCTTATTATATTCAGGCTGATTTTGTTAATGATTCCATCAAAAGCGTAAGCGATAGCTTATGGATTGGGTTGCTGCTTGCAATCTTTGTAGCTATTATATTTCTGCGATCATTAAAAGCAAGCGCTACTATATTGATCACAATTCCGGTGACTCTGGGCCTTACACTTATTGTACTGTATTCAGTCGGATATACTTTTAATATTATGACTTTAGGCGCTATTGCAGCCTCTATCGGTCTGATTATAGATGATGCGATTGTGGTGGTAGAACAGATTCATCGAACGCATGAAGAAAATCCGGAAGAGCCTAGCACTTCGTTAGTTCATAAAGCCATTAAATACCTGTTGCCTGCCATGATTGGTTCTTCACTGAGTACTATAGTCATTTTTTTTCCTTTTGTTTTAATGAGTGGTGTAGCCGGAGCTTATTTCAAAGTATTGACCAATACAATGATCATTACTTTGATTTGTTCATTTTTTGTAACCTGGATATGTCTGCCCGTGATTTATCTTATACTCACAAAAAGTAAAAATGATAACTCACTAAAGAAAAAAAACATAAAAGTACATACTGTTAAAAGCCAGCGATGGGTTTCATTTTTTATCCATAAACCTTACCTAAGCTTTATTATTATTGCTGCATTAGCATGGTTGATTTATTTTTTATTGCCTCGTCTCGAAACCGGTTTTCTTCCTGAAATGGATGAAGGAAGTATTGTGCTTGATTATAGTTCACCTCCGGGAACTTCATTAGATGAAACAGATCACATGTTGCGGGAAGTTGAAAAAATAATTGTAAAAGTTCCGGAGGTAGCAGCTTATTCCCGGAGAACCGGAACAGAGATGGGCTTTTTCATAACAGAACCTAATCGTGGCGACTATTTAATTCAACTGAAGAAAAAAAGAAACAGAACTACCGAAGAAGTGATCAGTGAATTACGTCAGAAAATAGAAGCATCACAACCGGCATTACGGATTGATTTTGGACAAGTAATTGGTGATATGTTGGGAGACCTGATGACATCAGTGCAACCAATTGAAGTAAAAGTTTTCGGTGATAATCAACAAAAATTACAGGAACTTTCTACTCAGATTTCAAATGTCGTTTCAAAAGTAAATGGAACTGCAGATGTGTTTGACGGAATTGTTATCGCAGGGCCATCCATCAGCATTGAACCCAATTTCACCAGGCTGGCACAATTTGGAATAACTCCGGCCAATCTTCAATATCAATTGCAAACTTCGCTGGAAGGAAACATTGTTGGCAATCTTTTGGAGAAAGAACAATTAACCAATATTCGTCTTTTATATCCTGGTAGCCGAAAATTGAGTGTTGCGGATATCAGCAGGTTACAGATTTTTTTGCCCAATGGAAAATTAAAACCCATTACCGAATTGGCTAATGTGCAGGTAAATCCCGGTGACGCTGAAATACAAAGAGAAAATCTTCAGTCAATGGGCGTCATTACTGCAAGATTAGAGGGCAGAGATCTTGGGACTGTTATAAAAGACATTCAGAAGAATATAACAGATCAGATCAATTTACCTCAGGGATATCACATTGAATATGGCGGAGATTATAAAGAACAACAACAATCTTTCAAGGAATTACTGATGATTCTTATTACAGCAGGGCTATTAGTTTTTGGAGTCATTCTTTTCCTTTATAAAGAATTCAAAGTGGCGTTTACCATAATCATAATAGCTGTTTTAGGCATTTCGGGAAGTTATCTAGCATTATATCTTACAAATACTCCTCTGAACGTTGGCAGCTACACTGGTCTTATTATGATTGTAGGAATCATTGGAGAGAATGCCATCTTTACATTCCTGCAATTCAAAGAAACTTTAAGTGAAAATAAAACGGTGGATGAATCTATTGTTTATGCTATTTCTACCCGCTTGCGCCCAAAACTTATGACCGCGTTAGGAGCCATCATCGCTTTGATGCCTTTGGCATTGGGCATCGGAACAGGCGCACAGCTTCATCAACCTTTAGCTATTTCAGTTATTGGAGGATTTATAATTGCATTGCCATTATTGTTAATTGTATTGCCGTCAATGTTGAGATTATTGTTTAGAAACAGGCCTTTATTATAACACAGCACTTCTCAAACAGGTTAATGGGGTTTCTTATCTTTGTCACATGGAGCAACTATTAAAGCAAATAGAAATTTATAAAGGGGAAATCGAAAGCTATAAATTAGAAAATGAACAAGCTGCTGAAAATTTCCGCATTAAATATCTTGGCACAAAAGGTATTGTGAAAAGCCTGATGTCTGAAATGAAAAATGTGCCGGCAGATAAAAGGAAAGAGTTTGGGCAAATTTTGAACTCCTTTAAACAATTTGCTGAAGAAAAATTTGAAGAGCTTAAAAAAAATACTACTGACTCACAACTTACGTCTCCCGAATCACGACTTGACCTTTCTCTTCCCGGCGATCCAATGCCATTAGGCAGCCGCCATCCTATAAGTCTTGTACGAAATCGTGTTGTTTCTATTTTTCAGCGGCTGGGTTTTTCAGTTGCGGATGGCCCGGAGATAGAAGATGACTGGCATAATTTTTCAGCATTGAATATTTCTGAAAATCATCCGGCTAGAGATATGCAGGATACTTTTTATATTCAAAAATATCCTGATTGGCTTTTACGAACGCATACAAGCAATGTGCAGATACGTGAAATGGAAAAAGGTAAACTGCCGATCCGTATTGTTTGTCCCGGTCGTGTTTACCGCAATGAAACAATAAGTGCAAGAGCTCATTGTTTTTTTCACCAGGTAGAAGGATTATATATTGATGAGAATGTAAGCTTCGCTGATTTGAAACAAACGCTTTATTTTTTTGCACAGGAGATGTATGGAAAAGATATCAAACCCCGTTTTCGTCCATCTTATTTTCCTTTTACTGAACCCAGTGCTGAAATGGACATTACTTGTTTTATATGCGGCGGCAAAGGTTGCCGGATTTGCAAACATACCGGTTGGGTAGAAATTCTTGGTTGTGGTATGGTACATCCAAAAGTTCTGGAAAATTGCGGCATTGATTCCAATAAATATACCGGCTTTGCATTTGGAATGGGCATTGAACGTCCGGCCATGTTATTGTACGGCGTGAATGATTTGCGGGTTTTCAGTGAAAATGATGTAAGATTTTTGAAACAGTTTACCAGCGCAATATAAAACGGGAAAGAATAATTCTTATTTTTTCCCTTTCGGGTTATAAAATTTCAGCATCAATGATGTGGCAAGTGAAATCCAAAAACCATAACCCATTCCTTCCAGCAAATTTCCAATACTTGAATCGGTTTTTATTTTCAACCACACAATTATAAATAATAATGTCAACAGGGGTATCCATTCAAGTGTATTTTTGCCAATGAAATATTTTCCATCGGATGCACCCAGCAAAAGCATAATTGCAGATACCGGAATCAAAAGCCAAAAATATTTTCCCCAACCCAATGCTACTATTCCGAAATTTGATTTGAAAATCACATCATAACCACTCTGCATAAAAAAATAGGGAAGGAAAAAGCAACCGAAAAGTACAAGTGACAGTAAAATGCTAAGTGTTTTCTTCTTCATGTTGTCGGTATTAATAATGATAAAATGATGTAAATAATTTTTTTATCATCTGAATTCTGAAAACTTAAAAAAGTTTATGTTTTAATTTGGCCTGACTGTAACCGTTTATAACAGAAAAAAGCAGCTGACAGAAAAATAATAACGGTTATATAAAACCACGGAGTGAAATCAACAGTCATGTTTATCTTATTTCCCAAATTCAAATTAAAACTATCACCGTTATTCGTTGCAGAAGTTGTTTGTTTGCTGATATAATTTTTAATATCTACCATTAAAGCAATTAGCGCCGCTGCGGAAAGAATACCGGTTAAAATACCAGTTGTTCCTCCAAGTTTTGCATCCGCGAATGACAATAAAAGTCCAAGCAATGCGAGGCCAAGAGCTACTACTGCATATATTTGGCCTTCTTTTTTATCCTTGTCACTATCCATGCCTGATGATTTATTCTCATTTTTTCCTAAGATTCCATTAGAATCGTATATAGCTTCTTTCCATTCATTTCCCATTACAAATCCTAAGCCTGTTTGCGTAGCAAGCTTATTACCGTTGCATTTTAAATCTGCAAAAGGTAAAAGGAATAAAAGTATTCCTATAGTAAATGCTAAACTTGAAGGAATTTTGGTTCCAAATATTCCCTGAGTTGCTGAAGCAATTGGAGGTGGTGGTGTTAGTTCCATAAAAAATTTCATTCAAGGTAAGAGAAACTTGCCAGAAAAAACAAAGCAGAAATTAACATCCAATATCTTTACTTCCATTTTATTCTTAGAATGCTGACAATAAATACCATTTGTGTTTGCGGAGCAGGTACTATGGGCTGTGGCATTGCTCAGGCAGCAGCTCAGTCGGATTACAATATCATTTTGTATGAACTAAATTCAATTGTACTTGAAAATGCAAAAAAATATATTGAAAAAAAATTACACTCTCTTGCTGAAAAAGGAAAAATCATTGAATGGGAAAAAATCTTTCAACTCATTCAATTCACAAATGACATTCAAAAATGCAAGGCCGATATTTTTATAGAAGCTATTGTGGAAAAGATTGAAGTCAAAATTGAATTATTCAATCAACTGTCAGAATTCAATTCCACCAGGAGTATTTTTGCCACCAACACTTCTTCACTTTCTGTTTCTAAAATTGCAAAGCAGGTAAAAAATCCAGAAAAATTGATCGGTATGCATTTTTTTAACCCGGCACCGGTAATGAAACTGGTGGAAATAGTGAAAACAAATTTTACAAATGCTGAAACTATTCAAAGGGTCATTGAACTGGCAAAACAATTAGGCAAAACGCCCGTCATTTGTGAAGATTCACCTGGATTTATTGTTAATCGCGTAGCGAGACCTTTTTATATTGAATCATTGCGATTAATTGAAGAAAGAATTACCGATTTTTCCAATATGGATTTATTGATGGAAGCAACGGGTTTTAAAATGGGTCCTTTCAGGCTGATGGATCTTATTGGCAACGATATTAATTATTCTGTAAGTGTTTCCATACATGAACAACTTGGTTTACCAGAAAGGCTTAAGTCATCTTTCGTTCAAAAAGAAAAAGTGGAAAAAAATGAATTGGGAATAAAAACTAAAAAAGGGTATTACACTTACTAACAAAAAGATAAATCTTTTTCAAATGGTTTTAATTACTGGCGGCACAGGTTTTCTCGGGTCCTATATTATAAAACTTCTGGTGCAAAAAGGTTATAAAGTCAGAGCAATCCGCCGGAGCAATAAGCTTCCTTTTTTTATCCCGAAAGAAATATTTGATAAAGTGGAATGGGTAGAAGGTGATGTGCTGGATGTTATTTCATTGGAAAATGCAATGGACGGAATTGAAACCGTTATTCATTCAGCAGCAATTATTTCTTTCCTGAAAAAGGAAAGAAAAGAAATGTACCAGGTAAATATAGAAGGAACTGCTAATGTCGTGAATATAGCGCTGGATAAAAATGTTCGCCGTTTCGTACATATTAGTTCTGTTGCGGCAGTTGGCCGTACAACCGAAGGAAGCCACATAAACGAAGAACACCAATGGGAAGAAAGTAAACTAAACACACATTACTCCAAAACAAAACATAAAGGAGAATTAGAAGTCTGGCGCGGCATCAGTGAAGGATTGAATGCTGTGATTCTCAATCCAAGTACTATTCTTGGCTATGGCGATTGGGATCAGGCAAGTTGTGCAATTTTTAAAAAGGTTTACAAAGAATTTTCCTGGAATGTTCCGGGCATTAATGGTTTTGTTGATGTGGAAGATGTAGCTGGCGCTGCTGTTCTGTTGATGGAAAGCGATATCAATGAAGAACGTTTTATTCTCAACAGCGATAATTGGTCATTTAAAAAACTGCAGGACAGTATTGCTGATAGCTTCGGTAAAAAACATCCTTCCCGTGAGGCTTCTCCATTTTTAATGTCACTTGCCCGGAGATTAGAAAAAATAAAAACCATTTTTACCGGCGAAAAACCATTGCTCACAAAAGAAAGTGTAAAAGTAGCCAACAGCAAAACTTATTTCGAAAACGATAAAATACTCAAAGCTTTTCCGGAATTTTCCTTCACTCCATTAGAACAAACAATTAAAAAAGCATGTGAAAAATACCTTGGCACAATAACTGCCGTAAAAAGGTAATCTTACAAACTGTATCTTTAAAAAGTAATCACAGTCTATGAAAATAATTCGTTTCAGCCTTTTGTTTTTGTTAAGCAGTTTTTCTTTTATTACAAATGCCCAATTTTCTGTTTCAGGAAAAGTAATTGATTCTGCCACCAAAGAACCGCTCCCCGGCGCTTCTGTATTTTGCCATAATACAACTATTGGGACAACAACCAACAAACAGGGTGAATTTTCTTTACAACTTAAACCCGGTGGATATGAACTGATCATTTCCTACACAGGATATCAAACAAACACCGTACGAATCAGCAGTGACAGCAGTCACATGGAAATAGGAATGGCCAAGCAGGAAAAGAGCATGGAAGAAGTAGTGATTCGCAGCAGCAATGAAGTTAAGGATGGATGGGAAAAATATGGAAAATTTTTTATTGAACATTTTATCGGTGAAACTCCCAATGCAGCTCTATGTATTTTAAAAAACCCCGAGGTATTAAAATTCTATTATTATAAACGCAGCAATAAGCTGAAAGTTTTGGCTGATTCATCACTACAGATTTCCAATAAAGCATTGGGTTATGATCTTCGGTATGAATTGGACTCATTCGTTTATTATTATAAAACAGATATCAGTTCGTACCGGGGTTATTGCTTTTATACTGAAATGCAAGGAAGCACTGATGAAAAAAGAAGATGGGTTTTTAATCGCTCAAAAGCTTACTATGGTTCCAAACTGGAATTTATGAGATCTTATTACGACAGTACCTTATCTGATGATGGATTCATGATTGATATGCTCGATGAGAACAGTGACACCAAATTCAATAAGGTTAACCCTTATGATACTTTATATTATTCACCACCCGATAGCACAACGGAAATTGGCGTATGGTATCCAAGAAAATTCAGCGTTACTTATACAAAGAAAAAACCGGAACCTGAGTATATAAGAAAATTGGGTTTGCCAAAAATTGTAAGCGCACAGATATCTTATATTGATCTGGCTGATGCTATTTCAATAAAAGAAAATGGTTATTACTACGATCAGAAAGATTGGGTGAACCAAGGTTATTGGAGTTGGAAAAACATTGCAGATCAGTTGCCATATGATTATGAACCGGATTAATAATTAAAAATATCAGTTCATTATTTTTTCCCCATCACTTTTTCCCATAATTCGGGAATACGTTTTATCCAGACAAACTCTTTTTTCTTTTCTCTAGCATCTACCGCAGGAGAGCCAAAATAAATTTTTCCTCCATCAAGTGATGATGGAACACCACTTTGTGCCAACAATATTGCATCCTTGCCAATGGTTAATGTCTTACTGACGCCAACCTGACCCCAGAGAATCACATTATCTTCAATAGTGGTAGCACCTGCAATACCAACCTGGGCAGCGAAAAGACAATTCTTTCCTATCATAGTATCATGGCCAATATGCACCTGGTTATCTATCTTGGTTCCAGTGCCGATAACAGTATCACCGCTGACACCTCGATCAATTGTACAACCTGCACCTATCTCAACTGAATTATCAATTACCACTCTGCCGCAGCTATTCATTTTTTTATAATGAATATCACGGTTCATTTTTTTATTATAATAAAAAGCATCGCAACCAATAACTGTTCCTGACTGAATGATCACATCATCTCCGATTATACAATGATCAAGAATAATTACATTAGGATAAACAATACAATTTTTACCAATGACGACATGATTGCCGATATAAACACCCGGCATAATAACTGTTCCTTTACCAATCACGGCTGAATCACTTATCATTTTCATCGAAGGAGAAAATGGACGAAAATGATCTACAATTTTCAAATATGCTTCAAAGGGTTCATCAACGATCAGCAATGCTTTTCCTTCGGGAATTTCTGTCTTCTTATTAATAATAATAAACCTGGCTGCCGACTGAATGCAGGTATCATAATATTTCGGATGATCCACAAATACCAGATCACCTTTTTCTACTTTATGCAATTCATTAATACCAGTAGCCATCGCACTGGCATCGCCCGATATTTCAGCTCCTATTAACTCAGCGATCTGTCTAATGGAAACAGGTTTTGCAAAACGCATACGGTTAAATTTATACAAAGGTAATGAGCCAATAGCTGGTTGTGTGATTATACAAAAAACGGTGTTATCTGATATTATCCTCTTTTAAGAGTATATTTCCTATAGATCTTATTTCATTCAGAAGGTCATTTTAATCAATCAAACAACAAGGAATCGTTTTATAGTTTATTAATAACGATTTTGAATAAAGTAAAACAAGAAAAAAATATTCCTTTGAAACCATTGACCAATCAGCATCTCATAAGATTGTATTTTTTAATGATTACAAATATCATTCAGAAATTATTTTATGTATCAAAAAATCATCATCCTGAATGATGTTTATACCTATCTATTATCCACAGCCAAAAAAGGAATGTGAATAAAATTTATAGAAAAAATTTTTTTGTTAGCAAAAATTATATTTAATATTGTGTTGGGAAATTTGTTTCCCGTACTTACTAACCCATCCATATATATGATCCCTCCGATTTCCCGGAGGGATTTTTATTTGTATTCTTTGCTATTCATCTAACATTTCATCACTTCATGTATATTCAAAAAACATTTTGTATAATAGAAATCCTACTAAGTGCTTCACATTTTAAAAGTGCGATAATTAAAATACCTTTACTGTTAACTCAAAAATATTTTCATGCTGAAATCAATGACAGGATTTGGAAGAGCCGAAAAAAATATTGGCGACAAGACATTTCTGGTTGACATCAAATCACTAAATGGTAAACAATTTGAATTGTTGCTGAAAATTCCTGCTGTTTTGAGACCATTTGAATTCGAAATTCGTAGGTTTCTCTCTCAAAAATTGGGCCGTGGCTCTATTGATTGCAATATCAGTTTGAAAGAAACCGGCAATGCCAAACCGGTTACTATTAATACTGATCTGGCTAAAGCTTATTATAAATCCCTGTCAGAATTATCATCAGCTCTCAATTTAGATCCTTCCCATATTCTCAGCACCCTGGTAAAATTGCCAGAAGTCATAACACCAACCAGTGAAACATTAAGTGATAAAGAGTGGATTGATTTCCAGAAAATCCTGCAGGCCGCAATTGATAATCTTAATCTTCACCGGCTTGATGAAGGCAAGGTCATGGAAGAGGATCTTTTACTGCGCATTGATAATATTCAAAAACAACAGGAAGAAGTTATAAAACTGGAGCCGCTTCGCCAGCAAAGAATACGTGAAGGCATTACCAAATTACTGGAAGAAAATGTTGGTAAAGAAAATTATGATGGTAACCGGTTAGAACAAGAACTTATTTATTACATTGAAAAAATTGACATCAGCGAAGAACAAGTCCGGTTGAAAAATCATTGTAATTATTTTAAAGAAATGCTGAGAGAACCCGGAGAATCCAAGGGCAAAAAACTTTCTTTCATTTTGCAGGAAATTGGCAGGGAAATCAATACAACCGGCTCAAAAGCTTATGATGCTTCTATTCAAAAATGCGTAGTACAAATGAAAGATGAATTGGAAAAAGCAAAAGAACAGGTGTTGAATGTATTGTAAAACATAAGTGATAATAATCCACATACAAGTCTTTATTGTTAGCCATACCTTTGCCAGATGAACCGGATAAAAAGATTTTTTTTCATTCTTGCGCCATGCGCCTTGTTCTTTGCTTCCTGTACTTCAATCAATCTTTATGAAAAAGATGTAGCCATTCCAAAGCATGAATGGAAAAGCAGTTTTAAGCCTTCTTTTACTTTCACTATAAAAGATACTACCGTTCCTTACCAGCTTTTCCTGGTACTTCGACATACCGAAAAATATAATTATACCAATATTTATGTCAATCTATATATTAAGCCTCCGGGAAAAGACAGCATTCAAAAAATTCAGAGAAATCTTTTGTTAGCCAACAATGATGGCTGGCTTGGCACTGGCATGGATGATATTTATGAGCATCGTATTCCTCTCGGTGAAAAGCAGACTCTGAAAGCCGGCACGTATACATTTACCCTTGAACAAATCATGCGTGAAGATCCGTTGGAGAATGTGCTGGACGTGGGTCTGCGTATTGAAAAAAAACAATAACTCCAATTTTGTGTTATGCCAGATGTCAGCTACAAAAGATTAATACGTGTAACCATCATTTACTGGACACTTCTTTTATATATTATTACAGCTTTGATTTGGTGGTTCATCTCCCTGGTTAATCAAAACAATATGATGCAAGGGTTCAAAATGCGGCAATTAAATATGACCGTAGACAGTATGGCTACACCACGGCTGTATCATTCCCAATTAGATAAAATAATTGCTGATCATGAAAAAAATAAGGCTAAATATATAAGTGAGGGAGGTTTTTTTTTACTACTGATATTGTTTGGTGCTGCCTTTGTATATCGATCTGTTCGAAGACAATTTTATGTGCAGCAGCAACAACAGAATTTTATGATGGCCGTTACTCACGAATTGAAAACACCGATCTCCGTAGCAAAATTGAACTTAGAGACGCTTCAGAAATATTCTTTAGATGAGGAGAAACAGAAAAAGCTTATCCGGATGACATTGGAAGAAACAGGACGCCTTAATTTTCTTACCAACAATATTCTTGTTTCTTCTCAACTGGAAGGAAGCGGTTATACGTTTTCCAGGGAAGATCTTGATTTGTCTGATCTGCTAATAGATTGTTTGCAGGATTTCAAAAAACGTCATCCTGAAAGAAATTTTATCGAACAGATAGAGCCAGACATGGATGTAAAAGGAGATGCTTTGCTGCTACAAATGCTGATCAATAACCTACTGGAAAATGCCATAAAATATTCACCCAAAGAAAGTCCGGTGAAAGCCGCTCTGTTTAAGGAAGGTTCAAAAATAAAATTGCAAGTTATTGATGAGGGACCGGGAATTGCCGAAGCTGAAAAGAAAAAAATTTTTGCTAAATTTTACCGGATCGGCAATGAAGCTACCCGTAAAACACAAGGCACAGGTCTTGGACTTTATCTTTGTCGTAAAATTACCCTTGATCATAATGCCGACATTTCGGTGACAAACAATACTTCTCATGGAAGTATTTTTACTGTATCATTTCATAGCTAGAATATGGCAAACGAAAACAATAAACTATCTATTCTTTTGGTTGAAGATGAAGAAAATCTTCATGAGGCTTTAAAACTTAATCTTGAGCTGGAAGGTTATGATGTAACTTCTGCCTATGATGGTGTTGCTGCATTGAAAGCTGTTCAATCGGAATATTTTAATCTTATCATTCTTGATGTCATGCTACCTGAAATGGATGGAATTAATGTTACTGAAACAGTCCGTTTAAAAAATAATGAAGTGCCAATCCTCATCCTCAGCGCTAAAAATGCCAGTGCCGACAGAGTTTTAGGATTGAAGAAAGGAGCCGATGATTATCTGACAAAACCATTTAATCTTGAAGAGCTGTTGTTGCGTGTTAAAAAATTGATTGAGAAAAATAAAAAATTACAGGAAAAATCAACTTTGGGCAACAGTTATACTTTTGGAAATAACACGATTGACTTTAAAGCGCAGGAAGCAATAACTAAAAATGGTCAAAAATTGCAATTAAGCAAAAAAGAAACCATGCTGCTGAAACTGCTTATCGAAAATAAGAATGAAGTAGTGCCAAGAGAAAAAATTTTGCAGGCTGTCTGGGGTTATAATGTTTATCCTACCACAAGAACCATTGATAATTTCATTCTCAGCTTTCGTAAATACTTCGAGGAAGATAGCCGCAATCCAAAATATTTTCATTCAGTAAGAGGAGTTGGATACAAATACGCTGAGTAGGATTTTCTTTAAATATCCCCTAATTGTGGCCTGATTAATATTTCTTCAACACATGCTTGCGGTGAAAGTTGTGAAGTCGCGTAAACCATTTTAGCAATATCTTCTGTTTCCATGAACTGGTTTCTATCAATCCCACTTTCGGCCCACGAATCAGAAAAAGCAGCACCGGCTATTATAGTTGTTACTTTAACACCATGAGGTTTCATTTCTTCCCTTAGGTTTTTTGAAAAACTATAAAGTGCCGTTTTGCTGATGCTGTATGCGCCACCATTTCGATACGCTTTAATAGAAGCTACAGAGCACATATTGAAAATGTGCCCTCTTTTTTGCTCTATCATTTTTTGCAAAATGGTTCTGGTTAAATGATAAGCGCTGTATAAATTAGTTTCTATCTGGCTTTCTAAAGAACCATCCGGTTCATCATGCACACTTCCGGGCTCAAACAAACCAGCATTATTAAATAAAATGTCTACAGAAATTCCTAAGCCCAATATCCAATTTCCAAAAGCTATTGCATTTTCTTTTTTGCCCAGATCGTATGGCTTTGCTTTAATAGCAACAGCCGGATATTTTGTCATTAATTCTTCCATTGATTGATATAACGCCGTTTCACTGCGGGAACATAGATAAAGATTATGGCCATTTCCTGCAAAAATTTCTGCCGTTGCTTTGCCGATTCCTCTCGATGCGCCGGTAATGATAATATTCATAATTGAAATTTTCTGATGTAATTTGCACACTTCCTTATGAACAAAAAAATAACCACAATTTCAAAATCCGGTGGCAAATATCGTCATCTTTTCTTCGACCTCGATCATACGCTTTGGGATTTTGAAGCAAATGCCCGTGCTACCCTTGAAGAATTATTCACTATTCTGAATCTGAAAGAAAAAGGTGTAACTGATTTTAAGCAGTTCCATAAAAATTATTTGGCCCACAATGAAAAATTATGGGAACGTTACAGAAATGGTTTTATTAAACAGGATGAATTGCGGGTAAAAAGAATGTGGCTTTCCCTGATGGATTTTAAAATTGCCGATGAGACACTTGCAAAAGAAATGAGTGTACGCTTTCTTGATCTGCTGCCAACAAGAACTATTTTATTTCCTGATTCAAAAGAAGTTCTTCATTACCTCACTGACAAAGGATATAATCTTCATCTTATCACAAATGGATTTGAAGAAACTCAGCACAGTAAATTGAAACATTCGGGATTAAGTTCATTTTTTAAAGAAGTAATCACTTCGGAAGGCTCTAATAGCCTGAAACCAAATAAAAAAATTTTTGATTTTGCTTTACAAAAAACCAATGCAGAAAAAAAAGAAAGTATTATGATTGGCGATAGTATTGAAGTGGATATTATTGGAGCCATGAATGCCGGCCTTGACCAGCTGTTTGTAAATCACAATCATATTACTGTCGACATCAAACCCACTTATACTGTAAATTCACTTAAGGAAATGGAAGAAATATTTTAAAAAAGTAGTGAGCTAATAGCTACGAGTTGCGAGCTAACTAATAATAAAAAGCTACTACCACAAAGCAACTATAGTCACTCCGCCTTCTGTATTATCGCCAATCTTAACCTGAATTTTTAAATCTAATGGCAACAGCAGATCAACACGAGAACCAAATTTGATAAAACCCATCTCTTCAGATTGTTCCACTTTATGTCCAGGATGAAGATAATTCACAATTCTTTTGGCCATGGCGCCGGCAATTTGTTTCACTAATATTTCTTTGCTGTTTTTTTTATACACTACGGAATGCCTTTCGTTTTCTGTAGATGATTTTGGATGCCAAGCAACCAGATATTTCCCTTTATGATATTGGCTGTAGACTATTTCTCCACTCACCGGATTACGATTCAGATGAACATTCAGCGGACTCATGAAAATAGAAATCTGAATTCTTTTATCTATAAAATATTCATCGGCTTGTATTTCTTCTATCGCCACCACTTTTCCATCAGCAGGAGCAACAATGGCATCTTCACGAACAGTAAGTGTTCTTTTAGGAACACGAAAAAAAGAAATTACAAAAAGAAGTAAAACCAGTGTAATAAACAGAATGATCCAGCAAATAACCGAATATTCAAGACTGAAAATATTAAATGAAAGCAGATTGATAATTACAAAAAATAAGACAGCCAAGGCAACGGTCTTATATCCTTCCTTATGAATGGTCATTCATTAAATATTGAACTACAAAGATAAAAAAAAGACGACTGGTGAATGTAATTTTCTACTTTACAAAAAAATAAATATAGATCCACACAGCAGGTACAGCCAGCAATATTGAGTCAAAGCGATCTAAAAAACCGCCATGACCCGGCATAAATGTGCCGCTGTCTTTTACTCCGGCCATCCGCTTGAGTTTAGATTCAAGAAAGTCACCTGATGTGCCAACAATGGAAGAAATCAAAGCAATGATCATAAGCTGTAAGGCAAACACATCAAAATGACAACTATAAAATGAAAGCAACCCAATAACGACAACACTTAAAATAATTCCGCCGACTGTTCCTTCCCATGTTTTTTTAGGAGAAATTTTTGAAATTATCGTTTTACCAATTAAAGAGCCAATAATATAAGCCATCGTATCATTAATCCAGATAGAAACGATAATAGCAGCAGGAATAAAATAATTTTTTTGCAAGACATAAAAAGAGCTATGTTCTGGTGAACCTTTTTTCCCATACAGATCTACCATCAAGCCAAAGCTCAAAGAAATGTAAGCAAAACCAACAGCAATCATCCATTTAGCTTTAACAGAAACAATTTTGTTGAAGAATAAAAAAGCAGCTATACTGATAATTACAAGAATAAATATCAACCATTGAAAATTTATAACGAAGAAACCAGCGGAAATATTAAAATTGATTGTAGAATGATTTATGTACGCAATCAGCCAAAAGAAAATGTAACTGATATCCAGCAAAAAAAATTTAACCATCTTTTTGATCTGGATGGAAAATATTTTTTCATTCAACTTCAAATATTCCCACCAGCAACCAAAATGAATAATAGAAAATAAAATGAAAAAACTCAACCGGTTCCAGAGCAGGCCGGTGAGCATGATTGCCGCAAATATTACAGCAGTTAATGTTCTTGTTCTAAATGTTTGCCAGTTAAAGGCCATAAGATTAGTGATCAGGAAAAAATATCAGTGCTATTCTTTTCAGGTATTACCGTTTGTATTTCCTCATTATTTTTTTTGGAAACAGTCCAGAATTTATACAATAGCCAGATTACAAAAGGCAACAAAATGATACCCCAGAAGTTCTCAGAGTTGTCATTGATAACATCTTTCAGTGGTTTACCCTGCAATGTTAAAATATAAATTACAGTAATGGCAATTGCATTGTTCAGGAAATGTCCAAGAATATTAAGCCAGATTTTGCCCGAGTAATGATAAAGCACTCCTAATACTATACCGAGGAAAAATCGTGACAAAAAACCATAATAAGATAAATGTACTGCACTGAAAATAATACTGACAACAATAATTGAAAACCATGGCATTTTTGTTGAGCGGGTAAGAAAATTCTGTAATCCTCCCCGAAATAATGTTTCTTCACAAAGAGCTGGTAAAAACGCCATAATGAAAAGTCCTGTCAGGTATTGACCAAAGTTGTTCAGGCCAATTATGGATTCTACTCCTTCGTTATAATCGTTTTCCAACCTGTCAAAATAAGCTTTCAAGTTATGCGAAATAGGAAGATGATCATTAAAATATGAAAGACCGGAAGAAACAAATAAGCCTGCTGTCATGATGGCTACCACCAATCCAATCTGGTTCCATTTTACGTTGCCTGAATAACCCAATAACTTCATCGGCTTTCTATTTAATAAAAAAGCAGTAAGAACTGTGGGTAAAAAAAATGCAACTACAGCCGTAATAATCTGGATAACTTTCATGGCATCGGCATAAGCAGGATTGTTCATTTCTTTTTGCATATCCATAATACTTGTGCCTGTCATACTTGTCCAAACTGGTATACTGATTACCGACGCAACTAAAAAACCTGCTGCCACAAAAGGGATCAGCATAAAAAAACCGGCCGTATAAGAAATGCCTTTTGAATTACTATCATACATAATTTTCAATTATTAAAATGTAAATTTGCTGTTCTTTTAAAAATGGTAAAGATAGGTAACATACAACTTCCTGACCCAATGGCTATCGGGTTTCCTTTGTTGCTGGCACCCATGGAGGATGTCAGCGATCCGCCTTTTCGTGCGGTTTGCAAGGATAATGGAGCTGATCTAATGTACACCGAATTTATCAGCAGTGAAGGTCTGATCAGAGACGCTATTAAAAGTCGGAAAAAATTAAACATCTTCGATTATGAGCGACCGGTTGGCATACAAATATTTGGCGGTGATGAAGAAAGCCTTTCTTTAGCCGCAAAAATTGTTGAAACTACTAATCCCGATCTTCTCGATATAAATTTCGGTTGTCCTGTAAAAAAAGTCGCAATGAAAGGAGCTGGCGCCGGAGTTTTAAAAGATGTTGATCTGATGGTTCGTTTAACTTCTGCAGTTGTAAGATCCTCTTCGCTTCCCGTAACAGTAAAAACAAGATTAGGTTGGGATGATCATACAAAAAACATTGAAGAGGTTGCGGAGCGATTGCAGGATGCCGGCATCAAAGCATTAACTATTCATGGCCGTACACGAACGCAGATGTATAAAGGCGAAGCTGACTGGACATTGATCAGCAAAGTGAAAAATAATCCGAGAATTCATATTCCCATTTTTGGCAATGGTAATATTGATTCTCCGGAAAAAGCTTTGGAATATAAAAATCGTTTTGGTGTTGATGGCATTATGATCGGACGTGCAGCCATAGGTTATCCGTGGATATTTAACGAGATAAAACATTTCGTTAAAACGGGTGAACATTTACCTCCGCCAACTATTGAAGAAAGAGTTAATGTAGTTCGCAAACATTTATATAAAAGTGTAGAATGGAAAAATCCTGTTGTCGGTATTAATGAAATGCGCCGGCATTATGCCAATTATCTGAAAGGACTTCCAAATATCAAAGAATACCGCAATAAATTAGTTATACTGAAAACAGTAGAAGAAATTGACGAAGTATTGAATGATATTGTTTCTGCTTATTATGGATTTGAATTTGAAAGAACACAAATCACATTGATAAATTATCATGAGAAATGCGCTGTGTAAAATCTTAATGACTTCCCATTATTTTTTATTGATTGCATTTAATACATCTTTACTCATTGGTGATATAGAGGAACCAAAATAATTCGTCAGCATTCCGTTTTCATTCACCAGATATTTACAAAAATTCCAGGAAGGTGGTTTGCTGTTCCAACCGTTTTTTGAAGAATCTGTCAGCCATTGAAACACCGGATTTTGGTTTTCTTTTTTTTTCACCATACTTTTTTTCATCAAAGGGAAGCTAATCCCATAATTCTGTTTACAAAATTTTTCAATCTCGTCATCGGTTCCTTTTTCCTGTTGTTTAAAATCATTGGCGGGAAATCCGATCACGATAAGTTTTTCATCGTTCTCCTTGTATAACTTTTGCAGGTCATCGTATTGATCGGTATACCCACAATCGCTTGCCGTATTTACCAACAAAACATTTTTTCCTTTTAATAATGAAAAATCAAATGCCTGCCCGCTGTTCAAAGTATCATTCAATGAATAAAATGAAACCGGCGGCTGCACTTTATCATTTGACAATTCAGTTGAATTCCGTCCGCTGACTTTTGACCACCACATAAGAGCCGGATAAATTGTTTTCAAAACTTTTTGGCGATAAGTCATATGCACTGAATTTACATTTACAACTTCAACATTCCCTAAAAATACTATTATGAACATCAGGAAAATAATCAATAGCTTTTTAATTCTCTTTAAACTTTTTCTTTCTAACATGCTATAATTTTAATGCTCTTATCACTATTGATTATTCACCGTATTACCCACTTAAACAATTTCAACTTTCCTTTGAATGGCGGATATTTTATATCAGGATCAAACCAGGTAGGTGTTTTCATTACTGCTTTCCGATGGCTGAATATTTCAAAACTATTTTTCCCGTGATATTCACCGATACCGCTATCTCCGCGTCCGCCAAAAGGAAGATGATGATTTGTCAAATGCCAACTTGAATTGTTGATACAAGCTCCGCCTGCAGGAATTTCATCCAACCACATTTTTGCTTTTTTTTCATCAGACGTATAAATATAAAATGCAAGCGGATTAGGATGACGGTTTATAATTGCTTTTGCTTCCTCAAATGATTGAAAAGAAATTACCGGAAGTATAGGACCAAATATTTCATCATTCATCAATGATGCATTTAACAAAACGTTTTCTATAATCGTGGGTTCGATATACAATTTATCTTTATCAAAATGTCCGCCATAAACAATAGTTCCATTATTAAAATAATTTATCAGACGGTTAAATTGTTTTTTGTTCACTATTTTACAATAATTATAATTCTCAGCAGGGTTGTCAGAGAAAAATTTAACTAAAGTTTGCTTTAAATGTTTTACAAATGTTTCTTTCAATGATTCATGAACAAGAACATAATCCGGTGCTACACACATCTGACCAGCATTAGAAAATTTTGTCATAGCAATCCGCCGTGCCGCTACTTTAATGTTCGCATCATCTTCTACCACACAGGGACTTTTACCACCAAGTTCCAATGTTACCGGTACTAATTTTTCTGCTGCCATCTTGTAAATGATTTTTCCTACGGTAGTGCTTCCAGTATAAAACACATGATCAAAACGAAAGTTATTCATCATCTGCGGCACCACTTCTGCGCCATCACCTTCAACATATAAAATATATTCTTCGGGAAAATTCTCTTCACTCACCCTTTTCATTATTGCAGATGTAGCCGGAGCAAACTCACTGGGTTTTAAAACAACACAATTTCCTGCTGCTATCGCACCAACAAGTGGAGTGAATAATAACTGCAAAGGGTAATTCCATGGTCCGATGATCAACACAGTTCCCAAAGGTTCACGCAATACATAGCTTGAAGAAGGAAGGTTGAGAAGATTTGTCTTTGTTCTTTCTGGTTGCATCCAGTGACGTAATCTTTTTAATGTTACATTAATTTCACTCAGTAAAAAACCTGTTTCAGTCACCCAGCTTTCTTCAACACTTTTTTTTAAATCGATATATAAAGCATTATGTAAGTCCTGTTCATGTTGTTGCAAACCTGCTTTCAATTTCAGCAATTGCTCTTTCCTGAAAGAATATTTTTTAGTAGCGCCTGATTCAAAATAACGGCGCATTTTTCCGAGCTTGTTTATGTCAAACATTAACGTGTAATTTTGCCTCAAGTTAGCAAATCCTTTCACCATGACCAGCGAATACTATATGATGCAAGCTATCAAAGAAGCAAAAAGGGCTATGGAAGAAGGAGAAATTCCTGTTGGAGCTATTGTTGTGCTAAACGAAAAAATTATTGCAAGAGGTTATAACATGGTTGAAAAATTGAACGACCCTACCGCACATGCAGAAATGATTACTTTGACATCTGCCTTCAATTTATTGGGAAGTAAATATTTGCCGGAGGCTACTCTTTATGTAACTGTTGAACCATGCATGATGTGCGCCGGCGCCATTTACTGGAGCAAAATCGGTAAAGTTGTTTATGGCGCTGACGATGAAAAAAATGGTTATAAAAAAACGACAGGAGCTAACTGGCCCTTTCATCCAAAAACGGAATTGATCAGAGGCGTTTTAAAAGACGATTGTACGAAACTGATAAAAGATTTTTTTAAAAACAAAAGATAGCTGACTATATAACTTTCATAGCAAAACTTACAGCAACTTTATCTTTATATTCTTGAAACAAATTCCGGTATTAGCAACGCCGCTATGCGTAGCCTGCAAAGCAATGTGGCCGGTCTTTGCAGCACCGTAAGCTGCAACATCTTTCCATTTACCTGCAGCTTTTTGCTCTTTCCATTTTTCAGAATACATTTCATACTCCACAACTTTCTTTCCATTCAGCCAATGTTCAACATGATTTTTGTTTACAATAATAACAGTATGATTCCATTCACCAGCTGGCTTTGTTGCATCAACAGATGGGGCTTGCATCGCATAATTTGCTGCTGCTTTTTGGTAATCTTCAATTTTTTCGGGATAATCTTTATCATCTATCAATTGATATTCCGGGCCGCTTTCATAAGTATGATCATTATCTTCTGTTACATGATACATGATACCACTATTACCTTGTGGTGAAATTTTCCAATCAATAGAAAGTTCAAAACTCCCGTACATCTCTGTTGAGATAAGATCGGGATTTTGATCCCCGGTTGGATCTTTACTGCACAATGTTCCTTCGTTTACTTTCCAGGATGAACCCGGAATATTTTTATATGCTCGCCAGCCATTCAGGGTTTTACCATCGAACAATAATTTCCAGCCGGCTTTTCTTTCTGCTGTTGTTAACTCATTATCTTTTTTTTGCTGAAAAGAAAAAAGCAGAACAGCGATTCCGATCAAGGATATAATCTTTATTGATTTCATAATTAAAATTTATTAAACAACTTTTAAATTAACGGGATCCCATTTTACGGGTTTATCAGTGAAATAACTATCGTTACAAAGAAGTGCCGGCGCTGCTGCCCGATATCCGAATAAAGCATCTTCTCTCGATTTGGTTTTATTCCTCATGCAAGTGAAAAAATTATACCAATGATCGTAATGAGCTCCCTTATATCCATCTTCAGCTTTGAAAACTTCAGATGCGGGTGCTCCCATTTTTTTTCTTTCATAAACATCTGATTCCTCTTTGTTCATTTTAGTTTTTAGCAAGGGATCATCAACCGCAGCGTAGGATGTATTTTTTGTTAATGTCACTTTATCCCATTCTACATTCATACTTCCTTCATTCCCCACCAGTCGCAGATAAGTACTATCGGCAGTTCCATCTACAAAATTTACACGAAGAGATAAATTGAAACCCGGATGTTGTTCTGTTTCCGGGTAATCAAACATGCCCATTAATATATCCGGCACTTCTCTTCCATCTTTCCAATAACGAAGTCCGCCCATGGCCATTATTTTTTGCGGGCCAAATGAATTAGTGATAAAATGAAGGCTTGAAAATAAATGAACAAACAAATCGCCGGATACACCGGTGCCATAATCCCTATAACAACGCCAGCGGAAAAATCTCTTTGCATCAAATGGACGATCAGGATATTTATTCAAAAACATTTTCCAATCCACCGTTTTTTCTGAAGCGTCGTCAGGAATATCATATTGCCATGCGCCAAATGGAGAATTGCGGGCCCAAAAACCTTCTGCATAATTTAATTTACCAATAGCACCGGCGGCTAATAATTCTTTAGCTTTTTCATTTCCCAAAGAACTCATTCCCTGGCTACCTACCTGAAATGTTACTTTATTCCGGTTTTGTGCTTCGATAACTTCAAATCCTTCTGTAATATCATGCACCATTGGCTTTTCGCAATAAACAGCTTTACCGCTGTTCATAGCATCGATAGAAATTCTTTTGTGCCAATGATCTGGTGTGGCAACAATGACTGCATCGATATCCTTTCTCTCCAGTATCTCTTTATAATTTTTTGTGGTAAAAATGCCCTTCCCATAATTCTTTTTAGCTGCTTCTATTCTTCCGTCATAAAGATCGCAAGCCGCAATAAGTTTTGTTCCCGGAATAGATGTAGCAGTATTAGCATCCGCTGTCCCCATACCGCCGGCACCAATCAAAGCAATCTGGATATTATCATTAGGGCTATAATAATTACGAAATAATCCTTCGAACTTTTCTGATTTCCCGGTGGCCTTAAGTATTCCCGGAATGGAAGAAGCCAATGCAACTCCCGCAATTCTCTGAATAAATTTCCTGCGGGATTTATTGATTGTGTTTTTCCCCATAATAGTTATTTTGTTCTTGAAAAGAAAGTTACTTCAAAATATTTTATACCTGTTTTCTTTTTTTGACGGAAATTTTATTCCGAATCTCGAAAACATTAACAAAGTACAAGAATTTTTCGTTTGTAAATTTGTAAACCTATTAAAATAAAATTCAAATTTATAAACCTGACTGTCAGCTGACAGTCCTAAAATTTAAATTATTATGGCATTTACATTACCTGCTCTTCCATATGCTCACGATGCATTGGAACCGTATATTGACACGCTGACCATGCAGATTCATCATGGCAAACATCATCAGGCTTATGTTGATAACCTGAATAAAGCTGTTGCAAGTACTCCTAATGAAGGAAAATCATTGGAAGAATTAGTAGCCAACGCCGGAAAGATTTCACCTGCCGTTCGTAATAATGGTGGCGGACATTGGAATCATAGTTTTTTTTGGGAAAGTCTTGCAAAAAATGCCGGAGGCGTTCCTTCCGGAAAATTGGCTGATGCTATTAACTCAGCATTTGGTTCTTTTGATACGTTCAAAGAAAAATTTAATAATGCCGGCATGACAAGATTTGGAAGTGGCTGGGCCTGGCTCATTATAAAAGATGGAAAACTGGAAGTTACTTCAACTACTAATCAGGATAATCCTTTGATGGATGTGGCCGAAATAAAAGGAAAACCGATTCTTGGTGTAGATGTTTGGGAACACGCTTATTATTTAAAATACCAGAACCGCAGAGCAGAATATCTTGGTGCATTCTGGAATGTAATTAATTGGAAAAAAATCAGTGACCGGTTTGGCAAATGATTTTTTATTAATAATTATCTTTAAAAAGAGCAGATTGCCGCTGCTCTTTTTTATTTAGTTATGGTACAGGGTCATAACCGCTGCCGCCCCATGGATGACATCGGCTAATTCGTTTTATTGCCAGCCATAATCCCTTGAATAATCCATGTTTTTTTAATGCTTCAACTGCATAATGGGAACAAGTGGGTGTAAACCGGCATTTAGGGCCAATCCATGGCGAAATGATCCACTGATACAATTTTATCAATACGATAAAAGGAAAACTAAGAATTCGAAGAAATGTTTTCATCAACTGAAACAATTAGTTTTTTTAAAGCCATTGCTACTTTTTCTTTGACAAGATTAAAATCGGGAATCTCTTTTCCTGTATAAATAAAAAAAACAAACAACTGTAAATTTTTATCTTTTAATTGTTCCTGCAAAGAAATTTTCTGTACCCGATATGCTTCTTTTGTCAATCGTTTTATTTTGTTCCGGTCAACTGCCTTTTTAAAAATTTTTCCTGAGACACCAACGCCAAATTGTAAAGTGAATGAGCCTTTGAAAAGCAGGTAATAAATTTTGTACGGGTTTACTACAATTTTTTTCCCCTCACTAAACAACTGTTCAATCAATTTACGGCTTTTCAGCCTTTCATTTTTTCCAAGTGTGTACCGTTTTATCATTTTACAAAAATAAAATAGTCCCGGCGTTTATAACCGGGACTATTAGTAATCTAACCCATCCTTTTCACAGAGGCTGGAGTTATTTCAGCTTTCTTTCGTCTGAAACTGTTAGTTTTTTGCGACCTTTTCTGCGACGACTCGCCAATACCTTACGGCCATTGGCTGTTTGCATGCGTTTGCGAAAACCATGCACACTTTTTTTGCGGCGGTTATGTGGTTGAAATGTACGTTTCATAATTTTTTTCTTTTTCTTCAAACAAAAGCTGACTCATATGAAGCAAGCTTTTAAATATGATCCGGATATTAATCTATTTCTATAATAATAAACCAGGTTTTAAACTTTCCATCAGGTCACCATACCTGCTGATTGTGAAAGGATAGCAAAGGTAAGGGAACAACATAGAAGTTAAAAGTAACAAGAACGATTTTTTTATTGCCTTCCGTTAGACAAGAAATCAGGTTATACCTGCCTCTAAATCAGCTTTCATGGAACTTATCGCCTCATTAAAAAAAATACCGGCATGACTGTCAAAATCTTCTGTTGAATCAGTTGTATAAAATTTTCTTACACTGTTTTTACTGCATTTGATTTCAATTTCCGGATGACGATGCAGGTAATCTTTCAAACTTTCTGCCACTATTTCTCCCTGTGATAATAATTTTACACCGACCGGAAGGTATTCTTCAATCTTTTCTTTCAGCAATGGATAATGTGTGCATGCTAACAAGATTACATCTATGTTTTCTCCTTTCTCAAAAATGTTATGAATATTCTTTTTTATAAAAAAATCGGCACCATGGGTATGATGTTCATTATTTTCAACCAATGGTACCCACATAGGGCAAGCCTCCTGGTAAACTTTTATTTCAGGAAAAAATTTTTTTATTTCAATTGGATAAGAATTGGATGAAACGGTTCCATTTGTTGCAAGAATTCCAACATTTTTTGTTTCTGAATACGTTCCGATTATTTCTGTGGTTGGTCGTATGATTCCCAATATACTTTTATCCGGTGCTATTTTTGGAAGATCTTTTTGTTGAATCTCCCGCAATGCTTTTGCTGAAGCAGTATTGCAGGCAAGGATTACTAAATTACAATTTTGCTTAAAAAGCCATTTAACACTTTCCAATGTGTATCGATAAACAGTTTCGAATGAACGATTGCCATAAGGAGCCCTGGCATTATCACCTAAATAGAGATAATCGTATTGCGGCAATTTATTGATGATCTCGTCTAAAACTGTCAATCCCCCATAGCCTGAATCGAATATACCAATAGGGCCCTGCATTTTATTAGGGTTTAATAGTAACTCTATGTGAGCTTATTTTAAAGATACACTGTATTTACTGGTTCTTTTGTTTAGTAGCAGGTTGTTTTACCGGATCCGGATCATCGCCAAGATATAATAAATCCTGGGGCAGTTCTGTAAGTTTAAGTTCTCTGGCTACTGCAATAAAAATATTATCAATAGGGAAACCTGCCTCATAAGTTTGTGGCTTTAGTATGAGAGTATATTTTTTCCTTGCCAGCACTTTTCTGTATGCATCTTCTACTTCCTTATATAATGACTGGGCAAGTTGGGTTCTTTTTGTATTTGATTTATTTTGAGCTATCTGTTGCCAGTAAACAAGATTTATAGCCATTTTTTGCCTGTCAGCAGCTACCTGCTCCCAAGCGAACTTATTTTTTTTGCCAGTAACTGCTAAAGCAGAATCTGCTTTATAAGTGCTATCTAAGCGGTGGTATTCTGATTGATTGTACTGCAATTCTGCTCCTAATGAATCAGTTTCGTAGATACGTACTAAACTATCAACGATATGATAACCCGGCATAGCTTGCACCATCACGTCAATATCAAATACGCCGACTTTCATTGTTTGTGCTTTTGCATTTCCGGTTAATATCATTGCTGCAAAACCGAATACTGAAATCAATACTTTCTTCATAGTTAAATGTAATTAGTTTATTTAATTAAGTTTTATTGCCCGCTAAACAGATCTTGTTCTGAAACGAGTTTCGAAGTTGTGAAAATAAGACTTATCCATAAAATAGACGCGAACCAGAGTTATAAACAGCGATTTAAGAAAAAATAACCCCTGCCTTGAAGCCGGGGTTATAAATAAATTTTAATCAAAATCAATTACCTATTTTAACAGGGTTTGTCTGGGATTTATTACCTGGCTGTAACTGTGGTGGCAGTTTTACTTTTAATTTCTCTGCTACTAAGACCAATAAGTCGTCTCCATCGGGAGCTACCAGGAATGATTCTTTTGTCATTACATGAGTATATCCTTTTTCTTTAGCAACTGCTCTAATAGCATCAAGTACTTTTTTGTATATAGGCGCCAGATATTCTTGTTGTTTGTTTTGAGTTGCTTCCTGCACTATGCTCTGCCAATTTTGAAGTTCATAGGCGCTTTGCTGCATTTCCTGCCTTATTGTAGCACGAACAGAAGGCGGATATTTTGTGGAGTCTTTTCCGTTCACCATACTGTCTTTGCGAAGGTATTCTGATAAAGTATAGTTATACCTCGGTTGCAAAGAGTCAGCTTGATACTTCTGAAGTAAAGAATCAATTTTACCTGCTTCTGGCATCAGCATTACCATATTTTCCACGCTGATATAACCAATTTTCACTTGCGCATCCACACTGCTCACAACTAACAGTCCTAACGCAATTAAAAAAAAATTAAACTTTTTCATTGTTTTGAATTTATGATTGCAATAAATATTGTAAATAAAAAATCAATTATTTACTCCCAATTCTTTCAACACATCTTCACTTTTATCCAGTTTGGGGTCGGCAAAGATAATAGTAATTCCCTCACTTTTGTCGAATACAAGCTCATATCCCCGCTGTACAGCAAGTTTTTGCACAACGTTATATACCTTATCCTGGATAGGCTTAATAAGTTCTTGTCTTTTCTTGAAAAGGTCTCCTTCAAACCCAAAACGTTTCCGCTGTAAGTCCCTGAGTTCTTTTTCCTTCTGGAAAAGTTGATCTTCTCTTTTTTTCTTCAGATCATCACTAAGCATTACCTGTTCGGCGTCATAATCTTTATACATCTTATCCAGTTCTGCTTGCTTGCCGTCAATGTCTTTTTGCCATTCTGCCGCAATATCATCCAATTGCTTTTGTGCCTGCTTATAATCGGGTAATTTATCAAGAATATATCGTGTGTCGATAATAGCATATCTCTGACCTTGTGCGGCAAAAGCTGTAAGCCACAAACTAAAGGCGAATAGAAAAAATTTTTTCATACTGTTTCTATTTTAAGGGTGAATAGAATAGCAATTCTTACTGCAAAATAATTTAATAGTACTATAGAATTTAATTAATAAAATTTATTCCGGTTCATAGCCGAGCATAAAGGTAAAGCGGGATGCATCTTTCAACTTAACTCCGGGTGTCAGGCGGTCAAGCCCTATACCATAATCAAACCCAAGCAATCCAAACATGGGCAGAAAAAATCGCATGCCGACACCAACACTCCTGCGCAAACGGAAAGGATTATAACTCTTAAAATCAAACCAACCATTTGCAGCTTCAAAAAAAGCCAATCCAAAAATAGTGCTGCTCGAATTTGTCACGATAGGATAACGCAACTCGGCGGTATATTTATTAAACAAAGTAAAGAACTGTGTAGCGCTTGTCTGGTCCGGATTCACAGTTGGGTCTGATGACTGATAAACAGGATATCCCCGCTGTGAAATGATATCATATCCAAGTAATCCGTAATTGTTTGTTAACCCGGCATCCCCAAGTTGAAATCTTTCAAAAGGTGAGAAGTTAAGATTTCGGTTATAACGTCCCATAAAACCATACTTAGCTGCCAATTTTAATACTAATTGGCGATCTTTTTGTTCACCCTTGGCCTTTCCTATAGGAAGATACCATTCCGCATTGAAACGCCATTTATGATATTCCGGATTTTGATATGGGTTCTGTGAATTAACAAGTCCTGGATCAAATAAAGAATATGGTGGAGTTAACTGCACGCTGGCCAAAAATGTAGAGCCTCCTGTAGGGAAAATTGGATTAGGACCGGCTGAAGATCGTTGAAGTGCAATCTTTACATTAAAGTTGTTAGATGTACCATTGCTTACTCCCTGAAAAATCGGATAGTTCAACATTTTGTATTGCGTGAAATTGACCGAATATACCAGCGTAAAAAAATCGTCGGGCCATTTCAATTGCTTACCTAGTGAAACGGTAAAACTATTTGCCTTTAGATAATTCGTATCAGATCTTGCCTGATCAATCTGACCCGTTAATGGATTAAAGGCATTGGAATATTTACTATTATTATAAGCTATCGTAAGCGAATTCCGCTTTTTTCCACCCAACCATGGCTCTGTAAAAGAAAAACTGTATGACCTGTAAGCCTTTCCATTTGATTGAGCTCGAACGCTTAATTTTTGCCCATCACCCTGTGGCAGTGGATCCCATGCAGATCGCTTTAAAATATTTCTAATTGAAAAGTTATTGAAAGATACACCCAGTGTTCCTGTCAGTCCAATACCACCACCCCAACCTGCTGATAATTCCAATTGATCAGAAGACTTTTCTTCCAGTTTCCAGTTGATATCAACAGTTCCATCTTCTGCATTAGGAACAACTCCGGGATTGATGGATTCGGGATTAAAAAATTGCAATTGCGACAATTCTCTTTGGGAACGGATAAGATCAGAACGGCTGAACAATTCTCCGGGTAATGTTCTAAGTTCCCTGCGGATTACATAATCTTTTGTCTTTTCATTACCTGAAATTGTAATGTTTTTATACCGGGCCTGTGGTCCTTCCGTAATTCTGATTTCATGATCTATGGTATCATTGTAAACTGCCGTTTCTACTGCTTCAGCTTTGAAAAATAAATAACCATCATCCATATAAAGACTGCCAATATCCCCACCTTCCTGAGATAATTGCTTTCCAAGCCGTTTGTTGAGAATGTCTATATTGTAAACATCTCCTTTATTGATTCCCAATATAACACTAAGAAGAGAATCGCTGTATTTGGAATTGCCTTTCCAGGTTATGTTTCCAAAATAATATTTAGGACCCTCGCTAACCTTAATGTCAATATTAGTGTTGCCATTTTTAGCCTGATACATTGCGGTATCAAGAATTTGAGCGTCACGATATCCAATGGAATTATAATATTCAAGAATTTTGTCTTCGTCATCCCCAAATTTTTTAGGATTAAATTTTGATGAACTAAATAATTTGAAACGGAAATAAGGATCCAGTAATTTTTTTGTTTTACTGACTGACAAAAAGCCCCATTCTTTTACATACTCCTTTATGCTCATGTACTTTTTTTCTCCAAACGGGCTTTTATCTTTCGATGGATACAAAGTCATTTTGCTCATTTCTTTGGTGTTCTTCATTTGTTTTTTCAGCTTCAATTCATCCACATTTTTATTACCAAAGAAATTAACTTCATTGATATGCACCTTCTTACCTTTATCTACATAAATAACCAGCCTGTTTGAGTTAAGAAAAGCTGTATCGGGTTTTTCATCGATCCTGACATTAACATCCTGAAAACCTTTATCTGCGTAATATTTTTTAGTAACCTCAACAATATTTCTTCGCATATTTTCCGTAATAATAGTCTGTTTTACCAAACCAATCTTACCCTGCAGATCTTCCTGTTCAGATTTTTTTACACCAACAAATTTAAAATTGCCAAGACGGGCATGTTCTTGAACATTGATTTCGATACTCACATTCTCGCCTTGAATTTTTGTAACATAAATCTGTATGTTGGCAAATAATTTTTGACGCCAAAGATTATTTATAGCCTTGGCAAAAATTTCATTTCCGGGATGTACAAATTTGTCACCAACCTGCAGACCAGAAATGGAAAGCACAATTGCTGTATCCAGATATTTAATACCGGTAATGCTGATACTGGCAATGGTATATTCCTTCGCAATCTTTGCATTTTGCCATTCAAGTAACTTAGGATCAACGGAAGTGGGTTGGGTTGTGTCGTTCTGGGCATGCAAAGTCAAAGCGGAAATAACCGTTGCTAAAAGAAAAAGACTGATTCTTAATAAAAGTAGTCGCATGTTTGGTTGTTCACATCAGACCTGTCCCAGTTTAGTAGGGTTGTAATCAGGTTGTTGTCTGCATTTTATATTTAAAAGGACCCCGATTTTTGTTCCGGCGGCAAATTAACGGTAAATATCGAAAGTGTTTGTTAAAAGACGCCTAAGTATCGGCCCCCATTATTGGCTCATCGGTAAGTTGATCGCTGGTTTTTCCGAACCTTCTTTCTCTGTTCTGAAAGTCAATAATGGCCTCATAAAGATTTTCTTTCCTGAAGTCTGGCCAACGGACATTAGTGAAATATAGTTCAGCATAAGCTAATTGGTAAAGCAAAAAATTGCTGATCCTGAATTCCCCACTAGTTCGGATCATTAATTCGGGATCAGGAAAGTCTTTAGTACACAAATATTGGCGGAAAGTATTTTGATCAATGTCTTCTATATTCAACTTTCCTTTTTTTACATCATATGCAATATTTTTTACTGCGTTTATCAGTTCCCACCGTCCACTATAGCTCAATGCCATAATGAGATTTAGCCTTTTATTACCTTTTGTGATTTCTAAAGCTTCATTTAATTCTTTTTGAGCATAATCAGGCAGTTTACCAAGATCACCTATTACGTGAAGTCTGATATTGTTTTTGTGAAGTGTTTCTGCTTCATCCCGAATAGTATTTACCAATAGCTCCATCAACCCCATTACTTCATTCTCAGGTCTATCCCAATTCTCAGTAGAAAAAGCATATAAAGTAAGATATTCAATCCCAAGTTCAGCACAGCCTTCTACAATATCTCGAACACTTTCAACACCATGAAAATGACCATAAAGACGATCTTGTCCTTGTTCTTTTGCCCAACGTCCATTACCGTCCATTATGATAGCAATATGACGAGGCAAACGATTCTTATCGATTTTTTCGAGTAACAATGACATCAGCTAAAACTTAAAAAATCAGGGAGGCAAAGTTAATTAATACCTTCTGATGCAGAGGAAGGATTTTTAACAATATTAATATTGTCAATATAACAAACTAATCAGCAGAGGGACATTTATATGACTGCAGATTGAATGATACATAGATCAACCCTGTGACATATGAGTCTTTCTGATTACCGCTTCCCCGCTGACGACCGGGAATACCAATTGGAGTTCCTAATTCATAAGAACGATCACTTAATAAAAGAGCGTTTGATGGACTACCGTTTGGATTTGGTGGAAAGGCTGCAGGATTAACATATGTTTTACTGACATCATCAATATAACTGGTAGTAGTAAACCGATAAAGAATTTCTATTCCAACATTTATTCTTTCATTTAAAGAATATTTAAATCCAACACCAATGGGGATACAAATCGCCATCGGTCCATAGGGTTTTCGGTCAGGATATAAAGAACTGCCCTGACCTTCAGTTCCAAGCGGACGCAAATAAATCTTTTGCCCATTCAAATAAGCATAAGGATCATAACTGAATGCACCAATACCCAATGTTACATAAGGTGTAAAATTAAAATCCTTATCGCCGGGCATAAAACGAAAAAAATTAAAATCTCCCTGTACTGCCAATTCCCAAATATTTGTATTGAAACTCAGGTTTCGATGGTACATAAAGTAATTATAAGTATTATACCTGTCTGAATAACCTAATTGTGCAAAACTGGCGCTTACCCGTAAAGCAATATAGTTTCCAAAATTTTTGCGAAAAAAAAGTGATGTCGCAATTTTAGGTCTGTTCAGGCGAAGGCGGGGATTCAAATCTCCAAAATAATGAGCTGCCCCGATTCCAATACCAAATTCTCCCTCTTGCGTAATGACGTTTTGCCCCAGACTTCTGATAGCGGGGAAAAAAATACAAAATGATAAGAAAAAAGTGGCTATTAGTTTTTTCATTATACTTTTTAAATAAGGATTCGGGATAAACTAGAACGGGAAAATAGACAATTTCTTGCTTAAAAAAGGTCTTTTAATTCCTCTTGTCTAACCCCCAGGTTAGCTTAGTATGTAAAGTTTGAAGAAAATTATTTTCGCTGAGCCTTACCAGGTTTAGCAAAAATGATTCTTTGCGAACTGCCAATTGAATATTTTTACTAATAATTTCTCTTCTTGAATCAAGAGCGCAAATAATCTGTTCGGTACGGCTTTCAATTTCAAAAGAAATGATATGGCCATCGGGAACAATTAAAGACCGAACGTTAAGATTATGAGGAGCAACAGGAGTTATGACAAAACTTCCTGAATCCGGGAAAACAATGGGCCCATTACAACTTAAGGAATAACCTGTTGATCCGGTAGGTGTAGCCACTATCAATCCATCAGCCCAATAAGTATTCAAAAATTCTCCATTCAGATAAGTATGAATCTTTATCATGGAGGCTATATCTCTTTTGTGAATTGAAAATTCATTTAGTGCATATGGCACATTTCCAAACAATGGAAGATCGGCATCCAAATGTATCATGGTTCTTTTATCGATAACATAAGTTCTTTTTGCAATAGCTTTAACAGCGGTCTTCACTTCTTCGCAGCCAATGCTGGCTAAAAAACCCAACCTTCCAAAATTGATTCCCATTATGGGAATATTTTTGTTACGGACTAATGTCACCGTGTCCAGCAAAGTGCCATCGCCGCCCAAACTAATAATAAATTCAATTTCTTCTGTCAAGTCCTCAGACAATGAAAAAAAAGAAGTGCCGGAAGGAAGAGTAATTGCTTCTTTTATTTGCTCAAAAAAATGTTTATAAATGACCGGTTCGATTTTTTGTTTTGCCAATTCATCAAAAAAAGTTTGCAAATCTTTATGCTGACTTTTTTCCATAAACCTGCTGTAAATGGCTGCCTTCATAATTTTAAAAATTCGACAATCTATGTAAAAATAGCCCGTTTTGACCTAACTGATTAAAAGTCCATTCCAGTTTAAGTGTAAAATCATAAATAGTAAAGATGTCTACACCAATACCACCCGAAAACAGCATTTGGTTGACCAGGAAATTTTGACCTGGCTGCGGATTATAAACATAACCTGCATCGCCATAAATTTTTGCAAATATGCGAATCGGGACATTCAACGGTTCGTCCCTTTTTCTTAACCTGATACTGCTTTGAATTTTAAATAATTCTTTTGTAACAGCTGCCTTTAAATATGCACCGGCAACTCCGTCTACAACATAATATTCATATCCCTGCAGAAATACATCGCCATATCCTAACATCTGTTGATTATAATAAGACTGATTAAACGGAAGTTTAATGGTTACAAAAGAACGTAGATTTAAGTAGGTTTTTGGAAACAAATGCCAGTTGGCAGATCCTTTAAATGTAAACTCCCATGCGTTGAAGTTATTTGTAAATCCTCTTTTAACGAAGGTTAACTCTGCTCCATAACCTTTGGTAGGATACGGTATATAATCAACGTCGAAATATGTCATATCATAATATAATTCCGGGTATTGGATTATATGATTGCCGCCCGGAAAATATGACGGATTAAGTGCAACAACCGTATCACTTACACTTTCCTGAATATAACCAATGCCAAACCGATGTCTTGTATTGATAGCAGGCCGATAACTGACTTCTGCAGTTGCGTGTATAAATTTTCTCAGATAAAAATTACTGTCTGTAAAAAAAACTTGTTTATTGCCAATCGTGTTATAATTGATTTCATGATTTTTTCCCATATCAAACTTAAATCCACCTCCCCACTTCAACGCTTTGTCAAAATAGAGTCTGTTATATTCAAATGAAACTTCTTTGGTGTATCCATTGACCAGCCAAACTCTGAATTTGTCATTGCGGCCAGTGACGTTGTTGTAAAGTAATTTCACACCATAATCCAGTCTGTTTAAACTGCCTTTGTGTTCTACCAGCCATTGATTAAAATTTCTATCAACAGGTTTCAGGTAAGGAAGCGGAAAGATGTACCACCTTTCTTTAACTTTTACAAGAATGTCCACATTGTACCCATCAAAACTTTTCAATGCTACTACTACTTCGAGAAAAAGAGTTGTATTCATCAGTTGTCTGCGGGCCTGATCAAATTTTGCTACCAGTTCCTGTAATAAATACTGATCCCCGGTTTTAAAAGGAAGTTCCCGAAGTATGATTCTGTCTTTTGTTTTTTTATTACCAACGATAACAATATTCCTGACTATAAATGGCGATGACCTGTTAGTAGTTGAATTATTAATGTCCGGAAATGATATTCCCGATTCAGTTGTTTTTGAATCAGAAGTTTGTGCGGAAAGAAAATCATCATGAGCTATCGCCAACAATAACCAAACGCAATATTTTTTCCAGCTCTGCATTACCAGATATAAACAAATAAATTAAACCTAAAGATAATTTTCTGCCTGCTGTAAAAAAAGGAAACGCAGAATCCGTTATATTTTCAGATAATTCATCAGATTATCATAGTTACTGCGCAATTCATTTTCATACAATTCTTCTCCGAAGTAATATTTAACATTGTAATCGTAGCGTTGAAAAGTGGCAACGATATCAGAAACTTCCGGTTTATTGATGCGGATAGTAACCATCATGATCCCGGTTTCAGGATTAGTATTAGTATTTAACTGTGTAATTTGTGCATCGTTGGTTTCTACCAATTTGCTGATTTCATTAAAAGAATAGTTGTTGCTGTTTAACTCCAATACAATTAAGCCCCCGGGTTCATTCAAGTTCATCAGTTCAGCAGCATATTTCAGCAAATCATTATAAGTTACCACTCCCGCTATTTCATTATTTTCTTCTACTACAGGCAGCAAACTAAGGCCGTTTTCTCTGGCTATCTGAAGAGCTTTTAAAAAATGTTCTTCGCCTTTTACAGAAAAATTTGCAAATGATTGTTGCATGGTTTGAATTTCTGCGTGATCATTTTCAGCCAGCAGTAAATCTTCTTCACTGATAATCCCAATATATTTTTCTCCTTCAACAACCGGAAGATGATTGACATGATTATCATTCATCAGTTGCAAAGCAAGGTGCACTTTGTCATGCAACTGAAGATATGGAAGTGATTGTGATTGAATTTCTCTGGTTAACATGGATAGCGGCTTTTTTATTTAGACCCCAACAATCAGGAAACTGTTGCAGGCTCATTTAATTTTTTTAAAAATTTATGCAGTATAGCATTAAACTCATCAGGTACTTCCATCATCGGTGCATGACCACATTTATCAATAAAATACAGTTCACTGTGAGGAATCAGTTTATTAAACTCCTGGGCCACAAAGGGCGGTGTTATCTTGTCGTTATTTCCCCAAACTAATAACGTAGGCTGTTTAATTTGATTGAGTTCTTCACCAAGATTATTTCTGATCGCACTCTTAGCCAATGAAATAATCTTAATGGCTTTCAGACGGCTATTTACAATTCCATAAACCTCATCTACCAACTCTTTCGTTGCCACATGAGGATCATAAAAAGTCATCTCTGTTTTTGTTTTAATATATTCATAGTCGCTTCTTTTGGGATAACTGTCTCCCATCCCGCTTTCAAACAATCCAGAACTACCTGTAAGAATAAGCGATTTTATTTTCTCAGGATGCTTAAGGACATGTTTCAAAGCTACATGTCCTCCTAATGAATTTCCCAAAAGATGAACATTAGAATATCCTCTTGCCTCAATGAATTTATAAACAAATTTGGCTAAGCCGCCCACAGTAGAATGCAAAATATCCAACTCAAACAAAGGCAGCATGGGAACGACAACCATATTATAGTTTCGAAAATATGCTATCAATTCTCTGAAATTGCTTAAAGCACCAAACAAACCATGTAAAAGTATTAATGGTTCGCCCTGTCCTTCTTCGAGAAACCTGAATTTATCCTGCTGTTTGATTTCATATTCCATTTTTCCGGGCAACGATTAATTTTTGCTAAAATAAACGATTTGACGCAAATATGCGATGGAATTGAATATCAGAGGAGTAATTTCTAGCTGTCAGGACACTCTATGGGCCAAATTGCCAAAAAAGTCCTGTAAATCATGAAACATGTTTTTAAAAAACGGAACTATTGTGGCAAAACTATTAATGGCTTTGGGCCCCCAAGGCTGTGCAAAATGATAAGTAAGTGATTTCGCGATAGTCTCTGCACGTATCAGCTTCATTTGTTCAGCATAGAAAAGAATTACACTAAATACAGTTATATATAAGGCTGTATAAAAAATTATTCCTCCAAGCCTGTTAACCCAGCCGAGCATTACAAATTGAATACTCTTTTCAATCATGGCAGCAATTGCACGAACCAATAATACAACGATTAAAAAAATTAATGCAAAGGCAATAAGAGGAAGCCATTGGTCAGAAATTTTCACGGCTTTTCCGATGTAACCTGCAACAACCGTTGATAATTTCATTGCAGCAGCTAAGCCAATGATCAGCGCCAGAAAAGAAAATACTCCCACTATTAATCCGCGTTGATAACCCTTGATCATGGCTACTATTACAATCACTATAAAAATGATGTCGAGGATCATAAAAAGAAAGTTAATTGAATAAATACAACGCCCGAGTCAAAAATTAATTTTGGCTCCGACACCATTCATTCATTTATTTAACAACTGCTTTACTGCAACCGAAATAGTTTTTCCATCTGCTTTTCCTGCTAATTGTTTAGTGGCTACGCCCATTACTTTGCCTATATCGGCCGGAGAAGTTGCACCAACATTTTCAATAATTTTTAACAGCTCAGTCTTCAACTCTTCTGCTGAAAATTGTTTTGGTAAAAATTTTTCAATCACTTCAATTTCCTCCTGTTCTTTTTTGGCAAGGTCGTTTCGGTTTTGCTGCTGAAAAATCTCCAATGAATCTTTTCGTTGCTTCACCAATTTCTGCAGCATCTTATTCTCATCTTCTTCCTTTAATTCACCACCGGCACCTTCAGCTGTCTTTGCTAAAATGATCGCGGCTTTAATGGCTCTTAAAGAACGCACCGTTTTTTCGTCTTTGGCCAACATGGCGGTTTTTAATCCAGCCATAATTTTTTGTTCCAGATTCATAAAAAAATTATTATTTCTTTTCCTTAATTTGTTTGTCCTGGAATTTGTGATAAAAATCGTGTGCAAATTTTTTCATTTCATCCACCTGATCCTGATATTGAGTAGCTCTGCCATAAGAGTCTGCCATAGTCATCATAGTCTGGTAGAAAAAATCTGCCATCTCATCCACCATCATATCTTTAGTCCAAAGATCAATACGCAAAGCGGCTTTTTCTTCTCCGTCCCAAAAAGCAAGCAACATGGCTTTAGACTTTTGTATATTTTCAGTGCTGGTGTCACTTGCATTCCAGGTAATGGCTTCGGGCATCCGTTTTTCATCGAGCATTACATCGATTGTAATTGTAGATTTAATCATAATAAAATTGTACAAAGGTAACCGAAATCGTCAGACTGTTTTTTTGTTTGATAAATATGCTTTCTGAATAGTTTGCCAGAGCAAATCCGCAGTCCTGCTCCAACTATATTGAGAGAAAATATTCTTCCCATTTTGAATCAATTCTTTTCTTAGTCTTTCGTCTTTATATAATAACATCATCTTATCAGCAATATCATTATAGTTTTGTGGATCTGCATACAAAGCAGCATTTCCGGCTATTTCCTGCATAGAAGAATTTGATGAAGTGATCACTGGCACTTCACTGCCCATAGCTTCAAGTACAGGCACACCAAAACCTTCCAACAGAGATGGATAAACCAAACCATATGCTGAACCGATCACCTTCACTAATTCGTCTTCTTCAAGATATCCTGTCATCACTACATCACTTTTATATTTATATGTTTTCAGGTTTTCTAAAAAAGAATCATATTTCCAGGCTAATCTTCCTGCTAATAATAATTTCAAATTGCTTTGCTGACGGTTTTTAAAAACAGAAAATGCTCTGAGCAGATTCAGCAAATTTTTCCTGGGATGAATGGCTCCTGTATAAACAAAATAATCCTTCGATTCAGTATATTTATTTTTTGTTATCCTTTTTTCTTCTTCACTAACCGGATGAAAAATTTCTTTTGATGCACTATAAATAATGTCAATTTTTGATGGAGCAATTTTATAATTCTTAATAATGTCCAGCTTTGAAAATTCAGATACTGTAGCAATGGATGAAGCCTTATTAAGAAATTTTGCAGTATATTTTTTGTAAAAAAGTGAATGAGATTTTTTATTAAAAAGAGGAAAATGAAGAAACGAAAGATCATGAATGATTACACACTGAGGAACCCTGGTAGTTAATGAACAAAAACCATCACAGGAAATAAATACATCAGCTTTATATTTTTTGAGAATCGCAGGAATTTTTACATCGTACCAGAATTTCCATAACAAAGGATGACGGGCAGGCGGGCCTGTTACAACCGTTCTTACATTTTTTTCAAAAACAAATTGCTTGTCAACGGATCGGTCAAAAATGAAAATAAATTCATGTTCAGGATATTTTTTTGTAATGCACCGGAAAGTTTCTTGTATAAAATACCCGTATCCTTCAAGATATTCTTTCAGTAAAAACCTTGTGTTAACTGCGATTCGCATTCTAAATCAAAGTTAGCTTTTGCATGTATCACTTCCTTAGTAAAACAAACCAAATAAACTTTTTTAAATAAGATAAATATCAGCGTAAAACTTGTAATCGTTAATCTTTTTTCTACGTTATATTTCAGGATTAAAAACATTTATTTTATTCATCTCTTTCTTAGACAAATTAGCAGTAAGAATTACAATATTTGTTCATGAATTACTGGATTTAAAATAGAGCAGTTCTACAATTGATATGCGCAGTTAATCTTGCTACTTTTATTGTGCTAATTTTTAATTGAAAACCCCAGATCCGGCTTATGAAAAACATTTACTACAAAATTACTTTTGTATTGCTTTTTTTTCTGTTCTTTTTAAAAAATGATTTACTTTATTCGCAATGCCCAGGCAACACAGTACCTAGCGGATTGGCATATGATACAACAGTATATACCGGCAGCGGTAATTATTCAACTCAATTTACATTCCCAAAATTCAATCCACAGAACGGCTTATTAACCTGCGTAAAAGTTTGCCTATCTATTACCGGTATAGTATCTATGTATCTCGAAAATAATGTCAATGCACCCACTACATATAATATCTCTTATATAAGAAATGATACACTTACAGGACCCGGACTTACTCCTTCATTAACCAACAAGGTTTCTCTTCATTACGGCCCTTTCAATTTAGCCGCGTCTGATGGCGTTCCTTTTTCAGGACCTGACTTTCTGAAAATCGGGCCTGATACAATTCTGAACTCAGTTAGCATGTGCAATACATTAAATGATTCATCAGGTTTATCACAATTTTACGGACTTGATTCCCTTACTTACACTTACATCATTCATGCTGGAGCAACTGTAACCGGAAGCGGGGATTATCTTTTTGATGTTTCTACTCAGGGAAGTGTCACATATACATTGCAATATTGCTATTGCCCAAACGCGATTCTTCCTATTAACATTCAACAATTTTTGTTAACAAAAATAGCTCCCGACAGAGCGCAATTAAATTGGACCGCCTATGATGATCATAATAACAATTACCATTATGAAGTTCAAATGAGCAGAGACGGATATCACTTTTTGACTATTGGTTCAATGCCTATAAATGCTGAGAATGATAATTCGGGTTATAAATTTTTATATGCGGCCGGATTCAATGAGAATGGACGATATTTTTTCAGAATTAAACAAGTGTATTCAAATGGCTATAGCATTTTTACTGATATAAAGTTCGTGGAATTGCAAAATTCATCGCCACCCGAAATAAATATTTATCCTAACCCATCCAACAACGTTGTTGGTATCAAATTTGTGAATAATTCGAGTGGAAAATATTTAATTCAAATAACAAATATACTGGGACAAGTTGTGTGGCGTATGGGTCTCGATGTTGCAGGAAACTCTTACAGGCAGATTACATCGTTACAACATGGAACATATTGGGTGAAGGTCACGGATGTAACGAGCCGCCTGTCCAGTGTTAATCAACTTTTCATTAAATGACCTCTTAGGTGGAAGAGGATGGTGGCTTGTAAAAGGGGCCTTGGTTCGGGGCCCCTTCTTTTTTTAAAGCATTTCAGCCCTTAAGCCAGCATGAAAAAAGCTTTCTAATACTTCATTAACTATTTACTATTCACAACTTCTTTCATACTTTTGTCCACATATGATAGATTCTATGGAGTACAACACCACAAGAAACGGGATGGTGATGCGTGAATACGGACGACATGTTCAAAAAATGATTGAGCATCTTTTAACGATTGAAGAACCTGAACGCCGTCAGCGTAATGCACAAGCTGTTATTGAACTGATGGGATTTTTAAATCCTCACTTAAAAAATGTCGAAGATTTTCGTCATAAACTTTGGGATCATTTATTCCTGATATCTGATTTTAAGCTCGAAGTAAAATCTCCCTACCCAATTCCGACAAGAGAAACACTGAAGGCAAAGCCAGAGCCATTGCCTTATCCCAAACGCCATCCTAAACATTCACACTTAGGCAAGAATCTGGAAATAATAATTGCAAAAGCATTAAAAGAAGAAAATCCTGATAAACGTCTTGGTTTTGCCAATGCTATTGCTTATTACATGAAACTGGCTTATAGCAACTGGCATAAAGAAATGGTGCACGATGATGCTATTCAAAGCGAATTAAGTGGTATTACTGATAATCAGCTAACTTTTACAAATACACCTTTTGTAAAAGCTTTTCGTCCACAACAAGAAGGTCGTGATCGGGGTGGTTATGGAAAACAAAGAGGCAAATTCCAACAACGCGGAGGTGGTCGGCACAATGATAACCGAGGCGGATATAAGAAAAAGAGATACTAATTTTATTTAAAAAAATTAATATAAAAAAGGTTGAGGAAATTTTTCTCAACCTTTTTTTATTTATTCATTTCAACTTATTCAATCAATAATTGATAAAGTTCATTTAAGTTTTTATACTTCAAAAAGTAACAACTGATCTTTCTGTTAATCAAAAAGCATAACCAACATTGAAAGCTAAAGGAAAATCTATTCCATTATTTTCAGGAAACAAATTGCCATCAGAATAATGACCAATTTTTACTTCTGCATTTACATTTCTAGCTTTCCCGGCGTAGAAACCAATTCCCATAAAATCCTGAAATGTAAAATTCTTTCCTGTATTATCACCATCAATAACAACTTTTGAAATAAAAGATGGTCCTGCAAGCGAATAAACAAAATAAATATCCGCTGGATTTGACCGTATGGCAGTAAATCTGAACAAAGGATATACGGACATTGCAAAAAAGCTTTCATTATTTTTTCTGCTTTCCCAATAACCCATACTTGCTCCCCAATCCAGCGAGAAAACTTTCCTGTTATGATATACATTCTGCTGGTAATTCAGCAAAACGCCACGTCCAATCTTAACATCACCGCTCCAGAAAACAGGAATAGCTCCATCAGCAAAAAATTTATTGATACCAAAGCCAACTGAACTGCTGGTATAGCCAACCTGAAGAAGATGATGCGGAAAGATAAATGGAGATTTTGAATTTCTTTCAACTTGCCGGGCAGAAAGTGGATGTGTATTGTAAATAGCTCCCGCAGAAAAAACAAGTGTAGAAGGTTGTTGAACACTTCTATTGGCAGGTGACCATCCTGAGCTCAAAACTAAATCCCAGTTGCCTCCTAAACGATATTGAATACCTGCTCCTAACAACAGCGAAATATATTCTGCACTTTTAACAGCAATCGAATTGCCAACCCGAAATCCATTGCGGGTAACATTTACTAATCCTGCTTCACCGTAAGCAGATAATTTTCCGGAAAGAGGCACCACTGGTTTCAGACTTAAGGCAAGTATATTCATCCACACGGAATGATTGTATAAATCACCATTTACATTTTTATATAACACCCAATTCACCGGACGCATATAAGATATCTGTGCTGATAAGAATTTATTAAACCGGTGAATGCCAAAAGTAATTCGCATAGCCGGATGCGGTATATGAACAGATGCGGCCTGAAATCCCTGTTCCATTTGCCGGTTGGTGAAATGATATCCGATATAACCGGTACTCACGCTGATATATGTATTTGCCAAAATCGATGGCAATTGTCCACGATTATCTTGCGCAGTAACAGGAATAAAAGATAATAAAAATAAAAATGCAAAAAGACTTTTCTTCGGCGCTTTAAGACTCATATATTTCATTTTCAGGGTAACCTTAAAATTTCAATGTGCAATACTAAAATATTTTAAGAAGTTTTAATTGTTTGGGTCAGCATTTATGTTTTAAAACAGGATTCGTTTAATTTAAGTTAGTATTAAGGATTGAAAATTAGTTAAATTCGAAACAGGAACATCTGATGCGAAAGAGTTAAAAATTTCCTATAATCAAAATGTACTGATGAAAAGCTTTATATATTTTTTCTTTTTTTCTTTTTTAATTACCTGCATAAGTTGCGGCCAGTCAAAAGAATCACCTGAACCTTTAAAAGAACACCTGAATAATAACAGAACAGTTTCAAATATCACTAAATATCTCAATGAAGAAAAATGGAATGAATTATTTCCAAACAGGTATGGTATCGGTCTCAAAGATTCAATAAATAATAATCCGGATTTTTATTCTTTTAAATCATTTATTGAAGCGGCAAAAATATTTCCCTCCTTTGTTTCTGAGGGTGATGAAACCGTGCAAAAAAAAGAACTGGCTGCCTTTCTTGCCAACATAGCACAGGAAACCAGTGGTGGATGGGAAACAGCCCCGGGCGGGTATTTTAAATGGGGTTTATATTTTTCAGAAGAAAATAATCCCGGACGGTTGAATACATACAATGATACTTCCAAAAAAAAATATCCGGGTGTTGAAGGAAAATATTATTATGGCAGAGGACCCAAACAATTAACATGGAATTATAATTATGGCCAGTTCAGTGAAGCCTGGTATGGAAGTAAGGATACACTTCTTGATCATCCTGAATTATTATCAAAAGATCCTGTTTTATCTTTTGCTTCGGCTATTTGGTTTTGGATGACAACTCAATTCCCAAAACCATCCTGTCATGATATAATGATCGGTAAATGGACTCCCAATGCTGATGATATTCAAAAAGGAAGATTGCCTGGCTTTGGTGCAACGGTGAATGTTATCAATGGTGGTGTGGAATGTGGCAGCGGATCAGATATTCCGAAAACAAAATATCGTTATCAATATTATCTGTACTTCTGTAAATATTTCAATGTATTACCGAGTGATAATATCAGTTGCGCAAATCAAAAACCTTTTGGACAATAAGTTTACACTCAATTAATCTCTATTTTTGCCGATACTTTTGCTAATGACAGCGGTTAATCAAAAAATTATCATTATTACGGCTCCATCGGGTGCGGGAAAAACTTCCATTACTCAATACTTGCTGAAAACTTTTCCTGATAAAGTTGCATTCTCCGTTTCTGCCGCCACCCGAAAAGCAAGGAGTTATGAAAAAAACGGCGTGGATTATTATTTCATCAGCGTGGATGAATTTCAGCAAAAAATAAAAAACAATGAATTTGCAGAGTGGGAAATGGTTTACGAAAAAAAATATTATGGTACTTTGAAAAGCGAACTTCAGCGTATCTGGGAAAAAAATAAAATTCCGCTACTTGATGTAGATGTAAAAGGAGCTATTCATGTGCAACGTCAATACTCTGACTCAACCCTTGCTCTTTTTATAGAACCTCCAACGGTTGATGAACTAAAAAAAAGATTGCAATCCAGAGGAACAGAATCTCCGGAATCTCTACAGGCACGGGTAAATAAAGCTACTTATGAATTATCGTTCCGTGACCAGTTTGACAGAATTATTGTAAACGAAGATTTGGAAAAAGCCTGTAAAGAAGCGGAAGAAATCGTAAACGAATTCTTAAACGCCCAAACTCTTTAAAGGGACTTTTTAATTCATTAAATGTGTTACCTCTCTGAAACCCGTTGTTCTTATCTTTGCTGCCCGAATGGATTATAAATAATGGCAATAAAAGAGTTTTTTAAAAAAAGAGAGAAAGATTCCAAAGCCGAGATGTCTTTCATTGATCATCTCGAAGAATTGCGTTGGCACGTCATACGGGCAGTCATTGCCATACTAATCGGAGCAATTATTGTTTTTATTTATGCTCAGGATATTGCAGATAAAATTCTGTTTGCGCCGGCGCATACCAACTTTATTACTTATAAATGGTTTTGTGATATGGGCCATTTTTTTGGACTTGGTGAAACATTATGCATGAATGGTGTTAAAGTACAGTTTCAGAGCAACACAATGACGGGACAATTTATATCAACTTTTACTCTTGCATTCGTTGGTGGATTTGTTCTTGCATTTCCTTATGTATTTTGGGAGTTATGGCGCTTTGTAAAACCAGCGCTCTCAGAAAAAGAAATTAAAAGGACAAGGGGCGTCATTTTCTGGGTTTCCTTTTTATTTTTTCTGGGAGTGATATTCGGATATTATATTCTTACACCATTTATGGTAAATTTCTATTTTTCTTATTCACTTAGCAAGCTTATCGTAAACTTTCCGATGTTCTCAGATTATTTTGAAAATCTGATATGGACTACAGTGGGCATTGGTCTTTTATTCCAATTACCTTTAGTAGTAGCCGTGCTGGCAAAGATTGGAATCATCAAGGCGACTTTTTTAAAAAAATATCGCCGACATGCATTTGTAATTGTCGTTACAGCAGCAGCTATCATTACACCTTCTACTGATCCTTTCAGTTTAATGATCGTTACCATTCCACTTTATGCATTGTATGAAGCCAGTGTAGTCATTGCCTCACGCATTAACAAAAGACAAGCGGCAGAAGACAAAGAATGGAGTTAGAGTAATTGTATAATTGTAAATGGCAAAATTGGGAAATTGAAAACATTGATGCTATTTAATCTTAGTAACTTTGTATCAGCAATTTCCCAATTTCCCAATCTAAAATTGCACTTTTATGAATTCACCATTTAATCTCAGCAAACCCATTGCCATTGGCAGTGATCATGCCGGATTTGATTATAAAGAAGATCTTATTTCTTTTTTAGAAGGTAAGGGTCTCACCTATCACGATTTTGGAACCCATTCAAAAGAGTCTGTAGATTATCCTGATTTTGCTCATCCGGTTGCTATTGCAGTTGAAAAAGAAGAAGCTTCATTTGGAATATTATTATGTGGCAGTGCCAATGGCGTAGCCATCACTGCCAACAAACATCAGGGCATTCGTGCAGCAGTTTGTTGGGGAGAAGAACTTGCCCAACTGGCCAGAGAACATAATAATGCCAATGTGATTTGTATTCCTGCCAGGTTTGTCCGTGAAGGAGATGCTGAAAAAATGGTAGATATTTTCATACAAACAGAATTTGAAGGTGGCCGTCACCTGCGACGCGTAGAAAAGATTGCCTGCTCCTGAAATATTCATTTCAATAACCGCTTATCAAATCATTGGTTTGTTCAAACTTAATTCACTTAAGTTTGAATCATCTTTTTTAAAACCATACAAATGAAAAAATTATTATTTGTTTTCTTTTTGTTCTTGTCAATCATTGCAGGAGCACAGAAAAAAAATGCATCCACTTACGCTAACGGCATTACGGCTGATGATCTGAAAAAAAATCTTTTCGTTATTGCCTCCAAAGAAATGGAAGGAAGAGAAACGGCAATGCCGGGGCAAAAAAAAGCGGCTGCCTATATAGAAAATCAGTTTCGCTCTTTAGGATTAATACCCGGTAACAATGGAAGTTATCAATTAACCTATGGGGTTTACCAGGATTCATTGATCAATACTTCTGTTGAAATCAATGGGCAATCTTTTGAATTGGATAAAGATTTTTCTGTTAATGTTAGTCAATGTAATAATTCTACTTATCGTTTTTCTCAAGTTGTATTTGTTGGCAACGGTGTCAGCGATTCCACAAAAGATGATTATAAAGGACTTGACGTAAGAGGTAAAGTAGTTTTATTACTGGGAGGACAGCCACAAAGAAATCCCGGCAACAGAAGTGGTGGCAATCGTTTTGGAAATCAGTTTGCAAAAATAGATGCCGCACAAAAGAATGGAGCAATGGCGGTTTTGACAATTGGCAACAATTTTCCAAGACAAACCAAGACTAATCCGAAAGGAAATATGTATTTGAGCGGGTTTCAAAAAACAGTGCGCCCTAACCAGTTTACCATTTCTGAAAAAATGGCCGAAGCAATCATGGGCCCGGATTACGAATCTGCAAAATCTGGCAACATTCAACCTAAAACATATGCCGCCGATGTAATGCTTGATTTTAATAAAGCAACTACTAATCTCCAAAGCAGTGATGTATTGGGTGTTTTAGAAGGAACTGACCTGAAAGATCAATATGTTTTTGTTACAGCTCATTATGATCATCTTGGAAAAAGAGATTCTCTGATTTATTATGGCGCCGACGACGATGGTTCAGGAACTGTTAGTGTATTGGAAATGGCTAAAGCATTTGCAAAAGCAAAAGAAAATGGAATGGGACCGCGCCGCACAATGGTATTTATGACAGTCAGTGGAGAAGAAAAAGGATTATGGGGTTCTCAGTATTACACAACTCATCCCGTATTTCCATTAGACAAAACAACGGTTGATTTGAATATTGACATGATTGGTCGTATTGATACAAGTCGTAAACAAGGCGATCCTGATAATTATGTTTATGTAGTGGGAGACGATAAAGTAAGTTCCGACCTGAAAACTATCAGTGAATCGGTAAATAAAAAATATACAAAACTTGAACTGGATTATAAATTCAATGATCCCAATGACCGCAATCGCATTTATTTCCGGAGCGATCATTACAATTTTGCCAGCAAAGGAGTTCCTATCATTTTTTATTATGATGGAATGTTAGGTGGCGACTATCACAAACCTACTGATACTCCTGATAAAATTAATTACACTTTATTGGCAAAAAGAGCACAATTGGTTTTTTATACTGCCTGGGAAATGGCTAACAGAAATGATATGCTGAAACGGGATATTCATCTTGAAATTCCGATCCGATCCCGGTAAAAAAATATTAAGTATATAAATTCCTTCGGCCTTTCTGAAGGAATTTTTTTGAACTGTATTAAACTAAAATCAACTTTTCCAGTCTATGGTACGTTGTTTGTTTATAGAATTCTGTTTGTGAAATGAATCGGCCCTTCCTTTGAAAACATTTTTTCCTACCTTTCTCTATACATAAAATAAGCGGCTCATTTAAAAGCCGCTTTATTTTTTCTGAATCCCGTTGATCAAAATCAATTACCAATCCAACACCCAGGCAAAAATCAAAGGAGCTACAATGGTGGCATCACTTTCTACAATAAATTTTGGTGTATTAATATCCAGTTTGCCCCATGTTATTTTTTCATTGGGCACCGCACCGGAATAAGAACCATAAGAAGTTGTCGAATCACTGATCTGGCAGAAATAACTCCAGAATGGCACATCATGCATTTCCAAATCCTGGTACATCATTGGAACTACGCAGATAGGAAAATCGCCTGCAATGCCGCCAGCAATCTGGAAGAAACCAATTCCTTTTCCGCCACTATTCTTTTTGTACCAATCAGCAAGCCAAACCATATACTCAATGCCACTTTTCATTGTGGTTGGCTTTAGTTCGCCTTTAATTACATACGACGCAAAAATATTTCCCATGGTACTGTCCTCCCATCCTCCAACAACGATCGGCAAATTCTTTTCTGCAGCTGCAATCATCCAGCTATCTTTTACATCAATCTCATAATATGGTTTTAATACACCACTCAACAACATCTTATACATAAACTCATGGGGAAAATATCGCTCACCTTTTGTATCTGCTTCTTTCCAAAGTTTATGAATGTGTTGCTGTATTCTTCTGAATGCTTCTTCTTCCGGAATGCAAGTATCAGTGACCCGGTTATAATGATTCTCCAGCAAATCCCATTCATCTTTCGGAGTCAGGTCACGGTAATGAGGAATTCTTTTATAATGTGAATGCGCTACCAGGTTCATAATATCTTCTTCCAGGTTTGCCCCGGTGCAGGAAATAATATGTACTTTATCCTGACGGATCATTTCAGCAAGAGATATTCCCAACTCTGCGGTACTCATGGCACCCGCTAAAGTGATCATCATTTTACCACCTTCGGTTAAATGGGTTTCATAACCTTTGGCTGCATCCATCAAAGCAGCTGCATTAAAATGACGATAATGATGTTGGATAAATTGTGAGATTGGACCTTTATTCATATTTTTTATTTAAGCCCCGCAAAAATACAGTTTTGATAAAACAAAAGCCCCGTCATTTAGCGGAGCTTTTATTTTACCACTTCAAGAAACTACCTGCAATAAACAGGTTCACTTATTACTAAAGCTTACTTATTTTTTTATACTTCGTCCAGATATTACTATCAATTGTTTTCAGCATAAGCTTTGTATCAGCATTTTCCAGTGTAATATAATAACTGGTACCGTTGTTGTTAGCCACTTCAAAAAGATCTGTAATCCAGTAATCAGAATAATTTTTCTTCAAATCATTTTGCAGAATCAGAGGAAGATCCAATGAAGTGATATAACAGCTGATACCTAACATTTCTCCATCGGTGCTGTAAAAAGCAAATACATGTTTTCCGTTAAAGGTGAAAGCAGCTCTGTAATAATCATTGCCTGTTGTCCATTCTACTGATTTGACGCTGTTAAAATCATTCTTAAAAGCGTTGAGTACTTTGGGGCTTACATCTTCCTTTCCGGCAAAAGCGCTCATTGTCACTACGGCAACTATCAGTGCCAGCGTAATCATTATCTTTTTCATAATTCAGGTTTTTTCAAAAAATATTTATTTGATTAGTTTGACGCAGCAAAAGTAGAATAGGTTACACCCGGTCAAAAGCCAATTGTGATTAATGGATGTGAGTGTTAATTACCGTTAACAGAAGTTATAAAAAGTGTTTCTTGAAAAGACAAAGCTTTTTATATTTTTTCACATATAAAAAAACAATAAAAAATTTTGGAATAACAAATATTAATTAGATATTTGCCTAAATATACAATTATCTAATTATACCTCATGAACATTGTGTTCAAAGCCCTGAACGATTCTACCCGGAGAGAAATACTGGAACTACTTCGGGAAAAAGATATGACGGCTGGTGAAATAGCTGATCGTTTTCATATTTCATGGCCCAGTGTTTCGCATCATCTTGATCTGCTCAAACAAGCCAAATTGGTTATCGCTGAAAAAGAAGGACAGTTTATTTATTATTCCCTTAACACTACAGTGGTAGATGATATTGTAAAATGGTTCATGCAATTCAAATCAAAAAAGAAATGATTATGGATAAATTTTTAAAAAGAATTGTCTGGCTTATTATTATAGTTCCTGCTGTTTACCTGGCGATTATATGGAATAAAATGCCACAGATGATTGCCACCCACTTTGATATTAACGGTGACGCCAATAAATTCAGCACGAAAAAAGAGTTTTTAATTTTCCTGGGAATCATGATTCTTGTAAGCGGTGGAATTTATCTTATTTTAACAAACATATATCGTATTGATCCAAAAAAATATGCAGCGGACAACAAATATCGCTTGCAAAGATTGGCATTTGCAGTAGTGGTGTTTATGACAGCTATTTCATTAATGGTTATTTATGCCGGCGTTCATGGAAAAGTTCGTTTAAACATTCGCTACTTGTTTGCGCTTATGGGTCTTCTCTGGGCCATTGTCGGAAATTACATGCATAATATTAAACCCAATTATTTTGCCGGCTTTCGGTTACCGTGGACATTGGAAAATGAAGACAACTGGAAAAAAACACATTTGCTGGCCGGAAAACTTTGGTTTGCAGGTGGGCTATTGATCACAATTATTTGTTTGATTGTTCCACAAAAATTTGTGCTTCTTATCTGGTTTATCATTTTAGCTCCAATGGTTTTTGTTCCTACGATTTATTCATATGTTCTATATAAAAAACAAAAAGCCTTTAATTCAAAAAAACAATAATCGTTATGAGAAAAAAAATTTTTTTTACACTTCTTATTTTACTGTCCTTTACAACTAACGATTTTTCACAGACCAATAATAAGTTTACCGGCATCTGGGAAGGAAAACTGAATGTCGGTGTAGAACTCAGATTGGTTTTTCATATTAAAGATGATGAAAAAGGAAATCTTGTTTCAACTTTCGACAGCCCTGACCAATCGGCTTATGGTTTGAAATGCGATACCAGTTTCGTTAACGCTGACAGCATTACCATTGAAATGCATAATTTGAAAGCAGCGTTTTCCGGCAAACTGGAAAATGATTCAACCCTCAAAGGTGTTTTTATCCAGAGAAATGATTTTCCGTTAACACTTACAAAAGTTGAAAAAGTTTCGGTAAGACTCAGGCCACAAACTCCTAAGCCACCATTTCCCTATAAAAGTGAAGATGTAGAATATGACAATAAGGATAATACAATTCATTATGGCGCAACAATAACTATTCCTGAAGGCACTGGTCCTTTTCCAGCAGCATTAATGATAACTGGTTCTGGACCTCAAAACAGGGATGAAGAAATTTTGAATCATAAACCTTTTGCCGTTATCGCTGATTATCTTACAAAAAAAGGGTTCATCATTTTAAGAGTGGATGACAGAGGTGTTGGAAAAACAAGTGGAAAATTCAGCACGGCAACTTCTGCAGATTTTGCCAACGATGTAAATGCAAGTCTCGATTATTTATTTTCAAGACCTGAAGTAGATAAAAAGAAAGTGGGTTTGATTGGTCACAGCGAAGGAGGAATGATTGCGCCTATGGTTGCTTCGCAAAGAAAAGATATCAACTTCATAGTTCTGTTAGCCGGTCCCGGCGTAAAGAATATTGATTTAATGACTGAACAAAATGCTGCCGTTCTTAAATCAGCCGGAATTTCTGAAAAAGCTGTTAATGCTTTCAAACCCCTATATAAAAAAACAATTTTACAAATTATAAATGCACCAGATACCTCTTCAGCCAGTAAATTAGTTCTGTCACTGGTAGAAGAATGGATTCAAAAAAATGATAGCGCAACTGTTAATGAACTTGGACTTAAAACTTCAAAAAATATTGAAACCTATGTTCATGCTATGGTAAGCGAAGTTTCTACTCCATGGTTTAAATATTTTCTAGCCTTTGATCCGGAACCATATCTTGAAAAATTAAGTTGCAAAGTGTTGGCAATAGATGGAAGCAAAGACATACAGGTTATTGCAAAGCAAAATTTGCCGGGTATTGAAGCAGCATTGAAAAAAAGTAAATCGAAAAGCTATGAAATAAAAGAATTGCCCGGGTTAAACCATCTTTTTCAAACCTGTAAAAAATGTACGGTTCAGGAATATGGCGAACTGGAAGAAACTTTTTCCCCGGTAGCATTGAAGGTTATTGGTGATTGGTTAGAAAAAAATGTAAAATAGACCAGCGTTAAAAAAACAATTTGAATTATTTGGCTCATGCATATCTTTCTTTTAACCATTCAGAAATTCTGGTGGGCAATCTCATCAGCGATTTTGTAAAAGGGAAAAAAAAGTTTGATTATCCATTGAATATTCAAAAGGGTATTATGCTACACCGTTCCGTTGACAATTTTACAGATGCTCACCCTGCCACCAAAGAAGCCAAAGAGATTTTCCGGCTGCATTATCGTCTTTATTCCGGCGCAATGATCGATGTAGTTTATGATCATTTTCTTGCCAATGATAAAAATGAATTTGATGAAACTTCTTTATTAAAATTTTCACAACAGGTTTATATTGATCTTGAAAAAAATACTCAAGAGCTGCCGGAACGATTTGCAAGAATGTTTCCATATATGAAAACACAAAACTGGCTTTTTAATTACAGAACAAAATGGGGAACCGAAAAAAGTTTTGGTGGAGTGGTGCGTAGGTCTGCTTATCTTACGGAAAGCGATACAGCTTATAATTTATTCGAAAAGAATTATCAATTTTTGCAGGAATGTTATTATCAGTTTTGGAAAGATGCAAAACCTTTTGCCAAAAAACAACTAGACAAGTTACTGGCTTCTGAAAATCTCTGATTTTGTTTATTTTATTTTTTCTTTTAAAATATTGCTGCTTATTCTTTCGCTATACGATTATTTTGGATATTTACATTATGTGTGGCATTGCCGGTTTTTTTTCTTCCAATACAAATCTGGTTTCAGCGCAACGTTTGAAACGAATGACTGATGCCATTGCACATCGTGGACCGGACGCGGAAAATTTTTGGATAAATTCTTCCGGCAATGCCGGCTTCGGCCATCGCCGGTTATCCATTATTGATCTGAGTGATGCAGCTTCTCAGCCGATGCATTATCTGGATAGGTACACAATTGTTCACAACGGAGAAATTTATAATTACATTGAACTGAAAGAAGAGTTACAAAAAAAAGGATACAGCTTTTTTAGTCAATCTGATACAGAAGTTATTCTCGCCGCTTATGATTGCTGGAAAGATGAATGTGTGGATCATTTTGATGGAATGTTTGCTTTTGCCATCTGGGATGAAAAAGAAAAAGACCTATTTGCAGCTCGTGATCGCTTCGGCGAAAAACCATTCTTTTATTTTTTTGATAAAGAACAATTTGTTTTTGCTTCGGAAATGAAAGCTCTGTGGGCCGCAGGCATTGAACGAAGGCCGAATTTAAAAATGCTTTTTAATTTCATCACCATTGGTTATGTTGATAATCCCAATAAACCCGAAGAAACTTTTTATGAAAGCATTTGTAAATTACCAGCTGCATGTATTGTAAAATATAATGTATCACACCATGAAATTTTTGTTGAAAAATACTGGGACATTGATCTTGCTGATCAGAATAAAAAAATCAGTGATAAAGAAAATATTGAACAATTCAATCATTTATTTTCCACTTCCGTGAAAAGAAGGCTCAGAAGTGACGTCGCCATTGGCACATCATTAAGCGGTGGATTGGACAGTTCATCAATAATAGCTAAAAGTCAAAAACTAAAGGCTACAAATTACAGCCATAAGTGTTTCACTGCTATCTTTCCTGGTTTTGAAAAAGATGAATCCATTTTTTCAAAACAAGTGGCTGACAAATTCAATCTGAAACAATTTACGACTCACGTTTCTGACAATGATTTTATAAATGATTTTAAAAAATTTATTTACCAGCAGGAAGAACCATTAGGCTCTGCCAGTATTTATGCCCAGTATAAAGTTTTTAAATTGGCAAAAGAAAATGATGTAAAAGTTTTACTGGATGGACAAGGATCTGACGAAATTCTTGCCGGTTATCATAAATTTTATAAATGGTACTGGCAGGAATTATTTTTCAAAAGAAAACTTTTAAGAAGTGGCGAACTGAAAGCAGCTAAAAAAAATGATGTAAAAGAAACTTTTGGGATAAAAAATGTTATTGCATCTCTCTTTCCTGATTTTGCTTCGGTGGTTTTAGAAAAACAATATTTGCTGAATGCTTTGCAGCAGGAAGATCTTACACACGATTTTGTAAAACTGCAAAGTAAAGAAGCTTATTATTCTACCCCTGATCAGTTTAATCTGAACGGCGCCTTATATTTCAATACCTGTATTCATGGATTGGAAGAATTGCTTCGTTATGCTGACAGGAATTCAATGATTCATTCACGGGAAGTGAGGTTGCCGTTTCTAAATCATGAATTGGTTGAATTTATTTTTTCACTCCCTTCTCATTTTAAAATCCGTAATGGCTGGACCAAATGGTTATTAAGAGAAAGTGTGAAGAATGAATTACCAGAAGAAATTGTGTGGCGAAAAGAAAAGGTCGGATTTGAACCTCCGCAAAAAACCTGGATGGAAAATGAAAAAATTCAGGAAATCATTATGGAGGCAAAGAAAAAACTGATCAACCAGACAATATTGAAACCCGAAATATTAAATAAAAAAATTTTACCACAACCATCTTATGAAGCCAATAATTATGACTGGCGTTATTTATCTGCATCAATACTTTTTGCTCCTGTTCCCTGATAAAAAACGCTTTACTTTGCATGGCAATAATAATTATCATAATCAATAATTTACTACACTAATGAAACCCGCTACAAAATTCATTCATGCCGGTACTGAACCCGATCCGTCAACCGGTGCTATCATGACGCCGATTTTTCAAACATCAACTTATGTGCAGGAAGCTCCAGGTGTACATAAAGGTTATGATTATTCCCGTGCGGGCAATCCGACACGCACAGCTTTGGAAAATGCGCTAGCTATTATTGAAAATGGAAAATATGGATTGGCATTCAGTAGTGGCGTGGCAGCAACAGATGCAGTGATCAAACTTTTGCAACCGGGTGATGAAGTGATTGCCGCTAATGATATGTATGGCGGAACTTATCGTTTGTTTACAAAAGTGTTTGAAAAATTTGGCATCAAATTTCATTTTATAAACATGCAGGAGGCAAACAACATCAAAAACTATCTTAATGCAAACACAAAATTGATATGGACTGAAACACCAACCAATCCTTTGATGAACATTTGTGATATTGAGGCAATCGCTGCGATCGCAAAAAAACGAAAAGTATTGCTTGCAGTAGATAATACTTTTGCTTCTCCATATTTACAAAATCCGCTTGATCTTGGTGCTGATATCGTAATGCATTCAGTCACTAAATATCTCGGCGGACATAGTGATGTGATATTAGGTTGTCTAATGATGAATGATCCAGAACTGAGAGAAAAATTATATTTCATTCAAAAAAGTTGTGGTGCTGTTCCGGGACCAATGGATTGCTTTTTAGTATTGAGAGGAATAAAAACATTAGGTGTGAGAATGAAAGCGCATTGCGAAAATGGAAAAGCCATTGCACAATGGCTTCGCAAACATCCTAAAGTTGGAAAAGTATATTGGCCCGGTTTTGAGGATCATCCTAATCATGCCATTGCTAAAAAACAAATGCGTGACTATGGTGGTATGCTGAGTTTTACGTTGAAAGATGATCATGTGGAAACGGCCATGAAAGTTTTGTCTTCAACAAAACTATTTTCACTAGCAGAAAGTTTGGGTGGAGTTGAATCACTCATCAATCATCCGGCATCCATGACACATGCTTCCATTCCGAAGGAAGAAAGAATAAAAAATAGTTTGTCAGATTCTTTAATAAGATTAAGTATCGGTATTGAAGATGCAGATGATCTGATTGAAGATCTGCAACAAGCAATTGGCTAATAAGCTAATTTGAAGATGTGCAAATAGAAAAAAACTTAAAAAAATTCCTCGACAAAAAAGTTGAGAAGTACAACCGTTCATCCTTCATTAAGAACGACCCTGTTTCCATTCCTCATTTATTTTCAAAAAAACAGGATATAGAAATTGCGGGATTCTTTGCTGCTACTTTTGCCTGGGGCAACAGAACGACCATTATTAAAAAATCAAGAGAACTAATGGAGTTGATGGATATGGCGCCACATGAATTTTGTCTGAATCATGATTTGAATGGATTAAAAGGATTGATGGGAGTAAAGCACAGAACATTTAATACAACTGATCTTCTCTATTTTATTGAATTTTTTAAATATCATTATTCAAAGTATAATTCATTAGAGTCGGCTTTTACAAAATGGATGAATAAGAATGATGAAACAATTGAAAATGGATTGATTGGATTTCATCATTATTTTTTTTCATTGGAACATGTGCCGGCCAGAACAAAAAAGCATGTCGCTACGCCGGAAAAAAATTCAACTTGCAAAAGATTGAACATGTTTCTTCGTTGGATGGTTCGCCTAGATAATAAAGGAGTTGACTTTGGCATCTGGAAAAATATTTCTCCAGCGCAACTTATTTGCCCGATTGATTTGCATGTAGCAAGAGTGGCAAAAAAATTGGGTATTTTAAATCAAAAACAAACAAACTGGAAAGCTGTAATAGAACTAACCAATTATCTGCGTACATTAGACAAGCATGATCCGGTAAAATATGATTTTGCCTTATTTGGTCTTGGTATAATGGAAAAATTCTAATGGATAATTTTTTATTGATACAAACCCTGGTTAAAGATCTGGCTATAGATCCAACAGCTATCGGTTTACTGGAAAAAATTTCTCTTGAAGAATTAAAAGAAAAACTAAGTGCACAGATCAATCAAATGATACAAACCGATTTTCAAAAACTTGTTTCACTGCTTTATCGAATTGATGTGAATGAATCCAGGCTAAAACTCTTACTGAAAGAATATCCCGGCGAAGATGCCGGAAAGATAATTGCTGAACTTATTATTGAAAGGCAATTACAAAAAATAAAAAGCAGAAGTGAAAGTAAGAATGAAAAAAATATTCCCGATGAAGAAAAATGGTGATTATTTTTTCCTCTCATACATTAATGCTTGCACTTTCTCTTTATCTTCTTTTTCATTCTTGAGATCGAACATAGTGCCAAAAACATGATCCCAGAGAGTTGAACTGACACCAAAACCATTATGCTCATTTTTGTAATGATGCAAATGGTGATTGCGCCATAGTGGTTTCATCCATTTGAAAGGCGGGTTCCATGCATGAATAGCATAGTGCATACTTCCATACATCAGGTAGCCAAAAATAAATCCCGGAAAAAACATAAATGCGTTTTGTCGCATAACGAGGTACATCAAACCAAAAAGAGCAGAAGCTATAATAACGCTTGGTACTGGAGGCATGAATAACCGTTGCTTATCTCTTGGAAAATGATGATGGTTGCCATGCAGTACATATGCAAATTTTTGTATGCGTGGGTTATCACTTACCCAATGAAAAATGAAGCGATGAGCGAGATATTCAAAAAAACTCCAGAAAATCAAGCCGCCAAAAAAGATCAATATAATGTTGGTGGTAGAGTAATCAAGTTTGCTGCTGCTATAATAAAGCATATAAACAATTACCGGCAGGTAAATGCCCCAGATCACCAACGGATGTGTCTTGGTCAGCATTTCCAGGTATTGATTCTTGAACAATTGTGCCTGCCCCTTATTATGGATCTTTTCAAATTGCATAGTGCAAATATAAATTTAAAATAAATTCTTTATCTTTATCCTTTCCTGATTTTTGTCAATTTTTAAGAAGCTGATTAATGGTTTGAAACTGATAGCCTTTAGCTTTCAGGCGAATCAGGAGTTCTGACAAATGAAAATAAAATTTATCCGTCCGTTTTGAATCGGTGCCAATATGCAGTAAAAGGATAAAGCCGTTAAGTCCCGAAGAATGATTTTTTTCATATTCCATGATAGAATGGAATATTTCGTCACTGCTCCGATAATTTTTCATATCTGGAGTCGTGTAATCTGCATTGCTCAAAGTACCCGGCGTATAGTTGATGAGTTGCAAATCCATTTCTTTTGTCCATTCAGCAATAGAATCGTTATACCATTCATAAGGAGGAAGAAAATATTTTGCTTTGTCTTTGCTGATACCTGATTTATTTATTTCAAAATAGCTATGCAACAAATCTTTTTTAAACTCCTCCTTACTTACCAGCAGGCTGTCTCTCTTATTCCAGTCGCAATACAATAAATGCTGGTCAGAATGAGAACCGAGATAATTACCATCATTTTTTAACTGCTCAATGATTTTTTTTAAAGAATCATTTCGATAAAATTTCCCTGTGAAAAAGAAAGAAGCTTTGATATTTTGTGTTTCTAAAATCTTAAGAATATATTTTCCACCATCAGAAAATTCATCACCGGTAAAAACCAAAGCAATTTTCTTTTGAGTACTATCTCCACGAATGATTGCACCATGACTATATGAAAATTTGCTCTTTAATGATCTTCCAAAAGTCTCCTCCTTCGGAGGAGATTTAGAGGAGGCTTCCGATTCCGATTCTTTGGCTGCTAATAAATAAATCAGAGAAGCCGTGCCGTCCATCGTTGGCTCATTGGTACTATAGTCGCCATAGTCATCATGGTATACGGCAAGATCGCTTTGAAATTCTGCGTATTCATCCGGATGATATAGTTTAAGGCCGATAAGATTTTTATAAATACTTCCATAAACCGGACCATCTGCCAATCCGCCATCAATCGGATAGTTTTTTAAATGGGTAAATGCTGAATGCGGATCAGTTGGCGTATCACCATCGGATGGTAATCCATAAACGAAACTTGTTCCCCATGGATTGCAACCAAACAACCAATCAAAATTTGCCTGCTCTAATTCTGAAAAAGTTTTATCATTGGTTAACTGACGGTACCAATAACATTGGATTGCAAATGAAACGGTGAGATTATTACTGCACCAGATAAACGGTATGCCTCTATAAAATGCATTTTGTTTGGCTTTGTTCCAAACACGTTCAATTCCTTCTTTATAAAATCCAATGATTGTGTCCCGTTGTTTTCCCTTTAATTCTTTTGCCAGTTCATAATGTCCGATGTTGATGAAAGGATACCATTGATAATGTTTAGCTGTATCTTGTCCTAACCAGGGAGTGACAGGCTCTTGTTTCGCAAATTGAAATGCTTCTCGTTTATAAGAATTATTCTTGAAAGTAATTTTTTGTAAATCAGCCGCCGCTAATTCCATGTCATCAACCCAATTATCTTCTGCATATATATAAGGTGATTTTACAGATGCTGTCTGTGTAACCCCCGGTTTTTTTAAACCAAACAAAAATGCAGTTTTTGCTTTTCCAGATAAAATACCTGCATAAGAAGAATCAATTTTTCCAAACAATAATGATCCAAGAGAAAATGCGCTGCTAAATTTTCCAGCTGTAGAACTTGTGCCGGTAGTATTATTCATAAACTTTCCTCTTTGCTGCGGTTCGCCACTTACAAAATATACAGGTCGTTCAAAACCTTTTCCATAAAAAGAATCTTCTTTCGGAATTCTCATTCCCTGGTGATCTCTGTCATCACCAATTTGGTTAAACATCCAATCATCTCTCGGATGCATTTTCAATAACCAGTCTAATCCCCATTTTGCTTCATCGAGAACATCGGGCAAACCATTGGCGCCATCCAAACCATTTGCTTGCTTTATATCTGTAAAAACTTTTGGAAAATCACGATAAGCCATCAGTAAATGATAAGTGGCATTGGCAGAAGTAGAAGCGTATTGTAAATAATCGCTGGCATCATGCCATCCACCAACCACATCAATATATGTGCTGCCTTTGATGCCGGCTTTTTCTCCATACAAAACATAACCATCGTGAGTATGGCAGCTGTCTTTCAAAAAAGGATTGAAGCCACTGCGTTGCTGGCGCATATAACGCAAACAAAAATCAGCAGCACCTTTATAAACATTTTTCCCGATTTCAAATTCCGGTGATTTAGCTGTACCTGCCTGCAAATAATATTTTCCCGGTATTTTGAATGAAGAAAAATTCAAACGACAAGTTTGTTTAAATGGTCCATAAGCGCCTAACAATTTTCCGGCATCACTTTTAAAAACAACTTTTTTTGTTTTTGCATCTACCAATTCCCAATCCATCATTCCTAAATCCTCTTTACTGCACCACACTGCTACTTTTATTCCGTTAGGCAAATATCCTAACTGGTTAATACGAATCCATTCTTTTTGAGATTCTTTTTTTGGTATAAAGGCAAAAAGAATAATTGCAAAAACTAAAAAGCATTTCTTCATGCGATCAAGTTACACATTTTCCTTTTTCCATAAAGAACAACGGCAAAAGTCAAATCGTTACCTTAGCGGCTCTTTAAATTATTGAGATATGAAATTAGTTTCTTACCTGAAAGAAGACCATGAACAACTGGCTACGCTTATCAATGATTTTGTTTATGACATGGATGTATTGCTTCCCGATTTTCCAAACACCATGAGTATGTTTTTGAATTATTGGGAAGATTTTTTCCCGATAGCAAAAGCCGGTGAACTTTTAATTAAGGAAGGAACAAGAACAAGTAAGAAAGCAATTCCTTTGAAGGAGGTGCAATTACTGGCGCCTGTTCCATTCCCCACATCATGCCGCGATGGTTATGCATTTCGCCAGCATGTGGCAGCCGCAAGAAGAAATCGTAAAGCAGAAATGATTCCTGAATTTGACCAGTATCCCATTTTTTATTTTACCAATCATCACAGTATACAAGGCCCGGGTGAAATAAAATGCATGCCCGATCATTTTGAAAAACTGGATTTTGAATTGGAAGCGGCTATCGTCATTTGCAAACCGGGAAGAAATATAAGAGCCAGTGAAGCTGATGAATATATTGGCGGACTGATGATCATGAATGATATGAGCGCAAGAAAATTGCAGATGGAAGAAATGCTGCTGAATCTTGGTCCAGCAAAAGGAAAAGATTTTGCTACCGTACTTGGCCCATGGCTGGTTACTTTAGATGAATTGGAAGAATTTGTTGTACCGGCAAAAGAAAATCATGTCGGGAAAAACTGGAATTTAAAAATGAAATGTTGGGTAAATGGAATTCAAGTGAGTGAGGGAAACCTTTCCGATATGGATTGGACCTTTGCTGAACTTATTGAAAGAGCTTCTTATGGTGTTGATCTTTATCCCGGCGATGTAATAGGCAGCGGTACGGTTGGCACAGGTTGCTTTTTAGAATTAAATGGCACAGGAAAATTAAATGATCCAAATTATATTGAGCAATGGCTTCAGCCAAATGATGAAGTGGAAATGGAAATTGATGGTTTAGGGAACCTTTCCAATATAATTGTTGCTGAAGAAAGTGACTGGAGTATTTTGAAACAGAAAAAATAATTAATGATTCTGGATTTAAGAGATATAAAAACAGTTGACCGGCAACATTACCTTCAACATGTCATTGCGCCGCGACCCATTTGTTTTGCATCCACCATTGATAAAAATGGAAATGTAAATCTGAGTCCGTTCAGTTTTTTTAATTTATTTTCTACTAATCCTCCAATAGTAATATTTTCTCCCTCAAGAAGAGTAAGAAATAATACAACCAAACATACTTTGCAAAATGTAGAAGAAATTCCTGAAGTGGTAATCAATATGGTAACTTATGATATGATTCAGCAAGTTTCACTGGCCAGTTGTGAATATCCAAAGGATGTAAATGAATTTATCAAATCTGGGTTTACTGAAGAACCGGCAACATTGATAAAACCTCCAATGGTAAAAGAAAGTAAAGTGAAAATGGAATGCAAAGTTCTTGAAATAAAATCATTGGGAACCGAAGGCGGCGCCGGCAATCTTGTTATTTGTGAAGTATTGAGAATGCATATTGATGATTCATTGCTGGATGAAAATAGAAAAATTGATCAGCGAAAAATTCATCAGGTTGCAAGATTAGGTGGCGATTGGTATTGCGTAGTAAATGAAAATAATTTATTTCATGTGCCGAAACCAAATACTGAATTGGGAATTGGTGTTGATGCTTTGCCGCCGGGTATTCGCAACAGTAAAATTCTTACAGGAAATAACCTGGGACAACTTGCCAATGTAAATGAAATGCCTGTTATTGAACCATCGTTCGATGATGATCATCTCAAACAGATCATTCAATATTACAGTATCGATCCGGATGAGATGGAAAAAGAGTTACACATTTATGCCAAAAAATTACTGGACGAAGGAAAAGTAAGAGAAGCGTGGCAGGTTTTATTGGCATCAAATTAAAAAGCCTCTCAATAAATGAAAGCCTTTATTTATTAATTATTTTACAGACTTATTATTTCATAACGCTTCCAAACACTTTCTTTAAAAGATCTGAAGCTTGTCCAAGTGGATTTGCCCGGATATTCGCTTCTTCCTTAGCTATCTGGTCAAACAATGCATCCACCGCTTTGCCTACTACATAAGAAGTAAGATCGGGATTTGATTTTCTAAATGTAGTGGGAAAATTATTATAGGTATTTACAATATCACCATAATATTTAGTTGCATCGGTTTTATCCAAAGAGGCTTTGACGGATGGCGTAAAGGCCGCAATAAGTTTTTGGGATGTTTTTTGTTTGAAATATTGAGTGGCTGCATCCTTCGGTCCTTTTAAAATATTCAATGCGTCAGTAATTGTCATTTGTTTGATGGCATCAGTAAAAATTGGTTTGGCATAACCCACCGCATCTTCAGCGCCGCGGTTGATGGCAAGAATAGCTTTATCAACTTGTGCACCCATACCTACTTTACGAAGCGTTTTTTCGATTTTCGCAGCATCCGGAGGTAACAACACTTTATAAATCTTACTACCAAAAAATCCATCCGTCTTGTTGAGATTTAAAACGGCGTTGGTAACACCTTGCGTTAATGCTTCTTTGATTCCCTGCCCGGCTTCATTTTGAGAAATTGAGGAGGAAGTGCTTTTGGATAAAATATCAGGTAACTTAATCTGCGAAAAACCAGAAGCTGAAACAAATAAAAAAAGCACAATGGTTAAAAAGTAAGTTTTCATCATGAGTTCAGTTTTATAGTACCGCCCAAATTACTCGCCAAAAAGGTAAAAGCAAAAAAATAATAACGTTTTTAGCTATACTTTAAGGCTTTCCTTTCGTTTGTTCACACGTTCATGCATTCGATAAAAGAATCTTGCCCGTTCTTTTTCGCTTACCTCGCTGATTAACGTTGATCTTCGCACTAAGTTCTGTACATATTGATGATAATTTTCGCAATAGCGAATATCTCTCGTTACCATATAATGAATGGCGGTATGCGATACAGAAGCCATTTTATAATTATCCAGCAAGATCAACATACTGTTATCAAGAATTACAATTTCATTAAAATACATATTATATTTCCCCATTGATTTTTTATCAGGATCATCAATATTGAATTTATATCCCAATTTCGCTTGCTCTTCAAGATGATAAAGCATTTTATCCATGGCTTCATAAACCTTTAAGGCGTCAGCATCCGATTGAAACATTTGGTTATCGAGGTAATAATCAATCTGGTGAAGGGTACTGTTCCAACTTTCGATATTCCATATTTCATTTGAATCAATCTGGTTGTATAAGCCCATGATTTTTTTCCCGGTTTCAAAAAGCTCATCCGGATAATCGTTTAGGTTTACTTTTTTATTCTTGAATTCAGGGAAAAAAACAAGGGTGCCCATCCAGAAATAATATTTAAAGGCTGCTAATTCCCTTATATTGAAATAATGAAAAACAGGTATCTCTTTGCTTAAATAATAAGTTTCTTTTTTCTTAAAGCTGTTAAAATAAGTTAGTATTTGCATCATACCTGTGAGATAATCATCATAACGATAGGTTTTACTGTTCAGCAAATTGCCTTGAAACATAAAAGAACCCATCTGTATATCCATCATCTGGTCCAGTGAAACCTTATAATGCGTACATAGTTTATATAATTCATCCAGTGAAATAGTTTTTTCTCCGCGGATTCGCCGATAAGCGCTGTCAGAACTTATATCAAGCAGCTTAGCAATTTCATCAGCTGCGGAAATGTTTTCTCCGATTTTTCTTTTGATCTCAGAAAAAAGTTGTTGTTGTAATTCTCCTGGATTCATAGTATATGTTTAAAGATTTCTTTTGCGATCCTGTATTTTTGCGGCAAGAATATTGAAAAATATATTTCGTTGTTTCTCGCTGGTTTCGCTGATTAAAGTGCTGCGTCGCATTAATATATTCAACTCCTGAAAAGTATCGTTACAAAACTTATCATCCCTTGTCATCATGTAATTCATTACATCATAGTTTAGAAAAACGGTTTTAATATTATCGGTTATAGCCAGTATCGTATTGTCGCCTAATGTAACTCTGTTATAAAATAACTTGAAATTATTCTTTTTCGTTTGCGGATTCTCGTCCGGCAAAAATTTACAACCCTCCTCTGCCTGAGATTTTAAATGCCATATGGTTTGTTCCGCTGCGTCATAAATAGTTTTAATGTCTGCATTTGAAGAAAAAAATCCTGCTTCCCTATAATATTCTACCTGAAAAATAAGGCTATTCACGCATTCGGTATTCCATATTTCAATGGAAGGAATATTATTATAAGCCTGTACCATATCTGCTGCCACTTTTTTTATTTCAGGTGTCAGGCAATCCATAGTAAAATGAAGATTCTCAAAATCGGGATGACGAAGAATGGATTTCATCCAGAAAAAATACCGGAAGGCAAGTTGCGGTTCTGATAAAAAATAATGAAAGAAAGGAATGTCTTTACAGAGATAGATAATCTCTTTCTGAATAAACCCATTCACTTGCTGCAATTGTGTGAGTATGCCTTTGAGATAGTTATGAAATGTAAAATTTTTATAATGAAGCCGTTCAGTTTGAAAAAGTGTAAATCCGCTTGTTAAATTCAATAACTGGTCAAGTGATAAATGAAAGTGTTCGCAAAGTTGTTTGGCCTCGTCAAATACCATTGGCGTTTCACCTCTTATACGTCGATAGGCACTATCGCCACTCACATGCAAAATTTCTGCTATTGCATCCACCAGTGAAATATTCGGAGGTAGTAACTCTTTAATACGCTGGAACAAAAATTCCTGTGCCTGGGATGAAGACATCAATGGTTAAGTTAGTTGGTTTTTAAAAATCTGCGATGGTCTGGGCTTCAAGGGAAAGTTAAGCAATTTTTTAGGACAAATAAAGCCAGTTGCAAAATATGCAAATCACGGTTATGCTAACGCAAAATTCAATTATAAATCACTTATCGGTGATAGTAGCTTGGCAGTAGAAATTAAAAAATAAACAGGGTCTGCTGAAAACCTGAAATAGAGTAAGCAACAATTAAAAATTAATAAAATGAGAACCAAAACTAAAAATGCAGCTTTAAGCTGTTTCTTCATTCCGCTATTTGTATATTCTGCTTTTACCGTAAAAGCACAAACAGCTGAAACAGGTGTAAAAAAAATTTATCTCCAGGCAGGCGGCGGAGTTACTACACATTCTGGCAGCAATAATGAAATTGGCGTGCAGGCTGTGGTAAATAATAAGTGGAGCGCTACTTTTTCCTATCAGAGTTTCTCCATGAAACCCGCCAACCTGCCGTCAGATTACCAGCCGGAAACTGGTATAGTTTTTTTTTTCCCATATACAAAAAATATTACCGTTGATATGAAGCTTTTCAGTCTCACTGCAGGTAAATATTTTCCTATAAGCCGGAATACTTGGTTCACTACTGAAGCGGGATTATCTATTGTAAACGGACAAAAAGCAAACTTTCAGCCTGCTACTCAAACCACCACCGACCCTGCCCTCCTATTGATTCTTACATCCATTACTACTTCAAATTATACTACTACCATCGAAAACAAAACCACTTTAGGTGGAATGATAAGAGCAGATTTAAACTGGGCTTTCACCTCTTTTATGGGATTAGGCGCAGGGGTGTTTGCCAATTTCAATTCCATACAATCGCCAATCGGTGCCAATTTAAAATTAACGCTGGGCCTAATGGGTACACATAAAGCAACAAAAAAGGGGAAATGATTCGGCTATTCAAAATGTGTTAACGTTTTTGAATTCATTTAATGCCCTTTTAAATTATTATAAATAAAACAATGAACCTTACCCGAAACATATACAAAACCAATTTTTAACTTTTAAAATTTTTATTATGAAAAAGACAATCTTATTCACTGCCATTTTTGCTCTTTGTTTTCAGGCACAATCACAAAATATCCGCTTCGGTTTTACCGGAGGCGTATCATTCGCCAACATTCACTCCAAAGCGGATGGCACAACTAATAACGGGAATTCAAAAACCGGTATCCTGGCAGGTATACTTATTGATGCACCTTTTAACAGTCATTTCAGTTTTCAGCCCGGCCTCCAATTTGTTCAGAAGGGCATGAAAAATGATCTAACAATTGGTGGCGCCACTGAAAAAGTGAAGCTCAACACCAACTATGTAGAAATGCCGTTGAATTTATTATATAATGCAAACAGCAATGCCGGCAACTTCTTTATTGGCGCCGGCCCTTCTATTGCTTTAGGGATTTCAGGGGAATGGAAATATGATTCTCCCGGAAACTCTTTAACACAATCTGTAAAATTCGGTACTGGCGACCAGAATGATATTAAGAGTTTAGAGTTGGGCGCCAATTTCACTTCCGGCTTTTGTTTACCAGATGGATTATTTATTGCTGCAAATTTTAGCATGAGTCTAAATAATCTTATGCCAGGAGGATCAGCATACGGTACTCTGAAAAACCGCTATTTCGGAGTACGCATAGGTTACTTATTGAAAAATAATAAAAGAAAATAAGATACAGCCTAAACAACAGTATTCTATTAATATTTTTTAATAAACAAATTTGTTACTTTCATAATCCTTTAATCATGAAAAAAATTTCTTACTGGGCAAGAACCCACAAATGGTCTGCACGAATTTTAATCATTGCCAGTTTTATTTTTCTAAATGGATTTGGTATTCTTATTGGAATTCTATTAAGCGATCTTAATATTTCAATCCCGGCGACCGACATGCTTATTTGCTGTAGTATTTATTTAATTGGAATTGCCGCCTATCCATCAAAAAAAGAAAAGGGAAAAAAGATTAGTCCAAATGCATTTTATGTAAAACAGAAAAGTTGTGATTTGATTCTTGCTGCCTCTTCATTCTTTATGTTCATTTATGTAAGCAATCAGCCGGAGGTTTTATTTCAGCAATTTTCGATATTGAAAGCGTCGGTAAATATCCCGTTTTCCCTGCCAAAAGACAGTGTAAATAAAACATACAAGTCTATTAAAGATTTTTCAGCTTCCATGAAAGATGAAAACGGCAAACCACTGAAATGGAAAGAAAGAAAAAAATTACTGAAGGAGCAAATTCATGGGATTAAAAAATCAAATGACTTATCAGATGGAGCAAAAGTTGCGTTGATGGTTTTATCTGTCATGGTAGCATTAGGTTTGTTAATCCTGGTTGCTTCCTTAGCCTGCGATTTATCCTGCAGTGGTTCTGATGCAGCTGCCATACTAGTTGGAGTAGGAGGAACTGCTCTTATTGTTTTTCTTCTAATTATCGCTATTCGTGCAATCAACGGCAAAAAGAAAAAAGCAGTAACTGAATTACCTGCAACCAGTAATTAGCTGTTTTGTTTTCCCCGCCTGCATCCCGTAATTTTGTTCGCCTTTATGAAAAGGAATCATGCCATATCTTATAGATATGGCATGATTAAAGACTAATAAAATTTTGAATGGATCCAAAGATGCAGACATTGAATTTATCAGAACAGGAATTATTGCGCAGGGAAAAACTAGCAGAGCTTATTATGATGGGTATTGAGCCTTATCCGGCGCCTTTATTTCCCGTCAATTCTAATGCGGCTTATATAAAAGAAAATTTTTCAGAAGAAAAAAAATCTGAGTTTGCTGATGTATGCATTCCCGGCCGCATTATGAGTGTGCGTGATATGGGCAAAGCCAATTTTGCAGTGATCCAGGACTCACATGGCCGCATACAATTATATATTCGTCGTGATGATATCTGCCCCGGAGAAGACAAAAGTTTATATGATATTGTCTGGAAAAAATTAATCGATATCGGTGACATCATCGGAATAAAAGGATATGTTTTCATTACAAAGACCGGCGAAACTTCTATCCATGTAAAAGAACTTATACTTCTCAGCAAATCACTTCGTCCATTACCTATTGTGAAAGAAGCTGAAGGGCAAACATTTGATGCCGTCACTGATCCTGAGTTTCGTTATCGCCAGCGATATGCCGATCTTATCATCAATCCCGCTGTGAAAGAAGTCTTTGTGAAAAGAACAAAGATGATCAATTCCATGCGTGAATTTTTGAATGAACAAGGCGCATTGGAAGTGGATACTCCGGTGTTGCAAACCATTCCCGGTGGCGCTGCTGCCAGACCTTTCGTTACTCATCATAATGCATTAGATGTTCCTTTTTATCTACGCATTGCCAATGAACTTTATTTAAAACGTTTGATTGTTGGCGGTTTCGATTGGGTATATGAGTTTAGTAGAAATTTTCGTAATGAAGGAATGGACCGCACTCATAATCCTGAATTTACCATTCTTGAATTTTATGTGGCATATAAAGATTATTTGTGGATGATGGAAACCACAGAGAAACTTCTTGAAAAAGCAGCTATGGATGTTTGTGGTACGACAGATATACAAGTTGGCAATCCTTCAACTTCATTAAAGACCATTTCATTTAAAGCTCCCTATAAACGAATCAGTATTTATGACGCCATAAAAGAACATACCGGTTTTGATGTAAGCAAAATGAGTGAAGAACATCTTCGTTCTGCCTGTAAACAATTGCATGTTGAAGTGGATAAAACCATGGGAAAAGGAAAACTGATTGATGAAATATTCAGCAGCAAATGCGAGCATCATTACGTTCAACCCACATTCATTATGGATTATCCTGTTGAAATGAGTCCACTCACAAAAAAGCATCGTGACAAACAAGGATTGGTAGAAAGATTTGAACTAATAGTGAATGGAAAAGAAATTGCCAATGCATACAGCGAATTAAATGATCCCATTGATCAGCGTGAACGTTTTGAAGAACAATCTAAACTAATGGAGCGGGGTGATCATGAAGCCATGTTTGTTGATAATGATTTTCTCCGTGCATTAGAATATGGAATGCCGCCGGCATCGGGTATTGGTTTTGGCATTGACAGAATTTGTATGCTGCTCACCAACCAATCTTCTATACAGGATGTGTTATTATTTCCGCAGATGAGACCGGAGAAATTGCATGAATAGTATAGTTTAATGTTTCCCAAAACTTGACATTAGCTTTTGTGCTTCTGGTAATTCTTTTTTATATGTTTCTACATTCCATATTATATGAAATGTGTTCAGATAAGATTGAAGAGAGGAAGAATCCAATCCTATAGACCTTCTCCTTTCAATAATATTTTCAGGATCAATTATCGGCAGTAAATAATATTTTTTCTTTTGAAAATCGTAAATGACCTGAGTACCATAAATTTGATACTGGTTTTTCTTTAAACTTATTCTATCTTCCAGCATTGTTAAATGATGTGGATTTTCTTTTTTTCCCATTACTGCTTTTCTCAATAACGGAAGATATTTTTCTTGGGTGGCGCTATCGGCATGCTGGATAACAAAAAACAGAGCATCGCTTTCCAGAATTCCGATGGTTTTATACCCCAACCAGCCGTATTTATCAAGTATGGAACTTACTTTTATGATATTTATTGAATCAATATCCCTAACTTCTTTTTTGTGTGATTGAAACCGCTGCATGGCTTTCTCCTGTTCAACCTTTCCTTTAGGGTTATTTACTGTTCCATATCGATATTCTTGATCGCTTTCCCATACAGAATCCAAAATTGGAATCAAATACTTCAGTGAGTCTGCCACATTCTTCCTATATATATCAACAGCATATACCAGTTTAAAAGATTTATCTGAGTCTTTTGGGGTCTGCCCACAAGCTGAAATAAATATGTTGCATAAAAGCACAATCCAAATGAAATTGCGCTTTTGGTTCTTATAGTTTCGCATTTTTTTCCAATAAAAAGCTTACTAATTATACCAATATTAAGTTAATCAACAAACAAATCTCTATACAACTGCGCACCGGGAACAACAGAATATTTACTCAGATCAGTAATTCCTTCTGCTGCAAAAACTTCTTCATCAATAAAACAGTTGCCGGTGCATTGTGTGGAAGGTTTAGTGAAAATATAATAAGCAGCATCTGCAAGAATCTCCGGTTTGCGGCTCATATTGGCCAATGCTTTACCTCCTAATATGTTTCTTACGGCAGCGGTATCAATGGTTGTCCTCGGCCACAATGCATTGGAAGCAATATTATAGTTCTTTAGTTCAGCCGCCCAACCCATCGCCATCATGCTCATATTATATTTGGTCAAAGTGTAAGCCAAGTGATTGGCAAACCATTTGGGATTCATATTTGCTGGCGGTGATAAAGTGAGAATATGTGCATTGGAAGATTTTTTTAAAAAAGGAATGCAGGCTTTGGTAACAAAAAAAGTTCCCCGCACATTGATGTCATGCATCAGGTCAAAACGTTTGGGTTCGGTTTGTTCCGTTGGCGTGAGAGAAATTGCAGAAGCATTGTTCACTAATATATCAATGTCGCCAAATTTTTCAATCGCTTTATCAACGGCTTGTTGAATCTGATCTTCAAAACGAATATCACATTGAACAGCCAACGCTTTTCCTCCGGCATTTTCAATTTCTTTAGCAGCAGAAAAAATAGTTCCCCCCAATTTTGGATTTTCTGCCGTTGATTTGGCAGCCACAACAATGTTAGCCCCTTCTTTTGCCAGCCGTAAAGCAATGGCTTTCCCAATGCCGCGGCTGGCTCCGGTAATGAAAGCCGTTTTATTTTTCAATGACATAGTAACACTTTTTAAGATGAAGATAAAGAAACCATTCGTTGTTATACGATTCATTTTCCGTACGAATACAAATAAACGAGTAATTCCGGCAATGCAATATCAGGCGGTTTTTCTCTATGTAAAGTTGATTGAGAAATCTATTTTTGAATTGAAGTTGGTTGGTAAGGAGCCCTGAAATATCCAATGTCCTGAGAAAGCCAAAAAAATTTTCCAATATTCCTGAAAAGACCAAACATTAAAATCCATATCAATCAACTTTCGTTTTTATTAAAACGCCCCGTTATAAATCCAATAGCCTGTCATTCCGGAATCATCATGATGAGCAAACAAAAACCTTAAAGTAATTGAGCAATTCCGTTTCACTTAATTGAAACGGAATTTTTTCATTCTTAATGCTCCGGCAATATTGGTTTGGTCTGAACAATATCTTCTATCTTCTGCATCACCTCTTCATTCAATTTGGGAACAGCATCCAATGATTTCAGATTTTCATGCAACTGGTTTTTATTCGTGGCGCCAAGGATCACCGTTGTTACATTCGGATTTTTCAAACACCAGGCAATGCTCAGTTGCGGTAATGAGATGCCGGTTTCATTTGCCAGCGTACTCAATGATCTTGTCTTTCCCAAAAAATCTTCTTTCATCCACCGGTCTTTAAGCCAATCAAATCCCGATAAAGCAAACCGGCTTCCCTCGGGAACACCATTATTATATTTACCACTTAATAATCCAGATGCCAGCGGACTCCAGACAGTAGTTCCCATTCCTTCCGTTCTGAACACCATCAAAAATTCATTCTCTATTTTATTTCTTTCTAATAAATTGTATTGAGGTTGCTCCACAACAGGACCAATTAAACTGTATTGATGGGCGACACGATGCGCCTCCATAATTTCAACACCACTCCATTCGCTGGTGCCCCAGTATAAAATTTTTCCCTGCTGGATGAGAATGTTCATGGTCCATACCACTTCATCAATAGGGACATTTTTATCAGGACGATGACAGAAAAATATATCAAGATATTCCTGCTGCAATCGCTGCAATGCTTCGTGGCAAGCTTCCACCAAATGTTTCCGGCTTAATCCTGTTTGGTTCGGTTTGTTGCTTTTCCCACGCCAACCCCAGAAAGCTTTGCTGCTAACTGTATAAGAAGTTCGATCCCAGTTTTTCATTTTTAAAACACGTCCCATCATTTTTTCGCTTTCACCCAATGCATACACTTCTGCATTGTCAAAAAAATTTATTCCGTTGTCATAAGCAATGCCCATCAATTCATCAGCAGCATTGTCATTGATCTGTTTATGAAAACTTACCCAGCTACCAAATGAAAGTACGCTGAGTTGTAATCCTGCTTTGCCCATTCGCCGGTATTCCATAATCATTTAAAATTTAGAATTGAAAGTTAATCCGAATCAATAAAGAAGAAAAATAGTTTATCAGCAATAAAATCATTTTGGAGATCCATTTTCTGAAGTTAATACAGTACCAATTGGACTTTTAAAGGTAATACGGGTCAGATCTTGCGTAGCTTCCAGACCATTCTCGCCAATGATATGTTTGTCTTTTGTATCATAATAGGCGACCTTATCTGTATATAAAAGCTTTGTATTCTGATCCCACCAGAGTTCAGGAGTTCTCAACGTATCTCCTTTGGTGTTGATAACAACTACGCTGTCTCTCAGGTATACTTTATTAAAATTTTCAAAATACTTTCCATATTTAGCATCAAGCCAGCTTTCGATTTTTGTACTGTCATTATAAAAATCAACATGAAGTGTTTTTGAGAATTCAACATAGATTGTATCACCCAAAACACGCAACATCTTCGGCGCTGTCAGTTTTGCTCTCATTACACCATGTTCACTCATATAACATTCTACGGTTTTAGCTTCCTCGGTCATCACTTTATTTTTTGTCCACGCTTCCACCGTTTTCACATCATTTTCACAACTTAAAATAAAGGAGCAACTGAAAACAAGAATTGTTATAAAAGTAAAATTCCGGGATGAAGAATAAAGTTTAACCATAATCACATTTGCAAAAGCAAAATTACGTCAGAGCTTTTGTTTCTTCACGGTATAATTAAGAATTGTTGACTTCGCTGATGGCATAAAGGCCTTTAAAGATTAATTCGGGGTCTGCAAATATTTTGTTTTCCAGGTGCGAAACCAAATGCACAAGATCGCCACCGGTTAAAAGCACGTTAAAGTTCCTGAACTTTTGTTTATACGCATTAATAAATCCATCTATTTCCTTTGCCATTCCCAACACAACTCCGGTCAGGATATTTGTTTTAGTATCGTATCCGATCAACGGCACATTACTTTCGGCGCTTATCAAAGGAAGTTTAGCAGTAAATTGATTTAATGATTTTAATCTCATTTCCATACCCGGTGAAATGGCGCCTCCGATAAATTCATGAAACTTATTAATGAAATTATAAGTAATGCAAGTGCCTAATCCAATCACCAGGTTGTTTTTTTTTGGATAAAAATAAACGGCCGCTGCTGCTAATGCCAGCCGGTCAGCTCCGATGGTTTCCGGTTTACCTACCGGAGTTGTGAGTGGAAGTTTAGTAAGATGATTGAGTTTATGAAATTTTGTTTTAGATAAAAGCAATTCTTCAATAGCCGCATTATGATCAATCACTGAAGACAGAATAGTTTTTTGCGGCTGAAATTTATTAAGGATAGATAGTATCGTTTCAACAGAGTCATTTTCTACCAATAGCGTTTCCTTTAATTCTGCATCATAAAAAACAGCAGCTTTTTTTCTTGTATTGCCAAAATCAAAACAAAGAGTAATGATCATGAATATTTAATTAGTAGGTCAGGATTTTATATCAAATCCAGAAAGGTTTTTAAAATGCCCGTTCAGTTTTATTTTTTCTTTCAGTTGTTCCATTTCTGTCACCATCGGTATCACTTTGCTCAAATGCCGCTTCAGGTATTCCTGCCGCTGGCGTTCATCCATCAGGCTCAGCAATTCATATTCTTCCTGCAGCGAAAGTCCGACATGATGAGCCACTTCATAACATTTTAATTCCGTATCAGCTTTTTTAAAATCTTTGCTAACCTTTAAAAGTTTATGCAAATCACGGATATTATTCATTACCCTGCGCATAACTTCAGGGCTGCCCTGCTCATAATTATCCGGATAATTTACAATAGCGCCACTGTAAAGTTTTCCCGGCACTTCTTTAATGACTTCAAGAATGCGGAAAACTTTTACACCGGATGTTCTAATATCCATTTCTCCGTTTTCCATCACGTTTGTTATTTCTATTATTTCTGCCAGCGAACCATAATCCTGCATCCGGTCATCAATAACCGCAGGAATGCCAAAAGGTTTTTTAAGTGTATGAACTTCATTGATCAATTGCTTATACCGTGGTTCAAAGATGTGAAGATTCAAATCCTCACCCGGATACAATACAATTCCCAAAGGAAATATGGGGATGAAATTAGTCATGACCCTGTAATGTTAATAATTTTTACAAAATGAATCGTCATTATTTTTTAAGAAAGAAAATTGCTGCCATTTGTTAACTTCGCAAACCGCATTTATTATTCTTAATGACTCCTTTATCAGCAGCAATCATCACTTTTAATGAGGAATCTAATATTTCCCGTTGTCTGGAATCCATCAAAGGTCTGGCTGACGAAACTGTAATTGTAGATTCATTTTCTACAGATCGCACAAAAGAAATTTGTCTTAAGTATGGTACAAAATTCATTGAAAATTATTTTGGCGGATATATTGAACAAAAAAATTTTGCATTGCACCAAACAAAATATGAGCATGTTTTATTGCTGGATGCAGACGAAGCATTAAGTTCTGAACTGCAAAAGTCTATTTTAAAAGTGAAAGAAAATGATTTTCCGGCCGATGCATTTGCCATGAATCGCTGCACCAATTATTGCGGAAAATTTATCCATCATGGTCTGTGGTATCCTGACAGGAAAACCAGGTTGATAAATAAAAATCTTGGCCAATGGGGCGGCATTAATCCACACGATAAAACAGAAATGAACCCCGGCAGTAAAATAGTTCGTTTAGCCGGTGATATTTTGCATTATTCCTATAATAGCATTGAGCAACACGTATTGCAAAATGAAAAATTCAGTTCCATCTCAGCTGATTCATTATATCAATCAGGAAAAAAAACCAGTTTGCTTAGAATAATCCTTAGTCCTGCATGGACATTTATTCATGGATATTTTTTCCGCTTCGGCTTTTTAGATGGATATTACGGCTGGGTGATTGCCTTAAAAGCATCACGGCTTGCTTACCTGAAACATAATAAACTGTATAAAAAACAAAAAAAGAAATAGTATTACTGTCGCAGCCATTTCCACATCCATAATAAAATGAAGCAATAAATAAAAACCCCAAACTGAACTTCTAAACCAATATCAAATAAAAATATAAAAGCGGCTATTGCATTTACCAGATACCAAAGCCATTTTTCCTTAATGCGTTTCACCGTAAATGGAACCAACATTACCAATGAAAAAATAAAAAAGCCCGGCCAGCCACAACCAGTTCCATACATCAGCCATTCACTGCTGGGATAAATTTTATCCACTTCAATCATTTCAGGATAGTTTTCTCCATACCATTTTTTTGTTTCAACAAGTATGTCACCGAAACCAACACCTTTTACCGGGTGTTCATTCATTACATTCCATCCTGCTTTTAGAGAAATAATTCTTACGGCATCATTCATCCCGGGTTTATAATGTGCCTTGCTGAAATAAGGAAGATCGTATAAAAAATATTTTACCCGGTTATGAAAAGTGGGCAACACTAAATAACTGATTACCGGTAAGCTGATAAAAACAAGAAGCAATATTCCTCCATACAATAATTTTAATTTTTTAAATACAAGCCATATACTTATAAAGAATATTGCAAGGTAAAATGAGAAAAGTCCTGTCCGGGCAGCCAGAATATGTAAAAAAATAATTAACCATACAATGGTTATCAATAAAACCCAGGAAGCTTTTTTCATCTTCCCTTTTTTCTCTAACCATAACCAGCCTGTCAGTAATATAGCTATACAAATCATCCAACTAAAACCCACATGATAGCTTTCCATCGGTGTCATCATGATCTGGGAACGCAGATAATTTTCCTGAACTGCATGCAAATCGGAAATATAAAAGACCATGGTCCAGATTGTTCCTGCTGTTACAAAAACAATAAACAGAATAACCAGTCTTTCCCAATCTTTTTTTGAAAAACCAAAAGGTGAAGCAAATGCAGCCGGCAAGAAAACCATTGGTAGTTTTATTCGAATGGTATCCATCCAGTCTTGCCCATGCTGGTTCCATAATCCGGAAATTGTAGGAAGAAAGAATAATAAACTTATTCCCAATAATAATGGAGTATTGAAATAATTCTTTACCTGGCTTTTAAAATCAGTGTGGAGAAAAGAAACCAGAATAAAAACCATCATGCTGACCGAAAGAAGAACTCTCGAAAAAAAAACAGATGCCATCATGATTACCATAAGAATAAAAATGATGCGCCGTCTCCATTCATTCTGTAACTTGTCGTCCATATTTTTGTAAACCTACAACATCATTATAAATATAATGTGGCGGGAACTTTTAAAAAAAATGCAGGCGGGTGACCCGAAAGCCCTGGCAAGAAATATTTCATTTGTGGAAAATGAACAAGAGGGTTATGAATCACTACTTCAATCTATTCCTGCCGGCAACACAAAGATCATTGGAATCACCGGGCCTCCGGGCGCCGGCAAAAGCACATTGGTTGATTCTTTGATTGGATTAATGATTCATTCCGGAAAAAAAGTTGCTGTTCTTTGCATTGATCCTTCTTCTCCATTTAATCTTGGCGCTGTATTAGGTGATCGTATTCGTATGAGTGACTGGTATACTCATCCTGATGTTTTTATACGTTCGCTGGCTACAAGAGGTTCTCTGGGCGGCTTACATCCGAAGATTATTGAAATTACCGACCTGGTAAAAGCTTTTCATTTTGATTATATCATTATTGAAACCATTGGTGTGGGACAAACTGAAGTGGAGATTGTTGGCCTCGCCGATGTTACCGTTGTTGTTATGGTGCCCGAAGCTGGCGATGAAGTGCAAACGATGAAAGCAGGACTTATGGAAATCGCTGATATTTTTGTTGTAAACAAAAGTGACCGGCCTGATGCTGAGACTTTCATGAAAAATCTCCGGCTCATGCTGGCATCTGCGTTTCGAAACCACCAAGATGAAGTGCCTGTAGTAAAAACAATAGCTATACAAAAAGAAGGAATAAACGAACTATATGAAATTATTATACAGCAATTACAAAAAGAACATCTGCCTGGAAAAAAATTCTGGTTGCTGGCCGAAAAAGCATATTGGCTTATCCAACAAAAAAGAATGAAAGATGTAGACAAACAAAAATTAAGAATGGAAATAGAGCAGTTATCCCGTCAAAATAATTTCAATCTTTATCAATTTATAAATCAGTTTCAATCCGCCTGACTATGCAATTAGATAAACCCCATATTGCTCAATGTGAACCTGCAATTATAAAAGTAGAACCCGGCAAAGTTTATTCCTGGTGCAGTTGCGGCCTGAGTGAAAAACAACCATTTTGCGACAGCAAACATAAGCTCATTGAGAATACCATTTTCAAAAGTGTAAAAGTGCAATTTGAAAAAGAAGAAGAAATTTACTTCTGCCAGTGTAAACAAACAAAAACGCCCCCGTTTTGTGATGATACTCATTTAACCTTAAATCGTTAAATGGACTTCAGAATTTTTCTCCAACTGATAGCTTTTTCTGCTAAATGAAATATCGTGATTTTAATTTCTTACTCCCCTTCAGAGGCCGTAGGTTGCTTCTTTCGCCAACGGTAAAATACAACTCCCGCAATAATAAAGGGAGTAAAGACAAGATAAAGAATTCCCTGATTAAGTCCCTGGGATGGTTTCTCACCTAATTGCTGAGCAGTCCGGGTGCAAAGGGAACATTGCGCCGAAAGGGAATAAGAAATAAAAAATAAAAAAATTAAAAACAACATCGGGGCCCACTTTTTCATAACAACAGTTTCCGGTAAAGTTACAACACTTAGTGAAGTACATGGTAAGTTCAGGTAAATAATTTAACTTGGTTTTAAAAATAAAAGTCATGAAAAAACATTCGCTGACTCTATCTATAGCTGTACTGGCCTTTTTAAGCAGCCTGGCGCAAACCACTGCAAAAGACTGGTTTGATAAGGGTGTTTCTGAGAAAAAAAATGAAAAATACGATGATGCCATCACTTCATTTAAAAAAGCGGTGGCATTAGAAACTACTTATGCAGACGCATGGCATCAATTGGGATGGTGTTATAATGAAGAAGGATTGTACAATGAAGCTTTGGATGCTTTGAAAAAAGAAGAAATGAATGGTTCTTCTGATAAAGCCAGCAATAATTTCGAAATGGGTTATGCTTATAAAGGCTTAAAAAATTATGATGATGCTTTAACCCGTTTTAATAAGGCTATTGAGTTGGATCCAAATTATGCCTTTGCATATAAGGAAAGAGGAAATACTAATTTTAAAAAAGCTGATTACACTAATGCTCTTGACGATTATAACAAATATGAATCAATGACTGATAATATTCAGGATGCTGTGTTTTATTATGATAAAGGCTGGTGTGAAAATGAATTGAAAAAATATAGTGAAGCAGTAAGTTCATTAACAAAAAGCGTACAACTTGACAATAAATACAGTGATGCTTATACTGAATTAGGATACTCTTATTATGAACTGAATCTTAATGATGAATCAATAAATAATTATCGGATCGCCGTAGCATTAAGTAATGAAGCTGATTATCTTCCACTCCTGGGAATGGCAGATGTTTATTATGACAATCTGAAAAACTATGACTCTGCTTTGGTATATTATGAAAAGGGTACACGGATACAAAAGAAAAATAAAACAGCTTTTTACCGTCTCGGTTGGTGTTATAATGACAGGGATCGTTTTTCGGATGCCATAGAACCTTTACAGGAAGCCATTTTGCTCGATGATGAATTCGACAATGCAAGAACTGAATTAGGATATGCATACTATAAACTGAAGCAGTATGATAATGCCCTGGCTCAATTCCGGCCAGTTATGAGCCGAAATGTCAATGACGAACTGAGCCGTTACTATGCAGGCTTTTGTTATTATTTATTAAATGATACGCAGAATCTGAAAAAAATGATTGATGAACTCAAAACAATAAATACATCTAATTCTCTGAAATATGCAGATACGCTTACAAAATATATAAAGTAAAAGAGTGCGCCATCAAAAAATGCGAAGCAAGTTGCTTCGCATTTTTATTTAAAGTTGTTTTAACTTTATATCGCTTCAGTACTCATTTTTTTCTGTGCTTTTTTCCGTTCGTCTTCGTCCAGTATTACTTTCCGCATGCGGATGAATTTAGGAGTTACTTCTATACATTCATCCTGCTGAATATATTCCATGCATTCTTCCAGCGTCATTAATCTTTTAGGAGGAATATTTGTTGCCGCATCACTTCCGCTGGCACGCATATTAGTAAGTTTTTTCCCTTCATTCGGATTTACAACCAAATCGCCGGGTTTGGTATTTTCTCCAATGACCATTCCTTTATAAACTTCTTCTCCAGGATCAACAAAAAAGAAACCACGATCCTGTAATTTATCCAACGAATAAGCCGTCGTTGTTCCTTTCTCTTTTGCTACCATTACGCCATTATTTCTTCCGGGTATCGCTCCTTTCCACGGTTTATATTCACTTACCCGATGATGCATCACGGCTTCACCGGCTGTATTAGTTAGCATTTGCGTACGAAGACCCACGAGTCCACGTGAAGGAATATCAAATTCCAAATGCTGCATATCTCCTTTGGTATCCATCACATTCAGTTCACCTTTCCTTCTAGTGACCATGTCAATCACTTTGCTTGCATATTCCTGCGGCACATCCACTACAAGATTTTCATACGGTTCACATTTTTGTCCATTGATCATTCTAACGATTACTTGTGGCTGACCTACAGTTAATTCATAACCTTCACGACGCATGGTTTCTATTAAAATTCCCAAGTGAAGAATGCCGCGACCATATACCAGAAAACTATCTGCACTTTCGCTGTCTTCCACACGCAAAGCAAGATTCTTTTCCGTTTCTTTCATCAGTCGTTCACGAATATGTCTCGAGGTAACAAACTTTCCATCTTTACCATAGAAAGGAGAATTGTTAATACCGAACTGCATACTCATTGTAGGTTCATCTACGCTGATCACCGGCAATGCTTCGGGATTATCAATATCTGCAATAGTATCACCAATATTAAAATCTTCCATTCCTACCACGGCACAAAGATCTCCGGCAAGAACTTCATTTACTTTTCTTTTTCCCATTCCCTCAAAAACATACAATTCTTTTACTTTCGATTTTTTTATAGTTCCATCAGCTTGCATTAAAGCCACAGGTTGATTTTCTTTAATTGTACCGCGACTTATTTTACCAATAGCAATACGACCCAAAAAAGAAGAATAATCAAGTGAGGTGATCTGTAATTGTAAGGTTCCGTCGCCAACTTTGGGTGGTGGTACATATTTTAAAATCCCATCCAGCAAAGGAGTGATACTATCAGTCGGTGTCAACGAATCATTAAACCATCCTTTTTTGCCACTGCCGTAAAAAGTAGGAAAGTTCAATTGTTTTTCTGTTGCATCCAGACTATAAAAAAGTTCAAATACTGCATCGTGAACTTCTTCAGGGCGGCAATTGGGCTTATCCACTTTATTGATAACAACAATCGGATGCAGATTTAAATGCAATGCCTTTTGCAAAACAAATCTCGTTTGTGGCATCGGGCCTTCAAATGCATCAACAAGCAATAAAACACCATCGGCCATTTTCAAAACTCTTTCCACTTCACCACCAAAATCTGCGTGACCTGGAGTATCAATCACATTTATCTTAACGCCTTTGTATACACATGCCGCATTCTTTGAAAAAATAGTGATGCCTCTTTCTCTTTCCAGGTCGTTACTATCCATAATCAGTTCACCTGTTTCCTGGTTATCACGAAAAACTTTAGTGGCATGTAAAATCTTATCCACCAAGGTAGTTTTTCCATGGTCAACGTGGGCAATTATTGCTATGTTTCTAATTTCCATTCGCCTCTTAAAATTGAGTCTGCAAAGGTAGTCTAAAACAGCGGGGGCAGCAAATGAAACAATGAATTAATAATGCTTTAATGTGCCTTTAAACACAGATTTGGCGTAATTTTAATCAAACAGGACTATGAAATTCTTAAAACGACTTGGCATAGTGCTCTTTTTATTGATTGTTGTTTATTTTTCAGGGCCCCAACCTTCTTCTCCTCAATTTGCAAAAGACTTGCCGGCAGTTCCTTCCGATCCAAATACTTTAGAAAAATATATTCACGATCATGAATCAATGCATAAATTAAAACCCAATAATGAAGCCAGAATTGTTTGGCTGAATGATTCGCTGAAAGAAAAAACAGAATACGCAGTTGTTTATCTTCATGGATTTTCTGCCTGCCAGGAAGATGGAAATCCGGTTCATATTGATTTTGCAAAAAAATTCGGTTGCAATCTTTATTTACCAAGATTAGAAGATCATGGATTAGATACATCTGAACCGTTAGCCAATTTTACTGCTGACAGATTTTGGAACTCAGCCAAAGAAGCTTATGAAATTGGTAAACAAATTGGCAATAAAATTATTTTAATGTCAACTTCCACTGGTGGCACGCTGGCATTAAAATTAGCGGCAGAATATCCGGATATCGCGGGACTCATTCTACTATCTCCTAATATTGCCATTAATGATCCTTTAGCATGGATGCTGAATAATCCCTGGGGATTGCAAATTGCAGAGCTGGTAAAAGGAAATCATATTCATGCCGACGATACATCGGTATTATACAAACAATACTGGAATCAGACTTATAGTATTAAATCCCTTGTTCAACTGGAAGAACTTTTAGAGTCATCTATGAAGGAATCCACTTTTAGAAAAGTTACACAGCCTGTCTTGCTTCTTTACTATTATAAAGATGAAAAACACCAGGACCCGGTAGTGAAGGTAAGTGCAATGAAAAGAATGTTTGCACAGTTAGGCACTCCTGAAAATATGAAACGGCAAGTGGCTATACCTAATGCGGAAACTCATGCGATCGGTTCTTATATAGAATCAAAAGATTGGCGAACAGTGGAAAGTGAGACTGATAAGTTTGCTGTGGAAATTTTACATTTAAAACAACTTGCGGAAAATCCAGGCAAGAGCAGTGATCAATAAACTCAATAAGATCATGGTAGCAATGGGAAAATAAAATTTGAAATTTTCTTTTTCAATCCGGATATCTCCCGGCAGCCTGCCGATCCAATGAAATTTATCGTGAAAGAAATAAATAATAACGCCGGCAATTACAATCAATATGCCGGCGATAATAATATATTTACCCGTTTCACTGATCATAGAAAAATGATTTCAAGACAAAAATACAAATAAGATAATTTCTTTAAAAAATGCTATAACGTTTATCATAATTTATTTTGCTCAAACAGATTTGGATTCAAAAAACAAAAATTCATAAATTTAATTTCCCGCAAAAGAGTAATGAATTGTTCACTAAAATAAAATCAGTTTTATGAAAGAAATATCCAAAACAGCTTTTGTGCCGCAGTTAGTCATTAGCCACGGTACAATGGATCTTGAATTCTATAAAAAAGCTTTCGGTGCTGTTGAAACAAAGCATCTGACCAACGATGATGGCAGTATTCACGTTTCGGAAATGTTTATAGATGGAGCCATGTTTCATTTTCATGAAGAAGCTTATAATGGCAGCACATTTGGCCCTGAAAAACATAATGGTGTTACTACAATTATCGGGTTAATGGTTGCTGACGTGGATGCAGTAATGGCCCGTACATTTTCGGCAGGCGCCCGGTTAACTTCAGCAGCAAAAGTTATGACTATGGTTACCGGCAAGGTTCAATTATAGATCCGTTGGGACATCACTGGCTCATTGAAATGATAATATAAAAATTATTTTCCTTCCCTGATAAGCGTATCGAGCCAGAAATTTCCCTCAATGACATGTTTAAGAAATGTGAAAAATATTAAAGCAGATTATATTATCATCCACATAATGACAAATATTATTCTGGCAAATAATTTTTTTTCTTTTTTTTGTTAATAATAATCCGGCAAAAAGCATTGAAAATTAATATATAAAGTATTTAAGATTTTTTTTAACGCTCATTACACTTCATTATGGCCCGGTATTTTCATATTGCTGTTGAAGTAAATCCAATTATTAATTAAAATACTTTTTATGAAAAATTTACTTTTTTTAATACTGATCTGTGGATTTACTGTGGCATATACTGCAGTAAATGCACAGCTCCGTAAAATACCTGCAAAAGTCACCAACAATTTCAAAAACAGATATCCCGAGGCAAGCAATGTAGTCTGGAGAGACATAATCACTTCTGTGCAGGCAGATTTTGTAATGGATGGCGAGAGATATAAAGCCGATTTCAACAGAAGAGGAAAATGGGAAAAAACAATAATTAGTGAGACAGGAAATGAATTGCCGCTGGTTATAAAAGATGGCTGGCAAAAAAGCAAGTACAAATCATGGAAGATCAGATCGGTCCAAATCGTTTATTACGCAAATGGGAAAAAACATTTTTATGTTATAGCTGCCAAAAATGATGTAAGGAAAAAAGGATTGGTATTTAACAGGCGTGGTCAATTACTAAGTGATAATATGACGATATAGTCTGTATTTAAAATAATTCTATGATTGTACCGGGCGGGCTTTTAGTTAAATTTTTAATACAATTTATTTTCAGAATAAACCATATTAAACCTGTTTCAACATTTAAAGTCTTTATTCAGAAAGCCCGCCCGTTTTTAAGCCATCCACACACATAAAAACAAACTGACTTAGAGAAAAGATGAAAGAGGAATTTTAGAAATGATATTTTTTTGGCATCATTTTTTTGTAAGCAATAAAAAGGTTATTTATTTTTCACCAAAAAATATATAAGCTATGAAGACGATTAAAAAAATAATTACTCTTGCTTTTGCAAGCTGTATATCTGCACTTACATTTGCCCAACTCGGAAACTTAGGAGTGCAATCTGGCACCCGTGCGGTTTTAAACCCCGTCTTGAATACCACAGTTGTATCCAGGTCGGCTGTTAATACAACACTGGCAACAAAAAATGCAGTCAATGCTGCTAATAGCAAAGCAGCTTTGGCCAAAACAAAAGTTTCAACAAGAATTAAGAATAAAAGTAACCGGGCTGTTCATTCAGCAAAGAAAAACACCAGCACAAATACAAACGTTTCTGCTTCTTCGCAAAACAAAGTAAATGTAAAGAATCACCAGAGTTCTGTGATTGCTTCTCAAACCGGATTAAGCTCGGACAATTCTGTAAAAGTTTCATCCCGTACGCAGCACCTAAACGAAAATAAAGTAATTGAGAAAAGTGAATCGATAGCTAAAAAAACAAGCGCTTCTGCAGCAGCGACAACAAAATCAGTAAAAGTAAAAACTGAGAATCATATAAAGTCTGACGTGAACGCTGCAAAAGCAAAAACCAACACAACTATTTCTGCAAAAGTTAAAAGCGAAACAACTGCAAAAGCAGGTGTCAATCACTAAACCTTTCAATTCTTGTTTTTTCATAACAGTTACATATAACGCCACCCATAAGCATTAATAAATTATGGGTGGTTATTCTCCACCAAAACTCAGTATATGCAAACAGTACGTTATGGATGGGCCATTCTTTTGTTTTCGGTTGTTTATATCCGTGCAACAGCACAATCTGATTCCACTCAAAAGGAAAATCAATCCATACAATTTAAAATGGGAATCTATTATAACACCGGTTTAAACTATTTTGGCCGCACTGATAGTCTCCGAAGCAAAGGATTTTTCCCATTAGCTGAATTGTGGTTTAATAAAAATTTTTATATCAATGCAGCTCCTGTTTTTGTAAACAATAGTGCCGCTTCATTTCAATATGCGGGAATTGTAACTACAGCCGGGTATCAGTTCAATTCAAACAAAAAGCTAAGCGGTAATATTTACTTTGTAAAACCTTTTTATCAAAGCAGCAGTGAATTGGTACAATCGGCTCTTAAAGAGCAAGTCGCATTTACGCTAACAGCACTAAATAAATTTTTAAATGTGACTTTTGGCAGCGATGTAAAGTTTAGCGATAATGTAGATTTCGGAGCTACTGCAGGGCTTGATCATGTATTCAGGAAAGAGTTTGCAGATGCATCTGTTCTTGTTATTAATCCTTCAGCGTATTTATATATGGGAACTCAACAGTTTACTAACAGTTATTTAAAAAAAGTCGGTGGCTTTTTAATTTTTCCCGGTACTGAACAATTAGTAACCCAATCATCTCAAAAGTTTGCAATTCTCTCTTATGAATTTTCATCGCCTGTAATATTTGCAAAAGGAAAATTCACGGTTTTGGCTATACCGGCATATGTGATCCCACAGAATCTGATCGTAGTTCCGAATCGTCCTGATCTTTCTGAAAGAGGAAGAGAAATGTTTTATGCAACCATCGGCGTCAAGGTAAGTTTTTAATAATGATGCCGGTTCTATATATACAAAGAGCTGAAATAAATTCAGCTCTTTACTTTTCTTCTGAACAAAATCGTAACAAAAAAATTATCTGTATGCACCTTTCTCAGTTGCCATCTCTTAAAACATTACTTTAGATTATTAAAGCACTTTGTCTATTTATTGTGAATAGCAGGAATACATAAAATAAATTCAGTGCCTGTTTGTTGTTGGGATTTCAAAGTGATAGCACATCCAATTGCTTTTGCCAAATCCCTTATGATATGAAGACCTAGTCCATGTTTGGCACCACTGATCGATGTTTCATCATATAAGGCTTTCAATTGTTCATTACTTACGCCGGGTCCATTATCAGAAATAGAAAAGCAAATGTTGTTTTGTTCTAACCAGGCTTTCCATATAATTTGTGCATGGCTAGTTTGCTTCATCGCCTTAATAGCATTTGCGGTAAGATTATGCATAATGGTTTGCAGATAGTTTTCATCTGTTTGAACAATCAGATTGTCTTCACAGGAAAAAGTGAAAGATATATTTTCCGTATCAGCAAAAAATTTCTGCAGGTAAGCAAATAAACTATTTACATGAACAGCAGAAATTGTCGGCTTAAAATGTTCCATTTGTCCTTTGCTCCAAAGCAGCATGGCTTCCATAGTTTCCAGCAATGTGTTTGCTGAATCAGTAATTTTTTTTTCACGTTCTGATATTTGCTCTTCACTCATCATGCCCGGCTTTCTTTTTTGTAACTGCAAAAAATTAATCAGGTTGGCAACAGGACTTCGCAGATCATGACTGAGAATACCGAAGAATTTTGCTTTCACTTTATTGGCTTCGTCTAATTCATTATTAAGCATCATTAAAATGTTATTGCTTTTTTTACGGATACGGCTTTGCCAGTAAAGTAACCCTCCGATGATACCTAATAAAAAAAGTCCGCTGATAAAGAATATTTTTTGTTTTCGCTGATTACCGATTGTAAGTTCATTGATTGCTATCTCAGCATTTTTTTTATCCAACTCAGATTTAGCCATCGCCTCAGCAATCTTATTTTTGTTTTCCTGTGAGTAAATGGAATCTTTTATTTCTTCGTAACTCTTATAATTTAAATAAGCATTTCTATAATCACCTTCCATTGCATTTGCTTCAGCGAGGTTATTTTGAAATTCTAACTGAGAAGTTTTAATACTGTCTGCTCTGCTTTTTTGAACCGCTTCTTTAAGATAAGTCACAGCCAGTTGCAATAGCTTTTCCTTATCTGCGGGCATTTGATTTGATAAATTTTTGTTTCCGGCGGCAGACTGTTTGACGAGTTGTAAAAAATAATACCCGATGATACCGGTATTATTGATGGCATCTTCAAAATCAGGACCTGTGGCATCCCAGATTTTTTTAGCTTCCAAACCATATTTAATAGCATTGGTATAATCTTTCTGATCAGCATAATAATCCGCAAAAAAGTTCAGGATAGTAGCTTCCTTAATTTTGTTGCCATTTTTCCGGTAAAGAGCTAACGACTTTTGATAATAGTAATAGGCAGAATCATACTTTTTCATTCTTAGAAAAAGAGTCCCGATTAATCCAAGAGGATTCGGAAGCATATCTTGTTCATCAATGGATTCATAAGCGGCGACCGATTGCCTTGCATAATCAAGCCCTTTTGAATAATCTTCCTGGTATTGAAAGACCAAAGCCAGGTTTTCACATGCAAGCCCGATATTAAAATTATTTTTTAAAGCTTTGCCTATCTGCAATGTGTGCATGAAATATTCTGTTGCAGCTACAAAATCACTTTTTGCTTTGGCAATTGTACCGAGATTATTATATGTGATCGCCAGGTTTACACTATCGTTTGTTTTTTGGAAAATTGAAAGCGCTTTAATATGCCTGCTTAATGAAGAATCAAATTGGCCTCTGGTTGCAAAAACATTTGCATACGCTGTATTAAAAACTGCTATTCCTTTTGCCCATTTCATTTTTTCAACGATTTGCATACCCCGGCTTGCATACATTATAGCAGAATCGGTATTTACATCTTTGTAATATGTTGAGATCTTATTTAAAATTCTGGCTTTGGTAGTATCATTTGCGGCGTTTTGCAATGCGTTGATCAGCGAATCAACAAATGTCTGCCCGGTTTTTTGGGCATGAAGAGAAAAACAAAACAGCAATAAGACAATGATAAATTTTATGCGCATGATAAAATTACCTGGGTTTTAAAAGGTCCAGCGACTGTTTATAACTTCGGCCAACGGGCAATGTTGTATTTCCCACCAGTACTTCGCTTGTGCTTATTTTTCTGATAAAATGTTTTTGCACAGCATAGCTGCGATGAATACGGATAAAGTTGCTGAATGCTTTTTCTTTCATAAGATTTCCCATGGTAGAAAGCACCGCATATTTGCGGCTTGATGTGACAATACTTGTATAATTATTCAACGCTTCAAAATAAATTATTTCATGCAGTTGTAATTTTATCTGAGTAGAACCATCTTTTATGAAAATAGTATCGGCGCCAAGTGTGTGGTTCAGTAATTCTGCTTTTTTCCGGATGGTAAGATATTCTTTTAAACGATCCATGGTTTTTGCAAAGCGGTCATGTGAAAAAGGTTTTACAATAAAATCCAGCGCTGCCATTTCATAACTCTCTAATGCATAATCCGGATAAGAAGTAATAAAAATGCAGGCTGGTATGTGCAACAATTGTTGCCTGAGTTCCAGTCCAGACAATTCCGGCATGTCAATATCTAAAAATAAAGCGTCAGGGGGCCTTTTTTGTGCAGCAGAAAGTGCCTCCAACGGGGAATCATAATTGCCTGTCACTTCAATAAAAGGATATGGTTCCAGAAAAGATAAAATAGTCAGGCGATCCACCTCATCATCATCCACTACTATGCATGTAATTTTATTGGTCATTGCATACAGATTTGGGGTGTTCTTATCATCCTTACGAATATAATTCTTTAGTTATTTAAATAGAAGTCGTTCACCAGTTTTTTTTGTTGTTTACCCATTTACACTTTTATGGAAACTTCTATATAATAGATTTGATATAGATAAATATCAAAAAAAATGAAAAAATACAAACCTTTCCTATTCTTTGTTATAATGGCCAGTCTGATATTTACAGTCGGCTGTAAAAAAAATCCTTCACCTGCGGCGCTTCCCCCAACCATTACAAACATTAATCCTTCTTCCGGAACTGCGGGAGCAACAGTTACAATAACTGGTACAAATTTCAGTTTTGTTGCAGCTAATAACACTGTAAAGTTTAATGGAACAGCAGCTTCGGTTACAAGTGCAACTGCAACATCTCTTGTTGTAACTGCACCGGCAGCCGGAACTACAGGTGCAGTAAGTGTAAGCACTGGCAGTGGTAATGCAAACGGTTCTGTATTTACTTATTTATTGGCGCCAACAATAACTTCAATAATTCCAACTTCAGGTATAGCTGGGACTTCAGTAACAATTACAGGAACTAATTTTGATGCGACAGCATCCAATAACACTGTTAAGTTTAATGGAACAGCTGCAGTTGTTACCAATGCAACTGCAACTTCGCTTGTTGTAACAGCTCCTGTCGGTGGAAGCACAGGCACAGTAACAGTTGCAACAAGTGGCGGTACGGCAACTGGCCCGGTGTTTATATATTTATTGCCGCCAACTATCACTTCAATTAGTCCAACATCAGGAGCAGCCGGCATTTCAGATACAATAACCGGGACAAATTTTGATCCGGTAGCAGTTAATAATACGGTTAAGTTTAATGGTGTTGCTGCAACAATTATCAGTGGATCGGCAACATCCCTTGTAGTTACTGTCCCGGCATTGGGAAGTACCGGAGTTGTAACTGTTGCTAACGGAGGTGGTAATGCTACTGGCCCTTCATTTACTTATGTTGCTGGCCCTGATATTTATGTTTGTGGATTATCTACTGGTAACGTGGCGTCGTATTGGAAAAATGGAATTCAAAATAATGTAGCTACTGATTGTTATGCTGCCAGTTCAATTTATGTTGCCGGAACTAATGTAGTAGTAAGTGGTACTGCTAGTGGTTTTCAACCAAAATATTGGGTGAATGGAACAGGATTTACCTTAAATATGACGCCGGGTTACACTCAGGGAAGTGCTTACTCAGTATCTATTTCCCAAGGCATAGTATATACTGCAGGATATGAACAATCCGGAGGTAATGGCCCAATGATACCTCAGTGCTGGCAAAATGGAACAGAATTAAATCCTTATAATCAAACAAACAATTTATTATTAGGTGGACAAGTTCGTTCAGTATTTGCAACCGGAGCAAGCTCATATTATCTGGCTGGCTTTTTACCTGATAAAACTGTTCAAGCTAATCTTGCAACGTATTGGGTAAATGGAGTAGCAAGTTTTTTATCCGGCACTTCCGAATCTGATATTCTAACCGGGATTTATGTATCCGGTTCTGATGTATATACATGCGGTTATGGTTCTTCATCAGGCCATATTTTTGCTCTTTATGGAAAAAATACCGGTGCCCTTACTTATTTAAATGTTCCCGACAATACTAAGCCCGCTTATGCAACTTCCATTTATGTGTCAGGCACGGATGTTTATATTGCCGGCTTCTATAATTCTTTAGCTGTTTACTGGAAAAACGGAGTTATGGTGAATCTTACAAACACTGTACCTACAATTTCTACGAATGAAGCAGCATGGGGTATAACAGGAAATGGGACGGATATTTATATATGTGGCAATGATCAATCAAAAGGAGTCGGTTATTGGAAGAACGGAGTGTTTACTGCCTTGCCATCTTGCTCATCAGTTACTGGCATATTTGTAAAATAAAAAATGATTAATCCGCAACCGATGCCTCCTAAAGTTGCCAGCCAAAACTAATTTAGAAAGCTATGAAATTTTTATACTGGCGAATATTATTATTGCTGATGAAGGAAATTTCAGGATACGCAAAATTTCTCCGGATGGAACGGTAAGCACTTTGGCCGGCTCAGGTACTTCAGGTTATGTAGACGGCCCTGCATCCACTGCTGAGTTCCAGGATCCTGTTAATGTAGCTATTGACAAAAAAGGAAATATTTATGTAGCTGAAGCCCTTTATAACAGGATACGTGAAATTTCCCCGGAATAAAGAGCTTTGGAACCGGATATTGTAAAATGTCTTTCAGATAAACATTCAACGGCAAAAACTATTTTTGTTTACTCCTGCAAGTAGCAAAAAAATTTGTTTAAAAAAATTCCAAAATATATTAGTTTTTATTTACTAAATCATTTAGTTTTGCCAGTTCATAAAAATTTTTATCCGGCAATTCCTAAAACTTAACTTTGGATTATGGCAAAAGCAGAAAAAAATACCGATATGTCAACCAATAATAACAGCGAAAAACAAAAAGCGTTGAGGTTGACTCTTGACAAGATCGAAAAAGATTATGGAAAAGGCAGTGTGATGATGATGAACGAAAAATCCGATCAGGCAATGGAAGTAGTTTCCACCGGTTCCATCGGGCTGGATGTGGCGTTGGGCATCGGAGGTTTACCGAGAGGACGGGTAGTAGAAATTTATGGCCCGGAAGCTTCCGGAAAAACAACGATCGCTATTCATGTGATCGCTGAAGCGCAGAAGAAAGGTGGCATGTGTGCTATCATTGATGCCGAACATGCTTTTGATAATACCTATGCAAAAAAACTTGGCGTTGATGTTGACAATCTTCTTATCTCTCAACCCGATTATGGCGAGCAGGCTCTTGAGATTGCTGATAGATTAATTCTTTCCGGAGCACTCGATGTAGTAGTGATTGATTCGGTAGCTGCCTTAGTTCCTAAAAGTGAATTGGAAGGTGAAATGGGCGATAGTAAAATGGGACTTCATGCCCGGTTGATGAGTCAGGCATTGAGAAAACTTACAGCCACCATCAGCAAGACCAATACCATTTGTATTTTCATAAATCAATTAAGAGAAAAGATTGGTGTGATGTTCGGCAATCCCGAAACTACCACCGGTGGTAATGCACTGAAATTTTATGCATCCGTCCGTTTGGACATTCGCAGACTGGCACAGATAAAAGACGGTGAAGAAGCTGTAGGTAATCACGTAAAAGTAAAAGTGGTGAAAAATAAAGTAGCGCCACCTTTTCGTTCTGCTGAATTCGATATTATTTTCGGAGAAGGAATTTCCAAAACCGGTGAGATTCTTGACATGGGTGTTGAACTTGGCGTTGTTCAAAAAAGCGGAAGCTGGTTTAGTTATAATAATGATAAGCTTGGGCAGGGCCGCGACTCCGTAAAGCAATTGCTGACTGATAATCCTGAACTGGCCAATGAAATTGAAACCAAGATCAGGGAAAAGATTAAAGAAGCGCAGGCGGTATAACTTTTTACAATAATGAGTTAGTAAAACAAAGCCGTCCTCAAAATGACGGCTTTGTTTTTTGTATTACTATTTCCGTATTTAGTTTTTATAAAAAATTTACTTATGAATACCAGAAAAATGAGCAGAAGTAAAAGTATCGCTCTTGTAGCGCATGATAATAAGAAAAAAGAATTAATGGAATGGGCGGTCTTTAATAAAACAACTTTAACTAAACACAAATTATTTGCTACCGGTTCAACCGGTACTTTGCTGGAAACATCGCTGGAACAACCCATTACTAAATTACTAAGCGGGCCACTCGGCGGAGATCAACAGATCGGATCTAAAATCGCAGAAGGAAAAATTGATGTGCTGATTTTTTTCTGGGATCCAATGGAAGCCCAACCGCATGACCCGGACATTAAAGCGTTACTTCGTGTTGCCGTGATCTGGAATATTCCATTTGCCTGTGACCGGGCAACTGCCGATTTTTTGCTCACATCTCCGCTGATGAATGAAGAGTTCGAATCGGCGTTGACTGATTATTCAACGTACATCAATCGCAAGTTAGGATGATAAAAATAATTTTACGCCATTGGAGAAAAGAAGATATTGAACCATTGGTAAAACTTGCCAACAATAAAAATATTGCCAATAACCTGAGAGATCGTTTTCCTCATCCTTATACTTTAAAAGATGCAGAAGAATGGATCACATTAAATGAAAACAAGCCTACAGCACAGGCGGGTAAAAATGCGGCTACCAATTTTGCCATTGAGGGTAATAACGAATTAGTGGGAGGATGCGGGATTGTGTTATTGGAAGATGTTTATTATCGTTCAGCAGAAATTGGTTACTGGATCGCTGAACCGTTCTGGGAAAAAGGAATTGCAACCGAAGCGGTAAAGCTTTTACTTGAGATGATCGAACATGATTTCCCTTTTCTCATCCGACTTTATACAGAAGTATTTGAACATAACAAAGCTTCAATGAGGGTACTGGAAAAAAACGGTTTCCATTTAGAAAGTATCCGGAAAAAAGCTGTGACAAAAAATAATATTGTGATGGACGATTATGTGTGGGTGAAATTGCTGAAATGAAATTAGCCATGAAAAATATTTCACTGTAAAAAATATCTGCATTCATTTCTGTTCACCCTGCAACAAAACTTTTTGACAAATCCAAAATCCGAAATTAAAAATCTTAAATTGCATATCCTTTTATGTCATTTCAACTTCATGCTCCGTTTCCTCCGGCTGGCGATCAGCCGGATGCTATCCGTCAGCTCACGGAAGGAATTCTGCATGGAGAGAAATACCAGACATTATTAGGAGTTACAGGAAGCGGAAAGACTTTTACCATCGCAAATGTCATTCAAAATGTGCAGCGGCCTACATTGGTTATTACTCACAATAAAACTCTTGTGGCACAATTGTACGGAGAGTTTAAACATTTCTTCCCGGAAAATGCTGTTGGATATTTTGTTTCTTATTATGATTATTACCAACCGGAAGCTTACATGCCGGTGAGTGATGTGTATATTGAAAAAGATCTTTCCATTAATGATGAACTGGATAAACTTCGCCTTCACGCAACTTCTGAATTATTGAGTGGTCGCCGTGATATTATTGTTGTAGCAAGCGTAAGTTGTATTTATGGTATGGGTAATCCTACGGAATATGAGAATGGTATTGTCCGTATCAGTAAAGGACAAACAATTTCACGTCAAGGTTTTCTTCATTCATTGGTTAATTCATTATACACAAGAACTACTGTTGATTTTACAAGAGCAAGTTTCAGAGTAAAAGGTGACACGGTAGATATTAACCTTCCTTATGTTGATTATGGTTATCGCATCACTTTCTTTGGCGACGAGATTGAAGAAATAGAAAGCATTGACGTGGTAAATGGAAAAAGAATCGGCTTGATGGAAAATGCTGCTATTTTCCCTGCCAATTTATATTTAGCGCCAAAAGATATGATACAACAAGTGCTTGCTGAAATTCAGGATGAAATGGCGTCGCAGGTAACATATTTTAAAAGTACGGGTAAATATATTGAAGCGCAACGATTGAGTGAACGTGTGAATTATGATGTAGAAATGATCCGCGAATTAGGTTATTGTAATGGTGTAGAAAATTATTCAAGATTTTTTGACCGCCGCAAACCGGGAACAAGACCGTTCTGTTTGCTCGATTATTTTCCCAAAGATTTTTTATGTGTCATTGATGAAAGCCATCAAACCATTCCACAAGTCAGTGGAATGTATGGTGGTGACAGAAGCCGGAAACTCATTTTAGTTGATTATGGTTTTCGTTTGCCATCGGCATTGGATAATCGTCCATTGAACTTTCATGAATTTGAATCTCTGTTGAATCAAACCATTTTTGTTTCGGCCACTCCGGATAATTATGAATTGGAAAAATGCGGTGGCGTAATTGTTGAACAAGTAGTCAGGCCAACAGGATTATTGGATCCTCCAATTGAAGTTCGCCCCAGTGTAAATCAAATTGACGATCTGCTCGATGAAATTGATAAAAGAGTAAAAAAGGGTGACCGTGTATTGGTAACCACATTGACTAAACGAATGGCGGAAGAGATGGATAAATATCTTCATCGCATTGATATAAAATCAAAATATATTCACAGCGAAGTAGATACTTTAGAAAGAGTAGAAATTCTCCGGCAATTAAGATTAGGTGAAATAGATGTGTTGGTTGGTGTGAATCTTTTGCGTGAAGGACTGGATCTTCCGGAAGTTTCATTGGTTGCTATTCTTGATGCAGATAAAGAAGGTTTTTTGCGCAATGAAAAATCATTGACACAAACTGCTGGTCGTGCTGCAAGAAATGTAGATGGACTTGTAATTTTTTATGCTGATAAGATGACAGAAAGTATGCAAAAGACTATTGACGAAACCGATCGCCGCCGCGAAAAACAAATTGCCTGGAATATTGAATACGGCATCACACCAAAAACAATTATTAAAAGTAAAGAACAGGTATTTGCACAAACTTCTGTTTTGGATGTAAAAGGATATGACTCCAAAAATCCTTATGCCATTGCACCTGATGAAGATCTCATAAACGTTGCTGCTGAAGAGCAGGCAGAATACAAAACGATTCCACAAATGGAAAAAGCTATCGGAAAAATCAAAAAAGAAATGGAAAAGGCCGCAAGAGATTTGGATTTTATGGAAGCCGCCCGGTTAAGAGACGAAATGTATTTGTTACAGAAAAAACTAGAGCAAATGAAAAAATAATAGAATTATTTATTCGGTATCTAGTTTCTTTTTTCTTTCATTACATTTACCCAATCACTCATACTTTAATAATTTCTATATGAAAAAAATTCTCTTTCTCGTGATAATGGTTTCGTTAACCATTATCACATTTGCGCAGCCTTTTAATTTCAATAAAGAAGAAAGGGCTTATGAACAAGCTACGCTTCCCGATGGTGAAATTGCAATTAACCGGCTTCAATGGTTGCCCGATTCACATGATTTCTGGATTGATAATAATGGAAGTATTTTCATGTACAGCGCTGATGACCTGAATACTAAAAAACGGGTTTTAGGCGCAGAACAAATTAAAGCGGCGGGCCTTACTACCCGGACAGAAAATATTGTTTGGAATGCTGATCGTAAAAAAATTCTTATTTACACTAATTCTTCCCGGGTGTGGAGAGGGAATACCAAAGGTGACTACTGGTATTTTGATTTGAGTTCCGGAAAAGGAAAACAAATTGGCAAAGAATTACCTTCTTCTTCGTTGATGTTTGCAAAATTTTCTCCGGACAATAAAAATGTTGCTTTCGTCAGTAAACATAATTTATATGTTGAAGACCTGGCAACCGGAAAGATCACACAACTTACAAAGGATGGAACAGACAGAATTATCAACGGCACATTTGATTGGGTATATGAAGAAGAGTTGAGTTGTCGTGATGGTTTTCGCTGGAGCCCCGATGGAAAAACTATTGCTTACTGGAGAGTGGATGCGAAACCAACCCGCAATTATTTAATGCTCAATAATACGGATTCACTTTATCCTTTTGTAGTTCCTGTAGAATATCCTGTAGCGGGAGAAAAACCATCCTATGTTAAAATCGGTGTTATTAATCTGGCCACTAAAAAAACATCCTGGTTACACATACCTGGTGAGCCGGACAATAATTACCTGGCAAGAATGGAATGGGCCGGCAATAATAAAGAAATCATGGTGGTACAACTAAATCGTAAACAAAATGAAGCCAGTCTTTATTTATGTGATGCTGTTTCAGGCAAAGCAAATAAAATTTATACTGATAAAGACGAAGCCTGGGTTGATGTCGTAAAACCTTTTGTGTGGGACGGTCCTTCGTGGACATGGGTAGAAAACGGAAAATCATTTTTATGGAACAGCGAAAAAGATGGCTGGTTGCATATCTATAAAGTTTCCCGTGATGGTAAAAATGAACAATTATTGACCAAGGGAAATTTTGATGCTGACTTTACTGCTTACGATGCTACCGGAGGAAATATTTATTTCATAGCAAGCCCTTATGATGCTACACAGAAATATTTATACCGCATCAATCTCAACAATACCGATACAGTAAGAGTAACTCCTTCCATTTTTGAAGGAACCAATTATTATCGTTTGTCCCCCGACGCAAAATATGCTACACATATTAATGCCAATATCACCCGCAATTATAACATCCAGCTGGTTATTCTTCCTGATCATAAAAAAGTTTATCCTGCTGAAGAGGATAATTTCACTTCACCGGATTTAGGATTCAAGTTGGAAAAATTCAAAATAAAAACTGTTGATGGTGTGGAAATGGATGGCATCATGGCTAAGCCAAATAATTTTGACCCGACAAAAAAATATCCCGTTTATTTTTATGTATATGGAGAGCCGGCTGCAACTACTGCTGATGACCTTCCGAATTTTGATCGTTTCATTTCCCAGCTTATACCGGAAGGTTATATCGGAATTACTATGGATAATCGGGGCACGCCGGCATTCAAAGGAAGAGAATGGCGAAAATGCATTTACAAAAAAATAGGAGTCATTAACAGCCGCGATCAGGCTATGGCTGCTAAAGAAATTTTGAAATGGAATTTTATTGATACAAGCCGTGTTGCCGTTCACGGATGGAGCGGTGGTGGCGCCATGACATTGAATCTTCTTTTCCGCTATCCTGAAATTTATAAAACAGGAATTGCCATTTCAGCCGTTACTGATCAGCATTTCTATGATAATATTTATACAGAAAGATATATGGGATTGCCGCAGGAAAACGAAGAAGATTATAAACAATCTTCACCAAATACATTTGCAAAAAACCTTCGTGGAAATCTTTTATACATACATGGAACCGGCGATGATAATGTTCATTACAAAAATGCTGAGGTATTGATCAACGAATTAATAAAGAACGGGAAACTTTTTCAACTGATGATTTATCCTAACCGGACGCATGGCATATCTGAAGGAGCAGGAACCAGACAGCAGTTGAATGCAACATTTATTAAATTTTTAAGAGAGCATTGTCCTCCGGGAGCAAAATAAAATTTTATCTGTAAAAGCCGGAAACAAATCCGGCTTTCATTTTTTGATTTATTCATTACACTTCACACCATCTGAAATAATTAACTTAGCAGTATGGCAAAAAAAGTTTTTCTTCTCGATGCTTTTGCTCTGATTTTCCGGGCATATTATGCGCTGATCCGTAATCCACGACTAACATCAAAAGGAAAAAACACCAATGCACAATTTGGTTTTACCAATACTCTCATTGATCTTATCAACAACCAAAAGCCATCTCATATGGCAGTTTGTTTCGATACAGCAGCGCCAACAGAACGTCATACAGATTTCCAAGATTATAAAGCTAACCGGCAGGAAGCCCCCGAAGATATTCTTGCTTCTATTCCTGATATAAAAAAAATAATTGAAGGATTTAATATTCCGGTTGTGGAAATGGACGGTTATGAAGCTGATGATGTGATCGGAACTTTAAGTAAGCAAGCTTCGAAAGCAGGATATGAAGTGTATATGGTTACTCCCGATAAAGATTACGGTCAACTTGTTTCTGATAAAATAAAAATTTATAAACCCGGTTACCAGGGTGGTGATGTAGAAATTTTAGGACCTGAAGAAGTTTGTTCTAAATGGAACATCAAAGATGTTTCGCAAGTCATAGATATTTTAGGATTGATGGGAGATTCAGTTGATAACATTCCCGGCATTCCAGGCGTGGGAGAAAAAACCGCTGCGAAATTGCTGGCTGAATATGGAACGATAGAAAACGTTTTGAAAAATGCAGACAAAATAAAAGGTGCATTGGGAGAAAAAGTAAGAGTCGGAAAAGAAAGCGCTATCCTTTCAAAAAAATTAGCCACTATCATCACAAATGCACCCGTTGAATTTCACGAAGAGAATTTTAAAATAAAAGATTGGAATAAAGAAAAATTAAAAGAAGCTTTTGTCGAATTGGAATTTAAAACATTGGGAAAAAGAATTCTCGGCGAAGATTTTAACGTATTCAAAACTGCTCCCGAAGGAGTACAAACTGATTTGTTTGGAGAAGCAGTGAAGAAAGAAAATGTTTCAAAAAAGATTACAAAAGATTCTGTGGGAGAAAATGTCGAGACAGATCTCTTTGGAAATGTAATTGAAAAATCTCAAGGCACAAATGGCAAGACACAAGAAGTGGCGGAACCTGGTGAAGCAGAAAATTCTGGTGATGGATTCAGAGTTGATAAAAACATTAATAATACTCCGCATAAATATTCAGCCGTTGTCAGTAATGCTGATATTAAGAAATTAGTTATTGATCTGAAGAAACATGATGAAATCTGTTTTGATACTGAAACTACCGGCATTGATGCAAATGATGCAGAGTTAGTAGGATTAAGTTTTGCGGTAACACCTGGAGAAGCTTTTTATATTCCATGTCCAGCCGATCAAAAAAGAACAAAAGAAATTCTTGCCTTGTTTGATTCTTTATTTGCCGATAAAAATAAAATCTGGATCGGGCAAAATATAAAATATGATATGCTGGTGCTGAAGTGGTATAAAAAAGAAATTAAAGGAAAAATATTTGACACCATGCTGGCTCACTATGTTATTGAACCGGATGGAAAAAGAGGAATGGATTTGCTGAGCGCAAAGTATTTACAATATGAACCGGTTCACATAGAAGAATTGATTGGTAAAAAAGGAAAAACGCAGGGCAATATGCGGGACGTTGAGTTAGAAAAAATAAAAGATTACGCAGCTGAAGATGCAGATATTACTTTACAATTGAAAAAACAATTTCTTCCCAAACTGAAGGAAAAGGAAGTTGAAAAAGTTTTTTATGAAGTAGAAAACCCTTTGGTGAAAGTGCTGGTAGATATGGAATTTGAAGGGGTTAAAATAGATGAGGAATTTCTGAATGAATATTCTAAAGAGCTGGAACGGGAAGCAAAGAAATGTGAAGATGCTGTTTACAAAGCCGCTGGTGTTCGTTTCAATCTGGCTTCACCAAAACAATTAGGCGAAGTATTATTTGATAAACTGAAGCTTGATCCAAAAGCAAAGAAAACAAAGACGGGTCAATATGCCACCGGCGAAGATGTGTTATTGAAACTTGCCAGCCAAAATAAAATTGTGGATGATATTCTTGCTTTTCGTGAATACACTAAATTAAAATCTACTTATGTTGATTCATTACCGCTGATGATAAACCGTAAAACAGGTCGTGTACATACAACCTACGGACAAGCAGTTGCTGTAACGGGAAGGTTGGCCAGTAATAATCCAAATCTTCAGAATATTCCGATAAGAACTGATCGCGGCAAAGAGATCAGGAAAGCGTTTGTTCCTAGAGATAAAAAACATATTCTTCTCAGCGCTGATTATTCACAAATTGAATTGAGGATTGTTGCTTCGATCAGTGGTGATGAAAATATGTGCGAATCATTCAGGCAAAATAAAGATATCCATACAGCGACCGCTGCAAAAGTTTATAATGTAACTGAAAAAGAAGTAACCAAAGAAATGCGTTACAAAGCCAAGAGTGTAAATTTTGGAATTATTTATGGACAAGGAGCTTTTGGTCTTGCGGATAATCTTGGTATTTCAAGAACGGAAGCGAAGCAGATCATTGATAATTATAAGCAACAGTTTCCAGGCATTCAGAAATATATGGACGACACAATAAATTTTGCAAGAGAACATGGATATGTGCAAACATTGATGGGACGCAAACGCTGGCTGAAAGATATTAACTCGGCAAATTTTACGGTTCGTGGTTTTGCAGAAAGAAATGCCATCAATTCTCCTATCCAGGGAACGGCTGCAGATATGATCAAACTGGCAATGGTAAAAATTCATGCCGCTTTAATAAAAAATAAATTCGAATCTAAAATGATCATGCAGGTACATGATGAATTGGTCTTTGATGCAACTAAAGAAGAAGCGGAAGAATTAAAACCATTGATCATAGATTGCATGCAATCTGCATTACCATTGCCGCATAATGTTCCTGTGATTGCTGAAATTGGCGCCGGTAAAAATTGGCTGGAAGCACATTAAAAATTTCTATTCTTATTTCTTAATGAGCTATTACAATTTTCTTTGTATCTACTATTATGCCAGCCGCATTTACAAGACTTACAAAATAAGTTCCTGATGTTGTCAATGTCATCTGTATCAGGTTACGACCATTTACTGCTTCCACTTTTACTAATTGTCCCACCACATCATGAATCAGAATTGCTTTAAACGGTACTGTTTGGTTCAGACTGATATTGAAAGTACCGGTACTTGGATTAGGCCAAATCATGTTAATATATGAACCAGGATTGCCGCCAATTGCCACAATATTTGAGTAATCAATTATGCTGGCACTATCTAATCTTTGCAGACGATAATAACTGATTCCGGTATAATTATTAGAATCACTAACTAAATAGAAAAATTCGTTGGCGCTGATTGTTCTATAGTTTGGAGCAAGAACTGTGTCAATATTTTTAAATACTAATTCATTGCTAAGTCTTCGCTGTAAAACATAATATTGAATATTAGTCCATGTTGGCGCTCTCCAGTAAAGGTTCACAATATTGGGATCAAGCCTCCAGCCGTATAACCAGAGGGTGGTAATTGAAGATGATGTATCGCCAACTCCGGTAAGTTTTGTAAAATAAGAGGGAGCCGATACGGTGTTACTAAAAACCCGGCTGTTAAGTCCGCTTCCATCCAATGGATTTCCAGTAGTTATATAACCGGGTGACGGATAAGATTGCGGAGAACCGGTGTCCCAGTTTGAACCATTATAGTAAGAAACATAAGCATTATTTTTATTTGCAGTGAAATAACTTCCTTCGTCCGAGTTCAAATGCTGAAGAAATATTTCCGCTTCATCAAGACCGGGACGAAATCTTTTTCCTATTTCCCATGTTTTGTTTACACTCTGGGCTACCAGAGAACTTCCGGTGAGCCTCCCTGATTTTACGCTATCAAAAACATTTACATAATAATCATCTCCTATACTGGAGCTGCTTTTAACTGCTGCAGGTGTATAAGAATTATCTCGATCTCCGATCGGAAAATCAACCCGGCCATCTGTGCTTTTAATATTTTCACGCACCAGTAATCCGGTTCCCGGTTTATTAGCTGTTACAAAATACCGTAAAGAATCATAGCCGCTTATTTTTCCCGGGTTATTATCTCCAACAACCATGATGACATCATTCAAATATATTTTTCCGGTAGAAAAATTAATTTCCTTTCTCACTTTGGTGCTACTTTGGCTGAGATCAACACCATTTATATTTTGAATTTGTAAATGAGGAAATTGAGGACCCGATTTAGAAGCGGCATTATAACCACCGATCAGTTGCTGACGCAAACTATCTGAAAGAAATCTCACCCAACCACCGGTACCGGTAACACCACTACCTGCATTGCTTTCATCAGAAATAAAAGAAAGTGGCGAATTGTTCCAAATTGTTCCTGAAAAATTTACAAATGCATTTTTACCTAAACCAAAATTTCCTTGGTTAATAACGTCTGAAAAAATAGTAGCAGAATCTCCATTAAAGAAAATTTTTCCCTGGTTAGGGACATAGAATCCCTGCTGGGCCAACGCCACATTATGATAAAAAATTATCCCTAAAACAAAAATATATCGTATACCTCTTCCCATTCGCTCTTAAATAAATCCGTTAGTAATTGATAAACCATATAATTTCATTCAAGCCGAATTAAAATACAACTCTTGTACTGGTTGTATATTTCTCAAAAATATGTTTAGTTTTTTTTTCATATTACAAAGCCGTTGTTCTGCTCATTTCCAGAACAGATGATGTTGATTCAATTAAATATTGTATAACATACTTCTTAGCAGAAGTAGTACCTGTAGCCAGTGTAGCTGTTTGGTATCTTATGTTTGTTCCAAAAGTTATTGTACGGCTAGTTGTTCCCGAAGTGGTAATCACTAAAGTTATATACTGGCCAACAGAACCCGCCGGAATTACGCCCATATTTATAGTTTCATTCCCTCCTGGAACTAATGTATAAACATTCGATGTAGTGGTCGGCGTCCAGGTTACAGTTGCACCTGGAGTAAGTGTTGTAAATGTCGAATTCAAAGGTTGAGAATTTGCCAAAACAAATGCCGTCGTGGCAATAGTTGTATTGTTTGTTCCTAAAGGTTGTGTTGTTGCAGTAGTCGTACTGGGAATTGAAGTTGACCATGAGGGTGCGGCGCCAACTCCTCCTGAAATTAAAACGCTTCCAGCTGCTACATCAGCTAAGGTACCATAAGCTGTTGTGCTTGATGCTATCGGAATATCACCAATAGCTTGACCTGAAAATGTCCAGTTGGAACCATCATTTGCAGCGATTGTCTTTGATGTAGTTGGAAATGTCATTGTAGTTCCATCAGTACCATTAAATATAAGTGTATTATTGACTGTTAATAATTTTCCAGATGCATAATTGCCCCCTAAATAATCTATTTGCCACGTTCCTGCAGCGGTTCCATTCGCTGTTAAAATAACTCTCAGTTCAGCAGTTCCTGCAATTACCCATAATGTAGCACCTCCGTTTGTTTTTGCAGTTACAGCCTGCGTTGAATTATTTTCAATTACATAAATTTGTCCAACTGCAAGTGTGGTTGCATTTGGCAACACAACCGATTCGGTTGATGCCCCCGTAAAAATAGTATAGTAGGGACTTGCACTAGTTAGTGTAGTTGTTCCCCCGGTAGTAGCAATACTTTGCACTCCTAAGAGCAATGAATTGATTGTGGTAATTCCCGTTAGTGTAGTGTTATTTGCAGCTACTCCACCCAATCCTGCTAATGTATAGTTGGGCACATTTAAAACTCCAGTTCCCGAATTAAATGTTGCTACACCTGATGAGCCAGTTGTTGTCATTGATAATGCTGTTGTATAAGCAGCAGAACCCAACGTACCGCCTGTTCCAATATTCAATGTTGAGCCATCGGTACCCGAAAGAGTTAAAGTATTATTTACAGTTAAAACTTTTCCAGTTGCCAAATTAGCCCCTAAATAGCCTGCATCCCATGTTCCGGCGGCTGTACCATTGGTAAGCAATGTAAATGTAGCTGCTGTACCCGGAGCCAATGTCCAAAGATTGCTACCACCATTCATATTAACCGTAACTGCTTGTGTTGAATTATTATCAACATAATATTGTTGACCATTAACAAGAGTAGTTGCGTTTGGAAGAGCTAATGTCTGCGTTGATGCACCGGTAAAATTTGTTAACCCAGGAGAAGAAATAGTAAACGTAGTTGTTCCCCCTGCTGTTGCAATAGACTGGAATCCGCTTATAAAATTATTTGCTGATAAATTTTTATTGACGTCCCAGGTTGGAATTGTTGAAGCAGTAGGAATGGTAGCAGTAGTTATACCAATTGATACAGGTGAACTTCCATCATAAGAACCTCCGGTTAAAGGTCCGTTGATAGTTAAAGTAGAATTACTGCCGCCTTGTTGGTCTAACTGATAACGGGTTGATCCGATTGTAGCATAAAAGTGAGTTCCGTTATATTCAACAGCACCATCTTCAGGTGTAGTAAGATTTGTTCCCGCCGTAAATTTCAACGGAGCTGTATTTGCTGCTGATGTTCCTGCAGCTATATGAAGCAAAGCAGTTGGTGTTGTTGCAATTGGCAGCCCAATTCCAACACTTCCTCCATTTGGAGTCCACCATGTATTTCCTGATGAGCCTAACAATTGCATACGCTGCGTCCATGTACTTGCACCATCATAACTCCATAAAGTAAATTGAGATCGGGCTAAATTTCTTATCACAAATTCTGCGCTTCCTTCATATGGTGAGCTGGTAGTGTTTTGATCGCCTGTAATTTGGAAATAGGCTCCTGTAGCTTCAGAAGTTCCGCCCATTACTTCCAAAGTACCGGTTCTTCCATCTCTTGATATTGCTTCTTTATTGCCATTGCCAATTGTCAACCTGTTAATAGATGTTGTGGTTCCTATGTCGAGCATATTATTAGCCTCATCATAAGTACTGTTGCCAAAGAAAATATTTCCTTTGGTAGCATTAGTAGTAGAAGATAATGTCAGATTATCTCCGGATGCAGTTCCTCCAATAGCGCTTTGGCCACCTGCTTTTCCAGTCGAAAGATTTGCTGTAATAGTATTAGCCAAATTGGTAAGTCCTGTAGAAAATGTAAGTGCCGATTGTTTGTTGTTAAACGTATTCCAGTCAGTACTGCTTAAATATCCATTAGTTGAATTTGAAGCCTGGGTTATACCAATGGCACCGGTTGATGAATTATAAGTAATCGGAGCACTTGCAGAATTTAAGCCTCTTACTTTCAAATAAAAATTCGAAATATTCCCTGTATCTATTGTAGAAAGATATCCTCTTGTTGTAACATAGTTTTGCGTTGCTAAATGAGTAGCTCCGGTTGTTGTATCAACCCTTAACAATCCGGTTGTACTATTGTATAAAACTGGTGCATTCACCGAAAGTTCATTTCTCACTTTTAAATAAAAGTTTGAGATATTACTTGTATCAATTGAGCCGAGTTTATTGTTGAATGTATTCCAATCTGTGCTGGATAAAAAACCATTTTGTGTACTAGTCGCTTGTTTTACCTGAACTGTTGTTCCGCTTCCGATAACTGCTCCAGTTCCTCCTGAGATTGTCAGTATTGAAGAACCTGATTCCGTTAAATTTCCTGTAGAAAATGATCCGGCTTTATTATTAAATGTATTCCAGTCAGCACTGCTTAAATATCCATTGGTTGTAGAATTTGCCTGTGTGATACCAATTGCTCCTGTAGTTGAATTATAAGTAATCGGAGCACTTGCAGAATTTAAGCCTCTTACTTTTAAATAAAAGTTATTGATATAACCCGTATCCATTGTTAAAGCACCTGTATTACCATTTAGGGAAAGAACTCCAGAATTAGTAATTACTCCTGTGCTATTGTTATAAGTAATTCCTGCACCTCCTGATAATTCGCTTCTGACTTTTGTATAAAAATTGGTAATGCTACTTGTATCAACAGAACCCAGTTTATTATTAAATGTATTCCAGTCTGCTGCACTTAATTTACCGGTGTTAGTCGCGCTGGCAATTGGAATATTCAATGTAACCGTTCCTCCCAAAGAAACCGGCGAACCGGTTACTCCCACGTCAGTTCCTGATGTGCCTGTTGCTACAGTAATACTGCTATTTGTCAACGCAGAATTCGGAATGTTAGTTATTGTGTTGGATGCGCCGTTTATTGTTTTGTTGGTTAGTGTTTGTGTTAATGATAAATCAACCAGTGTTCTTGTTGCTCCTCCTGCATCTATATATTTAATCGAATTTGGAGTAGTAGTACTGTTCCAAAAATCTCCAAATGCAGGACTTGATGGATCGGCACCTGCAGTCAGATTGAATCCTGATGTTGTGCCTGAGTTTACAAATGTTTGCTTTGCTCCTCCCGTATAAGTATTAGAAACAGTCATATCTACTATATGAGAACCGACATCAAATGTTGGATTGCCTCCGGTTCCACTTCCATTTGTTATTGTAATTCTGTTTGCAGTTCCTGTAAGAGTTCTGGCAGTAGTTGTATTCAATGCTGTTCTTATCACAACACCATTACTTCCGGGATCAGTCATGTAGTTTCCCGATGATTGCTTGCTATTAAATGTATTCCAGTCTGCACTAGTTAAATATCCATTGGTGGTAGAATTAGCTTGTGTAATACCGATGGCACCTGTTGTGGAATTATAAGTGACAGGTGCTGTGCCGGATAAAAGTCCTCTGGTCTTTAAATAAAAATTACTGATATAGCTGGTGTCCATGGTCAACGCACCTGTATTTCCATTAAGAGAAAGAACACCAGAATTGGTGATTACCCCTGTGCCGTTATTGTAAGTAATGCCTGTACCTCCCGATAATTCGCTTCTGACCTTTACATAAAAATTTGAAATATTATTTGTATCTATTGAACCAAGTTTATTATTAAATGTATTCCAATCGCCGCTGGATAAAAAACCATTTTGTGTACTGCTTGCTTGTTTCACCTGCACCGTTGTTCCGCTTCCAATAACTGCTCCTGTTCCTCCGCTTATGGTTAGTATAGAAGAACCGGTTTCTGATAAATTTCCTGTTGAGAATGCTCCGGCTTTATTATTAAATGTATTCCAATCAGCGCTGCTTAAATATCCATCAGCAGATGATCCAGCCTGTGTGATACCAATTAAACCGGTTGTTGAATTATAAGTAATCGGAGAAGTGCTGGAAAATAGACCTCTAACCTTCAGATAAAAATTTGCAATATTGCTTGTGTCAATTGAGGTTAATGCAGAACTGGATATAGTTATTGAATCCGTATTATCTGTAATGGTCATTCCGGGTCCTGCAATTAATCTTTTGAAATTTGCATTATTGGCAACAGTGTTTTTATAAACAGGAACTCCTGTACCCGCAAGATTTGATACAGAAGAAAGCTTGGCGTTCCAGTTTGCTGATGATGAAATGTAAGCATCTGTTATTGGAGTGGCATTCCAGGTTCCTGTCGTTATAGTTCCAACGGTTGATATATCTGTTCCGACTAATTTTGATGAAGTAATAGAACCTGCCAACATTGAATTTGTAACTTGTCCCGCTCCGATACTGAATGAATTTCCTGTTAAAGTCAAACCAGTACCAGCAGTATAACCTATTGAGGTAATAAATTCATTCCACATTGAACCATTAAAATTATAACCATCCCCATAGTCTCCATCCAATGGGGCACCTGCATCAAAGACAGTCATTCCCAATGTGGGAGTAGTAACTGAATAGGTTATTGAACCGGGTGTAGAATTTACTATTTGTACTATATCATATTTTTTCCCTGTTAACCCGCCTCCTGGTGTAAATGTGCTGTCGTGAAGCAAAACTCCAAATCTGTCTCCCCCCTGAACAGGTCTGCTTAAAAGATCAGTCCATGAAGTCCCGTTCCAAAAAACAACGTGTCCCGCTAATCCAGACCATACTCCTGTTGGGGAAGCGCCAATAATATATGATTCATGGTCCAAAGGCACTGGAGGAGTATTCAAATTATCATTTATCAAATCGGGAGTCATGATAGCATCCACATATGTTATCCCGCTTGCCAGGTTATCAACATACGCTTTAGTGGCAGCTCCTAATGCAGTAACCGGATTAGCATTTAAAACCAAATAGCCGGTCATTGTATCACCGGCTTTTTTGATTCTGTTATTAAATGAGTTCCAGTCTGTGCTGTCTAGATATCCATTGCTTGTTGTAGTTGCTTTTGTAATGCCAATAGCTCCGGTTATTGAATCATAAGTAATCGGCGCAATACCGGAATGCAATCCTCTTACTTTTAAATAAAAATTATTGATATAGCCGGTATCTAATGTCAGCGCACCGGTATTACCATTCAATGAAGTAACTCCTGATCCTGCAATTGCTAACCCTTGCCAATATCCATTTGAACGAATTAATATTTGTTTAGTGGGATTAAAAAAAATCTCCATCCCATCGGGCGGAACCAAAGCATTGATCAAACTGGTATCAGTTATTCTTGGAAGTAATAATCCCTGGTTATCTGACAACAGCTCAAGCACAGCTGATTTTTCAACTGTATAAGGATTATTTCCTAACCTGAGCTGTTGAGAAAAAACGGTCTTGCTGAACAAAAACAACAGGACTGCAACTCCAATTTTTCTGGCCACTTTCATATCGATTCTCATTAAGCATTTTGGCCGAACTGATTTTCAAAGCCTTTTTATTTTTTAATAATATACCAATTGGTGCCATCTGTCTGCATGGTAACATAAGTCCAGTCATTATAGATAATGTATGAAGTACCGCCATCAATAGTTGCCGAAGTGGGAATAATAGTAAGAGCGTTATCAATTCCACCTGTGCCAATTTTTTTAATTGTGTAAATACGACCGGCAAAATTTGTTGGAGCCGGCAACGTAAGAGTAATGGCTCCACCTGTTGTATTAGCCAATACAGTATTATCAGCTCCGGTAAGTGTATAATTTGAAGTTATAGTGCTAATGGTCATAGCTAATGAACCACTGACCTGTACAGTTGAATTAGCATTACCAGCGCTACCTACCATTAAAGCTTTTGAAGCTGCCACACTATCCTGAAATGTTTTATTCCCGGCAAAAGTTTGAGCGCCGGTAGTAACAACACCACGATTGGTAATACTGGCATCTGGAACATTCAGAAAAACAGAATCTAATCCATTTGTAGTGACCGTTAAATCTGTTCCTGCATTTTTAAATGAAAAAACCTGGGCTGAATCTCTGTTGCCGTTTATATTTAAAATAGCATTCCCAAAAGCAGCAGAACTTACTTGTCTTTTTTGTACAACTCCGTTACTCATCACTAACACAGAGTCCGAACTATTATTATTTACCACGTTAGGCAAACTAAGGTCACCATTAACCGTAGTATTACCGTTAAAGGTTTTATCACCACCAAATGTTTGCGTACCTGCAGTAACGATACCCGGATTAGTTGCATCTGCTGGCTCTAATATAATAGTTCGAGATGTTGTATCTGAAACGATAGTTGCTCCATTTATATTTGGACTTGATCCTACAGCTCCAATAGTAATAGTTTGTACAGCACTTTGAATTTTTTGCCAATCGCTGTATGTTAAAAATCCATAGGGTTTAGAAGCACCTGCAGAACCATCCTGCACTGGCAGGTAAATAGCAACAGTGCTATCAGCAGTTCTGTTTTGTACTAATACATTATTAGAAGTATCGCTTGCAGCAGCTGTAATTGAAAGTTGCTGGCTTTGAATACCATTAATGGCTTGTATCGCATTTACAAACGCTGAGGATGACATCAATCTTTTATGCACTGAACCATCCGGCGCCAACACTAATACTTCCAGTTCACTTGTACCATTAGCAATAGTGTCCAACTTCACATCTCCATTCACTTCGAGTTTAGCAGATGGATTATTGGTTCCAATTCCAATACTTCCATTACTGCTTATGCGCATTGCCTCAGAATTATTTGTCTTCATGATCAACGGTTCCCCGTCAGCTGTTCCTAAAAAGTTTACTGTTGAATCAGTGCCGGTATTACCGGTCAATGACCAATTCGCAGCAGCAGCGGCCATATCTGCAATTTTTTTCCAGTAGCCGTTACTACGAAGTCGTAAACTGTTATCAGAGCTTAAATAAATGATCATCCCGTCAGGAGGAGTCAATAAATTAATAGCAGCAGTATCAGTTAATCTTGGTAATAGCAAACCTTGTCTTGTACTTTCCAGTTCAAGGATAGACGATTTCTGAATAGTGGTTGGATTGTCGCCAATCTTCAACTGGGCTTGGGCCATTACGCCGAAAAACAAGAAGGAAAGAAATGCTAGTACTTTTCTGAATGGGTACAAATAACGCAATCTCATAAATTTGGTTTTTAAAGGATTTAGATTTTTATAGCTACGAATTAAAAGACTAAACGAAGGTTTTGTTTTAAAATTGTTTTTTTAAGTGTTTTTTCTTAAAAAATTTAAGAGCATAATTTCATTTCAATATTAATTCAATTGCTTGCCTTATATAAAGTATAATCTCTTGGTATTTTTTCCAGGGATAATTACTCAATTGCCGTAGAATTGAAAAATTATTTAGTAAGAATTAAACTCAGGCACATTTAATCAATAAAATATTCGAAAAAATATTGACGGTAACTATCCTGCAACATCTGTAGTTTTCTTTGACCCCATCAAAAATTTTCAAACATATAAACAACCTGCTGTATTAGTTCAGTCTGAAAGAATATAATTTTCTTTCGGGAATCTTTTCGTTTTATTCATATATAATACGTCAAAAAGACTCTTGGAAATTTAAATAATAGTATAAACTAAAAGAAGTTTATTAAATCACAGCTATTCACTATTTCGAAGTGGACAATAGAAAATCCAGCACTCATATTTCAAGAATGCTGGATTTAATTTTGAGTATTAAATAAAAGTTATTGCTGCCTCATGGGTCGTCGCGGCATCATATCCGGTTCAATCTTATCTTTCCAGATCTTATAATTATCATCACCCAGCACTGCTTTTAGTTTTGCATCCCTGTCATCTGTAAGGGGTTTCATTTTTTCCATCATAGCCTCACGATCAAATTGTCCGCCGCCATTCATCATATCTTCTCTTACTTTGGCCTGTCCTTTATAAAAATCAGTGAATATTGAATCTACATTCGCCAATTTTGCCGGCTCCAGCTTAAAGGCGCTGTCCATTTTATCGTGAACCCTTTTTACTCTTTCTTCAATAGTAAGCCGCTGAAAACCACCCTGAGCATTGGAAGCCATTATGCTGGTAAAGATGATTGTGACGAGCAGCAGAATTTTTCTTTTCATTGTATTCATTTTTAATGTTTAAAAAATATATGGTTAATGATGACGATTTTATTTAGGGTTCATATGATTCATAATCAGAAAAACTGTTTGATGCAAGACCATATTCGGTAGCAATTGTTTGTTCATTCTGATCTGTAGACTGGGCGACCGGTGTTTCTTCTTGTTGTTTCCTTAAGAAAAATAAACTGTCTACTGCTACTATCAGGCATAAAGCTGCAATTACAAATGCCGGTCGGGCAAAGATGGGTCGGGCTGGTTTCCAAATATTTTCTTCTGCAGTTTTATCCAATCTTGCTATCACCCTTGTAAAAAAATAGGGGCGTGGAGAAACTCTCTGAATATCATTCAGGCTTCCCATTATTTCTTCTACAGACACTTTATTATTTCGGTTAGCATTCATATCTGTTTATTTGACGGTCTTGCTTCATAAAACCTTTGTTGGATTTCTCCTCTTTTTTTGAAATACCAGTGCCGCTCTTAAAACATTGGCATTTGCCGCTTGAATTGGTTATTATTGTTATTGTTATAATTTCTTGGTGGTGTTCCAAAATTTTTCAGGCTATATGTAAATGTCAGCATAAAATACTGCTGCAGAACTTTAGTTTGTACATCCTGAATGAAATTTGCGGTTACTGTCCTTGTAATACTTTGATTTTGTTTTAGTAAATCAAATCCCGAAAGCTTTAATTCTGCTTGTTTATTCTTCAGGAATTTTTTTCCTAAACTGGCATTCCATAACCAATAGTTCTGATTTAATCCTTGCGATAATCCTGTATAGGTTTGATTAGTTATATCATTTTGTATAAACCATCCTTTCTTTGAAAGCAGGTTTATCTGAAATTCGGCCGCCTGGCTTACATAATTGTTGGATTGACCTTGTACGGAACTCTTGGTATTATTAAAACTTGTATTATATGAGAGATTAAAATCTATGTATTCGCTGATATTACTGGCTATTACAATTCCTGAATTGTAAACATAATTATTGGTGATAGTATTCACAAGGTTGATTAAACCGGGCATCCTAGAATATGTAAACCCTGTGCTAAGATTAATATTTGATTTAATAAATTTAACAGGCATGCTATAAGTAAAAAATGTTCGTAAACTTTTGTATCCATCCAGGTTTACAGGTTTTGTGAATTGTGATCCGGCTTTCAAAATTACTCCCTGCTGAATTGTTGAATCAGTTGTAGGACTGAAAGTGGCATTTGAAATGTAATTCTGCGCTGCCTGTAAAAAAATATTTGCAAAGAAGCTTTGTCCAAGTTTAGTATTGGTAAATATATACCGGCCAGAAAGATAATGTATATAAGATTGATTCAAGTTTGGATTTCCGCTGCTAATCTGTAGTGGATTTGAGGTTGTAATCACATCTTGTAATTGTGTAACTGTTGGAAAAGTTGTGCTTGCCCGATAAAAAATATTGAAACTGCTATGTACAGATATTTTTTTACGCCATATAAGATTAGGCAAAACAGTATTAAATGATTCATTCACCTGCGTTGCCTGGGGAAATATTCTCTGGCTCTCCAATTTAGAATGTTGAAAAGATACGCCTACTGAAAACTGGTTATCGCGACTTTGGCCAAGCCTGTAGGTTACACCTCCGTTTTGTGTAATGGATGTATTATCAAATTTATTAGAATACAAAGTATCAAACTGAGTATATTTTTGGTCAATCTGATCATAAGAAAATGTTTGCTGATCAGCCTTATTTTTAGAATATGATGGTGAATAATTTATCTGCAATTGACTTTTCTTTCCGAGCGGTTCAGTATAATTAATACTTGGATTTATGGTATATCCATTTGTCGGGTCTGTGATGTATTGATCTTGCAAAGAATCCGACGGAACCTGAAGCTGATCAAAAAAGCGATATTTGGATACAACAAAATTTTCTGAATTATTTTGATTAAAAGTTGTTCCCAGATTGATTGAAAAAGTTCTTCCTCTTTTTGGGAATGAATGCCTGAACAAAATGTTGTTTCTTAAATTATATCCGTTACGGCTAGAGGTACTGTTATTATCCGAAGTATTTAAACTATCATTAGCGCCATAATAAGTTTGAGTAGTGGACAAAGAAGCTGATTTATTATTTTGAAAATTTAAGCTGGGCGTTATGATAAACGAATTACTTGAATCAACCCTGTATTCAATCCTCATATTAATGCGGTGATTATAATTTTTACCCGTAGAAATACTGTTTTGGTCTGTATACTGTGTTTTGCCGCTAAATAAAGTCTGATTTTCTGATAACTGGTCGTTATTGTTGTTAGTATTATTAAAGAAATAACTTCCGGTCACATCAACTTTTTTCGACCATTTGTCAGAATAATTAAACCCAAAAGAATTAGTAGTATTAATACCGCTTTGCTGTCCGACTGAAAAATTATTCATACCACCACCAAAATTCCCGCCGCCACGATTTCCGCCACCGCCTCCAAAATTCCCGCCGCCAAATCCCCGGCCTCCATTACCACCACTTGTTACGCCAAGAAGATCCTGTGTTGCAAAATTTTGTTGGTTGACATTATTAAAATTTCCAATTAAAGAAAGTCTTCTGTTGCCTTTAAAGAAGCTTACATTTCCACCAGCAGAATACCTGTCATCAGTGCCATATCCTGCATAAACACGTCCAAACTGTCCATTTTTTATTCCGGATTTTGTAACAATGTTGATAGCTTTTACTGAATTGCCATCATCAAAACCTGTAAACTGAGCCTGATCACTCAAGCGATCAAATACTTGTATTTTATCAACTACAGCTGAAGGAAGATTGCGTAAAGCAGCTGTTGCATCATCGCCAAAAAAATCTCTTCCATCTACGGTCACTTTTTGCACTTGTTCTCCCTGAGCAGTTACTGTTCCAGTCTTATCCACAGTGATGCCTGGCATTTTTTTAATAAGATCTTCTGTTGTTGCATCCGGGTTAACTTTAAACTGACTTGCGTTGAATTGTGTAGTATCAGCTTTTTGTTCAGTAGGTGGCGTTTTTGATACTATTATTACTTCACCCATTTGCTTTATTGTCTTTGGGATTAACAATGACCCCAGATCAACGACATTATTCTTCACTAAAACTTTTTGCTTAAAATTCTCATACCCAATAAAACTAACCTTTAATATAAAAGTGTCTGAAGGAATATTATTGAATACAAAAACTCCTTTACTGTCGGAAATTGAATTAAATTTTAAACTTGAGTCTTTAAATCCAATTAATTTTAAAGTGGCGCCCGCTAAGGGTTTATTATCGACGGGATCTATTAATTTTCCCTTAAGAGTTTGAGCCTGAACTGCCATAAGCGAACAAAACAAAAAAGATATCAGCAATATAATTTTTCTCATAATAAAGATTGTGCTAATTAGACGCCCATACAGTAATTAACTTTCGATTAACCGATGAAACAAAAGAAGATCGGGTCATTATAAGCTCATTTTATAACGTTTCGAATTAAAGACAAATGAATCCTGTTAGTCTATTTGAAGGAACTCAATTATCTTGCAGTTGCTATAAACCGATTAAATAATATGGATTATTCTAAACTCGTTGCTGTCACTGGATTGCCTGGATTACATGAGCTGATCAGCAGCAAAAATGATGGCGCTATTGTTCGTTCTCTTGATGATAATACAACCCGATTTATTTCCAGTCGCAGTCATAATTTTTCTCAGTTGGAAAGTATTGAAGTGTTTACTCAAAAAGAAAATGTAAATCTTGCAGATATTTTTCATGCCATAGAAAAAAGTAATGAAAAGTTTCCGGATGAAAAAGATGCGAACGCTGTAAAAAAATATTTTCAAAAAGTATTCCCCGAAATGGATTTTGAAAAAGTTTATGACAGTGATAGAAAAAAAATGTTGAAATGGTTTGAAATCCTTAAAAAGCATAACGTTGAAATCAAGCTTTCGGAATCTGTAGAAGATGCATTGCCGGAGGAACCTAAAGAAGAAAAGTCTGTTGCAAAAAAAATAACAGAAAAAGAAAATACAGCTACCACTACAAAAGAAAAAAAAGCAAAAAAGAAATAACATTCCCGAGTTATTCTTTAATTAATTCTACCTAAAAATTTTCTATGAATTTCTCTGCGGACATAAAAAAATTGCCCCGTCATTTTCTGCCGGAGGAATTTACAATAACAAATTGGGAAACACTTGAACCTTATCTTCAAAATCTTGAGCAAAGAACAATTAATTCTGTTGCCGGGCTGGAGCAATGGCTTAAAGATGCAAGTGAATTGGAAGCAGTAATAAGTGAGGAAGCCTGTTGGCGCCAAATCAGGATTACATGCGATACAGAGAATAAAGAATTAGAATCTGCTTTTGTTTTTTTCATGATGGAGATTCAACCAAAAATTCAACCCTATTCTGACAGGCTAAACCAGAAACTTATTGCCAGTCCATTTACAAAAAATCTGGATCAGCAAAAATATTTTACTTACCTGCGCAATGTAAAAAAGAACATTGACCTTTTCCGAGAAGCAAACATTCCTTTACAAGCAGAATTAAATGTAGAATCACAACAATATGGAGCCATGGCCGGTAAAATGACGGTAAAAGTCAATGAGCAGGAATTTACTTTACAGCAAGCTGCAAAATTTTTAGAAGATCCCGACAGGAATTTGCGGGAAGAAGTTTACCGAAAAATAAATGATCGTCGTCTTCAGGATAAAAAAGAATTAGACGAACTTTTCACAAGCCTTATCAGAAAGCGCCACCAGATGGCACTAAACGCCGGCTTTGAAAATTTCCGGGATTACAAGTTTATTGAAATGGGTCGCTTTGATTACAGCAAAAAAGATTGTTATCAATTTCATGAAGCTGTAAAACAATATGTGATGCCGCTCGTTAATCAGATTTATGAAAATAAAAAAAAGAAACTTGGATTAGATTCTCTTCGTCCCTGGGATATTGATGCAGAACCATCAGGTATAAAACCTCTTCATCCTTTTCAAACCAGTGAAGAATTGATCGAAAAAACTATTTCTTGTTTTGATGAGCTGGATTCTTTTTTTGCTGATTGCCTTCGAAAAATGAAGAGCATGAAGCATCTTGATCTTGAAAGCAGAAAAGGAAAAGCGCCGGGTGGTTACAATATGCCATTGATTGAAAGCGGAGCGCCTTTTATTTTTATGAATGCAGCCGGCCAACTGGATGACGTAACAACTATTGTACATGAAGGCGGTCATGCCGTGCATTCATTTCTTACGCATGATCTTGAATTAACTGGGTTCAAAGACTGTCCAACTGAATTTGCTGAAGTTGCCAGCATGACAATGGAACTTTTCACTATGGATTACTGGCTTGTTTTCTTTGATAATAATGATGATTTAATTCGTGCAAAAGAACAACAGCTTGAAAGAGTAATTACCATTTTTCCCTGGATCGCAGCAATTGATAAATTTCAACACTGGGTTTATGAAAACCCAAATCACACCGAAGCAGAAAGGGCAAATAATTGGTTAAAGATTATTGATGAATTTTCTTCACCGGCTATTGATTTTTCCGGAATGGAAGAATACCGAAAGTACTCCTGGCAACGACAATTGCATTTATATGAGGTTCCATTTTATTATATTGAATATGGCATTGCACAATTAGGTGCAATCGGTTTATGGAAACAGTTTAAGCAAAACAAAGAAGCTGCTTTAAAAAATTATACAACCGCGCTTTCTCTTGGTGGAACTAAACCACTACCCGATCTCTTCAAAACTGCCGGGTTGTCTTTCAATTTTTCACCTTCACCAATCAGCGAATTGATGCTTTTTGTAAAAAAAGAGCTGGATAATTTGCAAAAATCTTAAAATATACCCGGAAAGTGGTATGCCCAAAATTCGGTAATCCGGATTTGTAAGAATATTTTTGGCCAGCATTAAACAATCAGAATAAATTGCTACATCTGAGCCTTTAATAAAAGCCCCGTTGTTTTCACATTGGGGCTTCACTTTTAAATAAATGAAATTGAATGCAAATACTTTACTACCACTTTCACATAGTTTGCAAATCGCTGTTCAAAAAATTTATTCTTTCTTGTAGTAATTATTCTTTCAGCATTTTTTTTATGTCAGCTATTAAATCTTCAACTTCATTTTCTTTAAGGCCATCATAAACTTTTTTCACTTCCCCTTTTTTATTCACTAATGCCCAAAATTGTGTATGCAAAAAGTCATCATCAATATTTTTCAAATTGTTTTTTGGGTCATCAATCTGATAACTGAGTCGTGCCTGATAATAAAGACTGTCCTTTCTCCCGGTTAAAAAAATCCAATTCGTCCCTTCTACACCCAATGAATCTGCATATTGCTTTAACCTTGCAGAGGAATCTCTTTCCGGATCACAGGTATGAGAAAGAATTAAAAAATCTTTTTGATTTTTAAACTGTTCATAAACCTTTCTCATATTATTATTCATCCTTGGGCAAATCCCTTTGCAGTTTGTAAAAAAAAATTCTACAACAAAAACTTTTCCCGCCACATCTTTTTCCGTGAATTTTTTCCCATCCTGGTTAGTAAAAGAAAAGGGAAGAATTTCGCCAAGCGGTGGTGTATCTTTTTTTCCATACCCGGGAATTGCAATTGTCATAACAAAATAGAAAGCACATGCCAGCACTGCAAAAAATAAAATATAATATATCGTTTTCCTGCTCATCTGAAAATTCCAATTGCAAATTTACCCTGAGAAAGTTGAATAAACCGCTTTGTGATGCTTTAATTTTACTTAAAAACATTTTTTGTTCTTTGTGAAGGCTAATCGTTGATTATTGCTGTAATTCTGATGGCGTTTACCTGTTTTCCAATTTCAAATTTTATATTACGATAATAGTTGTGACTGCTAATTTTATTTTCTGGATTTCAGTAAATTGAGCCGTATTAAAAAAATTAAAATGAAAAAAAGCATGCTGTTGGTTCTTCTAACCTGTTCATTATACTCTTTTGCTCAATCAAGTGATGAACTGGCTGTTCGTAAAATTTTAAATATTCAACTGGAGGCTTGGAATCGTGGCAACATTGAAAGTTTTATGAAAGGTTATTGGGAAAATGATTCACTTATATTTGTCGGGAAAAACGGAATCACATACGGATGGGAGAACACATTGAAAAATTATAAAAGTAATTATCGCGATACTACAGCAATGGGAAAACTTTCTTTTGTAATCATTTCAGTAAAACAACTATCTCCTTATTACTTCTTTGTTATTGGTAAATGGCATTTGCAGCGAAGCCTCGGCGACTTAAGTGGCCATTTCACTTTATTATTTATGAAAATCAAAAATAAGTGGTCAATTATTTGTGATCATAGCAGCTAGTTTTTAAATCATTAAATACAAAAAAACTATTTCTTCCAGGTTCTGAAAAAATACCGAAGTAAAAATATCAGGGTCACCACTAATTCACAATAAAATAAAATCATGAAAATAATCGGCTTCTCATTTCTGAAAGCAAGACCAAAATAAAATCCGGCAGTAATATTTCCTGTTATCCACAACACACCATACGAAAAGGAATGAAGAATTTTCAGCAAATATTTTCTAACATCAGGTTCAATTCCCTTTTCCATGAAATTATTGTTGAGAGATAAACAAATTACTACATTTTAAACAAGGAAATAAGTTTGTAGAATAAAAAATCAATGAATAAGCAGGCTTTTAAACGATAAAGAGTCGCCACAAAAAACATTAAAATCCACTTTTGAAAGGATGCCGTTCACACATCCCTTATCATTGTGTTGCCAGAAAGTCCAGCCCCGGTTAATCCGCGGTTGATCCTGTTGATAATAATGTGCCACCCATAAAGGATATTCATCAAACTCGTTTCCGAGATGTTGATTGTAAAAATCAATATTGGTATAAATGATGGGTTTTACATGATAATAAGTTTCCACAACCTCCAGCCACTTTTTAATATCTTTTTTTAATTGCAAAGCAGTACTTCCATTTGCTTGTTCAACATCAAGAACAGGCGGAAGATCACCGGGATTCAAATCAACTTCATTAATAAAATTTTCTGCCTGCATTTTACCGTCTTTGGATGCAACAAAAAAATGATAGGCACCACAAATCATTCCGGCATCTTTGGCTCTTCTCCAGTTGCGATGAAATTGCGGGTCTACATTTCCAATTCCCTGGGTGGCTTTCATAAAAACAAAACCGAGCCTGACATTTTTTACCTGCATGGCCTGCACGTCTTCCCAAGAAATTGTTTGCTGATATTTTGAAACGTCAATTCCATGTATAGAATAATTTTCAGGAATAGCAATTCCAAATTCCGGAAAGCGAACAAATTTTGCGCTATTAAATTTTTCCCATTCCAAAATAGCCCATACACTCGTAGCAGCAAATACGATGATAACAAAAAAAATTATCTGGCGTCGAAGTTGCTTTTTTTTTCGAGAGGTCATGACAAATGGCGCTTTGTAAATCTTATACAATGATACATGCTATTCGAAAGATTGGATATATAATCATGAAATTTCACAAAAATTAAGTATTATCTGGAAATAAACTGAAATCAAAAATTGGTTACACTACCTTTACAAAAAAGTTCATCTTTAAACTGCTTAAATAAGAATTTTGAAATAATAAACAAGGAATAACATTGCGTCTTTTCTGGAAAATATATTGGAAACTTTCGGGTTGGAAATTCAAAGGTCATTTTCCTCATGATATTAAAAGAATGGTGATCATTGTGGCGCCGCATACAAGTTGGAAGGATATTTTTGCGGGTTTTGCGGCCAGAAGTGTTTTGCGAATGAAAAATGCAAAATTCCTGGGGAAAAAAGAATTATTTAAGGGACCTTTTGGATGGTTGTTTCGTTGGCTGGGCGGCACTCCGGTGGATCGTTTCAGCAACCATGGAGTAGTAGAGCAGGTAGTAGAAATGTTTAAAAAGAATGATCGGTTTCTTTTAGCGATAGCGCCGGAAGGAACAAGGAAAAAAGTTGACAAACTGAAAACGGGTTTTTATTACATAGCTAAAAAAGCCAACGTGCCCATACTAATGACCGGGCTTGACTTTTCAAACAAGCAAATGGTTTTTGCAGAACCTTTTTTTGCTACTGATGATGAAGCAAAAGATTTTTCCCGTATTCTTTCTTTCTTTGCTCCTATTAAAGGAAAATATCCGGAACAAGGATTACAAAATGTAAAAATGAATTAGTTATTCAATGATCCGCAACTTTGCATAATTCAACATAATTTTCTTTTCACCGTTCATTTCAAATTTGACAGTTGCAACTGGGTTATGTGCCGAACCTTCCACTTTTATTACTTCGCCAAAACCAAATTTCTGATGTTCTACTTTTTGTCCAACCTGAAGATTGCTGGTATCGCTGGCAGCAAAATCTGGTGACGGAATATGCTGGACCATTTTCGATGAAGTTGTTTTGGGAATTAAATATTCTGGCTTCTTTTTATTGCCTGCGGAATGGTTTTCATTATAATAAGTACCTGACTGCTGATTCGCTGTTCCTGACTCACCGTCCCATTCTTTCATTCTTTCAAATGCAGAACGGTTAAATCTACTTTGATTTTTTGCTCCGCCGCCTGCATAACTTTTATCCAAAAATTGTTCGGGTAATTCATCAATAAAACGACTTGGTTCATTTTGTATCAAACTTCCGAAACGATATCTTGTATTGGCATAAGTGATCCATAATTTTTGTTTTGTTCTTGTAATAGCCACATAAAATAACCTTCTTTCTTCTTCCAGTTCTTCTCTTGTATTTATGCTCATCGCATTGGGGAAAAGCATTTCTTCAACACCGGCAACAAATACAATGGAAAATTCCAAACCTTTTGCAGCATGCACTGTCATTACTTTTACCGTATCTGCATTGGTATCTTGCTGATCCTGGTCTGTAAGCAAAGTGATCTGCTGCAAATATGATCCCAAACTTTTATCACCCAATTCTCCATCATCATTGTCTGGTGTTTCAGTAAACTCTTTAATAGAATTCAATAATTCCTGTATGTTCTCATATCTTGAAACCCCTTCTGTGCTTTTATCGTTGAAAAGTTCTTTTATAATATTTGTTTGTTTCCCTACATGAAAAGCCACTTCATAAGCATTTTGTTTTTCCAGCATACTCTGGAAGCTTTTTATCATTGTCACAAAATTTTCGATTGACTCAAGTGTGCCGGCTTTATAACCAAATTCCTTTGCCCGCAAAAGCACATCCCACATGGAAATATTATTTTCATTGGCAAATAAAATAGCTTTATCGATGGTTGTCTTTCCAATTCCCCGCGCAGGAAAATTAATTATGCGTTTCAATGACTCTTCATCTTTCGGATTCATGATTACCCGCAAATAAGCAAGAAAATCTTTTATTTCTTTCCTCTGATAAAAACTAATACCACCATAAATAGTGTAAGCAATATTCATCCGTCGTAAACTTTCTTCAAACGCACGGCTTTGTGCATTGGTGCGATATAGAATGGCAAAGTCACGATTCATGAAATGATTGCGCAGCTTTTGTTCCTGGATAGTATCGGCTACAAATTTTCCTTCTTCATTATCCGTCATCGTTCTTACTAATCTTATTTTTTCTCCTTCGTCATTTTCTGTCCATAGCGCTTTCGGAATTTGAGCCTTGTTATTTTTAATGATTTCATTGGCGACATTCAAAATACTTTTTGTACTGCGATAATTTTGTTCCAGCTTCACCACTTTCACATCTTCATAATCTTTTTGAAATTGTAAAATATTCTGAATCGTTGCGCCACGAAAACTGTAAATGCTTTGTGCATCATCTCCTACCACACAAACATTTTCATGTGCTGCACCAAGTAGTTTTATTATTTCATATTGTGCAGGATTCGTATCCTGGTATTCATCAATAAGAATGTATTTGAATTTATGTTGATAATAATGCAGCCGATCAGGAAAATTTTTCAATAGTTCATACATCTTCAACAACAGGTCATCGAAATCCATTGCGCCGTTTTTAAAACAACGTTTGCTGTATGAATCATAAATCTGTGCAATGGCAGGACGATTACTGCGCATATCTTCTTGCTGAATGTAATAATCATTAGCATATTCTGCAGGACCGACCAGCGCATTTTTTGCAGAAGAAATTCTGTTATAAACTATATTAGGCTTATAATGTTTATCATCAAGATTCAATTCATTTACTACAGTCTTTACAACTGCTTTCGCATCATCCGTATCATAAATTGTAAAGTTGACCGGATAACCAAGACGATGCGCTTCACCACGAAGTATGCGCGCAAACACCGAGTGAAAAGTTCCAATGTATAAATTTCGGGCATTATTATCTCCAAGGATTTTTTCCACTCTTTCCTTCATTTCTCTTGCCGCTTTGTTAGTAAATGTAAGGGCGAGTATATTAAAAGCATCAATATTGTGTGATGCCATTAAATGAGCAACACGGGTCGTTAACACTTTTGTTTTTCCTGAACCAGCGCCAGCAACAATCATTAACGGTCCATCAAAATGAAGAACGGCTTCTTTTTGTTTGTCATTAAGCTCCTGCAAATAATCTTTCATGACCGCAAGTTAACATCTTTGCAGTGATGCTTTCGCATGTTAAAAAAACATTTATTTTTCTTTTAATTATTTTCTCAAACATTTTCCGGCTACATTGGTATATTAAAATGAAAACACAGGAACTTATTTTTAAAATCAAACCGGAACTGATGAATTGCATTTTTATAATCGTATTTTTTATCTGCATGGATTTACTAATTTCACCGATAAATTATTCTTATGCCGATTCAGATATTTGTTACCGGTGGCACTTTTGATAAAGAATACAATGAACTGACCGGAACATTATTTTTCAAAGATTCTCATTTACCGGAAATGTTAAGACTGGGGCGAAGTCGAGTGGCAGTAGATATTAAAACATTAATGATGATTGACAGTCTTGAAATGACGGATGATGACCGTAATTTAATTGTTGAACATTGTATTCGTACTAAGGCAGATAAAATCATTATAACACATGGCACAGATACAATGGGGCAAACAGCAAAGGTTTTGGGAGAGAAAATAAAGAATAAAACTATTGTAATCACCGGAGCCATGATCCCGTATAAATTTGGAAGCTCTGACGGTTTGTTTAATCTTGGAAGTTCATTGGCTTTTGTGCAAACAATTCCTGCCGGCGTGTATGTTGTAATGAATGGTCGGTGTTTCCATTGGGATAATGTGAGAAAAAACAAACAGACCGGTGAGTTTGAAGAAATAAAATAAAAATTATAAAAAGAAAGGGCTGAAAGAATTCAGCCCCGGTTTACTAAAAATGAAATCTTCAGTTATTTCTTTCCAACAAAAAAGCTTCTGTTGAGACGGAATCCAAGAGCAAAGTCTCCATGACTAATACTATTGGTATTTCTTGATAATTGTTCAATCATTGAAGCTGCAGTGGTATTACCAATATAGAACTGAAAAACGTGTCCTCCTGTATTAAATTCAAGGCCCAATGCCAAAAGATCAGGTTGATAATTCAAAACTGCTCCGGTTTTAGTCATCACGTTTTCATACATATTAAACTGACGTGAGTATTCAAATGTAAGCGCTTTGTTGTCTGATATCTGATATTTTGCTCCAATACCTAATGCAAAAATGTTATTAGTGCTTTCAATACCGTACGGTACTATATTATAGTGTATAAGTGTAGGCATTATCTGAAGAGAAAATTTATTGGAAAATTTCCGGGCAATAAGTATCTGGTGCAAGAAAGAAAATTTATTCCAGCCTAATCTGTTTAATGTATCCGAGCTTTGCTGTGCATTGGCATCAACTAATGAAAACCAATCCACAGAAACAGGAATATTTTTGGCGCCAGTTTGTTGCCTCAATAATTTCACTTTTATATAACCTTCAAATACTTCGCTTCCTGTCATGGCTATTCCAATGTTGGCATAATTGCAGGGAGAATAATCAACCGATAAATAAGTATGGGCAATGCCAGAATTTAATCCAAAAACCTGAGCCAAATTTTGTCCTGCCGGGCAGATCACTGTTCCAAATAGTTCCAAAGTGGTGTGCAATCATAAACTGTAAATTACCCTTGGGTGTCATTTCTATGTCCTGCATATTAATAATGCTGGAAGACTGAAATGTGTTTTTGGTAAATTTTTTCTTCTTGGTTACAACTTCTTTTTTTACCTGGTCTTGTTGAACATCCTGGGCGTTCAGATTAACCAAGAGAAATAATCCGGGAATTAAAAGTGAAAATATTTTTTTCATAACACCTGATTTTATTTTAAGAACATTCTGTTTCATTTCTTCTATTTTAGCTCAATTACTGAGGTTGCCCCTGAGCAATCCAGGCTTTAAATGTATTGACTATACAAGATGTCAATCCTATGACACCACCAGGATGACCGCTTGCACCTGCACTATTCATCATAGCTGTTAACGTACTCTGCTTTGATACTAATAAACTATATGTTAATTGTGGGCCCTTGCCTTCGTGGCAATTTGCCGATTTACAAGTTGTATTATAAATTGGTAAAATGTTTGAAGTGTATGTAACTGCTCCGCTAACATTGCAACTGGATCCTCCGCGATCGTATGGAGGTCCCTGAGCAATCCATGCTTTGATGATTGTTTTTTGATCAGGAGTAAAATCTACCATACCAGCTCCAGGATGACCAACTAAACCATTCACCCATTTTCCTATAGTATCTATTCTAGCAATAATAGCCGAAGTATTTATAACACGGGCAACACTAACAACTACACCACCGGTACCAAAAGTTGTATCGAAATAAGTAAACCGAACTTCATTGGGGCTTGAACTGTTTGCATTGCTATAATTATGGCATCCGCAATTATCCCCTGTAAAAATGGGTAATACATCATTTGTAAAAGATATGGTTGGCAAAGAAAGAATGTCTTCTTTATTGTTATAACAGGATGAGATATACACTAAAAGTGCGCTAATCATAACTGTTATTAAAATTTTCTTATTCATATAACTGATAATTTAGAGTGTCAGATAATTATTGAGCTTTGGTTATGATTGTTCCAGACTTTCTGTATTTAAAAATTCCCGTATTATTATTTCCATATTTCCAAACATCGGGTATGTTGGGATCGGCGAAATACCAGGCTTTAATAAGTGCAATATCTGAACTGCTTAATCCGCCATCTGAATAGGCCATATCGCCCTGATTGCTGGTAGCATAAACGCCCGTGTAAGGATTGGCAAGAAGCAAAGTAGAATCAACTCTTGAAACCAATGAACTTGTTGCATTCAAATAATTTCCTTTGACATAATAATTTACTGCATTGGAACTGTAAACAACACTTGTATTACTTCTCAGGCTTTTGGGATACCATACATCTAAAAGAATATCGTCGTATGAACTTAATGAACCTCTAACGCTTGCTGCAGCAACCGGAGTGCTGAAGGTTTTATAAGGCCTGTAAGTTGCATTGACAAGAGTATCTGCATAAAACTTTCTTACGCTGTCTTTATATGCATTCCATACCTGATCACGCAATGATGAATTAGTAAGTTGACAATAGTACGTTGTACTGGTAGATTTTACTAATGAAAACATTGTGGTATCTGTTGATGCAAGTCCTGATATAAGTCCTTTTCTTGCCCAGGTTCCGGTTGATGTCATTACGCTGTGACAATTACCGGCAGTGCATCCATTACTTATAACATGAATAGCGGCAGGACGAAAATCAACTAGAGTTGGATATTCATTGGCGCCGTTTTTAATCCAGTTATATATGGTGGCTTTTTCTGTTAAAGACATTTCATTAGTTGCAGAAACAGGTGGCATTGCTTTATTAAAATCGTTTGTAGTAATTACATTCCACAAAGTGCTATACTCTGGATTTAAAGGAATAACCTGAGCTGATATTTCAGCATATGTTGTCAATTTGGGACTGATTGCGCCTCCATGACAGGATGCTGAAGCACAATATTGACTGACAATATCAACAACACCTTTTGTGCTAATGATATCATTTACATCGGGCGTAGCATCAGCCGTACTAATTGTTGTCTTGCTATAAAAGGGTGAGAATTGAGTTGAGTCCGGTGTTCCGGGAAATGCTCTGTTTAATTGTCCGGCAAGGACTCCTATTTTTGTACACCGTATTGCAGCAAGAGAAAGCAATAAACCGCCAAAGACTATCAAGATTGATTTTAGAATGGAACTTTTTTTCATAAAAGACATTTTATCTGTTTCAGAAAATTTTGTCTACAAGAGCTATTGTTAGTTTCAGATCACAAAATTATTTGTGATGGATTTACAATTTCATGACAGCTTGCATCGTTAAAATTGATATTAGTCACAACAGGGGTTAACTAAAGTCATTACCCTTTCTTAAAGCATATTTGCATCTTTTTACTCAGTTCAATTATTGATATCTCTCAGATAAAGTCTTGATAAAAGTCATGAGATAGTCTGTCAACTTTGGATAGCTTGCACCCGTCTTTTAATTATAAAAAAATAAATAAAATGAAACCAGTCGTTATTTTCGCAGCCATTATAATGGGAATCTTTGCTCTTGGATTCACATTTAAATCGCAAGACCAAAAAAAACCATGGCCTGTTCCCGACAGTTATAAAAACATGAAAAACTCTGTAGCGGCAAATTCTGAATCAATTGCTGCGGGGAAATCTTTGTGGGGTCAGCACTGCAAATCTTGTCATGGTACAAAAGGAATGGGTGATGGACCTAAGGCAGATCAATTAAAAACCGAACCTGGCGATTTTTCAAAAGCTGATGTTCAGTCACAATCTGATGGATCTATCCATTATAAAATTTCAGAAGGCAGAGATGATATGCCAAGCTTTAAAAAGAAGATTCCTGAATCTGAAGATATTTGGAATCTTGTAAATTATATCAGGACATTCAAAAAATAATAAGCTCTTTTGTCCCGATGATATATACACTTTTGGGTAGCCGGCTCATATAAATGAGTCGGCTTTTTTTATTTATCTTCTTAATATATTGATTGTAATTCATAATATGCAATTAACGAAAATCATAATTGTAATTGACTAATGTTAGATTATAGAGTATTCCCTTATAGTATTTTGGCATCTTAAATTTTTGCAGATATGAACAATGAAACGAACAACCCATCTTCCCGCAAGAAATTTCTTGTCTTGGGTCTTGGTGCTGTGGCATTTTTTTCTTTATTCAAATTTTCACTTCCATCAAACAAAAAGACTAAGATGGTAAAAATGCTTACGCAAGATGGCAAATTGGTAGAAGTAAGTGAAGACCTGCTAAAAGGAAAGAAAGAGAAAATTAAAGACAAAGAAATTTTCAACTGGATAAAAAACAAAAACTCTAAACCCAAGAATAATTAATTTTTATGTCAAACGATAACAGCACTAATAATAAATCCAGACGCGAGTTTTTGCTGACGGGTGTGTTGGCTGGCGTTGCTGCCGGATGTACCGGAAAGAAAAATCCATTTACTCCCGGAGAAGATCAGCAGGTTGCTGCTTCCGGAGAAAAAGTAAAACTATTATCTGTTGATGGTGATATCATTGAAGTAGATAAGGCTTTTTTGAAACCGGTTCCTGATCTGCCACAAGTATCAAATAGTGAAGCCAGAAAAGGAATAGCCGGTAAAAAGTTTACAATGGTAATAGATCTTTCCCGTTGCAAAAATTTGAAAAAATGTCAAGCCGCTTGCAATCACATGCATCACATTCATCCCGGGCAAAACTGGATAAAAGTTTATCCCATGCAGGATGCAGAAAAGGAAGCGCCTTACTGGCAACCGACTACCTGTATGCATTGCGACAATCCGCCTTGTGTAAAAGTTTGTCCTGTTGATGCAACATTTAAAAGACAAGATGGAATTGTATTAATTGACAGTGATCGTTGTATTGGTTGCCGGTTTTGCATGGCAGCCTGTCCCTATTCAACAAGAATTTTTAATTGGGGAGATCCTGAATTGCCTGAAGATATAGCTAATCAACCCTATTCTTGCGAAACAAGTGTACCTCAAAAAAGAGGAACAGTAGGTAAATGCGATTTCTGTCCCGATATGGTGCGTATGGGAGGATTGCCACATTGTGTTTCTGCTTGTCCTAATGGTGTTTTCTTTTTTGGAGACATGAATGAAGATTCGGTTACTAATGGATCTGAAACATTCAGATTTAGTGATCTGATAAAAGATAAGGCTGGTTATCGACTGATGGAAGACCTGGGAACAAAACCAAGTGTATATTATTTGCCCCCGGTGGACCGGAATTTCCCTTTTGAATCAGGTCTTGAAAATAAAAATTAAGATAATAAACTTAAAATAATCAATCGTGGAAAATTCAACTTTATTAACAAGCGAACAAATAACTGAAGACTTGCTTCCACAGAAATTTGGAAGACGTGGTAAAATATGGACTGCTATTTTAATTGTATTTTGTGTCATTGGCGCTTTTGCTTATGTTAGACAATTAAGAAAGGGTCTGGTGGTTACCAGTATGAGAGATTATGCTTCATGGGGCATTTATATTTCCAACTTTGTATTTTTTGTTGCCATCAGTTTAGTGGGTTCTTTGATTACTGCAATTTTCAGGCTTGCAAAAGTACCCTGGCGCACTCCACTTACACGAATATCAGAAATGATTGCTGTGTCTGCCATCACCTTTGCCGCTTTGATTATTATTGTAGATATGGGCCGTCCCGAACGTCTTCTTAATTTACTTATTCATGGACGGTTACAATCGCCAATTATATGGGATGTGATTGTTATCAGCACTTATTTCTGTATAAGCCTTTTCATGTTATATGTTACGTTATTGCCAGATATCAGAGTCATGATTAAGATGAGAGATAAATTAGGCAAACCATTTTCCAAATTGTATCGCTGGTTAGGTACTTTTTGGAAAGGCACTGTTGAACAAGAGAAAATAAGAGATCGGGTTATAACTATGCTTTGCATTATAATTATACCTGTCGCATTTTGTATACATACTGTTACGTCATGGTTATTTGCAACTACTTACCGCCCCGGATGGGATAGCACCAACTTCGGAGCTTATTTTATATCTGGAGCTTTTCTTGTGGGCGCTGGAGGTGTTGTTGTTGCTATGTATGTTTTCAGAAAGGCATATCGCCTGGAAAAATATATTACTGATATGCACTTTGAAAAAATGGGAAGAATTGTAGTATTACTAGCGTTGCTGTATTTATATTTTAATATAAACGAATACCTCGTTCCTGCATTTAAAATGAAGAAGCCTGAAGCTGAACATCTGAGAGGTTTGTTTGGCGGTGAATTTGCTCCTCTTTTCTGGTTTGCAATTCTTGTGGGAATGATTCTACCAATTATCATTCTTGTTTTCAAAAAAGGAAGAAGGCCTCTGCCAATGTTCATTGCAGGAATAATGGTCGTTGTTGGTGCCTGGTTTAAAAGATATCTTATTGTAACACCCACACTCCTGCATCCATTTCTGCCGATGTATGATGTTCCCGAAAGTTATCATCATTATTTTCCAAGCTGGGAAGAATGGGCAATTTCATTGGGATCATTAGCCGGAGCTTTATTAATAATTACTTTTTTTGCACGGATATTTCCCGTCGTATCAATTTATAAAACATTAACTGATCAAAATGAAACTGTTGAAACTAAATAGCATTTTTCTTGTAGTGCTGGCATTACTTTTATCAAGTGCCGCTATTTCACAAGACTCTGTAGCCAAAACGCCGGTATTGAATCTTCGTTACTTTTCTTCGGAAAATAAAATTCCCTATTTACTTGTTCAAGCCCGGTGGAAAGCTGGTAAAAAGTATCAACCCGCTAAAGGCATCACAGTAAAGTTATATTTAGACAGCACGTCGGATGCTTTTGCCCTGAACGAAAAAGTTGTTACAGGTGAATCTGGCGAAGCGATTGCTATACTACCACCTGCATTACAAACTAAATGGGATGCTTCTCCAAAACACAAATTCATGGCAGAAGCAACCGGCAACAAAGAGTTTGACGGAATGAGTGCTGATGTTGAAATAACAAAAGCAAAACTTGAAATCGATACATCAACTGACGCAGATACAAAAACAGTTTCTACAACTGTAACTGCATTGCAAAACGGAAAATGGGTTCCTGTTAAAGGTGTAGAAATGAAAATAGGAATTAAACGCCTTGGCGGTAATTTGAAAATTGGTGATGATGATACTTATACCACGGATTCTACTGGTAAAATTTCAGCACAGTTTAAAAGAGTTAGCTTACCCGGTGATGAAAAAGGAAATCTGGTATTAGTTGCCCAAGTAGAAGACAATGACCAGTTTGGAAATTTAACAGTTGAAAAAACTGTTCCCTGGGGAGCAAAACTCAAAATTGTAAATACTTTTAATCAACGATCATTATTTGCCACAAGAAATAAAACTCCGGGTTGGTTACTTTTTATGGCTTATCTCATCATCGGTATTGTATGGGGCACTTTGTTATACCTAGTAAGCAGACTTGTTAAAATAAAAAAACTGGGAAGGATTATCGGGTAAGCCAAAATTCACTTCTACCTAATATTTAAAAGCCCTCATTCAACTTGAATAAGGGCTTTCCTTTTTAAAAGATTTAACTAATCTATGCTTTTTTGGTCTCGAGTAGTTTGAAAAACTGATCCAGTTGCGGAAGAATCACAATTCTCGTTCTCCTGTTAGCTGCACGTCCTTCCGGTGTAGCATTAGTTTCAATAGGCCGATATTCACTGCGACCTGCAGCAGCCATCTTGGCTGGATCTAAACCATATTTTTTCTGTAAAATTCTAACAACTGATGTGGCACGCTTCACACTCAAATCCCAGTTGTCAAGCAATACTCCACTATGAAATGGAACATTGTCGGTATGTCCTTCCACCATAAATTCAATATCCGGCTGGTTCTTTAACACCTGTGCTACTTTACCCAATATTTCTTTTGCCTTCTCGGTCACCTCATATCTTCCACTCTTGAACAAAAGTTTATCTGAAATATCAATATATACAACACCTTTATCAACTTTTATATTAATATCCTTATCATCAATATTACCAATTGCGCCTTTAAGGTTCATGACAAGAGCCATATTTAATGAATCTTTGTGAGCCATTTGTTCCTGTAGCGTTTGAATGTAAGTGTCTTTAGCACCAATATTTTCCATAGATTTTTTAATACTTTCCGCCTGCGTTGAAGTAATAACAGAAAGATCTTGCAATTGCTTTAATGCCTGGGTATTATTTTCTTTCAGAAAATCAATTTGTTTATTCAAGTCAGCAATTTTGCTGTTTAAATTACCGTTATCATTTTCCAAACCCGATTTTTGTTGAGTCAAATTTGCTTTATCGGTGTTACAGGAATTCAACTGCGTTTGTAATTGAGAATATTTTGACTGCAATTGATCATATTCTGCTTTTGATGCTTTATATTTTTTTGTGCTTACGCAGGAAAATAAAAAAACAGAAAGCAAGAGGGGTAAAGTTTGTCGTACTAGTTTCATACAAATCAATTTAGAGATTAATAAATTAAATTTTTCTTTTTAGTGATTATAAAATATTTTTCGCTTTTGTAGTGTTCATTTATAAATACCTTCTATAAATAACCCGGCCAAATTATTAAATTCGCTATCCTTGTGTGGTTACTGAAATGTTATTGAAGATCACTAAATTCTAAAAGGCAAAATTTTAACTTCCCTTTTGGGAAATACCAATTCTATAATGATCTACATTTCAATATTTTGCTGATCATCTTCGCAATGATCTTCTTTCTTCCTGTTAATTCTTTGCCACCAAGAAGTGCAGCCTCTTTCTGAATTAAACCATAAACAGCTTTCCCGTATTCGTAAACGATTGGCAACAGTTCTTGTTATTTTTACAATTCAATTTGTGCGTTATGATCAAGACCGGAAATCCTATTGTTAGCATTTATACGGAAATGACACCCAATCCCGAAACTATGAAATTTGTGGCTAACAAATTGCTATACCCGGGTAAAAGTGCTGATTTTCCGGATGCAGAAAGCGCCAAGCCTTCTCCTCTTGCAATTGAATTATTTGCTTTCCCGTTTATCAAATCAGTTTTCATTGCTAGCAATTTTGTTACTCTGACAAGAACAAATGAAACCGATTGGAATGATGTAGCGCCTTCCATTCGCCAATTCTTAAAAGAATATCTTGAAGATGGTAAACAGATAATTAACGAAGAAGAAATAGTTGCTTTGAAAAAAGAAAGCAGCAATACCATCAGTGCAGATGATTCTGATGTTGTAAAACGTATTAAAGAATTGCTTGACAATTATGTTCGACCGGCTGTTGAAATGGATGGCGGCGCTATTCAATTTAAAAGCTATGATGAGGGTATTGTAAACTTAATGCTGCAGGGAAGTTGCAGTGGTTGTCCGTCTTCTATAATTACACTTAAAGCCGGTATTGAAGGAATGATGAAAAGAATGATACCAGAAGTAAAAGAAGTGGTGGCGGAATCAGAATAAATAAAAGTTGCTATTACGGCGTTACAAGAAATCCATCATATTTTTTAGAATATTTTATTCTGTGAAAAAATAGTGTGCTGTCTTTCTATCCACATTACTTTTTATGATTTCATAAAATCTTTCTCCTCTCAATTTTAACGGATTACTTTCATCTTGTTAAATATTTAATGAGATTCATAGTGTATCCCTATATTTATTATTATTGAGAAATATTTCTTGCCGATGAAAATTATTTTTCCCATTTTAATATGTTGCCTGGCTGGATGTTCGGTAAGTAAAGATCCTCAAAGAAAAGAAGTTCGTCTTCTGCAAAGTGGAAAAATAACCGAAGATACCAGTTATGTATACAGACTTCCTTATGAAAAAGGGAAAGCACATTTAATTGTACAGGGTTATTTTGGTCGTTTTTCTCATAAGAACAGAATTGCCATTGATTTTAAAATGAAAAAAGGAACTAAAGTTTGTGCAGCCAGAGATGGTGTGGTTGTAAGAGTAGTACAAAACAATACCAAATTCGGAAGCAGTCCAAGGTTTATGCCGTATGCAAATCTCATCGTGATACAACATGCTGATGGAACTAGAGCCGGCTATTGGCACCTGAAACATAACGGCTCATTTGTTAAGGTTGGAGATACGGTGAAGCGTGGACAAGTAATTGGTTTGAGTGGCAGGACGGGTTATTCAGCATTTCCACATCTGCATTTTATTGCATGGCGATCCGGTGCAAACGGGCAATGGATACAAACACCAACACGTTTTTATACACGTAAGGGCAAAAAATATTTGCGCCCTTTTCATTGGTATCGAAACAAAGAAGATTAACTCTCCTATTTTTGAAAAAACTTTCTTTTGTCTATTCAGGAAATCTGGCAACAATTTGTCGAGGGTATGAAAAACACCGGCTGGTTGGAATACATTGCCGTATTCGCAGGAATTGCCAGCGTTTGGTTCAGCCGTATTGAAAATATTCTGGTTTATCCGATTGGATTGATCAATACCATCTTTTATATATACCTCAGTTTAAAAGGAAGTTTAATTGGTGAAGCCAGTGTAAATTTCTATTATACTGTAATGAGTATTTATGGGTGGATTCTATGGACAAAAAAAGATCAGCAGCACCTTCTTGTAGTTGTAATTACAAAGGCAACTGCAAAAGAATGGATGCGGCATATTTTGTTTTTTTCCACTTTCTATGTTGCTATTTTCTTTTCACTTACTTATTTAAAAAAATCCTTTGCGTCTGGCGCTATTCCCTGGGCAGATGCTTTTGCCAGCGCAACCGCTTATACCGGTATGTGGTTAATGGCGAAGAAAAAAGTGGAAAGCTGGTATTGGTGGATCGCTACAAATATTGCTTCTATTCCATTATATTTTGTCAAGCATTATGTTTTTACCAGTGTATATTATATCATCTTGTTGATAATGGCAGTATTTGGTTTATCAGAATGGCTAAAAAGAGCTGCTGCTGAAAAGAATAAGTAAAAAATTTTTCCCTCTATTTATTTCTCTTGTTATTGAATAAAAGATATCTGGCCGTTTCAAAATATGCATTGGTGAGTTGATGCATTTGATCTTTTATCTTTTGTTCTGCCGGGGTTTTTCCAACCGGGTTATTATTTTTTACCGAAACAAATTCTTCTTTATTTGAAGAAAGTCCATGTGTATAGTAATAATTATTTCCGATCAATCCGATTTGCCGGTAATCAGGATCAATAAAAAAAGCGCATTGCCGAAGTTGTGTGGTGTCAGCAGCAAAAGCACTGTCAAATAAATTTCTGCCCAGCGTATAATTGTGATAAGCTATGCCAGATAATGACGCTGCCGAAGGCAAAATATCTATTTGTGAACAGGTTTCTGTTCTCAACTCAGGTTTCAATAATGTTGGAGAATAAAACAATAACGGTACATGTACTGCGGTTAGTGACTGATCGGTCCAGGCTCTTGGAAACATGTCCATTGCATTTCCCCGGATGCCATGATCACCTACAAAAATAAAAATAGTGTTATTAAAATAGCTCTCTTTCTTAGCGGTTTCAATGAATTGTTGGAAACAAAAATCCGTGTACCGGAAAGCATTCATTTCTTCATTACTTTCAAATCCATATTTATGAAGCGTATCAGCAGGATAATTTAATTTTTTAAAAACAGCTCTGTCTTCTGAAGGTATAGTATAAGGCCTGTGATTATCGGCCGTTTGTATGATGGCAATAAAAGGACGATTTTGTTGTTTCAGAACTTTATTCGATTCCAAAAAAAGATTTTTATCGCTGATTCCCCAAACATCTATTTTGGGTGCTTTATAATCATCCTGTTCGTATAAATGAAGACTGTCAATATTATTCATCAGCACCCCCCTGATATTAGCCCAGGTAGCACTTCCGCCAATGAAATATAATTTATTATACCCTTTGAAATCGTTCATAATAGTATTCTGACTTACCATTGCCATATTACGGCTCGCTGTTGTTGGCATTTCTACATCTGGAATTCCTGTTATCGTAGCCCATACACCTCTGGCTGTTCCATAAGTTGGAGTGAAGCAATGATTAAAAAAAATTCCGTTCTTGCACATTTCATTAAAATAAGGAGTGGTGTTAAGAGGATTGCCCCACATTGAACTTTTATAACCGCTGAAACTTTCGCAAATCACTAAAACAATATTGGGCTTCTCTCCATTTAAAGTATTATGCCCTGGGTACGTTCTTAAAAAATTCAGTTTCGCTGAATCGGGATATTGTACGCCAAGATGCGCCGCCATCAGTAAGTAATATTGTTTTGTTTTTGCCAGGTTAAATGTAGAGCTCCTGAACTTCAATGTGCTGAAAAAACTCTGAAATGGATTCAATGAAAGCGCTGCTTTATTGTCATTACCCATTGAAAAGGCATAGCTCCAACGTAACGGGAATTGTCCTATTCGGCCGAAAATGCCCACAGCAAAAATTAAAAAAGCCACAATAAACCCTATAACTCTTTCTCTCTTTTTTATGACAACAGTTTGTTTTGATGCTTTTTTATAAAGCCATTTTATTATCCACAACATAAGTGCGGTAGATATTGCCAAAGCAATAAGTAATTTAATTACCGGATAACTTTGCCATACCATTCTTGCGGAAATACCAATGTCAGCAAGAAAATTAAGTACACTGGCGTTGAGTCGTTGCGACAGGTATGCATAATGAAGAAAGTCTGCAACATAAAAAAACAAAAAGATAAAAAAAATAAAGCCCAATTTCCACCACCAGAATTTTTTTGATTTTGGTGAAATATACGGATTGAAAAAACGGATACTTCCAAATATCATCATTACCAGAAGAAGGATGCAAACAACCCGAATGTCAAATCGAATTCCCAATATGAATGATGGAATTGATTCTGTCCAGGATAAATGTAAATGTTGAAAGACAATAAAAAGAGCCAGCCGAAAAGCCGACATCAGCAATATCAGAAATATTCCAGTGTATAATAACCAACGCAATAAACGGGATCGAATTATACGATTCATATTAAATGCTGAAAGCAGATGCTTATTTTTGAGGCTGCAATTTAAACCAACTTAATGTTAATGTCTATATTTCAGCAAATATTGCAATGGGACCGAGAGCTTTTTAACAAAGTGAATGTCGATTGGAGCAATTCGCTTTTTGATACAATTCTTCCTTATACACGCAATGCTCTTGTGTGGGCGCCTCTTTATTTGTTCTTTATTGTTTTTGCTATTCTGAATTATAAACGAAGTGGTTTATTCTGGGTTTTGTTCGGTGTTCTGGCTGTTGCTACTTCAGATATTATCAGTAGTTGGGCAATTAAAGAACTGGTTTTTCGTGTGCGACCTTGCCATGAAGAATTGCTGGCAGGCCATATTCATATTCTTGTAAATTATTGCCCAAAGAGTTCAAGTTTTACTTCTTCACATGCAGCCAATCATTTTACTTTAGCCACCTTCATTTTTTTCACTCTTAGAAATCATTTAAATAAATGGCTATGGCTGATTTTTCTTTGGGCATTTATTGTCGCTTATGCTCAGGTTTATGTAGGCGTTCATTACCCAGGTGATATTATTTGTGGAGCTATCGTTGGATATTCTATTGGTTATGCATGGGCAAAAACTTTTACTGCTGGATTTATACTCACTAATATTCCGGAAAAATAAAAACGATTCCATTTGTAATTTTCAGAGATAATGGACCCAATTAAAATATCAGTTATAGGACCAGAATCAACAGGCAAAAGCACTTTGTGTAAAGAATTGGCTGCCCATTATAATAGCTTGTGGTGTCCGGAATATGCAAGGGAGTATTTGCAAACTCACGGTACAAAATATTCCTATAAGGATTTGCTTATTATTGCCAAAGGCCAGGTTGCGTTGGAAGAAAAATATTTAAACAGTACCAAAGAACGATTAACCGGATTGAAAAAGGAATCTTTAAATTATTCACCATTACTTTTCATTGACACGGACATGTATGTAATGAAAGTATGGTGCGAATTTGTTTTTGGAAAATGTCATCGTTACATTCTTGATCAGATAGCTGAAAGAAAATATGATCTTTTTTTATTGTGCAATGTTGATCTTCCCTGGATAAAAGATGAGTTGAGAGAATACCCGGGAATTGAAATAAGAAAAAAAATTTATTATATCTATAAAGACATTTTAGTAAACCAGGAAGTTCCCTGGACAGAAATAAGCGGAGGATATGATAAACGTTTAATAAATGCGATTACCGCGGTGGAACAAATTATATTGCGTCATTAATTTTGACTCATGTCATTTCTAAAAAGAAATTCTATTGTCATTTTTTTTCTCTGCTGGTTTCTGGTGAACTTGCTCCAGGCTGGCAATACAGAATTATTTGACGACGAAGCTTATTATTGGGTCTATTCAAAATTTTTAGCCTGGGGATATTTTGATCATCCGCCAATGATTGCATTATTGGTCAAAGCGGGTTATTTTCTTTTTCATAATGAGTTAGGCGTCCGATTATTTGTTACAGTTCTCAGCACCGCTACCTTAATTATTATATATGATTTGTTGCCACAAAAAAACAAAAAACTTTTTTTCGCCATTGCTTGTTCTTTAGCAATATTACAAATTGGCGGTATACTTGCCGTTCCCGACATTCCTCTTTGCTTTTTTACAGCATTTTTTTTCTGGCTTTACCGGAAATTTTTGAATAAAGCTTCTTTTATAAATGCATTGATGCTGGGTCTTGGTATGGCATTAATGCTTTACAGCAAATATCATGGCGTGCTGATAATTTTATTTACTCTGGCATCAAACATAAAATTATTGCGGCAACCGCTGGCTTATGTTGCGGTATTTTTTGCAGCACTATTATTTTTCCCTCATTTGCTTTGGCAGTACAATCATGGCTTTCCTTCAGTGCAGTATCATTTATTTGAGAGGGGTTCTTCCGGTTATGAAATTTATTATACAACGGATTATCTACTTGGCCAAATTTCAGTAGCAGGTCCAATAATGGGCTGGTTACTGATTTGGCAATCGTTCAAATACAAGCCTGTTGATCTTTTTGAACGGGCATTGAAATTTTCTTTACTCGGATTTTACGGCTTTTTTCTCCTTATGACCTTGAAAGGAAATGTAGAAGCCAACTGGACTATTCCTGCACTGGTTCCATTAATCATCATTAGCCACCAGGCTTTATTGAATAATAAGAAATGGAAAAACATTTTGTGGAAGTCGGTTCCTTTTACGCTTTCAATTGTTTTGGCCGCACGGATTTATATGATGTTGGATATTTCACCAATCAGTTGGATGCCAAAAGATGAATTTCATAAAAACAAAGAGTGGACTTCTGTGATTAAAGAAAAGGCTGGCGATTTGCCGGTTGTATTTATCGACTCATATCAAAAAGCTTCCAAATATTGGTTTTATACAGGAATGACATCTTTTTCTCTAAACACATATTTATACCGAAGAAACAATTATAATTTCTGGCCTATTGAAAATTCATTGCAGGGAAAACCCGTATACGCTGTCGTGTACAAGGATTCGACCTGGTTTAACGATATTATTGAAAAAACAAACGGAGTAATCAGAGGTAAAAAGATTGACAGTTTTTATTCTCATTCGAATATTGATATTGTTCTAAAAAATAAATTGGTTTCTTCTGCTGATAAATTATCTCCGTGCACTGTAAATATATTTATAAGTGGTAAAAATTCAAGTCAATTAAATTCCAGAGAGACGCTTTTTTCTTCTCTTTTTGTTTTTGCAAAAGATACTGTTACTACTTCGTATGAAATGATTGCAGAGCCGGCTTATGGTCTTTGGAAGATGAGTTCAAAAGAAAATATTCTTTTGCCAAAAGGAGAATATGTTGCCCGGCTTACAATACCGTCTGTTATCCCAAATCTTCCAACACTGAATAGCACTATTTATAAATTAAAGGTGGAATAAACATTCATTTAATAACTCGCTGAATATCTTCATCCGGTTCCAGAAAATTCATTTGCTGCATTACCCATTGCGATCGTGATATTATATAAGGAGATGGCGGTTTTACTCTATATCTTCTTGGGTTGGGAAGACAAGCGACAATCATAGCCGCTTCTTGGCGTGATAAGTTTTTTGCTGATTTGCCAAAATAAATTTTTGATGCTTCTTCGATGCCGAAAATACCATTGCCCATTTCAATCGTATTCAAATACACATCAAGAATTCTTTGCTTTCCCCAAAATGTTTCGATCATAAATGTAAAATAAACTTCAAGTCCTTTTCTTATCCAACTTTTTCCCTGCCACAAAAAAACATTTTTAGCCACTTGTTGGCTGATCGTGCTAGCTCCGCGGATTCGGTTTGGTTTTCTCTTGTTATACTCCATTGCTTTTTGAATGCTTTTCCAGTCAAAACCATCATGGTCAACGAACAACTGATCTTCGGAAGCTATTACCGCAAGTTTGACATTAAATGAAATGGAATTATAAACAACATAATCTCTTTTCATTCCATGACCACTTATCCAACTGGCTATTTGTGTCATGGTAATTGGCGGATTGATCCAACGTAAAAGCATAATGTAAAAAAGTTGCAGGAAAAATATATAAAAGAAAATCCTTTTGGACCATTCCCAGAATTTGCCGAAAAATGATTTCATGTTGTATAAAAATAATCAAAGGCGTTTACCATAAATAAGTAATCCCCAAATCATGGCTATGCCAAAGCCAATCAGGATTAGTCCATTGATTCGGTTTATGATATGAATATTGTGGGGGGTAAGGTTTTTACGAATTCTGCCAGCCAGCATAACTTTAGCAATATCTGCAGCCAGTACCAATGCAAGACAGGTTGCAAAAATGATAATTCGTTGTTCAACATCGTGATTGATTACTGCGGTAGATGTAGTAATCCAGAATATAAAAACTGCCGGATTAAGAACATTCATTAAAAATCCGGACAAAAATATGCGGGCATAATCCCGCTTACTGAAGTTAATAACCTGTTGCCCTTCTTCGTTCACTACTACTTTTTTGAAAAAAAGAAAATAAACGCCCAGGGAAACGAGAAATGCGCATCCGGCAATTCCTATTTCTGTCTTATATCTACTGAGGCTGGCAAAAAGTTCGGTAAAAATATTACTGATTAGTACTAATGAAATATCGCTGGCGGAAACACCAAAGACAAAAGCCATCCCTCCTTTGTGCCCGTTATTTAAACTTTGCTTAATAACAGAAAAGAGCACCGGGCCTACTGAAATGCTTAGTAGTAAACCAAACGTAATTCCTTTTAGCAAAGATTCAATCATAAAATCAGATGAGAAGTATTATTATAGATGTCCTTTTTCTAAAAACCGGTTCCAGTCTTCCAGCATTTTCCCTTTCATTACCCGCGGAAACTTATTTGAGTTTCCCAATTTCCCTTTAAGTGCCATAAATTCCAAAAATTTTCCTTCGGGTAATATCTCAAGATATACTTCTTTTAACGCACTGTCTCTTTCCGTTGCATAATCGTCATTTAGCTTTCGCAATGTGCTGTCAATTTTTTTGCGAAGCTGCTCTTTATCGCAAGAATCATTGCAGGCGACATACCATTTATGTGCAAAAAAAGTTCCATGCGGCATTCCTACTACTGTAAATTCGGGAATACTCAGATTCAATTCCTGGCTGGCCAATTCTATGGCCCGATTCATATTCTCTACGCTTAAATGTTCTCCGGTAAGGCTCAGAAAATGTTTTGTTCTTCCGGTAATAACAACTTCACATTTTTCAACATCAACAAATTTTAATGTATCTCCGATCAAATAACGCCAGGCTCCGGAATTTGTGCTCATTAATAATGCATATTCTTTTCCTTCTTCCACTTCATGAACCATTTTGGCTTCGGGGTTAGCTACCAGATTTCCATCATTGTCAAAGTTTTTATCATCAAAGGGAATAAACTCAAAAAAGATATTATTATTTAAAATGAGCTGCATGCCTTTGGCATGTTCCCGGGTTTTGTATCCTATAAAACCTTCGCTGGACAAATAATTTTCAATGTAAGTAATGGGCTTGCCCAATAATTTTTCAAATCCTTTCTTATATGGTTCAAAAGCTACGCCACCATGAACGAAGAAGCCTAAATTGGGCCAGATCTCGTGTATGTTTTTTACTTTATAATAATCAATAATCATTTCCATACACATCTGACACCAGGCCGGGACGCCAACAATATATCCGATGTCCCATTCTTTTGCATGCTCAACAATTTCATTTAATTTTTGATTCCAGTCCTCAATTGCGGCAATGCGTCCACCCGGCTTATGAAATGTCTGAAACCAAAACGGCCTTTTTTTTGCAAGAATCCCGCTGAGATCGCCAGCATACCATCCGGCTTTTCCCTTTTTTAAATCAGTAGTTCCTCCTAACATCAGAAAACTCCTAGTCATTGCTTTACGGTTCAGATTTTCATAACCAAAAAGTGTAATCATTTGCCGGGCATAGTTAATCACGTTACTTTTCAGCATTTCTTTCGTTATAGGAATATATTTACTCGCTGCTTCTGAAGTACCCGAACTTAACGCATAATATTTTATTTTACCGGGCCAGGTAACATCAGGCACACCTTCCAGTGTTTGATGCCACCATTCTTTGTAAATTTTGTTATAATCGTGGGTGGGAACCAATTCCTGGAATTTTTTTCCGGGATAACGGCTCAAAAGAATCTCATCAAACCTGTAATGCTGACCAAATGCTGTGAATCTTGCTTTCTTCAGGAGCTTTTTCAGCACCTTAATTTGCTGTCGCCGCGGGTCGTTGGGTGGAATACGCAAGGCAGCAGCAATCGCTTTGGGCAATTTTATGTCAATAATATTTGCCATTAAATAACAAAATCAATTGAGGTTCGGATTTAAAGTTACGCAATGTTAGTTCTTAATTTGTCTTGGGACGTACCGGTAAAAATATTTCTTATTGTCCCAAATTTCTGTACTCTCTCATCAATAGTTTTAGATCATTATTGGGTACATATTCTTTGGCATACCACCGATCAATTGCTGCCAAACTTTCCCGCGACAAATTTTGCTTCTGTGAAATTGGTGCTCCGCTACAAGTTATAATTCCCTTGCGAAGAGAAGGAAGCTTGTTTTCTTCCAGGGCATATCCCACCCAAGTCCTTTTAGCAAATAATACAAAAAAGCAATTTGCAAAAAAAGCAAAAGGTTTTTTAATCCCAAAAAAATGAACAGGAAAAGTGATCAATGATGTGAATGAAAAAAGGATATCAACAAGTCGTTTTATCCGCCGGTTATATGGATCACTAAGATTAAAACCATTTTCACCTGACAGCACCTCTCCCGAACTGTTCTTTGAGTCGCTGCCAATAATACTTTGGCTGCCATAAGCATGAAACTTTACTCTTGTTCGCCTTGTTAATTGACTCAATTTTTCAATAATTTCTTTAAAAGATAGTATTCCCTCACAAAAAATAATTTCTTGAAAAGGAACCGAATTGGAAAGTATTTTTAATTTATCAAGATAACCGATAGCTGTTGTATCATTTTCTATTAGCGAAATTCTTCCCAATACTTTTTCCTGCAATCCTGCTTCAGTTATCAGGTTCATGGTCAAAGAATATTCCTGTGGTGATCCAATAATAACAGTGTTTAAGTATCCGTCTTCTTTTCTTGGATTATTAATAACTCCACCAATTGACAGCAGCCACCGAAACATTCCGGTTAGAATAAAACCAAGTATAGCACCAAATAAAATAATTGCTCTTGAAAAACGATATTGTTCTGGTAATAATGAATACCCCGCCAATAATACAATAGTGGCAATAACAGCAGACCTAAAAAGCCGAGGACGATGGTATGAACGATCATATTGCCCTGCATAATACGCCGCAATTAAATAAACTACTGTAAAAACCGGAAATGATATCCAAAGCAGATTAGCTTCATATTGAATGTCCGGTCGCACATAATTATTCCAAAATAATTTTACGATCCAGAAAGAAAGTAAAATCAATCCTGCATCAATCAACGGCAACCCGATCCGCCGGATAAAATTTCCGGCTGCGGTTATGGCAGCCCGGAACAAGATTGCTATTTGAATGAGCATATTAAAAATTCCTGCCCGGCTTCCTGCATAATGTTTGCGAACAAAAATGCTCATGGCCTTGTAAAACATTCGCACATAATTCAGGCTTCCTTTTCTTGTGCTTTCTCCTTTGAAATGAATAATACTACTGCCCGCAAAATAATAATTTTTATACCCGGCCTTTTGAATCCGGTAACTTAAATCAACATCTTCGCCATACATAAAATATATTTCATCAAAGCCGCCTACCTTTTCCAGCACTTCTTTTTTCACCATCATAAAGGCGCCCGCCAGCACATCTACCTCATGATTTTGAGTTTGGTCCAGGTTTCCCAAATGATATTTTGAAAAAATTTTTGACCGTGGAAAAATTTTTGACAACCCGAATAATTTATATAATGAAGTTAGCGGCGCCGGGAAAGATCGTTTTGATTCCTTCAAAAACTGTCCCCGACCATCAAGCATTCTTATCCCTAACGCTCCGGCATCTTTATGTGATCTAAAAATTGATATGCATTTTTGAAAACAATCTTCCGGAACAATGGTGTCCGGGTTCAGAAATAAAACATAATCGCCTTTTGCCAGATGGGTTCCCTGGTTACAGGCTTTAGCAAAACCAAGATTTTCCGAATTCATCAAAAATTGCACGCCGGGAAATTTGGGTTTCAGGTATTCAATGCTATTATCAGCAGAGGCATTATCAATTACTATTATTTCTGCCGGATATTCTTGATTGTCTGAAGAAATTCCCGCAATTGCCTTTTGAACAGAACAAAGACATTGTTCAAGAAAATATTTTACATTATAGTTGACTATAATTACAGAAAGCACCATATTCAATATTGGCTTCAAATCTAATCCGTAATCCCGATATATTGTACGGTCAATCGCAAATCAGGGTTTATCTTTGCCTATGCTTAAATCTACATTAATTGAAGCAATAGAAACAGGGGCAGCAGAAATCATACGTTTTTTTAACGGAGATTTTAAAGTCAGCAATAAAGAAGGCGTCAATAACCTGGTTACTGAAGCAGATCATGCTTCAGAAAAAGCCATATTAAAAGTGATTAAAAAAAAATTCCCGGATCATTATATTTTAAGTGAAGAAGCCGGCGAGTTGATTCAAGATTCAAAATACAAATGGATAATTGATCCTATTGATGGAACCGTGAATTTTGCTCATGGCATTCCACTTAACTGCGTTTGCATTGCCATAGAGTATGAAAAAGAAATTATAATGTCCGCAGTATTTAATCCACATTTGAAAGAATTATTTTTTGCAGAAAAAGGCAAAGGCGCTACTCTAAATGGCAAGCCGATCCATGTAAGCAATGAAACAAATGTGAATAAAGCGTGTATGGTTACCGGATTTCCCTATACCTATCTTGATACAGCAAATGGCCCGTTGCAGGTTTTTGAACGTTTTATCCGAAATGGTGTCCCGGTAAGAAGGTTGGGTTCCGCAGCTATAGATTTGTGTTGGGTAGCTTGTGGAAGATTCGATGCGTTTTATGAACATAAATTAGAAGCGTGGGATAGCGCCGCTGGTTATTTGGTAGTAGAGGAGGCTGGCGGAAAGGTTACTGATTTTAAAGGAGATAAATTTTCTCCTTATCAACCACATATTCTTGCTTCCAATGGAAAAATACACAAGGATATGCTGGCTATAATAAGAAACGAAAAGACATTATGAGTGAACAAAGAACAGAAATATCGGGTCTTGGAGAATTTGGCCTTATTGATCACCTCACCAAAAACATAGAACTTCAAAATGTTTCTTCAATTGTTGGTGTGGGCGATGATGCTGCGGTAATTGATCATTTTGGTAAGCAAACTGTAATCAGTACCGACCTGTTGATAGAAGGAGTTCATTTTGATCTTGTCTATACTCCATTAAAACATCTTGGTTATAAATCGGTGATCGTAAATCTCAGCGACATCTATGCTATGAATGCAATTCCCACCCAACTCATTTTATGTGTTGGCATCAGCAATCGTTTTAGTTTGGAAGCGCTTAATGAATTTTATGAAGGCGTCTATGCTGCTTGCACAAAGTATGGCGTTGACCTGGTTGGTGGCGATACTTCTTCTTCGCAAAAAGGATTTATTATTTCTGCAACCGCTGTAGGAGAAGTGACTCCTGATAAATTTGTAAAAAGAAGTACGGCAAAAAAAGGTGACTTGATTTGTGTAAGCGGAGATCTTGGCGCAGCTTATGTTGGCCTTTTATTTCTGGAAAGAGAAAAAAGTATATATATCGAAAAACCGAACATACAACCGAATTTGGAAGGTGAATCTTATGTAATTGGCCGGTTGCTGAAACCGGAAGCAAGAAAGGATATTGTTGAATTCTTTTTAAAAGAAAATATCACTCCGACTTCAATGATGGATATCAGCGATGGATTAAGTTCTGAAATACTTCATATTTGTAAACAAAGCAATCTTGGAGCAATTATATATGAAGAAAAAATTCCTATCGGAGAAGAAACAAAAAAAGCCGCTTTTAAATTTGAATTGGATCCAACCGCATGCGCTTTAAGCGGCGGCGAAGATTATGAATTGTTATTTACCATTCACCAGGAAGATTATGAAAAATTTTTATTGAATGAAAATGTAAGTGTTGTTGGTTATATGACCGAACCGGAACAGGGTGCACACATTATTACCAAAGGGGGAAACAAACACATTATTACCGCACAGGGCTGGAACCATTTAAAATCCTGAATTAATAACTTTGCCTGAATGAGCAAAACCTTATGGATTGTAGTTGTAGCCGGCATTTTTTTACAAAGCTGTTCCGGCAGCAGATCTTCTTTGAATTCCGATAAAAAATATTCTTTGGCTGATGTAAAGAAAGACTATTCTGTTTTTCAGAATGCTTTAGAAGAATATCATCCGGGGCTTTACTGGTATTCCTCTAAAGATAGTATGGATTATTTTTTCCGGCAAGGCAAAAGCCAACTGAAGGATTCAATGACCGAGCCGGAGTTCAGGAAAATATTGACTTATGTAGCCGCCAAAATTGATTGCGGTCACACATCTGTACGTTCATCAAAAAAATATTCCCGTTATCTTGATCTTTACCACGGTAAAGTTTTTCCTCTCAGTTTGAAGGTTTGGTCTACTTCAGAAAATCCTTTGAATCCTGATACAATGACCGTTGTATTTAATTTAATCCACCGTGATTCTCTTTTAAAAAGAGGAATGGTCATAAAAAAAATTAACGGACTTTCTTCTGATCAGATTGTTGATTCGTTATTCAATTATATTTCTTCTGATGGGCACAACAGAACTGCTAAATTTCAAAGTCTTAGTAATCGCGGTTCCTTTGGTTCTTTATACAGTCTTGTGTTTGGCTTGTCTGAAAAGTATACTATAGATTATATTGACAATACCGGGCAGGTAAAAACGGATACGGTTCCTGCCTATAACCCTGCTTCGGACAGTAGTTTCAGGTTTCTCCTCAGATCTTTTATTCGATTGCCAAGGCCCAATAAAAAAGAAAGAAAGAAAACACAGTTGCCGTTTGTTCGTTCTCTGAAGATTGATTCCGCAAATCAAACTGCTTTTATGGATGTAAATTCTTTTGCCCGTGGTTATCATCTCAAAAAATTTTTCCGTCATTCGTTCCGTTCCATAAAAAAAACCAATGTTAAGTACCTTGTTATTGATGTTCGCGGAAATGGTGGCGGCAGCGTTACCAATTCAACTTTTATTTCCCGCTTTATTGCTGATCATCGTTTTAAAGTTGCTGATTCACTTTATGCCATTACCCGAAAAAATAATTACGGCCGGTATATTGAAAATAATTTCTGGAATCATCTTTTCCTACTTTTTTTTACTCGGAAAAAAGCAGATGGTCATTATCATTTCAGTTATTATGAACGTCATTGGTTTGCTCCCAAAAAAAATAATCATTTCAATGGAAAAACTTTTGTACTGATGGGTGGAAATTCCTTTTCGGCAACCACGCTGTTTGTTGACGCCATTGATAAACAGAAAAATGTAATTACGGTAGGAGAAGAAACCGGTGGTGGCGCTTATGGAAATACCGCCTGGCTGATTCCTGATGTTACACTTCCACATACACGCATCCGTTTCCGTTTACCTTTATTCAGATTAGTGGTAGATAAAAATATTCCCAAAAATGGGCTAGGTATTCAACCTAAAATATTTGTGCCGCCAACAACAGTTGCCATTCACAATAATGCTGATTATAAATTAAACCGGGTAATGGAAATTATCCGCGATGAAAAACAAAAAGCCGGAAATCCGTGGCATTGATCATTCTTCTTTATTATTTCTGATGATGAAATCATCCGCATCTTTCCAGAAAGGAAATTTTTCCCTTACCGATTGCAAATATGTTTTATCTAATGCAATGGTAAAAATATCTTCTTCATCGCTGCTGTGATATAAAATTTCTCCCAACGGGCCAACAACCATACTGTCGCCACTGTGATAAATATTATTCCCGTCGTTGCCAACACGGTTCACGCCGACAACATAACATTGGTTCTCGATAGCTCTTGCTGCCAATAAAGTTTTCCATGCAATGCTTCTGCGCTCCGGCCAGTTAGCTACATAAATAAGCACATCATATTCTGATTCGCCACCTGAAAGCGGTGTTTGTCTTGACCATACCGGAAATCTCAGATCATAACAAACCAATAAATTTATTTTCCAGCCTTTTACAGAAGCAATTAATCTTTGTGTTCCTGCTGTATATTTTTCATCTTCTCCGGCAAAGGCAAAGCGATGGCGTTTGTCATAATGTCCATATTCCCCACTGGGAAGCATCCAGATCAGGCGATTAAAATAATTGCCGTCTTGTTCGATGATCAAACTGCCGGTAAGAATGATATTGTTTTCGGCCGAGATTCTTTTCATCCATTGAATGGTTTCGCCTTTCATTGTCTCTGCAAGTTTTTCTACATTCATGCTAAAACCGATGCTGAACATTTCAGGCAGCACAACAATCTCTGTTTTATCTTCAATAGAATTAATTTTTTTTTCAAACATGGAAAGATTGGCGGCTTTGTCTTCCCAATGAAGATTGGATTGAATGGTGGTGATGGTGAGTGTGGACATAGTGTAAAATTAGATGGATTTGAGAAATTCTATCTTGAAGTGGGTTTTTTATTGACACAACGACAACACAAAAAGTATAATAATAAGCAGCTGGTTTTTGAGGGGAGAAGTTTTTACAAATAGCGTTTAATATCATAAATTAGGGTGTTGTATGTAACCCTATTGGAGCTTTCATCTTCTAATAAATATTATGACTTACACAGTTCTTGAACACGGAGACATACTCGAAAAAGAAGCTGCTAAATTAATTTCTGATAAATTTCCCAACTACGAATTAGTTTGGCAGACATACATTGGAAATAGAGGGAACAATTCAATGGGGGAAATGCCAAATTATCCTGACCCAAGAAAAAGAAAGCAATTTGCCGAAAACAGCTATACAGTCTTGGAGTCAGCCTTTATAATAGACCACATATTGAAGGACAAAATTTTTCAACAAAGCTTAGCTAATTTCGATGATTATATTGAATTCAATAAAGCTTTCATTACAATATTTGCTCTACTGGGCCGAATGCATGACACAGTTATCAAAGCCTCTGACACTTTAAAATATGACAATACTGAATTCAAAGAATCAATACATAAATTCTATGAGGCCAGAAGTATTGTTATCCATGGAAAAAAAGTTCCTCTGATTTATGACGACTTGGGTTTGCCCAAGATTCCTTTTCTAAAAACTGAAGCTGTTAATGGTGACGCTTGGGATGATAAACATTCTTTGTGGAGTGAAATTAATCGCATGGATACTGAATACGTTATAGTTAAAGTAAGTGACTTCTTTAATGATTTACTTAGCCTAATTAACAATGAATATGCGGTCTTTTATAGTTGCATTCAGCAAGAATTAAAGTCTATAAAAACAAATTTAAATTTTGAATACCATCATTCCCCTTCAAATATGACACCAGATGCTTCTGGTAGTACTGGTTATAGCAGAGACGGAGTAGATGTATATGGATTTTATAAAAACAAGCGCTGATATAATGAACTTGTTAAAAGGGCTACATACAACATTTGGTTCCTATGTAAAGCGGTATGAGAGGAATTATATGTTTATAAACGGTATTACATAAGTATTTAAGACGCTGTGGATTTGAATGATTGTAATTGCTGAAGCCCGGATATATTCTGTCGTTCATACAATCATTCAAAAACACAGCGGTATTGTTTTTTTTATTTAATCAGCTCCGCATCCTATTTGTAGTCCCCCATTTTTCAGAAAGCTACCTGCATCAGTCTTAGTTTCTATAAAAACAGCTGCCTGCTTTGCGCTGTGGTCCTTCGTTTTTTTTGATGCCACTCCGCATGTTTTGCAGTCTGCTTTTGTTCATGCATTAATGATGAGCTTAATTAAGGTTTATTTTATCAATCCTGTTTGGTACGGTATTCCGCTGCTGATAACAGCCCGTATCCGGCTCAGTAATTTGTGTGCCACTTTAATGATGGCCTTGTTCGGTTCTTTATGAGCATGTTTACGGTAATATTGTTGTAAGGCCATATCTGTCCTTACGGCTACCCAACTGGCTTCTACTAATAAACTTCTCAACTGATGATTACTTCTTTTCGTTAACCCAAGATTGATTTTGTTTTCGCTGCTTTGATAGATACCCGGTACTAATCCAACAATAGCCGCCAGCTCATCCAGTCTGTTGAATCTTCTTATATCGCCCAACTCCGATAATATTCCTGCTGCTGTTATGCCACCAATGCCCGGTACACTTTTATACAGGTAATAATCTTTTTTATAATGCTTGCGGCAATACGCTCTTAACTCATTGCTGATATGCAATTCTTCATACCACACAAATTCTAATTGCTTCAAGCGGCTTCGCATACTCTCTGCTGCACTGCTGTACTTCCATTGTATTTCCCCTATCCAGGTTTTCATCTCCCGGCTCCAGTTTGGATTATCGTACTGCTCGGGTAAGTTGATCCCAAAATATAATAGCTGACTTTTGATATGATTTTTTATACTTCGTAAATGACGGGCCAGGTGGATTCTTCTTCTAAATAAACTTCTGAGTTGTTCTTGCTGCTCATCGGGAATATATATTCCTTTAAGATTTCCATCGCTAAGATGCTTGCAAAGATTACGGCTATCTATTTTATCTGTCTTTTGCCAGTCCTGTTTATTATTCCTGGGCACATCTGCCGGATTCACTACACTAACCTTCCAACCTTTTTCTTTTAACGCTCTTGCAATCCAGTAACCACAACAGCCGGCTTCATAACAGCAACTTACTTCATGAACCGGAAAACTTTTCTCTACATAGTTTATTAAAGTTGATGGTGACGCTGGCATTGTCACGGTTTTGTCATCAAACAAATCGGTTTTGAAATGAACCGTCCAGCTTTTTTTGTGCACATCCATACCAATAAATAACTTTGGTATGATTGCGGTAGTTTGAGTTTGCATTTCTTATCGAATTTTAGTTACTCTCAAGCTACCGCTTTTACATAGATGCTTTATGCAAGTTGGGCTTGACCATCAAACATCAACAAATTGCAAATCCAAGCTGTGGTTCGGGCTGAACGAATAAATCTAAACTTTAGTTCTTAAATTCAATTTTATATTTTCAATCAGCAGCGGTTATCGATGGACGGAATACTAATTCCCAACCTGCATAAAGCCCTGCTCGTTATTCATCTCTTCCCATCACTTCTCTCACTAACTCACCCTCAAATCCCTTCATCATCAAATAATCCATCGTTTTCTTTTTGCGGATGAGGTATTGTTCACCTTTTAATAAAGAATATTTTTTTGTGGCAAGTTTTTCCAGAGTTTGTAAATATTCGGCTTCATCAATTTGTTTCAGCGCTTTGTTAATGCAGTATTCGCTTACTTTTCTTTTTTTCAATTCGCTTCGGATCTTTATTCTTCCCCATTGTTTAATCCTGAATTTGCCGCCGGCAAACTGGATGGCAAACCGTTCTTCATTCAGATAATTTTCTTCGATCAGCGCCGCCATTATTTCATCATGATCACTTTTGCGAACACCGAGACTGTATAATTTTTCTTTCACTTCGCTGTGACAGCGTTCCTGGTAAGCACAATACTGTTTCAGTTTTTGCAGCGCTGATTTAACGGGGTCTTTGCCGGAATCGGATTGCCCGGTTTTCTTTCCCCCCGATAAAAATTTACGTGCCGTCATTCAGAAATTTGTGAAAAAGCAAGATACAAAAGATGGCATTGGCAGCGGCGGTACACAAAAAATCCACTCTTTTATCCCCGTTATTGACTGTAATCCAAAAATCAGTAGTTTCGCTCTCATCAGTTATTATCATTATTGAAATCATTTAACCACAGGTCATGAAGTTTATCGTATCTTCTTCGGCTCTACTGAAACAACTGCAGCAAATTTCGGGCGTCATCAATGCCAATACTGTGTTGCCAATTCTTGAAGATTTTTTGTTTGAAGTTGAAAAAAACAAACTGTCCGTAGTGGCTACCGACCTTGAAACAGTAATGCGTGTGCAGGTGGATGTGGAAGCCAAAGACAGCGGTAGGGTCTGTATTCCGGCGAAAATTCTTCTGGACTCTTTAAAAAATATCGCTGATCAGCCGCTGACTTTTAATATTGATAAAAATTCTGGCGTTGAGATCACCAGCGACAATGGTAAGTATAAAGTAATGGGAGAAAATCCCGATAATTTTCCAAAAGAACCCGTTGCCGATGATACTACTTCTTTCAAAATGACCGCATCAGCGCTGGCAACCGCTATTAATAAAACTTTATTCGCCACCAGTAATGATGATTTGCGCCCGGCCATGACCGGTGTATTTTTTGAGCTGGATAAAAAAGGATTACAGTTTGTTGCTACCGATGCGCATCGCCTGGTTCGTTATAAAAGAAAAGATGTTAGTTGTCCGAAAAACGATTCGTTGATTGTTCCCCGCAAGCCACTGAGTTTATTGAAAGCTGCTATTCCTGCCAATGACGATGAAATTTCCATCAGCTATAACAGCAATCATCTGTTTATAAAGCACGGCACCACGCAAATGAGTTGTCGGTTGATTGACGCCAGGTTTCCTGATTACAAAGTAGTGATACCAACTGATAATCCTTACAAACTCACTGTTAACAGAAACGATTTCCAGGGAGCGCTGCGCCGCGTTGGTGTATTCAGTAATAAAAGTACTAACCAGGTAGCGCTGAATATTGCAGGCAGTGAATTGGAGCTGACTGCGCAGGATGTTGATTTCAGCAACGAAGGTGATGAACGAATGAAGTGTCAGTATAATGGAGAAGATCTGAAGATTGCTTTTAATGCAAGGTTCCTGATTGAAATGCTGAATGCTACAGACAGCGAGGTGGTGGTGATTGAATTGTCAACACCAACTAAAGCCGGTATTTTAAAACCCGGAGAACAGGACGAGAATGAAGATTTGCTGATGCTTGTAATGCCGCTGATGCTGAACCAATAAATTATTATAATAAAAATTGTTTCTAAATAAGCCACCATTTTAACTGGTGGTTTTTTAATTTTAATAAATGGATTTCATTCCCGTTCAGGTCTATGCAAATTATGTAGATGCCCATATTGTTATGGGGCTTCTGGAATCAGAAAATATCCGATGCTGGCTAAAGGATGAAAATACAGTAACCATTGATCCCATCCTGACAAATGCAGTTGGCGGCATTAAACTGATGGTGGCAAAAGACCAATTAACACGTGCAAAAGAGATTTTAGCGTTGATAGAATCTGGACGAAAAGAAGAAATTTTATGCCCCAACTGCGGCTCAAATAATATTGAATTCGTCACTACTCCAAGGAAACCCGGCAATTGGTTTAGTGTATTGATCGGATTGTTGTGGACTTCATTTGCAATGCCTGTTGAAAAAGTTTACCACTGTTTTAATTGTGGTCATGAATTTAATGAGCCATCAAATAAAGAAACTCCTGAAAATGTAACATCAGAATAATTTCTTCCTTCATTTATACTTAGTAATTTGTTATAAATATTTTTCTCGTGTGGAACCGTTTCATTAATTATTTTCAAACCCTCGATCATCACCCGGTGCAGCGACTGGCTTTGCTGGCCGGCGGTATATTGTTGTTCTGGATCATTGAAGGAGCCATTCCTTTATTTCATCTTCAATATAAAAAAACAAAAACAAAGCATGCTTTGGTAAACTTTGGTTTTACTGTTCTTCATCTCATCATTCATTCTTTGCTGGCGCTGGTGATTGTTTTGCTGGCTGATTGGTGCAATAAAAACTCATTTGGCCTGGTATATTGGACACATGCAAATATTTTATTTACAATTATTATCGGAGTATTGGCATTGGACTTCAGCAGCTGGTTGGTTCATTGGACTATGCACAAGATTCCTTTTCTGTGGCGCTTTCATCTTATTCACCACACCGATAACAGTGTAGATGTAACTACCGGATTACGTCACCATCCCGGTGATAGCATTCTGCGTGGTATTTATTTTATTTTGCTCATTTTTATTTCTGGCGCTCCTGTGTATTCAGTTATGATTTATCAGACTTTGCTGGTGTTATCAACAGCGTTTACTCACGCCAACATTAGCCTTCCAAAATGGCTGGATACAACTTTGAGTTATTTTTTAGTGTCGCCAAACACGCACAAGGTTCATCATCATTGGAAACAACCGTATACCGACAGCAATTATGGCGCTGTATTTTCAATCTGGGATCGTTTGCTGGGAACTTTTCAAAAATTAAACATTAACCAAGTTCATTATGGGCTTGATCATTATTATCCCAATGAAAAAGATGAAGATTTTGTTGCCTTGTTAAAAAAGCCGTTTCAAAAACAAGGGCCCTGATCTTCTTTTTCCTCTTTGTGTTCTGTAGCGTAAGTTTGTGATAATATTTTTTGAATGAAAATTGTCGCCCTTATTCCCGCTCGTTATGCTGCCACCCGTTTTCCTGCAAAACTGATGCAGATGCTTGGAAACAAAACGGTGATTCGCCATACTTACGATAATGCCGTTGCAACTGATTTATTTGATGAAGCATTTGTTGTCACCGACAGCGATATTATTTACAAAGAAATTGTTTCTCGCGGCGGCAAAGCAATCATGAGTAAAAAAGAACATGAAAGCGGAAGCGACCGGATTGCAGAAGCTGCAGAAAATATGAATGCAGATATCATAGTAAACGTTCAGGGTGATGAACCCTTTGTAAAAAAAGAACCGTTGGAAAAACTTTTATTTCAATTTAAAGATTCGTCCGTACAGGTTGCTTCGCTCTTTCAGGTTTTAAAAGAACAATCGTTGATTAATGATCAGAATTATGTAAAGGTTGTTGTAGATAAAAACATGAATGCGCTTTATTTTAGCCGGAGTGTAATTCCTTTTCCGAGAAATAAAAACATTCCGATAGTTTATTATGAACATATCGGCGTTTATGCTTTTCGCAAACATTCGTTGATAACTTTTACACGATGGCCAATATCGCCTTTAGAAGATGCAGAAAAAATTGAATGTCTTCGTTATCTGGAAAACGGCGTTTCTATCCGAATGGTGGAGACTGATTATATGGGTATCGAAATAGATACACCGGAAGATCTGGAAAGGGCCGGTCGGCTGGTTTAGTGTTTTCAAAATAAACACTTTTCTTTTATAATAATTCAGGAAATTCGCACAATCAAATTTGAATATGAAATTCCGCAATTTTAAAATGGTCAGTTATGTGGTGTATGGCCGCGGTTGTTTTAAACAGCTGGATGAAATTGTTGCACCACATCGTAAACACGGAAAGCCAATGATTTTTCTGGTAGATCATTTTTTCCAAAAAAAACCGCTTATTAACCGTATTGCTGTTCGCGATAATGATAAAATAATTTATGCGGATGTAACCAAAGAACCCAAGACCACCCAGGTAGACGAGTTGGCAAAGCAACTAAAAGATGAGTTTGGAAATATCAGCGGAATTATAGGAATTGGCGGAGGCAGTACGATGGATCTTGCCAAGGCGGTTTCGCTGATGATGAATAATTCTGGCTCTTCTGCCAATTACCAGGGTTGGGATCTGGTAAAAAATCCGGGAGTTTATAAAGTTGGTATTCCCACCTTAAGCGGAACGGGCGCTGAAGTTTCAAGAACCTGTGTGCTTACTGGGCCAACAAAAAAATTGGGAATGAATTCTGATTTCACTCCGTTTGATCAAATCGTTCTCGATCCTGAACTTACAGCCAACGCTCCGGTTAATCAACGCTTTTATACCGGCATGGATTGTTATATTCATTGCATTGAAAGTTTAACCGGAACTTATCTGAATGAATTCAGCAAAAGTTATGGTGAAAAGGCGTTGGCTTTATGCCAAAAAATTTTTGTTGAAAAATCTGTCTGGGATGATGATTCAGATGACAAGTTAATGATGGCTTCTTATGCCGGTGGAATGAGTATTGCATATTCACAGGTTGGCGTGGCGCATGCTGTAAGTTATGGTCTTGCTTATCTTTTAGGAACCAAACATGGCATTGGCAACTGTATGGTTTTTGATAAGCTTGAAGAATTTTATCCAGATGGTGTAGGGGAATTCAAACAAATGGTGGAAAAAAATAAGATTGAAATTCCGCAACACATTACCAAGGGATTAAGTGATGAACAGTTTGACACCATGATCAATGTTTCGCTGGGCATGAAACCGCTTTGGGAAAATGCATTGGGAAAAGATTGGGAAAAAATCATAACGAGAGAAAAACTTCGTGATTTATTCGAAAAACTTTGATTTTGCTTACCCGATTTTTGGCTGCGGCAATCATATTTTTTTAACCGCGCTTCTTAAACTTTTGTCATGAAAATATTCTTTCTTTTTGTTTTTGTTGTTTTCTCTATTGCCATTTCAGCACAACGGGTGGTAGATGTAACTCAGGATTACAGCGGTCCGGCAAGGGGTTTTTATTTTACTGCTGGTGGCGAACCTTTTTCTAATGAAAAACATGTACGGGTTGTTGCCGGTTCCCCTTATTTCAATGAGAACTGGCTTTGGGGTTCTGTAATCATGCCCAACGGCAACCGCTATGATAGTTTGAGATTAAAATTAGATTTGCTCGCAAGCGAACTTCATTTTATAAATATCTCCGGACAAGATTTCATTACATCAAGTCCTGTTGCGGAAGTATTATTAAAAGATTCTGTTTCGGGTAAGGAACTCCGCTTTATTCATTCTTCAGTCATCGCTTCATCCTCTGTGCCCGTCTCAGGTTGGTATTAATTGCTATGCGCCGGTTCCGCATCTTTATTCGTAAAACAAACAAAAGATATTTCAGAAAACAGACCATATGGTTCTGCTACAATCGAAGAAACCATAACAACCGCTACAACATATTTTTTGTTATTCAACACCGCTTTTACACGAATAAAAAAATTGAGCGAACTGCCGGATCTTTTAAAAGACAAAGTGGTTGAACTCAAAAATTACATAACGAGCAATCACATCGCGGGAAGATCTGCGGCTGATTACATCCGCATAGTCTTTTATTACAACAATCTTGTTGCTAAATAATTTTCCGGCTTGATTTTATTTCTTCTTATAAATCGGCACCGTGCTGCAGGGTTCTCCATACATTATACTTTTGGCAATAGGGCGAAGCAGGCGGGTAAGTTCCGCATAAACAAATTCTTCAATGGGTATTTCGCCACAACCTTTTATCACAATCCTTTTATCCTCGAATTCTTTTTCATTAATGGTAGTAAGGTTTTTCAGAAAGGCTGTTCTCTTTAATTCTTTTTCATCGCCAACCACAACATTTTTGGCAATAGGTTGCAGATAGGATGTGACAAGCATGTATGCCCAGACCGGTATAATGGCATCAGCGCCGCAGGTGATAGCAACGTTTTTATTTTTATATTTTTCCCAATCGTTTTGTTTCAGCGCTTCGCGAAATTCTTTTTCTTTCAATATCAAACCCATAAATAAAAAATCTTTCAGATCAAATACTGCTGTTTCTTCTTTAGGATAATATTCGGCCGGATCAAGGGTTATCAATCCGCTTTCTGATACTTTATTTATTATTGTTTCGTTCATCATTTCAAATCTCATTACAAAAATAACAATTTGGGGTTCTGTTGGTTTACTACATCAGCAAAATAAACCGCCCCGATTTATGATGTCGGGGCGGTGTCTTTAGTTGGTTTTGGATGCTAATAAAATTTTGTCCGGTAATCCTTTACAGACGCCGCTTTTCTTAAAACATTTATTGGATAATTCGGATTTCTCGGATCGGGATAGTCAACGCTTTGTTTAGCGTTTGCATACATTGATTTTTGTTGTTCGGGCACGTTCGCCAAATCAACCGATGTTGCGGTTACACTGTCAACCCGAACCACAAATACGCCACTGCTTCCTTCTATTGGTTCTGGAACTACTTTTCCTTTGTTGGCTGGGTTAAACGCTGCGCCGGTTACTCTATTATCAAATCCGGTTGTCATGCGCAAACTATCTTTTGTTTCAATCTTTTTATTAAGCGCGGCAGCGGCGGCTTCCAATGTTGTTATTTTTCCAATCTTGTTTTCTATCAGTTCCGCCTTTTTCTTGTTTCGTAATATTGGTTCAACGTAAATTCTTGCCTTGGCAACGCTCATTGTGCCCTCTTTATTAACTTCAGTAATTGCCGCTACAACATATTGATCGCCGACTCTTTCCGGCTGTAAAACATCGCCAGCATCTGCATCATAAATATCCTTCACAAATTGTCGTGACGTTCCAAGTCCGGTTACAGAATAGTCGTTGGGTTTTATGTTTGCGGCATATGCTTTATGAAACCCTTTTACTTTCAGGTTTTTTTCAAAATTATCATCGAAAGATTTTAAACTTCTGCTATCGGCTGCAAATTCTGCTGCGGCGTTGTCGGCGTCGCGGTCTGTTTCGGCGCTTGGTTCAATTGTTTTGGCCATATAGGCCACTTTATAATGTGGTTCTATTTTTTTCTGATCAAGAATTTGAATCAGGTGATAGCCAAACTCAGACTTTACAATTTTTGTTTCCCCGGTTTTTCCAAAGAAACACGAATCGTTAAATGCTTTTACCATTTGTCCCTGAACAAAATAATCAGACATCGGTCCGCCCTGCATAAACTGCACTTGTACAAGACCGCCTTTTGCTGCGCTTCCTTTGTCGTCCGAAAAAAGTTTTGCAAGGCTGTCAAATTTTGCTCCGTGTTTAATTGCCAGTGCGATGCTATCAATTCTTCTTTTGGCAATTGAATCATCCAATATTTGCTGTCCGTTTTGTGGGTTTGTGGTTTGAATAAGTATGTGTCTTGCCTTTACTGAATCCGGCAGTGTTCTTATTTCGAGCATTTTTGCAAGTATATATGATCCTTCCGCAAGATATGGACCAAACACTTCATTCTTTTTCAAAGACAAAACGCTGTCTTTGTATGCCGCCCTCAATCCTTCTTTTGATTTATAGGTATCATCAAAATCTATGCTGCTGGCATTTCTTGCAAGAAACGCTTCTACGTTTTTGGTAGTATCAAATTCGGGCTTTAATTCTTCAACCTGTTTTTTTGTAGCAAGCGTGTCGGCTGCATTCGCCGCTGCGCTAAACGACACATATGCCATACTCCTGCTTTCTTCTTGTTTAAAATCATCTTTGTGTTTTTGAATATAATCCTCAATCTCTTTATCGGAAATTTTTATAGTGCTGTCTACAAACGAAGAATCAGTATAAAACATCTTCACATAAGATATTTTAGCTAATAAGCTATTGTCTGTATTCGTTTTTTCAATAAACCATTTAGGAAAATTGATGCTGTTGCCTAAAAGAGAAGTATATTTTTCTGCAAGGCGTTGAATTTCGAGTTGATTAAAGAAGTTATTCAGCATTTCCTTATCGGTGGCTGTTCCGCTTTTTTTAATGCTGTTTATTCTTTGAATGGCCAGTGCGGTGCTGTATTGACCCGTTTGTTGATCGGTTCCTATTCTTTTAATATCTTCCGGTGGGTTGTTTCCAAATAAAATATCGTCCAGTTCTTTTGTTTCAACCTTCATTCCAAGCTTGTCAGTTTCATTTTGAACCAGGACACGATTCACTTCCATGTTCCACATTTGCCCGATGAGTTGCTGCCGCTCGTCTTCGCTTATAGTCCTCCCTTGTTGCTGCATATTATCTTCCTGCTGCTTGACTTTTTTCCGGAAGTCATCGATTCCGATTTTTGTTCCATTTACTTTTCCGATTGTGGTTGATGATCCTCCGCCAAATAGTCGACTCTTGCCCACAAATGCATCCATTAGTAAAAAGCCCATCAATGCTAATGCAATAGCAATAACAGCCAGGCGGGCATATTTATCACGAATTTGCTGAATAACAGACATATATTATTGTATATTAAAAAGGATGGCAAAAATAGTCTAAATAGGTTTTATACCAAAACCCAGACATTATTACTAAAAGACCCGAAAAAACAAAGTGTATATAATTTTTTCCACGTTGGTTTGTTGAAAAGGCCTACTTATGGTGAATAACCGCTCATGAAACGTTAATCTAAACAGGAATATTTAGAAATTAATATCTTCAGTACGATTAATAAAAATTAATATTCTCCATATCTAACCAATTATTATAAAAGAACCCACACAACCAAAGAATTTCTTTTATAAACAATTATACTTTTTTTGTTTGCACGTCTTTGTGAATTAAATCATAAAATATAAGCACACGTTGAATTGTTTATGTGCATTAAAAGAGAAAGAATGTGAATTTCTGTGAGTTGGTAACTTTGTGTAGTGAAAGAATTTTTATTTTTCCACCAATTCACAGCCATAATAATAATAAACTCTTTTTTATAAAATTGTATTAATACTATTATTATAAAAGAAAGGACGTTGATAAATTTTTATTTTTTATTGCCGGATTGTTGGCAGAATATTGCTCTCCTGAAAATCAAAAACAATGAACTCTGAAACAATGAAAATAGCGAAGCAAGACCTTGAGAAAAATGGTTTTCTTGATATCGAAATAGATTCTTCACTTGATCTTTTTGAAGAAATAAAGAAATTAAAAAAAGAAAAAAATGCGGTGATCCTTGCCCACTATTACCAGGAATCAGACATACAGGATATTGCAGATTACATCGGCGATAGTTTGGGATTGGCGCAGAATGCAGAAAAAACAAAAGCAGACATGATTGTTTTTGCTGGCGTTCACTTCATGGCGGAGACGGCAAAGATTTTAAACCCAACAAAAAAAGTTGTTATTCCTGATTTGAAAGCAGGTTGTTCACTCAGCGATAGTTGTCCGCCGCCGATGTTTAAAAAATTTAAAGAGCAACATCCGGATCATGTGGTGGTGAGTTATATCAACTGCAGTGCTGGAATAAAAGCAATGAGCGATGTGATCTGCACCAGCAGTAATGCAAAAGCAATTGTTGAAAGTTTTCCAAAAGAACAGAAAATTATTTTTGCACCGGATAAAAATTTAGGAGCTTATATCAATAAAATTACAGGAAGAAAAATGCTTTTGTGGAACGGTGCCTGTATGGTTCATGAAATTTTTAGTCTGGAAAAAATTACCAAACTAAAAGTGCGGCACCCAAAAGCAAAATTAATTGCACATCCTGAATGTGAAGAACCGATTTTACGAATGGCAGATTATATTGGGAGCACAACGGGATTATTAAAATACTCACAAACGGATTCCTCGCAAGAATATATTGTTGCAACTGAAACTGGTATCCTGCACCAGATGATAAAAGCATCGCCGCAAAAAACATTTATTCCCGCACCACCCGACAACAATTGCGCCTGCAACGATTGCCCGCACATGAAACGGAATACTCTTGAAAAAATTTATCTCTGCATGGAATATGAAGTACCGGAGATTTTAATGGATGAAGAATTAAGAATAGCGGCAAAGAAACCGATTGACCGGATGTTGGAAATAAGTAAGAAGGCGGGACTATAGAAAAGCGGATTGTACTAACGACAAAACAAAATGTGTACAATATAATATTGGTTTTAAAGGATCAACTTTTTTTGGAATAGCGTTTAATATCATAAATTAGGGT
>CAWGKD010000017.1:0-10457 GCA_963823125.1 uncultured Bacteroidota bacterium
ATGGAATGAAGAATGGCTGTTATCTTTTTAAGTTAGTGATTCCTGTTCTTTTTCCCATGGAGTGCTTGTAAAAAACGAGAAAGACTTAGCTTATAGTCATGAAAATATCTCTGACAAAAATCCATTTTATTTTAACAACATACATGGTTTCATGTTATTTGATTTAAAGAATGAGATTAAATAAATAACCTGACAAAATCATAAAGAAGGCAATGGTGCCAAAGTAGATAGCAATCAATTGCCATGACATCACTTTTTTCAGCAGCATACCTTCCGGTAATGATAAACCAATTCCGCCCATCATAAAAGCAATAGCAGTTCCTAACGGAACACCTTTTGCTACCAACACCTGAACTACAGGTATTACACCTGCTGCATTGCTATACATTGGCACACCCATAATTACTGCCAGTGGTACAGCATACCATTGGCCTTTATTAATGTAGTGTTCAAAAAATCCGGTTGGTAAGAATCCATGCATAGCGCCACCAATGGCTATGCCTATGACTATATAAACAGTAATGCCTTTTACAATATTAAGAGCATCTTTAAGTATGGTTGGAAAACATTGCCAAAGACTCAACTTCTCCGCCTGCAATTCTTCTTCCGTTTGAGCATTTGATATAATATTTTGCACCCATGGAGAAAGATATTTTTCCAGCTTTAATTTGCCGAGCGTAAAGCCACCAATGATACCCAGCACGATGCCAGTGCCTACATATAATGCTGTTACTTTAAGACCAAAAGCTCCGGCAAAGATGGCGATAGCAACTTCATTTACCAATGGAGCAGTGATAAGATAAGTAAAGGTTATTCCCAATGGAATCCCACCTTTTACAAAACCAATAAATAAAGGGACAGATGAACAGGAACAAAAAGGCGTAATGACACCGAATGAAGAGGCAAACAAATATTCCAGCCCATACATTTTATTCCGGCTTAAATAATTACGGATCTTATCGACCGGGAAATAGGAGTTTACAATACCCATTACGATTGTAATGAGGACAGGCAATAAAAATATTTTCAGAGTATCAAATATAAAGAAATTCAGTGCTTCTCCCAAATGGCTTTTAGCCGATATACCTAAGACTGAATATATAAGCCAGTCGGCAAAATATTGTAACCAATTAAACATGATTGAGTTTTTAATTTAGCAACAGGCGTTGCCATCACTGTTCGGCGAATCGCAGCATGAGTTGTTATCATTAGCAGATTTAGAATTTGCTGAGCCGCAACATCCGCTACTTTTGTTTGCACCTAATACAGTAGAAGTATCACCTTTTGTTGGAAACCCTTTTTGCACCCAACGGATAATGCCATGCTGCATATTCACCACTTTGCCCGGATCATAACCATTGTTAATTAAGAAACCGGCAGCCCTTAAACTTCTGCCACCGCCACGGCAAACAATTACCAGGTCTTTATCAAATGGTAATTCTTTGTAGCGGATTTCAAATTCGCTCAGTGGAATATTTACAATATTTGGCACATCATAGGATAATTGCTCTACTTCATCTTTTTCTCTTACATCTACCAGCAATGCGCTTCTTTTTATCCAGCTTTGCGTAGTGGTGGGGCAAATCTCATTTCCCATAATTTTTTTAGTCTCCATGTCGTTAGATTTTATTGATAAAAAATTACTTTACAATTTATACATGCTTACTACTATTAACTCTTCCCCTTTTTTCAATGTTTTCTTTTTTCCCTCAGCCCATTCCATGACATCCGAAACCTGCGGATCGGAATTGAAAGAATAAGGAGGGCTTTGCGTAGTAACTACTTCAGCTTTGTGAACATGCTCCTTTTCGTCCTGTATTACATAGCTTACATACGTTTTCATGAATCAATATTTTATTGGGATAATAATTGTTTAATTTCATTTACATCTGCGACCCTGCCTTTCACTTTTGCTACTTCATCAATCATCAGTACAGGTGTAGTCAATACATTGTACTTCATCATTTCTTCAATGTCTTCAATCTTTACAACCTCTGCTTCAACACCTGTTTGCTTTACTGCTTCCAGTACATTGTTGTAGGTGGTTTTGCATTTAGGGCAACCAGGGCCTAACACTTTTATTGTTTTCATACTTGCTATTTTTATGCAAGTTTAGTTATTGTTCGTAGTTCGCAAAATGACGAATATCATGTTTAAAATTTTTTATCTCAGGATTTGATTTAATAAGCGCTTAGCTATGGCCCAATTTTCCTTATTAATGCAATACTTAACTGTTGGGGGAGTAATGTCACCCTGAATGAGACCTGCTTCTTTGAGTTCGTTCAAATGCTGTGATAATGTTGATTTGGCAATGGGTAGTTCTTCGGCCATATCACCATGATAACAGCAGGCTTGTGAATTAAGCAATTGTAATATGGCGATCCTGACCGGATGCCCAAGAGCTTTTGCAAAACGAGCCGCCTGTTTCTGTTCTTTTGTAAAATATCCTGACTTAGTTGCTACTGTCATTCTAAATAGTTGTTCGCAAATATACGAACAATATTTGAATTTACAAAAGCCAGAGGCACTCCTTGCGGTGGTCGGGTAGTTTGTGGTAGGTAATGGATGGAAATATCCCGGCCAATATTTCATGGTATTTTACGCCGTTGTTTTTGTCCTCGCCGTGTCACCCTGTGTAAAGGTTAGTGTTAAGCAGGACACGTCGCTAAAAGTAATAAATTAATTACTTTTAAGAATGGCTGTTAAGTCTATCTATCACCGTGTCCCATCTATTACACAAAGCTTTTGGGAGACACAGCTGGACAGATATATAATATAGCCGACTATACTTTTTTGAAAGATGTAGATTTGACAGAGTAATTTATTTATCGCCGTGTCCTGCTCAACACAAATCTCAGTACAGGGAGACACGGCGGAGACAAAGCCTGAAAATAATATCCATGAACGTTATTTTATTTACACTATTTCTTTGTGCGGTGTCTGTTGCTGCGGGCCTGTTAGGTTCCCTTACCGGTCTTGGTGGTGGCGTGGTTTTGATCCCGGTTCTTACTTTATTGTTTAAGGTGGATATTCATTACGCTATTGGCACGTCGCTGATAAGCGTTATTGCTACTTCTTCCGGTGCTGCTTCAGCTTATGTAAAAGAAGGAATCTCAAACATACGGCTGGGTATGTTCCTGGAACTTGCAACAACGTCCGGCGCTATAACCGGAGCTGTTATTGCCGCCTACATTTCAACTTCGGCAATTGCTGTGATCTTTGGAATAATACTGGTCTTTTCCGCGATAGTTTCATTATCAAAACATATTGATAACCTTGTGCAGGGGCCGGGTGGTTACCTGGCACGTTTGTTTAAACTTAGCAACAGCTTTTCATCAGGGGGTGAAAAAAAGAACTATACAGTAAAAAATATTATCGGTGGTTTTTTTATGATGAACGTGGCAGGAATAGTATCGGGTTTGTTGGGTATAGGCTCAGGTGCTTTAAAAGTGATCGCTATGGACAATGTTATGCGTGTTCCATTTAAAGTATCTACTACAACAAGCAATTTTATGATTGGTGTTACCGCGGCGGCCAGTGCAGGTATTTATTTGAAGCGGGGCTATATAGATCCCGGGTTGTCTATGCCTGTAGTAATTGGCGTATTGATTGGCGCATTCATTGGTTCAAAAATACTTTTTACTGCCGGAACACGGTCTTTAAAAATTCTTTTTGCCATAGTGATCCTTTTGCTGGCAGCAGAGATGATCTACAATGGCCTGATTCATCACATTTAGTTATGAACTCATCAAAGCATCAGATTAAAGACAGGGATATTGAAATGATCATGGGCAGCCTGCTGCGGTATGGAGTGCTCACTTCGGCAATTATTGTTTTGACAGGCGCCATTTTTTACCTGTGTCAACACGGCTTTGATAGTCCACAGTATCGTCGCTTTTTAGGTGAACCCAAGCGGATCACAGAATTTAAAGAAGTATGGAGAACGGCTCTCCAGGGAAGAGGACGCTCAATTATTCAAATGGGATTATTTTTCCTGATAGCTACTCCCGTAGCAAGAATTATATTTTCGGTGGTTGGGTACCTGTTGGAAAAAGATTATTTGTACGTTATTATTACTATCATCGTGCTGAGTATAATCCTGTATAATCTTTAAAGAGAAAAGGCTAAAGATTTTTGTTTGCCTGAACCTGCTTCCCTGGCGGGTTTTCATAAGAAGAACTTCTCCTCCTTTGGCAGAAGCACCGCCTGAAAAATTAATGGAATACCCGTTTGGGAAGAAAGAGGTCATAGACATTTGCAGAGTTTTTTCTTTTATATTTTGTTGCCAGACTTCGGGGAGCAGGGAAAAACTCTTAACAAGCCGTATAAAAATATTTGCTATAATTTTACAGCAGTGAAAAGAAACATATCCATACAAATAAAAGCGATGTTTCTTGTGATCATATTCGCCCTGAATATCCTGGTAGGTTTCGCCTGTTCTATTGGCGTAAATATGGGGTTCAATGCTCATCATCATGAAGAAGAAGCTACAGATGTTTCAGTGCCTACACCTGTGGATGGGAATAATCTCCCGCCCCCTGACAGAGGCAATAAACAGCTTTACAATATAAAAGGGAGCTGCGGAAAAGATGATTGCTGCAATGATAAAGTAATGAAATTATCAACGGGAGAGAAAATAGTTCCGCCATCCAATACGCTTATCCATCAAGAATTCTCCGCATCGTTCATTTCTTCCTTTTATACTATTGATGTTTTAAGTTCAGGCCTTCAAACCCCCAACAGGAAATACTTTGTCCGGAATTATCATCCCCCTATTCCCGACATACGTATAGCTATTCAGAGTTTCCAGATTTGATTTAATGTATAAGGTTTTTATGTCCTGAATTTCGGGACCTGTAATTATTTTATTTATACATTAATCAAATCAATAAAAATGAAAAGTTTAATTATTGGCTTTGCAACAGCTGCGAACATTTTAACTGCCTGTAATAACAGCAGCGATAATACAACAGCTGCAAAACAAAGCAATGAGAAAAATGATGTGTCAACAGCAAGGCAGCAGCAGACTGCAACAGATACAGCAACATTTCCTGTTAAAGAAATTATTGCAGGATACCTGCAGTTAAAAAATGCTTTGGCAAAAGATAATGGCAAAGATGCAGCCACAGCAGGCGGCGTCATTGTAGCCATTCTGTCTAAAGTTGATAAAACCGCTTTATCTCCTGACCAGCAAAAAGTTTATGCCGATTTACAAGACGACATAAATGAAAACGCGGAACACATTGCTGAAAATGCAAACAAAATTGAACACCAAAGAGAACATTTTGAAATGCTAAGTAAGGATATAGCAGACCTTATAAAGACGTTTGGCAGTGGCGGGCAAACCCTGTACAAAGATTTTTGCCCGATGGCAGATAATGGCAAGGGCGCTATATGGATCAGCGAAACGAAAGAAATTAAAAATCCGTACTTAGGCAAAAGAATGCCCACCTGCGGTACTGTAAAAGAAACAATAAAATAATCATGATCCGCACTAAAAAAATACAATTGGCTTTGCTGATTGTATTCATTGCCATTCAATTTATACAACCTGACCGCAATACAGGCAAAAAGCTATTGCCTGCAGATTTTGCCAACGTATATGCAGTACCCAATAGGGTACAATCCATTTTACAAAATACCTGTTACGACTGCCACAGCAACAGCAGCAATTATCCCTGGTATTCAAACATTCAGCCGGTTGGATGGATAATGGCAAGGCATATAAAGAACGGGAAAGAACATCTTAATTTCAGTGAGTTTGGCAACTATAGAAACCGAAGGCGGATCACCAAGTTGAAAGAAATATCAAATCAAATACGGGATGACGAAATGCCCATATCTTCTTACAAAATGATGCACAAAAATGCAAGGCTCTCTCAAAGCGAAAAGGATTTATTAATGAACTGGATGAATAAAACAGCCGACAGTCTTTCAGCAAATAATTGAAATGATGCGTAAAGTAAAGCAAATATTGATCAGCATTTTCAAGGCAATCTTTATTCGTAAAAAAGATTGCTGCAAGTAAAATTATTCAGGAATGAAAAATATAATTCTATTACTGTTTATGGTTGCGACCTGTTGCCCGGCCCCGGCACAGAACGGAAACGGCAATAAAGATTTACCCGCTATAAACGCAGCGTCCAATAAAATTATACAAAATAATGTGCCTCCAAAAACAGTCCGATACGATCTGTATGTAAGGGATACGATGGTAAATTTTACGGGCAAATCAAAAAGAGCCATTACAGTAAACGGACAAATCCCTATGCCGACACTTACATTTACCGAAGGCGATACGGCAGAAATTTATGTACATAATGAGTTGAATGAACCAACAGGGATTCACTGGCATGGATTGTTTTTACCGAATCAATATGATGGCGTTCCCAATCTTACACAAATGCCCATTAAACCACGTACAACTCATTTATATAAATTTCCAATTATACAAAGCGGTACTCATTTTTATCACAGCCATTTTATGTTCCAGGAACAAATAGGAATGTATGGCATGTTCATCATGAATAAAAGAAAAGAATGGGATATACCCACCATACCCGTTGTATTAAGTGAGTGGGCTAATATGAAACCGGAAGAAATTAATCGCAGCCTTCACAATGCTACTGATTGGTTTGCTATAAAAAAAGGTACTACACAAAGTTATGCAGAAGCTATAAAAAAAGGGTATTTGAAAACCAAGCTTACCAACGAATGGAAACGAATGAATGCAATGGACGTAAGTGATGTGTACTATGATGCTTTTTTAATTAATGGTAAAAAGCAGGATGTGTACCCGCAATTCAAAGCGGGGGATAAAGTAAGGTTGCGTATAGCCAACGGGGGTGCATCCGATTATTATTGGCTCACTTATTCAGGCGGCAAAATAACAGTCGTAGCAAGTGACGGTAATGATGTTGAACCTGTAGAGGTTGACCGATTGATCATTGCTGTTTCTGAAACCTATGATGTTGTAATAACTATTCCTGAAAACAAGAGTTATGAGTTTTTAGTAACACCGGAAGATCGCACCGGGTCGGCCTCACTCTGGTTAGGCAGTGGTGAAAAAGTGACGGCTGCAAGGTTACCCCGGTTAAAATATTTTGCCGGTATGAAGATGATGAACGATATGATGGATATGAATGGCAACATGGTTGAGCTGGAAGGAATGAAAATGCAAAACCAGGAAATGAATATGAATACCATCATGTACCCCGAAATAAGCGGTGAAGAAAAAACAAAGGTTGAAAAGAAAAAGAATACGATGCAGGGCATGAGTATGGGAAGTGAAAATTCAGATATTGTCACACTGGACTACGGAATGCTTCGTTCCACCCAAAAAACCTCTTTGCCCCCCGGCCCTTTAAAGGAATTAAAATTTGATCTGACAGGAAATATGAACCGTTATGTATGGACATTGGATAACAAAACCATTTCGGAAGGTAAAAGGATATTGATAAAGAGAGGAGAAAATGTAAGGATAGTCCTGTACAATAACAGCATGATGCGCCACCCCATGCACCTGCATGGGCATGATTTCAGAATTTTAAACAGTCAGGGAGATTATGCACCCCTAAAAAATGTGATAGATATTATGCCAATGGAACGGGATACTATAGAATTTGCCGGGAATGCAAGCGGCGATTGGTTTTTTCATTGCCATATTTTATACCACATGATGAGCGGGATGGGCAGGATATTCCGATACGAGAACTCACCGCCAAACCCTGAAATACCCAACCCGAAATTGGCGCAACGCAAATTATATGGCGACGACAGAATGTTCCATTTTATGGCTACTGTTGGCATACAAAGCAACGGAAGTGATGGTGAAGCCATGTTGGCAAATACCCGTTATAAATTTTCAGAGATGTGGCATTTGGGCTACCAAGACAGGCACGGGTATGAAAGTGAAACAATGATTGGCCGTTACTTAGGCCGTATGCAATGGTGGTATCCATACATTGGGTTTGATTATCATTATAAAGCAGCAGGCGGCCTTAAAAACATTTTTGGCAGTGAAGAAAAGAATTGGTTTGGGCAAACGAGCAATAAAAACAACCGCCATACCATAATGGCAGGTATCGCTTATACATTACCCATGTTGTTTGTCGCTGATTTAAGAGTGGATGGGGATGGTAAATTCCGTTTCCAGTTTAGCAGGGAAGATATTCCCGTTACCAAACGATTACGTTTTTCAATGATGATCAATACAGATAAAGAGTATGTGGCCGGCTTCAGATATATCGCAACAAAATATATTTCTTTATCTACTCACTATGACAGTGACATGGGCTTTGGAGCGGGATTAACCATTACTTACTAAACCTGCACCAAAGTATCATTAACCACGTTAAAACAATGAACCCCTGTAGAAACAGGGGTTGCAACCAAAACTAACTGCTTATGAGAAAATTGACTGCTTGAAGAGTTGCATCTCTTCGAGACAAATTTACTGCTGCTATTAAAAAAATGTTGTTAAGCAGGTGTTACATAATATCTCCGTTGGCATGTATTGTAATAATTTTGGTACCCTGAAAAACCAGAGATTTACAATGGGTGCAAAAACAAATCATCAATTCAAAAATTATGCTTAAAACATTTGATTATGACACGGATCAAATAAATGCCGTCATAAAAAACAGGAGAAGCATTTATCCAAAACAATACCAGAAAGGAAAAGTGGTCCCGGATGAAATAATCCGGCAAATATTGGAAAATGCAAACTATGCCCCTAACCACAAAAAAACAGAACCCTGGCGTTTTACTGTTTTTTCAGGCGAGGGTTTAAGATATTTTGCAGAATTACAGGCCGGTATTTACAAGCAATATTCCGGCAGTTCATACAATGAAGGCCGGTATCAAAAACTTCTTGAGTATCCTTTGCATTCTTCCCATGTAATTTCCATTGGTATGAAAAGAAATGAAAAAAACATTTTGCCGGAGATAGAAGAAATAGAAGCAACTGCCTGTGCGGTACAGAATATGTTTTTGACTGTCACAGCGTATGGCCTGGGTTCTTACTGGACCACTGCCGGTATTACCTATTTCAAAGAAGCGAAAGAATATTTTGGGTTAAGCGAAAATGATAAGCTGCTTGGATTCTTCTATATCGGGTATGTAGAAAAACCATTTAGCTTGCCGGCCAAACGAACTTCTATAGAGGCAAAAGTTAAATGGATAAATAAATATTCAGTTTTCTCAATAGAAAGATAAGGGCATTATTGTATTTCACAAAGCGAGACTGATATATATAATTAAATAAACGAACATTGTCTGCTTATTTTACCTAAGCGTTTGCTGTATCCGTGGTTTTCTTTTGTCTCCTGATGAGAAGAAATATTCCCAGTAAAATAAAAGGGATACTTAACAATTGCCCCATATTCAGCGGCAGATTTTTTTCAAAAGGCTCCTGGTCCTCTTTCAGAAACTCAACAAGAAACCGGATGCTGAAAAGAAGTATAAGAAAAAAACCAAAGATATATCCCTTTTTCAGGAATTTATACCTGGTTTTATAGATATACCATAAGATGAAAAAAATGACCAGATAACTGAGCGCTTCATAGATCTGTGTTGGGTGGCGGGGTATCCCATCCACCCGCTCAAAAATGAAAGCCCATGGTACCGACGCCGGTTTACCAATGATTTCTGAATTAAAAAGATTGCCTGTTCTTATAAAAAAACCAGATAACGCTACTACTATGACGAGCCTGTCCAACAGCCAGAGGAAATCCATTTTATACTTTCTTGTGTAAAGGAATACACTCAAAAGAATTCCAATTGCGCCTCCATGACTGGCCAGTCCCTGGTATCCTGTAATGGCAAAATGCCCGTTGTCCCAACGAAAAGGCAGAATGATCTCTAAAAGGTGATGCTGATAATAATCCCAGTCATAGAAAAGACAATCTCCCAGTCTTGCCCCTATGATAGTTCCCATGAAAATATAAATGGCGAATTTCCCAAGCAGTCCCGGCGGCAATTCTTCCTGTTTAAATATTTTTTGCATTATAAGGTAACTGCATACAAAGGCAAGGACAAACATCAGTGAATAATATCGCAAAGCAAATTTCCCGATGCGGAAAATCTCAGGGTCAATGTTCCAGCGGATAAAGAGAACCATATAATTAAAATTATGTTCTTTTTATTTCATGAGCAAAGTATCATAAACCATGTATAAATAAATGAACCCCTGTGGAAACTTGGGTTCATTCCCAAACGAGTGTGCAATAATAAACGCTTTGGAGCCGACTTTGAAACTCTCTCCTTTTAAAATAAGTGTTCACGTCGTTGTTTTATTTCCCCTTCAGTGAGGCATTTTTTGTTTTGTCATAGAATGCGGGGGCAAAATAATTATGATTTCATGGGTCAATCTATTATTTATCTTATCTCATCCTCCTATATTAATTCAGCGCATTTAAACTTTCCTTTGAATTCTGATAGATTGTTTTTTTGAATAA
>CAWGKD010000018.1:0-11647 GCA_963823125.1 uncultured Bacteroidota bacterium
ATTGCCGATGCGTAATAGCTTTGCTACTTACCTTCTGGAAAATGGTACGAATGTAAATGATACAAAAGCTGCTTGACCATAATGATTTAAAAACTACGCTACGTTATTTACATACCAGCAATAAAGATTTACTTAAAATTATAAGTCCATTAAATGATTTAGCATTACGGTAAGTTGTATTTGCGGTACTGGTGCTTAGTGCGTTTTTTTATACAATTATTAAAAACAATGGAGGTTAAGAAAATTGTTTGGAAAATCAAAGTAGCTTACTTTAGCTTAAATACACACGTTGGGCGTCATGCAGACAAACGTCGATCAACTTTGACAAACCACTAATGAAAGAATTTTTATTATCTATATTATTCTCTTCTTTAAGTTCCGCCGCACTAGCACAGGCAACCACAGACTCAACTGATGAACCCGAAAATGTTTCTTTAATCAGGCTGATCGCAAATCCTGAAAAATACGACGGCAAAAAACTCCAAGTCGTCGGATTTCTTCATCTAGAATTTGAAGGCGATGCTATCTATCTTCATGAAGAAGATTATAAAAAAGGTCTTGTACAAAATAGCTTCTGGGTCGAGTTTTCCCCTAAGTTGTTAAAGAAAAAAGATCCTAAAAAATTATCAGACAAATATGTTATTATAATTGGTACTTTCAATGCAGAGCATCGAGGACACATGGATATGTTTGGCGGGACATTCGAAAATATTTTGCGGCTAGACGTCTACCCTAATAGGGATTTGTAAATACTTCTCGCGAAGTACGACGCCCAACATTTACGCCCTTGTTGGTGTTTTAATTTAAAGCTTTTCCAACTGTTGTTCTATTACAGCAACAACTCGAACTATGGGAAAATACTGCCTTAGTGTTTGGTTGTTGCTGCAAAATCATTATCGTTGAAATTTGTTTTAGTTTGAACAACGACAACGGCGTAATGATAAAAAGAGGTATAATTATTATTAGTTTTGATTCATGCAACTTTTTTTAAAAGCCCAGTTTCTTTTTTTCTTTCTTACTCAATTCCACTTTAATAATATCTGCCGGATGATGTACCGTATAAACCTGGTTGGCTTGAACTAAACCTGAAGGATCGGGGTCTCCGGTATAAAAATGAGTAGGTAAAAATGAAAGATAAGATGATAATAGTGAGTTGTTAATAATTTTGTCAGCTATTACTTTATTCTCATTAACATAATATGTAGATAATAGAACATAATATCTTTCGCTTTCTTTATTAAAAACGGCCAGCGGTTGACCTGGATAAACAAAATCGCCAAGAGAAACCAGTAAATGAATAGGTGCCGTGATATCATAGTCACTCATTGTATAATCCTTATGCTGAATGGCTATATTGTTTCGACCTCGCTTGAAAAATGTATTTCTAGTTTCCCCTTCTTTTACTTCATCGCTGCATTCATATACTACACCTGCACGTGAAGCACAAATAGTATCGCCCATTTTAAATTCAAACCCGGTTCCTATATAACTATCTTTTTGTTTTAAGTCAAGGCGCTCACTAATTGAGAATACCTTGAAGATCCGCAAACGTTTCCCTTCTTTTGCTGGTAATAAATAGATATAAGAGCTATCTGGTGCTCTTCTTAAAGGAACTCCGGGGAAATAAACATAGTAAAACCCAAACATATATTGGATTTGAGCAGACTTCACTGGGGTTAATCGCAGCACTTCATGTTGGCCAAAATCAACGGTTGCCATAGCTATACCATTCCAGATAGAACTATTGACAGTATATCCGGAAAGGGAAGTAAAAACAAATTTTAGTGTATATTCTCCGTATGCATGGCTATCAGCAGAAATACTTATAGAATTATCTGTATTGGTGTGATTCGTGCAATTAATTAGGCGTGTCTGAGCAAAAGATGATACCATATCGAAGCCTAATAAAATAATGAGAGTGGTTAACGACTTCATATGAAATGATTTAAGCTAGTTTACAATATAATATAGCAGTTAAGATATTGCAAAAAGGAATTATTTGCAATTTGTATCAAATAAATATTCATCTTTTTAAGCTGTTGCTGGTGTCTTAATTTAAAACTTTCCCATCTATTGTTTTGTTACGCAACAGCACGAACTATGGGAAAATACTACCTTAGTGTTTGGTTGTTGCTGCAAAATCATTATCATTGAATTTTGTTTTAGTTTGAACAGCAACAACGGCGTAAAGAAGAAAATGAATGTTTATGAAACCACGGTACCTTATCCTTCTTATATGCTTCTTTGCTTCAATCTATTCATTTAGCCAGAAAGTAACTTATAAAGATTTACTTGGCATTTGGGATGAGAGATATACTGAGTTACATCCTAAACTTGTTTTAAAGTTTATTGATAGTATACATTTAATTGTGGAAGAGCAAAGCACAAAGCATAAATTAGATTCATTACCTATTGAAAACAAATGGGAATTCAATTATACATTAAATTTTTTCTCGACTGCAACTGTACTTCAAGAAGACGGCATAATTAATGACCGCCCTTTTAAAAGAAGCTGGATAATCAGAATTTTAGGGAATGATACTTTAAAAATGCAATCAACTCAACACTTAAACAACAATTTTAAATGGAATGACAATGAGACTTGGTTAAATACTTCAATTTACATTAGGAGAAAAGAACAATTATTTACTGATGAAACCGGGAAGGCAGATACTAACGAGTATTTCATTAAAGGAAAAGTTTATGATTCAATTTTAAAGCAAGGGGTACCTTATGCGTCTATAAAAATTAATAATAGAAATATTGGTTGCACTACAAACGAGAAAGGAAATTTTGAGCTTAAACTTTCAAAAAAGTTTCTGAAAAAAAATTTTAAACTGATTGCGTTCTGTGTCATGTATGAAACAACAAAAGTGAAAATTGAAAACAAAAAGTTTTTCGCAAACAAAGACTTAATCATTTTTTTACGACCTAGTAAAATAGATGTGGATAAAGTAGTTCAAACTTGTTGTAATTGAAAAGTTTCTTTTCCAAGCACCATCTTCTACTATAAACGCCGCATTTCTTCAATAATCATTAGCTTGGCTTCTTTAATAACCCCTCTTGTGCGTTGGCCTCTTTCGCAGCCGAGTGTTCCTAAGATTTCTTAGGCGATGTCTCGGCCAGTAGGTTCTGCAAAAAAAATAAATGCAGCTGCCGGACTCGCTGTCAATCTTCTTCCCTCCTCAACATTTCATTAATTCTTTTCCGGGCAATATCATTCAACACAAGGATTGACTATTCAAAATTCACGTTGTAAAAAAGGATCGCCAACCTTTCAAAGGTTGACGATCCTCATTAATCTTACAATACAAAACTGCTGATCTCATCACTATACTCCCTTACATCGCTGGTGCCGATGGGCAGCACACGGAAAAAATATTCCTTACCACTTGGCAGGTCGGTAAGAAGTAATCTTGTTTTGGAAGATATCTTACGGCTCCAGTCGGCAGCGGTGGCTTCTTTAAATTCAAACTGGTAGCTGACGGCTCCCTGCAATCTATCCAGCCCAAGTTTGATCACTCCCTTTCCTGTGGACTGCACACGAAAGCCCGTAGGCTTGGGCAGCGGCCCCACAGGAGAAGGATCTTTAGTGGTCTTAAAACCGGATCTCCGCATCGTCGCAATATCTCCGTCACTCTGCAACTCTACATACAGTCCCAGTTCATACAGCAGTTCTTCCAGTATTTGTCTTTTCTGGTTTTTTAATTCCACTGCTGCATGATTACCGGTTGATGCATCCGCTTTTGCCGAATCGAAGTTTGTAATAGCTGTGCTTACATCCGCCAGCGATGGCACCGGTGTGGTGAAATCAGGATTACCCGTCATGCCTGTGATAACGGATTGTCCAAAATCCGACATGTCGGAATCAGTGTTGTTTTTGAAATTGATAATAATTCTGGCTTTTCGCATAAATATTATTTTAAAAATTAAAAAAAGGGTTATAGATCTGATTCAAAAAAATTCTGTTATTAATAAAAGAAAATAACTGGTCCGTTTATACATATATATAACCTGACCGGGATCACTCGGGGGCGGTTTATCCGAAACATTGCCTTCTTTTCCATGAATACTGATGTGCTTTTTAAAATTCCCTGTTTGCATTTCCATTTTTCCTGTCAGGGAATGACTTTTCCCTGTCAGGGAATGACTTTTCCCTGTCAGGAAATTCCTTTCCCCTGTCAGGGAATGACTTTTCCCTGTCAGGAAATTGCTTTTCCCTGTCAGGAAATGACTTTTCCCTGTCAGGAAATTGCTTTTCCCTGTCAGGAAATTGCTTTTCCCTGTCAGGAAATGACTTTTCCCTGTCAGGAAATTGCTTTCCCCTGTCAGGGAATTCTCATTCCATGCCTGGAATTTCCTGTTCCATGTTTGCAAAAATATTTTCCTAACACCGACTTTGGAATCCTTATGCAATTGCAGGTTGAATGCACTTGCTTTCCGGTTGATGCGGCAGTGGAAAGAAAAGGAGAAAAGGCAGATCGCTTTGCTGAATGTAAAAAAGAAAAATTTTGAAGCAAGGAATTTCATAGGGTTCAGTTGAATAATGGCGAATAAATACAAGTGCAAAAATATATTCTCAAAAAATATTTGTCAATACCACGAAAGTGGTATAAAAACATGCTACTCCTAATGAAAATTGGTAATTATTTAATTATTTCACTTGAAATTTGATTAAAGGAGGGAGAGGTAAATTATGAGAATGGAATTTTTCTTTCGCAGCCGAGTGTTCCTAAGATTTCAAAGGCGATGTCTCGGCCATCAAGCTTTGCAGATAAAATGAATGTTGCGGCCGGACTCGCCGTCAATCTTCTTCCCTCCTCAACATTTTCTCCCTACAGGGTTTTCTCTTCGCTTATCATACAGTCCCATCGGGGTCTGGCAAACGTCTACTCCGATGTATAGGCCATTACAACAATCGGAGATCAAATGGCTGATATGTTTTTATCAGAGAAATCCATAGCGAGGATTCGATGACTATTGTAAGACTTAGAAAAAACAAAAAAAATTCAAAAGACCTTTTACGATGACCTTAATATTTCGTAAATTGTAAAGTGAAAAAACGCAATAATAAAGGACTTGATTTTGAAATTGACAGGCTTACAAATTCAATTCAAAATACCATTTCGGGAGACAGTTTTCAAACTGAAGTTGGCTTGCTTACAAAAGCTGACCTTAAACAGGCGACAAAGAAAAACGGCTGGTCTTTCAACTGGAAAACTGAATTTGGTAATAATGCGAAAGAAGTTTACAAGTTGACAATTATTAATAACCCAAATATCATTCAAGGTTTATTAAGCTTAACAATAGAAACAGACCATGTTTTTATGAACTTAGTTGAAAGTGCACCATTCAACATTGGCAAAAATAAACTTTATGAAGGCGTTTCAGGAAATTTGGTTGCTTATGCCTGCAAAGTTTCTTTTCAAAAAGGTTTTGACGGTTTTGTTGCTTTCGATGCAAAGACAAAACTTATTCAACATTATGAAAAAACATTAGGAGCTTACCGCTTTGGTGGACAAAGAATGATTATTCCAACAGAGCCTGCTCAAATTTTAATTGATAAATATTTTAAAAGCTAAAAACATGGGATATATAAAAGAACCAAAAGGTGTTGACTTTATTATTCAAAGCAAACCTTTGACAGATGAAGAAAGAAAACGAATCAGTAAGTTTATCCAGGACTATAAAGCAAAAATACAGGTAAAAAAACAGGAACGAAATCAAAAACTTCTTTATCAAAACAAAAAACGTTAGCTTGACAAAGAAGCACTTCCGCCAACAAAAGTATTTGCAAAATCAGGGCTGGACAATGTAACATCAGCTATGTGCAGGCATCAGCAGCAGTTCGGGCTCGACGTTCAATTTTCAGCTTTAGTTCATAAATTCAACAACATATTTTCAAATAAGCATTTGTTCCGGGCTGGACGAATCAATGAATTCCCTGCCTTCGCAAATACTTACCGTTAGCAGTCCATATTTATCAATTATAAAAATATATTCCCATACAAGCAACCAAATCAACTGTAAACGAAACAATAAAATAGTATGACAAAGACAGATGACATAACGCATTTTGCCCCCGAACTGCACATTCCTAACGGAACATATTAACATTGATTTTTACAAAAATTTCGGTGCAACGGAACATTTTTGTTTACGGAACGATGATGGGAGCATTCACGTTGCTGAATTAGAATTCAACGGCGCAATTTTTCATCTGCACGAAACAATGCGTGACGCTCTTGAACCAATAAGTGCAAAAGGAGTGACTTCAGTTGTGGGTTTGTTTGTTCCTAATGTAGACGAAGTAATGCATAAAGCTATTCAGGCTGGCGCAACGGAAATTAATCCTACAACAGACCATGATTATGGTTACCGACAAGGAATGTTTAAAGACCCTTTTGGACACTATTGGCAAATACAAAAAAAAATTTAAATGAACAGACACAAATAACGCTTGTTGTAACAAGTGGCTTAACAAAATCAGGACGGTCGAACAAGTTTTGTGCATCATTATTTTCTTTCGCAGCCGGGTGTTCCTAAAGATTTCTTAGGCGTTGTCCCGGCCAATAGGTTCTGCAAACAAAATAAATGCAGCTGCCGGACTCGCCGTCAATCTTCTTCCCTCCTCAACATTTTATTAATTCTTTTCTAGGCAATATCATTCAACACAAGGATTGACAATTCAAAATTCACGTTGTAATAAAGGATCGCCAACCTTTCAAAGGTTGACAATCCTCATCAATCTTACAATACAAAACTACTTATCTCATCACTATATTCCCTTACATCGCTGGTGCCGATGGGCAGCACACGGAAAAAATATTCCTTACCACTTGGCAGGTCGGTAAGAAGTAATCTTGTTTTGGAAGATATCTTACGGCTCCAGTCGGCAGCGGTGGCTTCTTTAAATTCAAACTGGTAGCTGACGGCTCCCTGCAATCTATCCAGCCCAAGTTTGATCACTCCCTTTCCTGTGGACTGCACACGAAAGCCCGTAGGCTTGGGCAGCGGCCCCACAGGAGCAGGATCTTTAGTGGTCTTAAAACCGGATCTCCGCATCGTCGCAATATCTCCGTCACTCTGCAACTCTACGTACAGTCCCAGTTCATACAGCAGTTCTTCCAGTATTTGTCTTTTCTGGTTTTTTAATTCCACTGCTGCATGATTACCGGTTGATGCATCCGCTTTTGCCGAATCGAAGTTTGCAATAGCTGTGCTTACATCCGCCAGCGATGGCACCGGTGTGGTGAAATCAGGATTGCCCGTCATGCCTGTGATAACGGATTGTCCAAAATCCGACATGTCGGAATCAGTGTTGTTTTTGAAATTGATAATAATTCTGGCTTTTCGCATAAATATTATTTTAAAAATTAAAAAAAGGGTTATAGATCTGATTCAAAAAAATTCTGTTATTAATAAAAGAAAATAACTGGTCCGTTTATACATATATATAACCTGACCGGGATCGCTCGGGGGCGGTTTATCCGAAACATTGCCTTCTTTTCCATGAATGCTGATATGTTTTTTGAAATTCCCTGTCAGGAAATTCCTTTCCCCTGTCAGGGAATGACTTTTCCCTGTCAGGGAATGACTTTTCCCTGTCAGGAAATGACTTTTCCCTGTCAGGAAATTGCTTTTCCCTGTCAGGGAATGACTTTTCCCTGTCAGGGAATGACTTTTCCCTGTCAGGAAATTGCTTTTCCCTGTCAGGGAATGACTTTTCCCTGTCAGGAAATTGCTTTTCCCTGTCAGGAAATTGCTTTTCCCTGTCAGGGAATGACTTTTCCCTGTCAGGAAATTGCTTTTCCCTGTCAGGAAATGACTTTTCCCTGTCAGGAAATTGCTTTCCCCTGTCAGGGAATTCTCATTCCATGCCTGGAATTTCCTGTTCCATGTTTGCAAAAATATTTTCCTAACACCGACTTTGGAATCCTTATGCAATTGCAGGTTGAATGCACTTGCTTTCCGGTTGATGCGGCAGTGGAAAGAAAAGGAGAAAAGGCAGATCGCTTTGCTGAATGTAAAAAAGAAAAATTTTGAAGAAAGGAATTTCATAGGGTTCAGTTGAATAATGGCGAATAAATACAAGTGCAAAAATATATTCTCAAAAAATATTTGTCAATACCACGAAAGTGGTATAAAAACATGCTACTCCTAATGAAAATTGGTAATTATTTAATTATTTCACTTGAAATTTGATTAAAGGAGGGAGAGGTAAATTATGAGAATGGAATTTTTAATATTTTAGATTCAGGCATTGGCCGGCATTATATGTGATAACATTTCAATTATATCTATAAACAACTTTGAACTCTTTGGAAAATATTTGTCCCGTAGAGCTTGTCCCGCTGAAAAGCGGGAGACAATTGATGAGTAAACGCAAACAAACATAGCACGAAGCGTTCCTTCGGAACGCATGGTGAAATCATCATCATGATCTACCCACGATATGTGGCGATGGCACACAGAAAGAGAGAAATAAAATTTTAAGACAACGAGCCTCTACTGCCATGGATTGTGTCCCACGAACCACTTTTCTTTTTGTATTGGCGCAACTCACAATATAAAAATCCCAATAGGCTGGCTGTGAAAATCAATGTATTAGTTTTCCCGAATTTTCAGCAAGTTGCGTATATTTATGTGTTGCATGCAAGCTTAATTAACAGCGTTTAAAGCAAAATTAGTTTAACAACAATGACTTCATTTATTCGCCGCATATTGACCATTATTTTTTTATTGCTTTTTAGCTTGACAATTAATGCAAAGCCAAATCAACATGACATCAGACCTAAGATTAGCAGAATAGTTGACAAACTTAAAAAGGACAATTATGTACACTTTGGTTATGCGGTTGGTTATGGTGCTGTACGAGAGACAAAAAACAAATACTACAAATTGTATTTAAAACTAAAAGCAAAAGCAACGAATGACGAATTGGTTTCTTTAACAAAAGACAGTTCAAAAAATATAGTTGTTTATTCTTTTGCAATTCTTCATTCTCGTGACTATGAAAATCTAAAATCAATTTTTATCAATCATATTTCTGACACAACTTTTTATTGGACTGCCGGAGGTTGCACAGGATTTATTGAACGTGTGAATTGGTACATGCTTCGGCAACTCAAACCAACTGACAAAGACGACAACAAAAACTATTTGACAACAAAAGAGTATGACGAATATTGCAGTAAGTTTAAAAAACAAGACCCACTATTTTCTTATGACTGAAAGCCAGCATGCAACAATAGGTTTGGCAAAAAACTGGCTGACAATGCGCAGCATCAACTTTTGTTTGGCTATTCAGCTTTAGTTATCGGCTGGACATTATAAATTTGGCGACATCAATAACAATGAACTTTTAGTTATAAATTTAGCAGCAGTTCGGGCTGGACGAATTTCAAATACCAGTTCTTCGCCAAGCCTTGACGTTAGCAGCAACTTTTGTGGAAACTTCTTACAGTTCGCATCTTCGTAATATGACAAAACTAAGTCTTGCATTATTATTTTTTATTGGCGCAGTTTCATGCGGACAAAACAACTCTTCAACCAAAACTCTTGACACAACTGCAAATGAGCAATTATTGTTTGACACAAGTAAAATTGCAATTCTTCCAGTTGACACAAGTGACCATTGGCTTTTTAAAGACGCAAAATCAATGCGGTTGACAAACCAAGACTTAAAATATGTTGACAAAATATTTAACGACTGTATTCATGCACATAATATCAAGCAAGACACAACAAAAGAATTTAACGAGTTTATTGACTTAAGGAAGTATAAAATCCAGTATGTACCATTTATAAGCTCAAACGGACAAAAGAAAGTTTATGTAAACGCCTTTTGTAGTTATTATTGGAACTTTGACTCAACTGGCTGGAAAAAATATATGATTGAAGTTCAAGATGGCGGAAGTTGTTTTTTTCATGTGACTATAAACTTGACAGAAAGCAAGTATGAAGATTTTTACACTAATGGTTATGGATAAAGCTGCTGCCAACACGTGCATCCTATGTAAAGCGGTATGAGAGGAATAATATGTTTATAAACGGTCTACATAATATATTTTAATACGCTGTGGATTTGAATGATTGTAATTGCTGAAGCCCGGATTAAGTCCCGCCGGGGTTTCTCGCAGAAGACCCCAGCGTAACAAAAAGCAAAAGTCATTTCGCGACAGGTCAACTATGATCGCAGACATAAAATATAACATACAATATTGGCTTAAATAATATGACTACAAATATTTTTCTTCTCTTAAACTTAGCCCTCGCTTTTTATAATATTGGGACAATTTGGGCTCTCGAAATAGACATCTTCAGGATCGTGGAAATTTCTTGACCCAAAAACTTTTCATATAGTGCAAGGTGTTCATTGGAAAAAACTTCCTTATTGGGTTTTTATTCCTGTCGGTTTTGCATTCATTGGCACAATAGCATTATTCTGGTATCATCCAGACAAAATTTCTAACTGGGAAATTGGGTTAGCGGTTATTATTCCAATTACTCTCGCATTTACTTACTGCAATTTTTTGGGGACCTTGGCAAGCTAAACTTTCAAAAGATAAAACGGAGGTGGTGAAAGTATTTTTCTAAAAAAAATATTAAGAACACATTGGCTTAGAACAACATTAATTAATGCTTATGGACTGATGTTGCTTTATATGACCATTCAAACTTTATCTTAACCATCAATGACAAAAATATTTTTGAGCATATATTTTTTAGGAACACTTTTTTTTAATCCTTCAAACTTAAAAATTGTTGTAAGAAACATTCAGGTTGGCAAAGGAAATATCGTTTTACGCCCTTGTTGGTGTTTTAATTTAAAGATTTTCCATCTGTTGTTTTGTTGCAGCAACAACTTGCCTACCGGCAGGCAAGTACGAACTATGGGAAAATACTACCTTAGTGTTTGGTTGTTTCTGTAAAATCATTATCGTTGAATTTTGTTTTAGTTTGAACAGCAACGGCGTAAACTCTCCAAGAGTTATAATAACTTTACTTTAGCGCAACGTCATCTATCTATATTATAGGCAGGTGAGAGACGTTGATGCGAAAAAGCGTCTTTATGAAATGGGTAATAGTCATATTCTGTTTTGAATTTTGTAGCCTGATAAGCTCTGCCCAGTCACTTTCAGTTGATAGTTTAATTAAGCATATAGACAATAGCCAAATTGAGATTGCTATCCAATACGGAACTTATTATTATATGAAAAGTTCTTGGGGTGACTCATTAATAAAAATTGGAAAATCAGCGTCACCAAAACTCATTAAAGCACTTGATGATACAACCAAAGGCGTTATCGCAAATTTTATTCTTTTTAAAATTTGGAGAAATGAACTACCTGAAGTATCTATTGAATTTAAGTATGATAGTTTATTTACTGATGCTTATCCCATTGACACAGTAAGGACTGCATCATCATACTATCTTTGGCCTGGCTTAGTTACTTATAGGGACAATAAAAATCATCTCACGGCAAGTCAAAAAAGTTTAAAGAAATGGGAGAATTTTTGGCTATCATTTACTGCAAAACAAAATATTCGCTAAAAGGATATCTTCCTTTTTCCAAGCAACGTTTTCTATGACTTCTTCTCTCCAAGTGTCTCTTTAATTTCCCAGGTGATGTCTTCCTGCCTG
>CAWGKD010000019.1:0-4333 GCA_963823125.1 uncultured Bacteroidota bacterium
TTATTCCGGTAATTTAAGTTAAGTATCGTCTTCCGTCAAAGGGGGAGACGATACAGGAAAAAAGATTATTTAAATGGTGCAAAAAAAGAAAAACGGAAACCGCGGTGATGGCAATAAAGAAGGCGGAGAAAATTGACTTTCGTTTTACTTTTCTATACTACGGCGTTTCTTGGAGTTATATATAACAGCATGCGGCAAATAATTTTATTGAGTTAAAAAATGTTGAATGATCGCCACATTTTTTTGAAAGCAAAATTTTTTGAAACGGGTTGCGCATCAGTCACCGAATGTTGCACGCCGTTTATTGTCTTGTCAGCCGATTGCGAAGTTTCACAATGTCCTGAGTGTTATAAACGGCACGAAAACGTTTTGCTTTCAACCCTTCATATAAAGGTTTATCACCCGTCCACAGGCTTCCTTTTAAATACCTTGTTAGCGCTACAAAATCCGTGTCGTCCAGGTCTATGTCAGCAACTAAGGCTTCAGCTATTTTCCAATCATTTTCCGGTATCAGTTGTTCGTTTATGAACGTCAGCTTTGTCAACATTTTGTCGTAGCTGGTTTCCAACTCTATGTCGGTCAGCTTAGAAATCTTTTTTAGCCTGTCCCAATGCTTGCTGATCTCAAAGCGCATATACTGGTTGCTGTAAAAGTCAAAGATGTCATCAGAATTAAATACAAGGTCGCCGATTGACCCTTGTGAATTGAGCAGGCAAGAGAAAATAATGTTGGTGTCAACAATTATTTTCCTCATTTAATAAAGCGTTTACGGTTCTTTTTCCACCAACCTCTTTTTATGTCGTTTGCAAGTTTGTCAACCTTGCTTTGTGTCGCTTTTGAATTTGAGGTTGCTTCCTTATAGGTCAAATAGTCAACAAGCCTTTGCAGCCCTGTTGTGTCAACAGAAGATGGCAAGCGAATGATTACTTCTTTGTTTGTTCTTTCTATTAACATATTGCTTAAATTAATTGTGTTGAAGTTACGCCTTTATTTTGTCTGAGCCAAGATTTGTATGTGTGGCCACACATGGCGTACAACGAGCAGGGCTTGCTGATGCGATGGAATTTTATGTTCGTCAGCCGGCAACAGGAGCGATTGAAAAACTGACTCATCCTGAAAAAAGTTGACTGGTTTTAGCTAAAGGCAACAAATGTTATCAGTAAAAAACCTTTTTAGAATTTAGAAGCTGATTAAATTTAATTCAACAATTTTGTAGCAATAAAAAACACCTTAGTAGATAAAGAGCGGATGGTTAGGTTTTCCTTATAACCTTATTAAGCATAATATCTTTGATCGAATAGATTAATAAGGTTAAAAATTTGGGCAAATAATTTTCTACTAAGGTTAAAATACAATCAAAAATTTATTTTTTCCAAGCAACATCTCTCATAAGCTTTATGTGGTAGAAGAGGACGTTACGTTATTTGCTTTTCGCCAAAGTCATATAAGGAATGGAAAATCTTGTTACAGTTTTTGGAAAAGTGGTATAAGAAAAGGAAAAAGTGATATAAGAAAAGGGAAAAGTGATATAAGAAAGGGAAAAGTGATACAAGAAAAGGAAAAAGTGATACAAGAAAAGGGAAAAGTGATATAAGAAATGCAAAAAGTGATACAAGAAAAGGAAAAAGTGATACAAGAAATGCAAAAAGTGATACAAGAAAAGGAAAAAGTGATATAAGAAAATGAAAAAGTGATACAAGAAATGCAAAAAGTGATATAAGAAATGCAAAAAGTGATACAAGAAAAGGAAAAAGTGATACAAGAAATGGAAGATCTTGTTACACTTTTTGGGAAATCAATATAGGTTTTTGCTGGTATTGATTGTAAAAGCTCTTGATTTTATGTGATTTAGCTCTTAGCTCTCAAATAAAGAGGATTTTTGAGAGTGAATTTTTAAAAAGGAGGTTTGTATAATTTATTCGCCTCTATACCTTGTGCATTTCTTATAGCTGCAGGAAGGAAACAGGGAAGCAAAACAATATGATGAGATGAATAAAAGTTCATTTCAACGAGTCCCCTCTGCGAGACCCCGTTTAGAAAGAAAAATGGTTTTGCAACATATTCTGTTCCTATATTCAAGCATTTTTAGTTTGATAAGTAGTTAAGAAAGTAAAAGAAAAAAGTTAATCAAGTTTCTTGAAATCTTCAGGAGTTAAATCTTCAGTTTCGTTACCCGATAATACTCTATCCAAGATTCTAATAGTAGCATTCAATCCATCTGGCTGAACTAAAGCGTTCAAAGCGTCAGGGAAATATATCAAAGGTTTTTTCCCATTAGCTTTCCCTAAAAGTATTCCATCTTTATAAAATATGAACTCTAATATTTCATTTAAATAAATAACTCGATTTTGAACGGTACCTTTACTAATGAAAATAATTCTCTTATTAGTAATAAATAAATCACCTCTGCTCAAAAGAACAAAGCCTTTTAAGTTATCTTTTACTACATTGAAAGTCCCTGTATTAAAGCTCATTCTTCCACCTGATCTATATCTAAAGCCACTGTAATTTATATTTGTACTTATAATTTGCTCTTCATACCAATCTACAGGTGAAGAAATACTTGAAATATTGTTGTAAAGAATTTCATTGGAATCAATATTTAAACCAAATTGTTTCATCACTTCTGCAGAATTTAGCCCATTTAATGGTTTATATTGATATTCAAAACGGCGATTTAAACAACTATTTAAATCATAATAAAATTGAGAAAGCTTCATCGTTTTTTCATCCGGATTATCAAGATTATAAAGTCCCATATCATTTAAACAGGAATCCATTTTAACACTAAAATCATCCTTCTTAAGTACAACTCCGAAAGTTTTCTCATAAATTTCGTATTGAAAAAAATATTCTTTGCCCCATGTTAAGCCAGCCTTATAAATATTCCAGAGTTTTGTTAGCCAAACCTTGCCATGGGCAGAATACATATCAAAAATTGAATTGTTTTGAGCAGTTTTGGTTGCTGGTTTTGCATGCTTTTTAGTTATTGAAGCAATAAGTATAACAACAATTATTACTCCTACCACAATTATTAATGGATTCATAAAATGGTTTTTATTGATTTGTAAAAGATATGTATAAATTTAGGCACTTGAAAACATTTTTCTTCAGCTCCCTTTGGCATCCACGCCAATGGGAAATAAACTCATAGCCGTTTGCGGGGACGCAAACGACAGTATGAAAAAGATTATTGTAAAAATATTAAAGGGCAATACTTCAACTGAATTACAATTGAACGAGGCAGAAAAACTTATTGAAAAGTTAAATGATTTGATTTCCAACCTAGGTAAAAAAACTTTAAATCAATAATTATCAATACCGATTTGACCTTGACAAAAGAAAGGAGATAGTTAAATATACCCATTCTTTTTAAGCCAGATTCCAACAATAATACCGGCTACAACTGCAATTACAATCTGTATAATATTTTTAAGAATGTATGCAATAGTTTTTAGTGCCACCTTTTTGAATATACTATTTATAACATCGGTTTTTATTTTTTGGGGTATATAAATTGCTGGAGTATTTTCTTTAAAAGACTTGTCAAAGTCATCTAATTCATAAGAAAATAATTTTTCTTGACCTTTCGGCGTAAGAAATAAAATATAATAGTTTTCATCTTCTTTTACAGCATATCCGTATGTACCAGTCAGAGCATCTATTATTTCAAAAACATAATGAAACGCCGTAGCCTTTTCTTTCTCATTTAATGCAGTCTCTTTTATTTTATCTCCTATATTAAACTTCCCTTGTCTTGGGAAAAAAGGGAATAACTTATCTATAATTTTTGATAAATAATCCTGTTTGTCTTCCTCAGTAATAAAAGTTTCTGGTTGAATTGGTTTGACTAGTGCCATAATAGTAGTTTATCTGTTACATAGTTTTGTGCTTGCCGTGTCTCTCAGTGTATAGATGGGTGTCGAGCAGGACAAGGCATTAAAAGATAATTAATCACCTGTTTAACTCATTTCCAAAAGTTCTACTTCTTCAATCTGATTATTATAAACCGATAAATATTTGGACAGACAAAACTTTGGATCACTCAACTGCTTGAGATCATCAACAATTCCAAAGTCGATACAAAAAGGAATTCTTTGATTGAAATAATGAACCCACATTGGTTTGCCATAAAAATATTCCTTTCTACCCGTGAGTTTGAATTTGATGAATCTACCTGAGTAGACATTAAACAATTCCGATAATGTTTGTGTTATCATATTTCGATTTTTCGAAAAATAGATAATGCCAACCAATTAATTCAAGAAGTGATACACCTATTTATGCACCAAAAAGGAACAGAGGCTACGAAATTGTAACCTTCACGGCGTAG
>CAWGKD010000020.1:0-20965 GCA_963823125.1 uncultured Bacteroidota bacterium
CTGTAGTAAGGACCTGGTTGATGAAACAGAAGAAGAAAAGCAGTACATCAACCGCAAAGCAATAAAGGAGTTCCTGGAACAATTGAAGTACCCTTTATACTTTATGGATTTTGAAACATGGATGACAGCGATTCCGGAATATGATGGTCATTGGCCTTTCCGTCAGATTCCTTTCCAGTTTTCAATACATATACAGCAAGAGGAAGGAAGTGAGTTGGAACATAAATATTATTTGGCAAGTGAGCCCAATGGAAATCAACTTGAATTTGCAGAAAAATTGCTACAATGGATTGGCAAAAAGGGATCAAGTGCTTGGTTTATAATAAAACTTTTGAAAACACCATTCTAAATCAGCTCACAGATGATTTTGATCATTTATCAGCTGAGATTGAAAAAGTACAGAAGAGATTGATTGACCTGATGACTCCTTTCCGGAAAAATTATCGCCTACCTGGCATGAATGGTTCTTTCTCCATTAAGTCGGTATTACCAGCCTTGGTACCTGAGTTGAGTTATGATTCTTTGGCTATCGGAAATGGAGGAGATGTCAGTGCTGCTTTTTATAATCTGAAGAATGTGGATGATGAAACAGAAAAGCAGATTACCCGCACTGCATTGCTGGAATATTGTGGTCTGGATACTTTGGCAATGGTAAAAATATTATAAAATGAAAACTTTATAATCAAAATCAATTTTAGGTGAAAGAAAGTATATCTAACAACCTATTACGGTTTGCTGGATTCAAAAGCCCCGACGAAACAACCATCCGTTTCAAGCACCGGCTGGTAAGCATCCATTGTTTTGCCAATGGTAACGGCAGGCACAGCAGGTTAATGGCCGATATTGTAATTGAGAAAATTTTTAAACTGCCGCATTACACCTGGGGTGCAGCTAATTTGGTAAAGCAGGGCGACACACGGAGTGCTTACCTAAATGCAATAAAAGCGGCAGGACCAAAGGAGATATTGAACCACTGATAAACTTTGCAAGGGCATAAACAATAACATAAGATGATCAAAGACATAATACAACAAAACGACAATACCACACCGAACAGCAAGCAATTGGCTGTACTTAAGGAGAATTTCCCTGCTTGTTTTAAAGCCGATGGCTCTTTTGACATCGAACGTTTTAAAGCGGAAATATCCTCTACATCCAATGTGGTACAGGAAGGTTATGAACTAAAGTTTTTGGGCAAAAGTTATGCAAAGCTTTTAGCAAGTACAGAGACCACCACAGTTATTCAGCCCAACGAAAATCACAACAGCCTGCCGGAAAATGCCAAAAGCGAAAATATTTATATCAGTGGTGATAATCTTGATGGATTAAAACATTTACTAAAATCATACAACGGAGAAATAAAATGTATTTACATAGATCCGCCTTACAATACAGGGTCGGATGGTTTCGTATATTTCGACAATTTCAATTACAACAAAGAGACCTTAGAGGAAAAGCTGAGTGTAAGCGAAGAAGAAGCTGATCGTATTTTGAACCTTACCAAGCGGGGCTCTGCTTCTCATAGTGCATGGCTCATGTTTATGTACAGCCGCCTGCTACTGGCAAGGGATTTATTGAAAGATGATGGAGTGATTTTTATTTCGATTGACGACAATGAGCAAGCTAACCTGAAATTGTTGTGCGATGATGTGTTTAGAGAAGAGAATTGGGTAGGTACAATTGTGTGGAAGAACGCTACTGATAATAATCCAACACAAGTTGCCATTGAGCATGAATACGTCCTTTGTTTTACAAATAATAAAAACCTTTTGGAAAGTCAATGGAAAAGTAAGCTATCAGTTATAAAAGATTTACTTGTTGAAAAAGGTAATGAGTTGAATGATAAATTCAACAGTTTAGATGAATTAAAAATCGAGTATAATAAATGGTATAGGGCTCACAAAAATGAACTTTGGCCACTTGACCGCTATAAGTTCATTGATGAAGGAGGTATTTATACTGGAAGCCAAAGCGTTCATAACCCCGGCAAAGAAGGCTATCGTTATGATGTTATTCATCCAGTAACAAATAAGCCATGTAAACAACCCTTAATGGGGTATCGTTTTCCTGAAACAACAATGAAAGATTTGATTGACAATGGCAAAATTTTATTTGGAGATGATGAAACTAAAATCATTGAGCTAAAACTTTATGCAAAAGAATTTTCAGAGAAGCTTAGTAGCATCATTGATTTTGATGGCCGTATCGGTTCATATGATTTAAAAGAATTGTTTCCAGAAACTAAGACCCTTTTTACAAACCCTAAACCGGTTAATTTTATCAGCCAATTTATATCCTTTGTATTAACAAAGGATGATGATGTCTTTCTCGATTTTTTTTCAGGCTCAGCATCGTCTGCTAATGCAGTAATCGATATAAATGCAAAAGATACCATCAGAAGAAAATTTATTGCTATACAAATTCCTGCCATTTTAGATTTAAATAATGCCCCTCAGAAGGAGGCTTACGAATTTCTAAAAGAAAATAATCTACCTACTACCTTAGATTACATTGGCATAGAACGCATCAAACGGGCGGCAGCCAAAATAAAACAAGAGCAAATTGAAAGTAAGAAAAATAACTCAGGCGATTTGTTTGAAAAAGAAACACCAAGGGAACTGGACTTAGGTTTCAAGCACTACATACTTTCCGAGCCAAATCAAAACACTTTAGATAAACTCGATAGTTTTGATAAGGCGGGGCTATTGGCTGACACCAGCATTTTGGATGATTTTGGCAAGCCCACCATTTTGGCTACCTGGCTTAATGCCGATGGATATGGCCTCACCCATACCGCTGAGGCGATAGATTTAGCTGGTTACACCGCTTACTATTGTCAAAAACATCTGTACCTGATAGACCAAGGATTTACACTGGAAAGCATGAAAGCCCTTTTAAGTAAATACGATGCAGAAGGGCACTTCAATCCTGAGAATCTGGTATTGTTTGGTTATAGCTTTCCTGATTGGAGTATCAATGAAATGATAGAGAAAAACCTTCGCATCCTTAACGATGGAAAGAAGAATTTAAAAATCAACTTCACCGTAAGGTACTAACAGCTATGGAACTGATATTAAAAAATGATTTGCCCCATCAGGTAAAAGCATACACGGCCATAGCCAATGTGCTGAGTGCGAACTTGATACAGAAGAACAGCCTGTATTATGAAAATCCTACGCTGCTTTTGGATAGGCAGACCCTGATGACCAATATGGCCCATGTACAAAAAGACAATGCTATTCCGGCTGAGTACAAAGCACTCAATGAAATAGGCAGCTATCTGAATCTGGATATTAAGATGGAAACTGGTACCGGTAAAACCTATGTGTACACTGCTGCCATGTTTGAGCTGCACAAGCGTTATGGTATTAATAAGTTTATAGTAGCTGTGCCTACACTCGCCATAAAAGCAGGAGCCAAGCAGTTTATGCAAGATGGCTATACCAAAAGGCATTTCAAAGACCAATGTGGCTATGGAACAGAATTGGATGTGTTGGTGCTGGAAGCTACAAAAAAGAAAAAAGGCAAGAACTATTTCCCCGGTGTGGTGAGAGAGTTTGTAGCAGGTAGTAGCCAGAATGCCAATAAAATTTATGTGCTGCTCACCAACATGAGTTTATTGGGTGGCACTTCAAAATTACTGACTGATACCTATGATTACGGTGTTGAAGGTTTTTATAAACCCATAGAAGGTATTAAGGCTACAAAACCTTTTGTGATTATTGATGAACCGCATCGTTTCAGCAAAACACAAAAAGCATATGAGTTTATCGAAAAAAATATTCGTCCTCAAACAATCATTCGCTTTGGTGCAACCTTTCCTGAAATAGAAACAGGCAGAGGCAGAAATAAAATAAAGCGGAAAGATTATCATAACCTGTTGTATGATTTAAACTCTTTTCAGGCATTTAACCAAAATCTGATTAAGGGCATTGCCAAAGAACATTTCGAGCCGGTAAGCCAAAAGCAGGATAAAGTAAAAATCATGGGCGTGCAGAGTAAAACATCCGCCAGGTTCAATCTTATCCAAAGAGATGTGCCCACAAAATCCTTTGAATTAAGCAAAGGTGATAGCTTGGGTATGATTGCCCCCGAGTTGGAGGGTATTGTTATTGACGGTGTAACTGCCAGCACGGTAGAGTTCTCGAATGGTCAGGCTAAATCTACCGGCGAAGAATTTAGTACCGACATTTATTCTACATCTTACCAGGAAAGCATGATTCGGCTTGCATTGGAAAGACACTTCGAAACGGAAGGAATTAATTTCAGGACAGAAACAATAAAATAAAAACACTTGCCTTGTTTTTTATTGATGATATTGCTTCATATCGTGCATTAGAAAACCAGGAAAAACAACCTTATCTCAAACATACCTTTGAAAGGTTGCTTGCAGAGAAAATTGATGTAATAATCCCAACACTTACGGAGCAGGAAAATGAATATAAGGATTACTTATTGGCTTCTAAAGCAGATTTGAACGCTACCCATGCAGGATACTTTTCACAGGACAATAGCAGTTCCGATGAAGCCATTGCACAGGAAGTACAGGAAATTTTATATGAGAAGAAAAAACTACTTGCAATCAAAGATGAACAGGGAAACTTTAGCACCCGCCGGTTTTTATTTTCTAAGTGGACTTTAAAAGAAGGATGGGACAATCCAAACGTTTTTACCATAGCCAAATTACGCAGTAGCGGCAGTGAAAACAGCAAGATTCAGGAAGTAGGCAGGGGTTTACGTTTGCCGGTTGATGAATTTGGTAACCGAATTTCCAATGAGGATTTTAAACTCAACTATGTTATTGATTTTACCGAAGCAGACTTTGCAGAAAAGTTGGTGAATGAAATAAATGCAGACTTACCGCAAGGCTTTACCATAACAGATGAAATGATTGCCGAGGTTGCTTTAAAACGAAATTTGGATACAGACGATCTTTTTTTGTAGAGTTACTCAGCAAAAAATATATTGACCGTAACAAAAATATCAAAGCAGAGAACAGCGATCAATTCTTTGAGGAGTACCCAGAGTTTACTGTTGGCTTGCAAAAAGGCAAGGTAGAAGACCGCAATAAAAAGAAAGAAAAGAAAATCAAAATCCGCAAAGCAGTATATGCTGAACTGAAAACCCTTTGGGAAGAAATAAACAGCAAATACATTCTGCATTATGAAAGAATTGAACAGGAGAACTTTCTCTTTAATGAGTTACTGGGCTTGCTCAGGAATGGTGTTTTTTCTGACACCTACATCACCAGCAGGCGGGAAGAATTAAATACAACTGGAGCAAAAGCAACCATAAATGAAGATACCGGGGTGCAGTTTAAGATCAATAAGCCTTTACCATATAATGATTTTTTAAAGCGTATCAATCGTCAAACGAACCTGTCTATTCAATTGCTTCATGCAGTTTTGTCTGAGTATGCCAAAGAAAACAATGTTCAAGCTGAAAGAATAAATGAGCAAAGTGCGGCCAATTTCGTAAAACTGTTTCAGGATTGGAAGATTGAAAAATTGAGTGGTAGATTTAGTTACTCCAAAGCAAACCTTCCCGTTAAAACAACCGCACTAACTTTTTCAGATGGCACACCCAAATCTGAAATTACCCAGGGTGTTATAGGCACAAAGTTTATTGACGGTACTCCGTCTGCAAAATACCTATATGATGTGTATGCTTTTGATTCACCGTTGGAAAAGGAGAATCTGTTAGTAGATGGTATTCAGGAAATTATTGTTTATGGTAAAATACCCAGAAGCAGTATTGCAATCCCCACTATCACAGGTCAGTCATACAGCCCCGATTTTATGTATGTGGTAAAGAAGGATAATGGCGAAAAGATTCTGAATGTAATTGTGGAAACAAAAGATGTTGAGAATCAGACTACGCTTAGAGGCATTGAACAAGCCAAAATTGATTGTGCAAAGGTTTTCTTTAATCAATTAACAATTGATGGTTATAAGGTGGAGTTCAAGACACAATTGAATAATAAGAAGATCAAACAGATTATTGATGAAGTGTTACAATAAAAAGTATTAATGTAATGTCAGAAAAAACACAACAACAAAAAATCACTGATTTCCAATACTGGCTTTTGCCAAGTTGGTGAACAGTCAGGTAAAGGAAAATTAAAATATAAATTGAAATAGTAAAGAGTATGCACATAACAATTCGATTAGCATGGCACAATAACGGTTGGAACGGTCATATCTGCGATGAGCCTGAAAAAAACACCTATTGCATAGGAAGGCATTCCTATCCAGGTGATTACATAAAAGGTGCAAGAGATTTGGATTGGGAAATGCAACCCGATGTAAAAGGCAAACCCTGCGGTTCTTTAACATCAGGCATTCCGGCATGTGGTTTTAGCATTAATGCTTTTGGTGCAGAAAAAACAAAAGCAAAAATAAATGCGCCTGCATGGTTTAACAAAGAAGCTAAACCTGCCATTCTTGATATTCCTGAATCCACTGTTTGTATTTGGAATTACGAAGGCATGTATTCAGACGATGTAGTTCGGGAAGCTGGCATAGGTCAGAAGTACGATTATGATACCCGGTTACAAAATGCAAAGGACTATTTCGGTGATTTAAAAGAAGGGCAGTCATTGCTATTTTATTATGCTAATTACAGCAATCCATTCAGCGAAGATGAAAGCCCGAAATATGTGATTGTAGGATTGTCAAGGCTAAAGAAAGTTGGCAAGATCCATTACTATGAAGGGGTGTCTGATGAAATGAAAGCAAAGTATGCAGGGGGTTTTGTTTGGCAGATGCCTGTTACATCTAACTATCCTGATGAAGGTTTTGCAATACCCTATCACAAGTACATGGATAGACCGGAAGTGTTGGAAAGGATTTTATTGGTCCCGGAGTATCAGCGAAATTTTAAATATGCAACACGGCCGGTTTCAGATGATGATTCGTTGGCATTGGTGGAAAGGTTTATAGAGATTGTTACCTACCTTATTGAAATTGGTGATGATTCACAGAACTGGGAAGAAAGAAGAAAATGGCTGCTATCGCTTTTCACGGAGTTATGGAAAAAGAGAGGAGCATATCCCGGCTTGCCGGAAGTATTGGCTCATATTGATTTTTATAAAGCAATAGACTATTATAAAAAGCAGGTTGCAAAGGGGCATGATAAACTTGCCTACAATAACATTAAAGATTTCCTTACCGGTGCTGCTAAAGATATACCAGGAATAACCATTGAAGCTGCAAGACTGAAAGAGGTAAAGCGTAACTGGCAGTTGATGGAGGAAGAAGAAAAGGAAATTCTTTTAGAACGATTAACAAGGTTTGCATTATCAGGTACGCAGATTGCCAATATACTCTCGGTAAAAAGAGTGCAGAACAGTATTCATGCTTCCTTAAAGAAAATCATTGAAAACCCATACCTGCTTTGTGAACAATATGTAGGTGATGATATAGATGATATTATTTCATTTCATTCAATAGATCATGGCATAATTCCTAATCCTGATTTAGGTATCGAAAATCTGTATCCAAAAAATGCAGCAGAAAGATTCAGGGCATTATGTGTAGATGTTTTGAAAAGGGAAACAGTACATTCTTTTGTATCACAAACAAAAGCACTCTTTCATATCAATAATAAACTTAGTTACCTGCCGGATTGGAAGAATCACCAGTTCACACCCAAATACTTTGATGTAGATGCTGACTTTATTGAAGAAGCAGTAAAGTTCAGAAAATACAACGAAGAAAATTATTTATACTTGAATGAAGTACATGAAGATGAACGGCTGATTGAATCAGTGATGAATGAATTACAGCAAAGGGCAAACATTCCTTTGAAAGTAGAGATTACAGACGATACTTTTTTCAACCTGCTTAAAGATTCTAACAGTCCGTTAAATAATAAAGCACCGGAACAGTATGAAGCAGCTTTGAGAGGACAGGCAAAGGTTTGTCAAAAAGTATTTACCAAGCCAGTATGTGTAATTGCAGGTGCAGCCGGTACAGGTAAAACAACTATTCTAAAATCTATTATTAAAAGCATTGAAAAAGCTCATGGGGTAGGTACTGGTATAATACTGTTAGCACCTACAGGCAAGGCTACAGAACGGATAAAAGAAAAGACGGGCAAAATAGCATCTACCATACATTCCTTTTTAGCAAATCCAAACAGGGCATGGCTCAATGAGAACTTCACTTTTAAACGCAAGGGCGGTAAAGTGGACGGTACCATCACCACATTAATCATTGACGAATGTTCAATGATTGATTTGTCCCTTTTCGCCACCCTATTCAGAAGCATAAACTGGAATAGTTTACAACGTTTGATTTTAGTGGGTGATCCAAACCAATTGCCGCCAATAGGCAGAGGAAAAGTATTTTCTGATGTGATTGAATGGATGATAAAATCCAGTAATGATAATTTAGGCAAGCTGGATATAAATGTTCGCCAGTTAGAGAACAAAGCCAAAGGAGATGGCAATGGCATACTGGAATTAGCAGAAATTTTCATACAGGAAAAACAATCAGAGGAGCAATTTGATAAAGCAAAGCAGGAACAGATACTTAAAAAAGTTCAGCAAGGCGGTATAATTGACAAAGACCTTTCAGTGCATTACTGGAAAGACATGGATGATTTGGAATTAATGCTAAAATCAATTATCATTAAAGATCTGGAAACAGAGACAGGAGAGGAAGCCGAAGCAGGTAAATTTTACAACATCTGGGGCAAAGCCATCAGGCTTACCAATGATTACCCCAACCCCACCTATTTGCAAATTCTTTCACCATTCAGAGGTGAGTTTTACGGTACAGATTATTTGAATACTTTCTTTCAGGAACTGCTTAACGGCTATCAGGCTAAAAAGGGCCAGCTTGATGGGATAGCATTATACGATAAAGTTATTCAGTTCAGGAACCGGCCAAAATCAAACCCTATTAGTGCATATAGCTGGAATGACAGGAAGAATGTAAAACTTGATATTTACAATGGCGAGATTGGTTTTGTAAACCCACATCCATTTGATAAATCGAAAGCTGGTTCTCCTTATTTCAGGTTAAAAAACTTTCAGGTAAAGTTTGATAGAAGAAATGACTTCAACATCAATTACGGGTTCAGAAAAGACGACTATGGCAAAATCATGTTCAATGAACCTGTTGAAGAGAATATTGAATTAGGGTACGTTATTTCAGTACATAAGGCACAGGGCAGCGAGTTTAACAGGGTGTACTTCATTTTGCCAAAGAAAAGCAGTCCGCTGATGTCAATGGAATTGCTTTACACAGCAGTTACAAGGGCACAAAAACATCTTACAATTTTTGCTCAGGAGGATGTAACCACCTTTATTGAATTAAGCAAGATTGAAAAGTCAAACATCCGCAAAATCAATTCATCCATATTTGAATTTGAACCTTTACCCGATTTGCTTTTTGCTCTATCGTCCAATTGGTACGAAGACCAAAAAGTAATTGCAACGCTTTCAAAATATTTTGTCCGGTCTAAATCCGAAATGAACATTGCAAATATCCTGCAACTGAAAAATATTCCGTTTGAATATGAAGTGCCAAAATTTGCTACTAATGGTTCTATGTACCTCCCCGATTTCACCATCCGTTGGCAGGGCAATGAATATTTTTGGGAACATGTTGGCCGCTTAGATTTACCGGAATACAAAAGCCATTGGGAAACAAAAAGTAAATGGTATGACGAGCATTTTCCTGGGCAGTTGATAGTGACCTATGAAGGCCCGGATCAAACAAAACAGATTGCTGACATTCTAAAAAACATTTTTAAAGTTTCAATTGATTGATAAACAAACAGACTATGATGGACACATGAAAGAGTCTAATTACTTTGGAATCTGTAAGAAAAATTATGCATCATTTTAATATATAAGAATTGTAATAACCTGAATATAAAAATGGAAACGGGAGAAAGGGTACGTATAATTGCAAACCCAGGCCGCATTGGTTTCTTTACCGGCAGATCAATGGAGCGAGGTGGAAAGGCATTGCTACAAATCAGATTTCCCGATGCTACTCAATATTATCCTGATAATGAACTGGAAATTATTTCGCAAGGGAAACAGCATCCTCTTGATCTTCTTTCTGAAGGACGTATTGGTCGTGCAGCAAGCCTCCGCCGCCTATTAACCCATGTTAAGCTTAGCGGCAGACTTGCCAATCTGCTTTATAGCATGGAAGTAACCAATACAGATTTCTATGCTTACCAGTTCAAGCCGGTTTTGAAAATCCTTAATACTGTTGGTAACGGTATTCTCATAGCTGATGAAGTTGGCCTTGGTAAAACAATTGAAGCCGGGTTGATCTGGACGGAATTGAAAAGTCGTTTTGATTATCGAAGGCTTATGGTATTGTGTCCTGCTTTTTTGAGGGAAAAATGGCAAAGAGAATTAAAAAATCGTTTTGGAATCCAGGCTGAAATTCTCGATGCAAAGGGAGTATATGATAAGTTAAAAACAGCTTTGCAGGAAGGGCCAATGTCATCTTTTGCCATTATCGGAAGTATGCAGGGACTTCGCCCGCATAGAGGTTGGGAGGAAGAAGATAAAAAAGAACGCAGACCAGCATCACATCTCGCTCAACTTTTAAAAAAAAATCAACATGGAAATCCTTTAATTGATTTACTTATTATTGATGAAGCACATTATCTTAGGATGCCCGACTTAAAACAAGCGGAAAAAAAGACAACAGTGCTTGGTCGCCATCTGCGTGATGTTTCGGAACAGGTAGTACTACTTTCTGCAACACCAATTCACTTAAGGAGTCTGGATTTATATCAGCTGCTTAATATTGTAGATGAAGCTACTTTTAATCAGCCAAGAGTTTTTGACGATATTCTGAGTGCCAATGCACCACTTATAGAAGCAAGGGAGGCAGTGATAAGGAAAATTCTTACAGTTGAAGAATTTAAGAGACTCATTGAAGTTGCACTTGAACATCCTTTATTAGGTGGCAACCGCCAACTGACTTCACTTATAGAAAACCTTCCGGCAACTGATGAACTAAAAGATCCACGATTTAGAAGTGAACTGGCTTATAAACTGGATTCTATTAATTTATTGGGGCAAGTTGTCACAAGAACCCGTAAAAGAGATGTTACCGAGTGGAGGGTGTTAAGAGAAGTTGTTGCAGAAATGATTACTCTAACATCTGAAGAAGAAGATTTTTATAATGCAGTAACAGACGCAGTCCGTGAATATTGTTTGTTATACGGACAACATGAAGGATTTATATTATCTACACCTCAGCGTCAGATGGCAAGTTCAATCCCGGCTGCCTTAAGAGAATGGCAAAAAAGAGCAGAAATAAATGAGGAGCAGGTATATGAAGATTATGGGTTGGAAAATGGGTTAAATGAAATCCAAAAAGGACCAATTGTTGCAGAACTAATATCCAAGGTAAAAAAGTTTGGAGATTTAGAAGTATTGTGGAAAAGTGACTCCAAATATTTGCGACTTAAAAAAATGATTCAAACGTACCTTAAACAGAACCCTTCTGAAAAAATTGTACTCTTTTCCTATTTCAGAGCTACATTAAGCTATCTGCATGAAAGGCTTACTGAAAATGGGATAAGCAGTATTATTTTAATGGGCGGTATTGACCAATCAAAGGATGCTGTACTTGAAAAATTCAGCGAACACGGCGGCCCTAATATCCTGTTGTCATCGGAAGTGGGTAGTGAAGGTATAGATCTTCAATTTTCCAGGATAATCATTAATTATGATCTACCGTGGAACCCAATGAAAGTAGAACAACGGATCGGAAGAATTGATCGTCTTGGGCAACAGGCAGATAAAATTCTGATATGGAATTTATTTTATGAAAACACTATTGATTCCCGTATCTATCAAAGGCTGCATAACCGGCTTGGCATTTTTACTTATGCGCTTGGCGGGTTGGAGCCAATACTTGGTGAACAGATTCAAAAACTCACAAAGGATCTTTTATTTGGCAAATTAACACCTCAGCAGGAAGAGGAAAGGATTGAGCAAACTGCACAGGCAATAGCAAATATTCAAAAACACGAGGAAGAATTAGAACAACAGGCAGCACACCTGGTTGCTTATGGCGATTATATATTAAATCAGGTAAAAGCAGCACGGGAGCTACACCGATGGGTAACTGGTAATGATATTAAGGTTTATGTTACTGACTTTTTCAGGTTAAATTATCCCGGTTGTGAGTTTGTTCAGTTAAAAGAAGAATTAGAGTATGATATAACCTTAACAAATCAGGCCAAGCAAGATCTTGAAGAGTTTATAAGACAAAATCGCTTAGATAGCCGAACTACATTAATACGCAATGATCCTAATCCTGTAAAATGCCGCTTTGAAAACAAGATTAGCGAACCTGGAAAATTCCGTGTGGAAATAATAAATCAATCTCATCCGGTGGTTCGTTTTGTAAGTACAAGGATTAATAATGAGGAAGAACAATATTATCCAGCCGTAAGTGTGCTTTTAGATAATCAGAAGTTGAAGGCCAAAAAAAAGGAAGGATTATATGTATTTACTATACAACAGTGGTCAATTGAGGGTTTACAAGAAATTGAAAAACTATTTTATTCAGCTTTGTACTTGGACTCAAACGAAGAAATGCTTACAGAAGATGATGCAGAGCTTTTGATAACTACTGCCGCTTCTCAATCAAAGGATTGGCTGGAGGGAAAAAATATAGTTGACTTGAAGAATGTATTGCGCCTCGCTAACGAAAAATGTTTATACAACTCCGACTTAAGATTTGCCGAATTTGTAAAAGACATACAAAACCAGAATGAAGACCGTGCAGACTTACAGGAAAAGACACTGGAACTGCATTTAAGAAACCAGCTTGCGAATCTGAATGAGGTTTGTGATAAACATATAAAGGCTGGCCGTGATTCCCTTGTTAAAGCTACTGAAGGTCGGATTACAGCCCTTGAAAACAGGTTTGAAAGAAAGAGAATAGAAATATCTAGAAGACGAAAAATAATTTCTAGCAAAAATGAAATATGTGTCGGCATCATTTATGTGGCTTCCATTGAGAATGATATATTCAATAATTAGAACCATAAACAAATTCTAAAACATTAATTGGTTTACAATGGCATTGCATCATACTCAATTTCTTTATGGCTCGAAAAAGGAAAACCATACTATTGTAATGGGGTTAGACTTTGGGACATCCAGCTCGAAAGTGGTTCTAAATAACAGAACAGCTGTTAAAGCTTATGGTATTTCGTTTGGTAAAGCAGGTCATCCAAGTAACCCATATCTAATACCGACACGGCCATATTTCAACAAATCAGGAATACTTTGCCTGTCATCTTTGAATGATAGTATGCCATTGAGGGAACTAAAAGGTTCAATAATAGGTGTTAGCCCAACGAAATTTGGTTTTGATTTAAATATTGAGCTGGAAACAGAACCTAAAATATTGGTTATTGCTTATCTGGCACATATTATTCGCTTATCCAGAAATTGGTTTTTTACAAATAAAAGAAAAGCATTTGGTCATGCCAAGTTGGACTGGCAATTAAATATAGGTATTCCTACAACTGGGAAAGAATTTGAAAGCAAGAAGCAATTATTTAAAGAAATTGCAACCAGCTCATGGTGGCTCTCTGTGCAGGAAGAGGAAATTACAAATAAACTTGCAGAAAAGGCTATTGAAATTATTAAAAACCCAGATGTTGATCTAAAGGATATTTTCCAGTATAATATAAATGTAATTCCTGAAATTGTCGCTGAGGTAATAGGGTATGCACATTCTGACCAACGGAATCAGGGGTTACATTTAATGATTGATGTTGGAGCCGGAACAGTAGATATTGCTAGTTTTAATCTTGGCAAAAATGAGGATGGAGATAAGTATTCAATTTTTTCTGGCGATGTTCGATTGTTGGGCGCATTTGAATTATATAAATACAGAATTGGTTTTGTAAAAAAAGAGTCATAGATTGGTTTGATGATTTTGGAAGTAAAGAAGACCCTGTAAATGCTATACCTAACTCGGGATCTTTTTATCTTCCGGACGCAGTATAATCTTGGAATCAATAATAAGGAAATTGATTCTGAATATTTTAATAAGTTTAGGCAAGCCTTACAGGAAACAATGGTTTACTTGCGTCAAAAAAGGGACCCTAATTCCCCAAAATGGAAATCCGGGATACCTGTATTTCTTTGTGGTGGGGGAAGTCAAATATCACTCTACGAGAGAGTAGTTGAAGATGTGAGTTATTCTTGGGTCAATAATAACACAGCCGGACTAAAAATATTAGATCTTCCCATTCCTTTGGATTTTGAAGCGCCAAATTTGACAAAAAAAGATTACCATCGTCTTGCAGTTGCTTATGGATTGAGTTTTGCAAATCATGATATTGGCGTAATTTATCCACCCCATGAAATTTCGGATATTCCCCCACCTGGTAGGAAAGATTATCAAGACAGGTTTCCGGATAAAGATCAGGTATGATACAATTAGAATAATTGCTACCGCTTTGATTTGTAACAATAAGAAAATTTATGTTTGTTTTCAGATTAGTTTTAAATTTGATTTGCTGTAATTATTTTTTTTCTTTTCCCTTATGAGTATTCTAAAAAATAAATTTAAAAATATTTGAAGCTTATAAACGGCTTTATGAAAATAAATTTTTTCTAAACAAGGTCTCCCGCAGGGGACGTTGTCCAAATAATTGAAATTTATATTTCAATCTCCATTAAGATCTCATTTAAGTGTTTCTTAATTCTATTCTCCTTCTTCAAATAAAAATTCTTATCAGTTGAATCTCTCTTCTCCGAAATACCGGTAAAGTGGTCTCTCTTCGGCTGCGTTCCGTCGCCTACCAGTCCGCCTCTGGCGGAAAATATACTCCCACGGGGCCCCCTGCCACCGTATCCATCATCCATTATTTTCAGCTTCCTGCAAAAATTTCCCGAATCATTATATTTGCCCAATGACTAAAATTGTACCGCACCAAAACCTTATCCGGAATATCAAGACGCTCATTGAAGATGCAAAAAATCAGGTTGTTCGTAGTGTCAACACAACAATGCTCATCACTTATTTTGAAATTGGCAGAATGATTGTTGAATATGAACAGAAAGGGCAGCACCGGGCCGAATATGCAAAAGAAACATTACTAACCCTGAGCCGGGCGCTAAACGATGAATTCGGCAAGGGCTATTCAGTAGATAACCTGCAGCTGATGCGTAATTTTTACCTTACCTATCAGAAATACGCACGAGTGGTTCGTATTTCTAAAAAAAATGTAAACCCAATTTCCGAGCCAGTGGTTCGGAAATCTAAAAAGCCTGCTACAACCCTTGAAGTAACCCGGTTCCCATTTCAATTAAATTGGTCTCATTACATCCAGCTGATAAAAATTGATAAACAAGAAGAACGTAGCTTTTATGAGATTGAAGCATTACAGAATAATTGGTCGAAAAAGAGAATTGATCAGGCAATACAATTCCGGTTTGTATGAAAGATTGGCTCTCAGCAGGGATAAAAAAGGCGTCAGTCTATTAGCTAAAAAAGGACAGATCATTGAGAAACCAACAGATGCTTTAAAGAGTGAGTAACTGGTTAGACCTAAAGAAGACAATCGTTACACAGAAACCCAGTTGGAAACAGAGATTATAAATAAGCTGGAAACACTTCATGCTGGAGTTAGGGAAGGGCTTTCTGTTGAAGGAAGGCAACGGAGATTCACATTTGAAGGAGATAGTTTCTTTGTTGACCTTGTATTCTATAATCGGTTGTTAAGATGTTTTGTCATCATTGATTTGAAGATAGGAAAACTTGCTCGCCAGGATATTGGGCAAATGCAGATGTATGTAAACTATTATGATAGAATGATGAAAACAGAAGAAGAAAATCCGACTATTGGCATTGTACTATGTCGTGAAGAAAATAAAACAGTTGTAGAATTTACATTACCAAAAAGCAACAATCAGATATTTACCAAAGAATACAAGCTTTACCTGCCAAGTAAGGAAGAATTGAAAAAACAATTGCAATAGTACCCTAAAAAAATTATATATACTCATAGCACCCGGATGGCCAGCACCAAAATCAATTCAATACAGGGAAAACATCCGCATCCGTTTCTCTTTTTCTAAACAACGTCTCCTGAAAGGGACGTTGTTTCAATCCCTTCCGTGTCTTGCTTCTTCGGAGGGTTCACGGAAGAATAATTGCCAATTGTTTTATAATTTCATAATGCAGAAAGCCGTGTCCCTTGCCGGGATTCAGCAGCAGCAAGGACAAAATGTATGTGTAAAATCAGTCAGATTTTTATTATTGCTCAGATATTGATAATAATCTTTATTAAAATATTTGATTTTTATTTTCACAAAAGTGGAAACATTAAATGGATTGTTTTCGGTGAAGGATTCATGAAATATCGAATTATTCTAACGTTGACATTTATCTTAATTTTCATTATTACGTTTTTCATAAAAGAAAAATGGTGGCCCAAAATAATAATTTTCGTCTTAGCGATAATTGGTTTATTTATAATTAATAAGTTGTGGCTAAGTCCATAGTGATAGGTCTTTTCTTTAAACAACGTTTTCTACTCACCTAAAAGGGACGTTGTCCAAATAATTTTGCTTTTCCTTGCATTCTCACGAGCAAAATATTTTTGTTTTTGTTGTTATTGCCACTGTCATAGTTGTTGTTATTAGTATTATCATTCTGCTTTGTTGGTGCCCGCCCACTGTAGATAGGTTCTCACCAGCAAAATATTTCTCTAATCTGCATCTTGCGCCAGAATTATTGTCAATAATAATGTGTAATATTCTACTCAAAAAGGCTATATTTGTGTAATATTATACCAGTTATGACAAAGCAACATTATTGCCCTCAGTTCAAAAAGCCCTATTGGACCTGGGGGAAAACATAAGACTAGCCCGTTTGAGAAGAAAGCTCAGCGCTGAACAAGTTGCTGAAAGGGCTAATATTAGTCGCAAAACTTTATGGGCTGTCGAAACAGGTTCCCCAGGTGTTGCCATAGGTATTTATGCCCAGGTACTTTTTGTACTAGGCTGGAGAAAGATTTAATTAAAGTAGCTGAAGATGATAAGCTGGGTAGAAAAATTCAGGATGCCGCATTAGTGGTAAAAGAAAGAGCGCCTAAGAAAAAATCATTACGCTAAATTAATATGGCAACAAAGAATACAAAAAAGGAGATACTGGTATATGCTCATTGGGAAACATTTAAAGAGCCAGCTTTAATGGGCATTCTTACGGCTACATTATCTCGTGGTAAAGAAATCTTTTCATTTGAATATTCCAAAGATTGGTTGAATTCAGACAACGCCCAATATCTTGATCCCAATCTTCGGCTGTATTCAGGCCCTCAATACCTCGAAGAAGGGAAAACTAATTTTGGGGTATTCTTAGATTCATCACCTGATCGTTGGGGCAGAAAATTAATGCGAAGACATGAGGCTGCAATAGCAAGAAAAGAAGGTCGAAAAGAAAATAATCTCTATGAAACCGATTACCTTCTTGGGGTCTTTGACGGCCACAGAATGGGTGGTCTTCGTTTTAAAGAAAATCAAAATGGCCCATTTCTCAACGAATAAAAAAATGGCTTCGCCGCCATGGACTTCATTAAGAGAATTAGAACATGCAAGTTTACAACTGGAGAGAGATGATGTAATCAACGATCCGGATTATTTAAAATGGCTTCTTATGTTGGTTGCACCTGGTTCTTCGCTGGGCGGCGCAAGACCAAAGGCCAGTGTCCTGGATACAAAAGGAAGTTTATGGATTGCAAATTCCCAAGTCTGAATGACGACAAAGACACTGGCGCATGGGAAATGGTCGTAAATGATTTGGCAATTACAGCTGGTTTAAATGTTGCCACAGGGATGCTAAAAAAATTTTCAGGAAAGTATTCTACTTTCTTAACAAAAAGATTTGACAGAACTGAAAATGATGAAAGAATTCACTTCGCTCTGCAATGACCTTATTGGGTTACAATGATGGAAGTGACTTTCATGATGGCGTTAGTTATTTAAAACTGGTAGAGTTTATAACAATTGCAGGCCCTTCGCCAAATAAGGATCTCGAGGAACTTTTTAGAAGAATTGTATTCAATATCTGTGTTAAGAATACAGATGATCATTTGCGAAACCATGGCTTCTTATTAACAAACAATGGTTGGATTCTTTCTCCGGCTTTTGACATGAATCCGGTTGAAACAGGAACTGGCCTGAAACTTAATATTTCCGAAACTGATAATTCTTTAAATCTCGATCTGGCGATGGAAGTAAGTAAATACTTCCGGCTTTCAGAACAACAGGCTTCTGAAATCATTACTGTAGTAAAGAATTCAATTAATAGCTGGAAAGATGTAGCTGCAAAATATAAAATTTCTCAAGCTGAACAGGAAAGAATGTCAATGCATTTTGGAAGATTGAATAGTTTTCAAGAATTCCTTGTCGTAAAAATTTCTTACTCAATGAATTTCTCTTCTCCGAAATGCGGTAAAAATAATTGGCCGATAATAGGCTCAGAAATGAATGTCTGTTTTAAATTACATTTTGCTTACAGATTGTTTTTTTATTGTCTTTAATTAATTTTTTCTGAATAACGTCTTCTGCAAGGGACGTTGTTCAAATAATTGAGAGTTTTTTGCCAGGATCAGCACAGGGACTCTGAACTATTACTCAGATGTTTAGTACATTCGTAAATCTTTAACTTACAACATCATCATAAAAAGTTCACAAAAAGAGAACTTTTCAAATATTAGCCTTACCTTTGGCATGAAAGTTCATTTAATAAGAAAAGAGACAATTTAAGAATTTGCCAAGCAAATGCTCAAAGCAGATTTCTTTTGCAGAATGGTGACCAAAACCAAACATGCCGACTGGGAAAAACCAGCAGACATAGAAAGGACTTTTGGCACAGCCGATTTGTTAGGCAATAGTTTACAGGGTGGTTTTTAAGATAGCGAGAAACATTATGAAATTATTTGTAAGTATGCATTTAGCGAAAAAACAGGTTCATTTGTTCGTCTGTTGGAGAGCACATAGTAAATACGATGAACTTTGTGATGATAACAAACAATATACTGTTAGTGATTATTAAATAAAATTATGACAACATTAAAATATAAAGTCATTAACAATAAAACTCAATACAACAAATACGCAAACAAACTCGAAGAGCTTGTCTTTTCTGATTCAAGGAATAAAAAAATATTAAGAATGAAATCGCTTTGCTTACTTTACTCATTGAACGTGGGATGAAGAACATAACACTTTTGACTATGCTGATCCCATTGAATTACTAAAATCCTTAATGAAAGAACACAAGATAAAAGCAGTTGATTTATCAGACCTGCTCGATGAAAGTGAAGGGCTGATTTGCCATATGCTCAACTATATAAAAGGCATGTCCAAAGACACAATCCCATCCTTCTGAAAAATTCTAAGTGAACCAGTAAGCTTTTAACAGATTCTACGAATTGCATATACCTGAAATTCCATATTCAAGGAGCTAAGATGATGCTTTAAAGATTTGGCAACTGCATCATCATTCTATTACCTGCGTCTTCCTTTCTTCATAATCTATTTGTTCGCTGTTTTTCAATTTCTTCCTTGGTGTGATTTTTAGCCCAGTCATCCAATCGTCCAATTCACTTCGTTTAAAATAATGTTTGTCCCTGCTTAAAGTGTGGGATACCTCTTTCAGAAGTCTTTTTGCAGATATCCGATTTGGATAAGCTAACATATTCAGCAGCCTGTTTCAGATTTAATACTTCGGTAATTGTTTTTGTGCGTGTTATTTTTCAAATTGCTCCTGATTAATGTTTCAATGTTATCAAGCTTTCAATAATCAATTCAAATGGATTTTCCATAATAAAAATTTTTGATTGCAATAATAAACACTTCCCCCTGCTGTCTGTAGCATTCTTTTTCTAAACAATGTCCTTAAAGGGACGTTGTATTAATAATTAAATTATGTTTAAATCACACATTAAAATCACTTTTAAATAATTCCGAATTCTTTCATTTTCTTCTGATGAGAATTCTTATCGATTGAATCTCTCTTCTCCAAAGACCAGCAAAGCCGTCCTGCTTCTGCAGTCACCCCACCATGTCATTATCCATTTAAAGATGTTTTTATGGTCCCTTTGCCTCTTTTCCCAATCAGTAATTGTTCAATTATTCTATTTCGCTTTGATAATATTTCTCTCCAATAATTTTTCAAGAGAAATATTTTCAATAAATTTTCTTTTCCGATCTGAGTTGTTATCAATTCGTCGATTTTAATGAATTCCCCCATCTGAGTATCCCCAATAATCTAATCCAATTCATGACCTTAATTCTGGGAATCCAATTTTCCAAGGCCGAATATCTTGGTGCTTGTTGGGCTGATATTTCCTTTTTTAATTCGACAATTTCATTCTTCAGGCTGACGATATCCTGTTTAATTGACAGGAGAAGTTCGATTTCATTCATAATGACTCATTTTGAACAGAAATGAAATTTTCAATTTGTTCATCATGAACCAGAATTCTATGAAATTGAATATTATTTCTTATAAATCCATTTTCTCAGAAATTGGGCTTGAATCGTAGATATTTCCTTTCCCTCGTATTCGGTCCATAAGTAATATCTTCCAGCTCAGGGATTTTTTTGATCCCAAAATAAAATCTCTAATGGCTACTGCTGAGGAAGAAGGAAGGGTTGAAAAATTCAATAATATGAAATCATTAAATTTCTGATTTAGTCTTTCCAATAGGTGATTGATAGCTGAATTACGTTCGTCAATTCTCAAGCTAATCGGATTCCATTTAAGCACCTCCGATTCTGTTATTTCTGCATTCAATCGGCATTCACATTTCTTTGCTTGGTAACAGATTCTCATATAGATTGGAATCCTAGGGGTTTTAAGGTTTTTTTTTGCTTCATTTGGAAAGAAAACAATTGAAGCTTTCATCGTTTAGAAATTTTTGGTGAAAAAAGTAGTTCGGT
>CAWGKD010000021.1:0-26123 GCA_963823125.1 uncultured Bacteroidota bacterium
GGGGACGGATGTAACTGATTACAAAAAGTTTCAAGTGGGGGCGGACTACGATTGTACATCTTTATGGTCCACCCCCATTTGAGGAGATTTTACAGTATGCAGTACTTCCCCCGCCAGCGGGGGACAGTGAAAATTTCCTTCAACTGGGTTGCATAAAAAAATCCCGAGTACGAGTTTACGCAAATCGAATAAAGGTTTCTGTAATATCCCCCGCTGGCGGGGGACGGATATAACTGAGTATAAAAAATTTCAAGTGGGGGTGGACTACGATTGTTGATCTTTTCTTGTCCACCCCCATTTGAGGAGATTTTACAGTATGCAGAACTTCCCCCGCCAGCGGGGGACATAGCACATTCATTTTATTTGGGAGGCGTTAATAATATTTCTCTTAGGATTTTTCTTTACGCCATCCGAAGTAGAAACAATTCAATATCCCGCCGCTGGCGGGGGACGGATGTAACTGATTACAAAAAGTTTCAAGTGGGGGTGGACTACGATTGTACATCTTTATGGTCCACCCCCATTTGAGGAGATTTTACAGTATGCAGTACTTCCCCCGCCAGCGGGGGACAGTGAAAATTTCCTTCAACTGGGTTGCATAAAAAAATCCCGAGTACGAGTTTACGCAAATCGAATAAAGGTTTCTGTAATATCCCCCGCTGGCGGGGGACGGATGTAACTGAGTACAAAAAATTTCAAGTGGGGGTGGACTACGATTGTTGATCTTTTCTTGTCCACCCCCATTTGAGGAGATTTTACAGTTCGCAGTACTTCCCCCGCCAGCGGGGGACATAGCACATTCATTTTATTTGGAAGGCGTTAATAATATTTCTCTTAGGATTTTTCTTTACGCCATCCGAAGTAGAAACAATTCAATATCCCGCCGCTGGCGGGGGACGGATATAACTGAGTATAAAAAATTTCAAGTGGGGGTGGACTACGATTGTTCATCTTTATGGTCCACCCCCATTTGAGGAGATTTTACAGTATGCAGTACTTCCCCCGCCAGCGGGGGACAGTGAAAATTTCCTTCAACTGGGTTGCATAAAAAAATCCCGAGTACGAGTTTACGCAAATCGAATAAAGGTTTCTGTAATATCCCCCGCTGGCGGGGGACGGAAGTAACTGATTACAAAAAATTTCAAGTGGGGGTGGACTACGATTGTTGATCTTTTCTTGTCCACCCCCATTTGAGGAGATTTTACAGTATGCAGTACTTCCCCCGCCAGCGGGGGACATAGCACATTCATTTTATTTGGAAGGCGTTAATAATATTTCTCTTAGGATTTTTCTTTACGCCATCCGAAGTAGAAACAATTCAATATCCCGCCGCTGGCGGGGGACGGAAGTAACTGATTACAAAAAATTTCAAGTGGGGGTGGACTACGATTGTTCATCTTTTATTGTCCACCCCCATTTGAGGAGATTTTACAGTATGCAGTACTTCCCCCGCCAGCGGGGGACAGTGAAAATTTCCTTCAACTGGGTTGCATAAAAAAATCCCGAGTACGAGTTTACGCAAATCGAATAAAGGTTTCTGTAATATCCCCCGCTGGCGGGGGACGGATAGTAACTGATTACAAAAAATTTCAAGTGGGGGTGGACTACGATTGTTGATCTTTTCTTGTCCACCCCCATTTGAGGAGATTTTACAGTATGCAGTACTTCCCCCGCCAGCGGGGGACATAGCACATTCATTTTATTTGGAAGGCGTTAATAATATTTCTCTTAGGATTTTTCTTTACGCCATCCGAAGTAGAAACAATTCAATATCCCGCCGCTGGCGGGGGACGGATATAACTGAGTATAAAAAATTTCAAGTGGGGGTGGACTACGATTGTTGATCTTTTCTTGTCCACCCCCATTTGAGGAGATTTTACAGTATGCAGTACTTCCCCCGCCAGCGGGGGACATAGCACATTCATTTTATTTGGAAGGCGTTAATAATATTTCTCTTAGGATTTTTCTTTACGCCATCCGAAGTAGAAACAATTCAATATCCCGCCGCTGGCGGGGGACGGATAGTAACTGATTATAAAAAATTTCAAGTGGGGGTGGACTACGATTGTTGATCTTTTCTTGTCCACCCCCATTTGAGGAGATTTTACAGTATGCAGTACTTCCCCCGCCAGCGGGGGACATGAGCAAATTTCATTTTATTTGGAAGGCATTAAAAATATTTCTCTGAGGATTTTTCTTACGCAAATCCGAAGTAGAAACATTTCTGTAATATCCCGCCGCTGGCGGGGGACGGAAATAACTGATTATAAAAAATTTCAAGTGGGGGTGGACTACGATTGTTGATCTTTTCTTGTCCACCCCCATTTGAGGAGATTTTACAGTATGCAGTACTTCCCCCGCCAGCGGGGGACATAGCACATTCATTTTATTTGGAAGGCGTTAATAATATTTCTCTTAGGATTTTTCTTTACGCCATCCGAAGTAGAAACAATTCAATATCCCGCCGCTGGCGGGGGACGGAAGTAACTGATTACAAAAAATTTCAAGTGGGGTGGACTACGATTGTTCATCTTTATGGTCCACCCCCATTTGAGGAGATTTTACAGTATCGCAGAACTTCCCCCGCCAGCGGGGGACAGTGAAAATTTCCTTCAACTGGGTTGCATAAAAAAATCCCGAGTACGAGTTTACGCAAATCGAATAAAGGTTTCTGTAATATCCCCCGCTGGCGGGGGACGGATATAACTGATTACAAAAAATTTCAAGTGGGGGTGGACTACGATTGTTGATCTTTTCTTGTCCACCCCCATTTGAGGAGATTTTACAGTTCGCAGTACTTCCCCCGCCAGCGGGGGACATAGCACATTCATTTTATTTGGAAGGCGTTAATAATATTTCTCTTAGGGTTTTTCTTTACGCCATCCGAAGTAGAAGCAATTCAATATCCCCCGCCAGCGGGGGACAACGAGTATTTCCTTTATCCGCAATGATGGGGGCTGGCACCAACATGTCCTTTTATTGGCTTATGCCCCGATACATATCGTGGGTACCCACCAACAAATATTTTTTAAGTTGAAGATCAGTATTCTTCTTAATTTCCTGCTCTTAACTTAACAGAATGCAATCGTCTATTGCAGGAAAGAAAACAAATTATCTGTTGCCATTTATTCTGGTTACGAGCTTATTTTTCTTATGGGCATTTTTACACAACACTAATTCTGTTCTCATTCCCCATTTAAAAAAAGCTTTACAGCTTAGTGACACGCAATCTTCTTTCATTGACCTGGCAGTTTACCTGGGATATTTTCTAACCGCTATCCCAGCCGGATTCATCTTACATAAGCAAGGATATAAGAAAGGAATCATCTACGGACTTATTTTATTTGCAGCGGGTGCTTTATTATTTATTCCTTCTTCCACCGAACAGAGTTTTGGTTTATTCCTGACTGCTTTATTTATTCAAGCTGCCGGCGCCACCTTTCTTGAAACTGTTGCCAATCCATATATGGCGATTTTAGGTCCGAAGGAAAATTCTGAGCAACGATTGAATTTTGCTCAATCATTCAATGGTCTCGGAGCAGTTGTGGCTCCGATTTTAGGAGGAACATTTATTTTATCGGGCATTGAGCATACGAAAGAAGAATTAAGACAAATGTCTGTCAACGGCACATTGGATGCCTATTTAAAATCTGAAGCTTCTACAGTAAAAATTCCTTATCTGATCATTGCTGTTATCGTGTTGCTGGTTGCTGTTGCTTTTATGTTCACCAAATTACCGAAAGTCAGAGAATCGGATTCTATAGATTCGCATACCGGATTTTCTTTAAGAGTTTTAAGGCATAGTCATGTGCGTTGGGCTGTCATTGCTCAATTCTTTTATGTAGGAGCACAGGTTGGAGTGGCAAGTTTTTTTGTTCGCTTTTCAAAACAAGTCATGGATTTACCAGAGAAGCAGGCCGCTTATCGCTGGGGTTATATTGCGATGTTGGGATTCATGATTGGCCGTTTCACCGGTACTTTTCTAATGAAATATATCAAACCGCAAAAACTTCTTTTGTCTTATGCTTTGATCAATATTGCCTTGCTTATTGTGGCCCTCAATACAAGCGGCAATGTAGCCGTTGCTTCAGTAATAGCGGTTCCTTTTTTTATGTCAATCATGTTCCCGACCATTTTTGCATTGGGCATTAAAGAAATCGGTGAAGAAACAAAAATGGCTTCTTCGCTTCTTGTCATGTCCATTGTCGGAGGAGCATTAGCGCCCATTACAATGGGAATGATCTCTGATTTTACCGGCAGCATGCAAAAAGCCTATATTATACCTTTACTTTGTTTCATAGTTGTGGCCTGGTTTGGATGGAAAGGGTATAAAATAAAAATGTGAATTATGTTTCGTCTCGATAATAAAATTGCAGTGATCACCGGTGGCGGCAGTGGTATTGGCAAAGGCATCGCACAGGTATTTGCAAAGCAAGGAGCCATCGTTCATATCCTTGAACTGAATGAAGAAAATGCAAAACAGGTTGCAGAAGAAATCAAAAAAGAAAATGGAAGAGTGCAAACACATATTTGCAATGTGTCCGATCAAAAAGAAGTGATGGATACTTTTGAAAAGATCGGCGCCATTCATATTCTTGTCAACTGCGCAGGCATTGCCAATATCGGCAAAGCAGATACAACTTCAGAAGAAGATTTTGATAAAGTGATGCAGGTAAATGTGAAAGGAGTTTATAATTGCATTCATGCAGCCATCCCGCAATTAAGAAAATCGGGTGGCGGCGTTATCATCAATATCGCATCTGTGGCATCATGGACCGGCATTGCAGATCGTTTTGCTTACAGCACGGCCAAAGGTGCGGTGACTGCTATGACATTGAGTGTGGCGAAAGATTATATTCATGAAAATATTCGCTGCAATTCTGTTTCACCGGCAAGAGTGCATACTCCGTTTGTAGATGGATTTTTAAAAAACAATTACCCGGGAAAAGAAAAAGAGATGTTCGATAAATTGTCAAAGACACAACCTATCGGCCGCATGGGCAAGCCGGAAGAAGTGGCATGGCTGGCATTATATCTCTGCAGTGATGAAGCTTCTTTTATTACGGGTTGTGATTACCCGATCGATGGCGGATTTATTAAACTCAATACCTAACCCCCTAAATCCCCCTGAAGGGGGACTTAGAAGTATTGTCAAAATTGCAATATGAAACTTATAAGATTTGGAGAAGCAGGAAATGAAAAACCGGGCATCATCATCAATGAAAAGTATTTTGATGTCTCTGATTATGTCCGTGATTTTGATGAAAACTTTTTTGCTGATGGTGGATTGTCTTTATTAAAAAAAATCGCCGGTGATGTTGATCTTCATCCAGTGTCAGAAGAAATTCGTTTGGGTTCGCCCATTGCAAGACCTTCGAAAATTGTTTGCATCGGTTTGAATTATTCGGATCACGCTGCTGAAACGAAAATGCCGGTTCCCAAAGAACCCATTCTTTTTTTTAAATCCACCACAGCATTGTGCGGTCCCAATGATGATCTTATCATTCCTAAAGACAGCGTGAAGACGGATTGGGAAGTGGAGCTAGCCGTTGTCATTGGTAAAAAAGCAAGTTATGTCGAAGAAAAAAATGCATTGGATCATGTGGCCGGCTATTGCCTGCATAATGATTATAGCGAAAGAACATTCCAGATGGAACATGGCGGACAATGGGTAAAAGGGAAAAGTTGCGACAGTTTTGCTCCGCTGGGTCCTTTTCTGGCTACGCCCGATGAAATGGGTGACATCAATAATCTGAAACTCTGGCTCACGGTCAATGGAAAAATAATGCAGAATGGCAATACTTCAAACCTGATATTTAAAATTCCTTTTCTTATTTCCTATATCAGTCGTTACATGACCTTATTGCCGGGAGATATTATTTCAACAGGAACACCGGCAGGTGTTGGCATGGGACAAAAACCGGATCCGGTTTATATTAAAGTCTGGCGATGTCATTGAATTGGGAATTGATGGATTGGGAAGCAGCTGGCAGATTGCAGTTAAATGCAAATGAGAAATAAGAAATGTAAAATGAGGAATGAAAAAGTTAATGACTCATCTAAAACGATATTGTCTTGCATTGGATCTTAAAGATGATCCGGCTTTGATTGCTGAATATGAAAAGCATCACCAGCATGTATGGCCCGAAATTATTAAGAGTATAAAAGATTCAGGAATAGAAGTGTTGGATATTTATCGTACGGGCAACCGCTTGTTCATGATCATGGAAGTGAATGAGGATTTTTCTTTTGAAAAAAAAGCAGCCAATGATGAAGCTAATCCTAAAGTACAGGAATGGGAAAAACTAATGTGGAAATTTCAACAAGCGTTGCCGTGGGCGAAGAGTGGAGAAAAGTGGGTTTTGATGGAAAGGATTTTTAGTTTGAAGGGATTAAGAGTAGACAGTAGTCAGTAGACAGTAGACAGTAGTCAGTAGTCAGTAGACAGTAGTCAGTAGACAGTAGACAGTAGTCAGTAGACAGTAGACAGTAGTCAGTAGTCAGTAGACAGTAGACAGTAGACAGTAGTCAGTAGACAGTAGACAGTAGTCAGTAGTACAGTAGACAGTAGTCAGTAGTCAGTAGTCAGTAGTCAGTAGACAGTAGTCAGTAGACAGTAGACAGTAGACAGTAGTCAGTAGACAGTAGACAGTAGACAGTAGACAGTAGACAGTAGTCAGTAGACAGTAGACAGTAGTCAGTAGACAGTAGTCAGTAGACAGTAGTCAGTAGACAGTAGTCAGTAGACAGTAGACAGTAGACAGTAGTCAGTAGACAGTAGTCAGTAGACAGTAGTCAGTAGACAGTAGACAGTAGACAGTAGTCAGTAGACAGTAGTCAGTAGACAGTAGTCAGTAGTCAGTAGATAGTAGTCAGTAGAATGAAAGATTTATTAATAAACTTTATTTTATGAACCCTGCAAAAATTTTCACTGATCTGGTTGTTTGGCAAAAAGCGCATCAGTTTGTATTGAATATTTATAAATACACACATTATTTTCCAAAAGAGGAAATGTATGCTTTGACCTCTCAATTCAGAAGGGCCGCCATTTCAGTTGCAGCAAATTTGGCGGAAGGGTTTAGAAAAAAATCAGATAAGGATAAAATGAGGTTTTATAATATCTCACAGGGATCTCTGGAAGAATGCAGGTATTACCTGATCCTCGCAAATGATTTAACTTACGGAGAAAATCAATTATTGTTAGAACAATTGGAAGAAATAAGTAAAATGCTGAATGCTTTGATTCATTCAATTGAATCAAAATTTTTAAAGATTAGTAACTGATTGTTTATTATGAACACGGAACAGTGAATAGTGAATGGTAACTATTGACTACGGACAACTGACTATTGACCATTGACTATTGACCATTGACCATTGACTATTGACCATTGACTATTGACCATTGACTATTGACCATTGACTATTGACCATTGACTATTGACTATTGACCATTGACTATTGACCATTGACCATTGACTATTGACCATTGACTATTGACCATTGACTATTGACCATTGACTATTGACTATTGACTATTGACTATTGACTATTGACTATTGACCATTGACTATTGACTATTGACTATTCACTATTGAATACTCATTACTATGACCATTGACAGTCACGTTCATTTCTGGAAATACAATAAGAAAAGAGATTCATGGATCACAAGCGACATGAAAATGCTCAGGCAGGATTATTTGCCGGAACATTTAATGTTATCGCTTCAGAGAAACGGGATAGAGGGTTGTGTTGCAGTGCAGGCTGATCAGTCAGAATTGGAAACGCATTTCCTGGTTGAATTATCAAAGACTCATCCTGTGATCAAAGGAGTGGTCGGATGGCTTGATCTGCAGAATGAAAAGATTGAAGACCGGCTCCATTACTTTTCACAATATCCTGTCATCAAAGGCTGGCGACATATTGTGCAGTCGGAGCCGGATGATTTTTTAGCGAATGAAAATTTTCTACGGGGAATAAAATCTTTACAGGCTTATGATTTTACCTACGACATATTAGTTTATCATCATCAATTAAAATCTGCTGTTGAATTTGTTTCCAAATTTCCCGATCAAAAATTTATTATTGATCATTGTGCAAAGCCGGATATTAAAAACAAAAAGATTGATGAATGGAAAATGCTGATGAAAGAAATGGCGAAGCATCCTAAAGTTTATTGCAAGCTATCTGGTTTATTTACTGAAGCGGCATGGAAAGAATGGAGCGCCGGCGATTTTTATCCTTATCTCGATGTGGTATTTGAAGCTTTTGGAACAAACCGGTTATTGTTTGGCAGTGACTGGCCTGTGATGCTGCTTTCAGGTATTTATGTACAGTGGAAAAGTCTCCTGGAAAAATATATGCAGTCGTTTACGGAAGAAGATCATGAAAAAATTTTCGGGCAAAATGCCATTGAATTCTATAATTTGGAATAATGGATTTGTTATTAAAAGATAAAATTATCATGGTGACCGGTGGAGCCAAAGGTATCGGCGCTGCCATTACGCATACACTGGCCAGTGAAGGCGCTATCCCGTTTGTAATTGGAAGAAATGAGGAAGATAATGCTGCGATCGTCAGGGAAATTGAAAGCAAAGGCCAGAGATCTTTTTATGTAACAGCGGAACTTACTCAACCTGCTGAATGTAAAAAAGCCGTGGATGCAGTCATTGAAAAATGCGGCCGCATTGACGGACTGGTTAATAATGCAGGAGTCAATGATGGTATTGGCCTGGAAAAAGGAAGTTATGAAGCTTTCATGGCCTCGCTGCATAAGAATCTTGTTCATTATTATTTAATGGCGCATCATTCACTTCCACATTTGATAGAAAGTAAAGGCGCTATTGTAAATATCGGAAGCAAAACAGCAGAAACTGGACAAGGAAATACATCGGCCTATGCTGCTTCCAACGGAGGAAGAAATGCATTGACCAGAGAATGGGCCGTTGAATTATTGAAGTATGGAATACGTGTGAATGCGGTGATCGTTGCTGAAGCATGGACGCCTTTATATGAAACATGGATCAATACTTTTCCTGATCCTGCAAAAAAACTGGCATCCATTATTTCTAAAATTCCATTTGAAAAAAGAATGACGACAACTGAAGAGATTGCTGATATGGTGGCATTTCTTCTTTCTGAAAGATCAAGTCACACTACCGGCCAGCTAATTCATGTGGATGGAGGTTATGTGCATCTTGACAGAGCGATAGAATAATAAAGAAGCAATCTTAAAATCAGTTAAAAAAACTTGCCACAAATACAGGAAGTCGCAAAGTATTAATTCTTCTTCCGGTACGAGTGTCCCACCACCTTCGCAGGCGATGTGTCAGATGGCCTTGTGTGCTGGAGCTGTGGCACTCGCCGTCCCTGTTGAACAGAACAAAAGTTGTAAATTGTAATATGCCTGTAAAGCGAAAGATAACAGAGCTTGAAGGAGTATATTTCATCACCTTCACATGCTTTCAGTGGCTGCCATTAATTGAGCAAACAAAAAGTTACGATCTCGTTTATAACTGGTTTGATTATTTAAAATCAAAAGGTCATTATCTAACCGGCTATGTGTTGATGCCAAATCATGTACATACTTTGATTGCATTTCGGAACACTGGACAATCAATTAATACTATTGTTGGTAACGGGAAACGCTTTATGGCTTATGAGATAATTACCCGCTTACAGGAGCAGGGTCAGACGGGATTATTGAAACAGATGGAACAGGCTGTTGAGACAAAAGACCGGGAACGAAACAAACAACATGAAGTGTGGGAAGATTCATTTGACTGGAAAGAATGCCGCAGCAATAATTTCATAAAGCAAAAACTGGATTATATGCATAATAATCCTTGTTCAGGAAAATGGAACCTGGCGGCTACGCCGACAGATTATAAACATGGTTCTGCCAGATTTTATCTTTGTGGTGAACAGGCTGCATATCCGGTTACAAGTTACCTGGAAATGGAGGATATTGATTTGACAAAAACGATTCAACAATGACGCCGAGTCCACACCACGCACAACCCACGCTGTGAGACTCGGCTGGTAAGTAATGGAGGATATTGATTTGACAAAAACGATTCAACAATGACGCCGAGTCCACACCACGCACAACCCACGCTGTGAGACTCGGCTGGTAAGTAAGCAAAAACTGGATTATATGCATAATAATCCTTGTTCAGGAAAATGGAACCTGGCGGCTACGCCGACAGATTATAAACATGGTTCTGCCAGATTTTATCTTTGTGGTGAACAGGCTGCATATCCGGTTACAAGTTACCTGGAAATGGAGGATATTGATTTGACAAAAACGATTCAACAATGACGCCGAGTCCACACCACGCACAACCCACGCTGTGAGACTCGGCTGGTAAGTAAAGACGCAAAGGTTTCTTTGAAAGGATGCCACGAAGGCTCGAAGGCGCAAAGTATTAATTCTTACTTTTCTTTTTTTAGCGTTTTCTATACTTTGTGGCAAAATCTGATTTATAACAGCCTTTTTATTTTTAATTTTCCATCTCTATGATCATCAGATCAAAGTCTTTCTTAATCACCCCAGATCTGATCTTCTCCCTTCAGCCATCTTTCAACCTGGGAAGTGGTTACTGATTTAGGTCTTTCGAGAGGGTAGCCCAGCGCCCGGTCCCAGCAAAGGCTTGCCAATACGCCTAATGCACGGCTGACACCAAATAATACAGTGTAATATTCATATTCAACCAGGCCGAAATGAACGAGTAAAGCGCCGCTGTGTGCATCCACATTGGGCCAAGGGTTTTTTATTTTGCCCAATGATTGTAAAATCGGAGGTACGACTTCATAAATATTCCAAACTGTTTGTACTAAAGGATCATTGGGCATATGCCGTTTGCCAAATTCCATTTGTGCAATAAACCGGGGATCGGTTTTACGCAAGACGGCATGACCATAACCCGGCACCACTTTCCCCTCACCCAAAGTTTTCTTTACATATTCTGCGATCTGTTCCTTCGACGGCTTTTCAGTTTTCAATGCTTCCCGCATTTCAAATATCCATTTGATCACTTCCTGGTTAGCCAATCCATGCAGTGGACCAGCCAGTCCGTTCAACCCGGCTGCAAAAGAAAGATAGGGATCACTTAATGCCGAACCTACCAGGTGTGTAGTGTGTGCCGAAACATTGCCACCTTCATGATCAGTATGAATGGTCATGTATAGACGCATCAGTTCTTTGAATTCTTCATTTTCATATCCAAGCATGTGTGCAAAATTGCCTGCCCAGTCCAATAATCCATTGGGTTGAATGTGATCACCGCCTTTGTATTTGCGGCGATAGATATAAGCTGCGATGCGAGGAAGTCTTGCTATCAGATCCATGGTATCATCAAATACGGCATCCCAATAATCTTTTTTATTCATGCCGGCGGCATACTTTCTTGAAAATTGTGATTCTGTTTGTAATGCCATTACTGCCACTACAAATTGAGTCATGGGATGGGTATTTACGGGTAAGGCTTCGATAGTAGCAAACACATGATTAGGTACATGACTGCGGCGTTGCCATACTGAAGTAAGATGATGAACATCGTCTTCGCCTGGTAGCTCACCGATCAGCATCAGGTAAAATAATCCTTCCGGCAATGGTTCATTGCCTTTAGGAGCTTTAGGCAATTTTTCTCTTAATTCAGGAATAGAATAACCACGAAAACGGATCCCTTCCTGTGCATCCAGCAAAGATGTTTCTGTAACGAGGCCGGTCATTCCTCTCATGCCCTGGTATATTTGTGATAATTGTACCTGGCCTATCACTTTATTTCCATGTTCTTTCAGCAATTCTTTGATCTCTAAGGAAACCTGATCAGATTTTGCTTTGAACCTTTCTTTAACGATTCCCATAACTCTTGATTTTATAAAATAATAAAACGAATCAACAACGTGTAAAGTTAGTCAAAGCCATTTTGCGCAACAAAAATTTGAGATGAAATCTGATGTTAACCCGTTGAGAAAAAAGATAATGATGGAGTATTTAAAAAATATTTCTGTTCAAAAAAATTATTTAGGCGTTCGCTTGTAAAGCCACCATGCCACACAGGCAAATACAATGTTTGGCAACCAGGCAGCGATGAGAGGAGAGAAATCACTTTTGGTGGAGAAGACTGTTGAAAAACGGTCGGATAGAATATATAAAGCTGCAATTGTAATACCGGTAGCCAGATGTATTCCGCTGCCACCGCGGGTCCTACGGCTGGCAATGATGACGCCGATCATTGTCAGCAACAACACAGAAGCAGCCGTCGCTGTTCGCCGATAACGTTCTACTTTCAAAGCATTTAATCCTTCTGTACCACGCAATTCTTCCTGGTGAATGAAAGCAACCAATTCAGGAGTCGTCATTTTATCTTTGAGATATTCATCTTTTCTCAGCTCAGATGGCTTGATAGAAATATCAATGGTTAAGGTATCATAATACTTTACTTTTTCCCCCATGCTGTCCACCTTTCTCTCTACGGCATTGGTCAATCTCCATTTTTTTTTAGTGGTATCCCATTGGATCATGTTTGCCCGGAGATTATAAATTATTTTATCACCCTTGATTCTTTCCATAAAAAAACCGCTGGCCGTTTTGTAAGTGGTATCATATTGTTTTATGCCCACAAAACTATTGGGGCCGATCCGCCGGTAAAAACAATTGTAGCAATCGGTGTAAACACGGTTTTTTGTCGGATCATTTCTGTCAATATACTTACTCTCGAAACTGCTGCGGATTGCATTTGCTTTTGGGATCAGGTAGCGGCTGCCGAACCAAAGTATCATCGCAAGAAAAATACCGCCGAGAAAATAAGGTCTCAATATCCTGTTATAGCTGGTGCCGCTGGATAATATGGCAATGATCTCAGACCGCGTTGCCATCCGGCTTGTAAAAAAAATTACGGCAATGAAAACAAAGAGCGGGAAAAGCAATCCCCAGATATAAGGCACAAACCCGATATAATATTGACTGATGATCTGGCTGGTGGTCAGGCCGGATTTCACAAAGTCGTCTGTTTTTTCACTGCTGTCCACCGCCACTGCGATCACCGTAAATAAAAGCATGCAAAAGAAAAAAGTGGACAGGAACTTTACCAATATATAGCGATCAAGTTTTCGCATGATGGATTAAATAGATTCAAAAGTAGTTGAAAAATTATTGTGGGATTGTGAAAGAAAAGTAATAATGGTGAATAGTGAATAGTGAATAGTGAATAGTGAATAGTGAATGGTGAATAGTGAATAGTGAAGTAGTGAATAGTGAATAGAGAGAGGTGCTACAGTTTTAGAATTCTTTTTATACATCGGTTCAGGTAACAGCAGTGGCAGCGGCTGAAAAGATTTTTGGTTATCTAAAATAATTAGTATTTTGCGGCTAATTAAATTAGGCATATGTCAATAGCCAATAAAAATCTGAAGTATCTCCGCAAATTACGGGGATGGACACAGGAGGAATTTGCCCAAAAACTCCGGATCAAACGTTCCCTTGTCGGAGCTTATGAAGAAGAAAGAGCTGATCCCAGGATCGATGTGTTAGAAGTAGTGTGTGATATTTTCAAACTGACACTGGATGAGATCCTTCGCAAAGATCTTTCTGATACAAAAAGTAATTACCTGGCAAAACGCCGGGCTATGAAACTTGCTTCCGGACGAAGCGATATTCCTTTTGTCCCGGTAAAAGCAGCTGCAGGATACCTGGCTGGTCATGCTGATCCGGATTTTATTGATGAACTCAATACGTTTACACTGCCGATGCTTACCGGTGGCAATTATCGTGCATTCGAAATTATCGGTGACTCTATGCTGCCCACTCCAAGTGGTTCGGTGATTGTGGGAGAGAAAATAGAAAACCTGGACGAAGTGAAAAACAGCACGGCTTGCATTGTTGTTTCCCGTAATGAAGGAATTGTTTATAAACGAATCCTGAAAAGCAACCGTTCCAAAAATAAATTAACACTGGTGAGTGATAATCCCGCATTTCATCCCTATTCGATGAATGCGGAAGATGTGATGGAAATGTGGCAGGCCAAAGCGGTTATTGCAAAAGTGAATACACAACACAAATGGGATATGCATCAACTGGCCAATATAGTCAGTGATCTGCAGGAACAGGTTATTTCTCTGAAGAAGCGAATGAACTGAACCGTATTTTTACTTATTACAACGGGGATATTTTATTCTGGCGCAGCCTTTCATCCCTGCGGGCAGTCCCCTATATTTGCGCATCACAATAAAACGGGACATTCGCTTGATACGCTATTTATGCTTACCCCTATTGCTGATTTGCGGACAGTTATTTTCTCAAACCAAAACACTGCAAGCAGTAAAAATCACACAGGCTCCGAAAATTGACGGGAACCTGGATGATTCTGCATGGAAGAATGCTCCCATTGCAACAAATTTCATTGAGAATTTTCCCAACTATGGTTTACCTGCTTCACAAAAAACAGAAGTCAGGATTGTTTATGATAATGACGCTATTTACATTGGCGCTTATTTATATGATGATCCTTCATTGATCAGAAGACAGCTTACAGCCCGTGACTCCGAGCAACAAAGTGATGTTGATTTTTTTTCTGTTTTCTTTGATACTTACAATGACCATCAGAATGGTTTCCAGTTTTTGGTAACTGCTACCAATGTGCAAACAGATGCGAAGCTCAGCGCAAATTTTACACCGGGTTATGATGTCTACGGTGATAAATCATGGGATGCAGTTTGGGATAGCAAGGTTAGTATCAAATCAGATGGATGGGTTGTGGAAATGAGGATACCCTATATATCTTTAAGATTTTCCAAAAAAGATGTACAGGATTGGGGTCTTCAATTTCTGCGGAAAGTCAGGCGAACAAATGAAACTTCATTCTGGAACCCGGTAGACCCGAATGTAAATGGTTTTATCAACCAGTTTGGAGAGTTGAAAGGGATCCGGGATATTAAACCGCCTTTACGTTTAAGTTTCTCGCCCTATGTTGAAACGGGTTACCGGAGCACACCCATCAATAATCAAAACTTAAATGAATGGCTGCACAGTGGTGGCATGGATGTAAAATATGGATTCAATAAAAGTATGACACTGGATGTTCAGTTGATTCCAGATTTCGGACAAGTGATCTCTGATAATGTAGTGAATAACCTGACTCCTTATGAAATACAGTTCCAGGAGAACCGTCCTTTTTTTACCGAAGGAACAGAACTGTTTAATAAATCCGGTTTGTTTTATTCGCGTCGTGTGGGAGCTACTCCTTCTCTTTACAATAATATATTGGATTCTGTGGCTGCACATCCCGAACTCAGCGTGGTTCAAAATCCTTCCACGACGCAATTGTATAATGCTATTAAATTTTCGGGGCGAACAGAGAATAAGCTGGGCATTGGAATATTCAATGCGGTGACGGCGCCCATGCATGCTATTCTACGCAACAGCAATACAGGGAAAGATTCGATTGTGGAAACAGAGCCGATGGCCAATTACAATATTCTTGTTCTTGACCAGGCGTTGAAAGGAAGATCCTATATCACATTTACCAATACCGATGTGATCCGGAACGCAAATACAAGAGATGCGAATGTATCTGCATTTGATGTAGCATTATTTGATAAAAGAAATATTCATGAATTCAGCGGAACAGCCCGCTACAGCAAAATCTGGGGAAACAATCCTTATGATGGATTATAATACATCACTGCGGTATGGGAAAGTAAGTGGCAACTGGCAATATTTTTTCTTAAACAGTATTTTGTCAAAAAGCTATGATCCGAATGACCTCGGGATTTTGTCTGCTCCCAATGCCGTGGTTTATCGCGGTAATATGAGTTATACACAGTATAAGCCCACCAGGAATTTTCTTACTTATACCTATTCACTTGATGTATCGCTTCGGTATCAATATAATCCTTATGCCTATAACCGTTTCGATATCCAGGGAGGGTCCATGTGGGTATTCAGAAATTTCTGGGATGTTGAATTGACAACCCTGGTTGATCCTTTATGGGATCATGATTATTTTGAATTGAGAACCCCCGGGCGTTTCCTTGCTTATCCATCCAATTACCAGTTACAATTGACGGGCAGCAGCGATAGCCGCAAAAAACTTTATTTCAGTTATGGGGCAATCCTGGCAAAGAGCCCTGCATACAATAATACCGCTTATAGTATAAGCCTGGGATTGCGCTATCGTTTTGGAAATAAATTCAGCCTGGACCTGTCGGCAAACCCTACTGATGAAATGAATCAGCTCGGATATGCATTTGTAAGGGAAACCAATAATGATCCTATTGTGGCATTCAGGGAAAACAAATCATTCACATCGGTTCTTTCGGGCATTTATAATTTTACTTCCCGGTTGAATCTTACTCTGCGTGTCAGGCACTATTGGAATAAAGTTACCTACCAGGATTTTTTCGATGTGGATGCCAATGGAAAATTATTACCCCGTGCCAATACTTATGGAACCAGCCTGGATCAGAATGTAAATTTATTCAATGAAGATGCTTTTCTCACCTGGGATTTTCGGTTGGGCAGCCGCCTGATCATTGGATATAAAAACTGGTTGGGCGATGGGCAACTGGTATCATTACCTGCCAATGATAATTCTTATCTCCGCAATCTCCGCGAACAATTCAACCTTCCGCATGCTAATGAACTTTCAGTGCGGTTCATTTATTTTTTGGATTATAATCAACTTAGGAAGAAGAAGAAGTGAAAAGTGAATAGTGAATAGTGAATAGTGAAAAGTGTCTTGTCCTGATATGGGTTGACAGTTTCGATGCTGCTGCTGGCGTTCCGCCAACGGTAATATTTTTTTGAAATCATTATTACATATACTCAGGGATTAAGTCTTTTATTTCTTGTTAAGAGATCTGAATAATTTCGTTATTCACGATAGCAAAAACATTTTCATTTTTCTTTGGCTCTATCAAATGTGTTCCTGTAAAACGGCTGAAAGCCGGAAGTACAGAATAATTTTTACTGAAATAAAAACATGGAAAACGGAAAGATTGTTTGCTCATTCCTTTTATATAAATGCCGGGATGGATATGGCCGGAGAAGGTGAACAATGATGAATGATGAATGATGGATGATGGATGATGAATGTCATGAAGAAAAATAAAATTCTTAATTCTTAATTCATAGTTCATAATTTCAATTCCTGCTTTTTCATACCACTCATCAGCCAGGATATCGTGATTGCCTTTGACTAATTGAACAGTTAATGATGAAAGATCTTTTCTCCATTTTTTAAAAAGCTCCAGTTCTTTGTTGGCTTCGCTGTGAAAAAGGTCACCCACTACAATCAGTTTTTCGGGCTTGAAATGCTGAATACAACTAACCAGTCTCTGCAAATCTTCCTTAAAAACATTTTGTGGAACCGCAATACCTGCTTTCCGGAAATGACCCGTCTTGCCGAAATGAAGATCTGCTACGATCAATGCTTTTTCTTCTTCCCAATAAAGACAACGATCAGTGGATAGCCAGAAAGTATTTTTATTGACAATATGTTTTGTTGGTTTTTGCATGTAAACAAATGTATCTGAAAAGAAGCAATCTATCTCAGAGGGCAACAGCAGCAGCAAAGATGGTTCATAGCAGTCCACCCCCTATTGAAATTATTCTTGAACCGGTTATCCGGCCCCCGCCAGCGGGGGACACAGAATAGTTTTTCATTTGAATGGCGTAACGGGGGAAGCGCTGCGATCTGCAAAATTTTTTCAAATAGGGGTGGAACAATAAAAGATAGTTCATAGCAGTCCACCCCCTATTGAAATTATTCTTGAACCGGTTATCCGGCCCCCGCCAGCGGGGGACACAGAATAGTTTTTCATTTGAATGGCGTAACGGGGGAAGCGCTGCGATCTGCAAAATTTTTTCAAATAGGGGTGGAACAATAAAAGATAGTTCATAGCAGTCCACCCCCTATTGAAATTATTCTTGAACTGGTTATCCGGCCCCCGCCAGCGGGGGACACAGAATAACTTTTCATTTGAATGGCGTAACGGGGGAAGCGCTGCGATCTGCAAAATTTTTTCAAATAGGGGTGGAACAATAAAAGATAGTTCATAGCAGTCCACCCCCTATTGAAATTATTCTTGAACCGGTTATCCGGCCCCCGCCAGCGGGGGACACAGAATAACTTTTCATTTGAATGGCGTAACGGGGGAAGCGCTGCGATCTGCAAAATTTTTTCAAATAGGGGTGGAACAATAAAAGATAGTTCATAGCAGTCCACCCCCTATTGAAATTATTCTTGAACTGGTTATCCGGCCCCCGCCAGCGGGGGACACAGAATAACTTTTCATTTGAATGGCGTAACGGGGGAAGCGCTGCGATCTGCAAAATTTTTTCAAATAGGGGTGGAACAATAAAAGATAGTTCATAGCAGTCCACCCCCTATTGAAATTATTCTTGAACTGGTTATCCGGCCCCCGCCAGCGGGGGACACAGAATAACTTTTCATTTGAATGGCGTAACGGGGGAAGCGCTGCGATCTGCAAAATTTTTTCAAATAGGGGTGGAACAATAAAAGATAGTTCATAGCAGTCCACCCCCTATTGAAATTATTCTTGAACTGGTTATCCGGCCCCCGCCAGCGGGGGACACAGAATAACTTTTCATTTGAATGGCGTAACGGGGGAAGCGCTGCGATCTGCAAAATTTTTTCAAATAGGGGTGGAACAATAAAAGATAGTTCATAGCAGTCCACCCCCTATTGAAATTATTCTTGAACTGGTTATCCGGCCCCCGCCAGCGGGGGACACAGAATAACTTTTCATTTGAATGGCGTAACGGGGGAAGCGCTGCGATCTGCAAAATTTTTTCAAATAGGGGTGGAACAATAAAAGATAGTTCATAGCAGTCCACCCCCTATTGAAATTATTCTTGAACCGGTTATCCGGCCCCCGCCAGCGGGGGACACAGAATAACTTTTCATTTGAATGGCGTAACGGGGGAAGCGCTGCGATCTGCAAAATTTTTTCAAATAGGGGTGGAACAATAAAAGATAGTTCATAGCAGTCCACCCCCTATTGAAATTATTCTTGAACTGGTTATCCGGCCCCCGCCAGCGGGGGACACAGAATAACTTTTCATTTGAATGGCGTAACGGGGGAAGCGCTGCGATCTGCAAAATTTTTTCAAATAGGGGTGGAACAATAAAAGATAGTTCATAGCAGTCCACCCCCTATTGAAATTATTCTTGAACCGGTTATCCGGCCCCCGCCAGCGGGGGACACAGAATAACTTTTCATTTGAATGGCGTAACGGGGGAAGCGCTGCGATCTGCAAAATTTTTTCAAATAGGGGTGGAACAATAAAAGATAGTTCATAGCAGTCCACCCCCTATTGAAATTATTCTTGAACTGGTTATCCGGCCCCCGCCAGCGGGGGACACAGAATAACTTTTCATTTGAATGGCGTAACGGGGGAAGCGCTGCGATCTGCAAAATTTTTTCAAATAGGGGTGGAACAATAAAAGATAGTTCATAGCAGTCCACCCCCTATTGAAATTATTCTTGAACCGGTTATCCGGCCCCCGCCAGCGGGGGACACAGAATAACTTTTCATTTGAATGGCGTAACGGGGGAAGCGCTGCGATCTGCAAAATTTTTTCAAATAGGGGTGGAACAATAAAAGATAGTTCATAGCAGTCCACCCCCTATTGAAATTATTCTTGAACTGGTTATCCGGCCCCCGCCAGCGGGGGACACAGAATAGTTTTTCATTTGAATGGCGTAAAAAAAACGGTTAGAAATAGTTTATCTGTTGCTGTTGGCGCTTGTCCCGATGGCTATCGTGGGTCTCCGCCAACAGCAGCAGTTCCTCGCAATCTGTTAATCCTTTAATCTTATAAATCCTGGTTCAGACTTTTCTGCATCTTCCTAACTCTGTCTTCTAATTTTTCTGAAGAAAGATCTTCGCGCATGCTATCCACTTTCACCGGGAAGCAGAATGGTGTAAGCTGTTTGGGGAATGTAATAATGATCTTTGAGTGCTGAATGCGATGCAGCATATCTCTTAGTCTGGCTTCTTCCATTTGCTGCTCCATCACTTCAGTGTAAGATTGTTTCAGTAAAAGATTGTTGGGTTCATACTCGCTGAATACATTAAAAAGGAGCGAAGCAGATGCCTGCAGGTGTCTTGCTTTTTTTTGTTCGCCGGGATAACCCTGGAAAATCAATCCGCCAATCACAGCAATATCCCTGAATTTTCTTTTTGCCATCTCGGTACTGTTCACACTTCGTTGTATATCTTCAAAAAGATTTTCAGGAGAAAATAATTCATATGCATTGCTGTCATCCAGCGGGATGGGTTGATCGCTCAATAATTCAAATCCATAATCATTCATGGCAAAAGAAAAAGTAATAGGAGTGATGCGGCTGATGCGGTAAGCAAGAATAGCCGCCATGGCTTCATGAACCAGTCTTCCTTCGAATGGATAGACAAATAAATGGAATCCATCTTTTGTTTCGATCTGTTCGATCAGCAATTCATTTTCTTTGGGAACATGAGAGAGATGCTGTTGTAATTCGAAGAGGGGTTGCAGGATCTGCAGTTCGTGATAAGCTTCGTGAATAGTGAATAGTGAATGGTGAATAGTGAATAGTGAATGGTGAATAGTGGATGCTGGTTGCTTGTCCCTTGTCTCTTGTTGCTTTTCACTATTCACTAAATTCAATGTCTCCCTCAGCATTTTTCCTAAATTAGCGCTCAAGGGCATCCGTCCACCCTGCCAGCTGGGAACAATTGATTTTTTTGAAGAAGATTTTCTCACCAGCGCTGTCATGTCTTTGATCATTATAAATTCAAGATTTCTTCCGGCCAGTGTAAATGAATCACCCGGTTGCAGGCGGGAGATAAAATATTCTTCGATCACGCCCACAAAACCGCCGCTGATGAATTTTACTTTCATCATGGATTCACTTACGATCGTCCCGATATGCAGGCGGTGACGCATGGCAATTCTGCGGTTCCTGATCTTATATATTCCGTTTTCAACCTCCATTTTTTTATAGTCATCATATTGCTGCAGGGCATTGCCGCCCGTCGTGATGAAGTGAATGATATGGTTCCATTCTTCCATTGTCATTTCATTATAACAATGTGTGGAAACAATTTCTCTATAAATTTCATCCGGATTAAAACCATCTGAGATAGCGAGTGTGCTGAGATATTGTATTAACACATCATAACAAAGCAGCATGGGTTGGCGGCTTTCGATAATATTTTCTGCAATTGCTTTTTTGATAGCGGCTGCTTCTACCAGTTCGAGTGAATGAGTAGGTAAGAAATAAATTTTACTGACAGCATCATAGCTATGCCCGCTTCTTCCCGCTCTCTGTAAAAATCTTGCAACGCCTTTGGGTGAACCCACCTGTATCACTGTTTCTACCGGACGGAAATCAACGCCAAGATCCAATGACGAAGTGCTAACGACAGCTTTCAATTTTCCGGTATGCAGATTTTCTTCCACCCAGTTGCGCAGTTCCATATCCACTGAACCATGATGCAGTGCAATCGAACCCGCAAGGTCAGGGCATGCATCAAGCAATCGCTGGTACCATGTTTCCGCCATGCCACGGGTGTTGATGAAGATGAGTGTGGTCCTGCTTTGTAAAATAATGGGAATGATCTTATGAATGAGTTTGATGCCGAGATGACCGGCCCATGGATATTTTTCTATCTCATCAGGAAAAATAGATTCAATGATGATCTCTTTTTTTATTTGGGCAAGAACCAACTCACCCCCCGTCCCCCTCTCTTTTTTGAGAGAGGGGGTGCCCGGGAAATGGGTAGGGGAGAGTAAAACATTTTTTGCTTCTTCTAAGTTTCCGATGGTAGCAGAGATACCCCAGAGAGAAAGCTTTGAGCTGCGAGCTGTGAGCTGTGAGTTTGTTTTACTCGTAACTCGAAGCTCGTAACCCGCAGCTACGGATACGAGTCGTGCCACTGCCAACTCCACCTGGACTCCTCTTTTGCTTCCCAATAATTCATGCCATTCATCAACAGCAATAATTTTCAGAGAAGAAAATATTTCTGGATAGCCTTTTTGAGCCAGCAGCAAATGCAAACTTTCCGGAGTGATGATCAATGTTTCGGGCATTTGTTTTTTTTGCCTGGCTCTTTCATTCACATCGGTATCACCGTTCCTGATCCCGATCTTCCATTTCATATTCAGTTCTTCAATCACTTCTTCCATTGCACGGCCGATATCTTTGGCTAATGCTCTCAATGGTGTGATCCATAATAACTGAAGTCCTGAATTCTTTTTTGTTTTATAGTCATCAGGATGATGATTGATGAAATCAATGATGGCACCGAGAAAAACAGAAAAAGTTTTACCGCAGCCAGTGGGTGCATTCACCAGCCCACTGGCGCCATTATGAATATGTTTCCATGTTTCTTCCTGGAATGCGAATGGTTGACGGCCTTTTGATGCCAGCCATTGCCTGATGATTTTATAACCGGTTGTATTTTCAAATTTGGAAGACACGATGCAAACTTAGTTATGAGTAATGGTTAATAGTGAAAAGTTAATAGTTAATAGTGAATAGTTAAAAGTGAATAGTGAAAAGTGAATAGTGAAAAGTGAATAGTGAAAAGTGAATAGTGAAAAGTGAATAGTGAAAAGTGAATAGTGAAAAGTTAGTAGTGAAAAGTGAATAGTGAAAAGTGAGTAGTGAAAAGTGAATAGTGAAAAGTTAGTAGTGAAAAGTTAATAGTGAAAAGTGAATAGTGAGTGGTTGGCGATATTATGTGTGAAGTGTGGGGAATATGAATCAGGTTGTTTCTCCTGACATTTCCAATGGGACCGTAATGGAGGAGATTGCTTCGTTGGACGGAGCGGATGAGTAATAAGGTATGCCATACTTTTAAAGTATGGCATACCTGAAGTCCACACCACAATGAGGGAGATTGCCTGCCTGTCCGGTAGGCAGGCTTCAGCCAACCCAACGCACAATGACTAGCTGTTGGCTTCGCAAAGACGAACACTCCGTTACTTTGAAGAGTTATTATGATTACCGGAGTGTTGGTAACTGTGAGACCGGACTTTACAGTCGGGAGAAGCAATCTACTCTTGCCTATTGTTCCTTGGTTCTTGTTCCTTAATCCTTATCTCTTACTTCTGACATCCGACTTCTTGCTTCCTAATTATATTTCGTATTTTTGATTTATAAATAAAAAACATAAATATGGTTAAGCAATATGTTTATACCAGCTCTCTTCCCCTGGAATTAAAAGAAGACCTTGAACAATATGTTATCATGAATAAAATGTCAAAGAATAAAGTCATCGAAAAGGCGCTGAGAAAGTTTTTAATGGAAGAACGAAAAAAGGCCTATGTGGAAACATTTAAAAAGGCTAACAAGGACAATGAGATGACCGACATGGCAGACTGGGGTCTGGAAGATTACCTTAAGCAACTTAATGAACTGGAAAAATAATGTGGCAAAAAGAAATATGGCTCGCCGACCTGGAGCCAGCTAAAGGACGGGAACAGGGTGGTCGCCGCCCTGTGGTAATTATCAGTGGCGATACTATGAACCAACATTATGATGTAAGGATCATATGCCCGCTTTCAACCCGGGTGAAAAATTTTGCAGGCTGCGTATTACTCAAAAAAGATAAAGTTAACCGGCTTGCTGCTGATTCCGAAGTGTTGACTTTCCAGTTAAGAACCGTTTCAAAAGCCAGGTTGATTAAGAAGATTGGACATATTACACCTGAACAATTAAAGGAGATCAGGATATTTCTTAATGAAATACTTACTTATTGAATGCCAGCTATTGCTGTAATTGGCTGATAGTCCGGTAAAAGCATTACAAAACTTTTCGCTGGGCAAGGTCCTATAACGAAGTTAGCCATTCCATACTTCCAAAGTATGTCATACCTGAGAGCTTCGTTTTAGTCTTCACTGCATAACTAGTTTGAAAATGAAAGATCATCTGATAAACCGTGCCCCGGTTCCAATAGTTTTTAAGATTTTTCATGCGGGTATAACTGTGCCAGAGATCTTTTTATTTCTATGAAAGTATGGTGCATAATGTTATGATACAGACGCCAACAAGATCAAAAAATCAGTAGTTCCTTTTCTTGTTTATTCGCCAGCTTCTTTCAAAGCCTGATTTTCTATTTCATCTGTCAGGCGAAAATCTGTTTTGCGGATTTTGTCAAAAAAAGGTTTAACAGAATTTATTATACCATTTAGCTTGGCTTTGATAAGTACGCCGACTGTTCCGGTGATTTTCATACCTAGCTTTTCAGCTATTCTTCTTGCCTTATAATCGTCCAGTATAACTATGCTGCCTGTTATTTCAAGTGCTAATGCAATAGCGCTGGCCTCGCCTTTGTCAATCTGCATTTCAAGAATTTTCTGGCTATAGGCATCCGCAGGCGCTTTGATGGAAATCCAATCCGGAAGGATTTGTCCATATTCAGTTGCTACTTCAATAGTTGTTATCACTTGTCCGTATAATTTTTGCAGCAAGTCCAGTTCATCTATGTTTGAAAGTACAATAAGGCAACTGGTATCTGAAATAATTGTGCTATGCATTTTTTACATCTCTTGGGAGATCAGAAGCCGGATAATTGAAAAGAGAAACTTTATATTGACCCAGCAGTTCGGCGAAAGTGCGTTTGGTTAGCCCAACCAGTTCAGCTGCCTGGCCAAGGGACAATTTACCTTGTTCGTAAAGCTGAGTAGCCAACAGCATCGCCACTTCCTTTTCGTTTATGTCAAAGCTGTCCGGTATATGCAATGTTACAGTTCGCATACATCAAAGGTAATAAAAGTCACGGGGAAGGCAATCTGCTTTCTGAATATTCTGAATGACACTTCACCTCCCAAAGGAGTCCTTCGGGCCAATCAACGTTCAACAAAAATGAAAATACATATCCCCTCTCTGCTGGTAGAGGGGGCCGGGGGTGAGTTGATGTATGGGGACAGGGGGTGAGTTATAAATGTTTCTTTATTCTTTCCAATGCCGCAGAAATATTTTCATTCACTTCCTCATTTGTCAATTGGAGAACAGTCAATTTTAATTCTTTCATCACAATATTTCTAGCCTCATCATAATCTATCTGCAATGAATGAACCAATCCGTCAACTTCTATTACCAGTTTTTTGCGGCACAATAAAAATCAGCAATATAGAATTGCTTCAAACTACTGGCATTTGGAATCAGAATAGGATGCTGGCGCAAAAACTTGTAATTATTCAATCTCCTGTCGCGCAAATATTCCCATATAATCTTTTCTTCCGGAGTTTGATTTTTTCTCAACTTTCGGGAATATTTGATATGTATTGGCCATTTATCAGCCATGCCTCAATATAAATTTTAAACTTATAATTTACAAACTACTCACCCCCAAAAATCCTTACAATAAATGAAGATTGTTTATCCCCCTCTCTGCTTGCAGAGAGGGGGACGAGACAGTCTGTAAGCAGGGGTGAGTAATAAAACAGCTCATCATTGTACAACAGCACAAAAAAATATTCTTAAGTTCATCAGCCCTCCTTTATCCCCCTCTCTTCCCCGAAGAGAGGGGCCAGGGGTGAGTTATAAATGATTCTTTAGTATAGGTGCAACCGTGGCACAGATCCTTATCCTTATAATAAAGGAAGTCAACAATAATAAATAAAAAAATTACCTACAGTATATATGGCAATTTAGCTTTCTAAACGTGCTTTTTTGTTTTTTAAATAAATCTGAATTTGCTCCAGACTCATATCGGCGATGTCTTGAGAAATTTTATTTTTGATTATTCTGAAAGTTTTTACAGTATCAAACTCTTTCTCTTTAATTTTCTGTTTCGTCTTCATAATTAATAATTTCTTTAGGCGATCGTATTTCTAATTGTAAATAACCCAACCGTAAATTTACAGAATTATAGCCGCGAATCCTATAAACATTAACGATATGTTTGAAATTCCAGCTTACAAGAATATCAACTTTATGAATAGTGGCCAAAGCGATGTGAATGCAATCATCGAAACTGGTTTTACCAACAACATTATCTTCAATATAACTCTTTGCGAGATTAATAGCATCATCCGAAACCTGAATCAGTTCCAGGTTTTCTTTCGGTAGACTTTTGAAAAAGGTTTTCACTTTTTCAGGTG
>CAWGKD010000022.1:0-81638 GCA_963823125.1 uncultured Bacteroidota bacterium
CCCCAATTAAAGCGAAGCCGGTGGCTTTGGGGAAATGGTTTTTGGCAACCGGGTAGGTCTTTATTTTGCGTTTAAATATTTGATTTTAAGACAATATATTAGGATGGCTTTGCCGTTTTGGACGGATCAATTGATATGTAAAAGCTATTTATTGCATGGTCTTTGTTGTTTGGGCTGATCAAAATGATCATCTATTGAATATTAACTGATTATACAATTTTTGCCAATAATCTAAACATAGTGCATTGTAATAACACCTAAAATGATCACTACACTTGTTTAAATGGATGCTGTTGGGCTTAACTAATCCTTTGCCGGTTATTATACTGGTTTTATTTATTGTGGCTTAAATGGCTTTAAAATGGCTAATCGTTTACTTTAGCCTGCGAGTTTGGCGAAGCAATCTGCATTGTATTAACAGCTTATTATGTTTCAATGGGTTATAAACTTATATGTTAATTATATGTTAATGACTTGAATTTATTTGGAATATGATATGTATATATTGTATGTTTGCTGAAGGAACGACTTAATCTTTAAAACTTGTTAATTAACCTTTAAAAACTTAAAAAAATGAAAAAGACAACTAAATGGAATGAAGAAAATAAATGGGAAGATGGCGGTAAATATGCTTGCATAGGTGTTACTATTGCTTGGATTGCTGGAATGATTTTCTTAGCAATTCTCCCATTTTTATAAACTTAAACACTTAATAAAATGCCACATGATGCAACTATTGATAAGGTATTTTCTTTTCTTTTAAATATTTCTGATTTGTTAAAAGAAGAACGAGAAGTTTCTATTAAAACAATTTGCATTATTAATAAAATGCCAACAGAATATTCTAAATTTTTAATAGAAGAAAAGATAATTTTAAAGATTGGAGGGAAAAGAGGAATAGCAAATTACAAATGGGATGAAAATATAATTCCTACTAAAGAAATGGCACTTACATTAATTGAAAAGTATAATAATATTAGACAGCAATCAGCCGCAAGTACCGATATTAAAAAAAAGACATACAATGAAAAAATTTTTGCTTCTCTTGAAGAAATTAAAGTGTTATTAAATAAAATAATTAATCATGAAAAAAGATAAAATACCTATACATTTCGTTTATCATATACCAGACGAAATAACCAAATATTTTAATGAAAAATACTCTAAATCAGAAGGTTTTACACTTGAACGAGTTTATTGGTATCATAGCCATGATAAAAATGAAAAATATTACGGAATTGTTATTTACAAAAACGGTAAACTTTTTTCATACCCTCAAGATACTTTACAGGGTTTTTTGAACTCTTTGCCACAAGAACCAACAGAAGAACAGCCAGAAGAAAAACCAAAAGGAGAACCAGAAGTTTTACCAATTACAAAAATTACAAGAGAAGTTGCAGAAGCTATTTGGAGTAATTCTGAATTTCAAAAAGATTTAGCTACTTCAACAATAATTGAATTAAAAGAAACAATAAAGCAACTTATTGAAGTTGGCGAATTAGAAGATATTACATTCACCGACAAAGAATCTACTGAAGAATTTCAAACATTAATTGAAAAAGCAAAAAAACTTTCTTTATAAATAACCAATAACATCTATTAACAACGGAAGGAAGTTATTTATTTTAGCTTCCTTCCTTAAAACTAATTAAAATGAAAACGAAAGTAAAATTTTTAATCGAAGTAAATAGTAATGTATATGAAAAGGGATATATATTTGCTTTCTTCCCTGAAGAAAAATACAGTAATGATAAAAACCTATTTACTTGTTATGCTCATGTAGGCCAACATTCTGCCTGTCATATTGATTATGCAAAAGAATGTAAAAAAGCTAAAAAATCAGAATATTTGCCCTTAATGCAGGAACTTGAAAGCATTGGATATAAATTGCAAATAATTAAATAACCAATAATATTAAAAATTAACTAACATGAAAAAGCAAACACAAACAGGCGGCAATGAGGCTTTACTTGAACAGATAGTAAACATTTCTAAAACTGGAGCTTATGACATCGTAAGTAAGCACAATCAGGAATTGCAAGCTGAAAATGAAAAATTAAAAGAAAGGATTAAGTATTTAGAAGATTTAATAAATGAATATGTTGAAAAAATGAAAAACCTTTTAAAATGAAAACTACAATTATGGGTAAAGAATTTTCAAAAGCCATGCAAGAAATTAATAAAGGCTATAAAGAAGCAAGAAAAAGAGGGGAATTAAATTGCAGCGAAGCATTTATGAAATATAAATATCTTATTTGTGATTTACTGGGGATGCCTCCCGATGTTTTATTGCCTGGTGAAAAATGGAAAGAATTAATTGAGTTAACTCAAAAAAAATTAGATAAAAAATGAAAACTATTGCAAGATCATTGCCCGATTTATCGAAAGCCTGGAGACTGGCTGCGCTATCTGTTAAACTTGAAAAGATTAGTGATGAAACTGTTTTTGGACTGGCTATTAAGATAGCATTAAAGAAAAAAGACTTGAAACGATGTATTGAAATGATTCGTGAACAAAGTATTGATAACAGGCAATTAGTATCTGATATTATAGGCAAAGATATTTTGAAAGAGATTGAAAATATTTCTCACATTTAGGATTAAGGTTTAATAAACGGGAGGTATCTCTATACTTCCCTATTTTTGAAGGAATTAGATTTATTTATCGTAAAAAATGATTGATTAACTTTTTTAAAACTATTTTATGAAACAATTTTGGATTTCTTATTACGATAAAAAAGCAAATGTAGTTAAAATAGGAGGAGAAGATGATAAAATAATTATTCAAGGTTCAACACCTATTCATGCTGCAAAATCTTTTTTAAAAAGATGGAATGATAATAGAACTGCAAAGCGCAGCAATCAAAATGACGTAAATCTTTGTTTATCTTCAATCACCTTTGAAAATGGTAAAATGTATTTAACAGGACAAAAAATATGGTATCAATTAGTTATTGGTAAACATTAAAAAATATGATTCACATTAAATTAACGAAATCGCAAATAAACCATATTTTGACTTTAATAAAGGTAAACGAAAGAGAAGATTGGTATTATGGGAATAAATTTCAATATTTTGAAAGAAGCAACAAGATAAAAGAAAAAATTAAATTTAAAAAAAATACAATGAAAAACGAATTAAAGAAAACTATTATAAACTTCATTTGTGATAATGAAAAAGAGTCTCAACTTATTAATGCCACGATAGAAAAATTTAGTGGTTATATTTATGATCGTTCTGGGGAATATCTTATCGGCGGCAAAGATGTAAGCGAGTTTATAAAAGACGCAATCGAATTATTAATTACCTATTAAAACAGGTATAAAAATTACTACTAATGGAAAATAAAATACCGAAACATATCCGAATAAAAATTGAATATGAAATTAAAAAATTAAGTAAACTTAGCACCGCACCTGATAAGGAAACACCAAATTGGTTGGAAGCAGATATACGAAGGGGCGCAGACATGGGATACGAAATTTGTTATACTGAATTTTTCAGCGAATATGAAAAAATAAAAGAAAAAAATAATTTATTAAAAGAAGCAATACATAAATTTTTAACGATGATTTGCATAAGCGAAAAAGCATCCTTCTATTATAGAGACGCAATTAAATTGGCTGAAGTAGCTTTAACTTAAACTTATGCCGTTAATAAGTACACATAAAGGAGTCTATGTTTGGCTAAAAAGAGCTGGTTATATAGGCAAAAGATCAAAGCCTGAAATTGTAAATAGGATAATTAATGATTATAAAGTAAAAACAGGGAATGAATTTCATTTTTGGACATTTTTCCCAAATAGAACATCTAATGGCAAATTTGAACAATCCAAAAGAGAATTTAATCAATTTGTCCAATGGTATTTAAAAAACATAAATAATTAACTAAAAAAACTACTACAATGAAAAAAGAAACAACACAAACAAAAGAGCTATTTACTTCTGGTGAATGGAAAGCTGAAAAACATATAGCCGGGAGGTATTACGGAAATATAATATCTTCCTTAGGCAGAAATGAAAGAGGAATAATGAATATTAGAACTATTGATATTATTCTGAAAAATAATGGAGAAGAAGAAGCCGAAGCCAATGCAAGATTAATAGCAGAAAGTAAAAATATGTATGAGGCTTTGAAAAGTATTGAAAATTTTCTTCATCAAATTGTTTTCCATGAATTAATGGATAAATATGAAAATCCTTATAAAGAAGCTAAACAATTTCAAAAAAAAGCAAAAGCAATCATTACCCGAATAAACAATAAGCCATGAAAAATATATTTAAAGCCTTAATTTGCCTTTGTTTTTTAACTGCGGCAATTAGCTGCTCAAAAGATAAAATGGCTAAAAACAAGCTAAAAACAAGCCTGAAGCCATGTGAGCATACATTATTCCTTACGGATTTTTACGATTACGATTCAAATTACCTAAAAACGGTATTAACCGAAGATGTAGGAATGTTATGTAACTTAACTTTGACTAAGTTAATTGATACGGCAAATGTATTGCCAACATGGTTTAAATTGTGCGCTGATTCTATGATAATTCATTATAGATACTCGTTTACTGATTCAGTAACTTACCCTGTTATTTTTAAACATTAATTAAATGGCTAATTGTAAGAAATATCAAATGCTTTCACCGAAGGAACGAATTGAAATGATTGGAAAAGCAGTTCATTGTTTACAAAATGACCAAAGATCGTTTTTAGCTATAAAGGATTTAATTAAAGAAGCTGAAAAAAGAGGGATATTTGAAGGGGTTGTAATTATGCCAACAAATGAAATAAAAGAAACTGAAATTCCAGAAAATCCTATTTAAAGACTGTTTTCATTGTTAGTTTTTAAAGGTTAAAGCCTCGATTAATTTCGGGGCTTTTTTTATAAGTCTTTCAAAATAAAATTTCCTTTAACTAACCATGAAAATCCAAAAGCCCAAAGAATAAAAGTTTCAAAAATAAGTATCGGCCATTGGATATTAAAAACGGCGGCAGAAATGATGATGCAAATAAGGGAACAGAAAATAAGTAGCCCACATATTTCATAGATTAAATTTCTTTTTATTTTTCTGCTGGTAATTATACCATCTGTTTTTGTAAATAAAAACATTGAATAGTAAGCGCACAATAAAAAGAAAAGTATTGCTGAAATATTATGCGCCCAATTTTGCAAAGTTGCTGCTATTAATACGAATGAGATTGTACTTATAATCTATGTCCTGACTGTGGCATGGATTGAATACTATCACAATCATTAAAAAGCTCATCAATTTGCTGATCCGCAAATCATGATTATCATATCCTCGATAAGTAAATAAAAAAAGAGATATGGCGCAAAGTGTTCCGGTAAAATAACTTGAAAATTGTGTATAATAATAATCACTTATTGAATTACGGATTGAATCAGATCCATGAGAAATAATGCTACCAGTTATCAAAACTATTGGAAGTAAAAAAGCAGCGTAACCAATGCAGCGTCTGAGAGCATGGTAAGATATTTGTAAGCTACTATTCATCGGGGATAATGAACATATTTAACATGGTTGCCAACTGATATTTGATGTTCAAAAACTCCTGTTCCGTTTGAACTTGTACCGTCAGGACTTGTATTGCCTGCAATTCCGTTCCCGTTTTCTGTAATTATTCCTACATGATGTGCATGATCGTTGTCATCTACATATAAATATAAGTCATCCTGAACCGGAGCATCTGCTAACCAGTTATTTTGTTTTGCTTGGTTGTAAATATCCTGACAGGCTTGAAGCCTTTGTATGGGTGCATTGCCCTGAAAGCAAATATCTAAAACCATTGTGGCAAATTCAGCGCACCAGCTATCCCCGAATTGCCCAGAACTCCAATGTTGAATGCTTTCTACTCTTAATCCTCGATTTTGAGATGCCTCTCTAACAAATAGAAATTGACGGGCAATATTAGTAGGTGAATAGTTCATGTTAATCTTTTAAACATTCCCAAGCCAAAAAAGCAATAATAGCCATTACGATAACAAAAAATAATATCAGTTTCCAAAATTTCATGATTTTAATGCTTGCAAATCATTATAAATAGAAGCGTAATCAATACCCTGAAAACTATCAAGCAATGCGAGATGAGGAACGATGGCATAACACTCGTCCACGCATTCGTCATTCCAACCCCACGTTCCTTTTTGTGTTGCTCCCCATGTTAAGTTATTCAAAGTATCTGGGTCATATTCGGCTGCTATGATGGCATGACCTTCATTAAGCAGATTGCCACCTGTCCATGTTTGACCTGCTTCAAATTGCTGCATACAATTATCCGGTACTTGAAAACCTAAATAAACAAGTCCAAATAATTTTATTGCTTGCTTAATGTGGTCATGGTTTTTGGGGTCAACTTCAACAAAGCCAAGTATCTTACTTCCGGCAATTCCTGAATTATGCCAAAGATTAAGAACATCAAGTTCATTGCAGCCGTTATCCTGACCTCCTGTAAACTTCAAATATTCATCTGAACAATCAGTTGCAATATGTTTTACACCTACCATCCCATTCCATACTGTTGAGGCATGAAAAGCGGCGGCAAAAGTACAATCGCCTAAAGTATCATTGCCATCCATCGGGAACAAAATTGAAGGATCGCTGATACCAAGATTTTTATATACTCTGTCAAGTGTACTGAATGACGGCGGTGGCGGTGGCAAAGACGGACTTAAATACTTTGAAAACTTCAGAGTTCTGTAATCTGACCGTTTAGCAAGTTTACCAAATTTCATAGTTAATTATTTAAACCAACGCCAATAGCAATTACAAACTGGCCTGCATTTAATCCGGTATTATAAGCATAGCCAACTTGAATAAGATTATTTATTGCGCCAACCATTGCGCCAAAACTTGCTGCTGTTGCAGGACTTGACGGAGCTGTTGAACCTGTTGCCCACATCATTGCTGAAATGGAAAATTTACTTGTTACTCTTCCGGTTGCATATTTATAATCAAGCCATTGATACCCGAAACCTGCACCAGCCATAAGCAAGTGGTCAGGAATAGTATAAGCGGCTACGTTTGTAACAAATCGCCATGCACCAAATGTACTATCCGTTGTGCTGGTTGCGCCAAAATTTAATTTAGTAAGTCTATTAACATGAATAGGCTTAAAAGGTGAATTTTGAGCATTGGCAAAACTTGTCAAGACAAAAATTGTCAATAAAAAGAAGATTAATTTTTTCATAAGTTTTATTTTTTTGTTTATGATTTAGTAGGTGGTTCAGCTTTTGCAAACTGTCCCTGACTGTTTGAAAAATAGTTTTTCAAAAGATAAGCAACAGCGGAACTTATTCCTACAATACCAGCTTGTTTAAATTGTGCTGCTGTCGGAAATCCACCATTGGAAATCCATTGATAGATGGTTGCAAGAAAGGCAGAAAGAAAGGCAACAATTAACCCTTTTATTGCATCCTGTACGCCAACTGAAAATAGTTTTTTATTCATAAATTTTATTTTTGATTGTTAAAGTTACTTCTTTTTTAATTCATCCATAGCTTGTTTATATCCTGCCTGTCTTCCATCTTCGTGTTGCTGCCATGCTTTTACATCATCAATCTTTTGGTCGGTAGTTGCATTATAATCATTCTGATCGTTCTTGTTTTGATTAATCATTTGTTCCATCCTAATCATGTCCGTTTTCATGGTTTGCCGGTCTTTGCTATCATATTGAAATTTACCCAATAAAATGCCTGCCCCGAAAACGATAGAAATAATCCATTTGGCATTATCTTTTAACCAATCTGTTTTCATTTATCAAAAGGATTGGAAATACCCATTTTTGTTTCCATAATTGTTAAACGAATATCAGTTTGCCTTTGCATCTGCTCAATAGTTGTAATTCTATCATCCTGCAATCTTTGTTGTCTTTGAAATTCATCTTTTACATTTTCGACTGTCACTGATGTTGCTTGGATTATTTTTCTTGTTTCATTTTGACCATCTCTAAGATTAATATAAGTCAAAACAACAGCCGCCGTTATTGAGATAATAACGGTAATGGCAGTATAAAAAAATTTCAAAGTAACCCCCCTTATTTCTTTTTGTTCAATACTTACAGTCATGGCTGTCATATTTTTAATTATAGTTAATGTCCCATTTTATAAATTGTGTTTTCTTTTCTTAATAACGAATAAACAGTAGAACCCGGTGGTGGTGGTAATGGCGCATCATAAAGCAACACAATGGAGCTATAAGGTTGTAATGTTACGATGCTATAAACATTTCCTGGCATATCTATATATTGTGCTGGTAAATTTATGGGTGAACCTACTGAACCTGTTGCATTGTAATAGAATTTTATCTGGCTTGTATCGGTTACCGATTTTGGTGATTTTTTTGAATGTGCATCCTGACCTGAATATGATTGCCAACCAGAAAGAGTTGTTGTATGAAATGAATAACTTGGTGCATATGTTATTGTGGAATCATCCTTAATTGGTCTTGCGTAATAATTGCTATCCAAAAAACCAAGAGTTGTTATATTGTTTGTCGCTGATACAAAATAGGCGCAAACCTGAGTAGATATTTTAGCAACAAAAATATTATTTTTAATCGTATCATTAAACATATTACTTCCATCATCCTGTGTTCCTATTGCTCTTTTACAATTAAAAACAGTATTATTATTTATGTTATTACTATCCCCATTGTGCAGAAAAATGCCTTGATTGGCGCAATTCGAAATAGAATTATAAGCTACTAATACATTAGATGAAGTATCATCTAAATAAATCCCTTCGCTTGGAGTATATGTTGTATCAGCAGTCCCATATTTAGAAAGATTCAACCCATCTAATACTATATTATAAGTTATCTGTATCCCATGATGTCGCCTGTCTATGTATATACCACCTCCGTCATTTAATACTGAACAAAATGAATCAACAAAATTATTTTTTATAATAGCGGAATCTCCAAAAGAGTATATAGGGATATACCCTGTATTCGTTACTATATTATTTGTGATGGTTGAATTTTTTGTGGATAGAATTAAAATGCCTGTGTATATAGCGAACCCACTTTGTCCCATTCCTGCATTTACTCCTGTATTTTTTATCGTATCGTTTGTTACTGTTATATTAATTGGACTATTCCTAACATAAATAGCAGTATTGTTTGAATTATTGAATGAACAATTATTGACGGTCATATATTTACTTAAAGTCCATATACCGTAAATACCGGAATAATTAATATGGCAATTTTGAACAGTTAAATAATCTCCATAGCCATAAGTGGGTGAACCACCCCAATCATTAAAAAAAGCATAATCATTTGCTCCTTCAAAATCAAGATGATCGAATGTGATGTAATTACCACGAATCCAAACCAAAGTATCAATAGTTGATGCTTGTATGTTTGTTGGTGAAGTTGTCGAATAAATTCTTAATTTTTGTGTTGATTTTTTATACCACCATTCATTTTGTTGATCTAATGTTAATGAATCATTCTGAATAAAAAAACCAAATCCATTTGTAGGAGTTGAACTGATTGCCGGAAAATTTAATGTACTTCCACTTTGCGAAGATATTGTCGCACGATCTAAAATGTATTGTGCAGAACGTATAACAACTTCGCCGCCCGTATAATCTGGAAACCCATTTATGTTGCTGCTTGTGATTGATGTATTGCCTGAATGAGTTTGAAAAACATAATAACCCGTATTTGGTGTTCTACCCATTGGAGTATTAACACCATTAATTACAACCATATTCAAATATGGGATGACGGTAGTTATTGCGCCACTTTCCCAAATATTACCAGAAATATTTACCCATCCTGTTACTGAACTTAATCCTGTTATTATCGGTAATGCACCCGAACCATAAGCACCAATAAAAATAACATTACCCGATGCACCATTAGATGAACAATTAAGATTCCCGTAAAAACTATCGCCACGATTAAAGAAAAAAGAATCACCCGGATTTGCTGTTGCAAAAACTGAATTGAATTTTGTTATCGTTTGATATGGCGAACCAATAGTACCCGGATTTGCATCATTGCCACTTGCAGCCCAATATTTATTTGTCGCATTAGCAAACAAAGGGATTAAAAATAATATGGTAAATAATTTTTTCAATTTTTCTTTTTAAATAAATTCATTAAAAAACATTGTTTCTTTGGTGGCTTGGGTGGTGGAATTGGAACAATATTATTATTTATTACTTGTATTGTTTGTGTGAATTGATTTGGTGTTCCGTTTTCGTATGCTTGTATTCGATAATATTCAATTTTTGCTGGCAAATTATCTACGAATGAATAAATAGCACCAACTATTCTACTTCCAATAGAAGCAAAATTAACCGCATCCTGTGAACGGTCAATACTATAATAATTTATTCCTGATTCTTCACCAACACTCCATGCTATTACATTTGTTGTTCCTTGTGCAGTTGCAGTAAATGAAGTGAAAACAACGGGCAAAACACTAATTGAATCTTTTATTAAAATTATAGAACTATATGGCTGCAATGTTACTGAACCTGAATAAATCTTTCCTTTAACATCTTCCCATGTACCTTTTAATGTTATTGTAATTGGCGCAAGTGTTTTGTTATAAAAAAAAGATTGTCCCTTTACATTTAAAGCAAAAAGAAATAATATCGTAAATATTATTTTCATTTCTTTTTTGTTGCCATCCATTCGTTATACTTAGTAGTTATAAACCATTGATATAATTCTAAGAACTTACCTTCTTCAAAAAACTTAGCCGTTATTTTCTGATATAAATAATCTTTAAAATCAGCAATACTTATATGCTTTGTCAGGCTATCTATGTAAGCATCTGCTTGCATTTGTAATTTTTGAACACTATCCTTTGTTGAAGTTTGCGAAAAGCAAACAACCGAGCAAAGAAACATAGCAGATATTAGTAAGATTTTTTTCATATTTTAATTGTTTGAAATTATTTCCCAATTTGCTCCATCTGATATTACCATTACATATTTTTTTGCCGCTGTAAGTGCATAAGTTGTTACTCCATCAATCGTCTGTGATGAAGTGGTAGCCACAATAGAAGCCACCCCTGTTGTTTTAATAACATAAATAGTTCCCGTAATTCCTACTGCTGTTGGTAATGTAGCTGTATCTGCATTTGATGTAAAGTTTATTGCATAATCAGATGGAAGTAATGTATAGTTTGCACTTTTACTTTGATAATGCAATGTCAGCCCATACATAGTAGTATTTCGATTACCATTGAAACTTGCCAATAAATAAGTAGAAGGCGGCCCTGAATAAGCTGAAGCGCTTGTACCCATTATATCTAATTCTGATACCAAATTAGAAGTTGAAGCACTTGTCCATTTAGATATTATTTGATTACTTGTTCCCGCATAAAAATATGCGGAATCATAATTTAGTTGAAAATCTATTGATGTACCAAATCCGTTTTGGCCTAACCCTGTACTGGCATTTGCTAATATAACCATACTTGGGGAAACATCATTATCTGTTTGTGAATTAAGTTGGAGTTCTTCTACTACATTTGAAGATACCCCATAAAATGCCCACCCCGTTGGTGAAGATCCATACACACCTGTATTACCACCGCTGCCAGAAATACCTGTGGCGTTATCACTTGTCACACTTAATCCATAATTCATCGAACCTGTTGCAGTAATAATTAATGGAGTTACATCGGTTGTAGAAGAGCTTATAGTTAAAGTATTTGCTGCTGTTGCAATCGTTGTATTACCAAGTAATGTTCCTCCTAATTGAACATTAGTAGATGTATTGGCTGTAAGACCGTTGTTGGCTGTTAATAATCCACCACTTGCCAAGCTATCAAAAAGAAGCCCATTGTTTCTTACCCATACTTGTTGTATGCCTGAACCTCCTAAATTTTGTATTTTTACTGAATCAGTGTTTATTCCAAATACCGATTTACCCCCTGATGTGTCTATCCATTGGTAATGCTGACTTGCGCCATTATTCACCTCAAAATAATAAGCCGGAGTTGCTGAACCGATGCCGAATTTGGCAGTATTAAATTGAGCATAATCTGTCGGATCATCAAAAACAACTTGAAAATGTTGGCTTGTTTGGCTCGAACTTAAACTAAATCCACCAGCATCATCACCAATTTCAAGACTAGTACCATTCCCACTATTAAATAAAATATCTCTACTTCCAATTTGAGGATCAAGTTCAAAATTAAAACCAGTACTGTAATCGTGAAATATTAAACTAAAATTATTTAATGTATCCGTTCTTGTTCCAGTTGTTAATCCATCACTGTTATAAATATTCACTCCTCCTCCACCTGTTGCGGCAAAAGTAATGGTGCTGTCTGGATTTTTAGTTATGGTTATCCCTGTTCCGGCAATGAATGTAGCTGACCTTATCGTATCATCTGTACCCAAAGCCCAAATAGGAATAACACCACTTCCATATAATTTTATAAATGATGTATCTATTGGAAAAGTAGCTAAGTTTCCTTGTCCATTAATGTATTGGTTTGCGCTTCCTGCCCCTGTAACGGTTAAATTACCCGTTGTGGTTATCGGCGAATTTGTTACTGTAAAAGCTGCTGGCATTGTTAAGCCAACACTTTGCACACCTGCTGATGTTACTACTGTTGTTGGAATATTATTTAAGTAAATGAAGTCAAGATAAAATCCTGAATTAGTTGTGTTGTTATTTGAAGTATAGGTAATTCTTAACTGCGTTACAATATTTGATGTTAGTTGAAATGCGCTTAATGGTATAGACCATGCCTGATAACGTGCAAGGCTGCCCAATACTTTATTAAAAGAAATATTTACGGCAACACCTAAAGCGGTTGTACCATTGTACCATCTTACTGATAAATTAGCGGCGTTAGGAATGGTTTGTTTCAATTCTATAAAACCATCCACAGCATTATAAGGAGTTAAATCAAATGAACCACCTTGTGTAAAATAAATAATATTACCGTTTCGTATGGTAGTTACATTTAATGAAATTGGCTGTCTATAAACATTGGTTGTATTGGCAGGATTTGTAGTTGTACCCGTATTGGTAACAACCCATTCCACATTTTTATCAAAAATAATTGTAGTATCAATAGGAACAACGGTTGCCAATGCAGGAACAGTTATGGATGTTAAATATACCTGTGTATTTGGGTCAATATTTTGTTTAGGGTCAACAGGTGCGGGCGCAGGCACTCCCATTAATGTATCGGATGCCCTCGAAGTGTCAACATAAATAGCAAATATTGTAGGATTAGTTGCATCGGCGACAAGAGTTACAGAATCATAGCGGCTTTGATAAGTAATACCATTGATACAATAAATAGATGGGGTAACATAATATTTTAATCCAAAGCCAGACCATACCAAAGAACCCGGCGAAATCAAACCGCAATTAGAAGGCGGTATAGTAGTACCTACAACTATATTTCCTAAATTATCCACTCCTAAACTTCTATTTATAAATCCGTCATTTCTTAATGAATCATATCCGCTTGCTTTTAAATTACCATTCGGGTACATGGTAAAAATAGAATTTCCACTTCCACCGATATAATCAATGAAATTATTAACTAAACTTACCGGAATGGTAGTAAGGCTACCAGCCTGCACAACTCCTGCCGAAACCTGCGTTACCCCATTTTGAAATATATATAATTTTTGGGCAGGAACAGAAAAAGTATCACAAGTAGTTATTTGTGTTGTTGTATCTGTACCGCAAATTTTTAAATGGGTGGAATCTATAAAAGAAACAGTTGCAGTTGCATTAAAAATATTATTAGTAATAAAATGAAATGTATCACACGAATTTGCGCCCGTACAAATCTGAACAGTAACAGATGAATCAATCTGATTAATAACCTGAACATTTGTTATTGATGTATTGTAGATATTATAAATAGTATTGTTTGTTACTGATGTCTGCTGAATCCATTTTTTAGCTGTGGAATCTCTTACCCATAAAGTACCATCGGGAGTAACTATAACCGAAAAAGCATATTGACTTATTCTTTGAGTATTAGCGGAAGTTGTATCGTGATAACTGAAAATGACAGGTCTTAATTTTGTGCCGCCTTTTGAAGTCAATAAAGTGCTGTCAGAACTTATACTTTGATTAAGCGGATATTGGGCAAACGAAACAATTGCACAAAACAAAAATGATAATATAAATAATATTTTTTTCATTTTAAACTGGTATTAATCCAATTAATTCACCTGTTACAACTGCCGGAACTGAAATAAATTGCGCTGTTGTTGGATTCCATGAAAAATAACTTGGTTGGTCAGTTACCTGACTTTGTGGTATTCCATTTCTGGTATAAATTAAATTATATTTTGCAAAATTTGCTATCGTTGCTATGCTTTGACCATTGACTAAAAATGAAGAATCAGTAACTTCAAAATAATATGGTGATGGTGCATTTGCCGGAGGGGTAACAGGTGGAATATTTCCTCCACTTCCATTATTAACTATATACCATGCTTTCCAAACATTATAACAAAGAGATAATAAATAAAGTGATGTTGCCAGAAGTGTCGGATTGGTTGGATTAATATTATACATCCATTGTACTGCTTTTCTTTCTAAATATAAAGTTATACCCCAATTAGGGTCTAACCTTGCGCCAAACATAGTTCCTTTTGAAATATTATCACTTACAAGATACTGGCTTACTTCGGCTATCTCAATTATTTGTGGAATAGTATATGCCATTAAAAATAATCATTTTGATTAGTCGTCATTTGTGTTGCCATATCCAGACTTTCTTGTGCTGTATAAGTATCACCAGCCCATGAAATAGCCTGATTTGCATTATCAATATTCACTCTTAATCTGATTTTATTCATGTAATAATTTGTGTCTTGCAAAATGGTTGGATCGGATGTTTGATTTTGTGTTAATGTATAATACGCATTTTCGTTGTTATAAGTAAAGCTGAATGGTATTGTAACAGAATAAAGAACAGTATTACTAACATCTAAATACTGAACAGTAATTGAAGGTGATGTATCTTGAGTAAGTACATTTAATAAAATAGGAGTAGCCAATGGTAAAGGCCAAATAGAATAAGTATTACTATTTCCAGTTTGAACCAGATAAGTACCATTGGCTGTTAAAATAAATATACGGCGTGAAACGATTGCGCCATCACTACCAGCACTTGTATCAGTAAAAAATATACCTGCTGGATTGCCATACTGTTGTACGGCTGTGAAATTTGGACTAAAACTCATGGTAATTCAATGTATTGGTTAAACAAAATTAGTTTAAAATTCTTACATATTTTTCTTCTTTTTTACTCTGATTTTTACTTTCTTCTTATGTTCTGGTAATCCTTTAATATTTGGTGTTTCATGCGCCCATGTGTCTGCTTTATCCTGCATTTCTTTACCAAGATAACCGCCAAAGGATGCTTTCATTTGTGCTTTTGATTCAAAAGGAGGCATACATTTAAGATTTAAAAGGTTTATCTTTAAAAAGTTCTTTTGCTTTTGCTGCTATATGGTTTGAATGTACTACTTCATCAAATAATTCTGGTTCTATATTTTCATAATAAACGGTTTGAAAACTATACGGCACAGAATGATTATATCCGATAATACATAAATGTCTTTCTCTGTCATATCCAATGAATGTTACTTCTCTCCCGTTTACATATTTGAAGTCCTTGCACATTGTCTCATTTTTATTGTTAAACTTTTTTTCTTTTTAACTAACCACAAAACAATTTTATAATTACCAAATCTTAAAAAGATATTTAAAATCTTCGTATAAAAATTAAACCAAAAATTATAATACTTCCATTTCATTTTCCCATAACATAATTAAATATGAGTGGACATACAATACTGGCATCGCTTTCAATTATGAATTTAGGCGTTGTCTTATCTATCTTGCTCCAAGTTTGTTTTTCGTTTGGTACTGCTCCACTATAAGAGCCATAACTTGTTGTCGAATCACTGATTTGGGCAAAATAACTCCAAAATGGTGTTTCTGGTTTCTTTAAATCTAACTTCAATAATGGGACAGCGCAAATTGCGAAGTCCCCAGAAATTCCGCCTCCAATTTGGAAAAATCCAATTCCTTCTCCTTTTGCCCATTCAGGATATTGCTCACATAACCAAACCATATAATCAATTCCATTTTTTACAGTGGATGATTTTAATACTCCATCATAAACTTCTGAAGCAAAAATATTTCCAAGTGATGAATCTTCCCATCCCGGAACAACTATTGGTAAATTTTTTTCTGCTGCTGCCAACATCCAACTATTTTTAGGATCAATTTCATATTTGTCTTTTAAATCTCCGCTTAATAATAATTGGTATAAATATTCATGTGGGAAATAAGATTCTCCTTTCTTTTCTGTTTTCTCCCAAAGATTAAACATTAATTTTTCAATCACTTTCATTGCCTGTTTTTCAGGAATACAAGTATCGGTAACCCTATTCAAATGTTTTTTTACTAAATCTTCTTCATCGTCAGGTGTTAAATCTCTGTATTCTGGTATTACTACATAATGGCTATGCGCAACTAAATTAAAAACATCTTCTTCTAAATTTGCACCCGTACAAGATATTGCGTGTATTTTGTTTTCTCGAATCATTTCTGCAAGTGAAATCCCAAGTTCTGCTGTACTCATTGCACCTGCTAATGAAACTAACATTTTACCGCCTTTATCAATAAGTTCTTTGTAGGCTTTGGCTGCATTTAATAATGTGGCAGCATTGAAATGTTTGTAATTTTCTTCAATGAATGAAGATATTTTACCATTGGATTTTGGTTTTTCAACTTCCTTATCCTTCGCTAAATGCTTCTTCACCCTTATCTTTATTCTTTTCATTAAACTATCTGTTGCCATTTTTTTACTTACCTCCTTCTTTTATTTTTCTCCAAATAAATCTTTTTTAGTTTGCTTTGTAGCTTCTTTTTGCGCTTCACTTAATACCTTTGCTTTTTCATTATCGGATAATTTGTCAATACTTTTTTCTTCAAAGCCGCCATTTATTGCTTTGGTTAATTCTGCATCTGTTTGTGGAATAGCAACATGATAAACAGGGTTTCCTTCCTTGTCTTTGTATGTTTTTACATACACACTCCTATTTTGTTTTATATTATCAAGTACGTTAGCTAAGTTTTCAAAATGGCGTCTTGCATAATTAGCTTGTACTTCCGGCGTTTCTTTACTTAATTTATCTTCAATCATTTTATCTTCCTGTGTTATATTTTCCGATGTTGGTGCGGTACTTGGCAATTCCATTTTCCATTTATCTTTTACCCATGATACTCTTGGGTCTTTTATTTGTTCAGGAGTATAATTAGGTTGTTTGTCTTTCATTTGTTCATTGATTCTTATGCCTGTTGTCCCTTCTGAATACTCCAGATATTATCCCATTTAATATTATTCCTGCATTGGGGTTACTTATTCCATTTTGTTCCATTTGTTCTTTTATGTTATTATAACCACCTTCTAATGGTATAGGTGCAAATTTTGCAAAATATTCTTTCATGCTCAATTTATGATTCCATGAATGAAGTGGTTTGTCATTATAAAATGGCAATGTATTTCCTTCGTAATCATGATGTGATCCAATGTCGGCAATATCTCCCATACCAGGAGAAAGTTTACCTCTTACATATTTTGTGGAATAATCTTCCCATGATCCTAATATTCCCTTATCCCCTAATTCTTTTTGAGATTTAAACGGCGTTGCGAACATTCTATATATAAATCTAAATACACCTGTCATACCAGAACTTAATCCTATACTTTTACCAAATCCTTTAAAATCTAACCAATCTCCTTTAGATGAAAATGGATTTAAAAGGTTTATTTTTTGATTAGAACCAGTTGCAGATAATAAACCCTGATTAAAACCTAATGCAAGCATATAGCCACCTACAATTCTCGCTGCTCTTTGTACCAAAAATTTTGCTTGCATTTTTTCAGATGAAGTGGAATTTTTAAAATTGGATAAAGTAGATAATGATTTGCCAACATCTTTAATTGAAGCCCATCTTGAACCTTCTAATTTTAATGCAAAAAAACTTGCATCAGCCGCCTTACCAACAGTAGAACCTTCTCTGAATATTGGCTTAATGCTTCCTGTCATATGGTTTACCATATCGGCATAAGTTCTCAGCAAATCTTTATCTTTTTTTTCTACATTTGATAATTGATCATAATAATACTGCATTACATCCTGCCTGTGTGGTTTTAATATATCAAATCCACGCCTACTTGCTTCTTGTAAATCACCTACCCAAGTATTTTTTAAAAGAGTATTTGATAAAAGATAATCTTCATAAGTTGTTGATGGGTCATTATGTAACCCAACCGAATTAAATAAATGGAAGGTTGGTTTATTTTTCAAATCTTGCATTGCCTTCTCATAATATTTAGGAGAACCGTAAAGTTTATATGTCTTTATAAGATTGGTATAGTATATTTTTGCAAGTTCTGGATTACTTTCAAATTTACTCATACCTACATGGGTTTCCATTGGGACTGTACCATGTCCAAATACCTTTAATGCTCTCGGAATTGCCGTTAATGCTTTTAGTATCTTTATTCCTTTAGAATCACCTTCTGCAAGAATATATAGTTCCGCATTTCTTTTTAATTGATTTCTTTTATATTGATTTTCGTACATTTTATCGGTAGTATTTTTTACCGATTTTTCACTTGCTATTGCGTGTTGTATTTGTGAAGTCGTTAATCCCAAATCAGCAGCACTACTTTTAACGGCGGCATCAAATTCTTCTCCTTTATCCATTTTTTTATTTATATAATCCCAAATGTCTTTTGCATCTTTAGGATCAAATACATTATCTTTTTTATCTAAAAATTTTTCAACTAAATCATAGTATTTTTCTGATTCTGTTTTAATGGATTGTTTAGGAATAGCAGCTTTTGATTTTTCTCTTATACCATAAGCATCTTCTAAATTTTTTATCTTACTTTTTAAATCATTGTATTCTTTCTTTTGGCTTTCAGAGAAATCATACTCTTTTGTTTCTTTATCCTTAATTTTACCTTTTTCTAAATTCTCAAGCCGTTGCCTCATTGATTTCAACTTTCTTCCTTCGGGAGTATTATCTAATTGTTTCTGATAATGATCTGAAAGTTGTGTTTCTAATTTATCTTTATCATTTTTAGATAAAGACCTGTACCAATCTGTATCTTTTATTTTTTCTACGATTGCCTTTACTCCATCTACAATATCTCCCGTTTTTTCTATGGCTTTTGCGCCAAATTCAACTAAATCATTCCATGACATACCTTGTATTTTAATTGGTATATCATTCCCATTCTCATCTTTAAATGTAAATGGTTTTGTTTTTAATTTTCGGAAAGCATTAGCGGCTTTTTGAAATGTTCGTTCTGGCACATTCTTTTTCTGTGAAACATTCTTTCTTAAAACATCAAATTCTTTTTGAAGATTAGAATACTTTTCTGATAAATCTTTTAATTCTTTTGATTGTTTTAAGTTAGGTTCTTTGCCGTTTGAATTTTCAAATTTTCTTTCTAAATCAACAACATCACCTGTATTTATATCGGTTGCACCCATCATTGTTTTACCTATATTACTCCATGCTGTTTGCATGGGCTTTACAACTTCATTATACCATTTTCGTTCAGTAGCTTTAACTTCTTTATATTCAGGTTTACCATAAGCATTTTTAGTGGCTTTAGCTAATTCATTATATTTATATCTTACTAAAGACATTGCATCCTCTGAAATAGCCCCTTCTTCTTTAAATTTTTTTGCTGCATCATCTGGATTTTTGCCTTCTTGCACTAACTTTTTACCATTTGATATTGCTTCTTTTAAACTTATTCCTTCTCCTCTTTCTGGTAATGCTTCCCCAAGTTTTTTTGCTCTCTCTGTTTGTTTTTCGTGAGAAATGCCAACTGTTTCTTCTTTGCCTGTTGGTTTGATATTCGTATCATATTTTTCAGGTTGTTCGACCTTCTTTTCTGTTTGCTCGGAAAGTTTGGCGGATTTTGTTTCATTGATGTGTGTGAATATTTTATCGAGATTATTTAATGTTTCATTTTTAAAATCTGATACTGCTTTAATGAATTTTTGAGTATTTTCAGGCGAATCTGTACCATCACTTTTAAAATCAATTCCACTCTTTTGATTTAAAAGATTATGAAGCGGACTTCCTTTCAATTTACCCAAACAATCGGTTATTGCCATCTTTTAATATTCATTTATTAACCAATGTGATAATGCTATTACCAATTCTTCTTCTTCCTGTCTTTGTCGTTTTAATCTTTTTTTTCTCCATTCTTCTTCTTCACTATCATAACTCATTCCACCACCACCTGCTGTTACATCAGGACTTGGTGAAGGAGTTGGCGGTACGTTGTGATGTATTACCGCATCAATAATATCATCGGCTGTACTACTTTCTGTTACATAAATTACTTCAAGTGATGCCGAATTTTCTGTTTCAGTTGCATTACCACTTTCTGTAATTGTTGCCGATAATTCTTTAATCGAACTTTCAATATCAATCGCATCTGCACTTTCTGTTATATCAGCCGATTTTAATACAACTGCCGATACTAAATCTGTTGCACTCCCTTGTTCAGTTATGTTCGCCGCCTCTTTATCTAAAGAACTATTTACATCAGTTGCATTTGCTGATTCAATTATTGATGCAACTAATTTCTTTACTGCCGTTTCAACTTCTGTTGCATTACCACTTTCAGTAATTGTTGCAGCAAGTTTTTTAACCGCACTTTCAACTTCAACCGCATTTCCACTTTCTGTAATAGTAGCTGCCAACTTTTTGACAGCACTCTCTATTTCCGTTGCATTACCCGCTTCTGTTATTGTGGCTGCTAACTTTTTAACAGCAGTTTCAATCTCTGTTGCATTTCCACTTTCAGTAATCGTTGCTGCTAACGCTTTAACAGCACTTTCAACTTCACTCGCATTGCCACCTTCTGTTATACTTACATTATATACATTGCCACTTGATGGTTTTGCATCACCAGCAAAATAAGGTTGCCCAAAATAATCACCACCGAATACCGACATTGCATTTCTTTATTATTATTTCACTAAATTTATTTTATCCATTTATTGATTATTGAAAGTAACTGCATTATTTCTGTCTGCAATAGATTTTCTTCTTCTGCCTCTTTGATATAATATATTGTTCATCCAAGCCACGTTAGTTTGGGAATAAATATTTATACAAGTTGTAAGCGTACCATTAAATGTTACAATGGGTCTTCCGCCACTTGCGTCAATTCTCGTAAATGAAGCCAATACATTACAGGTAGTTGCCGCATTTTGTAATGTTAGAATTGCTTTTACTGAACCACTATCTGATGTAAATAATTGTATTGCCCCTATTCGTGAATTAAAACAATTAAATGCGGTAGTAATGGTATATGTAACACCGTTAACAAGAGTGATAGTTCCGTTTGCCGTTACTGTTTGAGAAAAAGTAGCACAACTCCAACCCGAAGTACCAGCGAATGTTTCAGTACCATTTGCATTCATAGAAAGAGTTCCGGTACATGATAATAATGAATTGATGGTAGTTGTTGCAGATGCCGTATTGATTGTTATATTATTCCATATTACAGGATTTGTATTAAGAGTATTATTCCCAGACAATGTTAAAGTAGAACCAGTTGTAGTAATTGTTCCTGAAGAATAAGTAAGTGTTCCAGAACCATAATTTACGGCTCCAGAAACAGTAATAGTACCAGCTAATGTTAATGATGTAAGTGTATTAGTGCCTGTACCCGTCCATGTCCCACCCGTTATTGTCGTAGCTGCTGAACCTGTCGTTGTATTGTTTATAGCTAAACCACCAACTGATAAAGTTTCTGATGTTGTATGATTTATGGTTGTGGTCGTTGTAGAACAAGTGAGCGTTCCTGAAATTATCCAGTTATTTGTAAGTAAAGTTTTTGTACTACTTACTGAAAATGTAACATTGCCGGGAAATGTCATTCCTCCCGAGTTTATTGTACTCGTTGCATTTATTGTTAACTGTCCTGCATTTTGTGTTCCGGGTAATGAATAAGTATGGGCAGTATTATCCGTAAAATTCCCCGAAACCGTCCATGTTATATTTGAATTAATAGTGAGCAATGCTGTATATCCAGACGTAAAAGTTACCGATGCTGCTGCTGCTGTGGCTGTAATTGTGCAATTTGTATTCCCAAAAGTTCCTGCGCCATCGAAAGTAACTGCATCAGATGAAGTTGGTGCAGCACCAACAGAAGTTCCTCCGGAAGTCAACGACCACGCCGTCGTCGTAGAATAATTTGCGCCTCCCGCACCACTTATAAAAAATCTGGCCGCAATAATATACCTCCTTTTATTTTACTTGTTCTAAATTTTGTTCTTTAAGTAATAATAGTAATTCATTCAACTCTTTTTCTGTTGCATCCTCTAAAAAAGTATGATTATCATGCACCAACTTTTCAGGGAAAGCCTTATCTGTTCTTGTAAACCATATCCATCTTTCATAAATCCCTAAATATAGATAACCAAACTTTTCAAATAATGGATTATAAACGATATTCCCTTCAAGCGGAACGCCATTCTTTCCATTTTCATCGTGTGGTTGAAACTCTAAAATTTCCTGAATCATTTTTTCTTTACTCATAATTTCTGTTTTTACTTTCACTTTATTTTTACAATTACCGCATTCAATAGTTACAAATCCACAAGCCACATTTATCTGTCCTGCTATTTTAGGAACTTGTATTGGTTTATGACATTTATTACAGTAAACAATCTTTGGTATCATACATTAAACTATTGCATTAATGAACCCTGTAATTACAACTACATTAGCTACGCTGGCAAATGCTGTAACAACTGTTCCATTATCAAGTATTGCACCATCTACTACTAAAAATCTTCCTTGTTTAAAGGGTATATTTAAAATTATATTATCATCAGGAACGGTTGTGCCACCAAGTTCTATTGTTAATGTCACGTCTGCTGTATTTCCATTATACGCATAAAGCCAAATTTCATCCCATGATGATGTACCTGAAACAGAGGTGTGAATTGTTGTTCCTACGGATGACGTAGCGACAACTTTTATACCCCTTCCATTTGTACTACCACTTAATTTATTTTTAGTAACCGCTTGTGCCATAATACAAAATTAAAATAGTTTACGAAAAAACCTGATTAAATAATACTGTTGCAAAACTATAATCAGCTATACTTGTACTATACGATGGGAATGTCATTACTGTTGCATCCGTACCCGCCAATGTCAATGAATTATTTACTGTTAAAACTTTACCGTTCACATAAACAGTTCCATTATATTGTGATGTGTCCCATGTTCCGGCGGCAGGGCTATTTACTGTCAATACAAGTATTATGCAAGTATTAGGTGCTAACGTCCAAATCAACCCTCCTCCATTTGCATTGATAGTTACTATTCCTGTTGAATCATTATCTACCAAATAACATTGACCAACCGATAACGTAGTAGCATCTGGAAGTACAAGCGTTTGAGTTGTCGAACCCGTAAACTGTGTAAAATACGGAGATGCGTTTGTTAAAGTAGTTGTACTCCCTGCCGTTGCAACTGCCTGATAACCTAAATTAATAGATGGAGCAGTTACAATCCCTGTAAATACAGGCGAACTTTCGATATCAGTAAAAGTTTTTACGGTCATGGTAGCAGCAATCTGATCGCCAATAACTATTGATCTTGCACTTGTACTTTCCTGCGCTCTTACGATTGTAAGTGTATCAGTAGATATTCCGGTAACTCTTACAATTTCAGCATTGGTAGTAAGTGGATTTGCATTTGTAGCCCATACTGTCGCATTGAATGGAGGTGTAGGAAATAATGCTCCCTGACCAGCCGTTACAACAAGTGATGTACCAGAACTCGCAGGACTTGGAGCAGTCGCTACTAAAGAATATGCAAGATTTTTATGTGCGTCAAAAGCCATAATTTTATTTTATAAACTTGCGGTGTAAATCAAACTTTTATTATTTACTATATTACTTATATGCGCCTTTGATAAATTAAATTGTTCACACAACTTTGTTTGCATCCCATGTTCTTTACCCTTCTCACGAATAAAATTTATATCAGTTACAGAAAGTCTTGTTGGTTGTCTTAATGCTGCCGATCTGCGGTTTTCTGGGTTAGCAAAAAAATTCTTTGTTACTACTGAATTTTTAGCCCTGTTTTCTGGATTAGAAAAATATGCCTTTACCCTTTCTGATTGCTTTGCTTGATTTTCGAGATTACCCCATCGCTTTTTAGCCCCGACTGACATATTTTTTCTAACCGATTCGGACGACAGAACATCGGTAAATTTTTTCTTAAAATCTGATTCACTGAACATCTTTTTAAGAGTTGCAGATGTTTTATTTTTAGCTTCTTCTGATCGCATAATACCCTTGTGCGCATCTGATATTTTCTTTCTTACTTCTGGATTATCTCTTGCAATTTTAGATGCCTCCATAACTCTTTTTTTGTATTCAGGATTAGACATTAATTTTTTAGCCGTTTCAGACATCCGATTTCTTTCCTTTTTTGAAAACTTTCTCCCTCTTGATGGAGCAGTTGAATCAAACGTCATATTGTAAAACATATTTTTATTAATACACTCATCTAATAAAATTTGCTCCTCTTTTTTAAGTTCTGGAATAGATACTTCCTTTAATATTTCAAAAACAAAAGAACCTTCTCTATATTTATTCCATGCTCTTTGCAGCCTTATACTATGATGCCTATTTGACCGCAAATCTCTTATATGCTCTTTAAACCTTTTGTTTATATTAACTGAAGAACCGATATATTTATTGCCATTAGCAACATTCCGTATTTCATATACTCCTGTCATATATTTTACTTTATATAACCATTATATTACAATGAAGCTGTGTAACTTACGCTTATCGTATCTGTTGCTACGGTTGCTTTGTCACCGCCCGTAAACAAACCAGCCGAATACAAAGTACCGGAGGTATTATCTATTGTCGAAACTGCCCCAGATCCGAACACAATAAAACATCCTTTTACCGTACCTGAACTTGTTATAGCAAACGCTAAAGGTGCTGAAAGAGCTTTGCTTCCGCTTGCTGCCCCTGACCATGCACAAGTCGGTCTTGGTGCGGTATAAGATGGCGCATTTGCGTTCCCAGCTTCTGTCCAGTCACCATGCGAACTCATAGTATCTGTTGCAAGTGTTCCAACTCCGGTACAAGTTAAAGTAGTTGAAGATACGGTTTGTGATAAGTTTACAGTAGCAGTACCCGTACTATTGTTTGGATTTGTGCCAAGCCCTGTAACATAAGTTCCTGCCGTTACACCTGTTCCTGTAACAAGTTGCCCTATTACCATTGTACCTGAAGTATAACCTGTAATATTCATTACATAGCCATTAATTACTCCTGTTCCTACAAATGGAGTTCCTGGAGATGTATAACCAACAGAAGATATTAAGCCCATATACGGACCGGTTACGGTATAAGCAGAACCCGCTAAATAAGTATCGAGGGCAAGATTTTTACCTACTGTGGTTACTACGTTATCAATGGTATCTTCCCATTTTAATTTACCGTCTGCATCAAAACACTTGACATAATATGTGCCATGTGCTTCGATTATTTCGCTATGTGTTGAACGCCTGATTATACAGGCATCAATATTGTCTTTTGTTGACGATTTTTCGTTTTGCATTTTTTATTTTATTTATAAACAGGAATAATTTCTTTTAAATTACCAAAATTATCTCTTTGTATTTTCATGGATAATAATTCTTTTTTTATTTCTTTTGATTCAATTTCCTTTGGCATATCAGATTGAGAAAATACTTTTTCAACCAACTGATTATTTTTTGCAATCATGCCTACAATTAATTTATAACATTCCACAATATATTTATCATCATTGTCTTGGGGAATGTTTTTTAATAACTCAATAATTGTTTCATTTTGGCCTGATATACTTTCTGCAATAGATTCTAATGGTTGCAGATTGACTTCTATTTTTGGATTTACGGTTACGGTGGGAGGTTTTATTTTTGTAAATTCAGAAATAGTTTTTGATATTGATTCTGAAATTTTGTTTCCTAAATCTTTATCAAAATGCTCTGTTTTTTCCTGATTATCCAAAATGTCTGATGCTATCTCCTGAAATGTTTTAAGCAGAACCCCTACTGCATTCATGGAGAACTGAGCTTTATTATTAGTGACCTTATTGTTTAAATCTTCTAAGGCTTTTATTTCAGCTCTTTTAGAGGCGATATAATCAATGGGTTCATTCATGTTTCAGATTATAAAGTTACTTAATTTTTGTTGTTTTCACACTTGATTAACTCCTGTCAAACAATCCAATAAATCCTTTAATGCCGCATACCTTTCTCTGCCTTGTTTTATCATTCCATCGGCACGTTTTGGCACTTCACGGTCAACTAAATTACCCTCTTTATCAAAAGTGAAAGGTATTTTAGCATCACTCGTTTCTTTCTCTATTGGCTGATTTATTAACCTGTCTTCTTTTTGTTGAACTGTTTCTTCGGGTTGTGGTTTTTCAGATACAGTAGATTCTTGTTTTTTTTCTTCAATTGGTTTTCGCCCTAATTGTTTATAAATTTTATCAATATCTTCCTGTTTTAAATTACCGGCATCTTTTTCCATTTGGATTTTTTTGTCGAGTAATTCATGAAGCTGTTTTAATCTTTCAGGGTCAACATCCCTTCCTTTATACTGACCAATTTCTTGTAAATATTTATCTAATTTTCCTTTTTTAATTGATTCTTTTAATGGTTCTCCCGTTCCTTTATCAAAAGATTCTTTTATTTTTTGTGCAAATTCAGAAAACGATTCGGGAGTTTTTATTTTATAATCAATACCTAATTTTTCAAGAATGGTATTTATAAATTGAATAAAAGGATTTTGTTTTTCTTTTGGTATATCGTTAATGTCTATTTTCCCTTGTGCTATATGTGTTAATAATTCTGTTATCCCTTCTGGTGCTTGTTGCGTGTATGGATATTGTTCAGCGTGTGCCAAAACAGCGTCCATACCTTTAACACCATTCATTTGTGAAGATATTTTTCCCCATGCTGAACTTGCGTCTTTCCAACTTGTACCAATAGCATCCGCTACAATAGGATGAATAACTTCATGAATGGCTGTCTTAGCTGAATTGGTTCTTTTTATTTCTGAAAGATTGAGTAAAATTCTATGCTCACCATTTGCTTCCATGTTGGCAGTACCCCTCGAACCTCTTGTACCACCTGCTTTCTCAAATTCTTTATCAGTATCATAAGTTTCAAGTGTAGCTTTTGGGTAAAGACTTTGTAATACTGATTTGGCTTTTGAAACATAATTATCAATATCGGATTGATTACCTGAACTTAAAACTTTATTAGATATATCTTCGCCTTTTACGTTACCATTAATTTCATTTAAAATATCATCTATTGATACTTCGTGTATTGGTCTGTCAAGAACAGAAGTTCCTTTTGCAGATACAGTAGATTCTTGTTTTGGTGTTGGTATTGATTTTTCGTTTTCTGCTAATTTTTTTATTCCATCAGGTACTTCTAATCCTGCACTTTCTATTATTTTTTTCACATCATGGCCGCTCACCCTTCCTTCTTTAATCCATTTTTCATATTGACCACCAGATTCTGCGTTTTTATTAATTGTATTTTTTATATCCTGCTTTAAATCATCAATAGTAAATCCAGATTCTTTTGCTTTTTTGATTGCTTCTGTTCTTTTCCCAACTTCTTTTTGTAGTTCACTTAACTTATCAAGTGCATTATCTACATCATAGTCTTCCACATATTTTGAAAATTCATCATAAACATTCTTGGTCATATCTTCTCCGGTATTAGCCATGTAATTACTAATACTATCAAATAAGTCCATTATTTCTTTTTTCTGTTCTTCTGTCCCCGTTTTTGCCAAAACATCCTTTACCTTATTAATTTGTTTTTGTGCTAATTGAAGGGATGTTTCATTGTGTTCAATAATACTTTTATTAGCATCTTTTAATAAATCTATGGATGGTGAAGCTATTTCAACTTGCTTACCAAACAAATTCATAGCACTTGATTTTTTTTCTCCTTTTAAATCAACATCTTTATTCAATATGGTTTTAGTTTTTTCTTCGTCAGGTTCTTCTTCTATATCTTTTAATAATCTTAAATCACCTTCTCTCTTTTTTTGTCGTTGATATTTTTCATACATTTTTTCTGCCATTGGATAAGCATCATTAATATCTAAATCAACTCCTTGCTTAGAAAACGAATCCATAAGTTGATCTGCTATTGCGCCGACTTTATCCATTTCCTCTAATTTAGAATCTTCAATAGGCGTATATTCCTTACCTCTTAAAAATAGACTTTCTTTTAAGCTATTTATTAAATCGTTTGCTTGGTCGGTAGTTAATTCATCTAAAAATGGCTTATCTAATGATTGCCGAATCATCTTATTTGTTTCATAATCTTTATCGAATGTAGGTGTCTTTCCACCACCACCCAATCCAGTACCTTGTTGTTGTGTTTTTTCTTCTCCACTAACTGTTGTAGATTTTGATTTTTCGGATGTTTTAGGAATATATTTTGCCTGCTCATTTATTTGTTCTCCTTTATTGTTTCTAAAAGATTGTTCAAACATCCCTCCTGCACTATCATAATTAGCAGGGGAAATCCCAACTCCTTCAATATTTTCTCTCTGATTTCTATATTCTGGTGATACATCAGATGAAAGTATTAAAGGAGTACCATACATCTTACTACCATCATCATTTATTTCAAACGGATGTATTTCTACGGTTTTACGCCCAGTCCTATTGCTTGTTGAAACATTTACTATTTCATATCCATTCCCACTTGGAAATTTTATCTCATCGCCAACTTTTGCATTATCTACAATCCATTTACCTAAATGGGATGGGTCTTGAGATTTTTTTGATTTGCTACCAGCATTAATAAATCCTTCATTTCCCACTGCTTTTTCTACACTAACTGTTGTAGTGGATGGTTGTTCTGTTGGCTGTTCGGGTTGTGGATTATTTAAAATATCTTGCTTTTGTTGTTCAATATCTTTTACTGCATCTTTATTTGCCAATGTTTTATCTGGAATATTTTTATTAGCATCCTCTGTTACTTTACCTTTTAATGATAAAGCTAAAAATCTTTGTTTCTGCTCATTTGATAATTTAGTATTTTTATTTAATTCATCATTGACTTGTTTTATATGGTCAAGATTGGATAATTTTTCTTGTATAGTTGGGTCTTGCGGATTTTTCTGTAATTGTTCGTTTAAAATTTGTTTGATATAATCGTAACTATCTGCCATTTGTTGATAAGCCTTACCATCAAGTGTTATATCTGGTTGCTTAATTGCTTCACCAAATGAACTCATTGCCGCTAATCCTGCACCTGATAATAAATTAGTCAGATAGTTGTCTATTAAACCTTTGCTATCTTGTTCTGATTGTAAATTTCTACTACCCGAAGCTGCATCTAATCCTTTATGCAAATAATTATATGCGGTTAATACATTTGCTGTCTTAACTGCTTCTTTTGGTAATGAACCTATATATTTATTAACCTTATCTAAAATCATTGGTTTTACTTCCGCTTGTTCAATATCACCACTTGCTAAACTTGAAATTGTTTTTTGTATTTCTGGTTCAAGTGTTTTTTTAGCTTCCAGCATTTTATTTACGGGAAGCAATTTCATTAATGAAGCGTCAAGCGTAGTACCTAAAATTGAATATTCGGTTCTTAATGCTTTGCTTTTTGCATCATCTCCGGGATATAATTGCGCTGCTCTATCCTGATTACCGCTTTCAAACATTAAAACCATATTAGCTTCTTCGGGTACGCCCGCCAATCCGCCTAATAACATAGGCGCAACCGAAGCAACAGTAGTTAATGGTTTTTCAAATGCACCTTTTAATCCTTGTGGTTCTACACTTGAGGTAGCATAAAGTTGTTGATCTTCTCTTGCTTTTTTATCTTGTTCGTTTTCTATTAATCCTAAATTCTGCGGTAAACTATTCCCATTTGGGTCTAAGAAATTACCAGTAGCGACATTAAGAATATTACGCATTGATTTGTTGTATTGTTCAGCACCCCTATTCAATGAATATCCTATTTGATGTGCAAAATCTGTCAATGGTATTATTCTATCAGCGTGTCCAGCTTCAACTACTGGTCTAATATTTTGTTTGTAATAATTCATTTCCCTATACGTCCATGTACCGTTTTTAACAAGCAAATCTGCCGCCTTATCTGTTTTATCTACTCCCGGATTACTATACAACCAACTATTCATATTGTTATCTTCCATTATTTGCCCTAAATCTGTTCCTAATTTTTTATTGGCATAAGTCGGATGATTAACATATAAATTGTCTTTTGCTATTTGATATTGCTGCCCGAATTGTGGATTAGTCTTTGCCTTTTGGATAATATCAGGATTATTCAATCCTTCGTCTATCAATGTGCCAGCTTTAGCATCTCCCGTTTCATTCGCATTTTTGCCACCATAAAGATTAGTAGCAAAATCATCGAAGTTTTGATATTTATTAGCAGCATCATCAATCGTTCTTTTCTGTTGATATTTTTGTAATGCTAATTGTGTAGTTAGGTTTTGCGGCAATACACCTTTAATCCAATCCAATGGATGAGCATCTAAATTACCAATATCGGTATTTAATTTTTTATCAATTTGATTTTTTATATAATTACCCGCATCTGTACCATCTGAAAAACCGTAATTTTTAATTAACTGTTGTTGCTTATTAAGTACAGCCAATTCAGTTTGTGCGCCAAAGTCTTTTGGATTATCTTGGGTAAGTTTAAGAAGGTCTTGCTTTTTAGATTCTAAATCATTTACTTTATTACCTATAAAATCATCATTATTATTTATACTTGGTAATTGCTGTGATTGATTATAAGATTGCAAGGGAGTATCAAATCTTCTTACAGCTTCATTTTCAATTTCTTTATCAGAAGGAATTGTATCTGGTTTAGCAGTAATACCTTTTGGCAAATTTGTAGGTAAATTATTTTGCGGGGTAACACCCAAAAAAGATTTAACCTTATCTACCTGAATATCTTTTGGTATAGAAGGAACTTTATTAACACCACTACCTACGTTTGATAGTTGGCCATTGCCATTCAATGTACCACCCATTCCACCAACTACTGCACCTATGCCACCATCTTCTTTTTTTTTGGAGGTGGTGGTAGCAAATCAACTCCACCCTGTTTTTTACTTGGTGGAGGAGGTAATAATTGATCGTCTATTTGGTCACCTATTGGCATTTAACTTTATTTAATATTATAGCCATTTGATATGTAATACTGTTTCAATTCATCTAAATTATATCCTTCATAACCCTTAGTTCCTATAAGTGATTTTAAGGTATTTAAAGATACTGTCTTTGTTTTTGGTTGTTTAACACCCGGTTTAAGATTTGTAACATTTCCTATTTTTGACGTATTTGGTTTTTGTAGGTTAGCTGTTTTCTGTAATACTGTTCCGTAATCTACTGGTGTGTTATCCCATTTTATATTTTGTGGATTGTCTATATCTTTTTTACCAAAAATAAAATTACCATCATTATCTACTTTAACAACACTATTAGATGTCATTTCTCTACCGTAAATTGATTTATACATTGCTGGTGTTAAAGTAACATTACCTTGTTGATCTTTATGACTTATAATGTTATCTACTGTTTGCCTGGTATCTGCTAATATTGTTGCAGGGTCAATCCCTTGCGCTTTCTCTCTTGCATTAGCTAAAGACATTTTAGCTGCCAATCCAAATTCTTTTTGTTCACCTTCGGTTGCTACATTTCTTGCTTTCATAATTCCCATTGCCATCAACATCTTTTGGGTGTCATTCCCTATGTTATCATTTGGGAAAATTGATTTATAAGCTGCATTGGCTTGTGGATAAAAATTTGGATCATACAGTAAATTTTCAGCTTGGTTTTCTTTTTCTGTTCCTTTTGCAAAAGCAGCATATTGCATAACACCTTGTTTAATCTGGTCATCCCTAAATTTTGTAATGGTCGGTGTGTAAACATATCCTTGTGAATCCACTCTTGGCTTTTTTGATGTGTCTGTTATCGGCTTTGGTTTTATATTTTGAAAAGCTGAATTAAAAAGTTGTTCTTCCTGCAAAGGACTAAAAGCTGGTTTATTATAAGATATATTATTTATATTTGGATTTCCTCTTTTTGGATCATAAATAGACATAGAATTTCGGTTAAAAATATCCATATCTGAATTAGGTGTCCATGAATCAAGATTATTCGGGTCTTCTAATTTACCTGTCGGATGCCACGATTTGTTTAACCGAAGTTGGTCTGCTTTTAAATCTTGTTCATGTGCATTTTTTGATAATTGAGTATCATTAAGCAAATCGGTGTGCATTTTATTAAACTGTGTTGTAGTTGCATAATTATCTAATTTGGGATTTTCAAGATATTTTCTGTTTTGCGGATTTAAAGCAAACTCTTGTAAATTATTTAGTTTTTGCGACCACCCATTCTGAATATCCTGCGTTCTCATCCCTGTTGGTGTCGTATCTGATAAAACCTTCTGATAATATTGGTCAAGTGCATCACGTTTGGCTTGCTGATGAGCCATTAATTGAGCATAGAAATTTACGGATGGTTCTGTATCGAATTTAACAGCTCCACCTGTGAACATACTTTCTAAACCTGTATTGGTTGGCATTTATTTTAATAAATTTTTTATGGTGTTAAATATCCTCCCGTATGAACATAATCAACATTTGGAGGAGGTAAATAAACACCATTATTACCACCACCCTGACTATACATTTTATTAATCATTTGATATTGCTGTGCTGAATTTAAGCCTCCAAATATGTTACTTAACCCTGCATTCATAGTTTGATTACCTCCTGCTGCTTGTCCTGCATATAAATCAGCTTTCATTTGGAATGGCATAAGTTTATTATACTGATAAGCCATTTGGTCTTGCTGTGCCTGCATACCTGCCGCTTGTCCTAACATCCCGAATCTTTGATTTTGCTGCCCTTCGGCTGCTGTTCCTGCATTAAGCGAAGCATCATTTGCACCCTGTACTAAATTACCGACACCAGCCAATGCACTACGCCTGTCTTGCAAAGCATTTAATCCTGAACCAACATTTCTTCCAATTTGGTTTTGCTGATTTCTGTATAATGAAGTTGAATACGGATTAACATTATATCTCTGTAATGCTGTCTGGTAATAGTTTGCTATGGATGGGCTTTCAGTATATTGTGGTGCATTTTGTAAGTTAGATAAATAATTCTTTCTCCCTTTGGCTGCTCCTATTGCGCCAAAAATACTTTGAAGCGCACCTGCACCTGCTCCTATAATTGCTGTTGTTGGCATGATTCTAATATTGTTACGTTATCAATTAAAACATTCAAACCGCATTTTTCTAACCATTGTATTGCCCTTGTATTATAATCAAATAAAATACACTTAAAGTTATTGCCAATCTGTTGTTTTATTAATTCAAAAAACTCTTTTAAATTTTTTTCATTTCTGTACTGTTTATTTAAACCAAAACTTATCAGTAATTCAGGTGAAAAAACAAAATAACCTACCTTCTCTTTTCCATCTAAAATTCCAATAATCGTTTTTGGTTCAGGTAAAAAAAATATTTTTTCTTGCACATTATCACAAACATCATTTATTGTTTTTACCTTATATTTTTTATCATAACATTTCAGTATTTCGTAATCATCTTCAAAAGCATTATCTAAATATTCTCTTAATTCATCTGTATTTATTTCAATGACATTCATTTATTTAGGTGTTATTGCGCTTTCTACCCACTTAGCCGAAATACTATTCAAAAATACGAAATTTGATGCGCTTTTTTTAGTAAGTCTTATCTTAATCCAACTTCCCTTTAAATAATCACCATTCAAAACACCTCCGATACTATTACTATCCCTAAGAAAACTTGCATTTTGTTTTCCTTCAAGTAATTTAAAATCCTGTGGTATTAAATTGCTTTGTTGCGGTGTGCTTCCATAACTCATAAGTTCAGTTGTTATTTCATCACATTCCCATACATCACTTGCCGATTCTTCAAGTGTTTGCCATGTTTTTTTATTAAGCGGTGAATCATTAAAAACACCTTCTATATAGGCATCATATTGTGTTCCATAAAAATTGCAATAAACTGGATTATTGTGTGTCCATAACTGACCATTTTTAAAACTTACCAGTAATGTTCCTAAACTTTCCATTCCTTCAGGATAATATGGTGTTTTACATTCAAATCCTTCTGATTGATCTCTTGTTTCATTAAATATAATAGTAACTGGGTTTTGCTGAAAAATAACTTTTGTCGCTGCATCGGGTGAGCCTCCTAAATCTGTTTCTGCATTATTTGAATAAGTTGTTGTTGTATTATCATTTATCTGTGCAATCTGATTATATACTCCGCTTGTTCCAAGTGTCCTGTAAATCCTTCTCGCTGTTACTGTCGGGTCTGATGATATTGGTATGGCAGTAAGATTAATTGTTCTATTTGACAAATCAGTTACTTGTGAATTACTCGGAAGGCTAACAGGAGATTCCTGCCCAAGTCCATTAACAAAAGTTATTTCATAGCTGTAAGTATTCCCAACTGTAAGCAATCCTCCTGCTGCTAATGTTGCTATGGGTGCAGTTGTTGGCGCAACAATAACATAATTATATCTTGTTATGTTTTCAAATGCTATGATGTATTTATTGGTGAAAAAATCAAAACATCCGTAAACGGTAGGATCGCCTGTATAAACTCCCCCTTGCGGTGGAATGCCGGTATTTAATGTTTTTGCATAAGCCTTTAATTGATTAACAAAAAAAGAATTGCACTCATAGAGTACGGATAGTTCAGTCATACCATCCTGACTTAACCGTACACAAACTCCTTTATATGGGTCAATAAAATATTTTGCGTATCCATGATAAGCGAAACATTCAGGTATATCACCTATCCCGTATTTACCTTTATAAGGATACATTATTTTATTAAGAAGCGTAGTACTATTGGCTTGTAATGGATTGCCTTCGGTGTCCTGAATAATCTGCATATATACAGGCACAATACCTACCTCAAATTTGTGAAATACATACAGATAATTACCTTCAATAAATAATTTTCTTACGTCCCCGTTATCTCTTGGATATTCGTCAAAATCTGTTGGAAAGAAAATATTCGTCTGATTGACATTTGTATCTTGCTGATATGCGCCACCAAATCGTATAAGGGTTGGGAAATAAGTTTGCTTTGCATTGGGATCAATAACAAATGGTCTTCCTATTCCCTGAACCTGAGATGGATAAAGATCAGAAACAGATTGATCCATTATCCATGTAGGAGATGCTAAAAATGTTGTAGGAACGCTATTAGTAACTGAATAGGTTCTTGTCCTTATATAATAATCTCCCCTTACGAAATTATAAATAGCTGGCTGAGTTCCAAAAATCTGATCTTGCGTCATACCACCATGCGCCCTGTTTGCTGTGCCTGCATTAAGTACCGGATAGTTTTCTCCAAACTCAAAAAATATCTGTTGTGTAGAATTTGTGTTTGGCGCAGGTGTATAAATTTCTATATAATAATTATCAAAACCAGTTGTATTAAAATTTACAAGTGATGAATCATAGGGTATTTTTATAAATGTATTGGCTGAATAAGCAATACCATTAATAGTTGGATTTACCAGTAATGATACAATCGGGAAATCAAGTGTTTTACCACTACCGCTATTAATAACTGTTCCGGCACTGCCCAAAACATAAAGTCCAAGTATTCTCACTCTGTCACCATCTAAAAATTCATAAGCAGAAAAATTACTTGTATTATTTTGCAGGGATGTAATTTCAAGATAAGCATAAGCAAGTGTACTATCTTTTTTTGTTGTATCGGATATGCAATCTATCGAACTAAGAAAAGTAAGATTAGTGCTTCTTGCCCATGAAAATTTAGTTGCCCAGATTGGAGGTTGATGAAAAATATTAAATGTGATCTGTGGAATTTTCATTTCTGTTCCCCCTGTGGTATCTTGTTCTGGCATTAAAAGTGCCATTGAAGATGCTTCATACTGAGAACCATCCGTAACTCCAAAATCATCAAAATAATTAAGTACAAAGCTATATCTTGCTTTATGTTTATAACCTCCAATATCTACATCTGAAACTGATGGAGATGATGATACGATAGTTACGGTCAGATTAATTGTTTGAATAATTAAATTATTTACTGTTATACCTATTGTATTTAATGGGATAGTATTATCTGGATCGTTATCTGTACTTGTATAAGCATTAAATCCAACTGCATTTGTTCTTATATCATTTCTGAAAAAGTTTACCATATCCTGGATAGTATCTGTCCCATTCCATGAATAAAATGAACTATAAGTATATACTGTACCAAATGTATAGCTCATTAATAGCGTAACATTATTAAGTAATGATATATTTCCTGTAAATAAAACCTGCGAACCATGATATTGATGCGGTAATGGGTCTTCAAATTTCCATCCAAATACATTTATTAAATAAGACAGTGATATGGCATTTGAATTTGCAATAAGAGCAATCAGAAGATGTTACATCCAGTGTTTCTCCAAAATCATAATCTTCTGTTTCTGCTGCATAAACAAGTATATTACCATTAGGTAATGCTTGTGTATATGCACTCTTTGGAACATAAGAAAAAAGTAAAATACTTTGCTGAATATCTGTGTAAGGGTAACTGCTGTCATTAAAAAACTGATAAGTATAAAATGAATTGGATGAAATAGCTAAATCTGCTTTTATAAGTGTGGCAATCAAAAAGAAATCTGAAAAAGTTGTAACAATACTTTGTTCTGCTGCAATTTCAATCTGAGTACAATCTGCATTACCTGTTTGAACAGTAATATCAATCCTGTTATTTTTGGTAGGGTCTATGTTTACCGATATGTCGTCTGGATTGGGTGGCGAAAACAATTTACTGAGTGGCGACCAGCAACTTTTTGTAAAATCTTTATAAACATACCTGTATTTAATAAGGTATAACTTATTTTTCAGATTATTTACAATAATAGTACCATCACTTTGATAGGTACATAAGGGAGCAATAAGCCCCATTGGTCTGTTTACCGTTAGATACTCTAATATCCAATTACTGCCATATAATTGATTAATAGCATCCTGAACATTCAATACCATTGGATAGTTTAATCCATCTGACCAGAAAAGTAAATCACCCTCATCCCTGTAAATAATATCAATATGATTTATTCTGTATGATGGATTAAAAGTTAAAATGTCAATGTTATTTGAATCTGTAATACTTGCTAAAAGTTTATTTATTGTGTTAGAACCATTATCGTAATAAAGAATAAGATGATACCCATTACTGTTCCATATCATAAAATAGATACGATTTCTGATTGGGTCTGCTTTACTCCCTATTCTTTTATTTGTACCTGCCGGAAGTGTATAAGATACAAGTTGATTGCCGACAATATTTGATACTACTTTCTGTTGTCCAGAACCTTGCGCACTCCGGGTAATATTTAATCCATCGCTAAAATCTCCGGGCTGTATCCGGAATGGATTTGCGTCTAAATTTAATTTACCATCAAATATTCTATTTGACAACATTTGGGTCTGGCGTTTTATTTTGCTCTTTCGTTAATTCTATATACTTTACTTTATCAAATTTGTTACTATCATTTAACCCTAATTCAGTAGCACAACTATCACAAACAGTTATCCTGATACCACTTCCTTTTTGGAAATAAGAAGTAAGTTCATCTACTCTTTTACCACACCTGCAAGAAACTTTATTATCCATATTTACATCATTCCTCCTGTTTCTATTGCTTCAATTTTATCAATAATAGTATAAGGTTGCCCACCATAAATTAATCTATATAAAACATCGGGATTATAAAACATTACCGATTGGCCTACTAATACACTTGGAATACCTCCTAAAAGAACCTGATCTACTATACCAAACAAAAGATTGGTATTATCTGGCACAACTCCTGAAATTCCATTCAAATTTCCAGCTCCATATATAGAAATATATCCGGGTGGCAATATAATAGGCAGGCTCATTTTATCCTCTTATTGTTGGTCTTGTAAATTCCTGTGAACTTTGGTATGCCTCATCAATTTTAAACGGTGAATATTGTCTCATGGCATTTCTTCTGGCATTACTGAAATCTTCTTTTAAATCTCTGTTTATACCGACTGCACCACGTTTTACATTCATCGCTTTTTTATCTTTCCACCATATCCATGCTATTAATGCTTCACGAAAAAATAATGGTAAATAATACTCCTGATCTTCCTGCGGACTTACAAGACACTCAACCATTAAATAAGAAAATTCAAAATCTTCATTTAATAATAAAATACCATTTACGTTATCATATTTATAACCACCAACAAAAGGCGCACCGCTTGGTAGTCCAAATAAATCCGTATAAGTTCCATTTGCCCAATAGTTATACCACCAGCCACCGTTAGCAGGTAACTCCCAATTAAAAATAGTATTGTCCTGTGTTCTGGCTAAACGGTCAGGAAATAAATCAGCATAAGTGGTTAATTTATTATTATAATAAAGTGGTATTACTTCTCCTTTACCATTTAAAATACCTGCTTTAATAACATTTAAGCAATTACTTGGTAATTGAACGGTGAAGGTTGCGCTAACAGGGAGTTTTACAGTTTGTATCTGATAAAAAAAATCAATACCCATATTTTCAAATCCACGAAAAGCAATATCAAATACTTTCTTGTATCTATGAATTGATTGTTCACTTTCACCGAGATAATCGTTAATTACCGAATCAAGACTTATCATTGCCATGTGCTGACCCATAATATTATTCCAGTGCTATAATAGCTTTATCTTCCATTAAATAATATTTTTCTCCGTTTTCTTCAATTAATCTACCCCATTGATGAACACGAAAGCCAATAGTATTTTCTTTTAGTTTCATAGGACGGATTTTTGTTCCTTGACCAACTGATACTATTAATCCTTTATCAGATTCTCCTACTATACTATCTGGTACAATTATTCCATGTTCTGAAGTAGCATCTCCTTTGAATGGTTTAAATAATATATTATTACCGTATGGTTTCATTTTATGTTGTTTTAATTTCATCTGTATTTCCTTCTTCAGCAACAACAGGTTGCATCCTTTGAAATCCTAATTGTGATTTAATATATTCTACAATAATTGGCGAATAATCATCAGGTATATTTATTGTACTTGATAAATCTGTGCTATCACCACCTGAAACCATTGTTACACTTGCCGTATATTGATTTAATAAAATAGTAGATATTGCATATAGATAAATTCCCTCTGAATAATAAAGAAGTTTATTTGGAATACGCCTCATTGAAGTCGTATATCCCCTTTCATTTGTTGATAATGGAATGCAATCCAAACTTATTTTGTTATCACTGCTTTTAAATTTCAGGCTTGCTACCCCTTCATCTTTGCCTATCCCAACTGGTATTTGTGGAAGTGTTATTTTCCATAAAAAGTTTTCATCTTGTGTTACTGCCAGTCCTTTGAAAGTTGTATAAAACCCATTATTCACATACGCTATGGCTTCTATTTGTGCTGATTCTTTATAACATTGTTTCGCTGCGATGGCGCAAGCATCTTCTAACCATAAATTTATAAGACTAAATGTAATAGTTGATTCATCGGGTATGTAACCGCCGTAAATTTGTCGCAATGTTTGTTCCAGAAATGTTTGTCTTGTCATTGTCCTCTTTGTTTTATTTCTTCTGCATATTGAGCCACTTCTGCTGACTGAAGGTTTACACCAACAAGTCTTAATGCTCTTGCGATAATTTCAAATAAAGCCAAATCATCCCATACGGGTTGTGTACTTTTTGCCGGATTATAAACGGGTCTGCCATTAATATCTGTATCATAACCCCAAACCATATCGGGAGGGGTACGCACATAATTTAATTTTGCATTGGCTATACTATTAGGGAAAAATCTGAAATTTTCATATTCCAATAAATAAATTGGGTTAGTAGCAATCGGGTCAATCACACTTCCATAAACAAAAGAAAAATTATGCTGGTCAATATACCTTATTCTTTTATACCCATAGATGCTCCACATAGCATCTGTTTGAAGATAATCACCAGGATAAGGAGAAAATCCGGTAGTATCAATGTTAAGATTATAGCCATAAATAATTGGCGTTAAACGTTGACGAACTACCGAATTTTGTCCAAGTTCAACCCTTGCTATTGGCCTGCCTGGAGTATAATCCTGCATGATGCCAAGCAAATAAGCTGCATAACTTCGCTGACCCTGATTAATGGTTGTTTGGAAATCATCTGGTGAATAATAACCTCCGGTCACATTTTTACCGATAATATACTGACCCAAAAGATATACTTCATTTACATCCAAACAAACCTCCTTTACTTTTTATTCGTTACTTGTTGTAATTGATCTAAAAATCTTTTACCATCTTCAGAAGTAGAATTTAAAGCCAGTTCAACAAGATATTCATGTGTATTTCTTCCAACGGGTATTCTGGCTATAAAACCACCTGCACCCCATGTTACATTTCCTGAATGACCACCTAAATCAATAAGATTTTCTGATATTGCTTTTCGTATCAGATACGATACTTCCACTTCTTTTGAGTTAAGTGATTTTTTAAACCTTGCAGGATTTCTTTTGGCTGCTATAATATATTCCTTTCTTATTCCTTCGTCTGTTTTTGGAATACCAAATTCATCAAATGCGGATATACCTAAATAATTAGCGTGTTTACGCATTGGTTCTACTTCAACTTTTGATGCTTCAATAGCCATTTCAATTTCCTGCATTTCTTTTTTCAGGGCTTCTTCCTGTTGCTTTCTTGGATTATACTCATAAAATTCATAACGGCTTCCTGTTTTTCTGTTAGGTGAACCAATGTTATGCCTTGTGAGTGATAAAAATTCCAACCCGGATTTATCGGATTTCGGTATTCTCAAAATTCTTGCACCTCTTTGGAAAGTAAATGTTCGTTGATTGTTTTTAACATACTCAGGCGGTAAATCTTTCTGATCTTTCATCCAGATAGATTCTACTCCCGACAAACATCTTATTCTTTCTACTCCATTTGTTTTTGGATTAACCACATCATCCACCCCGTGAATATGAATACCTCCTTGTTTTGTATTATCTACTGGTTTAAAAATCACAAATTCTTCTTCTTTAAATTGATTATCATTAATAGCCCAATCCGTTACTTGTTGTACATCGGACGGATAGCCATTATCTACTGGTTTTTCGCCATCTCTGGCAAAAGCTAAATCACCTGAAGTGATTGGTTTATCTACTGACATTTTATTTTGTTTTTTATAGTTACAGTTTAAGGCCGTTATGCCTCCCAAAATATTCGGGATTGTTTTAAGATGTATTTTTAAAAATAGTACCTGCAACCATCTTTCGTTACAGGTACTTATAATAACATACTAAAATCCTGCTCCAACCATGATAAATTGATTCCCGGCAACAAGACGTATGCCTGCATATTGTATCATGCTCACATAATCAATCATTGTACCGTCAGTTGGGTTTTTAGAACCACCACCATGTTGCCATACACGGATACCGTTTCCGGTTGTGCCTCCGCCTACGGGATTTTCTTTCATGATAGTTATGTTCTTGTAAACCTTAGATGAGTTTCTTGCATCTGGTACTTCGCCCATTGGACAAATGATACCAAAATACCTGAAATAATCCTGATCGGGTGTTTTACCTGTTGAAACTTCAGTGTTAAACAATCTTGCCTGCTTTTTTGCCCTGAACATATACTCATCAATTTTCATTGATTGTACTCCATAAGCAATAGCAGCTTCTTCTGAATTTTCATTCTTACCCCAAACCCATGCACCAGCCGGATATTGCTGGAAAATGCCATCACTGAATGATTGTCTTTGGTAAATATCCATCATCCATAAATTGTCTTTGGCACATCCGTTAACATCCATGATACGGGTTATTTCGTGAAGTTTAGAAAAATCAATAGTTAAATATCCTACCTGTTCACCTTGAGCAAGTACAGAAGGAATAAATCCCTGAGTACCTACCGTTGTAGAAGAATTTAACCCGGTATTGGTTACAACATCACCTTTCATCAATTTGTTTTCACAGTTATTGATGTAGCGTTTATTTGTATAAACCAATCCTTTGTAGGTAAAATAGCTTGTACCTGCCTGACCTCCACCTGCTGGTTCACTGCCAGTTACTCCGCTATCATACCATACTTCTGTCATTTCTGCCCTGTCAGTAGCAGCCCATGTATCTCTCATTTCGGTAGTGGTATTGCTCATTGCCTGATCGAGTGGTATCAAAGGATTGATGTCGCTTGATGCTTCACCGGCATCCATCTGACCACCAAAAATCAAAATATCATTAGCAACAACACTTGCCGTTGTAGTAGCTTTTTTAGGGCGTGCTGTAAACTGAAAAGCATACGCCGTAGTAACGGGTATTGTCAAAATTTCCCACTCAATGTTATCCTTTGCACCACGAAGTGTTTCACCAACCCTCAAAGGACTTTGTGTACCCGCATTGAAGTGGTCGCCTGCTGAAAGAGTTAAAGTTATTGTACTTCCAAGTGTAGATGTTTGAGTAGCACCTGTGATTGTAATTCCAGGCATTAATTTACCCCTGTTTTGATACCAGTTGAAAAGACGATTGGTTGTAATTTCCATGCCTCCATAAGTGGACAACCAGGGAGTAAATAATTCATCTCCATAAATTTCTGTAAATCGTTTGTAATACGATGGCTTTAATAATTGCAACTGCGATACCAATGCCCTTGTTGCGTTTGGCGCACTGATAACACCGGGTTGCAATATATTCGCCGTAGGTATTCCTGCCATAATTTTAAATTTTAATTGTTAAAAAAAACTTAGTTAGACCAGATAGCATCTTCATTTCTCTTTTGACGCTCTTTATCTTCTAACTGTAATTCTCCATTACCATTGCCACCCAGATCAATGTTGTGTTTGTCTTTCATGTACTGAACTTTGGCTTTTGCCGCAGCATCTGCAACAAATTTCTGGTTGCGTTTATCATCATTATCAAGTGCAGCTAAATCTTTTATCATTTGGTCAAAATCGAATTTGTCACCTTTGACCCATCTTTTGCCAAAGATTACATTAGCATCGAAGTTGTTGCCAACAAAATTTTTAACAGTGTTTACAACATCTGTTTTTTCTGTGTCTGAAAGATTATATGCAGACTGTATTTCAACATCTTTGTCTTTATACGTCACATTAAATCCTGCAAACTTTTTTATTGCTGCGCTTGCTTCCTGCAAAAACAAATCCCTTCCCTCCTGAATTTTTACCAGTTCTTCTGGCGTTGGTTCTTTTGGAAGTTCTGCTTTTGCTATTTGTGGTAACTTTAATTCTGCTTTTAACTTTTCAAGTTCAGGCCGTGATAGATTGGCTTCAATCATCAAATCCATTTGCACATTTTCAACCTGTTCTTTCCATTCGTCTTTCCTTGCCTGAAAATCTTCATCGAGTTCATCGCTTAACTGAACGGGTTCTTTTGGAATTGCGAATTGTTTATTGAATTTATAATTTACCTGTTCAGATGTAAGCCCTTTATATTTTTCCTGCATAGCGGCTTTAATAATCTCCGGTGCATTGTCTTTTGTTACTTTTCCTTCCGTTAATTTTTTAAACCTTGTCTGACGATCTAAAAATTCATATAATTCATCCGTCTTACCGTTATTTATAAGGTCAGCAATCTGACGGCTTTGCTCATTTGTAAATTCATAATCTTTTTTATTTCTTAGTTTTTCAATTTCGGCTTTTGCCGCTTCTGCATTATCAAAACCAAATTTTTCTTTTACATACACATCCTCGTCAAAAGTTTCTTCTTCTTCAACTGCTACATCTGGTTTTTTATCTTCAACAACTGGTTTCTTTTCTTCCACAACCGTTTCTGGCTTTTTTTCTTCGACAACTTCTTTTTTGGTTTGTTCAATAGGTTTTTCACTACCATCAAAAGGGTCAAAAGTAACCGTGTCTGTTGCCGGTCTTTCTAATACTATTTCTTCTGGCATAAAATGTAATTTTAATTATTAACCAATTTTTGTTAAATACATAATAACTTTTGCTGCTGTTGTTCCTGACAACTGTAAGAATCTTGTCCCTACATTTAATTTAAAAATTCCAGAACTGGCAGATGATGTAACCAATGTACCAGTAGCAAGATTTATTAAACCCATTGCAGTAAAATTTATAGCAGTTAATCCGTTACCATCACTTACTCCTTCTATTGCACCTGCATCATTACTACCCAAAAAAGAAACGGTTGCTGCGGGAGTAATAAGGTGAATTACCGCATAGTCCCATCCGCTTAAATCAAGATTAAAAACACCAGATTCGTTAAAGGATGTCGTTAAATCTATTGTTTGGCTTACCATTTTTTTATTTTTTAATTATTAATCAAGAGTTATAGTTTCTGATGCTGATAAATAGCCAGTTGCGGTACTGCAAAATCTCAAATCAGGATTTCTGGGACTTACTTTAAATGACATTCCAAGTGCATCAATGCTTTCAACATATCCTACTAAAGATGTAGAACTTACTGTTGCTTTTTGTCCAAGAGTTACATTTGGTAATGCAGTTGTAGCATCACTTGAATTAAGTGTTACAATAGCTGCACCTCCCCTTAGTGCTACACTTGCCGACTGATTTGTTACTGTTACTGACATGGTATTATTTTTTATGCAGTCATTTGTTGTGGCTGCGGTTGCTGAATTTGTTGTTGATTATTCTGATCTTGTCCTTGCGGTTGTTGCTGTGCTAATGTTTCCCCCAATGCTGCTGTATGCCCAATATTATCTTTTAAAAGCGGAAGCATTATATTATGAACTAATTCCTGTATTACCGGCTGCCATTCTGGTTTTACATCACCTTCTTTTGAACTCATTACCTGAAATGCTCCCTGTAATACTATTTCTTTCATTCTGTTTTTACTTGCTTCTTTATCTGCATCTGCTTTTAATTCTAACTCAGCTTTCATATTAGCTAAGTCCTGTTGCCCTTTTTGTACGGCTGCTGCTTGTTGTGACTTAAATGTGTCTTGTTGGTTTTGTGCTGTCTGCATCTGTTGTGTCTGAAGCATTTTTTTCATACAATTCCTGTAATACTCTTCAGCAAGTTTTATATCTTCTTTTGCTATACGCAAAATCTTAAATGTATCAATAAACATTATAGCTTCAGGATTAGACTGTACCAACGCATTCATACGGTCATTGAGCATGGATATTTCAAATTCAGTAGGAAGCATTTTTGCTTTGGATGAAAAAATTCTATTTTCAACCTGTTGCTCTTTCATTAAATTCCGGTATGCTTTTGCTCCGAATAAAATAGATTTTTGCATCAGGCAAGTAACTTTTTTAGCCGTTTCTTCCAACAAATATAAATATCCGTCATACATATAGCCTGTTGAATTTTCTGCTGCCCTCTCAGAAGTAAGAACATTTCCTTGTGCTACTCTGGGTTGAAGTGCCTGAGAAATTAAATTGGGGTCTTCTCCTAACTGATCTCTCAGTGCAGAATAGTGAAATTGATATACTTTTATCCACGCTTCAATGGCAGGAGCAAAACCTACATTAGGTATTTCTGTTATGGGTACTCCAACGGGTTTACCATCATCATCTAATCCGCTATAATACAAATCTCCTGTTTGATCAAATAGTTTTTTAACATCAATTTCTTTATTTTTTTTATCCCCTAATCCGTAATCAATATTTTTAAGTGCCTGCCAGTTAACCATTGCACCCGGAGGTCTTGATTTTGCTACAACCTGTTCAATTTTTAAAAGTGCCAGTATCATTCCATTGACGGGTTGTTCTATTTTTTCTGGTACTGCAATGTTTCTCATCTTAAAATTCTGATACATATAAAAACTATAAGAAAATTCAGCATTGCCTATTTCTTTTGGGTCTTGGGGACGAATCATGTTTTTCTTTAACCCCCATTCCAATAATTTTTTGGATTGATGCAGATATACGCCACGATAAATATTCCAGTTAGTATCTTCAAAAACTTCCTGATTGTCTGCTGGTTTTTCTCTTATATTTCCATTCGATGTTTTGGGTAATCCCTTTTCTAAGATTGTACTTCCCGTTGCTTTTGTTGTTGTGGTAGTATATTTTTCTTTGTCAACTGTTTTTATTTCAAACTGGATTGAATCAACATTCCATTCATCGTATGGTCTCATATATGAATTAGTCCATTGGTCTAACCATGTAAGATTATCCTGTAATTGATAATTTTTTGAAGTGGCTGCAATTTCCCATAATTCCTGTTCGGTAAGTTTACCACCAAACTCTTTACCGTATTTTTTTCTTACTTCACTTATCTTCATCGTAGGAGCTACTCCCCTCCATGATGTGTCCCTGAAATCAGGATATTCAGAATAAGAATAAATCGAATTTTCGGGTTTAACATAATCGGGATGTATTACACCATCTTTATCCATCCATGTATAAGTACACACAAGACCTACTTCTGCTTCATCATGTAATAGTTTTTCTTTTAGTGAATCAAAAAGTCCGTTAGCTTCAAAAATACCATTACAACCAAGTTCAGCTAAAATTTCTTCCGGTAGTCTTTGAAATTGTTTTTGCCAAAGCAACAATTCGTCTATATCGGCAGGAGTATTTTGAGGGACTATCTGAACACCAGATGCTTGTTGTAACTGCATCATTTTATCACGGTGCGTAACCCAAAATTCAAGTTCTTCAAATTCTTTTTGTTTTTGTTTTTCAGAAAATGAATCAGTGGCGGTGATTTGTATTTTTTCATTTCTTCCCATCCACCTGCCGACAAGCCCTGAAATAATCCTATTAACTATCTGAACAGTTTTCCATCCTATATTAACATAATTCTGTTTACCATTGTAATCAAATCTGTCAGCAAACATGGCTTTTACATCTATTCTACCATTGGCATAGGCTCTGTTTTTTGCAAAGCGGGCATTTCGGTCAAAATAATATCCACCAAGTCCTGAATAAACAGTAGAAGCAATCATTTCAGCTATCTTAGTACCCCATTCATCTGATGATTTTTCCGAAATGGAAAGATTATCAAGTTGAAAAGATTTTAAGATTTCTGAAGTGTATGCCATATAAAAATAAAAATGCCATCAATCATCCTAAGATGACGATGGCATTCTGAATGATGCTCGTTGGTTTTTCTTATCTATGAATTATTGGCGTTCTTAATGACGCTCTTTTCATTCTTTGTTTCCTGAACATTAATAGTTCCGCACTTATTACACTTTATGGACACAACCCCATCCTTAATTTTTATTTCTGCCAACTTCTTGCCACAATTATTGCAAGTCATTGTAATTAATTCGGGAAAACTACCCATATTGACTACAAAAGTAATATTTTTTAAACTAACAAATCATAATTTTCAGTTTAGCTGCTCTGCTGCTGCGTTTTCACGGATTTCATTCCCAAAACTATCGTATATTCTTATAAGTGGTCTTTTCATCGGTGGTGGAATATGAACGGGTTCAATGAGACAAACAATAAGCATTTCAAAAGATACCACCATATCAAATGATGTTCTGTTGTATGGGTCATATTTTTTAGCATTATCAAGCAATTCTGGGAAATCTATCAGATGGCAATAGTTTTCAAAATAAGCAATCGTAACATCATTCTGTCTTGTAAGTGAAAAAGGAGTGGTTGGGAATCCTCTGTGTCTTTCTGTTTCTTCTCTTTTGTCCGGTGAAATTGTACTCAAAGGATAAATCCCTAAATATAATCTCTTACCTCTGTCGCCAAAATAAGTATCATATTCATCCGAGTTATGTTCAAACCATGCCTGAAAACCGTAATATTCTGCTGCCAGCATTACCTGTTCGTGCAGTTTTGATTTTTCTTGTGGCCTGCCGTATAAAACACCAATAGCTTTAAAAGTATTTGGAAGGTCTGTGATATTCATTTTCAATCCTATCCAAACCGAAGCCTTTGAACCGTATTTTCTACCACCCTGATTATTACCATAACCATCTACTGTTATTGCTCCGATATTTGTTCTTGCTGGTTTATGTAACCTTCCTTCTGTTGTAAACTTATTTGCTTGTTCTTGCGGTAATAATTGCGTAATCTCCCAATGAAAATCTTTTTCATTTTCTCTTATATCCCTCCAATGTACGGTTTGATCTAATTTTCTTTCAAACATAACACTTCTCTTTGGGTATCGGATTTTCTTTTAATTCTGCATCTCTTTTATTAATATTTATAATATTAAAAATACACTTATCAGCATCTTCACTAAATGCTTCTTCCGATTGTTCTTGGCTCTTTGTGCATACGAGCCGATAATGCTCTTGGATTTGATTTTACTGATTTTCTATCCGCTAATATATCTTTTATTGTTTTTTCTACATTTGGATAACCGTAAATATCAAAATTTCTTCCTTCATCAGAGGTTTGAAAAAATCTATACAATCCACTTTGGGTTCTGCCATTTTCTTCCCTTATTATTCTGATCGCTTGCATTCCATAATTGCTTGGCAGCTTCCTGTACGCCGTCTTTATCACTATCTAATTTTTCTACTGTTGTAGAATAAAGTGCCTTACCAATTATATTCCCTTCTTCATCCAATAAACAATAACGAATAACCTCATGTCTGTCAAACACATTTGCTTCTACGGTTTTGCCCCACTCATCACTAAAATATCTATGTATTTTACTCCCATCATAATGAACCGGGTCTGCACTTCCCCAATCAATAGCTGAACCTAATTCATCTTTAAGACATACTATCCTCTGCTTTCTTACCCCTTATATTCGTTTGCTGAAAACGAATTTCTGTTTTAGGATTTACACCCAAACTCATATCATATTCAGGACGAAAAAATCTTTGGAAATTTCCTAAACGGATATACTATTGCTTTACCAAATACTTTTTTGGCATCATTACCCGTTTTTGACTGCAAAGCACCGTTAGCCATTTTTGTTCTTGTAGTATATTCCAATACAAACAAACCGCCAATAAATGTTTTTAAAAATCTTCTTTTAGTAATATCAATCATTCCCATACATAACGGATCTTCGATACAATATTCAAGAAAATATAATTTATGAAGATGTGGGATTGCGAATTTGCTATAACCTATATCTATATTAAACCATTGAAGTAGTGTATAATAAAATCCGGTAAGATAGGTAGCCTTCCCCTTATTCATAAACCAGAATCCGTTTAAACGCCTGTCCCATTCTTGTTTTTTATATTCCTCGTATCGTTCATCATAAAAATCCGGTTCATCTTCTTTTTTCTTTTTATTATATTCATCTTCTGCCTTTATAACTTTTTTGTACCAACTTGGTAATGTAAATCTTTCCCAATATTGTTCTTTCAGGTCATTGCTTTTGCAATAAATAAATCTTTTCTCCACTTGTTTTGTGAGAACATTATATACATAACCTTCAGGTGGAAGGTGGCAATTCAGGCCTTGTATATTAATCGTGCTGCCCTGCGGTATGTCCAAGTACATTTGAAATTGATTCTGGTGTTGTTATTCTGAATACCGGCGCATTATTATCTTTTGTTTCATCTGTTATACCTGCGGTTTCACCTAATAGTTTTACCGCCGTTGCTATGTTTGCTGCATCCGACCAAATAACACGCAACCTTTCAAATGTTTTATCATTCTTATCATCCAAAGCAAGATTAGCTAAATTAATTTTATTGAGTACTTCAGCCATCTCATTTGCCTTCCGATTCAATGAAAAAAATAACTTAGCAACGCCATTCGTTTCATATTTTGCTAATTGTTTTTTTAATTCATCTGTTATTTCTGTCATATAATTTATTTAATTTTTTGCAATCATTTTGAGAAAGCCCAATAAATAAATTTCCTTTTTTTAATTCATTGGTTAAATCTTTTCTAATCATAATTATTTCTTCTCTTTCGTTTGATTCGTTTTCGGAATGCCTGCATCTTATTTTTCTACCCTCTTGACCATTCCTATCCATAAAAATAATTTCGTAATCGCAACTTCTGAGTGTTTGAACCACCATCCCACTATATTCTCCACTTGTAATAAATAAAACATCTTTAATCTTTGTGGGTAAAATACCATGAATAATTCCTTCGTATGGTTTAAATACTCTTAATCCGGTTGCAAAATTCTTTAATGGCTTCCAGGTATCATCTTCAAAAAATAAAAATGCACTCGTTTCTTCTATGGAATAATAGCGTAATGAATTATTTTCTTCCACACTTACATTTGCATAGCTGAATATTTTATTTGCATCACATATTGCATTTGGATGAATTAAAATCTCAATTCCTTTTTGGATATATTCTGCATCAACAACTATTGCATTTACAGGTTCAGTTTGCCTTCGGTTTAAATTATTAAACTGTCTGCCTATATATATTTTTGTACCGTCTGCAAAAGTGTGCTGGTTTTTATAATTTAAGTCAATGGAAATTATAATTCTTCCATCAACGTGCTTTATATTTACAGATTCGGTAGTTAATCTTTTTTGAGTAAGCTCTCTATTTTTAGAATACCCGTTTTTAAGCGTATTTTCTCTTTGCCGTTGTATCTCGGCTATATCTTCTTTAGATGTTTCTAATTTAGCCGGATTTATTACAAAATGTTTTACAGCCATAATTATTTTCTCCCAGTAAGAATATTCTTTTTGAACTGCGCCTGCTTACGAGCTTTCTCTCCTTCAGCACCAGACAATGCAGCTTGCATAAGATTGCCTGGTATTGGATTTCCAGCCGCAACTCCAAGACTTTGATGTAACCCGCCTACATTAAATTTTATTTCGGGTTTACCCTTTTTCTTTAATACTCTTACTTTTGCCATGATTTTTTTGTTTTAAAGTTAATAAATAATTATGGCCTCCCCAAAATCCACTCTTTCATAATTTTTGGATGTGGGTAGTCAATAATCTTCAAATCAGATCCGCTAAACCACAAAGTTGAATCAAAAATGTCAGAATTGTCTAATTTTTTATCGTGGTCTGTTAAAAAAACAACCTCCTGCATATTTATTATTTTAGATTTCATCACTTCTTTTTTTCTGACAAACCCGTAATGCCATATTTGTATTTCATTTTCAAAAAAATAATTAACAAACGGAACTCCAATATTTTCAGCATCATCAACAGATAAGAATTTTGTTTTTGCAAGTCGTATGACAGACGTATTACATGGTTTTCTTTCTTGCGGAACATTTAATTGAAGATAGGGTGATTGCCAAAGATTAATACGGGTACACATATACCCATCTGATACCGTTTCAATCGCTTCTCTTATTTCTGAATAACTTTTTTCATGCAAAATTTCATCTGCCTGCAAATTGAATTGATATTCATAACCAAGTTTCTCTGCCTCCGTTATACAAATATTTGTAAAATAATTTAATTTTTCTTTGCCATGCTGACTATCCCAATGGCTTTGTGTAATTTCTATTACTTTTAATTTATCACTTTTAATTTCTAAAACATCATTAAGAGTATTGTCATCACCTCCGGCAGCTACTATTACATAATCACAAAATTCAAGCAAACATTGTATGGATTCTTTAAAACAATAATCAAATTTATTGCCATTATAAACGAATAGTGTACCGGCTAATTTCCCCATACTATTTTTTTTTTAATAAAAAGACACCGTATTCCTCTTCACCAAAATTCATTCATTTGTAATGAATAGCAATTCATCGTCTCCGTAAGGATTCGTTACATATTCATGGTATGATGTAAAACTGTCAAAAAGAATCCGCAACTAATTCTTTAATTCCTTCAAATGTCCCATCTTTTACATCAGCCCAACATAAAATCATCACAACAAAAAATAAAATATCTGAAGAACTGGTTTATAATAAATCAAAGCGTTACATTGATCTTCTTTGCTGTGTCCTGCATCGTAAAGATAAAAATCAATAGGTGTTAGAACTTCATTTAATGGTATATTAAAACTATCCCCCTTTATCAATGCAAATTTAGTTGTTGGATTTAATAGTTTTTTGAATTCTGTATTCTTTGACACGAATTGTGGTTTGGCCTAAGTCGTTGGTGTTGGTAGTGTCTGATTCAAAACTATCAATTGCCGGTTGCAATGGAAGTCAAATCATTATTGTCAAATAGCCATTGAACAAAAACTTCCACCTTTATGGACACCAACTTCCAAATATTTTGAATAAATTGCACCAAGATTATTAAGCAGATGACTGATATTAAGACTTGCAAGTGCAGGTACGTTTAATGATTGTTCTGTTATTTTTGATTTTCTTTGAATAGCGTAATTCAATGGCGTATATCAATGGCTATTATCTTTTCTTCTGTGGTCATATAATTGATTTTAGTTCGTTATTTACCCGTTCAAACTCTGATTCTATATTACTGCAATTAAAAGCAAAAAATGCTCCCACATTTAAAGTGGGATGAAATTTTGGCAAAACTATTGTTGCCCATCCTTCAAAATCTTCCGGCAACCATCCTGATTTATGACTATCTGGATTAGTGTCAGTTTCAATCGTTGTCATATAATCTCCAAGTGGAGTAAAAATTATCCGCTTATCAGAATCTAATCCCATTAATAATAAAAGTTCAATCCCTTTTTGTTTTGATAAATGTTCGATACCATCCGAACAAATACTTACGTCATAATGCTTATCGGTATTGTTTAAAAAATCAAACACATCACTATTAATAAAATATTGTTGTTCATTTTGGTTATCTAATTTTCTGTCGAGTACATCAACATAAGTCCTTTCCTTAAATTCTAAATACGGAGTATTTGGCGCATGATAACACATGAGATCAACCATGCTTTTATCTTTTGTATCTCCGCAAATTGATCTTAATATTTTCAAATATATCTCTTGACTGCCAATTATATTATCAATTATTATCTGCATTATTTTTGATAAGTTTATTAATTGCGCCAACTACAACATCTGAATCTGTTTTACAGCATTGTAAATATTTATCTGTTCCTTTATAAGCACATTCTTTACCAGCCGTACCCCCCTGAATGTGCCAACATCCGCTTTTTTCACACTTGCCCTGAATAATTTCTACGTTTCTTAAATCAGGATGTATATAATCAGGGTTAACACTACCAAAAAATATTACACTTGGTATATTATAAGCTACTGCAATATTACTTGGGGCTGAATCTACGCCAATAAATAGTGAAGCTCCGGCAATTACAAATTTCATAAATCCGATGGATGGTGTATTTATTTCTATCCCACATTTTTCATGCTCGTTTCTGCTTACCTGAATAACTAAATACCCTTTATTTTCTAAATATCTTTGTACTGCCACCCAATTAATGCCATGTACGTTTCTGTGTTCTTGTTCCCTTCTGTCTAAATGAATGACACAATATTTTTTAAACAACCTTGTATTATCATCCACCAACGGGTAAAGTTGTGGTTTTGATAGTTTATAATCTTTAATGCCGCAAAATTCAAAATAAGATTTTAAATAATTCTGACCCGGTTTGCTTTCATACGACATATCCAGATTTATTTGTTTCTCCGGTTTTATCCTTTTTGAATTAAACATTGAAATATGAGTAACGGGAAAATAGTGTTGTGTGTATAATTCGAAAAATGGTTTCGGAATATCCAAAACTATATTATATCCTTTCATTGCATAATATCGCATGACTGGTTCTAAGATAAGGCAATCACCTAACGCTGCTGATCTTTTTAATATTACGGTTGGATGATATGGAGGATAAAAGTTACCATGAAATCCCATTGTAGGTTTGCATGGTTCTCTTAATTCATAAGCAAATCCTTCACATATTTCATCTGTAGCCCATTTTAATTGATATTGTTTTTCAAGATAATCTCTATATGTTCTACAAATTTGAGCATCTTCTGGATTGGTAGCTTTTATTAAATCGTCTTGCCCAATAGCATCAAGAAGTTTTTTGCTTTTCCATGAATAGCCTCCATTACCGTTAGCATATCCATCATTTTCTAACCACAAAGCACCGCACCAATCGTAATCATAAAGCCTTTCATCAAATAGTTCTCCGTTTGTAGTCCACCCGTCATGTTGCACGTTTAAAATGTATTTCGTTGTTATGTGTTTCCATAATTCTTTAACACAAAAAAAAGAGTATTCTTTTTTAGATGTTATGGTTTTTATTTGTATTACTTCAATACCTTCAATATCCAATGGGATGTCCGTAAAAAAAATAACTCTATCAAATTCATTTTGAGCCATGCTTTTTTGCAAAGCAGCAACCGATTTACCATAATAGTAACAATCTATACAAACAAGAGATGTGTTTTCTATTTTTTTCATCTTTTTCTTTTATCTGTGTTTACCAATCCTGTTACAGAAGACCACCTATACCCGGTTTTTATCATCCATACAGTAGTTGTAGAAACATTATTATCAATCGCTATTTGCTGTTCTGTTTTTTCTGAATTATTTAATTCTTTCATTCTGGATTTTTATATTAAACATTAAATACTTTACATATTTTTTCCTTGCATTTTCTAAATTAAGACATGATACATAAAGGCAATTATCATTTACTAATATTTTCTTTTTTACTGCTTTGCTTTCAAATGAAACATTTATTTCTTCGTATTTAGCCTTAATAATTTCTCCTGTGCTGACATTGATTTCAAACATTGTGTGTCCTTTGTACGGAGTTATTCTATCAAGTAACTTTTTTGATTCAACCTGGATTTCCTGTTTTACTTGTAGCTTATCATTATCTTCTAATATAAATTTATCAACCTTCATTATTAATTCTGTTAAATGAAATATTGTCTTTTACTTTTATGTCTTTGGGCTGAAACTCCCAAATTTCTCCGTTATCACATATTATTGTAAACAACTTTGATGTTTCTGTGCCAAATTCAGTTACTAACCATATTGCTCCACAACCTTTCGGGGTGTTCACTTCAACTTTATTTTCAAGTTCCAATATAAACATTACCGATTTATAAGTTTATTAAAATAATATTGCAATCCTCCATTATGATAAAACGAGTATGCTTGCTTACCAACCGGAATAACATTTGGCATCATTGGAAATATTTCAAGTATTCTTGGTACTTTTAAAGATTCAGCAAGTTGAAAACAAAAACTCTGATTCCCTAAAAAGAATTTACATTGTTCAACTACTTTTGCCAACTCTAAAAAATCTTTAACAACAAGTAATTCTATATTCAAATTCCATTGCTTACAAAAATAATCTCTTTCTTCAGGAAGTCCGGCAAACAATAATTGTTCTTCGTGTTTTTTTAAAAAGAAATAAGTTGCTGTAAAATTTCTGTACCGTAGCGTAAAATTTATCAATATTCGTCCGGCATATTTATTTTCCACTTCCGGTAAAAACAAAGATTTTTCAGATAAATCATTAGCCATATCAGGAAATGCAAATTCAGGCCAATTTCTCAAATTCCCCTTTGGTTGGTTGGTAAAAATTTCCATTCGTATTTTATCAAGGTCAACGTCTGTTTCTTGCCCGGAATAAATAATAAAATCTTCAACATATTCCTGTGATAATAATAATGGACGCAGCATATCAAACATTAAATTTGGCATACAAACGGGTTCGTCAAATTCATTACCAAATGGATGTTCGCTACCGATATATCCTCCCCCAACCATGTTCAACCGTTGGTATATAATTGCTTTTTTACCATTCTCTTTATAAATTTCTCTTATACCTGGCAAATAAGAAATCAGATCACCCGCCGGACTACTCGTTTTAAATTTTATAAAATCTCCCATATTTGTATGTTCAATATTTTAATTATCTTTGACGTGTTAACAAGCCGGGAACAAACTGGTATCTTTAACAATTAAATTTAAAAAATCATGGCTCTCACAAGTCGAATTGTAGCAAACATTTATGGCAAAAATGGCAACCCTATTGAAAAAACAACAGGAACGCCAAATGGCCGTATTAATTACTTTTCAAACGATGATAGTACCTTTTACACATCTAACGGCGAATCTTTCAACGGTGTTGTTTGTAACAGCATCATTGAGGTTTTCCCACATGGATTAAGAGTAAATTCAGACCTTTATTATGCTGTTGAAACAATAGCACAACTTGTTACAAACGGCATTTAATTAAAAGAACTTCATTTGTTTGTTACCCCGCTAAACAAGCGGGGTTTTAATGTTTTATTTTCTCTTTTTCGGTTTGAAATTGATTCAGTTCTTCACCTAATTTTTTTTGATGACCGTCTATTCTGTCATGCAACCACGACCCCACCAAATGATAAGTTTCAATGGCATCGGGTAGTGTTTGTTTGGCTAAAATAGCCACCAATTTTTCTAAACATTGTTCTTTTGTCATATAATTTCAGTATTTAATTTTAAATTAACCAACATTCTTTTGCGTAAACATAGAAGCAATCTTTTTTAAGTTGCCTGATTTCTTTTTTAGCTTGTTCATTCCATGAAGATTTTATAACCTGACCAAGATGGTCGTAACTGTGATTCTTCTTTGTTTTCTTTTTGGGTTTGAAATCTTTCATGTTTCAGCGTTTAGTTTTGCGTAAATTTTAAACTCGTCAAGATACTTGTGTTTTTCTTTTATTTCTGATTCAAAAGCCAAAAACCTGTGAACCGCCATGTCCCAAACCTGCATTTGTGAAAATTTGTCCAATCTGTGTGAATCCTGATGACAGCCACAGAAAGTGCCCAAAATGACGAAATTTAGCGGATGGGTACTTACGGACGTAAAAATGGACTTTAGGGCAAATGATGTGGCCACAGAATGCCTGTAATGCGATTCTGGGATGCTTTCCCCACAATTCCAACAGGTCGGGTTGGGTTTTATGAATTTTTCGATAATATGGTCAAACCACCTGTCTAAGTCGTTTTTGGATTCTGGTTTTGGTTCGTCCTTTAGTTTATCGAAGTGTTTTTGAATTGCAGAACGGCGGTCAACATCGGTACGGCAATATTGATGTTTCTTGCAGTATCTTATTCCGGTTATTCGATCTGTTCCGAAAACAGGGTAATTACAATTTTTATGCTGGCATATTTTCATCTTATTGATTTTATTTACCAAAACTCCATTTTTCTGGTTTTTTAAAATATTTTTTCAGCCAATCAATTACTGCGTATATTTCTTCCCTTATTTAGCTTATCTTCCCCACTGACTTCACACGCAACACTAAAAATCGGTCTTTCGGGTAATATAGATATTTTTTTATTGTTGATTTCCAGCCACATTATTATTTCCATAATGTTATCGTATTGATTTTATTAAAAAATGTTCTTGTTTTCTATTTCATCAGCCAATTAAATATTAGTTCTGCATCTTTTAATAAATCATCAAGTTGTGATGTTGGATTTATTTCATAAGCCAATCTTATGGCGATTGCTTTAATGTTGGCTAAATCTTTCGGATTCATAATTTTTAATTTTAATTGTTAAAAAAATAATTATCAAATACTTTTTATTAAAAAATGTTCTTCCCATTCACATTTAGAAATCTTATATCCTTTTTTTAAAAATTCACCCCATCTATAAAAATTTTTAAATTCTTCTAATTCTTTTAAAGTATCAGCATGAATAATATAAAAACCTCTTTGCCTTATTATTTTTTCAATGAGTTCAATCATTTATTTTAATGATTTTTTAATTAATTCATTTGCCTTTTTAATATCCACAATATATTTTTCTGCTCTTTCTTTTGTGTCAAAAACCCTAATGACAAAATCAAGTGGTTGCAATCCCAAACTAATCATTACACTTAACATCGTTTCTCTATCTACTCTTTCCTGAATTGACAAGTCGTGGCTTTCTTTATTTTCACAAACACAAAACATAATTTAAAATTCTTCAAAATCTTTTTGCGGCATCCAACCATTAATATCCGGATTTTTTTTAACTTCATCGTATGGTATAAATTCTTGACTTTCCTTTTGTTTTTCGGCATTCGTTAATAGTTTCGCCAACTTAGGGTCGCATGGCATTTCATTTGATACCGGATTTGCAAACCGTTTTTTTGACCAAACCAATGTAAGGGGAAAATTGCCAAGTTGACCACCCGTTCTTTTTCTTTTTAATTTTTGAACATATATTTCGACCTCTGGACTATTTTTATCTTCGTGAAATCTTGGCCTGTAATACGAAATTATTTGGTCACACTTATTCGCCCACATTGCGCCACCGGCAATATCGTAAACATCAACTATTGGCAAAGATTTGTCGTTGTTGTAATTTGGGTTCTTAGGGTGGGCTACAATATTATAACAAACTCTGTTAAGCAGTGCAAATCGTTTAATATCTTTTAATACTTCGGATAGGTATTGGTCTTCCCTTTGGTATGGCTTTTGGATATGGTCAAGCTGATTGAATGGGTCTATCATTACCCCATCTATTCCTTTCTTTAAAACTAAGTATCTAAATTTCTCATTTATTGAGTTAATGTCGTGGCTATCTTCTGGATATACATAAAAAATATGTTCACCAATGAAATGACAGGCCTGCGAATATTCATTTTCGGTCATTTGATTTAGCCATTTACCAGCATACATTTCTACCAAATCGTCATAAAAATCGTTTGCCGGATAGTTTTCGGGCGAAAAAACACCCCATCGCCAACCATCATAAATACTTTTAGTTAGCATGATCTGAAGCATAAAAAAGGTTTTCCCATGATTTCCGTAACCAGTACAAAGGGTTATGTCACCCTTTTTCCACCTAAAGTATTCATCCATAACGTCAAATCGTGTTGTTGGGGCTATCTGAACGCCCTTTTTAAAGTTTTCAAGCATAGACGGGAAAATGTCGGCAAGGTCATAAACACCCTCTATTGGGATGCTCTGTGAGGTCATTACAGCCGTTTTTACGGCTTCTTTCCCAAAATGGTACAAAACCTCGTTAAAATCCTTACATCGCCTTTTTACCCCGTTTCCGTTCGTTACAGCGTGTTCTATGGGATATGATATGGTTTTGCATCGTTCAACACCCAATCTTCTGATTAATTCATCTTTCAGGGCATCTCCGGCAGCATCTGCGTCCGTTGCAATTACGATTTCGTGCAAACCGATAAGCCAATCTGAGCAATTGTCTAAATAATCGAGTTTTTGATTGCCAGAACTTGCCCCGTTTGGAACAGAAACAACCGCCCAATCTGAAAATTCGGCGTTTTTAACTTCTCCGGTTTCTTCATCCACAATCGGGTCAACCCCAAAACCAGCCTCGTAAACACTCATGCAATCAATTTCGCCTTCTGTAATGATTATTTTTTTCTTTTCACCGATAGTTTGCAGGTTGTATAAAATCAACTCAGCGTCTTTCACCATCCTAAAATTTTTCCTACCGTCCCTGAACTTTATATTAACGATTTCACCATCCCGTAAGTACGGAAAACAAATGCAGCTTTCTTCTTTTCCGGTTTGTGGCATCCATTCATTTTTCCCGAAAATCATGAACTTATCAAGCGTTTCTTTTGATATTTTTCTTCCATCAAACCACTTGATAATCTTTTCTTTAAGTGCAATATTTTTTACTAAGTGTTGTGGTGGTTTTTGATATTCTTTCTTCGACATTTTACTAACAAAAGCCCTTACATTTCCTTTCCATCCGCAGTTGTGGCAACGATATTCTCCCGTAGTAATATTAACAGATAACGGTCTGTCTGCCTTGTTCTTACGATTATCTGAACATTGCGGACATTTGGTTTTTTCCTGACCACCCCTTCTGGTAAGTTTAATTCCCAAATCAACCAATTTGTCAAAATACATTAAAAAAAATTTAAAAGGTTTTTTCCTTAAGAATCCTTAATCCAAAATATTTTAATCTTCATATTCTGTATTCATTTTCATTTCCATTTTCCATATGTGAACACTTGTGATTTAACATATGTAAAATCATATGACTACACACCTGTTCTGTTTTTCCTTCTACTTTCAGTAAACCTTTTTCTCTTATTAACTTCATTTTCAAGTTTTTCATTATAAAAAAGACCATCCCCGTTAGATTTAAATTTTTTTTTTAATTTGCCTTCCCAAATTTTATCATAATCGTCTTTTCCTAAAATGGTTCTAATTTCTTCTAAACTAATTCGACCATTGTTAAATTGTGCCATTAATAAATCCATATAAGCACCCTTTTCATGTCTTGTAAAAGTAAGTGTTCCGCCAAGCCAATCGCCAGGGAAAAATAAAAAAGCGGGGTCTTTGGACATTATTTTTTGATATTTACATTCAGAAGATCATTAATTCTGTTTATTTCTTCCTCTGTAAACGGCACATCGCCATTCATTTTTTTTGAAACTTCTGTTTCATGAATGCGGGCATTCAGAGCCAACCAGCGTTGTGTTCTGCCATCCAACGCAATTTTAACTTGCTCTGGTATTGATAAAATTGTTTTTTCCACTATGAATTTTTTTTAAGTTGATAGCAAAATAACAAATCGTTGTTTAAATTACCAAATTTATTTTATTTTCAAGTTTTTTGAAAAAAGTTTGGTATATTCAAATAAGTTACTTTATTTTGGTGAAAATTTTAAAAATGACAATAACAAAAATACAATTCTCAAAGACGGTTGAAAGTTCAGTTTTGGGTGCTGGGGTATGGGTTAAAATTGGGCTGGAATCAGAAGTTGAACCATCCGATAATGTAGAAAACTGCATTGATATTTTAAAACAAACCGTTGATGGCGCACACGAAAAATATATGCCGCAAAAAGCAACAGGAGATATTTATTTTAATGTTTCAACTCAAAAATCAGAATAATTATCCATGCTATTAAAAAGTAAAATAACAGATATTCAGCCTTCGATTGACCCGAAAATTAATGAGCAATATGTTAATGCTCGTTTGGGTAAATTTACTGCAAGTAGAATTAGTTGTTGTATGATGCCAAAAGGAATTGGTGATAGCGGAAGGTCTTATATTCGTTCTCGAATTTTTGAGGATTTGTCCGGGGTAAGTTCAGATAAAAACATAAGTACAGAAGACATGGAATGGGGATTACAATACGAAAGAGAAGCCCTAAAAATGTTTGGTGAATTAAAGGAGCTTAATTTCTTAATGGTTCAAAGGGTTGTTTGTGATAAGGATTCAAAATTTGGTTGTACCCCTGATGGACTTTGGGTGAAAAGTGAAAGTTCAGATAAGCTGTCTTACGAAGTTTCAACAGTAGAAGTAAAATGTTTTCAGGCTGAAAATCATATTAAGTGCGCTTTGTGTTCCACTCCAGAAGAAATAAAAGAAAAAAATTCATCCGCATACTGGCAAACCGTTATGCAAATGGACGAGTGTGGCGCATTGGTTGGTTATCTGTGCTTTTTTCATCCATTGATGAAGTCTGGTGGATTTAGGATAATAGAATTTAGGAAAATAAACCTTATCCCCGATTTTAAACTTTTGACCGAAAGAAAAAAAGAAACTTTAAAAATTTATGAGCAAGAAAAAGAAATATTGCTTAGTATTAAAAATTAATTAACAAATGATATATAACACCATAAAAGAATATCTTGAAGAAAAATACAAATGGATGTTGCTGCCATTGAGTGTTGTTAAAGGTGAAATAGTTGGTGGATATGTTGAACCTCCAAAATATGAAGTACCGATAAAAGCCAATCCTGACGGAACTAAAATTTGCAGTGGATGTAAACCATTTAAAAAATCAAGATAATGAACGAAAACACATCAGTAGAACTTGTAAAAGCTAACTTTAGTTTAGAATTATCTAAAATACGTTATCAAGATGCTTTGCAAAATATTTCCGATCTTGAAATAACAAGAGATAATATTCCCGATGCACAGGAAAAACTAAAGCAAGCCAGAAAAATATTAACCAAATTTGACGAGATTAAAACCGCAGGTAAGGCAGAGGCTTTGGCTATTTGTAAAAATTGGGATGCAGCTTATCGGGATTTAAAAACGCCATTTGAACAAGTTTTAGCCGAAAAAGGACAAAAAGTGTCCAAAATTGATGCCGAAATTGAAGCTGAAAGGATGGCTATTGAAAGAGAAAATAATCGGGTGCAAGCCATCAAACAAAGCATTGATACGTTCTTTTTAGACCAAAGTAAGGCCATTGCCAACGCAAAAACAGTCGAAGAACTGACAAATATACAGCGTTTGGTAGGTAGCAATAAGGCGAACAAGTCAAGATATGCTGAATTTCTTCCCACACTTGCAGAAAAGGCTCAAATTTTGGATGAAATAATAAAAGCCAAGAAAGATGCCCTGAAACAAATGGATGCCTTAAATCGCCTTAAAACGGGTTCTGATGAAGAAGTGTTGGCGGTCATGGAACAAAAAGAACAAATTGATCAAAAACTAAGCGAAATTGGCGAAAAAGCGCAAACAACGGCAATAAACATGGCAATTAATGAACCTGAAAATGCTGTTGAGGTCATGCAAGAAGCCCCAAAACCATCAAGAAGTTGGTGGACTTGGGAGGTAAAAGATGCCAAAGAAACACTAAAACGGATGCCTTCTTGGATAAATTTAGAACCCAATAAAGCCATCATTGATGATTATTTAAAGGCAAAAAAGGCAGAAGGTATAGAAGTTGAAGAATTTACTTTTGCCGGAATACGGTTTTTCTTAAACAAAAAATGGTAGTTATGCCTGAAATAGAAATTCACGAACACGAAACAGATCAAGACACAGAAACCTTCTTAAACGAAAAAAGAGAAGATTTTAAAAGTGATGCTTTGTTCTTATTGCATTTGCTTTACAGAGGTCATAGATTAAATGGCAGGCAAGTTGAAATGTGGGGTATAAATTCAAGAAGGCTTCGGGAGTTGGTTGTGTCGCACAAGGAAGTAAAAAAAGAATGGAAAATTGAAAATGGCAAAAGGGTTGTTATGGAATATTTTATGCAAATACCAAAGCAAGAAACAAAAGAGAGTTTACAGAATTGGTTTCGGGCATACCAGGGAAGAAAAAGGACAACCAGCCTCCATTCAACAGAATTTATTTAACCATTAACTTATAAATACTATGGATAAGATTTCAAAAGAAGATGTGTTGAAAAACTATACAAGCAATGATTGGCTTACGGACGACAGAGCAAAAGAAGCAATGGATGAATGGGCAGAAATAATATCCAAAGAAAGAGCTATTGGTATTATTGAATTGATAAATGTCTATGATGAATATATTTCATTACTTTCAAATAATCCTGCTGAAAGTATGGCTTATGTTCATGGTTTTCGTCATTCAGAAGAAAACATTGAGAAGGGTAAACGGCTGCGAGAAAGAATTAGTTTGTTGAAAGTAAATCTTGAAACATTAAAACAAAAACCATGAGTGATATTACAGAAGGAAATAAAATTGAAGTTACTATAAAACGGGTAGTTGGTTCACTAATTAAATATGAAAGAGATAATGAGGGACTGAGAGATAAATTAGAAGTACCATATAGAAAGAAATGGGCAAATGCAAAATTTACATTGCCATCTGGAAAAAAGAAATGTGAAGAATTTGGATATGAACAGGCAGATGAAGAAATTATTTCTATGTTGAATAAGCGTTATTCTAATTTCAGAAATTTATTCGCTATTGATAAAACAACATTAAAATAAAGAAATTGAGTTTTTGAAAAAAGACATACTATCCGGCTTAAAAGAATTAGCGGCAAAAGACGAAAAAGTATTGTTGCCGTTGTTTTTCACAATGGCATACAATACGGTGTTAGCTTTAGTTGCCTTGCGTGGGATTTATTAACGAAAATTAAAAGACAATGACAAAACAAGAAGAAAACTACTTAGTAAAAGAAAGGGCTGAAAATGATGTTAAACAACACGGAACAGCTCAAAAAGCAATTGAACATCTAAAAAAAGAACTGAATGAATTTGAAGCCCTTTGGAGCAGATATTCCTCTGATTGTTTGGGACACGGGATTACTTGCACACGATTGAAAATTTCGTGGTTAGAACGTGGGCTGGCAGGCAATTGAAGCTAACACCTGTATTTGCGAAAGTAAACTATAAATACTATGAATGCTAACGTTTTCGTATTGGCGAAGTAAGGGAATTGGCATTACCGCAGCATTTAATGAAAAACAAATGATAACAAATTATTCATCAGCTCAATAAAGATTGTCAAGCCCTTATTTTGGCAATACGGTTGTTGTGCGTTCGTGCTAAATTATTATGTTATGAAAATGAAAGAAATTATTTCCGAAAACGAAGCAGAAAATATTGAAGATTGTCTGCTGTGTAAAACACATGAGGAAGCGTATAAAAAAATTCCTGATGGCATTGTTTGCCCATACTGCAAACATAATAACGAATATGTAGATATAAGTGATTATACGGTTGTTGGTATGACTAACAGTTATGACCCTGAACAAAGCATTGCTAAATATCCTGTATTTACTTGCATTGAATGTGGTGAGCATATTGCCTTAATACCTGAAAAGGTTAATTATAATGGCAACCATGATGTTTATTATACCGGCGGCAATGATTACTTGAATGACGATGATGAAAACAAAATTTTCACAGAGGCACAAGAAAAAATTGAAGCCTCGTTAAACCAATGGAAGGAGCGGATTGCGGCTGGTGAAAAATTAGAAGCCTTTTATCCTGCACTTTGGATTAAAAGAGATATTACCCATGCTATTGCAAGTTATCTATACGAAAAAGGTTTGAAGAAGTAAGGTGTGTTCGAGCATGACGCACAACACCTGTATTTGCTAAACGTAAAGTAAACTATAAATACTATGGATAAGAAAATTTCAAAAGAAGTGTTTGATAAATATTATGAAATCTACCGAAATTTAGAAAGAAATCCTGCCATCCCAGTAGAAGCAAGGGGTATGATTTATGTAGCAATGTCCGAATATGCTTATATAATGGCTATTGGATTTGCTGATTGGGCTTCTGAAAATGGGTATGAAATGCTTTTTGGATGTAAGGCTTGGGAGAAAGCGGGCAATGAAAATCAACTTTCAACCGAACAACTCTATGACAAGTATATTTCTGAAACATTAAAATAAAAGTTATGCGAATTGAAATTCCCACTGGTGGCAAGCCAGTAAAAGACCGAGACATCAGAGCCATATATGTTTTGGACAAAGGTTTGCAGATGTGTACGGACAGAATGTTAAAAGCTAATATTGATTTTGCACTTTCAAAATATCTATCCGATAAAAAGAAAAAACAAAAACCATGAGTGATATTATTTAAGTTCTTTTAAATTATAAGGTAAGATGGAAGCAACAAGGCTGCGAAATGAGGGTTGCATAAAGGAACGCAGCATCCGGTCTTGGACAGGCAGATACCAAACTGCGAAAAGACTTTTGAAAAAAATAATAACTCATGCCATCTTACCTTATTTAAGTTCTACGTTGTGGGTGAATCACGTTAAACCCTCTCCCTTCGGGGATAAGTTCTTTAAATTCTATTTTGTTAACTTTTAAAAATAAAAATATGAAAATTAAAATGTTTAAACGGGGCGTTGGTAACGGATGGGAAATAAACTTTATTGGTAAAGTTTATAGCTTCCGATTTGCCAGACACCAAATTGCTTTTTGGAAAAATTATAACCCTATTTTCGATATCATATTTTAACATTCAGGGAAGATGGTAAGCCATCCCAAAATACGCAATCATCTTCTCTTTTTAATTAATTAAAAACTAAATGTATATGTCAAATGAATTAGGAATTGGCCTTTCCCCATTAACAGAAAAAATTTATGTTGGGAGGCAAAATAAAGTAAAAAGAATGTGGGTTGGTGAAAAGAAAGATATTACAGATAATTTTTTAGATGTAATGTTTGCATATCTAAAGGATAGTGATGTTAGGACGATAACAACAACTGATAATAACGGAGGGAAAACAAAACATTTTTTTATTCATTTAAAGGATGAGGAAAAAAGTTTATTAAGTATGATGAAGTTCATACAAAAAGAATTGAAAAATATTAAACCCTAAATGTATATGGATATACCAGATAACACAAATAAACAGATAGATAAAAAGCAGGTAGCATTGAAAGAAGTATCAATAGCGTTTGCTGAATTTTTAGACGAAGATTGCATACGAAGTTTTAAGGGATGGCTATTAAGAGACCCTTTGACCGAATACGATGGAACAGAGTTTCAGTTAGATGAGTTATATGATTATTGGCGGGAAAAGATACTATCTGAAAGTGCAGAAGGGTAGCCTTGCGCCTTACGTTGGTGCTTTACGCGGGGGCAATAAGGAAACTTCAACCTGCGTACTGTGTCAGCCCTTGCGTAAAACACTTTGTTGGCTGCTGTACGGTAAGATAATTATTAAACTGTCAAAATAATAAAATGAGAAAGTCAAAAGAAATAGCAAATGAAATATGTATTGTTTATGCAGATGCAATTATGCAAGAAAATTGGGAACTTTTCACTAAAAAACTTTCAGATGTATTTATGGAAGTTGCTGTGAAAGATGTTCAAGAGTTAAGACAAATGCGTAATGTAAAAACCGATAATGGTTTGATACCGATTTTTAAAGAACAACGTCAAAAGTATAATGCTATTTGTAAAGTAGTTAATACTGTCAAAGTTGATTTGCTTTCAATAACTGATTTTGACGAAGTAATAAAAGAGATTCATCCAAACATTTACGACTGGTATGTTTCGCAGGTTGTAGTATAGCAGCCAACGTCTGTATTTGCGAAACGCCAAGTAAATAAAACTATAAATACTATGGATAAGAAAATTTCAAAAGAAGTGTTTGATAAATATTATGAAATCTACCGAAATTTAGAAAGAAATCCTGCCATCCCAGTAGAAGCAAGGGGTATGATTTATGTAGCAATGTCCGAATATGCTTCTATAATGGCTATTGGATTTGCTGATTGGGCTTCTGAAAATGGGTATGAAATGCTTTTTGGATGTAAGGCTTGGGAGAAAGCGGGCAATGAAAATCAACTTTCAACCGAACAACTCTATGACAAGTATCTTGAAACATTAAAACAAAACCATGAGTGATATTACATACCACAATCTTATTTAAGTTCTTTTAAATTATTGGTTGTGAGTTGGGCAAGTAAAATCGGTTGTAATACCGGGTGTACCACTTGACAGAGACAGCGCATGGTTACGAGATTTAACTCAAGATATTGCGAAAAGCCACACAAAAGAAGGTGGATGCTTGCAGCCAATTCCCTTCGGGGATAAGTTCTTTAAATTCTATTTTGTTAACTTTTAAAAATAAAAATATGGAGAAAAAATTGTTTTTCACTTATGACAACGGAGATCAACCAGTAACTGCCAAATTGGATGCTGTAATTGAAATGCTCAAAGTAGATGCAGAAGAATTAGAAAAGCATCCTGAAGATATTGAGATGTTCGTATTTGATATTACTCCGATATTTATGACACAAAAAGAATTTGAGGAATTACCGGAAGCCTATTGAAGTTCTTTAACATTCAGGGAAGATGGTAGTGCATCCCAAAATACGCAATCATCTTCCTTTTTAATCAATTAAAAATAAAATATATGATACCAGATGATATAACGAAAAAGATTGAAGCCGAAAGTTTAAAATGGTTTGACACCCCAAATCCTATTTATAGAGAACTCTTCAATAAAGGTGGAGAATTTGGTTACTATCTTGCCCAAGATCAGCTAAAAGAACTATTTACTAAAGACCCGATTAATTTTCTATTAGCTAATGCAATGAAACTTGGACATGAATCAATGGTTATTCTTTTGGAATCTCTTTATGAAAGAACTGACAACAGATACAAGAAAGAGATAAAAGAAAAAGATAAAGAAGTTGCTGAATTGAATAACTGGATTAATGACCTGCAAAGTGGAATGTATGTTAATTGTGTTTACTGCGGCCATAGATATGGGCATGAAAAAGATACACCCGTTTCAATGGCAGATGTTTTGAAAGAGCATATTGAAAAATGTCCAAAGCATCCAATGTCTATATTGAAATCAGAATTAGCAGAGAAAGAAAAAGAGATTGCTGACCTTCTTTCAAAATATGAACAGCTATGTAGATTGTATGAGAAAGCTCAATTAGAGATTGCTGAATTGAAAGATAAGTTGAAGAAATATATAAACAAATAATTATGAAAGAAATTTGGAAAGATATTCCCGGATTTGAATCAGAATATCAGGCATCCACATTTGGTAGAGTTAAATCGTTAGATAGAATTTCTATTTCAAATAGAGGACAATTGGGGTATAAAAGAAAATTAAAAGGGAGAATAATCATACCTAATATTAATATTCATGGCAGACAAGTAATTAGGCTTGCTAAAAACTGTGAAATACTTTCTACCCATATAAGTAGAATTATTGCACTAACATTTATACCTAATCCAGAAAACAAACCCACCGTGAATCATATAGACGGGAATCATTTAAATAATAGACCAGAAAATCTTGAATGGGCTACATACGCAGAAAATTTTTATCATGGTGTTGATACTGGGCTTATAAAAGTCAGGGGCGAAAACAACTATTTCGCTAAATTAAAAAATAAAGACGTTTCTAAGATAAGAGTACTTTTAAGCAACGGTATTAAAAGAAGTGAAATTGCATCATTGTATGGAGTATCTTATGGAACAATTTATGGAATTGATAAAAAATTATATTGGTCTAAAACAGTTTAAACAATTCAAACAAGAAAATAATCTATAACCAATAAAACTTTAAATTTATGCAAGATCCAAAACAAGTCAATGAATTTCCAATTATGGATGACAGCCCCTTAAATAACGGTTATGGTTATGGAAGATGGGGCGATGAAGATATTGAAGAAGATGAAGAAGACGAAGAAGAAATAGAAAACGATGACCTTGAAAATTTTGAATTATGCCACGATTAAATATTGAAAGACAAGGAAAGTTAGAACCACTAAGACTTTCGGTTGCTAAAAAAGAAATTATGTCATTGGGCTGTGAGATAATTTTTGAATGTGATACGAGAATAGAATTTATGTTTAATGATAAATTGGTTAAGTATTATCCGTATTCGGGTTGGGCAACGGGCGCATCCATTAAAGATGGACGTGGTTTACAAAATCTGTTAAAACAATTAAAATGAAAAATATATTATTTATTCTTTTGTTGGTTAGTGATTTTTGTTTTGCGCAAAGTCCAGATACTATTATTTTAGATAAACCATGTTGCCCTGATTCTATCTTACATTCATCTGGGTTTGGATCGGTTTATTTATCTATTGTTAAAAATTCCGATTCGTCCATAACAATTACAGCAAGACAAATAGATACGGTTCGTGTTATTATGCTTGTGTGTGATACGTCTAACCAATTTTATTCTATACATAGCGATACGATAGTTGGTACATTAACAGGATGGGTGTCTTGGCAATTCGGGTATGATGTAAGAGAAAACAACGAACATCTTTATTATCTTGATGAAAATAAAAAACCATTAAATAAAAATATTGTTGTATGGCAAGTAAAATAAAAAATATATTTAAGCGGTTGTTTCACAAAAATAAAAAAGATGGTGTAGCAGAAACATTCGTAAGGTTAAGAGAAATAGGCAGTTCTTGGAATGATACGATTTGTGTTTGTAGAGAATTAATGAGAGATGATCCATGCTATATAAATTGCAAGGAATTTTTTGATGAATCTCTTGCGAATAGTTTTAAAGAAAGAACATTAACCCAAACAACAAAAGCATCTGAGGTTAATGAATCAGAACAATCAGATATTTTTGAACAATGGAAATCAATAACAAGAAATGGAGATTATAAAGAATGATGGAGGTAAATAAAATTTGGTAACTATATACTTATTGACCCTGAAAGTGTGGCGTGGGAAAAAATAACATATAACGTTTTCGGGCTTGGCGAAGGTGGGCTTGTAGGATGCTCAATTTTAGCAGAATGTTTCTGCCCACTTTTGCCAAACCCGTGTTACAAGCAGTACGGATTATTAACAACGAATTTTTAAAATGGAAGTAAACAAAATATATAATGAGGATTGTTTGGAAACCCTAAAAAGGTTGCCTGATAACTTTATTGATTTAATGCTTACAGACCCACCGTATAATGTAACAAGGAATGAATGGGATAAACCTATTGATTTAGATGTTTTGTGGTTGGAATGGCATAGAGTAGTAAAACCAAATGGTGCAATAGTAATTACATCACAGCAACCTTTTACAACTGATTTGATTAACAGCAATAGAAAGTATTTTAGATATGATTTGATTTGGGAAAAATCAAGATGCACAGGATTTTTAAATGCTAACAAAATGCCAATGAGAAGCCACGAACATATTTTAGTATTTTACAAAGAACTGCCAATATTTAACCCACAAAAAACAAAGGGAAATCCAAACCATATTTCTAATGGCAAAATATCAAGTAAGGGTAAAAATAACAATTACGGAAACTTTGAACAATTAGCAAGATTTAGAACTGAAGATAAGTTTCCAAAATCAGTTATTTACTTTGAGCAAAACGACCCAAATGTAATAATACATCCTACTCAAAAAAGTTTGGATTTATTTAGATGGCTGGTGCTTTCTTATTCAAATGAAAATGATTTAATATTTGATGGGTATATGGGAAGTGGCACAACCGCCGCTGCGGCTATAATGGAGAAAAGGAATTTTATTGGTAGTGAAATAGATGAAGAATATTTTAAACTTTCACAAAAAAGAATTTCGTTACTAAAACAACAACCAACATTAATCTAAATTTATTTTTTATGAGTATCTTAAATCCCAAAGAACCCAATGGGTTTTCAAATCTCGGTGATGAAGGAACTAATAATGGGTATTGGATAACTATGTTTGATGAATTTAATGGGTTAACTTATTGCCAAGAAATTGAAGATGACAAAGAAATAGAAAACGATGACCTCGAAAATTTTGAAGCATGAAAAATATATTTAAGCGGTTGTTTGGTTGGTTAAGAAAAAAAGAAAAACCAAAAGACAAAGAATGGATAAAAAAATATATGAAGGAACATTACAAAGAATTTCAAAAATCAAAACCATTAACCCCAACAACAAAAGCATCTGAGGTTAATGAATCAGAACAATCAGATACATTCAATCAATGGAAAGACATAACACAAAGAGATAATGATTGAACTATTAAATATAGACTGCATGGATTATATGAAAGACTTGCCTGATAAGTCTATTGACCTTGCAATAGTTGATGTTAATTATGGGATTCAACAAGACGGAAGAAATAATCATAGCAGGGGTGTGTTGGCTAAATCAAAAGATTATCGGAATAATTCAAGATACGACAATGGAAGTCCAGATATTTCTTATTTCAACGAATTATTTAGGGTTAGTAAAGAACAAATAGTTTTTGGTGCAAACCATTTTATTAGCAAACTTCCTTTTGATAGTTCGTGCTGGATTGTTTGGGATAAGCAAAATGGTGATAATGATTTTGCGGATTGTGAACTTGCATATACCTCATTTGATACATCAGTAAGAATATTTAGATTTAGGTGGCAAGGAATGTTACAGGGTGATATGAAAAATAAACAAGAACGAATACATCCAAATCAAAAACCTATTCAACTTTACAAATGGCTATTAAAGAACTACGCCAAAGAAGGTGATAAAATTTTAGATACTCATCTCGGTTCGGGCAGTTCGGCAATAGCAGCTTATGACATGGGATTTGATTTTGTAGGATGTGAGCTGGACAAAGATTATTTCGATGCAATGATGAAAAGGTTTAACAATCATAAAATGCAGGGAACATTATTTTAAAAAAAACAGCTAACTCTAATATAGATATTGATTTTTTTTGTTTATAAAAAGATAACTTGGTTATTAATTAAAATATATAATTTTACATCAATGTTTGGGCGGCACAGAAAAAAAGAAGTTGAAGTAATCTTTGTTGAAGAAACGGAGATTATTATTGTGGAAGAACATGAGTATCACCGCCACCCGAAAGTAAGAATGGTATTAATTCAAAATTGTAATAACTCAAAATCAATTATTATGTCCCTATCAATTGTATCAAATCAGAAAGCACAAATCATTATCGGTTTAGTGGATGCAACCACCTTAAATCCGGTTACGGCAACGTCAACAGGCGAAACCGAAGTAATAGACAATCTTTCGGTAGCAACCGTAGATGCGTCTAATAATGTTGTTGGGGTAGCAGCAGGAACGTGCAACCTTACCTCAACCGCAACCTGGACTTATACGGACGCAAATACAGGTCAACCAGTAACAACTACACTTTCAGTAGTTACCCCAATTACGGTTACGGCTGTGATTGTAGCTGAAACTGTTAATATGGTTGTTACTTTTGGAACACCAGTAGCCCAATAGAAAGTTTCTCATAAACAGTAGTTTCATAATGGTTACGGAAAATCGGGCGGTATTTTTATGCTGCCCTTTAATTGTCTTTGGTATATGAGTGAACATTATAAATTAGCGCAACTTAATTCATACTACTACACATGGTTAAGAAACAATGAGCAGAAAAAGGCTATGGCGCAGCTTCAGGAGGTTATCACGCTGCACCCGTCCGAAGAAAGGCAAATCTGTAAACAGTTTGGGTGTGGCGCATCCCTGACCTTACAGGAAAGGCTTGCTGGCGATAAATGCACCTCACACAGTACAGAGCAGCCAGCCGTTGATCTGCCAAAAGATGGCATCTATTTAGTTGTAGAGTAAAAAAATGGTTTGTACCCGTCAGCGATGGCGGGTTTGTTGTGTTTAAAAAACAAATACTGCCGTATGTTAATGAGGTTTTAACTGAAAAATTGTGGTGATGGGTAAACGATATTAGAAGCAAGTGTTTAATTTCAGCACTTCTTCGGTTCAGGTATCTCTGGCCATCCCCACTCATCGTTTCATAATTGCCATTATGGTTACTGAATTAACTAACCACCACCACAAAGAACTTACAAACCGTATGTTGCTGCCTTTACAGCCCACATAGCAGCTTCTTCATAGGCTGTTTGCGCTAACGACCAAAGACGAATAGCTTCACCTTTGGCGTTATCATTCCATTGCTTTTGTTTTACATCCCTAATGCCAAATTCGCAAAAATCAATAATGGATGCGGATTCTTTTTTAATATCATCCACATTTGACCTGATTTCTTTTTGTTCTACTACATTGAAACTTACTCTTATTCTACTTTCCCCCTTTGTTGGCGGCGGGGCAACGCCATTTTGTACTTCCATTTTATTATGATTTTTTGGTTAAAAATTCATCTTCATCTCCTTCTAAATATGGCGGCAATTCTATCGTATCAATGCCAATTTTATTCATCTTTATTCTCAATGATTTTCCAGCAATAATCATTTCTTTTAACTGTTTTCTTGTTTCTGGATTCCAATTAATATTTTGGTCTTTAGATGTATCTTCTAATAATTCAATCTGGGATATAACAGCCATTGATAAAAATTTAGCTTCGTCTGGTTTTAAATAAAGTTGCTTTACTTCCATATTATTTTAATTTTCAATCAGCATAAAAACTGTTTACTGTGTTCTATTGTTCTGATTTTAATAAAAAATTATTTGAAATAACCTTAAAACTAATTGTTCGTTGATGGTTGCGTATAACAATTCCCTCTCTGTTTGAATTTTGATTTAATAAAGATTTACCGTCAGCAAATGAAATTAATTCATAAACGGTGTCTGGTAATTTAAAATCAGTATGTATGAACGGGACACTTTCTATATCAAACGATTTTATTAATTCCCTAAACTCATTTAATGGTAAGTATCTTTGTTCGTCAATATCAAAAACATTGAAAAATTTAACCTGTTGACCTTTTAGTTTATAAGGATTACCTTGTATACCTTCCCCGACACATTCACCTTGTAAACAAATATTCTTACCTGAATTTTTTATTTTTTCTTCAAGTTGTAAATGTCGTGCTATTTTCCAAAAAGTATTACCATCATTTTCAATTAATTCAATATTCCTTGAACAAACACCAAATGTGCCATTATTTACATAATATGTTATGGATATAAGTCGAATTTATACAGGAATTGCATGAAATAATGGACAAAAATGGGTAGAAAAATCATTTTCATGTTATAAGTCTATTTTTAGGCCTTACCCAAGAAATGGAAAGAAATTTGAAACATCTGGGTGGCAACACTCGACAACCAACATGTAGTTTATTGGTTTTTTAATTCTAAAAAAAGGAAACGAAGTCTGAAAAACACGAGACTTGACATGGTGTCATGATATGATACTTAGAGGCTGTGGTAAAAAGTTGACAAGGTTTCGCAAAAGTTGTCACGTACGTTGCTTAGAAACCGAAGCATCTCCGAGGAATGAACGTGGTTTCGAGAGGGAACGGAGCAGGTTAGAAGCCGAAGTGACGGTTGAATCGTCGTTTGACCTTGAACCATTTTGTACACTCAACATACGACATAGCATGTTCGATGTTACAATTTGGTATTTTTCTGGGTCCGTTTGCTATTTTTAATTCATTAATTGCATTTCTAGGCCTTTTAATGGATATAAGTCAAATTTGTACTGCAAGTGCATGAAATAATGGACAAAAATGGGTAGAAAAATCATATTCATGTTGTTGAGTCTATTTTTAGGCCTTACCCAAGAAATGGAAAGAAATTTGAAACATCTGGGTGGCAACACTCGACCACCAACATGTAGTTTATTGGTTTTTTAATTCTAAAAAAAGGAAACGAAGTCTGAAAAACACGAGACTTGACATGGTGTCATGATATGATACTTAGAGGCTGTGGTAAAAAGTTGACAAGGTTTCGCAAAAGTTGTCACGTACGTTGCTTAGAAACCGAAGCATCTCCGAGGAATGAACGTGGTTTCGAGAGGGAACGGAGCAGGTTAGAAGCCGAAGTGACGGTTGAATCGTCGTTTGACCTTGAACCATTTTGTACACTCAACATACGACATAGCATGTTCGATGTTACAATTTGGCATTTTTCTGGGTCCGTTTGCTATTTTTAATTCATTAATTGCATTTCTAGGCCTTTTAATGGATATAAGTCAAATTTGTACTGCAAGTGCATAGAAATAATGGACAAAAATGGGTAGAAAAATCATATTCATGTTGTTGAGTCTATTTTTAGGCCTTACCCAAGAAATGGAAAGAAATTTGAAACATCTGGGTGGCAACACTCGACAACCAACATGTAGTTTATTGGTTTTTTAATTCTAAAAAAAGGAAACGAAGTCTGAAAAACACGAGACTTGACATGGTGTCATGATATGATACTAGAGGCTGTGGTAAAAAGTTGAGAAGGTTTCGCAAAAGTTGTCACGTACGATGCTTAGAAACCGAAGCATCTCCGAGGAATGAACGTGGTTTCGAGGGAACGAGCAGGTTAGATGCCGAAGTGACGGTTGAATCGTCGTTTGACCTTGAAACATTTTCTACACTCAACATACAACATAGCATATTCGATGTTAAAATTTGGCATTTTTCTGGGTCCGTTTGCTATTTTTAATTCATTAAGTGCATTTCTAGGCTTTTAATGGATATAAGTCAAATTTGTACTGCAAGTGCATGAAATAATGGACAAAAATGGGTAGAAAAATCATATTCATGTTGTTGAGTCTATTTTTAGGCCTTACCCAAGAAATGGAAAGAAATTTGAAACATCTGGGTGGCAACACTCGACCACCAACATGTAGCTTATTGGTTTTTTAATTCTAAAAAAAAGCAAACGAAGTCTGAAAAACATGAGACTTGACATGGTGTCATGATATGATACTTAGAGGCTGTGGTAAAAAGTTGAGAAGGTTTCGCAAAAGTTGTCACGTACGATGCTTAGAAACCGAAGCATCTCCGAGGAATGAATCGTGGTTTCGAGAGGGAACGGAGCAGGTTTGAAGCCGAAGTGACGGTTGAATCATCGTTTGACCTTGAAACTTTTTGTACACTCAACATACAACATAGCATGTTCGATGTTACAATTTGGCATTTTTCTGGGTCCGTTTGCTATTTTTAATTCATTAATTGCATTTCTAGGCTTTTTAATGGATATAAGTCAAATTTGTACTGCAAGTGCATGAAATAATGGACAAAAATGGGTAGAAAAATCATATTCATGTTGTTGAGTCTATTTTTAGGCCTTACCCAAGAAATGGAAAGAAATTTGAAACATCTGGGTGGCAACACTCGACCACCAACATGTAATTTATTGGTTTTTTAATTCTAAAAAAAGGAAACGAAGTCTGAAAAACACGAGACTTGCCATGGTGTCATGATATGATACGTAGAGGCCGTGGTAAAAATTTGAGAAGGTTTCCAAAAGTTGTCACGTACGATGCTTAGAAACCGAAGCATCTCCGAGAAAGAATCATGGTTTCGAGAGGGAACGGAGCAGGTTAGAAGCCGAAGTGACGGTTGAATCATCGTTTGACCTTGCAACTATTTTGTACACTCAACATACGACATAGCATATTCGATGTCCAAATTTGGCATTTTTCTGGGTCCGTTTGCTATTTTTAATTCATTAAGTGCATTTCTAGGCTTTTAATGGATATAAGTCAAATTTGAACTGCAAGTAGATGAAATAATGGACAAAAATTGGTAGAAAAATCATATTCATGTTTTTGAGTCTATTTTTAGGCCTTACCCAAGAAATGAAAAGAAATTTGAAACATCTGGGTGGCAACACTCGACAACCAACATGTAGCTAATTGGTTTTTTAATTCTAAAAAAAGCAAACGAAGTCTGAAAAACATGAGACTTGCCATGGTGTCATGATATGATACGTAGAGGCCGTGGTAAAAAATTGAGAAGGTTTCGCAAAAGTTGTCACGCACGATGCTTAGAAACCGAAGCATCTCCGAGGAAGAATCATGGTTTCGAGAGGGAACGGATCAGGTTTGAAGCCGAAGTGACGGTTGAATCATCGTTTGACCTTGCAACTTTTTCTACACTCAACATACGACATAGCATATTCGATGTCCAAATTTGGCATTTTTCTGGGTCCGTTTGCTATTTTTAATTCATTAAGTGCATTTCTAGGCTTTTAATGGATATAAGTCAAATTTGAACTGCAAGTAGATGAAATAATGGACAAAAATTGGTAGAAAAATCATATTCATGTTTTTGAGTCTATTTTTAGGCCTTACCCAAGAAATGAAAAGAAATTTGAAACATCTGGGTGGCAACACTCGACAACCAACACGTAGCTAATTGGTTTTTTAATTCTAAAAAAAGGAAACGAAGTCTGAAAAACATGAGACTTGACCATGTAAGAGTGTCGATGATATGATACGTAGAGGCTGTGGTAAAAAATTGAGAAGGTGTCGCAAAGTTGTCACGCACGATGCTTAGAAACCGAAGCATCTTCGAGGAATGAATCGTGGTTTCGAGAGGGAACGGATCAGGTTTGAAGCCGAAGTGACGGTTGAATCATCGTTTGACCTTGAAACTTTTTGTACAATCAACATACGACATAGCATATTCGATGTTCCAAATTTGGCATTTTTCTGGGTCCGTTTGCTATTTTTAATTCATTAAGTGCATTTCTAAGATTTTAATGGATATAAGTCAAATTTGAACTGCAAGTGGATGAAATAAAGGACAAAAATGGGTAGAAAAATCATATTCATGTTTTTGAGTCTATGTTTAGGCCTTACCCAAGAAATGAGAAAGAAATTTGAAACATCTGGGTGGAAATATCTGACAACCAACATGTAGCTAATTGGTTTTTTAATTCTAAAAAAAGGAAACGAAGTCTGAAAAACACGAGACTTGACATGGTGTCATGATATGATACTTAGAGGCTGTGGTAAAAAGTTGACACAAGGTTTCGCAAAAGTTGTCACGTACGTTGCTTAGAAAACCGAAACATATCCGAGGAATGAACGTGGTTTCGAGAGGGAACGGAGCAGGTTCAAAGCCGAAGTGACGGTTGAATAGTCGTTTGACTTGAACGATTTTGTACACTCAACATACGACATAGCATGTTCGATGTTACAATTTGGCATTTTTCTGGGTAGTTTGCTATTTTTAATTCATTAATTGCATTTCTAGGCTTTTAATGGATATAAGTCAAATTTGTACTGCAAGTGCATGAAATAATGGAAAAAATGGGTAGAAAAAGTATATTCATGTTGTTGAGTCTATTTTTAGGCCTTACCCAAGAAATGGAAAGAAATTTGAAACATCTGGGTGGCAACACTCGACAACCAACATGTAGCTAATTGGTTTTTTAATTCTAAAAAAACAAACGAAGTCTGAAAAACATGAGACTTGCCATGGTGTCATGATATGATACGTAGAGGCCGTGGTAAAAAATTGAGAAGGTTTCGCAAAAGTTGTCACACACGATGCTTAGAAACCGAAGCATCTCCGAGGAAGAATCGTGGTTTCGAGAGGGAACAGATCAGGTTTGAAGCCGAAGTGACGGTTGAATCATCGTTTGACCTTGCAACTTTTTCTACACTCAACATACGACATAGCATATTCGATGTCCAAATTTGGCATTTTTCTGGGTCCGTTTGCTATTTTTAATTCATTAAGTGCATTTCTAGGCTTTTAATGGATATAAGTCAAATTTGAACTGCAAGTAGATGAAATAATGGACAAAAATTGGTAGAAAAATCATATTCATGTTTTTGAGTCTATTTTTAGGCCTTACCCAAGAAATGAAAAGAAATTTGAAACATCTGGGTGGCAACACTCGACAACCAACACGTAGCTAATTGGTTTTTTAATTCTAAAAAAAGCAAACGAAGTCTGAAAAACATGAGACTTGCCATGGTGTCATGATATGATACGTAGAGGCCGTGGTAAAAAATTGAGAAGGTTTCGCAAAAGTTGTCACGCACGATGCTTAGAAACCGAAGCATCTCCGAGGAAGAATCGTGGTTTCGAGAGGGAACGGATCAGGTTTGAAGCCGAAGTGACGGTTGAATCATCGTTTGACCTTGCAACTTTTTCTACACTCAACATACGACATAGCATATTCGATGTCCAAATTTGGCATTTTTCTGGGTCCGTTTGCTATTTTTAATTCATTAAGTGCATTTCTAGGCTTTTAATGGATATAAGTCAAAAATTTGAACTGCAAGTAGATGAAATAATGGACAAAAATTGGTAGAAAAATCATATTCATGTTTTTGAGTCTATTTTTAGGCCTTACCCAAGAAATGAAAAGAAATTTGAAACATCTGGGTGGCAACACTCGACAACCAACATGTAGCTAATTGGTTTTTTAATTCTAAAAAAAGCAAACGAAGTCTGAAAAACATGAGACTTGCCATGGTGTCATGATATGATACTTAGAGGCTGTGGTAAAAAGTTGACACAAGGTTTCGCAAAAGTTGTCACGTACGTTGCTTAGAAACCGAAGCATAAGAGAGGAATGAACGTGGTTTCGAGAGGGAACGAAGAAGAAGGTTAGAAGCCGAAGTGACGGTTGAATCCTCGTTTGACATTGAACCATTTTCTACACTCAACATACGACATAGCATGTTCGATGTTACAATTTGGCATTTTTCTGGGTCCGTTTGCTATTTTTAATTCATTAAGTGCATTTTCTAGGCTTTTAATGGATATAAGTCAAATTTGTACTGCAAGTCGCATGAAATAATGGACAAAAATGGGTAGAAAATCATATTCATGTTGTTGAGTCTATTTTTAGGCCTTACCCAAGAAATGGAAAGAAATTTGAAACATCTGGGTGGCAACACTCGACAACCAACATGTAGTTTATTGGTTTTTTAATTCTAAAAAAAGGAAACGAAGTCTGAAAAACACGAGACTTGACATGGTGTCATGATATGATACTAGAGGCTGTGGTAAAAAGTTGATAAGGTTTCGCAAAAGTTGTCACGTACGATGCTTAAGAAACCGAAGCATCTCCAAGGAATGAATCGTGGTTTCGAGAGGGAACGGATCAGGTTTGAAGCCGAAGTGACGGTTGAATCATCGTTTGACCTTGAAACTTTTTCTACACTCAACATACAACATAGCATATTCCGTGTTAAAATTTGGCATTTTTCTGGGTCCGTTTGCTATTTTTAATTCATTAAGTGCATTTCTAGGCTTTTAATGGATATAAGTAAATTTGTCCTGCAAGTACATAGAAATAATGGACAACAATGGGTAGAAAAATCATATTCATGTTGTTGAGTCTATTTTTAGGCCTTACCCAAGAAATGGAAAGAAATTTGAAACATCTGGGTGGCAACACTCGACCACCAACATGTAGCTTATTGGTTTTTTAATTCTAAAAAAAGCAAACGAAGTCTGAAAAACACGAGACTTGCTCATGGTGTCATGATATGATACTTAGAGGCTGTGGTAAAAAGTTGATAAGGTTTCGCAAAAGTTGTCACGTACGATGCTTAGAAACCGAAGCATCTCCGAGGAAGAATCGTGGTTTCGAGAGGGAACGGATCAGGTTTGAAGCCGAAGTGACGGTTGAATCATCGTTTGACCTTGAAACTTTTTCTACACTCAACATACAACATAGCATATTCCGATGTTAAAATTTGGCATTTTTCTGGGTCCGTTTGCTATTTTTAATTCATTAATTGCATTTCTAGGCTTTTAATGGATATAAGTCAAATTTGTACTGCAAGTGCATGAAATAATGGACAAAAATGGGTAGAAAAATCATATTCATGTTGTTGAGTCTATTTTTAGGCCTTACCCAAGAAATGAAAAGAAATTTGAAACATCTGGGTGGCAACACTCGACCACCAACATGTAGCTTATTGGTTTTTTAATTCTAAAAAAAGCAAACGAAGTCTGAAACACATGAGACTTGCCATGGAGTCATGATATGATACGTAGACACTGTGGTAAGAATTTGAGAAGGTTTCGCAAAAGTTGTCACGTACGATGCTTAGAAACCGAAGCATCTCCGAGGAAGACTCGTGGTTTCGAGAGGGAACGGATCAGGTTTGAAGCCGAAGTGACGGTTGAATCGTCGTTTGACCTTGAAACTTTTTCTACACTCAACATACAACATAGCATATTCCATGTTAAAATTTGGCATTTTTCTGGGTCCGTTTGCTATTTTTAATTCATTAAGTGCATTTCTAGGCTTTTAATGGATATAAGTCAAATTTGTACTGCAAGTGCATGAAATAATGGACAAAAATGGGTAGAAAAATCATATTCATGTTGTTGAGTCTATTTTTAGGCCTTACCCAAGAAATGAAAAGAAATTTGAAACATCTGGGTGGCAACACTCGACCACCAACATGTAGCTTATTGGTTTTTTAATTCTAAAAAAAGCAAACGAAGTCTGAAAAACATGAGACTTGCCATGGTGTCATGATATGATACGTAGAGGATGTGGTAAAAATTTGAGAAGGTTTCGCAAAAGTTGTCACGTACGATGCTTAGAAACCGAAGCATCTCCGAGGAAGAATCGTGGTTTCGAGAGGGAACGGATCAGGTTTGAAGCCGAAGTGACGGTTGAATCGTTCGTTTGACCTTGAAACTTTTTCTACACTCAACATACAACATAGCATGTTCCATGTTAAAATTTGGCATTTTTCTGGGTCCGTTTGCTATTTTTAATTCATTAAGTGCATTTCTAGGCTTTTAATGGATATAAATCAAATTTGTACTGCAAGTGCATGAAATAATGGAAAAAAATGGGTAGAAAAATCATATTCATATTGTTGAGTCTATTTTTAGGCCTTACCAAGAAAT
>CAWGKD010000023.1:0-12006 GCA_963823125.1 uncultured Bacteroidota bacterium
ATTGTCGTTTCTCCATAGCTTTGCTATTTGCTTACTGTATAAAGGCACAGACATAAAATATATAAAAGAATTACTGAGCCATTTAGACATTAAAATCAACCGAAAGGTATCTGCATGTAAGCAAAAAACAATTAGTAAATATTATTAGCCCGTTAGACGATTTATGGAAGACAAATGCTATAGAATGGTAAAACGGATTGTCCTAACAACAATACAAAATGTATAACATTAAAATATTGGTTTTCAGCGGCCGATATTTTTTGAGAATAGCGTCTTAATATCATAAATTAGAGTGTTGAACTAACATCGCCTATCCGGCGCTGAGTTTTGGATTCTGTAAATTGTAAGTTTATTCATTCACTTAAAAATTTACAGAATCATGGAAAAAAAAATCATTAAGTCCGCAAGCCATTGCGGCATTAGAAAAAACTAATCAGTATTTATCCGTTGGCCATTACAGCCCACTCACCATTCGCAATTACCTGGCAGAACTCCGATTTATTTTTGTGTATTATCCAGACGTAGATCCATTGGATTTTACTGAGCCGATGATTATTCAGTATTTGCTTTACCTGAGTAAAACCCTCGGATGTAGCCGGGTAAAGTGCAAGATGGCGGCGCAGGCCATTTCATTTTTTATGCGTCATGTAGCAAAGCGTCCTTATGTAATCCCTACCGTTATTTATCCCAGGCCTTCCAACAAACTTCCGGAAGTGATGTTGCCTGAAGAAATTATGAGGCTCATAGATGGGTTGCAAAATATTAAGCACCGCACTATTCTGATGTTATTATATAGCACGGGTATGCGTGTAAGTGAAATAGCCAATTGCAGGATAGCAGATATAGATTCTACAAACATGCGCATCAAAGTAGTACAGGGCAAAGGAGCTAAAGACCGCTATACTATTATGTCGCAGCAGGTACTCATGGAGTTAAGGGCTTACTATCTTATTTACAAACCCAAGGAATATCTCTTCAACGGATACAAGCCTGGTAAAAAGTACAGTGTGCGCACTATACAACACATCATGCAAAAAGCATTGGTGAAGGTGGGCCTGGAAAGCAAGCATTATACCATTCATACTATCCGCCACAGTTTTGCCACGCATTTGCTGGATAACGGGACAGACCTGCTATACGATTAAAGAACTGCTTGGACACAATAGTTTGCAAACCACCATGCGGTACATGCACCTTACTTCTAAAAGAACAGACGATATCTTTAATCCTTACGATGCCTTATTGCTGGCAAAAGATAATAACATCATTAAAACACAATTTAAAATGATGCGCCATGTTATCTTATACAGCGCCGCGGGCAACGGTGCAGCAAGTGCTGCAAAAGCAAGATGTATGGGGTTCATAAAAATGCGCATGTAGCCAAAGTATTGCAACGAATACGAACCTGTCGTACAGCAGCGCTGGGCTATCATGTATATCAATGCACGGGAGATGATTGCGGCCATGTAAAATATCAGTATCATAGTTGCAGAGATCGCCATTGTCCTAATTGCGGCGCCATCAAAAAACAGGAATGGATAGAAGCACGGACACAGGAACTGTTGCCGGTAAAATACTATCATGTAGTATTTACATTGCCTCACGAATTGAACAGTTTGGTAATGGGTCACCGAGCGGCTTTATATAAACTTTTATTCAATGCATCTGCGCAAACATTGCTCTGTTTTGCAAAAGACTCAAAATATCTTGGAGCAACTCCGGGCATCATCAGTGTGCTGCATACCTGGGGACAACAACTGAGCTTCCACCCCCATATTCATTGTATTGTAAGTGGCGGTGGTATTTTAGATGATAATGTATGGAAAGAATGCGACAAAAAATCAATGGCGTTTTTTATTCCCGGTTAAAGCCATGAGTATTGTTTACAGAACAAAGTTTTTACAGGCATTGAAACCAATGATTGACTAATGGTGAAGTAATTGTTGCCGGCTTCATACAGACTGTAGAGCAATTGCTGAACTGTACTGTATAGCAAAAAAACTGGATCGTTTATGCCAAAGCTCCGTTTGGTGGTCCGCAAGCAGTGATTGAATACCTGGGAAGATATACGCACAAAGTAGCCATCAGCAATCACCGGATAGATAGCATCAATGAAGAAGACTAGAACTGTAACCTTTGGTTATAAAGATTACCGAAGTATCGGTACAGGTAATGCAGATGCCGGAAAGCAAATCACACTCCCTATTGCATGAATTTATCCGCCGCTTTGCACAGCATATATTACCGGTGCGTTTCACCAAAATAAGAACCTATGGGTATCTTAGTAACAGAGGACGCCACGGCCGTATAAAAGCAGTATTACAAAAAATGAAACTACCGATGCATCAAGGGCTGGTGAAAGTCCCCCTTGAAGTTCGTATGCTGGAGCAATACGGTATTGATATGAAGGAGTGCCCTGCCTGCAGGAACAAAACTTTGCAATTGATAAAAATATTTTATCCCTGCCGGACAGGCAGGCAGGCGTGGAAACATGCAGATGATGGGTAAAATACAAGCGGCCATCTTTTTAAAATGCATTTATGAGGCAACGTTTAGTGACGTAACAAACAAGGTATGCCTTGTAATAGAAAAATATTTCCGAAAACTCTTTATCCAAAATTTAAAATCCTAATTTTAAAAGATCATAGTGACAGCGGGAATACTAAATAAGAAAAAAAGAGGCTGTTTGCATCAAAAACAATATTTATAAAAATAAACAAATAGAAAAGCAGGCTGATACTTTGCACCCAATAGCGAACTTTACGGCGACATCAGTCAACGTAAAAGTATACCGCAAAGCCCCCGCAAGCTTATATTTATTGCGGGGATTTTTTAGGGGGCTTTTCGGATACTTTTCTATGTGTTATGTGCCATACTATGAGACTTCGACCTTCGTCAGTTTTTGTTTTTATTTAATGCTCTATTCAGGACAATCCTATACGACTTATACTTTCAGAGATATTGGTTGGACTACTAAGTTACCTCATGATTTCAAGGTTGCAGACTCAGCGACAGTTGCAAGAAATACTGCAGACCACGGAGCAAAATAATCATTGGTTGGACAGCTGAAAGTCATATTGACGCTGAGCAAGGCAACAACAAAAAACTTGATCACTGCCTCAAAAGCCGACTTCTTGCAGACACAGAATGTGTATTGTACGACACTTATCAAAATCAATCGCACCAGGATGAGCACTGTTGGGATTCCGTCAATAACTGAGCAATCAAGATGTTTTATAGTGCAGATGACTAAACCAATGCTTCTCCTGCTGCAAAGTTTGGCTCATCCAGAACGATTAGAGTCAACAAGACGGCATTGACTTCAAAAGTTTTAATTGGATGTTAGACTCAACGAGATTGTTAACTCTTCACGATTTTCATAATGAGTATGAGTTTACTTGGGTCCTAATGACTCCATCGGCGAGTGCTATTTATTATTACACAGAATGAAGCGGAACAATTGTTATGGTATCGACAGAAATAAAAAAGATGCTGAGAGAGTCAAAGTTATAATCAAATTATTGACGAAACAGTAATGCACATAACATAACGCATTTGTGCTAGTTGGGACTGACGAATAGCGTCTTGTAACATCTTTCTGTTCGCAAATGCTCAGCTTTTTGTCCCAGCTTAACGATTATACTATTGAGCTTAAGAATAAAATTTCTACTTTAGTTCTTCGTTCAACCAGCCGTCGGCCGGGGGCAGACGGAATAGATGAAGCCCCCAACCAGCACAAATGCCCTGCGACGTTGCACGCTATTATAGAACACAATTATTACCCAAGAAATATTATGAAATATAAATTTCTGACTTTAATTATTTTTTTTAGCCATACTTCTTTCGGACAGACCGATATAAATAATAAAATTGATACAAGTAATTATTATAGCTATTATTCTTATGGCAAAAATTTAGAAGGTCAAAAACTGACTACCGCTTGGTTAACACTGGATGAAGCTGTACCGGTAATTATGGATGAACTTGAAAAAGCGGGTCATGACTGGCTGTACGATTACAGCTTGTTTAAAGTTGCATCTGGACAATACATTATCTTAGCAGCCTATAGTCGAAAATCAAACTTTGGATTTCTTTATATACAAGGCCATGACATGTTTCCATCTAAAAAACACAGGAAAGATTTAACTCAAAACGACTTGCTTGGGGCCGCTTATTCGTCTTGTATAGAGACACCGTCTGGAGAACCTGATTTTGTAAAAATAAAAAAGCTTCCAAAGAATGTATTTTTGTTAAATGAAAATAACTATTGGTACCAATACACTGACAATATTGAGGATAATAAATCTTTGGTAACTAAAGAAACCGCTTTTAAGATTCTGAGAGAGGATATCAAAAAATATCTAACAAAAGTGAAGGTGGTTAAGTAAACAGCGTGCAACAAGTGGTTCCTATGTAAAGCGGTATGAGAGGAATAATATGTTTATATACGGTCTACAAAATATATTTTAAGCCGCTGTGGATTTGAATGATTGTAGTTGTTGTAGCCCGGATTAAGTCCCGCCGGGGTTTCTCGCAAAAAACCCCAGCGTAACAAAAAGCAAAAGTCATTTCGCGACAGGTCAACTATGATCGCAGACATAAAATATAACATACAATATTGGCTTAAATAATATGACTACAAATATTTTTCTTCTCTTAAACTTAGCCCTCGCTTTTTATAATATTGGGACAATTTGGGCTCTCGAAATAGACATCTTCAGGTCGTGGAAATTTCTTGACCCAAAAACTTTTCATATAGTGCAAGGTGTTCATTGGAAAAAACTTCCTTATTGGGTTTTTATTCCTGTCGGTTTTGCATTCATTGGCACAATAGCATTATTCTGGTATCATCCAGACAAAATTTCTAACTGGGAAATTGGGTTAGCGGTTATATTCCAATTACTCTCGCATTTACTTACTGCAATTTTTTGGGGACCTTGGCAAGCTAAACTTTCAAAAGATAAAACAGGTGGTGAAAGTCTTTCTAAAAAAAATATTAAGAACACATTGGCTTAGAACAACATTAATTAATGCTTATGCTGATGTTGCTTTTTATGACCATTCAAACTTTACCTTAGCCATCAATGACAAAAATATTTTTGAGCATATATTTTTTAGGAACACTTTTTTTTAATCCTTCAAACTTAAAAATTGTTGTAAGAAACATTCAGGTTGGCAAAGGAAATATCGTTTTACGCCCTTGTTGGTGTTTTAATTTAAAGCTTTTCCAACTATTGTTCTGTTACACCAACAACTTGCCTACCGGCAGGCAACACGAACTATGGGAAAATACTACCTTAGTGTTTGCTTGTTGCTGCAAAATCATTATCATTGAATTTTGTTTTAGTTTGAACAGCAACAACGGCGTAAAGAAGAAAATGAATGTTTATGAAACCACGGTACCTTATCTTTCTTATATGCTTCTTTGCTTCAATCTATTCATTTAGCCAGAAAGTAACTTATAAAGATTTACTTGGCATTTGGGATGAGAGATATACTGAGTTACATCCTAAACTTGTTTTAAAGTTTATTGATAGTATACATTTAATTGTGGAAGAGCAAAGCACAAAGCATAAATTAGATTCATTACCTATTGAAACCAGATGGGAATTCAATTATACATTAAATTTTTCCTCGACTGCAACTGTACTTCAAGAAGACGGCATAATTAATGACCGCCCTTTTAAAAGAAGTTGGATAATCCGAATTTTAGGGAATGATACTTTAAAAATGCAATCAACGCAACACTTAAACAACAATTTTAAATGGAATGACAATGAGACTTGGTTAAATACTTCAATTTACATTAGGAGAAAAGAACAATTATTTACTGATGAAACCGGGAAGGCAGATACTGACGAATATTTCATTAAAGGAAAAGTTTATGATTCAATTTTAAAGCAAGGGGTACCTTATGCGTCTATAAAAATTAATAATAGAAATATTGGTTGCACTACAAACGAGAAAGGAAATTTTGAGCTTAAACTTTCAAAAAAGTTTCTGAAAAAAAATTTTAAACTGATTGCGTTCTGTGTCATGTATGAAACAACAAAAGTGAAAATTGAAAACAAAAAGTTTTTCGCAAACAAAGACTTAATCATTTTTTTACGACCTAGTAAAATAGATGTGGATAAAGTAGTTCAAACTTGTTGTAATTGAAAAGTTTCTTTTCCAAGCACCATCTTCTACTATAAACGCCGCATTTCTTCAATAATCATTAGCTTGGCTTCTTTAATAACCCCTCTTGTGCGTTGGCCTCTTTCTGCAGCCCGGGTTTTCCTAAGATTTCTTAGGCGATGTCCCGGCCAATAGGTTCTGCAAAAAAAATAAATGCAGCTGCCGGACTCGCCGTCAATCTTCTTCCCTCCTCAACATTTTATTAATTCTTTTCTAGGCAATATCATTCAACACAAGGATTGACAATTCAAAATTCACGTTGTAAAAAAGGACTACCGTGCAACCTTTCAAAGGTTGACGATCCTCATCAATCCTACAATACAAAACTGCTTATCTCATCACTATACTCCCTTACATCGCTGGTGCCGATGGGCAGCACACGGAAAAAATATTCCTTACCACTTGGCAGGTCGGTAAGAAGTAATCTTGTTTTGGAAGATATCTTACGGCTCCAGTCGGCAGCGGTGGCTTCTTTAAATTCAAACTGGTAGCTTACGGCTCCCTGCAATCTATCCAGCCCAAGTTTTATCACTCCTTTTCCTGTTCACTGCACACGAAAGCCCGTAGGCTTGGGAAGTGGCCCCACAGGAGCAGGATCTTTAGTGGTCTTAAAACCGGATCTCCGCATCGTCGCAATATCTCCGTCACTCTGCAACTCTACATACAGTCCCAGTTCATACAGCAGTTCTTCCAGTATTTGTCTTTTCTGTCCCTCCAATCTACTGCCGCATGATTACCGGTTGATGCATCCGCTTTTGCCGAATCGAAGTTTGCAATAGCTGTGCTTACATCCGCCAGCGATGGCACCGGTGTGGTGAAATCAGGATTGCCCGTCATGCCTGTGATAACGGATTGTCCAAAATCCGACATGTCGGAATCAGTGTTGTTTTTGAAATCATAATAATTTTCTGGCTTTTCGCATAAATATTATTTTAAAAATTAAAAAAAGGGTTATAGATCTGATTCAAAAAAATTCTGTTATTAATAAAAGAAAATAACTGGTCCGTTTATACATATATATAACCTTACTGGGATCGCACGGAGGCGGTTTATCTGAAACATTGCCTTCTTTTCCATGAATGCTGATATGCTTTTTGAAATTCCCTGTCTGGATATCCTTTTCCCCTGTCAGGGAATGACTTTTCCCTGTCAGGGAATGACTTTTCCCTGTCAGGAAAGTGACTTTTCCCTGTTAGGGAATGACTTTTCCCTGTCAGGGAATGACTTTTCCCTGTTAGGGAATGACTTTTCCCTGTCAGGAAATTGCTTTTCCCTGTCAGGGAATGACTTTTCCCTGTCAGGAAATTGCTTTTCCCTGTCAGGAAATTGCTTTTCCCTGTCAGGAAATTACTTTTCCCTGTCAGGGAATGACTTTTCCCTGTCAGGAACTTACTTTCCCCTGTCAGGAAATTCTCATTCCATGCCTGGAATTTCCTGTTCCATGTTTGCAAAAATATTTTCCTAACACCGACTTTGGAATCCTTATGCAATTGCAGGTTGAATGCACTTGCTTTCCGGTCTGATGCGGCAGTGGAAAAGAAAAAGGAGAAAAGGCAGATCGCTTTGCTGAATGTAAAAAAGAAAAATTTTGAAGCAAGGAATTTCATAGGGTTCAGTTGAATAATGGCGAATAAATGCAAGTGCAAAAATATATTCTCAAAAAAATATTTGTCAATACCACGAAAGTGGTATAAAAACATGCTACTCCTAATGAAAATTGGTAATTATTTAATTATTTCACTTGAAATTTGATTAAAGGAGGGAGAGGTAAATTATGAGAATGGAATTTTTAATATTTTAGATTCAGGCATTCGCCGGCATTATATGTGATAACATTTCAATTATATCTATAAACAACTTTGAACTCTTTGGAAAATATTTGTCCCGTAGAGCTTGTCCCGCTGAAAAGCGGGAGACAATTGATGAGTAAACGCAAACAAACATAGCACGAAGCGTTCCTTCGGAACGCATGGTGAAATCAATCATCATGATCTACCCACGATATGTGCCGATGGCACACAGAAAGAGAGAAATAAAATTTTAAGACAACGAGCCTCTACTGCCATGGATTTGTGTCCCACGAACCACTTTTCTTTTTGTATTGGCGCAACTCACAATATAAAAATCCCAATAGGCTGGCTGTGAAAATCAATGTATTAGTTTTCCCGAATTTTCAGCAAGTTGCGTATATTTAAGTGTTGGTGGCAATGCGGTTGCAGACACTTCACAATGAAAATAATTATTACAATATTTTTAGTTGGACTATTAACCTTAAAATCACTTTCACAAGTTGAAAGTGGGTTATATAAAGGACTTGAAAGGATGTGTTGGACAAATGACAAAGGGAAAATTGAATGTTATGATGCGCCGAGAAAATGGTATCACGAAAATTTGTTGCTCATTGACAAAGACAGCTTTTTTATTTATAAAGTGCCTGTTCAAATAATTGGCAAGAAAAAGATTTACTCAGCTTCTGACGGTGCATTTTATTATTATTTTGGTAGGACACAGCAAACCGACACCGGTTCTATGGTTAACTTGACAATGAACAATTGTGATTATTGTGGACGCAGAATTAAAATTGACACAGCAACGGGATTTATGTATCCAGTTGCCAAAGTCGAAAGTTATAAAGTAACGACTATTCCAATGGGAGTAAAAATTGGAAACGTTTCGTATTACAAAGAATCGAACAAGAAAAATTACTTTCCAGCTAAACAGATGTTTTATTACGACTCAAACAATATCTATAGATACGACCCAAATGGCCAGTACCTATTAATCTCAACAGGAATAAAAAGCTTCTTGCAGACAAAGGAACTAAAACTTGACAATGATACTTTAAGAATTAGCATTGACAGAACGAATGACGATTCTATTATTGAAACGCTGAATCCAGAAAATTTACAGATTGACACGTCAGGAATAATTTTAAAATTCTATACTCGAAAAGAGTTAAAGAGCTTGACAACTACTTTAAACCGACCTGTCAGATATATTGAAGTTGGACAAATCATAGATTATTGGAAGGCAGCAAGAATTTCACTTGAATATGTAATTTCTTTACCAAAGACTATTCATAAATTTAGCGAACGACAATTTAGCAACTTGTTTGAGTATAATAAAGTTGGTACGGAATATTTATTAGCAGACAAATTACCAGAAAATGATTGGGGACTTATTGAGCGGAAATAGCACTGCCACCAACATTCGGTTCCTATGTAAAGCGGTATGAGAGGAATAATATGTTTATATACGGTCTACAAAATATATTTTAAGCCGCTGTGGATTTGAATGATTGTAGTTGTTGTAGCCCGGATTAAGTCCCGCCGGGGTTTCTCGCAGAAGACCCCAGCGTAACAAAAAGCAAAAGTCATTTCGCGACAGGTCAACTATGATCGCAGACATAAAATATAACATACAATATTGGCTTAAGTAAAATGACAAAAGAAATTTTTCTTCTCTTAAACTTAGTCCTTGCATTTTATAATGTTGGGACAATTTGGGCCACGAAATAGACATTTTCAGGATTTGGAAACTCCTTGACCAAAAAACTTTTCATACTGTGCAAGGTGTTCATTGGAAAAAACTTCCTTATTGGGTTTTCATTCCTGTAGGTCTTTCATTCATTGGTGCAATTGCATTATTCTGGTATCATCCAGACAAAATTTCTAATTGGGAAATTGGATTGCCTTTCTATTCAATTTCTCTCACATTTTCTTACTGCAATTTTTTGGGGACCATGGCAAGCTAAACTTTCAAAAGATAAAACTTAGGTGCTGCAAGTCCCTTATCTTGCTAAAATTTTAAAGACACATTGGCTTAGAACTGCACTAATTAATGCTTATGGACTGATGCTGCTTTATATGACAATTCAAATTTTATCATAAACATCAATGACGAAAATATTTTCAAGCATATTCCTTTTAGGAACACTTTTTTTTAATCCTTCAAACTTAAAAATTGTTGTAAGAAACATTCAGGTTGGCAAAGGAAATATCGTTTTACGCCCTTGTTGGTGTTTTAATTTAAAGCTTTTCCAACTATTGTTCTGTTACACCAACAACTTGCCTACCGGCAGGCAAGCACGAACTATGGGAAAATACTACCTTAGTGTTTGCTTGTTGCTGCAAAATCATTATCATTGAATTTTGTTTTAGTTTGAACAGCAACAACGGAATAAAAACGTCTTATGCTAATTAAAATCAATAGACAAGACAGTATTAAAAAATTTCCAAGCCTTCCCTTGCTGAAATATAATCCGAATGATGATGCTTATGATTTAAATTATCCCAAAGTTTTTGCAAATTATGTTCTGACACTTTCGTCAAAATCCTACAAAAGGCACATTAAATTATTGGGTATTGAGATAGCAAATTTGACAACTGCATTTGGTTTTGACAAGTTAATATTTCTTGGTGAAGAAGACACACCTTGGCTACATAGAGATCATGATTATAAGCCAGCAAAGGAAGGCTTACAATACTTGATAGACAATAAAATTGGCAAGAGATTTAATGGTGCAATACAAGTTGATACGACCCAATTGCCAACCTTTATAAAAAATATTGCTTGGTTGGTACGCAGTAATGCTATTCTACATTATATCCATTCGTAGACCCGGGACAAAATATCATTGCAAATATTTGTCAATATGGAAATCTTCATATTGCTACAAAGACCAAAACGGTTGACAAGCATTTTAAAGAAGTAATCGCCAAGAGCAAATTTGAATATTTAGGAGATGGAAATTGTTATAACAAATTTTCAAAAAACGGCAAGATTACAGGCAGACAAATCAGATTGTGACTAAGAAGCACATTCAGGTAACATTCTGCTATTACGCTGTTGGTGTTTTAATTTAAAGCTTTTCCAACTATTCTTTTGTTAGCCCAGCAACACGAAGTATTAGAAAATACTACCTTAGTGTTTGGTTTTACGCCCTTGTTGGTGTTTTAATTAAAACTTTTCCAACTGTTGTTCTGTTGCACCAACAATACGAACTATGGGAAAATACTACCTTGTAGTGTTTGGTTGTTGCTGCAAAATCATTATCGTTGAATTTTGTTTTAGTTTGAACAGCAACCGGCCTTAAAATGCGAAACATTGTGTGCTATGTTAATTGACACTTCTTACTATGCGGCAAATTAATTTTATCCTAGTAACAACTATTTTGCTTTTTGCAACTTGCAAAGGACAGACAAATTCTAACTCATCATTAACATTTATTGACACAACTAAACCATTCAAAAAGGAAATTCCGATATATCAAGATGGAACTTTTACATCTTTTATAAATTAGCCAAAACCAAGCAAAAACAGTTAGGACTTGACAGCCTTGAAAACGGCTTTGACAATTTACAGATAAGAGTTTGGTACGACTTCTCTCTTGTTAGAGAGAGAAAACTGATTGTAATTACAAACAAAGACACAAATTGGACTGCAACAGTTTACGATTTGCAAGTTGACTGGGATGGACAAACAGAAACAATTCTTTCAAAACAAAAAAAAGAACACCCAAATCAGGTTGGGCTGACTTTTCTAAAAAATTGTTGGACTTAAAAATTTTGACACTTCCTAATCAGGACGAAATCCCGAACTATTTCGGCGGTAATGATGGCAGAACTTACAACGTTGAAGTTGCGACCAAAAATCAATATCGCTTTTATGGCTATTGGTAAGCCGCAAGAATATCAAGACAAATTTTGGCAAGCAAAGAATATGGCTGATATTCTAAAACTATTTGAAACAGAACTTGGCGTTTGACAAAAAGCACAAGCACACAACCAGCGGTTTGGCAATATGGCGGGCCAATGAATAAACCCAAAC